>JAKLGK010000004.1 GCA_022710725.1 Verrucomicrobiota bacterium
GCGGGTCGCGGGGATCACGTCGCCGCGTCGCGTCACCAGTCGCGGAAATGCCTCGCCGCGTCTCCGCGTCGAGTTCCCCGGCCCGTGGGGGATTTGGGCCGGAATGCCACGAAAAGAAAAATGGTCGGGGCGACTGGATTTGAACCAGCGACTTCTTGGTCCCGAACCAAGCGCTCTAGCCAGACTGAGCCACGCCCCGACCGACCGGGCAGAGCATACGCCGACCGCGCGGAAGAACAAGAGGAAAAGAAAATTAAATTTCCTGGTCCAGCATGAGCGCGTTGCGGACCATCGTGGTTTCCTCCTTCTGCTCGGTCTTCAGGAGGTTGGTGAAGAGGTCGCGCACTTCCTGGGACACGGCCTGCGCGGCCATCTCGGTATACAGCTCCACCAGGCACTGGTCCAGTTTCAGGGCCAGTTGGACCACGTCCTCGACGCTCGCGTCAGGCGGGATGGCCAGGTTCTCCAGGCCCCTGCACGACCCCTTGTCGGACGGGTACTTGAACCAGGTGTCCAGGAGCCGCTGCGCGGCCTCTCGCTCGTAGCGACCCAGGCAGTCGGCCAGGTTGGTCTCGTGCCGGCTCATGTACGCCAGCAGCATCTTCACCCGCTCGCGGCCGACCCGCTCCCCCATCCGCTCGTAGAAGCGGCCGAGCTCGGCGTGAAATTCGCGGGCCCGCTCCAGGATGTCACGCGTTCGTTGCGCCGTCATGCGGAGCGCTCCTTTCCTCGCGCTTCAACAGCCCCGCCAGCGCGCTGACCGCCAGGCCCATCAGCGCCACGCCCGCGATGATCGCGCCGATCCAGCCCATCAGGGAGAGGACCGTCATGATCACGCCGGCGATCGCCACCCCCAGGAAGATCGAGAGCATGGCGTGGTGGAACTTCATGCCCATCAGGAAGGCCGCCATGGCGCCGGTCCAGCCGCCGGTCGCCGGCAGCGGGATGGCCACGAAGATCGTCAGGCCCAGCGTCTCGTATTTCTCGATGCTCGCGCTCTTGCGCCGCGTGCGCGCGAAGAGCCACTCGAAGAACGCCTTGCCGGCCCGGAACTTCATGCACCACCGGGAGAACGGGCCGAGGAACAGCAGGATGAACGGGATGGGGATCATGTTGCCGACGACGGACAGGAAAAAGACCCACGCCCAGTTCATCCCCAGCAGGTTGATGCCCACCGGCACGGCGCCGCGCAGCTCGACGATCGGCAGGGCGGAGATCGACAGCACGACCAGTTCCTTCGGCCAGCCCTTTTGTTCCAGGTAGTGCGCGATGCGGTCTCCCGTGCTCATGCCGTCCCCGGCCTGCGCCTCCGACGGCGGATGCGGAACCAGGTCCGCCCGGACCATGGGCCCGGCCGCCAGGAGGGCCAGCGCGATCCCCCACCTCCACACGCGACGTTTCATCATGCTCGTTCCCTCCTGTATCGCCTCAACATCCGGAAGAAGCGGATCGTATCGGTCCAGGGATTCACCTTGCTGCGCTCTTCGCCGTAGACCGTCGAGATCGGCACGGAGCCGATGCGAACCCCGCGCCGCGCGATTTCCAGCAGGATCTCGGACTCGGCGTCGAACCGCTCGGACGCGCCATCCCTCGGGGGGATCGCGTCAAGCCGGTAGAGCCGGAAGCCGCACTGGGTGTCCGGCACGGCCTGCCCCATGAGGCGGCTCAACAGCCAGCTCATGAAGCGGTTGGTCCAGCGACGGATGAGCGGCATGGTGGACGTGTCGGCCATGCGGTTGCCGATCAGCACGGGCGCGTCGCCGCGGCCGTAGGCCTCCACGAACCGCCGGATTTCCTCCGGCCGGTGCTGCCCGTCGGCGTCCAGCGTCACGGCCGCTTCGTAGCCATGCGCGGCCGCGTACTCGAACCCGTGCTGCAGGGCAACGCCCTTCCCCTGGTTTCGATCGTGCCGGATGACCACGGCGCCCGCCTCGCCGGCCACCTCCGCCGTCCGGTCGTCCGATCCGTCGTCCACGACCACGGCCTCGAAACCCTCCGCCCGAACGGCGCGGACGACCCCGCCGATATGCCGCTCCTCCCGGAACGCCGGGATCACCACGGCCACCGACCCGGACTGTTTGACTTCTGCGCTCATGGGGTTTTACCCTGGCCGGCAACATAGTCGACCGGCCCGGCTTCGTCAAAGGGGGCCGGGGCCTGCGCGGCCTGAACCGGGGCCTGGGCATCCCAGAACGGGTCGAACATGAACCACTGGTACGGGCGCTCCGCGATTTCCTTTTCCAGGATTTCGTTGATGCGGGCCCGTATCCCTTCGATGGACGCGTCCGGGCCCGGGAGGATCGGCGGATAGAGGCGAAGCCGGAACGTGTCGTCCACTTCGCGAATGAGAAAGCCCACCAGCACGGGGGCGCCGGTCTTGAAGGACAGCCAGGCGGGCCCGACGGGCATGTGGGCGGGCTTGCCGAAGAACTCGACCGGGTCGCTCTTGCCGGTGAAATCACGGTCGGCCAGCAGGGCCAGGAGCTCCTTGCGCCGGAGGCAGCGGATGAGGTTGAAGACGGAACTGCCCATCGGGATCACGCGGAGCCCCCGGCGCTCCCGCTGGCCCTGGAACAGGCGGTTCAGCTTTTCGAGCCGCTGGGGCAGCACGACCGCGTTCACGGGGTAGCCCAGCCCCGCGATCACGGCGCCGCCGAGTTCCCAGTTGCCGAAATGCGCCGTCACGAGGATCAGGCCGCGCCCCAGCGCCAGGGACTGGTCCAGGCGCTCGCGGTGTTCGATGCTGACGCGCCGCTCGATGTCCTCCTGCGTCAGCCGGGAGAAGCGGAAGAAATCCACGAGATACTTGCCGAAATACTGGAACGTCTTGCGGGCGAACCCGTCCAGCGCATCCCGGGCGGGCTGCACGCCGCGCGCCCGCAGGACGGTCGCGATGTTCCCCATGACCGCCGCGCGCCCTTTTTGATCCCGCCGGTAGAACAGGTCGGAGAATCGCAGGCCGACCCAGTAGGCCAGCCTCTCGGGAAGGGCGCGGCTCAAGAACGCGGCGATGCGATAGGGCCAGTAGCCGGTCATGCGCCCGCCTTTCCGCCCGGCGCGGCGATGTCCTTGAGGATCAGCCGGGCCGTGTCCAGCGCGGCATGCGGCCGCCCCAGGTCCAAGGCCCGCTCGCGCATCATGTCCAGCAACTCCCGGTTCGCCAGCAGCGAGGTCACGACGCTGGCGACGTCCCGGTCCTCGGGCAGGTGGACCGCCGCCCCGTGCCGGACCAGCACCTCCGTGTTGCCCCTCTCCTGCCCCGGCAGCGGCCGGACCAGGACCATCGGCAGCCCGACCGCCATGGCCTCGGCGCTGGTCAGGCCGCCTGGCTTGCTGATCAGCAGGCTCGCGCGATGCATGAGGGCGACGACGTCCTTGACGTAACCCCGGATGCGGATCGGGTGCCGGAACTTGTCGCGGTTGCGGATCAGCTTGGCGCGCAGCCGGCGGTTGGCGCCGGTGACGACGTCGATCGTGAAGTCCTCCGTGCTGCGGTCCAGGTAACGGATGGTCCGGTAGCGCGCGCCGAGCCCGCGGCTCCCGCCCATCACCAGCACGCGGCGCCCGTCCTCGCGCGAGACGCGGGTCTTGCGCTCGGTGACGAAGCCCGTGTGGATCGGGATGCCGAGCGGGAACAGGTTCGGACGGTGCACGCCGTAGAGGGCCAGCCGCCCGCCCGCGGCCTCGCCGGGCACGACGTAGCGCACGGGGGGCCAGCGGACGACCCAGTAGCGGTGCGGCACGTAGTCGGTCACGATCCCCCACAGCGGCAGGTCCGGCCGGTGGCGCTGGGCGTACGCGCTCAAGACGCCGAGCGGATGCGCCTGCGTGCAGACGGCGACGTCGGGGCGGAAACGGTCCATGAGATCGCGCAGCGGCCGGCTGTTGCCGCGCTGGACGAGACGCCGGATTCGGCGCGTGAGGTACTCGAGCCACAGGCGGTCGTAGAGCGCCTCCCAGACTTCCGGCGTGCGGCGGATGGTGACCATGTAGGTCTTCTGGACGATCGCGCTCCACCGCGGGTGCGTGTATTCGAGCAGGTCCACGCACATGGTCTCGATGGACGGATCCAGCTTGTGGAGCGCGGCCTGGACGTTCCGCGCCGCGGAGTGGTGCCCGCTGTTCCGCACCAGGTAGCAGATCAGCACGCGGGACATGCCCGGTCCTCCCTCGCCAACTCCGCCCAGCCCTCCGCCGCCCGGTACGAAGAACGCACGAGCGGCCCCGACGCCACCGGCTCGAAGCCCATCTGCCGCGCGCGCGCAGCCCAGCCGTCGAATTCGGCCGGCGTGACGAACCGCGCCACGGGGGCATGCCGCGCCGTCGGGGCCAGGTATTGCCCCAGCGTGAGCCAGCGGCAACCCGACCCGCGCAGGTCGCGCAGGCTCTCCATCACCTCGGCATCGGTCTCCCCCAGGCCCAGCATGAGCCCCGATTTGACCGCCGCGGGAGGGGTCCAGGAAGCCGCGAACCGCAACACGGCCAGCGAGCGCTCGTACGACGCCGAGGCGCGGATCGCCGGAGTCAACCGGCGGACGGTTTCGAGATTATGGGCAAACACGTCCGGCCGTGCCTCGAGCACCGCGGCCAGCGCGGATTCCGAACCCGCGAAATCGGGCGTCAGCACCTCGACGCTGGTCCCGGGGGCGGCGGACCGTATCGCCCGGATCGTCGCGGCAAAGGCCCCGGCCCCGCCGTCGGGCAGGTCGTCCCGGGTCACGCTGGTCACGACCGCGTGCTTCAGGCCCATGGCGTTCACGGCTCGCGCGACGCGCTCGGGCTCGTCCGCGGCGGGCGGCGCGGGCCGGCCGGGCGTCACCGCGCAGAAAGCGCAACCGCGGGTGCAGGTGTCGCCGAGGATCAGGAACGTCGCCGTGCCGTGGTTCCAGCACTCCGCGCGGTTCGGGCAGCGCGCGCCGACGCAGACGGTGTTCAACCCCTCGCGCGACAGGAGCCCCTGGACGCGCTTGAAGTCCGCATCCGTCCGCCGGTCGGACCGGATCCATGCAGGGAGCCTTGGCATGGCTGGACTGTAGAAAAGGCGCCGGGCAAGTTCAATCAGATATGAATCAAGAGCCTCTCCGCGCCCGGCTGGCGCGGTCGAGCCATTCGCGCTCGCGGGGGGTAAGGCTGTGCAGGCCGTGGTTGGCGATCTTGTCGAGCAGGCGGTCCAACTCCCGCGCGTCGTCTGCCGGCGGGGGCGTGAAGAGCTTCGCCACTTTCCGCCACGAGCGGGCGCCGCTCCGTTCACCGCGGACCAGGCCGAGGGCATAAAAGTAGCCTGCCAGGCCGCCCGCGAGGTGCGCGGCGTTGGCCACGCTGCCGCTGCCGGGCGAAAGCAGGAACATCAGTTCGACCAGGCCCAGGATGACGGCCAGCACCCACGCGCGCAGGGTCACGGGGACGACGTAGAACAGCAGCAGGGTGATCGGCTGGTTCGGGAACAGCGCGGCGAACGCGCCGAGGATCCCGAAGACCGCGCCCGACGCGCCGATGCATGTTACGAGCGGCGAGTCCTCGATCCAGACCCATCCCAGCCCGCCGAGCAGGCCGCTGATGAAATAGAGCAGCAGAAACTTACGGGAGCCCAGCGCGCGCTCCGTCTCCGGCCCCAGGAAAAACAGGACGAGCATGTTCATGAGGAGATGAAACACGCCGCCGTGCAGGAAAATGTACGTCACGGGCGTCCAGACCAGGCCGCGCCGGAGGGACAACCAGCTCAAGCCGAACCATCGCGTGAAGGCCCCGCCGGTCAGGTCGTCGGCGACCCATTGAAAAAGCGAGAGGCCCACGGTTCCGAACAACAACGCCCGCACCGCGGGCGGGAAGTTCCAGCGTCCGGGCGGGGCCCAAGCGGTCTTCGTTTCCCAAGGCATGGTTCTACCATAACGCGGGCCAGCCCGATTTCGAATCGAAAACGGACTTTGCTTTTTTCGCCGAATCCGCTCTGAATGGGGTGGATGAAGGGCCTGTTCATCACGGGGACGGACACGGGGATCGGCAAGACCGCGGTCCTTGCCGCGCTGTTGTGCGCGCTGCGGCGGGCCGGGATCGACGCAGCGCCCATGAAACCCGTCCAGACCGGATGCCGTCCTTCGCGACGCGGCCTGGTTTCGCCGGACCTTGAGCGGGCGCTGCGCGCGGCCGGGCTCCGGCCTGACGCCGCCGAGAAAAGCCTGATGTGCCCCTACCCGTTCCGCCCCGCGTGCTCGCCGCACCTGGCCGCGGCGCAGGCGGGCGTCCGCATCCGGCTGTCCGCGATCCGGAAGGCCTTCCGCCGCCTGTCGGCCCGGCATTCGTACGTTCTCGTGGAAGGGGCCGGCGGGGTGCTCGTTCCATTGAACGGGAATAAAACCATGCTGGACCTGATGCGGGCGCTCGCCTTGCCGGTGATCGTGGCCGCGCGGCCGGGGCTCGGGACGCTGAATCACACGCTGATGACGCTCCGCGAACTGCGCCGGGCCGGCCTGAAAATCCTGGGCGTGATCCTGGTATGCGCCCGCCGGGCTCCCTGGGGCGCGATCGAGCGGAGCAACCTGGAAACGATCCGACGCCTCGGACGCGTGCCGGCACACCGCCTACGTTACCGACGGGGTCCCGGCGCGCCGGGCGATGCCGTTCGCTGGATAAAGGAGTGGAACCTCCGCGCCAGCCGCCGCGCGTGAGCGCGCCTAACGCGCTGGCACGAAGCGGAGCGGCCGAACCGTGGACTCGGCCTGTTGGACCTCGTCGGACTGGCAGAAGTCGTCGAACAAGGCGACCAACTGCGGCTTGAGTTCCTCCGGCACGTCCTGCCCCACGAGGTAGTGCCGGCCATGCCGGCCCAACCGCTCGGGCTCCGCCGTCCGCGACACGCCCACGCCCCAGAGGAAATCGAGCCGGTGCCCGGCGGATCGCACGAGCCATACCTTGGCCGGTCGATCCTTGACGATGGCCGCCGCCTGATCTCTGAATTGCTGTTCCGTCATGCTGTTCATTCTACCCCGCCGCCCGTTCTTGTGTACAGCCGGCCGTCGTTTTCCGGAAGTCACTCCCGCAGGACCGCATGGATGATCCTGCCGACCTCGTTGACCGTGAACGGCTTGATCACGGCGCCCGCGAAGCCGCAGGCCCGGTAGTTCGACATGCACGAATCGCTGGAATAGCCGCTGGCCACGATGGCGCGGACGTTCGGGTCCAGCGCCTTGAGCTTCTCCAACGCTTCGCGCCCGCCCATCTCGCCGGGGACGGTCAGGTCCAGGATCACGGCGGCGAACCGCCGGCCCGTTTCCATGGCCCGCCGGTACTCCTGCACGGCCTGCGTGCCGTTGCGCGCGGCCGTCGGTTCGTAGCCGAGGTATTCCAGGACGCGCACGGCCACGTTGCGCACGGCGTCCTCGTCGTCCATCACCAGGATGCGGCCGGTCCCGTGCGGCGCCGGCCGCTCCTCCTCCGGGGGCGCGGGCAGAATGGCCCGCGAGGCGGGCAGCAGGATGTGCACGACCGTGCCGGCGCCCAGCTCGGATTCCAGCAGCAGGTTGCCGCCGTGCTTGCGCACAATGGCGTAGGAGGCGGTCAGGCCCAGCCCGCTGCTCTGCGCCTTGGTCGTAAAGAACGGATCGAAGACCTTCTGCAGGTACTCCCGCGGGATGCCCGACCCCGCGTCCTTGACGGTGATGCGCACGTACCGGCCGGGGTCCACGGGATGAGGGCCGCCCTGCTCCAGATCCGCGTTCTCCACGCGCACGACGATCACGCCGCCGCCGGGCATCGCCTGCTTGCTGTTGATGACGACGTTGTTCACCACCTGGGCGATCTGGCCGGGATCCACCTCCGCGGCCCACAGGTCCGCGGACACGTGCATATCGGCGCGGACATTGGAGCCGCGCAGGCAGAACTCCACCGTGTCCCGCACCAGGCTGGACATGGACGTCATCTGCCGCACGGGGGCCCCGCCCCGCGCGAAGGTGAGCAACTGCTGGCTCAAATCCTTGGCGCGCAGGCAGGCCTTCTCCGCCTCCTGCAGCAGCGCCGGATGATCGCCGCCGGATTGCAGGGCCATGCGGGCCAGCGAGATGTTCCCGAGGATGCCCGTCAGGATGTTGTTGAAATCGTGGGCGATCCCGCCGGCCAGCAGCCCGAGGGATTCCAGCTTCTGCGCGCGCAGCCGCTCCTCCTCCATGCGCCGCAGTTCCGTGATCTCTCGGAAGGCCACGACCACGCCGATGATCTTGCTGTCGCGGTCGCGGATCGGAGCCGCGCTGTCGGCGATGATCCGCTCCGCGCCGCCCCGGGCGATGAGCACGGTGTTGCCGGCCAGCCCGGCGGTGATCCCGGACTTGAGAACCCGCTGGGCGGGATTATCCGCCCGCGCACGGCTCTTCTCGTTGACGATATGAAAGACCTCGTCCAGCGACCGGCCGACGGCCTCGGCCTGCGCCCAGCCCGTCATGGTCTCGGCGACCCGGTTGATCAGCACGATGAGGCCGGTCTCGTCCGTGGCAATGACGCCGTCGCCGATGCTGCGGAGCGTCACGGCAAGCCGCTCCTTCTCGGCTTCCAGCGCGCTCGCGGCCTTCTTCCGCTCCGTGATGTCGCGCACGAACACCACGATCTGCGCCTCCTCCCCGATGCGCACGAGCCTCGAACTCACTTCCACGGGGAACAGTTCGCCGCTGCGGCGGCGATTGACCGCCTCCACGAAAAAGCCGCCCGTCGTCAATTCCTCGGTGATCAGCGAAGGCAGCGTCCGGGCCACGTCCTCGGGGACCAGGTCGGTCACCCGGAGCCGGAGCATCTCCTCCCGGGTATAGCCGAACAGCTGCTGCGCGGCGCCGTTGCAGTCGAGAATCTCCCCATGCAGGGTTTCGAGGAAAATGGCGTCGGTAGCGGCTTCGAAGAGCGCATGGTACCGCTTTCCGCTGTCCTCCGAGCGCCGGGAGGGATCGGGCGTTCCGGCCTTCGAATCTGGATTGTGCTGCATCGATGCCTCCCTTTCCCCCTCCGGCGGGGTCTGGCGTATGAATAGTACCACATCCCGCAGTCGCGGAAGAGCAAAAAAGGCGGGCGGTTCGTCAGCGCGGAGCCGACAGCCATTCCTTCACGTAGCGTGCCGCCGCCTCTTCGAGGGGCGTGAACGGCTTGTCGTACCCGGCCTTGCGCAGCTTCAGGACGTCGGCCTGCGTGTGGTACTGGTACTTCTCGCGGAGGGCCGGGGGCATGTCGATGTAGGTGATGCGCGGCTCCAGGCCCATCGCCGCGAACACGGCCTTCGCCAGGTCGTTCCAGGTCCGCGCCTGCCCCGTGCCGCAGTTGAACAGCCCGGACACGCCCGGGTGGTCGAGGAAGAACAAGGTGACGTCCACGGCGTCCTGGATGAAGATGAAATCCCGCACCTGCTCGCCGTCGCGGTATTTCGGCTTGTAGGACTTGAAGAGCCGGACCTCGCCGGTTTCGCGGATCTGGTGGTAGGCCTTGTGCACCACGGAGCGCATGTCGCCCTTGTGGTCCTCGCGCGGCCCGAACACGTTGAAGTACTTCAGGCCGACGATGCGGTCGAGCAGCGCGTGGCGCAGCGCCCACAGGTCGAACATGTGCTTCGAGTAGCCGTACATGTTCAGGGGCTTGAGCGTCAGGGTGTGCCGGTCGTCGTCGGAATAGCCGCTCTCGCCGTCGCCGTACGTCGCCGCGCTGGAGGCGTAGATGAAGCGCGCGCCGTTGTGCAGGCACCACTCGCAGAGCTCGCGCGTGTACCGGTAGTTGTTGTCGGCCAGGAAGCCCGCGTCCTTCTCGGTGGTCGAACTGCACGCGCCGAGATGGAAGACCGCGTCGACGGCGGTCAGCGCGTCGTGCTGAATGGCCGCTCGGAAGTCGTCGCGCCCCATGTAGTCTTCGTAACGCAGGCCGACCAGATTCTTCCACTTCTCGTCCGTCCCCAGTTCGTCCACGACCAGGATGTGGTCCTCGCCCCGCGCGTTGAGCGCCGCCACGAGGTTGCTGCCGATGAATCCCGCGCCGCCGGTGACGATGAACTTGGTGCTCATGGCTTGGCCTCCCCCTCCTCCTTCTCCCTCTCCTCCTCCCCCTCATTTCCCCCGCCGGCCCCCGCTCCGTACTCCGCTCGGTCCTCGCGAATCAAGCGGGTTTCCGAGAAATACGCGACAAGTTTGGACAGCATGGCTGCAATGCTCGCCAACAAGACCTTCCCGTCCTCCACCCTCTCCGCGGGGACCGCGCCCTTTACCGCCAGGGCATCCAGGCATGCCGCGCACTCGGCCGCCGAGCCGCGGGCATCGTCAAAGAACTTGGCCCTCATCGGCATCCGCCTCCGCCCGTTTCCCTCGGCGGTATTCAACAACATCGAAAGTCCCGCCCGGTCCAATTGATTGCGCACTTCGCCCGTGCAGGGACCATCGCCGGACTTCAATTCGTTGAGCAAAACGGTTGACCAGCGAACAAAATCCAACTCCAACCGGTAGACATCGAGCTTTTCATGAGAAAAACGCGGGTTCATGAGTCATGAGGGGGAGAAGGAGTAGGAGTAGGAGAAGGAGGGAGAGAAGGAGAGGGGGAATGGGCTTGGAGGATCTTCCCGATCATCCCGCTGGTGGACCGCCCCTCGACCATCGGGGCCAGCACCACACGGCCGCCGGCTTTCTCCACGACGTCGCGCCCGCTGACATAATGCGCCCAGTCGGCTCCCTTGACCAGCACATTGGGGACCAGGTCCGCGATCAAGTCCGCCGGCTCGTCCTCGTCGAAGACCACCACGTAATCCACGCATTCCAGCGCCGCCAGCACGCGGGCGCGGTCCGCCTGCCCGTTGACCGGCCGCTTGTCGCCCTTGTAACGGCGGACCGACGCGTCGGAGTTCAGCCCGACGACCAGCGCGTCGCCCTGCTGCCTCGCAAATTCCAGGTAGGTCACGTGCCCCGCGTGCAGGAGGTCGAACGCGCCGTTCGTGAAGACGAGTTTCTTCCCCGCCGCGCGGAGCCGGGCGCGCTCGGCGGCCATCGTTTCTCTCGACAGGATCTTGGATTCCGCGGGGCGCATGGGAGGGTTCAGGGTTCAGGGTTCAGGGCGGTCACGACATGGCCTCCGCGACCAGCCGGCCGAATTCGCTGCATTTCACCTCACGGGCGCCGTCCATGAGCCGCGCGAAGTCGTACGTGACCGTCTTCGCCCGGATCGCCTGCTCCATGCCGCGGACGATGAGGTCGGCAGCCTCGGTCCAGCCGAGGTAGCGGAACATCATCTCGCCGGACAGGATCAGCGAGCCGGGATTGACCTTGTCCTGGTTCGCGTACTTCGGCGCGGTGCCGTGGGTCGCCTCGAAGACCGCCGCGCCGGTGTCGTAGTTGATGTTCGCGCCGGGCGCGATGCCGATGCCGCCGACGCAGGCGGCCAGCGCGTCGGAGATGTAGTCGCCGTTCAGGTTCAGCGTCGCGATCACGGAGTACTCGGCCGGCCGCGTCAGGATCTGCTGGAGGAACGCGTCGGCGATGACATCTTTCACGACGAGGTCCGCGCCGGTGCGCGGGTTCTTCAGGCGGTGCCACGGCCCGCCATCCAGCGGCTCCGCCCCGAACTCCTCGCGGGCGACCCGGTAGCCCCAGTCGCGGAACGCGCCCTCGGTGAACTTCATGATGTTGCCCTTGTGGACCAGGGTGACCGACGGGCGGCCGGCCTCGATCGCGTAGCGGATCGCGGCGCGCACGAGCCGCGCCGTGCCCTCGCGGGAGACGGGCTTGATGCCGATCCCGGACGAGCCCGGGAACCGGATCTTCTTCACGCCCATTTCGCGCTGGAGGAAATCGACCACCTTCTTGACTTCCGGCGTGCCGGCGGCCCACTCGATCCCCGCGTAGATGTCCTCGGCGTTCTCGCGGAAGATGACCATGTCGGTGCGTTCGGGATGCTTGACCGGCGACGGGACGCCCTCGAACCAGCGCACCGGCCGCAGGCAGACGTAGAGGTCCAGTTCCTGGCGCAGCGCGACGTTGAGGCTGCGGATGCCGCCGCCGACCGGCGTGGTCAGCGGGCCCTTGATGGACACCTTGAACTCGCGGCAGGCCTCGAGCGTCTCGGGCGGAAGCCAGACCGGTTCCCCGTAGACCGCGTTGGCCTTTTCGCCCGCGTAGACCTCCATCCATTCCACGCGCCGCCGGCCGGCGTAGGCCTTCTCCACGGCCGCGTTCCACGCGGTCATGGCCGCCCGCGTGATGTCCGGCCCGGTTCCGTCGCCCTCGATGAAGGGGATGATGGGACGATCCGGCACCTGAAGGCGCCGATCCGGCCCCAACGCGATCTTCCGGCCCGACGCCGGAATCTGTATCCGGTCATAGTGCATAGCTTCCATTCCTGCCCGAAACGGGTTCGTTTGGCCAGAAGTTTTCGGCCGGCGCGATTCTTCTCTTTACAGGACGGCCGGGGCGCTTATATTCCATGAGGTAAATATTTCGTGCAACTAAATAATAAACGGATCGGGGACATGACGTCGTCGCAGGACGCGGATCGGCTGATGGAGCTGCTGCCCAAGCTGATGCGCGGGATCCATGCCTACGAGCGGAATTTTTTCACCTGCGAGAACATCACTTTTCCCCAGCTCTGGGCGCTCGATTTCGTCCACGAGCATCCCCGCTGCACGATGCATCAACTGGCCACGGCCATGCACAGCCGTCAATCCACGGCCACGGGACTCGTGGACCGAATGCAGCGGCTCAACCTGGTGCGGCGGGAGCGCCGCCGCAGCGACCGCCGCGTGGTCTGCGTTTCTCTCTCCGAAAAGGGGCGCTCGATGGTTCGGCAGATCACCGACCAGCGGCGCCGGATGATCCGGCGTCTGTTCAGCCGGATGAGTGAACGGGACCGGAGGCAGTACCTCGACATTCTCGGGCGGCTGGTCGAGCAGTTCAGCGAACCGGCCCGGGCCCGGACGGGAGGCCATCCGTGAGACGGCTCCCGATCCTGATGGCGGGCCTGTTGGCCCTGCGACCGTGCTTCGGACAGACCAACACGGAGGCCCCGCTGACCATCGAGCGGGCCTTCGAGATGGCTCTGGAGCGTAACGAGGAGGCCCGGCTGGCGGACCTGGCCGTGAAACAGCGCGCGCTCCTGCCCTGGCGATCCCTCTCCCTCCTCTTCCCCTCGCTCACGGCGGACGCCTCGCGGATGATTCCGGAGGATGAAATCGTAGGAGAGAGCGGGAGCCCCGTCGTCGCGGACCCCACGGACCGGGCCAGCCTCCGTCTGTCGCAGCCCCTGTTCAGCAGTGACGCGTACGCGGGCTACCGGAGCGGCCGTTCCCTGGAACGGGCGGCGATCGAGGACCGCGTCTTCCGGCTCCGCGACCTGCTCTTCCGGGTGGCCGCCACCTTCATCGACTGCCTCAAGCTGGAGCACGTGGTGGGCATCAACCGGGAGACGTTGACTCTGGCCGAGGAACAGCGGCGGACGGCCGAGGCGCGGTACGAGGCGGGCGAGGTGCCGAAGACGGACGTCCTGCGCGCGGAAGTGGAAGTCAGCCGGGCGCGGCGCGAACTGGACGTGTCGCGGAACCAGTGGCAACTCGCGGGCGCGCAGCTCGCCACGCTGATCGGCGCAGGCGACGGCCCGGTCTCCGTGCAGGCGCCCCCGGAGGGGCTGGCCGACCGACTGGAACACGCGGACTCGCTGGAGACCTTGATCGCGGCGGCGCTGGAACAACGCGACGACCTGCGACGGGCGGCCTACGAGCGGGAGGCGGCGCGTTGGTCGCTGGTCAAGGCCCGGCGGGGCTGGTGGCCGACGGTCAGTTTTGACGTGGAGCAGACGTGGGCCGACCCGGGCAGCCTGTCCCAGCCGGACGATTTCTGGACCGCCACGTTCCGCGCCAGCCTTCCGCTCTTCGAGGGCGGCGCGCGGCAGTTGGACGCCCGGGAGGCGCGGTACGCCCTGGAGGAGGCGGATCTCGTGGTCAGCCAGCTCGTGAAGACCGTTCGCCTCCAGGTGACGGAAGCCTGGCTGCGCACCCGGACAGCCCGGGTGTTGCTGGACGCCACCCAGAAGGAGCTTGAACTGGCCCGCGAGAATTATGACGTGGTGTCCCAGCGCTATCGCGCCGGCAAGGCGACGAGCCTGGACCAGGTGGACGCCTTCACCCAGCTCTCGCGGGCGCGCACGAGCGTGGCCAACCTGACGTACGACCACCAGGCGGCGATCCTTCACTTGCTCCGGCAGGTGGGGTCGCTGGGCGAGCGTTACGTGGCGGATACCCGGAGCGAACCGGACCGCTCCGCGCGCGGGAGGACGGAATGAATCTGAAGTCACAGTGGGGCGGGCCGTGGCTGGCGGTCCTGCTGGCCTCGACGGCGGGAGCCCAGCCTCCCCCGGGCGGCGGACGGGAGGCGGCCGGGGAACCGATTCCCGTCAGGGTCATGCGCGTGGAGCCGCGCGACCTGCAGCAGGCGCTGGAATACGTCGGGGACATCAAGGCCCGCGACGAAGCCGTGGTGTATCCGACGGTCACCGGCAAGATCGCGGAAAAGCTCAAGGAGGACGGCGCGCGGGTTCGGAAGGATGAAGCCCTCGCCCTCGTGGACCGCGACGAGGTCGGTTTCAAGTTCGAGAAAGCGCCGGTGAAGAGCCCGCTCGGCGGGATCGTGGGGCGCGTGTACGTGGATCTCGGCGCCAACGTCACGCCCCAGACGCCGGTGGCGCTGGTGGTGAACATGGACCAGGCCAAGATCAACCTCGACATCCCGGAGAGGTATTTGCCCCGCCTCGCGCCGGGCCAGGTCGCGCTGATCACCGTGGACGCCTACGACGGGATTTTCACCGGCCGGGTCTCCAAGATCAGCCCGGTCGTGGACCTGGCCACCCGGACGGCCCCGGTGGAGATCCTCGCGCCGAACCGGGCGCACGAACTCAAGCCGGGCATGTTTGCCCGGGCGCGCCTGCTCATGGAGGAGCGCAAGGGCATTCTCGTCGTGATGAAGGAGGCGGTCCTGGGGATGGCGCCCGACCAGTACGTCTACGTTGTCGAGGACGACACGGCCCGGCAGCGACCGGTGCGGCTCGGCCTGCGCGAGGCGCACGAGATCGAAGTGCTGGAGGGCCTGACCGCCGGCGAGGCGGTGGTGATCGTGGGCCAGCAGCGGCTGCGCGACGGCCTGCCCGTGGCCGTCGAAGAGGCGGCGGCCCCGTAGGCACGGAGCGCTCCATCCATGAACCTTCCCGAATTCGGAGTCAGACGGCCCGTCACCAACCTGATGATCTTCCTCGGGATCATCATCCTTTCCCTCTTCAGCCTCTCGCGGCTCGGGGTGGACATGATGCCGGAGATCGAGCCGCCCGCGATCTCGGTCGTCTCCCTGTATCCGGGCGCCAGCCCGGAGGACGTGGAAGTCAAGGTCACGGAGCCGCTGGAGAACCAGCTCGCCAGCACGCCGCACCTGGAGAAAATCACCTCGCGCTCGGCCGAGGGCGTTTCCGCCATCCAGCTCAAGTTCACGTGGGGCGTCAACCTCGACGAGGCTTCCAACGACATCCGCGACCGCATCGAACGCGCCAAGCGGGCCTTGCCGGACATCCCGGACGAGATGGACAATCCGTTCATCTTCAAGTTCAACACCGCCTTGATGCCGTTCCTGATCCTGGGCGTCACGGCGGACCAGAATACGCCGGAGCTGAACGACCTCGTCGACCGGCGCGTGGCGGACCAGCTCCGCCAGTTGCCCGGCGTGGGTACCGTCCAACTCCGCGGCGGGCTGGACCGGCAGATCAACGTGTGGATCGATCGCGGCCGCCTGGAAGGCTACGGTTTTTCCATCCTGGACGTGAAAGCGGCGCTCGCCGCGGCGAACGTGACGCAGCCGGTGGGCAACATCAAGTCCGGCCTGACGGACTACCTGGTCCGCCTGCCCGGCGAGTTTGCCAGCCCGGACGAGATCAACTCGGTCATCCTCGGCCAGGACCAGGGCCGCCTCATCTACCTCAAGGACGTGGCGCGGGTGGAGGATTCCCACGCGGAGGTCTCCAGCGTCGTCCGCATCAACGGCAAGTCGGGACTGATGATGGCCGTGATGAAGCAGACCGGCGTCAATACCGTCGAGGTCGCCGACCGGGTGAAGAAAAAACTGGCGGAGATCGAGCCTTCCCTCCCTCTCAACATCCGGTTCCACATCATGATGGACTCCTCCCAGGACATCCTGGACGCGCTGTCCTCCCTGCGCGAGACGGTCTGGATCGGCGGGGCCCTGGTCATCCTCGTGACCTGGTTTTTCCTGCGCCGGGTGCGGCCCAGCCTGATCATTGCCCTGACGATCCCCTTCTCGCTGCTGATCGCCTTCATCTACCTCTTCTTGAGCGGGCGGACGATCAACATCATCAGCCTCTCGTCGCTGACCATCGCCATCGGCATGGTGGTGGACAACGCCGTCGTGGTGGTGGACAACGTGATCCGGCGCCTGGACCAGGGCGAACGGTCTGCGGAGGCCTCGATTTTCGGCACCTCCGAAATGTACCTGGCCATCGCCGCCTCCACGGGCACGACGGTCGTGGTATTCCTCCCCCTCCTCTTCGTCAGCGGGGTCGTGGGCATCATGTTCGGGGAACTGGCGGTGATCATCACGGTGACCCTCCTGGCGTCGCTGTTCACCGCGGCGACGTTCAGCCCGATGCTGTGCTCCAAGTGGCTCAAGCCCGCGGCGCGAGACGGCGAGGCCGCGCGGGGCCGGCTGGGCTCAAGGGTGTACGAACGCTTCGAGCGCTGGTTTACGGCCTGGGAGCGGGCCTACGCCCGCGTCCTGCACTGGAGCGTGCGCCGGGCCTGGCACCGGGTTCTGGTCCTGTTCGGATTTACGGCGGCCTTCGCGGGAAGCCTGCTGCTCGCTCCGCGGGTCGGCACGGAATTCATCCCGGAGGAGGATAGCGGCGATCTCCGGGTGAGCCTGCAACTCCCGGTGGGCACGCGCCTCGAGGAGTCGGACGCCGTCGGCCGCAAGGTCGAGGCGATCTTCGGGGCGGAGGTGCCCGAGATGCGTTTCATGTACATGCAAAGCGGCCAGGGCGGCGGAATGGGCGCGGCGTTCGGGGGGGCGTCGGGCTCCCATTCCATATCCAGCGGCGCCAGGCTGGTCCCCAAGGAGGAGCGGACGCGGTCCTCCCGCGAGATCGCCCAGGCCGTGCGCCAGCGGGTGCGCCGCCTCGCTGGCGTCTTGAGGACCGACATCTATGCGGGCAACCCGATGGGCCGGCTGATCACAGGCACCGGCGGCAAGAAGGTCCAGATCGAGGTCATCGGGCATTCATTCGAGGAGACGGACGCCGTGGCCGACCGGATCCGGGCCGCGCTCGAGCAGGTGGAGGGCGCGGTGGACATCAGCGTCTCGCGTGAAATGAAGCGGCCTGAACTGCGCATCGCCGTGGACCGGGAGAAGGCGGCGGCGCTGGGCCTGGACATGCAAACCGTCGCCGAGACGGTCACCACCGCCATCGAGGGCTCCACGGCCACGCGGTACCGCGAGCGCGGAGAGACCTACGACATCTTCGTGCGGCTCGAGGAGGCCTGGCGCTCCAAGCCGGAGGATCTGGAGAGCCTGACCGTCCTGTCGCCCTATACCCGCCGCCTGGTGCGCCTGGCGAACATCGCCCGGGTCATCGAGACCCGGGGGCCGCTGGAAATCGAGCGGCAGAACCGCGAGCGCGTGGTGCGGGTCGAATGCAACACGCACGAACGCTCCCTGGGCGACGTGGTCGCCGACGCGCGCCGGGCCGTGGCCGGCATGACGCTGCCGCCCGACGTGCTCATCAACTGGGGCGGCGAGGCGGAGGAGCAGGCCAAGGCGTTCGGCGATCTCACGCTGCTGCTGCTGTTGGGCATCGCGCTCGTGTACATGGTCATGGCCGCCCAGTTCGAGTCCCTCCTCTACCCCTTCATCGTCATGTTTGCCGTCCCCTTCACGTTCACCGGCGTGATCCTGGCGTTCATCGCCACCGGGACGACCTTGAGCGTCATCACCTTCCTCGGCGTCGTGATGCTTATGGGCATCGTGGTCAACAACGCCATCGTGCTGATCAGCTACATCAACATCCTGCGGGCGCGCGGCCTCTCCGTGCTGGACGCCGTGTCCCAGGGCGGGCGGCACCGGCTGCGGCCCGTGCTGATGACCACGATCACCACGCTGGCCGGCTGGCTCCCGTTGGCCCTGTCGCACGGGGCTGGCGCCGAAACCTGGAAACCCCTCGGCATCACCATGATCGGCGGGCTGACCGTGTCGACCCTGCTGACCCTCGTGTTCGTGCCCACGTTCTACGCCCTGATCGAGTCGCTCCGCCGCCAGAACCGCAAGAACGGGAAAGCCGCCGCCCCGGCTGAAGGTGCAGCATGAAGATGATCATGATCACGTACAACGAGGCCATCGACATGGAGGTCATGGAGTCCCTCGAGACCTGCCGCCTGAAGAACTTCACCAAGCTGACGGGCGTCCTCGGGCGCGGCGGCTCCTCCGGAACCCACCTGGGCACGGATATTTGGCCCGGCCGAAACCACCTGCTGTACGTGGCCGCTCCCGAGGAGGATGTGCGGCCCCTGTTGGCCTGCGTCCGCTCGCTGCGGGACCGGTTCGGCCGCGAAGGCATCAAGGCCTTCGTCCTGCCGATCGAGGAGACGACGGCTTGACGCCGGAGACCGAACGCGAGATGGTGCTGCGCTTGTTGGAGGTACGAGCCACCCCATGAATATGCAGAGGATGATCCGAAAAGGCTGCTGGGCCGCGGCGTGCCTTGTCGGAACCTTCGCCGAAAGCCTCGCCGCGGAGCCAGCGCTTCCCCGCTACACCCTCGAGGATGGCCTGCGGATCGGCCTAAAGCAGTCGTCGGCGATCCTGAAGGCGCACGAAGACGTGAGGATCGCCGAGACCCGCATCACGCAGGTGCGGTCCGCCGTCCTGCCGCACCTTTCCGCCGGGGCCGGGTACACGCGGCTGGGCGAGGTGTCCGCCTTCGATTTCGACGGCGAACGGGTCGAGATGGGGCGGCTGGACAACTACTCGGCCGACGCGGAAATCAGCCAACTGCTCTACTCCGGCGGCTCGGTTCAGGCGGGGCTGAAGGCGGCGCGGGTTTACCGGGACATGGCGCGATTCCGCCTCGAGCAGGTGGCCCACGACCTGGCGCGCGACATCCGGACCGGGTTCACCGACATCCTGCTGGCCCAGGCCGCCGTGAAGGTCCAGGAGGAGTCCGTCGCCCAGATCGAGGATCTGGTCCGGCAGGCGGAGGCGCGGGTGAAGAAGGGCACCGCCCCGGAATTCGACCTCTTGAGCGCGCGCGTGCGGCTCGCCAACGAGATGCCCGTGTTGATCCGGGCGCGCAAGGACCTCGAGCTCGCCAAGGCCGCCTTCCGCAACCTGATCCAACTGGAAGACGGGCCATTCGAGGTGGCCGGCGAACTCGAGTACCGGCCCGAGAAAAAGGCCCTCGCCGACTGGCAGGCGGCGGGCCGGCGGGACCGCCCCGAGCTCCTCTACCAGCAGCGGGCGATAGACCTCGCGCGGCTCGGTATCCGGGCCGAGCAGGGCACGCTGCAACCGCAGGTGCGCGCCCACGCCGCGTACCAGGGGCTGAATCCGGAGAGCGGCACGGCGGAGGACGCGTGGGACTGGGGTTGGAATGCCGGCGTGACGCTGGACTGGGACCTCTTCGACGGCGGCCTGCGCCGGGCCGTGATCCTCGAAAAGAACCTGGAATTGGCCAAGTCCCGGGCCGACCTGGACATCCTGCAGCGCAACGTCGAGCTGGAGATCCAGCAGCAGCACCTCGAACTGGCCACGGCGGACGAGACGGTCGCCGCGAGCCGCGAGACCGTCGCGCTGGCCGAGAAGAGCCTCGCCATTGCCCTGGCGCGGTACGAGACCGGGTTGTCCACCTACCTGGAATACGCCGCGGCCCAGCTTTCCGTGAGCACGGCGCGCCTGACCTGGCTGACGGCGCTGCGCGACCACATGAACGCCCTCGCCCGCCTGGAATGCGCCAGCGGCCTGGGCCCCGACCTTGCAAAGGATGACGCCCGATGAACACTCCTCCCGCTCCCCGCTCTCGCAAAGGTTCCTGGCTCGTTTGGGGCGCCCTGCTGGCCGTCGTCGCGCTGATCGTGCTGTTCGGGGCGCTCGGCAAGAAGCCGGAGGAAAAGCCATCGCCGCCGGAGAAGGCCTACGCTGTCCGCGTGGAACCCGTGCGGCCCCGGACCGTGTCCGACGAGATCCAGCTTCCAGGCGTGGTCGAGCCGTTCAAGGAAGCGGTACTGGCCGCCGAGCGCGCGGGCCGCATCCTCGCGCTGGAGGCGGAAAAGGGCGCCGCCGTGGAGGAAGGCCAGGTCCTGCTCCGGCTGGACGGCCGGGTGTGGGATGCCCAGGTGCGCCGGGCGGAAGTGGAAAGCCGCGACGCCGAGCGCGACCTGAAGCGGTACCGCGAGTTGGAGAAAACCGGCGCGGTTTCCCCCAGCGACTACGAGGCCATCGAGCGGCGGCGGGACATGGCAAACATCACCCGCGACGAGGCGAAGGTCTTCCTCTCCCAATGCGAGGTGCGCGCGCCGTTCCCGGGCGTCCTGAACGACCGCCTGGTCGAGGTCGGCGATTACGCCGGCGAGGGCCAGGCCGTGCTGCGGCTGATCCAGACCGACCGGGTCAAGATCGGGTTCGACGTGCCCGAGCAGGATATCCCCGCCGCGAAGAAGGGCGACGCGCTGGCCTTCACGCTGGCGGCCCTTCCGGGCCGCGCGTTCACCGGCGCGGTCACCTACGTGTCCGGCCGGGCCGCCCGGGAAAGCAATTCTTTCCGCGTGGAACTGGAAACGGCCAACGACGGCGGCGAACTCAAGCCGGGCATGATCGCGCAGGTCACGCTGGTCCGGCGCGTGCGGCCGGACGCCATCGTGGTCCCGCTGGCGGCCATCGTGCCGCGCAAGGGCGAGCACGTGGTCTTCGTCGTGGAGGGCGACCGCGCGGTGCGCCGGCGCGTGCAGATCGACGCGCTGGCCGGGCATGACGCGGCGCTCTCCGCCGGTCTCTCGGCGGGCGAAGCCCTCGTGGTCGAGGGCCACCGCGGCCTCCAAGACGGGCGGCTGGTCGAGATCGTCGGGGCGGACACTCCGGCGCCCCCCCTGAACCCCGGACCCTGAACCCCATTTCCGCCATGATCCTCTCCAACTACGCCATCAAGTTCCGCACGGCGGTCTTCGTGTTCGCCATCGTGCTGGTCATCGCCGGCTCGGTGAGCTACCTGCGGCTGCCCCGCGAGGGCACGCCGGACATTACTATCCCCTATGTCTTCATCAGCGCCTACTACGAGGGCACGGCGCCGGAGGAAATGGAGAAGCTGGTCACCATCCCGCTGGAGAAGCAGCTCAACGACGTGGAGAACATCAAGGAGATGCGCTCCACCTCGGGCGAGAACTACTGCAGCATCTCGATCGAGTTCCTCGCCGGCGGCAACATCGACCTGGCCAAGCAGCGCGTCAAGGACAAGGTGGACCTCGCGAAGCCCGATCTGCCCGACGACCTCGACGAGCCCGTCGTGGACGCGTTCAACTTCAGCTCGGATTTTCCCGTCTATATCTTCACCCTGTCGGGCCCGGACGACCTGGACCGCCTGAAAAACCTGGCCGAGGACCTGCAGGACCAGATCGAGCAGCTCTCGGGGATCAAGCAGGCCGTCTTGAGCGGCACGCGCGAGCGCGAGATCCGGGTCGAGATCGACCTGCCCCGGATGATCGCCTACCGCATCCCGCTCGGGCTGGTCATGCAGCGCATCGCCCAGGAGAACCTGACCATCTCGGCCGGCAACATCGAGATGGCCGGCGACAAGTTCCAGGTGCGGATCCCGGGCGAGTTCAAGCTGGTGCCGGAGATCCGCCGCATCCTGCTGACCGAGCGGGACGGGCGGCCCGTGTACCTCACCGACATCGCGGCGGTGTCCGACACGTTCAAGGACGTCGCCTCCATCTCGCGGCTCAACGGCAAGCCCTGCGTTTCCTTGAGCCTCAAGAAGCGCAGCGGTGAGAACGCGGTGGCCCTGCTCAAGCAGGTCAAGCAGATCATCGGGCAGACCCAGCTCCCGCCCGACGTCGTCCTGACCGAGGTCATGGACATGTCGGAGTACATCGACTCCATGATCAAGGAACTGGAGAACAACGTGGCCTCCGGCTTCCTGCTCGTGGTCCTGGTCCTCCTGGTCTTCATGGGGGTGCGCAACGCCCTGTTCGTGGGCCTGGCGATCCCCTTCTCCATGCTCATGGCCTTCGTGCTCATGGCCGCCCAGGGCGCGACGCTGAACATGATCGTGCTCTTCAGCCTCGTGCTGGCCGTCGGCATGCTCGTGGACAACGCCATCGTCATCGTGGAGAACACCTACCGACACCGGACCCTGGGCGAGTCGCGCATCGTCGCCGCCCGCCACGGGGCCTCCGAGGTCGCCTGGCCGGTCATCACGTCGACCCTGACCACGCTGGTCGCCTTCTGGCCGCTCCTCGCCTGGCCCGATGTCATGGGCCAGTTCATGAGCTTCCTGCCGAAGACCCTGATCGTGACCCTCTCCGCCTCGCTCTTCGTGGCCATGGTCATCAATCCCGCGATCTGTTCGGCCTTCATCAGCGCGCGGCCCCGCGACCAGCACGAGAAGCCGCACCCCTTCGTGCGCGGGTACGAGCGACTGCTCCGCGCCGCCCTGCGGCACCGCGTCCCCGTCCTGCTGCTGGGCTTCGCCTTCCTGATCCTGTCCGTGCAGGTCTATGCCTGGCGCGAGCTGGGCGTCGAGCTGTTCCCCGACGTCGAGCCGCGCAACTGCACCGTGAACCTGAAGTTCCCACAGGGCACCAGCATCGAGCGGACTGACGCCGTCCTGCGCGACGCCGAACGGAAGCTGGCGAAGTACCCGGACGTCAAGTTCTTCCTGACCACCGTCGGGAGCAGCGGCGACATGTTCGGCGGCGGCGCGGAGGAGTCCCACCGCGGCACGATCCACGTGGAATTCCTGAAGGCGGGGGAGAGGCAAACCAACTCGCTGGCGTTGTTGGATGCGATCCGGAGCGACATCGGGATCATCGCGGGGGCGGAACTAAAGGTGGAACGCGAGGAGGAAGGCCCCCCCACCGGCGCGCCGGTCTCCATCGAGCTGTCGGGCGACGATTTCGACACGCTGGAATCCTACGCAGGCGAGATCATGCGCGCGATCGAGTCGGTCCCGGGCCTCGTGGACCTGCAAAGCGACCTGGAGAAGGCGCTGCCCGAGATCCAGTTCCACGTGGACCGGGCCCGGGCCGCCCTGCTCGGGCTCGACACGGGGACCATCGGCACCTTCCTGCGCATGGCCATCTACGGGCTCGAGAGCAGCCGGTTCCGGGCGGACGAGGACGAGTACGACATCACCCTGCGCCTGCCCGAGGGCCAGCGAAACACCATGAACCTGCTCGAGCAAGTCTTCATCCCCGCCGAGAACGGGCAGAACGTGCCCCTCTCCTCGCTGGGCCAACTCGAGTACACCGGCGGTCGCGGCGCCATCCAGCGCAAGAACCAGAAACGCGTGGTCACCATCACCGGCAACAACGCGGGGCGCGGCGTGGACAAGATCCTGCCCGACATCCAGACGCGCGTCGCCGACCTGAACCTGCCCCGCGGCTACCGCGTGGAGTACACCGGCGACACGGAGGAGATGCGCGAGTCCGGCGCCTTCCTGATGCGCGCCTTCGGCATTGCCTCCGGCCTCATCCTGGTCATCCTCGTGATCCAGTTCAACTCCGTCCTCCTGCCGCTGATCATCTTCTTCTCCGTGATCCTCTCCATGATCGGCGTCATGTGGGGCCTGCTGATCTGCGGCATGAAGTTCGGCGTGATCATGACCGGCGTCGGCGTCATCAGCCTGGCCGGCATCGTCGTCAACAACGCCATCGTGCTCATCGACTGCATCGAGCAGCGGCGAGCCGAGGGCGAGAGCATGGCCGAGTCCATCGTGACGGCCGGACGGCTTCGCTTGCGGCCCGTCCTCCTGACCGCGTCCACGACGGTGCTGGGCCTGATCCCGATGGCGGTCGGTTGGAGCCTGGAATTCCACTCGTGGCCGCCGAAACTCATAGCCGGCGCGGAATCCAGCGCGTGGTGGGCGCCCATGGCCGTCGCCGTGATCTTCGGCCTGTCCCTGGCCACCCTGCTTACGCTGATCCTGGTGCCCGCCATGGTTAGCATCGCAGATTCCGTCGCGGCGGCTTTCCGGAAGCGGTTCGCCCCGGTCGATGACCTGAACCACACGCCGCCGCCCGCCTGACATGAAGAAGCAGATCGAATGGACGACGCGCCTGCCCGACGGGGTCAAGCGCCTCGTGCGGGTGTCGGTGGCCCGGCAGCACATCAAGTGGCAGTTCAAGCGATCCGACGAGGAGCGCTGGGACTACGACAGCCCGCCCCTGCCCGAAGACTGGGATTACCTGGAGGACTTCCTGCGCCGCCGCGCCACGCGCGGCCGGGGCGGCGAAATGGCGCTTTTCGTGCACAAGCTCCGGATCAAGAGCGGCGTGTAACATGCAGGAGTTCCACGCCACCTGCATCCCCGGCGCCGAGGAGGTGCTGTGCGACGAATTGCGCGAGTTGGGCTTCGCCAGCGTGCGGCTCAATCGCGGCGGGATCCCCTTACGCGGAGAGTGGCGCGACGGCTGGCGGGCCTGCCTCCAGAGCCGGATCGCCCAGCGGATCCTCGTCCTTCTCCGCCGCTTCCCCGCCGCGGACGAATCCGCGCTGTACGCCGGCGCGCACGACACGGACTGGAACCGGCTGCTGTCGCCGCGGACGACGTTTGCCGTGTCCGCAGTCTGCCGGGGCAGCGCCCTGCAAAACGCCAATTTCGCCGCCCTCAAGGTCAAGGACGCGATCTGCGACCGGCTCCGGGACGAAACCGGCGCCCGCCCCGCGGTGTCGCGGGACGACCCCGACGTGCGCGTGCAGTTGTACCTGGCGAACGACAAGGCCGCGCTGTACGCCGACCTGTCCGGCGAATCCCTGCACCGCCGCGGCTACCGCCTGGAGACCGGCGAGGCGCCGCTCCGCGAGACTCTCGCCGCGGCGATCCTCCGCCTGTCCGGCTGGGACCGGGCAACGCCCCTGGTGGACCCGATGTGCGGCTCCGGTACCATCGCCATCGAGGCGGCCCAGTGGGCGTCCAACATGGCGCCGGGCCTGGGCTGCGAACGCTTCGGGTTCGAGCGCTGGGCCAGCTTCGGCGAGTCCGAGGCCGCCGCTCTGCGCGAACTGCGCGGCCGGCTCCGCGAGGAGGTCCGTCCATCCCGCCCGCGCATCATCGCCGGCGACGCCGACGCCGCGGTCCTGGACGTCGCGAAAGCCAACGCCCGCCGCGCCGGCGTGCGCTTGTCGTTCCGGCACAGCTCCATTCAGGACTTGCAATCCGGCGGGGAGAAAGGCGTGATCGTGACCAATCCGCCCTACGGCGTGCGACTGGCGGCCGAGCCGGACCTGGTCCGCGGTGTCGCGGCGGCGCTCACCCGGATGCACGGCTGGCGGGCCTGCCTGCTGGCCGGCTCCCCGGAGTACGAGCGCGCCCTTCCCCTGCGGCCGGTCATGAAAATGTCGCTGCCCAATGGCGACATCGACTGCGATTTCCTTGCGTACGATATCCCGTGAGCAGCGCGCGACCACCCCGCTCCCGGAGGGGCCGCCGCCTCCCGTACAGGTGAATCCGCGCGCCACCGCGCCGAGGCCATTCAGGGTGATGCAGGTTTCCGTATTCCGGCCGTTCACTACCGCGTGTTCCGCTCCACCCACGCTCGCCAGCGTAACGCCGAGTCCAACCGCGGCGGCCCGACTGCCCGCCAGCCAGCGGCCTGACATGCTTTCATTAGGCCTCCTCGGCAAGTGTCGCTTACAGTTCCGGTAATTCCGACGCACGCATATGGGCACAGCACGGGCTGACCCTTCCGAATCGGCCTGCGACACAATGATCCTTGGCTTCGTCCCGTCTGCAAGTGTACCTTTCCCGCAATAAAAGGATCGCGCATGAAACGGCACACGATTAATCCGGTGGCGTGGATGCTTGGCCTGGCTCTCCTGGCAGCAGGCTGCGAAGACGAAGTGCCCGAGGCCATGCATATCTGCCGCACCGAATGGATACTCAAAAGCCTGGGCCCGGTCGGCGCCGAGACCCCGATCATCGCCAATAGCCGCGTTGAACTGCGGTTTGCCTGTGACGACACGTTTTCCGGTAACTCCGGCTGCAATTCCTACAGCGGGCAGTTCTCGGCCACCGATGCGGGCGACATCACGATCGGGCAGACCGCCATGACGGAAATGGCCTGTCTGGATGCGGCGCTGATGGACCAGGAAGCCCGGTACATCGGGGCTCTGACCCGGGTGACGCGCTTCGAACGGGAAGACGATACGCTGCGGCTGTACTACAACGGCGGCGCCGAGGACCTGTATTTCGAGGTATGCACGGACTGCGACTGACGGCCTGTCTTGGGCACGAAAGGAAAAGCGGCCCCCGGGAATCCCCGGGAGCCGCTTTTTTGTGTTTTTATTAAACCGCCCCAAGCCTACCGAAGGACATGGTAACGGTAGTTGTATCCGACGTTATTATCCCAGAACCACTGCCCGGATGCGTTTTTTACGTATACCGCTGTTTCGATGGTAAACGGCGTGAACGGCATCCCCATGTAGCGGCCGTTCGGACCGCTGGCGGACAGCCAGACGTTCCATGCCTCGTCCAGCCCCCCGTAAGGGTTCTGAACATTGGCCTGCCACTTGGCATCGGTCCAGTACACGTTCTTCCAACCATTATCGGTGTAAACCGCTCCGGCCGAATGACCTGAGGCCACGGGCCAGACACCGATGTCACCGCGAATCTGGGTCGCCAGCCAGGTCCCGTACTTGACGTAGTCATAACGGGCGCCGAAGCCCTTGAACCAGATCTGCTCTGCATCTGCCTTGTTGCTTCCCGCAAACAAGCCAATAGACGCAATCAGCGTTAATGTCGCCAGTTTTTTCATTTTGTCTCCTTTCCATTGACTTTTCAGTAAAACATCCTTTCGCTAGCCGTCTCATAACCAGCAGACTAGTAGAACGTTTTACTGCAACCACACTACAAGAGACCAAGTGGCATGTCAAGTTAGCCAGTGACTATATTGCGATTAGTATCTTGTTATTATTAAACAGATTGTAATCACCTGACACTTTTGCCAGAATTTTAATTTGAGTAATGAGTTTAGATGAGATGGTTTGAGCCATTAAAGATAATCATAATTACATATATATCAATATATTACGATATATGACAAGATCAGTATGAAATTCGTAATGTGATTCACGATTGTCAATATATATATCATATTATACGTAATATTAATATATAATGACTTTGGATTATTAATCGTATCAGAAAATATTTATTGACATTCGTTGGATATTTGACTTAAGGTGATTTCTTGATGATAGGCCACCACGGACCGGTTGCAGCTTGCCATCCTCGCCGGTTTCCGGTCGAATCACTGCCAATGCAGCCTTCGGAACCCAGCCAGCGGAGAGAGTGTGCCTTTGGAAGCTTGTGGGCCCTTTTCCGGCCTGATGCATGGCGTTTGGCCCTGTCGGCCGCTTGTTTCGTCGTCAAGCATTCCCCGGTATGGATTCTCCCGATCATCGTGGCGGATGTCATCGACGTGGTCGCCCTCCCGGCCAGGCATGATCTGCGGCGCTTGTGGGTGGACGGTGCGATCATGCTGGCGCTGCTGGTCCAGAACATCCCCTTTGAACTGGTCCACGTCACCCAGTTGAGCAAGGTGATCCGCCGCATCGAAAAGGAACTGCGAGGCGCCCTGACCCAGCGGCTGCAACAGCTCTCCATCGCGTTCCATGACCGCTCCCACACGGGAGCCATGCAGTCCAAGATGCTGCGGGACGTCGAGGCAGTGGAAGGCCTGTGCCGATTCTGCTTCGTCATGCTGCTCAACGGATTCACCAGCATCGCCTTCGCCCTGGGCGTTACTTTTTATAACCGCGCCCCGGCCATGGCCCTGTTCTATTTCATCACGATCCCGGTCTCCGTAGCCCTGATCCGCTTCTTTCACCGGCGTATCCACGACATGAACAAGGGATTCCGGACGCGCATCGAAGCCATGTCCGCGCGCGTGGCGGAGATGATCGCCATGATTCCCATCACCCGCGCCCACGGCGCCGAGCAGCACGAGATTTCCACCATCGAGACCCACTTGACCGCCGTTCGCGAAAGCGGCCTGCGCCTGGACGTCCTCAACGCGCTGTTCGGCGCCGTGGCCTGGGTTTCGTTCCAAGTGCCCGTGCTCTTGAGCCTGATGGTCGCCGGGTACCTGGCGTTCCACGGCCGGATCACGCCGGGCGAGGTCACGATGTATTCGTCGTATTTCATGATGATCCTCGGCTCGGTCAACATGATCCTGAACAGCTATCCCATGATCGCCCGCGGCCTGGAGTCAGTCCGCTCCATCCGGGAGGTGCTCGATTCGCCCGACATCGAACGCAACGAGGGCAAGGTTGCCGTGGACGATGTCCGGGGCGCCTTTGCGTTCGACGGCGTGAGTTTCGCCTACCCGAGCGGGGAATTCCATGCATTGGAAGATATCCGGCTGGAGGTGCGGGCCGGGGAAACGCTCGCGGTCGTGGGCGAATCCGGCGCGGGCAAAAGCACCCTCATGGCCCTCGTGATCGGATTCCATCGCCCCACGGTCGGCCGCATCCTGCTGGACGGCAGGAATATGGAAGAGCTGGACCTGCGAAGTTTCCGACGGTTCCTGGCCGTGGTCCCCCAGCAGACGATCCTCTTCTCGGGTTCGATCCGCGATAACATAACGTACGGTTTGCCCGATGTCCCCGAGGAACAGGTTCAGCGCGTGATCGACGCGGCGAACCTGCGGGAACTCGTGAACCGTCTCTCGGCCGGCCTCGACACGCTTGTCGGCGAACGCGGCGCGCGGCTCTCGGGCGGCGAGCGCCAGCGGGTCTCGATCGCGCGGGCCATGATTCGCCAACCCCGGGTCATCGTGCTCGACGAGGCCACCTCCTCCCTGGACGCGGCCTCCGAGAGCCTGGTCCAGGAGGCGCTCCAGCGCCTGATCCGTGACCGGACGACCTTCATCGTGGCGCACCGGCTTTCGACGATCCGCCACGCCCACCGGATCGCCGTGCTGAAACGCGGCCGGTTGGTCGAACTCGGCACACCCGACGAACTGATGGCCCGCGACGGCGAGTTCGCCCGTCTCCGCCGGTTCCAGGCGTGATCGGCGGTTCCCTTTGACATTACGTCCCGCTCGTGCAGTATGGTACCCCCATTTAACGAGGCGGCCTGGCGCATGGCTTTCTTGAAACGAATTGATCCGGACCAGATCACGGGGGGCCGCATCCTGCCGGCCATCCTGGGCCTGTCCATGCCCATGCTGGTGGGCGCCCTGCTCCAGAACGCGCAGAGTCTCATCGACCTCTTCTGGGTCGGCCGGCTCGGTTCCGTGGCCGTCGCCTCGGTGGCCATGGCCGGCACTATCCTGATGCTGCTCTACCCGATGCTGATGGGCCTCTCCACCGGTACGCTGGCCCTGGTGGCGCGCGCCGTCGGGGCAGGCCGGACGGACGACGCGGGCTCCGCCGCCGGCCAGTCGCTGTTCCTGTCGGTGATCCTCGGCGGCCTTTCGGCGGCCGTCGGCTGGCTGGTCGCGGAGCCGCTGCTGCACGTCATGGGGGCGGACGCGGACGTCACGGCCTGCGGCGCGACCTACCTGCGCATCTGCCTGGTCGGGAGCTTCACGGTGTACCTGCTCTTCATCGGCAACGCGGCGTTGCAGGGCGCGGGGGACGCGCACACGCCGATGTACGTGATGGCGGCGTCGAACGCGCTGAACATCGTTCTCGACCCGCTTCTCATCTTCGGGCTCGGCCCCTTCCCCCGGCTGGGCGTGGCCGGGGCGGCGTGGGCCACGGTGCTGGCGCAGGCCGTCGCGGCCGCCCTGGCGCTCTGGGTGCTGCTGGGGGGCAACGCGCGGCTGCACGCCCACTGGCGCTACTGGAAACCCGACCTCCCGCTGGCATGGCGCATTCTGAAGATCGGCATTCCAGGCTCGGGCCAGATGCTCTCCCGGAGCCTGATGAACGTGATCCTGATGTGGATCGTGGCCACCTGCGGAACGACGGCCGTGGCCGCGTATGGCATCGGCATGCGCTTTCACTTTATCATCCTGATGCCGGCCTTCGCGCTGGGCGGGGCGGCGGCGACGATGATGGGACAGAACCTCGGCGCGGGGAAACCGGACCGGGCCCGGCGTTCGGTCTGGGTCGCCTCGGGGCTCGACGCGCTGTTCATGCTGCTGGCGGGGGCGGCGCTGATGCTGTTCGCGAGGCCGCTCATCGGCGCGTTCAACGGCCAGGAAGAAGTCATCGCCACCGGCGCGCGCTACCTGCACGTGGTGTCGCCGTTCTACGTCTTCGCGGGATTCGGCATCGTGCTCGGCCGCGGCTTGAACGGCGCGGGCGACACGCTCGGCCCCATGATCATCACGGTCCTCGCCTTGTGGGGCCTGCAGGTGCCGCTGGCCCTGTATCTCTCCCGCGTCCTGGCGCCGGCCACGGAGGGCATCTGGTGGGCCATCGCCGCGGCCTTCGTCGCCCAGGGGATCATGATGGTCGCGTGGTTCGAGTCCCGGCGCTGGCAATGGAAACGCATATAGGCCGGAATCCGGCCCCGGTGTCGGGGCGACGAGATTTGAACTCGTGACCTTTTGCACCCCAAGCAAACGCGCTACCAGGCTGCGCTACGCCCCGACACCGGGGTCATGAAACGGCGCGGCTGTCCAAGCAAGCCGAGACGCTAGCACGCGGCCCGGGGCCGGTCAAACCGCTTTTCCGTCCCCGGCGGAACCGTTCTTGATTCGCGGGAGGGGGTCGGGTAGGTTGCCCGCGACGAGCAAAGGGAGAAACGGGCATGAAGCATCCAGCGACGCACGAATGCACGGGGACGGGGGCGGAATACTGCCTGTGCCGGGCGGCCACCGGCCTGCTCTCGCTGTACTCGGGCGGCCCCGAGGACCGCGCGGACAGCCTGCTGGGCTCCTATCCCAACACGACGAACATCGAGGCGGGCCTGCGCATCCTCATCGACGTCATGCTCCCCGGGCGCATGTCCCAGGCGGAAATCCAGGCGGAGGAACTGGGCCTGTTCCTGGTCCGGCGCCTGGGCGAGGCGTGGCGGCTGCTGCGGCCCGAGGTCGAACGGGCCGTCCCCTTCCGCTGGATCGGCCAGGCCGCCCGCATGGAGGGCGCGCCGAAACCCGTGGACCCGCGCGGGGAATCGGTCCGCATCATGCAGGCCTTCGTGGGGAGGCTGGGCGATATCCGCAAGTTGCTGGTCGAGGACATCCGGGCCGCGTACGAGGGTGACCCGGCGGCGCTGACCTATGCCGAGGTCCAGTTGGCCTACCCCGGCCTCCTGGCGATCGCCTCACACCGGCTGGCGCACGAGTTCTACAAGCTCAAGGTTCCCATCGTCCCTCGCGTGATGAGCGAATGGACTCACTCGCAGACCGGCGTGGACATCCACCCCGGCGCGGAGATCGGCCACGGGTTCTTCATCGACCACGCCACGGGCGTGGTTATCGGTGAAACGACGCACATCGGCCACCGCGTGAAGCTGTACCAGGGCGTCACGCTGGGGGCGCGCAGCTTCTCGCTCGACGCGCAGGGCCAGCCGGTCAAGCACGTCAAGCGGCACCCGACGGTGGAGGACGACGTGGTGATCTACGCGCACGCGACGATCCTCGGCGGCGACACGGTCATCGGCCGGGGCTCGACGATCGGGGCCAACGTGTTCCTGATGGAGAGCGTCCCGCCCAAGAGCTTCGTGACCAGCAAGCACGCCGAGTTGCACATCAAGCGGGGTAACGAGGAAACCTGACGCCGCGGCCCGCGTCGGTAACAATACTCTTCACACCCGTGAAGTGATTTGTTACCCCCGGAGCGGACCGTCGAAGGCGGGTTGCGCGCAACCGTGAACCGAATCCTGGCCATTCTGCTCGGCACCCAGCTGCTCTACTCCATCAGCGATTTCATGGGGCGCGCGTACATGTCGCGGCACGGCTTCCGGCCCGCGGCCTTTTGGAGCCTCTGGTTCCTGGTCTACCTGGTCATCCGGCAGGTGGCCATGGTCGGCCAGCTCTACCTCTTCGTTCACGTGCCGCTCGGCAAGAGCATGGCGCTGCTCGGGGCGGTGTCCATCGTGATCAGCAACGCGCTGGGCTGGCTGTTTCTCGGCGAGGTGCTTTCCCTCTACGGGTATCTCGGGGTGTTCCTCGCCGTGACGGCCATCCTGATCATGGCGGCGCGGTAGCGGCGGCCGGTCACCCGGCGCCCACGCCGAGCAGGCGGAGGAACCGGCGCAGGATGTTCTCCTTCTTCAGGGTCTCCGCCACGTTCGCGGGACCCAGCGACTTCAACTGCTCCAGCGCCGCGAGGTTGGCCTCGGCGCGGCGCGCGACGATGCGCGCCAGCGCCTCCGGGATTTCCTTGCGCAGGGCCAGCAGCCGCGTGAAGGCCTCGCGGGAAATCATCAGCATCTCGGTCTCGCCGGGCGAGACCAGCGTCGCCGTGCGCGGCAGCCCCGTGACGAGGCTCATTTCGCCGAACAGCGAGCCCGGGCCCAGGTCGAACTCGTGGGCCTGCCGCAGGTCGCTGTATTCCACGCGGCCGCGGACGGTCCCGCGCACGAGCACGTAGCACGATTCGCCCGCCTCGCCCTGCAGGAAGATCGTCTCCCCGGCCGTGAACTGCACGCGGCGGATGGCGGGAGCCAGCCCGGCCAGGTCCGCCTCCGACAACAGCGCTTGGCCCTTCTCGTCCACCAGCAGCTTGCGGACGAAATCGCTGCGGAGCAGGTCCCGGGCCGTGTCGCGCGTCTCCTCGCTTTCCGGCGGCATCCGGCGCTGGCGGTAGACGACGGCCATGAAGTCGTTGAGGAGCTTGTCGCTCATCGGGAACGGGATCTCGATGCCGCGGCGCTTGAACCGGTACCAGATCATCCGCATCACGTCGCCCTCGAGCACGGTGCGGTCATAGTACCGGTTCGTCCAGAAACGGAGCCGGTAGTTGATGCCAAAATCCTTGTATTCCACCAGCACGGCCGAGGGCGCCGGCTCGCGCAGGACGTCCGGCACCGCCCGGGCGGATTCCAGGAGGGCCTCGATCACCTCGCCGGGCGCGTCCGAGTAGCTTGCGCCCACGTTGATGGTGTGCCGCCGCAACGGCGTGGGCCGCGTCATGTTGTGGATGACAGAGGACGCCACCGTGCCGTTGGGGATGACGAGGATGTGGCCCGCGATGGTCCGGAGCCGGGTCTCGCGCCAGTTGGTCTCGATGACCTCCCCCTCCGTGTCGCCGATGGCCAGCCAGTCGCCGGGCAGGACGGACCCGACCACGTGCAGCGACATGCCGCCGAGCAGGTTGCCCAGCACGCCCTGCAGGGCGAACCCCACGACAGCCGTGACGAGGGCGGTGGACGCGAGGAGCGGCGAGATGTTGATGCCCAACTGGTACTTGAGGATCACGAAGGCCGCCAGCAGCAGGGTCAGGCCCCGGATGATGTTGCGCATGAGTTGGGGGATGCGGATCGGCTGACCGCCCACGCGGCCCAGGTTCCGAACGACCGCCTCGATCAGCCCCAGCGCCAGCACCACCACCCAGAACGTCAGCCACGCGGAGGCGTGCTTGGGATGCGCGTCCAGCCAGGAGGCCGCCCCGCCGTGGAGCCGCAGCAAGGCCAGCACGCCGTAGGTCATCACCAGGATCAGCAGGGGTCGGGCCGGCAAGTCCACGAACGCCCGGGAGCCGATCGCTTCCTCCGACCGGCTCCGGCAGAAGAGGCGGGTCAGCCCCACGGCGGCCGCGTAAATCGCCAGCAGCACGAGCCCTTCCAGGATGACGGGCAGCAGCGCTTGGTTCACAGCTCCACCTCCATGCCATCGCGGGCCAGGCTCGAACCCGGGTACGCGGCCAGGAGCCGTCGGTCGAGGCGCTCCAGGTACTCGTCCCGGCTGTCGGGGGCGTGGTGGATCACCAGCAACTGCCCGGCGCCCGCTTTCCGCGCCACCTCGACCGCCTCCTCCCACGTGCTGTGCCCCCACCCCTTGAAGGCCGGGTACGTCGCGCGGCTGTAATGCCCGTCGAACAGCAGCAGCCGGCACGGCGCCGGCTGCCGGCAGAAGGCCAGGAACCGTTCCTGCTCTTCCGGCGACGACACGGACCATTCGATGTCCGTCGCAAAGACCACGGATGCGCCCGTGGCCGGCTCATCCAGCCGGTAGGCGACGCAGCCCCCGGGATGGTGAACGGGGCAGGAAGAAATCCGGAGGCGGCCGAACGTGGCCGGAGTCTTTTCAAAGGTCACGGCCGCCTGCACGCTGTCCATCTGCACCGGCCAGAACGGCTGCTTCATCAACTGGGAAAGGATGGATTCCACGGCCGGCCCGTCAGTGAGCGACGAGGCCACGCGAATGGCGACCCCCTTGCGGTACAGCAGGCTGAACGAAGGCCAGCCGACGATATGATCGAGGTGGTAATGCGTCAGGAGCAGCAGCACTTCGCGAGGCGGCTCTGCGCCCCATGACTCGCCGAGCGCCCGGATGCCGGTCCCGGCGTCCAGGATGACGGTCTCCCCGGCCCGGCCCTGCACCAGCACGGAGGTCGTTTCTCCACCGTACCGCATGAACTCGGACCGCGCCATCGAGCTCGTGCCCCGGACCCCGCCGAGCGTGATCTTCATAGGTTCATCCCTTTTCCAGCAGATTCCACACGCCCGCCCAGTCCGCCGGCGGGTTCGCCCGGTACAGCCGGCAGCGCTCGGCGTAGGCGCGCGACGCCGGGTCGTCGGTCAGTTGCTCGAAGACCGCCAGGGCGTCCCCGAACCGCCCCTCGAAGAAGAGCTTCAGCGCCCGCTCGAAATCCGCGTGCCAGGCCGGGGCGGTCTCGCCGGGCAGGCCCGCGGGCTCGTACACGGCCACGGGCTGCTTTCGGCCCACCACGGTCAGCCGTCCGAGCTGGCGTCCCGCGAACGCGCCGCCGGTCCCGGTCCACGTGGACTCGGAGACCATGAAGTAGGTGCCGAAGGCCTTGTTGGCCCCCTCGAGGCGCGAGGCCAGGTTGGCGGCGTCGCCCAGGACGGTATAGTTGAACCGGTCGCGGGAGCCCATGTTGCCGACCGTCACGTCGCCGGTGTTGATGCCGATGCGCATCTTCACCACGGCGCCGTATTTCTCCTGCCAGTCGGCGCGGCGTTCCGCCAGCCGCCGCTGGCAGCGGAGCGCGGCCCGGCAGGCGCGCGCCGCATGGTCGGGCTGCGCCACCGGCGCGTTCCAGAACGCGACGATCGCGTCGCCGATGAACTTGTCGAGGTACCCGCCCTCCTCCTTGATGATCTCGCCCATCTCGGAGAGGTATTCGTTGAGCAGGCCGATGAGCTGGGTCGGGTCGAGCCGCTCGGAGAACGATGAGAATTTCTCGATGTCGGAGAAGAAGATCGTCAGCTCGCGCTTCTCGCCGCCGAGCGACAGCCGCGACGGGTCGGCAAGGAGCTGGTCGATCACGGTTTCGCCCAGGTAGAACTTGAAGGCCGACTTGATGAACGCCTTCTGCCGGCCCTCCGTGGCATAGTTGACCACCACGGCGCCGACCATGGCCAGCAGCACGGCGACCTCGCCCACCGCGACCGGCCACCAGACGCCCGCCCGGTACGCCGCCAGCCCGGCCAGCGGCGGGATCGGCAGGAAGACCACGAAGGCCGCGACGTTCTGCCAAGCCTTCCGCCCGAGGGTCACGGCGACGCCGCTCAACAGGGCCAGCAGGAGCGTGGCCAGCCAGACCATCCAGGGACGGGCATCGCGCACGAACTGGGCGGCCAGCAGGTTGTCCAGCATCGTGGTATGGATCTCCACGCCGGGATAGACGCGGCTGATCGGCGTGGGCCGCAGGTCGAGCAGGGCCGGGGCGCTGAATCCGAAGAAGACGTAGGCGTCGCGGAATTCCTCCGGCTTCACGACGGGCTCCCCGCCCTCGCGCAGGCGGAGTTCCGACTGGATGATCGAGGCCGCGCTGAACGAAGGATGCGTGCCGGACCGTCCGACGTAGCGCAGCGTGGCGCGTCCGCGCCGGTCTATCGGGAGCCGCCGCCCGCCCACGTCCAGCCAACTGGGCTCCAGGCGCACCGCCACGTCGGCGCCGGTTGCCTTCTGGTCGGCCAGCCACGCGGCGAGGCCCAGCGACGGGACGGCCCGCCCGTCGAACACCCGGAAGAGCGCCGCGCGCCGGAACACGCCATCCATGTCAGGCTGGTCGGAGACATTGCCCCAGGCCATGCCCGGCTGGACCAATTCCGGGACCGGGAAGGCGGCGCGGACGACCCGGCCCGTGAAGGCGTGCCGGCCGGACCGCCAGTCCTCCAGGCCCTGGAATTCCGGCCAGGGCGGCGGCGCGCCTTCCGGCCATGCGGCGGCGTCGCCCGCCGTCTCGCCGCCGATGTACAGAGCGGCGACGAACGCGCGCGTCCGCCCGATGGCGGCCCCGAAGGTCTCGTCGTCGCTCACGCCGTAGAACGACGGCTCGGTGAAGAGCACGTCGAAGGCCACGGAACGGGCGCCGGCCCGGCCGCAGAAATCCAGGATCGCGGAATACATCTCGCGCGGCCAAGGCCACGACAACCCCATCTCCTTCTTGCCCCAGTCGAGGCTGGCCTGGTCGAGCAGGATGATCTTGATCCGCGGCGTCTCCGGGCTCGGTTGGGCAAGCCAGCGGACGCGCCACCGCCAGGCGATGTTCTCCACGGGTTCGAGCTTACCCCAGCGCCACAGTCCGAGCGCCGCCAGCGCCGCGGCCAGGCCGACGAGAATCCCGTAGAGAAGCTTCTTCCCCATGACCGGCGCGCCTAGATGCCCTGCATCGCCTTCTCAAACCGGGCCTGGCGCGCGGCCGGCTCGGCCCGCTCCGGCGCCGAACCGATCCACCCGCGGATGTCCCGGATCCGGTCCTCCGGGTCCGGGTGCGTCTTGGCGAAATCGAGCCCGCCGGGCTTCAGCTTCTGCTCCATCTGCTCGAGCATGTCCACCAGCGCCTGCGGGCCGTAACCGACCTGCTCCAGGATCTTCACGGCGCCCTTGTCCGCGTCGCGTTCCTGGCCGCGGGCATAGCCGCTGTTCATCAGCGTGCCGGTGATGTCGGTGATGCTGCCCTCGAAGGCCGAGGTCAATTCCGCCAGGTCCTCGCTGCCGAAACTCTTGGCGCTCTCGACGGCGAGGATGGTGAGGGCGGAGGTCAGCCGGCCCTGCTTGATCGCCTTCAGGCCGTGCTGGTTCTGGACATGGCCGATCTCGTGGGCCAGCACGGAGGCCAGCGCGTCCTCGGAGCGGCAGCAGCGGAGCATGCCCCGCGTGACCAGGATCAGCCCGCCCGGCGCCGCGAAGGCGTTGATCTCGTTGCTGTCGAGGATCAGGAAATGATACCCGCCGAAGGTTTCGGGCTTGGTCGAGGCCAGCGCCAGGCTCTGGCCGAGCAGGTTGAGGTAGCGGTGCGCCTCCTCGTTCGAATAGGGCTTGTACTTGTTGAGGATGGTCGCGGCCACCGCGCGGCCGATGTAGTACTCCTGCTCGGGCGTGATGTCCTCGAAGGTCTTGGCCACCGCCTCGGTCGAGCGGATGAGCGAGGCGGCCTGGTTGGTCGTCATGCTGCCGGTCGCCACGCCGACCGCGGCGCCCAACTGGCCGGCCACCTTCACGGTTTCGCCGCACCCGGTCCACCATGCCGCCGCGAGCAGCGCGACCGCCACAGGGAAAAGCATCTTCTTCACTGGGCGCCTCCTTCGGCGCTCTTCACGCCGCCCGCCTTGAGGAAGGCCGTGAGATCGTCAATGGTGAAGCGGGTTTTCTCCATCCAGTCCACCCACTTGAAATCCACGCTCGGGTTCTGCTGCTTGAACTCCGCCTCCACTTCCTTGTTGAATCCCTTTCCGGCCAGGGCCAGTTCTTCGCCCGAGGTCCCGGTCCGGACATCCTCGGAACCGGAAGCCAGCACCACCTTCTTCTTCGTGAGCGCCGACGAGTGCATCCACCCTTTCGGGGCGCCTGCCGCCTGAACCTCCATCCAGTCGCCGCGCTGCTGCAGCACCTCGACGCGCGCGCCGTATTCCACCGTGGCCAGGACCTGGCCCAGGTAGGACGGGGTGGAGCGAATTTGCCCCGACTTGATCTGAACGCTCATCTCGGTCGCGGCCCAAGCCGCCTGGCCAAGGGCCAGCAGCCCCGCGATCCATGCCATGCTTCGTATTCTCATGTCCGGATTCCTTTCCGCTTCCATCCATTAGACGGCCGGGCGCCCCGTTTATTTACCGGCTCGGGCGCCGTCCGCCGCCTCGGCGGTCATTTCCCGCCTGATTTCATCAAAAAGGGCGGCAATTCGGGCCATCAGCCCGCGATCGGCGGCTTTTTCCGCCGCCGTTAGGGCCGGGCCGATGCACTTCAGCGCCTCGTTGGCCCTTCCCTGTCCGAACAGGCTGCGCGCCGCCCGGTAGTAGCGATCCGCCGACTCCCGGTTCTGGCCGGCCTGTCCCCACGCCTCGCCCGCGCGGCGAAGCACGGCGGATATCTCCTGAGGCGGCCGACCGGCCTTCCGGTACCAGCCCGCTTCCTTGTCCAGCCATGCCGCGGCCGTGGCCGGCTGACCGGTCATCCATGCGACGCGGGCCAGCAGGCCGGCGTTCCGGCCCTTGAGCAGCGGGTCGTCGAGCTGCTTGAGGTCCTGCGACACGGCATCGAGGAGGCGAAGCGCCCCGGGCGCGTCGTTCCGGTCACAGGCCACCTGGGCTTCGACCAGGGCCGACTGGATCCACAGCGCCCGGTCCTTGTCGCGGCTCATCTGGGCGCGAGCCTCGAGCAGAAGGGCCGAGGCGGCATCCAGTATCCCGAGGTTCCGGGCCGCCGAGGCATCCAGGAGGAGCACCTCCGCCGTGTTCTTCCGGAGTTCCTCCAGCGCCCCGCGCGCCTCGTGGAGCAATGGGCGGGCCTCCGTGTTCCGGCCCAGGGCGACCAGGCACACCGCCAGGTTGTAGGCGTTGTTGCCGATTTCCAGGGCATCGTCGGCCGCCCTCGCGCGGTCCAAAGCGCGGCGGTACAATTTCTCGGCCTGCGCGTAGTCGCCATGCTTGAAGGAAATCTGGGCCGAACTCGCGTACCGATCGAGGTCCGGGTCGGAGGGGCGCGCGGGCTTCGGCGGCGAGGAGCACCCCGCCGCGAGCAGGCCCGCCGCGAGACAGAACCACGCCCGCCTCATGGCGACACCTCCAGGCCGATCACGGCCGAGGCCGGGACGCGCGCGGTAGGCTCATCGGCCTCCACGTACTTGCGCAGAAGCCAGTGTTTCTGGAGCCCCTCGATCAGCTTCTCGGATTCGCGCAGCGTCTCGCGGCCCTGGAGGACCAGCCCCGGCATGTCGCCCGTCTCGTCGCGGAGGGCGGCGGTGATCTGCTCCACGTTGGCCAGGATGTGGCTGACCTGCTGCAACGAGGCGTTCACCTTCGCGGTGATCTCGCGCAGCTCGTTGGCCAGGGACGGGTCCCGGAGCAGCTGGCCGGCCGTGCCCTCGCCCTTCTCCAGGCCGGCGGCCAGGCCGTTCAGGTGCGAGAGCAACTGCTGCAGGTTGCCTTCCGGGCGGTGCAGTTCCTCGGCGACCTTGGTGTATTCCTCCACGGCCTTCTGCACCTGCTGGATCGCCGGGACAGTGTTCGTGCGGATCTGCTGCACCACGTCCTGGACCATGGCCATCAGTTCGGTGTCCTTCTCGCAGGCCAGCACGGCGCCCTCCTCGAGCTGCGCCCCGACGCCCTTGGTGATCTCCACGAACGCGTCGCCGGCCACCCCGAACTTCTTCTTCGCGATCGCCTTCGAGTCGACGCGCACGAACCGGATGAAATTGCCGCGGATGGTGATTTCGCCGGTCATGCCGCCCGCCTCGTCCACGGCGATGGATTCCACGGTGCCGACCAGCGCCCCGAGGATCCGGACCTCGGCCCCCTTCTGGAGGTCGAACGAGCCTTCGGGCGGAAAGGTCAGGGTGAGCTGGTGGACGGGCTCGAACCAGCGCTGGGCGTTCCCGGCCAGGATGATGCCGACGATCACGAGAACGAGGGTCAGGAGGACGAACCCGCCCGTGATCTCGTTCACGTAGCGGAACTTGAAGGGCTTGGCCATGCTTAGTTCCTTTCCACCGGCGCCCATTGCGCGCCGGCCCATTCGAACACGCGCGCCGGCTCGAACTCCTTGACGATATTCCGGTCCCCGGCGTCCTGCAACCAGATTACCGCCGCGCCCCGGTCGCTGGCCGCCCGAGCGGCCCGGACGAGGCCGGCGGCCTTGTCCGGCGGCGCATCGCGCAGGGGGCGCTCCAGGATCAGCAGGTCCCGCCGGCCCAGGAACGCCCGGGTCCAATCCGCCACGCGCAGGTCGCGCGGCGGCACCCGGGCCGGCCGCAGCCGGGGCAGATCCTCGAGGCCGAACGAGCGGGCCAGGGCCACCGCCTCGGCGTCGATCTCGGGCTCCGGCCGGGTGGTGAAATGGCGCTGGACCAGCGTGATGTTCTCGTCCACGTCCAGGTTGCTGACCCAGAGGGGCCGCTCGTACACGCGGCCGATGCGCGCGCGGGCGGCGGCCGCCCGCGCCGGGCCCAGGCGGGCCCAGTCGTGACCGTCGAAGACAACCCGGCCGGCGTCGGGCTCGACCAGGCCCGAGGCCAGGTCGCCAAAAAGGCCCGGGCGTTCGAAGGGATCCAGCAGGATCAGCAGCCTCTCGCCGCGCCGGAGGGCCAGCGAGAGCGAGGCCAGGCCCTGATCGTGCTCCGCGCCGGACGCGGCGCCGACGCTCTCGAGTTCCAGGATGGGTTTCTCTTCGTCCATGACGCTCACAGGTAGGTCACCGCGGAGACCACGGCCGACACGATGAACAGGGCGATGGTGGAGCGCACCACGGCCCGCGTGGCCGCCTGGGGCACCTCGGTGACGGCCGTATGCACGCTCAACCCCTCGAGGCAGCAGATGGCGCCCGTGGTCAGGCCGGGAATGATGGTCTTGATGAACAGGTTGCCGGCGTCCGCGGGCTGCACGGCCCGGAAGACGCTGTTGACGAAGAGATCGATCGGGCCGGGATTGGCCTGCAGCACCCAGCCGCTGACATAGCCGCTGACGAAGGAGACCAGGATGAAGACGACGGTCAGGCAGAAGATCGAAATCGCCGCGCCCACGGCGCGCGGCACGACGAGGTAGGTGAAGGGGTCGAGCCCCTGGGCATCCAGCAGGTAGACCTCCCCGGCGATCTTCATGTTCCCGAGTTCCGTCGCGATGGCCGTGCCGCTGCGGCCGATGATGACGAAGTTGACCAGCAGCGGCCCCGCCTCGCGGATCACGACCATGACCAGGACCGGCCCCAGAAACTCGGTCTGCCCCACCCGCGCGAGCCACATCTGGGTCTGGACCACGATCGAGAGGCCGACGGCCACGGCAAGCAGGGATACGAATCGGGTGGCCTCGAACCCGGTGAAAAGGATCTGCCGGGCCAGCACGTTGCGGGAGGTGCGGGGCCAGGTGGAGCGCCGGAGGGCGACCCGCAACACGCCCCAGACGGCGGCCGACAGGGTGACCGCCGAGCGGACCTTGGCGATGGCAAACGCTCCGACTTTAGTCAGGGCCTTCATGAATGCCTTCGATTCCCGGCGGGCAGAATTTCTCAAAAGCGCGCCGCCGCGCCAAGCCCGAAAGGGACGGCTGCGGGATCAGTGGCCGGGCCGCTTGATGGTGATGATCCGGCTCTTCCGCTCGGGAGAGAGGTACTCGGGGGGCAGTTCGATCCGCGTCGTGGCAATCATGTCCTCGCGGTTCGGGGGCGGGGCCGGCGGCGGAGGCGGCGGCGCGATTCGCTGGGCGTTCACCTGGGACCGTACGGGCTGAACGACGCGGAAGATTTTTCCGCAGGCAGGACACGGCACGTTGGTTCCGACCAGGTCCTCGTCGGCGTCCAGGTTCTGACCGCAAAAGGGGCAATCGATGTTAATGTCTTCCATGTCCGCTGCCTCCAGTGTCAATCGTATCCCTGCGCGGAAAGCTTGTGAAGCAAAATTGACCGGTCAGCCGAATTCCCGGCGGCGCAGGCTGTTCCAGCCGGCGTACAGGGCGCCCGCCGCCAGCAGGCCGGCAAGGAGGAGCAGCCAGGCCAGCGCGGCGGCCAGCGCCGCCGTCCAGCCCCCCGGATCCGTGCCCGGCTGGGCCCGCAGGTGGAAGACGAGGCCGAGCGGCAGGATGCCGGCCAGCATGAAGCCGAGGTTCAGCACCAGGTTCAGGGTGCCCCCGAACCCGGAGACGATGGCGGACGGGTTCCGCTGCTTCAGATCGATGAAGACCGCGCCGAGCCCGGTGGAGAGCGCGGACACCACGAGGGTCATGGCCAGCGCGACCAGCAGCGCGATGACCCGCACCGCGGCCGGGACGGACAGCATCCATGTGGAGAGCGTCATCAGCAGGAGGCTTACGGCGCCGAGGCCGAAGACGGACGCCATGAACTTGGCGGCGAGCACGCGGCCCATCGTGGTCGGGGCCAGGCCGAGGATCCAGAAGCTGTGTCCCTCGAGGCTCAACTGCGGGTAGACGAACCGGGAGCCCAGCGAGGCCATGATGGAACACACGCTGAAGATATTGAGGAAGGCGATCAGGTTGCGCCAGGCGGCGGGCAGCACGTGGTAGTGCAGCGTGCGCAGGTTCAGGAAGTACAGCGCCAGCAGGCCGAAAAAAAGCAGCGCCTGGGACCATTGGGCCGGATCGCGCAGGAAGAGGCGGGCATCCTTGATCATCAGGGTCCGGATATCGCGCGGCAGGAAGCCCAGCCACCGGTCCAGCGACGGCAGCAGGACCCCGCGGCGGCGGCGGTGGCCGGCGGCGAAATGCGCGCCCTGCCAGTCGGGCAGCAGGAACCGACGGCCGGCGGCCTCGACGAGCAGCCCGGCCAGCAGCACGTTCGACGCCAGCACGCCCCAGAGCATCGCCACGTCGGTCCACTTCCCGCGGGCCAGGGCCAGTCCCCCCTCGGCCATCCACCAGCTCGGCCACAGCGGATGCGAAGCCCATTGCATGGCGGGCACGAGCCGCGTCAGCGTCGGGGACAGGCTGCTGTCCCCCGGCAGCGGCCACGTCTTCAGCAGCCACGCGCCGGCGGCCAGCGCCGCCGCGACGGGGACCGCCCAGCGCGCCGCGCGGAAACGCCGGAACACGGGCAGCGCCAGCAGGCAGGCCAGCGTCCCCAGCAGGGAGTAGAGCAGCACGAACGGGATGGAGTACAGCACGAGCCAGGCGAGGAACCGGAGCGGCAGCCGTTCGTGCATGGCGAAGGCGCCGATGAAGGGCACGATCATGAAGAAGAACGCCCACGAGGTGTAGAAGGCGGACTGGATGGCCTTGTACAGGGTCAGCGTCCCCGGCGGCACGGGCTTGAGAAGGAGATAGCCGGTCTCCTCCGACCGGAAGAACGTGGTGTACGTGGTCACGACCGAGGAGAGCAGCAGCATCAGGCCCAGCCCGAAAAAAAACAGGTAGAACAGCCGGTAGACCAGCATGAGGCCGATCCCGCCGAGCGACTCCAGGAACCGGAACCCGTGCAGGAACAACGCCCAGAGGCCTCCGAGCAGCCCGACCGCGAACAGGATGACGAAGACGATCTTGAAGCGGGACTGCTCCGACCACAGGCGCCGGCGGTGGCGCGCCACCCGCCAGTCCTTGCCGAGCAGCAGGGCCAGCTCACGCATGGATACCCGTCCCGCCGGCCGGGCGCTCGGGCCCCGCCAGGCTGAAAAAGATCTCCTCCAGGCTGCCGCCCGCTGCCGGGCTCGCCCGCTCCAGTTCGGAACGGGTACCGGCCGCCACGAGACGCCCGCCGACGATGATCCCGATGCGGTCGGCCAGGTCCTCGATCAGCGCCAGGATGTGCGTGGTCAGGAAGATCGTCATGCCCGCCCCCGCCTGCTCGCGGAGCAGGTTTTTGATCAGCCGGATGGTGAATGGATCCAGCCCGATGAACGGCTCGTCGACAAACAGGACCTCGGGCCGGTGCAGCAGCGTGACGGCGTAGATCAGGCGCTGCCGGTAGCCGTGGGACAGATCCTTGATCAGCGTATGAGCATAATCCGAAATGCCGAACTCAACGAACGACTCCTCCCGGCGCCCGCGGATCTCGACAGCGGGCAGGCCGTAGAGCTCTCCGGAAAAATCAAAGAACTCGGCCGCGGTCAGCCGCTCGTACAGGAAGGGGAAATCGGGGATGTACCCGGTGATCCGCCGCACGGAGAGCGGGTCCGCGCGGAGGTCGCGGCCGCCGATGCGGATGTCGCCTGCGTCGGGATACAGCAGGCCGCACAGCATCTTGATCGTGGTCGTTTTGCCGGCGCCGTTAGGCCCGAGGAAGCAGAACAACTGGCCCCGCGGGATATCAAGGGACAGATTCTGCACCGCGCGCACCGGGCCGAACGACTTCGAAATTCCGCCCACGTGAATCATCGATTCCATCGCCTACTCCTTCGGGCCCGTGTCCCCGGGCCGCAGCCAGTCAAAATACCCGCCCCAGTCCTGTTCGGTCTCCGTGCCGGGCGCTCCTTCACCGGCCCAGGACAGGGCCTGTGCCGCCTCGCAGGCCTCGAGTGTCCAGCCCAGCGCGGACTCCTCGCGCAGGATGCGCCCGTTCTCGTCCATCCAGGCGCGGAGGGAAAGCGGGCCCGAGGCGAGCCGGAGCGCCAGCGCCCGGGCGGGTCGGCCCGCGATTTCGATGTTCTCCCAGGACTCGGCTTCCACCGTCCAGTCCGACGGCTTGAACGAGAAGGGATCCATGGCTTTCAAGTTCAGCCGCTGGCCGGGCGACAGCCGCTTGACCAGCAACTGCTGCAGGGGGGAATAGAGGATGGCCTCGTCCGGGATTTCGAGCGTCAAGCGCGACGTGCCCGCGGCCCCGCTCAGTTCCACGTCAAACGTCGAGGCGCCGGCTCGCCGGCCCTCCGCACGGAATACGGTCGTTCCGGCTCGCAGGACGAGACTGAATCCCTGCAACTGATGCCACGCGTCCAGGCTCGCCTCGGCCGAGGCCCGGATATCCTGCGCGACGCCCCAGACCGTCATCCGCGCAACCAGCTGGTAGCTGATCACCACGTGGGCTGCCGGATCGTGCTCCTGTGTTTCGATCCGTCGCCGGGCATAGCCTGCCGTCCTGCCGCGAAAGATCAGCCGCATCCATGAGTCCTCGGCGGCGGGCGCTTCGGCGAGGAGATCGGGGTAGCCGGCGGGGGCCGGGCCGAAGCGATCGGGGAACGCCTTGGCCCGGGCCAGCCAGAGCATCATGGCCGCCCAGAGCGCAAGGATGACCGATGTCGCCAGGGGCCGCCCTATGGATCGGCAATCGCTCATGTCGCAACGGGAACTGAACATACCCGCGCCGCGAACCGCTTGAACAGGGCAAAGTGACTCCGACCGGTCATGCCCCGGCGTATTGAAAAGATGTGGCATGGGCCTGCGCATGGCTTATAGTGAAACACGACGAACGATGAACACTCTTGCATGGTACTACGCCCGCCGCGGCGCCACGGAGCGTTGCGGGCCGGTGCCCACGCGGGTGCTGCGGGCCCTGCTGACCGATGGCCGTCTCTCGCCCGATGACCTGGTCTGGCGCGATGGCCTGCGGGAATGGATCCGGGCGGGAGACGTGCCGGAATTCCAGTCGGACGGGAGCGCCTCCCCGGCCCTGTCCCCTGCCCTTCGTCGTTGGATGACGCTGGCCGGGGTGCTGTCGATCTTCAGCGGCATAGGCGGCTGCCTCACGCTCTTCGGCGCGGCCACCGGCGTGCTGATGATCATTGCCGGGAGCGCCATGCTGGGCGCCCGGACGGCGCTGGGATCCATATCCTCTGCCGATCCCGCGTGGGCGCCGTTCATGGACCAGTTGGCGCGCTATGCCCGGGCCATGACCTGGGCCCTCTTCCTGGGCATCCTGGGCACGGTGTTCTTCGTCTGCTTCTATTTCGGCCTCTTTGCCGGCATCCTGTCGGGCATCCCCTGACCTGAAGGCCCGCCATGTACAAACAACCCTATCGCATCCGCATGCACGACACGGATGCCGCCGGCATTCTCTTTTTCACCAGCCAGCTGCGCATCGCGCACGAGACGTTCGAAGCCTTTCTGGACGGGGTCGGACTCGGGCTGGGTGTGATCATGGGGGCGCGGGATTATCGGATCCCGATCGTGCACGCGGAGTCCGACTACCGCGCGCCCGTGCACCTGGGCGATCTGCTTTCCGTGGAAGTGGCCCTGGCGCGGGTGGGCCGCACGTCCTTCGCGCTGCGCACCCGATTCGTGAGTGCCGCCGGCCTGGAGACCGGCGCGGTGACGACGGTGCAGGTGGCCGTGGACGCCCGCACGTGGCAAAAACGCCCCCTGCCCGATGAACTGCGCCGCGCCCTGGCCGCTGGACTCAGTTAGGGCCGCGCACTCTCTGGTGGCCAAGCGACGTCGAAGCAACAACAATTCGTCTCCATATTACAAGCAATCCATCGCGGTACGAGATCGTCGCCGCTCAGGAAATGCACCGGGAAGCCCGTGTATCACAGTTTATAAACTGTGATATCTAGTATTTCACGATGTGCGTATTTCCTAATGGTTATGATGAATTTTGCCCTCAAAAGGCATGTATCACAGTTTATAAACTGTGATATTCCGCGTTTGCCTGGAGATAGGCGTCTTCCCCTATTAGGGCCGCAGCTGTCCAGGTCGAGCTCTTTCCATCAATGAAGACCTGCGGCATGTCGCGAGATGGGACGACTGCCGTTTACGCGAAGCACTAGAGGGGTTCCAGCGGCTCCGACTTGGACGGCGTCCAGGTCAAGATGTCGTCCGGCGTGTCCGAGCGCCGGTCGGGCCCGCAGGACCACACAAGGATGCCGATCCCGATCTGTCCCCCGTATATCGTGTCCTCGACTTCGCACAACCCACTCAAGTCGGCATCGAACACAAGATGATAGGGACTGCCCCACGGATCCACGAATCCCCCCCCCGGGTCCAATCCGGGACGACCCGGGCCCGCGGCCAGCGGATCGAAGTACACCGTGCGATGCGGATTCACGGCATGGTCTTCGTTGCCCGGACCCGCGACACCGCGGAGAGCGTTCAGGACCTCGGCATTCGGCCGCGCGTCTCCGAAATGGATATCCCGGACGGACACTCGCTGATCCACGGGCCATACCCCGTAATCGGAGTAGAAATGCTGCGCGGCCTGCTGGAGCGCCCGCGCGCCCGCCCGGGCGTAGGCCTGGGCACGTTGCCTTCGCGCATGCCAGAAACCCGGAACAATCCATGAAACCAACAACAGCGCGATGCCCGCGGCGATGGCTGTCGACGGCCTTATTCTTCGCCCGGTCATGGTCACGGCCCTGCCGGCCCGCCGCCCGTCAGCTCATCTTGCCGATGATCGAGATCAGGGGCAGGAACAGCGCAATGACGATGGTGCCGACGATGATGGCCAGGAATATGATCAGGATCGGCTCGATGATAGACGTCAGGCCGACCACGGTGTTATCCACGTCGTCGTCGTAGCTGTCCGCGATCTTCATCAGCATTTCGGGCAAGCCGCCGGTCTCCTCGCCGACCTCCACCATGCTGACCACCATCGGAGGGAACACGCCGCACGCCTCGATGGGCCGCGTCATGTTTTCGCCTTCCTTCACGCTGTCGTGGATCAGGCCGACGGCCTTGCTGATGACCTCGTTCTGGACGGTGTCGCGGACGATGTTCAGGGCCTGCAGGACCGGCACGCCGGAGGTCATGAGCGTGCCCAGCGTGCGGGTGAACCGGGCGATGGCGGTCTTTCGGACCAGCGTGCCGAAAATGGGCATCTTCAGCTTGAGGTTGTCCATGACCAGCCGCCCGAAACGCGCTTTCGCGAGGATCTTGGCCAGGACCACGAGGATCACGACGATCCCGACGACGATGGGCAGGCGGCTGGTCATGGTCTTGCTGACGGAGAGGACCATGCGCGTCAGGCCGGGGAGTTGCTCGCCCTCCAACAGGTCGGCGAAGATGTCCTGGAACTTGGGGACGATGAAGATCATGAGGAACGTCAGGATACTGCCGGCCATGATGAGCACGACCACCGGGTAGACCATGGCGCTGACAACCTTGCTCTTGATCTTCTGCGCCTTCTCCATGAATTCGGCCAGCCGCAGGAGCACGACGTCCAGCACGCCGCCGACCTCGCCGGCCTTGACCATGTTGACGAACAGCTTGTTGAAGATGCGCGGGTGCTGCGCCAGAGCCTCGGCGAAGGTGCTGCCCGACTCGATGGACTCGGCCATCTCGGACACCGTGCGCTTGAGCAGGGGATTCTTCTCCTGCTTGGTCAGCACGCGGAGGCCGCGCAGCAGGGGCAGCCCGGCGTTGACCAGCGTGGCCAACTGGCGGGTCCAGACCATGAGCTGCTTGGTCTTCACGCGGGAGAGGAACGCGGGCATCCGCAGCTCCATCTTCATCATACCCCCGGCGCCCTTCGTGGCCTTCTTCTTGGCGGGCTTGGCCGCGGCGTCCGCGACCTGGGTCGGGAACAGGCCCTTCTCGCGGATCTTGCTCAAGGCGGAGGTCTGGTTGTCGGCCTCGATCTCGCCCTGGGTCTCGCGTCCCTTGGCGTCCAGCGCCGTGTATGAAAATTTCGCCATGGTCCTCTCTCCCCCCGCGATCGGGTTGCCTCTCTCCCCCGGCTAGGTGTACTTCAGTACTTCCTCGACGGTGGTCTGCCCGTCGAAAATCGCCCGGATCCCGTCCTCGCGCAGCGTCCGCATGCCCAGCTCGATCGCCTTGTCACGGATGATCAGCGTCGGCTTGCGCTCGTTGATCAGCGCGCGGACTGGATCGCGCACGCGCAGGTACTCGTAGATGCCGCACCGGCCCTTGTAGCCCGTCTGGTTGCAGTAGGTGCAGCCGGCCCCGTAATAAAACGGCCGGCCTCCGACGGATTCGAGGCTCAGCCCCAGCTGGTCCAGAATGTCCTTCTCGGGCTGGTAAGGCGTCTTGCAGTTCTGGCAGATGGTGCGCACGAGCCGCTGGCCCAGCACGGCCTCCAGCGTCGAGGCGATCAGGAACGGCTCCACCCCCATGTCGATCAACCGCGTGATCGCGCCGGCCGCGTCGTTCGTGTGCAGTGTAGTGAACACGAGATGGCCCGTCAGCGAGGCCTGGATGGAGATCTCCGCCGTCTCGATGTCGCGCACCTCGCCGACCATGATGATGTCCGGGTCCTGGCGCAGGAAGGCGCGCAGCATCCGGGCAAACGTCAATCCGATGGCGTCGTTGATCGGGTTCTGGATCAGCCCCTCGATGTCGTATTCCACCGGCTCCTCGGCCGTCAGCAGCTTGGACTCGATGGTATTGATCCGGCGCAGGGCGGAGTACAGCGTTGTCGTTTTGCCGGACCCGGTCGGACCCGTGACGATGATGATGCCGTTGGGCTTGTCGATGTCCTCCAGGAAGGCCTGGAACACGTCGTCCGGCATGCCCAGGTTCTCGAGGTCGAGCGACACCGTGCTGCGGTCGAGCACGCGGAGCACCACGCTTTCGCCGAACTGCGTCGGCAGGGTGGACACGCGGAAGTCGATGGGCCGGCCCGCGACGGTCAGCTGGATGCGCCCGTCCTGCGGGATGCGGCGCTCGGCGATGTTCAGCCCGGCCACGACCTTCAGGCGCGAGGTCACGGGCAGGGCCAGGTGCTTCGGCGGCGGGGCCATTTCGTACAGCGCGCCGTCCACGCGGTAGCGGATCTTGAACTCGTTCTCGAACGGCTCGAAGTGGATGTCCGAGGCGCGGTCCTGCACGGCCTGGTAGAGCACGAGGTTCACGAACCGCACCACGGGCGTGGAACTGGCGGCCGCCTCGATATTGGCGATGTCATCGCCCCGGGCGCCCGTCTTCAGAATGTCCCCCGCATCCTGCAACTCGGATTCCAGCGCGGAAAGCATGTCGCTGACCGACTCGCTCTCGTCGCCGTAGTAACGGCCGACGTAGCTCTTGATGTCCTCTTCGCGGGCGACCACGAACGAGACGTCCCGGGTGAGCACGAACTGCAGTTCGTCCACGACCTCCGGGCTCAGCAACTCGTAGGTGGCCAAGGTCACGGAGTTCGGGCCGAGTTCCACGGGCACCACGTTGTACATCCGCGCGATGCTGCCCGGCACGGTGCGCACGACATCCTGCGAGATCTCCAGGTCGTGCAGGTTGACGATGCCCGTGCCGAGTTGCGCCGCGATGACGTCCAGCAGGCGCTCCTCGGAAACCATGTCCATGTCCATGAGCACCTCGCGCACCGGCTTGCCCGTGCGCTCGTGCTCGTCGAGGACTTCCTCCGCCTGCTGCGACGTGATGATCTGCTCCTCGCTCAACGCCTGCAGCAGCGCGTCGCTGTAGTCCGCTTTCGCCATGGCCGTTACTTCCTCGGCCGGAGGCCCGACGCCTCCAGCTTCTGGTACACCGCCTCGGGATCCTGCGGTTTCGTGATCAAGTCCTCGTAGCCGATCAGGTTCCTCTCGTAGAGGGCCATCAGGTGCGCGTCCAGCGTCATCATGCCCCAGCGCGCGCCGGTCTGGATATCCGACGTGATCCGGAAGGTCTTGTTGTCCCGGATCAGCGACCGGATGGACGGCGTGGCGATCATGATCTCGAACGCCGCGATGCGGCCGGGCTTGTCCTTGCGCACGAGCAGCAACTGGGAGATCACGGCGACGATGCTGGACGCGAGCTGCGTGCGGATCTGCTCCTGCTGGTTCGTCGGGAAGGCGTCCACGATGCGGTCCACCGTACGGGCCGCGCCGGTCGTGTGCAGGGTCGCGAAGACCAGGTGGCCCGTCTCCGCCGCGGTAATCGCCGCCTCCATGGTCTCGAGGTCGCGCATTTCGCCGACGAGGATGACGTCCGGGTCCTGGCGCAGGCCGCGCCGCAGGGCCTCCTTGAACGCCGGGACATCCACGCCGATCTCGCGCTGGGTGATCACGCTCTTCTTGTGCGAGTGGTAGTACTCGACCGGGTCCTCGATTGTGATGATGTGGCAGTCGCGCTCCTCGTTGATGATGTTGATCATGCTGGCGAGGGTCGTCGTCTTGCCCGAGCCCGTCGGCCCGGTCACCAGGATCAGGCCCCGCGGCCGGAAGAGCAGGTCCTTGACCTGGGCCGGCAGGCCGATCTCCTCCAGCGACATGAGCTTGGACGGGATCAGGCGCAGCACCAGGCCGATGTGCCCCTTCTGCTTGAACACGCTGACGCGGAACCGGGCCAGGTCGCCGAACCCGAAGCCGAAGTCCGTGCCGCCCTGCTCCTTCACCCGCTGCTGGTGCTCGTCGGAGGTGATGCTCTTCATCAGCCGCTCGGTGTCCTCCGGCTTGAGGACATCCGCGTCGAGCGGGTGCAGCGAGCCGTGGAGGCGGAGGACCGGCGGGACGCCCACGGCGAGGTGCAGGTCGGACGCCCCCTCGCTGACGACCAGGCTCAACAGGTCGCTCATGCCGATCTGGGAGGCGCTCGTGCTCATCAGCCCTCATCCCCCATCGTCACGCGCAGGACCTCGGGCAGCGTGGTGACGCCCGCGACGACCTTGCGCAGGCCGTCCTCGCGCAGCGTGCGCATCCCGAGCCCGCGCGCCTTCGAGCGCAGCTCGGTCGCCGAGACCCGCTCGAAGATCATGTGCCGCACCTCGTCGTTGATGATGAAGATCTCGAAGATGCCCAGGCGGCCCCGGTACCCGGTGAAGTTGCAGTCCGAGCAGCCCTTGCCCCGGAACAGCTGGGCCTGGGCCAGCTGGTGGGCGGCGGGCCCCAGCAGCCGGAGCTCCGCGTCCGTGGCCTTGTACGGCTCCTTGCACTTCTCGCAGGTCTTGCGCACCAGGCGCTGGGCCATGATCGCGCGCGTGGAGGAGGCGACGAGGAAGGGCTTCACGCCGATGTCGATCATGCGGATGATCGCGCTCGGGGCGTCGTTGGTGTGCAGCGTGCTGAACACCAGGTGGCCCGTCAGCGACGCGTTGACGGCGATCTCCGCTGTCTCCATGTCGCGGATTTCACCGATCATGATGATGTTCGGCGCCTGGCGCAGGATGGACCGCAGCGCCGCCGCGAACGTCAGCCCGATGTCCGTGCGGACGTGCACCTGGTTGATGCCCGACATCTGGTACTCGACCGGGTCCTCCACCGTGATGATCTTGCGGTCGGGCCGGTTGATGTAGTTCAGGCAGGCGTAGAGCGTCGTCGTCTTGCCCGACCCGGTGGGCCCGGTGACGAGCAGGATGCCGTCGGAAAGGCCGATCAGGCGCTCGAAGGTCTGCTGGTCGTCCGAGAAGAACCCGAGCTGCGGCAGGCCCAGCGCCAGGCTCTGCTTGTCCAGGATACGCATGACGATGCTCTCGCCGTGGCTGGCCGGGATGGACGACACGCGCAGGTCGAGATCGCGGCCCATCACGTTGATCTGGATGCGGCCGTCCTGGGGCAGCCGCTTCTCCGCGATGCTCATGTTCCCCATGATCTTCAGGCGGCTGATCACCGCGGACTGCAGGCGCTTCGGCGGGCTGTCCACCTCGTGGAGCACGCCGTCGATGCGGTACCGGACGCGGAATTTCTTGGCCAGCGGCTCGAGGTGGATGTCCGACGCGCGGTTGCGGAACGCCTCCATGATGATCAGGCTGACCAGCTTGATGATCGGCGCGTCGGCCTCGGTCACCTCTCCCTCGCCGGCCAGGATCTGGCCGCCGGTGGGCATGGCCACCGTGCCCTCGGTGATCTCCTCCAGCATGGATTCCACCGTGGTGCCGCTGTGCGCGTAGTAATGGTTGAGGGCCGTCTCGATTTCCTCGGCGGGCGCGACCACGCCCTCGACGTTGCACTTCAGCACGTAGCGCAGGCTGTCCAGCGTCTCGACGTCCAGCGGGTCGCTCAAGGCCACCGTCAGCATGTTGTCGTTCTTGAAGACGGGGACGATCTTGTAGCGGCGGGCCACCTCGCCGGGCACCATGTCCAGCACGTCCTGCGGGATCTCCAGGCCGGTCAGGGTGATGGTCTCCATCCCGAACTGGTTGGCCAGCGCCTTCAGGATGTCCATCTTCGAGACGGCGCCGGAGGCGGAGAGGGTCTCGATGACGTTCTTGTCCTCGGCCTGGGCGGCCTCCCGCGCGGCGCGCCCCTGCTCACGGTTGATCAGGCCGACGCTCTCGAGGATCTCCAGAATATATTCGTCGTTCGCCGTCAAGCGGATCGTCCCCGGCCCGAAGTATAGAGCACCGCAACGACTTTGTTCAGAGGACACACTATCACGGCGCGTCGCAGGCTGTCAAAACGAATGCCTCCGCCCTCACGGGGCATGCGCGTGGACACGGTAGGCCACGGGCGCAGGGCTGCCGGTCAGCGTGCCGTCGTCCGTGAAGGACTCGGTATCCGCCTCGCCCTCGGCCACATCCGTCTCCCAGACCTGGAACGCCGACTCGGGGATGTCGGTCCAGACCAGCCCCTGCCCCGCCACGTTGCGCGCATACCCCACCGTGTAGCGCCGGCCGCCGACGGTCGGCCACTCGATCCGCGCCCGCCCGCCCGCCGGCTTGACGATCGCTTGCAGCACCAGCGCGGAGTTGCCGTCCCGGGGATCGGTGCCCGCCAGGAATTCATCGTCGTCGCTGACGCCATCCCCGTCGCGGTCGGCATCCAGCGCGTCCGTGATCCCATCGCCGTCGATATCCGGCGGCACGGAGCCCGCGTTCCACGGGTCGGACTGCGCCTCGCCGGTGAGCGGGTCCACCGTCTGCTCGATCGTGTCGGAGTAGCCATCGTTGTCGTCATCCGTGTCGGATTCGTTTGGCGTGCCGTCGCCATCGGTGTCGGTCCGCCCGGCCGAGAGCCGGATGTCGAAGCTGAACGTGCCGCTGCCGGAGAATTCGACCTGCTGGACCTGGGCCTGGTTGCGCAGGTTGCGCGCGGCGAACGCGCCGCCGTGATCCACCGCCGCCGGGTTGTACGCCGCGCCGTGCCCCGCGTCCGCGTAGCCCACCGATACGGCCACCGTGTCCACGCGGTCGTCCTGCGCCAGGTTCACGCGCCCGCCGGCGTCAGTCGGGCCGGAGAGGTACTTCTGCCCGTTCAACGCCAGGCTGTACAGGTTCGGCGCCAGGCCGTGCCGCACGTAGAGCGCCGTGATCGAGGGCTGGACCTGGTACTGCACCTCGAACGTCGTGGCGGTGGCGGAGGCCAGCGTGACGGTCTTCTGGATCTTCCCGTCGGCCGAGGTCAGCCGCCACCCGCCGGCCACGGCGGCCGCGGCATAGAGGCTGTTGACGTAGCCGTTCGTGTTCGGCCCGGCGGCCCACCAGTCCTTCAGCGCGGAGGTGCGCTTCGCCAGCGGGTTCCCGGATCCGTCGAGGTTGCTCACGCCCTCGTCTTCGCTCTCGCCCTCGGCATAGGCGAGGGTGTTGCCGATGCCCTGGAATACGCGCCCGCTGGCCGGATCGCGGACGAACGCGGCGATCATCCGCCCGCCGTTGTCCTCGAACACGGCAAAGACGCGCTGGTTGCAGAGCACGTATTCGCTCTCGCCGTCGAGATCGACGTCCTCGGCCGTGTTGGTCGCGCCGGCCGGCAGCGCCGTCGCCCACTGCGCCACCCGACCGTACAGGGCGCCCAGCCGCGCCTGCGCCTGCGCGGTCAGCGCGAAGCCGGCAAGCGTGTCGTAGTTGGAATCCGGGTGCTTGTACGCCCCGTAGCTCCACCGGCTGCGGTCGGTTTCGTCCTCGTTGTGGAACGCGGTCTCCCACAGGCCCTGGCCGAGCACCATCCGCCCGAGCAGCCCCTCGCGGCTGGTCCCGGCGCCGGCCACCGCGGCCCACGCATCGCCCAGGATCGTCCCCGCCGTGCCCGCGTCGCCGAACGTTTTGACCGTCTGCGTGGCGCCCTCGTAGGTGAACTTCCGGTCGCGCAATGATTCCTCGTTGGCGCTGCCGTCGTACCAGTTGCCGAAGTCCGAGCCGCTGGAGAAATGCACGTAGTCGTTGGCCTGCGGGCTCAAGGCCAGCCCGCTGCCGCGCGCGACCGTGGACCAGTAATCCCCCGCCCCGTCGCCCGTGATGTCCACCTCGCCCTTCGCGATCTGCTCCAGGGTGACGACCTGGATCCACGGGTGGTTGGCGATCCAGTCCAGGTTGCGGTCGTAGGCCGCCGCGTTGGTCGTGTTGCCGAAGTTCTCCCAGAGGCTGAACATCACCACCGCCTGGTCCCGCGCCCACCACTCGTTGGCCTTCTTCGAGAGCAGGCCGCGCAGCCCCAGGCTCAAACCGCCGTCGTGCCGCACGAAGATGTCGTCGGCCGCCTGCTGGTTGATCGCGAAGAGCTTGACCCCGTTGACCTCGTTGAGCTTGAACCCCTCCTCCTTGAGGGCTGCCTCGCGGCCGAACCAGTTGTAGAGGTGCGTGTACTGGTCCACGACGCCGAAATACGCGCCTAGCCCGGCCAGTTGCGTGAGCGTCGGCCCGTCCATCATGCGCTCGGGGTAGAAATAGACGTCCCACCAGTTCGGGAACGCCGTCCCGTAGATCGTGTTCAGCGCCAGCTGGCCCATCTCCAGCGACGCCTGGTTCAGCGTCGAGCTGAAGAACGGCAGCGCCTGCTCCGCGTACGGGCCGGCGAGCAGCGCGGCCTGACCTTCGCGGACCATCCGCCGGATGCGCGCGTTGAACGAGGGCCCGTCCTTCTGCGGGTCGGTGTCGCTGGCCGCCCACTCGATCGTCGAGGCCAGCTGCCCGGAGATGCGCAGGTTCAGCGGCAGGCCGAAGAACTCGTTCGCGTCCAGCGCCCTGAAGTAGCCCGTTGCCGAATCGCCCGCACCGCTGCGGATCTGCTTCTGGATTTCGGAGGCCGGCACCGCGGGCTGGTTGCCGTGCAGCAGCACCGCCAGCTTGGCCCGGTTGGCTTTCCAGCCCTGCGAAATCCAGCCGTTCAGCACGGCGTCGTCGCTGCCGCGCTCGTCGTCGAGGATCGCGTCCGCGAGGTCGCTCGTGCCGCCGACGTCGCCCGGCCCGCGCGGGCTGTCCTGCGTGCCGTCCCGCGTGGTGTAAACCTGGTAGTGCAGTTCGCTGATCCCGTTCCAGCCGGCCTGGATCAGCGCGGCCCGGTCGATGGCCACCTCCACCGCGTCGTAGTCCGCGCGGAAACTGACGCCGCGTATGAAGTCCGGCCGCGACACGACGCCGTGCGCGGAGAGATCGTCCCAGCTGTTCACGGTGTTCAGCAGCGGGTCCTGGTCGATGAGCACGTTGGCGATCCCGGTCTCGTACACGGCCACCACCAGCTCCCAGCCCATGTCGCTGGCGCAGTTGACGCTGTCCGGCAGGGCCTTCTCGCCCGTGGACGTGTTGCCGGTGTCGATGACGACGTAGAAATCCATGTGGCCTTCCTCGGCCTGGTACTGCAGGTCGTAGAAATCCAGCCGGAAGTAAAACTCGTTGAGGTCGCGCCCGTCGCGGGAATAGAACGCCACCAGGTCGCGGCTGGTGTCGTAGTCGTCGTCCCAGAAATATACGTCGCCGCGCTCGCGCAGGTTGCCCGCGCCGTGGACCTCGTCCAGCGTGTGGCAGTCGTCGGCCGTCCAGTCCATGAACTGCTCGGACACGTCCACCCCCGCCAGCGTGCCGAGCGACTTGCCCGCGCCGATCGTGATCTGGTCGCCCGGCTCCGCCTGGCCGTTGTCCGCGTAGCACGGATCAGTGCCGCCGGTGTATTCCTGCAAATTGCTCAACGCGTCGAGGTCCGGGTTGCCCGCGGGCCCGAAGTCCGCGGTTCCGTCGCCGGCCGCCGCGGTGGCGAGGCTGTTCGTGCCGTTGTCCAGCGCGGAGAGGCACGACCGGTTCTCCCAGCCGTCCGGCAGCCCGTCGCCGTCGGTGTCCGCGTTCAGCGGATCGGTCTCCAGCCACGCCTCGCCCGCGTCGTAGAGCCGGTTGGTGTTGGAGTCGCCATCCACGAGCCCGTCGTGACTGATGTCCTCCGTGCCGTCCAGCTTGCCGTCGCCGTCGGTGTCGGAGTTGTTGGGATCGGTCTCGCCCGCGTCCAGCCGGCCGTTGCGGTTCGCGTCCTCGATGCCGTCCGGCAGGCCATCCCCGTCCGAGTCCGCCTCGAGGGGGTCGGTGGTGCTCCCGGCGATGCGCATGAGCCGGTCGCCGCCCGCGACGTGGTTCGGGTGCCCGCTGTTGTCGTCCGTGTTGAACAGCGGCGGATCGAGATCGGCCAGGAAGTTCTTGAACCCGTCGCCGTCGGTGTCCGCGGCCAGGTCGGTCGCCGCCGGATTCAGCGGGCTCGCCAGGCCCAGTTCGAGCCCGTCGGGCAGCCCGTCGTCGTCGGTGTCGGGCGAAATCGCGTCCGTGCGGCCCGCGAAGTAGTACCGGTGCACGTCGCCGTTGTTCCATTCGGTTGCGAGCGGCTTGTCGGTGAAGAGGTCGTAGGCAACGGTCTCCTCCCAGTCGGTCAGCCCGTCGTCGTCATCGTCGTCGTCCGCGCCGTCCTCCTCCACGGTCTGCCGGAAGTCGAGGTGCGTGGTCTGGCTCGCTTCGATCTCTTCGCTGGCCGGGTTGCCGTCCGTATCGCCGTAGAGCGCGAGCGCGTGCGCCCCCTCGTCCGCGACACCCAGGCCGGTCCACGCGAAGCTCCAGCTCTTGGCCGTCGCATTGCTGGAGACCAGCGTCGCCGCGCCGCCCCACGTCCCGCCGTCGATCTCCATCCGCAGGCTGCGGACGTCGGGGCTGGTCTCCGCGATGAGCGTCGTGTCGAACGGCGGGGGCGGATACGGGGCGACCAGCGTGTAGGGATTGCCGTTGAGATCCAGCGGCGGCGGCTGGATGAACCGGGCCATGCTGCGCTCCACGGTCGTCTGCACCTCCGCGCTGGCCTGCAGTTCGTAGTCGTCATCCTCGTAGAGGGCCAGGATCGTGTGCGTGCCCGCGCTGAAGTTGCTCCAGGCCAGCCGCAGTTCGCCGAACCCGTCTCCGCCCTGGTTGTCGCGCAGGACGTAGCCCGCGCGCGGCTGGAACGAATTGTCAATTAAAACCGAGAAGTTCGCCGGATTGGTCGAGAGGCACACCGCGCCGCCGTCGCGGCAATCGGTGAACTGCACGACGATCTCGTAGTCGGTGAACGTGATGGTGCTCCCGTGCGGCGGCCACGCGATGTGCAGCCGCGCGTCGGGGGCGCGGCAGGCGTGGGCCGACGTGAGCGTGGTGATCCGGCTGGCATCGGCGGCGGACGAATCCTCGTAGAGCTTCGCCTGGATCGTCGCGTTGCCGCTGGACGGGATGTCCCGGCACGTGAAGCGCCACTCCTTCGGGTAGTTCGTCGCGTACTGCGAGAGGTGCGCGTCGCCGGGATTCGGCACGGACGCCGACGCCGGCTCCCAGGCCGGGTCCACGCCGTTGGTGCTGGTGCCGTTGCCGTTGGGCAGGCCGGTGACCGAGTCGTCGTTGGCCGGGTCGTTATCGTCGATGTGGACCAGCACCTTCGTCACCGTGTCGTCGGTGCGGAACGCCATGCCGTACTCGCGGCTCCAGAACGTCTCGCCCGTCCGCGGGTAGCCGAACACGCCCGTCGGCGCGAGGCGGTCCATGTAAAAGGTCTTGGTGAAGGTGTTGTACAGGTCGCACCCGTCGTTCGGCCCGCCCAGCCGCTTGCGGAACAGCCGCGTGCGGACCATGTGGTAGCCCTCGCCGAACGCCGTGGCGGAGATGTTGGTGACCTCGTATTCCGACTCGTAGTTGTGCCGGTTGAAGAAGTCTGCCTCGTTCCCGTCGGTGGAATCCATGTCGCTGACCAGGGCGTCCCAGATGCCGAAATACGTCTCGCCCAGCCGCCGGAAGCGGAACGTCATCGGCTCGTAGCCCAGGAACACGTCCGTCGCCTGGCCCGGAGGGTTGTCCAGTCCGTCGCCGTTGACGTCCACCCCCTCGTCCAACCGGATCATCGCGGACACGGTCAGCCCGTCCGAGCGCGAGACGAAACGGATCGGGTCGCTGCCGGCGACGCGCTGGATGTAGACCGGGTCCTCGTCGTTCGGGATCCCGTCGTCGTCCCAGTCCTCGTCGCCGTGCAGCCCGTCCACCCGGATCACCGGGATCAGGCCCACCAGCGAGCCCGCGGGCTGCTCGATCAGGATCGGCGACGACGGCTCCACGGCCGTCCGGCCCGGCACCATGATGCTGTACGCGGCATAGTGCCCCGGCGGCACGCGCAGGTTTACCTTCCAGTCCGTCCCGACGCGGACCCACTCGTCCTGATCCCAGCCGTTGTGCCGCGTCGCGTAGTTGAAGAGCAGCGTGCCCGGCCGGAAGTGCGTGAAGGGATTCACATAGTGCGTCTGTCCGCTGTACTTGTCGTCGTTGATCGCGACCAGCAGGACCGCGCCCTCGTTGTTGTTGTAGCTCGTGCCCTTGTAGTCCTGCGAGTAGACCTTCTGGTTCACGACCACGTCGTCGCTGGACCACTTGTTGTCGTCCCAGCCGCGCACGAATTGCTGGTGAATCCAGACGGTGCGGGAGATTTCGCTCTCGGGGCCCGGGGTGTCCATCAGCATCGGCAGCCGGTCGATCACGTTCGCGTTCTGGTACTGGCCGAGGAAATTGCCCTGGCCCTTCTCGGGGAACACGCGGCCCCACTGGTCCGGCAGCGAGTGGTTGTTGCCGTCCGTGTAGACCAGCGCGATGCCGTCGCGCAGGATCATCCAGGTGCTCAACATGTCCATGTCCGCGAACTGCGGATGGTCGTGGTTCATCGGCTGCATCACGCCGTAGTCAGGCCCGAGCCGGCCCATGTTCTGGAGGTTGCCCGCGTACTTCTGGTCGCCCCAACCGTCCAGCGTGTACGACGCGGTCCCCTCGTAATCGAAGTCGAGCAGCCGCATCCCGCGGCGGACGTAGTCGTAGAGGTCCAGGTTCTTGTGCGGCACGGCCTCGCCGAAGAGCAGCGCGTCGTCCCGCGGCGCGTCCTCGTCGAACAGCGAATTGCGCGTGTCGCCGTCGTTGAAGCCGTGCAGGATGTCGTACTCCGCCTGGATCGCCCCGCAGTAGCCGAGGTAGCTGCCCCAGTTCCCGACGCCCTTCCACTCGCCGAAGAAATCCGGGATCACGTGCTTGGCGGCGTCGAACCGGAACCCGTCGCACTTCGTCTCGTGCATCGTCCAGCGCGCGGCGCGGATCAGGTAGGCGTTGACGTCCTCGCTGGCCGGGTCGCCGGACGGCCGGTTGGTGTCGCAGTACTTGTAGACCCGGTTGCCGTCCGCGTCCTGGATATAGTTGTTCGGATCGGTCAGGTCCGGGTACTTGTCCGGCTCCGCCGGCTGGCGGACGAACGACAGGTCCGCCCCCGGGATGTCCCAGTTGCCGGACTCGTTCGAGATGTCCGTGAGATCGCTCAACGTGTAATGCTGGATGGCCCCGTGGTCGCCGGTGTCGTAATGAACCTGCTGGATGGAGCCGGACTTCCGCCAGAAGTGGGTGCCCGTCTGGATCAGGTGGAAATCCTCCGGCAGCATGTCCGGGTAGAGCGTAATCGGCGTGCTCTCGTCGTAGCCCGGCACGCCGAACGAATTATGGTTCATCACGTTGTCGAAATAGACCCGGATGCCGAACCGGTGGGCCATCTCGACCAGCCGGACCAGTTCATGCTTCGTGCCGTACTTCGTCGCGATGGTGCCGTTCTGGTCCTCGTCGCCGAGGTCAAAGCGGTCGTGGAGATCGTAGCCGACGGACCACTGGCTGCCGCCCTTGTTGGGCACGGGGACATAGATAGAGCCGTAGCCGATTTCCGCCATCAGCGGGATTTTCTCGATCATTTCCCGCCAGGTCGTGTTGAACCACTGGACCATCACCTCGGCCTGCGCCGGCAACGCGAGAACCGACGCCCCGATTCCGGCCCACAGCCACGATTTCCATTTTCCCGCGTGCGTCATCGGTCCCTCACATCGTTCAGAAAGAAAGGATCTCCAAGGCTGCAGCATCCCCGCGACAGACATTGTGTGAGTTAAATTACTCCTATGCCCGTTTTTTGTTAAACGTTTTACTATAGAATAGTAAACCGATTCTTCATCATTGGCGGCTGTTGTATAATTCAGTGTTCAATAATCGGTTATGAATTGCCATTTCTGAAACCGGATCCCTTGCAGTTAGATCCATGATGAAGCAAGTTAATGCAATGAACGAAGACAGGCCGCTCCAGTCAGAAATACGCGGCGTCATGCTTTACGACGGCGCTTGTCCGTTTTGCTCGCGCGAAGCAGCCATCTTGAAGAAGGCTGACGCCTCCAGCCGCGTACGGTTCGTGGATATCAGCGACCCGGTTTTCAATCCGGCCGCCTACGGACTGACCCGCGAGGAGGCGGACGCGCAACTTCACTTCTTCGACGGGGAGGGCCGCGTATCTCGCGCCATGGACGCCGTCCGGGCGGCCTACCGCGCCGCCGGCATCGGCGGAAGGATGGCGTGGACCGGCGCGCCGCTGGTCCGCCCGCTCTTCGACCGCCTCTACCGCGTGTTCGCCCGGAATCGGCTGCGCTGGGGCGCGCGCCTGTCGCGGCGACGCCCCGGCGGTTGATCGACGTCAGGCCCCGCCCAGCTTGCGCTGGAGGAGTTCCTGGACCATCCGGGGATTGGCCTTGCCGCGGCTCTTCTTCATGATCTGGCCGACCAGGAATTGCAGCGCGGGCTTCTTGCCGGCCCTGTAGTCCGCGACCGGGCCGGGATTCTCGGCGATGGCCTCGTCCGCATAAGCTTCCAGCGCGCCGGTATCGCTGACCTGCGCCAGGCCCTTCGTCTTGACCAGTTCCGTCGGGTCCCCGCCCTTCTCGAACAACTCGCTGAACAGCTCGCGCGCCGTGGGAACGTTGATCACCTTCTGGTCCACCAGCCGGATCAGCCCGGCCAGCGAAACCGACGTCAGCTTCGCATCCTTCAGTTCGGTCTGCTTTTCCCCCAGGCATCGCAGGACGTCGGTCATGACCCAGTTCGACGCCGCCTTGGGATTGCCGGACGCGCGCGCGGTCTCTTCGAAGAAATCCGCGACGGCCTTGTCCGCCACCAGCACGCCGGCATCGTAGTCCGGCAAGCCGTACTCCGTCACCAACCGATCGCGCCGCTTCGCCGGCAGCTCGGGCAGCGTCGCGCGCCACTGCTCGACGGTTTCCGGCGGCAGGACAACGGGCATGAGGTCGGGCTCGGGGAAATAGCGGTAGTCGTGCGCGTATTCCTTGGACCGCATGGCCTCGGTGACGCCCTTTTCGTCGTCCCACCGGCGGGTCTCCTGCCGGATCGCGCCGCCGGACCGCAGCACCTCTTCCTGCCGGGGCAGCTCGTGCTTCAGCGCGTGGAACACGCCCTTGAACGTGTTCATGTTCTTGATCTCAATCTTCGTGCCCAGCTCGGACTGCCCCTCCGGCCGCACGCTGCAGTTGACGTCGCACCGCAGGTTCCCCTGCTCCAGGTTGCAGTCGCTCACGCCGCCGTAGAGCAGGATCTGCCGCAGGGCGAGAAGAAAGGCCTGGGCCTCCTCGGGGGTTTCGATGTCGGGCTCCGTCACAATCTCCATCAGCGGCGCGCCGGCGCGGTTGAAGTCCACGCCGCTGGACGAGCCGAAGTGCATGCTCTTGCCGACGTCCTCTTCCAGATGGATGCGCGTGATGCCGACGGCTTTCTTCCGGCCCTCGACCTCGATCTCCACCGAGCCGCCCAGGCACAGCGGCTTGTCGTACTGCGAGATCTGGTAGTTCTTCGGCATGTCCGGGTAGAAGTAGTTCTTCCGGTCGAACTTGCTGTACGGATTGATCCGGCAGCCGATCATCAGCCCGGTCAGCACGGTCAGACGAATGGCCTCGCCGTTGACGTTCGGCAGCGTGCCGGGATACCCGAGGCAGACCGGGCAGACGTGCGTGTTCGGCTCCCCGCCCGGCTCGTTCGGGCAGCCGCAGAAGATCTTCGATCGCGTCTTCAGCTGGACATGGATTTCCAGGCCTATGGTCGGAAGATACTTCATGACTCGAGGTTCGGCTTTCGGAGATGCCACTCCGTGGATTGCTCGTACGCGTACCCGACGCGGAGGATGTTCTCTTCCTTGAACGCCGGGCCCAGGATCTGGAGGCCGACGGGCAGGCCGGCGCCCGCGAATCCGCACGGGACGGACAACCCGCAGATGCCGGCCAGGTTCGCGGTGACGGTAAAGATGTCGCCCAGGTACATCTGGAGCGGGTCGTCCGCCTTCTCCCCGATCCGGTAGGCCGGCGTCGGGACGACGGGCGTCAGGATGGCGTCGCACCCCGCGAAGGCCTTCTCGAAATCGCCGCGGATCAGCGTTCGGACTTTCTGCGCGCGCAGGTAATACGCGTCGTAGTAGCCGCTGCTCAACACGTACGTGCCGAGGATGATCCGCCGCTTCACCTCGCGCCCGAATCCCGCGGCGCGGGTCTTGCCGTACATGTCGATCGGGTCCTCGCCCTCGACCCGGGCGCCGTAGCGCACGCCGTCGAACCGCGCGAGGTTGGCCGACGCCTCGGCCGTGGCGACGACATAGTATGTCGCAATGGCGTACGGCGTATGCGGCAGGCTGATCTCGACGAACTCCGCGCCCAGCGCCCGGCATTGCTCCACGGCGGCCCGCACGGCGCGCTCGACCTCGGGATCCGTCCCGGCAATGAAGTACTCGCGGGGCAGGCCGAGCTTCATGCCGTTGAGATCGTTCCGGAGCGACGCGGAGTAGTCAGGCACGGGGATCTCGACGCTGCTGGAATCCCGCGGGTCGCGCCCCGCCATCGCCTGGAGGAGCATCGCGGCGTCCCGGACGTCCCTGGTCATCGGGCCGATCTGGTCCAATGACGAGGCGTAGGCCGTCAGCCCGAAGCGCGAGACGCGGCCGTAGGAAGGCTTGAGCCCGACGCAGCCGCAGAACGACGCGGGCTGCCGGACAGAGCCGCCGGTGTCCGTGCCCAGCGCGGCCAGGGCTTCGCCCGCGGCGACGGCGGCGGCCGAGCCGCCGCTGGAACCGCCGGGCACGCGGGCCAGGTCCCAGGGATTGCGCGTGACGCCGAGCGCGGAATTCTCCGTGGTGGACCCCATGGCGAACTCGTCCATGTTGGTCCGGCCCAGGAAGACGGCGCCCTGTTCGCGCAGCCGGGCGATCGCTGTCGCGTCGTAGGGCGAGACGTAGCCCTTCAGGATGCGCGAGCCGCAGGCGCAGGGCTGGTCCTTGACGTTGAGCACGTCCTTGACCGCCAGCGGGATGCCCAGCAGCGGACGCCGGTCGCCGCCGAGCCGCGCGGCGTCGGCCTCGCGGGCGCGGGCCAGCGCGTCCTCGACGTTCACCCATACGTACGCGCCGACCTTGCCGTCGCGCTGCTCGATGGCGGCGACCAGGTCGCGGACCAGGTCCTCGGACGTGCATTCTCCGCGGGCCAGCCGGTCCGCTGTTTCGTGCAGGGTCAGATTGGAAAGCCCGGCCATGTCGGCGATCTCACTCGATGATCTTCGGCACGATGAACTGCCCCTGCCTTTCCTGGGGGGCGTTCTTCATGGCGGCTTCATGATCCAGGCCCGGCCGGACCTCGTCGTCGCGGAACACGTTCTGGACCGGGAAGGCATGCGCGGTCGGCTCCACCCCCTCGACATCAAGGGCGCCGAGTTCGCGGACGTAGCCGAGCACCTGCTCGAGCTGCGGCTGGAAAACGGCCGCTTCCTCGTCGGAAAGATGAAGGCGGGCGAGGTGCGCGACGTAGCGCACGTCCAGTCGCGAGGCGTCATCTCGAAAAGTGTCCGTCATGCTCCGATCCCATCCATTGGATGCAAACGGGCGGAATATAAGGGTCACCCACGCCGACGGCAAGCCGACAAACCGACACACAGCCCATGATGCGCTCCGCCCAATGTATCACAGTTTATAAACTGTGATACATAGCTTCTCCGGCATTTCCTGCGGACAATGAGCAAACCCTCCCCGCGCGGAAGTTGACACCCCCGTAGGCCAACGGTAGGGTAAATCGCATGACTAAAGCAACGACTCATGTGCTGGTCACCGGGGGCGCAGGTTATCTGGGCTCCATCCTGGTCCCCGGGCTGCTGGCCCGCGGCTGCTCCGTAACCGTCGTCGACAACTTCCTTTATGGACAAACGTCCCTTCTGGATTGCTGTTTCGATGAGAGACTGACCATCCTCCGCGGCGACGCGCGCGACGCGCGGCTGATCCAGCCGCTGGCGGCGCAGGCGGACGTGATCATCCCCCTCGCCTGCCTGGTCGGCGCCCCGCTCTGCGCCCGGAAACCCATCGAGGCCCGCTCGATCAACCTCGACGCGATCCTGATGCTCTTGAAGCACACCGGCGCCGGCCAGCGGATCCTCTCTCCGACCACCAATAGCGGCTACGGGATCGGCCAGGAGGGCGTGTTCTGCACGGAGGAAACGCCTCTGCGGCCGGTCTCGCTCTACGGGAAACTGAAGGTCGAACTCGAGGAAGCCCTGCTGGCCTCCGGCCGGGCGGTATCCCTTCGGCTGGCCACGGTCTTCGGCATCAGCCCGCGGATGCGGCTGGACCTGCTGGTGAACGATTTCACCTATCGCGCGGTGACCGACCGGTTCGTGGTGCTGTTCGAGGCGCACTTCAAGCGCAACTACATCCACGTGCGCGACGTCGCCCGGGCGTTCCTGCACGCCATGGACCATTTCGACGCCATGAAAGGCCAGGCCTACAACGTGGGGTTGAGCGAGGCGAACCTGTCCAAGATGGAACTGTGCCTGGAGATCAAGAAACAGGCGCCGGATTTCACGATCATGGAGTCGCCGGTTGGGGAAGACCCGGACAAGCGCAATTACATCGTGAGCAACGAAAAGATCGAGCGCACGGGATACCAGCCGCGCGTGTCCCTGCAGCAGGGCATCGCGGAACTGATCAAGGGTTACCAGGTAATACGGCGGAGCAGTTACTCGAACGTGTGAGCCGGACGGAGGGTCTACGGTATCATGTCTTTCTGGAGCGACAAGCGGGTCCTGGTGACGGGCGGCACGGGCTTCCTCGGGTCGCACATGATGGAGCGGCTGACGCTGGCCGGCGCGCGCCATATACGGGCCGTCCGCCACGCGGAATTCGACCTGACGCGCGAGGCGGATGTCGAGCGGTTGTTCGCGAAGCATCCGGCAGACGTGGTCATCCACCTCGCCGGGCTGGTCGGCGGCATCCTGCCCAACCAGCAACGCCCGGCGGAGTACCTCTACCGGAACCTGATGATGGGCACGCTGGTCATGCACTACGCCTGGAAGAGCGGCGCGAAGAAGTTCGTCGCCGCCGGCGCGGGGTGCGGGTATCCGCTCAACGCCCCCATGCCGCTCCGGGAAGACGACCTCTGGACGGGCATCCCGCAGCCCGAAAGCGCGCCCTACTCGCTGGCGAAGCGCATGCTGACCATCCAGGGCGAGGCCTATCACCGGCAGTACGGCTTCAACGCCGCCGTCTGCATCCCGGGCAACATCTACGGGCCCCACGACAACTTCAACCTCCACGACGCGCACGTCATCCCCGCGCTCGTGCGCAAGTTCGTCGAGGCCGCGGACCGGCGCGCGGACTCCGTGAGCGTCTGGGGCAGCGGGCTCGCCACGCGCGATTTTGTCTACGCCGGCGATGTGGCCGACGGCATGCTCCGCGCGGCGGAGCGGATCGAGGGCTTCGACGTCATCAATCTCGGCGCCGGCCGCGACACATCCGTCGGCGAGGTCGTGGACCTGCTGACGGAGATCACCGGGTTCAAGGGGCGCGTGGAGTTGGACCGCAGCAAGCCCGAGGGCCAGCCGCGCCGGCTCATGGACTCGAGCCGGGCGCTCGAACGGCTGGGCTGGCGGGCGGAGACCGGCCTGCGCCGCGGCCTGGAACTGACCGTGGACTGGTACCGGCACCACCAGGACGAGGCGCGGAAATGAATCCCTACCTGCGGGCGAAGTCCCCGCTGCGCTTGAGCTTCGCGGGCGGCGGGAGCGACATCGAGGCGGTCTACAAGGAGATCGGCGGCGCGGTGCTCGTGGCGACGATCAACAAGTACAGCTACGTCTCGATCCGCCCGCACGAGGACGACCGGATCCGCATCCGCTCGCTCGACTTCAACGTCGAGGTCGACTACGCCGCCCGGGGCGAACCCCCGTACGACGGGGTGCTGGACCTCGCCAAGGCCTGCGTGGAGGAAACGGGCATCCGGCGCGGCTTGGATATCTCGCTGCAGACCGAGGCGCCGCCGGGCAGCGGGCTCGGCAGTTCGTCCTCGATGATCACCGCGCTCCTCGCCGGGCTCCAGGTCCTGACCGGCCGGCACATGGACCCCTACGAACTGGCGGAAAAAGCCTACGACGTCGAGCGCGTGAAGATGAAGATCAGCGGCGGGAAGCAGGACCAGTACGCGTGCAGCTTCGGCGGGTTCAACCTCATCGAGTTCCACCCGGACAACGTCGAGGTCACCCCGCTGCGCCTGCGTCCCGACATCCTCAACGACGTCGAAAGCCACTGCATGCTGTGCTTCACCGGCCGCACGCGGCTCTCGGCCAACCTGATCGACAAGCAGGTCGCGGCGTTTCACGAGGCCGGCAGTTCCAGCCGCGCCGGGACGGAGAAGCTCAAGGCGCTGGCCTACGAGGCGAAGAACCTCCTGCTGCGCGGCAAGATCAGCGAGTTCGGGCACCTCCTCCACGAGGCCCATCTCGCCAAGAAAACGATGAACCCGCTTGTCACCGACGAGTTCATCGACTCGCTCTACGAGGAGGCGCGCCGGCTCGGCGCCTTCGGCGGGAAAATCCTGGGCGCGGGCGGCGGAGGCTATCTCATGCTCTTCGCGCCCATCGACAACAAGCAGGCGATCCGCGAGAAGCTGGAGCAGCTGGGCGGCCGCTTCGCCACGTTCGGATTTTGTCCCGACGGCGTCCAAACATGGACCAGCGCATGCCCGTGAACGAGCCAGCCGCGCCGCGCCCCGTCATCGTCTCCATGTTCCGCTATCCCATCGCCGATCACGAGGCGATGAACAACATCTTCCCGGCCATGCTGAAGGAGCTGGCCACGACCTCGGATGTGCACCATTTCTCCTACCGGTCGGAGAAGCCTCACGCCCTGCACGGCCACCCGGGCATCTTCTTCCACGAATTCCCGATCGGCGTCCGGCGCGGGCATAACGCGGACAAGTGGCTCAAGACCCTGCTCTGGTTCCCCCTCTCCCTGCGCGTGGCCTGGCAGGCGCGGCGCCTGAAGGCCGGCTTCATCTATATCGAGGAATACATCACCTTCCTGCCCCTCCTCCTCCGCCTCGTGTCGGGATGCCCGGTCGTGGTCAGCGGGGCCGACATATTCTGGGATGTCTATCTCGGGCACGGGTTTTTCTCGGGGCTCGCCCGGAAGTTCCTGCTGGCCGTTGACCGCTTCACCTGGCGTCGGCTGCGGGGAATCATCACCCGCACCGAGGCCATGAGGCGCTACATGGCCTCGCAAGGCGTCGAGGCGGAGAAGGCATTCGTGGTCCCGGAAGCGTGCGAAACGAGTTTTTTCCATCCCATGGACCGCGTGGCGGCGCGGCGGGAGTGGGACCTGCAGGAGGACGACCTGGTCATCGTCCACCACGGCATTCTGCATCCCAACAAGAACCTGGATCACGCCTTTGAGTACCTGCGCCCGGCCTTTTCAAAACATCCCGGGCTCCGGCTCTGGATCGCCGGCGACGGGCCGCTCCGCGGCTACCTCGAACGGCGGGCCTCGGAACTGGGCATGGCGGACCGCGTCCGCTTTCTCGGCTGGCTTCCGGACGTGACCAGGCTCAACTCGTTGCTGAACGCCGCGGACATTTCCCTGATCATGCGCCACGGGGGCTTCTCCGACCATTTCCAGGTGACGGCCAACCTGTTGCACAGCCTGGCCTGCGGGTGCGCCATCCTCGCCGTCCGCCTCGACGGCATCGCCGAGAACGCCGAGGAAGGCGTGAGCGCCCTGATGTTCGACCCCGAGTCCGGCGAGGAGTTCAGCCGGCAGTTGGAGCGCCTGATCGCGGACCCGGCGCTGCGCGGACGGCTGCGCGAGGGCGCGGAGCGGGTCGCCCGGGAACGGCTGGACCCGCGCCGGATCACGGACCTGTGGGTCCGCGCGTTGCGGCATTTCGCGGGCGAGGAGAAGACGGCGACATGAATACGAAATGGCGGGAGAGGCCGGTGTTGATCACCGGCGGCGCGGGATTCCTGGGGGCCAACATGGCCCGGCGGCTGGCCGCGGAAGGCGCCCGGGTGCGGGCCGTGGACAACCTGGAGCGGGGCCGCCTGGAGCACCTCGCGGAGATCCGCGACCGCATCGAATTCATCGAGCTCGACCTGCGCGATCCGGCGGCCGCGCGACGCGCCGCGGAGGGCATGCAGGTTGTGTTTCATTTCGCCGCGCGCGTCGGCGGCATCCAGGTCTACCTGGACCGCCCGGGCTCGGTCCTGCTGAACAACGTGCTCATCGACCAGAACGTCTTCCAGGCCGCGGTCGAGGCGCGCGCGGCGTCGTTCGTGTATGCCGGCAGCGCGCACGTCTACCCGGAAGCCCGCCAGCAGGCCCCGGATGCCGCCCCCCTCCGCGAGGAGGAGGCCTATCCGGCCCGGCCGGCGCTGACCTACGGGTGGGGCAAGCTGCTCGGCGAGATCACCCTGGAGGCGCTGGCCCGGGAGCATCCCTGGTTCCGCGTCTCGCTGGCGCGGATCATGGGCGCCTACGGCTACCACCAGGACACCGATCCCGCGACGGGCTCGGCGATCCCCGTCTTCTGCCGGCGGGCGGCGCGGTGGCCGGAAGGCGCGCCGTTCCGCATCCGCGGGACGGGACGCGAGACGCGTTCATACATTTTCGTGGACGACGTGCTCGACGCGCTGCTGTTGAGCGTGGAGGCGCAGGAGCGGCTCCAGGTGGTCGGGCCCTTCAACCTGGCGAACGAGGGACGGGCCACCATAGCGGAGATCGCGGAACGGGTCGTCCAGGTGTCCGGCAAGGACATCCCGCTGACCTTCGATCCCGCCGTGCCGACTGCGTTGTGGGGCCAGGCGGCGGATTGCTCGCTCGCGCGCAGGCTGCTGGGCGGCTGGACACCCCGCGTATCGCTGGAGGAAGGCCTGCGCAGGATGTATGCTCACGTCGGGAAAAGAGAGGAACCACGGAATAGGCAGAACACACGAAAGAGGAGCTGAAAGGGATTCACTTTCCGTATCTTTCGTGATTGGCTCTCTGACAGGAATCATCCATGCAAAACGACCAGGCGCGGTTTTTCGACCAGGCGGACGCCTATCTCTCCGAGAAGGTGGACCGGCGCATCCTGCGCATTCGCGAGTTCCTTGACGAAACGTGGAAGCGTCTCGCCTCGCCAGGCGCCGTCCTGGACATCGGGTGCGGCAACGGCGCGATCCTGAACCGGCTCCCGGCCGGCGTCTACAAGGCCGGCATCGACGTCTCCGAGAGGCTGTTGGACATGGCGAAGGCCAAAGGCGTGGAAACGTTCCTCGTGAACGTGGACGAATCGCCCCTGCCCTTCCCCGACGGGCAGTTCGACCTGGTCATGGCGACGGACGTCATCGAGCACGTGGTCCACACCGACCACCTGATGAACGAGATCAACCGCGTGCTCCGGCCGGGCGGCGTCCTGTTCGCGGGCATCCCGAACGTCAACCAGCCCATCTCGTTCGTCATGCAGTTCATCCTCGACCTCACCCCGATGTTTTCGGCCCGCTACCGCTGTCCGCACTATCGCGATTTCAGCGCGCGCCTGCTCCAGCGAATCCTGGAGAAGCACGGCTTCGCGGTGCGCCGGCGCGAAGGGAGCTATATCTTCCCCTTTGAGAACTCCCGGCTGGGCGTCTGGGTGGCCCGGCGCGTCCCGCGCTGGGGCGCGCAGGTCTTCGTGGCGGCGGAAAAGCAACGGGACGTCCGGATCGAGGAGGGCTTCCATCCCGACATGCCCGCCCTGCTGAAGTGGCTGAAGGGCGAAGAGGCGTGAAGGCACGAAGCGCCTCGCTCCGGCGAGGACAAAAAACAAGTTCATGTTCTGCCGCTCGACGATGGACAGTGATCATGCTTTCGCAACAAGGAGGGTAAAAATGGAATGGGGCCGAAAGATCAAGAGAAGCATCATCCGGTGCGGGATTCCGCCATCGTCCTCCCTTGACTTCTTCAACTCGCTGCTGGCCCTCGGCCGGTGGATGCGAGCGCATCCCGCGCCGCGGCATTTTGAGCGCCGCCTCCAACTCTTCGAGCATGTCGCGGGTCTCATGGGCGGCGAGCCGTTCGACTACCTCGAGGCCGGGGTCATGTTCGGCGATTCGATCCGCGAGTGGAGCCAACTCTCGGCGCACCCGGAAACCCGGTTCTACGGGTTCGACACCTTCACGGGCCTGCCGGAGGCCTGGCAGACCGGGTTGAAAAAGTTCGAGCCGGGGTCCTTCAGCAACGACGGGCAGGTGCCCCGCGTGGACGATGCGCGGGTCACGTTTATCAAGGGGCTGTTTCAGGACACGCTCCCCGGATTCCTGGCCGAGTACAAGCCGCAGAAGCGCCTGATCGTTCACTGCGATGCGGACCTCTATACCTCGACGTTGTATTGGCTGTGCACGTTGAACGGTCTGCTCAAGACGGGCACCATCCTGCTCTTCGACGACTTCGCGGTTCCAACCCACGATTTCCGGGCCTTCCTGGATTACACGGGCGCGTTCAGGAAACCGTACAAGGTCCTGGCGACGGCCGAAGTGGATTTCGAGAAAATCGCTTTTGAATTGACATGAGGCGAACGCCGCCGAATATGGGGTTAGAGGACTGGTTCCTCTAATCAACCAAGGAGGCGAGTCATGCAGCGCCGCGTTCGGCTTTTCTCTCTTCATGCGCTTTGGATCGGTCTGGCCATCGCCCCCTGCGCCCGGGCCATCACCCGCTACGTCGCGCTCTCCGGGGCCTCCATCCCTCCGTACACCAATTGGGCCATGGCGGCCGCCACGATCCAGACGGCGCTGGACGCTTCGCAGGACGGCGACACGATCCTCGTAAGCAATGGGGTGTATTCTACGGGGAGCCGCGTCACACCCGGCGCGATCCTGCCGAACCGCGTGGTGATTACCAACAACGTCATCCTCCAAAGCCTCAACGGCCCCACCAATACGGTGATCGCGGGCGACCGAGGCACGCCTGTTCGCTGCGTTTATGCCTCGGGCAATGCGGCGATCATCGGCTTTACGCTGACCAATGGCACCGCCAGGGCGACGGGCTCGGACAAGGATACCTGGGGGGGCGGCCTTTTCTTTAACGGGGCGTCGGACGGGCTGGTTTCCAACTGCATTGTCAGCGGCAATTTCGCGTTGAACGGACAGGGCGGCGGGATCAGCCTTTACAACGCCAATGTCTGCGTATGCGACTGCGTGATCGACGGCAACAGCGCCGACGGCGGCGGAGGCATGCGCCTTCAGGCCGGCCTCCCCACGCTGCGGAACCTCGTGCTGACCCACAACGAATCCGACGGCGGGGGCGGCGCCATCCACTACTACCACGCGTCCGGCACGGCCCGTAACCTCCTGATTGCAGGGAATTCGTCCATCACCCAGGGCGGCGGCCTTTACTTTGACGGATCGGACGCGGAGCTGGACAGCGTGACGATAGCCGCCAATTCCGCGCCGTCGGGATACGGCGGAGGAGTCATGGTTTCCTACGACAGCAGTCCGTCTCTGCATAATTGCATTCTCTGGGACAACACGACCGAGCAGATTGCCTTCAACCCGGAATGGTACGACATCGAGATCACCCTTTCCTACTCGGACGTGCAGGGCGGAGAGGCCGGGATTGTCACGCACGGCGTCGGACCGGTGAACTGGCTGGCGGGCAATACGAACATCAACCCGCTCTTTGAAGCGGACGGCTCGTACCGCCTCCAGAATCTTTCGCCCTGCGTGGACGTCGGCGAGAACATGGCCTGGATGCCGGACGCCACCGACTTGGCGCACAACCCCCGCATCGTGAACGGCCTGGTGGACATGGGGGCCTTCGAGTACGGCGTGGACCGCGACATCTCGATCCGGGTTTCCGCCGTGGACGTCGTGTGGTTCGGATACGTCGGGGAAACCTACCAGGTGCAGGGCGCCATGAGCCTGCTCAACCCGGTGTGGGAGAACATCGGAAGCCCGGTGGCCGGCACCGGGGCCTACATGTACGTGATGGACGTCACCCGGGACACCGGGCACCGATACTACCGCGTGATCGAAGCGCCTTGATCCGCGGCCAGCCGGAGGTCTTCCACCAGCAGGACGGCGTGGGCGGCCGGCCCCAGGCTGTCGGTCAACCGAACGACGGTCCGGCCGGGCGGAAGCGACGTCAGGACCACGGCCCACTCATGCCTCTGGTTGGCCGGGAAGGTCTCCTGCGCTCCCGTGGAACTCCGCACCTGCTTGGTTCCCTCCACGGCGGCGCCCCGGACCGTCAGGCGGGCCTCCTGCGGCGCGCCGGTCAGATTGAAGAGTTCGACTTCCGCCGCGCCCTCCAGCATGCGCCAATCCCGGAAATCCTGGGTTTTCGCGTAGCGCCATCCCTCTCCGTACTGGAGGAAGAACGGCTGGCCGGCCGCGCGCGCTTTTTCGAGCATGTCCTCGGTGGTGTTGTAAAAGATTTCGCAGACAATGCGGTTGGTGTTGTCGGCGTAGTAGTCCTCGGTCATGCCCAGCCAACGCTGCCGGAGCTTGAGCGCCGGCTCGTTGGTGATGACCGCGTGGCGCGCAAAATACTGGCGCGGCCATTCCCAGCCGCCGACCGTGGGCACGTAGAAGTAGCACTTGATCAGTTCGACATAGGCCGCGTCCGGGTAGCGCAGGGCAAACTGCTTCACCGTGTCGCGCCACTTGAGTTCCAGAAAATTCTTCAGCGGTTCGTTCGGGACGGTGAAGGTCACATACGTGTTCGTGGGCGCGTGGAACCGCATCTCGTGGCTGGGCTCGAACCATCGGTCCACGATCGCCGGGGCGCCCTTCGGAAGGTGGGCGTCCAGCCACCGGCTGACGTGGCTGTAGGGGGTGGGATGGCCCGTCAGGTTGACGGTCCACCAGAGCGGCGCGGCGGCATGCGCCGCCACGCCCGCCAGGAACAACGCCGCGGACAGGGTCGCCGCCCCGGGACGCGGCCAGCGCCGGCCCACCCATGCCGCCGCCTCGTGGATCGCCAGCCCGGCCAGCAGGATCGGAATGATCCACAGCGGCGTAAAGTAGCGAAGCGTGTAGATGCCGCCGCTCAAGGTCATCATGAGCGCCAGCATGGCAAAGAGGACCACGCCGATCAGCAGCGTCAGCGCCAGGCCCGGTCGCAGGCCGCGGTTCTTCCAGGCCAGGACGAGGCCCAGCAGCGGAAGGCCCAGGGTCAGGAACACGCCCGGAACGCCCCGGCCCCATCCCATCACGAAGGGCAGCCGGCGCATCGCGGCAAACGTGTACACGGGATCGTTGGAAATCTTGTCGAGGATATCCCACTTGGTGTTGACGGCCGTGAGGAAGGAATAGGCCCACGGGGCGATGGAGAGCGCCCAGACCGCGAACGCGATCCAGCAGCGCGCGGGCACCGCGCGGAAATTCCACGCCGCTTTTTTCAGCACCAGGAAGAAGAGCGCCAGCCAGAGCAGCCCCGTGAAGGGCCACGCGGACAGGTGGGAATACGAGCCGAGGACCGCGGCCGCCGTGACACCGGCGAGCAGGCCGCGCGGCAACGGCCGCCCCCCGGCGGCGTTGTTCAGCAACGGCACAAAGAAGGCCGCGGTCAGGACGACGAACGGGAGCACGAAGCCATAGGCCAGCCCGATGCGCCCCCAGAACAGGGCGAACGGATTGACCAGCCCCAGGACGCCGAGGATCCAGCCCAGGCGCGGGCCGGCCCACCACCGCCCGAGGAACACCAGGAACAGCGGCGTCAGCGCGCTCAACATGGCGAACGGGGTCCGGACGTGGAAAAGGGTCACCGGCAATTCGAACGTCCGCATATAGATGCAGGTCGCCACGCGCGACAGAGGCATCTGGCGGCCGGCCTGGAACACCTCGATGAACCACTTGAAGTACTCGACCGGTTTAACGCCGCCCTGGAGCTGTTCAACCAGCTCCACCTCGTCCGAGCGCGTGTCCGTCACGCCCAGCTTGTAGAAACGGATGCCGATCGACAGCGCCAGCAGGACGGCCAGGCCGAGCATCAGCCCCGTGCGGCCGGACGCGGCCGGGCGGCCTTCATCCACGGAATTGTTGTTCCCCGCCATATGATCAGCCCGGGCCCCTGGCCCGCCGCATACTACCTCGGGGCCGGGTCCTTGTCCATCGCCGGGCGCCCGCTTGCAGGCCGATCATGGCGCTGGTAGAGTCTGACGCGTGAGAACACACCGGTGAACGAACCCGTGTCCAGCCCGTCCCGTCGCGCGCTCGACGCCCTGCCCTATCTCGCCCTGGCGGCGTACATCGTGATGACCTTCGTCCTCATCCCCCGCCACGAACTGTGGCGCGATGAGGCGGCCGACTGGCTGTATACGCGATGGGGCCCTTCGCTGGCCGCCGTGCTGCATGACCTCGGCTACCAGACGGATCCCGGCGGCTGGCATACCGCCTTGTATTTCCTCCTCAAGGTCTTCCCCTCGCCCCTCGCCATGCAGGTTTTCCATTCGCTGATGGCGATCGCGGGCGTTTTCCTGTTCATCCGTTTCGGCCCGTTCACGCGTCTGGAAAAAATCCTGTACCCCTTCGGGTTCCTGGTCTTCTACGAGTACAACATCGTGGCGCGCAACTACGTGCCCATCCTGCTTTTCCTGTGCCTGGCGGCGACGCTCTACGCGCAGCGCTTCCGGCGCCCCTGGCTGTACATGCTCCCGCTGGCCCTGATGGCCCAGACCCACATGTACGGCGGCCTGTTCGCCGGGACGCTGGCGCTGCTGTACGTGATCGAATTGGCGGCGGCCCATCGAACGCGATGGCGTGAATACACCCCCTTCCTGGCGCCCCTGTTCGCGCTCGGGCTTGTTTTCCTGGTGTCGCTCTACCAGTTGATCCCGTTTGCGGAAGTGCGCGCGGTGCTGTCCGGCGGCGGAGAGATCGACTACTTCCAAACGGCGCGGGGCGTCCTGCTTCGCCTGGCGGCGCCGGTCGTGAAGCCGCAGTTCTACTTCTGGCCCGCCAACACGGTAAGCGATCAGCACTCCACCCTGCTGGCCCTGCTTGGCCTGGCCGGCCTTCTCTACCTGGTCCACGCCAAGCCTGTCCCCCTGGGTTACTTTCTGGTCACCGGCGGGATCATCGCCTACCTGCTGGTCTTCCGGGGCAGCAACATGCGCTTCATCGGCATGCTCTGGCTGCTGCTGGTCTTCACCCAGTGGATCGGCCGCTATTACCCGGCACCCGGCCGGTGGGCGGACTCCAGATGGATGAAGCGGTATCCCCTCCTTCGGGCCGCGATCTTTTCCGCGTTCCTGGCCCTGCAAGCCATCGGAACAGTCACGGCATTCCGCATGGATTTTCAACACCCCTTTTCGGGCGGACGCGAGACGGCGCAGTTCCTGAACGCCCACCTCAAGAGCACCAACGTGCTCGTGGGCACCGTGCTGTCCTACGCCACCCAGTCCATTCAACCCTACATGCGGCCCGAGTTCCCGCCGTTCTATTGCATCGAGCAGGAGCGTTTCTACCAGGGCCTGATCTGCGACGCCCAGTGGTACGAGAACGACAAGAAAGTGCCGCCCGTGGAGGCCATCCAAAGGCTGATCCGGAAAGCGGATTCCGGGACCTACGACCAGGTGTTGCTGATCACCCTGATGCCCCTGCAGGCCCCGGGCGTCCGGGTGATCGGCCCGTTCCCGCTGGACCGGCGGGTCTTGTGCGGCGACGAGAGCTTCTTTGTCCACGAGATCGACGTGGACACCCTGCGGGCGCAGTTGGAAGCGAACCGGTAGCGGCCTGTTCGCGCTCACGCGCGCGGCGGCGCTCCAATCGGATCCGGCTTCCGGCCGGCCTTCAGAACAAGGTCGAATCCATAGGCGGACAGGATGGCCAGCACCAGCTGGAACACTTGCAGGAACTTGTTCGGATTGCGGATATTGTTAATGACCGGCAGCTTGTAGAAGACGGCGTACAGGGGAAAGTACTTCCCGAACGACAGCAGCAGCGTCACCAGCGCGGCGACGCCCCAGAAAATGATCTCGGGCTTCTGCCGCGCGCCGGCCAGGGCGGCCAGGGCCAGGAGGAGCGGGATGGCGCCCAGGTACTGGTTCTCCAGCTTGAAATTCTGGAAGCCGCGCCGGGTTTGCTCCCATCCCTCGGACCGGCCCATGCGCCCCCAGTACGGGCCCGCCGGCTCCCCGCTGCGCCAGCCCATGTAGCCGGGCGCGACGAAATCAATGCTCTCCTCGGGCGGCCAGCTCCACTGCGTGATGAACGCCCACTTCTCCCCGGGGTTTTCCTGTTCCATCGACGTCACGCCCTGCACATTGGCGCGATAGCCTTCCCACAACGGGTGGAAGGCAATTATCAAGGCGGACAGCAGCAGGGGAACCAGGACAACCGCCCACTTCCTGCCCTGGGCCCCGGCCGTCTGCCCGAGCCGGAAAAGGGCATACGGTCCCAGCGCGAGCGCGAAGAACAGCGCCACGTCCGCCTGCTCCAGGAACATCGCGCCCAGCGCCCCCCCCGCCAGGACCGCGAGGGCGGGCCGGCCGGTCTCCACGGCGCGATCCACCCACCAGAGGTAGGCCGCCGCCCACATCAGCACGCCGAACTTCATGATGTGGCCGGCGTAGGTCAGCGTGAAATTGCTGCCGACCCAGAAGGCGGCGAGCGCCGCGACGGCGCAGGCGGGCCAGCTCACGTCCTTGCGCCGGAGGAACGCCGCCAGCGCGAGCGAGGCCAGCACAAGGTCCAGCCCGTGCATCCAGTTGACAAAGGGAATCAGCGGCGACAACCAGAGCAGCAAATGGGTCCAGCCGGGAGGGATCACCATGTTGAAACCCAGCAGCATGCCGTCGTACCAGCCGCCCGAATAGCCGCCGGGGAGCAGCGCCTTCCGCAGCGCCAGGTCGCCGATGTTGTCGTCGGTGGTGAAAAGAAACCGCCCCGGCAGAAGGATCGAGCGGAAAATGGCAACGGCGACGAGGAGGAGAATGGCGACGAACAGGAAGCGATCCATGCGGTCGGTTTGCCGGTCCGTCAACGGCCCGTTCATGGCGTCCTCCGTGCGCGAATCTGGTCCAGCACGCCTCGCACCTGCGCCTCGCGCGGATTCATGTTCAACATCTCGACGGCCACACCTTCCGCTTCCTGGAGCCGGTTCCCCGCGAGCAGCGACTGAAGCCGCATGTTCAGCCATTCGTATCGGTGCGGGGCGGAGGCCGGCCGGTATCCCGCCAGGGCGTCCGCCGCCATCTCCGGCCGGTTCGAATACAGGCAGGTCCTGAAAATCTGCACCAGGACGCCATGGTCCGCGGGCCGCATCCCGAGGCATTTCGAGAGTTTCCGGAGCTTCGATTCGAACGCCGGGTCCGTGCCGCCCCACCGGCCCTCCTCGAACAACGCCACGAACTCGAAATCCTTTTCGGCGCGGCGGGTCAACTCGTCCATCGCCGCGGTCAGCGCCGGATCGGCTTCTTTGGCCCGGCGTGCGCAATAGACGGCCTCGTGGGGCAGCCGTTCGTTCAGGAACTCCCCGGCCAGGAAGGACCAATAGCGACCGCTTTGCACAAAAGTTTTCACGGCCTCCGCCGCCTCCGGCGCAATGGCGGGCGCGAGTTCCTGGGCCAGCAGTTCCTCGCCCAGCGGGCGGAGATGAATGCTGTCGTTCTGCCATATCTCCACCCCGGGCCCGAACTCGCCGGCCTGCTGCCGCTCGTACAGCCGGTTGACCACGGCCCAGGCATCGAACACTTCGGCGCCCTCCCGCGGCTCGCGCTGCGCGGCGGAGTAATCCGCGTGGATGGCCTTGTACAGCTCCAGCGTGTTGGTGGTCTTGTAGGCGCGGCTGAAGTGCTCCAGCGCGCCGGCTTCATACGCCGGCAGCGGGTAGCGGCGGGATTCCGGGCGGACAAAGATCATCAGGCGCGTCCCGCGCTTCCGGCAGCGTTCCGCGAATTCGTCGAGATTGCTCCGGAACCGGTCCACGGGCACCCGCGGGCGCGGCCAGGAGCGATCGACCGCTTGCAGCAGCCGGCCGACGCCCTGGGCCAGCCGCATATTCTGCACCCGCACGGCCCACGAGGGGCGGCTGCCGGGGGCCAGGGACAGCAAGGCGTCTTTTTCGTGGTCGCTGAATCCATCCGCCTGGACAATCTGGTCGTTCCACCCGTGGTACACGATGACCAGGTCCGGGTGGCGGGGCCACACCCAGCGTTCCAGCGCGATCAGGCTCTGGTGCGTCGAATACGACGAGCAGCCGACGTTCAGCATTTCATAGCGGGTTCCGCCCGTGGCCGCGTTCAGCAGCCGGATCACCCGCTCGGGATACGGCCGGTACCCGCCCTGCGTGGTGGAGCCCCCCAGGAACGCCACGCGGAATTGCCCGGGTTGCTTCTCGACGGGGACCTCGGGGCGGCGGAAGCCGTAGCGGTCCGTGTACGGGGTATTCGGCTGCGACACCCAGATATAGCCGGGCGGAGCGAAATCGGTCTGGATATAGAACTCTTCCGTGCCGATGAAGCCGGCCACCGTGGGTTTCCAGAGCACCTTCTGCCGGGGTTCATGGCGAAACCCGGCCAGGCGCAAGGCTCCCTCGAGGGCCGCCAGCACCAGCGCCGTCATGACCACGGCGAGCAGGAGCCGTTTGAGCAGGGCGCGGCCCGGACCGCAGGACGGCCTATCCATGGGCGGCCTCCCCGGCCGGACGACGAACCAGCAGGCTCAACGCGGCGCCGCCGCACAGGAGCACCCCCAGGCCCAGGACGTACAAGCTGCCCGCGCCGGAGCGATAGCACAGCTCGACTTCATGATCGCCGGGCGCCACGGCCACGCCCATGAACAGGAAATCCACCCGCCGCACCGGCGCGGGCCGCCCATCCACGCGAGCCTGCCAGCCCGGATCGAACTTCTCGGCCACGCGCAGGATGGCCGGCCGGTCCGCCGAAATCCCGATCCTCATGCGGCCCGACCGGTAGGCGAGGACGCGCGCCTGCCCGGTCAGTCCCTGCGCTTGCGATGCCGGCAGGTCGTCCGCGGTTTCAGGAGCCACCTGCAACACCTGAAAAGGTTCCACTGCCGGATCGGCCAGGCGGCGCAGCGCCTCGTCGTCATTCGCGGCGGCCCACCCCGCAAAAAGGGCCGCGTACGGCGCGGGTTTCCGAAAAGCCAGGACGACATGCTGGCCGGGCGAGTACGCGGTCGCCGGGACCACGACAAGATCGCCGTCGCGCAAGCCCACGTTGTACTCCAGGGCCGGCGCGAAGGCGTCCTTCATGTTCGGATCGGCCTGGATCTGATTCCAAGCGCCGACGGGGGCCATGACGTAGCCGACCGCGGACAGCTGCCAGAAACGCAGGGGATGGCGCCCGACCGCCTGCAGGAACCGCTCGTATTCCGCCGGCATGCGCGGCATCTGGGTGATGTTGACCGACTTGATGCCGTGGTAGGGAAAGAGGTAGGTCAGCCAGTTGTTATAGAAGCCTTCCTGGGTGAGCATGGCCACCCGCTTGTCCGGGATGCCCGTCTTGAGCAGCCGGACCACCTCGTTTTCCTGCACGGCGGTCCGCGGCATGGAGTGCACGTAGTGGCGCGCCAGCAGGATCGCATCCGCCGCCATGACCAGGACCAACCCCCACCGCGCCATCGCGACCTGAAGGAAAGACCAGCCGGCCCGGCGTCCGGACAGGAGCAGGAAAAAGGCCCCCGCGCAAAGCGCGATAAACGCGCCATGCCACAGCGCGGCGATCCGGGTGCGCACGATGATCTGGGCGCCGTCGCCCCACCCTTCCGCGGCCAGCCGGTTAGCCGCCGAATACGAGCCGGCCATCTGGGTGACGGCCCCGAGGGCCAGGAGCGCCGCCAGGGCCAGCGCGCCGCAGATCAGGAATGCCAGCCAACGGGGGCGCCCGACGACTTCCGGCTGGCCTCGGGACACGGTCGCTGTTTTCATGCGGTGCTATTCTTAAGGAACGGCCGGATGTTCTTCAACTTATTAAAGCTCCTCGATCGTTTGTTGCCCTGGACGGTCGGGCAGAATAGGCTGACCGGTTTACGGCGCGGCGCGCTGGCTCCGCTGCTGCGCCGCCCGCCGCCCATAAGCCGCCCGCAGCGCATGCACATAGGCCTGCATGGCGTCGCGCAGGTTGCGGGTCTTCCAGAACTCCTTCAGGGCCGCCGCGACCATCGAGGGCCGCAGGGATTTCATCATGGCCCACAGCACGTTGAGCGACACGAACCCCGCCAGGTTGCGCCATCCCACCAACTGGAAGTAGGCCCGCCGGATCTCGACCTGCTGCTCCATCGTGAAGTTGATCTCCATGACCGGCCGGTCGACCATGCCGCGCCCCTCGTAGGACCGGTCTTTCAGCCAGCCGTTCGCCGTGGCCTGCTCGAACAGCTCCGAGCCGGGGAACGGGATGAGAAAGTAGAATTCGGAAAACGACGGCTTGATCCTTTTGACCAGTTGCCGGGTGAGTTCGATGTCCTCCATCGTCTCCTCCGGGCAGCCTACGAGGAACGTGGCCATCGGCGCGATGCCGGCCTCGTGGGCGGCGCGGAAAGCGGCGGCCGTCTGCTCCGGGGTCTCGCCCTTTTTCAGGGCCTTGAGCACCTTCGGCGAGCCGGACTCCACCCCGATGTCCACCTGGACGCAGCCGGCCTTCCTCATCAGGCGGGCCAGGTCCGGGTCGAACAGGTTCACGCGGACCTGGCAGCCCCACGTGAGACGGTAGGGCTCCCGGAGCAGCGCCTCGCAGAAATTCCGGGCCCAGGACGGCGGGGCGTTGAAGGTGTCGTCCAGGAAATGGACGGCCTCGATGCCGTACTCGTTCCGCAGGCGCCGGATTTCCTGCAGGACGTTATCCACCGACCGGCGCCGCACCTTGCGCGTGAACATCAGGTGCGAGGAGCAGAAGGTGCACTGGTACGGGCAGCCGCGGCCGGTCATGATCATCGGCGTGCCCGCGTCGAACCACTTGCCGCGGATGCCGCCCGGCGGGCAGAGGTACTTCTCGAAATCCGGCATGCACTCGTAGGCGGGCAGCGGGATCTCGTCGAGGTTCCAGATCACCTCACCCGGCGTGAACGGCCGGCCCGTCCGGTAGACGCCCGGGACCTGATCCAGCGGTTCGCCGTCCACGATCCGGCGCAGGGTCTTCTCTCCTTCCCCGACCACTACGGCGTCCGGGCGGAAGCGCTCGAAAACGGCCTCCTTCTCCACGGTCGGGCCGACGCCGCCGAGAACGAAATGCGCGGACGGCAGGGCGGCGCGCAGGATGTCATACAATTCCTTTGCCCGCAAAGCCGTCTGGGTCATGAAGCTGATGCCGACCAGGTCGGGTTGGAACTCCACGAGGCCGCGCAAGTCGCCCTGGTCCGGGTCAGGATCGAACACCGTGACGCGGGTCCGATCCTTGATGCAGGCGGCCAGCACCAGCAGATTCACCGGGATCCGCTGGCGCGATTCCAGCCGTACGTTGACCAGGGCCACTCGTTGAAACGCGCTCATGCCAAGGTGGTTATTGTGCATGGCCGGGACTCCGCGGCAAGCCAATCCGCAACGGCGGCGGGGCGATCCGGAGCGGCGCAGGCTCCCTGCAGCGCGACGGGCCGCGGGGCGGCAGGATGGTCCGGCCGGCTTCGTTCAGCTATAGTGCCCCCATGCTTCAGGCTTCCTGCGATGTTCTTCTGTGCACTTCGAATGCCAGGTACATTCACCCGGCGTTCGGGTTGCGCTGCCTGCTGGCCAACCTGGGCCCCCTCCAATCCCGGGCCCGCCTGCTGGAATCGGATATCAAAACGGAGCCTTCAACCGTCGCGGAGGCCATCCTGGCCGAGGCGCCCCGGATCGTAGGCCTCGGCGCGCACGTCTGGAATGCGACGCGCCTCGCCGACATCGCCGCGCGATTGAAGGCCGCCCGGCCTGACCTGGTCCTCGTGCTCGGCGGGCCGGAACTGACGTCGGAAGAGACGGACCTGACTCGTCCGGCCGATTACATCGTTGTCGGCGAGGGAGAAGAGGTTTTTCGCCGGTTGTGCGTGGACTTGCTGGAGGGCCGGCGACCCGCCGGCCGGTTCCTCCGGGCCGCGCCAGTCGACCTGTCAAGGCTCGCCCTGCCCTATGAGCTCTACACCGACGCCGACCTGAAGCACCGCATCACCTACGTCGAGTCGTCCCGGGGCTGCCCCTATCACTGCGACTACTGCCTTTCGGCCGGGGACGCTCCCGTCCGCTACTTTCCCCTGCCGCCGCTGCTGGACGCCCTGGACCGGCTGCTCGATCGCGGCGCGCGAACGCTCAAGTTCGTGGACCGCACGTTCAACCTCGACCTGGAACGGTGCTGCGCGTTGCTGGCGTTCTTTCTCGAGCGGATGCGACCGGGCCTCTTCGTCCATTTCGAGATGGTGCCCGACCGGTTTCCGGATGAATTGCGCGGCCTCCTGGCGCGCTTCCCCACGGGCTCGCTCCAGCTTGAAATCGGCGTCCAGACTTTCAACCCGGAGGTGGCCGCGCGCATCCGCCGCCCGCTGCGGCCCGAACTCGTGGAAGAAAACCTGGCCTTCCTGCGGAAGCGCACGAACGCCATCCTCCACACCGACCTCATCGCCGGGCTGCCGGGCGAGACGGCGGAGAGTTTCGCCGCGGGATTCGACCGGCTGGCGCGGCTCGATCCGCACAAGATCCAGATCGGCATCCTGAAGCGGCTGCCCGGCGCGCCCCTCGCGCGGCACGACGGGCCCGGGGCGATGCGGTACAATCCGCGCCCGCCGTACGAGATCCTCTCCACGTCCGCCATGAAGGAAGCGGAACTGATTGAAATCAAACGCTTCGCCCGCTTCTGGGAGCGGGTGGTCAACCGCGGGCATTTTCCCCGGACGGCGCCGCTCCTCTGGGCCGGGGCCGCCAGCCCGTACAGGGCCTTCGCGGAATTCAGCCGATGGCTGTTCGCGCGGTTCGGCCGCGACTACAGGCTGCCGCTGACGGAGTTGGCCGACGCGCTGTTCGAGTTCCTGACGGAAGCGCGCGGGCTGTCCCGAGAGCGGACCGCGACGAGCCTCTTGAACGACTACCGGGAGCCGGGGCGCAAGGACACGCCCCGGGGATTAAGGCCGTATACCGCGCGCGGCTGATCCGCAAATCCGTGGGTTAGTCGAATCGATTCCGGCTTCATTTTCGGCGCATTTTGAATAACATGGACGGACACATGAGGAACCTGGCCCAATGGACGGCATGGATGGCCCTCGCCTGCGCTGCAGCGATCGCGGCGCGGGCCGAACCGGTCCGCGTTGTGACCACCATTTTTCCCCTTTATGACTGGGCCCGCGCGGTCGGCGGGGAGCGGGTCGACGTAGCGCAACTGCTCCCGCCGGGCGTGGAGGCGCACTCCTACGCGCCGAGGCCCTCGGACGTCTTCGCGCTGAACCGGGCGGATGTCTTCCTCTACCTCGGCGCCGATCTCGAGCCGTGGGCCGCCGATCTGGTCCGCGGGATTGAGAACCCCCGCGTTGCCGTGATCGAGGCCGGCCGGGAGGTGCCCCGCGAGCATGGACACGACGAGGACGACGAAGAGGATGGCGAACACCATCACGAGGCTTCGGACCCGCACATCTGGCTCGACCCCGTGCTGGCGCAGACCGTGGTGTCCACGATCGCCGCGGGCCTGGCGCAGGCCGATCCGGCCGGGGCGGCGGAGTACGCCGCGCGCGCCGGTCGGTACAACGCCCAACTCGCGGCTCTGGACGAGGACATCCGGGCCGGCCTCGCGAACTGCCGGCACCGGCAGATACTGTACGGCGGGCATTTCGCGTTCGGCTACTTCGCCCGGCGGTACGGGCTGACGCATCTCTCGCCGTACGCCGGCTTCTCGCCGAACGCGGCGCCAACCCCGGCGCAGATGGCGGAGTTGGTCAAGGCCATCCGGGCCTCGGGCCAGACCACGCTGTTTGTCGAGGAACTGCTGGATCCGAAGGTCGGCCGGACCCTCGCGGAGGAAACGGGCACCCGGCTGGAGGTGCTGCACGGGGCCCATAACCTGACCCGCGAGGAGCGCACGCGCGGCGACGTGACGTACCTCTCGCTGATGCGGGAAAATCTCGCCAAGCTGCGGAAGGCCCTGGGATGCGAGTGAACCCGATCGAGGTCAACGACCTTTCCGCGTCCTACGGCGCCGGCACGGCGCTGGACCACGTGTCCTGGCGGGCGGGAAGCGGCGAGTTCTGGGCGGTCGTCGGACCCAACGGCTCGGGCAAGACGACCCTGCTGAAGACGCTGCTGGGGCTGCTCCCGGCGGCGGCCGGCGAGATCGCCCTGTTCGGGACGCCCACCGGCCGTTTCGGCGACTGGCATCGGATCGGTTACCTGCCCCAGTTCAGCGGCATCGCGTCCCCCCGCTTTCCCGCCACCGTGCGCGAGGTCGTCGGCATGGAGCGGCTGGCCGCCAAGCGGTTTCCCCGCTGGCTGGGCCCTGCGGACGCCACGGCCGTGACGGACAGCCTGGCCCGCCTGGGCATCGCGGACCTCGCCGCCCGTCGCATCGGCGAGCTTTCCGGGGGACAGCGCCAGCGGGTGCTCCTCGCCCGCGCGCTCGTGAACCGCCCGCCCTTGCTCCTGCTGGACGAGCCGACCCTGGCGCTCGACCCCGACAGCCGCAACGCCTTTTACGAACTGCTGGCGGAGATGAATCGCCGGGATGGCGTGACCATTGTCCTCGTCACGCACGACAGCGCCACGGCCGGCAACTACGCCAGCCACCTGCTCTATCTCGACCGGAAGGTCGTCTTTTCCGGTTCGTTCTCCGATTTCTGCAGTTCGCCGGAAATGACATCCCGGTTCGGGGCCTTCGCCCAGCACACGATCTGCCACCAGCACGACCGGGCGGGAGGCGCGCCTTGAGCGGTATCCTGGAAAGCCTCCAGTACGCCTTCGTGCAGCGCGCGCTGCTCGCTGGCCTGTTCATCGCCCTGGGCTGCGGCCTGCTCGGCGTGTTCCTCGTCCTCCGGCGCTACGCGATGATCGGGGAGGGCCTTTCCCACTTCGCGTTCGGGACGGTGGGCCTCGCGCTCCTGCTGGGATGGACGCCGCTGTACGTCGCCCTCCCGCTCGTGGCGCTGGCGTCGCTGGTCATCCTCTACCTGCCCGAGCGCGCGGCGATGTACGGCGATGCCGCCATCGGCATGGTGTCGGCGGTCGGCGTGGCCGCCGGCGTCCTGCTTTCCAGCCTGGGCGGCGGTTTCAACGTGGACCTGTTCAGCTTCCTGTTCGGCGACATCCTGTCCGTCAGCCGGGCGGAAACGCGCCTGGCCGTCGGACTGGCCCTCGGCGTCGTCACCCTCATCGCCCTGTTCTATCACGAGCTGTTCGCCGTCACGTTCGACGAGGCCGGGGCGCGGGTCGTGGGCATCCGCGCCTCGCGCATCAACCGCCTGCTGGCGCTGCTGACGGCGTTGATGGTGGTGCTCGGCATCCGGGTGGTGGGCACGATGCTGGTCTCCAGCCTGCTGATCTTTCCCGCCGTCACGGCCCTTCAATTCCGCCGCGGGTTCCGGGCAACGCTGGTCCTCGCGGCGGTCCTCGGCACAACCTCGGTGCTGGCCGGACTGCTGCTCTCGCTCGCGCTGGACGCGCCCGCGGGGGCCGCGATCGTGCTCGTCAACGCGGCGGCGTTCGCGGCGGCGTTCCTGGCAACCCGCCATGTCCGAGCGGCATGAGGGCCGGATGCCGCCCGCCCGGAGCCCTGTTCTCCAGGCGGGAAAGCGGGTATCCTTGACCGACAGCAACCGGGGAGGCTGAATGAACCAGCATGTTTTCCGGCTATGCATCGCGGCCGTGGCGGCCGTCCTGCCTTCAGGCCTCCACGCCCGCGCCGCCGAGGCGCCCTGGATTCTGGCCGAGGAGTCGGGCCGGACATCGAATCTGAACGGGCCGGTGACGGCGCCGGAACTCCAGCGCGCGTTCACCACGGACCTGGCGCAGCGCTTTCCCATGCTTCCGGCGGAGCAGAAGCAACTGGCGTGCGCGGGAAGCATCCTATGGTCGATCCTCGATTACAACTGGAAGAGGATGACGCCCGAGCAGCAGGAGTCGTTCCGCCGCCAGTTCCTGGCGGCGGCGATGCCCGCGCCCCGCCCCGCGATGGCCCCCGCGCTGCCGCCCGCGGCGGGCGGCGCGCCCGTGCGCGGGCGACCGATCAGGGAAGAGAAGATGGTGCACCCGAGAGGAGTCGAACCTCCACGCCATCGCTGGCACAAGAACCTGAATCTTGCGTGTATGCCAATTTCACCACGGGTGCACCGGGCGTTTGGCTACGAGGAAATATATACCACACACCGAGCGTGGCGTCATCGCCTTTTTTTCCCGCCGGCCGGCTCGGGGGTCAGCGTCGCCGGGGGCTGGAACAGCGAAGGATCCGGCGCGGGCCGCACGCCGCGGACAATGACCGAGCCATCGGGCTCTTTCTCCAGGCGGACCTCGGTGCTGTAGGCCGAGAAATCCCTGGCGGCGACCGGTATGCCGTCGGGATTGATCTCCGTGTGCGTGAACTTCCAGGGGCTGGACTGGTGCAGCACGTGCACGTGGCCGCGGCTGTCGCCGGCCATCTGCGGCTGGAACTGGCGCACGATCCGGCCCAGGTCGAACACGCCCAGGCAGCGCCCGCTCTTATCGTCGTCCACCCGGAGGAAGAGAAGCTCCATCCGGTCGCGGGTCAGCGTCTTGATCGTGTAGATGCGCGTGTCCTTGGAGGCGCCGGCCAGTCCCACGGCCAGGCGCCCGACCTCGAAGCCGGGCAGCACATCCAGGTAGGCCTTCTGCGAGACGTAGGCCTCATCGCCCAGGTCGACGCGGGCCTGGATGGTATAGGGTCCCGTGGCGTGAATCCGGTACGATGGCAGCAGGTTGATCGTCACTTCCCGGGACGCCCCCGGGGCCAGGTCGAGGGGCGCCGCCAGGAGGGGCTGTCCCGTCGTCAACACAGGCTCGCCCGGAGCCTGTTCAATGCTGAATCCCAATCGCGCGTCCGGGCTTGAGCCGCCGAAATGGAGGGGGTGGCCGCTGTTGTTCGTCACGCGCACGGTGACCCGGACGGGCTCGAACAGCAGCGCGCGCGAGGCCTCGAGGCGGCATCCCACCTCCACCTGGCCGGATGCCGCGCAGGCCAGCGACAGGCCGATCCATCCCGCAAGCCACCCGCTTTGCTTCATGCTGTAGTCTCCCCCGGCCCACGGATTCCGGGTCGTCGCCGTTTCAGCGGCCCACGGCCAGGCGGGCCGCCACGCGTCCGGGCAATCCGGCATCGAGGATTTTCTTCTGCGTGATCCGGAAATCGTACGCCACGCGGCGAAGTTCGACCTGGTTCCGAATCATGTCGTAGATCGCGTAGGAAGCTCGCGGGTCCCCGTCGCGGGGCTGGCCCACGCTGCCGACGTTGATGAAATATTTCTTCCCGCGCGTGACCTGGATGCGGGTGTAGAGCCCGCAGCGCACGCCGTCGGCCTTCTCGAACGCGAGGGGCACGTGGGTGTGCCCGAAGAAGCAGATGGCCGTGGTCTGGTAGTGGAAATGCGCCTCGGCCTCCAGCTTGTCGAAGACGTAGCCCCACATCTCCGGCATGTCCAGGGTGCTGTGGACCAGGGTGAACGACTCGATCATGGCCACCAGCTTGAGCTTCCGCAGGTACAGCCGCATCTCCTCGGGCAGTTGCTTGCGGGTCCAATCGACCGCGTCGGCTGCCAGCGGATGGAACCCGCTCAGGTTGTCGTCGTGGGAGCAGTAATGATCATGATTGCCCCGGACGACGGTCGGGCTCAACTCGCGGATCAGGTTGACGCATTCGACGGGGTTGGCGTTATAGCCGACCACGTCGCCCACGCAGGCGTAGTGCGTGACCCCCTGCTCCTTGGCATCGGCCAGGACGGCGGTCAGCGCCTCGAGGTTGGCATGAATGTCTCCGAGGATCGCGTATTTCATGGTCCGACCGCGGCTTTCACCGCGAATTCACGCAAGCATAGCGGGTCTTCGCCCAATGTAAAGCCGCCTTCGTCAGAACTTCACCCCGAATCCATGGAACCCGCCCTCGGCGGCCGACCATACCGCCTGCTCGCCGCGGATGTGCCGGCCCACCGGCGAAAGATGTATGGCCTGCAGGAAATCGCGCAGGCCGGCTTCCGGCCCCTCGGCCACCAGGCCCACCGAGCCGTCATACTCGTTGCGGACAAAGCCCGTGACGTCGAATCCCTCGCTGACCTGCACGACCGTGAAACGGAAGCCGACCCCCTGGACCCGCCCCTCGTAGCGCACGCTCACCCGCCGGCGAGCCGTCCCCTCCCCTTGGACTTGCTCTTTCATAAGCCGTGTTACCCGTTTATACTAGACCCGACGCGATGACACCGCAATTACTTCCCGCGCCCCGTCGCCTGCGCCTCCTCGGCGGATGGCTCGCCGGGAGCGCCGCGCCGCGGCTGGAATCCGGCGCCGGCTCGCCCGAGAGCTACTCGCTGACCGTCGACCGCGACGTCCGGATCGCGGCCGCCGACGAGGTCGGCCTGCTCCACGGGCAGCGCACGCTCCGTCAACTCCGCCACCAGTACGGGGCGAGGCTGCCCCGGCTCCGGATCGAGGACGCGCCCGCCTTCCCGAACCGGGGCTACTCGCTGGACATCAGCCGCGGCCGGGTCCCGACACTGGCTTCGCTGAAGACGCTCGTCGGGAAGCTGTCCGCCCTGAAGGTGAACCGACTGCAGTTGTACATCGAGCACGTGTTCGATTTCGGGTTCGACCCGGACATCGGGGCGGGCTCCGATCCGCTGACCGCGCGGGATATCCGGGAACTGGACCGGCACTGCCGCGCCCGCCACGTCGAACTGATCCCCTGCCTGGCCTGCTTCGGGCACATGGGCAAGGCCTTGAGCCTGCCGCGCTACCGGGGCCTCGCAGAGGTCGAATGGCCGGCGCGCGACTGGGAGAGCGCGACCTGGCGTCAGCGGCTGCGGGGCGCGACGCTGAATCCCCGCCGGCCGGAAAGCCGCCGGCTGATCCGGCGCATGCTGGATGAGTTCCTGCCCCTCTTCTCCTCCGCCCGCTTCAACATGTGCGGGGACGAAACCTACGACCTGGGGCGCGGCGTGAACGCCGGCTGGGTCCGCCGGCGCGGCGTCGCGGCGCTGTATCTCGAGCACCTGGAATTCGTCCGGGGCGTCGCCCGGGAGCACGGCAAGCAGCTGATGTTCTGGGGCGACGTGATGCAGCAGCACCCGGAATCCATCCGCCGCGTCCCCCGGGATTGCATCGCGCTGGACTGGGGCTACGAGCGGCACACGGATTTCGAAAAGGCCGGCCGGTTCATCCGGGCGGGGATCGAGACCTGGGTGTGCCCCTCGACGCGCGGGTACAAGGTCGTGTTCAACGAGGTGGAGGAAGCCCGCGCCAATATTGCCGGGTACGCGAGGACGGGCCGGCGGCTCGGCGCATCGGGCCTCCTGGTGACCGACTGGGGCGACATGGGCCATTTCAACCTGCCCGCCGCCTCGCTGCACGGCCTGGCCCTCGGCGCGGCCATGGGCTGGAACCCGGACAGCAGCGAGGGTGCCGTGTTCGACCGCGCATGGTCCATCCAGGCCCTCGGCGATCCCGCCGGGAAGGCCGCGGCCCTCTTCGCGCAGGCGGGCTCCGCCGGCTGGGCCCGTTGGCCGCTTCTCCTGCAGGGCCCGGACGCGGACCCGCCGCCGCCGGAAGCCGCCCGGCTCGCGGCCCGGCAGGCCGCGGCCTGCCGCCGGCGGACCCGCCGATTCGCCGGCCTCCGCCCGAACGGCACGCTGCTCTCGAACGACGTCGAGGAACTCGCGGTCGCGGCCGAAGCCATGGAGCTGACCGCGCAGCGGCTGGCCCTGGGCCCCGGCCGCGCCCGGCCGGGCCAAAAACCGGCTTTAAACCGGCGGCGGATTGTTGTATTTATCCGCGCGCTGGAGTCTTTTTTCCGACGGTATGCGCGGGTCTGGACGAAGACCTCCCGGCCGGCCGGGCTGAAGGATTTGGCCCGGGCCTTCCGGCAGGCGGCCCGATCATGGCGCGAATGGGCGAAGAAAGAAGGCACACCATGAACGATGAGAGTCAGCCGGCGTCTTTGCTGAAGAAGTTCACCGTCGGCGAGAACGTCAAAACCACCGTGCGCCGGGCGATCCTGCTCGCGCTGTTCTGCCTCCTGCTCTTCAACTACGTCCTGTTGCCCGTGCGCGTGCGGGGCATCAGCATGGAGCCCACGTTCCACGACGGCTCCTGGCACGTGGCCAACCTGCTTCAATTCGCGACCCGGGGGCCCCGGCGAGGCGAGGTGGTGGTGATCTCGATGGTCGGCGGCCGCCGCACCCTCTATCTCAAGCGGGTGCTCGGGCTGCCGGGGGAAACGATCCACTTCTTCAACGGCCAGATGATCGTAAACGGCCGCGAGGAGACGGAGCCTTACCTGGGCGACCGCGGCAAGTGGACGCTGCCCCAGGTCACGCTGGCGGCCGACGAGTATTTCGTGGCCGGCGACAACCGGACCGCCCCGCTGGAAACCCATACTTTGGGCGTCGTCAAGCGGAAGAAGATCGCCGGCGGGGTCTTCCGTTGATGCCTTCGCGCCTCTCATCGCGCCTGGGGCTGGCCGTCCTGGCCGCGGCCGTGGCGCTGTACGGCGCGCTGGCCTGGCACCATCGCGACGTCAGCCGCATCAGCCGGCGCCTGGATCGCCTGCGGAAGCTGTTCAACAAGGAGGCCGGCGAGTCGCCCCTGACCGCGCTGCGCCGCGCCCACGAAATGGCCGGCGCCTTCACCGCTTCGCCCGAGATCCGCCTGGGGCCGTACCTGCCCGACCTGTTCAGCCGGCAGGAACTGGTCGTGGCCGTGCATCGCGCCCGCCTGCTCCTGGAGGAAATCGAGGTCACCATCCGCGACAAGCTGATCACGGTGTCCGACGACCGGCAATCCGCCACCACGGACCTGGCGGCGGAAGGCGTCTATCTCTACCGGGGCGAACAGAGCCGCGACATCACGGAGATCCGCCTCACGTGGGTCAAGGAGAACGGCGAGTGGCTGATCCGCTCGGCCGTGCCGCTGGAGACCATCCAGCCTCCGGGCAAGGTGCGCCGGATGATCCAGCGCGGCCTGGCCAACCCGTAGGCCGGATCAGCGGCCCGGGCGGCATTACTTCAGGGCGCGGTAGAGCAGCAGGGAGGCCGACGTGCAGGCCACCGCCGACTGCAACTCCGGCGAGACGTCGCCGGCGATCCAGACGGTGCCGTTGTTGATCACTTCCACCGCGCCCACCAGGCCGTCGGGACCGAGGAAGAGAAAGCCGGAAGGCTCGCCCAGCGGGATCGGAGTGCCCTTGAGTTTCCGGATGCCCTCGACCCGGATGACGGCCGTTCCGTCCGTGAGAACGCCGTTCAGGACCAGGTCATCGGCGCCCTGCTCCATCGCCAGCTTCCAGGACGGCGCGCCCTCGCCGCCCTCGAAGGTGCAGGCGAACCCCGTATCCGAATGCAGGGGCCACGTCAGGGTGCCCTTGCTGTCCAGGAAGTTCTCGAACTCCATCTCCTTCCACCGGACGCCCGTGGCGCAATGCGCCTTCCAGGAAGTCCCGCCGGCCGCCTTCAGCGCGAACTCGTACTTCTGCTTGGCCTTCCCGCTCTCGAAGCCGAGGAACCGCCAGGCCGTGGAATGGGTCCAACCCCTCCGCACCGATTCCACCCGGTAGCCGCCGAAATGAAACGATTCGTCGAAGCTGAAGGTCTTGCGTCCTTCCACGGGCATGGCGGACGCCGAGGCCGGCAGGTCGGGCGGCACGGCCATGCGCGCCATGGTGCACCCCGCCAGGAAGGCCGCCGCCAGGATACACATGGCCCCGCCGATTCGTTTCATGGAATGCTCCTGTGCCTGGGCGCCGCGGAGAGGAGCCCGCGTCACCCTTTCAAGAGGGCCATCGCCAGGGCGAAATCGGAAGCCGTGCGGATCCGCATGTTCATGGAGGGGCCTTCCACCAGGCGCACCTCCTCCTTGACCAGGTCGAGGGCGGATGCCTCGTCGTCCAACTCCACCTTCTTCTTCGCCGCGGCCTTCAAGCCCTTTTCCAGCAGGTCGCGCCGGAACGCCGCCGGCGTCTGCGCGAGCCAGTACGCGCCGCCCGTCACGGAGGTGGCCACGGTCAGCCCCTTGCGGGTTTCCTTGACGGCATCGGCCAGCGGCACGGCCGCCACGCCGGAGCCATAGCGCTTCGTGCTCTTGATGACCTCGCTGATCAACTCGGGTTTGACGAACGGGCGTGAACCCTCGTGCACGACAATCAGGTTCGCCTCCTCGTCCAGATTCTTGAGCGCGGCCTGCACGGACGCCTGGCGCGAGCCAAAACCCGCGATCACCTTTTTCACTTTTGACAAACCGTACATCTGGGCCATGCCCAGAACACTGTCGATGCGCGTTTTCTCGGCTACGACAAGGACGTATGAAATGTCCACGCATTGCTCGAATGCGGTCAGCGCATGAACGAGGATCGGTTTTCCTGAAAGGTTGATGAAAGGAGTGGAAATTTCAGGGGTGAATTGCTCATCCTTCCCGCAGGCCAATACAACACCCCAACACGTGTAGATCATCGGTCCATTCCCGATTCGATGTTCAGAACAACCCTGCCACGCCAGAGACGCGCGGCTAATTCGTGGAAATGTTTACCGACATGCTGTGTGATGTCAAGAATCCTTTTGATTTCAACGGTTTATGGATGCTGTTTTCTTACACTCCTACGTATTTCCCCCTATCACGCCTTGCGGTGATTTTATATCATCTTCATTATAAAGCAAATATGCAACTCGATTTTATCAGTTTCCGCGCCGCATCAGGTTGCGAGGAGACAGAATGTCCCGTTCAGCGCGGGGAAACGAGAGCCTGTTCTCGAAGATGCGCGATTTTGGACATGATCAGATCGCCGATGGCCTGGTAGGAATCCCTGTCCTGTCCCAGCCGCGCAATTTCCTCAAAGGCTATCGGCTGGCCGTAGTAAATAAAGACCTTGCCGCGACGGATGCGCTGTGCGCCCTTCGGGAACGCCTCGAAGCTGCCTCCAACGTAAACCGGCACCACCGGCACGCCCGCCTTGGCGACAAGGAAGCCGATCCCGCCCTTGGCGGGTTTCAATTGGCCGTCCGGCGACCTCGTGCCTTCGGGAAACAGGCCCAGCACTTCTCCCTCCTTCAAGATCTGGATCCCCTTGCGCAAGGCCGCCACATCGCCGCGAGTCCGGTCCAACGGCACGCACCGGATCCCGTGGAAGAACCAGTTTCGGAACGTCCCGGCGAACAGCGTGTCGCGGGCCATGAAGCGCACGATCCGGTGCTTCAAACCGCAGGCGACGATCGGGGGATCGAGATAGCTCGCGTGGTTAGAGGCCAGCACGCATCCGCCGGCGGCGGGCACGTTTTCCGCGCCATGGGATTCCAGCTTGAGCCAGACCTTGAGCCAGATCGCCGTGCTCCCGCGGACAAACCGGTACAACAGGCAACGGTCTTTCATGTTCCCAGGGCGGCCCGAACCTCGGCGACGATCTGCGCGACGACCTCCTCGATCGTCATGGAGGTGGAGTTGATCACCTTGGCCCCGAGCGCGATCTGCAGGGGAGCGGTCTTACGGGTGCTGTCCTTCTTGTCCCGGCGGGTCAGCGAATCGAGCACCTTGCTGACGTCCCCCACGCCCTCCATGTTCTTGAGTTCGAGGCTCCGGCGGCGGGCCCGCTCCTCGGGGTCGGCATCGAGGTAGTACTTGAACGGCGATTCCGGGAACACCACGGTGCCGATGTCGCGGCCTTCCATGACGATGTCGCCGAACCGGACCATCTCCTGCAGCCGGGCCACCAGGAATGCGCGCACCCCGGGGATGGCGGCAATGTCGGCCACGTTTTCCCGGACCGGCTCGGACCGGAGTTGCAGGCCGGGATCCTCCCCGTCGATGGTGAACAGCACGACCCGGTTCTCGGCGTAGAATTCGAGCTTCATCCGGTTCATCAGGTCGAGCACCTGCTCGGGCTGGCCGATGTTGACGCTCTCGCGCAGGGCCTTCCAGGTCATGCCCCGGTAGAGCGAGCCGGAATCCACGTAGGTGAATTTCAATTCCTGGGCGACCCGCTTGGACACGGTGGACTTGCCGGACGCGGACGGCCCATCGATGGCCACGACGCTGACGGAATGGTTATTCGACATGTGCCCCCAATGCAATGAGATGATCCCAAAAGGCGGGATAGGATGTTAACACGCAAGCGATGTTGTGAATGCACACCGGCCCCTCGCCGTAGAGTCCGAGCACGGCCAGCGACATGGCGATGCGATGATCGCCGTAGCTCTGGATGCCGGCCACGGGCTGCAGGCGGGCCGGGCCGCGGATGAGCATGCCGTCCTCGCGCTCCTCGACGTCCACGCCGAGCAGCTTCAGGTTGTTGGCCATGCAGGTGATGCGGTCGGATTCCTTGACTCGGAGTTCGCGGGCGTCGCGGATGACCGTCTCGCCCTCGGCCAGGGCCCCGAGGATGGCGACGAGCGGCAACTCGTCGATGAGCGCGGGGATCTCCCCCCCGCCGACGGTCGTGCCTGTGAGCCGGGCGCCGGAAACGGTTACGTCGCCGAACGGCTCGGCCTCGTCGGTCCCGCTGCGCGTGGCCACCTCGACGCGGGCATTCATGCGCCGGAGCACGTCCAGCAGCGCGGTGCGGCGGGGATTCAACCCGACCCCGCTCACGGTGACCGAGGAATCCGGCCGGGCCGCGACGGCGGCCAGGGCATACGCGGCCGACGAGAAGTCGCCGGGCACCTCCCAGGGGCGCGCCTTGAGCTTGGGGCCCTTGGCGCCATAGCCCTTCATCCGCACGCGAAGGCCGTCCACTTCCAGTTGGATCCCCGCGTTGAGGAAGAGCCGCTCGGTGTGATCCCGCGTGGGCAGGACTTCCGTGACGGTCGTCGTCCCCTCCGCGAAGAGCGTCGCCAGCAGGATGCATGACTTCACCTGCGCGCTGGCGACGGGGATGGCATAGTCCATGCCCTTCAGATTGCCGCCGCGTATACGGATCGGCGGGCGGCCCTTTTCGCCGAGCAGCTCTACGACGGCCCCCATTTTTTCCAGGGGCTCCTTGATGCGGTTCATGGGACGCGAACGGAGGGACTCGTCGCCCGTCAACTCGGCCGTGATCGGCAGGCCGGCGAGCAACCCGGCGAGCAGCCGCATCCCGGTGCCGGAATTGCCCAGGTCCAGCGGGTCCACCGGTTCCAGGAACTTGCCGCCGGTTCCCTGGATGGTCAGTTCGCCGTCGTCGGTGAAAAAGGACCGCGCGCCGAGCCGCTCCATCGCGTGCAGGGTGTTCAGGCAGTCCTCGCTCTGGAGGAAATTCCGCACCTTCGACGTCCCCTTGGCGAGCGCGGCCAGCATGGCGACGCGGTGGGAGATGCTCTTGTCGCCGGACATGGACAGCGTTCCGCCAAGCCGGGCCGCCGGGTGAACCAGGACGGACTGCGATTTTGGAATCATATGTCAGCCTTGCGCATCTTCGCCGGCCCGCCCGCGGGCCAGGGTCCTCCGCCGCCCGCGCGCTTTTTCCAGGAACCTTTTCATGCTGTCGAACTGCTCCCCTTCAATCAAGCGCGAAAGTTGGTCCACCTCGCCGGCGAAGGCCCGCAGTTCCCGGGCCACGGCGCCGGCATTGGTGCGGATGATGTCGTGCCAGACCTCCGGCGAACCTTCGGCAATGCGGGTCGCGTCGCGGAATCCCGCGCCGCATAGTTCCGCCCAGGAGGCCGGGTCATCGTCGCGTCCCACGGTCGACGCCAGCAGCGCGGCGGCCAGATGCGGCAGGTGGCTTGTCCGGGCCAGGGCCTGGTCGTGCGATTCGGGATCCATGGCGCGGACGATGCCGCCCACGCGCTCCCAGAAGGCCCGAAGGGTCTCGAGGGCCGGCGCAGGGGTATCGCGCGTCGGCGTCACCACGATCATGGCGCCGCGGTAGAGGTCCGCGCGGGCGGCCTGGATTCCCTGCTGCTCCGACCCGGCGATGGGGTGGCTGCCGATGAAAACGGAGGTCGTGCCCCGCAGCCGGGAGCCGATCTGGCCGGCCAGGTAGGCCTTCGTGCTGCCGACATCCGTCAGCAGGCAGCCGGGCGACAGGTGCGCCCGGGCATTGCTGACCAGCGGCGGGATCGCCAGGATCGGCGCGCAGAACACCGCCAGTTCCGCCCCTTCCACCGCCACGCCGGCGTCGCCGAAGGCTTCATCGACGGCGCCCCGGCGCTGCGCTTCCGCGCGGGTTTCCTCGCGGCGCCCGTAACCGCGCACCCGGCCCCCGAACCCGGAGGCCTTCAACGCAAGGCCCAGCGAGCCGCCCATCAGCCCCAGCCCTATGATCGCCACCGTCTTCACAGGGTGCGGCCCACGGCCTGCGCGACGGCCTGCAGGTCCTTCATCATCTTCTCGAAGGTCTTGGGGAGGAGGGCCTGCGGCCCGTCGGACAGCGCCTGCTCGGGGTTCGGGTGCACCTCGACCATGATCCCGTCCGCCCCGGCGGCGACGGCGGCCAGCGCCATCGGCGCCACCAGCGGCCATACGCCCGTGCCGTGACTCGGGTCCACGAAGACCGGCAGGTGGCTCTCGCGGCGGATCACCGGGACGGCGCTGATGTCCAGCGTGTTCCGCGTCGCCTTCTCGAAGGTCCGGATGCCGCGCTCGCACACGATCACCTCGCGGTTGCCCTCGCTCAAGATGTACTCCGCGCTCATCAGCAGCTCCTCGATTGTCCCGGCCAGCGCGCGCTTCAGCAGCACGGGCTTGCGGCAGCGGCCGACGGCCTTGAGCAGGTTGAAGTTCTGCATGTTCCGCGCCCCGATCTGGAGGATGTCCGCGACCTCGGCGATCATCTCGACGTCGCGCGTGTCCATGACCTCGGTGATGATGGGGATGCCGACCTCCGCCCGGACCTCGGCCAGGTAGCGAAGGCCCTCGACGCCGAGCCCCTGGAAGGCATAGGGCGAGGTGCGGGGCTTGAACGCGCCGGCGCGGAGCAGCTTCGCCCCCGCGCCGCGGATCACCCGGGCCATGTCGAAGAGCATGTCGCGGTTCTCCACCGAGCAGGGACCGGCGACCACGACGACCGACGGGCCGCCGATCTCCACCGGCGCGCCGCCCGGCTTGACCGCGGGGATCCGGATGCGCGTGCGCTCGGGCTGGAACTCGAGGCTGGCCAGCTTGTACGGCTTGAGCACGGCCATCACGGACTCGACGCCCGGGATCGCCTCCAGCGGCTTGGAGCGGATGGCGCGCTCGTCGCCGATCACGCCGATGATGGTCCGCTCCGTCCCGCGACTGACGTGCGTCGTCAGGCCCCAGCCCCGGATCGTCGCCACGAGGTGGCCGACCTGCTCTTCCGTGGCGTCGCGCCGGAGAACGATGATCATGCCCCGCCCCTTTCGGCCAGGATCGCCCGCAGGCCCTGGAGGAACCGCTCGTTCTCCTGCTTCAAGCCCACCGTCACCCGCACGTGGTCGGGCAGCCCGTAGCCGTCCATCGGCCGGACGATCACCTTGCGGCGCTGCAGCGCCTCGAACACCTCGCGCCCGCGGCCGACCTTGACCAGGATGAAATTGGCGACGGACGGCACGTATTCCAGCTTCATCTCGTCGAAGGCGCCCGCGAGCTGCTCCAGGCCCTCCCGGACCATTTTCCGCGTGCGCTCGACATACGCCTCGTCCTCCAGCGCCGCGCGCGCGGCCTCCAGGGCCATGGCATTGACGTTGAAGGGCTGGCGGACTCGATGCAGCAGCTCGATGCCGTGCCTCGACGCGACCGCGTATCCGACGCGCAGGCCGGCCAGGCCGTACGTCTTCGAAAAGGTCCGCAGCACGTACACGTGGCGGCCCTGCCGGACGTATTTCAGCGTGTCCGGCTGCTGCGACGGGGGCAGCAGCTCGATGTAGGCCTCGTCCAAGGCGACGACCACGTGGTCCGGAACCCGCGCCATGAACCGGTCCAGTTCGGCGCCGTTCACCATCGTCCCCGTCGGGTTGTTGGGATTGGCGACGAAGACGATCCGGGTCTCCGGCGTGATGGCCTCCAGCATGGCGTCCAGGTCGTGCGTGTAGTTCGTCATGGGCACGCTGATCGTTTGCGCCTGCATCGCCGCGGTGATGAGCTTGTAGACCACGAAGGCCCGGTCGGCCATGACGATGTTGCTTCCGGGCTGCAGGAAGACATGTCCCATCAGCTCGATGATCTCGTTGCTCCCGTTGCCGACGAGGATCTCGTCCATGTGCACGCGGAGCCGCTCGGCCAGGGCGCGGCGGAGGTAGAAGGCGCCGCCGTCGGGATAAAGGTGCATCCGGGGCGCGGAGCGGATCATGGCCTCCACGGCCTTCGGCGACGGGCCCAGCGAGTTCTCGTTGGAGGCGATCTTGACGACCTCCTCGATGTTCTCGAAGCCGAGCTCCCGCGCGACCTCCTCGATCGGGCGGCCGGGCTCGTACGTGCCGAGGCTGTGCACCCAGGGGTTGGCGATGTGTTTCATGGCAGTCGTGCTCCTACGAATCCATGCCGGACGCCCGCGGGTACGCGCCGAGCACCGTCATCAGCGTGCAGTGCTCGCCGAGGTCGGCCAGCGCCTTCTGCAGCGGCGGGTCGTCCGCGTGCCCCTCGACGTCCACGAAGAAATAGTACTCCCACGCCTTCGTCTTGCTCGGGCGGCTCTCGATCTTGGTCAGGTTGATGCTGTACCGCTTGAACGCCGACAGGGCGTCGTAGAGCGCGCCCACGCGGTGCTTGACGGCGAAAAGCAGCGAGGTCTTGTCTTCGCCCGTCGCCTCTCCGTAGCGCGGGCCGATGACCAGGAAGCGCGTCGTGTTGCCGCCGAGGTCCTGGATGTCCTGCTCCAGGAGGTCCAGCCCGTACAGGTCCGCCGTCAGGGCGCTGGCGAGGGCGCCGCTCCCCTCCTCGCGGGCCGCGGTCTCCGCCGCGCGCGCGGTGCTGGACGAGGAGATCAGCTCGACGCCGGGCATATTCTCGTGCAGCCAGCGGCGGCACTGCCCGAACACCTCGATCTTGCTGTACAACCGCTTGATTTCGCCCTTCGGGCACTTCGCCAGCAGGTTGTGCGAGATGGGCAGGTAGATCTCGGCGCAGATCTTCAGCGGCGTGTCCGTGAACTGGTCCAGCGTATGCGTCACCGCCCCGTCGGTCGAATTCTCGATCGGCACGACCCCGTAGTCGGCCGCCTTTTTCTCCACGGCGGCGAAGACCTCGCCGATGGTCTCGCAGGGGGCGTACTGAACGCTGCCGCCGAAGCGGCTGCGCGCGGCCTGGTGCGTGAACGTCGCCGGCGGACCCAGGTAGGCAATCACGACCTTGCGCTCCAAGGCCAGCGAGGCGGACATGATCTCGCGGTAGATGGCCCGCATGGCATCCGCCGGGAGCGGGCCCTGGTTCAGGGCGTCCACCCGGTCGAGGACGGCCTTCTCGCGGGCCGGGACATACACGTCCTGCGACGCCGCTTCCTTGGCACGGCCGACTTCCAGGGCCAGGCGCGTCCGCTCGTTCAGCAGGCGGACCAGTTCGGCGTCCAGCCCGTCAATCTTTTTCCGGAGTTCTTCCAGGCTCATGGCGCATCCTCTTCATCCCCCTCGCCATCCTCTTCGTCCTCGCCTTCGTCCTCGTCGTATTCCTCTTCCTCGTCCTCTTCCAGCTCTTCTTCCGCCGCGGGCGGTTCTCCGGCGTCCGCCGGCCCCTCGGGGGCCTCGCTACCCGCGGCATTCGCTTCCGACCCGCCGCCCGCTTCCTCCGGCGGCGCCCCGGCTCCCGCCGGGGCGTTTTTCCGGATTTGCTCGGTTTCCAGCCGGCGCAGTTCCTGGACGCTCGGCAGGTCGTCCACGTCGCGCAGGCCGAAGTGCTCGAGGAAACGCTGCGTCGTGCCGAACAGCCACGGCCGGCCCGGCAACTCGCTGCGCCCGGTGATCCGGATCAACTGCATTTCCAGGAGGTTCCGGATGATCTGGTCCACCGCGACGCCGCGGACCTTCTCGATGTCGGCCCGCGTGCAGGGCTGGCGGTAGGCGATGATCGCCAGCGTCTCCAGCGCCGGGCGGGACAGGCGCGAGGGCCGTCCCTTTTCCAGCAGGTGCCGCAGCCACGGCCCGCAAAGCGCGTTGTTCTCCATCCGGAACCCGTTGGCCACCTCGTTGATCTCGAGGCCCACCTTCTTCTCCACCAGATCCGTCTTCAGCTGCTGGAGCGCCGCGGCCAGGTCGGCCTCGGACGCCCTGGCGTAGTCCTTCGTGATCCCGCCCTGCGTCTCGGCGACCTGCCCCATGACGCGCTTCAGGTCGGCCAGCGTCAGCGGCTGGCGCGCCACGAAGAGCATCGCCCCGATGATTTCCTTCAGCTCGGGAAGTATTTCCACATCGCTCATGGCGCCTCGACCTTTATCACAAGCCCTCGGCCCGCAACACAACGATTTCTCCGAACGACGACTCCTGCCGGGCCACCAGCTGCTTGAGCCGGATCAGCTCCAGCAGCGCCAGGAAGGTGCAGACGATCTCGTGCCGGGAGGCCATCTGCGCGAACAGGCTCCCGAACGCGATCTTTTCCTCGGCCTGCAGCCGCCGGACGATCTGCTCCATCTTCTCCGCCACGGTGAATCGCTCGGAGAAGATCTCCTTCAGCTCCTCCGTCTTCACCCGTTTCAGCACGTCGCCGAACGCCGTGATGAGGTCGAACAGGCTGACGTCGTGCAGGGCGATCTCGGGGGCCGGCCCGAGCTGGACGTGTTCGCCCTCGCGCGCGAAGACATCCAGCCGCTGCTCCTCCAGGGCTTCCAGGTGCAGGGCGGCGTCCTTGAACTTCTTGTATTCCACGAGCTGGCGGACCAGGTCCCAGCGGGGATCGTCCTCCTCTTCCTCCTCCATCGCGGTCCGCTCCTCGACGGGCAGGAGCATGCGGCTCTTGATCATCATGAGCGTGGCGGCCATGACGATGAAGTCGCCGGCGATGTTCAGGTCCAGCATGCGCATCAGGTCCAGGTACTGCATGTACTGGGTCGTGATGCGCTCGATGGGAATATCGTAGATGTCCAGCTCTTCCTTCTTAATGAGGTAGAGCAGGAGATCGAGAGGCCCCTCGAAGACATCCAGCCGGACCTTGTATTCTTCCTGCGGAGGCATGCGCGTCCCTCCGGGCGGCTAGGCCAGCCCCACGGCCTGGCGGGCGCGGCGCAGCGTGTCCCGCGCCACGGCGGCGGCGCGCTCCGCGCCGCTCCGCAGGACGGCCTCGACGTGGTCCATGTTCTTCTGCAGCTCCGCCCGCCGTTGCCGCAGCGGGGCGAAGTGCGCGTCGAACATCTCGAAGAGCCGTTTCTTCACCTCGCCGTATCCCAAGCCGCCCGCCCGGTAGCGCGCCGCCATCTCGTCGCGCTGGGCGTTGGAGGCGAAGAGCTTGTAGAGGGCAAAGACGTTGCATTGGTCGGGATCCTTCGGGTCGGCCACGGTCTTGCTGTCGGTGACGATCCGCATGATCTGCGCCCGGGATTCCTTCGGGTCGCCGAAGATCTCCACGGTGTTGTTGTAGGACTTCGACATCTTCTGCCCATCCACGCCCGGCACCACCGCCACCTCGTCGCGGATGGAGGGGGCCGGGAGGGTGAAGACCTCGCCGTAGAGATTGTTGAACTTGATGGCGATGTCCCGGGTGACCTCGACGTGCTGCTTCTGGTCGCGGCCGACGGGGACCACCTGGGACTGCATGATCAGGATGTCCGCGGCCATCAGCACCGGATAGGCGAACAGCCCGTGCGTCGCCGGCAGGCCCTTGGCGACCTTGTCCTTGTAGGAGTGGCAGCGCTCGAGGAGGCCCATGGGGGTCACCGTGGACAGCAGCCAGGTCAGCTCCGTGACCTCGGGGATGTCGCTCTGGCGGTAGAACAGGGTCTTCTCGGTGTCCAGCCCGCAGGCCAGGAAGTCCAGGGCCACGTCGATCGACCCCTGCCGCATGGCGCGCGGGTCCGTGACCGACGTCAGGGCGTGGTAGTCGGCGATGAAGAGGAAGACCTCGCCCTCTTTCTGCAGATCCAGGATGGGCTTCATCATCCCGAAGTAATTTCCCAGGTGCAGTTTGCCCGAGGGTTGTATGCCGGACAGGATTCTCATGGTTCAATACCTTATGTTCGTGCGCGGCGAGGGTATCGGAACCGCCCCCCGGCATCAAAACAAAATTCAGGCCGGGCCTTCGGCCGGGACAGCAGGTTTGTCTTGAATAAACGCCCGCGACGGGCGTCCAATGGGTGCGCGGATGCAGTGGCGATCCTATAACGGAGGTTGTGGAAATGAAGAAGATCATCGGGATGGCGGTTCTGGTTCTGGCCCTGTCGGCGGGGGGCGCGATGGCGAACAACGGCTGGGGCCTGTACGGCGCCTGGTGGGAGGGCGGCGACGCCTTCGGGCCGGGCTTCAAGCTGACGTTCGAACTGGTGCCGGCGCTGCAGTTCGACTTCCACCTCGCCTACTTCAACGACGTGGGCGACGGCGACACGGACCTCTCCGTCACGCCGCTCGAGTTCGGCCTGGCCATGAACATTCCCGTCTCGGACCAGCTGAAATTCACGGTCGGCGGCGGCCCGAGCTACAACTTCGTGGACGACGGCGACGCCGACGACGAGATCGGCGGGTACATCGGGGGCAGCCTGGAATATTCGCCGTACAAGGACGTCGCCCTCTTCGTCGAGGCCCGGTACATCTTCCTCGACGCCGGGGACGAGGACCTCAACGGCCCCGGCCTGAACGCCGGCCTGATGGTGACGTGGTAAACCCCCCGTGCGCGGAATGACGGCGCCACGCCCTCACGGCGGCGGGGGAGATCGGATAGTGTTTGACTCCCCGGGAGGGCGTGGCTAGAAGACTCCCACACATACGGGAGCTTCACCATGCTGGTTACCGGATTCCGCGTCAAACTGTACCTGTACCGGGCCGTCCAGGCCTTCTACCGGCTGATCGAGGTCGGCCAGATCCACCCGGTGCGCGAGCTCAAGCTGCGCGCCCTCCAGCGGACCACCGACTACATCGAGAAACACGCCCTCGACGCCGTCGGGCTCGACACGCAGCGGGATCTCATCGACTACAGCCTGCGCGAGGTCAGGGTCCCCGGGTTCTACCTGGAGTTCGGCGTGTTCACCGGCGGCACGATCCGGCATATCGCCAAGCAACTGCCCGCGGGGCAGCTCATCCACGGCTTCGACAGCTTCGAGGGGCTACCCGAGGCGTGGAGCGGGTTCGACCTCGGCAAGGACACTTTCAACCTCAAGGGCAAGCTGCCGAAGGTTCCCCCCAACGTCGTCCTGCACAAGGGCTGGTTCAAGGACACCATCCCGGCCTGGCTGAAGGAGAACAGCGGCAAAATCGCCTTCCTGCACATCGACTGCGACCTGTTCTCCTCCACGGTGGAGATTCTCGACGGCCTCGCCCCCCGCATGCAGGCGGGGACGGTCGTGTTGTTCGACGACTATTTCAACTATCCCAACTGGGAGAATCACGGGTTCAAGGCCTGGCAGGACTACGTGGCAAAGCACGGCGTGAAGTACGATTACATCGGTTACGCCCGCCAGCAGGCCGCCGTGCGCGTCCTGGATCCGGGCGCGATCGCGAAGTGAGCTTCCGCCGTCGCGCTCTCCCGGCTGAACTTCGGGAGGCCGTGCGGACTATTACTCTGGACGCTTTTCCCGCCGGGAAGGATAATGCCGGCGGTTGAGAATGAATGCCGCCGGTCAACGCTACCTGTTCCTGTTCCACTTGGAATCTCAAGGAGCCCACGATGAAGAGACTCGCTGTCGTCGCCGCCGCGGGGATAAGTCTTGCCCTTTCGAGCCTGCAAGCACCCGCGGTCATGCCGCGGGATGACGACGGCGGGAGCGGCAAGGTCGCCCCCGAGGATCGCGACCACCCCAACCCGGCCGAAGTTCGGCGTATACGCGAGCGTATCCGGCTGCAGCAGGAGCTTCGGCAGAGGCAAGAGCAGCCGGCGCGCCGGCGGTCGACCGCCCGCGAGGCGGAACTGCAGGCGGATATCGACCGGTTGAGGTTGGCGGAGGATGATCGAGTCCTGGTGATCCTGGTCGAGTTCGCAGGGTCCAACACCTTCTCTTGGACCGCGGGCACGTCCACGTGGGATCCGCTCGGCCGCTGCGAGCGAACGGAGTACGACGGCGTCAACTTCGGCAACACGAATGCATCCGCCTTCTTCGCCGCCAAGTACGGCTACAGCGGCGTCAGCAATTTCACCTACGTCGGGCCCCTCCACAACGAGATCCCGCGGCCGCGCTCCGCCGACGACGAATCGGGCGAAGGCATCTGGACCGAGGATTTCTCGCCCGCCTTCTTCAGCAATATCATCTTCGGAGCGGGCTGGAACTTCTCCTACCTGCGGGACGACGGTTCCCCGGTGAACGCGGATTTCACGGGAAAATCCGTCCGGGATTACTACCTCGACTTCTCCGGCGGCGCCTACGAGATCGTCGGCGAGGTCGTCGGCTGGGTCCAGGTCACCAATTCCACGTGGTGGTATGGGGCGGACGCCGTGCCGGGCCGACGGTCCGGCGCCAATAGCGCGGCCAGCAACGGCGGCGTACCCGGCACGGGCAATGCCCGGCAGTTGGTCATAGATGCGCTGGAAGCCGTCAAGGCCGCGTACCCGGCCTTCGATTGGGCCAAGTTCGACACTGATAGTGACGGCGTGATAAACCGGTTGTGGATCATCCACGCCGGCCACGGCGAAGAGGACAGCCAGATCCTGCTCAACCGGACCTCCTACGGCGAGGGCGCCCTCTGGTCCCATTCGTGGTCGCTCTCCGCGCCCTACGAAATTGTGCCCGGCGTCTCCGCCTACAGTTACATCATGATGCCGGAAAACAGCGGGATCGGCGTTCTGGCCCATGAATACGCGCACAACCTGGGGGCCATCGACCTGTACACCTACGGCGACGGCGACACATCGGCGGGTTTCTGGACGTTGATGGCGGACGACTGGGTCGGGTTTCCGCTCGGCTTCCAACCGCCGGCCATGGACCCCCTCCACCTCGACCAGTGGGGCTGGCTGAACCCGCTGGTGATCAACGATCCCTCGCAGGAGTACACGGTTACACTTGGGCAACCCAGCGACTTCCCGGGCGGCGCGGAAGTCTACCGCGCGGTCAAGATCGAGTTGCCCGACATGGTCGAGCCGCTGCCGGTGGCGCCGATCGGGCAATTCCAGTGGTGGGGCGGCGACGAGTACGACGCCAGCAGTCTCATGATCCAGTCCGCCCCCTTGGCCATCCCGGCCGGCGGGGCCTCCCTGGTCTATGACACCGCGTACGATACCGAGGCGGGCTATGACTTCTTCCGCATCTACGTCTCCACCAACGGCCGCGTATCGTGGACGGAGATCGCCGCCTACGACGGGACCAGCGCGGGCTACCCCGCCTACCGGACGCTGACCAACAACCTCGCGGCCTACGCCAACCGCAGCATCAACCTGGCCTTCCAGTATTGGACGGACTCTTCCGTCCTGGGCAGCGGGGTCTTCCTGGACGAGGTCCGCGTGGTGTCGGGCGTGTCCACTCTCCTGTATGACAACGCCGAGAGCGATTCCGGCTACTGGCAGTACACGGCCCCCTGGACGCGCACCGGGAACACGAAAAGCACGCCCCACGATTATTACCTGCAATGGAGAAACACCTCGGGTTCCGGCGGCTATGACAGTGGTCTGGGCAGCACCAATTGGCGCTTCGGCCCCGTCGGTTCCGGGCTGCTCGTCTGGTATCACAACACAAGGTACGCCGACAACGAGATCGCCGATTACCTGACCGAGGGCCCGTCGTTCGGCCCGAAGGGCAATATGCTCGTGGTCGACGCCCATCCCGCCCCGTATCACGATCCCTGGTGGCTGGCACAAGGCTACACCGGCGAGCAGGCCAACATCTCGGGCCGCGGCCTGATGCGAGACGCCCCGTTCTCCCTCTCCGACACGCCCGCTTTTTGGATAGAGCCGCCGTTCATCCAAGTCGCCACCGGGTTTGCGGGCCGGGCCGCGGTTTCACTGTTCAGCGACGCCCTCGGCTACTATCCCGGGCTGGAGAAGGCCGCCATGGCGGGCGATACCAGCCGATGGTTCACGGTCCAATGGGACAGCAGCACCGTGATCCCCTGCGCCAGCCCATACGGCGTGAAGGCGGCCGGGTATCCCGGCAATTCCAACTTCTGGCACATCGTCCAGGACCGCGTCACCCTGGGCACGAACGTGTTCCAACAGTACGCCACGAATCTCGTGGTCGACGGGACGGCCGCCGGCGGCACGGGCAATCCCGGGGCCCTCGCCCCCGTCTATGGGTGGAATGTCCGTCTGTTGAGCGAATCCGGCACCCAAGCCACCGTGCGGATCTGGAACGGCAGCCCGGTGGAGGCCATGACCCTGCGCCCGGCCGGAAGCGGCGCGCTGGCTGTTTCCTGCGAACCGGTGGCCGGGCGGGTTCTCTCTCTGCAGGCTTCCTCCAACCTTCTGCCCGGCGGAGCGGAGTTCCTTACGGTCACCAATTTCAACACGTCCAGCAATGTGGTCGTCAACATGGACGGGCCCCGGCGTGCCTACCGGATCGGGATAGAGTGAAGAAGCCGGGGGACACGCGAATCCTGGAGGACTTGCTGGCCTCCCTGCCCCACCGCGATCATCCCGTCCGGGCGGTATGGTCTTGCGCGTTCTGGACGCTGGTCACCACGAAATACTCCGGCCTGTCCTCCACGCTCCGGGGCGAGGAACGGCAGCACAGCGACCATGCCGACATCACCGTGCCCGATGCGGGGCGACTCCTGGAGAAAACGGCAGGCGAGCTGGCCGACTTCGCGCTCCTCGAGGATTCCGTCGCGGCCTCGATCGGCATGGCCGCAGTCAACTCGATGATCGAGGTGGACGAGTCGAAATGCGTCGAGCGCGGCGCGGTGGACCTGCTGGTCGAGAAGGGCCGGGGGCGGACGATCGGCGTGGTCGGGCACTTCGGGTTCGTGCCGAAGCTGCGCGCGGCGGCGAAGAAGCTCTACGTGATCGAGCAGCGGCCCCGGCCCGGCGACCTGCCGGACACGGCGGCGCCGGACGTCCTGCCCTCTTGTGACGTCGTATGCCTGACGGCGACCAGTTTCATCAACCACACCATCGAACGACTGCTGCCGCTCTGCGAGAAGGCGTACGTGGTGCTGACCGGCCCAACCTCCCCATTGGCGCCGGCCCTGTTTCATCACGGGATCGACGCCATCTGCGGCTCGCGCGTCACAGACCCGAATGCCGTGTTGCGCCTGATCAGCCAGGGCGCCTGCTTTAAACAGGTGCGGGGGAACGGGGTACGATTGCTGACAATGCTGGCCGGCGACTAACAAGGGGGATTCCGTGAAGTTCACTGCCTTCGTGGTGACGATATCGGTGTGCATCATTTTTCCGTTGAACCGGGCATCCGCCCAAGGATCGCTGACGCCGTCGGGGGCGCCGGCGCCGACGATGAAGACACTGGATCAGATCGAGCCCCGCATCCCGATCAACAGCCTCCCCTACTTCATCACCAATAGCGGGTCGTATTACCTGGCCGCATCCCTCACGGTCGGCGATGACCACGGTGTCGTCATCCAGGCCGACAACGTCACGCTGGACCTGATGGGCTTCACACTCCAGGGCGGCACGGGCTACGGCATCTACGCGCCCAATGCCCAGCGAAACGCAATCATCCGAAACGGCATCGTCTCGGGTTGGGGCGGCAGCGGGGTTGATCTAGCCAACGCATCGGGCTGCCTGGTTGAGGGCATCACTAGCGTGAGCAACAATAATATGGGCATTTCCATCGGGCCTGAAAGCCGGGCCCGGAACTGCGCGGCGGACCTCAACAGCAGCGGCATTACGGCGGCCGGCCCCCACTCCACCGTCCGCGACTGCTTTGCGCGCCGGAACATGTACAACGGCATTGACGCGGGCACGTTTGTCGCCGTGGAGGATTGTGAGGCTACATCCAATGCCCTCCACGGAATCACCTGCAGCTACGACTGCCAGGTCCGGCGCAACCGCTGTGTCGGCAACGGGCACACCGGCGGGAACGGCGCCGGGATCCAGACCGCTGGCGCGCGCAACCGGATCGAGAACAACGAAGCCATCGGCAACTACCGCGGCCTGGACATCTACGAAAGCCCGCACTGGATCCTGGACAACGTCGTGGAGAAGAACGTGGATAACTACTCCATCTCCTATGACCCCAACTTCACTAACGATATCCGGCTGCTGGTTAGCGAATTGCCGCTCACCGTTGGCCGTGACTGCTTCGTTCAAATCACCTGTGACATCACCACCTCGACAGGCGGCAACGGGATCACCGTGGAGGGCGAACGGGTGACTATTGACCTGGGCGGGCACATGCTATACGGGCCCGGAGCGGGCGGCTGCGGTATTTATCAGGATGCCAGCGGTAAGGGGCTCACCGTTCGAAATGGCAGGTTGGACAGCTGGTCCAGCACGGACCAGGCCGCCATCCAAGCCGGTCAATATGCCCTGATCGAGGATGTCCGGATTGACAACGCGTTTAACGGAATCAGGGCCGAATACAACGCAACGGTACGGAATATCCAACTGGAAAGCTGTTATGGACGCTGTATCTGGACCGGGGAGAAGAGTCTCGTGGAAGATTGCGAGATAAAAAGCGGCGTGGGCGAAGGTATCTTCGTCGGCAATGACAGCTTTGTGAAATCGTGTCGGATCCGAACAGCTTACTTCGAGGATCACGGAAACGCCCTTGTCGCTGGCGAGCGCGCCCTGGTAACGGACTGCATCGTGGATAATGTTTCGTCGGGTATCGTCGTCGGGGCACACAGCACGGTGGAGAATTGCGCCGTGTCGCAAAGCATCGGAACCGGTATCACCGCGGCGGAGTGGTGCGTCATCCGGAACAACCGGGTCTTCTTGAACGGATCATACGGCGCCAGCGGCATTCTGCTCACGGGCGGCGGGACCCTGGTCGCGGGCAATTACGTGGCGGAGAACGGCGGCTACGGCGTGGATGGCGGAACCAATCTGATAGCCTTGTACCAGAACGTGGCCTCGGCGAATCATCATGGACACTGGAATGTGGTTGCTGCGAATGGCGTCTCGCAGTTCACCACACCCGCTTCGGCCTCCACGAACCCGGTGCCCAACATGGAATACAGCCCCTGACGGACGAACCATGAATCCGCGTTTCATCCTGTGCGGCGCGATCCTGGCCCTCTGCGGGCTCACGGCCTGCGGCGCTTCCACGATTGACTCTCTCCATCCTTACGCCTATGGCGCCAACATCGGCTGGATCAACGCGCTGGGCGACACGGCCCACGGCGCGGTGATCGGGCAGTACTACTGCACGGGCTACGTCTGGAGCGCTAACGGCGGGTGGATCGGGCTGGGCAACGGCCCGGCGAACGGCTGGCGGTACGGCAACGCCGACGCCGCCGACTGGGGCGTGAACCACGACGGCGAGGGCCGGCTGACTGGCCAGGCCTACGGCGCCAACGTCGGCTGGCTCACGTTCGAGCAGACCCACGGCCAACCGCGCGTGGACCTGCGCACGGGCAATTTCTCCGGCTACGCCTGGGGCGCGAACGTGGGCTGGATCAGCCTGTCGAACGTGCAGGCGTTCGTGCGGACCACCCGGCTCGACCCGGGGCCGGACACCGACGGGGACGGGGTCCCGGACCCGTGGGAATACCGGCACACCAACGACCTCACCGTGCTGGACGGCGGAAGCCACGACGCCGACGGGGACGGGGCAACGGATTCAAACGAATACGGGGCGGACACCGATCCGTTTTACGACGGCAGTTTGTTCGAGATCGTCGGATTCGCGGCGCGTAACCCGTCGAACACGGTGCTATGGACCTCCCGGCCGACGCGCCTGTACCGCGTGGAGGCGACCAACACGCTGGCAAAGGGTTCGACCGGGTGGCCGGATGTCGGCGGCGGACTGATCGGCCCGCCCCCCTCCTCGCCCACCGAGATGACGGTCGGCGACGTGACGCAACCGTCGCGCGACTACAGGGTCCGCGCCATCCTGCCGCTGTCCGAGTAGATTCAGATCGCACAGGCTGTCCAGAAAACGATGCGCCATTCCGATCCCATGACGGAAAGCCGGCCAACCAAAGCCAGGGCTGCATGATGGAACGCTTTCTGCGGGACATTTTCTGGGTCACCGGTCCGCTCACCGGGGCGGAGTTGCTGGACCGCGCGCGGGCCGACGTGCTGCCCCTCTGGCGCGAGTGCCGGCGGATCCCGGCGCTGCGCCGGATCCTCTTCGGGCGGCGTTATCTTCGTCTTGATCGCGCCGTCGAGGGCTACGCCCGCTTGTCCCCTTCCATCCGGCGCGAGTTCCTGACGTACACGGTCCTGGGGCTCAAGGAACAGTCCACGCTGGCGGCGAAGAAAGCGGAGGACCTGCGCCGCGCCGCGGCGGCGATCAGCCAGGATAAAATCAACCTCGCCCGGGAAATCGCCGTCTCCGCCATGGCCGAGTTGAACGACCGCGCGCTGGAGGAGCGGTTCTGCTTCCTGATCGCCGGCGACGTGATCTACAACATGGCCCACCGCGTGCCGCGCCCCGAGAAGAGCACCGGCGAGATGGTCCGCGGGTCCGACCTCGATATCGTGGTCGTGGCGGCGGACGACCTGCCCGCGGACGCGATCCAGGCCCTGGACGCCCTCATCTACAAGAAAAAGCATTACCTGCTCGTCCACCCCGACTACCGCGAGGAGGTGGACTATCTCATCAAGGATTTCCGCCGCGTCCGGGAGCAGACGGACTTCGACACGTTCGAGTCCATGGTCGCCTGCAAGATCATGGACGAGAGCCGCCTGCTGTACGGCAGCCGCGCGCTGTTCCAGCAGGTCAAGGGCCTGCTGCACGAGCGCCAGGTCCCCCAGCGCCTCCTCCACCTGGAAGCCGCGGCCGTCAAGGAGCGCGAGGAAGCCGAACAGGCCCTCCTGGCCCCCGAGGAGCGCTTCAGCGCGGAGCTGTACAACCACCTTTTCTTCACCCAGGAAGAGGGCGAGGAAATTTACTAGCCCGGATAATGCGCGGCGCGCATTATCCGCCCAAAGGGCCGTGATGTGCCCGCGTTGCGGGCACAAACGGGGTTTGCCACGTTCGTTTTGTCGAATCCTTGATTCGACAAAACGTCACGTCTTCTGGCACGCGAATTGCCTATGCAATTCGCGTGCCCAGAAGCGCTTATTGCGTGAGCGTCTCTACGCTCATGCAATAAGCGGGCTAGAGCGGTTTGCGAAAAAGCGTAGCCGCCAGCGTGAGCGGGCGGCACGGGAAAGCCGAGTATAACGTGGCCGCGCCGTTACCGGCGCGGCCACGTTTCAACTGATCCTCTACCCCATCAACCCGGTTTCCGGATTGCGGAAGAAGATCAGGTCCTGGACGCGGCGCGAGGCCGAGCCGCTGCTCACGTCCTCGATCTGCACCCCGCGCGCCTTGATCGCGTCCATCCGTTCGTACACGCCGGCTGCCGCCTCCCGGTCGATGACGTAGATCATCTCGCCGCCGCGCTGCGAGAAGATCTGCCCGTACGAGATCGGCACGGCGTCGGTCGGATCCTCGGCCAGCGAGGCGACGATCGGCTCGGCCTTCCGTTTGCCCATCGCCACGAGGAGCACCTTGCGGGCCTCGTAGATCAGCTCCGCGCCCATCGAGACCGCGTACCGGGGGCTTTCCTCGATGCTCCGGAAATGCCCGTCGGTGACGGCGTTCTGGATCGTGTTGTCGTCCAGCTTCACGATCAGCACCCGGCTGCCCGCGAACGGGATGCCCGCCTCGTGGAAGCCCACGTGCCCGCGGCCGCCGACCCCGACGATGTGCAGGTCGATCCCGCCCATCCGCTTGATCTTGGCCTCGTAGGCCTCCTGGATCCCGCGGCGGACCCAGCGCAGGTACTCGGACTTCGCAGCCGCCTTGATGACGATCGATCGACCCTTGTCCTTGCCGTGCTCCTCCCAGTCACCGGGATTCGCCTTCAGTTCGGCGATGAACTTCTCCTGGTCGATCAGGCAGCCCCATGGCACGTTGGTCTCCCGGAACTTCTTCTGCAACAGGCCGAACAGCTCCTGGATCATGAAGAAGCTGTAGCTCTCGGGGTGCAGGGCGCGCTGCTGCGGATTCTCGCCCGGCAGGCCGATGTACTCGTCCAGGTTGAAACTGCGGATGCGCGAACTGTCGCATCCTCCGTTGTTGGCCGTCTTGGCCAGGTCCTTGTAGAGCCCGGAAGGCGACATGCCCGTGGCCAGTCCGATGTTGTATTCCGGCCTCTTTTCCAGCACATTCCGAATGTCCGTGGCCACGTACCGGGCGGCCACTTCGCTGACATGATCGAAATCCCGCGTGATGATGACCTTGCAGGGCATGCGCTTTCTCCTTCTTCGAATCAGCCGATGCTCTTCTTGACCTGGTCCGCCAGGCCCTTCGCCAGGCGGTTCACGATTTCGTCGTTGGGGCCTTCCACCATCACGCGGCACATGGACTGGGTGCCGGAATAGCGGATCAGCACGCGGCCCTTCTCGCCGAGTTCCGCCTCCGCGGCCTTGATCGCGGCCTGCAGGTCGGCCAGCCCTTCCAGCGGCGGTTTCTTCGCCACGTCCACGTTGATGGTCTTCTGGGGGAACATCTGCATCAGCGTCGCCAGTTCGGAGAGCTTCCGGTTCTGGTGCCGCATGGCTACGAGAAGTTGCAGCGCGGACAGGATGCCGTCGCCCGTGGTGTGGTGCTCGAGGAGGATGATGTGGCCGGACGCCTCGCCGCCGAGCACGGCGCCCTTCTGCTGCATCATCTCCAGCACGTACCGGTCCCCCACCTTGGCCGCCCCGTGCTGGATGCCGAGTTCCTTGAGGGCCAGGCCGAATCCGAAATTGCTCATGACCGTCGAGATCACGAGGTTGTTCGTCAGCCGGCCGCTCTCCTTGAGCATCTTGGCGCAGATCGTCAGGATGTGGTCGCCGGTGATCTCCTGGCCGTTCTCGTCCACGGCGATCAGCCGGTCGCCGTCGCCGTCGAACGCCAGGCCGACGTCGGCCTTCAGCTCGCGGACCTTCGCCGAAAGATCCTGGGTGTGCTGCGAGCCGCAGTTCGCATTGATATTCGTGCCGTCGGGCTCGCAATGGATGGCCGTAACCTCCGCGCCCAGTTCCCAGAAGATGATCGGCGCGACGCGGTACGTGGCCCCGTTGGCGCAGTCCAGCACAACCTTCAGCCCGTCCAGGCTCACATCCTCGGGCACGGTGTTCTTGCAGAAGACAATGTACCGCCCCACGGCGTCGTCGATGCGATGGGCCTTGCCGATGTCGTGGGCCGTGGAGCGGATGTCCTTGATCTCGCCCGAGGTGATCAGCCGCTCGATCTCGTCCTCCTCGGCGTCGGGCAGCTTGAAGCCGTCCCGGGAGAAGATCTTGATGCCGTTGTCCTGGAAGGGATTGTGCGAGGCGGAGATCACCATCCCGGCGTCCGCGCGCATGCTCTGCGTGATGAACGCGATGCCCGGCGTCGGCATGGGCCCGACCAGCAGGACGTCCACGCCCATCGAGGTAATGCCGGCGGTCAGGGCGGTCTCCAGCATGTAGCCGCTGACCCGGGTATCCTTGCCGATCACGATGCGGTGCGGGCCGATCTTCTTGTGCCGCTTGCACACGTAGGCCGCGGCGCGTCCGAGTTCCAGCGCCATTTCCGCCGTCATGGGGTAGACATTCGCCACCCCGCGCACGCCGTCCGTCCCGAATAGCCTTGCCATGGTTGTTCTCCTGGTTGGGTCTAGTCCTTCCACAAAGCCGAGAGTTCGTCCACCAGCGCCTGCAGCCAGGCCGAGCCGGCGCGGCGCGCGTTCTCCGGCAGCGCGGCAATCGCCTTGAGATAGCCCGCGCCCCGATCCGCGGCGCTCCATGCCTGCAGGAAACCATCCCGATCCGCGGCGCCGGTCCCTTCCCCCGGCCCCCGCTTCAGGACGGCCTCCATCTCCGGCCAGCGTTCCATCAGCTCGCGCTGGCGCGCGAGCACGGGCTCGGGCAGCGATTCCTTCTTCGCCAGTTCCAGCGATTTCGCCATCCGTCCCGCCAGGTCGCCCAGGCGCTTGACGCGCTCCTCCAGCACCTCGTCCAGGCGCGCCACGGCGCCCTCGTAGCAGGCCTGCGCGATCGGGTCGCCGGTCATCCAGGGCTTCCGGACCTGCTCGTACCAGCGCCGCAGCGCCCAGATGTTCCCGATGTAGACCAGGTTGTTCCTCACCACGCGGGCGACGCTGCGATACAGCTGCGCGCTGTACGGCCGCAGGCCGCCGTCGCCGGCGGCGGGCGCGCCCGCGTAGAGCCGGTTTTCCTCGAGAATGTCCCGCCGGCATATCTGGCCCGCCGGGATCACCGTGCCGAAGGCGATCCGCACCGGGCCGACCAGCCCCCCCTGCCCGCCCAGGAAGATCGCCGGCCGGTCGAGCATGACGCCGCGCGGCACGTCGCCGATCAGCGACGGCGTGGCCTTGTCCTGGTGCGGCGTGAAGTTGAAATGGATGTACGACGAGCCGATCTCGCTGTGGTTCTTCCGGCTGGTCCCGCCCGCCATCAGCGCGTCGCAGAAATTGATCAGGCTGCCGGCGGTGACGTACGGGAGGAAGATCGTCTGCTTGAGGCCGACCGCGTGGGCGCCGCCGGCCTCCTCCTCCAGCAGCGTGCCCGGCCGGACGTGCGCCGCGCTGCCCATGTTCGCGCCGTCGAGGAACGTCGCGCCGGAGAAATAGCCGCCTTTGAGCGCCACCTTCTTTCCCAGCTGGCAATCCTCCACCGTGGCCGGCGCCTCGCCGCCGATCACCGAGCCGGCGCCGATCGCCGTCTCGGCGCCACGCACCGCGCTGCCCGCATGAAGCACAACACCCGGAGCAATCCGCTCCGGGTGGACATCGTCGCCGACCTCGACCGCGGCCGGACAGGGCATCACGACGCCGCGTTGCAAGAGGGCTTTTACCGCTGGGCTGGATTCCATAGGCTTCTCCAAAAGTGGGCGCATTCTAGAGGCGGCAGGACCGGCATCTCAAGCAGAATCACGGCGGCGAAACCTCCAGCCGCCCGAACACCTCCGCCAGGTCGCCGCGCAGCACGACGTCCGCCGCGCCGTCCAGGGGCGTCGGGTCCCGGTTAACCACGATCAGGGCGGCGGCCGGCCGGCGCTGGTCCGGCAGCGAGGCGGCCGGGTATACGGCCAAGCTCGTGCCGATCACCAGGACCAGGTCCGCGAGATGCATGGCCTCCACCGACCGGTTCCAGGCCTCTTCCGGGAGCATCTCGCCGAAGAACGTGATGTCCGGCTTGAACACCCCGCCGCAACCGCAGCGGGGGACGCGTCCGGTCATGACCTCGGGGACCAGTTCCGACGTGCGCCGTGCGACGCCGCAGTCCTGGCAGGCGCTGGTCTCGACCGTGCCGTGGACGGGATACACGCGGGTCGATCCCGCGCGCTGATGCAGGTCGTCAATGTTCTGCGTGGCGATGTGGACTTCCTTGCCTTCGCGCTCCCAGGCGGCCAGGGCCCGGTGGGCCGCGTTGGGTTGCGCCCGCTGGAGCATGGGATAGAATTCGCGGGCGAAGCGGTAGAAATGCTCCGGGCGGCGGTGGAACTCCCCGATGTCGAACACGTTGGCGTTTCGCTCGTCGGCGTAGAGCCCGTCCGCGGACCGGAAATCGGGGATGCCGGACGGCGTCGAGATGCCGGCGCCGGTCAGCGCCGCGATCCGGCGCGCCCGGCCGACCCGCTCAACGGTTTCGCGGATGGCGTCCGCCCCTTTCATCGGGACCGCGGTTACTTCAGCAGCACGCCGATCACGACGCCGAGCGCCGTGAAGCCGAGGAAGACGAAGGACTGGATGCTTTTCACCGTGGTCACCAGGAGGTCTACGCTGGTCCGCTCGCGGTTGATGATGAACACGATCGCCGCCAGGATCAACAGCACCATCGCCAGTATTTTCTGTTTGCTCATGAGGCTTCTCCCGAAATCGGTTGGATTATGCCCGGCCCGGCCGCGGTTAGCAGCGAAAAAATCCGCTTACGCAAACAGGTCCTTCCTGTGCCGCAGTTCCGCGAACACGTCCGCCGCCGATTTCCCGGCCAGTCCCAGCCGTTGCATTAGTTCCGGCGTATCGGCGCGCAGAAACGGGTTCGTGGCTTTTTCTTCGGCCAGCGTGGACGGCACCGTGGCCTTCCCTTCCCGGATCAGCGCCTGGATGCGCACCAGCCGCTGATGAATCGCCGGATGGTCCGGCTGCAGCAGCGCGGCAAATTGAAGGTTCTCCTCGGCATAGTCGTGCCCGCAGAAGACCAGCGTCTCGTCGGGCAGCATGGCGAGCGTATGCAGCGAACCCCACATCGTCGCCGAGCCGCCCTCGATCAGCCGTCCGCAGCCGCCGGTGAAGAGCGTATCGCCCGTCCACAGCGCGGCGCCCGACGGAAGGTAGTAGCAGAGATGACTTCGCGTATGGCCGGGCGTGCCGATCACCTCGATGGTCTGCCGCCCCACCGAGAGGCGGTCGCCATCCGCCACGGCCTGGTCGAGCCCGGGGATATGCGCGCAGCCGGGGCCCGCGACCCGGCAGCCCGTTCGGGCTTTCAGTTCCTCGTTGCCGGCGACATGGTCGAAGTGGTGATGCGTGTTGAGGATCCATTCCAGCTTCAGGCCCCGGGCATCCAGCTGTTCGAGCAGCGGGGCGGCGTCCGCCGGGTCCACGGCCGCGGCCCGGTCGCCCGCGACAAGGAGATAGCTGAAATTGTCGCCCAGCACGGGCACGATCACGACGAGCGCGTCGCGCAGCGGATGCTCAAAACAGCGCCCCGTCTTCATGGGGATTCCTTTCGCGGGCGACTTCCGCCAGCTCTGGGTATTGTCGCAGAAGATCCGGCGGCACGCGAACTTTCTGGCCGGAGAGCATCGCCTTGAGCTGCAATGCGTTGGCGACTTCCTTGCCCTGGTAGTGGTTGTTGGCGACGATCGTGAGGGAGCGGAACGTCTTTGCCAGGGAAACGGCCCGGGCGCGGATGTCGTCCACTTCCGGCTTCGAGTACAGGTAATTGTAGGTTTCGTTCCTTCCCGCTTTCCGGTCGAACCACGCCACCCGGTTCCGCCCGTGCAGGCGCAGATACCCATGCTCGCCGATTCGGCATTCGCGCAGGTCGAAGGAGTCCTTTCCAACGGGGTAGTCGAGGTTGGCCACGGTTACGCCTAGTCCCACCAGGAACTCGAGGGCCGCGGAAGCCTGCCAGGACCGGTGGCGCAGTTCCAGCACCAGGGCCGCCGTGCCGCGCAGCGATTCGGTGATGGCTCGCAGCAGTGAGCGCGCCTCCGGGGATTCCGCGAAAGTGAACGGGAACTGGGCGAGGATGTGCCGCAGCCGGCCCGCGTCCAGGATGGGCTTCAATCCGTCGAGAAAGGCGCGGGCCGCGGCTTCCGAGAAACGCCCTTCATGAGTGAAGTCGCGGTGAAGCTTGGCGCTGAAGAAGAACTCCGGGAGGTCCGCTGTCTGCCGGACCCAGGCGCCGGCCGTCTTTGCGGCGGGCGGGCGGTAGAAGGTGCTGTTGATCTCGATCAGGTCGAGATAGCCCGCGACGAACCGCAGCTTGTCCTTTTCCCGGCGGGAGTAAACGAATCCCTCCCAATCCGGGTAGGACCAGCCGGCCACCCCCACGCGAATACTGCCCGGGGCTTCGCTCATGCGTTCCGAGTATAGGCCGTTCGCCCGGCGGATACCCGGGGAAAATGGCTACGGCTCGCACTGGTTGAGCCAGAGCGTGTTCGTGGAATCGTAGTGTACGAAGACGAGGTCGTCGGCGGTCGTGCGATTGATGTCCCCCACCGCGACGGCCTGGCCCCGGTCGTAGCCCAGCGACTGGCGGCTCCGGGCGAAGTTGGTGCCGTCGAGGCCGAACCAGACGGTGTTGTCCTCCCAGCCGGACATGGCGATATCCAGCCGAAGGTCGCTGTCCAGGTCCGCCACGGCCACGCCCGTGCCGTCGGACGATGCCGCGCCCAGCGGGAACGCCTCCAGCACGCCGTTGGTCCGGTTGAGGTACACGATGCCCGGGCCGGGCCAGGCGTTCGCGACGACGACGTCCCGGTACCCGTCGCCGTTCAAGTCGGCGATCGCCACGCCGCGGCTGTCGTCCACGCGGCTGTCCGTCCCCCACAAAGTGAAGCGGGCGCGGCCGTCGTTCCGGTAGCACCGGTTCGCGACGCTGTTCGCGACGTAGGCGTCCAGGTCGCCGTCGTTGTCGAGATCGCCCAGCGCCACGGCGTAGCTGCGGTCGAGAATGAACGCCGACTGGTCCACGGGCACGAACACGCCGGAGCGGTTATTGGTCAGCACAAGGTTCTTGAAACCGAACGCCGCGCTGCCCCGGCAGATGAACAGATCATTGTTCGTGTCGCCGTTCAGGTCCCCGATCGCCACGGCGGTGCAATAGGTATTCGTCGCCGCATACAGGCCGCCGGTGAACACGGCGCTTCCGCTGTTGTACCAGATGCGCGCGCCGTCCGGGCCCGCCGTGAGCACGTCCACGTGCGCGTCGCCGTTGAGGTCGGCCGCGGCCGCGCCGTTCACCGTGCCGGTGCCAAGCCGCTGACCGCTGTCGGTCACGACAGGCGTGAAACCCTCGTTGGTGGCCGCGAGCAGGATCTGCGCAGGCCCGTTGTAACCCACGCACATGTCCAGCGTTCCGTCCTCATTGAAATCCGCCAGCGCCAGGGCATAGCCATGCTGGTCCCACAGCGTCGACAGGTAGGCCAGGGCGAACTCGCCGCAGTTGGTGGGGATGATTTCAACCCGGACGCGGTAGTAGGTCGCGTCGGCGGCGATGTTCAGATCCCGCACGGTGCAGGTGGCGCCGGCGAGGGACTCGGAATAGGCGAACGAATCGCTCCAGTCGGGGGTCAGCAGGGCCGTGGCCCGCAGGACCTCGTAGGTCCGGGAATCAAGCCGCGGATGGTAGAACACGTCGCCCTGCGTCGCTACGTGCTCGATCCGTTCGTTCCACAGGTTGAAGAAGGAGAACTCGTCGTCGGGTCCCGTGCCGGTGACGTATTCGTTCCGGTTGTCCCGCCGGTCGCCGTCCGGGTCGGCGTCGGCCTCGCCATCCGGGTTATCCACGCCGAAGAACTCGACCTGCCAGGAATCCTTGATGTCGTCCCCGGCGTATATGCCGAAGTTGTCCGAATCGATATCCATGACCGTCTGCGTCGCGCAACCCGCCAGGCCGAAGTAGAGCCCCGTGACGGCCGCTTGGGCGTCGGCATACACGATGGAGGCCACCAGCCGGCCGTCGGCCGCAACGGCGGCGAACGGATAGGCGGGCGTTGCCCACTGGATATCGTTGGCGCCCAGCGGCGAAACGGTATCGTCATCCCAGCGCGCCACGGCGGCCACCTGGCCGGTGGTGCCTTCGTCCATCGGGATGGGCGCGACGCTCATGTTCAGGCCGGCCAGGTCCATGAGCTGTCCCGCGTAGCCGCTCTTCAGGACGGGATCGCTGCCGGAAATCGCCCCGATGGCGCCCAGGCTGGCGTCGTTGACATACGCCGCGCCCGCCGCGCGCCGCCCGCCGCCGTCCAGCGTGTCGGCCGTGACCGCGTAGACGCCGCCCGTGCGCGCCGCGTCCGCCGCGGTGGCGAGCGCGAACAGTCCCACCAAGACGGCTATGCCCTGTCGTCTCGTGATCATGGATTGGGCGGAGGCAATCGCTTCTCCAACTGTTCCACGCGCTGCTGGAGTTCCGCGATCTCCCGCTCCTTCGTCTGCAAAGCGGTCTCCAGTTTCCGGTTTAAGCCCTGGATGGCGGCCAGGGCGACGCCGTCGGCGTCCACGGTGAAGATGCCCCGCTCCGTGTTGCCGAGTCCGAACGCGGCGTGGAAATCCTGGGCCATCGGGCCCAGGTGCGTGCCGGACGTGTCATCCTTGAAATTCCACGTCGCCACGGGCAGCGCCGAGACGCCGTCCAGGATGGCCTCCGCGTCCACGGGCTGGAAATTCTCTTTCATCTCGCTGTCGCTCGATGTGATGTACGCCGTGGCCTGGACCGTGCCGACGACGTGCAGCTTGTTGGTCGGAGTCGAGGTGCCGATGCCGACGTTGTGCGTGTACGGATCGACGACCAGGGCCGGGACCGGCTCGTTGGTGGTCAGGAAGTAAGTGGTGAAGTGATAATCGTAATTGGTCGCGTAGTTGCTGTGCCCGTGGAGATACGTATCGACGGAGCCCCGCACCGTAAGCCTTTGGGACGGACCCTCCACGGCGAAGGTATACTGATTGCTGCGGGCCAGCAAAACCGGGGTTTCCAGTGTGAACGTGCGGGCGCGCACGACGCCATCGCCTGCCACGGAATGAGAGTAGAGCAACGCCCCCCCCGTTCCCTCGCCGCTGTAAATATTGAACGTGGCCGTCCAAGGCCCGCCCGCTTCCGAGTACACCCAGGCCTGAACGGCAACCAATTCGCCAGTCGCTCCAGCGGTGAAGGATTGCCACATCCCCCATTCATGAAAATAGTAGCCGAAATTGACATTCGTCTGATCCATCGCCCAGGGGGAGCCGTAGACCTGAAACGGCCCGTCGCCCCAATTCTGGCCCACGGTCAGCAACGTGCCGGTAGCGTTGTTCAGATACAAGTGGTCGAGCGCGGAGCCGTCGCCATCAAATGCGGTGGCGGTCACCGTTCCGTTCACATCGAGGGCCGTGGACGGGTTGGCCTTGTGGATGCCCACGTAGTTGTTGGTCCACACGGCCAGGGCCGAGGCGCCGCCGCCGTTCTGGATGAGCACCTTGCCGTTGTTGTTGCGGATCACGAAGTCGCCGCCCGCGGCGTCGGCACTGTACTGGCCGCCCGCGGCCGCCTGGCCGAGTTCCCCATGCACGGTGTCGTTGGTGCTGAAGGAAATCGCCGGGGCGACCCCGCTGCCAGCGCCGTCCACCCGGATGCCGTCGGCGGCCGCCTGCACCCGGACCTCCAGCCGCTTCTGCGGGTTCGTCGCGCCGATGCCCATATTGGATAGGAAATGGTTGGCCCCGCTGAAGTTCTGCGACGCGTTGAGGCGCGGGATGTTGGTGGACAGCAGCGCGTCGGTCACCGCGCCCGTCATGTTGGCGAAGTTCAGGTAGTACCAGCCGTGCTGTCCGTCCAGTTGGTCCGCGCTGACACCCGTGAGTGATGCGCCACTGCCGGCAAACGCGGCGGCATGGACCGTGCCCGTGAACGTTGGACTGGAACTCAACTGCGCGAAGGACACGGCGTGCAGCCCGTCCACCTGGTCCGCGTTGACCCCCGTCAGGGAGGCGCCGCTCCCCGCAAAGCCGGCCGCATGAACCGTGCCCGTAAACGTCGGGCTGGAGCTCAACTGGGCAAAGGCCGCCGCATGCAATCCGTCCACCTGGTCAGCGTTCACGCCCGTCAGCGAAGCGCCGCTGCCCGCGAACGCGGCGGCATGAACCGTGCCCGTGAACGTCGGGCTGGAACTCAACTGGGCGAAGGACGCGGCATGTACTCCGTCCACCTGGTCGGCGTTCACATTCGTCAATGAAGCGCCGTTCCCTGCGAAGGCGGCCGCATGAACGGTCCCCGTGAACGTCGGGCTGGAACTCAACTGGGCGAAGGACGCCGCATGCAGTCCATCCACCTGGTCCGCGTTGATGTTCGTCAGTGAGGCCCCGTTTCCTGCGAAGGCAGCGGCATGAACCGTGCCCGTGAACATCGGGCTGGAACTCAACTGGGCAAAGGCCACGGCGTGGAGGCCGTCCACTTCGTCGGCGTTGGCCGCCATTAGCGAGTATCCGGCCGCGGCGACGCGTTGGTCCGGCGAGAGCTGCTGCAATGCCGAGCCCTGGGGCGCGAACCACACGCGCAGCCGCACGTCGGTGTTGGTGAACACGCTGGACGGCAGCGCGGCCATGTTGACCTGGTTCGTGTCGCCCAGCAGCATCGCGTACAGGCCCTTGGTCACGGTGGTGGTCACGGCGTTGACACCGTTGCTCCAGAATGTGACGGACCCGGCCCCGTTCACCAGCGCGAACCGGAACTGGCCCGTGCCGTCGTGGTTCGTTCCGCCCACGGCGACCCGGCCCTGGTAGTTCAGCAGCGGGGGCACCTGCGCCCCGGCCCGGGCCGCCGCCCCGAGGAGCAGCGCGGCCATGAAGATATATATGCGCGTTTTCAAGGTTGGTTCTCCTGTTTGATGATCCTCGTTCACCGCGCCTCGAGCCGTTCCACCCACTGCCGGACCTCGTCGCTGTTCTCGGCATGGGACAACGCGGCGCAGGCCTTCACGAACGTGCGGATGACCTGGTCGTGCCGCGCGGCGTATTCTTGATTATCCAACTGCTGCTCCGAAAGAAGGAGTCGCGCTCGCTCCAACTGGAGCGCGGCCTGGTCAAAGGCTGGGCGCACGTCGGCCGGGAGCAGCGGCCCGTTGAGCCGTTCCTGGACGCGCCGCTGCTCGTTCCCCGAGAGACTGAAAAGCGGCAGCCGAACCTCCTGCCCGCCCGGGCGCCGGAATAGCACGGTCCGGCCGTCGCATTCGACCGCCTCGGCTTCGAGGGTGTCTCCGGCCGCGTTGGTCCAGGTGTCCGCGCCGACCCGGCCCGCCGCCACCAGGACCGCCAGGCCGATCCCCCATCGCGCCGCCCGCTTCATTTCACGACCTCCAGGCGGATCAGTTTCATGTCCTCCCGCGGCTCAATATAGAAGTATTTAAAGCCCGAAGTCGTGGCCACATAACGGTTGCTGTCGCCGCCGGCGCTGACGACGCGGAACGGCGTGGAGGTCCACTGCATCCCCTGCCCCTGGACCTGCGCGGGCGCGGACTGGATTTCGTAGGTCGTGCCCTGGACGGTCAGGAACCGCACGGCGAGCAGGTTGTCCGCCGTCAGCATCCACTTGTAGACCTGGAAGACGTCTCCCGCGAGTTCCGGTGCGGTCCCAGCGTTGAACTCATCGATATTGGGCACGCCGTCCCCGTCGAAGTCGTCGCCGGGCAACACCTCGCTGACGTCTGAATACTGGCCGCCCGAGTTCCAGATGATCAACTGCGTCTCCCACAGGTCGGACATGCCGTCGTGGTCTTCGTCCGTCCCCATGCCCAGGTTGAGGCGCACGGCATCGCCCGCGGCCCCGACCACCGGCACGGAGGACGTGTTCATCAGCGGCTGGAAATCGCCGCCGCGGTAGACGCTGATGGCGACCGTGTCGCCGGTGCGCGCGGCGTACGACGCGTACCGCATGCTCTTCGCGTAGTCCACCGGCACTTCCAGGATGTAGTTGATCCCGTCGCCGAGCTGCTCGTTGACGGTGAACCGCGCGCATTCGTTGGTGTCGATGTCGAGCGCAATTTCCGTGTCCTGGTCGAACGTAACCGGGCGGCCGTACTCGTCCGTGAGCAGCCCGTAGTACCGAAAGGACGGCAGCGGCGGGATGGCGCTGGACTCCGGGATCAGGCCCGCAAGCGCGACGGCCAGCAGCAGCAAAGCAAGCGTGCGTCTTTTCATGGTCGCCTCTCTAATTTCCTGAATACGAATAGGTTTCAAACAGCAGCTTGATGTCCTTGACCCCTTCGCCGTCGCCGGTCCGGCCGTTGATGAACATCTCGAGCGCCAGCGCGCGGTCGCCGTTCAGCGAGCCGGCGGGGATGATGAGGTACCACTGGGAGTTCCAGACGGAGCGGCCGATCAGCCGGCTGCTGTAGTTGATGCGCGAGTCGCCCCAGACGCCGGTGTCGTCGAACGCGCCGAGGGCGCTGTAGCGTCGGATCTCCGCCAGCGGATCGGGCAGGGAGTCGTAGAGCGGGATCCAGTCGGCCTCGTTGATCTCCGCGCTGCCGATCGTGTACGGCACCGGGATGGCCTGGTCCAGCACCTGCCACGAGCGCAGCGTGTTGCCGGTCAGGTCCGACGGCGAGCGCATGACGTCCACGCCGACGGGGATCAGGTAGGCCTCCGGCGTGTTCGCCAGACCCACCGGGTACGACACGTTCGCGGCATAGTTGCTGAACCAGATGCCGACGCTGCGGATCTTAGTCGCGAACTCGGTGGAGCTGAACGCGTGGTCGCCGCCGGCGAGCACCCGGCCGAAGAAGTTGTGGCCGAAATCCACGGTCGTGCTGAACGGGATGACCAGGGCAGGCTCCTTCGCCCGCAGCCCGCCCTCGGCCGCGAACGGGATGCAGTACCGGCGGAATTCCGGCACGGCAAAGAGGTCGTCCACCTTGTACGAGTTGAGCGCCGTGCGCCACGCCGCGTCGCCCGAGGTCCCGGGCAGGATCCGGAGCAATTCCGTGCGCAGGGAGAACCACGTCCGGCGCCAGCTCGGGTTGTTGAAGCCCAGCCGCCCGTCCAGCACCGTCCAGTTGGCGCTCATGCGCGCCAGGATGTCCGCCAGGCCCGGCTCGCCGACCGGCCCGCCGACCTGCGGCTCCCCGGTCACGATGCGGCCGAGCGTCCGCGCGCGCACGACGTCGCCCAGGAACTCGCTGCCGGGATCGGTGGCCGTCTCCGCGGGCAGAAGGCCCGTCTCGTAGTCGTAGGCCTTCGCGGCCAGGTACGTGTACATCGCCGCCAGGTCGAAGGCCGAACTGTACCGGCTCAAGGCGTCGTTGCGGAAGAGGCGGAAGGCCATGTCGCTGTAGCGCATCGAGGCCACGCGGTTGGCGACTTCCAGCCGGTCCCGCTGGCGGCTCGCCAGCAGGCGCTGCCCTTCCTGCTCGATGGCCAGCGCGTTCTGGCAGGCCTGGACCATGCCCTGGAAAGCAACCTTGGTGGCCGCGAGCTGCTGCGACTGCGCCCGGACCAGCTCGCCCAGCTCGGTTTCCTGCTCGATGGTTTCCAGCTTCCACTCGTGCGTGAGCTTGGCCAGCTCGGCCCCGTACTCGGTCGTCTTCCAGAGCCATTTATCGGCGCTGACGATCATCTCGAGAATGTACGTCTTAACCGACATGGCCGCCTCGATCGCCTTGCCCGTGCCCACGATGACGGACCGCAGCAGGGAGAAGATGTCTCCCCCGCTGGCCACGCCCATGATCTGATTCGCGATTTGCGCGCTCACCGAGACCTGGACATTGCCCTTGTGAACCTCTTCCTTCCACTCGTGGACGAGCTTCTTGATCTTCGCGATGGCCGCGAGCGTGTTGTGGGCCTCCTCCAGGGTCTTCACGGCCACGCTGTTGTCGTAGTCGGTGTCCTTGTACGGCGCGAAGGTTTGCGTGTACCAGTCGAACACCTCGACCAGGTACTCGGTCTTCGCCTCGTACACCTCCAGCGCCTGGAGATACGCGAGCCACTGCTTCAGGAATTCCGCGTAGGCGATCTGCAGCCGGCCCTCGGCGCGGCGGTTCCCCGTCCACTCGGTCGGCTTGCACGGCAACCCGTTATTGGCGTAGTGGAACGTGATCATGTTCGTCACGCCCTCTTCCTCCTCGCCGGGCGGCTCGTTCGTTGCGAAGCCGTACACGTTGAGAATGGAGTCCGCGCCGTCGCCGATGAACTCGTACGTCCGCGCGGCGATGGGCTCGACCTCCTCCGTGCTCCAGCCGAGCGCGCTCATGTCCACGTACATGTAGTGGTAGAGGTCCGGGCCGTCGTACCCCTGGGGATAGGTCTTCCCCGTGCCGATGTCGTCGGAGTACGGGTAGCCGTAGATTTCGATGATCCGACGCGTGTAATCCGCCTCCTGGCTGATGGCGGCCGCCTGGAAGTTGTTGGCGCTCTGCTGCTGCTGCCGGAGCAGGCGGGTGGCCTCCTGGACGCCGTCGAAGACGGTCTTTGCGTTGTTCAACGCGGTCTTGGCGCGGGCGAGGATCTGCTCGAAGTGCGAGCCGCCCGCGTCGATGTCGAGCGGATCGATGTCGAATGGGATGGACGTGCGCGCCAGGCCGAGCGGGTTCAGGCCCCGGTCGGCATTGTCCACCGCGGCCTGCGCCGAGCGCAGGTTGGCCGTGATCTCGGCCAGGGCACTGACCGTGGAGCGGTCGATCCGCAGGATCCCGGGATCGTCGTACTCGTTCATAGCGGCCAGGGTGACGACGTCGTTGGTCCAGGACGTCGTATCCACGGCGTGGGCGTGGCGGCCGCCGGGGGCATGGTCCAGCAGGAGCGTCCCCTCGCCCTCGTTGACGGGCCAGTACGCCACGAGGCCGGCCTCGGCGCCCGTCAGGCGCTGGCGCATGGCGCCCGTAATCTCCCCGGCGGTGCGGGCTTCGCTCCAGACCCGGAGCTCGCAGAACCGGCCGTGGAAGTTCTCGAGTTCGCTGCCGTCTCCCAGCCCCATGGTGCAGCTCGGGCGCTGGATGGCCGTCGGCGACTCCATTCCGCCCTGTTCCTTCACGAGCAACCCGTTGACGTAGATGCGGCCGACGTGCCCGTCCAGCACGCCCGCGACATGCGTCCACACGCCCGTCTCGATCGTGGCGCCGCTGTACGCCGTGGACCACGTGTTCGTGACCGCCACGAGGAGGGCCGGCTCCACGCCGGACATGAGCTTGATTTCCACGTTGTCGCCCGCCAGGTTCGAGAACCGGGCCAGGTCCATCTCGGCCGAGCCGCCGGTGTCCGCCGTCTTGATCCAGAACTCCACAGTGAAGTCGCCGTTGAAATACGCGTTGGTCGGCAGCTGCGCGTGGCCCGCCCCGGCCAGGACGAGCGAGGCCACGTTGGTCTGCCAATCCGCCGACGCCGGCAGCAGGGAGTTGCCGACCGCCCAGTTGCAGAGCGCGCCGACGCCGATGCGGGTCCCCCACTGCCCGACGCCCCAGGCGCGGTTCGTGTTGCTGTCCGCGTAGCCCGGGAACAGGCCGTCCTGCGACTCGTCGTAGCTCTGCCGGTACGTACGCTGGAGGATGTCCACGCCCGCACGTGCCAGCGCGGCGGCGGCCTCGGCGAATTTCTTCTCGTCGAAGTAGTCCGCGTCGATGGTCACGTCGTTCATCAGCATCGGCGTGATGGACGGCACGCCCCAGTCGAACGTCGGGTGCCGCAGGAGCTTGTAGTAGACCGTCAGCGCGTCGAGGTAGTAGCCCCACGCGTCGCCATGGCCCTGCGGGAAGCGCTGCTTCGCCGTCACGGCGTCAATGATTGCGTTGGTGTGGCCGGTGATGTCGTAGTTCACGGCGTACGCGACCTCGCCGGCCGTGATGCCCTTGGTGAAGTTCCAGAACAGGCGGTTGTACACCGGCGACACGCCCATGCCCGGCGAGAGCGAGGGGTTGGCGCGCCCGCGCAGCAGGGCCAGTTCCTCCTCGATCAGCGAGGCGGTCTGGTTGTCGAAGCAGAAGAGCGAGGACGCCCACGACCCGTAGTCCACCGGCAGGACGGCGGCGTTGTTGAGCGTCATCGTCGAGCCGAAGCCGATGGTCGGGTCCAGCGCGTCGGCGTAGGCCTCGTTGCCGAGCAGCATGTAGAGGTCGTTCAGGCGCGACGCGGCCAGGAGGAGCTGCTGGTTGGCGGCCGCGTCGTGCAGCCCGGCCATGTCCAGCACCCGCTCCGCGCGGTTGAGCACGGTCTGGTAGAGCTGGATCAGCCCGACGTTCTCGAGGTTCTCCTGGTTCAGCGCCACGTCGCCCTCGTACGGCGGTCCGGCCTGGCTGATCATGCTGACCTGCGTCTCGACCGGGTTGTTGTACAGGTCGCGCATGCGCTGCTCAAACGGCGTCAGTGCGTTCAGGATCCGCTGCACCCAGCCCTCGGCCAGGCTGAATTCCGTGAACTCGCTCCAGTTCGTGCCGACGACGTGCGTGACCGTGTTCGACTGCGCGCGGTAGCGGACGGCGAAGAAGCGGTTGATCAGGTCCTCCGGCGCCTGGCCGTTGAGGATGAGGCTGTTGAGGCCCGCCCCGTTCGTATAGATCTCGCAGGCCAGCGGGTCGGTGGGCGTGGTGCCGTCGGCGTTCGGCTCCGTCCAGCGCCACTCGAACATGTAGTTCCCCGGTTCGCCCGCGAAGTCGAGGCTCATGAGCAGGCTCATCTGCTCGGAGAGCAGGTTGTACCCGTCCTCGATCGGGATGACCCGGCCCGTGGCGAGGTTGGTCGAGACCCGGATCAGCGACAGGCTGATGGGCGTGCCCTGGCTGACGCCCATCGCCGGGTTGCTGGCGTTGTTGAAGGCCAGGGTCACGTACCCGGCCCCGTCGCCCGGCGCGTGCAGGGCGAGGCCGGCGAACGGCTCGTTGGCCTCGACTTCCACCGCGTCCGGGGCCAGCAGGCCAATGGCCCGGACCCAGTCGGCGTGGTGCGCGTTGCCGGTGTCCACGAGGTCGGTCAGGATTTCGCGCTCGGCGTCGTCGAGTTCGTTCACCAGCAGGTAGCCGCTCCCGGTCAGCGGCGTGACGTACTCGCCGATCAGCACGAGGTTGCTCTGGCTCAAGTTGGGATTGTAGTAAAACCGCTCGCTCAAGTCGGGCGGCAGGCCGTGGAAGTAGTAGTAGCCGTTGCGCATGTAGATGCTCGGCTCCTCCCCGCCCGTCTCGAACCCTAACGATTCGAGCGAGTTGGTCAGCGTCACCCCGCGCGCGCAGATGGGGTCGAAGAGGAACACGCTGCGGCCGCCGCCGTTGGCGGAGGACTGCTGGTAGACCACGTCCACGCTCAACTGGTTCCAGATATCCGGCAGGTCGTCCCGGGCCTCGATCAGGGTGTCGCCGGCGTCGAGCACGGGGATGGCCTCCGGCCAGGAAATCGTCCAGTCCACGGCGATCGGCATGCCGCTGGTCGGGTAGCTGCTCCGCTGGTAATCCGGGGCGGTGAGTTCGGGCAGCCAGGGGATCGCCACGCCTTCCGCGGGCATCCGGTTGGTCGGGATCCCGGGGAACCAGAAGCCGGGCTGCATGGGATAATAATTATGCATGATCACGGCCGCGGTGTCGGTGGGATGCACTCCGCCGGCCAGTGCAAACCACATGTTGTCCCGCGCCTTCCAAGCATTCCCGGATTCGCGGATATCGCGGCCCGTCCAGTGGCCCGGCACCCGGTCCAGCGGGGCCGGCCCCTCCAGCGCCTGCCCCGCGAAGGTGGCCTCCGCAAACGCCGTGTACACCTCGCTGGTCCGCACGACGCGTAGGGCGTCCATCGCCGGCCGCCCCGTCTCGGGATCGATGTAGTTCACCAGGACGAACGGCTCGGACTCGTTGAACGCGGCATTCAAATCATCGCGGAACGCATACACGACGTCGCCGCCATCCTCGCGGTACAGGATCGCATGCTCCTCGTTCGGATTGAAGCCCGGCAAGGAGGCGTCGTTCTGGTAGTAGAGGGCCGCCTGCTCGTCCACGCTGTAGATCCGCGAGCCCTCCGCCGGGGCGCCCGGCTCCTCGAGCACCGCGTTATAAACCAGGGCCTTGCGGCCGGAAACCTGCTCCACGATCAGGTTGCCCTTGTAGGCGTCGAACGGGAAGTACAGCGTCAGGTCCTCGGCGTCCAGCCCCGACACGACGTGGTACATCGCGTCGTGCCGTTGGTCCTCGTCGAGCACGGCGGACCAGACGCGGACCTCGTCGATCTTCCCGTGGAAACGTTCCTCGAGGGTGTCAGACCCGATGTAGCAGTTCGTCCGCAGGACGCCGTCCGGGACCGGCAGGCCGGGCCAGGTCGCCAGCAGCTGGTTGTCGGCGTAGAGCGTGGCCGTGGACCCGTCCAGCGAGGCCAGGACGTACACCCAGCGGCCGGTCGGGGACGGGACGACGGCCGCGCTGGCAAGCCCGTGCGTGGCGCCGTTCGCCGTGCCCAGGTAGAGGGTGCCGGTCGAGGAGATCGCGAGGTGCACACGGTCCACGCTGTCCGACGGGCCGTTGCCAAAGGAGACGATCGGGGCGATCTGCCCGGCGGCCGGCAGGGACCGCAGGTAGATCCACGCGCCCACGGTGAAATCGCCCTCGAAGTACGTGTCGTGACGCAGGATCACGCTGCCCGCGGGGCCGTCGTTGGTGAACACCACGCAGGCGCCCTGCTCATACAAGCCGCCCAGTTTGCTGCCCTGCCCGCTGGCCAGCACGATGTGCGGGCTCTCGTTGGTCGCGGGCCAGACGTTTTGATAGCGCTGCACCCAGTTGGGGATGTAAAAGGGCGTCGGCATGCCCGGGTACTGGATCTTCTCGCTCCACCAGACCTCGATGTCGCTGTTCGTGTTCACGCCGTAGATCGCGGTCTGGGCCGTCGGGTCGGAGACGCTGGCATAGTGGTACAGCGAGGTGTTGTAGGACGTCCCGAACGGCTCGTAGATGTAGCCGTGCGTCTCCGAGTAGGCCGCGGAATCGCGCATGCCAATCGCGCCGACGTCGGGAAGGTAGCACCGGTTGGTCGCCGTGCCGTTGTAGCGCCCCGTCAGGTCGTGCAGGTGGGCCAGCGAGTCCAGCGCATTGATCGGGAAGTAGGCCTTCAGGCCCTGGTTCGTCAGGGTGGCCATGGTGTATCCGTGGTGATTGCCCTCGATGGCGGTCTGCACCTGCGTCGAGCTGAGCCCGATGTCCCACACGCGGATGTTGTCGATGAAGCCGTCGAACGGCGCGCTGTTCGTGCCGGTGAGATTGCCGAGGTAGATCGGCGAACTGTTGGTCTGGAGCACCCCGTTCGTGCCCAGGGTCGTGCGGCAACCCAGGGAGCCATCCACGTACAGGGACAGCGTCCGGCCCCGCAGCGTAAACGCCAGGTGGGACCACCGGAAGGACTGCACGCGGTTGGTCGACGTCATCGTCGCGAGCCACGGCGAGTTGGTCCGGCCGGAGCCCAGGCTCGCCGTCAGCGTGCCGGCCGAGGCGGAGGCGCCGGACTGGATGACCAGGCGGACCTGGTTGCTCCACGCCGGGCCACCGGGCGTGTTCTTGTCGAAGATGGCCATCTCGGTGTTGGTCTGGTCCTCGAGGTTCCCGGGCATGACCCAGCATTCCAGCGTGAAGTTCGTGGCCAGCGGCATGCCCGACGGCGCCAGGACCGCCTGCGCGCCCTCCCCTTCCGGGAACAGGATCGAGCGGGTCGTGGCGAAGGGCTGGATCTCGCTGCTGATCATCCACTCGGTCGGATTCAGGTCGAAGGCCGGGTAATCCCGCGTGATCAGCTCCAGCGGAAGGAACCAGACGTTGTCATCATCGCCCAGCAGCTGCACCAGGCAGCGGCCCTCGTTGGTGGTCGTGATCAGCGTGGTCGGATCCGACATCGTCGCGCAGCCGTCCTCGGGCTCCTGGTACGCCATGATCGACGGCGTCAGGTTCGACGGGAAGTAGAGCGCCGCGCCGTAGTCGGGGCCGTCGCCCCGCACGAACTTGCGGCACTCCGGCCATTCCGCGGCGTAGTCATCCACCTCGTAGAACCACCGCGTCCCCACCAGGTCGGCGACCTTCCAGTAGATCTCGATGTTCCACGGATCGTCCACGGACCGCCGGATCGGGAAGAGCCAGTCCTGCTTGGGAACGGGCGAGCCGTCGGACGATGTGTGCTGGTAGAGGTATGGATTCTCGCCCATCAGCCCGGCCGTGATTTCCGGCGTCAGCTCGCCTACGGCGGCCCAGCCGCCCTGCGGGAGAATGCGCTCGCCGAGCCGGGCGTCCAGCGTCTGGTTGTCCGGCGGCATGACCTCGATCACGATCACGCTGCCGGTATTGATCTGGTCGTTGTACATGCCGGTCTTGAAGTACTGCATGACGATCATGCCCTGCTGCCCGCCGACCGCGTTCACGCCGCCGGAATCGTCGATGTACAGCCCGGCGAGCACGTTGCTCACGACCACGTCGTTTTCGTTGGTCGTGACGACCCATTGCGGGGCGGTGACCTGGTCGTTGTAGTGGAACCGGACAAACTTGCCGTTCAGGTTGACCTTCGGCGCGCCGCGGTCCGTCCAGTACACGCGGTACGGCCGTCCGGCGGGCGCGGCTTCGACGATGTAGGTGGTGTCCACCTCCGTCCCGTCCTCGTACTTCCAGCGGATCACCACTTCCCCGCCCGCGGCCGCGTAGATGGTCCGGACCGAGGGCTCGAAGAAGGCGTTCCCGGAGGGCGTGATCAGCGAGGCATTCGTCATGGCCGACCAGGCCACCGCGACGTTGGAGATGGCCGCCGGCGGATTCAGCGCCTGGCCGAGGTAAGCGTCGGGCTTCAGGTGCTCGACGTTGTGGCCGAAGATGGAAGACTTGAGCACGAGGTTGGTCGCCCCGAGGTTGTTCGTGGCCCACACGCCGCCCACGTGGCCCCCGGCCTGGACGGGCACGGAGGAAAGGTCCGGCCGGCCGTTGACAAACGGCAGGGCGGCGGGGAAACGGATGGCGTCGTTCCCGGACACGGTCTGCGCGCGCGCGGACGCGGCGCAGGCCAGGCCGAGGGCGAGGCCGCATCCCCACAGGCCGATCCGGGATCGTAGCGTAAACCGCGGGATTCGTGTTTTCATGCGGGGCTCCGATCAGTAGCCGAAGGGTATCCAGTACGCGTCGAACTTGGAGTGCGAGGCATTTCCATCCTGGAAGTTCACGGACCAGACGGACCCGCTGGGAATGGGGATGCAGGCGGTATCCAGGTAATGCAGGTCGTACGTGTGGGCGGCACCCGACGAGGGATTGTGCTGCAGCCGGTACTGGTTGGTCTTCACGGTGACCACGAGGTCGGCGTTGTCCCCCCAGCCGTCCGTCTTGAAGTAGACCAGGGCAAACCCGTCGCCCGCGGCCGTGCGCGAGGAGAGGTTCGTCAGGGTCGTGCCGAGGGACTGGTAGCTCCCGAGAGCGCGGACGCCGCCCCGGACGCGGGCGCCCTTCTTCAGTATCGGGTCGCGCGCGGAGACGCCGCGGTAGAAGGTGGCGGTCCCGGCCACGGTCCAGGCCGCGTTGACCGTCAGGTTGCTCCTCGCGATCAGGGCGTCGGGCGCGGTGGATTTCACCGACGAGTTGCTGCTGAACGTCGCCGTCACGTCGGAGTGGCCGTACCCGTCCACCCGGAGGTCCCCGGCGACCGTAATGGAGCCCGCGGGATTCGTCGCGACGAGCCGCCCGACCTCCATGCCCACGCGGGTGCTGTACAGCGCGCCGCTCACCTGGAAATCGCCCGCCGCCTCCTGGGCGTCGTTGGCCTGGAAGACGTAGGGCACCGTCAGGAACCGCTGCCGCGGCAGGATCGGCGACTGGGCGGAGCCGTCGTCGTTCAGCGACTGCAGTTCCAGGTAGCGCTGCTCCACGAGGGTGCCGGAGGCAAAGGCCTCGCGGAGGGTGGCTGCCTCCATGGTCTCGCCGAGCGCGATGCCGTTGCCGAGCACGACATTGAAGAGCCCGAGGGGCGTGGTGGTCACCGAATGCTTCTCGCCCCAGATCAGGTTGCCGCCCTCGGCCTCGTCGTAGATGCGGAAGCGGACGCCGTTGGTGACGCTCGCCCTCGGGTTGCCGTGCTCGTCGGTGAGGACCGCCTGGTAGTTCAGGCGGTCGGGCACGTGCTGCGCCCCGGCCGCCAGGCCGAGCAGGAGGACGACGCCGGTCATGATGATGGTTTTCATGGGATTCATCCCTCCCCGTTCAGCGGAACCCAGTAACACGTGATGGTGATCTTGTCGGAGTCGGAGGCGTTGACCAGCATGACCGACCACGTCACATCCTTGGCCACCGGGAAGGCGGAGCCCTTGTAGAGGTTCAAGTTCTGGCTCGAGAGTTCCACGTCGCAGTACCACTGCAGCTTGAAGGTCAGCGTGTCGATCTTCACGTTGACCCCGGATGTCTTGTGGTTATCGGTTTTGACCCAGACCATCAGGAACCCGTCGGCCGGCGCCGTGCCGCTCGTCCCCGTGGTCGTGTAGTTGGTCGAGAGCAGCGTGAAGGAGGAGCGGACCGTCGCGTTGCTCAACACCACCTCGTTGGTGGCGCCCAGGAAGACCGTCGTGGCCGCCGTGTTCGTGAAGCGCGTGTCGTAGTTCGCCTCGGCCGGGCCGGCGACGGTCACGCCCCCGGCCACGTCGAGGGCCGCCCCGAACTCCACGCCGTTGAGGTTGGTGAACGTCGCATAGCGGGCGACGGTGATCGGGACCGCCAGCGTGCCGCCGTTTTCCGCGGTCAGCGCGGTGAGCGTGGCGTTGCTGGCGACGTTCAGGTTGCCCTGGACGGTGAAGTTGCCCGACGCCGAGGGCAGGTTGCCGGCCTGGAAGGCGTACGGGGCGGTGACGAAGGCCTGCGTGGCCCCGCCGGTCATCACAAACGACGCATTGGTGGTGCCGCGGAAGAGCGCCGGCAGCGCCGCGTCCGCGATGACGAAGTCCGCCAGGCCATGGTTGTTGGCCGTCACGTTGGTCGTCCGCGTCAGGGCCACGGCCGCGTTGCTGCGGATCGTCACGGACACGGAGTGCGCGCCCGGCGCGGGGGTGGCCCCGTCCGCCTGGAGGAAGACGCCCTGCATGTAGAGCTGGTTCGGCACCTGGGCGAGCGCCGCGCCGCAGGCCAGCCACGCCGCCAGGATCCCGCCGCCGCCTTTTCGTCTTATGTTCATGGTCGCACCTCGCTCGCTAGGGAATGGGCCAGTAGTACAGGTTGAAACCGATCTTGTCGCCGGCCGCGTTGAGGGACCAGGTCGTGCCGCCCTTGACCGGGAACAGCGTGAGCGTCTTCAGGTCCATGTCGTCCGTGAGCCCGGTGTCCCAGTGCGACCGGAACAGCCACTGGGTGCTCCCCAGGCTGAAGGTGAGCGTGCCGTTGTCGTTGTCGGTGACGAGCATGTTCACCGACACGAAACCGTTGGTCGGAACGACCCCGTTGGTCGAGGAGGAGGAGCCGGCCGCGTGGGCGGCCAGGACGCGGCCCGCGCCGAACATCGCCGTGTGGCCGCGGAAACTCACCCCGTTGCTGAACACCACCGGGCCGTCGAACTCCACGTTCTCGGTGAAGTCCACGGTGTTGGAAAAGGCGGCGTTGCCGTGGACGGTCAGCCCGCCCTTGACCTGCAGGTGCGAGGCCGCCGACACCTTCTGGCTCACCGTCAGGCTGCCGTGGTCCGACACGGCCCCGTGGAACGCCAGGGCGTTTTCGCCCGTGTCCTGGAGGATCACGGCCCGCTGGAAGACGGCGTTCGACTCCACCGTGAGCACGTCGCCCACCGTGAAATCGCCCGCGCTGCCGGCGGCGCTGCCGGCCTGGTAGGCGTAGGGCGCGGTCAAGAACGGCTGGCGCGGCGACATGGCGGACGACTTGTTGTATTCCACCTCGATCTCGAGCCAGCGGTTGGCCGCGTTCGTGCCGGTGAACACCTCGAGGATGGACGCCACCCGGTTGGTCGCGCCGGGCACGTTCTCGCCCGCGTCGCCCAGCTCGACGTTGAAGATCCCGTTCGAATCCGTGGTCACCACCTGGCGCGTCCCCCAGATCATCGTCCCGCCGCGCACGGCGTCGTAGATCCGGAAGTTGACCGAGACGGTCTGGTTGGTGAACGCGGTCCCCTGCGGATTGGCCAGGACGCCCTGGTAGTTCATGAACGCCGGGACGCCGATGGCGCCCGCGGCGCCGGCCCAGGCGCCGAGCGCGACGACCAGCCCGGCCGCCCGGATTCGTTGTTTGCGATGGATCATGTGTTCGCTTCCCTCCCCGGCCGGTGCCGGCCGGCGCGCGTCATTCCATTACCCCCGTCCGGCTCACGCGCCGCAGCGTGAACCGGCCTTCCACCTCGACGGCCTCGTTCCGCAGGCCATGCATCGTCTGGACATACTGCCCGGTCAGTTCCTCCTCGGGATTCCACAGGCTCGACGACGGCGAGTACGGCGGGACCGGGTCGAAGACCAGGCTGACGTCGTTGGAAATCGTGTAGCTTTCCCCGCCCTCGGCCAGGGCCAGCCCCGCCGCGCTCACGTTGTCGTGGTTTGGGTTGTACAGATGCTTGAACGGGTTGACCGCGCTGTTAAAGTCGAGGATGTACGACGTCGTCAGCTCGACCTGCGGATCGCCGTCGAACGCGACGTTGAGCCCGTACGGGAACGCCACGCTGCTGACGCGCGACGCCTCGCCGGTCGCGGCCAGCCCGCGGTCGCTGGCGCGGAGGCGGTAGAAGTTGTTCGTCACGCCGCCGCTCACGCTGTGCGCCAACTCGAGGACGACCTGCTGCAGGAGCCGCGCCTGCCCGTTCGTGCCAATGTGCACGATCAGGCGCATCTCCAGCTCGCCGGCCGCCATGACCGGGTCGGTCTCGGCGCCGTCGGCCAGCTGCGTGACCTTGTCCAGCGTGACCTCGCCGACCCACAACCCGTACGGCCACAGCGCGTCGTACGGGCTTTCCGCGCCGTACTCCGCGACCACGGGCACGCGGATCAGCGTGCCGCCCCCGTCCGTCACCGCCAGCACGCTCTGCCAGGTCGAGTTGGTGGACGGCGGCGCGGAAAGGGACGAGCGGTCCACGGCCAGCGTGACCACCCACTCCTCGTTGCTGGACAGCTCCTTCGTCAGCGGCGCGCCCTGCGCCAGCGGCGTCCACTCGTACCGGCCGTCGTCGTAGTCGTACGCGAAGTGCAGCAGCGGCACGTCCCCCATCCGCTCCGGCGCGCCGGCCGGCGGCGCCTCGCTGGCCACCAGTTCCACCGACACCTGCTGGTTGCTGCCACAGGTGTTCCAGACCGAAAAGGAATTGATGCTGACGCCCGGCGGGTAGCGCAGCGAGCCCAGCGTGGCGTGCGCGAAGATCTTGCCGATGAACGCCGAGAGCCCCTCCGTCAGGATCCAGCAGGCCTCCTTCGGGTTGATCGCCAGGATGGCCGTCTGCGACGTGATGTCCTGCTGCGTGCCGTCCGTCTTCGTGCGGAACACCTTCCCGCCGGCCGGGGTCGGCGACACGTCGATGTTGTGCGCATTCTCAAAGAATTCCGCGAACGTCACCCCGCTGCCCGGGTTCACGGGCAGCCCGACGAAGTTCCAGGTGTTCGGCAGCCACAGGCGCGCCGGGATGACCGGGACGCCCGTGGGCGTCCACGCGCAGTTCGTCGTGCATTCGATCAGGTAGGGCGTGTTCCCGTTCAGCTTCCACAGGGTCGTCAGCACGCGGTGCGGCGAGTTGGAGGGATACCAGATGAGCCACTCCGTGCCGCGCGTCGGCAGGTCAGCGGCGCTCTCCGCGAACTGGGTCGTGTCGTACTGGAGATAGTTGCGGTGGACGGCGCGGATGGGCAGGCCCGCGAACTGCGCGTCCAGCGTGTCGGGCCACGGCGTGCCGCGCAGGTAGACGGCGTTCCAGCCGTTCGTAAGATAAAAGGTCTCGGAAATCCACTGGCCGTGCGCCGGCCCGGCCGCGTAAAGGGCCGATAGCAGGCCCCACACGACGAAGAGTCGCCGCGAGTAATGATGCTTCATGGACTCGCCTCCCTTGTAACTACGACGCCGGGCTTACAAAGCCACGCTCACTCCGGCCAGGAACCCCTGGAATCCCATATCGACGTCCGCCCCTTCCTTGCTGAACTCGTACTGCAGCCGCCGGTAGCCCGCCCGCGCTGAAAACCGTTCGTTGAAGTGATATTGCAGGTCGGGCTGCAGGCTCCAGACCAGATCCGAGTCGCCCGCGCCGACCGACAGCGCCGTGTTGAGGCGCAGCTTTTCCGAGATGAACCGCAGGGGGAAACTGCCGTGCAGCATGACGCTGCCGTCCAGCGCGTCGGGCGACCGGTCGGCGGCCCCCGCGCCCGTGATCTCGATGCGCCCGTCCAGCCGCATGTAACGGAGCCCGGCCAGGACTTCCACCGTCGAACCACTCTTGAATCCGTCGAACCGGTACCCCGCCATGGTATTCAGGAACAGCAGGTCCGACTCGAACGTGCCGCCCGGTTCCCGTTTGAAGTCGCGATGGAGCGTGAAGAAATCCGCCTGGGCAAAGCCGACCCAGCGGCCGCGCGACGCGGTGCCCAGCAACGAGCCCGCGAAATCCACGTATTCAAAGAGGTCCTGGAAATCGGCGCTGAAATCCGCCTCGCGGTCCCCGAAACTCACGCGGCCGTCAACGTTGACGAGCCACGCGTAGGGGGTGATTTCAAACGACCACTCCTCGCCGCCCGCGCGGGCGGCGACGGCCAGGACCAGCACCCCGGCGACAACGAACCAGCTTGCCCACCGCGCGGTCTTCATGACATTCCTTTCTTTCATACCGAACGGCGAGACCGGGGTCGCCGGCCTCGCCGCTCTTCAGTTTTCCGCTCGACCGACCTTACGGGAAGACGACCGAGACCACGGCGCGGACGTCCCAGTCCTGAACCATCCCGGGCTTCTCGATGTAGTAGCTGCCCGCCACGGCGACGCCGATGAACTGCTTGCCGATCGGCGGGAGGATCTGCCCGAGCCCCACCGTCACCGGCACCTGCCACGCGTCGTCCTCCGCGTCCCAGTTGAACGTGGTCTCCGACCCGACGGTCAGCGAGGTGCCCTTCTTGTTGAGGAAGAGCGTCCCGGCCGGCTGGATGGTCGTCATGTTGATGCCGTCGCGGCTGTCCTTGCCCGCGAAGGACCAGACGTGCGTCAGCAGGCCGCCGACCGTGTACTTGCCCGGCACCTTCTTGGCCGCGACGAGCGTGGGCCCCGCCGACCATTTTTCCGTGCCGTAGTATTTCTCGGACGCCGTCGGCACCATCATCGCCGCGCCGTAACCGAGGATCAGCGTGCCGGCCGTGGGCACCCAGTACGCGGAGAGCAGGGTGTCGCCGCACCCCTCGTTGTCGAACCGGAACGGGTTCTCCAGCCGATCCACGACCGCGCCGCTGCCGCCCGGCCGGGTGGGCAGTTCGTACGGGGGCACGACCTCCGTCGCGTACAGCGGGAGGTAGGCGCGGTAGAAGATCGAGGAATTATCCGGGAGCTTCAGGAACCCGGCGCCGTTCAGCCGGAGCTCCTGGTTCATGTCATTTTCGGGCCCGACATTCTGGTACCCGCGGTAGGCCGCGTTCAGGTACGTGATCGTGGCCGAGGGATCCGCCAGCATCTCCGCCACTTCCTGCGCCGTCACCTTGTGCGCGGGCTCCTTGTCCTTGGCCATCGCCGCGGACAGCCCGCCCAGGACCAGCGCCCCGGCCAGGCATGCCACTATGGTTTGCCTTGTCATGCTATGTTCCCTTTCTTTGTTTTTCGCTATCCGGCCCGCTCGGCTCGCGCCGCTTCCGGGCCTTTCACATCGTTGCGCCGCCGCCCCATCATTCGGCGAGCTTCGCCTTCATCGCCGCCTGCTGCATCTTCATCTGGTCGGCCGGCGACATCTGGGGGAGGACCAGTTTGACCACCAGCTTCTCGATCGTGCCCGTGAACTTGAACGGAACGTCGTAGTCCATGTTCACGGGGGTGCCGGTGTCCTCGCCGATGTCGAAGGTCTCGTCCAGGGTGAACCGGAGCGGGATCGTGCGCTCGATGCGGCCCTGGGCCACCGGCTGGCCGTCCACGCTCAAGATCCCGTTGCCGCCCCGGCCCAGCCCCACCCCGCTGTCGTGCTGGTACTCGAACGCGATGGTGTGCTTGCCGGGAGCGAGCGCCGTCGTCGCGGCGATGTTGAAGTGGGCCACATTCAGCATGTTGTAATGGAACACCGGCTTGCCGTCGCGCAGCATCAGGGCGTAACCGCCGAACAGGCCGCCCTGCGTCACGAGCACGCCCTGCTCCGCGCCGGTCGCGAGGACCACGTCCGCGGCGACGCTCCACGACTTGTTTTTCACGTCGGGCGCGGCTCCTTCGGGAATGCGCCGCACCGGGCCGTAGTACGTGAATTCCGTCCGGCCGCGCGTCAGGCTGGGCCGGATGGCCGGGTTCAGGCGCTCGATCTTGCTGTCGTCCAGCGGCAGGACGTTGTACTTCGCCGCCTCGGCGTAAAACAGCAATTGCAGCTCGCGCAGCTTGTCCGGGTTCTGGTCGGCCAGGTTGACCGCCTCGCTGAAGTCCTCGGCGACATGATATAGTTCCCACCGATATCCGCTGATGATGTCCACCGGAGGCAGCCGGGAGGTATCCTGCCACGGCGCCGCGCGCGGGGTCGTGCACGCGACCCAGCCATCGTGATAGATCGCGCGGTTGCCGAACATCTCGAAGTACTGCGTCCGGCGCGCCGTCGGCGCCTGCGCGTTGTCGAAGGTGTAGGCCATGCTCACGCCCTCGATCGGCTTCTGCGCCACGCCGTTGACGATGGACGGGGCCTGCAGGCCGCAGGCCTCGAGGACCGTCGGCACGACGTCGATCACGTGGTGCCACTGCGGCCGGATCCCCCCCGCGTCCTTGATCCGGGCCGGCCAGGAGATGACCATCCCGTTGCGGGTTCCGCCGTAGTGCGAGGCGATCTGCTTGGCCCACTGGAACGGCGAGCACATGGCGTGCGCCCAGCCGGCCGGGTAGTGGTTGTGCGTCTTCCAGGTGCCCAGGTCGTCCTTGTGCTTCAGCACCTCGGCGTAGTCCTCGTCGACGCCGTTCAGGCCCGCGAGTTCGTTGAGCTCGCCATTATCCATGCCCTCCGCGCTGGCCCCGTTGTCGCCGCAGATGTAGATGACCAGCGTGTTGTCGAGTTGGCCCATCTTCCCGATCCCTTCGAGCACGCGGCCGACGTTGTAGTCCGTCTGCTCGAGGAACCCGGCGTAGACCTCCATCATGTAGGCGTAGAGGTCCTTCTGCTGGGCGTTGAGCGTGTCCCAGGCCGGGATGCGCTCCGGGCGCGGGGTCAGCTGCGTGTCGGCCGGGACCAGGCCCAGTTCCTTCTGCTTTGCGAGCGTCTCCTCGCGCACCGCGTCCCAGCCGCGGTCGAAGCGCCCCTTGTATTTGGCGATCCATTCCGGCTTCGCGTGGTGCGGCGAGTGGGTCGCCCCCGGCGCGTAATAGAGGAAGAACGGGCGATCCGGCGCCACGGCCTTCTGGTTGCGGACCCACTCGATGGCCCGGTCGGCGATGTCGTAGTCGAAGTGGTAGTCCGGGTTGCCGAGGTACGGCTCGATGGGCGTGGTCCCCTCGGTGACCGCGGGCCGCCACTGGCTGGTCTCGGCGCAGACGAAACCGTAGAAGTGTTCGAACCCGAGGCCGATGGGCCACAGGTCGAACGGGCCGGCCTGGCTGCTCTGCCAGTCGGGCACGTTGTGGTTCTTTCCGAACCAGGAGGTGTTCCAGCCCTTCTGCTTCAGGATCTCGGCGATCGTCGCGGTGTCCCCGCCCATCAGGGAGTCATAACCCGGGTAGCCCGTGCCCTGCTCCATGATCACGCCCGTGTGCACCGAGTGATGGTTGCGCCCGGTCAGCAGCGCGGCGCGCGTGGGCGAGCTCAAGGCCGTGGTATGGAACTGCGTGAAACGCAGGCCGCTCTTCGCCAGCCGGTCGAACGTGGGCGTCTGGCACGGCCCGCCGAACGTGCTCGACGCGCCGAACCCGACGTCGTCCAGGAGCACCAGCACGACGTTCGGGGCGCCCGGCGGCGCCTTCACCGGTTTCGGGAAGTCGGGCGTCGAATCCGCCGCGCTCAACCCGATCTGCCCCTTGAACGGCATCGGCGGCGTCGGCAGCACTTCCTGTCCCGTCGCGCGGGCGCCGAACAGCGCCCCCGTGGCCAGCACCGAGCCTACCGCCGCCCACCGGCCGGCCTGCCGGATTCCATGGTTCTCTCGCATCATGGGTCTCACCTCTTATTGGGGTCCGCTATCGGGCCGGACCAGTTGCTCTGCCTCGAAGACAAACACGCGTTTCCAATCGTTCTTCATGTCCACCACCGTCCAACCCCGCGCCGCCGCCTCGTCGAGGCCCTTGTCCAGGCGCCCCGCGTGGGATTCGCGGTCGTATGCCCACTCGCGGTCCGCATCGGTGTGGTGGACGATCAGGCACAGCCTCGCGCCTGGCCCGGCCGCGGTCCACTGGAGCATCGCCAGGTCGCCGTCGGAGTTCCCGAACGCGGCGACCGGCCGCCGCCCGATGTGCATCTGGATGCCCACGGGCTTGCCCGGCCCGTCGTCCACGAAATCGCTCTCCGGCATCCGGACGAGCACCGGGACGCCGTCGCGCAGCTCGAACTTCGTCTTGATGCTGCTGCCGATGACCTGCTCGGGCGGGATGCCGTAAACCCGCTCCGCCCACGGCCGCATGAATTCCATGCCGCCGCCGGAGACAATGAAGGTCTTGAACCCGTTCGCGCGCAGGAAGGCGAGCAGCTCCAGCATGGGCTGGTAGACCATCTCGGTGAGCAGCCGGCCCGTCTTCGGGTGCCGCGCCCCGGCGATCCAGTCGGCGGCCATCTTCTCGAACTCCTCGCTGGTCATGCCGGCGTGCGTTGTCATCAGCAGCCGGCCGACCGCAGCCTCGCCGCCGGCGAAGGCCGTTTTCAGGTCGCCCTTCAGGAGCGAGGCGAACGGCTCCTGCTCCTTCCATTCCGGGTGTTGCGACGCCATGCGCTTGACCCGGTCGAGCATGAAGAGCCCCTGGAAGTACATCGGCTGCTCGGCCCAGAGGGTCCCGTCGTTGTCGAACACCGCGATGCGCTCGGCCGGCGGCACGAAGTCCGGCGACCCCTCCGTGGTTGTTCCGGCCACGAACTGAAGGATGGCTTCCTTCGCCGCGCCGTCGTTCCACGACGGCAGCGGGTCGGCCGCCGCGGCCCACGCCGCGGCGGCCAGGATTCCCATGAGACCGAGAAAAACCCGCTTGTTCATCTGCTGTCCTCTCCTATCGCCCTGCGGCGGCCTGCAGCAGCCGATCCACGGCCTTTTCGATCTCGGACCCGGGGGGCTTCTGGCGCGGCGGAAACTCCTTGAACGTGGCGATGAACTTCAAGGCGTACTGCGCGGCCGGGATCGTGAAGTACATGTGGTCGAGGTACCAGTCGTAGTACGTGTTGGAGGTCACGTCCGCCCGCTCGTACGGATCGGCCCGCAGGTCGAAGAACTTGGGCAGGCGGAGTGGCGTGAAGGGCTCGGCCCAGACGGCCATCGTGCCCGTGCAGCGCTGCTCGGCAAAGACGATCTTCCAGTTCTCATACCGCAGGTTCAACAGGTCCCCGTCGTCACTGAAGTAGAAGAACTCGCGGCGCGGGCTTTCCGCTGCCTGGCCGGTGAGGTACGGCAACAGGTTGTAGCCGTCGAGGTGGACGCGGAACTGTCTGTCGCCCGCCGAGTAGCCCGCGAGCAGCTGTTCCTTGATGTTCGGGTTGCCCGCGGCCGCCAGGAGGGTGGGCAGCCAGTCCAGGCCGCTGACGATCTCGTTGGAAATCCGATCCGCCTCGATGCGGCCGGGCCAGCGGATGAAGCACGGCACGCGGAACCCGCCCTCCCAGCCGGTGTTCTTCTCGCTGCGGAACGGAGTCGTCGCGCCGTCCGGCCAACTGTTGGCGTGCGGGCCGTTGTCGGTCGTGTAGATGACGATCGTGTTGTCCGCGATGCCGAGGTCGTCCAGCGCCTTCAGCAGCGAGCCGACCGTGCCATCGTGCTCGACCATTCCATCGGCGTACTCCGTCCGCGCCTTCGCGCCTCTCGGGCTGCGGTGCTCGGGCCGCACGTGCGTCCGGAAGTGCATCCGCGTGCTGTTGTACCAGCAGAAGAACGGCTGGCCGGCCTTGACCTGGCGCTGCATGAAATCGATGGCCGCCTCCGAGGTCTCGTCGTCTATCGTTTCCATCCGCTTGCGGGTGAGCGGGCCGGTGTCCTCGACGGTCTGCTTGCCGATCTTGCCGAAGCGCGGGTCCACCGTCGGGTCGTCCACGTCCGTCGCCTTGCACCGGAGCACGCCGCGCGGGCCGAACATCATGCGGAACTTCGGATCCTGCGGGTAGTTGTAGTTCTCCGGCTCCTCCTCGGCGTTGAGGTGGTACAGGTTGCCGTAGAACTCGTCGAACCCGTGGACCGTCGGCAGGTGCTCGTTCCGGTCGCCGAGATGGTTCTTCCCGAACTGGCCGGTGGCGTAGCCGAGAGGCTTGATCAGCTCGGCGATGGTCGGGTCCTCGGCGCGGATCCCGATCGGGGAGGCCGGCACGCCCACCCGGCTCAAGCCGGTACGGAAGACGCACTGGCCGGTGATGAAGGAGGACCGGCCGGCGGTGCAGCTCTGCTCCGCGTAATAGTCGGTGAACAGCATGCCCTCCTTCGCGATCCGGTCGATGTTCGGGGTCTGGTAGCCCATGAGCCCCTTGGTGAAGACGCTGATGTTGGCCTGCCCGATATCGTCGCCGAAGATGACGAGGATGTTGGGATGGCCCCCGTCCTTCCCGGCCGGGGCGGATTCCGTCGACTGCGCCGATGCGGGCGATACCAGCGATCCCGCGGAGAGCACCGAGCCGACCATGGCCCAGGTTCCCACGCGGCCGAGGCCGGCCGCGCATTGCTTGGCAACATCTCTATTGCTCATGGCTCTTTCTCCTTGTGGCCTGTGTTTCCATTCCTTCTTCATGTTCATGTGCTGGATCCTGGGCCCTGCAGCCCGACCAGTTCGGGACAAGGGGAAACGAAGCTCCGCCCCTCCCGCGCCGCGCGCAGCGCGGGCGCCAGGTCCGAACCGAGCCGCGGCTTGATGACGTAGCCCAGCCCGCCCGCGGTCATGCTTTCCCGGGCATAGTCGGCGTCCGCGTGAACGGTCAGAAAGACAATGCGCGCCGGGCAGCCCCTCGCCGTCAGCCGGCGCGCCAGCTCGATGCCGCTCGCGCCGGGCAGGGTGATATCCATGACGATCAGCTCGGGATGCAGTTCGGCGACCGCGGTGTCCAGGGCGGCCCCGCTGGTCAGGGTGCCCACGACGTCGAATTCACCCCGGAGCAGCTGCTCCACCTGGCGGGCCAGGGGCGGATGGTCATCCACGATCAGCAGCCGCGCCGGTTTTTGGGCGTTCTCCACGATGCCTCTTGGGCAGGCACCATAGAAAATCCGGGCGGCGCGGAGCTACTGTCAGAACTGACAGGAGGGCGGCAGGCCGCCGCGGTCGGCGACCAGGCCGAGCCGCACGGCGTATTGGACCAGCTCGGCGCCGGTCCGGAACCCGTGCTGCTTCATCATGGCGTACTTGTGGAACGCGATCGTCCGGGTGGTGACCTTCAGGATGCCGGCCGCTTCCTTCATCGAGCAGCCTTCGGCCAGGAGCTGCAGCACTTCCCGCTGCCTCAAGCTCAAGCCCGGCGCGCTCCGCCCGAGCTGCGCGCGGGCCACGAAGACCTCCGGCGGCTCGCGCGTGATCAGCGGGGTGATGTACGAGCGGCCGGCGTGGACCTGCTGGATGGCCGCGAACAGTTCGGTCGCCGCGGATTTCTTCAGCAGGTAGCCGCGCGCGCCGCGGCGCACGGCCTCCGCCGCGATGTCCGGATCCTCGTTCACCGTCAGGAAGATCATTTTCGCGGCGGGCAGCCTGGCCTGCAATTGCGCCCCCGCGTCCAGGCCGTTGAGCCGCGGCATGCCGATATCCGCGACGATGACGTCCGGCTTCAGCTCCAACGCGGTCTCGACCAGCGCCCGGCCGTCCGTAACCGTGCCGACGACGTCGCACGCCGGCTCCAGCAACTTGCGGAGGGCCTCCAGCAACAGCCCGTGGTCGTCCGCCAGCAGCACCCGGGGCCGGCTCATGCCCCCCCCTCCTCCTCCGCCGCGACCGGCACCGACAGTTCCACCCGGGCGCCGTGCCCCGGGCGCGAATGGATGTCGAGCCGGCCGCGCACCAGCCGGGCCCGCTCCTCCATGCTCAACAGTCCCAGCCCCCCCTCGCGCCGCGCCCGCCCGCTGTCGAACCCCTTGCCGTTGTCGGAAACCTCGAGCCGGATGAACCCCTCCTCCATCCGCAAGGCGGCGGAGACCCCGGTCGCGCCGCTGTGGCGGATGGCGTTTCCGAGCGACTCTTGCAGCACGCGGTAGACGCACAGGGCGACCTCCGCCGGCAGGTCCCGCGGCACGTTCTGATGGCTGAACCCAATGCCCAGGCCCGACTGGACCGACAGCTCGTGGCAGAGCGTGCGCGCGGTGGTCACCAGCCCCAGCTGGTCCAGCTTCGCCGGGTGGAGCTGGTAGGAGAGCTTATGGACGTCGGCGGAGATCTCCTGAACCTGGGCGGCCATTTCTCCCAGCGCATCGCCGGGCGCCGCCGGATCGGGGCCCGAGGATTGCCCGGCCATTTCCAACTCGACCGACAACAAGGCCAGCCGCTGGCTCAAGTCGTCGTGGAGATCTCGGGCGATACGGCGCCGTTCCTCCTCCTGGGCCGTGATGAGCCGGCCGCTGACCTCGCGCGCGGCCTTTTCCGCGCGGCGTCGCCACACCCGCTGCACGAGGAGTCCCGCGATGGTGGCCGTCTGCAGCAGCAGGATCGTCAGCGTGCCCGCGATGATCCACCGGTACTGCGCCCACAGCGTCGGCTGTCGGAACCGCACGACGCTGTCCGGCGGCAGGAGGCGCTCGTCCACCTTCCAGCGGCGGAGCTGACGGGAATCGAACATGGGCGGCCCGCTCCGGATCATCGGCGGCGAAAGGCTACCCGGCTTGTCTCCCGCCAGCACGCGGGCGGCCACCCGGGCGGTCTCGAGGCCGAGTTCCTCCCCGGAAAACAACCGCCCGCCCAGGATGCCCCGGCCGAGTTGCTCCTCGAACATGCCCAGCACGGGCGCGTTGGCCACCCTGACGATTTCATCCAGCGCGTCCAGCTTTTCGTGCGACACGCCGGCGGCGTCCACGCAGAGGATCCCGTAGCCGATGACCGTCCGCGGCGGCAGCGCGGCCACGCGGCGGCAGATTTCCGGGAACGGCAGTCCGCTCAACCACGTGAATTGGAAGCGATTGGTATAGGGCGCCCACGCCCGCCGGCATTCCGCCTGCCAGAACCGCTCCAGCAGCGAGTCGCCCACCACCACCACGATGTTCGTGGCCTCCGGCAGCACCTCGGAAACCGCGGCCAGTCGCCCCGCGATGTCGAAATCGACGACGACCGCCACGGTGTTGGATCCGACCTTGATCCTCGGCAACTGGCGATGCTCGATTCCGCCGATGACCGCCGGCGTGGCGGGGAACATTTTCTCGCCCTGCCGCCCCCAGAAGGCGGCCGCCGGCGCGGCCATCAGGACCGCCAGCGCCGGCTTGCGCCGCGAGTAGAGGTCGCCGAGGTAGTCCACGAGGGCGGCATCGCCAAACGGATTGACCAGCCCGCCGACGCCGACGGTGACCTCGTGGAAGTTGACGGGGGCCGGCGACAGCCGGACCAGTTCCTTCTTGAAGGCGGCCGTGGTGGAATCCCAGGGCGAGACGTCGCGGCCGAAGGATTCCAGGACCAGGATATCCACGGGCTCGCCCGCCCGAGCCGCCGGCGCGACGCCCGCCAGCAGCAGGCTCCCGCCGACGATCCACGACGCCGCCTTGCCCGGGTGAAACATGAACTCGATTATGCCCGGCGGCCGTTCTCGTTCAATCCCCAAGTCGCCCGGGGAGCCGGGGCAATGGCGGGAGTGAGTGGGAATCGAACCCAACCGGGGCCGGTTAAAGCCCCACAACGGATTTGAAGTCCGCGAGGCCCACCAGGTACCTTGTCACTCCCCTCCCGCCACGCATGGTCTACCAAATTCACGCCCCTCCCGTCCAACACCTACTCCTCCCACTCTTTCTCCTTCTCCACATCGCGACCTGCCCGTTTGGCTATTGAGCGCGAGCGGATGAAGAGGGAGAAGGAGTAGGAGCGGGATGAAGAAATGATGTATACTGCATCATGGCCTTGGATCCCATATGCGGCATGACCGTGGACGAACGCACCGCGCTCCGGACGGAAGTGGACGGCACGGTCAGCTACTTTTGCTCAAATCACTGCCGCTTGAAGCACCTCGGCCACCATTCACCATCCGCCATTCACCATTCACCTTTCTTCTGCCCCATGTGCCCGGGCGTGGAAAGCGACCGGCCCGGGACGTGCCCGACCTGCGGCATGGCCCTTGAAGCGTCGCCGACAGCGCAGGCGGACGGCGGCGAATTCCGGTTGATGCAGCGGCGGCTGGCGATCGGGCTGGCCCTCGGGCTCCCGGTCTTTCTCCTCGGCATGACGCACCTGCTCCCGGACGGCCTGGCGGCCCGCATCCCCCACCGCGTCTCCGCCTGGATTCAACTCCTGCTCGGCACGCCGGTGATCTTCTGGTGCGGGGCGCCGCTGATCGCACGGGGATGGCTGTCGTTCCGAACGCTTCGGCTCAACATGTTCTCCCTGATCCTGCTCGGCGTGATGGCGGCTTATCTCTTCAGCCTGGCCGCCCTGCTCACGCCCGGGCTCTTCCCGGATTCCCTTCTCCACGACGGCCATGTCCCGGTCTATTTCGAGTCCGCGGCCATGATCACGGTCCTGGTCCTGCTCGGCCAGGTCCTGGAACTGCGGGCGCGGCATCGCACCGGAAGCGCCCTTCGCGAATGGATGGCCCTCGCGCCCGAAACGGCGCGGCGGATGCGCGACGGAGAGGAACAGGTCGTCGCCCTGGACCGGGTTCGGCCCGGGGACATCCTGCGCGTGAAGCCGGGCGACCGGGTCCCGGTGGACGGCGAAGTGATCGAGGGCCGGAGCCACGTGGACGAATCCATGCTGACGGGAGAACCGCTGCCGGTGGAGAAGGAAACCGGCGGCAAGGTATCGGGCGGCACGCTGAACGGGAGCGGATCGTTCCTGATGCGCGCGGAAAAGGTCGGCGCGGAGACGCTCCTGGCGCGCATCGTGCAACTCGTGTCGGAGGCCCAGCGCAGCCGCGCGCCGATCCAGCGGCTCGCCGACCGCGTGGCGGCCTGGTTCGTCCCCGCCGTCATCGCCATCTCGGCGCTGACGTTCCTCCTGTGGTGGCGGCTCGGGCCGGAGCCCCGCCTGGAGCACGCCCTGGTCAATGCCGTGGCCGTGCTGATCATCGCCTGCCCCTGCGCGCTCGGCCTCGCGACGCCCATGAGCATGACCGTCGCCGTCGGGCGCGGCGCGCGCGCCGGCGTGTTGATCCGCAACGCCCGGGCCATCGAAATGCTGGGCCGGCTCCGCACGCTGGTCGTGGACAAGACCGGCACACTGACCGAGGGCCGGCCCCGCCTGACCGCTTGTGTCCCGGTCCCTCCGCTGACGGAGAACGAGCTGCTCCGGCGCGCGGCCGCCGTGGAGCGCCACAGCGAGCACCCGCTGGGCGAAGCCCTGGTGGCCGCCGCCCGGGAACAGGGTCTCGACCTCCCCGAACCTTCGGACTTCCAGGCCGTTCCGGGAAAAGGCGCGGCGGGACGGGTCGGCGGCCAGCCGGTCCTCGTCGGTCATTCCGCCTTCCTGGAGGAACGCGACGTCACCGGCCTGGATACTTTCCGGGCCCTGGCCGAGCGCCTGCAAAACGATGGGCAGACGACCATGCTCGTCGCCGCGGACGGCCAACTGGCCGGGCTGCTGGGCGTATCGGATCCGATCAAGGACTCCACCCCTGCCGCCTTGGACGCCCTTCGCGCGCGCGGCCTGCGGCTGGTCATCGTCACCGGCGACCAGGAGCGTACGGCGCGAGCCGTCGCCCGCCGGCTGGGAATCGAGGAGGTGCATGCCGGCGTCCGGCCGGAGGGCAAGCATGCCTTTCTGGAGCAGCTTCCGCCGCGGGACCGGCCCGTCGCGATGGCCGGCGACGGGATCAACGACGCGCCGGCGCTCGCCGCCGCCGACGTCGGGATCGCGATGGGCACCGGAACGGACATCGCCGTGCAGAGCGCGGACGTCACCCTGCTGCACGGCGACCTGCGGGGCATTGCGCGCGCCGTGGTCCTCGGCCGGGCCGCGATGCGGAACATCCGGCAGAATCTCTTCTTCGCGTTCCTGTACAACTCCCTGGGCATCCCGCTCGCCGCCGGGGCGCTGTATCCCTTCTTCGGCCTCCTGTTGAGCCCCGTCCTGGCCGGCGCGGCCATGAGCTTCAGCTCTGTCTCCGTCGTCCTCAACGCCCTGCGCCTGCGGCGGACCCGTCTGGATTAGTTTTCCAATCATTGGAAATAGTGCGTGCCATTCCTTCCAATCATTGGAAAAATACCGCCCGGAATTTTCCAATGATTGGAAACCCGATGCGGCCAAAAATTCTCTACCAATCGCTGATCCTCCTTTGCCTCGCGGCGGCCCTGCTGGAGATGTCGCTGACGCTGGTGTCCCCGGAGCGCCGCGGCGAGTGGAATGGCCGCTTCGATGACCAGATCTATACATGGGGCCATCCCGTGCGCCCCAACCTCCAGGGTCTGCGCGAACGCGAGATCGCCGTGCCCAAGCCCGCCGGCGTTTTCCGCGTGCTGGTCCTCGGCGATGAGTCCACGTGGGGCCCGGGCCTGGCCGAGGACGAGCGATTCACGGCCCTGGCCGAATCGCGGTTGCGCCAGCAGGATCCGGACCGTCGTATCGAGGTGCTGAATGCCGGGCTTCCCGAGGCCACGCTGCCGGTCCTGCGCGACGCGCTGCTGTTCTGGTGCGAGGCCCCGGTGGAGCCGGACCTCGTGGTCGTGGCGTTCGGCGGCGGCGCCCTGCGGCTGGACTCGAACGAGAACCGGCCCGAGCACGTCGCGTTCGCGAGGCGGCACCCGGCGATCGGCCTGGCCGCGCCCAGGGCCCTGACCGCGCTCCGGATGCCGCAGACCGCCCGCCTGTGGCGCCGGACGGCGGCGCGCCTGGCGGAAGCGACGGGCGCGGCGCCTTCGTACGAGGAGTTCCTCGCGCACAGGTACGGTCCGGATTCGCCGGCGTGGCCGGAGTTCGCCGGCGCATTGCGGGATATCCGTGAGTTCTGCCGGGCGCGAAATCTGCCTCCGCCCGTCTTCTTGAGTCTGCACGTGGGCCACCCGGCGGCGGATTGGTACGCCCGGGCCGCGAAACAGGCGGAGGAGTCCGGCTTTGTTGCGCCCTCCTGCGTCGCCGACATCGCGCCGAAAGTCGACGCCCGGGACATCAACCTGCTGAACGGCATACACCCCCGCCACTTCCAGGCGGCCTGGGCGGAGAGCCTGTCCAGGAGCGTCGCGGCCGCTCTCGACCGCCAGCACGAGGTCCTGCCGTGAAAGAGCTACTGAAGAAAACGGCCTGGCTGTGGCCCCTCCTCGCGGCGGCCGCCCTGCTCGCGCTGCAAGTGCCGTGGACCGAGACGCTGACGTACCAGCGCTATGACGAGGGTTACACCGGATGCCTGATGACCTCGCGGGCACTGGGCTTCCGGCTGCACGACGACTTATGGATTGACCAGCCCCCCCTCTTTTTCACCCTTCTTTTTGCGTGGTTTCACTGGTTCGGGGCATCCCTGCTCAAGGGGCGCGCGCTGGTTTTCCTGTTATCCGTCCTCTTCTCGGGCCTTTTCTTCGACACCATCCGCCGGCGCTCCACTCCGGCCGCGGCCTGGCTGGCGCTGGTCTTCCTGCTCACCCGTCCCGTGTACGCCATGATGAGCGTGACGATGATCCAGGAGCTGCCGGCCTATACCTTCGCAGGCCTGGCGCTCTGGCTGGCCACGGTCCGTACCGGGCACAAGCGGCCGGGCCTGCTGCTGGCATTATCAGCGGTCGCCATGGGCTGCGCGCTGCTCGTCAAGCTGTCCGCGGCGCCGTTCGTCCCGCTGATCGCGTTCGACCTCTTCTGCCGGCCCCGGCAACCGGCCGCGCGGCCGTCGTCGCGGCTCCTGTCGATCGCGGCCTGGGGCCTGATCGCCGGCGTGTCTTTCGCGGCGATCGGCTGGCTGATGGGCGCCGACTTCCGCGAACTGGTCCAGGCACATCTTAATCCGATGGAAACGCCCATCCTTTCCTTGCGGAGCGGGACGCGGATGCTGCCGGTATTCGTGTTCGCCAACTGGATCCCGATGCTCCTGGCCGCTCCGTCATTCGTGTATGGGCTGCGCCTTCGCGAGTACTCGTTCGGGCCGCCGTTGCTCTGGCTTTTCCTCAACGCCGTGCTCCTCAACTTTTACAAGCCGGTGGCTGATCATTATGAAATCCACGTGATCGTCCCCCTGTGTTGGCTGGCGGGGGCCACCCTGGCGCGCGCGGCATCGGGCCGCTGGCTGGCGTTGGCCGGGACCGTCGCGCTGGCCGCGATCCCGGGCAACCGTTTCATTTTGCGAGCCCCGAACTGGCAGGTGTATCCCGGCACGCTCGCCGCGGTGCGGGAATATGCCCCGCGCACCCGCTGGATGGCGGCTATCGAATGCCAGATCTATCCCTTTGCCGCGGGCGTGAACGTGATCCCCGATCTCTACAGCACGTCACTGAAGAGGATGTTAAGCGGGCGGATGAGTTCCGAGAACACGCTGCAGCAAATCAAGCAATATCGCCCGGAGCAGGTGATGATGGACAACGCCTTCGGCTATTCGCCCGAACTGGCCGCCTACCTCGCGGCGCATTACCGGTGCCGTCTCCCCGACAACGCCTATGCTCAATGGGTCCGCAGCGACGTGGCCGATCCGGCCGGCGGCTGGCTGGCCGATCCTTTCCGGGACATGGCGCTGGGCCGGAACGAGGCCCGGCTCAAGCCCTTTTCGCTCGCCCTGCACTTCCTCAAGCTGAACCAGCCGCCGAATGCGCGGCTGATCCTGGAGCAGGCGCTGGAACTCCGCACCCCCGCCCTCGCGCCGCACCGGCGCGACGCCTGGGGCCTCCTCGGCGACATCCTGCAGCGGGAAGGGCGGGAGGACGAGGCCCGGGAGTGCTTCCAGAAAGCCCGCGCCCCGCTGTCATCCGGCGGCGCGCCCGCGCCGTAGTAGTCAAGAGCCGAGGGATCATCGACAAGGCCCCGGCGGCTGGTATGATACCGCCATCAACAGGAGGAACGTGCCTATGAAGAAATGGACGGCGCTGGCGCTCGCGGCATGCGGATTCGTTCTGCCCGCTCTCGCCGGCATTGACCTTGTCACGCTGCCGGAGCGCGACAGCGTGCAGCTCACCATCTACAACTCCGCGGACCTCACGCTCGTCCGCGAGGTGCGCAAGCTGACCCTGCGGAAGGGGCTCAACAAGCTCTCCTTCGGCTGGGCCAACACGCTGATCGATCCCACCTCCCTGCGCCTGCGCGCCGTGGACAAGCCCGACGCGGTGAAACTGCTCGACGTCGCCTACCCGCCGCGGATCAACTCGCAGGCGGTCTGGAACGTCCAGTCCGAGGTCGAGGGCGAGGTGCTCGTCGAGATCACGTTCTTCACCTCCGGCATCTCCTGGCGCGCGTTCTACATGGCCACGCTCTCGCAGGACGAGAAGGACATGCTCCTCGAAGGCTACGTCCGCGTGACCAACAACTCCGGCGAGGACTACGCCAACGCCCAGACCCGCATGATCGTCGGCGTGGTCAACCTGATCGACGAGATCGCGGACCTGGCGCGGCGCAAGGAACCGTACGGCCGGCCATACCCGGAGGTTGTGATGGCGGCTCCCATGGCCTTGAGGATGTCCCGGGCGCCGAACGCGATGGCCTTGGCGGGCGCAATGGACTACGCCGAAGAGGCCAGCCCGAAGGAGATCGTGAAGGAAGGCCTGTCGGAGTATTTCCTCTACACGATCCCCGGGACGGAGACGATCCCGAACCAGTGGTCCAAGCGCCTGCCGTCCTTCAAGCCCGTGCGCGTGCCGGTGGTGAACCTGTTCCGGTACGACGAGGAGCGCTACGGCTCGACCACGATGCGCCTGCTGTTCTTCAAGAACGACGAGAAGCACCACCTGGGCGAGACGCCGCTGCCGGACGGGTTCTTCAAGGTCTACCGGACGGCGGACCAGCAGGACCACCTCTCCTACGAGGGCGCGACACCGATCAAGTACATCCCCGTGGAGCAGGAGGCGGAACTGAACCTCGGCGCGGCGCGCGGCGTGAAGGTCGAGCCGAAGCTGATGAAGATCCAGACCGACCAGTACCTGTTCAACGGCACGAACGGCAACATCAGCGGCTACGACCAGGCCGAGGACTGGACGCTGGAACTGAACAACTACCGCGACATCCCCGTCCGCGTGGAAGTCTTCCGCCGGCTACGGCACCCGTACGTGGACGAGATCAAGCCTAAGGGCGAACTGGCCTCGTTCGAGAAGCAGGACGCCCAGCGGGTGAAATTCGTGGTCGAGCTGTCGCCGAACACGGAGCGCGAAATCACCTATCGGGTTGTCTATCACGAAGGAGACAGGAGGGAACGCCGATGAAAAAGCTCGCCGTCATTTTCCTGGGCCTGCTGGCGGCCCTGCCCGCCGGCGCCCGCATCAAGCTCGTCGCCCTGCCCGACCGCGACACGACGATGATCCGCCTGGACAATCCGGCCGCCACGGTGGTCGAGGAGGAGCGCGTGCTGACGCTCCAGAAGGGCCTGAACCAGGTGGACTTCTCGTGGAAGGGCGTCACGATCGACCAGGACTCCATCCGCCTGGCGGTGCTCTCCCCCGCGGACAAGGTACAACTGCTGAACGTCAGCTACCCGCCCGGCGAGGGCGCGCTGGTGTGGCAGCTCTCCTGCGCGGAGGCCTGCAACGCGAAGGTGCGCATCAGCTACCTGCTCTCCGGGATCGACCGGCTGGTGACGTACACCGGCACGGCCGAGAAGGACGAGAGCAAGCTGGACCTGGAGTCGTTCCTGGTGCTGCGCAACTTCTCGGGCGAGGACTTCATCGACGCCCAGGTTCGCCTGGACTACGGCGAGCCGTTCTCGATGAGCGCGAAGCACGAGGAGACGCGGCAGCGGCTGTTCTTGAGCAAGACCGGCCTGCCGATCGTGAAGACGTTCAAGTGGGACGCCCGCGAGAAGCCGTGGGACCCGTCGCGCCTCGACGAGAACGTGGGCATCCCGGTCTACTACGCGATCGCCAACACGGAGGCGAAGGGCCTCGGGGAGAACGCCCTCTGGGACGGAAAGGTGCGCGTCTTCCAGAAGGACGGGCACGGCTCGACGATCTTCGTCGGCGAGGACAATCCCGGCTTCGTGCCGGTCGGCGAGGACCTGGAGATCCGGGTCGGCGAAGGCCGCGACGTGGTCGTCACCCAGCGCCAGAAGGTCAACCGCCAGATCAACATCAAGCGCAACTCGTCGAACGACATCATCCTCTACGACAACGAGGAGCTTATCGAGACTGAGGTGGAGAACTTCAAGGACCAGCCCGCGGTGCTGGTGCTGACCCAGTACATCCCGGGCGAGTGGACGATGCGGGAGGCCAGCCTCGACTACGAGTTGAAGGACCACGAGACGCTCGAGTTCCGGGTCGAGCTCAAGCCCAAGGACAAGATCACGCTCAAGATGGACTTCGTCCGGAGCAACATCCGCACGCGGGATCTGCGGTAAGTCCTTGAAGGCCTAGCCCCGTTCCCCCGGAGGGGGCACAATTAATTAACTGTGCCCCCCCGCGGGCGGCGCGATTTATGGTCCCACGACCTGGTGAACGGCGCCCTTGCCCTTGTCGCCGCGGTTTTTATCCCCGCCGGCGAACACCGAAACCGCCCCGAGCACCAGCAGCAGAACGATCATCCACTTCTTCATGGTCTCCGCTCCTTTCCTTGTGTTACTTGTTCAGGCACGAACCATCGCGCAAACGGCTCTGCAGGCGATCCTGGGTCGCGGCGGTGGCGGAGGTCAGGCAGGAGCCGTCGCGCAGCCGATCCTGCGCGCGCGTCTGGAGCGCCGTCCCGGAAGCGCTGCCCGTGCGGGTGGCGGTCCCATACCCGTTGCCCTTGCGCTGCCGGGCGTTTCCGCCCGCCGCCTGCGCCGTGTCGAACGCCAGCAAAATCCCCGTCGCCATCGCCAGAACCGCTACGGCCGTCTTCATTCAAGGCTCCTTCCGGGCTGTTGCCCTATTTCGTCCCATCCGAACCGCCGGATGTTCTACTGGGGATACACCGAAGCTCCTGGAAAGGTCACATTACGGTTTTTCAGAGGCGCCACGTGACAAAACAGAGTCCTCCGGTGTACAAGTTGCAGGAGATAATGAATGCAAGCGATGCCGAGATCGTCGCCCAGTGCCGGGAAGGCGACACGAACGCCTTCGCGGAACTGGTGCGGCGAAATCAGGACTCCGTATTCAACCTGGTGTGGAGCATGACCGGCAACTGGCATGAGGCGGCCGATATCGCGCAGGAGACCTTCATCCGGGCCTTCCGGAAACTGCATTCGTACAAGCCCGAGTTTTCTTTTCGGAACTGGGTCATGAGCATCGGCGCCAATCTCACGCGCAACCGGTTCCGGAGCTTCAGCCGGCGGCGGCGGATGCAGGAGACGCTGACCCGCATGCAGGATGCCGATGTCGCGCCGGCGCCGGGATTGCCCGACGAGGGCCTGGAGGCCGCCTTGGGCCAGATGCCCGAGACGCTGCGCACGGCGCTGCTGCTCAAACACGTCGAGGGCCAGTCCTACGAGGAAATCGCGCGCACACTGGGCATTGGGTTGAGCGCGGCCAAGATGCGCGTGGCCCGCGGGCGCGACGAACTGGTCCATTTGCTCACAACCGAGCGGGAGCGCGAGTCATGAAACAGGATTACCACAAGCGGTTTCACGAGCGGCTGGACGGCGAGACCATCCCCCCGGACGCGACGGACGCGGAAGAGGAAGCCCGGCTGACGGCGTATCGCGCGGAGCTCGGCCGGCTCGAAAACCGACGGGTCCGCGCGCCCGCCGACCTCGCCGCGCGCGTCATGGAGGCCATCACGCCGGCCCCGCGCCCGACTTTCCTGGAATGGCTTTGGACGCTGGTCCCGACGCGGCGGCAGTGGGCGATTCCCGCGCTGGCCGGCGCCGTGCTCATGCTCGCTCTCCTGCCGGTGCTGCGGCAGCGAAGCGCGCTGTCCGGACCGCCGCGGATGCTGGTGCACTTCCAGATCCACGCGCCAGGGGCGGAGCGCGTGGAACTCGTCGGGGATTTCAATAACTGGACGGCCGGCACGATCCAACTCCAGGGCCCGGACGCCTCGGGGCACTGGACGACGGACGTCGAATTGCCCGAGGGGCGCTACGAGTACCAGTTTCTCGTCAACGGCACCACCTGGGTGACGGACCCGGGCGCGGAGATCCGACGGCCGGACGGTTTCGGCCGGGAGAATGCCGTCCGCGTGGTCTACGAGGAAAGGAGTTAGGCGATGAAGCGCAACCTGCTATGGCCCCGGGGCCTGGCCGTGCTGCTCGCGCTGCGGGCCGCAGCCGGTGCCTTCGGCCAGACGCCCGCCGCCGGCGAGCCGACGTGGGACGGCCTGGCGCAGGAGTGTCCAGCCGGGCTGGACCCGCACCGATGGCAGCGGCTGCTTGACCAGTTCAAGGCCGACGGCCTGCCCCCCGCGTCGGCAGAGACGTGTCTCGGCCCCGCGAGAGAGGCGGCGCGGGATGGCCTCCCCGCGGAGGCCGTCATGGGCCGGCTTGAGGAAGGCGCCACGAAACGTGCGGGAGCCGAGGCCCTGGCGAAGGCCGCCGAGCAGCGCCTCCAGCACCTGAAGACCGCGGGCAGCTTGTTGCGCGAAGCCGGCTACGGTCAGCGCTCGCCGCGGCACGACGAGTTGATGATGTCCGTGACCCTGGCGATGGAAAGCGGGCTGTCCGCGCCCACGCTGCGAGGCGTTCTGGCCCAGGGCTCGGGCGGCCAGAGCGAACGCCTGCGCAGCATCGTGGAGGCGGGCGAGACGATGGTTCTCGACGGGATGGATGAACCGACGGTCGGACTGATGATGACGGACTTCACCCAGCGCAACATGCGCCGCTCGGAAATCATGCGGGCGACCCGTTTCGCGGTGCAGCAGCACAACGCGCGAATGGAGGGCTCCCGTATCCGCCAGCAACTGTGGAACGGCGCCGGGAGCGGCGGCCGATGGTCCGAAGGAGGCGCGGGAGACGGATCAGGCAACGGGGCCGGACCCGGCGGAGGTGGGGGCGGGTATTCGAGCCGGGGCGGCGGCTCCAGCCGCGCCGGCGGGGTGTACGGTTCCCCGGCGGCAGGATCTCCCGGCAGCGCGGGAAGCGGCGGCGGGCCGACCACGAGCAGCGGCAGCCCGGGCAGCGGGCCGGGACCCGGCAGTTCCTATTCGTCGCCCGGCACATCACCTTCCTCATCCGGCCCCTCTTCCTCCACACCGGGTAATACATCCTCGGATGCCGGCAGCGGGAGCCCGGGCACCGGCGGATCCGGCAGTAACCAGGGCGGATCCGGCAGTAACCAGGGCGGATCCGGCAGCGGCCAGGGCGGATCCGGCAGCGGCCAGGGCGGATCGGACAATCAGGGCAACAGCGGGACGGGCGGCGACTCGTCCAAGAACTGAACGGTCCCTCTGCACCGGTGAAAATCTTCCCCACCATGAGGCTCGCAACAGCCGGCCTGGCGGTTTTGCTCGCCGCCGGGAAACTCCGCGCCGCCGAGACGTACCTGACCCCGAGCATCGAGGCCCAGGCAGGCTTCGAACAGAATCGCTGGACTGAATCCGGCAGCGGCCAGGGCTCTGCGTTCTGGCTGGCTGCGCCGGGAGTGGAATGGCTCCGGTTCGGCCAGAAGACGGAGGCCGCACTGGGCGCCGAGTACCGCGTGACCAGTTACTTCGAGGAGGGATTCGAATACCGGGAGGAGCCCTCGGGCTATGGCCGCTGGCGCTATTTCGACGGCCCCTACGAGGCCGGCCTGACGGCCGGGGGCGGCCAGTACCGGGACCGCGCCCTGCCCGACGACGACTGCGCGTACTGGTACGCGCGGCCGTATGCGAGCCGGACGCTGGCGCGTCGGCCTGCGGAATGGACGCTGGGGGGAACGATTCGGCAAACCTTCTACGACACGTCGGTTTACACGTCGGCCACCGACCGGACCGACCTGCAACTGGAGGTGCGGCCCGGTCTGCGCTGGCACTTTTCCACGCGGCTCACGCTGTGGGCGGAGGGGTATGCCGAGTGGAACACGTCCGACGCGCCCGAGGCGGAATACTCGGGTTTCGGAGCGGCCGCGGGCGGCCAGTATCAGGCCTCGGCCCGATGGACCCTGGGGGCCTGGGCGGAAACGGGAACGCGGGTGTACGACGTCGAGGTGGACGGCACCGAATGGCGGGACACGCCGCTTCGCGCCGGCGTGTGGACCACGTGCCGGCTCCGGCCTTGGCTGGAACTGCTGGCCGCCGTGGATGGGGAATCCTTTTCCAGCACGCTGGACGGCAACGACTACAGCTGGTGGCGGGCGGCGGCCGGGATTCGCCTGGTATTCGAACACGTCATGGGCGCCCGCTGACGCAGGGTCCAATCCCCCCATTGCCCGCGGGCCGGAGTCGGGGTACAGTGGGACCATGCGCTGGCAGAAGACGAAGGAGTGGATCAGCACGAGCTGGGCTCGAGCGTGGTTCGCGCTGACGCCGGAGGAGCGGAAGTTCATCGGCGGCATCCTGCTGATCTTCGTCATTGGGCTGGTCGCGCGCTACCTCTACCTGAAATCGGAAAAGCCCGAGCCGTTCACACCGGCCGGACTGGAAAGGACGGCCCCATGAACGAATCCTGCATCTTCTGTAAAATCATCCGCGGCGAGATCCCGTCCACGCGCGTGTACGAGGACGAGCACACGCTGGCCTTCCTGGACATCGGGCCGCTGGTCAAGGGGCATACGCTGGTCATCCCGAAGCAGCACTTCGACTCGCTCCGCGACGCCGATCCGGAGGCCGCCGCGCAGGTGATGGTCACGGCGCAGAAGATCGCGCGGGCGCAGTTGAACGGGCTGGGCGCCGACGGCGTCAATATCCACCAGGCCAACGGCCGGGTGGCGGGCCAGGTGGTCCCCCACCTGCACGTGCACGTTGTGCCGCGGTTCAAGGACGACGGCTACCACTGGAACTGGAAGGCCGGGAAGTACGCCGGGGCGGACGAGTCCAACGGCATGGCCGAGAAGATCCGGCAGGGATTGAAGCAGACGGCATGAAGAAACCAAGCTACGAGGAAAGCCTGCAGCAGGTCGCGCGCGAGGATCCGCGGTACGACGTGGAGGCCTACGAGTTCCTGCGCGAGGCGCTGGATTTCACCATCAAGCTGCTCTCCAAGCCCACGGAAGGCCCGGCGCGGCACGTCACCGGAGGGGAGTTGCTCGAAGGCATCCGCCAGTACGCGCTCCAAGAATTCGGGCCGATGGCGCTGACCGTGCTGAACCGCTGGGGCGTCCGGCGCTGCGAGGATATCGGAGAAATGGTGTTCAATCTGGTCGAGAAGGGCATCCTCGGCAAGACCGAGCGGGACAAGAAGGAAGATTTTTCGGGCGGCTATGACTTCAAGCAGGCCTTCCGGGAGCCGTTCCTGGCCGGCGGCAAGGCGGACCTGCCCGCCCCGCCCGGAAGGGATAACTGAAATATGGCCACGCGATGGCTGATTACCTTTCTGCTGGCGCTCCTGGCCGCGCGGCCGGCGGCGAGGGCGGCGGAGCCGGGTGGGAATCCCGTCGAGACGTTGCGCAGGGCGCACGAGGGGCTCCGGCGCACGGTGCTGAACAACGGGATGGCGCTGCTGGTCAAGGAGGACCACAGCGCGCCGGTCGTGGCGATCCAGGTCTGGGTCGGCAGCGGGTCCATCCACGAGCAGGAATGGCTGGGCGCGGGACTGTCCCACTTCGTCGAACACATGATCTTCAAGGGGACCCCCACCCGCTCGCCGGGCGAGATCAGCCGGCAGATCAGCGACGCGGGCGGGGACATCAACGCGTACACCGGCTTCGACCGGACGGTCTTCCACGTGACGCTGCCCGCGAGGAACTGGACCGTCGGCCTCGATGTGCTCGCGGACGCCGTGATGAACGCCTCGTTCCCGGAGGAGGAATGGGCCCGGGAGCGGGAGGTGATCCTGCGGGAGTTCGCGATGCACCGCGACAATCCCGACCGCGAGGTCGGCCAGATGCTCTGGGCCAATGCCTTCCGGGCACATCCGTACCGCATCCCGGTGATCGGCTACGAGGACGTGTTCACCGCGACGACCCGGGATGACCTCGCGGCCTATTTCCGCCGGAACTACACGCCGGACAACATGATCGTCTCCATCGTCGGCGACGTGCCGGCCGACGAAGTGGAGCAGCGCGTAAAAGAAACGTTTGCCGGCTTCGCCCGCCGGGCCCGGGCCCCTCTGCTTCTGCCCGCGGAGCCGGTCCAGATTTCCCCGCGCTTCGAACGAAGAACGGGACCGTACGAGGTGACCCGGGTGCGCATGGCCTGGCCCACCGTCCCGATGAATCATCCGGATGCCGCCGCGCTCGACGTCCTGGCCGCCCTGATGGGACAGGGACGCAGTTCGCGCCTGACGTCCGAACTCGTGGAAAAGCGCAAGCTGGCTTTCGACCTGTCGGCCTGGTCATACACGCCGCTCGATATCGGCCTGTTCGGGATCGGTGGCACCTGCGATCCGGCCCGCGAGACCGACCTGCTGAACGCCGTCGAGGAAGACGTGGCCGGCTGGGCCGCCATGACCGTTCCGCCCGAAGATCTGGCCAAGGCCCGGCGGCAGGTCCTCGTCGGCGAACTGTCGTCGCTGGAGGACATGGCCGGGCAGGCGGCCAGCTTCGCCTCGGGTGAGTTCTACGCCGCCGATCCGCGCTTCAGCGAACGGTATCTCCAGGGCGTAGAGCGAGTGGACGCGGCCTCCTTGCGTGACGTGGCCCGGCGCTACCTGTCGCCCGAGAAGAGAACCCTGGTCATCCTGGCCCCGGCCGGCACCGGCGCCACGGTCCAGGCCGTCGAGCCGCCGCGGCCCGGATCCGACGTCGTTAAAATCGAGTTGCCCGGCGGTATCCCGCTGATCGTTCGGGAGGACCACCGCCTGCCGTTCGTGAACGTCGCCATCGTGCTTCGCGGCGGGCTGTTGAGCGAGGATGCGGATCGCAACGGCATCACGCCGCTCATGGCGGAACTGCTGACCCGGGGCACCGCGTCGAGATCGTCCGAGGAAATCGCGCAGCAGGTGGAACAGCTGGGCGGCTCGCTCTCGGCCTTCTCGGGCTGGAACAGCTTCGGCCTGCAGGCGCGCGGCTTGAGCCAGGATGCCGCCGTGTTCCTGGACCTCGCGGCGGAGTGCCTGCTCCAGCCCTCCTTCGATCCGGCTGAAATCGACAAGCAGCGCGACCTGCAGAAGGCCGCCATCCGGCGTCAGCGCGAGCAACCCATGTACCGGGCGCAGGTGGCCCTGCAGGAAGCGCTGTTTCCGGGCCACCCCTACCGGCTCCCCGAGCTGGGCACGGAGGAAAGCGTGGACCGCATCCGGCGCGAGGATCTCGTTGCCCACCTTCAGAAGCTGGCCGTCTCCGGCAACCTGGCCCTCTCCGTGTTCGGCGATATCGACCCAGAGGAGGCCCGGCGGCTCGTGGAGAAGGCGTTTGCGGGCGTTCCCCGAGGCCAAGCTCCCGAACCGCCGCGCGTCGCCTCTGCTCCGACGCTGCCATCGCGCTCGGAATCGCGTGAACCCCGGGAGCAGGCCATCCTGCTGGTGGGCTACCCGGGCGTGGATGTCCGCGATCCGCGGTGCGACGCCCTGGCCGTGGTCCGCGACACCTTGAGCGGGCTCTCATCCGACCTCGGCGTGGAAGTGCGGGACCGGCGCGGCCTGGCCTATTTCGTCGGCGCCTTCTCGCGCGAAGGGCTGCAGCCCGGGCTGTTCGCGCTGTACGCCGGGGCCAAGGAAGACACCGTCCAGCAAGTCGAGGAACTGATGGCCGCGCAGGTCGAACGGCTGGGACGGGAAGGCCCGAGGCCCGAGGAACTGCAGCGCGCGGTCGAGCAGCTGGTCGCCGGCCACCAGATGAGCCTGCAGGATAACGACGGGCTGGCCCAGCTGTGCGCGCTGCATGAGCTATACGGCCTCGGATACCGGTATGCCTTCACGGCGGAGGAACGCTGGCGCGCCCTGACCGTGGAGCAGGTGCGCGATGCCGCCGCCTCGCTGTTGAAGCCCGACCGGCAGGCCGTTTCGATCGTGCTGCCCGAAACCTCCAAAACCCACGGAGAGAAGAAATGAAAGAAGAAGCGCGCGACGCCGAGATGCACAAGTCCCTGTTCGTCCAGCTTGTCATGATGCTGGCCACCTCGGCCAGCCAGGCGATGGGCAAGCTCGTTAACCCGGCCACGAAAAAAACCGAGGTGAACGTGGAGGCCGCCGAGGCCACCATCGACCTGCTGGACATGATCGAGGCCAAGACCAAGGGCAACCTCGACCGGGACGAGGAGCGCCTGCTGAAGGACACGCTCATGTCCCTCAAGTTGACCTTCGTGGAAACCCGGAATGCGGCGCCGGCCGCTGCGCCCGCCGAATCGGCTGAACCCGCCGCGGCGCCGGGATCAAAGGTGGAAGGCGGCCCGGCCGGCCAGGAGCCGCGGTTCCACAAGTCGTATTGACCCGGCTTACCGGCGGATGTCGAGATAGACCGGGTAATGGTCCGACGCGTGGTGGGGGTCCACGCCGGGCAGGGCGGTGATATCCGCCGTGTTCACGCCCTTCTGCAGCACGTGCGGTTCGCCCGCCACCCAGGGCGGTTCGGTCAGGCCCGGCGTGACGACGAAGCGGTCAAAAGCGGCCGGAGGGAATATTTTCGCCGGGTCGCCATACCGGGTGGGAATCGTTTCCCGCTCGCTCATGGGATGCCCGCGCCAGAGATCCACCCAGTCGCCCAGGGGCCGGAGCGTCGGATCCCGCGCAAACTCCGGCATGTCCGGGTCGGTATTGGTGTCCCCCAGCATCAGCACGTCCCACTCGCGATCGTTGTAGGTCCGGCGGAAGCTCTCGGCATCCTCCCGCAGCAGGCGCAGCGCGTTGACCCGCTGGGCGTAGTTGACTGAGCGATCGCCGCTGAAGTTGGACTTCAAGTGCACCGCATACACCAGCAGGTTCCGGCCCTGTTCCAACTCGATGTAAAAGCTCAACAGGCCGCGCGGGGGACTGTGGATGCCGTCCAGATAGCCGAAATCCAGCTCGCGCAAGCCCCGGATCGGCAGGCGCGAGAGGACCGCCAGGTTCAGCTTCTCGGGCCAGTCCGGGGCGCTCTTGATGCGCGTGACGGCGGCCACCGGGTACGGCGCCGGCAGCGCGCGGTTGAGCAGTTCAAGCGAGGTCTCGTTCTCGATCTCCTCGATGACCAGGATATCGGGATCGATCTCGGCCACGAGGGCGGCGGCGGCCTTCGCCTGGATCTCCGCGTGCGCCGGGATCCGGGGCTCCTTGTCGTCCACGCCGTCCGTGAAATTCTCGATGTTGTAACTGGCGAGCCGCACGTGGTCGCCCACGGCGCCCGTGGCCCCGGCGTCGTACCGAACGATGCGGGGCGGCTGGATCGGAACCTCGCCGGACATGCGTCGGAAGCCGGCCGCACCGGCGTCCCGGCTCACAGCGAGGGCCACGGCAACCAATACGACGGGGTATTTCATGACGAGTCCTTTGGATTATGCGATGACGGTGAACAGGGGCACGCGCATTTCTTCGGCGGACATGCCGCCGTGGTTGCCCCGCTTGAACTTCGAGGGCATCCCCGGCGGCGTGGTGTTGAAGGCATAGCCGGCCCGCGCGATCAACACGTAGTCGCCCACACGCTGGGCCAGCGCCGGATGCTCCCGGCCGAGTCCGAAATATCCGTTCCGCACCAGGTAGTCGCCCTCCACGCACACGCACGCCGCGCGCAGGCGGGTCCGGACCAGTTTCAAAAAGGCCTGAAGTTTCGCCGGCCGGACAAAACAGGACACCTCGCGGGCGTCGCCCGACGGCAGCATGGCCAGGCAGTCGTAGAAACCCGGCACCTCGCGCAGTTCGATGCACGTGCCCGGCGGGGTGTCCACCAGGCCATGATCCGCGGTGATGGCCAGGGCGGTGTCCGTGCCGCGCAGCCGCCGAACCAGGCCGGCCATCGCCCGGTCGAGAGCGGCCATGTGCGCGTACGACTTCGCGTGGAAGCACCCCCACTCATGGCAAAGGGAATCGAGGCCGGGCCAGTAGGCGTAGGCGAGGCCCCGACCCGGCCGTCGGGCAAAGGCGGCCACGTGCCGGACAAGGCCTCCCAGCGTCGTGCAGGCCACGGTCTCGTGCCAGCGCAGGCCGGCGCGGGAGTAGCGGCTGTCCGGAATGTCGCCGTAGGAAATCAGCGTGCGCCGGCCGGGCACGGTTTCCAGGTGGGAGGGCAGACGCATGTATTCCTTCAGCGGGAAATCGGGCCCCATCATCGGCATGCCCGTGCGCGTGACCCCGATGAGGATGGTGCTGACCATGCCCAGGTCGCCGAGATGCAGGTGCCAGCCCAGCACGCCGTGCTCGCGCGGCGGGGCCCCGGTCGCGAACGTCGTCACCGCGGCCGCCGTGGTGGCCGGGAAAACCGTCGTGAGGACCGACCGGGGCTGCCGCCCGAAAAAGGGGCTCTGCCGGGCGCGGCCGAGGTACCAGCGCAATTGATGTTCCCCCAGCCCGTCGAGCACCAGGTAGACCGCGCGCCTCGCCTCGCGGAACGCGCGGGCGGGAAACCCGCGCAACCCCGGGGAAGGCGATCGGCCGCCGCGCGCCCGCAGCAGGCTGGCCAGCAGGTTCACGATGCTGTTGCCGCGGTATTCCGGCGCGTACAACCCGGTCAGCGGACCTGTCCGGATCAAGGACATGGGGCGTACTATAGGCCCGCGGGACGGCTTTCTCAAGGGCCGGCTTTTTCGGCTGGTTTTGCCGTCCGCGTTGTTGTTTCATGGCGCCGGAAGGAAACACCGAATTGGCCATGAGTCGATGCCTGGTAACCGGCGCCGCGGGATTCATCGGATCGCACCTGTGCGACGCCCTGCTCGATCAGGGCCACGACGTGGTCGGCCTGGACGCCTTCATCCCCTACTATCCCCGCGCCGTCAAGGAGGCCAACCTGGCCGGCGCGCGCCGGCATCCGCGTTTCACCTTTCACGAGTTGGACCTGCGCACGGCCGACCTGGCCGGCGCCGTGTCCGGTTGCGAGGTGGTCTTCCACGAAGCGGCGATGCCCGGGCTCATGAGGAGCTGGAGCGACCTGGATCTCTACGCGTCGTGCAACCTGGTCGGCACCCAGCGGCTGCTCGAGGCCGCGCGCCAGGCTCGCGTGGCGCACGTGATCCACGTCTCCACGTCCAGCGTGTACGGGCGGGAAGCCACGGGCCCCGAGGATTCCGCGCTGCAGCCCTGCTCGCCGTACGGCATCACCAAGCTCGGGGCCGAGCACCTGTGCCGCACCTACGCCGGGCACTTCGGCGTGCCGGTGACCATCCTGCGCTATTTCTCGGTGTACGGGCCGCGGCAGCGCCCGGACATGGCGTATCACATCCTCATCCGCTGCCTGTTGCGGAACGAGCCATTCACCCTGTACGGCGCGGGGGACCAGACCCGCAGCAACACCTACGCGGCCGACTGCGTGCAGGCCACCCTGCTCGCCATGGCGCAGCGGGAGCGGGCGCTGGGCGGAACTTTCAACGTGGGCGGCGGCCAGGTGGTCTCGCTCAACGAGGTGATCGCCCTGCTGGAGGAACTCACCGGCCGCCGGCTGGATATCCGGAGGAAGCCCGCGCGGCCCGGCGACCAGAAACACACGGCGGCGGACATCACCCGCATCGCGTCCGTCCTCAGCTACCAGCCCTCGACGCCCGTGCGGGAAGGCCTGCAGGCGCAACTGGCCTGGGAACGTCAGATCCTGTCGGCCACGTGATGGCTGCAGGAATCACAGCACTCGATATACGTTAAGCCTTCGAAACGCAGACGGGCGTTACTTAGCGATCAAGTTCCAACCTGATAAACCACTCGACGACAGAACGGCTTGAGAGCAAATAACGCCCCGTTAATATCAAGAGCGGCATCTGAATCAAGCCGGCGTCAGTCGGGGAGGAAATGGTTGTCGGCAATTCAAAATACTTGTCACTACTTTGACGCGAAATGGACTTATGGGTAGATTTTCGCTTCATTATTGGAGAAATCTAGATGTATTTTTATCAGCATAAAATGAGGGATGTCGGTTGTTGTCTTTTTCTATTGGCCCTCACCAGTCTTGTCTCGCAAGGCGATGTCATCAATCAATATGGCGCCACCGGCAACATGGGTGGCGTATTCAATCAGTGGCCCTCCGTATGGACCCCCATCTTGAGCCTCAATGACGGAGATAATGCTAAAACCGAGTGTCTCGATTTCGTAGGCGACAACAGCAATCCGGGCGCGTACATGGCCAATGAAAATGGGTATCTTTTCTTCCGAATGCGCGTGGATGAGGGAACGATCACCAGCGGCACCTATGCCGACAACATTTGGATTTATATCGATCGGCTTGGTTATAACTACGGCGGCAATGCCGACGGACAGCCCGACTACGCGCTCGCGTGGGACACACAGAAATCGCATGGATTGGAGTTTCAGACCTGGTCTGCCAACGGTAACAGCTGGAACATAGAAGCGATGAATGATATTGACGCAACTCCAGGCTCCAAAAGTTGTTCCCCCCGATATCAGCACAAACGGCGACGGTTTTGTGCGGTCGGATGATAATCAGTCAACCGTCAACTTCGGCGCAACATCGTTCATCGATTGGGCGGTTGAATGGAGCTACCTGGAAAGCAACAGCACTCTAGCGCCGGGGCAGAACTAGAAGATTCAGTTCGGCAGTCGATATCATGGTAACGATCACAATAATCCGGACGAAGACGTCGCCGGCGGTTTTTCACCCAGCAGTTCCGTCACCAATTCCTGGAGCGCCTTGGTCAATTCCGCCGTCCCCGAGCCACAGTACGGCCTTATTGCGGGATTCCTTGGAATCGCTTACGTCATCCATTCCTGGCTGACGGTGCGGCCGAGGAATAAAAGGACTGGACATCTGATCCCCTGGTTGAGCCGCTGACTTGCTGATGGCGACAACCACGCGCCGCTCCGCAGCAATGGACCGGCCCGCCGAACGTCGGCCCGTTAATCGTTTCCCGCCCCTGCCTTTGTTTTTCCGGGCGGCGGAATCAGGAACGCGCGCACTGAGCTAAAGCGGCATCCGCGAGCACGAGGGCCGCCATGGCCTCGACGATCGGCACCGCGCGCGGGACCACGCAGGGATCGTGCCGGCCCGTGGCTTCCAACTCGACGGCATGCCCCTCGAAATCCACGGTGGCCTGCGCCTTCCCGATCGTCGCGGGCGGCTTGAAGGCCACGCGGAAGACGATGGGCTCGCCGTTGGAGATCCCGCCCTGCACGCCGCCGCTGCGGTTGGTGGCGGTCCCGAGCCGGCCTTTCCGCATGACGAACGGATCGTTGTGCTCGGAGCCGAGCATCCGGCTGCCCGCGAACCCCGAGCCGATCTCGAATCCCTTGGTCGCCGGGATGGACAACATGGCCTGCGCCAGGCGAGCCTCCAGCTTGTCGAACACGGGCTCGCCCCAGCCCGCCGGGACGCCGCGGCATATCGCCGTGATCACACCGCCCGTCGAATCGCGGGCTTCGCGGGCCTGGCGGATGGCGGCCTCCATGCGCTGCGCCGCCTCCGCGTCCGGGCACCGGACCGCGTGCGCATCAACGTCCGGCCGGGTGATCTCCCTGCCCGCCAGGTCCGGGGCCTCTACCGCGCCCACCGCGCTGACCCACGCGACGATCTCCACGCCGAAGTGCTGCTTCAGCAGTTTCTCCGCGATCGCCCCGGCGGCGACGCGGCCGATCGTCTCGCGCGCGCTGGACCGCCCCCCGCCGCTGGACGCGCGGATGCCGTACTTGACCTGGTATGTCCAGTCGGCATGCGAGGGCCGGGGGATGCGGGACATCGCGGCATAGTCGCCGGGCTGCTGGTCGCGGTTCGGGACAAACAGGCCGATGGGCGTGCCCAGCGTGAGCCCATTCTCCACACCGGAGAGGATGCTGACCTTGTCGCTTTCCTCGCGGGGGGTGGATAGCCCGCTCTGCCCCGGCCGGCGACGGTCGAGTTGCGGCTGGATGTCCGTCTCGGCCAGCGCCAGCCGCGGCGGGCAGCCGTCCACCACCGCCCCGACCCCGCGGCCGTGCGACTCGCCGAACGTCGTGACCCTGAACACCGTGCCGAACGTGCTGGACATGGCAGCTCCCTTCCTTCGCGCCGAAGCATAGGACGGCGCCGGACCGGATGCAACCCTCGCTTCGCCGACCGCCGCGCTTGACGAACCCCGGGAAAAGACCGATCTTGTGCCGCGGGGATGCAGACCATGAAATACCAATCCGAGCGGCGAACGGCGGGCTTCACGCTGATCGAAATCCTGGTCGTCGTGCTGATCATCACGATCCTGGCCGGGATCGTCGGGGTGAACATCCTCCACAAGCCCGGCGAGGCCCGGGTATCGGCCGCGCGCATGCAGCTCCAGCAGCTGAAAACCGCGGTCCAGCTCTACCGCGCCGAGCAGGGCGCCGTGCCCACCCAGGAACAGGGGCTGGAAGCGCTGGTGTCCAAGACCACGCGCGAGCCCATCCCGCAGAATTACCCGGAGGGCGGCTACCTGGACTCCCGCAAGGTGCCGCTGGATCCGTGGAGCCACGATTACATCTACCTGGCGCCCGGCCGGAGGAACGAGTCGTTCGAGATCCTCAGCTACGGGAGCGACGGCGAGCCCGGCGGCGGCGGCGAGGCCGGGGACCTGACCAGTTCGGACCTCCAATGAGGCGCGGGCCACGGCGCCGACGGGCGGGCTTCACCTTCCTGGAGGCGATCATCGCCCTCGCCGTGGCGGCCCTTCTCGTTACGGTCAGCGCCAGCTCGCTGGCCAGCGTTTTTCGAGCCGACCGTACGGCCGAGCGCCTTTTCGAGGCGACGCTCCTGCTCCGCGCCGCCGCCGCGGGCGAGTACCTGGGGGCTCCGCTGGAGGACCTGCCGGAAGCCTGGCCCGCCGGCTGGCAACTGCAGGCCGAGCAGGTGGAAACCGGCAAGGAGCCGATGCGCTGGAAAGTGCTCCAGGTCCTGTCGGACGAGATCGCCCTGGCCAGCGCGTTTCGTCAGCCCTGACACCCTCCCACCTCCCGAGCGCCCCGGGCTTCGGGGACCGGTTTACGGGCCGGGATGGTAGCGCATGATCAGCACCGTGATGTCGTCGGACTGTTCACGCGCGCCGCTGAAGGCGACAACGTCATCCACGACGCCCTGCAGGACATCCGCGACGGATGCCGTCGCCGGGAGCGAGGCCAGCCGGCGGTCCATGCGCGCCTCACCGTAGAGCTGATCAGCCTCGTTGAACGCCTCGGTGATCCCGTCGGTGTAGAGGATGAGGGTCTCGCCCGGCTGCAGGGTCAGGATTTCGCGGGCAAAGGTCCGGCCGTCCATGGCCCCGACGACGATGTTGCTCCGGGTTCGCACAACGGCGACAGGCCCGTCGGCGGCCCGGCGTCGCGGCGGGTTGTGGCCGCCGTTGGCAAAGACCACCTCCCCGGTGCGGACATCGAGGATGCCGACGAAGAGCGTCACGAAGGTGCAGCTTTCGTTGCGGATGGCGAGGTCGTCGTTGACGCGCCGCAGGATTTCGGCGGGATCGCGCCACTGCTTGGCGGCGGAGCGCAGCAGGACGACCACGGCCGACATGAACATGGCGGCGGGCATGCCCTTGCCCGAGACATCGCCGACGGCGAAGAACAGGTGGTCGGCGTCGAGCGGAAAGTAGTCGAACAGGTCGCCGCCGGCCTGCTTGGCGGTCTTCATGACCGCCTGGAGCTGAACGCGCCCGCCTAACTCCGCGGGGTCGAACGGGCCGGGCAGGAAGGTCGCCTGGATCTGGCCCGCGATGCGCAGTTCGCTTTCGGCGCGTTCCCGGGCCGACTGGGTCAGCTTGAGCTGTTCGATGTGCTCGGCCAGGTTCGATTGCATGCGGTCAAAGTCGTAGGCAAGGATGGCGGTTTCCGCCTTGGTCCGGTTGCCGTCGGGGAAGAGGGCGGGATCCAGGCGGATGTCTTTGGAGAACTCGCCTTCCGCGAGGCGGCAGGTGAAGTTCGACAGGCGGTTCAGGGGCCGGGTAATGGAATAGCTCGCGGCGTAGCTGAAGATGACGGCCAGGATGAAGCTGGCGGCGCCCATCAGGAAGAAGTTCAGAAAGGCGCGGCGCTTGAGCGCCTCCACTTCGTAAGCATGGATGTCGGCGCCTACGATGAAGCGGCGGCCGGACGAATCCTTGAAGCCCATGACGACCGAGCGCAGCAGGCCATAATCCGGGTCGGGGGTCGTGGAGATGTTGACCTTCCAGTCCTTCTGGACCTCGTAGATGTTGGGGGCCGGATTCGTGTACTGCACCCAGTACGGCGTGCCGGTGTCGGCGGAGGCGACGAAGTAGTAGCGATTGCTCTCCTGGAGCAGGGCGTAGAGGTAGGTGCCGCCGATGTTGCGCAGGAAGATGTCCAGCCGCCGCGTGTTGTTCCAGTGCTCATCCCCGGTGATGCTGCCGGGATGCTGGACGCGCTCGAAGTAGTCCGCGGGCAGAAGCTGGGGCATCGTGGACGCGGCGATGAGCAGGCGCTTGTCGATCCCGTCCTGGATGGCTTTCACGTTCTGCTTGAAGCCGTAGATGGTGAAGATGGTGGACGAGAACAGGGTGATGCCGAAGAAGGGGATGAAGATTTTGCGCCGGATGGGTTGCCGGCGGTACCACGCCACCAGTTTCACATCCGGCCTCCCCCGCCGCGCGGGCTGACGGCCCAGAAAAGCAGGGCGCAGGAGCCGAGGACGGCGGCGATGGCGGAGATGCCGATGCCGAGACTGAAGCTGGCGGCCAGGCCGAAGGCCATCGGTCCCAGGGCCTCGCCGCCGGACTCAAAGAGGTTGTAGATGCCCATGGCCTTGTCCGCGCCGAAGCGGCGGACGCGCGGTAGCGAGGAGTAATAGGAAAGGCCCTGGTTGAAGAGCAGGCTTTCGGTCAGGCCGAAGAGGATGATGGCGGCATAGGCGGCGGCGAGGGACCGGAGCGCGGCAAACAGCAGCAGGGCGGCGGTCATGACCAGCGCCCCGATGGGCATGGCGCGGCGCGCGCCGAAAAGATTCGTGGCCAGCCGCGTGATGGCCGGGCCGAGATACACGCTGGCCGCGCCGAACAGCATGAAGGCCAGGCTGATCTCGTTGATCGAGCAGCCTTGGGATTCGGCAAAGAGCGGGAACAGGAACCCGAGAAACAGCCCGCAGGCCGTCACGGGCAGGAAGATGAAGAGGAAGAAGCTCCATACGGCGCGGTCGATGAAAAAGGCCCACGGCGAAGGCGCGCCCGTGGCCCGGTCGCCGGCCGGCTCGCGGCGGCGGTTCCGGATCAGGGCCAGGGCGGCGACGGCCGCCAGCACCATCAGCACGGCCTGGATGGCGAATACCGGCCGCATGCCCACGCGCGCGGCCAGCATGCCCCCGGAGACCGAGCCGACGTTGATGCCGGCGATGACCCCGGCGGTCAACGCAATGATGCCGGATTCCTTCCGGCCCTCGTCCTTTTCAATCAGGAAGTAGGTGCGGAAGGCAATCATCAGGAGGCCCATGCCCATGCCGACGAGAACGCGGCCGGCGATCAGGCGGACGAACGTGTTCGAGAGGGCGGTAACGACCATGCCGCCGGTGATGACGAGGCCGGCCAGCACGACATCCGTCTTGATGCCCGCGCGGAGCCGGACATGGCCATAGAGCAGGGCGATCACGGCGCCGCAGAGGGTTTCGATCACCATGGGCAGGCCGATAACGACGTCGAACGGGATGCGGCCGATGGCGGGGGCCAGCGACTTGCTGTAGAGCGGCAGGAAGGAAGCGGAGAGAAACACGCCGACAATGGCCATGAACGACACGAACCGCACGGCGCCTTCGTCGTAGCGCTGGCCGGCGGTGTCGTCGTGGCGGTCCAGCACGTGGGAGCTGAAGAAGCCGATTTCGAAGAAGACAAACAGCAGCACGAAGAGGACCATGGCCAGGTCCATCAGCGTGCTCTTGAAGAGGGTCCGGTTGGCCTCGCGCTGGGCGGACTGGTCCGCGCCGACCTCGAGCAGGCCGACGGTGACCCCGTTGGAATTCACGAGCGGCACCACGCCGTTGAGCCACACCCCGTAGATATCAACAACCTCGCCGACGTAGGGCTTGCCGGTCCGGACCACCTCGGCGTAGATGGATTTGCTGTACTGGTAGTTGTAGGGGTAGAAGATGCCGCGCAGGCCATCGTGGTAGGCCAGGGCCGAGAGCTTGTCGCCGAAGACCTTGTAGACGCCGGAATAGGTGCCGGGATCGATGACGCCTTCGCGGGTGATGGTCTGGCAAAGCTCCTTCAGCACGGCCTGGTAGTCGGCATTCATGTAGTGCTTCACGTGCTGGATGCGGTCGACGGCATCGGCATCCACCACCAGGCGGCCGACCTCCAGGTACCCGCGCAGGTTGTTGCGGGCCTCCTCCTCGAGGCGCCGGCTCATGTTGTTGAAGATCATGTAGGTGGTGATGCCGACGGCGGTGCCGAGCATCAGGGCCACCAGGGCGACCTGCTTGGCCATGCGGCGGCTGTCGGCCGAGGCATGGCGGACGGCCAGGGACACGAGCGCGCCCGCGCAGAGGGCGAAGAACGCCAACTGCAGCCAGATTACAGCCCGCTTGATCCAGAGCGCGGCGTTGCCCTGCGCATGGTCCATGGTTTGGATGCCCGCGGGCGCGCGGGTGTGGAAACGGACCACCTTGCCGTTGTTCGGCAGCAGGAGGCCGTCGTCGGTGATCTGAAAGCTCTTGCACTCGTAGAAATCATCTTCATAGCCGAGGGCCGCGGCGACGTTCCGGTCGAAGACGGGTTCAGCGCTGTCGCGGCCCGTCAGGCGCATGACGGCGTCGCGGCCCAAGTCAGAGAAGTACAATTGGCCGCCCAGGTAATGCAGGTCGGAGGGGATCGACACCACATTGTCGGGCATGTCGCGGCCATCGTAGCACTTGGTGAACGCCTGGCCCGGCGCAGCGGTATAGATTTCAGTTGCCGCGGTGGAGTAGGCCAACTCGCGGCCGTCGGCGGAGATCGTGGCGTAGATCACGCTGGGGACGTCGCCGGGGTAGGCGGTGACGGTTTCCTGGGCCGGGACGGCGCCGGCGGCATCGACCAACAGGCTGTGGATGCCGTCCTCGCGGGCGAGACAGAAGCGCAGGCCGTCCGGGGTCCACTGGAGGGATCGAATCAGGCCGATGTTGTCGGTGTACTGCTCGGGGGAGTGTTCGATCGAGTAAAGGACGGCCCCGAGACGGCCTTCGGGGGAGAAGCGCACGATGGCCTCACGGTTGACCGTCAGGGTGGCGGTATCGATGTACGTGCTGGCCACGTACAGGTTCCCGGCGGGGTCGAACGTGAGTTCGTTGGCAAAGAAGAAGCCCTTCTGGGGATCGTTGATGGCCGCGATGAGCCAGGCCAGGGTTCCGTCGGGCGCCACGCCGGCAATGCGCTTGTTGGAGTCCAGCACAACGGCCAGGGTGCCCTCGGCGCTGCGCGCGGCCTTGGAAAGCTGCTCGAAGGGGACCGTGTTGGAAAGGGAGAAGGATTCGGAGAGGCGGTCGCGCTGGGCAATCAGCAGCCCCCCGAACACGCACGTCAAGGCGATGAGGACAGGCAGAATGGGACGCGATCGAGCCATGCGTTGCTCAAGATTGGTCAGCGGTCCACGGGCCGATAGTACCAAAGCGTGTCCTCCCCGGGATAGTAGAAATCAGGGAAACAGCCGACCTGCTTGAAGCCCAGCTCGGCCAGGATCCTGTGCATGGGAGCATAGGAGAGATCCGAGGAGGTTTCGAACAGCAGGCCGCGGCCGCCGGAATCGGCCACGAAGCGCAGGGCCAGTTTCAGCAGCCGGCGTCCGAGACCCCGGCGCCGGTGGGCGGGATGGATCGCCAGGGCGCTGACTTCGTAGATCCCGGTCCGTTCCGCGTTCATGCGCACACCGATCACGGCACAGGGCGCCATGTCGCCGTCCCGTGCGAACCAATAGGCATCATCCGGGCATCCGACAGAAGCGACGGGCTGGGTACTGAACTCGTCGCGCTCGCCGGGCGTTAGGGGGGTGCCGAAAAGGCCGGGCTGGAGCAAAAAGGCCGAGACGGCCTCGCCCTCGTCGCGGGCGACGACCCGCCGGACCTCGCATCGCCCTGAAACCGAACTGGTTTCGTTCAAATTCACAAATGGAAGGATACTGCACGATCAAGGAACAAACTCAAGCCAAACAGCCGGGCGGGATCTCGCCATGGACGCCAGGCGGATTAAAGGATGAGCTGCGGCATTGACAAGTGGGCGGGAAAAGATGGAAATGGCGCGCGGTGGACATGATCCATTTACCCAGGGGGAACATAGCCATGAAAAAAATGACGACCTTGACGATTCTGGCGGCGGCGCTGGCGGCCCCGGTGTCCGCGCTGGCGGCGGACGGTTCGGCATACGTAGATATCCTGTCCGCCTACGTGTACAACGGCTTGGTGTATAATGACGAGGCCGTCTTCCAGCCCGGCCTGGACGTGAGCGGGCCGCTGGGCCTCGGCTGCAGTCTGTGGGCCAACATGGACCTGACGGATAATCCGGCTTCCATCGCGCCCAACACGGCCGGGGAGTGGAACGAGATCGACCTGGGCCTGAGCTGGGCCGCCCCATGGGAAGGGCCTGTCGGCCTGTCCGCGGGCACGATCTACTACATCTATCCGCAGAACAGCAGCACCGTCGAACTGAACGAGGACGGCACGGTGGCCTCGGTCTCCAAAAGCCCCGCCGATGGGTCCTACCAGGTCTTCGCCCGTATCGAGGCCTCGAACGTGCCGCTGACGCCGGCCGTCAAGTTCTGCCACGAGCTGGACAACACGGACGACTGGATCATCCTGTTCACGGCCGGCCATGGCTTCGAGCTGTCGGATGCGCTGTCGCTCGACCTGGGGACAGTCCTCGGCTGGGCGGGCACGTATTACGTCGAAAGCAACTACGGGGCCGATACGGGGTCGGCGCTGACCCACGCGCAGGTGGATGCCACGCTGAGGTACGCACTGAACGAAAAGGCGTCCGTGGGGCTCAAGGGCACGTTCAGCTCCATCCTCGACAGCGACGTGCGCGACGCCATTGACGAAGGCGGGGTCTATCCCGATACGGACATTTTCTTCGGCGGCGTCACGGCGAGCTATTCATTCTAGCCCCTGTCTTGCCCCGGGCGGGTCATCACGGGAGACTCGCGAAGCCCGTTGAGGGCCTGACCACGGTCAGGGAGCAGACGTCACCAAGGCCTTCAGCTCTTCGTGGATGCGCCCGTTCGTGCAAAGGTAACGCAGGTGCACGGGACTCAAGGATTCCAGGATTTCCGCGCAGCCGCCGGCGCGGCGCGCGACCAGCCCGGCCGCCGCCACGTCCCAGAGGTAGATGCTCGACTCGAAGTACCCGTCCGCCCTTCCGCAGGCCACGTGGCAGATGTCCACGGCGGCGGCGCCCATGACCCGCACCTTCTGCGCCCGCGAGGCGATGGTCGCCATGAACCGCAGCGCCTCCGGGTTGGAATCCATGTGCTTGGACACGCCCGTGAGGATCATGGCCTCCGCCAGGGATGACGCGTCGGAAACGGCGATGCGCGCGCCGTTGCGCTCGGATACGCCGTCCCGCGCCGCCGTGTACAGTTCATCCAGCTCCGGCACGAAGACGGCGCCGGCCAGCGTGTCGCCGCCCTGCATGACCGCCACGGAGCAGCACCACAGCGGCATGCCATGCGAGAAATTGACCGTCCCGTCGATCGGGTCGATGACCCACACGAGCTCATCCATCCCGGCGCCGGCTCCGCCTTCCTCGCCGAGAATGCGGGGATCCGGCCAGGCGCGGGCGATGACCGACTCGGCGACGCGTTGGCACTCCAGGTCCAGGGCCAGTTTCACGTCGTGGGCCGAGCGCTCCACGTATTCCCGGCGCCGTTGCCGGTTCTGCAGGGCGTGCCGTCCCGCGGCGCGCGCGGCATCCACGGCCGTTTGCAGGAGCAGGTCGGAAGCGGGAGGCGTCACGGCGCCGCCTACGGATGGGAGAGGAACCACTCGACGGTCTTCCGCAGGCCTTCCTCGAAGGATACCTGCGGCTTCCAGCCGAGGCGAGCCATCGCCTGGGACGAATCCGCCTGGGAGTCCCGGACGTCACCCGCGCGGGCGGGCTCGAACACGGGCTCGACCTGTTTGCCCATGAGCCGGCCCAGCACGGCGACCAACTCCTGGAGCGAGATGCGATTGCCCCAGGCCACGTTGTACGGCACCCCGGCCGCGTCCAGGGGAGCCGTGCAGCAGCAGAGGTTCGCCGAGACCACGTCGTCGACGAAGGTGAAGTCCCGCGTCTGCCGGCCGTCCCCGTAGATCACCAGCGGCTGCCCGTGATGCAGCGTGTCGATGAAGCGCGGGATCACGGCGGAATATTGAGACGACGGATCCTGCCTCGGGCCGAACACGTTGAAATAACGCAGCGAGAACGTCGGCAGGCCGTACAGATCGGTAAAAAGCCTCGCGTACAGCTCGCCCGCGAGCTTGGTCAGGGCATAGGGCGAGCGGGGCTGCGGCGGCATGTCCTCCCGCTTCGGGAGGACCGGCGTGTTGCCGTACACGGAGGAGGAAGAGGAGTACACCAGGCGCTCGACGCGGGCATCCCGCGCCGCCACGAGCAGGTTGAGCGTGCCGGTGATATTGACATCGTTGCTCGCCAGGGGTTCGCGGACGGACCGGGCGACGGACGGCAGGGCGGCGGCATGCAGCACGTATCGGACGCCCTGGACGGCCCGCCGCACGGTCTCCACATCCCGGATATCTCCCAGGACGAAATCGATGCGGTCCTCGATGTCCCCGATGTTTTCCCGGCGCCCGGTGGAGAGGTTGTCCAGGACCCGGACCCTCCGGCCCTGCGCCACCAGGGTCCGGACCACGTTCGAGCCGATGAACCCCCCGCCGCCCGTCACCAGATACTCCGCGTTCATGTCTTCGTCATGCTTTCCGGATTAAAGGCCCATCTTGATGTAGCTCTTCGGGAAGGCCGTGAGCCAGACCTGGAACCAGATCTGGTCGTCGTCATCCTCCTCCACCCTCTTGTAGCCCGTCCCGATGCCCAGGCACGAGGTCTTGTGCTCCACAAAGTAGCCCTGCTCCTCCAGTTCGCTGATGTCGATGTTGTACCGCGTGTAGACGCGGAACGACCAGGGATCGTACGGGAACAGGTGCAGCTCGGCCGCCACCTGGTTGCGCTTGTCCAGGCGATAGAGGTACTGGAGGGACAGCCGGCTGGCGTCCTCCAGGTTCAGCCAGGAGGCCTCCACGCGGGCCTCGGTGACTTCGCTCTCGTAAGGGTCGTACGACACCCACGTGTCGATCGGCAGCCAGTCGACGAGCCGCAGCCGCGCGTCGAAGTAGATGTCGCTGAAATCGTGCACCTCGTCGAACCGCTCGATCCGGTACGTGGTGAAAACGCCCACGTCCACGAGATCGTGCACCCGCTGCCCGCTGATCGACGGCGCCGCGAGGCTGGCGGCCCCGCCCGTCTCGGCCGGCTGCAGCGGCAGGATTCCGCCCGCGAGCCGCTTGGTTTGCAGCTTGTTGCGGACCCCGAAGTAGACGTCGTGCCGCCGGTCCAGTTCGTCCACGCCGTCGAACTGGGGCAGTTCGTCGGGCCGTATGTTCGGCTCGGGCACGTAGGTGTGCTTGGCGTACGGCTCGACCACGTGGCGCAGGCCCTGGTAATCGCGCCCGAGGGTGGCCTCGTTCAGCACCTTGAACGCCTTGAAGGACACCTCCACGCCGGTCTCGTACAGGCTGCGCAGCACGGCCCGCTCCTCGACCTGCCGCTCCACGCTGTTGGTGATCCCGATCACCACGTTGCTCTCCACCACGGTGGTCTGGTTCGTGAGGTAGGAAACATCGTAGGCGGTCGAGTAGTAGGTGGCGCGGTACCCGCCCCGCGGCGTGATGTTGAGGAATCCGAAGTGGCGCGTCGGCCAGTAGACCATGTGGCTCGAATCCAGCCGGATCGAATCGTAGTTGTTGGTCTCCTGCCCCTCGGGATACTCCCGCTCGAGCCAGGCTGCGCCGTTGTACGTCTCGTAGTAGAACGGCGTGTCGCCGAGCTGCAGGCGCGGGACGTCCAGCCGCGCCTCGGGCAGCCGGTTGATGTTCCCGAAGAAGTCGTTGAGTCGCTTGTTGACCGCGAGGGAGGCGGTGAACCGGTCGCCGCGGTGGATCAGCGAGATCCGGTTCTCCGGTTGGGAGCGCATGCGGAATTCCTCGTTGAAGAACTCCTCGATCACCCGCGGGTCGCTCAAGTAGTTCAGCTCGGTCACCAGGTAGTCCCGATCGGTGACGCTCCGGATGTCGGACAGGCGCAGGCGGTACCGGTCGCTGTCCACCCACTCGCTCCACTCCTCCTCTTCCTCGTCGTTCTTGAACGGTTTCTGGTCGTCGGCGTAGTAGGCCGTCACGAGGCCACGGGGCGAGGATCCGGCCTTCCCCCAGATGAAATCCTGCCCGCCGGCCCATCCCCGCTCGGACCGGTAGTCGATGTGCGTCGAGGAGAGCAGGTTGGTGGTGATCGGGAACGTGTACGCCGAGAGGAGGAAGTAGCCGGACCGCCCGCTCCGGCCGGGGATGAACTCCCACCCCATGCTGTCGAGGCGCTTGGAGAGGAACGGCGTGTACAGGAGCGGCAGCGGCCCCAGGAAGATCCAGACGCCCTTGGCGCGCAGCTTGATGTCGTCGATGATCCGCGCCTCCCGCATCTTCATGAAGACCAGCGGCCGCTCCCCCTCGCAGGTGGTGAACACGGCCTTCTTCATCACGAACTCGTTCGAGGAGACCTGCCGGGACTCCTGCGCGCGGATGTAGTACGGATCGGTGTAGTACTCGAATTGCCCGAAATCGCCGAGGCGGGTGCCGAAGTTGTACTTGAGCTTCTCGCCGCGCCACAGGCTGCCGGCCCGCTCGAGGATCACGTTGCCCTGCGCGACCGCGTCCTGCGTGTCGGTCCGGTACGTCACCAGATCCGCCCGCAGCACGTCGGAGAGACGCACGATCACGACATGCCCCCGGCCAGTGAGCAGCCGCTTGCCGGACTCGTATTCGAGCTGGTCGGCATGGATTTCCACGCCGCCCACCGTCGCCGTTTGCTTTTCGGCGGCGGCCGCCCCGGCCGCGGCCAGCCATCCCGCCGCGAGGACGCCCATCCACCGGCTCTGTATTCTGCGACGCATTCTTGGCTGCACCTGAATCGGGCGCACGCTAGCACAGCCGGCCCGCCCGAGCCAAGGAGTTTCTCGCCGCGGAAGGGGGCCCGTCGCGCGGGCGGCGCCCCGCGGGCAGGCCGGACGCAGCGGAATACACGCTCCCGGATTGCCATGCCCGGCCGTTGGCCTATACTGGCGACCGTGAACTTCGGAGCGCATCCATGAACCCGGGCAACAGGATCGGCGGGCTCGCGGCGTTGCTGCTGGGGCTCGCCCTGCTCTCCGCGTGCGAGGTGCGCCGGCCGCCCCGGGTCGTCCGGATGGCCCGCCCGACCATCTCCCTCCACGAGGCCGTGCGGCTGGACAACCGCGACGAACTGGCGCTCAACCGCGCCGTCGGCGCGGATATCAACGCGCGGGACGGCGGCGGACGCACCCCGCTGCACATCGCGGCGGAACTGGGCCGGGTGGCCGCGGCGGACCTCCTGATCTCCTGGGGCGCCGACGTCAACGCGCAGGATGCGCACGGCCGCTCCCCCATGCACGCGGCGGCCGCCGCCGGGCACGCCGGCATCGAACGATTGCTGATCTCCGCCAGCGCCAACGTCAACGCCACGGACACGGAAGGGCTGACGCCCGTCCTGGTCGCGCACCTCCAGAACCGGCAGGACGTATTCGATCTCCTGATCGCGGCCGGCGCCGAGTTCGACTTCGCGCCGGAGGTGGAGGAATGGGTGCCCGCGCCCGCGCCCCCCGCCGCCGTCGCCGCCCCGGCGGCCCCGGAACCCCGCCGCATCCAGGGCTCGTTCCGCACCTGGACGAGCGCCTCCGCCGCGCAGATCGAGGCGGAATTCGTGGATATCGTGACGGACATGGTCATCCTGCGCACCCCGCGGGACGAACTCCTGCGCATCCCGATCACCCGGCTCCAGCGCGAGGACCAGATCCTGGCGCGGGAATTGAGCGGCGCCGCGAAACCCAGGCTGGTGCGGCGTGCCCCCACCCCGTCCGAGGGCGGCTCCACGTCCGCGGCGTCGCTCGGCCCGCGGATCGGGAAACAGAACAGCTGGACCATCCTCGAGAACTGCCATCTCCTGCACAACGATTCCAACGACGGCGACTCGGTCCACATCAGCCACCAGGGCAAGGAATACATCTTCCGCCTCTATTACGTGGACGCGCCCGAGACGAGCCTGAACTTCCCCCAGCGCGTCGAGGACCAGGGCCGCTACTTCGACCTCAACACCGAGGAGGCGCTGGGCATCGGGCACAAGGCCGCCCGCTTCACCGCCCAGGCGCTGGGCGGCAACGCGCTGACCGTCGCCACCCAGTGGGAAGACGCCCGGGGCCAGAGCGCCCTGCCGAGGTACTACGCCTTCATCACGACGCCGAACGGAGACCTGGATGAACTGCTGGTCGCGGAAGGCCTGGCCCGCATCTACGGCATGCCCATCGACAGCAGCCTGGGAGACCAGAAGCGCCAGCACCTCAAGAGGCTGGAAAGCCGCGCGCGGCAGAATCACAAGGGCGGCTGGACCAAGGCCAAACCCGGCGAAGGGCCGGCCGAGGGCTAAGGCTTACCCAACGCGCGCAAAACCGCGCTTGCCGCAGCGGATCACGGCGCCCGCGGGCACGTCCACGGCCGCCTTCGGATCGGAGATCTTCGCGTCCCCCACCCGCACCGCGCCCTGCTGGACCAGGCGCCGCGCCTCGCTGTTGCTGGACGCCAGCCCCGCCTTGACCAGCAGCGCCACGATGTTCATCCGGCCGTCCGGCCGATCGGCGGCTTCCAGCCGGACCGTCGGGATATCCGCCGGGACCTGGTCCTGCGAGAAGACCCGCGCGAACTCCTCCGAGGCCGCGCGGCCGGCCTCCGCCCCGTGAAACCGGGCCACCACGGCCCGGGCCAGCTCGTCCTTGACGGCCCGCGGATGCAGGCTCCCGTCCTGCACCCGGCGGCGCATGGCCGCGATCTCCGGGTCCGGCCGGCAGAGCACCAGCGAGAAGTAGCGCCACATCAACTCGTCGCTGACGGACATGACCTTGCCGAATATTTCCTTCGGCGGCTCGTTCACGCCGATGTAGTTGCCCAGGCTCTTGCTCATCTTGTTCACCCCGTCCAGCCCCTCGAGCAGCGGCAGGGTCATGGCGATCTGGGGCGGCTGGCCGAAAACCTTCTGCAGCTCCCGGCCGAGCAGCAGGTTGAACAACTGGTCCGTTCCGCCCAGTTCGACGTCGGCCCGGACCATCACGGAGTCGTAGGCCTGGACGAGCGGGTACAGGAACTCCACCAGCGAGATCGGCTGCTGCGCGGCGTACCGCTTGCCGAAATCGTCCCGGGCCAGCATCTGGGCGACGGTCACGTGCGCGGAGAGGCGGATGACGTCCTCGAAGCTCATCGGGGACAGCCACTCGGAGTTGAACCGCGTCTCCGTGCGCGCCGGGTCGAGAATCTTGAAGACCTGCTCCTGGTAGGTCTTCGCGTTGGCTTGCACCTGCTCGCGCGACAGGGCCTTGCGGGTCTGCGACTTGCCGGACGGGTCGCCGATCATACCCGTGAAATCGCCGATGATGAACACGACGGTATGCCCGAGGTCCTGGAACTCCCGGAGCTTGTTCAGGCCGACCACGTGGCCGAGGTGGATGTCCGGCGCGGACGGGTCCGCCCCGTACTTCACCCGCAGCGGGCGGTTCTCCTTCTTGGCGGACTCCAGGCGGGCCCGCAATTCGTCCGCCGAATGGAGATCCACGGAACGGGAGGCCAGGACGTCAAACTCGGCATGGGCAGATGTATTCATGGTCCGTATTCTTTTAAATGATAGCGGATTGAGAAGTGAAAACGAAGACAAAAAGGCCGGGCGTGGACAAAGCCATCCGTCTGCGGCTATAGTTCCGTTCCATGACGGACTTCGACCGTTGCCCCAGTCCGACGCGCGCGGCTCGTGTCGGCTTCACCGCAATTCCCGCGGCGGTTGTCGCGGCGATCATGGCTTGGACCTTTGCGACCGCATTCGGCGGCCACATACTGGGCTTCTTCCGGCTCGGGTCGAAACAGCCGCCTTCTCCCTATATCACCCCCCCGGACTCCGTCCTGGCCAAGGGCGAGGTCGGCTATGACGGGCAGATGTTCCTGACGGTAGCCCTGGATCCTTTGCTGGCCAACCCCGGAACCCGCGCCGCCCTGGACAATCCCCGGTATCGATACCGCCGCATTCTGTTCCCCGTGCTGGGCTATGCCCTTTCCCTGGGGCAACGCGCCCTTATCCCGTGGATGCTGGTGTTGATCAACGGCGTTTGTTTTGTGTCCGTCACCATGGTGACGGCGCGCCTGCTGGAATCACTCGGACAACCGGCCCGGGCCGCGCTCTTCGCGCTGGGTATCCCGGGTTTCTGGTGCGCCCTGCTCCTGACCACCTCCGAACTGCTCGCCGGCCTGCTGTTTGCCCTGGCGCTCTTCTGCTACGGCCGCGAGCGGCACGGATGGACGGCTGTCTTCTTCGGACTTGCCGGGCTCACCCACGAAACAATGCTGATCGTGATCGGGACACTGGCCTTCCCCCTCGCCGGGCAACGGAAATGGAGGGCGGCAGGAATACTCGCACTGGGTTCGTTGCCGGCTGTGTTGTGGAACCTGTTCATTCTATGGAAGCTGCCGCCGGCCGGGAGCACCACCGGCCTGGTCGCGAGTTTCTCCTGGCCAGGCGCGGGAATCGCGCAAAAGGTCCTCACCATCGCACGAGGCCCTTTCAGCGCCAAGGGGCTCTTCGACAGCGCAACTTTTCTTCTCCTTGCCGTCACGTTCGGCCTGCTCGTGATCGCCTTCCTCCAGGAACGGCGATCGCGCTTCATCCTGCCGTGCGCGCTCGCCTACCTCGGCTTTTTTACCCTGTCGAAGATGCACCTGATCGCCTATTACATCGATTTCCTGCGCGTTTTCAGTAACGCGGTCTTCCTGCTCATCCCGGCGCTCGCCTGGGGCGCCGGGCGGCGGGCCACGAGCACACTCCTTCTGGCCTGGAGCGCGTGCAGCGCCGCGCTGGTCGCGGCTTATTCAGCGGGCCTGATCTGACTCGCCTGCAGCGTCATCGCCCCGGTCACCGCCGCCCGCCATGTGCCGCCCGTCACCAGGTTTCCATTCACGGTGAAGGAAAGAGGCTGGTTCGATATGGCGCCGAGCGACAGCTCGGTCCCTTGGAAATACCAGCCCCTGTACGGCAGGGTCTCGCGCCAGCCGTCGACCATCAGTTCGATCACGCCCTCACCGCGCACCTCCACGGGGACGGGCGCCGGCAGGCCGTACTCCTCCTGGAGCCGGCTGCGCACCGCGTCGCCGCGGTCCGCGAAGAATCTTCGCGCCGAGGCAAACTCCTCCTCCAGCTCCTCGCGGACATCGGCCAGCCTCAACCTCCTTACGCCGGGCCAACGCGGCCCCCACCGGTTCTGGTTGAGGTCGCCCTGGTATTCCTCGTCCACGTGATGCATGAAATGGTCTTCCAGCTCGTCGATCCGCCGCAGCCAGCGCGCCGGCTGGAAGGGATGGTTGAGCAGACGCTGGAACTCGACCAGGTAATACCGGTCGAAGGCCGGGTCCTTCATGAGCGTGCCGAAGACCTGGCGGATGAACCCCATGACGTTGGCGGCGTTGCGCACCGTGTTGGTCTGGCCCAGCAAAGTATAGTAGAAGACGCCGTCGAGGTCCCAGTTGACGATGCTCCAGGCCGGCGCCGGCCGCCGCTTGTCGAAGACGAAGTAGTTCTGGTCGTTGTCCCCCGAGTCCAGGAACACGGTCGAGGCGATCCAGCGCGCCAGGTATCCGCGGTCCATCAAGCGGTCTACGGCCTCCGGCTTTCCATACCCCGCCCCGCCCCGGGTCACCCCGGCCCAGGCCCGGTCGAACTCGTCCGCCGTCCCGAAGATCACCGGATGGGCCATGCTGCGGCGTTTGATCATGTCCACGTCAAGGTGGCCGTAGTGATGCTGGATGTACTCCGGCTGCTCGGGGTCCTCGAGCAGGAAGTAGATGCCGTATGGCTCGTGGTTCATGGTGACCAGGCAGTGCTTGGTGCGCGGGGCCAGGAACCCGGCGGCCCGCATGAGCTCCAGGCCCAGCGGGTGGTGCACGGCCACCTTGCCCCGCAGGATGAACGACCGGGGGCGATCGGGGCCGTCGCCCTCGAACACCGCGCCCGGCCAGCGATCCTGCCCGTACCGCGCCCGGCAGCTGATCCGGAAGGAGCGGACCAGCGTGCGCGTGCGCGCCGTGCGGCCCTGGTTGCGCAGGCCGGTGTCCGCGGCCGTCACCCGGCCGTTCGGCTCGAACAGCGCCGCGTAGCACGGCCGCTCGCTGCTGACGCCCCGGGCCATCACGTTGAGCATGATCCCATGCTGACGGTCCCACAGGTTGGCCGGGTCTGTGGCCAGCCACATCACGGGCATGTCGGGCTTCGGCCCCAGCCAGAACATCCGCGTCGCAACGGAGCTGGAGATCGCGCCCGGCCGGAACGAGCGCGCGCGGACAAGGCACTTCTGCGTGATCGCGAGGCTATCCGGGAAGACCGGACTCTGGTCCGTGGGATGGGACCCGTCCAGCGTGTAGCGCACGGTGTCGCCGGGTTCGGCCGGTTCCGCGTTCAGGGTCGCGGGACCGTCCAGGTAACCGGTCGGCCGCGTCAGCTTCGGAGCCCGGACCAGGGGCCGCCCCATGGGGGTTGGATCCGCCAGCTGCCAGTGATGGGAGCCCGCCGGAACGCGGGCGAAGCTCTTCCCGTCCGGCAGGGCCGGAAACGCGACGTAGTCGAGCGGCACGCCCCGCGCGGAATAGAGCGCGACCATCTCCCCCCCGTTGCTCAAGCGGAATCCCGCATGGATCGAAGGATCTTCCATCTCGAAGGGCCGGTCGGCGTGCGTGGCGAAGATGCGCGCGAGGGATACCTCGCCCTGCTCCAGGGAGATCGAAATGGTGTGCTCCCGGTAGTCGAAAGGCCAGTACCCGTCCTCGGCGCGGGGATGGCGGATGCGGACGATCTGGTAGTCCCGCCCGGGCTCGACGGACACGGGAAACCGTTCTCCTCCATCCACCGCGCAACGCAACGCGGCGGGGATCTCCCCGTCGTTTCGGATCCGCAGCCAGAGGCAGTACGGGCCGGGCTCCGTGACGTCGAAATCGGCGCGGAGCCGCCTCGCCAGGAAATCCTGCTCCGCCGACGACACGCTGTTGGACCCGTACCAAGTGTAGCCGGTCTTGGTCCTGAAGTCGTCGCGGGCGCTGATCCAGGCCCCGTTTTCCTTCACGATCGCCTCCACCGACGAGTGCATCCGCGACTCGCCGTCCGCCCAGAGCAGCAGGTAGCCGCCCGGCGCGATCTCGATGTCCGGGAGCGGCCATTTCCGCTTTCGGCCGAGCGTATCGGTCAGGGTGCAGCCCGCGAGCGGGACGGGGCGATCCGAGCGGTTGTAGAGTTCGACCCAGTCGTCCGGGTTCCCGGCATCGTCCAGCGGGCCCGCGGCGGCCGCGAGGCCGACCTCGTTGATGATCACCGGCGAGATGACGGGCAGCAGGTTGGCCTTCAGCACGTCGCCCAGCGTGAAGGGCCGCCGGGGAAGGGCCTGGAACCGGTTCTTCCCGGGCCGGGATCGGAAGCCCGGCTCAGGGAGGCGGTCCGCGAGGAAGCACAGGCCGGCGAGCGCCGCGAAGGCCATCAGCAGCCCGAGCGCCCGCCGCGCCACCCGGCCCGTCTCTCGGCGCGCTGCGCTCACCCGCCGCCCCGTCCCTTCAGGAGAAGAAGACGTTGAGCTTGGTGTACGGAACCTCTTCCCGGAGTTCCCGCTGCAACTGGTCCCACGAGTCCGAGGCTGTCCCGTCGAATACGTACTGAAGGCTGGTCGTGTTCTCCGCCGTGGAAACGCTCTCCAGCCGCAACCGCTTGCAGAAGCCGGCCAGGCGCCGGTCCAGGGCCTCGCGGCGCCCCTCGTAGACCTCGCTGGGCATGTTGATCAGCACCACGCCCTTGCGGCGGTTGGTCCACCGCCACTTCAGGTGCCCGAGCCGCCGCAGCGCGAGGGCTATGAACACCGCGCCGAACAGGAGGATGGCGAACAGGAAGTTGAACGTCGCCACGGCGATCGACGCGGTGATCAGCAGCATGAGGAAGCCGATCTCCTCCGGCTCCTTGATCGGCGTGCGGAAGCGCACGATCGAGAGCGCGCCGAGCAGGCCGAGCGAGAGCGGCAGGGAGAGCTGGATGCAGATGAACAGCAGCGTGATCGAGGGGCCGATCAGCAGGAACGAGCGGTGCACCTGCGAGCCGGTGGCGCGGTTTTCATAGAACAGCAGGTACATGAACTCGGCGGCCAGCGCGAAAACGAACGAGGCCGCGAGGCAGATCACAAAGCTCTTGAGCCCCAGGGTCACGCTGCCCGCGCCGGCCATCTGCTGAAGATACTCATTCATTCCGTCGCCTCCTCATCCCAGGAGTTTCCTGACACACTCGCCGTACTTTGAAAAGGACTGTTTTCTCGCGCCGGTCAGCTCCTGCAGCGTGTAGAGGGCCGGCGGCAGTCCGCCGGCCTGCGGCCCCTTGACCTCCAGCACCGCCGCATCCAGCCGGCAGGCGCGGCGCCGGAACGGCCCGCCGGCCTCGGCGACGGCTTCGATCCGCTGGTCCAGCGCCAGCCTCGAACCCGACCCCATTTCGATGTAGCGGCGCCGGCGGTAGCTGATCACGGCCACGGGCGCCAGGGGGCCCGGGGCGGGCAGCGGAAGGAAGGCCGGCAGGCACAGGGACTTCGCCGCCGCAAACGGATCGCGATCGAGCGCCGCCACGTCGAGGTCGAGCGCTGCGCGGGTCTTCCGGCTGACGCTTCCCTCCTTGCACTTGAGCTCGAGGAACGCCTGGTCCGAGAACTGCGTCCCGGCCTCGTCCGTATACCAGCGCAGCCGGACCTTCCACTTCAGGAAATCGCTGGCCATCTTGCGTTCCCAGGCCTCCAGGCCGCGCGTATCGAAGTACAGGCTGCGGATCACGTTGTGCTCGAAGCGCGGGTCGGGCGCCGCGTGGTGATCGAGCCAGGCCCGCGCCGCGTCCGCGTAGGAGGCGGCCATCACGTACTTGAGCTCGCGCCGAGCCGGGCCGGGGCCCGGCGCTTCGGTGAAGGCCGGAAACGACATGCTCATCAAACGGGCCGGGCCATGGGATCGCCATGGCCCGGCAGGTTGCGGAATCAGGAGCCGGCTTCGGGCGGCTGTTCCTTCTTCTCGCCCGGATGCCATTCCTCGGGCGACTGGCCCGCCACGCCCAGCGCGGCGTCGAACGCCCCGGCCAGGTCCACGAGATCCTCGCCCGGACGCAGGCCTTCCAGCATCGAATCGTCCACCTTGAACTCGTCATCGGCGAGCTGGGCGGCCTTGATCGAGAGGCCGATCCGGCGCTCGACCGGGTCCACCTTGATCACGCGCGCCTCGACCTCCTGGCCGGGCTGGAGCACGTCGCGCACCTTCTGGATGTGCTGGTCGCTGACCTGGCTGATGTGCACCAGGCCCTCGACGTTCTCCTCGATCTCCACGAAGGCGCCGAAGGACGCGAGCTTGGTGACCTTGCCCTTGACCTTCTGGCCGACCTGGTAGCGCGAGGAGATGCCGGTCCACGGATCCTCCTGCGCCTGCTTGAGGCCCAGGCTGATGCGCTGGTTGACCGCGTCCACCTCGAGCACGACGGCCTCGACCTCGTCGCCCTTCTTGAGGACTTCCGAGGGGTGGTTGATCTTGCGGGTCCAGGACATGTCGGACACGTGGATCATGCCGTCCACGCCCTCCTCCAGTTGGACGAACGCGCCGTAGTTGGTGAAGTTGCGGACCGTGCCCTTGACGCGGGCGCCGATGGCATAGTGCTGCGCCACCAGATCCCACGGGTTGGCCTCGGTCTGCCGGATGCCGAGCGAGATCTTCTGCTCGTCCTTGTTGATGTTCAGGACGACGGCCTCGACCATGTCGTCGACGTTCAGCACGTCGGACGCGCGCACGACGCGCTTGGTCCAGGACATCTCGGAGACGTGCACCAGGCCCTCGACGCCCTCCTCGACCTGGACGAACGCGCCGTACGGGACCAGCTTGACCACCTTGCCGCGGATGCGGGTGCCAATCGGGTACTTGGCCTCGATGTCGTCCCACGGGTTGGGCAGGCGCTGCTTCAGGCCGAGCGAGATGCGCTCCTTCTCCAGGTTGACGTCGAGCACGGTCACTTCCAGCTCCTGGCCGACGGCCACCATCTCCGACGGGTGGTTCAGGCGGCCCCAGCTCATGTCGGTGATATGCAGCAGGCCGTCCATGCCGTTGAGATCGATGAACGCGCCGAAGTCGGTGATGTTCTTGACCACGCCCTTGCGCACCTGGCCGGGCTGGATCTCGGTGAGCAGCTTCTTCTTCTGCTCGCGGCGGCGCTCTTCCAGGAGCTCGCGGCGGGACAGCACGACGTTGCGGCGCTCCTTGTTGATCTTGAGAATCTTGAATTCCAGCTTCTTGCCGAGCAGCTCGTCCGGGTTGCGGACGGGCAGGACATCCACCTGGGAACCGGGCAGGAACGCATCCACGCCGATATCCACGATCAGGCCGCCCTTGACGCGGCCCTTGACGGTGCCTTCCAGGATGGAGCCTTCCTCGCAGGTATCCACGACGCGGTTCCAGCTCTTCTGCTGCTCCGCGCGCTTGCGGCTCAACACGACCATGCCGTCGTCGTCCTCGAGTTTTTCGAGGAGCACTTCGACCTGGTCTCCCGCCTTCACGTCCTCGGCCGTGCCGAATTCGTGAAGGGGGATGCATCCCTCGGACTTGTAGCCGATGTCCACCAGGACTTCCATCGGGCGGACTTCGAGCACCTTGCCGTTGACGATCGAACCCTCGTTGAACTCCTTGAGGGTATCCTCGTACATCTTGGACGCGGCCGCCTGCTCATCGCCCTCCAGTTTCTGGAGGTCCACGTCCGACTTCTGCTTCGCTTTGTTTTTTTCCATGACGCTAACGGTTAGGGTTCCGGGCGTTGTCTTTCCTGCCCCGCGGGACCGCCCCTTCATTCCGCGGGGAAACAAAAAACATGATCCGCGCCATCCGCGGTCAAATGTTAAAAAAAGGGGCTGTCCGGCTTACACCGGACAGCCCCGTCAAATAAACCCGGCGACGTGCTACTCTCCCATGGCCGATTACCACAGTACCATCGCCGCTGAGGAGCTTAACGATCGTGTTCGGAATGGGAACGGGTGTTTCCTCCTCGCCATGGTCGCCGGGAAAAACTTTTTAAAAAAGGCAATGCACAGAGAGAGGGTGGCGGCCCCCCTGCATGGGAGGGCCACCCGAAGTACGTAAAATAAAGGTCAAGCCAATAGGCGGATTAGGACTGGTTAGCTCAACTCCTCGCGGAGCGTACACACCCAGCCTATCAAGGTCGTGGTCTTCAACCGGCCTATATCCCGGAGACTTGCGCCCCCGGAAATTGACATCTTATCTTGGAGACGGCTTGGCGCTTAGATGCTTTCAGCGCTTATCCATTCCGCACATAGCTACCCGGCGATGCCCCTGGCGGGACAACCGGAACACCAGCGGTGCGTCATTCCCGGTCCTCTCGTACTAAGGAATGTTCTCCTCAAATGTCATGCGCCCACAGTGGATAAGGACCGAACTGTCTCACGACGTTCTGAACCCAGCTCGCGTACCGCTTTAATTGGCGAACAGCCAAACCCTTGGGACCTTCTTCAGCCCCAGGATGCGATGAGCCGACATCGAGGTGCCAAACCGCCGCGTCGATATGGACTCTTGGCGGCGATCAGCCTGTTATCCCCGGAGTACCTTTTGTCCGTTGAGCGATGGCGCTACCACTTGCAACCACCGGATCACTTAAGCCTGCTTTCGCACCTGCTCGACTTGTTAGTCTCGCAGTTAAGCTCCCTTATACTTATACGCTCTACGCACGATTGCCGACCGTGCTGAGGGAACCTTCGCGCTCCTCCGTTATTCTTTTGGAGGAAACCGCCCCAGTCAAACTGACCCTCTGACACTGTCCCCCGCCCGGTTTCACGGGACACGGTTAGAATTCCGGTTAATAAAGACTGGTATTTCACTGTTGGCTCCACCTGAGCTGACGCCCAAGCTTCGCAGCCTCCCAGCTATGCTACACATCATCAACCAAAACCCAATATCAGATTACAGTAAAGGTTCACAGGGTCTTGCCGTCCTACTGCGGGTATCCGGCATTTGCACCGGAATTACAATTTCACCGAGATCCTCGTTGAGACAGCGCTCAGATCGTTACACGATTCGTGCAGGTCGGAACTTACCCGACAAGGAATTTCGCTACCTTAGGACCGTTATAGTTACGGCCGACATTCACCGGGGCTTCAGTTCAAAGCGTCGCCTTGCGGCTAACCTCTCACCTTAACCTTACGGCATTGGTCACGTGTCACACCCTATACATCCTCTTGCGAGTTAGCAGAGTGCTGTGTTTTTGATAAACAGTCGCCTGAGCTCTTTCACTGCGCCTCCAACCGGCTTCGTTGTTACACTGACTGGCTGGAGGACCCCTTCTTCCGAAGTTACGGGGCTAGATTGCCGAGTTCCTTAACGAGGTTTCTCTCGCGCGCCTGGGTATCTTCTACCCTCCCACCTGTGTCGGTTTGCGATACGGTTACCTGCCTGGCTCGCTAGAAGGTCTTTCCTGGCAGCCTAGTATCGGTGGATCCGCTCCCGCTGTCGCGGGAACGTCCCGTCACCTTTCAGAGTTGCCCCGGCGGATTTGCCAACCGGAACCTCCTACGGGCTTGGACCAGCACTTCCAATCGCTGGCCCACCTAACTTTCTGCGTCCCTCCGTCGCTCGAACGCCAAGCCGGTAGTACAGGAATATTAAACCTGTTACCCATCCCCTACGCCTTTCGGCCTCGGGTTAGGGACCGACTAACCCTGGGTGGACGAACCTTCCCCAGGAAATCTTGGGATTTCGGCGGTCCGAATTCTCATCGGACTTGTCGTTACTCATGTCCGCATAATCACTTGTGTGCAGTCCATCTCCGGTTACCCTCGGACTTCAATCCGCACACAACGCTCCTCTACCACTGGCGGCGCTCCGAAGAGCGCCGTCAATCCGCGGCATCGGCAGCAGGTTTTAGTCCCGATCATTTTCGGCGCGAGATCACTCGACTAGTCAGCTGTTACGCACTGTTTAAATGATGGCTGCCTCTAAGCCAACATCCTAGCTGTCTTAGCAATCTCACATCCTTACGCACTTAACCTGCTTCGGGGGCCTTAGCCGGCGGTCTGGGCTTTTTCCCTCTTGACAACGGAGCTTATCCCCCGCTGTCTACCTCCACGCGTGTCTGCGCCGGTATTCGGAGTTTGATTGGCGTCGGAATCCCGGTAAGGACCCTAGTCCATTCAGTGCTCTACCTCCGGCACGAGCAATCGCGCAGGCTAACCCTAAAGTTATTTCGAGGAGAACCAGCTATCACCGAGTTTGGTAAGTCTTTCGCTCCAACCCACAGCTCATCCAAGGATTTTTCAACATCCACTAGTTCGGACCTCCACGAGGTGTTACCCTCGTTTCATCCTGGCCATGGGTAGCTCACACGGCTTCGGGTCTACGGCATCCGACTAAACGCGCATTTCGCACTCGCTTTCGCTACGGCTTTGTCGCTTGCGCGACTTAACCTCGCCGGACAACGTAACTCGCGGACTCATTATGCAAAAGGCAAGCGGCCACCCCACACCCGCCTTGCGGCGGGGAAGGCTGCCACAGCTTGTAAGCACATGGTTTCAGGTACTATTTCACTCCCTTAAAAAGGGTTCTTTTCACCTTTCCCTCACGGTACTGGTTCACTATCGGTCATCAGCAAGTATTTAGCCTTGGAAGGTGGACCTTCCGGATTCAAGCAGGGTTTCACGTGTCCCGCTCTACTTGGGATACTCCTAGGGCCGATTCGGATTTCGCGTACGGGCCTGTCACCCTCTCTGGCGGTTCTTTCCAGAACCTTCCGCTATCCGTCACGATCCCACATCGGAGTCCCGCAACCCCCCGCGGTAAACCGCGGGGTTTGGGCTGTTCCCCTTTCGCTCGCCACTACTCAGGGAATCGCTTGCGCTTTCTTTTCCTCGGGGTACTGAGATGTTTCACTTCCCCCGGTATTGCCCTGGAGCCCTATTTTATTCGAGCTCCAGTATCCCGACATGACTCGGGATGGGTTTCCCCATTCGGACATCTCCGGATCAAAGCGTGTTTGCCGCTCCCCGGAGCTTATCGCAGCTTGCTACGTCCTTCATCGCCTGCTGATGCCAAGGCATCCACCATGCGCCCTTTTGAGCTTGACCAAAATCTTGGTCTATCCTCCCCCGTCCCGCCGCTCGCGCGCCGGGCCGTCGGAGGACTAATTCTTCGGTGAAGAATTGTACTACCCCTCTCTCTATGCGATTGTCAAAGAACCACCCCGCGGTGCGGGGAAATTGTTCATGACCGAATGGGACGGATGGCGTCCGGAATGCCCCGCTGCGCGGGGCATGGGCGTGACTGGAGTCGAACCAGTGACCTCGTCCTTATCAGGGACGCGCTCTAACCAACTGAGCTACACGCCCGAATGAGAAATCCGAATTTCGAATATCGAAATCCGAAACGACTGTTTCGAGTTTCGAATCTCGTGCATCGAATTTCCTGCGCGTGGCGCAGGTGGTGGAGGCAAGGGGGTTCGAACCCCTGACCCCGAGCTTGCAAAGCTCGTGCTCTTCCAACTGAGCTATGCCCCCTCGAAAAAAGAGGGCCGCGATAACCATCCATCTGACTTACGCGGTCTTCGGACCAGAAGCGGCGCGACGTGTCTTGGCCTGAGATGAAACTTCCCATGGGTTGCCCCATCGGAAGGCCGTCTCCGTCCGCTTGCGCGGGCGGGACGATTGTCCTCTCCTTGTCCCGTCGGCTTGCGCCTTCGGGACGCGGATACTCCTTAGAAAGGAGGTGATCCAGCCGCAGGTTCCCCTACGGCTACCTTGTTACGACTTCATCCCAGTCATCAACCACACCTTCGGCACCATCCTCCCTTGCGGGTCGTACCGGTGACTTCGGGTGCAGTCGACTTCCATGATGTGACGGGCGGTGTGTACAAGGCCCGGGAACGTATTCACGGCGCCGTAGCTGATGCGCCATTACTAGCGATTCCGGCTTCATGAAGTCGAGTTGCAGACTTCAATCTGAACTGTGAACAGTTTTGGGGATTAGCTCCACCTCGCGGTTTTGCGTCCTTCTGTACTGTTCATTGTAGCACGTGTGCAGCCCTGGACATAAGGACCATACTGACTTGACGTCATCCCCACCTTCCTCCTGCTTTTCACAGGCGGTCTGATTAGAGTGCTTCGGGCTTGCGCCCAAAGAGCAACTAACCACAGGGGTTGCGCTCGTTGCAGGACTTAACCTAACACCTCACGGCACGAGCTGACGACAGCCATGCAGCACCTGTGCGGCACCCTCGAAGGGGGCCCCCGTTTCCGGGGGCTTGCAGCCGCATGTCAAGTCCAGGTAAGGTTCTTCGCGTTGCATCGAATTAAGCCACATGCTCCACCGCTTGTGCGGGCCCCCGTCAATTCCTTTGAGTTTTAATCTTGCGACCGTACTCCCCAGGCGGCGCACTTAACGCGTTAGCTCCGGCGCGAACGGGGACAATGCCGCTCACACCAAGTGCGCACCGTTTAGGGCTGGGACTACCAGGGTATCTAATCCTGTTTGCTCCCCCAGCTTTCGTGCCTCAGCGTCAGTATCCGTCCAGAAGGCCGCCTTCGCCACCGGTGTACCTCTAGATATCTACGCATTTCACCGCTACACCTAGAATTCCGCCTTCCTCTCCGGTACTCCAGCCCCGCAGTTTCGGATGCCATTCCACAGTTGAGCCGTGAGATTTCACATCCGACATACGGAACCGCCTACGCACCCTTTACGCCCAGTAAATCCGAACAACGCTCGCCGCCTCTGTATTACCGCGGCTGCTGGCACAGAGTTAGCCGTGGCTTCCTCCTGAGGTACTATCACGCCTCCGTGGTGTTAGCACGGTGGCCGTTGCTCCCTCACGACAGCAGTTTACAATCCGAAGACCTTCATCCTGCACGCGGCGTCGCACCGTCAGGCTTTCGCCCATTGCGAATGATTCTCGACTGCAGCCTCCCGTAGGAGTCTGGGCAGTGTCTCAGTCCCAGTGTGGCTGACCATCCTCTCAGACCAGCTAACCGTCATAGCCTTGGTGGGCCGTTACCTCACCAACTAGCTGATAGTACGTGGGCCCATCCTTCAGCGCCAGGTCCTTTCGGATCCCCGGCTTTGGACAGCCCCGGATGCCCGGGGCGACCACATTCGGTATTAATTCCGCTTTCGCAGAGCTATCCCCAACTGAAGGGCAGGTTGCCCGCGTGTTACTCACCCTTTCGCCACTGTCACCGGAATTATATTGCTATAGCTCCGGATCTCGTTCGACTTGCATGCCTAATCCACGCCGCCAGCGTTCGTTCTGAGCCAGGATCAAACTCTCCGTTAAAAAACGTTGAGCCCATCCTCACCGTTTCCGGCTTCGGACGGTTTAATGATCCCAAATCAACAACCCCGCTTCCGCGAGATTGTGGAATTGATTACAGGCTTCCGACACATCGCGCCACTTCTGATTCGAAGTGGCGTAAGTCATATTCGGTTGTCAAAGATCCAGACGACAAACTACCCCTCTGTCGCCTTCCCATTTCTCAGCCTCGGGTCAAGGCGACTCAGGGCTCATTAAAGAGCAACTACTAAAAAACAACCCGAAATTCTGGTACAAAGATATCGGGACTCTACGGATGTGTCAATAGGCTTTTTTCAATTTTTTTTTGACCGAAAAAGGCCTGTTTTTCGTCTTTTCACCTGCGCTCTGTGGCGCTTCCGCTGTAAGCCGCCTCGACTACAACGACCGCGCGCCCGATACCTGCGATCTCGCGAGCCATGCGCAATCGAACCGCCTCGGCGATTTCCGCGTGCCCCGTCTCCGGCAAGTCCACCGACACGACGATATCCACCGAAACCTCGAAGCTCTCCCCCCCCCCCACGACCCGCAGGTCATGAAAACCGACCAGGCGTTTGTCGCTCGCGACCAGCTGCTCCATCCATTCCCGCACCCGGCCATAGGCCGCATGCCCGCGATCCACCGGGTCCACGTGCACGATCGCCTTGCACCCGGTAACCTGCTCCACCGAGTCTTCCACGCGCTCGGCCAGGTCGTGCGCGTCCAGTGCGCTGCGCGCCGCGTCCACTTCGATGTGAAACGAAACCAGTTTCACGTCGCCGTACTTGTGCAGGATCACGTCGTGCACCTCGCGCACGCCCGAGACGCGGGCCGCCGCCTGCTCCACTCCATCGACTTCCTCTTTCGTCGGCGCCTCGCCCACGAGCGGGCCAATGTCGCGAATCACGAGGCGGATCCCCGTCCACGCGACCATGCCCGACACGAAGAGGCCAATCCACCCGTCCACGACCGTCCAGCCCCGCCGCGAAAGAATCAGCCCGAGCGTCACGGTCGCGGACGTGATCGCATCGAACCGCAGGTACCAGTAGCTCGCTTCCATGGAGGACAGGCCCGTCGCCTCGGAAATCTTCCGCGAGAACGTGGCCAGGCCCTCCTTCAACGGAATGGCCAGCGCCACCACGGCGATCATCCACCAGGGCGCGAGATAAGCCGGGGGATGCAGGATCCGGTTGGCGGAACTGTGCCCCAGTTCGATGCCCACCACGACCAGGAGCACGGCCATGATGAGCCCGGCGACCATGTCCATCCGCCCGTGGCCGAACGGGTGCTCTCGATCCCGCGGCCGCCGGAACCAATGAATGCTCCATACCACGATCCCGCTGCCGACGACGTCGAAGAAACTGTCCGCGGAATCCGCCACCAGGGCGATGCTGCCCAGCGCGAGACCCAGGATGAGTTTCACGAGAAAGATCAGCGCGTTGACCCCGACGCTGGCCCAACCCTGCAACAGGCCCAGCCGCGCCTTGCGCGCCAGAGCCTCACGGTCGCCGGCCACCCCCAGGATGATTCGGGCCATGAAACCGCGCCCGCCTATGGACTCTCCCTCCGTCATGGGCCTTCAGTCACGCTAGCGGAAACAAGCCGCCCGCGCAACGCAAACCCGGCCGCGCGACGCGCATTTAAGCTTGTGTCGCGACACTCCGATGTGTTCATGCTAGCGGCACAAGGAGGGACCCCCGCATGCCCCCGTCACAATTGATCGTTGCCCTGGATGTCGCCGGCACCGCCGAGGCGCTGGCGCTCGTGGACCGGCTGCCGCCGGAGGCGAACTGGTACAAGATCGGCCTGGAGCTTTTCTGCGCGGAAGGCCCGGCGATCGTGCAGGCGGTTCGCGCGCGCGGAAAGAATGTCTTCCTGGATCTCAAGCTTCACGATATCCCGCGCACGGTCGAGCGGGCGGTGCTCTCCGCCGCCAAGAGCGGGGCGGGCATGCTGACGGTCCATGCCTGCGGCGGCCGGGTCATGCTCAAGGCGGCCGCGGACGCGGCCCGGCGCTGCCCGCGTCCGCCCCTGCTGGTGGCGGTGACAACGCTGACCAGCCTGGACCAGCGCGATCTCGCCGAACTCGGCATCGCCCGCGACCCGCAGGTGCACGTGATGGCCATGGCGGACATGGCCCTGAAGCAGGGCGTCAACGGGCTGGTCTGCTCCCCGCAGGAAGTCGAGGGGCTGCGGGCGCGCTTCGGGGCCCGCGCCGTGCTGGTGACGCCCGGCATTCGCCCGGCAGGCAGCGACCCGGGCGATCAGAAGCGCGTGGCCACGCCGCTGACGGCCGTCCGCGCCGGGGCTGATTTCCTGGTCGTCGGCCGCCCGATCCTGGAGGCGCCCGATCCCGCGGCGGCGGCGAGGAGTATTCTGAAGGAAATCGGCTCGTAGGAAGGATTCGCCGCGGAAGACACGCGGGCCAAGGCTTTGATTATCTCCGCGACCGCGCTGGTTAACGCTACTGCCGGGTGCCGTCGAAGCTGCCGGAATAGACGCCCGCCTCGCCGTTGGTGCCGCCCGTATACGTGCCGGTAATGCGGCCGAACAGTTCGCCGTCCACCACAGTGCCGTCGTAGTAGATTTCGCCGGTCACCCCGTTGGTGCCGCCCGCCAGGTCGGCCACCAGCAGGAACTTGTTGCCGGACATCTGCCCGGTCAGCAGCGTGGACGGGCGCAGGTCGGAACTTTGAACGCTGCCGGAGGAATCGATGGCGATGGACATGCTCCACGTGTCGCAGGTCTGCGGCTGCCCGCTCAAGGCCAGGCATTCCGTCACGCTGCCCGGATACACGCCCGCGTAGTCCTCGTCGTCATCGTCGCCCCCTCCGCCGCCCGAAGAGTCGTCGGTGTTGGCAAGCAGGACGGCGGCTCCAGCCACGGCGACGGCGCCCCCGGCGATGAGGCCGACCCCGAGCAGGCTGGATTTTTCCCGCGGCGGGGGCGTCGGGGCGGCGGGCGCGACCACGGGCTTTTCCTCCACCACGGGCCGCGCGGAAGGGCTCTTGATCTGGATGGTATTCCAGGCGGTCTCCGAGGTCGCTTCATCGGAATCCATGGCTTCGATGTAGTATAGGATCTGGTCGATGTCGACGATCAAGTCCGGCGGGATGGTGCCGACGTAGAGGTCGGCATCGGAAGCCTTCATGGGCACGCGGAAGGGCGCGGCGTCTCGGGAGAGAGAATAGAACAAGGTGACATACTTGACCGGCCCCGCTTCATCGGTGACGCGGGCCATGACGGAAATGGGCTGGCCGCGCACGGCGGCCCTGATGGCCTGGTGGCGGATGGTGGGCGGCTCATTGGCGGGGGCGCTTGCCGACCAGGCCAGCCAGCAGGCTGCCACCGCGCTCACTCGCCAGAAAGCTGGTTTCATGTTCCGATTTCCCTCCCGCGCGCACAGCGGATGTATTCCGTGGCGCGTATTCTATCAGAACCTTATTCGTTGCGCAAAGCCTCGGAGGGAGAAATCCGCGCCGCCAGCCGGGCCGGCCAATGCGAGAACAGAATGCCCAGGACGAGGGCGGCCGCCACGGGCCAGCCGAGCGTCGCGCCCTGCAACTGGAGGGGCACGCCGAACCGCCGCCGCACGACCTCCACCAGCAGGGCCGCAACCAGCATGCCGGCCAACGCCGCCAGGCCTGTAACGAGGCACGCCTCGGCCGTGAACAGGCGCGCCACGTCAGCCGGCGTGGCGCCAAGGGCGCGCCGGAGGCCGATCTCGTTCATGCGGTCCCGGACGTTGGCCACCATCAGGCTCATGAGCGTGGTCCCGCCCAGCACGAGGCACAACAGGGCGATGCTGCCGCCGGCCAGCCGAACGGCCTGTTGCCAGCGGCGGACGCCCCGGAGCAGCACCTCCGGTGTGATCCATGACACCCCGGCCGCCTCCAACAGGTTGCGGGCCACGGGCAGCAAGTCTTCGGGCGCTCGGCCGGGCGGAACCTGGATGAAGACGGCATCCGCGCGCCCCGCCGACTCCGGGGTCTCGTCGCCCCAGGCGATCGGCGCGGAATACGGAACGAGCACGGCCAGTTCGCCCGCCTGCAGCCGCGAGTGGCCCTCTTCCTGCTCCAGCCCGGCGCCCCCGACGGACATGATGCCGACGATTCGAAAGGAGACCTGCTCCAGGCTGACGAGGCCGCCGACCCCCGCGCCCCAGCGGCGGGCGAGGGCTGAACTGGCGACGATATGGCGGGCACCCTCTTCCACGTCGCGCCGGTCCAGGTTCCGACCCGCCTCGAGCGCCCAACCGCGCAGCGGCAGCAGGCGCTCATCGGTCGCCAGCACGGTGACGCTGGTCCGCTTGTCGCCCGGCAGGCGGACATCGTAACGCCGCAGGGCGGAGCACCGGCACTCCGGCAGTTGCCCCGCCAGGCGATCGGCCTGCCTCCGGCTCAAGACCGGCGCCGCATCCCGCCCCTGGGGCTCGGCTACCACGGCGATGACGTTGGCGCCGAGGTCGCGCACGAGGTCCTGCGCCCGGGCGCGCAGGCCGTCGAGAACGGCCAGCAGGAGCGTCAACGCCGTGAAGCCGATGGCCACGGCCAGGAAGGACAGGCCCACGCGGCCGGGCTCCGAACGGATGCCCTCCCACAGATCGCGAACCCAGAACCGCATGGCGACCCGCACGTTCATGGGTTCAGCGTCCCCTCCACGCAGACGAGGTGGCGCGTGGCATACCGGAGCAAGCCCTCGTTATGGGTCACCAGCAGCACGGTCAACCCCTCGACATTGAGCCGGCGGAAGCAATCCATCACCGCCGCCGTGGAGGCGGCGTCCAGGTTGCCCGTCGGCTCGTCCGCGACCAGGAGTTCGGGGCGCAGGGCGACGGCGCGGGCGATGGCGACGCGCTGCATCTCCCCCGCCGAGAGCACGCGGACAGGTCGGTCGGCCAGGGCGGCGAGTCCCACCGTATCGAGGGCGGCCAGCGCCGCGCGGCGCGTCTCCGCCTCCGCGCCGCCCACGTAGCGGAAACGGAACAGCACGTTTTCCAGCGCGGTCCGGCGCGGCAGCAGGCAGAACCGCTGGAAGACGACGCCGATGGCGCGCTTCCGGAGGTCGCACAACGAATCCTCGGCCAGGCCGGCCAGTTCCCGGCCCTGGAAAGTCAGCCGGCCCGATGTCGGGAAATCCAGGAGCGCGGCCAGGTTGAGAAGGGTCGTCTTGCCGCTGCCCGACGGGCCGGTGACCATGACGAACTCGCCGCGCCGGATCTCGAGGTCCACGCCCCGGAGGACTTCCACGCGGCCGGCGGGCGACGGGAAGCTTTTCCGCACATCCGCCATGCCGAGGACCGCGGCCCCGTGGGTCATGGCAGCGCCACCCGCTCTCCGGCGGCCAGCCCCTCCAGCACCTCGATGAATTCCTCGCCGGCCTGGCCGAGGCGGAGGGCGCGGCGCTCGCGCGTTTTTCCGCGAATCACCTCGCACCAGGCCTCCTCGCCGTCCCACTGCACGGCGCGGCGCGGCAACTGGAGGGCGCCGGGATTGGAATAGGAGAGCACGCTGGCCCGCACGGTCATGCCCGCCCGCAGCCGTTCGTCCGTGTCCGCGACCCCGATGACCACGTGGAAGTATTTCTGCCAGCCCGGCAGGCCCACCCGGCTCTGGGCCATGGACCCGACCGATTCCACGGCGCCCGAGAGCCGCAGCTGGGGATAGGCGGCCGGCACGATCACGACCGGTGCGCCCGCGCGGAGCCGGGACAATTCCGCCTCCGGCACGTCGCATTGCACGACCGGCTCGCTCATGTCGGGCAGGGCGAGGAAAGCCTGGTTCCGGTAGATCGTATCCCCCACGCGCACGGTCCGGTACTCCGCGCCGACGTGGATGGGCCGGTAGACCACCATGCCGGAGACCGGCGCCCGGACCACGCCGTTGGAGAGCCTTTCCCTGGCCAGTCGCAGTTCCTGCTCGGACGACGCCAGGGTGGCCCGCGCCCGATCGAGAGCGGAGGGGTGAAGAAACTTCTTCGTCAGATCGAGCTGGAGCGAAAGGCGCTCGGCCTGGGCCTTGGCCGCGGCGACCTTGACCTCCTGCTGCGCCACCTCCTGGTCGGAGATCAGGCCGTCCTGAAGCAACTGCCGGCTGTCCTCCAGATACTGGCGCTCCGCTTCGTGGTCGCTGGTCGCCTTCGCGAGGTTGACTTCCAACTCCCGGATTTCCAGGGGAATCTTGGCGTTCTCCAGGCTCGCCAGGTCGGCCCGCGCCAGGGCCGCGTCGCGGTCCAGCTTCAGCATGTCGCTTTCCAGCTGCGTGGTGTCGAACCGCACGAGCAGGTCGCCCTGCTGCACGCGGGTCCCTTCCGGCACCAGTTCGGCGATGGTCGCCGGGCCGCCCGACAGGAACATGATGTCCTGCACGCGGCGCGACTCGAGGGTCCCGTCGTACACGGACCAGATTTCGAGCGGCCCGCGCACGACCTCCGCGCAGGCCGGGGCCGCTTCCGCATTCCGCCAACGCAGCGCGATCGCTGCCATCGCCAACCCCGCCGCCAGGCCCGCCGCGATTTTCAGCCTCATGGCCATCAGCCTTCCTTCCCCGCCCCGGGCGGAGGTTTGAGATCGGCCGGGTACTCCAGCAGCGTGCCCAGCGTCCGCAGCATCCGGTAGGCGGCAATCGTGACATCCGCCTGCGAGACGAGCATCCGGTTGCGGGCTTCGAGCAGCGCGTTCTCCGCATCCGTCACGCTGAAATTGTCGCCCTTGCCGATCTCGAAGAGGCGGCGGGCCAGCCTCGCCCGGCTCTCGGCGAGGCGGTAGTTGCGCTCGGCATACAGCGTCTCGCGCCGGGCGCGCTCGTACGCGGCCAGGACGGTCTGGACCTGGCGCTGCAGGCCCGACCGGAGGATCTCGATGGTCTGGAAGGCCGACTCCCCGTCCAGCAGGGCCTGGCCGAGGGCCAGCTTCTCGCTTTGCCGGCGGACGTCGACATCCGTCGCGAGACCCACAAACCAGGCATCCTGGTCGAGGTCCAGGCTGTCGGAGGTGCGCGTCCCCTCTCCCGACTGCTCGTAGCGCGCGATCAGTTCCAGGTCGGGCAGCAGGTTTCGGCGGGCGATCCGAACGCCCCGCTCGGCGTCGAGGCTGTCGGCCAGGACCTGGGCATAATCGAGCCGGTTGGAAAATGCGAGGGCCAGGGCTTCTTCCCGGCCCGGGATGTCCACCTCCAGCCGCGGCGTATTGGTGACGCCGATGTCCTCTCCCGGGCTCCGCCCCAGCAACTCCGCGAAAGCCGCCCGGGCGATTTCCAGGTCCTCCCGGGTCTTGTTGAGTCGGATCTGGTTCTCGCCGTGCTGGAGGTCCACGCGCAGCGCGTCCACGCGCGTGGCGCGGCCCTGCTGCTCGCGGGCGCGGGTGAGCCGGAGCAGTTGCTCGGAGCGTTTCAAGGCCTGCTCATCGAACTCCATCTGCCGCTGCAGGCGCAGGATTTCCTCGTATCCCTCCACCACCTGCACCACCAGGTCCGTGCGCATCAGCTCCACTTCGCGGCGGGCGGCCTGGACGCGGCTCCCGGCCTGGACGATGGCTTCCTCGTTGACCAGGGAACCGAACCGGCGCAGGAGCGGCTGGCTCGCCTCGACCCGGACCACCCCCCGGTAGAGGTCGGGGCTTTCGCTGAAACCGGTTCGACTCCATTGCGCCTCGGCGGACAGGGCGGCGCCGCTTCCCTGTTTCTTGCTGGCGGAAATCCCGGCCGCCGACTGCCCGCCCGCGTCATCGGCCGCCGCCTCCCCCGCGGGCTGCAGGCGAACGGAGAATTCCGTTCGGGCTTGCGACACGCCCAGCCGGCTCGACTCGATCTGCAGTTCCAGCAGGCGCAGCGAACGATTCTGCTCGAGGGCGACCTCGACGGCCTCCTCCAGGGACAGCACCGGCCCGGCGGCGGCGTGCAGCGCCACGCCCAGAAGGGCCGCGACGCCCCACCCGCGGATGGATTCGGCATGCATCTCACCGCACTATGAAAAAAGCGCGCGAGCCTGTCAACGGAGGCGGTGCGCCCCGCGGCCCTGGGCGTCCCGGCCGGCTTGCCGGGCGTAACAATTCACCTCACACGTGTGAAGTGATTTGTTATAGCCCGGAGGGGTGCCAACGGCGCCGGGAGCGTCCGGTTTGACAGGCCGCCGGCCGCCTTTTACATTGTGCGGCCATGACGCCCGTTCCGAGCAACTGGCCGGCCGACTATCATTCGCACACGCGGCTCTGCAAGCACGCCTCCGGAGAGCCGCGGGACTACGCCCGGGCCGCCCGGCAGCGCGGCCTTCCCGAACTGGCGACCACCGACCACGGCCCCACCCCGCTGAACTATGACCCGCTGCACCGCATGGAGATGGAGCAATTCCCGGAGTACCTGGGCGGCGTACGAGCGGCGCAGCGCGAGGAGCCCGGGTTTGTCCTCCTCGGCATCGAGGCGGATTACTTCGAGAGCTGCGAATCGTTCATGGCCGATTGGCTCGCCGCGCAACCGTTCGACCTGGTGCTCGGGTCGATTCACTACTTGAGCCCGCCGGCCCCGGACCGGTCCGAATTCAAGCCCCTCTGGAACTTCGGGGGAATCCGGGGCACGTGGAAGCGCTACTTCGAACTCGTCGGCAAGCTGGCGGACAGCGGGCTGTACGACATCGTGGGGCACCTCGACATGCTCAAGCGCAACGGTTCGCGCCTGGCCGATAAGGAATTGCGGGAGTGCGCCCTGCCGGCGTTGGACCGGATCGCGGCCGCGGGCATGGCGATCGAGATCAACACCTCCGGCCTGCGGCACGCGGTGAAGGAGATCTATCCGTCTCCGCTGCTCCTCTCCTGGGCCCGCGAGCGGGGTATCCCGATCGTGTTCGGCTCCGACGCCCACCAACCGGACCAGGTGGGCAGCGCGTTTGAGCAAGCCGTCCGCCTGGCCCGCGAAAGCGGTTACACGGATTCGCTTCGGTTCAGGGGACGCGTCGCCGCGCGTGTGCCCTTCGATGCGGCGTCCGGCGCCCACGGCCCCTGCTGAAATCCAGCGCCCCTGCATGGGCCGACACAGGCGGGGCTCGCTTTCGGATGATTTCGCCCGGCCTCGGGAATCCTGCCGGCTCCCCGGAACGGGCATTGCCATCAGGCGCCCGAACGAGTATTTTGCCTGTTGAGAGCTCTCTCACCGGTTCGCGATGGAACCCGGCCTGAAAGTTCCCCCCGACGGCCGGGCCAAGGCCTGCCCGGGATCACACAGAAGGGAGTGGCCCATGGAGTGCAACGTGCAACGGGTTCTGGACTTCCTGAACCGGAACAGGCTGCGGGCGACGTATGGGGATGTCGCCCGGTTCCTGGGGATTCCCATGCCGGCCCTGGCCGAACTTCTCGGCCCGCCCCGGCCGGCGGCCTCGTGGGTCGTCAACAGCGAAACCGGAAAGCCCTCGGGCTACGCGGAAGCCGATTGCCATCCGGACCTGCGGTCCCATGATGTCATCGTCGACGAGGCCGACCTGCGCCTGAAGATTCAGCGTGAAAAGACGAACAGGCCGTCCATCCGCGCCGCGCGCCGGCCGCACCGGAGGATCGCATGAGTTTCGACGGACTCTCCCTCGACGCGCGCATCCGGGAAAATATCAGGGCGCTCGGCTTCGATGTGCCGACACCCATCCAGCGCAAGACGATCCCCGCGATCCTGGAGGGACGCGACGTCATCGGCCTCGCCCAGACGGGCACCGGAAAGACCGCGGCCTTCGGCATCCCCCTGCTTCACCGCTTGATGCAGGGCCCGCGCCGCCAGCTCCGGTTCCTGATCATCGGCCCCACCCGCGAATTGGCGGAGCAAACCCGCGAGGCGCTGGACCGCCTCGGCGCGCACACCCATCTTCACTGCGTGACCATTTACGGCGGCGTCGGCATGAATCCGCAGGTCGCCGGGCTCCGGCACGGGGCGGAGATCGTCGTCGCCTGCCCCGGCCGGCTCCTGGACCACATCCGGCAGAACACCATCACGCTGTCGCACGTGGAAGGCCTGGTGCTCGACGAGGCCGACCGCATGTTCGACATGGGCTTCCTGCCGGACATCCGGAAAATCCTGGCGAGGCTGCCGGCCCGGCGCCAGACCCTGCTCTTCTCGGCCACGATGCCCGACGCCATCCGCGGACTGGCGCACGAGATTCTGCACAATCCCGTCACCATGCAGATCGCGCATTCCAAGCCGGCGGAATCCGTTTCCCACGCCCTGTTCCCGGTGGCCACGCATCTTAAAACGCCCCTGCTGACGGCGCTCCTCGAGCGCACCGACCGCCAGTCCGTCCTGATCTTCACGCGCACCAAGCACCGCGCCAAGCGGCTCGCCGCGCACCTGGACAAGACCGGGCACCGAGCCGCCTGCCTGCAGGGGAATATGTCCCAGCGGCAGCGGCAGGTGGCCATGGACGGGTTCCGGAGCGGCCGGTTCCAGGTGCTCGTGGCCACCGACCTGGCGGCCCGCGGCATCGACGTCGCCAGCATCTCGCATGTCATCAACTACGACATGCCCAAGACGGTGGATGATTATACCCATCGCATCGGCCGCACCGGGCGCGCGGCCAAGACCGGGGACGCCTTCACCTTCGTCACGCCGGAAGACGAGGGCGTGGTCCGGGGCATCGAGCGCGTGCTCGGGGCGAAGATCGAGCGCCGGACGCTCGACGGATTCGACTACGCGGCGCGGGCCCAGCCCTCGCCCCATCACCGAGCCTCGGTTCCGGCGCCCGCCGGGCAGGCGGGCCCGAGGCCGTCGGCCGCGCCGCCCCGGGGCGGCACCCGCTCGTTCGGGCCGCGCCGGCGCCGGAAACGTTTCCACCGCTAGTTTCCGTCCGCAGGGGCCGGGATTTCCAGTTGAAGCCGCTGATTTATCGGTTATGTTAGCGGTCATCGTGGCGCCCCGCGCGCCTTCTCCCGCATGGCAAGGAATGGACTATGAGCGAATCGAAGCAATCGGACCCGGCGGCCCTGGACCTAGAGACCCGCGACTGGATTGATTCCTTCAACGACCTGCTGGAGCGCACGGGCCCGGAGGGCGCGCAGAGGATCCTGCGCGAGGTGCAAGTCCACGCGCAGCGCTCGGGCGTGCAGATGCCCTTTTCGGCCAACACGCCGTACATCAATACCATCCCGGTTGGCGATCAGCCGCCCTACCCCGGGAACCGCGAGATCGAGCGGCGCATCAAGAGCATCATCCGGTGGAACGCCATGGCCATGGTCGTTCGCGCCAACCGCGAGGAGGCCGGCATCGGCGGCCACATCTCCACCTACGCCTCAGCCGCCACGCTCTACGAGGTGGGCTTCAACCATTTCTTCCGCGGCCGGAGCGACGGCCATCCCGGCGACCTGGTCTACTTCCAGGGCCACGCCTCGCCCGGCATCTACGCGCGGGCGTTCCTGGAGGGCCGCCTGCCGCTGGAGCGAATCGATAATTTCCGGCACGAGTTGCATGAGAAACCCGGCCTGTCGTCGTACCCGCATCCCTGGCTGATGCCGGACTTCTGGCAGTTCCCGACGGTCTCGATGGGCCTGGGCCCGATCACGGCCATCTACCACGCGCGCTTCATCCGCTACCTGGAGGACCGCGGGCTCAAAGAGAGGAGCGATCAGAAGATCTGGGCGTTCCTCGGCGACGGCGAGACCGACGAGCCCGAGACGCTCGGCGCGATCACCCTCGCCTCCCGCGAGAAACTCGACAACCTGATCTTCGTGATCAACTGCAATCTTCAACGCCTCGACGGCCCCGTGCGCGGCAACGGCAAGATCATCCAGGAACTCGAGGCGGCGTTCCGCGGCGCCGGCTGGAACGTGATCAAGGTCGTCTGGGGCGGCGACTGGGACCCGCTGCTGGAGAAGGATCGCGACGGCCTGCTCGTGCGGCGCATGGGCGAGGCGGTGGACGGCGATTACCAGAAGTACGTCGTCTCCAGCGGCGACTACATCCGGCAGCATTTCTTCGGCCAGTACCCGGAGCTCCTCGAGATGGCGGCCCACCTCTCGGACGAGCAACTGCAGAAAATGCGGCGCGGCGGGCACGATCCCGAGAAGGTCTTCGCCGCCTACCAGGCCGCCGTGACGAACCGCGGCACGCCGACGGTCATCCTGGCCAAGACCATCAAGGGCTACGGGCTCGGCGAGAGCGGCGAGGGCAAGAACATCACGCACCAGCAGAAGAAGCTCAACGAGGACGAACTGCGGGAGTTCCGCTCCCGGTTCGGCATCCCGATCTCCGACGCGGAGATCGACAAGGTGCCCTTCTACCGGCCGCCGGACGACAGCCCGGAGATGGAATACCTGCAGGAGCGGCGGAAGGCCCTGGGCGGCTATCTGCCCGAGCGCCGGCCGACGACGGTTTCCGTCGGCGCGCCGGCACCGGACACGTTCCAGGAATTCCTCGCCGGCACGGGCGACCGCGAGGTGTCCACGACCATGGCGTTCGTCCGGATCCTGGCCAAACTGCTGAAGGATCCGAAGTTAGGGAAGCACATCGTGCCCATTGTCCCCGACGAGGCGCGCACGTTCGGCATGGAGGCGCTCTTCCGCCAGTGCGGCATCTACTCCCACGCCGGCCAGTTGTACGAGCCCGTCGACGCCGACAGCCTCCTGTATTACAAGGAGGCGCAGAACGGCCAGATCCTGGAGGAAGGCATCAACGAGGCCGGCTCCATGTCGTCGTTCATCGCGGCGGGCACGGCGTATGCGAACCACGGGATCAGCATGATCCCGTTTTTCATCTACTACTCCATGTTCGGCTTCCAGCGGATCGGCGACCTGGCCTGGCTCGCCGGCGACTCGCGCTGCCGCGGCTTCCTGCTCGGCGGCACTGCCGGCCGCACCACGCTCGCCGGCGAGGGCCTCCAGCACCAGGACGGGCACAGCCACCTGTTGGCCTTTCCCGTGCCCAACCTGATGGCCTACGACCCGGCCTACGCGTACGAACTGGCCGTCATCATCGAGGACGGCATCCGGCGGATGATCGAAAACCAAGAGGATATCTTCTACTACCTCACGGTGATGAACGAGAACTACGTCCAGCCGCCGATGCCCGAGGGCGCGCGCGAGGGCATCCTGCGCGGGCTGTACAAGTTCCGGGGCGCGCCCATCGCCAAGGGGCACCCCGCGCAGATCCTCGGCAGCGGCGCGATCCTGAACGAGGCGCTGAAGGCCCAGGCGATCCTGGCGGAGAAGTACGGGGTGGCCGCGGACGTGTGGTCGGTCACCAGCTACAAGGAATTGCACCGCGAGGCGCTGGAGACCGAGCGCTGGAACGTCCGGCATCCCGGCCACCCGCCGAAACCGTCGTACGTCGCGCAATGCCTGGCGAACGCGCCGGGACCAATCATCACGGCCTCGGACTATGTCAAGGCCTTGCCGGATTCGATCTGCCGCTGGATGCCGCGCAAGCTGCTGGCCCTCGGAACCGATGGGTTCGGCCGCAGCGACGGGCGCGAGGCCCTGCGCGATTTCTTCGAGGTGGATGCGCGGCACATCGCGCTCGCGACGCTGGCGTATCTGGCCTGGGACAAGACCATTCCCGCGGACACGGTCGATAAAGCGATGAAGGACTTCGACATCGATCCGGAGCGCGTCAGCCCGATGCGCCGGTGAGGCAGAAGACCGCGAAGATTACGGCGTCATGCGGACCCGCACGCCGTAGAAATCGAATTCCGACGGCGTGGTGTTGGTGAATCCCATGGTGCCGTCGAAGCCGGGCTGGTCCACGTAGGCGGGGAAATTGCTCCACTCCTGCTGCAGGCTGGTCGTGCCCACAACCGTGTAGAGCCGGCCCGCCACGCCCGGCCAATAGAAGGCCGGGCCGTTCCCGGCTAACGGCCGGACGAACGTGATGACAAAGTAACTATCCTCATCAAGGGGATCGGTCCCGCCCACGATTTCGCCGCCGTCCGACTGATCGTCCCCGTCCGTGTCCGATGCGACCGGGCTGGTGCCGACGCCGTACAACTCGTTCGAATCGCTCAAGCCGTCGGCGTCGGTGTCGGCCGTCGCGCTTACCCGCTCATACGCGCCCATGTCCGGGGCGGCCGCCGAGTCAGCATCCCCGTCCAGCGGGCGCGGGACGCTGTCGAGGTCGGCCGCCGCATGGCCGTCCTGCCCGGCGTCCACGCACGGGGATCCGTCGGCCAGGCGGAAATCGCCGCCGATGACATCCACGCATTGCGGGTCATTGGTGATGTTCCCCGTGCCGGCTGGATCCGGTTGAGTGCAACTGTAGTCGCACACGCTGTTGAAAAACTCCGGCCAGCCGTTGGACGCCGAGTTGTGGAAGATGACGCTGTTCACAGCGAAGGACCGATAGACGCCGCCGCCGTAGAAGCCCGCCTGGTTCCGGGCAATGGTGACGTGCGTGTTCGTGGCCCAGGCCGTTCCGCCTCCGTACCGGGCGGCGTTGTCCGCGACGAGACAGTTCCGCAGCGACCCGCCGAGGGCGCCGCCCCCATTGCTCGAAACGGTGTTGGCCAGCACCCGACAGTTTTCCAGGACGCCCCCGAAAATGCCCCCGCCGTTCATCGCCGTATTACCGGAGAACGCGCAATTCCAGTAGGCGCCGCCGCGCCCGCCCCCGCCGCCCGCGGCGGCCGCGTTGCCGGCAAGGACGCAATGGGATAGAAGCCCCGATCCCTCGGCGAGGACGCCGCCCCCGTGCGTCTCGAACTCGACGCCGGCCGCCCGCGTATGCCCGTTCGTCAGCGTGAAGCCTACCAGCCGGGAATCCGGGCCGACATAAGCGCAGCGAACGGCGCCCGCGCCGACCGGCCCAGCGCCCTTCACGATGGCCGCGGCCGGACCATTCAGGCTGCGGAGCGTCACGCCGTTCGTCAACGCCACACGGTTGGTCAAGCCGCCGGCCACCAACACGCCCCCCTCCTCATACACGCCGTCGGCGGCCACGATCACGCCGCCCGGTATATTCGCGGACACGGCATCCTGCAGCGTCGTCGCCGCCGCCGGCCAGTTCGTGTACGGCGACTCATGGCCGCCGCCCAGCGACACGTAGTTCGTGTAGCCGCCGAAGACCTGCACGGTGGTCGTCGCACTGGCGCTTCCGTCCTGGTTCCAGCCCGTGAGGACCGCGTTGAAAATCCCCGGCGTTCCGAAAGGATGCACGATGGCCAGCTGGTTGGACACCACCTGCCCGTCGCCGAAATCCAGGCGGAATCCCTCGGCCTTGCCCCAGACCGCGTGCTGGAAGCGGACGGGGTACCCGACCACGGCCCGGTTGAAGTTGGCGCTCAAGGCGACGGACAGGGCGCCGGTCAACCCGGGCGGATAGAGTTCGTCGCACCCGACGTCCACGCCGCCGCCCCAGATCCTCGGCTCGCCGTCGATGTCCCAGTCACCCGGCGTGAGCGCGTCCGAACCGGCGTCGATACAAGGCGAATCGGAGGCGATCCGGGGACTCCCCAGGAACAGCAACCGGGGATCCTCCGCGAAGTTCCCGATGCCGGCGGACACCGGCTGCGCGCACGAGTATGCGATGCTGCTGTTGTAAATATAGTTCGAGCCCCGGGTCCGGGCCGTGTTGCCGAAGAGGATGCTGTTCTGCACCGGGACCCAGATGCAGCCGCCGCCGATATCCGCCGAGTTGCCGACGACCGTGCAGTTCTGGACGCGGCCATACAGGGAGTAGATCCCCCCGCCCTCGGTGGTCGCGCGATTCTCGCTGATGAAGCAGTTCTGGACGGTGCCCGACGTCATGTATACGCCGGCCCCCAGCGTGGCCTGGTTCGACACGATGAAGCAGGCGGACACGACGCCCGCCGGGCCAGCCATGCCCGCCAGGGACACCCCGCCGCCCGAGGCCGCCGTCGCGCCGTTGCCGCGGATGAGGCAGCCTTCCACCAGCGGGCAATTCAGGGCTCCGCCCAGGCTGTTGTTTTCAAGCGCCGAATCGCGCAGCGCGGTAGTGTTGGTGGCGCCGTACTCCGAACTCCCGGCGATCCGGCTCCCGGCCACGTTGCGGGCGCAGCCGATACCCGTGCCGGCGGTGTTCGAGATGACGCAGTTGCGCACATCGCCCTGGAAAATGCCGTTGCCCTGCGCGTTGATCACCTGGAACCCGTTCAACTGGGCCGGCCCGAGCCAGACCCCCTGCTGGCCCGCCGCATCGATCACGGTCCCGGCCGCGCTGCTGACGGAGGTCACGACGATCGAAGGGCCGAACAGCATGCGCAGGGTCCCGCCGTAGGCCGGCTCCCGCAGGCCTGTCACCCAGACCCGCACGTAGCGGGCCGTCGCGGGTTGGGCCGTCTTGAAAAAGTAGTGCAGGTTTTCGTCCAACCGCTCGCTGCGCGTGTCGATCGTCGTCCATCCCAGGCCGTCTTCGGACACCTGAATCTGCCAATCGGACAGGCTCTGGTCGCCGCTGCCGGCGGGCCGGTTCGGACAAAGCATCTGATATGAATCCAGTTGTACCCCACCCGCCACACCGCTGTCGTACACGAGCCACTGGGGCATGTTGGACGGCATCGCCCAGAACCCGTTGGTCGAAAAAGCGCGCCACCCCTCGTTCCCCGCCGACCAGATCGAGGACGCCGTCACCACCACCGGCGCCGGGACGTTGGACGATGTCATGAGGCGGTTTTGAAAACCCGTGAAAGGAGCGTATGTGCCGTTCGTCACGAGGACCGTGTCGCCGATTCCCGCGGCGTCCACCGCGATCTGCAGATTGGTGGCCGCGTCGGCCCAGTTCGCGAACGGAGGCACGTGGAGACCCGATGACGAGACATGAAGGGTCGCGGCGCCGGCCGGGAATATGGACAGCCCGAACACCGTTGCGGCAACGGCCAGCCGGCGGCCACTGAACAGCGACATCTTCACACTGTCAGGATACCGGCAGAAACGCCCAAAAGCAAACTGCTCGCCGGCCGGCGACGCTCCTTGAAATCCGGCGCAAAAGCGGCACAATAGAGGGCCTATCAGAAAGGACGAGACGATGCCGGCGCCATTCAAGCTTCCCGAACTGGGCGAGAACATCAAGGGCGGAACCATCGTCAAGGTCCTGGTGAACGTCGGCGACACGATCACAAAGGAGCAGCCGGTCCTTGAAATGGAGACGGACAAGGCGGTCGTCGAAGTGCCCGCCGGGCTGGCCGGACGCGTCGCGGAAATCCACGTCAAGGCCGGCGACAAGGCGGAAATCGGCCGGCTGATCCTGACGCTGGATAGCGAAGCAACCCCTGCAACGCCGGCCCCCGCTCCCGCGAAAGCGCCCGCTGCTCCACCGTTGCCGGCAAAGCCACGGCCGGTCCCTGTCGCCCCGCCACCGGCGCTCGCGCCGACGACCGCCCCGGCGGCCGGCCGCGTGCCCGTCGCCGCGGCCCCGTCGGTGAGAAAATTCGCGCGGGAAATCGGCATCGACATCCAGCAGGTCCCCGGCAGCGGGGACGGCGGCCGGATCACCGAGGAGGACGTGAAACGGTTCGCCAAGGAACTGAACACGTCGCGCCCGCAGGTCGCCACCGGGCCTGCCGCGCCGCCCCTCCCCGACTTCACGCGCTGGGGCGAGGTCGAGATCCAGCCTATGAATGCCGTACGGCGCAAGACCGCCGAGCACATGAGCCTGGCCTGGTCGCAAATCCCCCACGTGACACAGTTCGACCTCGCGGACATCACGGACATGGAGGAGCGTCGGAAGAAGCTGTCCGACCGCGCGGAAAAGGCCGGCGCCAAGCTGACCGTGACGGCCATGCTGATCAAGATCGTGGCCGCCGCGCTGAAGACCTTCCCGAAGTTCAACGCCAGCATCAACGCGGCGGGCGGCGAGGTCATCCTGAAGAAATTCTACAACGTGGGCGTGGCCGTGGATACCGAGCGCGGGCTGCTGGTGCCGGTCATCCGCGACGTGGAAAAGAAAAACATCATCCAGATCGCCGCCGAACTGTCCCGCTTGGCGGACAAGGCCCGCACCGGCAAGATCGGGCTGGACGAACTGCAGGGAGGCACGTTCACCGTGACCAACCTCGGCGGGATCGGCGGGACGCATTTCACGCCGATCGTGAATTACCCCGAGGTCGCGATCCTCGGCATCGGCCGGGCCCGGCGCGAGCCAGCGTTCACGGACAAGGACGGCTGCTGCCAGCCGCGCCTGATGCTGCCCCTGTCGCTGTCCTACGACCACCGGCTGATCGACGGCGCGGACGGCGCGCGCTTCCTCCGATGGATCGTCGAGGCCATCGAGGAGCCTCTGCTCATCCCCCTCGAAGGCTGAACCCCAAACCCTGAATCCTCCCATGGACAAAAAGCAACTCGTGGTCATCGGCGGCGGACCGGGCGGTTACCCGGCGGCCTTCCTCGCGGCCGACCTAGGCATGAAAGTCACCATGGTGGACCAGGAGGCCAACCCCGGCGGGGTGTGCCTTTACCGCGGCTGCATCCCTTCCAAGGCCTTGCTCCACGTCGCGAAACTGCTCAACGAAACGCGCGAGGCCGCGGCTTGGGGCGTGAAATACGCCGCTCCGCAACTCGACATCGAAAAACTGCGCGCATGGAAAAACAGCGTGATCGACAGGTTGACCGGCGGGCTCGGGCAGCTCCGGAAACAGCGGAACATCGAATTCATCCGAGGCCGCGCGCGTTTCAGCGGGGCCGGCGGCCTCGTCGTGGCGACGGATAGCGGCGAACAGAAGTTAGCCTTCGAGCAGGCCATCCTGGCCAGCGGTTCGCGCCCCGCGACGATCCCCGGCCCGCCCGCCTCGCCCCGGATCTGGGATTCCACCGCGGCGCTGGCCCTCGAATCCGTTCCAAAAAGCCTGCTGGTCATCGGCGGCGGATACATCGGCCTGGAACTGGGCTCCGTGTACGCCGCGCTCGGCAGCCGGGTGACGGTCGTGGAAATGCTGTCCGGCCTGCTGCCGGGCGCCGACCGGGACCTGGTGACGCCCCTCTCCCGCCGAATCGAGAAACAGTTCGCCGCCGTCCTGCTGAACACCAGGGTGGCCGAGGTGAAGGAAACACCGGAAGGGATTCATGTCCGGTTCGACGGCAGGGACATCAAGGAGCCCGTGCAGGTCTTCGACCGCGTGCTGGTATCCGTCGGCCGCAAGCCGAACTCCGGCGACCTGGGGCTGGAAACGACCCGCATTAAACCGGACGCGAAGGGATTTATCCCGGTGGACGAGCAGCGCCGCACGGCGGAGCCGTCCATCTTTGCCATCGGCGACGTCGCGGGCGAGCCGATGCTCGCGCACAAGGCGACGCACGAGGCCAGGGTCGCGGTGGAGGCGGCGCTCGGCAAGAAGACCCTGTTCGAGCCGCGCGCAATCCCCGCGGTCGTATTCACCGATCCCGAAATCGCCTGGTGCGGCCTGACGGAGACCGAGGCCCAGAAGACCGGCCAGCCGGTCAAGGTCGCGCGGTTCCCGTGGGCGGCGTCCGGCCGGGCCCTGACGCTCGACCGGCCCGAGGGGGTGACCAAATTGATCGCGGATCCCGAGACCGGCCGCGTCCTCGGCGTCGGCATGGCCGGGCCGGGCGCGGGCGACATGATCGCCGAGGCGGCCCTGGCGCTCGAGATGGGCGCCACGGCGGAGGACCTGGCGCTGACCATCCACCCCCACCCCACGCTGTCCGAGTCCGTGATGGAAGCGGCCGAGCTGCTTCTGGGCCACTGCACGCACGTGTATCGGAAAAAGTAGCGCCCATCTCGGCCGGGACGGCCGCGCCACTTGTCAGGAGTTCGGGTTCTCCCCCAGCGCGGCGTGCTCGACGGCGTGCATGATCAGGTCCGCCGCCGTCTTCAGCGACAGGAACAGCAGCAGCACGCCCCGGTTCCACGGGAGCAGCGAGCCGAAGATGATCGTCAGGTGCATCGGGAGGATCCGCGCGTACGGGAAAAACATCAACGTGCCGATGTTCCGGACATTTCGGCGGTCGGACTGCAGGTTGTAGAAGAACGAGAAGGCGTGGTTCACCAGGAACGCGGCCAGGCAGATACCCATGCCCTCCAGGTTGACCAATCCTTTTGCGGCCAAACCCACGAGAAACACCATGTAGACCAGGTGAAACCCCCCGTAGTGAATGAGGAAAAAGAACGCCATGCTGCGGCGGGTGGCCGGCGTGGGATCGACAGGCTGGTCGCTGGCCTTCACCCCCTCGGTGGAAAAATCCTTCAGGAACAGCATCCGCAGGAAATTAAAGAACCCGATGATGACGCTCTGCCCCCAGTAGACCCACATGAGCGTGCCGGCGTTCCAGTTCCCGGCCAGCGCCATGACCAGTGTCAGGATATTGGACGCCATCAGGCTGGCCGCGGACCAGTCCTGTCGAGCGTACTGAAAAAGGCGCTCCGTCCTCGTGGGCATGCCTGTAGCGTAGCAGGCTGCCCCTCGGCGCATCAAGGCGCGGCTTCAACGGCCAGCCGGTAGGCGCGGAACAGAGCGGCGGTCGCCCCGGGATCGGCCTGCTCGTTCCACAGCGACGGATTGGCCAGGTTGGTCGCCAGGATGCTGAACGACTCGAACAGGCTTTCGGTCTTTTCCAGGCGATACCGCCGGCCGGGCGCCCCCTCCCAGCCGAACACCGGCAACCCATCGTCGCCGGCCCGGGGCAGCTCCAGCATCAGGACCGAGAGCCGGTTCGTCGGGTCCGTTCCCGCCCTGTACTCGTCCGCGTCCGGCGAGCCATCCCCGTCGAAATCGTCGCCGGGCCCGGGCGGGGTGTTGGTGCTGAACCCGTAGTAACTTTCCCACGCGTCGGGCAGATCGTCCCCATCGTTATCGTTGTAGATTTCGTCCACGCGCAGCACGTGGCCGTTGGTGTAATCGGAAACGTACAACTCCCCGTATTCGTCGGATCCGAACGTGGCGATCCGGAAGGGCGCATCGAAGATCTGGGCATTGGTCCACGAGCCGCCCTCCGGCCGCAGGCCCCAGACGCGCGCGGTGCAGTAATCCGCGTAGAGATAGGTCCCATACATCACGGACCAGACCCGGCCGCGGTAGACCTCGCCGCCGGTCACCGAGCAACCCAAGGCATGGCTGTATTCCCACACGGGCGTCGCGAGGCCGTTGGTGACGCACGGATCAAGGCCCGTACAGTGGGCGCCTTCCATGATGCGCCACCCGTAGTTCTCGCCGCCGGGGCTGGCCGCTGCCTGAAAGTTGACCTCCTCCCAACTGCTCTGGCCGACGTCCGCGATGTAGAGGTCGCCGGTCAGCCGGTCGAACGAGAATCGCCACGGGTTCCGCAGTCCCAGCGCCCATATCTCCGGCCGGTAGGCGGCGTTGCCCACGAAGGGATTGCCGGCCGGCACGGCGTAGTTCGTTCCGTTCGGCGGCTCCACGTCCAGCCGCAGGATCTTTCCCAGCAGCGTGGCGGTCTTCTGTCCGTTGGTTTGAGGATCGTTCGCGTCGCCCCCGTCGCCCAATCCGACGTAGAGGTAGCCGTCCACGGGGCTGAACGCGAGCTGCCCGCCGTTGTGGTTGGAAAACGGCTGCGGGACGTTGAGCAGGCGCTCCTCGCTGGCGGCATCGGCCAGGTTGGCGTTGGTCGCCGTCACGTGGAAGCGGGACACGATGCTCGGCCCGCCGTTGGTGCGCGTGTAGTTCACGTAGAAATACGGATTCGTCGCAAAGCCCGGAGGGAAGGCCACGGAGAGCAGGCCGCGCTCCCCGCCGTAGAGGACGCGGTTGGTGATGTTCAGAAACGGCTGCGCCAGCACGGCCCCGTCCTGCAGGATGCGAATGAGCCCGCGCTGCTCGACGATGAAGAGCCGCCCGCTGCCGTCGCCGGCGTGCGCGATGTGGGCGGGCGCCTCCAGGTTCGTCGCCACGGGCGTCAGGGTGACGGCCGGCCACTGCGCCCCGCGCGCCGTTGCCGCCACCAACATCGCGCCGGCCGCCGCGATAACGAACGATCTCATGTCACAACCTAGCCTGCCTTGGCTTTAATTCAATGGGCGTTCGTTCTTGGCGGGCTGGAGAAATAAGTTATAGGATGGATCCATAGGCAATCCGCACAACGGAAAAGGAGATCATCATGAGCGCATTCAGCCTTCCGCCCCTGCCCTGGCCCGACAACGCCCTGGAGCCGCACATCTCGGCGCGCACCATCGGATTCCACTACGGCAAGCACCACCAAACGTACGTGGACAACCTGAACAAACTGGTGGCCGGCACGCCGCTGGCGGCCCTGGCTCTCGAGGACATCGTCAAGCAGACCGCGGGCCAGGCCGACAAGGCCGGGGTGTTCAACAACGCCGCGCAGGTGTGGAATCACACCTTCTTCTGGAACAGCATGAAGCCGAACGGCGGCGGGCGGCCGGCGGGCAAACTGGCAAAAGCCATCGACGAATCCTTCGGGAGCTTCGACGCTTTCAAGACGGCGTTCACGGACGCCGCGCTGACCCAGTTCGGCAGCGGCTGGGCGTGGTTGATCGCCGAGGGCGGCAAGTTGAAGGTCGTCAAGACCCCGAACGCCGACACCCCCCTCGCCCGCGGCCAGAAGGCCCTCTTGACCTGCGACGTCTGGGAGCACGCGTACTACCTCAACTACCAGAACCGCCGCAAGGACTTCGTCGCCGTGTTCCTCGACAAGCTGGCCAACTGGGAGTTCGCGGTGAAGCAACTGTAGCGCCGCCCGGCGTGCGGCGAAGGCATCTACCGGATGACCAGCCACGGCGGCTCGCGGCCGGTGGCAGGCAAAGCTCGGTTGGCCCACGCGAAGAGGTAATCGCCCCAGACGGGGTGCCGGGCGTAGCCGGCCTCCGCGTTGACGCGCAGCAGCGCCACGCCATCGCGGTACTCGACGGAGAGGCTGCCGGGCGGGCGGGCTTCAAGCCGCAAGCCGGACGCCATGGGCCGGGAAAGCTCCAGACCTCTCTCCACGGCGCGCCGCGAGATAATCCAGAGCGACGCGTCGGGCGCAAGGTTCCACACGTAGACGCCGTCGAACTGGCGGGGGCCGGGCAATTCGCGGCCCACGATATTTTCGACCAGCACCTCGATATCGTCGGGGTAATGCAACCGGCGGACGAGCGCGGCGACCGGCGGCGTCGCGCGCCGGCAGCCGGCAACCAGCCGGACATCCTTGCGCGGCAGGCGCTCGTATTTGAACGCCAGGATCAGCAGGACATTGAGCAGCACAGCCGCCAGGAACTGCGCCTTCCGGGCCCGGCCATCCAGAGACTTGCGCATTCCGTCGAATACCAGGAACCACAACGGGGCCAGCGCCCACACGGCGTAGCGCAGCGCCCCGACCTGGCCCGCGTTGAAGTTCGCGGTCGCGGACGAGGCCCAGGCGGCCAGGAAGACCGACAGCAGGGCCGCGATTGCAAAGACGACGTTCGATCGGCGAATGCAAACCGGCAGGAACAGGAAACACGCCGGGAATATCCAGACCGCGCCGACCAACGGGCTGATGAAGAAGTGCATCGCGCGAGCCAACGTGGCGTACGCGGGTTGGGCCTGGCCCACGGCCTGGATGATGTTCCAGTCCTGAAAGTAGTAGATCGAATAGAACACCGGCAACAACCCGATCAAGGCGCCCGCTCCGAAGGCCGGGATCACCTTCCTCCACGCGGGCCGGTCCGGTCCCGATATCGCGCGCGCCAGGAGCAGCGGAAAGAAAAGCAGGATCGGCGGGTTCTGCGTGGCCGCGAGTCCGAGCAGCGCGGGGGCGAACCAGCGTCCGCGCGGCCCACTCGCGAGTTGGAAAGAGGCCAGGACCAGCGCGAAACAGAACAACTCCGGGTGCGCCCAGTCGGTGTACGGGATCAGCGGCGAAAACACCGCCAGGGCCATGACGATCAGCAGCCGCCCGTTTCCCCCTCGTCGCCAGGCGAGGAGGAAAGGGAGCAGGAGAAAGGCTGCGTTAACGATCCGGAAGGCGGCATATTCGGCCGCCGGCGCCGCGAGGTGAAGAAGACCGTAGAGCGGCGCCACAACGGCGGAGTAGGCCCAGAAATGCGCGAAGCGCCAGGCCCCAAAGCGGTCGGGGTAGAGCGCGCCGAAGCCGCCGCCGGCCTGCGCGCTTTCGTTCAGCGGCCAGGACGGCGGGCGCGTCTCGCCCAGTTCCAGGCCGTACGGATTCGTCCGGTTCCAGTACGCGGCGGCGCGAGCGGGCTCGATCTGGAGCTGCCCGCGCAACGCGATGGCCTGCGTCTGCAGGATGTACTCCCGCGCATCGCCGTGCAGGACGGGACGGCCCGCCAGGCCGCAGCCCAGCAGCCATGCGGCAAATATAGCAAAGGCAATATGACTGGCGTGTTTCACTAAAGGCCCAGCGCCAGGATACGCGACTGGTCTTCCCCGTCCAACCGTTCCGCCAGGTCCCGCGACCCGAACGGGCATCCAGCCAAGGGCCCCAACGCCACCCACCCCTTCTCCACGCGCAGGGTCCAGGACAGCACCTCCGCCTCGAACGGCGGCGTGGATTCATACACCCACTCGCGCGATGCCTGTTTGGCTTCCAGTTTCCCGATGGCCTTCGCGTTCGCGGACTCGAGCGGCAGCGGTTCCAGGCCGTCCGCCAGCACATCGGCCAGCCGGTCGATCGTCAGGCCGGGCGCAACGTCGGACAGGTTCACGACCGGCGACCGCTCGGACGGGACGGCGCGGCCCCGGATCGCGACGGGCGGCGGTGTCAGCGCGCGCTCCAGTTCCGCCAGATCGGCGGAAACCAGCAGCGTGCCGTGATGCAGCACGCGCTCCCCGCGATAGCAGAAGGCCGTGCCGGAGAACTTGCGGCCATGCACCCCCACCCCGCTCCGTCCCAGGCGTTCCGCCGGGATCCCCAGAGACCGCAGCCGCGCCAGGAGCCCATCGTAGGCGGTCTCGCGGCGATAGGAGGCGCGATCGAGGATGAAGGCGTAATTGAGATTGCCCGGATCGTGATACACCGCGCCACCGCCGGATATTCTCCGGGCCAGCCGAATCCCCCGCGTCTCCAGATGTCCCGGGGCGCATTCCATCCAGGGATTCTGGTTCTTTCCGATGACAACGGCGGGGCTAGCCGTCCACAGGAACAGCAGGGGCGGCGGGGGCGCGGACGGAGCGAGTAGCCATTCCTCGATGGCGAGGTTTCGCCCGATCAGCGAGGACTGGGATCGGATGACCCGCAATTCAGGGCGCGGCCTCCGAAGCGGCGGCATCGGGGCGGGCGATGACTTCGGCCCGCGCGAATCGCGTCATGCGCTGCACCACCCGGATGCGGACGCGCTCGTCGGGACGCGCATTCGACACGAACACGACCAGCCCGCCTATCTTGGCGACCCCGTCGCGATCGGGGGCGCGGCGATCCGCCTCGCTGATCATGACATCGAAGACGCGGCCGGGCTGGACCTCCTCGGCCGTCGCGGTGGCGCCGTCCACGGGCGGCGCGTCCGCCGCGGCGGCGGCCGCAGGGGCGGCGGCCGCGGCCATCCCGACAACGCGTCCTCGGGCAAAGCGGTCCAGGTTCTCGGTGACCTCGAACTCCACCCGGTCGCCCTTCCGCCCGCCGGTGACGAACACCACCTTGCCCTGCACCTTCACGATCCCGTCGCCCTGCTTGCCCACATCCTCGACGACGCCGGAATACCGCCCTCCCACGCGCAGCGGTTCCCCTGCGGACGCGGCCGTCACGGGAGCGACAACCGGCGCGGCCGCCGGCACCGCTGCCGGTGTCCCGGCGGCGACAGGCGCAGGGGTTTCCACGCGGACCGCCGGAATGGCCACCGGTTTCCTGCGGCTTTTGACCACGAACAGCGCCGCCACTGCCGCGAGCGCGAGCACGCCGATGACCAATCCGACCACGAGCCCTTTCGAGCAGCGTGCGGGCGATCCGGTGGGTGTCTGCGCGGCGTTGTTCATGGCAGCCTCCGATCAGGGCACGTCGTACATCTCATCCACGCTCCCGAAATCCTCGGACGCGGTGCCGCGCAGCTTTTCCGCCTGCGTGACGACCTCGCAGGACGTTCCGTCCGAGCGGATGAAGATCGTCAGGTCGCGGTCCGTATTGAGGACCCGGTCGTCGCCCAGGGCATCGCAGATCTCCCGGCGCGCGATCTCGTAGACCTTGATGCTGTCGCGGGACAGGTCGCCCAGCACGGGCTTGGGATTGCCGAACTCGAAGATCGCGTACTTCGGCGCGATCTTCTGGAAGAGGGGCAGCGTGACGGTCCGCATCGCCGAGCGCACCATCTCCTTCATGTTGACCATGAAGCTCCCGGGCATGGCCACGCCCCGGTTGGGCATCACGACCACGTCGGAGCGGAGCGCCGCCGCGTCGTAGCGCTCGAGCAGGCGCTGCTGGCCGGCGAAATGGAGGTCCGAAGGCAGCAGCATGGCGAAATCGCCGTAGCGCACGCGCAGGACCAGCGACTGGTTATCCAGGTTGTGCTCGGCGAAGGGCTCGGCGTCGGGCGAGAGCACCTCGATGGCGAACTCGCGGCCCCGGACTTCCTCGCGGAACAGGACGTCTCCGGCGCGGGCGGTCTTGTGCTGGATGACGGCGTGGGCCAGGCGGTTGACCAACGTCGGGCCGCGCCCGGCCAGCACCTTGGCGGTAGAGAGCTGGCGCGGCGCGCTCGGCGTGCCGATGATCTCGGGATAGAGCGCGCCGGTATCCTCGAGGGGAACGCCGAGCTCCGCGGCGAAGTCTTCCGGGGTGATGTTGGTGGACAGGTTCGCGAGGCCCGGCGGGGTATAGAAGGTGTCCACGCGGCAGCGGTCCAGGACGTACGGGATGCCTGACGACCGCTCGAGGCGCGGCGAGGTCAGGATCAAGCCGTCCAGGCGGCGGATCCCCAGCGTGGTCAGGTAGACGATGATGTTGCGTTCCGCCTCGTTGGCGCGGCTCCGGTCGCGCTGGACGAAGGCGGCGTCCACCAGGACGTTCTTCCCGCCGGGCGTCTGGATGAGGATGCTGCTGCCGTAGCGGACGGCCAGTACGGTGATGTTCAGGCCCGACTTTTCAGCCCAGGTGACCGGGTAGCGAACCCAGACCATGAACAAGGCCACGAGCAGAACCACGAGCGCTCCTAGGCGCGCGCGGCCGGCGCGCGTGCGCGCCCGCACCACATCGGACGCCCACCGGTAGAACGGCCGCCACCAGACAAACAGCGCCAGCAGCAGGAAATACAGGAGCAGCCCGCGCGAGGTGGGCCGCGCGACGAGGGGGTACGGGAACCACTTGGTGCAGTAGTGGGCGATGAGCAGGAAGCCTGCGCCGAAGACCCAGTCGGCCGCGTTCAGCAGCAGAGCGATCCAGATGCCGATGCCCGGGATCAGCCCGATCATCGCCGCGATCACGCCCACCTGCAGCACCACGCCCACGAGCGGGATGGCGATCAGGTTGGCGAAGGCGCCGGCCACCGGCCAGCGGCAGAAGTAGAATGGGGACAGGGGCACCATCATGCCCAGCTGGATGGCGAACTGGGCGGCGATGAACGTCGAGATGCCGATCGGGATGTCGGCGAAGCCCCGGTCGCCGATCAGCCGGATGCCGAGGCGCGTCAGCAGGCGTCCGAGCCCGAAAACGGCGCCCGCGAACGCCACGAACAGCAGCCAGTACGTCCCGGATTCCATGAGGTGCCAGGAGGCGATCACCGACGACGTCCAGAAGGCGATGACCAGGAACAGGCTGACCAGGTCGTTGCCCTTGAACTTGCAGAGCACGTCGTACGACGGCCCGGTGAGCAGGGCGAGGGCGAGGATGGCCATGAAGGACAGGCTGAAGGAGGGGTCGACCATCACGTTCGGATTCTCGAGAAGGATGAGGAGCGCGGCCACGGGCACGCCCAGCAGGACGGACGAGCGCAGGCTTTTGTCCATGTAGGCCCAGGTCAGCAGGAACAGGCTGTTCATGATCACGGCGCGCAGCGAAGACGGCCGGGCGCCGGTGAGGATGGCGAAGATGACCAGGGCCAGCACGATGATCGGCACGTACACGCGCCGCGACATGCGCAGCAGCGTGAAGATGCCGACGAACATGACCGTGATGATGGTCACGTGCAGGCCGGACACGGCCAGGACGTGGTTCACGCCCGCCACGCGGAACTCGTCGGCGATGAGTTCGCGGCAGTCATCGTGCTGGCCGACGAGGCTCCGGGAGCCGGAGGACGGGTTCATGCTGCTGTACATGCACTCGGTGCTCTGCAGCCCGTAGCGCAGGCCCAGCGCGATGCCGCCCATGAAGGCCGAACTCGGATAGGGATGCGTCTGCTTGAACACCCGCAGCAGGCGGTCGCGGATTTCGAGCGACAACTCAACCAGGGGATTGCCGGTGCGCAGGTCCTGGCCTGCCGGCGCGACGGCTTCGAGCGGCCGCGGTCCGCCGAGGAACTGCTTCACGCTCATCTGCCCGAAGACGCCGTAGTTGTTGAGGTACTTCCGCTGGTCGAAGCCGGCGGGATTGGCCTTGCCGCTGGCCATGGTCAGTTCGCCGTGCACGACGATGTCGTAGCCGTAGGATTTGGTGCACGCGAACTGGGTGTAGTTGTCCGAGTCCGGGCCCAGCGTGACCCGGACGTCCCCGCCCTCCACCTTGAAGAACGGTCCGTCGGGCCGGTACTGGATGTAGTACGGCGTGATCGTCAGGACGGTCTTGAACGAATAGAGCCAGGGATCCGACGTGATGCGGGCCAGGAGCGTCACCGGGGTCTGGTTCCGGCCGGGCCGCACGAAGGAGGCGATGTGATTGGAGACGCGGTGGACCTTGACCCGCCCCGCGGCCGGCCCGCTCAACACTTCCACCCGCTCGATCTTGTTGAACGGTTGCGGGATCACGTAGCTCGTGCCGACCGGGTCGTTCTGCTTGATCTCGACGACCTCGCTGACCTGCGGCGTCACCACTTCCCGGAACCGCCAGCGCGCCTCGCTGTCCAGGGTCGGGATGCCCTGCTCCGACAGGATGGGCACGCGGGATCGCACCTCGCCGACGAAGCGCACCCGCAGGTCCGCGGACAGCGGCTCCGTCTTCTCCAGGCGAAGCCGGGACGTGTCGTTCAGGGCCATCGTGGCCACGAAACTCGGCTGGCCGTCGCGGATCTCCAGCATGCCCAGCGTGGAGTCCGGCAGCGTATTGACGCTGACATAGCGCGTGTAACCCAGCAGCAGGGGGGCCACGACCAGCCCGATCCACAGGCCCCGCTGGGACGGCGCCGGGTCCACCGCCGCCCGGAGCCGGCTCCGGTAGCTCTGCGCGACCAGGAAGGCAAAAGCGATAGCGACCGACAGCCATAGCCAGGGCAGGAAATGCACGTCCAGCGGCGCGAGCATGCAGAGCCCGATGCCGAGGAGGTAGGCGTAGCAGAAAACGATGATCTTGTTCTGGATCATGGAAGCACCTCGGCTTCCTGGTCTTCCTCCGGAGACGGCGAGGCGGGCCGGCCTTCCAGGGCCACATCCGGGTAATACTCGCTGTTCGATATCCATATGGGCGACTTCTCCGGCTCGCCCTTCCACATGGCGATCGCGGCCTGGCGATACATGGGATTGACGGCGATGATCACCGCCCCGAGCGCCAGCGCCAGCAGCAGCATGATGGACAATGCCTTTGCGCCTCTTTCCATGACAGCACCTCTCTTTAAACCGAGCCCGGGCTAGCGCCGCGTCTGGTTCCGATCCTGATCCAGATCCGGCACTTCGTCCCGTCCTCTCAATTGCCCTCGAAACAGCGACAAGTACACAAAAAAGAACAGCAGGAATGGGACAACATAGATGATTCCATCCCGGCTGTAGAGAATCTTTTTGTGCGGGGTGAAGCCCACCCAGTACAGGTAGCCCAGCAGTCCCAGCGTATTGATGGTGGCCACGAGTCGCTTCATCGGCGTCATCCCGAGTCCTGCATGATCCACCGGCCCGCCGCGTCGATCTCCTCCGGCCGGTAGCTCCGGCCGGAGGCCGCATTCCGGATGAACGGCGCCAATTCGGCCGGCCGCAGGATCGGCGCCGTCTGGTTCCGGATGGCCCACCTTGAATCCTCCGAAAACATCACGACTAACGCCCGCATGTCGGGCCAGTCCATCCCCGCCTCCCGCAACCGCCGGGCGACGAACTTGGCCTGGCGCTGGCTTTGGAGGATCGGATTGAACAGTTCCTGCCCGTCCTTCCCCGCGGCATAAAAGACCCAGTGGTTTTGCGTCTCGTCTCCCACGATTCGCCCGGCCCAGTTTTTTGTCTCGATCACGAAAATGCCGTTCGGCCCCGCCACCACGTGGTCGATCTGCGCCCGCCGCCGCCCGAACTGGATGAACACGTCGTTCAGCACCAGGTAGCGGTCATCCAGGCCGGTGGCCAGGCGGTCGGTGACGCCCTGCTCTCCCTCCAGGCCGACGCCAATGGTCCACGCGTCGAGGCTGTTCTCCTGCATCTTGAAATGGTGGCCCAACCATGCGAACAGCAGGCCGGCGCCGACCAGGGCCAGCCAGTGAATGTCCCGCCAGACCCACAGCCCGATCCCGCCGGCCAGCAGCACGAGGGCGCCGGCCAGTTCCAGCCAGCGGACCCAGCGCAGCATCCCCATTTCCCGCGCAAGCCTCACTCGGCGGGACGACAGGGAGGTCTCCGATTTGAGAATGCGCGCCATGAGACCCGGCTCGTTTGGGATCAGGGCGCGGCCGGCGTACGCGAAATCACCTCGCCCTGCGCCGTCGAGTCCCGCTCCGAAACCACGCGGAATACCACCTCGTCGCCCAGTTGCGCCCCGGGCAGGAATACGACTTTCCCGTCCACCTTGAGCAACGCATCGCCCTTCTTTCCAATGTCCGTCACCTTGCCGGTATACACGGCGTCCGGCTGGAACATCGGCGGCCGGGTCATGGCCGGCTGCGGCCTGTTAAAGGCTTCCGGCGCCGGAACCGGCCCCGGTTCGCGCGTCAGCACCTCGCCCGTCGCCGCCGAGTCGCGCTCCTCCACCACCCGGAACGTCACCCGGTCGCCCGGCATCGCCCCCGGCAGGAACACCACCTTGCCGTTGATCTTCGTGATCGCGTCGCCCTTCTTCCCGATCTCCAACACCACGCTCGTGTATACCCCATCCGGCGTAAACATCGGCGGCCGCGTCATCGCCGGCCGCGGCCTCTCGAAGGCTTCCGGCGCCGGCACGGGCCCCGGCTCGCGCGTCAGCACCTCGCCCGTCGCCGCCGAGTCGCGTTCCTCCACCACCCGGAACGTCACCCGGTCGCCCGGCATCGCCCCCGGCAGGAACACCACCTTGCCGTTGATCTTCGTGATCGCGTCGCCCTTCTTCCCGAGTTCCAGCACTACGCTCGTGTACACCCCGTCCGGCGTAAACATGGGGGGGCGCGTCGGCCGGGGCGGCGGGGGCGTCCATGCAATGGTTTCCTCGGGCAGCCGCTTGACGACCATCCCATCCGCCGTCCGCTCCTTGAGCCGGGTGATCTCGATGATCACCATCTCCCCGGGGCGCGCGTCCGGGACGAACGTCACCAGCCCGCCGATATGCGTGACGCCCGCCACGCCGTCGGAGGATTCGTCCTCGATGCGGACCTTGTAACGGTAGCCCTCGCGGGCCACGGCGCCGCGGTCGGTCGACGCATCCGTCACCTCGGCATGGTTGATCGGCACGCGCTCGGCCTCCTCGCCCACGACCACGGCCTCGATGACCTCGGTCTCGGGCGCGCGGCTCCAGAACAGCAGGTACCAGACGAGGGCCACGCCGACCAGGGAAAGGACCAGCATGCCCCAGTGTTTTTTCGGCGGGGGGCTTGAGGGCTGCTCCGACAATCCGCGGAATTCATCAAATTTGGCGGTTTGGGCCATGTCCGGTTTCCTTCCTTCGGTTATCCATCCGTTTACGCGGATTTATTTCGCCTTCTTCATCAGCAGCTCAATCACTGCGGTCACCTCCGCCTCGGTGTATTGCCGGCTGGGCGCCTGCCCGACCATGTACTCCACCGCGTCGAAGCGCGTCAGGATGGGCACGCTGCGATTATGGATCTCGAACTGCGCGTTCCTCGAATTGGAGATCAGCACCGGGAAGATATCCGGCCAGTCTATCCCGCCGGCCTTCAGGACGGCCTGCATCACGTTGATCTGGCGCCGGTTCTGCAGGATGGGATTGGCCCGCCGCATCGGTTTCTCGCCAGGCCGCTTCACCTGTGTCCACTGGGCCTCCTGCTCGTCCCCCGAGATCAGGCCCCGCCAGTTCTTTGTTTCGACGACGAAGATGCCCCGCGGCGAAACCACCACGTGATCCATCTGGGCGCTCCGCAAGCCGCGCCGAAGGGTGATGTCGTTGAAAATGTAGCTGTCGTTGGGCAGTCCGTCCCGCAGAAGCCGCGTCACGTTCTGCTCACCTTGGAGGCCGGCGCTCGCCGAACCCTCCTCATCTTTGTTTTCCTTGCTTTTCATCCAGTGGCCGGCGCTGACGAAAAGCGCCGCCACGCCGACCACCAGCAGGCCGGGCCCCCACCACTTGTAAGCCAGCGCGCCGGCGGCCAGCAGGACGACCGCCCCGCCGAGTTCATAGCGCACCAGCGACTGCAGTTGGCGGGCTCCCTTTCGCAGGGAATCGCGTTTCCGGTGCAGGGAGGTTTCATCGGTCAGAATTCGCGCCATGAGATCCTTTCGCCGGCAGGGGGTAGAAATTCCCGGTCATGATGTAGTTTTTTGTTTCTACACGCCGGTTCCTTGAAAAGCAACCCTGGGTTTCGCGGCCGCCGCGCCGGGCTTGACATCCCGGCGCGCAATCTTCATAAACGGCCGGATTTTTTAGGACGTTCATGGATGCCGCATCGCTAAGTCCCGACGAGGCCCTCCGCCTGTTCGAGAGCGGGCCCACGGTCATGTTCAAGTGGAAGGCCGCCGAGGGGTGGCCCGTGGAGTATGTGTCGCCCAACGTCGAGCAGTTTGGCTTCCGGCCCGATGATTTTGTCAGCGGCCGGCTCCCCTATGCCTCGATCGTCCACCCCGACGACCTTGCCCGCGTGGCGGAGGAGGTCCGGCAATTCAGCGAGGCCGGCGCGACGCACTTCGAGCAGGAGTACCGGATCATGGGCAAGGGCGGCCGCGCCCACTGGCTCCATGACTTCACCGTGGTGCGGCGCGAGGCCGGGGGCGCGATCACGCACTACTACGGCTACATCGAGGACGTCACGGCCCGGCGGCAGGCGCAGGAAGCCGCCCAGGAACACTGGGCCAAGTACCGGGCCATCGTGGACGCCTACGACGGCCTCATCTACATCTGCTCGGCCGACTTCAAGATCGAGTTCATGAATCGCCGGCTCATCGAGCGCACCGGCCGCGACACCACGGGCGAACCGTGCTTCCGGGCCCTGCACGACCGCGGCGCGAAATGCCCCTGGTGCGTCAACGACCGCGTCTTCCAGGGCAAGACGGTCCGCTGGGAGGTGTTGAGCCCCAAGGACAACCGCTGGTACTACGTGGTCGACACGCCCATCGTCCATCCCGACGGGCGCCAGTCCAAGATGGCAATGATCCAGGACATCACCGAGCGCAAGCAGGCCGAAACGCTCCTGCGCCGTCGGGAAGCCGTCCTCGAGGCCATCGGCTTCGCCTCCGAACAGTTCCTCAAATGTCACAGCCTGGAGCATTGCCTCCAGGATGTTCTCGCCCGGCTCGGACAGGCCCTCAACGTCAACCGCGTGCACGTCACCGAGGTGCGCGCCTCGGGGCCGGATGAGTTCCTGGCGGAGCGCCGCCACGAATGGGCGGCCGCCGGCCTGCCTCCGCAGATCTACTACTCCGCGTGGCGGGCCTTCCCCATGCGCCGCCAGGGATTCGCGCGCTGGATCGAGCAGCTTTCGCGGGGGCAGACCGTCAGCGGCGACGTCGTGGAATTTCCTTCCGGCGAACAGGCCGTGCTGGGCCGGCAGCAGATCGGGTCGCTCGCCGCGCTCCCTTACTTTGTCGGCGGGACATGGAGGGGCTTCCTCGGCTTCGAGGTGAGCGGCGGGCGCCGCACCTGGCCGCTCGTGGAACTGGAAGCCCTGAAGACCGTGGCGAGCCTGATCGGCGCGGCCATCCAGCGCCAGGAAGCCGAGCATACGCTGCGCCGGAGCGAGGAGCGGCACGCCCACCTGCTGAACGCCATGCCGGACCTGATGCTGCGGTTCGACCCGCTGTTCGTGCTGCTGGACATCAAGGCCGCCCCCGACGGCGATCTGCCCGCGCGCGAAGACGCCGTCGGCCGGTCGCTGGAGGTCGTTCTCCCGGCCTCGGCATACGCCGCGTTCCGGGGCGCCGCGGATCGCCTTTGGAAGACCGGGCAGCGCCAGGTATTCGACGCCTCGCTGTCCGACGACGGCTCGCGCATCTACGAGGTGCGCATGGTCCCCGCGGCCAAGGGCGAGGCGCTGGCCATCCTGCGCGACATCACGGCCCGCAAGAAGGCCGATGTCGCCATCGCCAAGCTGGCCGCCTTTCCGCTCAACAATCCCAATCCCCTGCTCGAGCTCACCGAATCCGCCGACGTGCTGTTTGCCAACCAGGCGGCGCGGGACCTCGCCGCCGCGCTGGCGCTGGGCCGTCCCTCCGACATCCTGCCGCCGGGCTACGAGGCCGTATGCCGCGAATGCCTGGCATCCGGCGCCGTGCGGCAGGGTCTCCTGGTCCGGAAGGGCGGACGAACGATCCTCTGGATGTTCATGCCGATCTCGGAGAGCCGCACCGTGCACGCCTACGGGTTTACGCCCCCCGCCGGCTTCGATCTCCGGGCCTCCGCGTGACCGCGCCCGCGCCAGCGCTCGCCTGGTTCCGCCGCGACCTGCGCATCGCCGATAATCCCGCCTTGAGGACGGCCTGCCGCTCCGGCCCCGTGCTGCCCGTGTACATCCACGCCCCGGAGGAAGACGGCTCCTGGCGGCCCGGCGCCGCCTCCAACTGGTGGCTCCATCACTCCCTGTCCGCCCTGCGCGATGAACTCCGGAAGCGGGGCTCGGACCTTGTTCTCCGCGCCGGCCGGGACGCCCTCTCGACGCTCCTCGCGCTGGCCCGCGAAACGGGAGCCCGGACGGTCTGCTGGAACGCCGTGCCGGAGCCCGGCCCCCGGCGCCGGAACAGGCTTGTTCGCGCGGCGCTGGAAAAAGAAGGCCTGACCGTTCACTTGCACGAGGCGTCCCTGCTATTCGATGCGCCGGCCATCCGCAACAAGCAGGGCCGGCCCTTCCAAGTGTTCACGCCCTTCTGGCGGCATTGCACCGAAAACCTCGCGCCCGGGCTTCCCGAACCGGCGCCCCCGGTTCTCCCCCGCCCCCGCGGGTTCCCTTCCTCGGTTGAACTGGAATCGTTGGGCCTGCTTCCAAGCGTGGACTGGGCGGCGGGTTTTCTCGAGACCTGGCGGCCCGGCGAGGCCGGCGCCCGCCGGGCGCTCCGCCGATTCGTGCGGGAGGCCCTCGAAACCTACGATGCGGGCCGCGACCGGCCGGATCGGCCTGGAACGTCTCTCCTCTCCCCCCATTTGCATTTCGGGGAGATCAGCGTCCGGCAGGTGTGGCGGGCCATCGAGACGGCTGCCGCCTCCCCCTCCTGCCGGAAAGCTTCTCTCGTGTATCGGCGGGAGCTGGGATGGCGCGAGTTTGCGCATCACCTGCTGGAGCACTTCCCGAATACGCCGGACCGCCCGCTGCATCCGGAATTCGACCGGCTGCCCTGGCGCCGCGACCCGCAGCGGTTGAAGGCGTGGCAGCAGGGACGAACCGGCTATCCCATCGTCGACGCCGGGATGCGCCAGCTCTGGCGGACGGGATGGATGCACAACCGCGTCCGGATGATCGCCGCCTCGTTCCTCGTCAAGGACCTTCTCCTGCCCTGGCAGGAGGGCGCGCGCTGGTTCTGGGACACGCTGGTGGACGCGGACCTGGCCAACAACACGCTGGGCTGGCAGTGGTCCGCCGGTTGCGGGGCGGACGCGGCGCCTTATTTCCGGATCTTCAACCCCGTGCTCCAGGCCGCGAAATTCGACCCGGAGGGCGAATACATCCGCCGCTGGGTGCCCGAACTCAAGGCCCTTCCCGCCCCGTGGCTCTTCCAGCCCTGGGAGGCGGAGCCGCTCGTCCTCCAGGCCGCCGGGATTGTCCTGGGACAAACCTATCCCTTGCCCATCGTGGATCATGGCGAGGCCCGCGACCGGGCGTTGGCCGCCTACGCGGTCATGAAGCACGCGGATTGAACAAAGGTTTTGCGTCGCGCTCACCGTCGCCTAACATGGTGGGCGGAGAGTGTCGGGGGGCAAAAAGGAGTCTCATTCATGGCCCGGGAACACGTGCTGGTGGTGGAAGACGAAGAAGACATCCAGGAACTGATCCGGTACAACCTCGCCAAGGACGGCTTCCATGTCACCGTCGTCCCCAGCAGCGAGGACGCGTTCAAACGGATCAAGGCCGCGCCGCCGGCGGTGATCCTGCTGGATCTCATGCTTCCCGGCATGAACGGCCTGGAATTCTGCAAGCTGATCAAGGGCGCCCCGTCCACCCGCGGAATCCCGGTGATCATGGTCACGGCGCGCGGCGAGGAAGCCGACGTGGTTGCAGGCCTGGAGCTGGGCGCCGACGACTACCTGACCAAGCCGTTCAGCCCCCGCGTGCTGCTGGCGCGGTTGCGCGCCGTCCTTCGCCGCCGCAACGCTGCCGAGGACGACCGGGACGCGCCCGTTCACCTCCGCGACCTTACCATCCATCCGGGCCGCCACGAGGTGAAGCTGAAGAACAAGACGATCGAGCTGTCGTTCACTGAATTCCGTCTCCTCCAGGTGCTGGCGCGCCGGCCCGGCTGGGTCTTGACCCGTCAGCAGATCGTGGACGCCGTCCGCGGGCCGGACTACCCCGTGACCGAGCGCTCGGTGGACGTCCAGGTGGTCGGCCTCCGCAAGAAGCTCGGCGCCGCGGGCGACTACATCGAGACCGTGCGCGGCGTGGGATACCGGTTCAGGGAATAGAGGCATCATGCTCCTTCTCGCGGTCATGCTGGGCCTGTTGAATCTCCTGCTGCTGGGAGGATTGCTCGCCTTGCATCACCGGCAGCGCCGGTTGGCCCGTGCCCTGGCCGAGGCCCGGCTGGCGTTCGAGCGGTGGGCCGGCGGCGACCTGGACGCGCGCATGGTCCCCCGGGACGGCGACCCGCCGGGGCAACTGGCGGCGGCCTTCAACGGCATGGCCGCCCACCTGGCGGAACAGATCCGCCTGCTGGAGCAGCAGCGCGACCAGCAGGAGGCGGTATTCGTCAGCATGGTCGAAGGCGTGGTGGCGCTGGACAACGGGGGCCGAATCCTGCGGTTGAACGAGGCGGCGGCGCGGCTCTTCGACATCCCGCCCGACAAGGCGCGGAACCGCCTGCTCCAGGAACTGGTCCGGAACCCCGCCCTCCACCAGTTGGTCGCGGATGCCGTCGCGCGGGGCGAACCCGCGGAGGACGATATCACGGTCTTCAACGGCCGCGAGCGGCACCTGCGCGTGCGCGCCAGCCGCCTGCGGGACGCCCAGGGCGAGGGCATCGGGGCGCTGGTGGTGTTCCACGACGTCACCCGACTCCGCCGGCTGGAGAGCGTCCGCCGCGATTTCGTCGCCAACGTATCCCACGAACTGAAAACGCCGATCACCTCGATCAAGGGCTTCATCGAGACCCTGCAGGACGGCGCGTTGAAGAGCGAGGAGGAGGCGCGACGCTTCCTCGGCATCATGGCCCGGCAGGCCGACCGGCTCAACGCCATCATCGAGGACCTTCTGCAGCTGTCGCGCATCGAAGAGGAGGCCGATCAGCAGGTCATCCGGCTGGAGGAGCAGGAAGTCTCTCCGGTGCTGCGCTCCGCCGTGGAATGCTGCCAGTACAAGGCGGACGCCCGGCAGATGGCCGTGGAACTGGACGGCGCGCCCGGGCTGCGGGCCCGCTTCAACACCCCGCTGCTGGAGCAAGCCGTGATCAACCTGCTCGACAACGCGATCAAGTACAGTCCGTCGGGCTCTCCCGTCCGCGTGGAAGCCGGGCGCGAGGGCGCCGACGTGGTCATCCGCGTTCGCGACCGGGGGCCGGGGATCCCGCCCGAGCACCTGCCGCGGCTTTTCGAGCGGTTTTACCGGGTGGACAAGGCGCGCAGCCGGCAGATGGGCGGCACTGGGCTGGGCCTGGCCATCGTTAAACACATCGCCCAGGCGCACGGCGGGAACGTGTCGGTCGAAAGCATCCCCGGGCAAGGGAGCGTGTTCAGCCTGCGCATCCCGGCATGAACAAAAACCCTATTGGTCCGCCCAATTCCGCAGCTCGCGCTTGATCTTCTCCTCAACCTTCCGGCCGATCTCCTCCCACTCGGCATCCTTCTTCCCGGACTCGTCGAGCCACTCGCGGATGCCCTTGCGCACCTTGACTTCCACGCGCGCGCCGAGATCCTCCCATTCCTTTTCCCGGGGCGACTTGCGCCACTTGCAGGAGCCCGAGCCGCCGCAGCCGCCGAAGGCGATGGCCGCGCCAAGCACAAACCCGAGGTCGTATAGGTGCCCGGCGTTGCGGACCTCGTAGACGTGGACGTTGTCTTTGAACAGGCTGACAATGAACGTGATGCAGCAGATCAGCCCATGCCACAACCCGGCCCAGAAGCCCGCTGGCGCGGCCTCGAAACGCGCGTCGCCCGCCGCGCAGCCGGCCAGGGCCAGCAGGGTGATGAACAAGGCACTCACAGCGAAGGCTCGCCTCATGAACTTCTCCTTTTTTATCGCGGTTCCAGGCGCACGCGGTAAAAGAGGATGGATTGTGCGCCCACATTGGTGCGAGTGGTCGTGGCACCACTGGCCTGGACATCGTCGGCTACCACGGAGGGATGGCCCAGGAACCAATTGGTAATCGCCTCCAGATCGTAATACCGGCCCGCCACCGATGCCCAGGACACCAACTGGTTGCTCGACACTTCCTGCATGGTCGTCAACTGCAAATAGTCGTTAAGGTCATTCGGATTGGTCCCGGCGGCGGCTTCCTCGCCGTCGGGCACGCCGTCGCCGTCACTGTCCGCCACGTCCGGCTTGGTCTTATGCCCGTTGGGATTCAGCGGCACGGTGGTGCCGGGCACCGTCGTGGCCCCCTCGTCAATGCCCGAGGCTTCCTCGAAATCCGTCAGCCAATCATGGTCCCGGTCCATTGGATAATCCAGCGCCGCCAAGTTGGCCTGCGGCTCGATCTGCTCAAACTTGACGGCCGAGAAATTGCTGCCGTCCCAGGCGAATGCGTCACGGTCCCGGGCCGTGGCCGGGCCAATCGTCTCATACGTGTCCAGGGAATAATACAGATAGGGACTGATGTAATGAAGGGCGTCGAGGTTGGCCCTTTCGGGGATGCCCAACTGAGTCCGGCCGTCCAACTGCTTGGCCGGGGCTCCGATGCGCCACCAGATCAGGACATCGTCATCGGTGATATTCCACTCGGGCACATCTATATCCGTGGACAGGAAAACAAAGCCGTCCGAACCCTCCACATCGAAGTTGTCCGACACGGCCACGGCGTCCATATCGCACGCCTCCGGCAGGCCATAGGAGGCCCCCTGGAAGAACATGGAATAATTGGTGGTGGTCGGATCAAACAGGATGAGATCCTCGTCGGCGTAGCGGATGCCGTTGATCCGGACGTCCACGTCGCAGGAAAAAATGATATACTTGCCGGCGGCGGCCATCGCATCCACGGCCGCCCGACCGTTGCCGGGCAACTGGAGTGACGGCAGGGTTCCCATGGCGCCCGGACCAATGCTGACGATGGTTTCATCAGAGCAGTCCATGGAGCCGACGCGGGCCGCGGAATCCACCACCAGCCGAACTTCATTGCTCCCCAACCCGGCGCCCCAGGCGGCCGGCCCCAACAAAAACAACACCATACATAGTGCGGCTTGAAGTGCCATGTGGCACGGGACTCCGGCCCGTGAACGTACGGGCGAGACGCCCGCGCCACTCTGGAGAAAATGTTTCATAGGCCGAAGTTCTGCCACGGGTTGTACGATATGAAGTTGGCGCCCGGTTGATTCGTGATGGCGCCGCAGCTTTGGCCCGTCGTGTTGACGTAGTTCGTAGTGTTGACGGCGCTGTTCCCGGAGAGGAAGTTGACTCCTCCAAAGCAGCCGATTCCCCTCCCGCTGTCCAGCACGTGGTTGTTTTCCACCCGGACATTGCCGTTGTTGGCCGCAATGCCGGTTCGCGTGTCCGTGGCGTCTCCCGTATTGTCCACCAGGCAACGCTCCACGGAAGACCAGGCCCCCACGTCTATTCCGTACCACCCGTTCCACTTCGCCACGCTTTGTTTGATGATGCAACCTATCGGTCCGTAGAATCCTCGCGAACCGTTGGCGGTCGCGGCGCAGCGGCTCGCCACGGTATTGTTGGTGGACAGGCAGAATCCATACGCCGAGGCGCCGACCGCGACATTACTGAAGGCCACGCAGTCGAAGAGACCGCCGTGACCCCGGTGGAAGTAGGCATAGGCCTCGCCGCTATACGCGGTGTTTTCCTTGACGATACAGCGGCGGACCACCCCGTTGACCCCGGCGTCTATACCCGCCAGGCTGCCACCGTCCATATCCTTTATGTTCCGAACCACCGCGCAGCGTTCGATCGTTCCATCGGCGACCACGCCGCTAAAACTGGAGGCGCAGTAATTGTCGCTGATGCTGACGCTGCGGACCACGCCGCCCCGTGCCAGCTCCACACCGTTGAAATAGTACGAGGCCAAATTGCCGCGGAGGATGCAGCCGTCCACGATACAACCCTGCCCGCCCCGGATGCCCACGAGGCGGGCGCCGGTATTCCCTATCAGGATGGACCCGGCCACGCGGCTGCCCGCCCCTCCGCAAATCAGATTGGTGCCGGTCAAACCTAAGTCATTGGATACCACGATGCAGTTCTCCACCACGGCCATGTCGCCCAGGAGAATCCCGCCCTTCTGACTGCCCCGGACGGTCACGTTTTCCACGCGGCTGTTCCGGCCGGTGGCCCAGATACCCGCCCCGGCCCCGCCGATCACGGTGCCGTTGAACACCGAAAGATTCGCAAACCAGTCCTGCTGGCGGATCGCCGCGTCGTAGGTGCCAAAAACCGGCACCGACTGGATCCGGTGTCCGTTCAGATCCAGGGTCACATCATCCGCTTGAATGGTGATGGCGCTTCCGCCGAGCACCAGCAAATCCCGGGTGACCAGGTACGCGCCCGGACTGGTGATGACGGTGGCTTGGCTGATTTCGCGCACGCCCTCCTGCGTGGAAAGGGCCGCCGCCCGGGCGCCGCCGGAGAGCAGCCCGATCATGAGCAGGGCCAGCCGTATTGTTCTGAAAGCTTTCACGTTACCAGTCTATATTCGCCCACGGTAAATTCGCCGACATTCCCTCGCTCCCCACCAGCGTCGCGCCGACAAAGTCATTGGACGCGATGATCGTCATGGCGTTGAAACGGTTGCGCACGATCAGATTGCTTGACCCGAGGTCCACGCGGATGTCCGTGACCGTGCTGATATTGTTCCGATCCGCCCGGCTGTTCTTGCCCACCATCTGAATCCCTGGCGTGTCCCAGCCCCACAGGTTATTCTCCAGCGCGTAGCCGGCGCCGGCGAGAAGGAGGAGCGGGTTCATATAGACATCGCGCCAGACGGAATTCCCGGCCACGAGACACCCCTCCTGTACGTTGATGCCGCCCTCGTGCAGGGTATTCCCCCGGACAACGCTTCCCTGGCCCGTCTTCAGGTCGCAGTTCGGCCCCTTCAACGCGTTGCGCGCCACGATGGTTCCGTTGGATGTCGTGATCCCGGGGTAGTTGCGCCCTTCGATGGAGCAGTCGGCCACCACCACGCCGTCTCGAGCGAGAATCCCGGCGGCATTGGTTAGCGCATCCTGATTCCCCTGCGCCGTACAACCCGCGACCAACCCGCCGCTGCCCAGCCGGAAGGCCTCGACGGTCAGCGCATCCAGTTGGTTGTCGCTCACCACATTGTTGACGCACAAGTACCCCGTGTCGCCCCAGAAGCCGATGAACGATCCTATCCCCGTCCCGCGCCAGCCGCTCACGATGCTGTCCACCACGAGAAAGCCATGATCGCCGCTGATTCCGGTCCCGTGCAGGTACGCGGTGTTTCCGGCGGCTTCACAGGCCAGGACCATGCTCCCCTGCCCGCTGTTGATTCCGTTAAAGCCCTCGCCGCCGACTACGCGGCACCTCTTCAGAAGCGTGTAATCCGCGCTGAACAGCCCCGTTTCATTGAATCCGCAAATCTCCACGTCCTCCACGCGGTTGAAAAGGCTGTTCAATTCCAGCGCCCGGGCCAGGTTGTTGACATGGAGCAACCGGCCGTGTCGGACCGTGATATAGGAACAACCGCCGGAGGATTGGATGATGGCATGGTCGTATGCCTGCTGCAACCGGTGGCCGTTCAGGTCCAGCGTCACATAATTGGTCGCGATGAAAATCACCGGCGCGTCGCCGCTCGGGCTGTCCAAATCCTCGGTCACGACATAACTGCCGGGACGCGAGATGGTGTACGGAACGTGGGATTGCGAGATTTCGAAACGGCCGTCGGCGGCGCGGGCTCCCTCGACCGCCGCGCCCAACATGAGCAACGCGAGGCCGAACCCCAGCCGCCCTCCTCGCTCCGTTTCTGTTCGTCGTCTTTGCATCCTTACTCTACCACGAGAAATTCGCCCACGCGTTGTTCGTGTTGATGGTCGTCCCGCCGGTCAGCACGATGCCGGCGCCGCCCTTGGCGGACCCGCCGATCGTGAAGTTGCCCTGCGCGCTGTTGTCCACCGCAATCACGCCCGGCCGCTGCAGCCAGAATCCGACGGCCGGGTTGCGCGCCGCATGATTATCCACCACTCGCAGGGAACTGACCAAGTTCTGGTCCACGAAGCCCGATTCATTGGCCACGGCGAGGCAATTCTGCGCGCTCACGTTGGCGCCGAGATAGAACCCGACTTTGACATTCGTGAACGCCACGGAGTACTGGAACACGCTGCCTTGGAAGCCGTCCCCGGCGTGCGCGTACGCCACGCAGCCCAGGGTGTCGCAGTTGTTGAATCCATCCCCCGAGAGCATGTCGCTGCTGGTGCGATTCGCCGCCACGCTGTCCAGGACCTTCCGGACATCCCAGAAGCCGACGGGAGAGGATCCGCCCGCCTGGCCGGACCGGTTGCCATACACCACGCAACGCTCCGCCGTCTCGCCGTCACTGAACAACCCGCTATCATCCTGCGCCGCCGTTTCGGTAATGACGCAATCCCGAATCGTCATGGCACTGACGATGCCCTGTTTCAGGAAACTATTATCATGGGCCAGCACCTGTTCCACCAGGTCCGCGCCGCGAACCAGATACGACGGCGTCCCCTGAAGTGAGTTGGCGTAAACAGGATGCGCCGGACCTCCGACCCCTCGCCGCACTCGATCCCTTCGAAGGCGGTGGAACCGGAATTGATGCCCATCAGGCATTCGCTGACCCGGCTGCCCTCGCCCACGGTGATCAGGGACAGGTCCGCCGACGAATTCTGCCCGAAGATACAGCCCTCGACCACGGCCGAGTTTCCGGCGGTGATTCCCTTGGAGCAAGCCGTGATCCCAAGATCCTTGAAACGATTGCCGGCGCCCGGCGCCTGAACGGCCTGCGCGCAGCTCCTGATGTACCCGTTGAGCACGGTCAAGTCATCAGTATCTGCGTCCTGAACAATCCCGCAGGCGACATTGCTGCCATCGAGGGTAAAGCCGTTCAGGTCAATCGTAACACCGGTAGCTCGCACCTGGATGCCGGTGCCCACGATCCCCGCCGGCAGGAAAAGATTCCGGGTCACCATGTACCGGCCGGGCTCGACAATGATGTCGGGCAAGGTGTTAATCTGCACATCGCCCGGCCCGGCCCGGGTCGCCACGGCCGTGGCCCCCGCCAGGGCGGTCATCAGCATCCACTTCTGGAAACGCAGGCTCATATGTTATTCGAGTCGCACCACATTCCCCCAAGGGCGGTTGGTCGTGAAGGTGTTCCCCGGCGGTATGATGCTGGCCGCGATATGGTCGTTCGCCCCGCCCGAGATGACGTGGTCCTCATCCTCCGCAAAGAAATTCTTCACGATCAGGTTGCGCTGGCCGAAAGAATTAATGCAGACATTGGTTCCGTGCAGCGAGGTGCGGTCCAGATAGTTGCCCTCGATTCGATTCCAGCCGCCTGTTTCCGAAATCCCGCGCCCGAGGAAATTGTCATACACATAGCAGTCGTACTTAAGGAAAACGGGGACATCGGCCCAGTTCTGGGCGATGAGGCTCCCGTTGTCGGCCTGCAGGCGGTACTGGCTCAACCGGTTGTTGACCGCCAGGGAGCCGCTGTTGATGTTGACCGCGTCCGTCCCCGCCACCTGGCCGGAGAAGACATTATCCACCACGACCGAGCCGTGCCCCACACTGGCCTGATAGGAATGGACCGTGTCCATTCCGGTGAACAGGCAATCCGCGACGACGGATCCCGTGCCGAGGTCCACATTCCCGGCCAGTGTGCAGCCGGTCAGCAATGCCCCATTGCCGGCAACCACCGCAGTGTTATTGGTCGCCGCGCTACCGAGTAGATCGCGAATTACCACGCCGTCGAGGATCGCTCCCGTCCCCGCGATCACCCCATAGACTCGCCCGCCCGACTGTTCACTGATCACGCAGCGTTCGATCAGGCTGCCATCCCCCGCGCGAATCCCGGCGAGTTCATCACCGCCCATGTTGTTGGACATCATGCAATCCCGGATGATCGAACCTGCATCGGCGCAGATGAGCCCAATTCCCAACGCCGTAATAAAGTTGCCTGCCAGCGTACATCTCGCGATCAGGCTGCCGGGCCCCGTGTTGATCGCGTTCCGCCTGCCATCTCTGATAAAAAGATCTTCGCAGCGATTGAAGGCGCCGGGGATATTGAGCGACCCTGAAATCCGCCCGTTCTTGATGGTCAAGTTGTTTCGACCGGCGGACTGCACCACGCAATAGTCCGCCGCGAAACCGCTGCCGGTGAGCATGCTGTGGTTCAGATCCAGAACGACGTCATCGGCATCCACGGTGATCTGAATGCTTACGGATGAAACAGATCCGGCATCTTCCGCCAGGACGTAGCTGCCCGAGTTGGTGATCGTGAGGGGAAGATCCGCGTTATAAATCGGCACCCGCCCGCCGGAACCTGACGCAAGGGGGATGGGAAGAAAGCAGAACAGCAGAAAAGCGGAAAGCGCAGAAACCCAGCGCCTTTCCCGGCGCGGTTTTGTCACGTTAACGGCTTGCTCCTCCCGAAGCATAAGCCATCCTCCGCGCGCAGTATTTCTTCCAAGAGATGGCTTGTCCAGTCTTTTTACGGCACGACCACACGATATCTGCGTTGCAGGCTTTCCGTGTGCTTCGACAGCGCCGGCAGGGCAGACCATTCCCTCCACAAGTCGGGATAACTCATCGCGCGGAAGATGACCTTGGAGTTTGCCGCCCGCGCCGCCAGTTCTTCGATTTCCTTGCGATGCTGAAGGCAGACGGCCAAATCCGCCGCGTTCGCGGGCTCCCAGTACAGATAAAGTAAAGTCGCTCGCGCTGGCTTCCACCCCTTCTCATCGCCCCGGGCCAGAAGGCGGCTGATTCCAAAGTAGTGTTTGACCAGTTGGGCCACGTCGAGATTCCGCGGGCCCGCCGCCTTCGCCTCTTCCAGGACCCGCCACCAGCAATCCTCGGCCCAGGGAAGATTAACACGGTTGTAGCTGGCGGAGAACTTGGCCTCCTTCGGCGCGAAATACTCCAGGAACTTCGACTCGACCGTGATCACCTCATTGCCGCGCCGCAGGAACACGTCCAGCGTCGGCGGGGTCCCGTGCAGGCCGGTCGGAAGTGGTTTCTCAAATACCGGCGGGTCAAAACCGGACCGCCCGAGCAGCACAAGGTCCGCGGGGCGATCCTTGAACGGCGCGAAGGTGTTCACGGCCAGCGCGGAGGATGAATGGACCGCGCAGAACTTGCCCGCGAGTTCATGCCCCGCGCCCTTTTCCAGGTCCGCGCGGAATTGCTCCAGCCTCACGCCCGGAACCAGGTTGTCTTCCGGCCGGGCCACGTAGCCGCGCTCGTCCGACGGCGCCGCCGCCTGCCGGTCGTAGGCGTCCTTGACGAGGCGGCGGACCAGCTCCCGCTCCGACACGGCCTGCCCCGACGCGCCGCCCGCCAGCAGCAGCGCCGCCCCGGCGGCCGCGCACACGACCCGACGCCTGGCGTCAGGCCTTGGCCGCTTCCTTGCCGGTCGCCGCCACATGGCCTTCCTTGACTTTGGCCCGGACCGCTTCCGTGAGCTTTTTCTCCATCTCGGGATCGTTCTTCAGGTTGTCCCGCGCCGCGTCGCGGCCCTGGCCAAGCTGCTGGTTCTCGAACGACAGCCAGGTGCCGCGCTTGTCGATCAGGCCATACTGCAGCGCGGCGTCCAGAACGGCGCCCGTGCGCGAGATGCCCTCGGCATACAGGATGTCGAATTCCGCCTCCACGAACGGCGCGGCCATCTTGTTCTTCACCACCTTGGCCTTGGTCCGGTTGCCGATGGCCCGGCCCGCGGGATCCTTCATCGTCGCCAGCCGGCGGATGTCGATGCGCACCGAGGCGTAGAATTTCAAAGCCCGGCCGCCGGGCGTCGTTTCCGGGTTGCCGAACATGACGCCGATCTTCTCGCGGATCTGGTTGGTGAAGATGCAGCAGGTCTTGGACTTGTTCAGGATGCCGGTGAGCTTGCGCATCGCCTGGGACATCAGGCGCGCCTGCAGGCCGACGTGTGAATCGCCCATGGCGCCCTCGAGCTCCGCGCGCGGCGCGAGCGCGGCAACGGAGTCGATCACCACCACGTCCACGGAATTGCTGCGGACGAGCTGGTCGGCGATCGTCAGAGCCTCCTCGCCGGAGTCCGGCTGGGAGACCAGCAGGTCGTCGAGGTTGACGCCGATCTTGCGGGCATAGGCCGGGTCGAGGGCGTGTTCCGCGTCGATGAACGCCGCTACGCCGCCGTTCTTCTGGGCGTTGGCGATGATGTGCAGGACCAGCGTGGTCTTGCCCGAGGACTCGGGGCCGAAGATCTCGATGATGCGCCCGCGCGGCACGCCGCCGATGCCGAGGGCCAGGTCCAGCGTCAGGGCGCCCGTGGAGATCGAGGGCACCTGGACGTGCGCCTCCTCCTTGCCGAGGCGCATGATCGCGCCCTCGCCGAATTCCTTCTGGATCTGGGCCAGGACGGCGCTCAACGCCGCCGGCATGCTTTTCTCCGCGCTCGCCGCCTGACTGGATTTCGCTGCCATGCTCTCATGCTCCTTTCAATTCGGACGAATGACGCACCCGGTACTCGGCTCCCTGGGAACTCAAAACGCTTTGCAGCAGCAGAACGCGCCGGACCTCCACCCTGCCGCACCGCAGAGTTCTAAAGGACTCCAGCCGCGAAGTCAAATCGGCCGCGCCGCGCCGGTCCCGCACCCGGCCCAACGTCAGGTGCGGATGAAAGGCGCGCTCCTCGATCCGGAAGCCCAGCCCCGTCACCGCCACGGCCGCCGCGGCCTGCAACCGGACCAGCGCCCCCGTCGGCTCCTCGACCCCGGCCCAGACCACCCGCGGCGATTTCGGCGGGCCGAACGCGCCCGTCCCGGCCACGTCGAAGGCGAACGGCGGACACCCCTCCGCCACGGCATCCAGCGCGTCCGCCAGACCGGGAAGCTGCGCGGCAAAGATGTCGCCGAGAAACGCCAGGGTCAGATGAATCCGCGCCGGCGTCACCCATCCCACCCGCGCCTCGCCCCTCATGAGATCCCGCTGCAGGCGATCCAACGCCGCCCGGACCTCGTCAGAGATCTCCAGGGCAATGAAGGCCCGCAGCACCTCATCCCCGGCTTCGTTTATGTCCTGATTCATGCAGCGTACTCGCGATCGCCCCCACGCCACGCGCATCCCGCCCGCGGTCGCTTCCATTCATCCGCCACGCCGCGCTGGTTCCGACGCCGCCCGAGGGAGGCGTCCGGTGAATTCGCCGCCTGCAGGCAACGGCCGCCCGCTTCCGACCACCGCCTTTTCACACGGCTTATCTACCAGAAACAGGCCTCCATCTCTAATCTCCAATTGCCCCCCCCGGGTATCCGCTCCGCCGCTTCCCTCACCCATAGAAAGGAAACCGCAGGAACCCATTCCACGTTTATTTTACGTTTTATTGCGTAACAATACTCTTCACACCCGTGAAGAATATTGTTGCGATTCAAAGGGGAGCCGACGGGCGCGCCACGCGCGGAGCGCCCGCCCGGCGCTTGCGCCCGTGACGGCAGGCCCGTATGGTGAGCGCGTCATGATCATGCTGCTCATCTTCCCCATCGTGCTGCTGTCCTACGCCGCGATGCATGCGTACATGGGGATCAAGCTGGTCCGGGCCTTCCCGCGGCTCCGGCTGTTCACGGCCTGGCTCCTGATCGTCTTCACCGGCCTGTTTGCCGCGCCGTTCCTGGCGCGCTGGTTCGGGAACCGCGGGCACCCGCTCCTGGCCGAACTCGCCGGCGCCGCGGGCTATACCTGGATCGCCATTGTGTTCTGGTTCTTCTCCGTCGGCCTGCTGCTGGATGCGTGGAACCTGCTGGTCCGCCTCGCCTCGCTCTTCTCGGCGCGGGCGGCGCGCCGGCGCGTCTCGCCCCGCGGAACGGTCGGGATCGCGGGGATCGTCGCGGCCGCGGCCATGGCCTGGGGACTGGCGGAGGCCCGCTGGCTGCGCGTCGAAACCATCGTGCTGCGCTCGGACCGCCTGCCGGCCGGCACGACATACCGGGTCGCGCAGATCTCCGACCTGCACCTCACGGCGCGGCGCGGCGGCTGGCTGGTCGATACCGTCGTCTCCGCCGTCCACGCGCTGAAGCCGGACCTGATCGTGAGCACCGGCGACCTGATCGACGCGCCGGCCGCCCAGCTCCGGGACAAGGCCGGACCGCTGCGCCGGCTGGCCGCCCCGGGCGGACGCTACGCCGTGCTCGGCAACCACGAGTATTTCGCCGGCGTGTCCGAGGCCCTGGCCTTTCACCAGGCCGCCGGCTTCACGCTCCTGCGCGGCGCCGCCGCGGAACCGCTGCCCGGGCTATGGCTGGCGGGCGTGGACGATCCCGCCGGCTCGTTCACGCACCAGCCCTATTTCATCAGCGAGCGTCTGCTGGCGGCGGCGCGGCCGGCGGACCGGTTCGTCGTGCTGCTCAAGCACCAGCCCCTCGTCAGCCGCCCGGAGAAGGCCTGGTTCGACCTGCAACTGTCCGGCCACACGCACGGGGGCCAGATGTTCCCCTTCGAGTGGCTCCTGAAACCGATCTACCCGCTGCGGCGCGGCCTGCACGAAGTCGCGCCCGGCCGCTGGCTGTACGTCAACCGCGGCGCGGGCACCTGGGGGCCGCCGATGCGGCTGCTCGCGCGGCCGGAGATCACGCTGATCGTGATCGAGGGAACCCGGTAGTCCGGACCGGCGAGCGCGGACAGCGGTTTTCCAAGCATTGGAAAATCAGGGCCGTTTTTTTCCAATGTTTGGAAAAAAGGAAGCTATTTTTCCAATGTTTGGAAAATTCGGCCGCGTTTTTTCCAAACATTGGAAAACCGGCGGGCCGGGCTAGTACTTCACGGAGCAGCCGTACGGCGCGGTGACTTTCTTTTCCACCGGCTGGCCCGCGAGCGCGGCGTCGAGCGCGGCCCGGACGTAGTTGACCGCGCTGGTGATGTCCGCCGGATCAGCCGAGGGCACGCTGTCCACGGCGCCCTGGTAGATCAGCTTCCCCTCCGGATCAATTATGAAAATGTGCGGCGTCGTCTTGGCCCCGTAGAGCCGGCCGACCCGGCCGTCCGGGTCCAGCAGCACGGCGGTGGACGCCACGTTCCGCTGCTTCGCCAGTTCCGCCATTTTTTCGGCGGGATAGTGGCCCTGCTTGCCGGGGGCCGAGGAACAGATGGAAAACCAGACCGCGCCCGCCTCGGTGTACTTTTTCTGCAGCGCCTGCATGTTCCCGCCGCCGTAGTGCTTGCGCACGAAGGGGCAGTCGTAGTTGAACCATTCGAGCACGACGTACTTCCCGCGGGCCGACGACAGCGAGTGCGGGACGCCGTCGATGCCCGGCAAGGTGAAGTCCGGGGCGGCGCCATCCGGGCTGATCTCGGCCCACACGATCAGCGCCAACCCTACGACCATCAGGATCACCGCCGTGCGCGCGCAACCTTTCATGGCACGACTCCTTCCGCTTCGACCGGGGTTTCAATGGGTATATCCAGAGCAAGAGCCGTGCCATGCGCGACCAGCACGCCCATCAGTTTTTCGGGGAAGGTCTCGGCCAGCGGGGAAATCTGCAGCCGGAGCGCGGGGCCTTGCTGCGGCACGGTGGCCGTGTCATAGGTGAATTCGTCGGCCCGCGCGGGGAAAAAGACCATGGGCGACTCCGCGCCGGAGCCGGCTGGCGGCTCCACGCTGACGTGCACTTCGCGGCCGCGGCGCAACGCCCGGAGCGTCCAGCCGTCGGGCGGGAGCGGCAAGCGCGCCCGGGCCTCGGCGAACAGCCCTTCGGGCGCCGCGGCGGCCGCGCCGTTGAGCTCCAGCGAGAAGGTCGCGGACTCGGGCAGGCAGAGGTCGCTGCAAACGAGCCACGTGGCCTTCAGTCCGACGGTCGCCGGCCCGCCGCCCCAACCCGCGGGGGCGGTGATCGGAACGAGAAAGACCACGCGTTCCCCGTAGCCCAGGCTGACCAGCCCCTCGGACTCGAAGCGCGCCGGGGGCGGCGCCGCCAGCGCGCCCGCCGAAAAACCTTCCGGCAGGCTCCACGCGAGCCTCGGCGCCATGCCGGAGTCGCCGGGATTGAGCCAGTAGGTGTGCCAGCCGGGATCGAGGCGGATGGCCAGCGCCAGCCACACGGTTTCGCCGGCCCGGATGGCGGCCTGCTCCGCCGTCAGTTCGGCCTCGCTGTGCCGTGCGCGCACGGGCGCCGCCGCCGCGGTCCCGGCCCCCGCGAGGACGATCGCCACCCAGCCCAGCCAGCCTGCTTTTTTCATGCCGGCACAAAACACCATGACTGATGAAAAGTCAAACGGGCGAGCCTTCTTTCGAGGCGCGAGCCGGGCCGTTCCATCCCGCGGCGCATTCTCTGTTTTACCTGCGCCCGCGTTTCCGTATAGTGGCGCCCGTTCCGGAGATTCGACTCATGGCGAGAAAAACCGGCTGGGGGGAAACGCTGCTGGGCCTGGCCATCCTGGCCGCGCTGGCCGGCGTGGGCACGGCCGTCTATTTCGAGCAGTTCCGCCCGCACCCGGCCGCGTACTCCGCCGACAAGCCGGACTACCTCCCGCCCCCCGCCCCGCGTCCGGCCGCGGCCGCGCGGCCCTCCCGGGTGAACCCGCCCGAGGGCATGACGGCGCTCGGCCCGTCCGAATATTTCGACCCGGACACGCTCTACGAGAAGATCGACGGCCGGGCCGAACTCTACCTGCCGGCCGGATTTCGATCGCTCGAGTGCCGCCGCCTGGGGATCCCCGGCGACGAGGACAGCGTCGTGGAAACGTTCCTGTACGACATGGGCTCCCCCCGCTCCGCGTACTCGGTGTTCAGCCAGCAGCAGCGCGAGGACGCCGAGCCGCGGGATTTCACGCGGTACGCCTACCTGGCGGAGAACGCCCTTTTCTTCTGTCACGGGTCGTACTACCTGGAAATCATCGCGGGCACGGCCGCCGCGTCGGCCCGCGAGGCGCTGCGCAAGGCGGCGGCGCAGGTCATGGCGGATTTGCCAGCGGAGCCCGCGGACCTGCCGGAGCTCGCGCGGCTGCCGGAGGCGCACCGCCTCGCCGGGCATCCCCGGCTCTACCGTACGGACGGGTTGGGCTTCGCGCCGCTGACCGACCTGTTCGTGGCGGATTACCAGATCGGCGAGTTTCAGTTGTCCGGATTCGTCTGCGCCCGCGGGAGCGAGGCGGAGGCGGCAAAACTGGCCCAGGCCTACCAGCAGTTCATCATGGATGACGGCGCGATGCTGCTGCCGCCGATCCCGGAGCTGCCGGACGCCCGGGTCCTGGATTTTTACGGCACCTGGCAGGTCCTGTTCACGCGCGGGCCGTATTTCGCGGGCGTCCACCAGGCCGGCGATCGCTTGAGCGCGGAGCAACTGGCCCTGCTGCTGGACCGGCAGCTTTCGGAGGCCGCGCCGTGAGCCGGCCGCCTCTCGATCCGGAGCGCCGCGAGTTCCTGGCGCGCGGCCTGAAGGCGGCGGCCGCCCTGGCCGCGACCGGGCTCGCGGGCCACGCGCTCGGCTGGAGAACCGGCCGGGCCGACCGGGAGGAAGTCCACGACTGGCCGGTGCCGGACTTCTCGCAACCGGCCGCCGATCCCCGCCTGGCGATCGTCACCGGGCCGGACCGCACGACGAATCTTCGCAAGGCCATGGAAGCCCTGGGCGGGTGGGCCCGCTTCGTGAAGCCCGGGGACGGCGTGCTGTTGAAGGTCAACGCGGCCTTTGCCTCGCCCGCGACGCTCGGGGCGACGACGCATCCGGACCTCGTGGCCGAGGCCGTCGCGCAATGCCTGCGGGCGGGGGCATCGCGCGTCGTGGTCACGGACCATCCGATCCACGACCAGGCTTCCTGTTTTGAATGGTCCGGGATTGGCGCGGCGGCGCGGCGCGCCGGCGCGGAGCTGTGGGTGCCGCGCGAGGACGATTTCGCGCCGGTGACGCTGCCGGGCGGACGGCTCCTCCGGCATTGGCCGTTCCTCAAGGGCCCCTTCAAGGGCATCCGCCGGCTGATCGGGCTGACGCCGGTCAAGGATCACTACCGCAGCGGCGCAAGCCTGACCCTGAAGAACTGGTACGGACTGCTCGGCGGGCGGCGCAGCGTGTTCCACCAGGACATCCACACGCTCATCGCCGAACTCGCGCAGCTCGTGCGGCCCACGCTGGTCATCCTGGACGGGACGACGACGATGATCCGCAACGGCCCGACCGGCGGCTCGCTGGCCGACCTCAAGGCAACGGACACCCTGGTCGTCGGCACGGATCCCGTCGCGGTGGACGCGTTCGGCGTCACGCTGCTCGGCCGCGAAGCGTCGGACCTCCCCCACCTGGCGCGGGCGGCCGCGGCGGGCGCGGGGACGGCCAGCTACGAACTGCTCAACCCGGTACGCATCCAGGCAGGGGCTTCATGAAGATCACGTGGGTCCGGCGGATCAGCCAGGTCTTTTTTCTGCTGTTGTTCCTGTGGTTCTGCCTCGTCACGACGGTCGGCGAAGAGTGGTGGCGGCTCCGCGGGTGGCCGGTCAACTGGTTCCTGCAACTGAATCCGCTGACGGCCCTCGGCGTGGTCCTCGGCACGGGATCGCTGCCAGCGGGTCTGGAATGGTCCTTGCTAGTCATCGCGCTGACGGTGATCCTGGGCCGGTTCTTCTGCGGGTGGGTCTGTCCGTTCGGTACGCTGCACCAGGCGATCGGCTGGCTGGGCCTGCGCCGCGCCGCGCCCGCGGAGCAGTGCCTGCGCCGCGCCTTCCGGCCCGCGCAACGGATCAAGTATTACCTGCTCGCGTTCCTGCTGGCCGCGGCGGCGGGCGGCCTGCTCGCGCCGGCGGTCGGGCGCCTGGCCGGGCAATCCGCGCGGCTGGAGAGCATCCGCGAGTTCGCCGCCGGCAGCCTGCAGACGGGCTGGCTCGACCCGATTTCCTTCATGCATCGCGCGGTGAACCTGGTGATCCTGCCGCTCGCCGATCGCGGAATCCATGTCCTCTGGACCGGCGCGCGGCTGGCCCAGGGCGCCGCGCTCATCGGCGGGCTGTTTCTTGCCGCCCTGCTGGTCAATCTGTGGATCCCCCGTTTCTACTGCCGCTACGTGTGTCCGCTGGGCGCGCTGTACGGCGTCCTGGGCCGCTTTGCGCTATGGCGCGTCGGGAAGAGACAGCGCGACTGCTCGAACTGCCTGAAGTGCGAAGCCGCCTGCGAAGGCGCCTGCCAGCCGGCAGGCCGCATCCGCACGCACGAATGCGTGCTGTGCATGAACTGCCTGCATGCCTGCCCCGATGACCTGGTCGGCTACCGGCTGGCGCGTTCCGCCTCCGGCGAGCGCGCCGCGCCGGACCTCACGCGGCGCGGAGTGATCGCCTCCCTGCTGGCCGGTTTCGCCGTGGCGCCGCTGGGCCGCCTGGCCGGCGGCCGCGACCCGCGGCGGATCCGCCCGCCGGGCGCCGGACCCGAACGCGAATTCCTGACCCGATGCCTCCGCTGCGGGCAGTGCATGCGCATTTGCCCGACCAACATTCTCCACCCGGCGCTCACCGAAGCCGGCCTGGAAGGATTCGGCACGCCGGTCGCGAAGTTCAGCCTGGGAATAGGCGGCTGCCAGTTGCGGTGCGCGGCCTGCAGCCAGATCTGCCCCACCGGCGCCATCCGGCCGCTGACGCTCAACGAGAAGATCGGGCGCGGCGCCTTCCGCGAGCGCGGCCCCGTGCGGATGGGCACGGCCTTCGTCGACCGGGGCCGCTGCCTGCCCTGGGCCATGAACCGCCCCTGCATCGTATGCGAGGAGAACTGCCCGGTCAGCCCGAAGGCCATCAGCATCCAGGAGATCTTCGAGCCCCTGCCCGGCCGCCGGCGTGAAATCGCGCGGGGGGACGAACTCACGTTGTTTTTCGAGGGGGAGACCGACGCCGCGGCCCGCGTATCGGACGACCTCTATTGCCGCATCGCCGGGGATTTCGACGCCGAGCCGCGCCGGATCATCGAGTGCGGGCCCGCCCAATGGAGCATCGATCCCAACCACCCGTGGGAATCGCCGCCGCCGAAGGGAAGCGTCGCGGAGCTGCTCGTGCTGCTCCAGCGGCCGGTCGTCGATCCGGAGCGGTGCATCGGGTGCGGCGTGTGCGAGAGCGTGTGTCCGCTCGCGACCGTCCGGGCCATCCGGGTGACCGCCGACGGCGAAAGCCGCGAGGCCCGCAGCGGATTTCTGCTGTAGCGCCCTACCGTCCCGGCCGGCCGGGGGGTACGGTGGGTGCCACCCATTAGGGAGTCACCGCGATGGCAGGCGATTCGATCACTCGGCGATCCTTTCTGAAGGCCCTGACGCTGGCGGGCACCGGCTCGCTTCTATCCGCCGGGCTTCCAGCGTCCGCCGCCGGAGAAGGCGGCGGAACGGTTCCGCGCCGGATCCTGGGACGGACAGGCGTTCACATATCGTCGCTCTGCCTCGGCGGCATTTTCGACGTGCCGGCCAACCAGCATATCCTGCACCGCGCGCTGCAACTGGGCGTCACGTGCTGGGACACGGCGGAAGGATACCACGGCGACCGAAGCGAGGCGGGGTTCGGCCAATTCTTCGAAAAGCAGCCCGCCGCAAGGCGCGACGTCTTTCTCATCACCAAGACCGACGCCCATCACCCCGAAGGCCTGTCCAACTCGCTGAAGCGCTCGCTGGAGAAGCTGCGCACGGACCATATCGACCTCTATCTGATCCACGACCTGCGCGGCGTGGAGACTCTGACCGACGACGTCCGAGACTGGGCGGAGGCCGCCAAGGGGTCGGGCCGGATCCGTTACTTCGGCTTCAGCACGCACCGGAACATGGCGCAGCAATTGCGCCAGGCGGCGGCCCTGGGCTGGCTGGACGCGGTCCTGTCGGCCTGCAATTTCCGCCTTCTGCAAGCGGCGGATATGCAGGCGGCGCTGGAGCAATGCGGGGCCGCCGGCCTGGGCGTGATCGGGATGAAGGCCCAGGGCGGAGGCCCCGTGCCCGCCGACGCCGGCTCCGACCTGGCGGGCCAGTTCCTGGGGCGGGGGTTCACCGCCGCGCAGGCCAAGCTGAAAGCCATCTGGGAGAATCCCGCCATCGCCAGCATCTGCTCGCAGATGCACGTGGCCCGGAATCTGGAGGAAAATTCCGCGGCGGCCATGGATCGTACGGCCTTGTCGAGCGCCGACCGGGCGCGGCTGGCGCTTTTTGCGCAAGCCACCTGCGAAGGATATTGCGCGGGTTGCGAGCGATTTTGCGGACCGGCCCTGGGCTCCCGCATCCCGATCTCCGACCTCATGCGAGGGCTGATGTACGCGCGGGATTACGGCAACCCGGAGCGGGCCCGCGACTGCCTGCGCGCCGTCGGGCCCGGCATCCGGGACGCGATTTGCTCAACCGACTTCACGCTGGCAGAACGGGCCTGCCCGCAGGGGCTGCCGATCGGCCGCCTGGCCCGCGAGGCGCTCGAGCTGCTGGCCTGACCGGGAGCGGCGGGGCTCAACCCCGGAGCCGGGACGCTATCTGCGCCACGTGGCGCCCCTGGAAACGGGCGATGGCCAGCTCGTTTTCGCTTGGCTGTCGCGAGCCGTCCCCGGCCGCCAGCGTGGTCGCGCCGTAGGGCGTGCCGCCCGTGATCTCCTGCATGTTCAGCAACCGCTGCTCGGCGTACGGGACGCCCACGACGATCATGCCGTGATGGAACAGACTGGTATGGAAACTCGTGATCGTGGTCTCCTGGCCGCCATGCTGCGTGCCCGTGCTGGCGAACACACTCCCGACCTTGCCGACCAGGGCGCCTTTCAGCCACAAACCGGCCGTCTGGTCCAGGAAGTTGCGCATCTGCGCGCTCATGTTGCCGAACCGCGTGGGCGTTCCGAAGATAATCGCGTCGGCTTCCGCCAGTTGATCCGGTTGGATGACCGGCACATGGGCAAAGGCCTGCCGCGCCGCCTTCGCGCCGCTCTTCACCAGCGCCGCCTCCGGCATCAGTTCGGGAACCTGAACAAGCCTCGCCTCCGCTCCCGCCACTTCCCGGACGCCGGCCGCGACCGCCTCGGCCATTTTGTAGACATGCCCATACGTGCTGTAAAACACGACATATACATTCGCGCCCATATTCTTCCCTTTCTTTTTACACACCGCCCTCTTGCCCCCTTGTTCCCTGCGCCGCCCACCTCACATGTCCTCCCGGAAATCGCGGTCAGGCCTTGCCCCAGCCGGGCAGGGCGGCCGCTTGCCGGATCCAGTTCGCCATCTGCGCCTCGTCGAGATCGCTCTCGTGGATATCGATCCAGCGCGCGTCCTTGCCCGTGCCTCCGGATGGAGCGGGCCGCAGCGACGCTCCCCGGAAGAAGGATACCTTGATATAGCGAGTGAAAACATGAAATCCCATGAACCAGCCCCGGCCCTGGACCCCGTAGAAGGGAGAATTCCACCTCACGGCCCTGCAAACACCCGGCACGTTGCTCACGACCAGCGCATCCAGGCGGCGCCCGACATCGCTTTCCCAGCCCGGCATGGCCGCCAGGTAAGCCTGCACAGGGGCGTCCCCATCCGCCTTCGCAATCTGCGGATTGCCTCCCGCAAGGAGCACTGGTTTCGCGCCACCCCGCCCGGCGGCCACGTGCTTCGCTCCCTTGGCGGGTTTTCTGGACCTGCCGCCGGCTTTTTTACTCGCTGCAATTTCTCGTGGCATATGGTCAGCCCGTTTTTCTTCCCCTTCTTATCCGTTTCTTCTGGCGCCCAAACGTGCAGAGGAAAAGATACAATATTATATGGACTCTTCAACCGGAGGACCGGTTCAGTTGATGGCGCGCGTCGCCTCGGCGCAAACGCGCGCATCGACCCTCGCGTCATGTCCGGCGCGCTGCGTGGAAATGCCACGTCCCCGCCCAAGTCAGTTCCCCGGTCCGCTTGCGACCGTGACCGGCCATGCAGGTCGGAATCAAACTCGCCACGCCCGTCGTATCCCCGTATTGGACGCGAAACGCGGCCAGGAACACTTCAACACCGACGCTCCTGCCCGACCTCACGCGGCCGGGCCCGCCGCCTCGCGCGTCGGCGCGGCGCGCGGACGGCCTTGCCGCCCGCGCACCAGGCGCTTAACCCGCAGACCGCGTGACGGTCATCGCCAATCCGGACCGGAGCCTATTCACCCATCTCAGGGCCGCTGTCGCCGCACCATCACGCAACCTGCCGGTCCGTAGCGTCCGCCCGGCGCGGTCAGGCATAACGCCGCGGCCATGGCGTTTCTGAATCCGCCCCTACCGGACGGCGGCGCGCGGAACCGCTACCCGTTCGGTGGGTTTGCGCTCCACCCTGGCTGGCTCCTGCTCGGCCGCCTCATCGGATGGATCCTCGACGCCAGGCTCTTTGCCGCCGAGGAATTGCACGTGGAAAGCATGGACTTTTAACCTCGACCGGTTCTGACCGTCCTCGGTCTTCCACTGGTCGAAGCGAAGGCTCCCCTCCACAAGCACGGGCGCGCCCTTGGTCAGATAGCGCGCGCACGACTCGGCCTGCCGCCCCCAGACCACCACATCCGTAAAACAGACGTTCTCCACCACCTTCCCGTCCTTGCCCTTGTACCTTTCGTTGATCGCGAGCCCGAGGTCCAAAACCGAGGCTCCCCCGGGCGTTTTCCGTATCTCCGGATCGCGCGTCAGGTTGCCCATCAGCAATACCTTGTTCATCGCCACCATGACCTGTCCTCCTTCTTTCGTTGACCTGTTTGCGCGGCCGGTACGTACTCGCCCGGCCTCATCCTTAGAAAGGAAGCCGCTTCCAGCCATTCCATGCTTTTTTTAAAAAAGTACACGGCGCGGAGATTTGCCGCATCCTATTGGAGGCGGACGCGGCCCGCGCTGAAGACCGCAGCCCGCTGGGAATCGGGGACTGCGAAGCCGAATGATTCACCACGGAGATCGCAGAGCGCGATGCCAACACAAGGAAAGAGCAGCGAGCCGACCGGGGACAGGCGGGCTCGGAGTCGAGCAGAAAAGAATGTTCCGCCTGGTCATTGCCTTGTTTTCCGCCCGTCTGACCAAGACACATTCCTCTCCGCAGCGCGCCGCGGTTCATGCCGAATTCAAGCCGGGACGAATCATCGCGCCAGGGCCGGGATTAGGAAGGATTACGCGTAGTGACCAACCCATTGCCAGCGCCAAATCCGCTTTGCCGGAAATCCCGCGCGGCCCGACAACGCGGTGTCTTCCGTTAAGCCCACTACTCGTTTTTCAGATCCGTTCCGGATCGGGAATTCCTATTTTTTCCGCCTTCGCGCACGATAGGGTTTGCGCGGCTCCGCCGCCAGCGGCAGTTCGTCCGGGGCCGAAGCGGGAAAGGCGGACGCTTTCTCCGCACGGCTAAAAAAACGCGCCGCGACTCCGTCCATCCACGCGCACTCCTCCTCCATGTACTCGTGTCGCGGATCCAGGGGATGGATCAGGGGCGGGCCCGTCCGGATATCCGGCTCGCCGGGCGGGGCCTGACGCGCGTACCAGGCCTGATACACAGCCAGCGCATCCTCCCGCTCCCGCGGCAGAAGTTCATCCACCGTCCAACTGGCGGCCAGCGCCGCGCCGGACAGGACGCGGGCGTTCCAGAGCTCGAGGACGCGCAGCGGGGCTTCCGCGCGCGGCGTGCGCCACTCGCCGGGCGTGGCCGGCACGGAGAAACGGCCGAACGGAGCCGCGAGGAAATGCCCCGGCCGCACCTCGCGCAGGACCGCCAGGTAACACAAGCGCGCGCCCTCCGGGCCGGTACAGGGAAACAGCAGCCTCACCTGCCCAGGCGCGGCGGACGGCCCGGCCTCGGGCGGACGGCCCACCGCATCGGGCGGAGGCTCCTCCCCATCGCCCCGCAGGGCGAGATCCACCGTCCATTCGTGCAGCCACTGCTGCAGCCACTGCCGGCGGGCGGAGGATGCCGCTGCCTGTTTAACCGGGGGTAGTTTCTTCATGACGGGATGCCAGCGAGAACAGGTCGGCGCATCGGGGTTCCTGCCGGCCCCATTGATCGATGCGCTGATTCAACGCCTCGAGAGTCAGCGTGGCCAGCAGGCGGACCGACTCCGCCGGATCGTCGGCAAACTGGCGGCGCAGGTCGGCCGCCAGGTTCTCCACGAAGTTCCGCAGCGAGGCACAGGCCTTGCTTTTCCGGCAGCCTGCAGCCTGTTCGACCACCGGATGGTTCAACGGCAGGCCCATGTGCCGCGCCAGGAGCAACATGCGATCGCGGGCGCCCAGCGCCGCGAACCATTCCTCCGCGTGTTCGCGGGCCAGGGCTTCGTACTCGCGGCGCGCCACTTCGTCGGCCGGGCTCGCGGCATCCGGCAACAGGTCTTCCAGCGCCAGGCGGCCGGACTCCGCGGAATTCACGGGACTGCTCAACGAGACCTGCCCAGCCGGCGCGAACTCGCGGGCCAGGTACTCGCGGGCGGCATCCCTCATCAGCAGCACGGCGCCTCCCGCGACGGCCTGCATGGGCGAATTCGCATCAGGTGGAACACGGGCGAACAGCCAGTCCTTGTACCGCTTGCCCTCCCGCGTCTGGCGGGCGGTCAGGTGGGTCTCAAAAAGATGCCATCCGTCCCGGTCCGTAAGGGCGCGGGCCTCGCCCGGGGCATTGACGCGAAACGCATAGCGGCTCACCAGGCGGCGGAAGTGAAAGCCGGCAAAGGAGGCGAGCGACTCCTGGACGGCGTGGCGGCACAGACCGAGCGCGCACAACGCGCGCCACTCGGCCCAGGCCTGCTCATCCAGCCATTCCGGGTGTTCGCGCTGCGTCCAGGCCGCAATCGGCGGCTCCGCCTCGCCGCCCGGTCCGGCCGGGCCCGCGCTCTTTTTCCGACGCGTCACGACACGCCCCCTCGCTTCCTTTCGTCCCCTCGGTCGCGAATGATCTTTCCTATCCATAGAAAGGTAGAAGGTCGCGCTCATTCCACAACAAAAAAAGGCGCCGATTGCGTTTTCCAGAAAAAGGTTGATGTTGGCCCGGATATTCGATTCCATCTCGGGGACGGAACCATAATCGGAAGGAGGCTCGTATGGCGGCTTCGGGCAAAATGTTGGGCATCGTGGCGGGCGTGGTGGCGTTGATCCTGCTGGTGGCGTGCGGGGGGCTGGTGTTCCTGAACCAGCAACAGGCCAAGGAAGCTGCCGGGCTGAAGGATGCGTTCCTCAAGGCGGCGTCCGCCGCGGGCATCGCGGATCTGACGCCCGAGTCGCTCAAGGACCCTGCCGCCCTGCAGCGGGTACAGGACACGATCACGGCACAGGGCCAGGAACTCGCGACCACGAAGGACGCGCTGACGACCGCGGGCACGGAAGCCGCGAACGCCAAGTCGGAAGCGGCCGCCCAGATCCAGAAGGCCCAGGAACAGGCCGCCCAGGTCGCCGAACTCACGACGCAGCTGGCCGGCAAGGACGGCGAAATCACGACCGCGAAGGCCGCCGCCGACAAGGCCGCGCAGGAAAGGCAGGCCGCGCAGCAGGAAGCCGCCAAGCTGAAGACCGACCTGGATGCGGCGACGAAGAAGGTGCAGGAACTGGAAGCGGCGGCGGCGCCCGCCCCCACGGCAGAGGGTGCCGAAGCGGCGGCAGAAGGCGGCGCGACGGAGGCCGTGGAAGCCGCGGCAGAAGGCGCCGAAGAGGCCGCGCCGGCGGCACCCGCCGAGGAGCCGGAGCCGGAAGGCCGGGGCATCGGGAAGTCGGAGATGTTCCGCTCCATCAAGTACACGGCCGCCGACCAGGTGCTGGTCCTGAAGCTCGCGGACGGACAGAAGCTGACATACAAGGACGTCCCCGAGCCGGTCTACGGCGGCATGCTGAATTCCGCGGACATCGACAAGTACTACCGCTTCAAGATCCAGGGCGTCTTCTCCAGCACGCCGGAGGATAAGCAGGCGATCCGGGACTTCTGGCGCAACATCAACAACAGGCCGGTTCGCGGCGACCTGAAGGTCATCGAATAGCGATGACGCCGGCGCGAGGCCGGCGTCAGGATTCGGCATTCAACGGGCGAGTGGCGGAACTGGCAGACGCGCAGGACTTAGGATCCTGTCCCGTGAGGGGTCCGGGTTCAACTCCCGGCTCGCCCACCCCACCCCGGCCGGCGGCGCGGGGTTTCCGGATCAGGAAAGCAGCCGGGCGAGTTCCACGGCCAGCAGGCAAACATCGTCTTCGAAATCGGTCGCGCCCTTGAATTGGCGCGCGGCGGCCACGAGGTCGGTCAGCAGCGCCCCGGGCTCCTTCGGCAACAGCTTCTGCAGCGAGGCCACCATCTCGTGGTCCTCGAAGAGTTCGCGGTTGGTGCCCTCCGCCTCGCTCAACCCGTCGGTATAGAACAGCAGGACGTCGCCCGGCTCGAGGATCCCCGTGGCGGACCCGTACGAGGCCGTGTCGAAGAGGCCGAGGGCGGGCCCCTTGCCGCCTTCCCCGGCGGGCAGCATGCTGACGGTGCCGGCGCTGCGCCGCAAGTGGAACGGAAACGGATGGCCCGCGGTCGTGTACTGCATCCGGCCGGTCTTCAAGTCGAGCACGAGATAGCAGGCGGTCGTGAAGGTCAGCTGTTCCGTCTGGCTGAAGATGCCAGTATAGGCGCGGTTCAGCTGGGTCAGGAACGCGGCGGGATCGCCGGCGATGGGCGCCAGTTCCTCCATCAGGCCCCGGATGGTCGCTACGACGAGGGCGGCGCGCATGCCGTGGCCGGCCACGTCGGAGATGAACAGGCCCGCCTGGCTGTCGGAAAGCACCAGCATGTCGAAGAAATCGCCCCCGACGGCGCCGCTGGGGAGATAGAGGTGGCCCACCTTCAGGATGCTGTCCTCGGCCTTCGCGCCGCGCGGAAAGACGGGATGCTGCCGGGGCAGGAAGGCCTGCTGGATCTCCCGTGCCATGATCTGGTCGCTCTCGAGCAGGGTGTTCTTCTCCTGGAGCTCGCGGGCGAAGCATTCGAGCTGGTACTGGGCCTGCTTGAGGTTGGTGATATCGAGGACGGAGAGCACCATGCCGGTAAGCTCGTCGTCGGCGTTCACGTTCGGGGCGACGGAGCCCTGGGCATAGAACGTCGCGCCATCGACGCGCCGCATCTCCAACTCGCCGACCCAGACGTTGTGCCCGCTGACGTTCTGCAGGATCTCGTCCGCCTTGTCCGGCTCCGCGAGGAACTCCCGCAGGTTCCGCCCGATCATGTGCTCGGTGGCCGCTTCGCCGCACAGGGCGGTCATCGCGGGGTTGCAGAAGCTGATGGCCCCCTCGAGGTCGGCGATGGCGATGCCGTCGCCGGAGTTCTGAATGGCGGTGTACCCGGTGCGCAGGCGCTCCTCGGCCTCCTTGCGCCACGAGATGTCGCGGATGAAGAAACTCAAGTAGTCCCGGGCGGAGAGGTGGAGGTGGTTGGCGGAGATCTCGGCGGGAAAGATCGTCCCGTCGCCCCGGAGGCAATAGGCCTGGATCAGGGTATAGCGGTCGTTCTCGAGGTTCTTGCGGATCGTGGGAACCAGGTCCTCGCTCGCGCCGGAGATCAGCTCCACGATGTTGCGGCCCACGATCTCCGCACGCTCCCCGCGGAAGAACTGGATGGCCCGCGGGTTCACGCTGGCGATCCGGCCGTTCTGGTCGGTGATCAGCGTGGCGTCGTAGACGTTCTGGAGGATCTCCTGGAAGTCGGAGCTGCCGAGGTCGGAGGCGTCCCCGGTCTTCTTGGGGATCTTGATGGTCACGCGGCCGGTGCGGCGCGTCTGCGCGGGGCCGGGGCCGAACGAGGAGGCCAGCTGCTCCTTGAGATGCGGGGTGATGTCGATCCGCATCGTGGTGGAAAACACTTCTTCCTTCGGGGCCTCTTCGCCTGATTGCTCTTCCGTCATGCGCACTCCGTCCGGCCGCCCGGGGCCCGGGATTTCACAGCCGCCATGCCACGCCCATCAACCGCGAGAATGCCTTTTCGAGTTTCCGCCGCTCGTCCTGCGCGAACCGCGCCAGATCGCGGCACCGGGCCAGGTCGGCCTGGAAATCCAGGCCGGCCGGCGCGCCGAGATGCGTTTTCCGCGCGATCGCCGCGTCGGGATCCATCCGGCCCAGCTCATCCAGGTGGGCCTTGACGTGATGGTAGGCCTCCCGGAACGGCATGCCGCCGGCCACCAGTTCCAACGCCCGGTCTGTCGCGAAAACGTCGGGGGTGAAGGCCGCCCGCAGCGCCTCCGGGTGGACCTCGATGCCGCCGACCAGCCGCCCGAGAATCCGCAACGTATCCCGGGTGACCGAGAGGCCCTTCAAGAACGGGCCCTTGGCTTCCTGGATGTCCCGGTTGTAGCCCGACGGCGCCGCGCGGACCAGCTCGCCGACGAGGGCGGCCGAGGACGCGACCGCCGCGGCCCGGGCCCGCACCAGTTCCAGCACGTCGGGGTTCCGTTTCTGGGGCATGATGCTGCTGCCCGTGCAGAAACCGGAGGGCAGCGTGAAGTAGCCGAACTCCGGCATGCTCCACAGGATCAGGTCCTGCGCCAGCCGCGACAGGGTGCCCATGATGCCCGCCAGCGCGGACAGGATGGCCTGTTCGTTCCGGCCCCGGGCATTGTTCGCATACAGGACATTGTGGATCGGCCGGCTGAATCCCAGCAGGTCGGCCACGAGTTGCCGGTCGATCGGCAGCGGGACGCCGTAGCTCGCCGCGGAGCCCAGCGGGCACTGGTCGTTCAGCGAGTACACGGCCAGCAGCAGGGCCGCGTCGTCCAGCAGCCCTTCCGCGTGCGCATCCGCCCACAGGCCCACCGACGACGGCATGGCGGGCTGCATGTGGGTCCGCCCCACCATCGGCACGGCGGCGTGCCGCCGGGCAAACTCGACAAGAACCCGGGCCAGTCCGCCCGCCGACTCGATCACTTCGATCAGCCGCACCTTGGCATGGAGCCGGAGATCGAGGGCCACCTGGTCGTTCCGGCTCCGGCCGGTATGCACCTTGCGGCCGGCCTCGCCGAGCTTCTCGGTGAGCATCCGCTCGACCGCCAGATGGATATCCTGGTCCGCCAGCCCGATCCGCAACCCGCCGGCCCGCGCCTTGCCGACGATGCCGATGAGGGCGCGGACCACCTTCCGGCATTCCGCGGCCGTGATCACGGGCGGATCGACCGGCATGCGGGAAAGCATGGTGACGTGGGCGGCGGTCCCGAGCGCATCGGCCTCGGCCAGGGCCAGGTCCAGGGCGATGTCATCCCCGGCCGTGTACGCGAGCACTTCCGGGTCGATTGCGCCGACCGTCGTTAGCCGATTCCGGACCATGGGTCACCGTCTGGTTTATCTTCGGTCCAGCCTATAGACTGCCCGTCCGGAGTCAAGCGCGCACGACCTTCCGGCCGGAAACCCGATCCGCGGGCCGGATCCGCGGCGCCGGCCATGTATCACAGTTTATAAACTGTGATACACGCGCGAGAGGCGCCGTTGCGGCGTCGGCTCCTCAACGGGGCGCTTCCCGGCTGGCTTCGTCGACGAAGCGTTGCATCTCCGCACGGGGCCATTCCCGCTCCATCGCGCCGGGTTCCGCGGCCTTCGGACTGAACTCCGCCTCCGCTGCGTCGACAAATCGGGCGCGATCGCGCTGCTCTTCCTTGTAGGCCGCAAGAGCCTCGTCGGCGGCCCGCAGCAGCTCGCGCAGGCGCGCCTCCCCGGGGCGGGACGACCGCAGCCAGCCGAACAGGCCCGGCGGCCGACCCGGCGCCAGGGCGGAAAGATACGCCAGGTACAGATCACGAACCCGCCGCAGGCCGGCATCCAGCCCGAAGCCTTGCGTGCCCAGGCCGACCTGCAGCCGCAGGGCCACCGCCGGCAGCCAGGGCTCCGCCCGATACGGGATCAACTCCTCCATCGTGAGGCTTTCCGGCAGGTGGCGCGCCGAGATCTCGGGCCACTCGCCCGGCCGCGCCGTCAACCGGGCCTCGAACTCCGCCAGCGTGTCCGCCGCGGAGCGTTCCCCGATGCGGCGGACCTGCGCCTGGCGCGCCAGCCAGAGCTCCCAGTGCTTCTCCACCTCGCGCGAGTCATCCTGCTGCAACACGATCCGGGCGAGACCGGAGGCCGCCATCGATGGCGATTCGATCAGGGCATCGACCATGCGATCCCACAGGCCCGGATCGGCCGGGGATGAAAACAGCCAGTCCGCAAACACGCCGCAAAAAGCCTTCTCGCTCCAGCGACCCGCGGGTAGAAAGCGCAAGGCCAGCAGGTCGGACACGGACAGCGGAGCGCCTTCCTCCCATCGCTTCAGCGCCAGCCGGCCGTTCCGCGCGCGCAGCGACGGGTACAGGTTCTGCGCCAACCCCACCGACAACCAGGCGGGCGCCTCGGCCAGGGCGGCGTGACGCGCCGACGAAGGCTGCCGGGCCGCGAGATAGCGGTTCACCAGCAATCCGCACAGGGCTTCCAGGAGATCCTCCTGGTCCAGCCGTTCTACGTTCGTGATTTCCAGTTTCTGTACAAGGCCCCGGTCGGTCCAGCCCTGGATGCCCACGGCCCGGCCGGGGGCCGCCGCGTCCGACCGCGCGGCGAGCACGATGGGCTGGTTCCTCGAGAAAGGAATCGGCTGGCCGAGAAAGGATTCGAGCCGCCCGGCGGCATCCTCCGCGGCCAGGGCCAGCGCCAGCGCATCCGCGGAGGGCAGCCCCTTGACCGCGAAGCGACGGCTGGCGCTGAACACGGCGCGCGGCGCGGCATTCGTGTTCGGTTCTTCCGCCGGCGCCCCCGCCCCCAGGCCCGCCGCCGCCAGCAGGGCCGCCGCCGCAACAGGCCTGGTCATCGCGCGCATGGGTTCACGTCGCCGCGCGGCCCGTGCTTTCCATCAGGATCGTCACGGGCCCGTCGTTGGCGATCTCGACGAGCATGGTTTCCCGGAACCGGCCGCGCTGGACCTCATAGCCGAGCGCCTCCAGCTCCGCGGCAAACGCCTCGCACATCGGCGCCGCCTGCTCCGGCGGCGCGGCCTCGATGTAGCCGGGGCGGTTGCCGTGGCGGCAGTCGCCGTACAGGGTGAACTGGCTGACGACCAGGAACGCCCCCTCGCCGGGCGCGAGCGCCTTGTTCAGGCGGCCGTCCTCGTCGTCGTATACGCGGAGCTGGGCGGTCTTGTGGGCGAGGTAGCGCACGTCCTCCGGCGTGTCCGCGCGGGACACGCCCACGAGGATGACCGCGCCCCGCCCGATCCGGCCGACCGTTTCCCCGGCCACCGTGACGCGCGCCTCTCTCACGCGCTGGATGACCAGTTTCATGGAGCCGGCCCGCCGGCGTCCGTCCGCCTCAACCGGCGGAGCGCGTGACGCGGAGCGTTTCCAGGCGGTTCAGCGCGGCCGCGACCTCGAACCGGCGCGGCCGGGCCAGGTCGCCCCGCAGGTCGCGCGTCAGCGACTCGAGCCCTTCCGTGCTCAAGTCGCGGTCCACGAGGTCCAGGATCTCCCGCACGGGCCGGGGCTCGTCCAGGTAGCGCAGCTTGGCGTAGTAGAGAATGCGCCCGATGGTGCGGGCCTGGTACACGTCCGCCAGTTGCGGCAGGCCGGACAGGTCCACGACCGAGCGGCCGAAGACCAGCGTCCGGATGTCCGGCGCGGAGATCACGGCGTCGTACCTTTCCTGGCTCGGATCGATGCTGATCGGAACGATGTTGCGGACCGGCTCGGCCATGGCGGCCACTTCCGCCGCGGAACCCGGAGCCGGCGGAGCGGGGATGGCGAGGTCGCGGGCCTGCTGGGTCACGTTGCTGACCTTGAAGCCCTCGACCAGCAGCACGGTATCGGCAACGGGGAGGAACTCCGCCACCGCGGCCGCGCCGGCCACGATGATCGACACGCCGAGTTCGTCCACCATCTGCCGCGCCCGCCAGGCCAGCGGGATAACCTGTCGCTTGGCCGCCGGGAGCAGCGACGAAGCGGAGCCGCCGGCGAGGAATTCCGCGGCGGACGCGGACTCCTCGAAAAGCAGCACGCGCGCGCCGGCCTCGATCGCCTCCACGGTGCCGGCGATCTGCGCCGCGCAGGCGTCCGCCGAAGCGCAGGTGAACTGCTTGACGCTGGCGCAGACGGGATGCTCGCGCAGGAAGGCGCTGACATCGACCTGCTGGACGCTCCGGCCGGCCTCGGCGACGATCTGCACGGTGTCCGGCAGGGACACGACCCACTCGCGCCCGTCGCCGGGGACGTGGTTGTAGATGCCGGCGGCGAGGGCCCGCACGAGATCGACGCGGCCCGAGTAGCGGTCGCCGAGGATCACGGTGATGCCGGCCGGGATACCGAAGCCGCGGACGCGGCCGGCGTTGGGCACATCGACCTCGACGGCGAGCGGGTCGTCGATCGCCAGCGGCGTCATCTGCTCGTAGTCCGGCATGTCGGTGTCGCCCGCGCGGGCCAGCAGGGCGCCCTCTCCGACGAATCCCACCCAGCCGCGCGTCGGCAGCACCTGGCGGACCTGATCGGCGTCCTCCATGAGGTTGACGAAGTCCTCGACCTCGCGCTGGTTCAGGTTGCAGAAGATCAGGCTCGCGTTGACGACGCCGGGCAGGTCCTCGAAGAAGATTTCGCGGGCGCTATCCGCGGCCACGCAGCCGTGGCGGGACGGCAGGTCCACGTACAGGCGGGCCTCGATGTACTCGTCCGTCACGACCAGCGAGGTGCGGGGCAGGATCGCCTGGCCGGGGGCATACAGCGGGATCCGGCGGCGCGAGATGCCCTCCTTGTCGTACCGCGCGAGGCTCTCGAGGCGCGCGGACAGCTTGCGGACGAGGAAGTCCTCCAGCGCGGTCCGGCGGACCGGCGTGTTCATGAGGTGGGCGGGGAATCCGGCGATGACCTGGGGCACGCGGGTGAGCACCAGCGTGGACTGGCCGGCGGCCGCGTCCTGGATCTGGTTGATCTTGAGGACATAGCGGGTGAAGTCGAAATCGCCGATCAACTTGGCGTATTCCCGGTACTCCTTGCCCTCGATTTCCATCAGCAACCCGTAGAACTCTTCCTTGTCTCTCATCGTCGTTTCCTTTTCAGCTACGGCTTTCCCCGACTCACGAATCGGTGGCCACGCGAACCAGGCCCCCCCCCACATCGACGCGCTGGAGGCCGTCGAGCACGGTCCGCTCGCGCTCCATGCCCGAGAACATCAACTCGACGCGCCGGACCATCCAATGCGCCGCCACGCCGGGCAACGGCAGATGCCCCCACCGGGCGCCGCGCACATCGAATGCGAAAGGGCCTCCGCCCGCGCGCGGGAGCCCGGCGATCTCGTAGGACATCCGCAGCGGGCCCCAGAGCGCGACGACGGTGACGGTGACCCCCTCGGGTCGGAACCGCAGGTTGATCTCGCCGATCCCCAGCTTGCTCAAGCCCTCCGAACTGGACAACTCGGGATGCTCCTTGAGGACTTCCGCCAGGTACGCGTTCACCTCGGCCTCGGAAAAGGTCTGCACGACCATCACCCTGCGCTCCACGGCCTCGGACAGCAGGCGCAGTTTGCCGTAGTAGGCCACGGCCTCGGCGCGCCCGCCCACGGCCCCCTGGGGTTTTACAGGCCAGAGGAGCAGGCCCACCCCGGCGAGGATCAGGACCTGGACGATCCGCGTGAGGAAGCGGCCCCAGCGCACCGGCTCCCTCCACGCCTTGCCGTCCAGGTTCAACTTGGCGCCGCAGTTCGAGCAAAAAAGGCGGGTGGGCTCGTTTTCTTTTCCGCAGCGGGAGCACGCGATTTTCATGAAGATCAACCGGCCTTGCTTTTCGTGGTGTCGCCCTTGGCGGCGCTTCCCGCGGCCGGGGCGGCCTTCGTCGATTCGCCCGATTTGTCGGCGCGGGCCGCTTTCCGGTACCCGGCGCTGCGGTAATCCGTCGCGTAAAAGCCCGCTCCCCGGAAGAGGATGCCGGCGCCGCCCCCGGGAAGCCGCTCGATCTTCCCGCGGCACCGGGGACACCGCTGCAGCGGCCGATCCTTCATGGCCTGGAACTTCTCGAACCGGTGGCCGCACCGGCGGCACTCGTACTCATACGTCGGCATTGCCCATGCTCCGGAAAACGGAAAACCTCTCGTTCGAGGACGCCGGTCGCATCGGCCCTTGTCCCCTTTTCATCCGCTTGTCGTGCGATAATCTAGTGAGGAGGCGGCGGTTTGTCAATTGCACTGCGCCCGTCTGTTCTTAACACCGGGCGGCCGGGGTGATATAGTTAAACCATGTTCGACGTCGAAGCCTACATGGGGGCGCACCGGTCCCGGATCGAAAAGGAGCTCGACCGGTACCTGCCGCCCGCCGCGACGCGGCCTGCCGTGCTCCACGAGGCCATGCGCTACAGCGTCTTCGCCGGGGGCAAGCGGCTCCGGCCGATCCTGTGCGTGGCGACCTGCGAGGCGGTCGGCGGCAGCGCCGAACCGGCGTGGCTGCCGGCCGCGGCGCTGGAGCTGATGCACACCTACACGCTCATCCACGACGACCTGCCGGCCATGGACAACGACGTGCTGCGCCGCGGGAAACCGACCTGCCACGTCGTGTTCGGCGAGGCGAACGCCATCCTGGCCGGGGACGCGCTGCTGACGCTGGCCTTTGAATGGATGGCGCGCAGTCTCCCCCCTCCGCCCTACCAGCCCGGTCATTACGTCCTCGAATTGGCGGAGGCCGCCGGGAGCCTGGGGGTCATCGGGGGGCAGGTGGAGGACCTGGCGGCGGAGGGGCAGCCGCCCACGGCGGAGCTCGTCGAGCACATTCACCAGCGCAAGACCGCGGCGCTGATCCGGGCGTCGATCCGCATCGGCGCGGCGGCGGGGCGCGCCACCGAGGAGGAGTTTAACGCGCTCACGCTGTATGGAGGCGACATCGGGCTGGCCTACCAGATCACGGACGACATCCTCGACGCCACGGCCACGACGGAATCGCTGGGCAAGACGGCGGGCAAGGACCAGGCGCGGAGGAAGTGCACCTGGGTCGAGGTTTTCGGCCTGGAGGCCTCCTGGCAGAAAGCCCATGCCCTGGCCGACCGCGCCATCGAGGCCCTCAAGCCGCTGCACCGGAAAGGCGAGGCCCTGAAGTCCCTCGCCCATTTCCTCGTCAACCGGGAATCCTAGTCCGCCGCCCCGGCCGCCGCCGTCGGACCGGCATCCCGTCCTTCCGCTCCGGCCCTCCTTCCCTCCCCGCGCGATCCCGAAGGCTACGCACCTTATGCGCATATGCGCATAAGGTAATCAGGCGGCCTGCAAGCGCGCGGCCGGGATCGGCTTCATGGAATGATCGGGCGCGCGGCGGCGCGGCAGGCGATCAGAATACGACGGTCTTGTTATGGTAGACCAGGATGCGCTTCTCGATGTGCCAGCGCACGGCGCGGGCCAGCACCACCTTCTCCAGGTCCTGGCCCTGCCGCACCAGGTCGCCCACGGTCTGCCGGTGCGAGACGCGCACGACGTCCTGCTCGATGATCGGCCCCTCGTCCAGGGTCTCCGTCACATAGTGCGCGGTGGCCCCGATGATCTTCACGCCGCGCGCGTGCGCGGAGTGGTACGGCTTCGCCCCGGGGAATGCCGGCAGGAACGAGTGGTGGATGTTGATGATCTGGTCCGGATAGCGCCGCACGAAATCGCCCGAAAGAATCTGCATGTACCGGGCCAGGACAACTGTGTCCACGCCTGCCGACTCCAGCAACCGGGTGGCCTGCTCCTCCACCGCGGCCCGCTCCCCCGGCGTCACGGACACGACGCGGAATGGGATCCCGAACCGTTCGGCGGCCGGGCGCAGATCGGGATGGTTGCTGACGATCATAGGGATGTCCGCGTCGAGTTCACCGGCCTCATGACGCGCGAGCAGGTCGTACAGGCAATGGGACTGCTTCGAGACGAAGATCGCCAGGCGCGGCCGCCGGTCGGAGAAGAACAGCTGCCAGTTCATGCGCCGCGGCCCGGCCAGCTGCTCCACGGCCTCGCCCAGCCGCTCCCGGGGGATCCGGAAGCCGTCCAACGCCCATTCCACCCGCGCGAAAAAAACGTTCTGCTCGGTATCCACATGCTGGTCGAGATGCAGTATATTGCCGTTTTCAGACGCGATGAACCCCGCCAGCGCGGCCACGATGCCCCGCTGATCGGGACAGTGAATCAACAGAATGGCGGTGTTCGGCTTCACGGACTGCTGCTATTCTACCGGATGGGCAGGGACGTTCAAGGAGCTACGCGCATGAGCACGGCGGATATCGGGCTGGTCGGACTCGCGGTCATGGGGGAGAACCTGATCCTCAACATGGAAAGCCGCGGCTTCACGGTGGCCTGCTATAACCGGACGGCCTCGAAGGTGGAGGCCTTCGTGCAGGGCCGCGCCCGCGGCAAGAAAATCATCGGCTGCGCCACGCTCGAGGATTTCTGCCGCGCCCTCCGCCGGCCCCGCAAGGTCATGCTGATGATCAAGGCCGGCGCGGCCGTCGACGCCCAGATCGAGGCGCTCCTCCCGCACCTGGAAGCCGGCGACGTGATCATCGACGGCGGCAACAGCCTGTTCTCGGATTCGCGGCGGCGCGCGGCGTTCCTGGCGGCCCGCGGCCTTCTCTTCGTCGGCACGGGCGTGTCCGGCGGCGAGGAGGGCGCGCTGACCGGGCCCAGCATCATGCCCGGCGGACACGAGCAGGCGTGGCCGCTGCTGCGGCCCATCTTCCAGGCCATCGCCGCCCGCGTGGACAACGCGCCCTGCTGCGAGTGGATCGGGGCCGACGGCGCTGGGCACTTCGTGAAGATGGTCCACAACGGCATCGAGTACGGCGACATGCAGATGATCGCCGAGGCCTACGCGCTGCTCAAGGGCGCGCTGGACCTGCCGGCGGACGAGCTGTCCGCCGTGTTCCGCGAGTGGAACGCCGACGAACTCAACAGCTACCTGGTCGAGATCACCGCGGACATCCTGGCCAAGAAGGACGACGAGACCGGCCGCCCGCTGCTCGACCTGATCCTGGACAGCGCCGGGCAGAAAGGGACCGGCAAGTGGACCAGCCAGACCGCGCTGGACCTCGGCGCGGCCGCGCCGACCATGGCGGAGGCCGTGTTCGCCCGCTGCCTGTCCGCCCTCAAGGACGAGCGCATGGAGGCCTCCGCGCACCTCGCCGGCCCCGGCCGGAAAAGCGTGGGCCACCGCATCGCCTTCATCGAGGTCGTCCGCCGGGCCCTCTACGCCAGCAAGATATGCTCCTACGCGCAGGGGTTCCAGATCATGCGCGCGGCGGCGGCGGAGTACGGCTGGACGCTGAACTACGGGGCCATCGCCGTGATCTGGCGCGGCGGCTGCATCATCCGCGCGCAGTTCCTCGGCCGGATCAAGGACGCCTTCGAGAAGCAGCCGGACCTCTCGAACCTCCTCGTGGCCCCCTACTTCCAGAAGGCCCTCAAGCGCTGCCAGGGCGGCTGGCGCCGGGCCGTGACGGCGGCGGTGAAACTCGGCATCCCCGTCCCGGCCTTCTCCAGCGCCCTCGCCTACTACGACGCGTACCGGAGCGAGCGGCTGCCGGCCAATCTCCTGCAGGCCCAGCGGGATTACTTCGGAGCCCACACCTATGAACGCATCGACAAACCGCGCGGACAGTTCTTCCATACCAACTGGACGGGGCGCGGCGGCACGACCGCCTCGACGACCTACGAGGTGTGAAGCCCCGCGGCTCGCGCTGGTCCTGGCCGCGCTCGCGCTGGCGGCGGACGGGCGGACCTGGACGAGCCGATCGGGCTCGCAGATCGAGGCCGACCTGGAATCCGTCCAGGGCGAGTTCGCCGTGCTCCGGGCCGCCGACGGGCGCCAGTTCAAGATCCAGGTCGCGCAGTTGAGCGACGCGGACCAGGCGTTCGTGCGCGAGAGCGCGGCGTCCCCCGTCCCGGCCCCGGCCGGCGAGCCGGCGGCGACCCCCGCTCCGCCCCCCGCCGCCCCGCCCGCAGAATCCGCGGGGACGGCGGACCCGGCCACGGCCTGGATCGCCTTCACAGCGCCCGATCCCATGACCTCGGACAAGTTCCCCGGCCTCGTGGCGACCAACCTCCCCCGCATGATGCTCGTCGGCCTCCAGTACGGCCCGGCGAAGACCGAGGTTCTGTACTGCGCGTTTGAGACAACCGATCCCCAGCAGCCTCCGTCCGCGCTGCACCTCTACAGCCCGGCGGCGGAGGGCTACACGCGGACGGTCACGCTCCAGGGCACACGCCGGAAGGTGGAGGAATCCCGCGTCACGGGGTACAAGGACGTGCGGCTCAAGGCGGCCTTCGGGGACGTCCAGGTGAGCGCGACCATCGAGTTCATCTGCGGAATCGGCCGCAGCGACACGGTCCTGCTGAATGCCGCGGTCCAGCTCGCGCGCGGCGGCGCCGCGTCCTCCTGCCTGCTCGGCGGGTACCTGAACAACGATTTCGTTTACGGGGCGGGAACGATCCCCATCCTGCCGCTGCTGGGCAAACCCTCCCTCGAGGTGAAGACCTGGATGATGCACGGACCGGTGCTGACGGGATTCGGACAGGTGGGTAAGTTGAGCGTGATCCCGAAGACCGGCATGGCCTCGACCCTCGCCGTCGAGGTCACCGAGCGCGAGTCGGGCCGCAGCCTCGACCGGTTGAAGGGGGAATTCAACGAGAAGAAGTTCTCGGCCGGGCAACCGGACCGCACAATCAATGTTTCCCTCCAGCTCGAACAGGGCAAGAAAGTCGCCGTGAAATCGGTGATGGACCTCGGCCCGGCGCTGGGCAAGGCCGAAAAAACCTCCCATTTCTATTGATCCCGCCGGGCCGTTGCCTTGCGGCCCGCGAAGAATTTTGCTATCTGTAACGACGAACAGGAAGGGAAAAGCACATGGCCTCCCGCATCAAAGCCGCTATGTTGGCGATCGTCGGGCTGACCGGCCCTGGGCCGGCCATGGCGCAGGACATCGTCCCCGCGCCGGAACCCGATGTCGTCTACACGATCCCCATCCGCGGGATGATTGAGCCCGCCCTGCTCTACGTCATCCGGCGCGGCGTCCGGGAGGCCGAGGCCGCCGACGCCCGGGCGATCGTGTTCGTCATGGACACGCCGGGCGGGACCGTGGACGCGGCGGGCGAAATCGTCCGGACCATCACGGGCCTGGACGTCCCCTCCTATGCCTTCGTCGAGAACCAGGCGTTTTCGGCCGGGGCGATCATCGCGCTGGCGACCAAGCACATCTACATGGCGCCCGGCTCGATCATCGGCGACGCGATGCCCATCCTCTCGACCCCGTTCGGCGGCGTGCAGGAGATGTCCGAGGACCTCAAGGAGAAATCCGTCGCCGCCGTGGCCGCGATCATCCGGACGGCGGCCGAGGCGGGCGGGCACGACAAGGAACTCGCCGAGAAGATGGTGCGGCGCGAATTGGAGTATAAGGTCGGCGACGAGGTGATCAGCCCGGCCGGCCAACTGCTGACGCTGACCAACGTCGAGGCCGAGCGCGAGGTCGGCGACCCGCCCCGCCCCCTGCTCTCCAGCGGGACGGTCGCGGACCTGGAAGCGATGCTGCGGGAGGTGGGCCTCGGGAACGCGGCGGTCCGCAGCCTGGAGATCACTTCCGCCGAGCGGGTGGCGCGCTTCATCGCGGCGCTGGCGCCGCTCTTCCTCATCGGAGGGCTGCTGGGCATCTACATCGAGATCAAGACGCCGGGGTTCGGGCTGCCCGGCATCCTGGGCATCATCTCCCTGGCCATCTTCTTCTGGGGGCACCACATCGCCGGCCTGGCCGGGATGGAGGAACTGCTGATCTTCGCCCTGGGCGCGCTGCTGCTGGCCGCGGAATTGTTCGTGCTCCCGGGCTTCGGCGCGGTCGGACTCATCGGCATCGCGCTGATCCTGTGGGCGCTGCTGGGCGCCATGATCCAGCGCTATCCCGGCGGGCCCTGGATGCCGGCCTGGCAGCAGGTGCAGTTCCCGTTGCTCAAGCTGTCCCTGGCCCTGATCGGCACGGCGGCCATCGGCGCCCTGATCGCCCGGCTGCTGCCGTCCTCGCCCGTCTTCCGCCGCCTCGTGCTGTCCCAGGCCACGCGGCGATCGGAGGGCTTCGCGGCGTCGGAGGACACCCGCTCGCTGGTCGGCCGGACCGGGCGGGCGCTGACCCCGCTGCGCCCGGCCGGCACCGCGGAGTTCGGCGAGCAGCGGATTGACGTGGTCACGTCCGGGGAATACATTGGCGCGGGTTCGGACGTGCGCGTCGTGGAAAGCCATGGCAACCGGATCGTCGTAGAGGCCGTCGGCGGCGGCCCGGCGAGAGGAGTTTGACTATGGATCAAACCATCCTGATCTACATCATCCTGCTGCTGGCCGGACTGCTCCTGATCGGCATCGAGATTTTCGTCCCGGGCGGGGTCATCGGGGCGCTCGGCGCCCTTGCGCTGATCGTGGCCATGTTCCTCGGGTTCAAGGCGTTCGAACCGCCGGGCGGCATCATCAGCGCCCTGGCCATCGTCCTCCTCACCGGGCTGGGCACGGCCCTCTGGATCCGCTTCTTCCCGAGAACTTCGGCGGGACGACACCTGACCCTTTCCCAGGACGGGCGTGATTTCAAGTCGGCTCCCCCGGAACTCAAGGAGTGGGTCGGCCGGGAGGGCATCGCGCACAGCACGCTCCGGCCCGGCGGGATCGCCCTCATCGACGGGCACCGGGTGGACGTGATCGCCGAGGGCCGCTGGATCGAGAGCGGCCGCCGCATCCGCGTGCTGAACGTCGAGGGGACGCGCGTGATCGTACGGGACATCGCGGACCAGGAAAAAACCTCATGAACCTTCGCCTCCCTTCGACGCTCGCGCTTCTCCTGCTCGCCGCGTCCGCGGGCGCCGCCCCGTTGAGTTTCGAGGCGCCCGAGGAGCCGTTTGTCCTGGACGAGGAGCAGGCCCTCACCAACGAGTTATGGCTGGTCGCCCCGGCCGCGGATATCCGCGGGGCGGTGCAGGACGACCTGTTCGCGGTCGGCGGAACGCTGCTCGTGGCCGGCGCCATGGGCCGCGATGTCTGGGCCCTCGGCAACGAGGTCGACCTGACCGGGCGCGCGGCCGGCCACGCGCGGCTGCTGGGCCGCGCCCTCGACATCCGCGGCTCGGTCGCCGGCAACCTGATCGGGCTTGGCGGGTCCGTCGGCCTGGCCGCCGACAGCGAGGTGGGCGGCGACGCGGTGCTGGTCGGCGAGGACGTGACCGTCGAGGGCCGGATCGGGGGGCGCGCGCAGATCTACGCGCAGCGGGCCACGCTGAGCGGACGGTTCGGCGGCACGGTCCGCCTGTACGCGAACGATATCGTGGTGCATCCCGGCACGGAGATCCGCGGCGACCTGGAGTACACGTCGTCGCGCGACCTGATCCTCGACGAACGGGTCGCGCTGACGGGCCAGCTGATCCGGAAGGAGGCGGCGGCCCCCGCCCTCCGCTCGACGCCGGCGAGCTGGAGCGAGGCGCTCTCCATCCAGCTGCTCCTGTTCTCCGCGGCCCTGCTGGTGGCCCTGCCGTTCCTGGCGGTGTTCCCGGGCTACGCGGGCCGGGCGGTCCGCCTGCTGCGGCAGTCGGGATGGAAATGCGCGCTGGCCGGGGTGGCCGCCTTCGCGCTGTTCCCCATGGCGGCGCTCATTCTCCCGCTGACCATCGTCGGCATCCCGCTGGCCGTGGTCCTGCTGCTGCTGTTCATCCTGCTGCTCTACGCGAGCAAGTTCATCCTGGCGCTGGCGGTCGGCGGATGGCTCCTGCGGCGGCGCGGGGCGCTGTCGTTCGGGCGGGCGATATCCACGCTGGCCGTGGGGCTCGCGCTGCTCTACGGCCTGGTCAACGTGCCGGGGATGGGCCTGGCCATCGGGCTGATCATCCTGTGGCTGGGCCTGGGCAGCCTGGTCCTGGCGGCCCTGGCGCCGCCGTCCGACGGGGCCGCCGAGCCCCCGCCCCTGCCGGAGCCGGCGGGCGGGCCGCCGCCCGTTCCACCTTTCCCGGGAAGCAAGCAACCCTGAATAAAGGAGTCGTGTCATGCTGACGCAAGTGGTCACCGTGTTGTTCGTCCTGCTCGCCATCGCGGTCCTGGTCCTGATCGGCCTGTTCTTCTACTTCCTGAAGGTCTGGATCCGCGCGGCGATGTCCGGCGCCCGGGTCAGCCTCTTCAACCTCGTCGGGATGAAGCTGCGCCGCGTGCCGCCCACCCTGATCGTCGATGCGCGCATCCGCATGGTGAAGGCCGGGATGGACCTGCAAACGGATCCGCTGGAGGCCCACTACCTGGCCGGCGGCAACGTGATCAACGTCGTCCAGGCCCTGATCGCCGCCGACAAGGCCAACATTGACTTGAGCTTCCAGCGCGCGGCGGCCATTGACCTCGCCGGCCGCGACGTCTACGACGCCGTGCGCACGAGCGTCAATCCGAAGGTCATCGACTGCCCCGACCCGGCCAAGGGCACGACCATGCTCGACGCCGTGGCCAAGGACGGCATCCGCCTGCTCGTCAAGGCCCGCGTGACCGTGCGCGCGAACCTCGAGCGCCTCGTCGGCGGCGCGACCGAGGACACCATTATCGCCCGCGTCGGCCAGGGCATCGTCAGCGCCATCGGCTCCTCGCTCTCCTATAAGGACGTGCTGGAGAACCCGGACCACATCAGCCGCAAGGTGCTGGACAGCGGCTTGGATTCCCAGACCGCCTTCGAGATCGTATCCATCGACATCGCGGACATCAGCGTCGCCGGCACGGGCGCGCGGGACGTCGCCAACGTCGGCGCCATGCTTGAGACCGAGCGCGCCGAGGCGGACAAGAAGCTGCGCCAGGCCGAGGCCGAGGGCCGCCGGGCCATGGCCATCGCGGCCGAGCAGGAGATGCGCGCCCGCGTGCAGGAGATGCAGGCCAAGGTCGTCGAGGCCCAGGCCGAGATTCCGCAGGCCATCGGCCACGCCATGCGCGCCGGCAAGCTGGGGGTCATGGATCTCATGCGCATGCAGAACATCATGGCGGACACCTCGATGCGGGAGTCGCTCGCCGAGGGCGGGCACGAGACGCCGAAATCCTGACGGGGCCGTTCGTAAAGAGGAGCGCGCGGGTGAAACATCTGTTGGCGGACAGCGCGTACGAGAGCCTGTTCTGGCTGGTGATGGCGATCGTCTGGGTCGTCGTGCAGGTCATCGCCCGCGCCACGAAGCAGCAGCTGCGCAAGGGCGCCGCGCCGCGCCCGACGCCGGCCGCCGCCAAATCGGAATCCAGCCTGGAGGAATTCCTCCGCTCGCTGGGGGCCGAGCCGCTGCTGCCGCCCAAGCCGGCGCAGGAGCTGGAGCCCGTGCCGGAAGCCGCGCCCGAGCCGGAGCCCGCCCCGGCCATCCGGATACGCAAGCGCAGGGCCCCGCGACCCGCTGAGCCCATCGCGCCGGCGGCGGAGACTCCGCCCCCGCCCGCCGCCCTGCCCCGCCTGGCGCCCGAGGCCTGCGTCATGGCGGAGGGCCGGCGGATGCGCGGGATGATGGTCATCCCGAAGATCCCCGTGGTCCGGGTGCAGGGCCTCCGGGTGCCGTCGCTGTCCTTCACCGGAACGACCGTCAACAATATCCGGCCCGGGCCGGATCGGTTCCCGCTGAAAGGGCGCGAGGCCCTGCGCCTGGCGATGCTTCACCGCCTGATCCTCGAGCCGCCGCACAACATCCATCCATTGTAACATCCCGCCCCGCAGCAGGATGCGCATCCGCTCCTCCCTCTTCAGGAAGAATCAAACCGATCCTTCGACTGAAGAGTGCATTCGGCACGAGTAACGGCGCCGCGCGGCCCGAGCCGCGAACGAGACAACCGCCCCGTGTCCGATGAACACAACAAAGGGACAACGATGCACTCGAATCGATGGCGGCGGACGATCGGTTATCTCTGCGCGGTATTGACCGCGGGCGGAATTTCGAAAGCGACGGCCCAGGAGTTGATCGCATGGGACAGCGCGGCCGATCCGGTCTATGACGGCTCCTGGTGCGATCGCCAGGAGGGAGGCGGGGGCTGGACCACGCCCTGGATGCTGTGGACCCGCGACACCGGCAGTTGCGGATACTTCCTGCAGACCTCCACGTCCAACGGCGATGGCGACCGGACGGGGGACGGGGACATCGACACCAACGGCCGGGCCTGGGGCCTGTTCGCGCGGGACGGCGTCACGGCCTGGGCGCTGCGGGGATTCGCCCCGCTCACGCCCTGGGACACCCTGTGCCTCTCCATGGACAACGGCTGGATCGACGGCGACGGCGTCGTGGGGATGGGGTTGCAGACCTCCGACTACCAGAATCGCGTCGAATTCTACTTCGTGGCCGGCATGGCCCACTACATCCTTCACGACGGCGACGGGCCCCGCGACACGGGCATCCCGTTCACGGACGAAGGCCTGCGGCTGCTCTTCTCCATCGTGGACGGCCAGCGCTATATCCTGACGGTCATCGAGAGGGAGACCGGCATCGCCCGCACGTTCTCCGGGCGGCTCTCGGGCGAGGCGAATGCGGCCATCGAACTGGTCCGTTTCTTCAACTACAACGCCAACGCGTTCGGCGCCGACGGCGCGCCTCGCGATCTCTATGTCAACAGCCTCGCCCTCTACACGATGCGGCCGGACGCGGACGAGCGCGCCCCGCAGATCGAACTCCTGGGGTCCTCCATGGTGACGATCGAGTGCGGGACCGCCTTCGCCGACCCCGGCGCCCGGGCGTTCGACGACATGGACGGGGATCTGTCCGATCGGATCGCGACGAGCAGCGACCTGAACGTCCGCCGGCCCGGCGCGTACACCGTGACCTACCGCGTCGCGGACGCGGCGGGCAACGAGGGCGTCGCCACGCGGACGGTGCGGGTGGTGGACACCATCGCGCCCACCCTCTCGCGTGTGTCCGACCAGACCGTGGTTCCAAGCACCAGCGCCGTGCTGGCCCCGGTATTCTTTCGGGCTCCGACGGCGACGGACAACTCGGACTCCGTGAGCGTGGTCTGCGTGCCCGCGCCCGGGAGCTTCCTGGCGCCGGGCGCACACACGGTCACTTGCACCGCCACCGATTCCTCGGGCAACCGAAGCCAGTTCGTTTTCCGCGTAACGGTCCTGCCCTTCCTGCGCGTAGCTTTCCAAGCGCCGATCCAGGACGATAACAAGGCGGACGACATCGAGAAGGACGCCGACCAGGCGAATCTCTTCCGAGTCGGCGTCCCGATGCCGCACATCGTCAAACTCTACGACTGCAAGGGCCGCGATGTCACGGCCGCCGTAGCGCCCCTGGTGAAGCTCCAGCTCAACGTCACGGAGCGCGAGCAACGGGGCGCGGGCTCGGTGCAGGTCGCGGATCCGCCGGAGAAGGCTTCGGTGGTGGGCGGCGCGAAGGGGGCCATGGCGCCGGTCGGCGACACGTTCCAGTTCAATCTCGATACGCAGACATTCGAGGCCGGGACGCAAAACAACGCCCGGTTCTTCCGATCCCTCGTCCGCGCGGCCTACGTCGCCGTGCCGGGAGTCTTCTTTGAGGAGGACGCCATGCTGGAGAGCCGCTGACGAACAGCCCGGGAAGCCCAGCCGACATTCGCGGGCATGGAGGCGGCCGCTTGCCAAACGGTCGCCTTCACCCTATAAACGGGGCTGCTCGCAAAAGCCGGAGTGGCGGAATGGCAGACGCACTGGACTCAAAATCCAGCGCCTTTACGGGCGTGAGGGTTCAACTCCCTCCTCCGGCATATCCTGCAAACAATGATTGAAAGCGTCTTGGTCAACAAGGACAGGTCCGTTCTGAACACCCCGCCTCGGCGTACCTCCGCTCGCCGAGCAACACGAAATCGTCCGCCGCGCGCTGCGTGCGTCCAGCGCTATCTCTTCAGCAGCCCGCGGATCGCCCGGGCGTCCGCGAAACCGCGCGCCACGCAACCGACCAACCGGTAGGAGGTCAGCAGGCTGGGGATGGCCTCGCAGGCGTTCCAGCAGATCGGGCACTGGCCCCGGTCGATCAGGCGGCGGGTGTCCCGCACGAGTTCGCCGCGGAGCAGCGCGGCGATGCCGTCCTTGAAATGCCCGAGCTTGCGGCTCCACACGATGCACGGATAGAGGAAGCCGTACGGGTCCATGTACAGCGAGTTGCGCGTGGCGGAGCAGTGCATGACCAGCTTCGTCGGCTGGTCCAGGAACCCGGGGATCTCCCGGAGGAAGAACACGCGGTACATGCTCTTCAGCCGCTGCAGGAGGCGCAGGTCGTCCTCCTTCAGGCGCGCCAGGGCATACTCGATGTCGTTCCGGGCCAGCGCGCGGAACTCCTCCTCCGACACCCGGCCGACGGCCTTGTCCGGGCTGAACGCCGTCTGGTAGAGCCCGCCGGTATGCTCCAGCCCGAACCCCACGTCGCCCATGTTCAGCCCGAGCGGGCGCAGCACATCCCGGTCGAAGGTCTCCAGCTTCCCGGCGTTGCGGTAGGAGATCGTGTAGCTGATCTTCGCCTCGACGTTGGGGCGCGTTTCGGACAGCTTGCGCAGGCCCGCCAGGGTGCTGACGGCCGTTTCGTAGGCGTCGTCGCGCCCGCGGATGAAGTTGTGGTTGTCCCGCGTGCCGTCCAGGCTGACGCCGATGGCCACGATCTGCCTCGGCATGGCCCGCGCGACCTTCTCGACGCTCTCGACGATGCGGTCGGTCAGGAGCCCGTTGGTGGTGATGACGACGGACGACAACCTGGGGCAGATGCGCGCGGCGTCGCCCAGGATGTCGGGCATGTCCTGGCGCAGGAACGGCTCCCCGCCGGTCCAGTCCAGGTACAGCAGGCTGGTCCGGAGTTGCTCGAAGATGTTCTGGAAATCCGCGCGGGTGAGTTCCTCGTCCAGCTTCGCCTTGGCCTTGCGGTACACCTGCCAGATGTCGCACATCTTGCAACGGTGGTTGCAGAGGAACGTCGAGGCCACGGTCAGCTTCATGGGCAGCAGTTTCTCGCGCAGGAACGGAACGCGATACCGCATGAAACGCTTGCCGAGTTCGGTGTACATACTCATACTGGCCAGCCGGTTGCCTCTCATGCGCAGTATACGTCAAAGACGCTCGCGCGCAATGGCCATTCGGGAGCCGGGCCCATGAGCGCGCCCGCCGACCGGGTCGAACGCTGGCGCCAGGACGCCCTGTCGGTGCGGACCGGAACGGGCGCGCACCCGAAGGATTTCGACTGGCTGGCGAAGAGCATCCCCTGCCAGGCCGCCTGCCCGGCCCGAACCGACGTCCCGGCGTACCTCGACGCCATCGCGCAGGGCCGCTTTGACGAGGCCTACCGCATCAACCTGGCGGACAACGTGTTCCCGGCGGTGCTGGGCCGCGTCTGCACGCGCCCCTGCGAGCCCGCCTGCCGGCACGGCTGGGAAGAATTGGGAAGCCCGGTGGCCATCTGCTTCTCCAAGCGGTCCGCCGCGGACTTCCAGGACCGCCGGGAGCCGGTCACGCTGGACCCGGTTTTCGGGCCCAGCGGGAAAAGCGTGGCCGTGGTCGGCGGCGGGCCCGCCGGCCTGTCGGCCGCCCGCGAGTTGGCGCGGTGGGGACACCGGGTGACCGTCTACGAGCGCGAGAGCGAGCCGGGCGGCCTGCTGGTCCAGGGCATCCCCCGGTTCCGCCTGCCCCGGGAGGCGGTGGCGCGCGAGATTGAACAGGTCCGCCTGTGCGGGGTCCGTATCCTGTGCAGCCAGCCGGTCGGCGCCGATCCCTCGCTCGATACCCTGCTCTCGTCCTTCGACGCCGTGATCGTGGCCGCGGGCGCGCAACGCCTCCACACCCTGCCCCTGCCCGGTTCCGAGTTGGGGGGCCTCCGGCACGGGCTCGCTTTCCTGCGCGAGATGAATGCCGGGGGCCGATCGAAGCCGGGCGACCGCGTGGTCGTGATCGGCGGCGGGTTCACGGCGGTGGACTGCGCGCGCGCGGCCCGCCGGCTGGGCGCCTCCTCGGTCCGCGTCCTCTACCGGCGCTCCGAAGAGGAAATGCACATCACGCCCGGCGAGATCCGCGAAATGAAGGACGAAGGCATCTCGTTCGAAACGCAGGCGGCGCCGGTGTCCTTTTCCGGGAGCGGGGGCCGTATCGAAAGCGCGCGGTTCATCCGGACGCGCATACAGGACGGCCCGGGCGGGGGGCGGCGGGATCCCCTCCCCGTCCCCGGCAGCGAGTTCGACATCGCGTGCGACGCCGTGCTCCTGGCGATCGGGCAGGCCCCCGACACAGCCTGGCTCGCGGGCCGGACCGAGCCCCGGCTGTTCACGGCGGGCGACTTTGCGTCCGGCTCGGATTCCCTGATTCACGCCATCGCCGACGGCAAGGCGGCGGCCCGCCGGCTGGACCTGTTCCTCATGGGCGCCGCACGCCTGCGCGACGTCGCGGAGATCGTCCACGCGCGCCGCACCGGCCGCACGCGGGCGATGGACGAGATCCCGCGGCAGGAGATGCCCGTCCTGCCGCTCCCGGCCCGGTTGCCGGAGGCGGAAGTCGAGACGGGATTCGACCGGGCGGCGGCTCAACGCGAGGCGCAGCGCTGTTACCTGTGCCACTACAAGTTCGAGATCGACAACGACTACTGCATCTACTGCGATCGCTGCCTGAAAGCAAAGCCGCTGCCCGACTGCATCGTCAAGGTGAGCCGCCTGGTCCACGACGAGCAGGACCGCATCGCGGGCTTCATCCCGTCCACCGGGCCCGAGGATTACCGGATGCTCTACATCGATTCCTCGAAGTGCATCCGCTGCGGGGCGTGCCGCGACGTGTGCCCCATGGCCTGCATCTCCCTCCAGCGCGCAAGCTGGCGCGCCGCGAACGCATGACCGACGCCACCCCATCCGGGCCGGGCCCGAAAAGGCTCGTGGAGGCGGGCATCGCCCTCCTCGTTGTGGCCGCCGCACTCCTCCTCGCCACCCCCGCGTGGCGTCCCCCGAAGCTCTTTCCCGACTCCCTGACCTACATCCAGTGGGACCCGATCCGGCCGCCGGCCTACTGCGCCTTCGTCGCCCTCTTCGGGCAGGGCGCCGCGCTCGTCCAGGTCCAGAGCCTGCTGTCGCTGCTCTCGTGGGCATTCGCCGGGTGGATGCTGGGGCGGGGCGCGGGCCTTTTCCTGCTGACGCTTCTCGCCATGAGCTTGCCGGTGGCCCAATGGAACCTCATGCTGCTGTCCGAGTCCTTCTCGTACTCGCTGGTCATGCTGGCCATCGGCCTGACCCTGCGGTTGCTCCGGAAGTGGTCCTGGGGCGGGTTCGCCGCCTGGGTCGCTGTCGCCGCGCTCCTGTCGTTCGCGCGCCTTTCCAATCTCTTCATCACGCCCTTCCTGGCGCTTCCCTTCCTGGCCCGCGCCCGGACGGCATGGCGGGCCATGGGTGCGGCTTCGCTGGCCCTGTTCCTCGCGGGGCTATGGATGAGCGCGACGCGCGGGGCGGACTTCGAGCGCATGGAATTAAGCAACGTGATCATGGGCCGCATCCTTCCCGACCCGGAGGCGCGGGCGTTTTTCCACGCGCGCGGGATGCCGCTGGACGAGCGGGTGATGTCCTACAGCGGACGCCTGCGAAGCCGCGCTTACCGCGAGCTCTGGGCGCGGGCGCCGGAGTTCAGGGCCTGGCTCACGCCGGAAGGGATGCGGACCTACCGGGCCTGGCTGCTGCGCGACGGCGCCGCGTTCCGGGCCGCCTGGCGGGCGCTGGCGGAAGGCGACAGCGGCATCGGGAATTGCCTGGGGTACGGCGGGGACGTGGCCCCGCGCCCGGTCGCCGCGCGGCTGCTCCCGTTCTACCTGTGGCTCGGGAAACTCCCGCCCGCGCTGTGGCTGGCCCTGATGCTGCTTCTCCCCCTGCTCGATCGTTGGCGGGACGGCCCGCTGTCTCCTCGCTCGCTCCTCCTGCCGGCGCTCGCGACGGCCGCCTATGCCCAGGCCTTTATCTGCTTCCACGGCGATGCGGACGAGGTGCCCCGCCACATGCTGATCGTCGGACTCCTGTATCGCGTGACGATCCTCGCCGGCCTGTGCGGCGCGGTCCGGCTGGCGGCCGGCCTGTTCGCGGGGCGGAAGCGGGAAGCGGCCCCGCTTCCGCCATCCGGCCAAGCATCAGCGCAGGAATTCGCCGTACAAGACCGATGACGGCAAGGAAGGCTGCATTTCCTCGAATACCGAGGGATGCTCCAGCAGCCAGCGTGCGTACTCGGAAAGGGACGGCGGCAGTTCGTACGCGCCGATGTCCACCGCCGGACCGGAGATCCGGGCCTTGCCCTGGATGTCCGTCTCTCCGGGCCACACGAGACTGGAGTCGCCCGCGTTGCGGCAGGGGGAGGCGCTGGAGAGCACGACGCCGTTGCCGAACAGCGGGTCGGCCGCCATGTTGCCGGCGCCCCAGACCGCCTTGCCTCCCGTCCAGGCATGCACGCCCGCCGGGCCATTCTGAACGTTCGACGAATCCACGTACACGGTCGCGCCGGCGGTGTAGATCTGGTTGCTGTAGGCGTCGTCGTTGCCCCAGAAGATGGAGTTGGCGATGCCGTGGTGGAGGTAATAGTAATTCTGATAGGGCCAGCCGATGTTCATGGTATAGTGCACGGCCCCGCCGCCCTGGGCGGCGACGTTCTCGCGGAAGGTGCAATTGCGCAGTTCGGACTTCTCCGGGTACTTGTACCGCTGCCCGCGGAATCGCTCGGGCAGCGGGATGTTCAGTTCCTTGATCGCCGCGCCGCCGCCCCACACCGCAAAGTTTTGGGCGAAGAACGAGTTATCCACGTGGGGGATGCCGTCCACGACCAGCATCCCTCCGCCGCAGCCCTCGGCCAAGCCGGACGGATCGGCCGCACCGTTCCAGACCCAGGCGCAGCGGTAGATGTCCAGCGGCGGGATGCCGGGCAGTTCGTTGGTGGGCGCCAGCCGGCCGATGCTCGCCAGGCCGCCGCCCATGAGCGCGCCGTTCGCCATGAAAATGCAATCCTGCAGGACCGCGGCGCTGTCGGTCAGCATCACGCCGCCGCCCTGCCCGGTGGCCCCGTTCTGGCCGAAGAAGGACGTCGATATCTTCGGGAAACTCGCCAGGGCCAGCACGCCCCCCCCGTTCAGGTTGGGTATCGGCGCCGTGAGCGGCATGTGGCCGATGCGGTCATATTTTCCGCATGTGTTCTCGACGACGATCGCCTTGTGCAACGCGGGCCGGCTGTCGTCCCACATCGCCAACGCGCCGCCGCCGCCCCAAGCCTCGTTCCGATAAAAAACGCAATCCGTCACGAAGGGGGAACTGTGCTTCAGCGCGACGCCGGCGCCATAACCCCGCGCGCCGCAACCGCTGAACGTCGAGTTGATGATGACCCCGCCGCTGTTCTCCATGAGGAGCCCCCCGCCGGCGCACTGGTCCGGGGACTGCCCCTTCGCCTCGGCCTGGCCATGTACCTGGCATTGGGAAAGATACAACGAGCCATCCGACACGAAAACGCCGCCGCCCTTGCCGGCGCCGCCGTCGATCGCGCTCTGAACGAGGGTCGCCTGGGAACCTCCCAGCAGCGCCACCCCGCCGCCCTTCAGCGTCGAGCCGCACGCGTTCACCACGGAGTTCTCCATCAGCAGCCGGCTGCTGGAGAGCAGGGCAATGCCGCCGCCGACGCCCGCCGGCGTCGCCGCGATCGTTTCCCGGATTTCGAAATCGCGGATTTCCACCTCGCTGCCCTTTTCGACGAGGATGGCGCCCCCCTCGTTGTCCGCGCTCGGGTCGGCGGCCAATAGGGAGGTCCTGTAGATGATGAGGTCTTCCAGCTCGACTTCGGCGTTTTCGATCCAGAACGCCCTGTAGGTTCCGAAAATGCCGAAGATAAGCGCCTCGCCTGCCGGATCCTTGGCCAACTGGCCGCAGATCACCGGTTTTTTCCACTGGTGAAGCCGGCGGGAATCGGCCAACTGGGGAAAGGCTCTCGTGAACTGTTCCGGAATCGCGATCAGGTCGCCGGACACGATGCCCTTGATGAACAGTTTCTTGCCGCTGATCTTGGAATTGAGGTTCTCGGGGCCATAGTAGAAGCCCGGATGGATTTCAACCGTGTCCCCGTCCTTCGCCGCCTCGACAGCGTCCCGGATGGTCAGATAGTCGCCCGTGCCGTCTATCTTCACTTTGAGGGTCTTCGCCCCGGCCGATGGCGGCGCGAGCAGGCACCCCGCCATGAGCAGCAGCAGGAGGACGCCCACGTGCCGACACGCCGCTTCCGTCCGGTTTTCCCGACGCGGCCTGGAGTTCCGATGCATGGGTTGCTCCTTCCTGGGTTGGGTTGCGTTCGACTTTCCGATGCTATCCCGATGCCCGGCGCACCTGCTCAAAAGAGCGAGTAATCAGGCCTTCGGGACGGTAAAGAATGTACGGAGAAGGCGGACGGCTGTATAGCTGAATCGTATAAGCATTTCGTTTCGCCCGAGGAAATGGGCTTCCTTTTTCTTTGTGCCGGGCGGCTTGAAGACTATTATTAATTATGGAACATCGTTTGCCGGCCGCATGGGAGAACCGACGATGACGCAGATCGCCTGCCCGATTGAGGAAGCGCTGGCGCGCAAGTATCCCGAGCCCGTGGTGCTGGTAACCACGCGCGACCACGACGGCCGGGCCAACGTCATGGCGGCCGCCTGGGTGTGCTTCGCGTCCAGCGAGCCGTGGATGTTCCTGCTGGGCATCGACGCCGGGGCCCGCACGTACGAGGTCATCGTCCGGACCCGGCAGTTCGTGGTCGCCTTCCCCCACGAGGGCATGGGCCGGGAAACGCTCTACGCCGGCACGAACCACGGGCACGCGACGGATAAGTTCAAGGAGACCGGGCTGGCCATGCAGGACGCCTCGGTCGTCCGCGCCCCCCTGGTCCGCGACGCCGTCGCCAATTTCGAGTGCGAGCTGGTGGAGATCTACCAGCCCGGCGACTGCCCTCTCATCGCCGGCAAGGTCGTCGCGGCGCACGCAAACCGCGACGCCGATCTCCGCCGACTCTGTCTCGTCGGCCCGGATTACCGCCTCGGCGGGTTGCGGCCCGCGTGAAGGGCCGAGGCCGGAAACACGCACACGGCGGCTGACAATACGGCCCGCGGGAGCTACACTGCCGGGCCACTGCGCGGGATGCCATGGTCATAGGCTGGGACATCAAGTTTCGAACGGCGTGGCCGTACTATATGGCCCAGAGCCTGGCCGCCACGGCCGTCGTCTTTCTCGTCCTCCTCGTCCTGCACAGGACCAACGCCGTGGTCGTCGCCTCCATCGGATCCAGCGTGTACATCCTGTTCGCGTTGCCCGAGAGCCCGACGGCCGGGCCCCGACGGGTGATCGGCGGGCATGCCGCCGGGCTGCTGTGCGGAGGGTTGTGGGCGCTGGTGCCGCACACCTCGCCCGAGGGCTGCGCCGCCGTTTACGCGCTGGCCATCGGCAGTTCCCTGTTCCTGATGGTGGTCACCGACACGGAGCATCCCCCGGCCTCCGGAACGGCGCTGGGCGTCGCCATAACGGGGGCCAGCCTGGCCCTGGGCCTTTCCCTGATGGTCAGCGTGACGCTGCTTTCGCTCGCCCATCGCCTGCTGCGGGGACGCCTCAAGAACCTGCTGTAGCGAACGAGCGCCGCGCTTCGCGGGTTGGCTTTGCCTCGCCGTTTCTCTAGACTTCGCCTCCATGCGGATCTTGCTGATCACGCCGCCCCTGCTGCAGTTCAACACGCCCTACCCGGCCGCGCCGGCGCTGGCGGCGTTCCTGAAATCCAGGGGCCTTCACGTCGCGCAGGCGGACCTTTCGCTCGAACTGATCCTTCGGCTGTTCTCGCGCCGGGGCGTCCTGGACGTCGCCCGGGTCATGCGGCGCGGGAATCGCCCTTCCACCCGGCACTTCCTCGCCCATGCCCGCGAGTACGCCGCGACGGTGGGCGCGGCGGCCGCCTTTCTGCAGGGGCGCCGCCCGGGCCTGGCGCGGCGCATCGCCTCCCGGCGATTCCTGCCGGAGGGCCCCCGGTTCGCGCAGGCCGATCCGTTTGAGCTGGACCGCTTTCCCCTGCCGGAGCGGGCGCGGCACCTGGCCAGCCTGTACGTGGACGACCTGGCCGACGCGATCCGCGACGGCGTCGATCCGCGGTTCGGTTTGGCGCGCTACGCGGAGAGACTGGCCGTGCGCGCGCCGTCCTTCGCGCCCATACGGAAAGCCCTCGAAGGCCCGCCCACCCGGGTGGACCGGCTGATCGACCAAATCGCCCGGGAGCTGATCCGGCGGCGCCGGCCGGACCTGGTCGGGATCACCGTCCCCTTCCCCGGCGCGGTGTACGGCGCGTTCCGGATCGCGCGGGCGGCCCGGCGGATGCGCCCGCGGCCGCGCGTCGTGCTCGGCGGAGGCTACGTCAGCACCGAACTGCGCGACCTGTCCGATCCGCGGGTATTCGACTACGCGGACTACATGGTCCTGGACGACGGCGAGGCGCCGCTGCTCGCGCTGGCGGAGCATTTGGAAGGGCGCCGGCCCTCCGGACGCCTCATCCGGACCCTCGCGCGGGCGGGCGGACGGGTCGTGCGCCACGACGACAGCGAGCCGGACGTCCCGCACCGCGACAAGCCGGCGCCGGATTACGGGGGCCTGAAGCTGGACCGCTACCTCTCCATGGCCGAGACGCTCAACCCCATGCACCGGCTCTGGTCCGACGGGCGCTGGAACAAGCTGATGCTCGCGCACGGCTGCTACTGGCGGCGCTGCGCTTTCTGCGACACGACGCTCGATTACATCCACCGGTTCGATCCCGCCCCGGCGTTCCGCCTCGCGAACCGCATCGAGCAGGTCCGCCGGCAAACCGGAAGCCGCGATTTCCATTTCACCGACGAAGCGGCCCCGCCGGCGCTCCTGCGCGCGCTGGCGGAGGAGCTGGTCCGGCGGCGCATCCGGATCCGCTGGTGGTGCAACATCCGGTTCGAAAAGAACTTCACACCCGGCCTGGCGCGCCTGCTCGCGCGGTCGGGGTGCATCGCGGTCAGCGGCGGGCTGGAAGCCGCGACGGACCGACTGCTGCGGCTCATGAACAAGGGCATCACGGTGGCGCAGGCGCGGCGCGTGATGAAGGCGTTTTCGGAAGCCGGGATCATGGTCCATGCGTACCTGATGTACGGCTTTCCCACGCAGACCGCGCGGGAAATCCTGGAAGCCCTCGACACCGTGCGGAGGCTGTTCAAGGCGGGCTGCCTGCACTCCGCCTACTGGCATCGTTTCGCCCTGACCGCGCACAGCCCGGTCGCGCAGGACCCGGCCGCGTACGGCATCCGCCTGGTCCCCGCGCGTCGCGGCGGCTTCGCAAGGAATGAGCTGTCCTATACGGAACCGAAGGGCTTCGATCACGACCGGTTCGGCCCCGGGCTGCGCAAGGCCGTTTACAACTTCATGCACGGCATCGGCTTCGACGCGGCCGTTCGGTCATGGTTCGACCGGGGCGAATACCGGGGGCGGAGCGCCCCACGCCCGTAGAATGCCTCCTGCGGCCCTTCGGATCGATGGCGACGGATCTTCGGCCAGGCGTTGCAGCAAGGCTAGTGATTCGCCGTCGGGGAAACGGGACAGGGCCTCCAGGGCCGCGAGGCGGGTGTCCTCGCGAGTAGCCAGCTTGTTGCCTTCCGCGGCGTACCGGAGGGAGGCCAGCGCCTGGGGCGTGGGGGCCATGCCTTCCACGCTTTCATACAGGAAGTCCGCCTCCTCCATCGGCACGGTATCGGCGCGCTCGATGAGCCGGTCCGCGGCCGAGCCGGTGCCGATCCGCGACATCGCCGACCACGCCGCTTTTTCCAGGTCCGTCCCGGGCGCCCGCCCCTCGGCGCCGGTCCAGTCCGCGACGGCGCTTTCCGCCGCCGGCGAACAGATGCGCCGGACGAAGTCCACGAAGCGCGAATCCGCGACCGAAGCCGAGCGCCGCTCGCAGGCCGCCCGCAGTTGCCGCAGCCCATCCGCATCGATGACCCTCGCCAGGGATTCCGAGGCCGCTCTTTCCGCGGGCTGATCCGCATCGGCGGTCAGCCATATTTCCGCGAGCGCCGCGGCGGCCGCGGGATTCGTGACGCTCCCCGCGATGTGGACCAGTTCATTCCGCTGCTCGCCGGCCGGCATGGTGCGCAGGGTCTCGAACAGCGGCCGCACGGCCTCGGGCGTGCCCGTGGCGGCCAGCGCCCGCGCCGCCCGGGCGAACCGGCGCGTGGACCCCGGCCGGGCCAGATCGGCGAGACAGGACTCCAGGGAGGGCCAGGATTCCTCCGGCCCGGCGTCTTCCGGGGCCCGCTCGCCGGCGTCCCGGTGTCCGGTCCAGACCTCGACCGGGCGATAGCGGCGCCCGGATGCGGCGCCCGGATCTTCCGGCAGGGGGGCCCACGTGAGCGAGTAGTTGACGCCGCCCAGCAGCCGGAGAAGGGCGATGTCCAGCGGCAGGTCGTCGAAGTCCGCGTCCACCGGCATCGTCACGGACTCGCCGCGCCACTTCATGCCGGCCTGGCGGCACAGATCCGAGAGGAGTTCGTTCAGCGGGACGGCCTTTGCGTGGACGGACACGCCCGAGGATTGGACGATCACGCGGGGGCGGGCGGCCGCCCGGCCATGGGATTCCGGAAATGCCGAGCCGCACAGCGCGGCGACGACCAGGCCCAGCCCCAGCGCGCCGCGAAGATCATTCCGCCCGGACACGTCCGGCCCCCGCCCTACTGGACCAGGCGGTACTTGTTCCAGCCGCCGGAGCTGCTGCGAAGCTGCCAGGTCCAGTTGCGCAGCGTGGAATAGATGCTCCCGTAATTGTAGTGCGTCACCTGGGTGGTGCGCAGGGTCTGCGCGTAGCGGGGATCGAAACTGAACTCCAGGACCATCCCGTGCGAGGGCAGGGACGGATCGGGGCAGATGGTGCTGTGCATCTGGATGATCAGCTTCGTGCGGGCCGGGATGGTCACCACGTAGTTGCCGCTGGAGTTCGGGTTGAGCCGGCCGAGGTAATCCGAGGTGTAGTCGGCGCTCATGCCGATGCGCCTGGTTTCCCAGCGCAGCGGCAGCGTGAGGTTGCCCGTCGTGCCGTTGGCGCTGGTGGGCTTCCAGGAAAAGCGGTCGAGGTCCACCCCGCTGACGCTCGCGGGGTTCAGGGTGAAGACGGCGACCGCCGTCGCGCTGTTCACCAGGCCGCTCTTGAAGGCCTTGGCCTTCACCGTGGCGCTGCCCTTCAGCGCGTACGGCCCCGTGTACGCCGCCGAGGCCGCGGTGGGCTCCGTGCCGTCCAGCGTGTACCGGATGGTCGCGCCGGCCGTGGCGCACGAGAGGGAAAAGGTCACCGACCCCGAGAACGCGCCGCCCGCCGGCGTGATCACCGGGGTGGCGGCCACGGTCGCCGAGCCCGCCGTCCGGTAGAACGCCTGCAGGTTCATGCCCGAAAAACTGCTCCGGCCATAGAGAAGGATGTACCAGTCGCCGGAGGCGGGCTGGGAGAGCACGACGTGCTCGTTGTTGCCGGCGGCATACGGCCGGTAGTCGTACGCCTTCAGCGTGGGCTGGGCGCCCCGCCGCACGTAGAGGTCCCCGTCCCCGCTCCCGCCCCAGGTCCCGATCACCAGCTGGGTGCTGTTGGCCGGCACCGCGAGCTTGTAGTAGAGTTGCGAACCCGTGGATCCGTACAGCGCGGAAACGATCTGGCCGTTGCCCAGCGTTGTGAGGGCCGACGGATTCACCGTGAAGACGGCGACCGCCGTCGCGCTGTTCACCAGGCCGCTCTTGAAGGCCTTGGCCTTCACCGTCGCGCTGCCCTTCAGCGCGTACGGCCCCGCGTACGCCGCCGAGGACGCGGTGGGCTCCGTGCCATCCAGCGTGTACCGGATGGTCGCGCCGGCCGTGGCGCACGAGAGGGAAAAGGTCACCGAACCCGAGAACGCGCCGCCCGCCGGCGTGATCACCGGGGTGGCGGCCACGGTCGCCGAGCCCGCCGTCCGGTAGAACGCCTGCAGGTTCATGCCCGAAAAACTGCTCCGGCCATGGAGAAGGATGTACCAGTCGCCGGAGGCGGGCTGGGAGAGCACGACGTACTCGTTGTTGCCGGCGGCATACGGCTGGTAGTCGTACGCCGTCAGCGCGGGCTGGGCGCCCCGCCGCACGTAGAGGTCCCCGTCCCCGCTCCCGCCCCAGGTCCCGATCACCAGCTGGGTGCTGTTGGCCGGCACCGCGAGCTTGTAGTAGAGTTGCGAACCCGTGGATCCGTACAGCGCGGATACGATCTGGCCGTTGCCCAGCGTCGTGAGGGCCGGGCCGCTCGGCGGGCTGACGACGGTGAAGGTCGCCGCGGCCGTCGAACTGGCCGTCATGCCCGTCTTATAGGCCCGGGCCTTCACCGTGGCGCTGGATTTCAACGTGAAGACGCCGGCGTACACCGTGGAGGTCGGCGAGGGTTCGGAGCCGTCCAGGGTATAGAGGATGGCCGCCCCGGTTGTCGCGCAGGACAGGGCCACGTTTACCGAGCTAGTGAACACGCCCCCGGCGGGTTGAATCGCCGGCGCGGAGACGGTCAGCACGCCCTCGGTCCAGTACGAAGCGACCAGGGAGACGCCGGAGCAGTTCGCGCGGGCATGAACAAGCAGGTACCAGTCGCCGGCGGAAGCCGGGTTGACCGTGATGGTCTCGGTGTTCTTCGAACCGGTGGAAGCAAAGTGATAGCGGCTGAAGGTCGGCAGCGAGCCCTGTCGGAGGTAGATGTCGCAATTGCCGTAGCCGCCCCAGGTCTTGACCTGGAGCCGGTTCGCGCCCGCCGGCACCGTGAACTTGAAATAGGCCGTCGTCCCCGCTCTGCCGGCCAGCCTCGACATGGTCTTCCCGTTGGAAAGCGAAATGGTGCCGGCCGACGCATGGGACGCCATCATCAGGACGGCGGCCGCCATCAGGAAGGCCATGATCTTGCGCATGCGTCCGGCTCCTTTCGCCTTGCGATCATCCATCGTTTTTTCCCCGCATTGCCCCTTGCCTATACCCTGCTGTTAGTAAAATGTTAATAACCATGTTTACCGGCTATTCCGACGGCAGCCATCCGCGCGAAAATCACGACGTCTAATATCCTGTCCAAACACAAGTTGCACCGAGCGCAAGATAGCGCAGCCGTACTGACAATCGCAACTTGGCAAAAATGCCCTGGCGGGGTCAAGTTTTTTCGCGGCGCAAGGCGGAGCTCCGGACCAACAGGCGGCCGAGGGCATGAGCGGGCGCCGGTCAGAACTCGATGTGGAAGGAACTGAAGGCTTCGATGCTTTCGGCGATGGAGCGCACCACTTCGCCGGGCACGGCACAGTTGACCTTCAGGATCGCGATGGATTTGTCCTGCTTCGTGTCGTGCGGGTTGCGCACGTCGTCGATGTTGATGCCGGCCTGCGCCAGGGCCGCCCCGATCCGGCCGAGGATGCCCGGGCGATCCTTGTAGATAAAGAACAGGCAGTGCCCCCGGGGCTCGAAGTAGAGCTTGTGGAAGTCGTTGATGCGCGAAATCATCAGCAGGCCTTCCGTCACCGTGCCCCGTATGCTGGTGTAGCGCAGGGCGTCCGCCTCCACCCCGCCCATGAGATCCACCGTGATGGAATTGCCGTAGCCCTTGTTCTCGTCGGTCTGCCGGTCGCGGTAGTCCACGCCGGAATCCTTGAGGTACTGCCGGGCCGCCTTGGCGTCGGACGAGCGATCGAACTCGTCGCTCAACGCCGCCGTGATCGGCACGAGCAGCCACTTGGCGAAGGGCTTGAGCTGCCCGTAGAAACTGGTTTCCACCTGCTTGAGCTTGGCCTCGCGGCCGACCACCAGCCGGCCGAGCTTCGCCAGGGTGAAGGCGAGGTCGCCGTAGGCCCGGTCCAGGCCCTCCGGGATGTCGCGGTTGACGACGTAGCTGGTGATCCCCTTCTCGTCGAACTCGATCAGTTCCTCCGCGGCCTGCCGGGCGGCGTTGCGGTTGGCCTCGACGGTGCTGGCGCCGAGGTGCGGCGCCATGATGTCCGCGATGTCCGCGACGCTCTTCGGGCCGGGCTCGTCCTTGGGATAGACGTCGTTGAGGAAGCGCAGGCCCTTCTCGGCCTTCGCCTGGCGCAGGTCGTTCTCGTTGATCACGCCGGCGCGCGCGCAGTTGATGAGCGTGGCCCCCTTCTTCATCTTCCCGAGCAGGGCCGCGTTGACGAGGCCCTTGGTCTCGCTGTTCTCGGGGATGTGCAGCGTGACGTAATCGCTCCGCTCGAACAGGGCCGGGAGGTCCACCAGTTCCACGCCGATCTGGCGCGCCCGCTCCTCGGAGACGACGGGGTCGAAGCCGAGCAGCTTGACCTCGAAGCCCGATAGCCGCCGGGCCAGCAGCCGGCCGATGGCGCCCAGGCCGACGATGCCGACCGTCTTGCCGGTCAGCTCGCGGCCCATGAACTTCGTCTTCTCCCACTCCCCGGCGCGGCAGGAGGCGTCGGCGGCGACCAGGTGCCGGGCGTCCGCGAGGATCAGCGCGATGACCTCCTCGGCGACGGCGTTGGAGTTGGCCCCGGGCGTGGTCATGACGTCCACCCCGCGCTTGCGGGCGTGCCTGGTGTCGATCGTGTTGTAGCCCGACCCGGCGCGGACGACGGCCTTGAGCGAAGGCAGGGCGTCCAGGATCTCGGCCGTCACCTTCTCGCTGCGGACGATCAGGGCGTGGGCGTCGGGATGCTGCGCCGCCAGCTTCAACAGGTCGGCCTTTTCCTCCTGGATGACGGCATAGTGGCCGTGGGCCTCCAGCCGTTCGCGCGCGACTCGGTCGAGCTTGGTCGGGATCAAGACTGTTTTCATGCCGGATTCCTTCGTTAAGCGTTTCGCCGCGCAATCTAGTTGAGCCCGGCCGCCGGTTCAAGCACAAGCCGTCGCGCGCTCTTTCCCGGCTTGACCTCCCCCCCCGCCGCTTCTAATGTCGGGGCCCATGCAATCTCGATTCCTCAAATGCGCGCGGCTCACGCTGGCCTGCGCGATTGCGGCCCTGGCGCTGGCGGCGAATGCCGAAAAGCCCTACCACGAGACCGTCGGGAAAAAGGGCTGGTGGTTCTTCGGGAAGACCGCCAAGCCGACCGCGGCCGAGCAGTGGGCCTACGCCGACGGACTCGAGCAGGCCGGCCGCGCCAGCAAGGCGGCCAAGCAGTACTACCGGCTCGTGGTCCGCTGGCCGCAGGCGCCGGAGGCCGGGCCGGCGCAGCTCCGCTATGCCCGCTGGATGGACGGACGCGGCAAGCTGCTGCACGCCTTCGACGAGTACCAGCGGCTGTTCGACCGCTTCAACGGCCAGTTCCCCTTCGACGAGGTGCTCGACCGCCAGTTCGAGATCGCCGAGAAGCTGATGACCACGAAGAAGGGCCGCCTCCTGTTCTTCCCCGGGTTCGCGGCGCCGGAGCGGGCCATCCCCCTCTTCGAAAAAATCATCGCCAACGCGCCGGGCTCCGAGAAGGCCGCGCGCGCGCAGCTGCTGATCGGCCGCGCCCACGAGCTGGGCAGGATCTACGAGGAAGCCATCGCCTCCTACCTGACCACGCTCAACCGCTACCCCGGCACGGCCATGGCCGAGGAGGCCGGCTTCCACGCGGCGAAATGTTACTACCGGCTGGCGCTGGAGAACGCGAACGACGAGCAGCTCATGGAGAACGCCTGGGCGGCCGCCTCCGTGTTCGTCACCCGCTACCCGAAGAGCGAGTACGCGCTGGAGGCCGAGGTCTACCGGGCCGAGCTCTACGACCGCCGCGCGATGCTGGCGTTCCGCCGCGCCGACTTCTACGACCGCATCGCCAAGCGCCCCGAGGCCGCCCTGCTGGCCTACCGCGCCTTCCTGAAGCAGTTCCCGTCCTCGGACCAGGTCGAAACGGCCCGGACGCGCGTCGAGGCGCTGGAAAAGAAGGTGGAGGCCTCCCATGACAAGAACAGCTGAACGGCGGAACGTCGCGGCGCTCGGGCTGGCGGCGCTGGCCCTCGTCCTTCCCGGTTGCGTGGGCTACAAGCTCGGCTCCATGCTCCCGGCGGACATCAAGACCGTGTACGTGGAGCCCTTCATCAACCAGACCGACGAGCCGCTGATCGAGGTCGAGGTCACGCGCGCCGCCGTCGGCGAGATCCAGCGGGACGGCTCGCTGCGGATCGTGCGCGATCCCGCGGCGGCGGACGCCGTGCTGAAGGTGGCGCTGACCAGCTACACGCTCTCCCCGATCGCCTACCAGGCGGACCGCGCCACGGCCACGGAGGAATACAAGCTGGAACTGGCGGCGTCGGCCCGCCTGACCCGGCGGGCGTCCGGGGCGGTGGTCGTGGATACCCCGCGGATCACCGGCGAGACGACCTTCATCCTGGCCGGGGACTTGACGACTTCCAAGGAGGCCGGCTTGCCCGCGGCCGCGCAGGACCTGGGGCGCCGGATCGTGGCCAGCCTGGTCGAGGCCTGGCCTTGATGGGAAATCAACCGGCCTTCAGCGCGCGCAGTTTCTCGGAAGCGCGGGCCTTGCGCCGGATCGCGGTGTTCTTCTTGATCACGCCCTTCTTCGCGGACTTATCCAGCAGGGCGCAATACTCGCGGAACAGCTTGGCGCTTTCGTCCGCCTTGCGGGCGTCGAGGGCTTCGAGCAGGGCGCGCCGCATGTTCCGGATCTGGGTCGAGACCAGCAGGTTGCTCACGCGCGTCCTGGCGGACTGGCGCATTCTCTTGGCAGCACTTTTCAGCGTCGGCATTGAATCTCTTCTCCACGTTGACCGGTCGAACGCCCGGGGACCGGAATACGACGAACCCGCCCCGGCGATTCCGGCGTCGTTCTGGCCGGAAAAGTGGGGGCATCATAATCGCCGCCCCGGCGAAGTCAACCTGCAATTCCGGGGCTTTTCCCGCGCGGGGAACCTCGCATGAGGACGCTCCTCGGCCTCCTGCTCCTGCCCTTCTGCGCGGCCGTCACGTGCACGGTCTGGAACCTCGTCCCGGCCGCCGTCGCCGCGGGACAGGCGTCCCCCGTCCTGGCGTGGGGACTGGCCGGGGGCTTCTTCCTGTGGCTCGTTCTGTTCCTCTGCCTGCCCCGGCCGGTCACGGCCTACGTCTTCGCGCACGAGCTGACCCACGCGCTGTGGGGCTGGGTCATGGGCGCGCGTGTGTCGCGCTTCCGCGTCGGCGCGCGGGGCGGCAGCGTCACCCTTTCCAAGTCCAACTTCCTGATCACCCTCGCGCCCTACTTCTTCCCGCTCTACACCATCCTGGTGATCGCCCTGCACGGCCTGCTGGCCCTGTTCTACGACCTGCGGGCCTACGAACCGCTCTGGCTGGGATTCGTCGGGCTGACGTGGAGCTTCCACCTGACCTTCACGGTCACGACGCTCCGGCAGCGCCAGCCGGACATCCGCATTCACGGCCGGCTCTTCTCCTACGCGCTGATCTACCTGCTCAACCTCCTCGGCGTCGGGCTCGGCATCGTCGCCGTCGCCGCCCCCACCCTCGCGGAATTCGGGGCGCAGCTGGGCGCGGATATGCTGAACCTCTGGGAACTGGGCGTCCGCCTCTCGCGCGGCGCGCAGGCCTGGCTGCAGGCGCACGGGCCGGCCCGGCCCTGAACGCGGGGCGGCTATGGCGGCGGCCCGCCGGGTTCCATCATCATTACAACTTGCCCGGCGGATACCGCCTGGTTGGATTGCACGAGGATGGCTGTCACCCGGCCGCCGGCCGGGCTCCGGATCCAGCGCCGGTTGTCCTCGCGCTGAACCTGCTGAATGCGGCGCAAGGCTTCGTTCCGGTCTTCCGAGGCTTCTTCCATCGCGACCCGCGCGGCCTCTTCGTCGCCGGGCGATGCGGGACGGCCGGTCTCCCGGAGCTGCACTTGCTTGAGGTACTCGGTCCGCGCGGCGGCAAGGGTTGTTTCAGCCGACGCCAGGGCCTGCCGCGATTCTTCAACTTCATCCCTGGCCGGCGCCAGCACGGCCACGATGTCGCCACGCCGCACGGGATCATTCGGCCCGACGCGCAGTTCGCTGACCTGCCCGGCCATCTCGGACACCGCGGGCACAGACGGAATCGATGAACCTGCGGCGGCATGCCCGGGTTCGACAGGACTCGCTTCCCCCGCCGGGACCGGTTTCGAAGATGGAGCGATCGATTCGGGGATGACGGCCTCTTTCCGGCCGCACGCGGACAAGAGCAGTCCAACCGCCATCGCGACCCCGTTCTTTGTGCTAGGCCATCCCTTCATGCCGACTCATACTACCCTTCTCCATCCGGGCTGGACAGAGGCCCGGGGAGCTTAAAACGATAAAGCGTTTAACTAAGCGGGAATGCAGGGTTATGGTAGTGTCTACATGCCGCAGCGCAATGTAAGAGCGCTTCTTGCCGTCATGGCCTTTGGGGTGCTTGCCCTGCCGGCGCTCGCCTCCGTGGGCAACGTGACGGGGATCGCGCGCAACGGAGATACGTTGCTGATCTCAGCCGGCGTGGACACGGTCGTGGTCCAGGCCTGCCGCGCGAACCTCCTGCTCGTGGACTACCGCCCTTCCGGGAGAACCAGTGCGAACACCCTGATGATCGCCACGACCAACTGGCCCGCCGCCGGGGCCACGATCAACACCAACGGCGACCCGATCCTGATCGACACGACGAACCTGCACGTCGAGATCGCGCGCGCGCCGCTCCGGATCGCCGTGTACGACGCCACCGGCACGAACCTGCTGATCCGGGAGCAGGCGGCGGAAGGATTGTTCGCCGACGGCGTGCGGTTTCACCACAGGCCCGGCTCCGATTTCTACGGCATCGGCGGGTACAACGCCTGGGACGACTCGAGCGCGGGCATGCTGCGCAACAGCGGCGGCTGGGTGGAGGCCGGTTACCAAGGCGACGCCGGCGCGCCGCTGGCCTGGACCCGGCAGGGCTTCGGCGTGCTGGTGGATTCCGACGGCGGGCAGTTCACCATCGGCGGAACGAACACGGTCTTCGAGTACTGCTCCAAGACCAACATCCTCCTCTACATCGCCGTCGGGCCGCCGGCCGACATCCTCGCCGCCGCGGCCGAGGTCACGGGCAAGGCGCCGCTGTTCCCCAAGTACGCGATGGGGTTCGCGAACACGGAGTGGGACATCACGCAGGGCGAGCTGACGAACATCGTCAACGGCTACCGCTCGCGGGCCATCCCGATCGACCACTACATCGTGGACTTCGACTGGAAGGCGTGGAGCGAGGACAACTACGGCGAGTGGCGCTGGAACACGACCAAGTTCCCCGGCGGCCCGTCCGGCGCCCTGCATTCGCAGATGCGGGCCGCGGGCATGCACCTCTCCGGCATCATGAAGCCGCGCATTTTCGTCGACACCGTCCAGGGCAACTACGCGACGGCGAACGGGTTCTGGTGGCCCGGCAGCAGCGAGTACCAGGACTACTTCACGGGCGGCTGGGTCAACGACCTGAATTTCGCGCTGTCCGCCTGCCGGGACTGGTACTGGGACCATATCACGAACGCGTTCAGCACCGGGATCACCGGCTGGTGGAACGACGAGGCGGACCAGAAGGGCGGCGGCGGGGGCTTCTTCGACAACTGGGAATTCATGAACATGCAGCGCTCGCTCTACGAAGGCCAACGCGGCTACTCGACCCAGCGGGTGTGGTCGATCAATCGCAACTTCTACCTCGGCGCCCAGCGGTACGCCTACGCCATGTGGTCGGGCGACATCGACACGGGCTTCTCCGCCATGGCCGCGCAGCGCGAGCGCATGCTCTCGGCGCTGAACCTCGGCCAGGCCTGGTGGGGCATGGACATCGGCGGGTTCAACGGCGGCGATCCCTCGTCCGAGAATTACGCGCGCTGGATCCAGTTCGGAGCGTTCGTCCCGGTCTTCCGCGTGCACGGCCAGCAGTACGCCCAGCGCCAGCCGTGGATCTACGGCTCGACGGCCGAGACGGCCGCCGTGAAGGCGATCCGCCTGCGCTACCAGCTGCTGCCCTACATCTACAGCTGCGCCGGGCGCGTGACGGAGACCGGCGCGGGGTTCGTCCGGCCGCTGTTCCACGATTTCCCGACCGACGCGAACGCCGCCAACTACAAGGACGCATGGATGTTCGGCGACGCCCTGCTCGCGGCGCCCGTCGTCGCCGAGGGCCAGACGGCGAAGAGCATCTACCTGCCCGCCGGGACATGGTTCGACTACTTCCGCGGCACGCGCTACGCGGGCGGGCAAACCCTCTCCTATTCGCTCAACTCGACGACGTGGACGGACATTCCCCTCTTCGTCCGCCAGGGCGCCATCCTGCCCTCGCAGCCGGCAATGAACTACGCGGGGGAATTTCCCCTGACAAACGTGTCGGTGGACATCTTCCCCGATACGGCGACCAGCACTTTCGCTTATTACGACGACGACGGCACGAGCTACGCGTACGAGACCGGCCGCCTGTTCCGCCAGGAGTTCACCGTGCAGGACCGCGGCGAGAGCATGGCGGTGGACATCTCCGCGGCTTCGGGTTCCTACGTCCCGCCGCTCCAAACGTACTTCTGCCGGTTGTACTGCCCGACCGCGTCGGCGGTCACCATCAACGGCGCGGCGGCCACGCCCTACGCCAGCGTCGCGGCGCTCGAAGCGGCGGCCGGCGAGGGCTGGGCGCTCGGCACGAACCGGTTCGGACCGCTCGTCGCGGTCAAGGTCGCCGCCGGCGCCGCGAAGAGCATCGTGGCCTCCAACAACGCCGTGGCCACGCCGGCCTTCGCGCCGCCGGGCGGCACGTTCACGGGCGCGGTGCTGGTCGCGATCTCGTGCGCCACGGAAGGCGCCTCGGTCTACACCACGACCGACGGCAGCGAGCCCGACGAGACGGACGCGTTGTACGCCGAGCCACTCCTCCTCGCCGTCTCGACCACGGTCAAGGCTCGCGGCTTCAAGGCCGGACGGACGCCCAGCGTGGTCGCCGAGGCGTCGTTCGCGCGCGACGATAACCTGCTGCGCAATGGCGGGTTCGAGGCGCAGGGCTCATCGACGAACAACGCGCTCTACTGGACCACCGGCGAGCCGGACGAGCACGGGGAAACGTGGGGCTCCGGCCTGCGCGTGAGCTGGCGCAGCCACTCGGATACGTGGCAGGGCGCCATCCGCGGCACGTGGGCCGGCGCGGGCAGCGAAGGCGGGTTCTGGCAGGAGGCCCCCGCCGTGCCGGGCCGCGCCTACCGGTTCTCCGCATGGCTCTGGGCGGATTCCGACTGGGCCCCCTCGCTCCAGGCTTTGAAGATCGAGTTCTTCTCCGGGGCGACCATGGGCGAGACGATGCTCGTGGCCCACACGAACACGTTCACGGGCGTCGGGCCGACATGGACCAACCGCGCGGTGCAGGCCACGGCGCCCACCAACGCCGACTGGGTGCGCGTGGTCGTGGTCGCCTCCGGCGTCAGCGGAAGCGGCGCGCTGCAATTCGACGACCTGCGCCTCGACCCGACCAACGTGTGCACGCTGACGATCGAGTCGCCGCACGGCAGCCCTTCCCCCGCCATCGGCGCCCACCTGGTGGACCAGGGCCGCACGATCACCAACAGCGTCAACAGCCCCGTCACGAGCGGCGAGACCCAGTTCGTATGCGCCGGCTGGACCCTCGCCGAGCACGCCCCGACGTCCGGCGCGGGCGCGGTGATGACGATGACCGTGACCAACAACGCCGTCCTCACCTGGCGCTGGACCACCAACCTCCTGAATCCCAGCTACCTGTCCTTCTCGAGCCTGGCCTATACTTCCGCCGAGGCGGACGTGACCGCGCGCCTGGCGATCGTCCGGTCCGGCGGCAGCAACGGCGAGGTAAGTGTGAGTTACCGGACGACCGGCGGATCGGCCTCCGCTGGCCTCGACTACGCGGCGGTCACGGGAACCGTCGTGCTGGCCGACGGCGTGGTCACCGGCTCGGCGGCCGTCGAGCTGTTCCACGATCTCCAGTTCGAATCCGGCGAGACCGTCGAGGTGTCGCTCTTCAACCCGTCGGGCGCGACGCTGGCGGCGCCGACCGGCGCGGTGCTGACGATCCTGGACGACGACGCCGACTTCGGCACGCGCACGCTTTCCGTGATCTCCACGCACGGTCAACCCGATCCGCCGGCCGGGCTCCAGTCTTTCGACTACGGCATCCGGCTGACCGCTTCCGTCACCGGCACGGCGGAACAGGCCACCACCCAGTACCTGTGCATCGGCTGGGCCGGCACGGAAAGCGTGCCCGCATCGGGAACCACCAACACAACCCCGTCGTTCCTGCTGACGAACGATTCCTCGATCGCCTGGCAATGGACCACAAACGTGTACTTCTCGCCCGCCGCCGGCCCGAACGGCTCGGTCGGCGGGGATGCCTCCGGCTGGTATCCCCTTGGCGCGGGCGTCGTCGTGACCGCGACGCCGGTGACGGCCTACTCCTTCGCCGGCTGGACCGGTGACGTGCCGGCAGGCCACGAGTTGGACAATCCCCTCGCCCTGACCCTCGGCCAGGCCCGCGCCGTTACGGCGACCTTCTCGGCGGACGCGGGCGAAAACCTGCTCAACAATCCCGGCTTCGAGCAGGCCGGCACCTCCTCGGTCCGGGCGCTCTACTGGGACCAGGGCGATCCCGACACGCACGGCGAGATGTGGGGCACGGCCGCCCGGGTGGATTGGCGAAGCCACGGCGGCACATGGGAAGGCGCCATTCAAGGACAGTACTCCGGAGCCGGCACGGAAGGCGGGTTCTGGCAGGAGGTCGTCGCCAGCCCCGGGGAAGAATACCGGCTGTCCGGCTGGTTCTGGGCGGACGACGGCAACCCCTACGGTCCGTGGGGCGCGGGCGAGCAGGTGATCAAACTCGAATTTATCGAAAACGGGGTCCTGTTGTCCGCCGCGACCGGTACGCTGGCCGGAGTCGGGCAGGCCTGGGAAGAACGCTCCGTGAGCGCCCTCGCGCCGACCAACGCGGATTGGGTGCGCGCGGTGATCCTGGCCCGCGACATCAGCTACGACGGCTCGCTGCAACTGGACGACATGATGCTGGAAATGGTGCCGACGCTGGACTCGCCCGTGATTCAACACGTCGTCCCGGTGGACGGCACCTCCTGCGTGCTGGAATGGATCGGTGTCGCCGGGGCGGACGGCTACATCGTGGACGTGGCCACGAACGGGGCCTTCCAGCCGGAGAGCCGGGCCAGCGACCTGTTCATCTCCGAATACGGCGAGGGTACGGGCAGCGAGCGGTACATCGAGATCTGGAACGGCACCGGAGCTGAAGTGGACCTGACGGCGTACCGCCTTTGGGGCATCAGCGCGGGCGGCAGTTGGTTCGAGTCCTCCCTGGTCTTGAGCAACACGCTGGCCGAGGGAGCCGCCCACGTGGTGGTGAACGACAACTGCACGAGCGCCGTACTGCGGGCCGCCGCCGACCAGTTCGCGGCCAACGCGGCGCCCATGAACTTCTCGGGCGACGACGCGATCGGCCTGGCCAAGGTCATCGGCGTGGTGACCAGTCTCATCGACGCCGTCGGCACCACCGGCGGCGATCCCGGGACCGGTTGGGGCGTCGCGGGCGTGGCCGATGCCACGGCCAATCATGGGCTGATACGCCTCGCCTCGATCACCGCCGGCAACACGGACTGGAGCACCTGCACCAACGAATGGGCCGTGCTCCCGGTCAACTCCTGGACGAACATCGGCCAGCACAAAATGGATGTCACGCCCAGTGACTTCGTCCCCGGGTACGAGGAGCGGCCCACCCCCGGCGTCACGAGCCTGACCGTCACGGGGCTCGCCACGGGCGTGACGTACTACTTCCGCGTGCGGGCCACCAACGCGGAAAGCTTCAGCGTCTGGTCGGAGACGTTCGAGGCGGCGCTGGCCTCCGGTTACGGCATCCTGGCCACGGCCGGTGAACACGGGACCGTATCGCCCTCGGGACTGGTCATGGTCGCGGCGGGCGCGGGCGCCAACTTCGTCGTGCAGGCGGGCCCTTACTACGTGATCGCCACCATCCTGACCAACGGCGCCGCCTTGACCCTGCCGCCCGGCCTGACCGTGTACACCGCCGAATGGAGCCAGGTCTTCGCCACGGGGACCTTCCACTCCACGTTCGCGGAGCGGCAGGCCGATGCGCACGCGACGCCTTGGTGGTGGCTGGCGACGCACGGTTTGACGAACGAGGAGACGAGTTTCAACGAGGCCGAGTTGGGCGACACGGACACCGACGGCCACGCGGCCTGGTCGGAATTCGTGGCCGACACCGACCCCGGCGATTCCAATTCGGTGCTCATGGCGCATCCCGGCGGCGCCGCCCCCTCCGGCGCGTACACGATCCGCTGGCCCGGCTCCACGGGCCGCTACTATCACGTCTACCGGGGCACCAACCTGGCGCTCCCGTTCGACCGCGTGGCCGGCAACGTGCCCGGCATCGCCCCCGTCACGGTCCACACGGATGCGGTCTTCCAGGGGCAGAGTCCCGCGTACTACCGGGTGCGCGCGCTCCTCGCGCCGGAAGAGTAAAAACCGGGCGGGAAGGCTTGACTTCCGCCCGTCTTTCCCTAGTGTGTTGCAGCATTCGGTTCCGGCGTAGCTCAATGGTAGAGCGGGTGACTGTTAATCACTAGGTTACAGGTTCGAGCCCTGTCGCCGGAGCCATTCCATGCGCGTGTCTTTTCCGAACAAGGATGTCGTTTTCCCTTGCAATCCCCGGGTATTAGCGGATTCTAGGGGCTTCAGGTTCCTGCAAGAGAAGGAGCCTTACAAAGGAGATTGATGATGAGCATCGTTCGTTGTCTGGTCGTATTGGCCGCCGGGCTGGCTCTCGTGGCCGGCTGCAGCAAGAGTGAGCAGGAACCGGCCGCCCCGGCTGCGGCGCCCGCTTCCGAACAGGCCCCTGCCGTCGCGGAACCCGCCCCGGCTCCGGCCCCCGCGCCGATGATCGAGGAAGTGGAGCAGAAGGCCGAGGAGGTCACGGAGACCGCGGCCGACGTAGCCGCCCAGGCCGAGGCCAGCGTCAAGGAAGCCGCCGGCGAGGCCATGGAAGCCGCCTCCGCCGCCGTCGAGACCGCCAAGGACACGGCCCAGGACGCCGCGGCGGCCGCGGGACAAGCCGTCGAGGAAATCAAGGCCGACGTCATGCCGGCCGCGACGGAAACCCCTCCCGTTCCGGCCCCGGCCGAACCGCAGCCCCAGCCGTAAGATAACGTCAAATTCTGAAAAGGCCGTCCCCGCGCGGGGACGGCTTTTTCTTTCTCCAACTCGCGTTCAGTTTTCCCGGGGCGCCACGTCGACGGACGGCCCCTTGATTTGATCGAAATAGGCGGCGAAATACGCGGCCAGCGCCGGATCCCGAACGACCACGCAGGTTTCGTTGCGGCGCTCCAGGGCGTCATATCCCCAATTGACGGAGCCGATGACCACGCGGTCGTCCGCGACAATTACCTTGGCATGCGTCGTGATGTTCTCGGCGTCATCGTGTACCGCCACGCCCGACGCGGCCAGGTATTGCCGGGCGGCGTCGTTCACCTTGTTCAGCGTGTCGTTGTAGTCGCTTAGATCCATGATGACCGCCACGTCCACGCCCCGCCGATGCGCCGTGGACAGCGATTCGACCAACCGGTTCACCTTGCTGTCCTTGTATTTCGGCTCGTACTTGATGCCGTACATGATGACGCGGACGGTCCGGGTGGCGGAGTCGAACAGCGACAGCACTTCGGGAAAATACTGGCGGTTCACGATGGTCTTGACGCCGCCCGATTCGACGGACGGCACGTCCGGCTCCGCGAAGCTGTCTGCCCGCAGCGCGGCAATGTAGCGCTGGAACGCCCCGGCCAGGACCGGATCGTCCAGGAGGAGGTTGGTCTCGTTGTTATTGTCCATCGAGTTGCCGGTCAGGTTCGTGGATCCCAGCAGCACTTTCCGCCCGTCCACGACGACCAACTTGCTGTGCAGCATTTTTTTCGGGGTGTCGAGTTCGGCCTCGGCGCCCAACGCGCGAAGCCGCTCCACGCCCGCCGCATTGAATTCGATTTTATTTTCCACCAGGGCCTGCACGCGCACCCCGCGCGCCACGGCGGCGGCCAGGGCCGCTTCCACCCGGAGCACGGTCGCGTCGTCGTGATACTCCAACGCAAGGAACTCGATCGAATTGGTCGCGCGCTCAATCAGATCGAGCAAAACGGGCAGGTACTCCCGATTAACCACCGGCCGGACCGCGGGCGCGGGGACGTCGCCGGCGTGAGCGGCCGCCGCGAGCATCAGCAGCGCGAGCAGGGCCCCCGGGGAATGAGCCCGTGCCGGACCGGGCCTTGGCGCAAAGGCTCGGATCAAAGACGCGGACGCCACGGCGCCAACGAGGTTGGAGACCAGGTCCCAGCCGGTGTTGACGTACCCGCCGACGTTGGTCTCGGGGACGGTCAGCGTCGCCGCGAATTCCACGATCTCGTTCAGCGCGCCGAACCCCATCCCCGCGGCGACGCAGAGGATCAGCAGGCCGGCGGTCGGCCGCGGTTCCGCCACGCCGCGATTCCGCAGCGCGGCGCGCAGGCCCTGCCAGCATACCCAGGTCGTGACGCCGAACCCGCAGGCGTGCACGACCATGTCGTACTTCAGCCGGCCCGGGACGATCCACCAGCTGTACAGCACGCGGATCTCGCCCGCAATCGGCCAGCTTTCCGGCACGGGCACCAGCCCGCCGGCCATGTGCAGCAGGCCCCAGCCGCTCAGGCCCCAGAGCGCGCCCGCCGTAAGCCGGACGCACCGGTGGAGCAAACCGATCAGCGCCATCAGGACGGCCATCACGCCGATGTAGAGCATGAACTCCGCGTTGGAAGTCCGCGTGGTCACCAGGGCCGCGATCACGGTGTAGGAAAGGGAAAAAACGGCCACGGCCCAAAAGGGGTCTCGGCGATTCATGACGGGCGCATCCTCCGGTTCGATTTAACGACATTCTAACAAAGCCCTCACACGCCGCCAATCCCCGGCCCGCAGAGTCGCCGGCGGAAGGTACGCGGATCGTTCAACCCGGAGGTCAGCATGCCGAGATGGAAGCTTGCGCGATTCGTCCTGGCCCTGGCGGCGCCCGCCGCCTTTGCCCAGGTTCCGCTGGACGCGGGTCTGCCGGTCTACCAGCCGGTGGAAGGCATCTCCGGGACGATCAAGAGCGTGGGCTCGGACACGCTGAACAACCTGATGACGCTGTGGGCGGAGGGCTTCCGGCGGATGTACCCTAACGTCCAGGTCGAGATCGAGGGCAAGGGCTCGTCCACCGCCCCGCCGGCGCTGATCGAGGGCACGGCGACTTTCGGGCCCATGAGCCGGCCCATGAAGGAGGCGGAAGTCGACGGGTTCAAACAGAAATACGGTTACGCCCCCCTGGCGCTGAAGACCAGCATCGACATGCTCGCGGTGTACGTGAACAAGGATAATCCCGTCGAAGGCCTGACGTTTGCCCAGGTGGACGCGATCTTCTCCCGGGACCGCAAGCTCGGCCATCCCGAGGACCTCGTCAACTGGGGCCAGTTCGGCCTGCCCGGGGAATGGGCGACGCGGCCGATCAGCCTGTACGGCCGCAACGCCGCCTCCGGGACCTATGGCTTCTTCAAGGAGCATGTCCTGGGCAAGGGCGACTACAAGGACTCGGTAAAGGAGCAGCCCGGCAGTTCAGCCGTCGTGCAGGGCGTGGCCTCCGACCGCGGGGGCATCGGGTACAGCGGCATCGGCTACAAGACCGCCGACGTACGCGCCGTGCCGCTGGCGATGGCAGAGGGCGAGGACTTCGTCCCCGCGACGCCGGACCAGGCCTACACGGGCGACTATCCCCTCGCCCGCTTCCTGCTGGTCTACGTCAACCGCCGGCCCGGCGCGGAGCTGGATCCGCTCCAGCGGGAGTTCATCCGCTACGTGTTCAGCCGCCAGGGCCAGGAGGACGTCCTGAAGGACGGCTACTTCCCCGTCACCGCGGCCATGGCCCGCGAGGCCCTGCAGGCGGCGGGGATCGAGTAATCCGGATCATCAGCCCACTCATGCAACCCGCGCGAAACAGGAAGACCCGGTGGGCCGTGCGCGCCTCGGACTCGGTTTCGCGCGGGCTGATCACCGTCGGCGGCATCGGGACCATCGTCGCGGTGTTCACGGTCTGCCTATTCCTCGTCGCGGTCGCCCTGCCCCTGTTCCGCCCGCCGTCGATCCGCGGCGCGGCCACCCGGAGCGCCCCCGCGCGGCTCCCGCCGCTGCTCATCCAGCCGGACGAGGACGGGCGCCGCGCCTGGGCGCTGGCCGCCGACGGATCGCTGTCCGCGTTCCAGATGAACGACTCGTCGGCCGCCGTCACGGAACGGGTATTCTCCAACGCGCCGATCACGGCCGTCTCGACGTCGCCGGACGGCGCGAACCTTGCGTTGGGCTTCGAGGACGGGACCGTGCGGCGCGGCCGGGTGGGATGGGCGGAAGGGGCCGCCCGGGCGGACTTCGGCGAGGCCGCGGCGTTTTCGCCCCCGTCTCCCGTCCGGCTGCTCGCGCACGCGGGCGAGTCATTCTGCGCGCTGACCGCCGACGGGCGCCTGTTCTTCGAGAAGATCACGGAGAGGAGGAACCTGGTCACGGGCGAGGTCACGCCACGCCGGCGCGCAGCGGTCCTGCCATACGAACCCCGAACGAACGGGGAGCCCTCCTTCCTCCTCCTTTCGGGACTGGCGGACTGGGCGCTGCTGGCCTGGCCCGACGGGCTCGCCATCCGTTACAACACGCGCCAGCCCGAGAAGGCCTTCATCGAGGAGACGCTGAACCTGCTCGACGATCCGGCGCTCCGCCTGACCGCGATGCGCTGCCTGCCGGGCCAGACGACGGTCCTCTCGGGCGACTCCGGCGGCCGTGTCCGGGCGTGGTTCCCGGTTCGGCCGGACGGCACGAACGCGCTTACGCGCCTGGTCGCCGCCCGGGAATTCCGGGGCGCCGGAGCGCCCGTTGCCTGCCTCGCCACCGCCGGCCGCATGCGCGTGGTTGCCATCGGCTATGCGGATGGCTCGGTGCGCGTCGGCCACGTGACAAGCGGCAAGACGCTGGCCAGGCTTCCGGCCGGGCCGCGCGGGCCCGCGGCGGCGCTGGCTTTCCTTCCCCGCGACAACGGCCTGCTGGCGATCCGGCCCGACGGGCTTTCCCTGTGGCGGCTGGACCCGCGCCATCCCGAGGCGACCTGGAAGGCGCTCTTTGCCCCGATCTGGTACGAGGGCGCCCCGCGGCCCGCGCATACGTGGCAATCCTCGGCGGCCACGGACGATTTCGAGCCCAAGCTCGGCCTCGTGCCGCTGATCTTCGGCACGCTCAAGGCCACCCTGTACGCCCTGCTCTTCGGCGTGCCCGTCGCGTTGCTCGCGGCGGTTTTCACGAGCGAGTTCCTGCACCCGCGCGCGCGTCGCGTCGTGAAGCCGGCCATCGAAATGATGGCCAGCCTTCCGAGCGTCGTGCTCGGATTTTTCGGCGCCATCGTCATCGCGCCCTTCGTGGAAACAGCGGTCCCGGCCGTCCTCGTCTCGCTCGTGACCGTTCCCGTCATGTTCCTCGCGGGCGCGCATGTTTGGCAGTTGCTGCCCCCGGCCCTTACGCTGCGGCTTGCCTCGTGGCGGCTTCTCCTTCTCCTTCTCCTTCTTCCCCTCGGACTCGCGGCAGCCGCCGGGCTGGGCCCGGTGGCCGAGCGGCTCCTGTTCGCCGGGGATATGCGGCGCTGGCTGGATGGGCAACTGGGAGGCCCGGCCGGCGGCTGGTTCTTCCTGATGCTGGCCCCGGCGGCGCTGGCCGCCGCGCTGATCATGGCCCGCGCGATCCGGCCCCGTCTCCAGGGCGCGGCGCGCTCCTGGCCTCGGAGCCGGGTCGCCGCGGCGGATGCGCTGGCTTTCCTGGCGGACCTGGCCCTCACCGGCGGCCTGGCCTGGGCGTCAGCCGGCCTTCTTACGGCCGCGGGATGGGATCCGCGCGGCGCAGCGCTCGGCACCTACGTGCAGCGCAATGCGCTGATCGTCGGGTTCGTCATGGGCTTCGCCGTGATCCCCGTCGTCTACACGATCGCTGACGACGCGCTGGCCGCGGTGCCGGACCATCTCCGCTCCGCCGCGCTGGGCGCCGGCGCGACGCCCTGGCAGACCGCCGTCACCGTCATCATCCCGACGGCCATGAGCGGGCTGTTCTCGGCGGTGATGATCGGGCTCGGCCGCGCCGTCGGCGAAACCATGATCGTGCTCATGGCGGCGGGCAACACCCCGATCATGGACTGGAACCCGTTCAACGGCTTCCGGACCCTCTCCGCCAACATCGCGGTCGAACTGCCCGAGGCCGTCCGGAACAGCACCCATTACCGCGTGCTCTTCCTGTCCGCGCTGGTCCTGTTCGCCCTGACCTTCGTCATCAACACGGCGGCGGAACTGGTCCGGCTGCGCTTCCGCCGGAAGGCGGTGGCGATATGAGCGGCGGACGCGCAGCTCCGCGTCGCGAACGCACCGCCCTCTTCGCCCAGGGCGAACCGATGATCTGGCTGACCGGCGGCGGGCTCGCGCTCGCGCTGGCCATGATCGCCGGCCTGCTGGCGCTGGTGGTCGTCCAGGGCTCGGTCACGCTGTGGCCCGGGCCCGTGACGCGGGTCGAACTGAACGACGGCCGCGCGGTCATGGGCGAAGTGGCGCGCTCGGAGTCCGTCGGCGCGACCGGAGGCGACGGGCCCGTCCGGCGACGCCTGTTCCGCACGGGCAACTTCGAGCTGACCGGCGAGCATTTCCAATGGGTCGCCGATTCCGACATCCGCGCGGAATCCCGGCCCGAATGGGCGCTGGTCGTGGAGCGGACAGCCTGGGGCCGGTTCTACGGCGCCCCCCAGGCGTTCCTGCTCGACGGGCGCGCGGCGGCCTCCGACCCGGCGTCGGCGTGGGCGATGTACGAACAACATCGCCTGGCGGTACAGCGCCGCCTGCGCGAGCGGCAGCGGCTGGAGAGCCGGGACATCGGCCGCGTAAACCGCCGTATCGAAAGCGCCCGCCTCGCGGTCAAGTCGGCGGAGTTGCGGCACGGCATGGGCTCGGTCCCCCACCGGGAAGCCGTGGCGCGGTTCGAGGCCGTCGAACGCCAGGGCTTGGCGGAGCACGCCCGGCTGCGCGGGCGCATCGAGGCCCTGAACCGCGAGAACGCGCGCTTTCAGCTGGCGCTGGCGACCGCGGACGGCTGGGAGCAGGCCATCCCGCTGGCGGATATCGTCCGGGCCTGCGCGCCCAACCGGCTGGGCCTCGCCGCGAAGTGGGCGGTCTACGGCTCCCGCTGGCTGGAATTCCTGTCCGGCGCGCCGCGCGAGGCCAACAGCGAGGGCGGTGTCTTCCCGGCGCTGTTCGGCACGGCCCTGATGACGGTCGTGATGTCGGTGGCCGTCGTGCCGTTCGGCGTCATGGCCGCGCTCTACCTGCGCGAGTATGCGAAGGCCGGCCCGCTGGTCAGCCTCGTGCGCATCGCGATCAACAACCTCGCCGGCGTGCCGAGCATCGTCTTCGGCGTCTTCGGGCTCGGGTTCTTCTGCTACATTGTCGGGGGGTGGCTCGACCGGTCCTTCTTCGCCGCGAACCTGCCGAACCCGACGTTCGGGAAGGGCGGCCTGCTGTGGTCGGCGCTGACGCTCGCGCTGCTGACGCTGCCCGTGGTCATCGTCGCGACGGAGGAGTCGCTGGCCGCGGTGCCGAACTCGATGCGCGAGGGCTCCTATGCGTGCGGCGCCGGCAAGTGGCAGACGATCCGCCGCATCGTCCTGCCGCGCGCGCTGCCGGGCATCCTGACCGGGACGATCCTGGCCATGGCGCGCGGCGCGGGCGAGGTCGCCCCGCTGATGCTCGTGGGCGCGGTCAAGTTGGCGCCCGAGCTGCCGGTGGACGCCGTCGCGCCGTTCCTGCACCCCGAGCGCAGCTTCATGCACCTCGGCTTCCACATCTTCGATCTCGGGTTCCAGAGCCCGAACAGCGAGGCGGCGCGGCCGATGGTCTTCACCGTCACGCTGCTGCTGATCGCGCTGATCTTCCTGCTGAACCTGGTCGCGGTCCTGTTGCGCGCGCGGCTGAAGAAGAAATTCGTCACGGGAGCATTCTGACCATGAACACCCTCACGGCCACCGACACCCTGACCCTCGAGCCCCCCGCGCCCGCCGGCGACGACCGCCTGGCCGCCATTGCCCGGGGCGGGCAATTCGACGCCGTCGTTCATCCGGCGGTCGACCGGGAGGATGCGACGCTTGAGGTCCGCGACTTCTGCCTGTGGTACGGGCCGAAAAAGGCGCTGCACCACATCGGCATGCGCATCCCGCGCGGCAAGGTCACGGCGCTCATCGGGCCGTCGGGCTGCGGCAAGTCCACCCTGCTGCGCTCGGTCAACCGGATCAACGACCTGCTCGATACCGTCCGCATCGAGGGGGACATGCTCCTGAACGGCGACTCCATCTACGCGCCGGGCGTGGACGTGATCGAGCTGCGCAAGCGGATGGGCATGGTTTTCCAGAAGCCGAACCCCTTCCCGATGAGCGTGTACGAGAACGTCGTGTACCCGCGGCGGATCGACGGCGAGCGCAGCCGCGCCGCGCTGGCCGAGGTCTGCGAGCGCAGCCTGCGGCGGGCCGCGCTCTGGGACGAGGTCAAGGACCGGCTGCAGGAGAGCGCCATGAGCCTGTCCGGCGGCCAGCAGCAGCGGCTGTGCATCGCGCGGGCGATCGCGGCGGAGCCGGAGGTGCTGCTGATGGACGAACCCTGCTCCGCCCTCGATCCCATCGCCACGAACAAGATCGAGAACCTGATCGACGAGCTGCGCGGCCGCTACACGATCCTGATCGTCACTCACAACATGCAGCAGGCCTCGCGGACCAGCGACTACACGGCGTTCATGTACCTCGGCCACCTGGTCGAGTACGGCCCAACGGCCGACCTGTTCCGCAAGCCGCGCCTGCGCGAGACGGAGGATTACATCACCGGGAGGTTCGGGTGAGCGCCGGTTCCGGATTGACCCCGAAGCCCGCGGGCCCTAACAAGGAGACGCGACCATGATGATTCATCTCCACAAGGAAATCGAAAACCTGAAGAAGCGGCTGCTCTCGCTGTGCGCCGTCGTCGAGGACAATCTCCGGCAGTCCGTGCAGGCCATCACGGAGCGCGACGACCGGCGGGCCGAGCAGGTGATCGGCCGCGACCTGGAGATCGACCAGGCCGAGATCGAGGTCGAGGAGGAGTGCCTGAAGATCCTGGCCCTCTACCAGCCCGTGGCGATCGACCTGCGGTTCCTTGTCGCCGTCCTCAAGATGAACAATGACCTCGAGCGGATCGGCGACCTGGCCGTGAACATCGCGCAGCGCGCGATCTTCCTGAACCGGGAGCTGCCGATCGAGGTGCCGTTCGACCTGAACGGCCTGTCGGAGAAGACCCAGACGATGTTCCGGTTGAGCCTGGACGCGCTGGTCAACCTCGACGCGAGCCTCGCGCGGAAGGTCTGCGCGATGGACGACGAGGTGGACGCGATCAACCGGGCGATGTACGACGGGGTGAAGGCGATGATCCGCCGCCAACCCGAGCATCTCGATGCGCTGATCGCGCTGCTCTCGATCTCACGCTACCTCGAGCGGATCGCGGACCACGCGACGAACATCGCGGAGGACGTGCTCTACACCGTGCAGGGCGCCATCGTCCGCCACGCCCGCGAATTCAAGCGCCTGCCGCCGGAGGACGCTCCGCCCGCTTCGGTGCGTCGAGATTGACGACCGTCCTGTTCGCGGATACCCTGCCGGTAGTTGCGCGGGGAGACGTGTTCATCTACCCAAATTTGGAATACGCAGGCGCGAGGCGGAGGGAACGACGGCTCGCGTCCGTGATCCTCCGGCTGGCCAGCCTTTTTTTCGTCCCGCTTGCCCCGGCCGCCACCCGATTCCTTCCCGTCCCCGGGCCGCCGCTGACTCACTTGCGGACGGACTACCAGAGGCCTTTCCTCTACGCCCTGCAAGAGGGCGCCACCAGCACGGATGCCTGCCGTCTTCTCTTCATCGACACGCGGACCGATGCCATCGCGACCAACTGCCCGGCGGGCCTCAATGCCAGCGACCTGGCGATTGTTTATGGGGACACCCGCCTGTACGTCGCCAACTGGAAGCAGGCGGCTTGCTGCACGTTCGATCTCGACGCCCAGGCCTCTGCCGGCCCCGTTGCGCTCCCCTCGGAATGCCGGCGCTTGAGCGGCGGAAGCCAAGGGCGGTTGCTCGCGGAAAAAGAGGGCGTGACCACGAGCTCGGACGTGCTGCTGCTGGAATCCACCAGCGGCACCACCCGGGCCTCGTGGAGCGGCCGGTTGGGCGACGGCGATATCGAACCCACCCGAACCAATTACTTCCATGCCCAGAACAGGCAGCTTTTCCGCCTCGTCGTGACCACGAACGCGATTACGTCCGACGGCGCCTCGGAAGGCTTTCCCGAGGTCGGCGGCTGGGACGACACGGTCGTGCTGTCCGCCGATGGGCAGACCATTTTCTGCCAAGGCCGCGCGATCGATCGCCGTCTTGAAGTGGTCCGGACGTTTCCCGAACCCATCCGGGCCGTGAGCCTGCACGGCGAGGTCGCGGTGGGCACGCAGCAGGTGTTCTCTACGGCCACGGGCGATCCGCTTCTTGCACTGCCGGCGCCGTCGTCGGTCTCGGCATTCTCCGGCGACCAGCGAAAATTGTACGTGTATGACTCGGTGTCAAACGGTCTGTACGTGGTGGATCTGACCAACGAGATCGCGCTGTCGAATGCCTGGCTCCAGCCCGAACCGGCCGACGGCGCGCTCATGGGCAGGATGCCGCCTCTGTGTTGGACGCCGACACCCGTCGCGGACGGCTACGACGTGTACGGCGGCGCGATCAGCCAGGAAGTGGCGCTCGCGGGCACAGGGTCCGTCACTTTTCTTGGCCGGACAACGGCCGGCCGACTGACCCCCACCTCGGCCCTGCCGGTCCAGTCCGAGTATTTCTGGCGGGTGGACGCGCTCACATCGTCCGGAGCCGTTCAGGGTGCTGTCTGGCGTTTTACGTCCGGGCCCGTGGTCGTCCAGCCGGGTGAGATCAATGCCCTGACGCTGGAGCACGCGCCGACGCTGGCGACGCAACTCCAGGTTCGGGCCGTGGCGACCAACGTTTGGGCCCTGACGGCGCAAGCGCCCTGGCTGTCCTGCACCCCCACGTCGGGCCTGGGCGCCTCGCTGGTCAGCGTCGCGCTCCGGCCGGAGGGCCTGTCGCCTGGCCGGCATGAATCCGCGCTCCGGGTGGAATCGGGCGCATTCACGGACACCGTTCCGGTGGTGCTTCAGGTATTGACCCAGGAGGTCGTGCGGGTCGCGGCCGACCGCAAGCGCGCCCGCGTGTATGCCCTGCACGCGGCGGCTGACCAGCTCAGCGCCGTGCTGGCTTTCGACAGCGCCTCCGGCGTTATGACCGGCCTGTTGTTTGTCGGACGCGGCGCGTCGGACATGGAACTCGATCCCGCCAGCGACGATTTGTGGTGTGTCAGCGGGTTCGATTCGTCGCTTTCGCGCATCGCGTTATCCACGTTCGACCACGTGGACACGATTCCATTCAACCTCGGCCTGTCGGGCGCGCAGGTCTCCATCTACCAGGTGGCGCCTGGCCCCTCGAACTATGTGTACGTTGCGGATCCCTATTACCTGCCCGCCGTGCATATCCTGGAGAAGGGGAGCGGCCAGGAATTCACCGGGGCCACGGCGAATCGGACCGGCGACCTCACCGTGAACGGGGACGGCGCTTCCATGCTGGCCTGGCGATACGTGTCCGGGACACCCGCCGTGTGGCGCCTCGATTGCCGGACCACCAACCTGACTGTTGTGGATACGTTCGACGGGCATATCAGCGGCAACCCGATGGATTACCCGACCCTTGTATCTCCAGACGGCGCGTTCGTCATCAAGCACTACACCAAACTGGCCTATTCCAACCTGGCCTCCGGCGCGGTCAGGATCTTCTCCGAGGCCTTATGGTCGTGGTCGCCGGATGGCCGCCTGCTGGCCGCGGGGTCCAACGTGCTGGAAGAAGCTTCGGGCCAACGCGTGTACGACTTGCCGTTTTACACCGGCCTGCAAGTCTTCTCGGGCGACGGCAGCGCGCTGGTGCGCATTCATCCGACAACCCGCCAATGGAGCATGGTCTCCGCGGCCCTTTATTCGGCTCCGCCGGCGCCGCCGGCCGGGCCGATACCGACCGACAACGCGGTCGTCAATCCCGCGCCCGACACACTGCACTGGACGGTCGCGGAGCGCACGGTGCGTTACCACGTGTATTTGGATACGGATGCCGCGACCGTGGGCGCCGCCGAGCCCGGGGGGACGGCATACCTGGGCGCCACCACCAATGCCGAGTGGAGTCTGACCCATGCCCTGGCCTGCGCGACCACGTACTACTGGCGGGTGGACAGCGTGGGGGTGTACACCACCACGACCGGCACCGTTTGGACTTTCCACGTGCCGGCCGGGACCCTGTCACCCATCCTGATCTCGACAAATATCCCCGAAGGATTCTCGCCCGCCCCCGGGATCTTCGACGTCGCCTTGTGCGGGCCGGCGCTGGGCTGGACGGTGGCCTGCGATTGCGCATGGATGCAAATGGCGCCGACGTCCGGTGCGGGCAACGACACGGTGACGGGAACCTACGACACCGCCACGCTGTCGCCCGGCGTCTATACGGGCCGTATCAGCCTGGCCATGGGCCGCGACGTCTTGGCCGTACCCTTATCGCTGACCGTCACCACCAATCCCGCGCTTCACCCGATACCAGGCGGGGTCCTCTTTCCTTCCTGGGTTCAGGTGTTCGACGGCGAAAGCCACGCGGACGATCGCGGCGCTGCCGCGGCCATGGACCCCTTGGACAACGTGGTGGTGGCGGGGGAAGTCCGCGGATCCGGCGACGGGGACGACATGCTCCTGCTGAAGCTCGACCCCAATGGCCAGACGCTGTGGGCGACGAACTACGACGGCAGCGGGCACGGCGATGACGCCGTCAAGGACCTGGGCGCGGACGGCCTGGGCGAAATCTACGCGCTGCTCGACTCCACCGGAACCAACGGCAACATGGACTTGGTGGTTTGTAAGTACAGCGCAGACGGGCAGTTCCTCTGGGAGTATCGCCGCAACGGGACCGCCAATACCCATGACTACGCGACGGCTCTCGCTGTGCCGGGCACCGGCGGCGTTGTGGCTGCCGGGATGACCGTCGACGCCGCGACCAGCAATGACGTGTTCCTGGCCCGGTTGAATGCCGACGGCACGCCGGCGTGGGTCACGACCTACAACGGGCCCCATGAGACATCGCGCGATGAATGCAATGACATGAGCACGGACGCTGGCGGGTCCATTTATCTCACGGGCACGAGCACGTATCCCGGGCCGCCCCAGCAATGGCGGGTGTTCAAGTATTCCGCCGGCGGCACCCAGGAGTGGAGCCAGTTCTGGTACGCGCAATCCGGGGCCGCCATTGCCGTAAATGAAGCGACCAATGTCTGGGTGGTGTCCGGCGGGGGACTGCTTCGCAACCTCGATCCGGCCACCGGCGTTCCCCGCTGGGAGCGGACCCTGACCTTCCCGTACATGACGGGGTTTGCAGCCTATGCCCTTCTGCCCGGCCCCCGGACGCAAGTCTACGTGGCGGGTCGCGCTTCGGACGGAAAATACCGCTACGCCGCGGCCTGGGTCGGTTCGACCGGAGAGGTCCTGGCAACCGCGACGGTGGATCGCGACGAGCACAGCGCGGGCCACAAGTATCTGAACACCGCCATTCTCGATGCCTTCTGGCAACCCTACCTTACGGGAAAGGGCGGAGGAACCCTGCGCTTGACTCCATCCCTTGGGGAGTTGGGGCGCGTGACGGGCAGCCCGACGGAGGGCATCGCCCTCGCGGCCGACAGCACGGGGGCCGTGTACATGGTGGGCTCCTCGGACAACTTCACAAACCAGAACGATCTGGTCGTGGTCAAACTGGCGCCCAGTCCCTCCGGGGATTTTGACGCCGACCAGATTCCCAATGACTGGGAAATCAAGACCGGCGGCAATGCCTATGACGCCGTGCCCGGGCAGGATCCGGACGACGATTCGATGACGACCTGGGAAGAGTACCTGGCTGATACGGATCCGACCAACGGGACCTCCGCACTCGCCGCGCCCGCGCTGGTGACGCGGCCGGACGGGTTCTTATACCGGATCACGGGAACCTCAACGGGCCGGTTATATGATATCTTCTGGAAAACCAACCTGCTCGACGCGGCAACGCCCTGGCAGTTCAGCGGCTACAGCAGGCTGGGAACCGGCGGTGTCCTGGAGATCGTTACGAACATGCCGACCGTCGATGTTCTATTCCTGCGTTCAGGCGCACGCCTGCCCTGAACAAGGGGAGGCGGAGTTCGCCATCGTCAGGTCAGAGTAAGAGCCGGCCACCGATCCCCCCAAGGTCCCCGTTGTTGTTCGGTACGTGCAGGAGGAGGGCGCAGCCGGTCGCGGCAAACGGACGAAGACCCCAAATCCTTTGACAGCGCGCGCGGGAGGGTGGTAAGCATGTCCGGGTTCGTGTTTCGCGGCGGGACCGTCCGGAGGGGCGCGGCGAAACGGAAAGCATTTATGGCCAAAGTCATCCTCGAGCACGTGTGCAAGACCTATCCCGGCGGCGTGACCGCCGTGAACGACGCGAACCTGGAGATCGAGGACCAGGAATTCGTCGTGCTCGTCGGGCCGTCCGGCTGCGGGAAATCCACCACCCTGCGCATGGTCGCCGGCCTGGAGGAGATCTCGAAAGGCGCGATCTACATCGACGGCCGCAAGGTCAACGACGTGCCGCCCAAGGACCGCGACATCGCCATGGTCTTCCAGAACTACGCCCTCTACCCGCACATGACGGTCTACAAGAACATGGCGTTCGGCCTCAAGCTGCGGCGGTACCCCCGCGATGAAATCGACCGGCGCGTGCGCGAGGCGGCCGACATCCTGGGCATCCAGGATCTGCTGGAACGCAAGCCCAAGGCGCTCTCCGGCGGCCAGCGGCAGCGCGTCGCGGTCGGCCGCGCGATCGTGCGCAAGCCGAAGGCCTTCCTGTTCGACGAGCCCCTCTCGAACCTCGACGCCAAGATGCGGGTCCAGATGCGCGCGGAGATCAGCAAGCTGCACACGCGGCTGGCCTCGACGATGATTTACGTGACGCACGACCAGGTCGAGGCGATGACCATGGGCGACCGGATCGTGGTGATGAAGGACGGCCTGATCCAGCAGGTCGCGACGCCCCTGGAACTGTATAACCGGCCCGCGAACCAGTTCGTCGCCGGATTCATCGGGTCGCCGCCCATGAACTTTTTCCCGGGCACGCTGGAGGCGCGCGCCGGCGGCCTGTTTTTCCAGGAGGGCTCGTTCTCCGTGCGGACCACGGACGAACAGGCGTCCGCCCTGTCGGCGCGGGCCGGCCAGCCGGTTGTTTTCGGCATCCGCCCGGAGGACGTGGCGGAGGCCACGGGCGCCGTTCCGGCCGGGGAACGGATCGCGGCCCGCGTCGAGGTCGTGGAGCCCATGGGCGCCGAGGTGTACGTCTACCTGTCCACCGGGAAGCACTCCTTCGTCGCCCGGGTCGGGCCGCAAAGCGCGGTCGAGGTGAACCAGACGGTGCCGCTGACCCTGAACATGAAGCAGGCCCATTTCTTCCATCCGGAAACCGGGGACGCCCTCGCGTAGGCCCCGGTCGGAAACGGCCGCGGGCCACAAGGCATAAGGACGTGGAAATTCTCACGGGCATAGCGCAGTTTCTGCTGGTGACGGCCATCGCCTTCGGGGCGTTCGTGCTAATCGCCAGCCACATGCGCTTCCAGCGGCTGACCCGGGCCGCCGCGGAGCCGGACGCTCCCGATGCTCCCGCTGCCGATCCCCTGACCGCCGAGGTGGCCCACCGTCTGGGCACCGCGCACCGGGAGCCGGAACCGTTCGCGGTGATCCTCTTCGAGCCGGCGGCGGCCGCCGGCCAGGCCCTTCCCGACGACCTGGAGCCGCTGCTCCCACCGCTGGAGGCCACGCTCCGGGGATCCATCCGAGCGGGCGATGGAGTCCTGCGCCACGGCGGCCGGCAGATCGGCGCGCTGCTCTGGATCACCCGGGACCGGGTCGAGTCGGTGGCCCAGCGCCTGCTCGAACGGATCCGCCGCCCCGGCGAACCGGGAGGACGCTCCCTCCCGCTGGGGATTCACCTGGCGACCGGCCTGGCCACGCACCCCGAGAACGGAAGCCGGACGCACGCCCTTCTCCAGGCGGCCCACGCAGCGCTGGACAGCGCGCGGGCCGCCGGAGGCTGGGCCGCCCGTCTTGCCGCATCGGACTTGCCCGCCGTCCCGCCCCCTGCGCCCGCCGTCCCGCCCAAGGGGATTCTCGACGAACTGACCGGCGTCCTGAAGGAGGATCGACTGATCACCGCGCTGCAGCGCTCGCTGTCGCGCCATCGCAAGGAGGACCGTCCGCTCTCCCTGCTGCACCTGGACCTCGACCACCTGGATCGTTACAACGAGCACTACGGCCGCGAGACCGGCGACACGTTGCTGAAGGGCATGGCCGCCGTGCTGCAGAAGCACGCGCGGGAGGCGGACCTCATCGGGCGACTGGAGGGCGACAGTTTCCTCCTCATCATGGATTGTCCGCCGAGCCGCGCCGTGCCGGCCACGCAGCGGCTGCTGGGCGAACTCCGCAAAACGCCCTTCGCGGTGCCCGGCGGCACGCTCCGCGTCAGCGCGAGCGTCGGCGTGGCCGGGTACCCGGATCACGCCGCCCACCCCCGCGACCTCGCCCGGGCCGCCCGGTACGCGCTGCGCGCCGCCAAGCGGCGGGGCGGCGGTCGACCCGTCCTTTTCGAGCCGGCGATGCAGACGATCGCAGAGGAGAATCCCCGGGAGGTGGACTCGTTGTGAGCGCCGCCGTTCCTTTCCGCCCGCTGCGGCTGGGCGTCAACCTCGACCACGTGGCCACGTTGAGGCAGGTCCGGGGCACGGAGTATCCCGACGTCCTCGATGCGGCGCGGCTCTGCCTCGGCGCCGGGGCCCACGGGATCACCGTTCACCTGCGGGAGGACCGGCGCCACATCCAGGACGCCGACGTCTTCCGGCTCAAGGCTGAACTCGACGCCCCGCTGAACCTCGAGATGGCCAACGCGCCGGGGATCGTGCAGGTCGCGCTCCAGGTGCGGCCGGCGGAAGTGTGCCTCGTGCCCGAGCGGCGGCAGGAACTGACCACGGAAGGCGGGCTTGACGTCGCGAGACAGGAGACCGCCCTGCGCCCGACGATCGAGGCGCTGTCCGACGCCGGCATCGAGGTGAGCCTGTTCATCGAGGCCGACGCGCGCCAGCTCGAGGCGGCGGCGCGGCTCGGGGCGCCCGTGGTCGAATTGCATACCGGGGCGTACTGCGATGCCGCCGGCGAGCGGGAAGCCGCGGCCGAGTTGAAACGCCTGATCGAGGGCGCCCGCCGGGCCCACGCGCTGGGCCTGCAGGTCAACGCCGGGCACGGCCTGAACACGGACAACCTGCCCCCGGTCCTCCGCGTCCCGCACCTGGACACGCTGAATATCGGGCACAGCCTCGTAGCCCGGTCGGTCTTTGTCGGGCTCGACTCCGCCGTCCGCGAAATGCTGGATGCCATGGCGCTGTACGAGGGAGGCGAGCCGTGAGGCGGACCACGGCGCGCGCCGGCGCACCGGTCCTGGGCGTCGGCGTGGACCTCGTGGAAAACGAGCGCATGCAGTCCGCCCTCCGGCGCTGGGGCCGGACGTTCCGGGAAAAAGTGTTCCGGCCCGCGGAGCAGTCCTACTGCGACGGAAAGGCGGAGCCGTGGCGCCACTACGCGGGACGGTTCGCCATCAAGGAAGCCGTCAGCAAGGCCTTCGGCACCGGGATCGGCGAGCACCTGGGCTGGCTGGACATCGAGGTCCGGCGCGATCCCGCCAGCGGGGCCCCCTCGGTGCAGTTGAGCGCCAAGGGCGGCCGCCTGGCCCGGCGGCGCGGGGTCGGCCGGGTGCTCGTCAGCCTTTCGCATACCCGGCACTACGCCGTGGCCCAAGCCCTCCTGGTCGGCGGCGCCCGGAAGGAGAAGACCCGATGAAGATCGTGACGGCCGAACAGATGCGCGAACTCGACCGCCGGACCATCGAGGAGGCGGAGACCCCGGGCGAGGTTCTGATGGAGCGCGCCGGGCAGGGCGTGGCGGACGCCGTGGCGCGGCTCGCGGAGACCGCCGGGTTCCACCACCCGCTCGTGCACCTCATCGCCGGGCGCGGCAACAACGGCGGCGACGCCTTTGCGGCGGCGCGCTTTCTGAAGGAGGACGGCTTTGCCGTCCAGGTCTGGATCGCGGGCGCGGCCAACGAGATCCAGGGCGACGCCCTCCGGCACTTCAGCCGGATGAAGGACGCGAAGATCACGGCGCGCGAATTGCCGACGCGGGAGGACTGGGAGGAGTCCCTGGCCTACCCGGCGGCGGGCGACCTTCTCGTGGACGGCGTCCTCGGCACGGGCGGTTCGGGTCCGGCCCGGGGCCCGGCCGCCGGCGCGATCGAGTATATCAACCAGCAGTCCCGCCAGGCGCTGGTGGTGGCCATCGACCTTCCGTCGGGGCTGAACGCGGACACCGGGGCCGCGGAAGGCGCGGCCGTTCGGGCCGACCTGACGGTGACCATGGGGCTGCCCAAGCGCGGCCTCCTGGAGCCGGCGGCCCTGGAGTACGTGGGCGCGCTCGAGGTCGTGGACATCGGGATCCCGGCGGAATACATCACCCAGGCGGCGCTCGCGGAGGATCGCGAGTTCATTCATCCCAACGACCTGCGGCCGCTGCTGCCGCGCCGCCCGCGGGCCACGCACAAGGGCAGCCAGGGCCATGTCCTGCTGATCGGCGGGGCGCGCGGGTACGCGGGCGCCATCGCCATGGCCGCGCGCGCCGCGCTGCGGTCAGGCGTCGGCCTGGTCACCGTCCTGACCCCGGCCGGCGTCGCGCCCATCGTGGCCGGCTCGGTCCTGGAGGCCATGGTCCAGGGCGGGCCGGAGACGGATACGGGTTCGTTGAGCGCGGCGTTCTGGGCCGACTGGCGGAACCGCATCGACAAGTTCGGCGCGGTGCTGATCGGGCCCGGGCTGACCCGCAACCCCGAGGGCACGGCGATCATGCGGCACCTGATTCGCGAATGCCCGCCTCCCCTGGTGATGGACGCGGACGCCTTGAGCCTGCTCGAGGGGCAGCCCCATTTCATCGCGAAATGCCGCCGCACGGCGCTGATCACGCCGCATCCCGGCGAACTGGCCCGGCTGATGGCGCAGGACATCGAGACGATCCAGCAGGACCGCCATGCGGCCGCGCGGGCCGCCGCCGAGAGCACCGGCGCAGTGGTCGTCCTTAAAGGCGCGGGGACGCTTGTCGCCGAGACTGGGAAGCCGGTCCAGATGAACCTGACGGGGAATCCCGGCATGGCGACAGGCGGCACGGGCGATGTCCTGGCCGGCCTGGCCGCCGGACTTCTCGCCCAGGGCCTGACGCCGTACGACGCCGCGCGCCTGGCCGTCTACCTGCATGGCCGCGCGGGGGACACGGCCGCGCTGCACAAGTCCCAGGCCGGCCTGACCGCGCTCGACGTGCTGGACGAACTGCCCTACGCCTTCCGGGAGATCAGCATCCGCTGAACCCGGGCGGGATTGACGAGGCGCGATTTGGCCGGATACTGGGGCCGACACCCACCGAGGACGCCACGATGCAAAGGACGATGCTGAAGTCAAAGATTCACCGGGCGACGCTGACCGGCGCCGACCTCCACTACGAGGGCAGCATCGCGATGGATCGCCGGCTGCTCGAGGCCGCCGACATCCTGCCCGGCGAACAGGTGCACGTCCTGAACCTGAACAATGGCGCCCGCCTGGTCACCTATGCCATCGCGGCCCCGCGGGGCTCGGGCAGGATGCTGCTCAACGGGCCCGCCGCCCGGCTCGGCCTGGCCGGGGATCCCGTGACGATCCTGGCCTACGCGAACGTGGAGGACGCCGAGGCGCGCCGACGGAAGCCCCGGATCGTGTTCGTGGACGGGAAGAACCGCATCCGGAAGCCCCGCTGACGATCGGCTCAAGGCAGGGACTGGCCGAGGCGAAGGTACTTTTTCTCGCCTTGGAATTCGAGCCGGACGCCCTTGGCGTCGACCTCAACGAGCCGGACTTCGTCGATCCGGTCGCCCACCTCGACGAACGAGCCGTTCAGAAACGCGGAGCCCTTTGATTTCTCGCCGTGCCCGACCATGACGCCGGTCAGCTTCAGCGTCGGCCAGCGCTTCGCCTTCGCCTCTTCCTTATCCTTCGGCTTCTCGGCCGGCTTTAGCTCGCTCGGCGGCGCCGCGGGGGCGGCGGCGGGCGCCTTTTCAGCGACGACCGGCGGCGGCGCCTCCATCGCTGGCTCCTTCTCCACCGGGGCCGGCGCGACGGTTTCAATCGGCGGCGGCGGCGGCTCGAGCGCCGGCGGCGCGGCGGCTTCGGCCGGGGTCTTCGGAGCGGACGGCGCCGGGGCGGCCTCATCCTGACGCGGCACCGCCGGCGCGAGGGGCGCAGGTTTCGGACCGGATTCCGGCTTCGAGCGGATGAAAAAGGAGGGATTCAAGTACCACAACGCGACCCCCGACGCCGCGAACAGCAGGATCAGGAGAACTACCCACAACGCGGGATGGCCCCGGCCCGGGCGCGGCGGCGGGGCCGGAGGAGGCGGCGGCCCGTCTTCCGACGCTTTTCGATGCAAGGCTTCCTGAATCAGGCTCACGAGGCTTCCTCCAACTCCGACAGGGCCCTTTTCACTTCTCGGTTTCCAATCTGCCGGACCCCGGCAATGTAACCGGCCAGCATCGCCCGGTCACAGACCGTGTTCGTGATCCGCGGGATGCCGCCGGCATAGCGGTGCACGCGCCGCACGGCATCGGGCTCGAAGCCCGTCCCCTCGCCCCGCCCGGCCACCGCCAGCCGGTGCTGAATATACAGGCCGGTCTCCTCCTCGGAAAGCGGAAGGAGATGGCACGAGATCATGATGCGCTGCCGCAACTGGCGGAACTCGGGGCGGGCGAGGCGGGCCTGGAGTTCCGGTTGGCCGGCGAGCACGATCTGCATCAGCTTGTGCTGGTCGGTTTCCAGGTTCGAAAGCAGGCGGACCTGCTCCATCACCTCGGGCAGCAGGTCCTGCGCCTCGTCGATGAACAGGGCGATGTTGAAGCCCTGCCGCGTCTGCTCCAGGAGAAATTCGTTGAGCTGCTCGATGTAGGCCAGGCGATCGCGCCCTTTCGGAACCAGGCCGAAATCGTGGAGGATGGCCCGGAGCAACTGCGTCTCCGTCAGGCAGGGATTGAGGACCAGGGCGGTGCGGACCTGCTTCGAGAGCGCGGCCAGGACGGCCCGGCACACGGTGGTCTTGCCCGAGCCGACCTCGCCGGTCAGGGCAATGAAGCCCTTGCGCTGCTCGATGCCGTAGAGGAGGTGATCGTAGGCCTCGCGATGCCGGGCGGAGAAGTAAAGGAAGCGCGGATCGGGCGTGATGTTGAAGGGCGCCTCTTTCAATCCATAGAAATCAAGATACATGGCGCCGCGCTACTCGTGGGGTTCCTGCTCCTGCTCATGTTCGTGCTCCTGCTCTTCCCGGTCGCAAGCATGCTCGACCGGAAAGAGCCGGTCCAGGGCATCGCGCGGGAGGGCCGTGTCCGCCGAGCCGGACCGGAGCAGCGCGAGATGATGCCGGACGCCCTCGTTCGCCGGCATGAGTTGGAGGGCCTCCTCGAAATCCCGGATAGCGGGCGCCCGGGCGCCCCGCAGTTCGCCGAGGATCGCGCGGAAGCTCAAGAGCCGGGCCCGCTCCAGCTTCGACTCCTCGTCGCCCGCCGGCAGCGGGTTCGGCCATGCGCGGAGCGCGGCGTCGGTCAGGCGCGCCGCCTCGCCGTCCCGGCGCTGCCGGAAGGCAAGGCGGCCGCGCTCGCCGAGGAGCCGGAAATCGCGGGGATGAAGCCGCTGGGCCTCGCGCAGCACCTGCTCCGCCGCGTCGAGCCGGTCGAGCCGCGTGAGCCAGTAGGCCATGGTGAGGAAGGCCTCCACGTTACCCGGGTCGGCGGCGGTGGCCATCCGGAGCCAGGGCAGGATCTCGCTGACGCTGTAGCCCTCGGTATGGATGTGGCCGGAGGGGCGGACGGCGGCGCTCCATCGCTGGAACAGGCTGTTGATGAATACCACGTCATGCTTGTGGCCGACGCCCCGGTGAAAGTAGTCGTCCGCCCCCACGTAGAAGCTCTGGCCGAACGCCACGCGGCTGACGCCGAGCGCGCGGTCGAGCGCCGAGTCTCCCGCCCCGGGATCGGCGGCGCGGCGCGGCGCCAGGCGGCAGGCCAGGCTGAAGGCCAGGATCCAAAGCAGGACCAGCACCAGGACGAGGCGCCGGGGTCTCATTCGGGCGCCCCCCGGCGGAACCGTTTCGTCCGGTAGGCCAGCCAGGCCAGCAGGAGGAAGAGGCCCGTCCACACCGCGCCGTAGACCGCGATCCCGACGACATCGGCCCAGGGCGCGGGCCCCCAGTCGTGGATCAGCCGCTGCCGGAGATCGAACAGGTCCAGGTGCGGCAGCGCGTAGTAGAGCGCCAGCAGCACGTTGCCGGAGGGCCCGGGCTCGTGGACCAGCAGCTCCGGCACGGCGGGCGCGACGAAAAAGGCGGCGCCGCACAGGACATAGGTCATGGAGGCCGCCGCGCCGTAGGTCATACGCGCCGACAGCGCCAGGGCGACGGCGCTGACCAGGGCCAGCGCCATCCCGTGCAGGAGGAACGCCTGGCCCAGGCACGGTCCGTTGACCGCGCCGCCGCGCAGCGCCGTCAGCGCGACAATGACCGCGTAGAAGGCCAGCGTGGCGAAAACGGAGGCCGTGGCGCTGCCCAGCCACTTGCCCAGCAGCAGTTCGGCCCGCGTCAGCGGCTTGGCCAGCAGGGGGAAGATGGTTCCGCGCGACTCCTCCCGCGGAAGCTGCCGCGCGGTCAGGCTGACGACGAGGACCAGCGAAAACAGCCAGGCCATCAGCAGGCCGACGTCCAAAATATAACGGACCACCGCGCCCAGCCCGAACAGGTTGAGGGACATCAGGACGAACAGCAGGGTCAGCAGCAGGATCGCCATCACGTAGAGATCCTTGCGGCGCAGCAGGTCCAGCCAGACCACGCGGGCCATGACGAGGATGCGCTTCATGCCGATCCGGCCCCCTGCACCACGCGCAGGAAATAGGCTTCCAGCCGTTCGCCGGCGCGGACCAATTCGTCCACGCGCCCCTCCGCCACCAGGCGGCCCCGGGCCAGGATGGCCACCCGGTCGCAGACCAACTCCACCTCCGACAGCTCGTGGGAGGAAAAGAACACCGTCTTCCCCTGCTCGCGCAGCCGGGCGATCAGCCCGCGCATCTCCAGGCGGCCGATCGGGTCCAGGCCCCCCGTCGGCTCGTCCAGGATCACCAGGTCGGGATCGTTGATCAGCGCCTGGGCCAGGCCGATCCGCTGCATCATGCCGCGGGAATACGCGCCGATCCGCCGCCGCGCCGAGGCCCCGTCCAGCCCCACCTGCTCCAGCAGGGCGTCCAGCCGGCGGCGCAACTCCGGGCCGCGCAGGCCGAACAGTCCGCCGGCCATCGCGAGCAACTCGCGGCCGGTCAGGAAGGGGTACAACTGGGGGTGCTCGGGCAGGTACCCGATGCGGCGGCGGGCGATGGACCTACCGACGTCCTCGCCGAACAGGAACGCCGAACCCGCGGAGGGCTGGATGAACCCGAGGAGCACGTGCAGGGCGGTTGTCTTGCCCGCGCCGTTGGGGCCGAGAAAGCCCACGACGGTCCCCTGCTCCACCGACAGGTTCAGCCCGCCCAGCGCCTCGACGCGCTCGCCCTTGTCGCGATACTCGACGCGCAGATCCCTTATTTCGATGGCCGCGGCCATATGACGCCGCTTCACTATGGCCCAAAACGCGCGGCGGAACAAGTTCCGCCCGACCCGCGGCCGCCAATAAATCCAGTTGACGTCGCGCCTTTCCCAGTCCACGTTTTCCAGACTTGGAACGTCGGGTTCAATCATGCCGGCCAAACGGATCATACCGTGCCTGGACATCAACGCCGGGCGCGTGGTCAAGGGCGTGCGCTTCGTGGTGCTCCGCGACGCGGGCGACCCGGTGCAGGTCGCGCGCGCCTACGAGGCGCAGGGCGCGGACGAGCTGACCTTTCTCGACATCACCGCCTCGCACGAGGCGCGGGACACGATCGTCGAGGTCGTCCGCGCCGTCGCGCAGCAGGTCTTCATGCCGCTGACGGTCGGCGGCGGGGTGCGCACCGCCGCGGACATCCGCCGCATGCTCCAGGCCGGCGCGGACAAGGTCTCGCTGAACACGGCGGCGCTGCTGAACCCGGGGATCATCGACGAGACGGCGAAATCGTTCGGCAGCCAGTGCATCGTCCTCGCCATCGACGCGCGGAGGCGGACCGACGGCCCGGGCTGGACGGTCTTCACGCACGGCGGCCGCAAGCCGACGGAGCGCGAGGCGGTCGAGTGGGCGCGCGAGGGCGTCGGCCGCGGCGCCGGGGAGATCCTGCTGACCAGCATGGACCGCGACGGCACGCAGGACGGCTACGACCTGGACCTGACGCGGGCGGTGGCGGAGGCCGTCCCGGTGCCCGTGATCGCCTCCGGCGGCGTGGGCGCGCTGGATCATTTCTACGACGGGATCGTGCGGGGCAAGGCCGACGCGGTGCTCGCGGCCTCGGTCTTCCATTTCGGGACGTTCACCATCCCGCAGGTGAAGGAGCACTTGAAGAACAAGGGCGTGGAGGTGCGGCTGTGAACGAGAAAGAAGAGGGGCTGGAGCTGCGGCTGGATTTCAACAAGCTGACGCAGGCGACGGCGGCCAACCCGGGAATCATCCCGGTGGCCGTGCAGCACGCGGACACGAACGAGATGATCCTCGTGGCCTACACCAACGAGCAGGCCTTCCGGAAGGCGGTGACCGACCGGTCGCTGGTCCTGTGGAGCACCTCGCGCAAGGAGTTGTGGGAAAAGGGCAAGACGTCGGGCGAGACGTTCGACCTGATCGAGGTCCGGGTCAACTGCGAGCAGAACTCGCTGCTCTACCGCGTCCGCCCGCGCCGCGGCGGCATCTGCCACACGAAAAACAGGAGCGGGCAGCCGCGGAACTGCTACTATCGGCGGCTGAACATGGAGACGGGGAAGCTGGAGAACCTGGACCCCTGAAAAAGAAACCGCGGATCACGCGGATGTACGCGGATGAGGAATCGAATGTGAGCTGTTTTCCGGACAGGAAGGCGTTCCTGGAGAAGGCAAAGCAGGGCAACCTGGTGCCGGTCTGGCGCGAGCTGCTGGCCGACCAGGATTCGCCGGTCTCGGCGTACGAGAAAGTGCGCGACCACCTGCGCCGGCAGGGCCACGCGACGCACACGTTCCTGCTGGAAAGCGTGGAGGGCGGCGAGAACGTCGGCCGCTACTCGTTCATCGGCGGAACGCCGCGCGCGATCCTCCGGGCCTACGGCCGGCGCGTGACGCTGCAGGAGCCCGGCGGCGCCGAGGAGACGCTGGAAGCCGACGCCGATCCCCTCGACGCGCTCCGCCGTTACATGACGCCCTTCCGCCCGGTCGCGGACCCCGCCCTGCCCCGCTTCATCGGCGGCGCCGTCGGGTTCCTCGGCTACGACTGCGTCTCGGTCTTCGAGAAGCGCGTCCCCACCCGGACCGACCGGGCCCTCCGCGCGCCGGACATGGTCTTCCTGGTCACGGAGGCCCTCATCATCTTCGACCGCGTGCGCCACACGATCCGGCTGATCGCCAACGCCTGGATCGGGGACGACGCGGCGGAGGCGTACGACCGGGCCGTCGCCACGATCGACGAGCTGACGGGGGCCCTGCGCGCCGCGCGCCCGAGCAGCCTGATCGACCGGCACGCGCCGGCCGCGGAGATCGAGCCGCGGTCGAACATGACGCGGGGCGGGTTCGCGGACGCCGTGCGCCGCGCCCAGGAGTACATCCGGGCGGGCGACATCATCCAGGTCGTGCTCTCCCAGCGGTTCGAGACCGACTTCCAGGGCGATTCGCTCGACGTCTACCGGGCGTTGCGCGCGATCAATCCCTCGCCGTACATGTTCTGCCTGGACCTCGGCGACAGCGCGATGGTGGGCTCCTCGCCGGAGGTCCACGTGCGCTGCGAGGACGGGCGCGCCGAGGTGCGGCCGATCGCGGGCACGCGGCCGCGCTCGGCGGACCCGGCCGAGGACGCGCGGCTCGCCGCCGAGCTGCTCGCCGACCCCAAGGAGCGGGCGGAGCACATCATGCTGGTGGACCTCGCCCGCAACGACCTCGGGCGCGTCTGCCGGTACGGTTCGGTGCACGTGCCGGAGCTGATGGTGATCGAGCGATACAGCCATGTCATGCATATTGTCTCCGACGTGGCGGGCGAGCTGGCGCCGGGGATGGACCCGTTCCAGCTCATGCGGGCGACCTTCCCGGCCGGGACGGTCAGCGGCGCCCCGAAGATCCGCGCGATGGAAATCATCGCCGAGCTGGAGCAGGCCCGGCGCGGGCCCTACGCCGGCGCGGTGGGCTACTTCAGCTTCGGCGGCAACCTCGACAGCTGCATCACGATACGCACGATCATCCTCGACCTGGGCAAGGCCTACGTGCAGGCCGGCGCGGGCATCGTCGCGGATTCCGACCCGGACCGCGAGTACGAGGAGACCCGGAACAAGGCGCGCGGCATGTTCAAGGCGCTGGCGCTGGCCCGGCAGTTCGCGGCCGCGCGGGAGGGCGGCGCGCCATGATCCTGGTGATCGATAACTACGATTCCTTCACCTACAACCTCGTCCAGTACCTGGGCGAGCTCGGGGCCGACGTGCGCGTGGTGCGCAACGACGCCGCGACGGTCGACGAGGTCGCGGCGATGGGGGCCGAGCGCATCGTGATCAGCCCGGGCCCCTGCACGCCGAAGGAGGCGGGCATCTCGTGCGCGGTGATCGAGCGGCTGGGCGGCAAGGCGCCGCTGCTCGGCGTCTGCCTCGGGCACCAGTGCATCGGCCACGTGTACGGCGGGCGCGTAGTGCGGGCCGGCCGGCTGATGCACGGCAAGACCTCGCCGATCCGCCACCGCGGACAGGGCGTGCTCGCCGGGATGCCCGAGCCCTTCGAGGCCATCCGCTACCACTCGCTGCTGGTCGAGCGCGCCAGCCTCCCGGCCGACCTGGAGATCACGGCCGAGACGGACGAGGGGGAGATCATGGGCCTCCAGCACCGGCGTCTGCCGGTGTTCGGCGTGCAGTTCCACCCGGAATCGATCCTGACGCAGAACGGCATGCAGATCCTGCGGAATTTCCTGGCCGTCCCGGCCGGCTTGTAAGGGCGGGGAAAACCGCGTACAGTGACGGGTGACGCAAGCCGACGGAGCAGGGCGACCATGGACGAAAACCGAGACATCTACCAGTCCCGCGGGGAGGCCAATCCGCCGACCGGACCGTCCCGTCCCATGGACATGGGCTTGGACGGGCTCCGACGCCGGACGCGGGCCACCACGATCCTGCTGGCCCTTTTCATGCTCGGCCTGTTGAGCGCGGCCATCTGGCTGATCCGCGCGCAGGAGAAGAAACTGGAGCGCGAGGAATCGGGCGAGGGCCTCCCGGCCCTCGACGTGAGCCCGGTGCCGCTGCCCGCCGCGAGCCAGCTCGGCCCATCCTCCACGGGCCAGCTGCCCGCCGCGGACTCCGCGCTGCCCCTGGAGCCGCCCACCCCGCCCGAGCCCCGGACCAACGCCCCGGCGCTGACCCCCGAGCAGGCGGCCCAGGCGATGACGGAACTGCGGACGGGCCACGAATACCTGCGGGCGCGCGACCTGGACCGGGCGGAGGAGCACACGCGGCGGGCGCTGGCGATCTGGCCGGAGTGGACATCCGCGCTCCGCGTGCTCGGCCTGATCTACACGCAGCGCGGGCAGTTCGAGCAGGCCATCTCGGTGCTGGACCAGGCCATCGCGCAGGACCCGATGAGCGCCGAGGCGGTGAACTCCCTGGCCACGGCCTACATGCAGAAAGGCTGGATGGGCCGGGCGGAGGAACTGCTGCACAAAGTCGAGATCATGAACCCCAACTACTGGCCCACGCACCTGAACCTCGGCCTGCTGTACATCCTGAAGAAGGAGTACGGGCCGGCCGTGGAATACCTCGAGCGCGCCGTCGAACAGGTGCCGAAGGACGCCGGGCCGCGCAACAACCTGGGCGTCGCCCAGATGCGCATCGGCCGCTTCGAGGACGCGCGCCGGAATTTCCAGGTCATCATCGAGCAATCCCCGGACAACCCCGCGCCCTACTTCAACATCGCCATCAGCTACGTCCTCGAGAAGAAACTGGACGAATCCCTGGAGTGGATCCGCAAGGGGGCAGCGCATTGCTCGCCCATGACGTGCCAGAGTTACCTGGCCGACCAGGCGTTCAACTCCCTGCGCAATTACGGGCCGTTCCAGCAACTGATGCCCACCCTGTACCCGCAGCTGCCCGCCCCCCCGTCCCCATGAGCCGGAGTCCGCACCGATGAATTCTGACGCGCAGCGGGAGAACGCGATCCATGACCTGGGATTCGCCCAGGTGGACCTCGACCGGCCCCGCCGCCGGGGCATGCCCGAGGTGATCTTCTGCGCCGGCAAGACGCCGGACCAGATCATCGGCATCATCGGGGCCATGAAGCAGGCCGGGCAGAACGTGCTCGGCACCCGGATGTCCCCCGAGCAGTTCCAGGCCATCTCCAGGGCCATCCCGGAAGCGGCCTACCACGAAACCGCCCGCTGCCTGACCCTCGAAGTCGCGCCCCGCCCGCCCGCCGCCGGGCACGTCGCCGTCGTCTGCGCGGGGACGTCGGACCTGCCCGTCGCGGAGGAGGCGGCCCTGACGGCGGAGTGGATGGGCGCCCGGGTGGAAGTGATCCGCGATGTCGGGGTGGCCGGCCTGCACCGGTTGTTCAAGCATCTCGACACACTGCGCCGGGCGCGCGCCGTCGTGGTCGTCGCCGGCATGGAGGGCGCCCTGCCCTCCGTCATCGGCGGCCTGATCGACCGGCCGATCATCGCCGTCCCGACCAGCGTGGGCTACGGCACGCACTTCGCCGGCCTGGCCCCGTTGCTGGCGATGCTCAACTCGTGCGCGCCCGGGATCACCGTGGTGAACATCGACAACGGCTTCGGCGCCGGGGCCGCGGCCGCGCTCATCAACCGGATCGGGGAGCCGGCATGAACCTGCTGCATTTCGACAGCCTCGGCGGGGCTTCCGGCGACATGCTGCTCGGGGCGCTCGTCGACCTCGGGATCGAGGCCGCGGCGCTCCAGCGCGAACTCGCGACGCTGCCCATCGGGCCTTTCAGCATCGAGGCCCCGAAAGATGCGGAACGCCACATCTCCGGCACGCGGCTTTCGGTCCATATCCCGGAGCACGACCATGCCGGGCATCACGGGCGGCATCTCGGCGAGATCCGCACGATCATCGAGGAAGCCGCCCTGCCCGATCCCGTGAAGGCCATGAGCCTGAAGGCATTCGGACGGCTGGCCGAGGCCGAGGCGCGGGTGCACGGAACGGGCATCGAGGAGGTGCACTTCCACGAGGTCGGCGCCGTCGACGCCATCGTGGACATCGTCGGCAATTGCCTGGCGCTGCACTGGCTGAAGATCGAGGCCGTTTCGTTCAGCCCGCTGCCGCTCGGACACGGGATGATCCGCTGCGCGCACGGGACCTTCCCCTCGCCCGCGCCGGCGACGGCGGAACTGCTCAAGGGCTTTCCCGTGGAGTACGTGGACGAGCCGCACGAATTGGTCACGCCGACGGGCGCGACGCTCCTGACGGCGTGGCGGTCCGTCGAACGGCCGCCGGCCGGCAGCCGCCTCCTGCGGAACGGGTACGGCTTCGGCCACCGGAAGCTCGACGGGCGGCCGAACCTGATCCGGGCAACGCTCCTCGAGGCGCCCGCGGCGGGGGCCGTCGGCGAGACCTGCCTCGTGCTGGAGTGCAACGTGGACGACACCACGCCGGAGTTGCTCGGCGCGCTGTCCAGCCGGCTTCTCGAGGCGGGCGCCCTGGACGTTTTCACCGTCGCGGCCCAGATGAAGAAACAGCGGCCGGGCGTGCTGCTGACGACGCTCTGCCTCCCCGGCGACCGCGAGCGGCTGCTGGACCTGGTCTTCCGCGGCTGCACGACGTTCGGCGTGCGAGAATACCTGGCCGCCCGCACCATGCTGGAGCGCCGGTTCGTCGAGGCGCAGACGGATTACGGCCCGGTGAAGATCAAGATCGGGCGCTGGCGCGGCGAGGACATCACGTTCGCGCCGGAGATGGAGGACTGCCTGCGCCTGGCCCGCGAACGGAACGTCTCGGTCCGGACCGTCTACGAGGCCGCCTCCCGGGCGCGGCCCCTGGCCTGACGTCAGACGCTGGAGCCGCGCCAGTTCAGCTTGTGGCGGAGCACGGAGAAATAGCTGTAGTCGGGGAGCTGAACCAGCCGCACGTCGCGCGCGCTGCGCCGGATTTCCACGCGGTCGCCCGGCTCGACCGACGGCTCCTCCTGCCCGTCCACCGAGAGGATCAGGTTCTTCGCGGTCCGGGTCACCTCGACCTCCAGGCGCTTGCGGTCCGACAGCACCAGCGGCCGGTTGCTCAACGTGTGCGGGCAGATGGCGCACACGACGAAGCTGGCGCAATCCGGGTGCAGGATGGGCCCGCCGGCGGACAGGGCGTGGGCCGTGCTGCCGGTCGGGGTGGCGACGATGAGCCCGTCGCAGTGATAGGTCGCCACCTGCTCGCCGTCGATCCGCAGGTTCAAGGTCATCAGCCGCGACGAGGCGCCCCAGCCGATGACGATGTCGTTGAGGGCGCGGTAGCGTCCCAGCGTCCGGCCGCCGCGCACGAGGCGGCACTCGGCCACGGCGCGCTTCGAAATCGAGTAGCGGCCCGTGACGAGGCTCTTGAGGGCGCGGCCGAGGTCTTTCGCCGCAACGCTGGTCATGAAGCCCAACCGGCCGAGGTTGACGCCCAGCACGGGGACGGCGCGCCCCGCGAGCAGGCGCGCCCCGCGCAGGAGCGTGCCGTCGCCGCCAAGGGCGACGAGGGCGTCGATCCGTCCCGCCAGTTCGCGGGCGGCGACCGCGCAACACCGGGGCAGCATCGGGGCGGTCTCGTCGCAAGCAAGCAGCTTGAGCCCCATCTTGCCGGCAGAGCCCGCCAAGCGCTTGAGGGCCGCCGCGGCGCCCGGCTTATGGCAGTTGGCCAACACCCCTATGGTCTTCATGGGTTTCCCTTCTCCCACAAGGCGAGGAACTCCACGTTCCCGGCCGGGCCCGTCAACGGGGACGGGATCCAGCCTTTCCATGATAGCCCCAGTTCCCCCGTTCCAAAAGCCCGAATGCGCTCGATCACCTCGGCGTGGACCGCCGGGTCCCGCACGACCCCGCCCCGCCCCACCTGCTCGCGACCGGCCTCGAACTGCGGCTTGATCAGGGTCACGATCTTCCCGCCGCCGGCCAGGACCCGGACGATGGCCGGGAGAATCAGCGTCAACGAGATGAACGCCACGTCGGCCGTCGCAAAGGCCGGCGGTTCGGAGAAATTCGCGGGATACAGGAACCGGGCGTTCGTTCCCTCCATCACGACGACCCGCGGATCCTGCCGCAGCCGCCAGTGCAGCTGGCCGTGGCCGACGTCGACCGCGTACACCTTGGCCGCGCCGCGCTGGAGCAGGCAGTCCGTGAACCCGCCCGTCGAGGCGCCGACATCCAGGCAGACGAGCCCCCCGACATCCAGCCGGAAGTGCAGAAAGGCGGCCTCCAGTTTCTCCCCGCCGCGGCTGGCGAACCGCTCCGGCGTCTTCACGGCCACCGCCGCCGCTTCGCCCACCTCGAAAGCGGGCTTGTCGCGGACCTGGCCGTCGACGGTGACTTCGCCGGCCAGGATCAGGCGCTGCGCCTTCTCCCGGCTTTCGGCCAGGCCGAGGTCCGTCATCCGCTGGTCGAGCCGGATTTTTTTCATGCGGCCGGCACGGTCAGAACATCCACACGGGCCCGATGAGGCCCGAGAAATCATCCGAGGTGGAATGCTCCATGTAGTCCACGCGCGCGCTGACGCCCCACGTCCGGTTGACCATCGCGATCAGCCGGGCGCGGAGCACGTTGAAGTCCTCGTCCGGGTCCAGGTCCTGGCTGTCCTGGTAGTAGTAATTGACGCCCGCCTCCAGCATCCGCCAGCGCCAGGCCGCGGTCAGCCCGTACAGGAACGAGTCGTTGTCCTGCTCGCCGCCCGGGCTGTCCACCCGTTCCCAACCGTAGCCGAGGTAGGGATTCAGGAACAGGTGCCACGCCTTCACGCGGAACACGGGGCCGGCCTTGATCATCGGCACGTTCACCTTGATCTCCGCGCCCTCCGGCTTGATCTCGTGCCACAGGTAGCCGACGCCCGCGTTCCAGGTCACCGCCGATTTCGCGTCGGCGTAGTAGTTGGCGAAGAACAGGTCGCCCCACACGTCGCAGTCGTTGACGTCGGAATAGAAGAAGAAGTTGTTGACGACGACATTCGGATGCAGCGCCATGACGACCAGGCCGTACTCGGGCCCGTTGTCGGTCACGGTCACGGGGCCCATCGGCGTCCGCATCTTGAGCTCGTTCCGGTCCGCGCCGGCCATGGGACTGACCATCCAGCGCCAGCCCGGGGCGTCGGCCATCGGCGCCGTCTCCGCGGCTGCGGACAAGGCGGTCGCCAACATCGCGGCCATCATCCCGCATTGCCTTCTTCTCATGGTTCCTCCCGCTCTTCCGCGTTTCTCACACGGCATAACTGTGCAGACCGCCGAACAGCCTCGACAGGTTGACCCACGACAGCGTCAGTATAATGGCGGCAAAGCCCGCCAGGAGCAAGACGGCATAGAGGCGCTCCGAGCCGCGGCCCAGGACCTTCCGCGCATGGAAATATCCCGCGTACAGCAGCCATGTCGCCAGCGACCACAGCTCCTTGGGGTCCCAGTGCCAATAGTCACCCCACGCCAGCTTGCCCCACCACGCCCCCAGCAGCAGGCCGAGGGTCAGCAGCGGAAATCCCCACGAGGCGAGGGCGTGGGCCGAACGGTCCGTTGCGTCGCGCTGTTCCGGCGAGGCGCCGGCAAACTGGAGGGCCGACACCGCCGCGGCCTTGGCCAGCAGCAGGTATGCGCCCAGGTAGACCAGCACGTGCGGGGCGAAAAGAGGGCTTTGCAGGGCGGGCGGCAACGGGCGCAGCGTCTCGGCCAATACGAAGCCCGCCGGCCAGAGGACCAGGAACCCCAGCAGGGGATCCAGCCGCGCGCCCGGCACGGGAAGCCGGCGCGCCGGGAGCGCCAGCGGCCAGACCAGCGCGCCCATGGCGAGAAACACCTCGAAGAGGTTCTGCAGCGGCCAGCGCTCCGCGGACAGTCCGCGAAACAGGACCGCGCCGAGCGCCACGGCAAAGCCCGCGTTGAACAGGCGTCGGGACCAGCGGCCCCCGCGCCGCCATCCCGCGGCAAACGCCGCCGCATAGAGGCCCATGGCGGCGTAGATCAGGAGGCCCAACAGGCTGGTTTTTATGTTCACAGCGCGGCCTCCGCGCGTCGTGGCGGCCGCATCCAGAAATGCCAGGCCGCGCCGGCGCCCAGCAGCACGAAGCCCATCCATACCGCCGCCCAGCCCCGGTCGCTGGCGATCCGCAGAACCGTGTACGGCTCCGGCTCCGAGCCCCAGGATTGCTGGTACACGTGATAGCCCGCTACATGCAGCGGATGGTTGACCCGGACCTCCGCCGGCCGGGCCTTCCCGCCCCGCAGGACCGTCAGCCGGCTCCGGTATTCCCGGACCGGCGCTTCCGGCCGGGGCAGGATCAGGCTGGCCGACCGATCCAGATTGGTCAGGTCCGGAAACACGGGATACAGCGCCAGCCGCGCAAACGGCTCGTCCGGCCGGCACACCAGCGTATGGACACGAGGCCCGCCGTCCGCCGATAACTCCACGGTCAGCGACAGGGGCTCGTTCTCCGCCGGCCGGGTGAACTCCGTCACGCGCCATTGAATCGGGGCGCCGGCGAGGCGCATGGTCTTTCCCGGTTTCCACTCCAGAACGCGCGTCCGCCAGTGGAAACGGGGCGTGCCGGGCTCGGGCTCCAGAACCCCGTACAGCAGCGAAGGCGGATCGGACGGCAACGGGTAGCGCTCGATCTCGAACGCGTCCAGCCGCAGCGCAAACGGCAGAGCGCCCAGAACGCGGCCGGACGCCGGGTCGATCACGTCGGCGGAGGTTTCGCCATCCCGCAACGAAAGGACGCCGCTGCGGACGCGCGGCGGGAGCCCGCATTTTTCCGCCAGCCGGTGTCCGGCCCCGGACCCGGTCATGGCGCCCGCGAGGATCAACAGGGAGCCGAGGTGCATGCCGAGCAGGCCCGGCCGCCGCCACGCGGCCGGATACGCCGCCAGGCCGACGACGAGGGCCAGCGCGAAGGCGATCCAGAACACCACCATGGGCGGGGCGTTGAACAGCCTAGTCGCCGCCTCGGCACCGAGGAAGGCTCCGAAAATGCTCAAGCCTGCCCCGCCGAAAAGGAGGGCCAGCGCGAACCACTGGAGCAAGCGGCGGAACTCGCTCATGGACAATGAATACAGCATTTCGGCCGTATCGGAAAGTCCTTTACACTCACCCGACCCGCGCGCCATACTGACGTCGTGGCGATGATCCCTTGGAGACAATGCCTGCTGCTCGAGGGGCTGCACCCGGGTTGGCGCCTCGCGGTCTTCCTGATGGGCGGGGTATTGGCCGGCGCGGTCATCCTGGTCACCCACATCTCGCGCGCGGCTTCGTACTTGAGCGACGAGCCGGAAGTCTGCATCAACTGCCACGTCATGAACAACGCGTACGCCACCTGGCGGCACGGCAGCCACGGCCACGTCGCGGCGTGCGTGGACTGTCACCTGCCCCACCAGAACCCCGTCGCCAAGCTGGCATTCAAGGGCATGGACGGCATGCGCCACTCCTATGTCTTCACCTTCCGCCTCGAGCCGCAGGTGCTGGAGCTGTCGCACGGGGCCATCCCGGTGATCCAGGAGAACTGCCTGCGCTGCCACCATGACCAACTGCAGATGGTCCGGTTGGCGGCGGTCACGGAGCGGCGCTGCTGGAACTGCCACGACAGCGTGCACGGCTCGGTCGTCAGCCTTTCCGCCTCGCCGGACGCCCGTCGGCCGGCGTTGCCGTCCGCCGGGCTCGAATGGTTCAAGAAGCAAACGGGAGACAAGCCATGAACAGCGAATCCGCGAAATCCCGACTGCCGCTCTGGGTCGGCCCGGCGCTATTCCTGCTGACGACGGGCGTCGTCGTGCTGCTCGGGCTGCTGGCCTTCTCCATCACGGAGCGGCGCTGGGAGACCCAGCGGCCGGCGATCGCGATCCAGCCCATCGCCGAGTGGGAGCCCGACAACGCCGCCTGGGGCGCCAACTACCCGCGCGAATATGAGCGCTACCTCCTCACGCGCGACGATACCACGCGCACGATGTTCGGCGGCTCGTTCCCGCGCGACTACCTCGAGGACGATCCGCGCCAGGTCCTGCTCTTCGCCGGCTACCCGTTCAGCAAGGAGTACCGTCAGGCGCGGGGCCATTACCATTCCGTGACCGACGTGACCCAGACCAAGCGCATCAGCGCGAAGAACATGTCGAGCTGCTGGACCTGCAAAAGCACGGACGTGCCGAAGCGCATGGCCGAAATGGGCGTCGCGGAGTTTTACGCGACGCCCTTCTCCGAGTTCGTCGGGAAAATCACCCACCCCATCGGCTGCCAGGATTGCCACGATCCGAAGACCATGAACCTGCGCATTACCCGGCCGGCCCTGCGCGAGGCCTTCGCGGCAATGGGCAAGGACATCGACCAGGCCACCCACCAGGAGATGCGCTCCCTGGTCTGCGCCCAGTGCCACGTGGAATACTACTTCAAGGACGGCTCGTACGTGACGCTGCCGTGGGCCGGCGGCCTCGGGGTGGAGCAGATCATCGCGTACTACGACGCGTTGTCCTTCACCGACTGGACGCACGCCATTTCCAAAACGTCCATCATCAAGTCCCAGCACCCGGATTACGAGCTCTACTCCGCCGGCATCCACGCCTACGGGGGCGTCGCGTGCGCCGACTGCCACATGCCCTACCGGACCGAGGGCGGGGTGAAGTTCACCGATCACCATGTCCAGAGCCCGCTGCTCAACATCGCCAATAGCTGCGCCGTCTGCCACCGCTGGGGCGAGGAAGAAATACGGAGCCGCGTCGAGGCCATCCAGACCAAGGTGGCGAACGCCAAGCTCGCGGCCGAGGACGTCCTGGTGAGGGCCCACTTCGATATCGCGGCCGCGATGCAGGCGGGCGCGACGGACGAGGAGTTGGCGGCCGCGCGGAAGCTCGTCCGGCACGCGCAGTACCGCTGGGATTTCGTGTCCTCGCACAACGGCGTCGGCTTCCACGCGCCCCAGGAATGCACGCGCATCCTCGGCGACTCGGCGCGGGAGGCCCAGGAGGCGCGCCTGCTCGTCGCCCGCCTGCTGGCCGCGAAGGGCATCAGCGCGGAACCGAAATACCCGGACCTCTCCACCCGGGACCGCGCCGTGGAGGTGAAGAACGCCTTCGAGTCCGGGCAGCCGACAAATCTGCTGTAGGCGGCCGCCGCCGGGGCGGACTACCGGACCGCGACCACGACTTTGAACCACCGGAAGGCGCGCAGGTCGTGGATCGTCACGCGGCGGAAGCCCGCCCGAAGGCACAGCGCCCTCCACTGCCCGGCGCTGACGCAGTACTCGCCGAGGTTGAGGATGTGTTTTTTGCCGTTGTCGTACATCCGGCTGAAGGCCGGCACGCCGCCCTCCTTCAGGGCCTCGACGATTTCATCCTTAAGGAAATCCAGGATCCGCGCCAGCCGTTTCGGATCGGCGTGATCGCCCGTCGTATCCACGTCCACTTCCCCGATGACCAGTCGGCCGCCGGGCTTGAGGATCGAGCGCATGGTTTTCAGCATGGGCCGCTTGTTCTCGACGTGGTGGAGCGCGACGGTGGCGGCGATGATGTCGAACGAGGACTTTCCGAACCGCAGCTTCGCCGCGTCCTGCCGCGCGCAACGGACCCGGTCCCGCAGGCCCAGCGCGTCGATTTTGGCCTGGAACAACCGCCGCATGTCCGGCGAGTTGTCGACGGCCGTAACCCGGCAGTCCGCGCGCTTCAGGAACTTGAGCGACAGCAGGCCCGTACCGCAGCCGACGTCCAGGACGCGGTCGCCGTCCGTCACCCCCGACAAGCGGGCGGCCAGGTCCAGCAGTTGGTGATGGCGCCGAACCTTGCCCAGCGTGGCATCGTATTCGTTCGCCCAGTCGCCGAACCAGCGCGTGGTGACGTGATTTTTCATCAGCCGGCCATTGAATGCGCGGGCGCTTTCCTTGTCAAGCGCCGCAGGAAAGCCTCCGCGAATCCGCGCTTGCTGCCGCGCCCCTCCCTGTGGTATCCGTACGCGACTCGTACGGCCGGCCCGTGGAGCCGCCATGCACGACCGGATCACCATATTGGATTTCGGGTCGCAGTATACCCAGCTGATCGCCCGCCGGATCCGCGAGCAGCAGGTATTCTGCGAGATCCGGCGTTTCGACACGCCGGCCGCCGACCTCGCCGCGCGGGAACCCCAGGGGATCATCCTCTCGGGCGGCCCGGCCAGCGTCCTCGTCCCCGGCGCGCCGGCCGCCGACCCCGCGATCTTCGGCCTGGGCATCCCCCTGCTCGGGATCTGCTACGGCATGCAGCTCATGGGCCGCGACCTCGGCGGACAGGTCCGGCCCGGCCGGGCCCGGGAGTACGGAAGCGCCGTGGTCCGGGTGCTTCAGCCGGACGCCCTCTTTCGCGAACTGCCCCCTACCCTCGACGTCTGGATGAGCCACGGGGACCAGGTGGAGCAATTGCCGCCGGGCTTCGTCGCGCTGGCGGCCACGGACACCTGCCCCATCGCCGCCATGGCCGACCCGGCCCGCGAGCTGTACGCGCTGCAGTTCCATCCCGAGGTCGCCCACACGCCGCGCGGCGCGGACGTCCTGCGGCATTTCCTCTTCGACGTCTGCGCCTGCCGCGGCGACTGGAAGATGGCGGATTTCGCGGAGGAGAGCGTCGCCCGCCTCCGCGCGCAGGTCGGGAGCGGCCAGGTGTTATGCGGCTTGAGCGGCGGCGTGGACTCGTCCGTCGCCGCCGCCCTGCTCCACCGCGCCATCGGCAAACAGCTCCATTGCGTGTTCGTGGACAACGGTCTTCTCCGCGCGGGCGAGGCGGAGCAGGTCGAGGAGACCTTCGGCCGCGCCTTCGGCATGGACCTGCGCGTCGCTCGCGCGGGCGACCTGTTCCTGGAGCGGCTGGCGGGCGTCACCGACCCGGAGCGGAAGCGGAAGATCATCGGCGCGACGTTCATCGACGTGTTTTCCGAGGAGGCGCGCAAGCTGGATCCCGTGCGGTTTCTCGCCCAGGGCACGCTCTATCCCGACGTGATCGAGAGCGTCTCGGCGTTCGGCGGGCCCTCGGCGACGATCAAGAGCCACCACAACGTCGGCGGGTTGCCGGCGGACCTGAAGTTCGAGCTGATCGAGCCGCTGCGGGACCTGTTCAAGGACGAGGTGCGCCAGCTCGGCCGGGAGCTGGGCCTGCCGGATTCCATCGTCGAGCGCCAGCCGTTCCCCGGACCCGGCCTCGCCGTGCGGATCCTCGGCGCGGTCTCCGCGGAGCGCGTCGCCCTCCTCCAGCAGGCCGAGATCCGGCTCCAGGAGGAACTCCGCAGGTTGCCCAATTACCGGGAGATCTGGCAGTCGTTCTGCGTCCTGCTGCCCGTCCAGACGGTGGGCGTGATGGGCGACGAGCGGACCTACGAAAACGTCGTCGCCGTCCGCGCCGTGCAGAGCCTGGACGGCATGACGGCCGACTGGTTCCGGCTGCCGCACGAGACGCTCGACCGGGTCGCCTCGCGGATCATCAACGAGGTTCGCGGCGTCAACAGGGTGGTATATGATATAAGTTCGAAACCGCCGGCTACGATCGAATGGGAATAAGAAGTTGAACCACAGAGGACACAGAGGGATTTTATTCAACCATAGGGAAACGGGGATTATCATGTTTCCTATCATTGGAAAAATGGCGGTGACTTTTTCCACACATTGGAAAATTCCCGGCTTTCCTCTGCGTTCCTCTGTGCCCTCTGTGGTGGATAATTGAAATGCCAAAACGAACGGACATTAAAAAAATCATGCTCATCGGCTCGGGCCCGATCGTCATCGGCCAGGCCTGCGAGTTCGACTACTCCGGCACCCAGGCCTGCAAGGCGCTCCGCGAGGAGGGCTACGAGATCGTCCTGATCAACAGCAACCCGGCGACGATCATGACGGACCCCGCGACGGCGGACCGGACCTACGTCGAGCCCATCACGCCCGAGGCCATCGAGAAGATCATCGCCAGGGAGCGGCCGGACGCCCTGCTCCCGACGCTGGGCGGCCAGACGGGCCTGAACGTCTCCATCGAGATCGCCGAGCGCGGCATCCTGGAGAAGTACGGCGTGGAGATGATCGGCGCCAACCTCGAGGTGATCCAGCGCGCCGAGGACCGGCAGCTCTTCAAGGCCGCCATGGCCGGCGCCGGCCTGGAGTGCCTGAAGAGCCGGATGGTCACAACGCTGGAGGAGGCCGAGGCCGCCGCGCGCGAGATCGGCTTCCCCGTCATCATCCGGCCCAGCTTCACGCTCGGCGGGACCGGCGGCGGCACGGCCCGGGACATGGACGAGCTGCGGCGCACCGCGGCCGGCGGCCTGAAGGCCAGCCTGAAGCACACGGCGCTGATCGAGGAGTCGGTCTGGGGCTGGAAGGAATACGAGCTCGAGGTGATGCGCGACCGCAAGGACAACGTGGTCATCATCTGCTCCATCGAGAACCTCGACCCGATGGGCATTCACACGGGCGACAGCATCACCGTCGCGCCGGCCCAGACGCTGACGGACGCCGAGTACCAGGAGATGCGCGACGCGACGATCAAGGTCATGCGCGCGATCGGCGTGGAGACCGGCGGCTCGAACGTCCAGTTCGCGGTCAACCCGAAAACCGGCCGCATGGCGGTGATCGAGATGAACCCGCGCGTGTCCCGCAGTTCGGCGCTGGCGAGCAAGGCCACCGGGTTCCCCATCGCCAAGATCGCCGCCAAGCTGGCCGTCGGCTACACACTCGACGAGTTGCCCAACGACATCACGCGCGAAACGCCCGCGAGCTTCGAGCCGACCCTCGACTACTGCGTGGTCAAGGTGCCGCGCTTCGCCTTCGAGAAATTCGCCGGCGCGGACCCGCGCCTCGGCGTCAGCATGAAATCCGTCGGCGAGACCATGGCCATCGGACGGAACTTCAAGGAGGCGCTGCAGAAGGCGTTCCGCGGGCTGGAGATCGGCGTGGACGGGCTGGGCCGCCGCGAGTTCGACCGGATCGACCCTACCCGGCTGGAGGAGGGCCTCGCCACGCCGCACAACGAGCGCCACTTCTACATCAAGTACGCCCTCGAACAGGGCATGCCGATCCGGGATATCGCGGCGAAGACGCACATCGACCCGTGGTTCATCGACCAGATGCAGCAGATCGTCGAGATCGAGCGCCGGATCAAGGACGTCCCGGCGGGCCGTCCCCTGCCGATCGAGCTGCATCGGGAGGCCAAGGAAAACGGCTTCTCCGACCTGCAGATCGCCGCCCTGCGCGGCGACCGGCCGACGCAGCTCGAGGCGCGCAAGGCCCGGACGGACGCGGGGATCAAGCCGGTCTACCGGCTGGTCGACACGTGCGCCGCCGAGTTCGAGGCCTACACGCCGTACTTTTACTCCAGCTACGGCGGCCTGTGCGACCAGACCCGCCGGACGGACCGGAAGAAAGTCATGGTCCTCGGCGGCGGCCCAAACCGAATCGGCCAGGGCATCGAGTTCGACTACTGCTGCGTCCACACGGTCATGGCCCTGCGCGAGCTGGGCTACGAGACGATCATGGTCAACAGCAACCCCGAGACCGTCTCGACCGACTACGACACGGCGGACAAGCTCTACTTCGAGCCGCTGACATTCGAAGACGTGATGAACATCTACGAGAACGAGCGGCCGCTGGGCCTGATCGTCCAGATGGGCGGCCAGACGCCGCTGAACCTCGCGCGCTGGCTGACGCAGGCCGGCGTGCCGATCCTCGGCACCTCGACGGCCAGCATCCACCAGGCCGAGGATCGCGAGCAATGCCGCGTCCTGCTCGATGAGCTGGGCCTGAAGCAGCCGGAGAGCGGCACGGGCATGACGGAGGCCGAGGCCCTCGCGGTGGCCGAGCGGATCGGGTTCCCGGTGATGATCCGCCCCTCGTTCGTCCTCGGCGGGCGGGCGATGATGGTCGCACACAACAAGGCCGACGCCGGGCCGTTCATCCAGGCCGCGTTCAAGGCCAGCCCCGGCTTTCCGGTGCTCGTGGACCGCTACCTCGACCGCGCCATCGAGGTGGACGTGGACGTGCTGTGCGACGGCGAGTCGGTTTATATCGGCGGCGTCATGGAGCACGTCGAACTGGCCGGCATCCATTCCGGCGACAGCGCCTGCTGCACGCCGCCCCACACGCTGCATCCGTCCATCCAGCGGCGGATCGAGGACGCCTGCCGGCGCATCGCGCTGAAGCTCGAAGTTCGCGGCCTGATGAACGCGCAGATTGCCGTGAAGAACGGCGAGATCTACATCCTCGAAGTCAACCCCCGCGCCTCCCGCACGGTCCCGTACGTCAGCAAGGCCACCGGCGTGCCGCTGGCGAAGATCGCGGCGCGGATCGCGGTAGGCCAGAAACTCAAGGATATGGGCTTGGGCGAACGGCCGCCGAAAGTTCCGTGGTTCGCCGTCAAGGAGGCCGTGCTGCCTTTCAACCGGTTCGCCGGCGTGGACCCGATCCTCGGCCCCGAGATGAAATCCACCGGCGAGGTCATGGGCATGGACTTCAGCTTCCCGCTGGCCTACTGGAAGAGCCAGGTCGCCGCCGGCCAGGCCGTGCCGAGCTCCGGCACGGTGGTGCTGTGCGCGGCGGACCCGGACAAGTCATGGATCACGGAAATCGGGTGGGAATTGCAGGACCTGGGCTTCACGTTGGCCGCCACGGCCGGCACGGCCGCGGCGCTCAAGGCGGCCGGCGTGGAAAGCCGGGTGCTGCAAAAGGTGCGGGAGAATAAATCGCCCAACATCCTGGACCTGATGAGGGCCAACGAGATCGTCCTGCTCATCAACACGCCCACCGGGATCAAGGACCGCGTGGACGAGGTGCACATCCGCTCCGAGGCGATCCTCCGCAGCGTGCCCATCGTCACCACCGAGGCCGGCGCGCGGGCGACCATCGCCGCGATACGCCACATGCGGGGACAGGCGTGGGACGTCCACGCGCTGCAGGATTTTCACCCGGCGAAGGCTTGACGTCGCGGGGAAGCGCCGCTACCGGGGCAGCGGCGCGGGCTCGTCTTCCTTCTCTTCCTCGTAGGCCACCAGCATGGCGTGACGGCGGTTGAAGAAGGGGCTCAAGAAGGCGAAGTAGAATCCGAAGGCATTCAGCGTGAAGGCCGCGGCCACGGCCCAGCGGGAGTTGAAGAACAGCGCGGTGATCAGCAACACGGCCGGCGCCATGCCCCGGAGCCCCTTGGTCGGCTTGTTGTAGTGGACGTGCGACACCTGGAGCAGGACCATCGCCAGCACGCAGCCCCAGATGAAGGTCGCCGTCGGCCCGTGGCTCAGGGAGAACACGTCGTCGCTGATGTAGCCCGATTCCGCGATCAGGACCGAGAGCGCGATCCAGCCCGCGCAGGTCGTGATCGGCAGGCCGAGGTAGCCGCGCTGGCCGCGGAAGGGATCCACCACGCGGAACCGGGAAAGCCGCGAGACGCCGGAGACCACGATCGCGCAGGTGATCACGAGCCCCCAGATCCCGGCGTCCTTCAGGACCAACTGGTGCGCCAGGAACGCGGGGGCCAGGCCGAAGCTGGTCATATCTACGTACGTGTCCAGCTCGCCGCCGAATTTCGTAGTGGCGTGGAGCATCCGGGCCAGCGTGCCGTCCAGTCCGTCGAGCAGCATGGAGAGCATGATGAGCTGGGCGGCCTGGTAGTAGTTGCCCGCGGCGGTCATCATCAGGCTGAAGAAGCCCGCCAGCATCGCCATGAAGGTGAACGTGATGGGAACCGCCGGACGCCAGTTCATCGTTGGTCCTTGGTTATGACCGCCACCACGGTCTCGCCCGCCCGAACCTTGTCGCCCTTTTTCACCCGGATTTCCACGTCGGCCGCGGGAAAATACATGTCGAGCCGCGACCCGAATTTCATCAGCCCGATCCGGTCGCCTTTCGCCAGGCCCTGCTCCGGCTTCAGCCAGTAGATCACGCGCCGCACGATCGGGCCGACGATCTGCCGCACCAGGCAGCGCGTTCCCTGCCCTTCGACCAGGATGGAGCTGTGCTCGTTGAACTCGGACGCCTTGTTGCTGATGGTCAGCAGGTGCCGGCCGGGCGTATAGGCCAAGGCCGTGACCTGCCCGCCGATCGGCGTCCGGTTGATATGCACGTTGAACGGGCTCAAGAAGATGCTGACGCGCACGGCCTCGGTCTTCAGGAATCGATCCTCGGGCATCACCTCGATCGCCCGGATCAGGCCGTCCGCGCCCGCCACCAGCGCCCTCGGATCCTCGGGGATGGCCCGGTCCGGATCGCGGAAGAAGAACAGCATGAACCCCGAGCCCACAACCGCCAGCGCGCCGAAGCCCATGGCCAGACCATTGAGCCCCCTGGCCAGACAGAACCCGGCTATCGCCCCGGGAATGATCAGGGCGCCGACCATGTGCCACCATCCGTCTTTGACGATCGGGATACGCATTACCTTATCCATCAGCCCGTTGCGCAAGCCTTGTTGTTGGGGATTGCGCAGAGGAAGCTATAGACGATCTCGTACGCTGGAAAAACTATATAACGGTTTCCCCGCTTGTACAAAACTTTTTCCCGGCTGTTAAACAAAGGGGCGGCGATCAAGCCGCCCCCTTGCTTGCCCACGGATAGCTTTTTTACTTCTTGACCAGCGCGCGCACGGCGTCGAGTTGCCCCGCGCTGCCGAGCTTGACGTTCTTGTGCGCGATGAACTTCGCGTATTCCTTCATGAAGACCTTCCCGGGCGGCCGGAGGTCGAAGTTTTTCGGGTCGTCGCGGAACGCCTCGCGGTGCACGCGGCACCAGACCAGCCGGCCGTCCGTGTCGATGTTGACCTTGGTCACGCCCAGCGTCGCCGCCTTGGCGAACTGGTTTTCGTCCACGCCCTTCGCCCCGCCGAGCTGCCCGCCGGCGGCGTTGATGCGCGCGACCTCGTCCTGCGGCACGGAGCTCGACCCGTGCATGACCAGCGGGAAGCCGGGCAGGCGCTTCTGGATTTCCACCAGCACCTCGAAATGAAGGCCCTGGCTGCCCGCGAACTTGTAGGCGCCGTGGCTGGTGCCGATGGCGCACGCCAGGCTGTCGCAGCCGCTGCGCCGCACGAATTCCTTCGCCTGCTCCGGGTCCGTCAGCTTGGCGTCGGCCTCCTTGACGGAGACGTGCTCCTCCACGCCGCCCAGCTTGCCGAGCTCGGCCTCGACCACGATCCCCTTGGCGTGCGCGGCGTCCACGACGCGGCGCGTGATCTCGATGTTCTTGTCGAACGGCTCACCGCTGGCGTCGATCATGACGGAGCTGTAGAAGCCGCTGTTGATGCAGTCCATGCAGGTGGCCTCGTCCCCGTGGTCCAAGTGGACGGCGAAGACGGCGTCCGGGAAGATCTCGTCAGCCGCCCGGATGAGCGCCTCGACCATCTTCTTGTGCGTGTAGGACCGCGCGCCCTTGGACAACTGGACGATGAACGGCGCCTTGCTGTCCAGGTTGCCCTGGAACAGGCCCATGGTCTGCTCGAGGTTGTTGATGTTGTACGCCCCGACGGCGTATTTCCCGTACGCGTGCTTGAACAGTTCTTTCGTTGTAACGATCATGGAGTGCTCCCTTGGGTTGATCCCGCAAAGCGCGATACACCATACGCGATGGTTCCCGGTTGTAAAGGGTAAAACGCAATACCGGGACGCAAGGCGGCTTGATGCCGGAAGTCGCCCCGGGCATAGTGCCGACATGTCCGCCAAACCCAATGCCCCGAGCGGCATCCCGGCGCTGGACGAAATCGTCCAGGGGCTGCGCTTGGGCGACAACGTGGTGTTCCAGGTCGACCGGCTGGAGGATTACCTGTTCTTCGTCCGCCCCTTCGCCCGGCGCGCGGTCCAGGACGGGCGGCGTTGCGTCTACCTCCGCTTCGCCCCCCACCCGCCGGTGCTCGGGCCCGACGACGGCTTCGAGATCGTGCCGGTGGACCCGGGCGCCGGGTTCGACTCGTTCAGCGGGGAGGTGCACCGCATCATCGAGACCCGCGGGCACGGGGTGTTCTACGTCTTCGACAACCTCTCCGCGCTCGTCGCTGAGTGGGCCACGGACGAGTCGCTGGCGAATTTCTTCCAGGTCACCTGCCCGTACCTCTTCGAGCTGGACACGATCACCTACTTCGCCCTGACCCGCGGCCACCAGGCCCACGCCACCGTGGCGCGCATCCGCGACACGACCCAGCTGCTGCTCGACGTCTACCACGTCCAGCAGCGCACCTATCTCCACCCGCTCAAGGTCTGGGACCGCTACACGCCGCGGATGTTCCTGCCGCACGCGATGGACGGCGACGCGTGGACGCCGGTCTTCCAGAGCGGCGACGCCGCTGCCGTCGTGTCCGTCGCGCGCCAGTCCCCGCTCCGCGCGCCGGCCGAATCCATCGCGCCGTGGGACAGCGTCTTCCGCCGGCTCCTTCAGTACCGCGAAAGCGGCATGCCGCTGGATGAATCGATCCCGGAGATCGCGGCCCTGAAGCAGGAGCTGACGCGTATGCTGATCGGGGACCACCCGGACTTCAGCCGGCTGGCGGACCGGCACCTGACGCTGGACGACCTGGTGGCGATCCGGGGCCGGCTGATCGGGTCGGGCCGGGTCGGCGGCAAGGCCGCCGGCATGCTCGTCGCCCGGCGCGTGCTGGCCTCCGTTCCGGATCCGGAATTCACCGCCGCCCTGGAGAGCCATGACTCGTTTTACGTCGGCTCGGACGTGTTCTTCACCTTCCTGGTCAACAACGACCTCTTCCGCCTGCGCCTCAAGCTGTCCCGCAGCTCGCACATCTCGCGCGAGGAGTTTGCCGACGTGGAGAGCCGGTTCCTCGCGGGCCGCTTCCCGGCGGACATCCTGGAGCAGTTCCGGACGATGCTGGATTACTTCGGCCAGGCGCCGATCATCGTGCGGTCCAGCAGCCTGCTGGAGGACAGCTACGGCAACGCGTTCGCGGGCAAGTATCGCAGCGAGTTCTGCGCCAACCAGGGCAGCCCGGAGGCGCGGTTGGAAGCCTTCCTGCGCGCGGTCAAGCTGGTGTACGCCAGCGCGCTCAACCCGGACGCGCTGACCTACCGCCGGCGGCGCGGGCTCGGGGAGAGCGAGGAGCAGATGGCCATCCTCGTCATGCGCGTGTCCGGCATGCCGCACGGCTCGACCTTCTTCCCCACCCTGGCCGGCGTCGCCTTCTCGCGCAATCTCTACGCGTGGAGCGACCGCATCGACGCCAGGCAGGGCGTCATCCGGCTGGTCTTCGGGCTCGGCACGCACGCGGTCAACCGGGTGGGCGGCGACTACCCGCACATGATCGCGGTCAGCCACCCGAAGCTCCGCCCCGAGATCGGCCTCAAGATCGCCAAGTACTCGCAGCACGAGATGGACCTGCTCGACCTGCAGGCCAACGAGCTGGTCACGCGCCCCGTCGCCGACGCCGTCGCGGACAAGCAGTTCCCCCACCTTCACCTTCTCGTCTCGGTGATGCAGGAAGGCCACCTCTTCGATCCCTTCAGCCGCGAGGTGCCCGGCGCGCCGTCGCAGATGGTCTTCACCTTCAACAACCTGATCGCGCGTACCCCCTTCGTCCCCCTCGTCGGCCGGGCGCTGGCCGCGCTGGAAAAGGCCTACGGGCACCCCGTGGACACCGAGTTCACCGCCCACGTGGACGCGAAGGGCCAGGTTCGGATCAACCTGCTGCAGTGCCGCCCGCTCTGGCTGCCGGGCGCGATGGGCCCCGTAATCTGGCCGGAGCCGGTCCGGCCGGAGCAGGTCATCTTCCGGTCCGACCGCTTCATCAGCGGCGGCGAGGTGGACCGCATCCGCTTCATCCTCTATATCGACCCTCGCCGCTACGCCGCGATGACCGACCTGTCGCTGAAGAAGAGCATCGGCCGCGTAGTGGGCCGGATCAACGAGCTGCCCTCCGTCGTGGAAGGCCGCGTCCTCGTGCTCGGGCCCGGCCGCTGGGGCAGCAGCAACATCGAGCTGGGCGTCAACGTCGGCTACGCGGACATCGACAACGCCGCGGTCCTCGTCGAGCTGGCGCGGGAGGAGGCGGGCCACGTCCCCGAGGTCTCGTACGGCACGCATTTCTTCCAGGATCTCGTCGAGCAGCGGATCATCTATCTCCCCGTCTACCCCGACGACCCGGAGTCGTCCTTCAACGAGCGCTTCTTCGAAAGCGCGCCCAACGCGCTGCGGGATATCCTGCCCGACGCCGCGCCCTTCGAGCAGGTCGTCAAAGTGATCGACGTGCCGTCCTTCGCGAGGGGGTCGTTCGTCCGCGTGATCGCCGATCCGGATCGGCGCCGAGCCCTGTGCTACCTGCCGGACCTGGAAGCGCCGCGCGCCACCGCCGCCATTTCGGATCCGTCGAATTTCTAGCGGCCCGGTCCCGCCAGGGCCCGGGCCAGGTCGGGCGACAGGGGGAAGAACCAGCGGCCCCGCCGGTACACGGCGCGCGCCTCGTCCGCGCGGCCCTCGCCCTCCAGCACGCGGCCCCAGTCCAGCGCCTGCTTCGCCGCCAACGGCCAACGGGCCCGCCGGGCCATGACATCCTTCACCGCGTCCACGGCCTCGGGCGGGGCGCAGACGCGCAGCAGTTCGTGGACGACCTGGTAGTCCGGGTACCGTCGGTGCAGCTCCCACAGCGCCGGCCAGAGACGCGGGAACTCGTTGACGCAGGCCAGGCTGTACAGTTCGTACACGAGCTGGTCGGCCGCGACCTGTCGGCGCCAGAACGGCAGGCGCTGCAGTCCGACCGCCCGGTGCAGGCCGTAGAACACCACCTCCGACAGCCAGTGATGGTTGATGAACGGGTAGTCCGGCCATGTGTACGTCAGCAGGTTGGTATCCGGCACGCTCCCCCGATCGAGGATGAGCCGGCCCAACAGGAGATGCCGCCCCAGATCCTCCATGAAGCCGATGCCCGGCGTGAAGGCCAGGAGGAACACGAGCAGCAGGATCGGGAGCCACGCGAGGGCGTTTCCAAACATTGGAAAAAAGCATCGCACATTTTTCCAAACATTGGAAAACATTCCGCGCGTCCGACGGTCACGGCGCCGCCGGCCCGAACAGCAGCCACGCGCCGAGCCCGAAGACGCACAGGTCCACGATCGCGTGGCTCACGTAGCCCGGCCAGATGGACCGGTACCTCGTGTACATCCATGACCAGATCGCGCCGCCCGTGAAGATGCCCAGCGAGCAGAGCAGCGTCGGAATCGGTCCCATATAAACCCGCAACGCCACGACATGGTGCACGGTGAAGAACAGCCCCGAGAGGATCACCGCCGGCCCGCGCGGGAGCAGTTGTTCGCATTGGCGGACGCAAAACCAGCGCCAGACGCACTCCTCCAGCACGGAGTTCACCAGTATCCAGTAGGCCGCGCCGCCGGCGTACGCGGCCGGCGAGCCCAGGCCGACGGCCGTCAGCTTATCGACGAAGAATCCCCGGTCGATCAACCGCGCGCCCGCGACGAGATAGGCCGCCCAGATGACCAGCGAGATCGCCAGCCCCGACATCGCCGCCACCGCGAAGCCGCCGTGCCGCGGCGGCGAGAGGCTGATCGGTTGGCGTTCGACGAGCAGCCTCCAGGCCAGCGGCAGGCCGAACAGCCAGGCTTTCGCGGCGCCGAAAATGACGGGGCCCAGCCACGTGCCGGGGAAGAAGATCATCGCGGACGCCACACCCAGACTCGCCGCGGGCACGAGCAGCAGCAGGGCCAGGATGGCTGTGCCCCGGCTTGCGCTCATGAAGCCATGTACAGGCCGCCGGTCTGCTCGAGCCAGTCGGCGATGCGCTCGCAGGCGGCGGGCACGCTGTTGCCGGACACGTCGAGTTCCAGGCGCGGCAGGATGGATTCCGAGGCCAGCCGGCGCAGCAGTTCCTGCTCGCGGACGAAGGCGTCCAGGTCGTCATACTGCGACGGCTTCCCGGACACCTTCAGGCGCTCCGCGCGCGCCGCCCGGAACGAATCGGGCGAGCGCGTGCACAGGACCAGCCGGAACCCGAGCGGCAGCAACCGCTGCTCCAGCCAGCGGAAGTCGTAGTCCTTGCGGCGCTCCTGCAGTTGGCAGGCCCGCGTGGACAGGTGGAACCGGTCGACGATCCACGAGTAGTAGCGCAGCAGTTCGAAGAGCCGCGCCCAGGTCCCGTACGTCTCCATGGCCTTGGCCTCTTCCTCGGGCGCGAAATTGATCAAGCCCCGACCCCACGGGTAGTTCGTAAACGCGCACCATTCGCCCGAGACCAGCGGCGAGTGATAGCGGTACTTGCGCGGCCCGACGATGCGGGGATGCTCGTTGAGCGCAAAGGCAATGTCCGTCTTGAAGGTCAGCCGGGTGCCTTCCAGGATGATTTTAGGACAGAGTTTTTGGCCCATATAGAGTGCGGAGGGTTCAGGGTTCAAGTCGACATTCGCGTCTTAGTCCGGCTCGGTCCTCGCGTCCTTTGCGCCTTCTGTTTCGCCGGCCTGCGTGACGTCAGTTCCCGGATTGCGTCGGCGGCGATCCAGCGGGCGCTTCGCGAATCCAGGCGTTGTATGGATTTGCCCGTTTGGACAGCGGCCCGGCGCAGGCGTTCATTGCGCTTGCCGATCTGCCGCAGCGCCCAGTTGACGGCCTTCTTCACGAAGTTCCGTTCGTCGCGGGCCTCGCGCCGAATCAGGGGCATGAATTTCATGAAGGCGGAGTCCGGCGCGGCCTTGTCGTGGACCGACAGGGCGGCCATGAGGACGAAGCCTGCCCGCTTGACGAATTCCTCGTCGCGGCCGGCCCATTCCACGGCCTTCCGCCAGGCCGAAGGAGTCTTGTCGAACAGGTTCGAGCAGACCTGGTCGCAGACGTCCCACGAATCGAAGTCGCGGGCCCATCGTTCCATCTCGCGCTCGGTCAGCGCGGCGGGATCGGCGACCAGTCCGGCCAGGATGCGGGCCTCGTGAACCCCCGACGCCCACAGGTCGAGGGCCAGTTGATGATCCTGCCCGATTTCCTTCGCCATCGCGCGGAGCGCGGGGATGGACACGCCGAGCGCGCCCCGGGTGCGGATGCCATAGCGGGCCATTCCGGCCACGTTGGCGGGATGGGCCTGACGCTTCAGGGCGCGAAGAACGGACGGGGCGGTCATTGGAAGTGCTTTTTGAACAATTCCCCGGCCTTCTTCAAGCCTTCCGCCGTGACGGCGACCGAGATCTCCTTGACCTTGGGCTCGGAGATCCAGCCCTTCCGGTGAAGGCGAACCAGCGTATTCCAGTCGAAGGTCTTCCAGGCCCGCCCGCCCCCCGCCCCCGGCGACATGACCAGGCACATGAGCGCCAGGGTCATTTCGTCGACTTTGTCCTTGTCGTAGTCCATGGTCCCGCCCCCATCTTCACGCACCCATCAGCATGGTAGCAGATGTCCGTCGCGGGAAAAGACCAGATCAGGCAAAATGGCAGGGAAGCGCGAGACGGAATCGAAGGTGTTCTCCGTGCGACTGCCCGTCTCGCCAAGCCCACGGCGGGCATCTTTCGCCTCCGCGTTGCTGCGGCGAAGGCTGGTGGAGCGGAAGGGAGTTGAACCCTCGGCCTCCAGAGTGCGATTCTGGCGCTCTCCCAACTGAGCTACCGCCCCATCTTCCGTGAAGACCCGCACAATCTACGTGCTCCCCTATCCCTTCGCAAGCGTTTTCTCCCGAGGCGCTCACGGTGCGGCGCGCAGGGCCTCGACCACGGAATCGCAGAGGTAGTCCAGGTTACGGGTCGTAATGCCGGCCACGTTGATCCGGCCGCCGCCGACCATGTAGATGGCCTTCTTCTCCCGCAGGAACGCGACCTGCGCGTCGGAGAGCCCGCTGAAGGAGAACATGCCCCGCTGGGCGTGAATGAAGGAGAAATCCACCGGGGCGCCGCGCGCGCGCAACCCGTTCACCAGCGCGTCGCGGATGGACACCATCCGCCCGCGCATGGCGTCCACTTCCCGCTCCCAGTCGGCCCGCGCGAGCGGGTCGCCGAGAATCCTCGCCGCAATCGCAGCGCCGTGCGCGGGGGGATTGGAATAAAGGACGCGGACGAGGACCTGGACATGGGACAGCCACGCCGCCGCTTCCGCCGCGTCCGGCGCGACCAGCGCCAGGGCGCCCGTGCGTTCGTTGTAAAGCCCGAAGTTCTTGGAGAACGAGGCCGCGACCAGGACCGGCAGGCCGGCCTGGAGGAACGGCAGCAGGCCCGCGCGGTCGGCCTCGAGGCCCGCGCCGAAACCCTGGTAGGCAAAATCGAAGAACGGGATCCAGCGCCGCCGCGCCGCGATCGCCGCCGCCTCGCGCCACTGGTCCGCGGACAGGTCCGCCCCCGTGGGGTTATGACAGCAGACGTGCAGGACCACGACGTCGTTTTCCGGCACGCTGTCCAGCGCCTCGGCCATCTTCCCGAACGCCAGGCTGCGGGAGGCGGGATCGTAATAGGGGTAATCGGCCACGGGGAGCCCGGCCGCGGAAAAAACGCCCTTGTGATTGGGCCACGTCGGCGCACTCAACCAGGCCTTTGACGAAGGCAGGAATTTCCGCAGGAATTCCGCGCCGATGCGGAGCGCGCCCGTCCCGCCGGGCGACTGGGCCATGCGCACGCGGCCGGACCGGACGACCTCGTGCCCGGCCCCGAAGACCAGGTCCGCCACGCGTTCGCCAAAGGCCGGCAGGCCGGCGATGGGCAGGTAGGACTTGGAGGTCTCCTCGCGCGCCAGGTCTTCCTCGGCCTGCTTGACGGTGGGGAGCACCGGCGTGCGGCCGGTGTCGTCCATGAACACCCCGACGCCCAGGTTGATCTTCTCCGGGCGGGGATCTTTTTTGAACGCCTCCGTCAGGCCGAGAATGGCATCCGGCGGCGCCGGCGGGACCCGGTTCAAGTTCATCAGGCGCCTTTCGCGGGATAGTAGCGGTCCACCCACTCGCGGATCATACTGTCCTCGACGCGGATGATCTTCATTTCCCGCGCGGCGTTCTCGGGCGAGTCGGAGGCGTGGGCCGCGTTGACCATGATATCCTGCCCGAACTCCTTGCGGACCGAGCCGGGCTGGGCCTTGCTGGGATCCGTGGGCCCGAGGATCCCGCGGATCTTCTCCACCGCGTTCAGCCCGGCGTACACGAGGGCCAGGCAGCGTTCCTTGCCCTTCTTCTGTTTCTCCTCCAGCGTGCAGGCGGGGCCCCACTGGCCGGTCATGAACTGGATGATCTTGTAAAACTGGTCGTCGCCGTACATCGGGCCGAGGGTCTCGCCCAACTGCGCCACGGTATCCGGCGGCAGCTCGAAGCCCAGTTCCTTGGCGAGGGCCGCCGCCGCGCGCTGCCCGACCGAACCCTTGAGCTTGGCCCGGAGCACCTGGCGGACGGGCCCGTAGAATTCCTCGGCCTCCGCGACCGTCATGCGGTGGACCTTCGCGCCGATGATGCGCAGGCCGGAGCCGGAGAAGATGTCGATGATGTTGCCCGGCCGCGCGCTGGGGAAGCGGAAATTATCCGGCTTGATGAGCACCAGCGTGCGCTGGTAATGGTCCGCGCCCGTATACACGTCCACGGCCGCCTCGACCAGGCCGCCGTCCCGCTCGCTGTAGTCGGCCCAGAGCCGCAGCGCGGCGCCCGCTGAATCGTGCGTCCAACCCACCATCACGGCCGGCTCGACATGGCGCACCTGGCCGTGCTCGTCGCGGATGAAGTCCCCGTAGGTGCCGCGCACGGTGTCGGAGGCCTCCGTGCTGTGCCGCACCTTGCCGGTGGCCTTCGCGATCTTGACGATGGCGTCCTCGCCCTCGAACAGCAGCATCAGCACGCGCCGCGGTTTGCCGGTCTTCGTGTCGGGCGCGTAGCAGCGCTGCACGTAGTCCGCCAGCAGTTGCCGCTCCTCCTCTTCCGTCGCCGGGTCGCCCCGCAGCAGGGCGGCGTACTTCTCCGCCAGCTCCTGGCTGGGCCCGAACATGCGCGCGGCGACCAGTTCCAGGCCGGTGCGGGTCAAGAGCCGGCCGATGACGCCGCCGGTGCGGGACTTCGAGATCGTGTACGGGTTGATCAATGCAAAGGCTAATTCTGTCGCCATGGCGTTCTCCTGCTGTTCCCGTGGGATGTTATGGAGATGCCGCCCGGAATCAAGCCCGAAGGAAGCGCGCGGGGCTGCAAGTCCGGGCCGGATATATTATAGTCGGTGCGGATGAATCCAAGCCCCCACCCCGGCCCGCGCCCGGATGTAGCGGCCCGGCAAGCCGCGCTCGCGGCCGCGCTAGCAGCGCGGATCGCCGATGCCGTGGCGGAGGGCCGGCCGGCCGACGCCGCGCTCCAGGAATATTTCCGCGCGCACCCGGAATGCGGCTCGCGCGACCGGCGATTCCTGGGCGACCTCGTCTTCTCTTTCTTCCGATGGCGGGGCTGGTTGCCCGGAACGGTGCAATGCAAGGCTTGCGCCCTCGCCTGGGCGCTCGACGCGGAGGCGCCGCACCCCGCGGGCGCGGCGCTGGCGGGTGACGGCACGCTGTTCCCGGCCGGTCGGCTCACCCTGTCGGAAAAGGCCGCCCTGGCGACGCGCTGGCTGAATCGGGCCGATCCGCTCCGGCCCGAAAACCTGGTCCCCGCGTGGGTCCCGGGCTGCCTGGCCTGCGAGGCCGATCGGTTTCTCGACGCCATTCAACGCCGGCCGCCGACCTGGCTGCGCGTGCGGCGGGGCCGGGAAGGTGTCGCGAGGGCCGCGCTGGAACGGGAGGCGATAACTGTCTCCGCCCATCCCACCGTGCCCTCGGCCCTGGCCGTGCCGGGTTCGTCGCCTCTGCCGCGACTCGCCGCGGACATCCGCGCGCTGTTCGAGGTACAGGACCTCGCCTCGCAGGTCGTCGGGCTGCTGGCCGCACCCCGGCCGGGCGACCACTGGGGCGACGCGTGCGCGGGTTCGGGCGGAAAGGCCCTCCATCTCGCGGACCTCATGGACGACCGGGGCCGGATTTCCGTATCGGACGTCCGGGCCGACGCGCTCCGCGCGCTGGCCCGCCGCGCGGCGCGGGCAGGATTTTCGATCCTTCATCCGGCGGACCCGAAACGGGCCGGGGGCCCGCTCCTGGACGGCGTCGTCGTGGACGCCCCCTGCTCCGGGCTGGGCACGTGGTCGCGGAATCCCGACGCGCGCTGGCGCACGGCGTGGGCCGATGTCCAGCGGCTGGCCGCCCGGCAACTGGACATCCTCTCGCGGGCCGCGATGGAATTGAAGGCCGGCGGACGCCTGGTCTATTCGGTCTGCACCCTGACCCGGATCGAGACCCTGGACGTCACCGGCCAGTTCCTCCGCGCCCATCCCGGATTCCGCCTGGAGCCGGGTCCGCACCCGCTGAACGGGGCGGACACGGACGGCCGGTTCTGGGTGTGGCCGTGGGACGGCCCCTGCGACGGGATGTACATCGCCCGCTTCCGGCGGGGTTGAGTTCCGCCCCTTCGCTCTTGCCGCCGCCGGGCTTTGTGCTAACGTTCCCCTGTCCGGCATGTTCCGGTGGGAGACGCACTCGCATGCTCGCATTACTCTTCCTGGCCTGTTGCGCCGCGCTGGCGGCCGGCTATTTCATCTACGGGCGGTTCATGGAGCGGAACCTGGACGTCCGGGCCGACCGTGTCGCCCCGTCGGTCACGTTGCAGGACGGGGTGGACTATGTTCCGACGAAGACGGCCGTGCTCTTCGGCCATCACTTCAGTTCCATCGCCGGCGCCGGCCCGATCGTCGGGCCCATCATCGCCGGTCTCGCCTTCGGCTGGTTCCCCGCGCTGCTCTGGATCCTGGTCGGTTCCATTTTCATCGGGGGCGTGCACGACTTTACCGCGCTCATCGCCAGCCTGCGCCACCGGGCGCGTTCGATCGGCGAAATGTGCCGCGACCTGCTCAATCCCGCGGCCTACTACGTGTTCCTGATCTTCATCTGGCTGACGCTGATGTACGTCCAGATCGTCTTCATGGACCTCACGGCGTCCACGTTCGTGCCGGTGACGCAGCCGGAGACGGCCGACCTCCAGCTGCACCAGGGCGGTGTCGTGGCCACGGCCTCCATGCTCTACATCGGCCTCGCCGTGCTCTTCGGGCTTTCGCTCTACCGGTTCAACGTGCCGGTGGGCAAGGCCACGCTGATCTTCGTGCCGCTGGTGTTTCTGGCCCTCTGGGTCAGCCACCTGCTGCCACTCCGGGCGGACCGGATTCCGGAGGCGCTGCTCCTGGGCAACGCCAAGAACACGTGGCTGGCGGTGCTCATCGTCTACTGCTTCCTCGCCTCGATCCTGCCCGTGTGGATCCTTCTCCAGCCGCGCGACTACCTTTCCTCCTTCCTCCTGTACGCCTGCGTCGGCGGCGGGGTCGTCGGCCTGCTGACGTCCGCGGCGCAGGGCACGGTCGCGATACGGTACAATCCCTTCTCGGGCTGGACCCATCCCGAGTTGAAGGGGATGTTCCCCGCCCTCTTCATCACCATCGCCTGCGGCGCGGTCAGCGGGTTCCATTCCATCGTCGCGTCCGGGACCACGTCCAAGCAGCTCTCGAACGAGAAGTCCGCGCGCACGGTGGCCTACGGGGGCATGCTGGTCGAGGCCGTCCTCGGCCTGGTGGCCCTGGCGACGGTCATGGTCCTGGCCGACAAGCCCGCGGGCAAGACGCCGGTGGCCATCTTCGCGGGCGGGCTGGGCGATTTCCTGGCCGCGCTGCATATCCCCCGCCAGGCGGCCGTCACGTTCGGGCTGATGGCGGTCAGTTCGTTCCTGCTGACGACGCTGGACACCTGCACGCGGCTGGCCCGGTTCATCTTCGAGGAGATCTTCGGCTTGAGCGGGCGCCTGGCCCGCTACGCCGGGACGGCGGCCAGCCTGCTGCTGCCCGCGCTCGTGGTCTTCCGCCAGATCCCGGGGCCCGGCGGGAAGCTCATGCCCGCGTGGCAGGCGGTATGGCCGGCCTTCGGGGCCACCAACCAGCTCCTCGCGGCGCTCGCGCTGCTGGTGGTGTACGCGTGGCTGCGTCGCAGCGGCAAGCGCAGCGGGTACGTCCTGCTGCCCATGCTGTTCATGTGCGTCACGACGGTCACGGCTCTCACGCAACTCGCCATCCTGAACCTCTTCCACAAGGGCAGCTTGCTCGTCGGCGCGATCTGCCTGGTGCTGGACCTGCTGGCCGTCGCGCTGATCATAAGCACCGCCTGGAACCTCCTGCGCCGCCGGCCCGCCCCCGTCGGGTTCACGCCGGCTCCGAATTGAACCGAAGGCGCGAAGGGCGCCAGGAGGGCCTCGAAAATAGGGCTGGAGATTTCTTCCAAACATTGGAAAAATCGGCCCATGGTTTTTCCAAACATTGGAAAAAACCGCGGCTTTTTTTCCAAACATTGGAAAAAGCGGAAGGAGAGCGTTTGTTGAATATCATCCAACGCGCCCGCGAGGTCCTGGATACCGAGAGCGCCGCCCTGGCCAAGGTCCGCGACGGGCTGGGCCCGGCCTTCGAGCAGGCCGTCCGATGCCTGCTGGACCGGCTCGGTCGCGGCGGCAAGATCGTCGTTACCGGCGTGGGCAAGAACCAGCCGATCGGCCAGAAGATCGCCGCGACGCTCACGAGCACCGGGGCGCCGTCCCTCTTCCTGCATCCCTCCGACGCCATGCACGGGGACCTGGGCCTGCTGCAGGCGAACGACGCCCTGGTCGTCTTGAGCTATAGCGGCGCCTCCGAGGAACTGCTGGCCCTGCTGCCCGCCGTCAAGCGCACCGGCATGCCGGCCATCGCGCTGACCGGCGACCCGGAAAGCGCCCTGTCCAAGCTGTGCGACATCGTCGTGCCGGTCCAGGTGGACCGCGAAGCCTGCCCGTTCAACATGGCGCCCACGGCCAGCACGACCGCCACGCTCGCCGTCGGCGACGCCCTGGCCATGGTCCTCCTCGAGGCCCGCGGCTTCCAGCTGGAGGACTACGCCAAGCTCCACCCCGGCGGCGCCATCGGGCGCACGCTGCTGATGCGCGTGGAGGACATCATGCGGACCGGCGAGCGCGTGGCGAAGGTCCGGCCCGACACCCGCGTGCAGGACGCCGTGCTGGCGATGACCGCCGCCCGCTCCGGCTCGGCCGTGGTGGTGGACGACCGCGACGCGGTGGTCGGCATCTGCACCGACGGCGACCTGCGGCGGCATATCGTCGACAACTCCCGCAACGTGGCGTCGCTGAACATGGCGGACGTGATGACCCGCGAGCCGATACGGCTGACCCGCGGGCACCTGGCCGTGGATGTGCTGGCCATCTTCGAGCAGCACAACATCGACGATCTCATCATCGTGGACGAGGGCGGGCGCCTGATGGGCATGATCGACATCCAGGACCTGCCCAAGTTCAAGATCTTCTGACCGCGGGTCCGATGGCGCGACTCCCGGCATTTCCCGCAGGGGCGCTCCTGGAAATCAGGGCCGCCGGTCTCTTCGGCGCGGCCGGGTTCCCGCTCGCGTTGCGCACGCTGGACGCCGCCGGGCCGCCGGGGGCGCCTTGCCGGGCGCTCGTGCTGCCGCCCGGCGCCCCGGAACAGGGGCTTCCCGAGGGCCACATCGTCCTGCTGCGAATCCGGCGCGGCCATCTTCAGGAGGCGCGGCAGGCCCGGCAGGCCGCGCTGTTCCGCAAGCTGGCGCGGCGCGCCGCCGGGATCGAACTGGGGACGGAATCCGCCCTTGCCGACGCGTGGGCCACGTTTTTCGATCCCGGGCGCGGCTGGATCGGAATCGTGGAGGAATGGATCGACGGCCGCTACTGGAAAATGGAGACGGACGACCGTTTGTGGGATCGCCCCGTCCCCTCCGACCATCCCGAGCGGGACGATCCGGCCGCCTTCCGAACCGAATACGATGCCAAGCGCCTCTTCATGGCGCGGCTGGAGCGCCTGTTCCAGCGCCTCGGCGCCGCCGACCTGGCCCGACAATATCGGTGGTCCACGTGGATCAGCCAGCGGAATGCGCTCAAGCGAATCGACGCGGCCGCCTCTCCGCACGCGGGCTGGACCGCCGTGGATTTCCCGGGGACCGCGTTATACCTGCCCGCCCTTCGCCAGTACGTCGAGAGCCGGGCCGACCATTTCGTGGACCTGCTGCCGCTCCTGCGGGACATGGAGGCCGGGCGACTCCCCGCGCCGGGTACGGTCCGGGTGGGGCTTCCCGAGGACAGGCCCGCGCCAGTTCCAGAGCGACGCGCGGGGCTTGTTCACGCCGCGCTTCGCAAGCTGGCGTTTTCCTGGCACATGCTCTTCCGCCCCGAGATGCGCAACGCCCGGCTGATGGAAGAAGTCCAGGAGGGACTGGCCCAGGGCATGCTGACGCCGGCCGAGGCGGAGCGGATACGCGGGCAGGTCCACGATCCGATGCTCCAGACCTACCTGACCTGCCTGGCCGTTCATCTGGCGATGCTCCCGCTCACGAATCTCACCGTGCTCGCCGGGGCCGCCTGGTACTCTCTGACGCGGGACTTGAGCTGGGCCGAGGGCGCGCGTCTGGCGGCCTACGGCCTGGCGTTCTTCGCGGTCTTCCCGATGTCGCCGGGCTCGCTCGCGCGCGGGCTCTTCGTCGTGGCCGTCGCCCTGAAGCGCCGCTCCGCCCGGAGGCTCCGGATCGCGCTGGCCCTCTCCTTCTGGCGCTACGTCGGCTACATGGCTTTCCCGCTGCAGATGGTCAGCGCGTTCCCAGCGCTCGCGCGCTACCTGGCCGCCCGCTGGGCCACCCGCGCCGTCCGCGCGATCCCCGTGTACGGCCAGCCCGGTGCCCTGCTGGAACACCGGATGTTCGACCTGGCCTTCAACTGGCCGCTGACCCTGGCAAGGGGGTGGAGAAGTCGTCGGCCGGTTTCTTGAAATGGCGGACCAAGCCTGCTATTCTTCCAGTCGTTCATCCGTCGCCGTTGCCGGCGATGCGTAGTAAAGGAGTATGCATGAAGACGTTGCGAGGGGTGCAGGGCGCCTTTGGATTCGGCCTGCTGCTCGGAGTTTTCTCCGCGGCCGCGGTGGAGGTGGACTGGGCTTTTCATTCGGCCAGCGGGGAGGACAACCGGGCCATCCAATTCGTCCCCGGCCAGGCGTTCACGTTCCTGGGCAACGGCAAGACGGAAGTTCCCGACGATGACGGGGTCACGATCTACGTGATGACCGCCAACCAGTTTGCCGGTGACGCGGAGGAGCAGGTCTTCGTGCGCTGGTGGAATGGCGAGCGCGAGTTCTGGGTCATCGCGGATTGGTTTGCCAACGCGATCCTGGACGTGACGGGGGAGAACGCGGGCGTGTTCCGCGGCAAGCCGGAATTCGGCAGCGTGATGGTGGACATCTGGAAGGTCTACATCCCCCCGGAATACACCCGGCGCGGCGACAACTTCTACGTGGTGCAGCTCAAGGCCTTCAGCCCGCAGGGCTCCATCGAGAACTACCTGCTGCACGACGCGGACCTCGAGGGCGCCCGCGTCAACAACCTGGGCCAGGCCTGGACCGGGAACCCGGATTACCACGATCACGACTGGAAGGTCGTGATCATGGAATAAGTCCGGCCGCACACCATGGTGCGGCGCCGCTGGTTCGGTAGCGCGCCACGGCGTGGCGCGCGGGGATCAGTACCGGTAGTGTCCCGGCTTGTAAGGGCCGTTCACCGGCACGCCGAGGTAGGCGGCCTGCTTCCTGGAGAGCTTCTCCAGCTTGACCCCGATCTTGCCGATATGCAGCCGCGCGACCTTCTCGTCAAGGTGCTTCGGCAGCACGTACACGCCCACCGGGTACTTGCCCGGGTTGGAGTAGAGTTCGATCTGGGCCATGGTCTGGTTGGTGAAGCTGTTGGACATCACGAAGCTGGGGTGGCCCGTGGCGCAGCCCAGGTTGACCAGCCGGCCCTCGGCCAGCAGGATGATGCTCCGGCCGCTGGGCATGTGGATCCGGTGCACCTGCGGCTTGATCTCCTCCCAGCGGTACTTGCGCATGGGCTCGACCTGGATCTCGTGGTCAAAATGGCCGATGTTGCAGACGATGGCCAGGTTCTTCATCCGGCGCATGTGCTGCTCGGTGATCACGTCGCAGCAGCCCGTGGCCGTGACGAAGATGTCGCCGAGGCGGCAGGCCTCGTCCATGGTCATGACCTCGTAGCCTTCCATCGCGGCCTGCAGGGCGCAGATCGGGTCGATCTCGGTCACGATCACGCGGGCGCACTGGCCCTTGAGGGCCTGGCAGCTCCCCTTCCCCACGTCCCCGTAGCCGGCGACGACGGCGACCTTGCCGGAGACCATGACGTCCGTGGCGCGCATGATGCCGTCGACGAGCGAATGCCGGCAGCCGTAGATGTTGTCGAATTTCGACTTGGTGACCGAGTCGTTTACGTTGAAGGCCGGGAACAGCAGCTCGCCCTTCTCGTGCATCTTATACAGGCGATGAACGCCCGTAGTGGTCTCCTCGCTGACGCCCCGGATGCCCTTGACGATCCGGTGGAAGCGGCCGGGATTCCGGCGGATCGCCTTCTTCAACTGGGCCAGCAGGATTTTCTCCTCGTGGCTTCCCGGCTTGCGGTCGAGGATCTTCGGGTTGTCCTCGGCCTGGCAACCGAGGTGCACGTACAAGGTGGCGTCGCCGCCGTCGTCGAGGATCATGTTCGGGCCCTGGCCGTTCCCCCAGTCGAGGATGCGGTCCGTGTATTCCCAGTATTCCTCCAGCGTTTCGCCCTTGACGGCGAAGACGGGGGTGCCGCGCGTGACGAGCGCGGCGGCGGCATGATCCTGGGTGGAGAAGATGTTGCAGCTGGCCCAGCGCACGCGGGCGCCGAGGTGCTGGAGGGTCTCAATCAGGACCGCGGTCTGGATGGTCATGTGCAGCGAGCCGGTGATCCGGGCGCCACGCAGGGGCTGTTTTTTCCCGAACTCCTCGCGCAGGGCCATGAGGCCCGGCATTTCGTGCTCGGCCAGTTCGATCTCCTTGCGGCCGAAATCGGCAAGCCGGAGGTCCTTTACGCGGAAATCGCTGAACTTCTTCGCCATGGTTTACCCTTCCGTTTTGTGGTCTGAAGGGCGGCATTGTGCATGAATCCACGCGTATTTCCAGTCTTTTTAGAGCCCCCGCGCCAGTGACATGTTTTATAAAACATGTCACCGCAAAGGGAGGACTGACCCGGCCGAGAGAAGCGGCGAGGGGAATCAATCGTCGATGACCTTCATCCGCCCGCCGGTGGTGCGGGCTACGGTCTGGTAAAACGTCTTGGCCTTTTCGCCCCGCTCGTTCTTGAAGGGCTTGTACAGGATCGGGTTGATTTTCGTGGGGCGTCCCGTATTGCTTTCGATCGACCTCACGAACGCCAGAATCTGGTCCTGGTGGTCCGGGATTTCCACGCCGGTCTCCATGTTGCCGGTCTTCAAGTATGGAGGATCATCGGAGAGGACGAACATCGTGTCGCAGCCCATCTCGGCCGCCAGCCGGATGGCCTCGGAGGACGTGCTGCCGGAATAGCCCGGCCGGTTCCCCTCGCGGTGCGAGTCGAATCCCTTCTGGAGCCACGCCAGGGCCTTCTGCTTGTTTTCCTGCGTGGCGAACACCATCTGCGGCGCGAACGCCAGCGCCCCATCCACGAACACGATGAGGTTGAAGCGGGTGCCGGGGTGCATGGCTTCCATCATCGTGACAGTCTGCTGCGTCACATCCTGGACGACCCCCTTGTTGACCATGCTGGGGCTGATGTCCATGCAGATGATGATGGCGCGTGTGCGCACGTTTTCGCCGAAGAACTTGGTATCCGAATAGCCCGTGCCGCCCGTCAGCCCGCGGCCCGCCCCGCCGCCCGAACCGCCCAACCCGCCCAGCGAGCCGGCCCGAGCGCCCATCAGGGGCGTGTCACGCATATTCTTGATGTCCGGCGTTTTCATGTCGGGCATCTGGGGCAACGCCACCTTCGACGGCGCCTCGGTCACGAGCCGCTGCATGACCTGCGGCTTGCGCACCTGCTTCTGCATCTGCTTGACCCGTATGCTGTGCTCCAGCTTCTTGGCCGGGATGGACGGATTCTTCTTGCCTTCGAACATCATCTTCTGCCGTGACTGCACGACAATGATCGTCAGGTAGGCCGCGCCCAGGACAAAGAGCACGTGCAGGACGACGCTGACCACCACGGCCTGCGCCGTCATCTTGCGCGTCTGCCGCGTCGTCGCGGCCGGGACGGGGACGGAAGGCTCGGGGTTCACATTTCCTCCTCCCCGACGGTGAAGGTCACATTCTGAATCTTAGCCGCCGCGCAGGCGTTGAGCACATCCACGACGCGCTGGTGCTTGACCTTGTTGTCCGGCGCGATCGTCAAGAGGGCCGGCACCTTGTTGGCGTCGGCGGACTGCTTGAAACGGATCAGCGTCTTGAGCAACTCGGGCAGGTTGGCGTCCTCCGGGCTGTCGTACTGCAGGCTGTTCAGAAAGACCCCGCCGTCCGCCGTGATCTCAATGATCTGCTCGTCCGGGATCTCCACGGCCTCGGACTGGTCCGCGACGCCGGGCAGCGCGAATCCGATGTCCGCTTCCTGCCGGTAGAACGTGCTGGAGACCATGAAGAAGATGAGCAACAGGAAAACGCAGTCGATCATCGGCGTCATCTGGATTTCCAGCTTCTCTTCCGGGTGTCGGCGGAGCTTCATGATTCGCTCCCCGGCTTGCTCTGGAACGTGCCGAAAATGATGTCCATGACCCCGGCGGCCGCGCAGGCCTTGATGGCCCGGCCCACGAGCGCGAACTCGGCGTTGCGGTCGATCCGCATGTATATCCGCAGTTCCGGATCGGCGGAACGCAACGCCGCAATTTCCTTCTGCAGGCCCGCATCATCCACCAGCTCCTTGTACACCATGAACGGGCGTTGCTGGGTCACCTCGCCGGAGGAACTCAAGGTCCCGACGGGAAGGATATTCACGACGCCCCGGCCGCGCAGGTCCTCGGGCACGGCCGCCTTGGGCGCGATGGGCAGACGTACTTCAGGCGTGAGGTCCACCCGCGACATCGTCGCCGCGCACATGAAGAAGATGAGCAGCAGGAACACGCAGTCGATCATGGGGGTCATGTCGATCCCGCATTCCGGCTCGGGCTGTTTTCGGAGCTTCATGGGAACCCCGTCACGCCGGCGGCGCCTCCTCGACGATGAAGGTGGAACCGGTCAGGTCGTCCAGCAGCAGGGAATAGGTCAACTCCGCCTGCTGGATGATCCGGTTCAGCAGGTTGCGGAAGAGGAAGTAGAAAAACATGGACGGAATGGCGATGATCAGCCCGGCTGCCGTGGTGATCAGGGCCTCGCCGATGTTGGCGGCGAGCAGTTCCGGCTTGCCCATGCCGCCGGACCCGATCTTCTGGAACGCGCCGATCATGCCGCTTACTGTGCCGATCAGCCCCCACATGGGCGACATGGCCGTCACAAGCGACAGGAAGTTGATCCAGAAACTCGCCTGCGACTCCTCGCGGCCGACCGCCTCCGCAATGGCGGATTCCACGTTGGGTTTGCAACCCATAGGATCTTCCGTGTTGAACTTGCGCAAACCGGCCATCAGGCCGTTGGTGAACAGGGTGGATGTGCTGGCCGCCAGGTTCACCATGGTCTCGAGGTTCTGTTCCTTGGCGGCGACCCGCAACTGGGCGATGATGGCCTCCGGCAGCATCCGCTTGCGGTTGATCTGGCGGAAGTTAAGCACGGCCAGCCCGACCATGGCCAGGGAACAAGCCCCGAGCGGCCACATGGCCCAGCCGCCCACCACGATCAGGTTCCACAGCGTCATCTTCTTGGCTGCCGGAGCCGGGGCAGCGGCCACATCCGGGGCGGCAGCCGGGGCCGGCGCGGGCGCGGCGGGCTCCTGGGCCCAGACCACGGTCATGGCCACCGCCTGAAGCAGCATCAATATTGTCAATCCGCGCAGCGTTCTCTTGCTCATGGGATATCCGCTCCTTTTCCTGGTTCGAAAATCTTCCTTCAATCCGCCTGGATCGTCTCCGTATCCGCCCGGACGGGCGGCGCGCTGGTGGATGCGGCGGCAGCGGAGGGCTCTCCCTCCGGCTCCACGGTCGCCCCCTCGTCCAGCACCGTCCCGGCCGCTTCCATCTCCGCGCGGTGCTCCGCCTCCACCTCCGCGGCATGCTTGCTCTCGCGGGTTCCCGGGTAGTCCTGCTGCAGGACTGCCACCGTCTTGTGCAGGGACTCCCAATCCTTGAGCTGCGCGTAGCAGCCGACGGCCGCCTCGAGCCCGCGCAGTTCATTGTTCTGCATGTACGGGTGGAAGACGACGAGGCGCAGGTAATCCAGCAAGGCATCCTGCGGCCGGCCGTCGGCGGCCAGCGCATTGGCGCGGGAGAACAACGCCGTGGAAAGCAACTCCTCGTCGTCCTCGGGCAGCACGACATTCTCGAAGTACGTCAGGGCCGCCTTGGCGTCGCCCGCGAGTTCGCTGGCAATGCCGGCGCGCAGCCGCGCGGCGGTCTTCTGCTCGCACTCGTAGGGCTGCTTGAGAATGTCCTCGTACTGCCGGATCGCCTCGCGCCACAGGCCCTGCCGCGCGTAGAGCTGGCCCTTGCGCAGGATCGCCTCGTCCATCGGTACGCCGGGCAGGCCGCGGAACGGCTTGAGCGACTGGATCAGCCGGTCGAGCGCATCATGGACGGCGCGGAATTGCTCGTCGTTGGCCGCTACGTCCGCGGCGGCGAATACGCGGGGCGAGGGCATCCGGATCTTCTGGATGTCGGCCAGCGGGATGCCGGCCTCGAAGGCGCTGCCGTCCTCCGTGCTCTTGCTGACCCAGAGCATCTCCTGGTCCCGCCGCAGCAGGCGCGCCGGGAACTGGCCGTCCTTGGTCAGCACCAGGGCCGGACCCACGCCCGGCTCGGCCGGGGTCTGCGCGAAGGCGCCCAGCGCCGCGCCCAGCAGGATCGCGGTCCCCGCGATCGCATGTCTTGCTCTCATGCCGTTTTTCATCGCCGCCGTCCTAGACGCCCAACCGCTCGAGCCGTTGCCGCGCCTCGACGGCTTCCTTCGTGCCGGACATCGAATCCAGCTCCAGCATTTCTCGATAGGTCTTCGCCGCCGACTCGAAATCCTTGATCTCCTCGAAGGCCGCGCCGCTCTTCAGGTAGGCCTGCGCGACGGCGCCCGTGTACGCTCCGTACAGCACGTAAATGCGCTGGTAATACGGGATCGCCTGCCGCGGCCGGTCCTGCGCCTCGAGACACGCCGCGGTGGCCAGCAGGGACTCGGGCTTGAGCGCCCGGGGACTCGAGCGGTTCGCCAGCACGGTGGCGTAGTCCGCGATCGCCTCGCTGTACCGCTCGGCGGCCTGGAGGCTTTTCGCGCGCGCGAACGTCGCCTCCATGACCAGCGTCGGCTCGGCAGGGTTGGCCAGGGCGGCATCCGCATGGACCAGCGCCTCCTCGGCGCGGCCCGCCTTGACCAATTGCTCCGCCAACCTCGTATGGGCCAGGGCGGCGTTCATCGATTCCGGCCCGATCTTCAACAGTTGTTCGAAACAGATCGAGGCCTCGTTCGTCTTCCCCTGCTGGACCAGCTGATCGCCGAGCCACGCCAGGGTCTCGAGGCCCAGTTGCTCCGGCTTGAAACTCGAGGCCAGGATGAGGGCCGCGCGGCCCTGCTCCTCGGGCGGGCGGATCTGGACGTCTGCCATGTTCAGGCGGGCGGCGAGGGTCATCCGCTTGTCGTCGAGGGCCTTCTGCTTCTTCTCCGCCAGGACGGCAGGGAAGCCGCCGGGCTCGTCGCCGTACATCCCCGCCAGGTCCTGGAGCATCAGGTCGAACCCGTCCCAGCCCACGGTGTTGCCGTGCAGTTCGATCATGCTCCAGTAGAGCCGCCGCGCCTCGTCCAGGCGGCGGTTCTGGCGGAGGGCCCAGCCGGCCTGGTACGCCGCGTCGATGATGTTGTCGTTGTCAGGATTCTCGCGGATAAACGCCGCGAAGGCCTCGGCCATGTCCCTGAAATCGTCCGGCGTGCCGAGCGCCTTGAAGACCTTCGCGCATTGCGTCAGGGCCATGTACTGGAAGGCGCCGCCGGCCTTCTCGACGCGCAGGTAGGCGCCCTTGGCGCGGTCCAGTTCGCCGATCGCGGCCAGGGCGTCGCCCAGCGTGACCAGCGCCTCCCAGTGGAAATAGTGGTCCGGGTTGGCCTGCACCCATGCCTCCAGCGACTCGGCGGCCCCCTCGAAATCCTCGACGGCATACTGGCACAGCGCGGCGCGGTAGAGCGCCTCGGGCGCGTATATGCTCATGCCGTTCTTCGCGGCGTACTCCTCGAAGAGCGGCCGCGCCTCGCCGTACTGGCCCCCGTAGAAAAGGGCGATCGGCAGCCAGTATTGCACCTCGGTGGCCATGAGATGGGTGGGATACTTGGACAGCCAGCTGCGGAGGATGGTCACCGCCTCCTCGAACCGCTCCTGCATGGCGAGCGAAAGACCCAGGTAGAACTCGATGCGCGGCTTCTGGACGTGCTCCGGGAAGCGGCGCAGCAGCGCGCGCATCGCCACCTCGGCCTCCTCGAACCGCTCCGTGTTGACGTAGGCCTCCGCGCGCAGGAACGCGACGATGGGCACGTTGGGCCACTGGACCGGCGGGGGCGGCGCCTGGTCCGCCGCGGGCGTGACCGAGAGGGCCGCGCCGGGCTCGGGCGGCTCCGCGATCCCCCAGGCGCCCGCCTTCCGATGCTTCGCCCTGGACTCGGCCTGGCGGAGGCGGTGGGTGAAATCCTCGAGGCTGGTTCCATCGGGCGGCGGCGTGCTGGCCCCGTGAATCCGGGCGAGACCCTGCTCCACCAGTAGTTCCGCCAGGTCGTCCTCCCCGACCTGCACCATCGCGAAGTGCACGGGCGATTCCGCGGTGCCGCCGGCCTTCTCCCATTGCGTCAGCACCGCGAATCCGGGCTGCAGCGTCTTCTCGACGAATTCGCTGGCCTCGCGCCCCACCCGGACCACGTGCATGTCCGGGATGTCCCAGTAGGTCGCCTGGTTCACCAGGAAAGCGGCGTTCTCGCGGTTGGTTTCGGCGGCGTCCACGAAATAGAGCCGGAAAACATAGTCCTGGCCCGCGTGGGTCACGCTCAACGTGTCGCCGTCGTGCGGCCGGCCGGCGGCCAACTGGCAGTTGCTCAACTTCTGCCACCGCGCGGCCCGGGCATCCGGCGAAAGCGCCAGGATCCCGATCGCCAGCAGGGACAGCATGACCCGCGCGCGGCTCATTTCAATTTCGTGTCCATTCCGGGTCGTAGCGATCCAGGTAACGGTCGGCCTCGTCGATCAGCTCATCAAAGCGTCGCAAGCGCGAAAGGCAGAGCACCAGGTCGAAGTGGCCTGCCTCCCGGATCTTGTCCTCCGAGGCGATCTCGACCACCCGCATGAACGCCACGCGGGCTTCCCAGAAGCGGTCCAGGTTGAAGAAGCAGCGCCCGATCCGGTGGTAGAGGTTGGCATCGTAATCCGGCAGGGACTCCAGCTTCTTGAACAATTCCTCCGCCTGGGCCAGCGATCCCTGCAGGCGGCGCTCCTGCATGAAGCGGGCCTGGACCTTTTCCGGCGCAGCCTTGGCCCGCCGGAAGCGCTCCAGTTCGGCCCGGAGGGTCTCAACGGTCTCCCCCTGCCTCCGCAGCAGGATAGCGCGCGGCTTCACCCGGCGATAGGCCTTGAGGGCCAGTTCGTATTCTGTCTCGTCGAAGGCGGCGTCGCCGATTTCGAAGGCCAGGAAATTGCAGTAGGTGATCACGCTCCAGCTCCGGGGCCGTTGCTCGAGTTTCTGAAGCATGGCAATGGCCTCGACGACCTTGTCCTGGTCGAAAAGCGCCCGGGCGATGAACGCCCCCGCCTGGCCCCAGTACTCCGACGCGGGGAAAGCGGTCATGAAATCCGCGAAGGCCTGCACGCCCTCCGGCAGCTTGTCCTGCAACATGAAGACCATGCCGAGTTGGTAGGCGGTGTCCTCCGCATACGCGGAACGCGGGTACTGGGCCAGCAGGTCCTTGTAGGCGGCGACGGCGGCTTCCCACGCCTCGAGGATCTGGTGCGCGACGGCGATGCGGTAGAGCGCCTCATCGCGGTAGCGAGCCTCGGGGTACTTCGCGGCGTATGACTTGAAGGCCTCGATCGCGTCCGCGTGCTGGCCCTGGTTATACAGGCAGCAGCCGTAGGCGTAGAAGGCGCCTTCCATCTGCGCGGCCAACGAGGGCTCGTTGCCGAAGTTGGTGATCAGTTCCTTGAACGCGGTGGCGGCTTCCGCGTAATTGCCGGCGGCGAACTCACCGACGCCGCGCCGGTAGAGCTCCTCAGGACCCTCGGCCTGGGCTTGGGCGCCTGCCGTGGAGGCAAGGAATACGCAGGCTGCCGCAGCCACCGATCTCCATACTGGCCACGCGTTCGTCATTCGGAGGGTCTAGACCCAGACCTTATCATTACCCTTTTGATTCCTTCCGTTCAATACTTCTTCTCCGATTTGTGCGCTCCCCCGATCCGGGTTGAGGGGGGGGGTCGGGTCGCCGCCTCCCGCGATTCATGAAAGACCGCAAGGACGCCAGGCGGGCTCCGAGCCCGCGCACCACCGCCCGGTCCAGCGCCGGCGAAACCAATTCCAGCGGGGTGCGTCGGCAAACAAAGCAGAGCATCAGCGCCACGGCGGCCAGTACGGCTCCCAGCCACTGGTTGACCGGATGCCACAAATGGAAGGCGTGCGCGCTTAGAAACGGGCGGGGCGAAAAGGGATAGAGGAAACACAGCGGCCACGTGGTGAAGAAGTAGTCGCCGAAGTAGTGGGCATAGAACGCTAGCTGGGTAAGCAGAAGGATGCGCATTTTCATGTTCGGGCAATACAGCATGGCCGCCAGTGATAGCGCCCAGGAGAAGAGCAGGTTATGCGTCCAAACATGATGCTGATCGAGCGAGATGGAAAGACCGAGCAGATAGGCCATCGCATCGAAGTCCGGCGCGATAGCCGAGAGAAAGACGGCGCGGCGAAAGCGCGCATCGCCCCGGCCCACCACCTGCGCCAGGATCCAGCCGAAAGCAGCATGGGCATGAATGTACACGACGCGCGGCCATCATAAACACGAGGCCCTTCTCGTTCGACCAAAAAGTCCGGTCCTCCCACACGAACGGACACCGGCCGCCGGCGCAGGGCGGCGGGTCGCAGTTCCCCGCGCGGCGCCACACGAACTGCGTGCCGGGATCCGTCAACGCTCCTTTTTCTACCCCGAGATTCGCGCCATTGCCGGCCGCCAGGATAGCTTGACACCCATGGCCACACTTTGCAAAGTGTGGCCATGGTGGAATCCGCTCCAGCACCGGCTGCCCCGACCCTGTGGCGCACCTGCCGCGCGCTGGCCAATCGTCAACGGCTCCTCTTGCTTCGCTACTTGGTGTTCCATCCCTATCGGCATGTGTCCGAGGTCGCCCAGGGCGTGCGCCTGCCCGTGGCCGTGGCGAGTCAATACCTGCGGATATTGAACGCCCGAGGCATGCTCCAACCGACGCGCGTTGGGCCCCGTGTTTTTTATCGCGCTGCCCCGGACCCGTCGATGCCGCAGGCCGCCACTTTATTATCCTGCATGATAAATAGTTATAAAAGCGGCAAGGCGTCCATAGAGGACATCCGCTTCGCCCTAACCGGCTTCACTCACTCGCGCCGCGTTCAACTTGTCCAGGCACTTTCCAGGGGCCACGGGACGATTCGTTCGTTGTCCCACAAGACCGGAATTTCCAGGCGAGCGGCCTTACGGCACATGGACAAACTGCGGAGGCGGGGGTACGTCGAGCGGCGCGGCAACACGTACAGGATTCGCCGCCCTCTTTCATCGGTGCGGGCCACTCTCGTGAGATTGGCTTGGCGTCAATCCTGATCACCCCGCGCCACACTTTGCAAAGTATGGCGCGGGCCCGGGAGGGAGGCACAACGAATACCGGGACCACAGCGTGAGTAAAACGGCTGTCTCGCGATCGGGAATAGGCCGGTTTCTCCAGCAAGGACTGATTCTTCTGCTGTTCTGTGGCCGCGCACACCCGGCGGATATGCGGCCGGACCGTGCCGAACTCGACCTCGACAATCCGCACAAGGGATTCATCCTCTGGGGCACGGACTACGCGGCTGGCGAACCCGACAATTATTACGGGGCGACCGTCTACCATGTCTACATGCCCTGGCGCGAGGTCGAGACAGCAGACCAGGTCTTTGCCTGGGGTTCATTCGAAACCAACCACCTCAAGCCGATCCTCGACGACCATCCCCTGGCCACCTTCATCCTGCGCCCGGTAGCGGACTACCCGGACGGCGAAAGCAGCGGCATGACGGGCTTCTACACCGGCGGCGAACTGCAGCGCGACTTTCCCCGCTTCCTGATCGAGGCGCCGCTGAACATCCCCTACTGGACCTACACAAGCTGCGCGGGCGACGGGCCGGGCTGGACGCCCGATTGGAATCACGCGGCCATGATCGCCCAGATGACCCAGTACGTCGCCGCCATCCGCGCCCGCTACGACGGCGATCCACGCATCACCGCGGTCCAGGCCGGGATGCTCGGCCTCTGGGGCGAGTGGCACCAGTCGGGGTGCGAGGATCATGCCCCGAGCAACGCGGCGAAGATCGCTGTGCGCGACGCCTACCGGCTGTTCACCAACACCCCCGTGCAGATACGCTACGCCCGCGATCCGGATTCCATGGGCGTGCCGTTCGGCTTCCACGAGGACTTCTTCCCCTCCTTCACCGGGCCCTGCCTCTACGGGTTTCCCGACTGCGAGGATTCCGGCGATTGGAACCTCCACTACGGCTTCACGCACGTGAACACCGCGGCCGTGCACAACTGGAAATCCAACCCGGTCACCGGCGAGAGCCCGAACGACGACCAGAAGCAATGCTGGTCGAACGATTTCAACGACGTGATGACGGTGATCCGCGATTACCACTTCACCGGCCTCGGCCCGGCCGGCGGGCACGAGTGGAACGGCAACCAGGCCAGGCTGCAGGCCATGAAACGCGTGCTGGGGTACAACCTGCACCTCGACCGCGTCGCATGGCCTGACCGCGTGTGGAAGGACTGGCCCTTCCACGTCACACTCGCGTTCACGAACTCGGGCTCCGCCCCCTGCTATCACCGATTCCCCGTGCAGTTGGCCCTGTGCCAGGCCGACGGCACGCCCGCCTGGACCGGGGCGCTATCCTGCGATCTGCGCCAGGTCCGGCCCGGGATGACGCTGGAACATACCCAACTTGTCACGGTCAGCGGCGTGGCGACGGGAACGTACTCGCTCCGCGTGGGAATCCTGGATCCGCGCACCGGCCAACCCGGCGTGAGACTCCAGACGGCGGGGGAAGACTCCTTCCGTCGCTGCGCGTGCGGCCCCGTGCTGGTGACACCGGACCCGGAACACTGCGACTCCAACGGGGACGGCGTGCCGGACGCCTGGTACCTGGCCTACGGGCTGGACCCCACTAACCCGACGATCGGCCATGCGGACAGCGACGGCGACGGGTTGGCGAACAGGGAGGAATGGCTTTCGGGCACCCATCCCACCAACGGGCAATCCTTCCTCCGCGTGGCCGGCCTGCATCCGCTGGACGATGGACCCGGCATCGCCCTTCGCTGGCTCGGGGCCTCGGGGATCCATTATTCCGTGGAGCGGACCACCAACCTGCTCTCGACAGCGGAGACCATCGCGACGAATGTCGCCGGCGCGGGCGGCTGGATCACGAACAGCGACCCGGAGGCCGCCGGGCCCGGGCCACGGTTCTACCGGGTCGGCGTGGAATAGGAAGCGCTACTGCGCGACCAGGGTCACGATCAGCGTCCCGCCCTCGTGGGAGATGCCTCCCAGCACGACCGGCGCTCCGCGATTCATGACCACCGTGGTGTTGAGCACCACGTCGCCACCGCGCATCCACTGGACGGCGGCCCGCACCTTGCCCTTGCCGGCGTCCGCGGCGGCGATGTTCAGTTGGAAGCCGCCGCCCAGTGACAGGACCGTCGCGCCGGGCAGGCTCACCGAGGCGGACCCCTCGCCGATGTGCTTGTAGTACTCGAACCGGAGGGTCCGCCGGAGCTTGTACTCGATGTTGTCGAGCCGCGGATCCTGGGCGGCCGGCTTATCCGAGGCGTGGATCATCGTCGCCTGAAGGGAGACGACGTCCTGCGCCCGGGCCGGCGATCCGGAGGACAGCCAGAGCGCGGCGGCCGACAGCGCCGCCAGGCCGACCCCAAGCTGTTTACGAGCCCACATTCTCGCCCCCGTTCTGTTCCACGACCCAGATCACCACCATGCCCGACTCCTGATCTTCGTACACCATCGTGGAGGCCTTCGGCAAGCCGGTTTCCACCCACTCCACCGCCGAGGCCGGCGCGTGAGCGAGGACCGGAGCCGCGGTTTCCCGGTCCGGCCGGAACCGGAGCCCCACCCCCACGACCGCCGCCAGCGCCAGCAGGGAGGCCGCCGCAGCCGCCCACCGCCAAGACCAGCCCAGCCGGGCGCAGCGGCCTCCACGCCTTCGTCCTTCGCGAGATGGATGGCCCTTCGCACATCCGCCCAGGCGGCTTCGGCCGTCTCGAGCGGCGCGCCAACCCGCTGGCGCATGTGATCGCCCAGGCTCAACCAACGGTCGCGGACGGCGTTGCACGACCCGCAGCGGCGGATGTGATTGTACAACTGCTCCTTCCGGCGGACCGAGAGTTCGCCGTCCATATCCAGGCTGATCCACTGGCGGGCCTTGCGACAGTTCATAGCAGCCCCCTTAATTTCCGCTGCATGTGCCGGCGCGCATAAAACACCCTCGACATCACGGTTCCCGTGCGGCAACCCATGACCTCCGCGATCTTCCCGTACGGCAGCCCCTCGATCTCGCGCAGGGTCAGCGTCATCCGGTGTTCCGGCGAAAGTTCGCCCAGGGCCTCGTCAAATAGCCGCTTCGTTTCCGCCCGCTCGGCCTCCTGGTCTGGGCGTGACCGCCGGCTGACGGCGGGATTCGGATCGGACTGCGTCACCAGGTCCACGTTCTCGGGCAGCGCCTGCTCACCGAGCCGGGCGCGGTGGCGGAGAAAATCGAGGCAGGTGTTCGACACGATCCGGTACAGCCACGTGTAAAAGGAGGAGGATTCCCGGTAGCGGGAGAGATTCTTCCAGGCCTTGACCCAGGCCTGCTGGGACAGGTCGCGGGCGTCATCCGGGTTGTTGACCATCCCGCATGCCAGCCCAAAGATCCTCTGGTGGTACATCTTCATCAGTTCGCCGAAGGCTTCCTCGTCGCCGGCCCGCGCCTGCTGCACCCATCGGCGCACCTGCCGGGCATCGGCCACGTCTCCGCCCATCTGTTTGGACGGCCTGGAATCGCTTCTATTCATTGTTCCGGCACACCGTGCTCCTGCCCCACCCGCGCGGTCATACTAGAGGAAAACCCGGCCGGTGAAAACGCCAAAGGCCCTGTCCCGCGTTTGTTGAACGCGGGACAACCGCAGGCCTCAAAAAACTGCGCCGGGTCAGGCATCCGGCGGCCTCCGCGGCGTCCAGCCGTAGTGGACATACTCCCATTCCACGCGCCCGCCTTTCAACGTCACCACGCCGAACCCGGCGTCCGTCCCGCGCCGCGGGCCGCGCCACCAGGCTCCGCTGACCGCGCCCCCCGTGATGAACGTGGTCCGCCGCCAGCGGATCATCTCGTCCACATGCAGATGCCCCTGCAGCACCAGCAGCAGGTTATGCTTCCCAAACAGCTCCAGCACCTCGCGGTTGTTCACGATGACGCGGTTATCCGGCGCCGGCGCCGTGGCCCCTTCCACCGCCTGGTAAAAAGCCGTCAGGAGCGGCATGTGCGTTACGAGCACGATCGGCGTCGACGGGTCCACTCCTTCGAGGTCCGCCCGAACCCAGTCCAATTGCTCCGGCTCGATGAACCCGCGGCAGTTCCGCTCGGTGTCCGTAACCTGGATGCCGTCCAGCAGCACGAAATGGCAGCCGCCGGCTTCGAACGAGCGATAGGTCCGCGGCACCCCCATTTTCCCTCGAAAAATCGCCCGCGGATCGGAGCTCGCCGGAGACCCGTCTTTCGGACGGGCGGCCACCAGGTCGTGATTGCCGATGGCGGATTCCCTGGGGCCGGGCAGGGAATTCCACATCTCCATGAACGCGTCCCAGCGCGGGGCGACCTGCTCGGCCGCGGAGTCCAACCCGTCGGTGATCAGGTCGCCGCCCGCGACGACGAGATCGGGGGCCTGCGCCCGCATCGCCGCCGCCGCCATGTCCAGGGCCCGGGGCGTCTCCCATTCCAGCCGGGTGTGCACGTCCGTGAAAAATACAAACCGGAACGACTCGCGCGACGGAACCGGCGCCGCCCAGGCCCGGCGCCTGGGCCCGCCCAGGCTCCAGGCCGCTCCAGCCGCCGCCATCGTCCCCAGGAATCCCCGCCGGGAGATGTTCCATGCTGTCATGCACGCCCCCTGTTCCGGATCACGCGCACGGCCCATCGTTCCGCCAGGAACAGGATGAGCATGCCCACGAGGAATATTTCCCTGACCTGCCGCTCCGTCAAGCGGGTGATGAGCGAGGCGCTGACCGGGCTCGTGTACGGGCGCGCGGGATCGTGATGCTCGTCGAGCAGCCGGGCCACGCGATCCGGCAGCACGCAACCGGACAGGCGGAGCGCGTTGCCGAAATACAACTCCAGCAGGCGGTTCTCCCGCCAGGCCACCGTCGCGTGGCCGCGCAGCGCCTCGGGATCGCCCCGCATCGCCCAGGCCCGCGCCGCGTTCGCGTCCCGGCGGAAGAGATGCACGCGCGCCTCGTGCGTGAACGGATCGGTCACCGGCGTCCAGGTCCGGAGGAATTCCTCGTAGCGGCCCGGGTCGCGGAACTCGGCGAGCCGCGCGGCCACCTCCTCGACCCGGGCGCGGTCCAGGCTCCGGAGATCCTCCCGGCTGAACCGCGAGAAAAAAACACCCACCTCGGGATCGGTGTGGCGATACCCGTACTCGGCCATCATGCTGTACGCGCGGCGCAACGGCTCAAGGACCGGCCAGCGCAGCGTGTAGCGCTCCACGCGCGGCGGCGTGTTGGACAGGCACAGCGCCAGCAGGGCCAGGTGCGCCACGCCCAGCCCGCCGACGAGCCGGACCGAACGCGCCGCAACGGGACCCCGCACGCAGGCCGGCCGCAGGCCTGCGGCGAGCAGCACCTGGACCAGGCCGACGGCCTGGACGTTCAGCCACACGTCGCGCAACCCGAAGACGCGACGCGGGGTCATCCACTGGATGATCTCGTCCGTTGTGCCCAGGATCGCCCCCAACCAACCCGCGGCCAGGTAGACCAGCGGGTCGCGAACCCGATGGCTGAACGCCCGGAAGAGCAGGAACCCGAGGACACCGTACTCGATGAAATGCACCGCCTCTTCGGGATTGGCGCGCAGTCGCCAGGACAGAAACGCGTACAGGATCGCGACACCGGCCACCCAGGCCGCGGCCCGGCCGCGCCCGGGCCCGCGCGAGCGCGCCAACCCGAGCAACGCCAGCCCCGCGCCCGCGGCCAGCGCCGCGAACACCCCGTGCAGGAAGGCGGCGCGGCCCCAGTGCTCGGTCACCCAGGACTGGATCGCGCGGGCCAGCGGGATGGCCAGGTAGATCGCCAGCGTCCAGGCGGCGACGGCCAGCCAGGCCAGCCACTCCCTTTCGCGCGGCGGCTGGTTCAGCATCCGAACGCTCCTCCGCCGGACCGGCCGCAGCGCGGGCGCGATCCGTTCAAGCCACCCGCCCGGTTTCCTCGGTCAACTGGCGGAGCCGCTCCTCCATGGCCGGGGTCAACTGCTCCCAGGTGAAGCGCCAGATCCAGTTCCCGCTGGTCGTGCCGGGCACGTTCATGCGGGCCTCGGTGCCCAGGCCGATGATGTCCTGCAGCGGGAACACCACCGTGTTGGCCTTCGAGCGCATGGCCAGCCGGATGAGGTCCCAGTGGATCTCGCGGCCGTCGGTCTTGAGGTAATCGAGGATCGCGCGGCGCTCCTTCTCGATGTCCTCGCGCGAGCGCGTGCTGTTCTTGCCCGGCTCGCTGCGGAACCATCCGACCGTGGTGTCGTTGTCGTGCGTGCCGGAATAGACCGCGCAGTTCGGCGGATAGCTCTCCGGCCGGTAGTCCGCGGCCTTGGCGTCGTTGCCGAACGCGAACTGGAGAATGCGCATGCCCGGGAACTGGAACTGGTCGCGGAGCTGCTCCACGGCGGGCGTGATCACGCCGAGGTCCTCGGCGATGATCGGCAGCCGGCCGAGCTCGCGGATGAGGGTATTGAACAGCTCGGCGCCCGGGCCGGGGACCCAACGCCCGTTGATCGCCGTCGTCTCGCGGCCCGGGATTTCCCAGTAGGCCTCGAAGCCGCGGAAGTGGTCGATCCGCACGATGTCCACCTGCTCGAAGATGTGGCGCATCCGCTTGACCCACCACGCGTAGCCGGTCTGGCGGTGGACGTCCCAGCGGTAGAGCGGGTTGCCCCAGAGCTGGCCGGTCGCGCTGAAGTAATCCGGCGGCACGCCCGCGACGATGGTCGGGAAACCGCGCTCGTCCAGGTGGAACAGCTCCGGGTGCGCCCAGACGTCCGCGCTGTCGTGGGCGACGAAGATCGGGATGTCGCCGACGATCTGGACGCCGCGCTTGTGGCAGTACTTGCGCAGGCGCGCCCACTGGTCGGCGAAGAGGAACTGCTCGATCTTGACGTTGCGGATCGCGGTGCGCAGCTTGCGCGCGGCCGCCCGCAGCGCGGCCGGGTCCCGCTGGGCCAGCTCCGGCTCCCACGTGGTCCACGGCTTCAGCTCGTGGGCGTTCTTCAGGGCGAAGAACAGCGCGAAGTCGTCCAGCCAATCCGCGTTCTTCCGGCAGAAATGCTCGAACGCCTCGCGCTTGCTCTTGCCGGCGCGGGTGTCGAACGAGCGGCACGCGGTCTGGAGCACCTCGTTGCGCGCGATGAGGACGGGGCCGAAATCGACGTGGTCGCGCGGGAACTCGGGGAAACGCGCCAGACGCGAGCGCGAGATGAGGCCTTCGCGAACGAGCAGGTCGAAGCTGATCCACTGCGGGTTGCCGGCGAACGTCGAGAGCGACTGGTAGGGCGAATCCGCGTAGCCGGTCGGACCCAGCGGAAGGATCTGCCACCACTGCTGCTTCGCGGCCTGCAGCTTGTCTACGAACAGCCGGGCCTGCGGCCCGATTTCACCGAGCCCATACGGCCCCGGCAGAGAGGTGGGATGCAAGAGGATTCCACTGGCCCGCGGAAAGTTCATGTCGGCGTTGCTCCTGTGAACGGTTAAAGGGCGTGAAACCTAGCAGCCGTCGGCGCGCAAGTCCACGCTTTTCCAACGGGCCGCGGCCCGCCCGCTCCTCCTTATCCTTTAAAGATAATGTATTTACGGCACACGAAGTTGATCATGAGCGAGGTCGCCATGTTCACCAGGTAGACGACCGTGGTCTCCCAGCCCAGGAACCGGATCAGCATCCCGCCCAGCACCGTCCCGATGCCCCAGCTGATGATCGAAACCAGGTAGAACAACAGGATCTCCTTCAGGCGCGAATGCCGGCCGGGCTTGAATACCCAGAGGACGTTCAGAATGTAGGCGGTCAGATTGCCGAAGAAAAAGGTGATGACCTTGATGATGTAATACCGGTGCTCCCGGGTCAGGTCGTCCACCGGCGCCACGTCCAGGCCCAGCAGGCGGACCAGCGGGTCCTCCGGCCCCAGCGCCGGGAACACTTTCCAGGCGAGAAAGTTGAACAGCACGATGTCCACCAGCGTCGCCATCCCGCCGCACAGGGCGTACTTGATGAACTGCACGAAGGGGCTTGCCTCCCGCTGGAAAAACTGCCGGATGATATGCTTCATCGTTCTCCTTGTGGCCGCTTCAGAAGGCCCACTTCAGCGCCGTCTTGGTCACCAAATCGTTCTTTTCCTTGTCGTCCGCGGGTGCGCCGTCATAGCGGTCCTCGAGCGAAACGCGCAGGCTCAAGGTGGCGGACAGGAGGGCTTCCAAGCCGACTTCCGCGTTCATGAAAAAGACGTTCGCGTCCTCGACGCTGACGACGTACTCGACCGCCTGCCACGCCAGCAGGTTCGAAAGCAGCACCCGCTCGGCGTACTCGGCCGCCCGGCCGGCCGCATAGCCGTCGATCTCCCCGCCCTTCTTCTCCTGCACGTAGCCCGGGCCGGCCTCAAGACCCAGGAGGGTGCGCTCGCTCCGGACCAGGAAACAGCCCAGGGAGACGTTGGCCCGCGCCCGGTACGATAGTTCGGCGATGCGATCCTGGAACACCTGCCCGTCCAGCGCGGCGTAGAGGCGTTCGGCCAGGCGTCTCTCGGCGCGCGCCTCGGCGGACGCGTTGTCCGTGTCGCGCTCTCCCTCGCTCTTCCCGTACCGCCCGCCCGCCCGGAACCAGAAGAAATGCAGGTCCGTCTCCTTCTGCGCGCCGAGCGAGCCGTCGTACCGGAGCGTGTCCTTGTTGCCGCTCGTGCTGTCCACGCCCAGTTCCAGCGTCCAGCGCCAGGCGGTCTTCTCGCGGGGAGGACGCCCTTCCTTGCCGGGCACTTTCAGGGAGCGCTGCTGCGCCGAGAGCCCGAACTTCGAGCCGCGGCTGCTCTCGAAGGCATCCGACAGGTCAGCACCGCGCCGCGCGGGCTTCTCCTTCACCGGCGCCTCTTCCTCGACCGGCTCCACGACGACGGGCGGCGCCACGTTGGTGTCCGCCGGCTGTTCCGATCCCGCCGGCGACTCCGCCTCCACCGGCGGGACGCTCGTGGATGTCGAAACCAGGTTGGTCGGATCCTCGACGGGGGCCGTGGTCCGGTCCGCCGTGCCGGCGGCAAAGGCCGGCCACCCCAGCGCCGCGACGCCGGCCAGGAGCAGGACAAGGCCGATTCCCGTTTTCATGGCCCGGCACGCTATCGGATTCCCCGCCGCGCCGTCAAGCCGGGCATCGCCGCCACTTTCCTGTTCGCAACGGTCCCCGCCCCTTGTATGCTGCGGACATGGAGCCTGCGGACCTGATCGTCTTCATGAGCGAGGCGGCGCGGCGCCAGTACATCCGCCGGACCGCCCTCGACCGCGGCTTCGTCGACGCGGAGCGCATCACGACCTTCGCGCGGCTTCGGACGGATTGCGCCCGCGCCGCCCGGCGCGCGGGCCTTCTCCAGCGGCCCGAAGCGGATGCCGTCTCGCGGGCCCTGCTCCTCCGCGCCGCCGCGGACGAGGCCGCCGCGGCCTTCGCCGGGAAGGGCGTGCTCGGTCGCGCCGCGCCAGCCGCGCTGGCCGAGGTCCTGGAAAATATGGCGGACACGCTGGCGCCCCTCGGCCATGCGGCGGAAGCCATCCAGGCCTGGCTCCTCCGCGGGCCCGCGGAAAGCAAGGCCCGGCAGCTCGGGCTATTGTACGAGACCTACCGCCGCCGGCTCGACCGCGCCGCGCGGGCGGACGCGCGCGACGTCAACGCGGCCGTGCTCGAGCTGCTGCACAGCCCGCCGTCGAACTGGCCGGCCGCCCTCGCCCGGCCCGGCGTCGGTCTTCACCTGCGGGCCCTGACGTGGCTGGACCCGTTCGCCGAGCAGTTCGTCGGCGCGCTCCTGGAACGGCTCGGGACCCAACACGTGCGGCTTTCCTCCGCCCTGCCCCCGGCCCACGCGGAACGGATGGAGGACCGGCTCGCGGCCCGCATCCGCACGGAAGTCCTCGCGGGCCTGGACCAGGAGCCGTGGAGTTCGTGGACCGAAAGCCTCGGCGATGCCTGGGAGGTGGAGGACGCGCAACTCGCCGCCGACAGCCGGGACCGCCTGTCCTTTCTACGCTCGGCCGGCCTGAACGGCGAGGTCGAGGATCTCGCGCGCCGCATCCGCGCGGAGATGGATCAGCATCATGTGCCGCCCGAACGGATCGCGCTGGTCGCCCGCCAGCCGGACGACTACCTCGACGCGGTGACCCGGGTGTTCAAGGAGTTCGGCATCCCTTACTTCTGCCGGCGGCGCCGCCCGGCGGCGGACACGGCCCCGGTGCGGGTGCTCATGGCGCTGCTGCAGTTCCCGCTGGACCCGACCCGGGAGCGGCTCTGCGCCTTGCTGACTTCGCCGGCCCTGGCCTGGCCCGGGTGGAACTCCCTGTCGGCCCGGCAGGAAGCGGCGGAGGCCATCCTGGCCTCCGGTATCGGACCCGTGCTACAGGCGGAAGACTGGCGGCCGCCGCGAGGCGCGGCCCGGCGCATCCCCGACGCCGTTCGCGAACCGGTGCAGGTCGTCCTGTCGCAGATGGGGCTTTGGAACGCCCCGGCCGGCGAGTTCTCCCTCGGGGACCATGCGCGGAGCGCGCTGGCGCTGGCGGACCTCCTCGGCTTGGTCCCCGGATCGCTGCCGCCGGACGGGCCGGCCGAGCGCGAGGCCCTGGACCAGGCCCGGGCGCTGCTGCGCCGCCTCGAACAGGAGAGCGATGCGGCCGGCGCCCGCCACACCCGCGGGGCCTTCCTCGACCTCTACGGACGCCTGCTCGCCGACCTCGCCGTGCCGGCAGGCTCCCCGGAGGAATACGGGGTATGGATCATGAGCCCGGCGGACATGGCGGGGTTGAGCTTCGACGTGGTCTTCGTCGCCGGCCTCCACGAAGGCTCCTTCCCGGCCGTCGCGCGCGAGGACGCCGTGTTCAGCGACGAGGAGCGCGCGGCCATGCACGCGGCCCTGGCGCGGCACGGGGTCCGGCTGCCTCAGTGGAGCCTGCCCCTGTCATCGATCCGCTCCGCCCAGGAACGTTTCCTATTCCTGTCCTGTATCGGGGCCGCGCGGGAACGGCTGGTCCTCTCCTGCCAGGCGACGGACGGAGAAGGCCGCGATTTGAATCCGGGCGATTTCTTCCGCAGCCTGTGGGCGCTCGCGGGCGATTCCAAGGACACGTCGGCGCCGGCAGGCGAATCGTGGCGCGTCACCCTGCCGCTGCCCGAATGCCGTACGCCCGGCGAGGCCCGGCGCCGCCTGGGCCGCCTGATCGAACGGCCATCCGCCGCGAGGGACAGCGAGCCCGCCCTCCTCCGAAAACTGCCCGCCGCGCCGGCCGCGGGAAACGGCGAACGGCTGGCCCGCGTCATCGGCGTGGAGCATGCGCGCGAGGAATTCTTCAACCGGACGGCGGGCGGCCGCGCGGCGGAGGGAAGCCACTGCGGCCGGCTGAACAGCCCTGCCGCACGCCGGCAGATCGAAGGATGGCTGGCCGGCCGCGGCGCGTTGAGCCCGACCTCGCTGGAGATCCTCGCCCGTTGCCGCTACCGCTTCCTGCTGGGCGCGGTCCTCGGGCTCGGGCCCGCCCGGCTTCGCGAGGATGCGCCGGACGCGATGGACCGCGGGCGGGTCATCCACGACATACTCGACCAGGTGTACCGCGGCTTGCGCGGCGACGAGGGCCAGCCGGACGCGCTGGCGACCGACGCGCGCGCCGCGTTCGCGGACCTGCTCCGAACGCGGGCTTGGGCGGTGGCGGAGAAGCCCGGCGCGTGGGTCCTCCGGGATCGGCCCGGCCCGTCGGGCGCGCGCTCGCTGCCGCTCGTCGCGTTCGATCCCGGCGCACGAGACCGCTGCCTCGACTATATCCGAGCCGTGGCGGACGCCGTCGTGCTCCGGGCGGAGCGCGCGGGCCTGCTGCTGGGGAATCCCGGCGTCTGGGAAACCGAGAAGCCCAAGCTCGCGTGCATCGCGGAGAACTACGTGCGGCTCGACATGGACCTGGCCGGCGGCGAGCGGCGCTTTCCCGCGCTGCTGGAGCTCCCTTTCGGAGGCCGGGACGGGCCGCCGCTGCGCGTGGGCCCCGGGCTCGGCGCACGCGGCCGCGTGGACCGGGTGGACCTGGTGTTCGACGAGGGCGGCCGCCTCTCCGGCCTGCTGGTGGTGGATTACAAGAGCCCGGGCCGCGGGGGGCAGTCGAAGGTGGCGTATGCCGAGGAGATCGCCGAGAACCTCGACTGTCAGCTGCCGGTGTACGCCTTCGCGGCGCAGCAGGCGCTGTTCGGGCGCTGCAATGAGCCGGAGCTCAACGCGATGACTGCCGCCGTGTTCCACATCCAGGACCGCGACCGGAAAAAGATGGAAACCCAGTTTACCAATCGGCGGATCGGGCTGGGCGACGACGATTCGGGCTCGATCACCGGCCGGTTCATGGAGCGGCTGGCCGGGAACATGGAGCGCCTGCGGGCCGCCGATTTCGCGGTGGACCCGCTGGACTGCGACCTGTGCGATTTCCGCCATATCTGCCGCGTGGACGTCAACGCCCTGCAGAGCGCGGCCGCCGGCGCCGGCGAATGAAGACCATGCGAACATATTGCTTCACGGCCGTGAATAGTTTTGTTACGATACCATGAACGTCCTCTTCCGAGCCTCGGCGGGCACGGGCAAGACCTGGCAGGTCTCGTGCCTCTACACCGCCCTCGTGCTCGGCCAGCCGATCGAGACCCGCGGCGCCGGGAAACGCCCGGCGCGGCGCCACGGCGGCCGGGGCCTCGAGCCGATCCCGCCCGGCCGGATCGTGCTCATGACCTTTACCGACCACGCCGCCGCCGAGCTGCGCCTCCGCGTGACCGCCCGCGTCCTGGACGCCCGGCGCCGGGCCGTGGAGGAAAAGCGGTCGGCGGACGCCGATCTCGCGGCCCGGGTCCTCCGCGCCCTGCCCGGGGCGCCGATTGGCACCATCCATTCCTTCTGCGCCGATCTCCTGCGCGAACGCGCCCTCCAGGCCGGCCTCTCCCCCGCCTTCGCCATCCTCGACGAGGATTCCGCCCATCAGCTGCTCGAGGAGGCGGCGCGCGACGAACTGCTGGCGCGCCTGGATCGCGGCCGGGCCGGGCGATACGATCCCGATTTCGAGGCCTTCTGCCAGGGGATGCGCGCCCTCGGCTCCTCGCGCGGCACGACGGTCATGCAGGCGGCCCAGTCCCTGCTGGACCAGGCCGCCAGCCAGGGCCTCGACCTCGCCGGGGCCGAGGGTTGGCTCCCGGCGCCGCGCCACGCGGTCACGCCGGCGGACTTCGCCGCGATCCTGGAGGAACTGCGGCGGGTCCGGGCCGAGCGCGGAGGGAAGCTGCCGCCCAAGGCCGCGGCGGTTTTCCAATGTTTGGAAAAAAATCTGAAAATTTTTCCAAACATTGGAAAAAAATCCGCAGATATTTCCAATGTTTGGAAAGACGCGGACCTCGAGAAATTCGCCGCCGCCCTCGAAGCCGAGGCCGACCTGTCGTTCCAAGGCGCGGGGCTCCAGGAGCTGTCCGGGCGGCTGCGGGACGCCGTGGCTTCCGTGCAGCAGACGGCGCTCTACAGGGTCCGCGAGGGCGCGGTGCGGGCGTTCGCGCGCTTCGCGGCCGGCGTCGCGGCCGCCTATGCCGCGCGCAAGCGGGCCGTCCAGGGTCTGGATTTCGACGACCTGCTGATCCATACCCGGGACTTGCTGGAACGGGATGCCGCCGCGGCGGGCCGCTACGACTACCTCCTGCTCGACGAGGCCCAGGACACGTCCCGCATCCAGTGCGATATCCTGCGCCGGCTCTGGGACCCGAAGGTCAACCGCCTGGTCCTGTGCGGCGATACCAAGCAGTCGATCTACGCGTGGCGCTACGCCGATCCCCGCGTCATGCCCGACCTGGAGGCGGCGCAACGGGCCACGAAGTCGTTCCGGTCGATCGCCCTGCGCACGAGTTTTCGCAGCAAGGACGTCATCCTCGACGCCGTCAACCGGCTGTTTGCCGGGGTCTACGGCGCACGTTACACGGCGGACGACATGCTCGCGCCCGCGCCCGAGCGGAGCGGCGACACGGCGGCCCGCGGCGAGGGGCCGGGCTTCGAACTGATCGAGCCGGACGCGGCGGGCGGGGAAGCCGAGGACGCGCCGGACCGGGAGGCCCGCGCCCGGGCCGAGATGAACTCTGTCGCCGAACGCATCCGCCTGCTCGTCGAAGGGCCGGCGGACTGGCAGCCGCGGTTCCGGTTCAACGCTGCCGCCGGGCGTTTCGAGGAGGCGGGGCCCCTCAACCGTTTCCGGTACGCGGACATCCTGATCCTCCTGCGCAGCACGACCCGGCAGCCACTGCTCGAGCAGGCCCTGCACCGGTACGGGATTCCCTACCGCGTCGGCGGGCGCGGGCGCGGCCTTTTCGCCCGGCAGGAGGCCACGGACCTCCTGCTGCTGCTGAAGGCGCTCGCGCATCCGCGCGACACGCTGGCCCTGCTCGGCTTTTTGCGCTCGCCCTGGGCGGGGCTTTCCGACGAGGCGCTGCTCCAACTCGGGTGGAACGGATCGGGATTTGACGAGGCCGCCTTCCGCCGGCGCGCCCTCGAAGGCCCGCTTGCCGGCGAGCCGGCGGCCGGCCCGGAGGACGGGGAGCGGCTGGCCTCGGCGCGCGCGCTGATCCGAAAGTACGCCGGGCAGGTGGACCGGCGCGCGCCGTCGGCGATCGTCCGCGACGCGATACGGGATACGGGCTTCGACGCCGTCCTGGCCGCCACGTTCCGCGGCGAGCAGCGCCTGGCCAACCTGGAGAAACTCCTGGCCTGGATCGAGCAGGCCGAGCGGGGCCGGCTGGCCGCGGAGTTGGCGTCGGAGATGGAGCAGCTGGTGGCCGAGCCGCCGGATCTGCCGGAGGCCGCCCTGCTCGATCCCGACCAGAACGTGGTCACGCTCATGACGATCCACGGGGCCAAGGGCCTGACCGCGGGAGTGGTGATCGTGCCGGAGCTGGGATCGAAAACGAGGAATTCGCACGCGGCGGCGTTGCTGGAGAGCGGGGCCGACGCAGGCACGGGGCGGCTCCACGTGAAAGCGGAAACCGTGGACCGCCAAGAGATCGCCACGCCGGGATTCGGACAGGCGCAGGAGCAGGCGGACGAGGTACGGAAGGAGGAGGCGAAGAACCTGTTCTACGTGGCCCTGACCCGGGCGCGCGACCTCGTGGTGCTCTCGGGGGATCCGGGTTCGCGGAAGCTGTCGGGCTGGCTGGCCGACCTCCGCGTCTTCCTGGCCGACCCGGAACCCTCCCTGGTCCACCGGCGGACCTACGGTGAATTGCGCCGGGCCACCCGGGAGGCCGGCCTGACGGCGGACGCGGCCGGCCGGGCCCGTCCCTGGCCGGACGGCTGGCCGGCGCCCGGGCCGCTGTTCGACTCGATCGCGGCGGCCTATGCCCCCGCCCCCGGCCCGCTCCCGACGCTGCGCTATCCGGCCACGCTGCTTTCGGCCTGCCTTCACGATCCGGCCGCCTTCCGGGCGCCCCCGCCCGCGGAGCGCGAGGATGACGACGATGCGGCCGCCCTCGGGACCGCGGGTCACGAGATGCTCGAGCAGGCCGGCCAGGCCGGCTGGGGCCCGTCCGCGGAGGCGCTCGCGACCGGCCCCGCCGCCGCCGCGCTGGAGCCGGCGGCCCGGCGCGAACTGCTCGCGCGCGCGCAACGGGCGGCGATCCGCATGAAAGAAGAAGCGCGGGGTTGGGACGTCGCGACGGAATGGCCGTTCGCGCTGAAGCTGGAGGGCGGCGGCGCGACGGTCATCGTGGACGGTACGGCGGACCTGGTCCTGGCGCGCGCGGGCCGGCGCCGGGTGGTGGACTACAAGTTCAGCGAGGAGGACGCGGCCGCGCTGGCGGCGCGGTACGGCCTGCAGCTCAACCTGTACCGGCTGGCCGTCGCCCGGCAGGCCGGCGTCGCGCCCGCTTCCGTGGAGGCCTCGATCCTGGCCGTCCGGTGCGAAGGCGTGGAACTCGTGGATATTCCCTTCGATCCGGCGACGGCGGCCCGCGCCGTGGCGGCCGCGCGGGAATGCTACCGCTCGTCGCGGGGCGCCCGGGAAGGCGCGGATCAGGGCGCGGCCTGCGCCGCTCGGACGGCCGCGGAGTAATCCATGATGCCCTTGGCGATGGCCAGCGCCAGCGCCTCGCGGTGCGCGGAGGTCAACATGAGGGACTCCTCGTTCCTGTTGGAGAGGAATCCGCATTCGAGCAGCACCGCCGGCCGGACGCAGTTCTTGAGCACGACGAAGCGGGCGCGCCGGAGGCCCCGGTCCTCCGCGCGGGTCTTGTCGATCAGGGCCTTGTGGAGATAGTAGCCGAGAATGGCGTTGGCCGAGTCGTTGCGGTTGCCGGGGAAGACCAGGCGCGGGACGGAGGAGCCGGCGGCGGCGGACGTGGGCGGATAGCCCGGCACCGCCAGGACGTACGTTTCGATGCCCTTGGCGGTGGACGCCGTGGCCGCGTTGAGGTGGATGCTGACGAACAGGTCGGCGCCCCACGCTGCCGCGCGCGCGGCGCGCGTCTCCAGCTCGATGAAGCGGTCGGTATCCCGCGTCAGGTAGACCTTGTACCCGGCGTTGGCCAGGTGGGTGCGCGCGCGCTTGGCGATGTCGAGGACCATGCCCTTCTCCTGGACGCCGCGGCGGCCCTGCGCGCCGGCGTCCTGCCCGCCGTGCCCCGGGTCGAGCACGATCACGCGGGCGCGCTGGCCCCGCAGCAGGGCGTTTTTCCGGAGCAGCGGCTCGATCACTTTCTTCGCGTCGGCCTCGGTGATGGCCCACCGCTGCTGGACGGTGACGACGGGGGCGTGCAGCCAGATATGCAGCCCGTTGAACCAGGCCTCCCGGCTGTTGGTTTCGAACCGGATCCGGGTCCACGAGCTGGAGAGTTCGACCAGGCGGGCGGCCGGGAGCGAATAGGAAAGGCCCCAGGCCGCGGCGAAGTCGCGGAGCGTCACGTAGCGTTCCCGGCCGGCCGTGACCACGCGCAGGACGCCCGGCTGCGCGCCGGCGGGTGACGCCGCGGCCAGCCACGCGAGGGCCAGCGCGGCCGCGATCGGCCACCGCCCGCTGAATCGCCGGGTTCGCATCATGTTCCCGCGGATACTAGGGATCGGCGCGGCGCGGGGCCAGCCTGTTTTTGGGGCGGCGCTCCGGTTTTTTTGGTTCGACTTTCCAGGCGTCGCGAGTAGGCTGGACTGCGGCTTGTTCAGAAGAAGGAGCGACCCGCTATGGCAGAAATCTTGCTCGACGCCGCACCCCGCAAGGCCCGCGAACTGTACGAGAAGGCCATGGCCGCCATGGAGCGCGGCAACCTGGACTACGCGATGGACATGTTCACCTCCGCGCTCGAGATCGAGCCGCGGCTGCTCCGGGCGCGCAAGTTCCTGCGCGCGGCGGCCGTCAAGAAGTTCAAGGACGCGAAGGGCGGCGCGGTGACCCACGCGATCAGCTCGCTGACGGGGCTGCCGCAGTTGCTCGCGGTGAAGACGCAATTGGCCAAGAAGCCCGCCGAGGCGCTGAAGAGCGCGGAAAAGCTGATCCGCAAGGACCCGCTGAACCTGACGTTCGTCAACCTCCTCGCCCAGGCGGCGGTGGCCGCCGAGATGCCGGAGGTGGCGATCCAGACGCTCGAGATCGCGCGGGACCACTACCCCAAGAACGTCGACATCCTCAAGGACCTGGGGCGGCTCTACATCGAGACCAACCAGACCCACGAGGCGCGGACCACCTACGAGACGCTCAACGAGCTGCGCCCGAACGACCCGATGATCATCAAGGCGCTGAAGGACACCGCCGCGCTGGACACGATGAAGAAGGGCGGCTGGACGGAGGCGGGCTCCTACCGCGACGTGATGAAGGACGCCAAGGAGGCCGTCATCCTCGAGCAGGAATCCAAGGCGGTCAAGTCGGAGAAGGACATCAGCTCGCTGATCGTCGAGATGCAGGGCAAGGCCGAGCGCGAGCCGGAGAACGTGAACTACAAGCGCCACCTGGCCGACCTGCTGGCGCGCGCGGACCGCTACGAGGAGGCCCTGGCGGTGCTGACCGAGGCGCACGAGGCCACGGGCAAGACGGACCCGCAGATCGACCGGGCCTTGAGCGCGCTGCGGCTGCGCCATTTCGACTTCCAGATCGAGGGCCTGCAAAAGGCCGGCGACGCGGCGGGCGCCGGGCAGAAGACCAAGGAGAAGGATACGTTCGTGCTCGAGGACGCCGCCGACCGGGTCAAGCGCTACCCGAACGACCTGCAGTACCGCTACGATCTGGGCGTGATCCTGTTCGAGCGCGAGCGCCTGAACGAGGCCATCCAGGAGTTCCAGCTGGCGCAGCGCAACCCGCAGCGGCGCATCCGCTCGCTCTACTACCTGGCCATGTGCTTCAAGCAGAAGAACCAGCTCGACATCGCCATGGAGCAGCTCCAGAAGGCCGCGTCCGAGTTGAGCATCATGGACGACACGAAGAAGGACATCCTCTACGAGATGGGCAGCGTGGCCGAGCAGATGGGCCGCCGCGAGGAGGCCGCAAAGCACTACAAGGAAATCTACTCGGTCGACATCGGGTACCGGGACGTCGCGGCCAAGATTGAAAAGGCCTATTCCTCGTAAGGGCGCAGCCGCCCGCGCCGCGTTCTTTACCGTGAACACGACCAGCCATGCCCGGAAAGCGGCCCGGCGTCCCGCGCGGGCGGGCCTCGCCGGGTGCCTGCTGCTGCTCGCCTCGTGCGGAAGGGCGCCGGAGCCGCCGCCCCCCGCCCCGCCGGCCGCCGCCGCGGACGAGACGTTCTCCGTGATGAGCTTCAACCTGCACCTGTACGGGCTGGCGGACCGCACGGGGACGGGCCGGCTCGAGCCGAAGCCCGACGAGGAGCGGGCCGCCGTGGTGGCCGTGATCGCCCGCGAGCGGCCGGATATCCTGGCGGTGCAGGAGATCGGCGACCCGAGCGTCCTGGCGGAGTTCCGCGACGCGCTGGCCCGGGCGGGGCTCGACTACCCGCATGCGGAATACCTGCAGCGCGGGCAATCGGAGTTGAACCTCGCGGTCTTGAGCCGGTTCCCGATCACCGACCGTCAGCCGCACGTCGACGACCAGTACACGCTGGGCCAGGCCGAGGTCCTTGTGCTCCGCGGCTTCCTCGACGTGGAAATCGAGGTCGGGCCGGAATACCGCTTCCGGCTGCTCGGGGCGCACTTGAAATCCAAGGTGTTCCACGCGCTGGGCCAGACGGAGATGCGCCGCAACGAGGCCCGCCTGCTGAACAAGCACATCCGCGGCTACCTCAAGGACCGGCCCGACATCAACCTGCTCGTGGTCGGCGATTTCAACGACACGCCGGCCTCCGCCGCCCTCCGGGAGGTGATGGGAAGCCAGCAGCAGTACGCGCGGGACCTCCGCCCGCCCGACGAGGTCGGCGACGTGTGGACGTATTTCAGCCCCGGGGACGACAATTACAGCCGGATCGATTACATGCTGGCCAGCGAGGGCATGTGGCCGGAGACGGTGGTCGAGCGCACCCGGGCCATCCGCCACCCGCTGGGCGCGCTCGCCTCGGACCATCGCGCGATCCTCGGCGTGTTCCGGGCCCGGGAGTGCGCCCCGAGCGGTCCGACGGCCCCGGCGCCTAGCGTCGCCGCGGCGGAGGAGCCGGCGGAAACGGCCCCCGTTGCACCCGGTAGTAGCGGTTCCGACCGCCCGTCACGCGGTCCTCCACCGTGATCGTCCGCCCGGTTCCGACGAGGTTGATCGCGTTCGGGAGCGGTTGCCAGGGGGGGCGGCGATTCTCGCTGTAGAGGATGGTGTATTTCTCGCCAGGCTGCGATTCCCAGCTCAACAGCACGCGCTCCTCGGTGCGGACCGCGGTATAGGTCAGCTCGTCGGCGGGGGTTTCGCGGGGGGGCTCGCTCACGCACCCGGCGCCGAGCAGCGCGCCCAGGAGCGCCGCCCAGGAGGAAACGCGCCGGCCGATCATCACTTGACCGGGAGCGGATCGGTGGACGCCTTCTCCTGCCAGCCCTCGGGGGCAGGCTCGGTCGCCGCGGCCTCATCGGCCTTCTTCTCCGCGCGGCTCTTCCGCCCCTTCTTCGGCTCCTCGCCGGGCGACGGGATGGACAGGCGCGGCTCCGCAGCCGGCGCCGGCTCCTCGGCCTTGATATCCTCGACCGACGCCGATTCGACTTCCGTGACGATCTCGGCGGGCGGCACCTCCTCGGCGGCGGGCGCGGCCTTGGCGGGGGGAATCTCTTCCGCGGGCGGCACCACCTCGGCCGGCGGCACGACCGCCGGCCTGGCCGCGGGGGACACGGAGCCGGCGGCGGGCCGGCCGCGCCGGTGCTTCGGCAGCGACTGCAGCCGCGGGGTCATTTCATCCTCGTAGCCCTTCTGGTCATACCAGCTCTCGCTGCGGCGCTCGGCGTTGAGATCCGTCAGGTTCATGTTGTAGCGCGCCGCCATCCACTTCCAGTCCGACGGGGAAAAATCCAGGTGGGCGCCGAGGGCGTTCACGAGGCCAGCGGGATCGGTCGCGGGCACGGTCAGCGTCTTCGGACACCAGGCCCCGACCGAGCTCACGAGCATCGGGGGCAGCAGGCCCTCGTCGCCGACGAGGATGGCCTGGCCGGGCGTGATCTGCAGGAACTGGGCCTCGCGGAAGTCCTCCGCGGAGACGTAAACCCATTCCGTGCCGTTCCAGGCGTGCAGCAGCGGGGTCTTGGTCGTGGCGTCGCCCTGGTAGGACACGAGCACCACGGGCGAGATGGACGCGGCGTCGAACGAGACCTGCAGGACGTTGTACCGCGCCGGCACCACGAGCAGGGTCAGTTGCCTGGACTTGGGTTCGGCCGCCGGGTAGGCCGGTCCGGCCAGGCTCGCCGCGAGAACGCACAGCGTCACGAATCGGATAGCTTTCATACCTCGCCCTCTTTCAGTGAAAGGAACGGAAACAGACTAGCACCCCCCTCCCGAGGAGTGCAAGCCGTAGATGAACCCGCGGCCGTACGGCGGCTATTCGGCCTTGCGCGCCCGGAGCTTGGAATCCAGGAACAGGAGCGCGTTGCCGGCCTCGCCCGCGAGCTTCAGCCAGTCCACGATCTCCTGGGCGTTGGCCTCCTCCTCGACCTGCTCGTCCACGAACCAGCGCAGGAAGCTGCCCGTCGCATGGTCCTTCTCCGCTAGCGCGAGGTCCGCCAGGGCGTTGATGCTGGCGGTGACGGTTTTCTCGTGCTTGAGCGTCTCCTCGAACATGGCCTTCGGCGACTTGAACTCCACGGGCGGCTGGTCGATCGCGGCGAGCTTGACGCGCGCGCCCTGCTCGCCCAGGTAATCGAAAAACTTCATCGCGTGCTCGTTTTCCTCGGCGGCCTGGACCTTGAACCAGTTGGCGAACCCCTTCAGCCCCAGGGCCTCCGCCTGCGCCGACATCGCCAGGTACAGATAGGACGAGTACAGCTCCTTGTTGATCTGCTCGTTGATCGCCTTCGTCATTTTACCGCTGATCATGTTCATTCCTCCGTGATGGGATTGCCCGTTTGAATTTCAATCATACCTCATGATCGCCCCCCGCGCCAGATGGAACCTGTTTTTTTCGCGCGCCGGGTTGCGCCGGGGCCGATCGGCGTTATATTGGCGGAAAACGGAGGGATCCATGGCTACCATCACCTTGAAGGGCGCGGCGATTCATACGGCGGGCGAACTGCCCAGGCCGGGCGCGAAGGCGCCGGGATTCAAGCTCACCGGGGCGGATCTGGCCGACGTCGGGCTGGACCAATTCGCGGGCAAGAAAAAGATCCTGAACATCGTGCCGAGCCTGGACACCGGCGTTTGCGCGACGTCGGCGCAGAAGTTCAGCCAGGAAGTCTCGAAGCTGGGCGGCGTGGCGCTGCTGAATATTTCCGCGGATCTGCCGTTCGCGGCGGCGCGCTTCTGCGAGAGCCACTCGCTGAAAAACGTCGTGACGCTGTCCACCTTCCGCTCCCCGGCCTTCGGCCAGGACTACGGCGTGGCCATCGTGGACGGCCCGCTGGCCGGGCTGATGAGCCGCGCGGTGCTGGTCCTGGACGCGCAGGACCGCGTGATCCACGCCCAGCAGGTGCCGGAGATCGTCCAGGAGCCGGATTACGCGGCGGTGCTCAACGCCGTAAAGAAATAAGAGGTACGCGTCAGCGGCCCTGGAGAATGGCCAGCGCCCGCTCGGTATGGTCCACGCGCACGATGACCAGGCCGCGATCCACGTTGGGGCCGCCGGCGCAGTAGGCGTATTCCAGGTTGATCTTCGCCTCGGCGAGGCGGCGCGTCACCTCGCCCAGGGCGCCGGGGACGTTCGCGAGTTCCAGCAGGAGGACCTCCCGCTCCATCACCAGTTCATCGGCTTCCCGCAGCGCCTTCAGGGCGGCATCGGGCTGGTCCACCACCATGCGCACGTAGCCGTGCCCGATGCCCTCGGCAAGGGACAACGCGTAGATGTTCACGCCGTGCCGGCCGAGCAGGGCGGCAATCCCCGAGAGCGTGCCGGGCTCGTCGTCGAGGAACACGGCGATCTGCCGGCCTTTCCGGACGCTGTGCAGTGCGGGTGTGCTCATGTAGGCCTTTCAGAATTGCAGGGCCGCCGCGGCCAGCCGTTTTTCCAGTTCCGCGATCACGCGCTTGTCGTCCGCGTCGCCCCGCGACTCGAACGTCGCCGAGAACCGCAGGAACGCCCCGACGTCGTCCCACGGCACCGTGGACACCGAATGCTCGCGCAGCAGGTATTGCGACGCGTCCTCGGCCGTCTTGAAACCCAGTTTCCCGCCGGCCTTCGGCGCGGGGACGTACAGGTAGAACGTCCCGCCCGGCATCTCGGCGTCGAAGCCCGCGCGCCGCAGCGCCGCGACGAGCAGCTTCAGCCTCTTCTCGTAGTGCGCGCGGATCGCCTCGGAGAGCTGCCGGTCCGCGATCCCGGCGCAGGCGGCGTGCTGGATGGCCTTGAACTGGCCCGAGTCCGTGTTGTCCTTGACCTCGGCGAAGGCCTTCACGGCGCCGGCGGCGCCCGCGACGAAGCCCAGCCGCCAGCCGGTCATGTTGTAGCTCTTGCTCATCGAGTGCAGCTCGACCGCGACCTCCCTGCCGCCCGGCCGGCCGAGGATCGAGAGCCGCGGCCGCCCGTAGATCAGCGTCGCGTAGGCCGCGTCCTGTACGACCAGGATGTTGTGCTTCGCGGCAAACGCGATGAGCTCGTCGAAGAACGCCTCCGTCGCCGCCGTGCCGGTCGGGTTGTTCGGGTAGTTGACGTAGAGCAGCTTGGCGCGCTTCGCGACCGCGGGCTTGATCTTCTTGAGGTCCGGGAAGAAGCCGTTGGACCGCTCGAGCGGGAGTTTCACGATTTCCGCGACGAGGTACTTCGCGTGCGTGGCCATCACGGGATAGCCGGGCACGGTGGTCATGACGACGTCGCCGGGATTGACGAAGCAGAGCGGCAGCATGGCCAGCGCGGGCTTCGAGCCGATGCTGTGGTTGACCTCGGTGTCCGGGTTCAGGCCCTTGACGCCGAAAAACGTCTCCATGTACCGGCAGGCGGCGAGCCGGAACTCGCGGATGCCGTTGTCGGCGTAGCCGCGGTTCGCGGGATCGTCCACGGCCTTCTTCAGGGCCTCGCGGATCGGGAACGGCGCGAGCTGGTCCGGCTCCCCCACCCCGAAGTCCAGCAGTTCGACCTGCGGGCGCGCCTTCAGCGCGGCGGCCTTGGCGCGCTTGATCTTCTCGAATTTATAGATCTCGGTGCCCAGCCCGAATTGCGCACCGCCGATCCGCTCGGCGTACAGTTTCTGCAAGTCCATCCTCGTCTCCTTCCGGCGGCGAAATTCCGCGCGTACATAGCATATCGGCGCGCCACCTGCACGGAGAAATGCGGGCGCTCACCGCCCGGGCGGCGCCAGGGGCGAAGCCTGGACCCGGAAGAACGCCGCCGTCCCGGCCCCCAACCCCGCCCACTCGTTGGTCCGCGCGGGCCAGGCGCCGGGCGCCGACGTCCACGCCGGCGCCGCCAGCGAGGCGGCGGACTGGAGCGTGAAGGCATAACCCGGCCCGAGATCGGCCCAGGTCAGCCCGGCGGACGGCGCGAACCGGACCCGGAACGCGGCCAGGTGGCTCTTAATGAGACCGGCCAGTTCCGCGCGCGCCGCCTCCCAGTCGTCCGGGTTCACGGACCAGCTGATATCCGTGCGGCACCAAGTCGGGTCGTTGATATCCGCGACGCCGTATTCCCAGCAGACCTTCGGGACCATCCGCTGCACGATCTGCGCCGTCTGCGTCGGGTTCATCCGCGCGGCCATGGCGAGGTAGTCCGCGTCCTGGAGCCCGCGCCGCCAGAGCTTCAGGCGCAGGCTCGCGAACGGGCCGGGCACGCCGTACGAATCCTCCGGGTAGACGCGGTCCGTGCCGGGGTAGAACAGCACGCCGTCGCCATTGCTGTGGTTCCAGCCGGTTTCGCCCAGCACGTCGTTGGTCTCCGAGCTGTCGCCGTAGGTCGCCGCAGATTGGAGCACGCGGGTCTCGCCCGCGCCGGCCTGGAAGTTGTTGTAGTAGGTGGACTCCCAGAAGAACCAGCGGTCCACGCGCTTCTTGTGCTGCGCCCACGCCAGCGCCCGCAGCGCGATCCCGTCGTCCTCGGTGGCGAAGGAGCCGGTCGCCGGCCGGACGCCGTTGTAGAGATACAGCCGCCGCGACGGATTGGTCGCCAGGCCTGTCGCCGCGGTTTCCCAGTCGTTGCTGATGCCCATGGTGATGATGGCCGCCGGAATATCCAGCGAGGGCACATGCGCCACGGCGTCCGGCAAGGAGAGCGTGGCCATGGAGAAGAGATTCGAGCCCGGCCCGGGGTTGGCGTCCATCCACGAGGCCCATTGCTCGATCTGCGGATAGTCGGACGACTCGTCGACCAGATAGAGGAAGGCCTCGGTCCCCGGGGCGTTGGTCGCGAGCCAGCCGGCCCACGCGTCGGTGTGAGCCCACATGCCGGTCTGCCCCTCGTCCTGCCAGCCCCACGTGCCGTACGTGCCGATGGAAAACACGCCATTGGGCGCGCCCTCGCCCGGGCCCGCGTACCCGTGAGCCGGCGTGAACAGTTCTCCGGTCAGGCGTGGAAGCCAGCCCGGCCGCGGCGCGTCATCGGGCCACACCTCGGGGCCGTCGTTCGCGTCGATCAGCGATATCCTGTGCCGGTGCGCGAGCAGGAAGTGGCGGTCGCGAATCTCGCCGGACAGGGCGGCATTGGTCGTGCCCTCGTTCGGCCAGGGCTCGTCCAAGTAGCGCACGTTGAGATCGCGGTAGCCAAGGTATACCATCGTGCGGGCGGCGGGCTCGTCCGGCAGCGCGAAATCCAGGACGCGCAGCGAAACCGGCACCGCCTGGGTTGCGCCGCCCTGGGCCACGAGCGCCGCGCCGGTGTACGCGCCCGCCGGGGTTGTCTTCGGGATGTACACGTCCGCCCACAGGACCTGGCTCTCGCCGGCGGCGACGTCGAACCGCGGCACGAGTTCCATCGGCACGGCGATATCGGGGTAGAACTGGTCGTGGTCGGGGCGGTTCGTCCAGTACCCCTCGCCTTCCCCCTCGCCGGTCCAGGGCCGCCGCAGCCGCTGCGGGATGTGCCGCTCGTCGTAGGTCTCGTAGGCCATCTGGCTCAAGCCCTGGATCTGGAGATAACGGAGGTAAAACAGCTCGATCTCGCGATTCGTCCAGGCGAACAGGCCGTCGAGGGGCGCGGGCGCGGCGCGCAGGCGGTAGTCGCCGCGGTTCAGGTCGGTCAGGACCACGGACACGTTCGTCGCGGCGGCGGACGCGGCTTCCAGGATCAGCGCGAAGCCGAGCACTTCGTTGCGCGCGCCGAAAAGACGGACGGACGAGCCGTCCCACAGGCTGTTGGTGACGGAGCCGGGATTCGCCGAGGCCCGGCATTCCGAGCGCGCGACCTTGTCGCCGCCGTCGTTGGCCCAGATCGCCGTCAGTTGGGCCTGCCCCGCCGCGGCCGACAGGAGCAGAAACCCGAAGATTGCCGCGCGACGCCGAAAGGCCATGGATCGCCTCCGGGGAATAGATACCCGGCGTGCGCGGAAAACGGAATACCGGGGAGAAGGGAGCAGGTTTCGGTGTTCGGGAAATGGGTCATCCCGAACACCGGAACCCGAACACCGGAACCTTACTTGATGGCCATCATGCTGAAGACCATGACGAGCAGGGCGACGGTTTCCGCGATGCCCAGGCCCATCAGGTAGTTGCCAAAACCCTTGCCGGTCTCCGCCTGCGCGTCCGCGGCCGCCGCGCCGATGACGCCCTGGTACCAGGCCGAGAGCCCGATCGCGATGCCGCCGAAGACGCCCACGGCGATCATCATGGGGAAGCTGGTCGGGGTGTTCTTCACCGCCTCCGCGATGCTGTTCATCAGGATCATGCCGTAGATCGTCTGCGAAAGCGGCGCGCCGATGAACGTCACCAGGATGAACGGCGCGGCCTTGCCCTGCGCGAAACACTTTTTCCACGCGCCGATCGCTGCCGGCCCCGCCGCGCCCGCGCCGAGCGCTGAGCCCATGGCGCCGAACGCCAGCGCCGCCGCCCCGCCGAATTTACCCCAGCCGATCATCAGTTCAGGTGTCATTTCCCGGTCTCCTTATTCTTTTCACGATTCCTTGTGGGTCGATTCAATCCGCCGGAACGGCCGGTACGGGACGCCCGTCCAAGCCATGCCGATGTGCGACGAAAATTCCAGCGTGTTCAAGCGCACCCCGTGCACCAGCACGCCCATCGCGCTCAAGATGATGTTCAGCGTGTGGCCGAGAAACAGCAGCAGGGCGGCGATCAGCCCGGCCACGATCCCATGCACCCCGCCGCCCAGGATCATCTTGTTGAATGACGAGGCCACCGCGTAGCCCGCCGTGCCGACGGCAAAGAGACGGATGTACGAGACGACATCCACGAAATTGCTGACGATGTTGAGCGGCAGCATGACGTGGTTGAACCACTCGTTCTTGAAATCGCGCGGGGCCGTCATGAACAGCACGATTAACACCACGCTCACGAGGAACACCCACCCGATCCAGCCCGGCAGCTCGTGGCCCAGCACCAGGTTGCGGGCCATGAAGAACATCGTCCACGTGCTGCCGATCCAGCCGAGCTGCGCCAGCGATTTCAGGCTGTTCCAGGCCCGGCTGATGTTCCACAGGTGCGCGATGGTCAGGTGGACGGCGCCGATGAGGAAGCACAGCAGCATCACGTTCTTCGGCTCCTTGAGCCACGCCACGGTCATCCGGTCCAACCACGCCGGCAAGGCCTCCATGCCGAACAGCGAACCGGTGAGCAAACCCCAGACCACGGTGCCGAAGCTCATGATGTAAAGCAGGTGGAACGGGTACCCCGGCGCCTTCGGGAACTTGCGCCGCCCCCAGAACGTCAGGCCGAGGAAGATCAGGCCGTACCCCGCATCGCCGACCAGCATGGCGAAAAACAGGCTCAAGAAGAGCAGGAATACCGCGCTGATATCGATCTCCTCGTAGCCCGGCAGCACGCCGATGAAGTCGAACACCGCCTTGATGGGCTTGACCCAGAACGGATTGCGGATCAGGGTCGGCGCCTTGTCGTCGGCCGTCGGTTCCCCGACCAGCAGCCCCCATCCGTTCTTCGCAGCCGCCGCCTGGACGTCGGGCACGTGCTCTTCAGGGCAGAACCCCTGCAGCCAGGCGACGGGTCCGCCGGCCTCCATGCCCTGGCGCGCCTCGAGAAAGTCGACGGTTTCCTCGGCCTTCGCCGCCGTGCAGGCCACCACGGCGTAGTCGTTGCTATATTCCTGCAGGCGCCGCTGCGATTCCTCCAGTCGCGCCTCCGACCAGCGAAGCCCCTCCTCGACATCCTTCAGCGAACGCTCGGGCCGCTTCAGCTCCTGGGCGTCGATCTGGAAATCCCCGGGGCCGGACACGGCGAAATAGACGTTGGTCTTGTCCTCGCTCAAGACAACGCGCACCGCGCCCTCGGGGATGACCACCGCCTGGCTGCGGGGCGCCTGGTACAGCCGCACGGTGATCCCCTTCTCGCGGAGCCGATCCAAGTCCGCGGGTTCGAAATGACCGTAGGGCGCCAGGCGCTGCTGCTCGTGCCGGAGCTGGACCAGCGCATCTTCATCCTCCTTGATCCGGTGGATGAGCTTCCAGACGCCTTCGACCACGTCGTCGGCGGTCTTCCCAGACGGCTTTCCCTGCGCCTTGGGGTCGAGCATCTCCAGGGCCCGCCGGACATGCTGCAGTCGGGCGCGCGCCTCGTCCAGCAGTTCGCCCGCCAGCGGCTTGAGCGGCACGACGTGCAGCACGCCCAGATCGCGCAGCGCGTCCAGCGCCTCGTCCTTCGCGGACGCGACGCACAACACCGTCACCTTGGACATTTTGACGATCATGCGGTCACCGTCCGTCCCTTGGCAATCTTGCCCCGCACCACGTCGGCGGTCTGTTCGTCGCCGAGGAAAATCCGGATGACGCGGATGTTCTCGCCGCATTCCGGGATCTTCACCTTCTCAAACAGGTTCACGCGCTGCGAGGTCACGCGCAGTTCCTCGGCCAGCCGCCGGTGCTGTTCGTCGAGGATGCGCCGCTCGATCCCCAGCCGGAGCAGTTGCTCGAGAACCTCCAGGCCGTCGTCCACCCACGAGGCCGTCAGGAAGAGGTCGGGCATCTTTCGCTCGAACCGCACTTCCTCCAGTACTGGGATGGCGATGCCGGCGATGTTCCCCTCGCTGGCGCGGACCTTCGCGACTTTCAGGTACTGCCCGAACGGGAACGCGTCCGCGAAAAGACGGACCCATGTTTTCAGGCCATCCCGCCGCTCTTCTTCTTCGCCCCTTTTCTGTTCGATCTGCCCCTCGAGCCGCCGCACCTCCATCTGCAGTTGCTGTTTCTTCAACTGCAGCGTGGGCAGGTAGCGCTCGAAGCGCTTCAGCGCGTCGCGCTGGGCCTTCAGCTCGTTCTTGGTATGTTTGATCCTCGGCACGGTTACTTCGTCGCGGCCTCGACCGCCTCCTGCGTCTTCGCCGTCTTCGGCCAGAATTTCTCGATGAATTTCGACGGGATCCCGGTTTCCGCAGGCTCGAAGCAGTCGGCCAGGATGCGCCAGCCGAGGTCGAGCGCCTCTTCCAGGGGGATATTCACCGTCAGGTCCATCAGTTCCTTCTCAAACCGCTCGCCGTACTTGAGGAGCTTGCGGTCCCAGTTGCTCATCCGGAAGCCCATGGCCTGCTTCTCCAGGGTCTCCTTGTAGCCCGCGTAGAGCTGGATCATGGTGTTCATGATCGTCCGGTGGTCCTCGCGCGTCTTGTTGTTGACGAGCTGCTTGAGGCGGCTCAAGGAGCCGAACGGCTCGATGCGCCCGTTGCGGAGGTAGAACTGGCCCTCGGTGATGTAGCCCGTGTTGTCCGGGACCGGGTGCGTCACGTCGTCGCCGGGCATCGTGGTGACGGCCAGCACGGTGATCGAGCCCGCGGTGTCGAAGTCCACGGCCTTCTCGTAGCGCGCGGCGAGCTGGCTGTACAGGTCGCCCGGGTAGCCGCGGTTCGAGGGGATCTGCTCCATCGTGATGGCGATCTCCTTGAGCGAGTCGGCGAAGTTGGTCATGTCCGTCAGCAGCACCAGCACGCGCTTGTTCTGCAGGGCGAACTGCTCGGCCACGGCGAGGCTGATGTCCGGCACCATGAGGCATTCCACCGTCGGGTCGGCCGCCGTGTGGACGAACATCACGGCCCGCGCGAGCGCGCCGTGCTCCTCCAGGTAGTCCCGGAAGAAGAGGTAGTCGTCGTGCTTCAGGCCCATGCCGCCGAGAACGATGACGTCCACCTCGGCCTGCAGGGCGATGCGCGCCAGCAGCGGGTTGTACGGCTCGCCGGCGACGGAAAACACGGGCAGCTTCTGCGACTCGACCAGCGTGTTGAACACGTCGATCATCGGGATGCCCGTGCGGACCATGCGACGCGGGATGATGCGTTTGGCCGGGTTCACCGACGGCCCACCGATGTTGATCATGTTCTCGGCGATCGGCGGCCCCTTGTCGCGCGGCGTGCCGCTGCCCGTGAAGACGCGGCCCAGCAGGGCCTCGGAGAAGGCCGTCTGCATCGGGTGGCCCAGGAAGCGGACCTGGGCGTCCGTCGCGATGCCGCGGCTGCCGGCGAACACCTGCAGGGATACGTGGTCGCCGTCCAGCCGAATCACCTGCGCGAGCGAGGTGCCCTGCCGGGATGTGACCTGCGCCAGCTCGCGGTAGCTGACGTTGGTGGCCTCGACGGTGATGACGTTGCCGGCGATCTTGTCGATCCGGTGGTAGATCTTATGCATAGTCCGCGACCTCCTCGATCATCTTCTCGATGCGGGCCTCCAGGTCCTTGAACTGCTTCTCGCCCTCCGGGTCCGCCTGCTTCCCGTCGCCGGGCATCGGCGCGCGGTTCCAGTCCTTCGTCGTCTGGGTCAGCTGCTGGAAGAACTTCCGGGCGCCGTCCTTGTCGTCGAAGGCCATCTTCGTCCGCAGGATCTTCACCAGCCGCTCGAACACGTACTGCTGGCGCGCGGACGACGTCGCCGCGTCCACGGCGTGGTAGGCGTCCTGCTGGAGATAGACCGCGTCGACGTACTCGCCCTTGAGGTAGACGACGAAATCGTCCAACGAGGTGCCCTCTTCCCCGACGACCTTCATCATCTGCCCGACCTCGTTGCCCTGCCGCAGCACGTGGCGCGCCTCGCGCACATCCTCGTCGCTGACGAAGCTCGGGTACTTGCTCCAGCTCTCCAGGGGATGGATGGCGGGATAGCGGCGCGCATCGGACCGCTCGCGGGAGAGGCCGTGGAACGCGCCGACGACCTTCAGCGTGCTCTGCGTCACCGGCTCCTCGAAGTTGCCGCCGGCCGGGCTGACCGTGCCGCCGATCGTCACCGAGCCCACGCCGCCGTCGCGCAGCTTCACCAGCCCGCCGCGCTCGTAGAAGGCCGCGATCACGGATTCCAGGTAGGCCGGGAAGGCCTCCTCGCCCGGGATCTCCTCGAGCCGGCCGGAGACCTCGCGCAGCGCCTGCGCCCAGCGGCTGGTCGAGTCGGCCAGGAGCAGGACGTGCAGGCCCATCTGCCGGTAGTACTCCGCGATGGTGACGGCGGTGTAGACCGACGCCTCGCGCGCGGCGACCGGCATGGAGCTCGTGTTGCAGATGATCAGCGTGCGTTCCATCAGGCTCTTGCCCGTGCGCGGGTCGGTCAGCTCCGGAAACTCGCGCAGGGTCTCCACCACCTCGCCCGCGCGCTCGCCGCACGCGGCGATGATCACGACGTCCACGTCTGCGTATCGGCTGGTGATCTGCTGGAGCACCGTCTTGCCCGCGCCGAACGGGCCGGGGATGCAATAGGTCCCGCCGCGCGCGACCGGGAAGAACGTGTCCACGATGCGGACCTTGGTGATCAGGGGCTCGACGGGGCGGAGCCGCTCGCCGTAGGCCCGGATCGGGAACTTCACCGGCCAGCGCTGCATCATCCGGACCTCGAGCACGTCGCCGCGCTCGTTCCTGATCTTCGCCACGACGTCCTCGACGCGGTACTCGCCCTGGGCCGCCACGTCTTCCACCGTGCACTTCCCGCGCACGCCGAACGGAACCATGATCCGGTGCTCGAAGATGCCCTCCGGCACGCTGCCGAGCTTGTCGCCGGCCTGCACCGTGTCGCCCTTCTTCGCCGACGGCGTGAACGCCCATTTCCGCTGCCGGTCGAGCGACTGGAGGTACGCGCCGCGCTGGAGGAAAAAACCGCACTTCTCGGCCAGCGCCGGCAGCGGGTTCTGGAGCCCGTCGTAAATCTGGGTCAGCAGGCCCGGCCCGAGCTCGACGGCGAGCAGGTCGCCGGTGAACTCCACCGGGTCGCCGACCTTCAGCCCGGTCGTATCCTCGAAGACCTGGAGCTCCGCGCGCCGGCCGCGGATGCGGATGACCTCGCTCTTGAGCTTCAGGTCGCCGAGCGCGGCGAAGCCGACTTCGTTCTGCGTGACCGGCTGGTTGAACTCGACGGTCAGCAGGTTGCCGTTCACCCCGACGATCTTTCCGATGTTCTCGCTCATGGCGCTCTCCCGGGCAGAACTAACCACAGAGGGCACGGAGGCTCCCAGAGGTAAAGCCCTCCGGCCTCTGCGACTCTCTGCGACCTCTGCGGTTCATTTTGCTGTAGTATCTTCAACGTTATCCGGGTGCCCGGGGCGGGACTCGAACCCGCACTCCCTTTCGGAAAAGGGATTTTAAGTCCCTTGCGTCTGCCATTCCGCCACCCGGGCGGCAAAGTGTTCGGTGTTCAGGTTTTGCCTTCGCTCTTGTCCAATTCCTTGAGCAGCTCCGTCAGCCGCTGCCCGCCGGCCTCGTCGTTGAGGTCCGCCCAGCGCAGGACCAGGCGGAGTTTCAAGGCATAGGCCAGCACGGCGGCGAACCCGAACGGCTCCGCCAGGACGAGTTCATCCAGCCGCTGCCAGCGGTGCCGATCCAGGAAGAGCTCCCGCTCCAGCGGATTGGGCCGCGTGTAGGCGTCCGTGACGGCCTTCTCCAGGCTGACATCGTAGCCCTCGTGCTCGCGCAGGAAGGAACGCGCTTCGGCCGACCGCTTGCCGGCGCGGACGCGCGCGACGGCGTTCCGCAACTGGGTATCGACCCGGAGCCAGTCCTTCGCGAAGGCGGCGCCGGATTCCCCCACCCGCCCCTCGAGCATCAGGGTCACCTCCGCCAACTCCTCCTCGCTCAACAGGTTGGCGCAGGCCGCCAGGAAGGACGCGACATCGAGAGGCGCCGGGTCGCCAAGGACCAGCGTCGGCAGACTGGCCACCAGGTAGTAGGGCTTCACGCCGGGTCATCCCTTGTCCGTTTGCGAACCTTCCCGCGCCACGCGGTGGACGATCTCGGCCAACTGCGGCCGGAGGAAATTAACGAGCGACTCGGCGATGGCCTCGCGGGTGAAGTCGTGCTGCACGCGCCCGTCCGCGAAGGAGACCTTGAAGCCCTTGAAGATGTCGTTGTCGACGTGCAGCTTGACGCCGCGGACCAGCTGCTCCTTGTAGCGGTCGCCGAAGAACTTGACGATGTCCTGCTGGTCCTGCGGACCGATCAGCAACTCGATCCGGCTCTCCTCGCCGCCGCGGGCGGCGTAGGCCTCGGCCATCTTCACGAGCATCTGTTCGAGGACCTGGATCGTCATCGCCTTGTCCACGGACTCGGCCACGAGGTCGCTCAAGATATTCTCCACGCCCTGGCCAACGGTGATCAGGAGGTCGCGGGCGGCCTGCTCGAGGCTGCGGATGCTGCGCTCCATGAAGGCCTGGGCGTCCTTCTCGCCCTTGGCCACCAGCGTCTTGGCCTTCTCCTCGGCCTCCCGGACGTGGGCGGCGGCTTTTTCCTTGGCCTGCGAGATGATCTTCGCCGCCTGGGCGTCGGCCTTCTCCACGCCCTCTTTCTGGATTCGCTCGATCAGGTGCTGAAGTTCTTCGGCCATGGTTTTCACTCTCCCGGGGCCCGTGAAAGACCCCGCTTTCCGTGCATCATGAACAGGGAGACACTGATAGAGAATGAGGCCCTGAAAGTCGAGGAAAAAGGGCGCCTGCAAGCAGCGGGTCGGCCCGTGACAGGCTTTCCGCTATGGAATCGCCCCCGGCCCTGTGCTATGGTGCCGCGAAACAACGCGCCAGAGGACCCGGTGAACGAAATCGTCAAAACACAGCATGCGACGTTCGATGAACCGCTCAAGCTGCAGAGCGGGGCGACGCTGCCCGCCCCGTTCACGATGGCCTATGAAACCTACGGGACGCTCAATGCCGGCCGGAGCAATGCGATCCTGATCCTCCACGCCCTCTCCGGCGACGCGCACGTCGCCGGGCGACACTCCGCGGCGGACCGGAAACCCGGCTGGTGGGATGACGCGGTCGGGCCCGGCCGCGCGTTCGACACGGACAAGTACTTCCTGATCTGCTCCAACGTCATCGGCGGCTGCCAGGGCAGCACCGGCCCCTCCTCCGTCAACCCGAAGACCGGCGAGCCCTTCGGCCTCCAGTTCCCGGTGCTGACCGTCGCGGACATGGTCGAGGCGCAGCGGCTCCTGCTCGACCGCCTCGGGATCGAAACGCTGCTCTCCGTCGTCGGCGGCAGCATGGGCGGGATGCAGGCCCTGCAATGGACCATCTCCCATCCCGCGCGCGTCCGGAGCGCGATCGTCCTCGCGGCCACGGCCCAGGTGTCGCCGCAGAGCATCGCGTTCAACGAGGTCGCGCGCCAGGCAATCTACGCCGATCCCAAGTGGAAGCACGGAAAGTACACGAAAGAGGAAGCGCCGAAGGAAGGCCTGTCCGTCGCCCGGATGATCGGGCACATCACGTACTTGAGCGACCGGTCCATGAGGGAAAAGTTCGGGCGGAGGCTGCAGGAGCGCCAGAAGCTGGGCTACGACTTCGCCACGGAGTTCGCGGTCGAGAGCTATCTCAAACACCAGGGCGACCACTTCACCCAGCGCTTCGACGCCAATACCTTCCTGTTCATCACGAAGGCGATCGACTACTTCGACCTGGCCCACGGCCGCGCCTCGCTCGCCGACGCGTTCCAGAAGGTCACGGCGCGGTTCCTCGTCGTCAGTTACTCCTCCGACTGGCTGTACCCGCCGGAGCAGTCCGAGGCGCTGGTCCGCGCCCTGCTCCAGAACGGCATCGACGTGACGTACGTCGAAATCCACAGCGACTATGGCCACGACAGTTTCCTGATCGAGACGGACCGCCTGGCCGGGCTGTCGCGCGATTTCCTGGCGCGGGTGGCCGCGGTGAAGGCCCCCTGACCCGCGCTTGACCTTCCGCGCGCCGTGCGCGAATGTATCCGCAGCGCAGGAAGGATTCTCCCATGCCGAACAGCCAGAGATTGGACTTCGACGCCATCGTCGGCTTCGTGACCGAGGGGGCCCGCGTGCTCGATCTCGGCTGCGGCGACGGCAGCCTGCTGGAGCGCCTCGTCCGCGAGAAGAAGGCGCAGGTCCGCGGCGTCGAGTTGAGCGAGGACAACGTCCGCGCCTGCATCGCGCGCGGCCTGTCCGTCCGGCACGGCAACATCGAGGAAGGGCTCGCGGACTACCGGGACGGCGCGTTCGACTTCGTGATCTTGAGCCAGACCCTCGCCTATCTCGACGCGCCCGCGCCGGTTGTGAAGGAAATGCTCCGCGTCGGATCGGCGGCCGTCATCTCGTTCGACAACGCCGGGCACTGGCGCTGCCGGTGCCGCGCCTTGCGAGGCGGGGGCATCGGGCATACGCTGGTCTCGGGTGCGCCCCGGGAACGGGCCATCACCATTCCGCAGTTCGACGACTTCACGCGCGAGATCGGAGCGCACATCCGCCAGGCCGTGCACCTGACGGGTCGGCGCCCAATTGCCCGGTTCCGCCGGCTGCGCGCGACGGCGGCTGTTTACGTCATTTCCAAGTAGTGTTTTTCGCAGCCTTTCCAGAAAAAAATTGCCTGTTTAATCCGTGTTTACAGGCTTTTTCTCAATATCATCATTTTTTCTGGTAAAACGCTTTACTTGCATCCCGCGCGAGTGTATCTGTATGGGCCAATTTCGCGGGAGTAGGGAGCATCAAGAGCAACTAGGAATGCAAGGAGACGGTCCATGCGCCACCTGACTCGTTCCATCCTCTTCTCGTTGGGCCTGTGCCTCGCCGCCACCAGCGCGATGGCCTTCCCCACCTGGATCGGCACCTACGGCTCGTTCGAGCGCCACTCGAACGCCAATCCCGGCACGTTCACGATCCTGATGAACCAGGATTACGTCGGCCTCCACGCCGAGGTCGGCGTCCAGGTCAACGGCGGAAGCTGGACCACGCATGGCATGGCCTACAGCGGCAACGCCGACGGCAACTCGAAGTGGACGGTCACCCCCGCCGCCGCGTTCCCGGCCGGCGCGACGGTGAAGTTCTACTTCCACGGATGGGACGACTGGGGCGGGCACATCTACGACAACAACAACAATCAGAACTACGCCTATGTCGTGCCCGGCAGCAGCACGGGCCGCGTCGGCTGGACGACCTCCGCCGCCATCCCGGCCAATGGCGCGCTGTACATGGACATCGCCGCGCGCGACGGCACGATCTACGCGGTGTGGGCCGAGCGCGCGGACTGGAACCAGCCCGAGACCGTCCTTTTCTCCAAGAAGGTTACCGGTGAGGGCTGGACCGCCCCCTCGCAGTTGGCGTCCGTCAGCGGCGGGATGACCTACCCGCTCATCGCGGCCTCCTCCCGCGGCCTTCACGTTCTCTACGGCGACAACAACCAGACGCGCCTGGTCCACAGCGCCAACGGCGGCACGACCTGGAGCGCCCCGATCGACGTCGCCAGCGATTACGCCGGCCCCTTGAGCCGCTACGCGCAGCTCCGCGCGGACGACACCTACACGTACCTGGCCTACGACAACTTCACCGCACCGGAAACGTCCCGCGTCCGGTTCCGCCGCATCCACAAGGACGCAACGGCGTGGGAGGCCGAGCGGACGATCTTTGATCGCACGAGCTATAAGGCCACGGTACAGATTAAGGACTTCGAGGTGCGCGGCCAGAAGATGATCATGAGTTCCTCCCTCGTCGGCTGGTACGGCGGCTTTTCCACGCCCTACTGCCACGAGAGCACGGACGGCGGGCAGACCTGGACGGACCGGTCCACCGGGCAATCCTACGCGGACGGGCAGTTGGATGCGGATGCCGCGGGCCACGCGTACATGGCCATGGTCGGCGGCTCGCTGCCGGAGGGCCTGAACCTGGCCCATAAGGATATCGGCGCGGCCTGGGGCACCTGGACCCTGTTCTGGCCGGGCGGCGGCACCGTGGATTCCTTCGCGAAGATCGACGCCGGCCTGGTCGCGGTGTCCACGCGCAACGAGCTGCGCTACTACGAGCTTTCCACGGACGGCGGCGCGACCTGGAGCGCCCCCGCGCTGATCGAAGGCAGCACCTCGTGGATCAACAAGGACGTGCGCGACGGGAACACCGTGCACCTGCTGGCGCGCGACAACAACGCAGCGACCTACTCGGTCATTTCCTCCGGCCCCGCAGGCGCGCCCGCCGTGACCTGGATCGGCAATACCTACCACTGGCCCTCGGGCAGCGAACTGGACGCCACCGACGACCTCTGGATCAACATCGAGTCCACGGCCCGCGGTGCGGCGGTCTCGGCCGGTGTCGCCTATTCGACGGACGGGGTAAACTGGACCAACAAAGCCATGGAGCTCGGCGGCAGCGCGGGCGCCAACGACTGGTGGCACGCCAACCTCGGCAAGTTCGCGGCCGGCGCCACGGTCCGTTACGCCGTGGCCGTCACCGACGGCCAGGGCACGACGCGCTGGGACAACAACGGCGGACAGGACTACCGGGCCACCGTGGCGAGTTCCGTGACCGTGCAGACGCCGGTCTTCTGGGGCCTCGACCCGTACCGCTACGACAACGCCAAAGCCCGCGCGAACGGCCGGGCGCCGCAGGAGTCGAACAACTCGTTCGGCCAGTTCGACGCCGGCCAGGCCGTGACCATCGTCGCGCGGCCGGTCGAGAACGGGAACGGCAACCTGGTCCAGACCAGCTGCAGCAGCACCGCCCTGCTCCACTACACCACGACGCCGGGCGACTGGAGCAACCCGCAGACCGTGCAGGGCGTCTTCAGCCCGGCCGGCTTGAGCAACAAGCCGATCTTCGACTTCTTCTCGTTCGACCTCGGCACGTTCCCCGCGGGGACGTCGGTCGAGTTCTGGATGGAGGCGAAGAACGCCGCCGGCACGGGGTACGCGCAGGGCGCCGGAAACGACTTCGACTTCTCCATCGCCGCCGCCGTCGGCGACAGCGACAGCGACGGCCTGCCGGACCAGTGGGAACTCGACTACTTCGGCAACCTCGGCCAGAGCGCGACCAACAACAACTCGGATCTCGACGGCCCGACCTACTTCCCCATCGCCAACATCATCGAGTGGGTGCTCGGCTTGAGCCCGAACGCGCCCAACGATTCGATGGGCATCAAGCTCCTGTGGTCGCCGGCCTATCCGAGCCCGGGCGAGCAGGTGAACCTGTCCTACTTCTACGTCAACGAGGGCAATCCCCTCTTCGGCAAACCGATCTACGCGCACGTCGGGCACAACGGCTGGCAGGGCGTGTACGACACTGCGCAGTTCGGCTTGAACGGCCGCATCAGCCGGTTCCAGGCCACGATCACCGTCCCCGCGGGCGCCACGGAAATCAACGTGTGCTTCCATGACAATGCCGGGACCTGGGACAACAACGGGGGCCAGAACTGGCGCATCCCGGTTCAGCCCGCCGGCGGCGGGGGCGGCGGCGTCGCCGCCGGATCGGCGACCACCAGCTCCAAGTCGGCGGCCCCCGCGGTGGAGCCGGCCCCGGCGCCGAAGACCCTGACGGTCAAATGGACCAGTTCCCGCTCCGGCCAGTGGACGCTGGTGGCCGGCCAGCCCGGCTGGAAGAACGTCGCGCAGATCCCGATGCGGACGGCCGCGAACGGGACCCGCTGGGCGACCTATACCCTGCCGGACGGCGCCTCCCAGGTCGTCTTCGCCTTCCACAAGAGCGGCCAGTGGGAGACGAACAACGGCCGGGCCTGGAGCGTCACGCTGGCCGGCGGAGGCCATCACACGCTGTCCATCGCGAGCGCCCGGACCGCAACGAAAGTGATCCACCGCACGCTGAAGAAGTCTGCACGTAAATAGGCATTTCATCCGATGGGCGGGAGCGCGTCCTCCACCGCGCTCCCGCCTTGCTTTTTTAAACGGACCGTTGTTGAGTATCGCGCCATGAAAAAGATCCCGACCCTCCTGCTGGGCCTGGCGGCCGGCGTCGCCGGATTCGGCATCGATCCCGCCCGCGCGCTCGAACCCGGCTTTTTTTACTTCGGCAGCAATAGGGTCCTGTCCGTCTACGACGGGTTGAGCGGACTGCTGACGGGAGCCAACGGCTTCCGCCTGGCCGGCTCGGCGGATGAAAGCCGGCTCGGGAGCGCCCTGTCGGCGGCCGGGGATATCAACGGCGACGGGTACGGCGACATCGTCGTCGGAGCGCCGTTCTTCAACTCGCCGAGCTTCCGCGAGGGCCGCGCCTATGTCCTGTTCGGGCCGGGCCCCGCCCTGCCCTCCCAGCAGCCGACGTTCCTCAACGGGACCAACGGATTCCAGGTCACCGGCCTGGCCGCCGACGACCAGCTCGGCGCGAGCGTCGCGGGGCTCGGGGACATCAACGGCGACGGACGCGCGGACGTGGCCTTCGGCGCGCCGCAGGCCGACCCCTCCGGCCGGACCGGCGCCGGCGCGGCATACGTCGTCTTCGGCGCCACGAATTTCACCTTGAACGTCAGCCTGGCCGGCCTCAACGGCACCAACGGCTTCACGCTGGCGGGCGAGGCCGCGGGCTTCCAGTGCGCCTCCGCCCTCGCCCCGGCCGGCGACGTCAACGGCGACGGCCGGGCCGACTTCCTCGTCGGGGCCGAGAAGGCCACCATCGGCGGGCAGACCAACATCGGGCGCGTCTACCTGGTTTACGGCGCGACGAATTACCCGTCCTCGCTCGACCTCGGCGCGCTCAACGGCACGAACGGCATGCTCCTGACCGGGGAGAGCGCCTCCGACAGCGCGGGCCACGCCCTGGCGGCCCTGTGCGATTACAACGGCGACGGCCTGGATGACATCCTGGTCGGCGCGCACACGGCGCCCGACTTCTTCTCCGCCGGCCGCGCCTACGCGATCTTCGGCAGCACGAACCGGACCGCCTCCCTGTCCCTGGCCGCGCTCAACGGCACCAACGGATTCCGGATCGACGGGGACGGGTTGTTCGGCAACTGCGGGTATGCCGTGGCCGCCTCCGACGTGAACGGCGACGGCCTGTTCGACGCGGCCGTCAGCGCGCACAACCTGAACGAGGTCTATGTCCTCTTCGGGCGCGCCGACCCGCCGGCCAGCCTGTCCGTCACGAACCTGAACGGCACCAACGGATTCGCCGTGGCCTACACCAACGCCGAGTTCGGATTCGGCTCGGCGCTCGCCGGGGCCGCCCGGCTGAACGTGGACGGCTACGGCGACCTCCTGTGCGGCGCCCCCACGTTCACGGCGGACGGGCGCGCGAGCGCCGGGGAAATCTTCGCGATCTTCGGGCGGGACGTCTTCCCTCGCGAACTGGATCCCGAATCGCTCAACGGCACGAACGGGTTCCGCCTGAAGGGCGGGCAGGCCCTCGCCGAGGCCGGCGGCGCGCTGGCCTCGATGAGCGACATGAACAGCGACACGTTCGACGAACTGCTGATCGGCGAGCGGCTGTTCGACTACAGCATCCCGGGGACCAACGTGGTCTCCACCAACGCCGGCGCCGCCTACGTCGTCTCGCCGCCGGGCGTGGCCGAGCTGGTGCTGTACCATCCGGAGTTGATCGCCACGGGCGTCTCCAGCGGCCTGTACTCCGTGACCTGGGCCGGCCAGACGGGCGTCACCTACACGGTATACACCAACGGCTCCCTGGCCGGGACCTCGTGGGGCGAGGCCACCAACCTCGTGTCGGGGTCGGCCACCACGACGGTCGAGCGCGCCGCCGGCTCGGCGCCCGCCGTATTCTACCGCATCAGCGCACGGCGCTAGACCGCTTACTGCCGGACTGAAAGCAGGTAGAAGCCCTGGACCGCTGCTTCCACGGTGTCGGTGAAGGAATTCGCGCCCAAGCGGTCGGCCAGGCGATTCGACCAGGTCACGCCATTCACCAAGCCCGTGGCGCGCTGCACGCTGTAGTACCGGCCCGAGGAGGCCGTCCACGTGAACACCGCGTTGGAGGAGGAGGAGAACGAGGCGGGGCTGATGCGGATCTGCAGCGCGGAATTGGAGTCGGCGGCCCGGGTGCCGGCCAGCAGTTCATCGCCGTCGGTGATCCCGTCGCCGTCGCGGTCGGCCGCGAACAGGGCGGCGGCCAACGAGTACCAGCCCAGCGCCATCCGCCGCCGGCCGGCCGCGTTGAGATGCCAGTCCCCGCCGGTGTCGAGCGAGTAGTCGAACGACATCTTCTGATTGGTCACGCCGGAGGACAGGTACGTTTGCTGGACGCCCGACAGGTTCCAGGCCTCGAGGTCGGCGACGTCCAGGAGATGCTTGTTGTGGGCCGAGCAGAACGAGCGCACGTGCCGGTTGAAGGAGTTCCGCTCGTCGTTCTCGTCGAAGTTCAGCCCGGAGAGCGGCATGGTCAGGTAGACGAAGAGCGTCTCGGGGTATTGGGATTCCAGCGCGCTGATCAGGGCGCAGTAGTTCGTCGGGTCGGCATACGGATCGATCCAGCAGAACTTGTCGATGACCACGTTGACCCTGGGGAATCGCCAGCCTGAAACGGCCACGGAGTTGCTGAAGCAGACCAGCTTGTTGGACCAGTCCGGGTTGCCGCGCATGCACTCGTAGACGATCCCGTTGGTCACGATCTCCGGATCGGCGGCGGCCCGGTAGTCCTCGCCGCCCTCGGACCCCTCGGTGCCCACGCCCCCGTGGTAGGCCCCGTCGCTGTTGTCGCCGTCGTAGTTGTAAATGGTGAGCCGATAGCGGTTGGTGTCGGTCCCGTGCAGGACGTTCATCCCGGTGGTGATGTTGCCGCCGACGGACGCGTGGGTGAAGAACCAGCGCAACTGCCCCACCTTGGCCATCACGGACAGCGCGGCGTTCGTGGCCGTGGCGCCGTTGGCGTGATTGATCGTGACGCCGAGAACGGAATGGGCGAGCAGGCCGGCGGAAACAGCCACTCCAAGCGTCCGGATGTCGAAGCGAAAAGCGGTGTGCATGACCGCAAGGGTACCCCGCGCCGGCCGGCTTGTGCAGATTACTCCGGGGCGCCGTCCTCCGGGCGGCGGTAATACAGCGCTTCGTTCGTGGAGAGCAGGCCGCGATCCAGGAGCGCGCGCAGCCGCGGCATGTCCACGTCGCGGGCCCGATGCGTCCGGAGGGCGCCGGGTTCGGCCGCGGCAGGCGCGGGGACGGACGGCTCCCCGCGCGTCCGCAGCCGGGGCGCGAAATACAGGACGGCGCCCGCGAGAAGGATATAGAAGACCACGGCGCGGAGAACGGGATTTCGCGCTTCCGCGGTCGCGGCCCGCGTGCGGCACCGGTCGCATAGGATGCAATCCAGCTCGCGGACATGCCGCACCCCGTAGTCGCAGCAGCCGGGCCGCACCGGCGGCCACCAGCGCACGGTGAGCTTCAGCCCGTTGAGCAGCGCCAGGAAAGCGCCGGCCGGGCAGAGGTTCCGGCACCAGAACCGGCGATAGACCACGGACAGAAGCAGGACGGCCAGGCCTGCGGAGAGCGCCAGGGGGCTCCGCAACGGGCTGAAGATGGCGTTCAGCGGATCCGCATCCGCCAGGCCGAGATCGCGGCGCAGGGCAAAGCCGAGCACGAGGGCCAGGAGCAAGCCGTACTTCAGCCACCGCGCCCATCGCCAGGCGGACCTGTCGGGATCGAAGCTCCAGCTTTGGGGCCGCCACTCGCCGGCCAGTTCCTGCAGCGCGCCGAACGGGCATAGGTAGCCGCAGTAGACGTTGCCGAAAATCGCGACCAGCGCGGGCACGCCGGCGGCGAGCAGGAACGGGATCGTCACGCCGGCCGCCGGCCAAGCCCCCGCGATCGCCGCGAGGACATGCGCGGCCGAGTACTGCATGTTCCATCGCCAGCCGAGCAGGATCGCCACAACCAGCAGGAAGAGGCGGCGAATCCACGGCCACGGACGGCGCCGCAGCGCGAGGGCCGCGACGGCCAGGCCGAGAAAGACGGCGGCCTTCGCATCAAAGGGAATGCGGCGGGCGCCCCGCGCCGTTTCGGCGGGATTTATTTTAAGGACCTGCTGCGAAAACAGGCAGCCGGCGGCGCGCAGCGTTTCGAGCACGGCCGTCGAGGTCAGGGTCGCCCCGCTCGCGCCATCCACCTCCCGCATGGAGGCCATGTCGAACAGGTTCCGCCCGCGCAGGGTCACGAGCCATTCCTCCGCGGCCTTCCGGTACTGGGGCGTTTCCTGCGCGCGGAGAATCCGGGCGGCCTGCAGCGTCCCCTCCGAATCCAGCAGCACGCCCATCGTGATCGGGCCGCCATACCCGGACACATCCGGCGCCAGTTGGTCGGTAGTGAGCAGAAAGCCCCCGCCTTGCACCTCGAGATAGGACACGGTTCGCCCATCCGTGAGTTGGGCCTGCCGGGCGGCGAAAGGCTGGCCGGGCACGAGGATGCCGGCGGCCTCGCGCAGCAGGTCGCCGGGCTCGGTCCGCCGGGCGCGATCGGACATCCAGGACACGAACAGCGCGAGGATCGTTGCGCCCGCCATGAGATATCCCAGCCGCCGCGCCCAGCGGTCGGCCGCATCGGTCGACGCGGAAACGCGGGCCCGGAGCGCATGGGCCGGCAGGTTGACGGCCAGCGCCAGCGCGGTCACGGCCAGGCCGGCGGCGAGGCCATGCAACGGCAGGATCAGGAGACCGAGCAGCAAGCCGCCCGCCGCGCCGCCCAGCGTATCCAGCCCTTCCACCGCCGCGCCGGAAGCGGCGTCGTCGCGTCCCGCGCGCTTCAACCGGAATGCGGCGACCGGGACATAGGCGCCTCCGAAGAAACCCGCGAGGAAGAACAGGGCCGAAAATGCAGGCCGGCCCCCGGCGCCCCACGCGCAGGCGATCAGCCCGACGTGCAGCGCGATGGCCAGGGGCAGCAAGCCGGCGGGTTCTCGAACAAGCCGCACAAGCACACGCTCGACGGTCCAGCCGCCCGCGAACAATCCCAGCATGAACAACGCGGAGAGCAGCCCGATCTGCAGGTAGATCGAACCGAAGGCCGACTGGTAGAGGAACATCAGGACCAGGCTGAACGACATCCCGGCCAGGCCCGCCGAGAACACGAGAAAGCCCGCGTCGAAGCCGGATGTCGCCGCCGGCCTGCCCCGCAGCCGGTACGCGAAACGGAGCGCGCCGTACAACAGCCACGGCAGCAGAAACAGCCACGGCCCCATGACCGACAGCGCGCGGATTGCCGCGGCGGCCTCCCGGGCCAGCCCGCCCTGCAGTCCGGCCAACAACAGGGCGAAGAGCAGAGCCCGGGGCCGCGCGTCGGTGTTCAACAGCCACCCCGCCGGCGATCGCTCCGCGGCCTGCCGGTAGGCGGTCCGCTGGAACTCGATCCGGTCCGCGGGAAACGCCGAGAGCAGCCGCTCGGGAAGGCACACCTTCCCGGCCCCCGGAATAGACGCAAACCGTTCCCGCGCGGCCGCGGGCGAGTCGACGAGTTCGCCGCCGACCGAGACAAACAGCCAGCTATCGCCGCCGGGCTGCAGGACATTCGTCGGGAATACCGACTCCGCCGTGGTCAGCACCGAGGCGCCCAGGTTGACCAGTTCGCCTCCCAGGTAATTTTCCCCGCCTGAAAAACGAATCGCCGCCACGCCGGCCGTCGGATCGAGCCGGTCGCGGAGCCGCCGGTAGAACTCCCGCGTGCCGTACCGGTTCAGGGAGAGCGTCATTGTGTCGGGCAGGTTCAGCACCGCCAGGTCGTACCGGGTTTCGTCGTCCGCGAGGAAGCGGCGCGGGTCGGCCGCGGGCACCCGCAGCCGGTCATCCCGGCCATGCCGTTCCGCGGGCAGGACGCCGAGCAGCCGGGCGGGATAGTCGGGATCGGGATGGAGCCACGTCACCGATTCGACCTGCGCCAATTCCAAAAACCGCTCACAGAGCGAGTAGCCGCCGCCCACGACCAGGATCCGTCTCGCGGCCGGCGCCTGGGCCAGGCCCAGCGCGGCGATCTCGCCGGCGCGCTCCTCGTCCGGGATGCTTTCCGCGACGGACTCCCAGGCGCGGACGATGAACTGCCCGGCGTATTCTCCGTAGAGGTAGGTCGCCTGCGGGGTGACGAACCGGCCGCGGAACGAAGCGGCGGGAAGCACACGCGACCAGCTCGCCCGGTCGTTCCGCTGCCGCCAGGCCCGGTCCGCCCGCAACCCGAGGGCAGCCACGAGCAGGAGGAGGGGCAGAAGCGCCGCTCGCCTCCGTCCCGCCAGCGGCGCCGCAGCCGGCAGCAGGGCCGCCGCGAGGAACACCGTTTCCGACGGCCAGCCCGTTGCGAGGGCGGCCGTGACCGCCGTCCCGCCGGCCGCCCCGCCGAACGCCTCGAAGAAATAGACCCGGGCCGGCGGCAGTCCGCCCGCGTCCGCGATCCAGGCGCACGCGAGCGTGAAGAGCAGTCCGGTCACGAAACTGACCGGCGCGTTCGCCGCCATGGCCGCGGGCAGCATCTTCGCGAGGGGGAAGAGCTCGTAGGGTTCAACGCCGGCCAGCGCCCGCGCGTTGTGCACCAGGTGCCACTGGGCGATGTAGGCCGGGAGATAAAGCAGCGGAAGCCAGTCGAACGCCGCGGTCAGCCGCGGCCGCCGGCCAAGCGGCCGTGCCGCGAGCGCCCCCGCGCCGGCCCACAGAAGCCACGAACTGAAGAACACGCCGATGCCGAGTTCGTTCCCCTCGAACACGGAAAAGAACTCGCGGAAGAGAAGCGATTGCGCGGCGAGGGCGAAGAAGCCCAGACCAAACACCACGGCCAGACGAAATCCTACACGGACATCGCGATTCATTCCACTTGGCATTGGCGACGGCGCGCCGCCCTCCGCGGTCGGAACTATTTCTTTTCCTCGCCGAACACGACGGCCTCGAACACCTTGTAACTCGCGCCCTCGCGCCAGGCATCAGGCGGCAGGCCGGCCTTCATGGAGAGATGGGTCAGCGTCTCCTCGATCCCCCACCCCTGCTCCGGAGCGACCTGCGGCAGGAATACCGCGGACCGGCCCTGCTTGGAGAGGATCATGCCGTGCCGGCCGATCACGATGTCGCGCCAGGATTTCACGTCCACCGGCGGGGTCAGCACGGATATTTCGACGTGCAGGCCCGGCAACTCGTCGGCGGTGACGGGGTTGAAGCGGTAGTCGTTGACGGCGGCGTTGACCGCCTGTTCGACGATGGCCTGGCAGACCGGCCGGCGGGGCACTATCTCGCCGATGCAGCCCCGCAGGTCGCCCCGCTTGTGCAGCGTGACGAACGCGCCGGCGACCTGCTGCATGGTGGAGCTGACCGCGATTCCCAGGTCCTCGGGTTTCGGCGGACGGCCGTGTTCGAGGTAATACTCGATCGTGCCGCGGGCCAGTTTGAGCAGCGCCTGCTGGTCATCGGCCGTCAGCGTGAATTCGGACGCGGGCTTGGGCATGGCTTCCTCCTTCTTCCAGCGGCCGGTGAAGGCCAGGCTGACGTAGCTAACGGAATTCTCGAAATCGCCGGTGACCCGGCCGGAAGCATCGTAGCGCAGGAGACGCGCCTCGGCGTCCGCCGGCAGCAGGGCCAGCAGGATGGAGATCGGGTCCCGGCCGCAGATCGTCGCCCCGGTCCGGCCGCAGTAGGCCTGGAAGCCCGCCACGCCCTTGTTCCGGATGAGGTCCACCGCGCCCATGTCCAGTTTCTCGAGATTCTTTTCGACGTCATCGCGAAACGGCAGGTACCCGTAGTTGGGGCCGTAATGCGTGAAATCGGAGCTCGCCACGACCAGCGTAGCCTCGTCCAAGAGACCGCGCAGGACCTCCGCCGCGCCGCGGATGGCGGCTTCGTCCAACTGCCCCACGACCAGCGGCACCAGGCGGAAATCGCCCAGGGCCTGCTGCAGAAACGGCACCTGTATCTGCACGCTGTGTTCGCCGGCGTGCGCCTCCGGGATGACGCGGAAATACGGGGACGAGCCCAGCGTCCGCATGAAATCCAGGTCCAGCGGCACCTCGCCCAGCGGCGTGGAGAAATGGGTCGCGTCGGGCAGCGCCACGAGGTTGCGCATGGGCACGCGGTGGCTGGGGCCCAGCACCACCACGCGCGTGAACGGCCGGCCGGCGATCTGCCGCGCCCCGAACCCGGCGGCCGGCCCGGAAAACCGGTACCCGGCGTGGGGCTGGATCAGCGCCACCACGTTTTCGAGGACGGGCCCCTCGGCGCGGTCCATATAGCCCTGCAGTTCGCGCGCGAGTTCGTCCGGGTCGGCGGTGAACCACGATCCGGCCAGATGCGTGGCCAGGACCTTTTTCTCCGCCGCCGGGGGCGTCTCCGCGCGGGTGCAGGAAGTAAGGCCCAGAGCCAATACAACCCACGGCAGCAGGCCGCCTCGTCGAACAAGATGCATGAGCACTCCTTTGTTAAGGGTATCAAACGGGGGCCCGGTCATCAACCCGTCCACGGGCCCGGGTGCCGGACGCGCGCCTCGTCCAGCGCGCGCACGGGACCCGGATAGCGCCGCACGCGCCAGGCCCGCACCACGCGGACGGGCGACGCGCGGCGGAGCAAGCCGACACCGGCCGCCGCCAGCGCGGCCGCCGCGGCCAGCACCACCTGGAGGAATCGGCGCCTCTTCATTTCCATACGCCGTACACCTCCCGCCCGCAATCGGGGCAGCGCCCGTCGCGCAACCGGTTGGACAGGATCACGTACCGGTCGCGCCGGATCAGTTCTGCCCCGCAGTCCGGACAGAACGTGGTCTCGCCGTCGCGGGTCTCCACGTTGCCGACGTACACATGCTTCAGGCCCTCCGCCCGGGCCAGATCGCGGGCGCGCAGGAGGGTGTCCTCCGGCGTCGGCGGAAGGTGCCGCATCTGGTATTGCGGGAAAAACCGCGAGAAATGCAGCGGCGTCTCCGCGCCGAGATGCTCCTTCACCCACCGGGCCAGAGGAACCAGGTCCGCGTCGCGGTCGTTGAGCGTCGGGATGACCAGGTTGGTGACCTCGACTTCCACGCCGAGCGACTTGGCCAGCACGAGCGCATCCAGCACGGGCTGGAGCGTGCCGTCGCAGACGGTCCGGTAAAAGCTGTCCGACATCGCCTTGAGGTCGATGTTCGCGGCGTCGACGTAGCGGCACAGCTCGCGCAGCGGCTCCGGGTTGATGTAGCCGGCCGTGACGAGCACGTTGCGCAGGCCCGCCTCGCGGCAGAGCCGGCAGCTGTCCAGCGCGTACTCGTAGTAGGCCGCCGGATCGGTGTAGGTGTACGCCACCGAGAGGCAGTTCGTCCGTCGCGCAAGGGGCGGGATGTCTTCGGGCGGCAGGGGCGTCGCCTCGACCTCCTCGGGATTGCGCTGCGAGATTTCCCAGTTCTGGCAGTTCTTGCAGTGCAGGTTGCAGCCGGCGGTGGCGAGGGACAGGATGCCCGTGTCCGGCAGGAAGTGGAACAGCGGCTTCTTCTCCATCGGGTCCACGTGCACGGAAACGGGAAAACCGTACGTCACCGCGCAAAGCCGCCCGTCCAGGTTGACGCGGATGCGGCAATCCCCGCTCTGGCCGGGCCCGATCACGCAGCCCTTGGGGCATAGCTCGCACTGGACCAGTCCGCCGCTCATGCTGCGTTCATTGTCCGCCCGCGCGCCGGACCTGTCAAACCAGCTCCGCGAAGACGGCGTTGCTGACCGCCAACCCCTTCTCCGTCAGGCGCAGGCAGCCGCCCTCTTCCTCCAGCATGCCCAGCCGCGCGAGCCAGGCGATCTCCTCGCCGCGCAGCGCGTGGTAGTCGAAACCGGTCTCCGCCCGGAACCGCGCCCGGCCCACGCCGTCGAGCCGGCGCAGACCGAACACCAGCGCCTCGCGCGCCCGCGCCTCCGGATCGAGCGTCTCGTCGAATTCGCGCGGCGCGCCGGCGGCCCAGTCCTCCAGACGGCGCGGATTGCCCCACCGCTGCCCGCCCCAATGCGAATGCGCCGCCGGGCCCAGCCCGAGGTATTCACCCGGTCCCCAGTACAGCAGGTTATGCCGGCACTCGCGCCCCGGCCGCGCGTAGTTGGATATCTCGTAATGATGAAAGCCCGCGCCCTTCAGCGTCTCGCGCACGACGCGGAACTGGCGGAGCTGCTCGTCTTCATCCAACTCGGCGACCTCCCCCGCGTCGCGCCGCCGCGCCAGCGGGGTGCCGTCCTCGAACGTCAGCCCGTACACGGACAAATGCTCCGGGCCGAGCGCGAGCGCCCGCTCCAGGTCGCGTTCGATCGCGCCGCCCGGGACGGCGCACATCAGGTCCAGGCCGATGTTGTCGAAGCCCTCCGCGCGCAGCAGGCGAAAAGCCTCGACCGCCTCGCGGGCGGTGTGCAGGCGGCCCAGGAACTTCAACACGCCGTCGTCGAAAGACTGCACGCCGAGCGAGACGCGGTTCACTCCCGCGCCGCGAAGGATCCGGATCTTTTCCGCGTCCAGCGTCACCGGGTTGGCCTCGCAGGTCCATTCGGTCACGCGGCCGAGGTTCACCCGCCGTGCGAGCAGGTCGAGCAACCGCGCCAATTCCGCCGGCGGGAGCACGGTCGGCGTACCGCCGCCGATGAACACCGTCTCCGGCGCGAAGCCGTCCGGCAGCCCGCCGCACTCCCGGTCCAGCGCCCGCAGATACTCCTCTGCCGCGGCGGCGTTGAGCGGCACGGAGTAGAAATCGCAGTACGCGCATTTACGGGCGCAGAACGGGACGTGAATGTAGAGGCCGGGCATGGGTTTTCCAATGATTGGAAAAAAAGTTTACCGTTTTTTTCAATGATTGGAAAACCCGCATGCTTCGGGTTTGACCGCCCGGAAAAAACCACGCACACTCTGGCTTCCTATGCGAATGGAAAACGCCCAGATCCTGGAGCATCGCGACATCCAGGGCGGATACAAGCGGCTGGTGCTGCGGGCGCCCGGCATCGCGCCGGAGGTGCGCCCGGGCCAGTTCGTACACCTGCGCGTCCCGCACCTGGAGGCGGCGGTTCTCCGAAGGCCGTTCAGCGTTTTCGACGCCCGGGACGGCGCCCTGTCCATTCTTTACAAGGACGCCGGCCACGGCACAGCGGTCCTGAAGGGCGCGGCGCCCGGCGAGACCGTGAGCCTGATCGGCCCGCTCGGCCGCGGCTTCCCGGCCGAATGCGGAGGCCGGATGCCTGTCCTGGTGGCAGGCGGATACGGCATGGCGGCGCTCCACCTGCTGGCCCGGGCCCTGCCGCGACGCGGCATCGCGTTCTTCGGCGGCAAGACGGCGGACGACGTCCTCTGCGTGGACGAGTTCGAGGCGCTCGGCTGGCCGGTCCGGATCGCCACCGAGGACGGGAGTCTCGGCGAACGCGGGCTGGTGACGGCGCCGCTGGATGAATGGATGAAGAAGCCGCCGCGCGAAGGCGTCGAACTGTTCGCCTGCGGACCGATGGGTATGCTGCGCGCCATCGGCGAGCGGGCCATCGCGGGCGGCTGGAAGGCGTGGCTCTCGCTGGACCGGCACATGGGCTGCGGCGTCGGCGCCTGCCTGACCTGCGTGCAGAAGATCCACGCTCCGGACGGCGGCTGGACCTGGCAGCGGGTATGCCGCGAGGGGCCGGTGTTCGAGAGCCGGGAGATTGTTTGGGAGGACGAGTAAGGTTTCAGGGAAATGGGCATTGATCTGTCAGTGGAAATCGGCGGCATCCGGATGAGGAATCCGGTGATGGTCGCGTCGGGCACGTTCGGGTACGGGCCGGAGTACGCGGACCTGGTGGACCTGAACCGCCTGGGCGCGATCGTCGTGAAGGGCATCTCGCCGAAACCGGTGATGGGCAACCCGCCGGCGCGCACGGTGGAAACCGTCGGCGGCCTGATCAACGCGATCGGCCTGCAGAACCCGGGACTCGAGGGGTTCCTGCGGGACGGCCTCCCCTTCCTGCGCGGGTACAACGTGCCGGTGATCGTGAATATCTGGGGGCGGACGGTGGAGGAGTACGAGGAAGTCGCCGCCGGTTTCGAGGGCGCGGAGGGCGTCGCGGGCCTGGAGGTGAACGTCTCCTGCCCGAACATCAAGGAAGGGAGCGCTCTCTTCGGCGGCGACCCGGCGCTGTTCCGGCGCGTCGTGTCCGCCGTCCGGGCGAAGACGCGCCGCCCGCTGATCGTCAAGCTGGCCCCGGACCTCTCGCGGGTCGCGGAGTACGCGCGCGCCGCGGAGGGCTGCGGGGCGGATGCGATCTCGCTGATCAACTCGATCCCGGCGATGGCGATCGATATCGAGACGCGCCGGCCGCGGCTGGGGAACGTCTCGGGCGGCCTGTCCGGGCCCGCGATCAAGCCGATCGCGCTGAAGATGGTCTGGGAGGCGGCGCGCGCGGTGAAGATCCCGGTGATCGGCATCGGCGGCATCGCGTGCGCGGCGGACGCGATCGAGTTCCTGCTGGCGGGCGCGACGGCGGTGGCCGTCGGCACGGCGACGTTCCTGAACCCGGCGGCCGCGATCGAAATCGCCGAGGGGATCGGCGACTATCTGGCCCGGCACGGGCTGGGCCACGTGCGGGATGTGACGGGAGGATTGCGCTCATGATTCGCAGACGCCCTTTGCTTTTCTGGCTCCTGCTCGCGGCCGCGCTGGGCGCCGCCGCGTGGTGGGTGCTCTACACGCCCTACCGGCCGGAGCACATGTACCGCGCGCTGCCGGCGCAGACGGCCTTTGTCAGCGTCCACCGCGATCTCGCCGGCCGCTGGGACACTATCCACCGCAATCCGCTGATCCAGACCCTGTTCCTGGCGTTCGGCGTGAAGCCGGAAGAACTGAACGAACTGTCCGCGGACCCGGTGGCGCGCCAGTGGCTGCAGCAACTGGCCTCCGACGAGGCCCTTGTCGCATACGTTCCGTCGCTGGGCACGCCCGGCGAGCCCGCGTGGATCATCGTCACGTGGCTCGGGGCCAAGAGCCAGCGGCTCCGCTGGAACCTGCGCTGGGCCAAGATCAGGGAGCTGACGGCCCATCCGCCGTACCGCGGCTGGCCCTCGTGGACGTTGGACACGGGCGGGGAGGACGAGCCGAAGCTCACGTTCGCCCTCGTCGAGGGCATGGGTGTCGGCGTGTTCTCGTCCGACCCGCGCCTGCTGAACGAAGCGCTGGACGCGCTGGACGGCGTGCAGCCGTCGCTGGAGGACCAGCCGGACTTCCCGGGCCGCACGGGCATCTGGTGCCGCGATCCGAAGGCCCCGGACCGCGGCTGGGTGAATCCCGCCGCGGTGTCGGGCGGCGTCACGTCGCCCGTCGGCGCGGTATCCTACGAGTGGAGCGAACTGCAATCCGGCGGCCTGCGCGGCTGCGTCACCGGCCGTGACCCGTTCGCCGTCGAATTCTCCCGGGCGCCCCGGCTGAAGGCCGGCGGCCTCGACCGCCTGCTGGGCGACCTGCCGCAGGGGCTGGCGCTCCTGTCGCCCAGCCTCGTGCTGCCCTACATGGAGCAGCCGAAGCGGGCGGCCTGGATGCGGCTGATGGCGGAGATCATCCGGCTGGAAAAAGCCGGCGTCGTGGCGCTGGCCCTTCTCGGGGACGACTACAGCGGCCGCCTGAAAGGCATCAAGCTGCCGACCCTCGTGGGCGCGCTCCCCGTCGGCAAGAGCGAACTCGTGTCCGCCTGGCTTCGGGAGGCCCTGGACCGCCTCAACGCCCGCTATCGCTGGGGGCTGGTCCCGAGGGAAGTGGCCGCCGGCCGCGGCCGGATGACGATCATCGAGGCGACCTCGACCAACTTCCTGGCGGGTCTGCCCCCCTCCGAATGCCCGGCCTACATGCTCCGGGACGGCTGGCTCCTGCTGGCCAGCAATTCCGAGGGCCTGGAGAAACTGGCCGACCGGTTCGACGCGCTGCCCACGAACCGGCCGCCGCCGGTGTCCTGGATGCGGGACCTGGATAACGAGCCCGCCCCCGTGTATGTATGGCTGGACCTGGCGCGCGCGGGCAAGACGCTGCGCATGGCGCTCTCCACCTATTCGCTCAAGCTGCTGCTCGAGGATCCCGGCGGCTCGCAGGAGACGCGGCAGAAGCTCAACGAGGCCAAGGCTTGGGTGGACTCGCTGATGCCGTTGAGCCGCGCCCGGTTCTGGATGCGATCGGACGGCACGCGCATGGAAGTGAGCTACAAGCTGGGCGGCGAGCGATGAAGGATCTGGCCCGCCGCGTCTGCGTCGCGCTGGCCACCGGGCTGGGGCTGGGCTACAGCCCCTTTGCGCCGGGCACCGTGGGCTCGGTTTGGGGCGTCCTGATCGTCCTCCTGCTCTTCCCCTCCCTGCCCGTGGCGCGCCAGGTCCTGCTGTGCCTGGGCCTGGCCCTGGTGGCGATCCCGATCTGCGACGTCGCGGAACGGCATTTCAAGAAAAAGGACCCGCATTGCATCGTCGCGGATGAATACCTGACGTTCCCGATCTCCCTGATCGGCCTGCCGGTATCGTGGAGCGCCTGGTGGATTTTGCCGGTCGCGTTCTTCAGCAACCGGTTCTTCGACATCGTCAAGCTTCCGCCGGCGAACCAGCTGCAGCGGCTGCGCGGCGGGCTCGGGATCGTCATCGACGATGTCTTCGCGGCGCTCTACAGCCTGGCGGCCAACCACGCGGCCTATTATCTCCTCCGCCGCTGGCTGGGCTGAACGCCCTGTTCAAGAGTCCGACAGGAAGGATCTTGAGCGGCTCTGCTTGATACCGGAGTGATGCCGCTTGTCGGCCAGCATCCGCTCCTTCTGGCGGCGCGAGCGGCGGCGTTTCTGGCGGCGGATCTTCTCGATGGCCTGCTGCCGCGCGCTTTTCGCGCCCAGGATTTTCTCCTCCAGGCGGTCGCAGAGCTCCCGGCGCGCCAGGTAGCGATTCAAAACCTGCGACCGCTCCCGCCCGCACTTGATCTCGATGCCGCTCGGCCGGTGGCGCAACCACACGGTGGAACTGGTTTTGTTGATCTTCTGCCCGCCCGGTCCCGAGCCGCGGATGAACTGCTCGTCCAGGTCGTGTTCGCGCACGCCCAGCTTGGCCATGCGCAGAACCAGTTGGTCGGACTTGGGCTTGGAGAGCATGGGAGGGTTCAGGAAATCAACTGGTCAGATCCTGGTAATAGCGCTCGATCTCGCGCTCGCGCTCGAAGAGGGTCAGGATCAGCGCGGCGCGGATCCACATGCCGTTGCGGACCTGCCGCCAGTAAACGGCCCGCGGGTCGCCGTCCACGCCCGGCTCGATCTCCCGCCGACGCGGCAGCGGGTGCATGATCACGGCATCCGGCCGGAGCCGGGCGAGGTCGGCCACGCGGAAATGGAACCGGTTGGTGTCCACGTCGCGGCTCTCGTGCGCCGTGTCCCACTCGTCCTGGATGCGCGTCATGTAGATCGCATCCGCCTCGGGGATCACGGCCTGCAGGTCGGACGACAGCTCGTAGGCCATGCCGGCGCGGTCCAGCGCCGCCAGGATGTCCGGGCCGATCTGCAGGGACGGCGGGGCCACGAAATACTGCTTCACGCCCGGATACAGGGTCAGCAGCCAGGCCAGGGACCGCACGGTCCGGCCGCGGGCGAGGTCGCCGACGAACGCGATCTTCTTCCGCTCGATGCCCTCTCGCTTCTCGAAGCTGCGCTGGAGCGTGTAGATGTCCAGGAGGGCCTGGGTCGGATGCTGGTCCTTCCCCGAACCGGCGTTGACGACGGGGACCGGCCGGTCGGTGTTGGAGAGCAGCCAGGCGATGCGCTCCGCGAAGCCGCCGGCCGGGTGGCGCATGATGATGATGTCGAAGAAGGAACTGAACGTGCGGATCGAATCCTCCGGCGACTCGCCCTTGATCTCGCTTGAGGTCGTCGTGTCGCGCACCTCGGCCGGGTTGAGGCCGAGCAGCTGGCAGGCCGCGTAGAACGACAGGAACGTGCGGGTCGAAGGCTGGGCGAAGTAGAGCATCGCCCGCTTTTCGCACAACAGGTCCTGGAGGAACAACACCCCGCCACGGGTTTTGGCGATCCGACGCACCTGCGTGGCCAGGTTGCACAGACCGTCCAGAATCGGGCGGGTGAACTGCTGGGCATTCAGGGCATGATAGGGACGGCCCTCGCGGAGAAAAAACGGGCCCTTCTCCGCCGCATCCAGGGTATGAAAGTCCTCCCAGGCGATCTTCCGAAGCGGATTGTCACGGTATAGCTTGGCCATAGGACCTCCGAGCGGGCTCGAGGGCGCCACGCTCAAGTCGGGACGTTAGCGCGGAAGGGGCCAAAAAGAAAGTCAGAACGCGATCAGGGGACAGCGAGCCAGCCGTTCAGGGGATGGAGTCTTCAGGGTGGTGATGGCCGAACCGGATCATCCAGTCCACGCAGGCCCGCTCCCACCCGATGTCATGTCCGGCCTTCTCGCTCTCGTACCACTTGTGGAGTTGGATTTCCTGCTTCATGCACTCCCAGCGGCGGAAAAGGCGGGTATTGCGGACCCACTGGTCAGCCGAGCAATCCGATACGTCTCTGCCTGAACCCTTGCTCATTGCCGGTTCCATGGACACTACCTTACCACTTAAAGGTTATATCATTCAGAAATAATGTCAATATCAATTCGCCCGCTTCGCTGTCGCCGCCTGATGCGCGACGGGCAAATATCTAATTTCCTTCCAATAAGCATGTTATGAAAGCGGCGCCCCTATTCGACATAGCCGATCAGGCCTTTTAGATAGTCGCCTTCGACGAAGCTGGTCAGCCCCGGATGATCGGCCGGTTGGGTCAGCCTCTCGCCAATGCGCAGGCGCCGGCCGGCATCGGTTTCGGCCCAGCCCAGCATCGTCCGAAACGCCTCGGCGGATACCAGTCCCGAGCAGGAAAAGGTGGCGAGGATGCCGCCCGGCGTCAGGAGTTTCAGGGCCAGGAGGTTGATGTCCTTGTAGGCTCGCAGCCCTTTTTCCAGTTGCGCCTGGCTGGCGACAAAACGCGGAGGATCCAGGATGATGAGGTCGAACCGCTCGCCCGCGTCGCGGTAGCGCCGCAGCGCCTCGGGCACATCCGCCGCCCGGTACTCGACAGGGATGGTCGTGGCGTTGAGCCGGTGCTGCTCGCGGGCCAGTTCCAGCGCAGGCTCGGAACGATCGAGCCCGACGATGGAAACCGCTCCGGCCGCAGCGGCATACACCTCGAAGGCCCCGGTGTAGCAGTAGGCGCTCAACACGCGCCGCCCGCGGGCATAGGCGGCCACGCGGAGTCGGTTCTCGCGCTGGTCCAGGAAGAAGCCGGTCTTCTGCCCTCCCGCGACGTCCACGGCAAACGACAACCCGTTTTCGCGGATGATCACCCGCCCGGGCGCAGACGGCCCCGGCGTCGCCACGCCGGAGACATCCACGGCCTCGCGGGTCGCGGCGTCCGGTTCGATCCGCAGGTGCATCGCCAAGCCCGTGCGCGCGGCCAGGTGATCCACGATGGCCTGCAGGTGCGGAACGAGGGCCGCGGCGCCTACCTGGACGGACAACACGTCGGCGTACCGGTCCACGATGAGCCCGGAAAGCCCGTCCGCTTCGGAGAACACGAGCCGCCAGGCATTCGTCCGCCCGCCGGCGAACTGGAAGAGCCGCTCCCGCATAGCCAGCGCCGCATCAAGCCTTGCCTGGAAAAAGGACGCGTCGAGCGCCTGCGCTGTATCCCGCGTGTAGATGCGGAGTTGCAGCGCAGCTCCGGGGTTCAGCAGGCCGCGCGCGAGCCAGGTCCCATCATGGGCCACCACATCCGCCACGCTGCCCGGCGCCCCGGCTCCCTCGATGGAATCCACGGCCCCCGAAAAAACCCACGGATGCCCGCGGCGCACCGGTTTTTCGCGGCCGGGTTTCAACCGGACCATGACGCGTTCCTCGCCCATGCCGACCATCATAGCCGGAAGCGCGCCGGGAGCAATCAGGGCTTTTCGACCTTCACCCGGTAGAAGCGGCGGCCCTCGAGCGGAGGTCCCGCCGTGGTGTCCGCGGACCCGTCATCGGTGAAGGAGAACACCGACGGCGAACCGCCGGTCTCCGTCCACGTGCCGATCCCCTGCGCCGGGTTGGCGAACGGGCTCCAATCCCCGCCGAGGTCGTCGGCGAAGTAGATGGTGTACTTGCGCCCCGGGACCGTCCGAACGGGCACCTGGACGGAGATCGTTCCTGCCGGGGTCGGTGTCTCGACCGCGAAGATGGAATCGCCGTCCGTCGGCGTCGTCCCCGCGGTGTACTCGTCCAGGTTGCTCAACTCGTCGCCATCCCAGTCGCCTGCGGGCGGATTGGTCAGCGAGGCGAAGCTGTCCCACTCCCAGCCATCCGGCATCCCGTCGCCGTCGGAATCGAACGGCACGACGATCTGCGTGGCATTGGTCACGATGCTGTTCGTCGCGCCCTGCCCGTCGTCCGCGACGAAGACCACGGCCTGGGTGGTCCCCGCCAGTTCCGCCGGCAGCGCGGTCCACGCGAACACGCCCGCGGCAAATGTCGCGCCCGACGGCTTCACGGTGTTCGTCAGCGTCACCGCGTTGCCGTTCCCGTCGGAGGCGGTCACGCTGAAATTGGTCGCCGATCCCACGGCCAGCCAGTGCGGGCCGGGCAGGCTGATCGAGGGCGCCGCGTTGGTGGAGACCTCCTCCAGCTTGAGGTACTGCACCAGGGCGCCGTCATCGGTGATGGCCCCGCCCGTGTCGGCCGGGAGGTTAACCCATATGCCGTCATTGTAAAGAGATGCGCCCGTTTTCGGCCAGCCGCTCGTCAGCAACTGGTCCGGGTTGCTCGCGGCCAGATTCCGGACGTTGTAGCTCTTGCCCGTGTTCAGGCCGAGGAGGGTCCACACGGGCTGCAGGTTGTACGTCGCGCTGGAGCCGGTATGCGCCTCCCCGTGCCGCAGCAGGAGGGAAAACGCGAGCACGACATCGGACGCGGCCGGCCCCGCGTTCGCCGTTTCGTACTTCGCCACGGCGAGGATGCGCGCCTCCTCGCCGCCCCCGACCTTCGAGAGGAAGTAGCGATTATGGCTGCGCAGGGCCGGGCTCAAGCGGCGGGCCCGGTTCACCTTCCCGTACCACTCCGCGATCCCTCCGCTGTTCGGCGGCGGGTTCGACCACACGGTGAGCTGGTTCCATTTCTTGAAATGCGGGATGTACTTGCCGAAGTTCTCCTCGTGGTCCTCGCGGAACCCGTCGTAGTACCACGTGCCGCCGGGGTCCGAGGAGTTGTAGTTCTGGATGCCCTGCTCCTGCCCGTAGAAGATCATCGGTACGCCGTCCACCGTCGAGAGCGCCCCGTACCGGGAGGCCACCAGCCAGCAGTCGTTGTCCGGCAGGACCTCGTCGTGGCTGGTCAGGTTCAGCAGGACCAGGCCCTGGCCGTACGAGGTGCGGCGGCTTTCGATGGCGCTCCTCACATCCCAGGAATCGTTGATGTGCGACTGGGTGAACTGGAAGACCAGGTTCTCGTTGAGGATGTCGAAGTGCCGGTTCGAGCGGTAGCCGGGGTTCCCGCCGTCGAGCGTTTCGGCCATGAAGATGAAATTCCATTTGAACTTGCGCGTGCGGTTGATGATGTACTCCCAGCACTGCGGGGGCAAGCCCTGCCCGAAATCGCAGCGCAGGCCGTCGATGCCCTTGTCGTCCGTCGCCGCGTCGTAGGTGTTGGTCCCGGGATGGCCCGTCTTCCGGATCCAGTACTCGGGGTAATACGCGAAGAGTTTCCACAGCTGGATGTTGGCGGAGGTCAGGCCGGCGAAATCCATCCAGTCGCTTTCGCTGTTGTAGTCGTTGTTGTTCTCGGGATTGTGCCGGACGAGGGCGGAGTAGCGGCCGAAGAACAGGTCGGCGGTGTCCGGCCACTTGCCGAAATCGCCGCGGTCGGGCGCGGTGGCGAAGTCGTTGGTGCCGGCGTTGGTGTAGTAGGTCGCGGGCAGGCCATAATCCGTAATGAGCGAGTACCAGCCCGGCTGGGTGCCGCCCATGCGGGCGTTGGGGTCCGCGGCGAAGCCGAGGTCCACGGCCCCCTGTCCCACCTCCGCGTCCCACGAGGTGTGGTTGAACACGCCGTCGAGCATCACGTGAATGCGGCCCGTGGCGCCGGTATGCGCGTCCGCCTGCGCCACGAAATTCGTGAACTCGGCCAGCGCGCCGGCCTCGGTGCCGTCGCCGCCGAACCATTTCGAGACCGCGAAGTAGTCGCGCGTGGAGTACGGGCTGCCCGGGGTCAGGCCGTCGCCCCGCTCGACGGCGTTCGGATGGATGGGCTGGAACCAGAGGCAGTTCGCGCCCACGCCGTCGAGGTATTCCAGGTTGAACCGGTCGAAGCCGTCGCTGTCGCCCTGCGCCACGCTCAACAGGTCCACGAACGTGCTGCGGCCGGCCTCGCTGCTCCACGTGGACTCGACCGTGAGGGCATTGAGCTCGTACATGCGCAGGTCGAGCGCCTTGCGCGGGGAGACGACGACCGCGTGGTCGCGCCGGCCGCCGTCCGTGTACCACCACCAGTTCGTCGCGGCCGCGCCGACGAGTCGATACCGCGCCGTCAGGCGGTAGGCGCCGGTCCGGCTGACCGTGCCGGTCCAGACGTACGCGTTCCCGCCGACGGGCGTCATGGGCCACGCGCGGAAGTAGGCGCCGGTGTCGTTCGTGGTGATCACGTTGGCGTCGGGCGGCCGGATGCCGTCCGGCACGCCGTCGGAGTTGACATCCACCTCGCACCAGTCCCGGCGGTCAAGGTTGCTGAAGACCTCCACGGCCGCGGAGGTGACGCCGGCCGGCACGGTGAACGCGACTGTCACGCGCTGGGTCTCGCCGGCAGCCTCGTCAATGAAGAACTTGCTCGTGGTGTAGTTCGCGTTCAGGCCGTTGACCGTCAGCACGGGCGTGCCGGGCGACATGGTGAACGTGACCGGGTCGCCCTGCGCGGTGGACTCCACGCCGGTCTTCGCGTTGTTGTTGTAGAGGTACGTGTCGTCGCGGTCGGAGTACGTGATCTTGAGGTAATACTGGATCACGTCGCCGGCGGCGAACGTCCCGGCCGGGATCGCGGCCCGCCAGTACTGGTTGTTCGGGTAGCCCGAGGGCCCGTCCGCGTCCCACTGCAGGACGGACGAGGACCAGCCGGCGCCGGACTTGCGGTAGACCAGCCAGCCGCCCGTCTGGTTGTTCTCGCTGCCCCACGGGCTGCCCTTGTAGGTGCCGTTGTAGATCGTCACGGCCTCCGCGTAGCCGGGGCTCAAGGGATTGCGCATCGTGACGGAAGGGGGCTCGGCGTTGGCCGGGATGTGCCAGGAATTGCCGAGCGCCGCGCGGGCGACGCCGGCCCACGCCAGCTCCATCAGAAACACCGACACCGCGAGCTTCCGGCAAATCGTTTCCATGTTGAAAACATACCGCGCGTCCCGCGCCGGGTAAAGGCGCGCGCGGCCTTGCCGAGGCGCGCGCGGGCGTGTATCGTCGGGCCATGGCCTATGACGCCATGAGTCACGGCCTTTTTTTCCCGCGGGCCTCCGCGTATGGGCGCTCCCCCGGGGCGGACGAGTCCTGCGTCCGCGAGGGCCGAAGACATCGGCGCGATTTCCCCTGGAGCGAGCGGCACCTGCAGTGCATCTGGTACGATACACGCCTGCGACCGGCAGGCCTACGAACCGGCAGCGGCGAAGAGGTCGAGGTGGAGGATCCCGGCGTCTGGAACCTGGAAGCGGGTCCCGACTTCCTCGGCGCGCGGCTGCGGATCGGAGGACGGCGCATCGCCGGCGACGTGGAGGTGCACGTTCATCCGCGCGACTGGCGGCATCACGGCCATTCCGCCGATCCGCGCTATCATCGGGTTCGCGTGCACCTGACCTACTTCCCCGAGACCGCCCCTGCGCGCGATCTCCCGCCCGGCGCCGTGCACATTGCGCTGAAGTCCGCGCTGGCCGCGCAGCCGTACTTCAGCTTCGAGGCCGTGGATCCGGCGGCCTACCCGCTCGCCGCCCGCGCCACGCCGGCGCCCTGCTCCCTCGTCCTGCAGCGCCTCGACGCGGACGGCAAGATCGGCCTCCTGGAGGCGGCGGGCCAGGAGCGGCTGCGGCGGAAGACCGAGCGGCTTGCCGCGGCCATCGAGGAAAAGGGCCGCGACCAGGCTCTCTACGAGGAAGCGCTCGGCGCCCTGGGCTTCAAGCACAACAAGCGGGCATGCCGGGGACTTGCGGAGCGCGTGTCCCTGGCCCGGCTGCGCGAGACGGGACAAGGCGACGCCCTTTCCGCCTATGCCCTGTTCTGCGGCGTGGCGGGAGTGCTGCCCGAGCGGCCGACCGAGCGATGGGACCGGGAGACCCGCGCGTTTGTCCGCGCGCTGTGGGACCGCTGGTGGAAACTCCGCGCGGCGTGGGACGCCCAACTCCTGTCCCGGAGCGATTGGCGCCTGTCCGGCGTGCGGCCCGCCAACCGGCCGGAGCGGCGGCTCATGGCGGCGGCTTGTCTCTTCCTGAAGCCGGTCCCGTTGTCCGACGACTGGCTGGCGGTCGCGACGAGCGATCCCGACCGCGTCGCGGAGCGCGTGCAGTCCGCCCTCGCGCAGTCGACCGGAACCTACTGGGACCATCGCCTGGCGTGGGGCGGGAGCCGGTCTCCCAAGCCGATCGCGCTCATCGGCGAATCCCTGGCGCGGGTGATCGTCGCCAACGTGCTGGTGCCCTTCCTGGCGGCCGCCGAGGTTCGCGCGCCATTTGAGCGCGGCCTCCTGCGGCGCCTGCCGCCCGAGGGCGACAACCAGGTGGTCCGGCAAACCGCGCTGTCGTTGTTCGGTCCGGATTATCCGCCCTCCCTGCTGCGCGATGGCCTTCGGCGACAGGGTCTCATCCAAATTTTCCACGACTATTGCCTGAACGACCGCTCCCGCTGCTCCGGCTGCGAATTCCCAGATTTCCTTGGGAAATCGATGTAAATCATGTCAAGAAAATAAAGCTCTTTCGCGCCCCTGATCCTGCATTATTGAGAAAGAGAAAAACGACTACAGTCCGTCATGCTATGAACAAGGGCTTGGCTTGTGTGTAACCTGTTCATAGACAATATATAAAATGCTAAATGGGCCGCCGTTAGTCGGCGAGCAGTCTGGTCGGTATCACAAAGGCCAGTGGCTTGGAAAATGCTTGTAAAATGGTAGGGGCGAGGCTGGCGCAGGGGATGGACCCTCGATGATTCATTGCAAGTCAGGACGGAGGCCAAAGCGAAAGCCGCCATTCAGGCTTAGCCGATGGGCGCTCTGCGTCCTGCTCTGCCACGCGGGCCCGAGCCGTTCCTCCGACCTGGATCTCACGTCGTTTCTGCTGCGCGACCAGCAGTTCGAGGTCGGCTTCCCGGCCCGGACCGATTCCTACTATCGCGCCATGATGTCCACGTCACTCACCGGCCTGGCGTGGCCGGTGATTGAGATCGCGCTGGGAAGCAACACCGCCCAGAGCATCTCCGTGGAACTGCCGACGCTCCCCCTCCTGTTCGTGCGCGTGGACGAGATAGCCCGGTCGACGCCGCTGGACAGCGACAGCGACGGCCTGGACGATCTCTACGAATTGAGCCACGCCGCCTTGCTGGACCCGCTCAACCCCGACGACGCCGGCGCGGACGCCGACGGGGACAACCTGACGGCGCTGCGGGAGAAGACGCTCGGCACCGACCCGGGAAATCCCGACACGGACGGCGACACCATGCCCGACGGCTGGGAGGCGAACCACAACCTGAATCCCCTCGCGGATGACGCCGAGGATGATCCCGACGATGACGAACTGGACAACCTCGGCGAGTACGAGGCGAATACGGATCCCCATAATCGCGACACGGACTCCGACGGCCTGACGGACGGCTGGGAGGAAGAGCACGAGTTCAACCCGCTGTCGGACGGCGGCATCGCGCAGGGCCTGGCCGTACGCTGGACCCTCGACGAGGGCAGCGGCGGGTCCGTCCGGTTCAAGACCCTGGCCACGCCATGGACGGGTGTGCTGCGCTACATGGTCGCCAGCAACTGGGTGGACGGCCTCGGCGGCAAGGCGCTGTGGTTTGACGGGATCAACGACTACGTGTCGGTCAGCCAGGCGGACGGGCTGATCGTGACGGGGGCGCCGTTCACGGTGATGGCGACGGTATGGCGGGACGCGGGCGGCACGAATCCCTATCCGACGGTGATCTCGGACGGGAAGTTCATCACGGGGTTCATGTGGCCGGGCTTCATCCTGCAATACCAGCAGGCGGCGAACAGCCTGATCGGGTTCGTGGGCAACAGCAACGTGACGACGTACGGGCTGGCGCTGAACAACTGGAGCCCCTCGATGGACGGGCGCTGGGTGAACGTGGCGCTGACGCACGACGGGACGCGGGCGCGGCTGTTCGTGGACGGGGCGCAGAAGGACTCGTTCGCGGCGGCGTTCCACCCGGCGGGGAACCTGGAGCTGCGGATCGGCGGCGGGCACGCGAACGCGGCGGACGCGTACTGGAAAGGCCGGATCGACGACGTGCGGATCTACCGGGCGGCGCTGGGCTCGAACGAACTGGGGCAGGTCAACGACTGGATCGGCGACGCGGACGGCGACGGGCTGACCAACGGGGAGGAGTACGAGGCCGGGACCGACCCCCGCGCGGCGGACAGCGACGGGGACCACCTGACGGACTACGAGGAGCTGCGGACGCACGGAACCGATCCGCTGCAGGCGGACAGCGACGGCGACGGGATGCCGGACGACTGGGAGCTGGCGAACCAGCAGAATCCCCTCTCGAACGACCCGAGCCTGGACCCGGACACCGACGGGTTGACGAACCTGCAGGAGTACCAGGCGGGGACCGATCCGCGGGACGCGGACACGGACGACGACGGGCTGTCGGACGGCGATGAGCTGACGGTGCACCTGACGAACCCGCTGCAAGCGGACACGGACAGCGACGGGCTGCCGGACGGCTGGGAAATCGGGCACGGGACGAATGCGAACGCACACGACGCGGCGGACGACCCGGACAGCGACGGGCTGACCAACCTGCAGGAATACGGGCGCGGGACGGAGCCGCAGCAGGCGGACACGGATGCCGACGGGATGCCGGACGGGTGGGAAGTGAACCAGTACTTCAATCCGCTGGTGGCCAACGGCTCGACGGACGCGGACTCCGACGGGTTGACGAACCTGCAGGAGTACCAGGCGGGGACCGACCCGCGGGACGCGGACACGGACGACGACGGGCTGTCGGACTATCAGGAGGCGGCGATCCACCATACGAACCCGCTGAAGGCGGATACGGACGACGACACCCTGCCCGACGCCTGGGAGCTGGACCGCGGCCTGGATCCGTTCGTGGACGATGCCGCCAACGATCCCGACGGCGACCATCTGACGAACCTGCAGGAGTACGGCCACGGGACGCATCCGAACCTGGCGGACACGGACTCCGACGGGCTGAACGACGACCAGGAGCTGATGCCCTACCAGACGGACCCCTTGAGGGCGGACACGGACTCCGACGGGCTGCCGGACGGATGGGAACTGCAGCGCAGCTTCGACCCGCTGTCGAGCGGGGGGACGGAGTACAGCCTGGCGAGCCGGTGGACGTTCGACGAGGGCGCGGGCAGCACGGCGTCCAACCAGGTGGGGACGGCGCCGAGCGGGCAGCTGAAGGAG
>JAKLGK010000005.1 GCA_022710725.1 Verrucomicrobiota bacterium
GAGGTCCCGGGCGCGGATCCGGCTTCGCCTTAGGCTATGCCGGGACGAGACCGTCCGCGCCCAGGAGCCATTTTAACAAGGACCCCATTCAGGGCTTAGATGAGAGTCAAGGCCATGGTGCCTAACTATCAACGCGGGGCGCGTTGAAAGTCGGCACATGGCTAGCGTTCGCTGAAGAGATGACAGTGAGGAAGGCGCTGACATGGATAGGATCGGCACTCCTGCTTCCGCTCCCACTCTTTGCCATACACGAGTATTCCACCTTTCAGTATCTCGGCGGCTATGCCATGGCCCCGGCCGTTTACGCTGCCGCGTGCGCCCTGGCTGCAACGCTGTTTGAAGGCCGCTGGTCGAAGAAACTGTTGCGTGCCGGGATAACGGCCGCCATCGGCATGGTTCTTGGGTGCACCTTCGACGTCCTCATGATTCTGGCAGTCACGCTTGCCTTTGGTGCAGTTGCTGTAGGTGTCTCGGGGAGGGGCGGACGAGCCTTGTGGAAAGCCGGACTCTACCGACTGTTGCGGACGGCAATTGCCATCAGTCTGGTCTTCGCGACAACCGGCATGAATCTCCAGACAAGTGGGAAGTGTCCGGGTGGTGGCGGCGACATCACCGAGGTGTTCACCACCTTCGCCGTCATGACCTACTTGCCGCTAGCGGGAGTTCTTCTTGTTGATTTGATCGCAAGGCTCATCTTTAAATGGGAAGACAAGAAGGACAGCGAACCAGCAACTCCACCCTATTCGGAGCCCGCTGCGCGGTCTCCTCAAGGGTGAGTTGCGCCGTTCGCACAAAGGAAACATGGAGGAGGGGGGGGCGCGCATGAGAACTCTAGCCTTGGCCGTCGTCATGGCATTGATCGGCTCGATTGCCGTGTTTGCTGAGGACATCGCCATCAAGGCGTTCGATGTCGAGGGGAGGATATCCTTCGATGAGGTTGCGGATGCGTGGATGTATCAAGTGAACTGGACCACCAATCTTGGAGAGACCACTTGGCGCACGTCATCACCACCCGGTGTGGCGCGCTTTGCTGCCCAGGGGGACGAAACGCGGGTTGTAACCGTGGGCCTTCAGAACGCCTCATGCTTCTTCCGAATCGAGGCGACAAACTACCCCCCCGCCACCCGAAGGAATGGTCCTGATTCCAGCCGGAACCTTCGTGATGGGCTACGCGACCAATCTTCTCCAAGGACGAAGCGGGAGAGGGGCAACTACCGCAACACGGCGTCGGCATAAGCCCTTTTTGCATCGAGAAGTACGAGGTAACCAAGGCGCTGTGGGATGAAGTCAGAACGTGGGCTCTCACACAAGGCTATGCATTTGAGAATTCAGGCTCGGGCAAGGGCACGAATCACCCCGTTCACACAGTGAACTGGTACGATGCTGTGAAGTGGTGCAACGCGCGCAGCGAACTGGCCAGTTTGACACCGTGCTACACGACAAATGGCATGACCTACAAGACCGGCAACAACAGCAACGTGGTCTGCAACTGGTCGGCCAATGGATATCGTCTGCCCACCGAGGCTGAGTGGGAAAGAGCGGCGCGCGACGGAGCCGCGTACACGCGATTCCCCTGGACTGACTACACGAACAGGATTTCGCATGCCAAGGCGAACTACTGGGGATATACGGGCGTGGGTTACGATCTGAGCAGTGGATACCATCCAACGTATGCCACCGGGGGTACTCCGTACACAAGTCCCGTGGGATCCTTTGACCCGAATGGCTATGGGATATACGACCTGTCAGGGAATGTGTGCGAGTGGTGCTGGGACTGGCTCGATCTGAACTACTACAGCAATTCACCCCCCTCGGATCCACGCGGCCCAGATTGCGGCGCATCTCGAGTCATGAGGGGCGGGGCATGGGGCTACAGCTCGGGATACGCCGGTTGTGCCGGCCGGTACTACAACGGCCCTGTGAATGAGAATTACGAGTGGGGGTTCCGATGCGCAAGGGGTCTCAATCCATGAGATCGCTTCCATATCCCGCATGCACGCCGGAAGGGCCGCGAACTTCGGACGGTACCAGCCGGCATATGCGGAGACGGAGCAAGTATACTCTGCGAACCGTCGGGAGGAGCGGGCGTTTTGCCCGAGGCGGCCAAAACGTCCGCTTGCCCGTGTGACGCGGGCAAAACGTATCCGGCGGCTCCTCGGCATTTACACCCTCCCTGTGCAACTCTATATTCTCCAAGGGCCGGTTCGCCGTCACCGCGGCAAGGGGCCTTGCCTGCAACGCAGCGTCCGTGGGTGTGCTGAGCCCGGCCCGGCGGCTGATGAGCGCCGGGGCGCGGCCGGATCGTAACGCCGTTCACCCGGGAAAGAGAGGGCGACATCATGATGCTGATGGCTCCACGCCGAGTTATTGCGTTCTCCCTGGCGACATGGCTGCTGCCGGCCGACGTGAGCCGGGACGGGACGGAGCAGGAGGCGCGGAAATGATCAAGGGCGGATGTTATTGCGGGGCCGTCCGGTACGAGGTTCGCGGCCGGCTGCTCCTGTTCGCGAATTGTCATTGCCCCGATTGCCGGAAATTCACCGGATCGGCGTTTGCCTCGGTCCTGGTCACGGAAACCCAGGGATTCGAGGTCGCGTCCGGCGAAGAGCAGCTCGTTCCGTTCCAGTCCTCCCCGGGCAAGCGGCGCTTTTTTTGCCGGCATTGCGGGTGCCACCTCTTTTCCCGCGCGGAGCAGCGTCCGGGCCTGGTCTTCGTGCGCGCGGGCTCTCTCGATGACGATCCGCCGATGCGGCCGCAGTGCCACATCTGGACCAGCGCGAAAGCGCCCTGGCACGAGATCAGCGACTCGCTCCCGCAGCACCGGGAGGGGCTGCCCAGGAACTGACCGATCCGGCGGGCGGGAGCCTCTCTGGCGTAAGCGGTGGGAGTCGTCTGCAGGACAGCCGTCCCTCTCCTTGCCATGCCCTCGCGGAGAACGCGGGCGCCGGTCGTGGGCCAGGATGGCGTGGCGGCCCACCTTTTTTCCCAGTCGCCAGCCGGCGCGGATAACGGCTTGAACGGCCGCCCGTTCCGAAATGTTGGTCAGCAGGCCCAAGGGGCGCTCCCCGGTCATTCATCCTACATGCCCTGCCCGGGCGGGGAAGACATGTTCAGAGATCGTCTGAACGCGCGCCGGCATGTCCGGTATACTACGCTGGTGTTGCCGGCGAACGCCGGCCGGGGTGCGGAGGGCGGGGTGTTATCATGAAACTCGAAGCGGCGTCGGGGCGGGCGCCCCCCGGCCTTCTGGAATTGCTCCGGGACCTCGGGGACGGCGAAAACGGATTCATGGGCACCCCCGTGCCCTCGGGAGAGATGGGCCTCGAAGAGTACCTGCAGCGATGCGTGGAGGGCCCGGATCCGGCCCGGCTGCGACCCGGGCTGGCGCCCCAGACGGTTTTCTGGATGATCGACGACGACGGCGTGGCCGTGGGCATGGTGCGGATGCGTCACAGCCTGAACGACCGGTTGCGAGCGCACGGCGGACACATCGGGTTCTACGTGCGGCGCGACCGGCGCGGGCGCGGGCATGCCCGGGCGGCCTTGCGCATGGCGCTGGCCGAATTGGCGAAACGGGGCGAACGGAAGGCGTTGCTGACGGTGGCGACGGACAATGCGCCCTCGCTCCGGGTCGTCGAGGCCTGCGGTGGGCGCTGCGACGGGGAGAGCGTGGACCCGGAAAGCGGGCGGCGGCTGCGACGCTACTGGATTGACCTCCCGCCGCCGGCCGGAAGACCAGAATAAAAGGAGCGATCCCATGAGAAAGGCCCTATTCCCGGTCATGCTGCTGGCGGCGCTCGGCTACGGGGCCGTCGGAGAGACGCCGGCGCCGGTCGCCCCGGACCAGGTGGTCCTGCTGGACGTCCAGGGCCTCTGGGGCGGAGTCGATCTGTGGATTGCGAAGGACGGCCGGGCCGTTTGCCGCCTCGTCGGACCGCCCAAGGCGGGCGGCCGAGGGCTGCAGGAATCCCGGTATGCCTTCGCCCTTTCCGCGGAACAGCAGGCGGAACTGGCCGCGCTCGTGGATGGGCACGGCTTCTTCACGCTCCAAACCGCGGATCGCCAGGGCGTGCCCGACGAATCCCGGCCAGCGATCTTTATCCGGACGGGCGCGCGTCGCCGCGCGGTGGCCAAGTGGGGCAACGACGCGCATCCGGATTTTGATCCCCTCTACCGCTTCCTGCTGGCCGCCGCCCGGGCCGGCCGGACGGGAACGCTGTTGGCGGAGGGCGCGTACGAGCCCGACTGGCAACCGGACGGCTTCGAGACCGGCCGCGCGATCCGGGACATGACGCGGACGCCGGCGGACCCGCCGCCGGCCGAGTAGCCCGGACGCCTGGGATTGAGGCGGCGGCGAGCAGGCCGTATAGTCTTGTCGCCGCGACCGGAAGGAAAGGAAGTCATCATGATCAAGGGCGGCTGTCATTGCGGGGCCGTGCGTTACGAGAGCGACGGGCGCGTGCTGCGTTTCGTGAACTGCCACTGCCCGGACTGCCGCAAATCTTCCGGCTCCGCGTTCAGCTCGGTGCTGGCGGTGGAGGCCGGCGGGTTCCGCGTGGTCGCGGGGGAGGATCGCGTGGTTCCCTATGAATCCTCGCCCGGGAAGTTCCGATGCTTCTGCCGGACGTGCGGCTCGCATGTCTTCGCGCGCGCGGCGCAGCGGCCGGGCATGATCCTGATTCGGGCGGGGACGATCGACGGCGACCCCGGGGTGCGGCCCGAAGTCCATATCTGGGTCGGCGAAAAAGCCCCATGGCACGAGATCGGCGATAGCCTGCCCCGGCACACGGAGGGCCTGCCGCCGAAATGAGCAGGCTTCCCGATCCCGGCGGGCCCGTCTACTGCGAGGAATTCCCGGTTCCCCCGCAGGCCGTCGACGTCAACGGCCACGTGAACAACGTCGTGTATGTCCAGTGGATGCAGGACATGGCCGTGCATCATTCCGACGCGGTCGGGGGCACGCGGGCCATGAGCGAGGCGGGCGGCCGGTGGGTCGTGCGCGCGCACCGGGTCGAGTATCTGGCCCCGGCCTTCGAGGGCGACCGGATTCGCGTCGCCACCTGGGTGGCCGATTTCCGGCGCGTGCGCTCGCTCCGGCGCTACCGTTTCGAGCGGGCGTCCGACGGGCTGCTCCTGGCGCGCGGGGAGACGGACTGGGTTTTCGTGGACGCGGCCACCGGCCGGCCACGGACTGTTCCGGACGATCTGCGCCGCCGGTTCCCCCTCCATGCCGCGGCGGGCCCGGAGGCGGGCGAGTGAAGAGGCCGTCCAGGCCGATGGATGCCGCGGCGCGGGAGCGGGTCTTGGCGGAACTGCATCGGGACGTCGCCCTCCGCCAGCAGGGCTACCGCGAGCGCGCCCTGAAGCTGTTCCCCCACGTCTGCGCCCGCTGCGGACGGGCCTTCGAGGGGCGCCGCCTGCGCGAACTGACCGTTCATCACCGCGACCACAACCACGACAACAACCCGCCCGACGGAAGCAACTGGGAATTGTTGTGCCTCTACTGCCACGACCACGAGCATGAGGGCAACCTCATGGCCGGCCTCGGGGCCCAGGCCGGCGGCGAAGGGGCGGCCCCGGGCACGTTCAGCCCTTTCGAGAACCTGGATTCGCTGTTGAAGAACGGGGCCCCGCCCGAAGCGGGCCGTCCGGGAGAAAAGCCATGAAAAAAGGCCTCGCTGTTCTGCTGATGCTTGCCGCCGCCGCCCGCGCGGAGGAGCGATTCATGTTGTCCGATCCGGAAGTCGGCGCGGAGTACGGGCCGTTTGTCTACGAGGATGGCGCCATCCTCGAGGTCTACGGCCGGCCCCTCACGCTCCGGCGGCTCGATACGAAAGCCGACGCGCTCAAGCAGAAGATGGAGCAGATCACACTCCCCTCCATCGAGTTCCGGAACGCCGCCCTGCCGGACGTCGTGCAGTTCCTCGTGGACGCGAGCGTTGCCGGCGATCCCGAGGGGACGGGCGTCAATATCGTCCTGCCGCCGGAACCGGCCGCCGGCGAGGCGGCGCCGCGCACCGTCACGTTGAGCCTGCGGCGGGTGTCGCTGTACGACGCCCTGGCGCTCGTCGCCGAGGTCTCGGGGCTGTCCGTTCGGCTGGACGAGCGCGGAGTAGTCCTGCTCGAGGCCGGCGGCAGGGCGGGAGGCGCGAGCCCGTGATCCAACGGTGCGCGACGTCCGGCGCCTGCTGGCCGACCCGGGCATCGTGCGCAACCGCCTGAAGATCGAGGCGGCCATCCGGAAAGCGCGCGGTGTTCTCGCCATCCGGGAGGAGTTCGGCTCGTTCGACGCCTACCTGTCGAGGTTTGTGGGCGGCCGGTTCAGAGCCAATGGGCCGGATTGAATGAAGTGCCGGCCCGCAGCGTCATATCGGACGCCATGAGCCGGGATCTGAAAAAGCGCGGTTTCCATTTCGTGGGCGCCACGATATGTTATGCGTTCATGCAGGCGGTCGGCCTGGTCAACGACCACGTCGCCGGCTGTTTTCGACGCGCGGAAATTCGGAAAATGGCACGGGCCGAAATATCGAGGAGAAAACCATGAATCGTGCGCTGTGCGCCCTGCTTCTTGCCCTGGCCCTGGTCCTTCCCGCCGGGGCGGCGGAGCCGGAGTGGGATATCGAGGTCGGCATCGACAACAGCATCTACCCCTCGCTGATCATCGCCACGTCCACGATGGTCGAGGACGAGGAAGAGGAACCCGACCCAACGATGCTGGGCGATCCCTGGGGCCTGATCGGGGTGAACATCGTCGCGCCGGCGGCCCGGACCCCGGTCCGCGTCGAGATGTCCAGCGGCAAACTGATCCAGCCCAGCGTCTGGGAGGGCGTCCTGGAGAAGAAGGGCGAGACGTATCTCGTCTGCCCCGTCCTGAAATTCGATTACGACGCGCTGCTGGCCGTCCGCCAGCCCTTCCCGGAGGTCGTGACCGCGAAGGTCACGGTCAACGGGCAACTCCTGCCTGAGAAAAGCAAGCGCGTGCCCGTCCGCTCCATCAACGATTGCATCCTGGCCTTTGCGGACGACGAGGAGGAAGTCACGGACACCTCGTGGCTGATCGCGGCCTACGTGAATGAAAACCACCCGGTCGTGGACCAGATCCTGGCCGAGGCCCTGGACGCCGGCTACGTGGACTCCTTCGCGGGTTACCAGAAAGAGGCGTCGGAAGTGAAGAAGGAGATCAAGGCCGTCTACCGCGCCATCCAGGACCGCGGCTTCAAGTACAGCAACATCACCCGGGGCTCGGGCGAATCCGCGACCGTCGGCGCGCAGCACATCCGGCTCATCGGCGACCAGGTCCGGGGCAGCCAGGCCAACTGCGTCGAGGGCAGCGTGTTGTTCGCGTCCATCCTGCGCAAGCTGGAGATGGACCCGTTCCTCGTCCTCGTGCCGGGCCACATGTTTGTCGGCGTCTTCCTCGACGAGAACCAGGAGGACGCCCTTTGCATCGAAACCACCATGCTCGGCGATTCCTCGTTCGAGGACGCCGTGGCGACCGCCCAGCAGCAGTTCGAGGAGGCCCTGCCGTACATCTCGGGCGAAGAGGAGCCCGAGGAAGGCGACGCCACGGACTACACCCTCATCGACATCGCCACGGCGCGCCAGCTCGGCGTGATGCCGATCCGCGAGGCGGCGGCGGATTCCGCGCCGGCCGCGGTCCCGGCCGCGCATGCCCAGCGCCCCGCGCCGTCCGTCGCGGACGAGGAATCTTCGGGCGATGGGGAGGCGGTCGAGGAGGAGGCGGAGGCGGAACCGGAAGGAGAGGACGCCGAGGCCGACTACGAGCTGGAGACGGTCAAGGTAAAGGAGCTGGGCGCGAGCATCGATCTCCCCGGCGACTGGGAGACGGAAGTGGAGGAGGACTCGGCGGGCGATCCCCTGTTCACGGCGTCCAACGGGGACGGGGACCTTGTTGTGAACATCGGGATCATGGATGCCCAGGACATGGAGGCTTCGGCCCTGCTGAAGACCTACCTGGAGGGCCTGGGCATGAAGCGCGAAGGCGCGGTCGAGAAGATGGACCTTGCGGGCCTGCCCTCCGCGATCGTCGGGGCGTCCGGGGACATGGAGGGGGAAGCGATCCTCGCGACCGTCATGATCTGCCGGAGCGGCGAGAAGGCCTATATTGTGCAGGCGCTGGGCGCGCAGGAGGCCTTCACCGACAGCCAGGACATGCTGGTCGAGATCATCAGCAGTTTCCGGGCCCGCTGAACCGGTCCCTCATGGAAGAAAAAACCGCGCCGGGATTCCCGGCGCGGTTTTTCACATCCAACAGACCGCGGAAGAGTTACTCGACGACCGTGATGGTCTTGACTTGGAAGAGCATGTTCACGTCCGCGCCCGTGACCTCCACGACCTTCCCGTGCTTGTCGGCCAGGGTCATGCCCTCGCCGTTCTTCAGGTCCACCTTGTAGCCATGGCCGGCTTCCGGGTTGATGTAGATGGCCCGGACGGAACCATCGGCTTCCTTCACCACGCTGACCCGGCCCTTGAGGGTTATGACCTGGGCGCTTTCGACCGTCGAGGCGACCGTCTCGACCGCGGTCTCCGCCGCCGCCGTCACCTGTTCCGCCGCGGTCTCCGTCGCCGCCGCGGCTTTTGTCACAGCCTGTTCCGCCGCCGCCACCGGAGCCGCGACTTCCTGGGCCATGACCATCCCGCACACGAACAAACCGACAACCAACGCCAATGCGATGCGCATTTTCTACGCTCCTTTCTAGGGTATGACGTATACTCTTCGGGGTGGGGCGTCACAAGCTAATACGGGCCATTTCAGGCGCGAAAGGAACGGACGCAAAAGCCTGGATTCTCGGATCGGCCGCCTTGCAGCTCGGGCAGGCGCTTAAAGCGTTTGACTGCTCGTCGGACCGAAGCGTGCCATGATTGGCGCCACCATCCGTCAGGCCGCCCCGCCGTCAGGGCAGCGCCACCGTGCAGCGGTAATACATGGTCGTAACCCCCACCGGCCAGCCCCACGAGATGGGCTCCCCCGTGCCCAGTCGGGCGGGCAGGGACGCGCCCCAGCTGCCGACGTCGACCCACTGGTTGAATTCCAGTGTGTACACGCGAGAGGGCGACGTGGGGGCTGAAACAAAGACCGTGGCGCCGCTGACCGATATGCTCGACATGCGCGGGTAATCAAAAGCCTTGAACGGCTCGGTACCCGCAACGAACTCGTCGAGATTCGGCACGCCGTCGTCGTCGCTGTGGCCGGCGGGATCGCCGCCCGTGACCGATCCGAAGTTGGAATACTCCCAGCCGTCCGCCATGCCGTCGCCGTCGGAGTCCACCATGAGATAGCGCGAGAACTCCGAGGTCTCAAACCTCATGATGTCGCGCGCGGTGGCGGTGACGAAGCTGGGCGGCGGGGTGGGCTTGGCGAGCAGGCTGTTGGTGAACCCGGCGTGGCCCGCGGCATCGGTGATCACGAACTGGTTGCCCAGGTACACCTCGCCCTCGCCGTGCCCCGTGGGGTCGCAATCGCTGTTGCCGAAGAACTCGATCGTGTATTGCGTGCTCGGCGTGCTGCTCAAATAGCCGCCGATCGCCATGGTGGCGCCGGCATTGGAGGCCAGGGTGAGGACCGGGTAGTTCTGGTACTGGTTGGGCCCCGTGTCGCCGTCCAGGGGATCATTTGTCGTCACGCCGTCGGTGCCCAGGTTGATCCCGAGCCCGCCGTTGTTGTAGAGGCTGTTCTCGATGAAACGGTTGCGAATCGCGGCGCTGTCCCGCACCCTGATGCCGTCGCCGTCGTTGTTGGCGATGACATTGGCCTCGCCGGGCAGTCCCGTGCCCACGCTGTTGCTCGGCGCGGCGTCCATGAGCACGCCGGCCCCGCCGTTGCCGAGGTCCGCGAAAAACAGGGCGGCCAGCCCGATCCGGTTCCCGGCGATGACCGTATTGGCGCAGCCCGAGCCCGACAGAAAGATGCCATTTTCCCCGTTGGCCGAAATGACGTTCATGGCCCCGCCCGCGCCGCCGATCAGGGTGTCGGCCACATCAATAATGAAAATGCCGTCGTGGTCGTTGTTGATGGCCGAGTTCCCCGTCGCGTTCACGCCGATCCAATTGCCCCGGATGATATTTCCGCGGCTGTTGGCGTTCGCCAGGGAGATGCCGTGCCCGCCGTTGCCGGAGATCAGGTTTCCCTCTCCCGCCGCGCTCCCACCGATCCGGTTGCGAGGCGCCCGCAGCGCGACGCCGTCCATGGCATTGCCCGCGCGGGTCAGTCCGGACGTGCCGGTGCCGATGTAATTGCCGCTGACCGTGTTGTTGGTGGTCGTGGCCCCGTCCAGGTACACGCCGTCGCCGGTATTGCCCGAGATTACGTTGCGCTCGCCGGCGGCCGATCCCCCGATGGTATTCGTGGAGGCGCCTCCCGAGACGAACACGCCATACAGGTTGGGACAGGGCTGCCCCCCGGCGCCCAACCCGATCCAGTTGCCCCGGACCGTGTTGTCATGGGCGTCGGCCGTGGAGAGGTCCACCCCGCGCGAGCTGTTGCCGGAGATGATGTTGCGCGCGCCGGCCGAGGCCCCCCCGATGCTGTTCCGCGAGCCCGATACCGTCACGCCCGAGCGGTTTCCCATGGCGTTGGTGCCGGTCTGGTCCGTGCCGATGTAGTTGCCGGATATCGTCGTGTTGCTGGCCCAGGACGACAGCAGGATCCCGTCATTGATGCTGGCGCTGATGACGTTGCGGTTTGATGCCGCCGCGCCCCCGATCACGGTGCCGTCCACATCCGCAAGGTAAATGCCCCTTTCGTTCGGCAGTGCCGCGAGGCCGTCGGTTCCGATCCGGTTGCCGCTGACGAGGTTGCCCCTGGAGTTATCGAGAATGAAGGCGCCGGCCGCCCCGTTGGAGGCGACGAGGTTGCCCCGGTTCGTGGAGCCGCCGACCACGGACCAGCTTGTTCGCTGCATGTAGATGCCGTCGAAGGTGTTGGTCCAGATGTGGCAATTTTCCACCCGGTTGGACACGCAGTCCTGCATCTTCACGCCGGTGGCCCAGGCGGTGATGACCAGGGCCTTGATGACGACCGAGGTGGAATTCATCACGTACAGCCCCTCGCCGCCCGCGGTACCCCCGTGCAGCGTGACCAGGGGGACGCCGGCGTAGCCGGGTTGCGTGGTCCCGTCCAGCGTGACAGGCCCTCCCCCGCCGAAGATGCCCGGCAGGGCGCTGGCCGGCCTGATCCGGTAGGGCGCCGCCGCGATGGAAAAGGCGATCGTGTCGGGGCCGGGGTTGGTGTTCGCGGCCTCGATCGCCCAGCGCAGCGTGGCGTCGCCGCTGTCGGCGGTCTTGGTGACGGTGTACGTGGTGGCGGCGGCAAGGCGCGGCAGGCCAAGGCTGAAGCACAAAACAGCAATCCAGCAACCAGCTTTCATAATGCCCTCCTTGGAGTAAGTCGCTCCCGGGCGAAGGCTTGTCTCGCCTCGGACAACATTCCTCCATCCCCTTGCCGCGGAACAGTTACGGTTCGAATCCCAGCTTCTGTTCGATGGCCGAAAGGCGCTGGCGCAGTTCGTCGTTCTCGCTGCGCAGCCGGGCGTTCTCCTCCTTCACCACCTCGTACAGGCCCTGGATGGCGGCGAGCGCCACGCCGTCCGCGTCCACCGTCGTGATGCCCGTCGGTTTCTCGCCCACGCCGAATGCCGCGCGGAAATCCTGCGCGACCGGCCCGATGTGGCGGATCGCCGCGTCCTGCGCCTTGTATTTCCAGGTGGCGATGGGCAACTCCGCCAGCCGGTCCAGGATTTCCCGTGCGTCCACCGCGCGGAAATCCTCCTTGGCGTTGCGGTCGCTCAAGGTGGTCCAGCTCCCGGCGCCGGCCGTGAGTTCCACCCCGGCGCTCATGGCGGCGTCGGTGTAGAAGATCGTGCCGCCCCTGGCGCGGACCATGAACTGGTCCGCCGCCGTGCTCACGAGGTCGGCTTCGGTGGAATCCCCCCAGAGGAACGCGCCTTCGTGACCGGCCTTCGACCGGTAGCCGGCCGCCAGGCTTTTGTTGCCGGTCGCGACATTGTAACGGCCGCCTGGCACGACGGCGTACCTGCCGTTCGCGTCGTTGTCCATGCCGCCACAGACCACGGCCAGGTCGCCGGTCGCGCTGTTGTCCTGCCCGGCGCCGATGAAGGCCCCGAAGCCGCGGACATCGTTCTGGAGGCCGCCGCAGACGACGGCCACCTCGCCGCTGGCCATGTTGTTTTCGCCGCCGACGACGCTGGAACTGCGGACGTGGACCTCGTTGTTCGAGCCGCCGCCGATGAAGCCGGCGTTGGCGTTTACCGAGTTTCCATAGCCGCCCGCGATGGCCGCCTGCGGGGCGTTGATGGTGATGGCGTTCCCGATGCCGCCGCCGATCGCCGAGTGGGCGCCGGCGGTCATGTTGCTGGTTCCCCCGCCGATGAAGGCGTAATCCCCGTGGTCGATCCGGTTACGCCAGCCGCCGCCGATCGTCCCCCGGGTTGCGGTGGTGATCGTGTTCTCCTCGCCGCCCCCGATCACCGCGTTGGTCGCGTAGTATTCCACCGTGTGGTACCGGCCGCCGCCCACCGCGGCGTAGGGGGACAGGGCATCGATCGAGTTGCGCGCGCCTCCCGCGATGACGGCCCCGCGGCCGTGCACCTTGTTGGATTCGCCACCGCCCACCGTAGCGAGGTCCGCGGCGAGGTTGCCGCGTCCGCCGCCGATCGTGGCCTCCATGCTGTCGAGGTAATTGCTGATCCCGCCGGCGATCACCCCGTAGTCCCCCTCGTTGCCGATGCGGTTGCCGCGCCCGCCGCCGAGGGTGGCGTACGCGCCCGCGACCGAGTTGTTCGTGCCGCCGCCGATGAACGAAACCGCGCCCGCCGCCGAGTTGTTGTTCCCGCCGGCGATGACGCTGTTGGTGCCCGAGGCCGTGTTGTTCCGGCCGCCCCCGACGAAAGTGGCCGGCCCGGCGGCCGTGTTGGATTTTCCGCCCCCGACGGTGGCGTCTACCTCCTCCGCCGCGTTGCCTTGCCCTCCTCCGACCGTGCCGTAATTCAGCTCGACGCGGTTGGGGAACGACCCGTTGCCGCCGCCGGCGATGGTGCCGCCGACCGCCCCGCCGCCGATGGTATTCGCCTCGTCGCCGCCTAATACATTGTGGTTCAGGCCCAATCGAAGAACACGGGTGTTGCCGGCGTACAGGTCGAGGGGCACGCCGATGACCGTCCCGATGAAATGCGTGCCGGCCGCCACGTTCGCGTTGCCGTCCAGCCGCCAGTAGGCCTGGGCGAGCTGGTCGGTGGTGACGGTCATCGCCATGATGTTCCCGCCGTCCAGGTCCGTCAGCCCGGACCCGTCGCCGACGAAGGAGTCCGCGTACACGACGCCTGAGAAGCCCCCGTTGCCGGCCACGCCCAGCGCGTGCGCGGGGCTGCTGGTCCCGATGCCCACCCGGCCGCCGCCCAGGTTGACGATCAGGTCATGGCCGCTGTCGTAGTTGATGTAGGTGTCGTTCGTGGCGTTGAGGAATAGGTTGCCCAGCGAGGAGCCCCGGATCGAGGGCTGCGACGGCGCATTGCTGGCCCCGGAGTAGAGGTCGAGGCAGCTCCCGACGCTCAACTGCTGGCGCGGGTCACTCTCGTTCAATCCCACCCCGCCCGCGGCGCGGACGATGAACTGGTTGTTGGCGGTCGAGCTGAAGTCCGCGTCCGTGGCGTCCGCCCAGACGAACGCGCCGTCGTCGACCGCCTTGGCCCGGCGGCCGGCGGCGAACGAGTAGAAACCGGAAGCGCGGTTGTCGCTCCCGCCCGGGATGGTGGACCAGCCGCCCTCGGCGCGGTTGTCCTCCCCGCCCGCGACGGTGGCGTATTCCTTGCTCGTGTCGTCCCCGGCGATGTTGCCGGCGCCGCCGCCGATGGCGCAGTAGTTGTCCAGCGCCTCGTTGTGTTGCAGGAACCCGCCGCCGCCCGCGATCGTCGCCCCGACCCGGCCCGGCGCCACCAGGTTGTACGTATGGCCGCCGATGACATTCGGATCGCTGTCCACGGCCGCGTTCTCGAAGCGCATCACCCGCGCGTTGGACACCCGGAACTCGAGGGGATTGGTCGTGGTTGTGCCGACGAAATGCACGCCGGCGGTGACGTTGTTGTTGCCGTTGATTTCCCAGTACTTCACCGTCATCTTGTCAGGGCCGATGCTGGCGGCCGCGAGGTTGGTGCCCCGCACGCTGCCCACGCCCAGGGCCGCGTTGGAGATCGAGCCGGCCTGGATGTTCTGGCCGTCGAGCATGATGAGGCCCGAGCCGTCGCCGACCAGCGACTCGGCGTTGACGACGCCCGCCACCGTCAGGGCGCCGAGGGAAACGTTCGTGCCGATCGCCACGCCGCCGGAGGCCCGGATGAGGAACTGGTTGCTGGCGGTCGAGCGGAAATCCGCGCCCGCGCTGTCGGCCCAGACGAACGACCCCTGGTGGTTCGCCTTGGCCCGGCGGCCCGCGGCAAACGCGAAATCGCCGCCGGCCTCGTTCTCCCGGCCGCCCGGGATCGCGGCATAGTCGGCGTAGTTGTGGATTTTGTTGGACCAGCCGCCGCCGATCACGGAGTAGGCGCACAGGGTGGTGACGCAGTTGCCCGCGCCGCCGCCGATCACGGAGCAATAGGACTGGGTGTCGATGCGGTTGTTCAGGCCGCCGCCGATCATGGTCCAGCTCGCCTCCGTCGCGATCCAGTTCCGTTCGCCGCCGCCGATGACGGATTCCCGGGCGTTGGTGTCGACGAGGTTCCCGCGGCCGCCGCCGATGACCGACGCGGCGCCGAACACGGCGTTCGTCTCGCCGCCGCCGACGGCGGAGTGGACGCCCGCCTGGACGTTGCCGACGCCCTTAAGGCCGGGGATCACCGCGTACGCCGCCGAGGCCAGCCGCTCGCGCGGCGCCAGGGCCGCGCCGTTGACCAGCACGCGCACGTACACGTTCGTGTTGTCGTTCAGGATCTGCGCGAGCGTCCCGGCGGGCATGTCGTCGCCGAGGACCGTGGCGTACAGCCCGTCCACGGCGGTCACCGTGTTCGAGTCCTCGCCCAGCATCAGGCCGCCCGTCGCCGCGCTCCAGAGCTGGAGCGACAGGCCGACCTGTCCGTTGTACAGATTCGTGCCCTGGATCAGGCGCCCCTGATAGTTCATTACCGCGGGGACCTGGGCGGAGCACAGCGCGGAGACCAAGGCAAGGACCACAACCGACGCGAGCAGGCGAGCGTTCATGATCAGACCTCCTGGGTAGGCCGCCATTATAAAAAGGGCGGAAGCCCGATGCAACAACGAGACGGCGGTCAGGGCAGCATGCCGCGGACCCGGAACACGGCGGCCGTGGTTCCCGGCGGCAGCGCGTCCAGGTTCGTCGCGATGCCGCCCGTGCCCGCCTCGTACCCTACGAGGCCGGCGGCCCACCCGTTGGTGACCAGGCCGGGGAGGTCGGAGTGCTCGACCGCGTATTGCCGGTACGCCGACGAGGGATAGGTCACCACCGTGACGCGGTGGGTGGGGTAGTCCACCGTCGAGGCGCGCGCGATGCGCAGGAAGCTCTCTCCGTCGGTCGGGTCGGTGTCCGCGTAGAACTCGTCCAGGTTGGGCATCCCGTCATCGTCGCCGTGGCCGGCCGGATCGCCGCCCGTAGCGCTGCCGAAGTAGCGGGCTTCCCAGCCGTCCGGCATCCCGTCCCGGTCGCTGTCCAGCATGGCGAAGTGCGAGAACTCGGAGGTGTCGCCCGAGGCGATGTGCGTCGCCGTCGCGGCGTAGTAGTCGGGCACGGGATCGGGCGCCGGCACGGTGGCGTTGAAATGGGCGGTGTCCAGCGAGGTCCGCACGTTGGTGCTGCCCAGGCTGATCTGGCCCTCGCCGCACCCGGAGGGATCGAACTGCGTGTTGGCGTAGAAGTTGATCTTGTACGTCTGGGACACGCCGCTGCGCAGGAAGCCCTGGAGGCGAAGGTCGACGCCGTCCACGAATACGTTGGTGATGACCGGGAAGTTCTGGAGGCCGTTGGGCCCGTCGTCGCCGTCGCCGTACACCGGCCCGCCATCGTTGGGCGTAACGCCGTCGGCGCCCAGGTCGATGCCCAGGCCGCCGTTGTCGAAAATCCAGTTGTAGTCGATCCGGATGCCGGTGGTGTTGGTGCTGTTGCCCAGCACGATGCCGTTCCTGCCGTTGTAGGAGATGATGTTGATCTCGGTCCAGACATCGCCGCCGATGAGGATGTTCGTGGAGGCCCCGGTAATGACGATGCCGTCGTCCGTGTTGCCGCCGAACTCCGCGCCCTCGGCGTGGGCGCCGATCCGGTTGCCCAGCAGCACGCAGTCCGTGCAGTTGATCAATCGGATGCCATCGGTCCCGTTGGCGGAAATCAGGTTCCCGCCGCCCACGAGCAGGTCCCCGCCGACCCGGCAGCCCGAAAGGGTATCCAGCCAGAGCCCCTCCCGCGCGTTCGGCAGCGGATCTTCGCCGTCTTCATCCGTCCCGATGAAATTGCTCTGGACCACGTTGCTGACCGAGAGTGCCCCCGTGATGAGGATTCCGGCAGCCCCGTTGCCGCTGACCACGTTGCCGGCGGCCGCGGAGACGCCGCCGATCCGGTTCGAGGGCGCGTCGTCCACGTAGACTCCCTCGTACCGGTTGCCCAGCGCGCCCTGCCCGGAGGCCGTGGTGCCGATCCAGTTGCCCTGCACGGTCACATCATGGGCGTTGGCGCTGGTGATGTAGATGCCGTACCGGCCGTTGCCCGAGACCACGTTGCCGGCGCCGATCCCGCCGATCGTGACAAGCGGCGCGCCGGACACCATGATGCCCGACCAGCCGTTGGAAATCGCCAGCCCGCCCGCCGCGGTGACCCCGACGTGATTCCGCTCGATCACGGTGTCGTCCGACAGCTCGCCGAAGATGAAGATGCCGTGCCGCCCGTTGCCGGAGATGACGTTGCCCGCGCCGGCGTTGGTGCCGCCCACCGTCGTGCCCCAGGCATGCTCGATATGGATCCCGTGGCTTCCGTTCCCCAGGGCATAACGGCCGGAGACGTCCGTGCCGATGTAGTTGCCCTTGATAGTGTTCTGCGGGGCATAATAAAGGTTTATGCCGACGTTCGTGTTCCCGGAGATGATGTTGCGCGCGGCGGTCAGGGCGCCGCCGATCGTGTTGGACTGGCAGAGTATCTCCTCCATGTAGATCCCGGTGTCGTTGGGGATGGCATTGCTCCCCGTGACGTCCGTGCCGATGTAGTTGCCCTCGATCCGGTTCCGCTTGACCGACTGCGCCAGCCCGTCCATCGTGATCCCGTTAAAGCGGTTGCCGGAGATCAGGTTGCCCGAGGCGCCTTTTGTTCCCCCGATAAAATTGTCGTTGCCGTTTATGAGGATCCCTTCGCTGTTGGCCACCGCGCCGGTCCCGGCGGCGTCCGTCCCGATGAAGTTCCCCCGGATCGAGTTGCTGCTGCTGATCCACGAGATATCGATGCCCCGCAACCGGTTTCCCGAAATGATGTTGCGATCGTCGGCGCTCGGGCTCCCGATGTAGTTCTTGTCCGAGGCGATGAAAATCCCGCGCCAGTTGCCGTCCGCGACGCCGGTCAGGGGATGGATCCCGACATAATTGGCCAGCACCGAGTTGGTCGTGCCCTGCACCAACTGGATGCCGGTATCGTTCGTGGCGAAGTAATTGCCGATGATCTGGGTGCCGCCCGCCTTGATGCACACCCCGGCATCGGTGTTGCTCATGAACCAGGAGCGCTGGATCACGCAGGAGGGCGAGGTGACCATGATGCCGGCCTCGAAGCCGTGGACCCGCATCGCTGTGACCGTGCAGCCGATCGCCCCCAGGAACAGCCCGTTCGTCACCACGGCCGACGCCGCGCGCAGCGTGACCAGCGGCTCGCTGCCCGACGCCAGGTGGTTCGTGCCGGTGATCCGGATCCGGTCCGTGATGCGGGGAAGCTCCGTGCTCACCGCGATCGTCCGCGAGCCGGCCGGCAGGTTGAATACGACGAGATCCGTGCCGGCGCCGAGGTTCGCATTGCTGATCGCCGCACGCAGCGTGCCGTTCCCGCTGTTCGCCGAGTTGGTGACGATGTACGTGGCGCCTTCGGCCGGACCGGAAACCACCGCCGCCGCGGCGACAAGAAGCGCCTTTTTGAACCAAGTATTCATGGCTCCCTCCCTGCGGTAGTCGCTCCTGCTTCACAGAATATCCCATGTCCCCGCCGCGAGAAACGTTATTCCGCAGCGCCTTTGTGCGGGCAGGGAGGCCCGGCTTCATCCTTCGCATGGGATCGGGCTCCCCGCGCGCTCGATCCGCCGGACGTGTTTTTCATGTGCCGTTGTGTTATGAATGGAGCCCAGGCGTAGGCCGGTCGTGAAAATACTTTTATGGTTCCTGTTCCGGGCGGTATTGGCCGTCTTCTGCTTTGTGTACGGCTTCAAGCTGCTTTTCTGGGGCCATCCGGGCGCGGGCCTGGTCGGGTGCGGGGTCCTGCTGGCCGGCGCCTGGGTCATCGCGTTCCCCATCGCGCGCATCCTGGCCGCGCCCTTCTCCGCGATCTTCTGGCCGACCGGCGCCGAGCCGCCCCCGCCCGTCTACGGCATCCCGGAATCCCACGTGAAGAAAGGGCTCTATGCCGAGGCCATCCGCGAGTACCACGAGATCATCCGGAAATGGCCGCACGAGTTAAAACCCTACGTGGACCTGCTCGACCTCGCCGTCCGCCGGATGCGCGACCCGGACCTGGCCGCGCGCATCCACGGCGAGGCCCTGCTCAAGCTGAAGAAGCCCGAGGAGCGGGAAACCGTGACCCGGCTGTACGAAGCCATGAAGGAAGCCCGGCATGAAGAAGGATGATCTGCAGGCGATTCCCGGCGTCGGCCCGAGCATCGCGGCCGACCTTCGCTCGCTGGGCGTGACCCGCGTCCGCGACCTGGAAGGCCGCGACCCGCAGCGGCTCTACGACGCCCTCGTCCGGCGGACCGGCGCGCCCGTGGACCGCTGTGTCCTCTATGTCTTCCGCTGCGCGGTCTACTTCGCGGGCCATTCGCGGCATGACCCGGAAAAACTGAAATGGTGGAACTGGAAGGATCCCCGGTGAAACGGATCCTCGTGGCGATTATCGGCAGCGGAGCGACCGACAAGCCGGCCCTGATCGAGGCGGCCCGCGCGGCCGGGGAGGCCATCGCCCGGCATGGGGCCGTCACGGTGGCCGGGGAATGCGGCGGCGTGTTCGGCGCGGCGTTCGCCGGGGCGCGGGCGGCCGGCGGGCTGACCCTGGCCCTGACCGGCGGCGACAGGGTTCCGGAGGGGCATCCCGTCGCGGACGTGGTGTTACCTACCGGCCTGGGACCGGCCCGGCACGCCGTGCTGGCCGCGGCCTGCTGCGGTGCCGTGGTCATCGAGGGCGGAATGCCGACCCTGGCCCTGGCCGCCGAGTTCCTGGCTGCCCGCAAGCCCGTGGTGGTCGTCGCGGAAAGCGGGGGCGCCGCCGGCCTGCTGGCCGGGAGCAGTGCGCTGCCCGGCGGGACACGGGTACTGTCCGCGTTCGACGGCCGCGCCGCCGTGGATCTCATCTTTCAAATCCTGGGAGAAACAAACCCATGAAATCCATTCAAAATGTCCTCGCCGCCGTGGTGCTGGCCCTCTGGATGCTGGTCTCGCTCTCCCTGGCCACCGCCTTCTACATGTGGATCGGCGTGAAGGCGGGCCCCGGCGCGCTGGGCGAGATGGAGCGCGCGCTCGGCGGGATCACCCTGTTCGTCCACCCCGGGTTCTGCTTGCGCATCCTGTGGGCGCAGGTCCTGTTCTGCTTCCCTGTCCTGCTCGCGATGGCCGTGCCCGCCGCCTGGTGGCTGCGGCGGTGGTACCGAACATAAAAAAACCCTGCCGGGACTGCCCGGCAGGGTTTTCATGATCCTCGCGGCGACTTACGGCGTCACGATGCGGTAGATCCGCAGCATGTCCGCGGGCGTCGGGTCAGACAGTGTGATCGCGCCGCCGTCGCCGATCTTCGTGTCCGCCGGCGTCCAGACCGGCGGTTTCGCCCCGAGGTCGGTCGTGTACTCCAGCGTGTAACTCTGCCCGTTGACCGACGTCAGGGTCGCCGCCGCCGTCGCGCCCGCCGGGACCGCGAAGCCCGTGATATCCGGCTCCTCGACCGGCAAGCCGTTGACCGTGATCGTGATCGTCTCCTCGTCCGATCCGTCGTTGTCCGCGGCGTTAAACGTCACCGTGTAGGTGCCCGTCGGCGAGGCGGCGTCCCAGACGAACGACGCCAGCTCATTGGTCGGGTAGAAGAACGCGCCCGCCGGCAGGTTGCTCGCCGTCAGCGTCACGGTGTCCGCCTCGGTCGCCGTCGCCGTCACGGCGAAGTGCAGGTTGCTGCCGATCCCGACGGACTGGTTTCCGATCGCGTTCAGCACCGGCGGCGTCCCGGACGGAGCCGCCGTCAGCACGTTGGTCGTCGCCGAGTTCGCGGTGGTGGTCGTCGCGTTGTACGCCCGGACGCGGTAGTAGTACATCACGTCCACCGCCAGCCCCGTGACCCCGTACGTCGTCACATTCGCGACGTCCCGGTTCTCGTAGCCGGGCACGTAGTCGTTGACCCCGCCGCCGCTGCTCACCGTGAAGTCCGGTGTGAACTTGGCGTAGGCCGTGGCGTCGCTGCCGCTCCAGTTCGCCGCGTTCGCTACCAGCTGCAGCAGCGCCGACTTCGTGCCCGTCGTGCCGCTGGCCGAGTTGTATTGCTGATTGTCGAAACTGCCGCATGACACGATGGTGAACGCGCCGGTGCTCAAGCTCGACGGGATGCAGGAATTGTTGGCTGTGAGGGCCGTGCCGTCGGCAACCCATGGCGAGGCGATCGCCCAGCCAGCGCCGTACAAGAACTGCGGGCTTTCAGCGCTGCCCTGATAGGCCAGGATGGTGTCGCCGGCCGCCGCCAGGGCGAAGGAGGCGCCGGTTTTCACAAACCCGTTTTCATCCACGGAGCGGTAGGACAACACGGTCCCCGCCGTGACCGCGCCCGGCGCGGTGTACGTGACGATGCCTTCGGAGGCCCGCCACCCGTTGCTCCAGCCGTTGTCGGTGAAGTAGATCACGGTGCCGGCGTCCAGGTCCACCAGCGGCACGACGTCAAAGCCTTCCGGATCATCGGCGTCTACCGTCACGATCATCAGGTCGCCCGGGCTCAACGACGAGACCTTGGGCAGGCGCGCCGTGTGGCGGAACTGGTTGTTCGTGGCCACGTCCAGCCGGTAGCCGGTCGCGCCGGCCGAGGCCAGCCAGTTGGCGTCGAACTGGTTGGTATCGACGTTGCTGGCCGCCTGGACGATCGGCGGCAGCAGCACCTCGGCGCCGCCGGTGACGATGACCTGCACCGCGAGCGAATTGGTGCCGTCCTTGTCGCCGGCGTAGAAGGTCACGACGTTCGTGCTGCCCGCCGGCGGCGTGCCGCTGAAGGTGTTGGTCACCCCCCCGGCGTTGGTCACCGTGGCGAACGTCGCCCACGCGGGGACGCCCTCCGCCCACAGGGTCACGTCGTCCGCGTCCGGCGCGGTCGAGGCGGACACGACGAAGCTCAACAGGTTGGTGATCGTCCCCGCCTGGTTCGTGCTCGCCGGCGCCGTAAACGTCGGCGGGATGTCCCCGGCCGCCGTGGTCAGCACGTTGGTCACGGCCGAGTTGACGCTGTTGGACGTCAGGTTGTAGGCCCGGACGCGGTAGTAGTACATGACGTCCACCGCCAGCCCCGTGACCCCGTAGGTCGTCACGTTGACAACGTCCCGGTCCTCGTAGCCCGGCACGTAGTCGTTGACCCCGCCGCCACTGCTCACCGTGAAGTCCGGCGTGAACTTGGCGTAGGCCGTGGTGTCATTGCCGGCCCAGTTCGCCGCCGTCCCCGTCTTCTGCAGCAGTTCCGCCTTCGTCCCGCTCGTGCCGTTGGCCGAGCTGTACTGGTAGTTGTCCGAGGTCCCGCAGGCCACGATGGTGTACGCCCCCGTGCTCAAGCCCGAAGGCATCTCGGAGGTGTTCGCCGTCAGCACCGTGCCCGCGGTCACCCACGGCGAGGCGATCGCCCACCCGATGCCGTACAGGAACTGCGGGCTGCCCGCGCTGCCCTGGTAGGCCAGAATGGTGTCGCCGGAGGCCGACAGATCGAAGCTGCCCGACTTGACGAACCCGTTCTCATCCACGGACCGGTACGAGAGCACCGTGCCCGCCGTGATCGCGCCCGGCGCGGTATAGGTGACGGTGCCTTCGGATGCGCGCCATCCGTTGCTCCAGCCGTTGTCGGTGAAGTAGATCACCGTGCCGGCGTCCAGATCCACCAGCGGCACGACGTCAAAGCCTTCCGTGGCGTCGGCGTCCGCCGTCACCATCATCAGGTCGCCCGGGCTCAACGACGAGACCTTGGGCAGCCGCGCCGTGTGACGGAACTGGTTGTTCGTCGCCACATCCAGCCGGTAGCCGGTCGCGCCGGCTGAGGCCTGCCAGTTCGCGTCGAATTGGTTGGCCTGCACGCCGCTGGCGGCGAGGATGACGGGCGGCAGCAGCACCTCGGCGCCGCCGGTGACGACGATCTGCACCGCGCGGGAGTTGGTGCCGTCCTTGTCGCCGGCGTAGAAGGTCACGACGTTCGTGCTGCCCGCCGGCGGCGTGCCGCTGAAGGTGTTGGTCGCCCCCCCGGCGTTGGTCACCGTGGCGAAGGTGGCCCACGCGGGCACGCCTTCCGCCCACAGGGTCACGTCGTCCGCGTCCGGCGCGGTCGAGGCGGACACGACGAAGCTCAACAGGTTGGTGATCGTCCCCGCCTGGTTCGTGCTCGCCGGCGCCGTGAACGTCGGCGGCTGGTCGGGCGCGGCCGTGGTCAGGACGTTGGTGACGCCGGAATAGGCGCTGTTGGACGTGGCGTGGTACGCCATGACCCGGTAGTAGTACATCACGTTCTCCGTCAGGCCCGTGACGGGCTCGGTCGTGACGTCGCCCACGTCGCGCGCCTGGTAGCCGAGGACGTACGAGCCGCCCGCCGCGCCCTGCGCGATCGCGAAGTTGTCCAGGTAGAACCGGTTGTTGGAGATGCCCTTGGCCGTGATCCGGATCTTCGACGCCGCCGTGCCGCCGGTGAGCTCCACGGTCTGCAGCGCCATGGAGGCCGGCGGGATCAGGTCGGAGCCGACCTGCACGAACGTCGAGCCGTCCGCCGCGTGCATGACCTGCACCGCGTTGACGTCGGTCCCGTACTTGCCGAGGTCGAACGTCACCGTCGCCGCGCCGCCGTTGCCGGACAGGTTCACCGTGGGCGTCGTGATGTAGCCCTTGGCGGAACTGGAGCCGATCTTCGCCGTGCCGATGTTTTCGTAGACTTTCGTCCCAGTCCACCCGGCCGTATGCGTGTACGTGTCCAGGCTGCCGCCGATGTCCGCGCTGCTGTTGGTCCGGGTGAAGAGCGCGAAGTCTTCCGCGAGGTTCGTGGTCGCGCCGCCGCTCCCGGTGAACGAGCTGTTGGTGGACACGTCCAGCCGGTAGCCCGCCGCGTTGGCCGAGGCCAGCCAGTTGGCGTTGAACTGCGTGCCCTGCACGCCCGTCGCGGCCTGGATGACCGGCGGGAGCAGCTCGGGCGCCGGCTCGTTGACGACGATGGTGACGCCCTGCGTCACCGAGACCTGCGCGTCGAACGCGACGAACACCGCCGTAAACGTCCCCGTTTCCGCCGGTGTCCACGTGAACGTGCTCTGGATCGGCGCCGTGCCGCTCACCGTCGGGAAGTTCGCGCCGGCCGGCGCGGCGCTGGTGTACACGCCCACCGACTCGGCGTCCGCGTCGTTGACCGTCACCACGAAGGTCAGCTCCGAGCCCGTTGTCACGGTCTGGTTCGTCCCGCCCGCCGCGCTGATCGTCGGCTCCCGGTTGACCGGCGAGCCGCCTCCGCACCCGGCGATGATCACGTCGTCAAAAGCCAGGTTGCCGGCCGACTTGTCGTAGGTGAAGCGCAACTGCGAAATGCCCTCCGCGATCGCCAGCGACTGCGTGGTCGCAGTCGTCAATATCGGGACAATCGTCCCCACCGTGCTCCAGCTCGACCCGTTGTAGCCTTCCACCAGCAGGAAGGAGCTGGCGTCCGTGCCCTGTCCCTTGATCCAGAACGTGACGTTGCTGGGCATGTTCAGCGCAGGGGTTTCCACGCGGTCGCCGTCGAGGTCAAACTTGAGGGAGGGCGACGCCCGGCCGTAGTTGCCCGCGGTGGCGTACGTCCCGCCGATGCTCGTGAAGGTCCATCCGGCCGGCGCGGTGGTCCCTCCGTCGAACCCCTCGTCGATGATGTTGGTCGGGATGCAGTAGATGTCGTTGGCGACGACGGTGATCGTCTCGGAATTGGTGCCGTCCTTGTCGGCGGCGTAGAAGGTGACCGCGTACGTGCCGGTGACCAGCGGCGTGCCGGAGAATTGGCTGCTGACGGTCGAGGCGTTGGTCGCGCCGGCAAACGTCGCCCACGGCGGCAGGCCCTCCGCCCACAGGCGGATGGAGTCGTTGTCGATCGTGTCGCTTGCGGAGACGGTGAACTGGAGCAGGTTGTTGGTCGTGACGGTCTTGTGGCCGACCGGGTCGAGGCTCGGCGGGACGTTGGTGGGGACGAAGGCCGTCGCGTTGGCGACGACCAGCGCGAAGTCCTGGTCCAGCGCGCCGCCGTAGCTCGGGACGCCGTCGGAGTTGATACTGGTCGCGCTGACGGTCACCTGGACGAGCCCGGTCGTGCCGGCGCGGAGAAACACGCTCTCGCTGTTGTTGCGGGCGTCCGCCGTCCCGCCGTTGGTCGAGTAGGCGCCGCTGAAGACGTTGCCCTTGTAGGTCACTCCGCCGGCGACGACGGTGAGGTCGAGGTTGTTGTTGTACGCGTTGCCCGAGGTCGAGCCGGGGGCGTCGGTCCAGCCCACTGTGACGCGCACGGGCAGGCCGGTGTTCGACACCTGGCCGTAGAACCGCCGCGACTGGCCGCTGGCGGTGAAGAGGTCGTTGGTCAGCTGGTCGCGCAGGATGCGGGCCGCGCCGTCGAAGGCCGTGCCGAGGTTCATCATGCCCATGCCCTGGTTATTGGAGGGCAGGGTATCGCCGGTGTCCACGCCGTCCAGGTACCGGGCGGCGTTCATGAGGTAGGCCTTGACCATGGCGGGGCTGGGCACGGTCCAGCCCTGGTTGATGAAGTGCTGCCGGACCAGCGCGCAGCCGCCGGCGACCGCGGGCGTCGAGTGGCTGGTGCCGCTGGAGGCCGCGTAGTTCGTCTGGCCGGCGGGCTGGTACTTGTCGCACACGCCGTTGCCCGTGTAGCCGGAGTAGAAGCTCGCGGCGCCCTGGACGTGCGTGCCGGGGGCGACGATGTCCGGCTTCTTGCGCTGGTCGACGCACGGGCCGCGGCTGGAGAAATCGATGATGTCGTTCGCGTTGTCCGCGCCCGTATCATCCACGGCGCAGCCGTCCGTCCCGAACATGTTGTAGTTCTCGGCCGCGCCGACGGAGATGATGTTCTTCGCCGTGCCGGGCGCGCCGATGGTCGTGCTGGTCGGCCCGTCGTTGCCGGCGGCGAAGACGAACAGGCATTCCTGGTTGCCGGCCACGCCGGGCTGCGCGTCGCGGGTCACCGTGTCGTAGTTCTGCGCGTACACGTCGTACACGCCGTCGCCCGGCATGCCCCAGCTGTCGGAGCTGATGCGCACGCCCTTGTTGTAGTTGGAGCTGATGTACTGCAGTTCCTGCTCGTCCGTCGGGGCCCAGTCGCCCGCGTCGTCGAACACCTTCGTGTTGCCCAGGTTCGCAAAGGGGCACACGCCGAGGCCCCGGTTATAGCCCGAGGCGTCCTCGTACGGGCTGCCGGTCAGGTCGTTGTAGCCGCCGACGATGCTGATGTTGATGTTGCCGTGCCCGTCCGTGCCCCACGATCCGGCCGAGGCCAGCGTGCTGCCCCACTGCGAGTACTTCATGCGGCTGGGTTGAGCCGCGCTGCCGCTCACGCGGAACTCCGGGTTGGCCGGGGTGGCGGCCACGCCGTTATCCCACCCGTCGTCGGCGATATCCACGATGAACCCCGACGCGTCGAACTGCGTCTGGGTGAAGCCTTTGGAGTACAGCCAGGTCAGGTAGCCGGTCCCCGACGGCTGGCTGCCCGCGACGTTCAGGTTGCCCGCGACGATCTGGTCCTGCCGCTCGCAGAAGGGCCGCGGCGGGAAGTACGGGTGGATCGAAACCACGTCCGGCCGCGCCGCGAGGTCTGCCAGGCGGTCGGCGGGGAGGGCGACCGTGACGTTCAGGAAGCCCAGCCGCGCGTTCTCGCTGCGGCTGCGGATGGGCGCGAGCTTGAGGCTGTCCACCAGCGCCAGCGTCTCCGCGTTGGCCTCCGGGTCCGCGACCATCTGGATCGAAAACAGTTCCGTCCCGATCGCGCGGGCCTTGCCCTGCGCGTCCGTCGTCCGCGCGCCGGGCTGGATCTTGTCCGTGTCGGCGTACGCGCCTTCCCACTGGATGTATGCCCGGCGGGCCTGGTTGGCCTGGAGCCGCGTCACGCCGTCCGAGTCGGAATAGACGAGGTACGCGTTGTCCGGGATGTACGAGACGATCCGCGCGCCGGTCGCCGCCAGCTCCTCGTGCCATTCCGGCTTGACCGGGCCCGCGAACTGGACCAGGTGCAGGCGCTTGCCCGTGAACCCCGTCGCCAGGCGCCGAGCCGAGCGCACCTCGGCGGACGACGGGTCCACCGCGCCGGCGTTCAGCCGGATCTGGTCATCCAGCGCCTCGGCCGCGTCGCCCAGCGCCGCGACCGCCGCCGCGTCGGCTTCCATGACGGAGAAGGATTCGTATTCGGCGATCAACGTCCCGCCGGCGTCGGTCAGCTGCCGCACGGCGTCCGCCCCCGTGACGCGGACCTTCACCGCCGCCGCCGGAAAGACCATGGAAACCAAGAAGCAAAAACTCGCCGCGATCCTGATCACTTTCATGCTCGCCTCGCTGGTAGGTTATGCGGACAACTCATCGAAATAATGGGGGTGGAGAGTACCCCCAACGCAACGCGAAGGAAAGAGCAATTCCTTGCCGCGTAAAAAGTTGTGGAACACGAAGATGATAAATCGTTTTACTAAACGAAAATAGAGCCGACAAGGAACAAGGCGTCAGGGAATTCGGGCCCACCCGCTCTGCCTCTCTGCCACTTTGCCGCTCTGTCACTTTGCCACTCCGCGTGCTACTCTCTGCCCGCATGGACACCGCCGACTTTAGCCACCTGACGCCCGAGGCCGTCATCAACGCCGTCGAAGCGACGCTCGGCGTTCCCTGCACGAACATCTGCAGGCCGCTCAACAGCTATATCAACCGCGTGTACGAGGTCGGCCTTGACGATGGCGGATACGTGATCGCCAAGTTCTACCGGCCGGGCCGTTGGGACCGCGTGGCGCTTCAGGATGAATTGGATTTCCTGGCCGAGCTCGCGGAGGAGGAGGTCCCCGTCGTGCCGCCGCTCCCCGGTCGCGACGGGGCCCTGCTCCACGACCTCGCGCACACGGCCTTCGCGATTTTTCCGAAGCGCGGCGGCCGGCCGCTCGACGAACCCGACGCGAACACGTGGACGCAGCTCGGCCGCCTCCTCGCGCGTATGCACGCGGTCGGCGCGCGGCGGCTCCCGAAAAACCGCGTCACGTTGCACCCGGAGCATTCCACGCGGCAGCACCTAGACTTCATCCTCCGGTCCGGCACGATCCCCTCCGGTCCGGCTCGCGCGTACGAGCGGCTCGTAACGGAACTCATCGAGCTGGTAGCCCCGGATTTCGAGGGCGTGGAGACGCACCGCATCCACGGGGACTGCCACCGCCAGAACATCCTGCACCGCCCCGGCGAGGGGTTCCACCTGCTGGACTTCGACGACATGGCCGTCGGGCCCGCCGTGCAGGACCTGTGGATGCTGCTGCCCGATCGCGTGCGCGCCGCGCGCGTCGAACTGGAAAGCCTGCTGGAGGGTTACGAGACCTTCCTGCCGTTTCCGCGGGAGACGCTGGGCCTGGTCGAGCCGTTGCGCGCGATGCGGTTTATCCACTACACCGCGTGGTGCGCGCGGCAGAAGGCGGATGGCGGCTTCGCCCGCCTCGCGCCCGACTGGGGCTCGCAGGCGTTCTGGCGCCAGGAGACCGCCGATCTCGAGCGCCAGCGGCAGGAGATCCTCGACGCGCGCTAGCCTGGATAATGCGCGACTGGCGCGCATGATCCGCCCAAAGGGCCTCCACGTGAGCCGCGTAGGCCGCGGCAACGTGGCCGCAGGCGGTGATGTGCCCGCGTTGCGGGCACAAACGGGGCTTGCCACGTTCGTTTTGTCGAATCCCTGATTCGACAAAACGTCACGTCTTCTGGCACGCGAATTGCCCATGCAACGCGCGTGCTCAAAGCGCTTATTGCGTGAGCGTCACTATGCTCATGACATAAGCGGGCTAGCGCCGAATACACCCATCGCTGGCTAGTCCGGCGGGCGTGGGCAGCGCGGGTCGCAGCGCGGGCAAGGCCTCCCCTTGTGTGCTGGCAGGACATGCGTGCCGGGATTGCGACCTTCGTGAGGTGTCTTGCGATTCTGAAGTTAATATCACACTTTGCAAAGTGTGGAATTTAGTAACACGAAATGGAACTGGTGATTAGTAAATAATCAATATTGTTATCTTGAGCAATTTCCACACTTTGCAAAGTGTGATGTTTAGAGATGGGTGAATACAAAGGGATGGCCGCCTGCCATGGCGGACCAGGCCAGGCGAGCCGCATCGGCGCGGGTGGCCCCTCCTCGTTCGTCGGGAGGCAGGATGGCCGTGCTTTTCGTGGGTGTACGCAAAGGAACGTATACGTTTTCATGCCGTTATGTAAAAATATCGCCGAATGAGACTCCTGTTCTCCATGCTGCTGGTCGGCGCGGGCGGATTCGTCGGCTCGGTCCTGCGCTACGCGCTCGCGCTCGCGGCGCAGCGCTACTCCATCTCCTTCCCGCACGGCACGCTGTGGGCCAACCTGCTCGGCTGCCTCGCCATCGGAGCGATCAGCGCCTTGGCGGCGGCCACCGAGGTCTTGAGCCCCGCCGTCCGGCTCCTGCTGGCCACGGGGATATGCGGCGGCTTCACGACGATGTCGTCCTTCATCTACGAGCTGGCCCAGCTCCTGCGGGATAACGAGCTGTGGCTGGCGGCGGGATATTTCGGGCTGACGCTGGGCGGGTGCCTGGCGATGTTCTGGATCGGGGCGCTGGCCGTGAAACTGCTGCTGAAAGCGTAGGGGCACCATGGAACTCAAGGGCGAGGCGAAACTGCTGCGAATATTCCTGGGCGAGTCGGATAAGGTCCGGCACACGCCGCTGTACGAGGCGATCGTCAAGGAGGCGCGCTCGGCCGGACTCGCCGGCGCGACGGCGTGGCGCGGCATCCTGGGCTACGGCCCGACCAGCCGGATCCGGTCGGCCAAGATCCTGGACCTGTCCAGCGACCTGCCCGTTGTCATCGAGATCAACGACGACGAGGAAAAGATCAACCGTTTCCTGCCGAAGCTGCACGAGTTGTTCGAAACGGCGCAGAGCGGCGGCCTGATCACCATCGAGAAGGTCCAGGTCATCAAGTACCTGCACGGGAACCCGGCGTGAAAACCGGCGCGGAGATGGAGAGGAAATCCGAAAGAGCATGACGCGCGAAATCGAACTGACCGCCGAGAAGATGGTCGCCGAGGGCCGGGCGCTGGCCCGGCCGGACGGGTTCGTCGTGTTCGTCGGCGGCGCGCTGCCGGGCGAGCGCGTCCGGGCGCGCATCACGCAGCGCAAGAAATCCTTCGCCTTCGCGCAGGCGCTGGAGATCCTCGATCCGTCGCCCGACCGGCAGGCTCCGCCGTGCCCCGTTTTCGGCCAGTGCGGCGGCTGCGCCTTCCAGCACATGGCCTACCCGGCCCAATTGCGCGCGAAGCACCAGATCCTGATCGAGGCCCTTTACGGCCTGCCCGGCGTGCCGGGCATCGTTGCCGAGCCGTTGGGCATGGAAGAGCCGGTCCACTTCCGCAATAAGATGGGCTTTGCGTTCGGCATGGCGGAGGGGCGGGCCGTCGTGGGCCTGCACCGGCGCGGGGACTGGCGGTCCGTGGTCCCTGCCGGAACCTGCCTGCTCCAGTCGCCCGAATCCCGCGAGATCCTCGCCCGCGTCCTGGCCTTCGTGCAGGACCAGCGCCTGCCCGTGTACGACGAGGAGAAGCAGCAGGGGCTCGTTCGCCACCTCGTCGTCCGCGAGGGCAAGCACACGGGCGAGCGCATGGTTCACCTGCACGCGGCCGAACGCCACCCGGCGTTCGAGCAGTTGCCCGCCGTCCTCGGCGACTTCGCGTCCACCGTGCTCGCAAGTTTTCACACCCAGGTTCCCGAGTCCGCCCCGCCGGGCTCGACCACGGTTCTGTCCGGCCCGGGACTGATCCACGAGCGCCTGAACGGCTTCACCTTCGAGATCGGGCCCGCGACGTTCTTCCAGACCAACACGCGGCAGGGCGAGCGGCTGTTCGGGCTCGTTCGCGACTGGGCCGCGGACTGCCGGCCGGAGCGGGCGGTGGACCTCTATGCCGGGACCGGACCCATCGCCATTCACCTGGCTGCCGCCGCGTCGCAAGTGCTTGGCATAGAATCCCATGCGCCGTCCGTGGACGCGGCGCGGCGGAACGTGGAGCTCAACATTCTTTCCAACGTGCGGATGGTGTGCGCCGAGGCCGAGCGGGTGGGGGAGACGCTGCGCGAGGAACGCGCGGACCTCGTGGTCGTGGACCCGCCGCGGCCGGGGCTTCATCCGAAAGCGAAGGCGGCCCTGCTGTCGGCCGCGCCGCCGAACCTGATCTACGTCTCCTGCAACCCGGCCACGCTGGCGCGCGACCTGGCGAAGCTTGTCGAGTCCGGCTACGCGCTGGAGCGGGTGCAGCCGCTGGACATGTTCCCGCACACGTTCCACATCGAGGCCGTGGCGCTATTGAGCAGAAAAATGAATGCCCAACATCCAACCGCCACCGCCCATCGCCCAGGGGCTTGGTAGTTGGAAGTCGGTTGTTGGATGTTGAGTCAATAAAAGCGCCGGGGTCGGCAGTGGAGGATGCCGGACCCCGGCGCGGTGGACGGGAATCTTATGCCTGACTACTGGGCCGCGGGCGCATCCTCCAATTGCACGCCGGCATCGGTGAGCTGCTTGACGTACTTGTCCGGATCGGCCTTGAACGTCGATACACAGGCGTTGCAGCACAGGTAGACGCGCTTGCCGTTGTGATCCACGTAGATGGACTTGTTGACCGCTCCGCCCATGACCGGGCACGCGGTCTGCGCCTTGACCTCGCCCGCCGGCTGGACGGCTGGCGACGGCTGGGCTGACGGCGCCGCCGCGGCTTCCGCCTTTTCGACCTTGGCTCCGCATCCGCCGGCGGATTTCGAGCCGGCCGCGGCTGCGCCGCAGGCGCCGCCCGCCCGGGCGGATAGGCTGGCCGCGACGAAGCCCGCGACCGACATCAGCAGCATCATTTTTTTCATCATACTTGTCTCCTTTGCAGGGGAACATACGACACCTTTTTCTCAATGCAACCGACCCCCGCCCGTTCGCATTAAACGCAACTATTTTGTCAAGAAATAACATCCGCTGTAAAGGCCCGCTTTTTGGGCGATTTTTCGAGTTTTCTCGCGGGTTTTCGTTTGTTTTTTTATTGCGCGAGCCCCCCCCGTTTGGATATATTCTTGAAGCTTTTTCCTGGAGCGTTTTTCCATGGCAAAGAAGTCAGAAAAAGTATTGTCTGCCCCGGCCCCGGAGGAGGTCCAGCCGGCCGCTCCCGCCTTGGCCGAGCCGGCCGCGGCGGGTGCCCCGGAACCGGCCAAGCGGCCGGCCGGCGGGGCGAAGTACGACGCCAAATCCATCACGGTCCTCGGCGGCATGGACGCCGTCCGCAAGCGGCCCGCGATGTACATCGGCGACACCGGCGCGCGCGGCCTGCACCACTGCGTGTTCGAGGTCGTGGACAACAGCGTGGACGAGGCGCTCGCGGGCTACTGCCAGCGCATCGTGGTCACGATGAACTCCGACGGGTCGGTCAGCGTCCTGGACGACGGGCGCGGGATCCCGGTGGACATGCACGCCACGGAGAAGCGGCCCGCCCTCGAGGTCGTCATGACGGTCCTGCACGCGGGCGGCAAGTTCGACCACGACAGCTACAAGGTCTCCGGCGGCCTGCACGGGGTCGGCGTGTCGTGCGTCAACGCACTGAGCGAATGGATGGAGGTCGAGGTTCGCCGCGACGGCGGCGTGTACCACCAGCGGTACGAGCGCGGCAAGGCCGTCTCGAACGTGGAGGCCATCGGCAAGACGAAAAGCTCCGGCACGAAGGTCACCTTCTATCCCGACCACAAGATATTCCCGTCGCTCGAGTTCAGCTGGGATATCCTGGCGAACCGCCTGCGCGAGCTGGCGTTCCTGAACAAGGGCATCGAGATCACGCTCCAGCAGGAGGACCCGGCGCGCGAGGAGACCTTCAAGTACAAGGGCGGCATCGTCGAGTTCGTCGAGCACCTGAACAAGAACAAGAACCCGCTGCACCCGAAGGTGGTGTTCTTCGAGAAGGAGAAGGACCGCATCCAGGTCGAGATCGCGCTGCAGTACAGCGACGCCTTCAACGAGAATATCTTCACGTACACCAACAACATCCACACGATCGAGGGCGGCACGCACTTGAGCGGATTCCGCTCTGCCCTGACCCGCGTGATCAACCAGTACGCCAAGGCCAACAAGCTGCTCAAGGGCGACGACGAGACGATGAGCGGCGACGACGTGCGCGAAGGCCTGACGTGCGTCATCAGCGTCAAGGTGCCGGACCCGCAGTTCGAGGGGCAGACGAAGACCAAGCTGGGGAACAGCGAGGTCGAGGGCATCGTGGCGTCGATCGTCAACGAGGAACTGGGCACCTACTTCGAGGAGCATCCGTCCGTGGCGCGGCGGATCATCGAGAAGGGGGTGCTGGCGGCGCGGGCGCGCGAGGCGGCCCGCAAGGCCCGTGACCTGACGCGCCGCAAGGGCGCGCTGGACAGCGGGGGGCTGCCGGGCAAGCTGGCGGACTGCTCGGAGAAGGACCCGGAGCTGTGCGAGCTGTTCATCGTCGAGGGCGACAGCGCCGGCGGTTCGGCCAAGCAGGGCCGCGACCGGCGGTTCCAGGCCATCCTGCCCCTGCGCGGCAAGGTGCTGAACGTCGAGAAGGCGCGCGACGACAAAATGCTCAACAACAACGAAATCCGGACGATGATCACCGCGCTGGGCACCGGTTTCGGGCGCGAGGAGTTCAAGATCGAGAACCTGCGCTACAACAAGGTCATCATCATGACCGACGCGGACGTGGACGGCTCGCATATCCGCACGCTCCTGCTGACGTTTTTCTTCCGTAAGATGCCGGCGCTGATCGAGCGCGGGAACGTCTTCATCGCGCAGCCGCCGCTGTACAAGATCAAGCGCAAGAACCGCGAGGAGTACATCGAGAACGACGCGCACATGACGCGCATCCTGCTCGAGCTCGGCGTGGAGGAGCTGAAGCTGGCCGACGCCAAGGGCAAGGAGCTGTTGAGCGGCAAGCCGCTGTCGGACCTGCTGGATCTCCTGTTCGAGATCGAGACGCACCTCGACCGCGTCCGGCGGCGCGGCGTGGACGTGGCGGAGTACCTGCAGCACCGCGACCCGAAGACGGGCCAGCTTCCGCAGTACCGCGTCACGCTGACGGTGGGCGGGGAGCCCGAGCACCGGTTCGCGTTCACGGAGTCGGAGCTGCGGGCCCTGCGGGAGGAGGCCGAGAAGCGGTCCGGCGAGCAGCTCGTGATCTTCGGGGAGGGCGGCGAGGAGGCGAAGGCCCGGAGCCAGGGCATCCGGTGGACGGAGCTCTACTCGGCGCCCGCGCTCGGCAAGCTGCTGCTGACGCTGGAGAAGAAGGGGTTCCAGGTGGCGAATCTCCTGCCGCAGGAGCAACCGCTCCTGATCCTCAAGAACGGCGACGAGAAGGACCTGGCGATCTCTTCGCTTCAGGAACTGCTGAACCGCGTCCGCGAGCACGGCGGCAAGGGCTTGAGCATCCAGCGGTTCAAGGGCCTGGGCGAAATGAACCCCGAGCAGCTCTGGGAGACCACGATGAACCCGGAGAAGCGCAAGATGCTCAAGGTCACGCTCGAAGACGGCGTGAAGGCGGACGAGATATTCACCGTGCTGATGGGCGACGAGGTCGAGCCGCGCCGCCAGTTCATCGAGGACAACGCGCTGAACGTTCGGAACCTGGACATTTAAAAAGGGAGCCGCGGATTACGCGGATAGGAAGGCTTTTTATCTATACCCGCGGCCTCCGCGAAATCCGCGGCCAAGAAATTCTATGTACGACCGAAACGACAGAGTCGACCTGATCAACATCGAAGACGAGATGCAGCGGGCATACATCGACTACTCGATGTCCGTCATCGTCGGCCGCGCGCTGCCCGACGCCCGCGACGGGATGAAGCCGGGCAACCGGCGCATCCTCTTCGCCATGCGCGAGGGCAGCTGGCTGCACAACCGGCCGTACGTCAAGTGCGCGCGCGTCGTCGGCGACGTGATCGGCAAGTACCATCCGCACGGCGACGCCGCGGTCTACGACACGCTCGTGCGCATGGCGCAGGATTTCTCGATGCGCTACCTGCTGATCGACGGGCAGGGCAACTTCGGCTCGATCGACGGCGACCCGCCCGCGGCCTACCGGTACACGGAGTGCCGCCTGGAGCAGCTCGCCGAGGAGATGCTGGCGGACATCGACAAGAACACGGTCGACATGCAGCCGAACTACGACGAGAAGATGCTCGAGCCGAAGGTGCTCCCCTCGCGCATCCCGAACCTGCTCGTCAACGGCAGCACGGGCATCGCCGTGGGCATGGCGACCAACATCCCGCCCCACAACCTGGGCGAGATCGTGGACGCCACGGTCCACCTGATCGACAATCCCGACGCGCCGGTCGCGGCCCTGATGCAGTTCGTGAAGGGGCCGGACTTCCCCACGGCGGGCATGCTCTGCGGCACCACGCAGATCAAGTCCATGTACGAGACCGGTCGCGGCCTGCTGAAGATCCGCGGCCGCGCCTCGATCGAGGAGGGGCCGCAGGGCAAGGAAAGCATCATCATCCACGACCTGCCCTACACGGTGAACAAGGCCTCCCTGATCGGGAACCTGGCCGACCTGGTCAACGACAAGAAGATCGAGGGCATCTCGGACATCCGGGACGAGTCCGACAAGGACGGCATCCGGGTCGTGATCGAAATCAAGCGGGGCGCGATCCCGAAGGTCATCCTCAACAACATCTACCAGCACACGCAGCTCGAGTCCACGTTCGGCGCGATCATGCTGGCGATCGACCGCGGCCGCCCGCGCGTGATGAACCTCCGGGAGATGATCCAGTGCTTCGTCGCGCACCGGTTCGAGGTCATTACGCGGCGCGCGAAGTTCGACCTGGAGAAGGCCGAGGCCCGCGCGCACATCCTCGAGGGCCTGAAGATCGCGCTCGACCACCTCGACGCCGTGGTCAAGACCATCCGCGAGTCCAAGGACCGCGACGGCGCGCGGACGCGCCTGATGGAGCGGTTCAAGCTCTCCGAGATCCAGGCGAACGCCATCCTCGACATGCGGCTCTACCAGCTCACCAACCTCGAGCGGGCGAAGATCGACGCGGAGTACGAGGAGATCATCAAGCTGATCAACTACCTGCGCGACCTGCTGGCCACCGAGCGCAAGATCTACGGCGTGATCAAGGACGACCTGCTCGAGATGAAGAAGCTCTACGGCGACGCCCGCCGGACGGACATCGTGCCCGACGAGGGCGAGATCGCCATCGAGGACCTCATCGCCGACCGCGGCTGCGTGATCACCATCAGCCACGCGGGCTACATCAAGCGCGTGCCGGTGGCGACGTTCAAGCAGCAGCGCCGCGGCGGCAAGGGCGTCGTCGGCATGGACACCAAGGAGGAGGACTACGTCGAGCACGTCTTCACGGCCTCCACCCACGACTACATGCTCTTCTTCACCGCCAAGGGGCGGGTGTACTGGAAGAAGGTCTACGAGATCCCCGAGGGCGGGCGCGCGACGCGCGGCAAGGCGATCGTCAATTTCCTCGAGATCGGGTCCGACGAGAAGATCGCCGCGTGCATCCCTGTGCGCGAATTCCCGGAGAGCCAGTTCCTCGTGTTCGCCACGGCCAACGGCCTGGTGAAGAAGACCAACCTCGCCGCGTTCGGCAACCCGCGCGCGGGCGGCATCATCGCCATCACCATCGAGGAGGGCGACACGCTGGTCGGCGTGCGGCTGACGAACGGGCAGAACGAGCTGATCCTCGTCACCCGGCAGGGCATGAGCATCCGGTTCCACGAGAACCAGATGCGCGACCAGGGGCGCGGCACCGTCGGCGTCTACGGGATCAAGCTGGAGAAGGACGACCGCGTCGAGAACAGCGAGGTCGTCGAGCCGAACGCCACGCTGATGTGCATCTCGGAGAACGGCTACGGCAAGCGCACGGCGTTCGACGAGTACCCGGACCAGCACCGCGGCGGCAAGGGCGTGATCACGATGAAGACGACCGAGCGCAACGGCCTGGTCGTCGGCGCCCATGCCGTGCGGGAAAGCGACGCGTTCATGATCATCACCGAACGCGGGCAGATGATCCGCATGCCGGTCAGCGACGTCCGCGTCATCAGCCGCAACACCCAGGGCGTCCGCCTGATCAACCTCGACGAGGGCGACAAGGTCGTGTCGGCCACGCCGGTCGAGCCCGAGGACGGGGACGAGAACGGCGCGGAGGCGACTCCGCCCGCGCCGCCGGCCTGAAAAAAGGGGCGGCTCGCGCCGCCCCCGTCCAGGCCCCCTCGCGGCCGCGTCAGCGCGCGGCGACGTAGAGCGATTCCACCTTCTCCCAGTTCACGACATTCCACCAGGCGGCGATGTAGTCCGCGCGGCGGTTCTGGTATTTCAGATAGTAGGCGTGCTCCCAGACGTCGAGGCCCAGGACCGGCGCGCCGACGCAGTCGGCCACACCCTTCATCGTCGGGTTGTCCTGGTTCGGCGAGGAGCAAACGCAGAGCTGGCCGTCCTTGACGCACAGCCACGCCCAGCCGGAGCCGAAGCGGCCGACGGCGGCCTTGCCGAACTGCTCCTTGAAGGCGTCGAAGCCGCCAAACGCCGCGTCGATCGCCTTCGCGACGGCGCCGACCGGTTTGCCCGGGCTTTTCGGGGCCATCCACTGCCAGAACAGGCTGTGGTTCCAGTGCCCGCCGCCGTTGTTGCGGACGGCGGTCCGGATGTCCTCGGGGACCTTCGAGAGGTCGGCCAGGAGCGACTCCAAGCTCCGGCCCTGGAGCTCGGGGTGCTTCTCCAGCGCCGCGTTCAGGTTGTGGACGTAGGCCGCGTGGTGCTTGCCGTGGTGGATCTCCATCGTGCGCGCGTCCACGTGGGGCTCCAGCGCGTCGAAGGCGTACGGCAGTTTCGGTAGTTCGTGTGCCATGGTTTCACCCTTTCGTTTTATCCCCCGCGGAACCCGCGGGAGGGTAAATATAGGGCACCCCGGGCATTTTTCCAGAGGCCCTCCGTTTGCCATTTGACCGGGGGGGCGTTTCCGCTACCATCGCGCGAGAACATGGAGCGGCACCGATGAGAGTGGAGAAGGATTCCCTGGGCGAGCGGCAGGTCCCCGACGAGGCGTACTACGGCATTCACACGGCCCGGTCGCTGGAGAATTTCGACATCGCCGGCGAGCCGATGCCGCTGGAGATCGTCTACGGGCTGGTCAAGATCAAGTGGGCCACGGCCACCGCCAACGCCGCGCTGGGCATGATCCCGGCGGACAAGGCCGACGCCATCAAGGCCGCGTGCCTGCGCGTGCTGAAGGGCGAGTTCGACGGCGAGTTCAAGGTGGACGTGTTCCAGGCCGGCTCGGGCACGTCCTCGAACATGAACGTCAACGAGGTGCTCGCCAACATCGCCAACGAGGCCCTCGGCGGCCGGCGCGGCGACCGCCGGCCGGTCCACCCGCACGACGACGTCAACCTCGGCACCTCGACGAACAACACCTTCCCCTCCGCCGTCAAGATCGCGCTGGTGGAAAAGGCCTCCGCGATGCTGTTGAGCCTCCGGCGCCTGGTCGAGGAACTGCACGGGAAGGAGCGGGAGTTCAAGGACATCCTGAAGACCGGCCGCACCCACCTGCAGGATGCCGTGCCCATCACGCTGGGCCAGGAGTTCGGCGCCTGGGCGCGCGCGCTGGAAAAGGACGTGCGCCGCATCGAGTCGGCCCGCCTGAAGCTGCGGGAGCTGGGCGTGGGCGGCAACGCGATCGGCACGGGGGTCAATACCCGCCGCGAGTTCCGGCCGATCCTGATCCGCGCCCTGGGCACGTTCACGGGCGAGGTCTACGAAGGCGCGGAGAACGGCATCGAGATCACGCAGTTCATGACGGATCTCGGGGAATACTCCTCCGCCCTGAAGCTGCTGGCGCTGGACGTCGGCAAGGTGTGCAACGACCTGCGGCTCCTCTCCTCCGGCCCGAACACGGGCCTGGATGAAATCATCCTCCCGCCGCTCGAGCCGGGCTCCTCGATCATGCCCGGCAAGTTCAATCCCAGCGCCTGCGAGGCCGTCAACATGGCCTGCCTCCAGGTCTTCGGGCTGGACGCGGCCGTGGCCGCGGCCTGCGGAGCGGGTCAGCTGGAGCTGAACACCTATATGCCGCTGATCGGATTCAACCTCCTGCGGGCGACCCGCTACCTCGAGCGCGCCTGCGCCCTGCTCGGCGAGAAATGCGTGCGCGGCATCCAGGCGAACCGCGAGGAATGCGCGCGGCACTTCGAGCACAGCGCCGGCCTGGCCACCGTCCTCAACCCGAAACTGGGCTACGACCGCGTCGCCGAACTGGTCAGGGAATCGCTGGAGACCGGCCGGACGCTGCGCCAGCTGGTGCTGGAAAAGAAGATCATGACCGAGGACCAGTTCAACGACGTCCTCAAGCACAGCACGGGGCCGAACCTGTAGCCGGGCCGCCGCGGGCCGGGCGGTCAGAAGACCGGCGTGCGCAGGGCCGCGTTGTGCAGGATGTCGTCCGCCAGCCGCGCGTTGAGCGCGAGGCCCGCCGCGCCGGGCTTCCCGTCGCCGACCGGCCTTCCGTCGAACTCGATGACCGAGGTGACGTCCGGCGTCGTGCCGAAGATGAGCAACTCGGTGGCCTCCCGGACGGCGGCGTAGGGGATGTCCGTCTCCTCCACGGCGGAAAGCAGGCCGCCCGCGATCAACGGGCGGGCCAGTTCCAGGACGCGGCGGGCCGTCGTGCCGGGCAGGATGCGGTCGGGTTTCGGCACCTGCAGGCGGCGCCCGCGCGTGACGATCCCCGCGTTCTCCGTAGCGCCCTCCGCCAGGTTGTTCTTCTCGTCGAAGGACAGGGTGAAGTCCACGCGCGCGTCAAGGGCCTCCATCTTCATCAGGACGTTGGGCAGGTAGTTGACGCTCTTGAGATGGGAGAAGGGCGGGGCGCGGGGCGGGATCGAGCTCCGGGCCGCGCGGGCGCCGCCGGGGTGAAGGGTCATGAACGAGCCGGGGAGGGCATAGGCGACGACGTAGAGCGCGGGCTCCGGGCACTCGGCGGGGCTGATGCCGAATCCGCCGGGCCCGCGCGAGACCAGGATGCGCACGAGGGCCTCCGGCCGGCCGCCTGCGTGGACGGTCTGGACCACGATGTCCGCCAGGTCCGCGGACGTCCAGGGCACGGGCAGGCGGATGCGCCCGGCCGAGAGGCGCAGGCGGGTGAGGTGGGCCTCCAGGTTGTAGAGACCCCCGCCGACGCACTTGACGGTCTCGAAGATGCCGTCGCCCCGGTGGACCATGTGGTCGTCGGCCGGCAGCAGCATGAGGGCGGGGTCGGTGACCAGGCCGCCGAGGTGGCTGGAATACATGGCGAAGTAGTGCTGCTGGTGCGGCCGGCGGCGGCGATCGAGGCACGCCGGCAGTTCCGCGGCGCCGATGAGGGGAAGGGGTTGCATGGAAAGAGGAGTAGCGGTGCGGGCCGCCGGAATCAAACGAAAACGGCGCGCAAATATGGGGATTGACACCTGGCGGCCCCTTCCGCTAGGTTTTGCGGCCTGTTTGCGGAAAAAAAAGGCAGATTCATGAAAACTACGTTGGTCAGGGAATCGGAGGTCGTCCGCGCGTGGCACGTGGTGGACGCCGCCGGTCAGCCGGCCGGGCGCCTGGCGGTCAAGATCGCCAACATCCTGCGCGGCCGGAACAAGCGCAACTATACCCCCCACGCCGACATGGGCGATTTCGTGGTGGTCATCAACGCGGCGCAGGTCAAGCTGACGGGCTCGAAGGAAGAGCAGAAAATCTACAAGGATTACTCCGGCTACCCGAGCGGCCTGAAGATGCAGAAGGCCAGCGTCATCCGCGTCCGCCAGCCCACCCGCATCGTCCGGCAGGCGGTCAAGGGCATGCTCCCGAAGAACCATTTGAGCCGGAAGTTGATCACGAGGCTGAAGGTATACGCCGGCGCGGAGCATCCGCACGCGGCGCAGGGCGCGAAGGCCCTGGCGGTCTGACACAGACGGGGGAACGAACGTGGCACACAAAGTGGTGGAATATTCGGCGACGGGGCGGCGCAAGACTTCCGTGGCGCGCGTGCGCATCGCGCACGGCGTGGGGAAGACCACCGTCAACAGCAGGGACTTCAAGGATTACTTCCCCGTGGAGGCGGTCCGCCAGTTCATCGAGCAGCCCTTCGAGGCCGCCGACATGCTGAAGCGGTTCGACGTCATTGCGAACGTCTCCGGCGGCGGCATCATGGGCCAGGCCGGCGCGCTGCGGCACGGGATCGCCCGCGCCCTGCTGCTGGCCGACGCGGCCCTGCGCGAGAAGCTCAAGGGCGGCGGGTTCCTGACCCGCGACCCGCGCATGAAGGAGCGCAAGAAGTACGGCCAGCCCGGCGCCCGCAAACGCTTCCAGTTCTCGAAGCGCTGATCCCGGCGCTCCGAAATCGGCTGTTCCGCCTCGCGGCCCGGACGTTCCATCCGGGCCGCGATTGTTTTTTCCCCGGCCTCGACCCGTGCGTCACGGTTGATGGACTATGATTCATGGGGCCGACGACGCTCGGCCGGCATGGCGCGGTTGTATTTGCTCATCGCTGCTCTATACTGACTCCGCTTCCGGAGGCCGCCATGCCGGTATTCGAGTACGAATGCAAAAAATGCGGACGGGTTTCGAGCTTCCTCGTACGCAATCCGTCCGCCCACAAGCCGCCGGCCTGCCCGCGCTGCGGCCATCCGGAAACGACGCGCGTATTGTCCCGCTTCGCGTCCGTGAAATCCGGCAGCGCCGGCGGGGAGGGCGCGGACCTTTCCGCGCTGGACGGCCTCGATGAAAACGATCCCCGCTCCCTCGGCCGCGCCATGAGGAAGATGGCCGAGGAGACCGGCGAGCCCGTGCCGCCGGAAATGGAGCAGATGATGCGCCGGCTCGAGGCCGGGGAGGACCCGGAAAAGCTCGGCGCGGAAATGGAAGGGATGGAGGGCGGCGGCCCGGCCGGCGACGACACCCTGTACGAAGGATAATCCCATGCTCCAACCCGGAACCACGCATCGCGGTTTCACCGTCGTCACAACCACGCCCCTTCCTGCGCCCCTGGGCCGGGCCGTCGAACTGCGGCACGGTGCGTCGGGCGCCCGCGTCCTCCACCTCGTCAACGACGACCCGGAGAACCTCTTCTGCGTCGCCTTCCCCACGCCGCCCGCCGACGACACGGGGCTCCCGCACATCCTCGAACATTCCGTCCTTGGCGGTTCGCACAAGTACCCGGTCCGCGATCCGTTTTTCGAGCTGGTCAAGATCAGCATGGCCACGTTCATCAACGCCATGACCTTCTGGGACCGCACGGTCTACCCCGTCGCCAGCAACGTGAAGCAGGACCTCTTCAACCTCGCGGACGTGTACTTCGACGCGGTCTTCCACCCGCTGCTGACCGAGAACATCTTCAAACGCGAGGGCCATCACCTCGCCCCCGACGGCGCCGGCGGGCTCACCGTCAGCGGCATCGTCTACAACGAGATGAAGGGCGTCTACTCGAATCCCGAGTGGGCCATGGAGATGATCGCGCTCCGGAGCCTGCTGCCGGATACGATCTACGGGCGCGAGTCCGGCGGCGACCCGCGCGCCATCCCCGACCTGACCTTCGAGCAGTTTCGGAATTTCCACTCGACCTGCTACCACCCCGCCCGCGGCCTGTTCGTCTGCTACGGCAACATCCCGACGGAGGACTACCTGGCGTTTCTCGCCGAGCGGCTCGCCGGGTACTCCGCGCGCGACGCCGCGCCCGTGCCGGCGCGCCAGCCGCGCTGGCCTGCACCCCGCGCGACCACGGAAACCTACGCCATCGGACACGACGAACCCGCTTCCGGCCGCACGTACTTCCGGCTGGATTGGCTGGCCGGCGACGCGGCGGCCGCGCGCGACACGGCCGCGCTCTACCTGCTCTCGCTGCTCCTCTTCGGGCACGAGGCCGCGCCCCTCAAGAAGGCGCTCGTGGATTCGAAGCTCGGCGAGGATGTCATCTCGTGCGGCGCGGAGCCGGCCGGGCTGGAGATGACCTTCCGCGTCGGGCTCAAGGGCTCCGAGCCCGACCGGGCCGCCGCTTTCGAGAAGCTCGTTCTCGATACGCTTCGGGGCCTGGCGGAAGAGCCGTTCGCCCCGGAGGCCGTCGACGCCGCGTTTCACCAGGCCGGCTACGAGTACCAGGAGGTCCAATCGGGCTATCCGCTGCACGTGCTCTTCCGTGTGCTTCAGGCGTGGACCTATTCCGACGAGCCGCTGCGCTTCCTGTCCATGCGCGACGCGCTCGCGGCCCTGCGCGCGGAGGCGGCGGCCGATCCGCTGTTCTTCAGCCGCCTGATCCGCGAGCGGCTGCTGGATAATCCGCACCGGCTGCAGTTGGCGCTGCGGCCGGACCGCGGGCACCAGGCTCGGCTGGACGCGGAATTCGCGGAGCGCATGAAGACGGTTCGGGCGGGGCTCGACGATGCGGCGGTGCAGCGCGTAGCGGCCGAGGCCGAGGAACTGGACCGCGAATCCGGCACGCCCAATCCGCCCGAGGCGCTGGCCCTCCTGCCGCAACTCGGGCTGCACGACCTGCCCGGAACCCCGGCCGAAATCCCGTCGAACCTCGAACGTGTCGGCCCCGGCATTCCCCTGCTGATCAACGACGTGCCGTCCAACGGCGTGGCCTACCTGCACCTCGATTTCAACCTCGACGGGCTGCCGTCGGAATGGTGGCCGTATGTTTCGCGGTTCACGGACGCGCTCACCAGGCTGGGCGCCGCGGGCATGGGCTACGAGGACGTCGCCCGGCGGCAGGCAGCGCGTTTCGGTGGCATGCGGGCCTGGCCGTGGTTCCAGACCCGTGCCGACGATCCGGCCTCGCACCTGGCGCGGCTGCGCGTCGAGATCAAGACGCTCGACGACCGCATCGAGCCCGCGCTGGAACTGCTCGGCCAGCTGCTCTTCGGACTCGACCCGAAGGATCTGGCGCGGCTGCAGGATGTCGTCATCCAGGCAAGGACCTGGGAACGTACAGAGAAAATCCAGGGTGGAACTACCACCCCGCTTCTGCACGCCGGCCGGGGATTCAGCCTGCCCGGTCACTTGCGCGAGGTCTGCGAGGGCTTGCCGCAGCTTTTCCTGCTGGAGGAATTGGCCGGGCGGTTCGAGCAGCAGGCAGACCTTCTCGCGTCGCGGCTTCTGTCCATCCGCGACTTCCTGCTCCAGTCCCGCCGCCTGGCCGCCAGTTTCACGGGGCCGGACCGTTCGCGGGACGCGGTGGCCGCCGCCCTGAAAGACTGGGGAAGCAAAATGGCGGACGCGGATGCGGGCTCCGCGGCCGCCGCCTTCCCGGCCTTCACGGGCCCGGTGCTCGAGGGCCTGGCCGCCCCGCTCCAGGTCGCGCACAACGCGCTGGTCATGCCCGCTCCGCACGCTTCCCATCCGGACGAGCCGCTGTTGGCGCTCGCGGCGCACCTGGTCTCCTTCGACTACATCCTCCCGGAGATCCGCTTCAAGGGAAACGCCTACGGCGCCGGCTGCCGGCACGACCCGTTCCTCGGGACGCTGGCCCTGACCTCGTTCCGCGACCCGCATGTGGTACGGACCCTCGACGTGTTCGGGAAGACCGCGGATTTCGTCCGGCAGGCCTCGTGGAGCCGCGCCGACCTGGATCGCGCGGTGATCGGGAAGGCGCGGGACGATCTGAAACCGATTCGCCCGGGCGAGGCCACGGGACTTTCGCTGCACCGCTGGCTGATCGGCATGACCCCCGAGCGGCGGGCGGAGCGTTATCGCCGCCGGCTGCGCGCGACGCCCGAAGAGGCGCGGCGTGCGATGCTGGACGCGATCGAGGCCGGCCGGCCTCGGCAGGCGATCTGCGCGCTCGCCAGCCGCGAAAAGCTGGAAGAGGCCAATCGTCAGATGCCGGCCGCGTTGAGCATCGAGGATGTGCTGAAGGCCTGAGCGGCGTCGCATAGCGCCGCCCTCCATCTTTTTTGCAATTCACCGGTTTTTGGGCTACTTTTCGTCCCGATTCGTCGAGGGAGACCATTATGGCCATGCGAAAAATCACGGAAGGCGTGCACTGGTGCGGCGTCGTGGACTGGGACCGGCGGGTGTTCGACGTCCTCGTGCCCCTGCCGGACGGGACCAGCTACAACTCGTATCTCGTTCAGGGCGCGGAGAAGACCGCCCTGCTGGACGGCGTGGACGACGCCAAGATCCCGCTGCTGCTGGAGACGCTGCGCGACGTCCCGCGGATCGACTACATCGTCTCCCACCACGCCGAGCAGGACCATTCCGGCGCGCTGCCCGCGCTGATGGCGTGGCACCCGGAAGCCAGGCTGCTCGCGTCCGCGATGGGCCGGAAGCTCCTGATCGAGCTGCTCGACCTGCCCGCGGACCGCGTCGTCGCGGTCAAGGACGGCGAGACGCTGGCGCTCGGCGGCAAGACGCTGCGCTTTCTCTACACGCCGTGGGTGCACTGGCCGGAGACGATGAGCACCTGGCTGGAGGAGGACGGCATCCTTTTCTCATGCGACTTCTACGGCGCGCATCTGGCGACCTCGGAGCTGTACGCGAAGGAGGGCGTGCGGGTGTACCGCGCGGCGAAGCTGTACTACGCGCAGATCATGATGCCCTACGCGAAGCAGGTGGCGAAAAGCATCGAGAAGGTGTCCGGGCTGGGCATCCGCTGCATCGCACCGAGCCACGGGCCGCTCTACGACAAGCCCGCCATCGTCATGGATTCCTGGCGCGAGTGGGTGTCCGCCCCGCCGCAGAACCTGGCCGTCGTCGCGTACGTCTCCATGCACGGCAGCACGAGGCGGATGGCGGAGCGCCTGGTCGACGCGCTGATCGCGCGCGGGGTCTCGGTGCGGCAGTTCGACCTGGCCACGGCGGACCTGGGTGAGATCGCGATGACGCTCGTGGACACGTCCACGATCCTGCTCGGCACTCCCGCGATGCTCAACGGCGTGCATCCCGTGGCCGCGAACGCGGCGTTCGTGATCAACGCGCTGCACCCCAAGGCGAAGTATGCGGGCCTGTTCGGTTCGTTCGGCTGGGGCTCGAAGCCGCTGGAGAACCCGGCGGCCCTTCTGCCCGATCTCCAGGTGGAGTTGCTGCCAACCGTGCTGGCTCGGGGGCTGCCCCGCGAGGCCGAGTTCGCGGCGCTGGACCGGCTGGCCGACACCGTGGCGGCGAAACACGCCGCGGCGGGACTGGCCGGCTGATGGATCGAGAAGGCCGGTTGCCGCCACTAACGAAAGCGGGGGTGTTATGTGGACATGCCGTCAGTGCGGGGAGCAGATCGAGGACCAGTTCACATCCTGCTGGAAGTGCGCCAATAACGGCGTGGAGATCGTCCAGGAGAGGTGGGGTGAGCATCCCGACGTCCGGGACATTGCGCTGTCCACGACGCCGTTCATTCCGGGCCGCGAAATCGAAAAGTCGCTCGGTGTCGTGTGTGGCGAGGCCATCCTCGGCGCGAACGTTGTCAGCGACCTCCTCGCGGGCATCACGGACATCGTCGGCGGCCGCTCGGGCTCTTACGAGGGCAAGCTGAAGGCCGCGCGGGAGATCGCCCTGGTTGAACTGGCGGTAGAGGCCCGGGAGCGCGGCGCCAACGCGGTCGTCGGAATCGACATCGACTACGAGACCCTGCGTGGCTCTATGCTGATGGTCGCCGCCTCCGGCACCGCCGTTGTGGCGAAGCAGACCTGATGCCTCCTGCAGCAGGCCGGTGCAAGCCGATAATGCCTCGAGATGCGTCTTTGCGATGCGCGGAGCCTGTTTTTCGCATAATCACACTTTGCAAAGTGTGAGTTTATATCTGTCAAGCATATTAACGTATATCAATCTATCCTACAATATGTTACACATATTATCACTTTCACACTTTGCAAAGTGTGGAAATTGTACTGCGGGTTATGATTCTGTTGCGCGGATGCATGGGGGCGCAGGCGTCCTGACAGTTGGCGTCGGGTAGATGAGGGGAAAGAACCCGCCCTTGCCCCATTGACTTCCCGCCGCGGCTGCCCCATCTTCACGCGCATGCTGGAACCTGTTCCCAGTCGTTCGAGAGAGCTGGCGCGCGCCCTCATGGCGCTGGGCGCGGCCATCCTGTTCTGGTCGTGCGTCCCGCTGCTGCTGAAGTACTTCACGCGAGAGTTGGACGCCTGGACCGTCAACGGGCTGCGCTACACGTTCGCCCTGCTGTTCTGGCTGCCGTACGTCCTGCAGCACCGCCGCGAGTTGCCGGCGCGGTCGCGCATTTGGCGGGACGCCATCCCGCCCGCCGCCATCCACGTGGTCGGCCAGGTACTCTTCGGCCTGTGCCCCTACTTCAACGATGCGACGGTCATCAACTTCGTCAGCCGCGCGGCGTTCCTGTTCACCACGCTGACGGGCTTCATCCTGCTGCGCGAGGAGCGGGCCGTGGGCCGCCAGCCGCTGTTCTGGATCGGCATGGCGGCCACGATCGCCGGGCTGGTCGCTATGTACGTCGGCGGGATCGGCACGCCGTCCACGTCGGCGTTCGGCATGCTACTGCTCCTGGCCACGGCGGCGTTCTGGGGCTTCTACTCGGTCCTGGTCCGGAAGTTCATGAGGCCCTATTCCATCCGGTTGAGCTTCAGCGTGATCAGCCTCTACGCCGCGCCCGGGCTGCTGGCGCTGATGTTCGCACTCGGCGACTGGCGGAAAATGCTGACGCTCGGGCCAGGCTTCTGGGCGATGATCTGGCTCTCCGCGGTCTTGGGCATCGCCCTGGGCCACACGCTCTTCTACCGCGCGATACACACGATCGGCCCGGTCGCGTCGGAAGGATCGCTCTTGCTGATCCCGTTCGTGACGGCGGTGCTGGCGCACTTCCTCCTGGACGAGCGGCTCGGGCGGCTGCAGTGGATCGGCGGCGTGATCCTCGTCGGGGGCTGCTTCGTCCTGCTCCGGGCCAACCTGCGGGCGCGCGGGCGCGTCACGGCGAAGGAGGCGCAGGCCGCCGCGCCGACGCCACGATAAAAAAAGGACGGACTCAAGAGTCCGTCCTTCTTCAGCCGCCGGTGGCGATCAGCCGATCTTCTTCACCTTCACGCCTTTGAACCGGCCGACCGGCGGCAGGGGGCCGACGATCGGGGCGGCATAGCGGATGAACGCGGCGGTTACGTTGTTGCCCTCGGCATTGATGAACTCGTCGGGCATGTGGCGCGTCTCCTTGGCCACATTCTTCAATTCCGTGCGCTCGATCCAGGTCCTGTACGACTTGCCCGGCTTGCGCTTGATCGCGGTGCTGCCGTTGGCGAACTTCCCGCCGTTGGCGAACTTCACCGCGGCCTGCCCCGCCAGTCGCGCCTCCTTCGCGTCCACGGCGGACACCACGCCGGGGAACGAGCGCTGCAGGTAGCCGAACGTGTCGGCACGGACGCGCTTGATCTGGAGCTTGGCCTTGACCTGGTCGGCGAGCAGGTCGCCCAGCGCGCCGGAGCCGCTCAACTGCACGTTGCCGTGAGCGTCCACTTCCTTGGTGAACTTCGCCGCGATGGCCGTGCCCTCGGCGTCCGAGATGCCCTCGGAGACCGCGACCACACACCGCCCGTACTTCTCGTTCACCGTCTTCACGTCGGCGAGGAACCGGTCCATGTCGAACGGCCGCTCGGGCAGGTAGACCAGGTGCGGGCCGTCGTCGGGATAGACCCGGGCCAGCGCGGAGGCGGCGGTCAGGAAGCCGGCATGCCGGCCCATGACGACGTTGATCTTCACGCCGGGCAGCGCGCGGTTGTCCAGGTTGTCGCCCATGAACGCGGACGCGACGAATTTCGCGCCGCTGCCGAACCCGGGCGTGTGGTCGTTTTCGCGCAGGTCGTTATCGATCGTCTTGCAGATGTGGAAGCAGCGGAACTCGTAGCCGGCCTTGCGCGCCTCTTCGTTGATGATGTGCGTCGTCTCGGCGGAATCGTTGCCGCCGATGTAGAAGAAGTAGCGCACGTCGTACTTCTGCATGACCTGGAAGATCTTCGCGCAGTCCTCGGGTGTGGGCTTCTTGCGGACCGAGCCGAGCGCCGAGGAGGGCGTGTTCGCGACGGCCTCCAGCGTGGCCTTCGATTCCTTGCCGAGGTCGATGAAATTCTCGTTCAGGATGCCCAGGATGCCGTGGAGCGAGCCGTAGATCTTCTTGATTTCCTTGTGCTTCTTCGCCTCCAGCACCGCGCCGATCAGGCTCTGGTTGATCACTACGGTCGGCCCGCCGCTCTGGGCGATGAGCATGTTGCCGGTCAGCTTGCTGTTCTTGGCCATTCTTACACCTCTTGGTTAAACGGTTTTCCGGAATGGAAGCCCGTAGATACCATACCGCGCCGGCCGCTTCAAGAGGGGACTGCGGCGCAAGCCTGGCGCCAGGCGGCCCGGTAGGTGGCCTCGATTTCCCGGGTGACCGCGGCCGCGTCGCAGAGCGGCGAACGGCGCACCCGGTCCGGTAGCCCGGCCCGCGCGGATGCCAGGCGCTCCGGGTCCGCGGCCAATGCAACCGCTTTCCGCACATAGCTTTCCGCGTCGGACGCGACCCATTCTGACGCCCCGACGGCGTGCAACAGCCCGGCGGCGCGCCGGGCGCTCAACCGTTCGCCGCACAGGGTGATGACCGGGACGCCCATCCACAGGGCGTCGCAGGTGGTGGCGTCGCCGTTGAACGGGAAGCTGTCGAGGACGATATCCATTTCCCGGTAGACCGCGAGATCGGCGATCGTCCGGTTGTCGCCGTGGAGCCGGACGGCGGCCGGGTTGAGGCCGGTTGATTTCAGGCGGGCCGTCAACCGCTCGCGGGTATCGGGATCGGCCAGGACGTCGCGGGCCAGCAGGAGTTGCGAGCCGGGGACTTGCTCCAGAATCTGCTTCCAGCACGCGAGGACCTCGCCGTTGAGCTTAGCCAGGTGATGGATGGCCCCGAAGGTGATGAACCCGTTGCGGCGGAACGGCGGTTCGGGCGCGGGCTCCGCGGCGCCGGGCGGCGGCCCGTAGCAATGGTAGCCGGATGCCGGGCGCAGGATGCGCTCGTGGCTCCAGCGGTCGGCCTCGCCGGGCGGCTCGGTGACGGCGTCGGAGAAGCGGTAGTCGATGGCTTTCACGCCGGTCGTGACCGCGTTGCCGTACCAGTGGAACTGGATCGGCGCCGGCTTGTGCGTGAAGAGCGCCAGGCGGCCGTTGTTGGCGTGCTCGTTGACGTCCACCAGCAGGTCCACGCCGTCCTCGCGGATCCGTTCCGCGGCCTCCGCGTCGGACAGCGCGGCGATCTCGCGCCAGTCATCGGCGAGGGCGCGCAGTTCGGCGGTCCAGTCGTCCCGCGCGGTCCCGGCCGAATACAGGGTGACGTGGAAGCCGCTCCGGTCCCGGGCGCGCAGGAGGTTCGCCAGGTGCGCGCTGCTGTTGTGGCGGTGGAGGCAGGCGCTGACATAACCAAGACGCAGGGGGCGCTCGGGGTCGGGCTCGCGGAGTGGCGACGGGGCCGCGGGCGCGGCGTGCCAGGCGTTCCAGCGGCCGGTTTCCTCGAACAGGTCGCGGGCGTTCACCCGCGGATCGTACAGCATCGCGCGAATCAGGCTGGAGTGCAGTCCGGCGTGCCGGCGGATCAGTTCCCCGGCCCCGCGCAGTTCGGCCAAGGCCTCGTCCAGCCGGCCCTGCTCCAGGAGAAACTCGGCGTGATTATTGACCCAGCCCGGGAGCCCGGGGGCCGGGTATGCATCCAACAAGCGCAAGGCCTCGCCCACGCGGCCGAGCCGGCGTAACGAGACGCCGGCGGCGAGCCGGGCGCCTAGGTGCCCCCGGTCGCGCCCGAGGGCGCGGTCATAGGCCTGCAGCGCGGGAGGATGAAGGCCGAGCCGGGCCAGGGCCAGGCCCATGCGGTAAAACGACTCGGCGCCGCGCGGCCCTTCCAGCCGCGCCGCGTCGGCGTACGCGCCGGCGGCCTCCTCCCAGCGGCCCAGCGATTGCAACAGCCACCCGCGCAGGAAGGGCCAGGCGGGATCGGACGGGGCGGCGGACTGCTCCCTCTCCAAGGCGTCTAAAAAGGATTCGGACTTGGCGCGCGCGTCGTCACAAGCTTTTGCCACGGCCGGCCAGTCGGCGGCTTGGTACGCCGCCCGTGCAGCCTGCAGCGGCGATGTCATCCGCGGCGAAGACGGAAGAGGCGGCGCCCGGCCAGCGCGACAACGCCGAGGAACAGCAACGCCAGCATACCCGGCTCGGGGATGGGCTGGATGGTGATGCCCGTGTTCACGGCGTTCTCGTAAGCCCACTCGGTGACCGTGAAGCGCATCTGGGCCGGCTCGCCCGACACGTAATCCCCGGACATGCGGGCGTACCCGTAATAGTAATCCGTGCCGCCGGCCTCGATCCGGTAGCCGATGTAGAACGGCTGCCCCCACGTGTAGCCCGAATTGTCAATATAGGCGGCGTACCCGCTGTCGGTGTCGGTCCAGTCCGTATGACTCGGTCCAATAGTGTTGCCCACCGCCAGCCGGGGCGCCGGGTCCGGGTCGGCGCCGTCGTAGAAATCGAGCCCGTCCGGTGTCCCGACGGACAGGCACATCGTGCCGGAACATCCGTAGGTCGCGGCGGCGTAGGTGCCGGGATACAGGCCGCTCCCGTCGCCGGCTTCGGAGTCCGTGCCCATGGGATCCCAAGAGGCCAGCGGGGCGTTATGCCAGTCCGTGTCCACGATCGGGTCGGGGAAATAGCGGATGATGGTCGCGGGCGCCGTCGTGGCCAACAAGCCCAGCGCGGACGCCAATCCTGCGGTTCTTTTATCGTGCTTTCCCGGTTGTGCGCGCATGAACCCCTCCCCTTTGCAGTCATCAAAGCACTCCCGTCGTCCGGCTGTCAAGCCCGGCGCCTTCCAGGCCGGCGTGATTCCGGCATTGATTCCGGGCTGTGCGAGCGACCGGCATGAAATGCATCTTCCACGTCGCAAGCACCCTGCTGTGCCTGCTGGCGGCCGGCCGGGCGGAACCCTTCTACCTGCTCAACGAGCATCCCGTGACGCGCCTGTTCGGCGGCCCGGCTGCAGCGGCAACGTCATTCCGCGCGGCGCCGGAAAAATCGCCGCAGCAGGAAGCCCGCCACCCCGATGAGCAGGAGCATCGTCAAGCCGGGCTCGGGGATGGCCGCAATGGTGATGCCGGTGTTGGGGGTGTCCTCGTAGGCCCAGCGCGTGAGGCGGATTTGGGTCAGGTTGTCCCCGCCATCGAAGTCCGCGATCAGCCGGGCGTAGCCGTAGAGGTAATCCGCGCCGGACTCGATCCGGTAGCCGACATAGAACGGGCTCTGCCATGTAACACCGCTCATGTCGAGGGAGGCCTGCCAGCCGGACCCGCTGCCGCTCCACTGTGAATGGCCGGGGCCGACGGTGTCATTGATCGCCAGCGCCGGCGCGATGTACGTGCCGCTCAACATGTACTCGACGCCGCCCGGCGTGCCCACGGAAAGTTCCAGGTTGCCCATGCATCCATACACGGCGCCGGAGTAGGAGCCCGGGTACAGGTCGCCGCCGTTGCCGGCCTCGGCCTGGGTCACGGGGCCCGTGGGGGCCCAGGACACAAGGGGAGTAAAGAGAAAATCCGTGTCTATCTCCGGATCGGGAACAAAATCGATCACCGTGGCCGGCGCCGTCTGCGCCAGCAGCCCGAGCGCGGACGCCAAGCCTGCGGCCCGTTTGTCGAGTTTACCCGGCAGCGCGACGCTCATAAAATCCTCCTTGAGCAAGCATGATTATCAAAGCACCCCGGCCGCCGGCGTGTCAAGCGCGGCGCTTTCCAGGCGGGCGTGATTCTGGTAGTGATTCCCGGTTATGCGAGCGAACGGCATAAAACGCTTTTCCCACGCCGCCGGCGCCCTGCTGTGCCTGCTGGCGGCCGGCCGGGCGGAACCGTTCTACCTGCCCAACGAGCATCCCGTGACGCGCCTGTTCGGCATCCCGCCCGCCGAGAGCGGATTCATCCCGGAAGGATGGCACGCTCGCGCCTCCTTCAACTGGGCCAGCATTTCCGACGACGACATGGCTCGCGGCTCGTCGCTGATGCTCGACGGCGAAACCTACGTCGCGCGCCTGGCCCTGCGGCGGGGATTCGCTGACGGTTGGGAAATCGGGCTCGACCTACCGTATGTCCGCCACGCGGGCGGGATCCTCGACGATTTCATCGAGTCCTACCACGACACCTTCGGCTTCGCGCAAGGTAACCGGAAAACCATTCCCTCCGACCGCCTGCTCTACGCCCTGATACGGAATGGGGAAACGTTGTTCTATCTCGCGGACCCCGTGGACGGGCCGGGCGATGTGAGCGTGAGCCTGGGGCGACAGCTCTACCGGCGGCCGGACGGCACGCGCGCGGTCGCCGCCCGCGCGGCGGTCGAAGGCCCGACCGGCGATCGCGACAACCTGCTAGGCAGCGGCAGCACCGATATCGCGCTCTCCCTCACCGGCACGGACACGGTCCTGCTCCAACCCCTGCGCCTGGACGCCGTGCTCGGCGTGCTATTCATGGCCGGCGGCGGGCTGCTGGAGGACTGGCGCGAGCCGGCCGCCGGGTTCGGCTCCGCCGCGCTGGAGTGGCCCGCCACGGAAAAGCTGTCGTTAAAGGTCCAGGCGGACGCGCATTCGCCGCTCTTCGACGACCTCTGCATCGGCCGGCTGGACCATTGGGGCTGCCAGGTCTCGATGGGCGGCACGTTGCGCCTGCCCCGCGCCGCCGCACTCGATATCGCCGTGACCGAAGATGTCGCTGTCGCCACGGCGCCGGATGTGGTATTCCACTTCGCACTTTCGAAATCATGGTGAACGAATGCGCATGAATTCCCTCTGGCTTTCCCTGTCCCTCCTGGCTATGGCCGCCGCCTGCCGCGGCGACCTGGTCGCCCCCAGGGGCCCATCCGTCCAATTCCTCTCCGCCTTCAGCGGCGGCGGGCATCTTTTGTATTTCCTGGATCACCAGGACCAGCTGCAGGAGGATCGCTTCGTCACCGAGGGCCTAATGGAAATGGATTTCAGCATGGTCTCGTTTCCCCGCGGCCTCGACATCCGGTTGCGGTTCGAAATGGACGCCAACATGGGCAAGTCGGTCGCGGAGAACCTGCCCTTCTCGCCCAAGGAAACCGCCTACGAGATCAACCCGTTCGCGGAATACCGGCGGGAGGGCCTGCTCTGCCGCGCGGGGTGGGTCCACGCCTGCCAGCATCTGATCTACAAGGACGACGATTCCCCGTGGTACCTCGAGGAGGGCGTGGACATCCCTCCCGACGTCTACTGGAACCGCCTCTACGCGGGCGCCGGCCGCCCGGAGATCCGTCCCGAACTTCTCCGGCAGATTTTCTTCGCGGAACCGGAGGGGAGTAGGCGGCCCCTTGCCGTCTGGTACGCCGAGGCCGGCTGGTACCTGCGCTCGCTCGGCGGGCTGATGGACGACGAATCGCTGTACGGCGACAACGACTGGGCGTACGACGGGAAGCTGGACCTGATGGTTCCCCTGCGCGTGACGCGCTCCATCGCGCTGTTCGCCGCCAGCCACGCGCACGCGCTATTCGACACCAACGACAAGGCCTACTGGCGCGAGCGGCTCGAGTTGGAGAATCATTTCGCCAGCCGCGGCTTCGGCTCGTCGGTCTTCGCGGCCTGGAACGCCGTGGACGAGCATCCGCGGGACAGCCGCGAGGGGTTGTTCGAACTGGGCGCGCGGTTCTTCTTTTAAGCGGGAGATCCACCATGAAAACGCGGGCATGGATGTGGGCGGGGCTGGCGATCGCGCTGGCGGGCGGCGCCAGGACCGGCGTCGCCAAGCAGGCCGAACCGGTCACGAACCTGGTCGCGGCCCTCGACGCGGCGAAGGCCGGGAACAAGCTGCTGTTCGTCCAGTACGGGCGCGAGGCGTGCGGGAATTGCCAGGCGCTGAAGGGCCTGATCCGCCGCGGCCAGCTGAAGCTGCGCGACACGGAGTTCGTCTATGCGGATGTCTGCTGCGACGACCCGGCCACGAGGAAGGCGTTCAACGACCAGTTCAAGATCGAGGGCACGGCCCTGCCCTTCGTCATCATTGCCGCGCCCGACGGGAAGCAGCTGGCGAGCCGCAGCGGCTACGGCGAGGCCAACGAGTTCGACCGGCTGATCGACACGGCGGAGAAGAAATTCAAGGAGGAAGGCGGCCCGCCGGGCGCGGTCGGGGGCGCGGCTCCCGCGGCGGGCCCGTCGAGGCTTCCCATGCCCCGGCCTATCCTGCCCGACGAAAACCGCGAGGTGCGGACGTGGACTTCGCGCAGCGGCTCGTCGCTCGAGGCGTCCCTCGTCGAGGTGACCGCGCCCTATGTCGTCCTCAAGAAGGCGGACGGTAGCAAGATGAAGATTCTCCAGGCCAACTTGAGCGGCGGCGACCAGGCGTACATCGAGGGGCTACGCGCCGCGCCGGCCGCGCCATAGCGGCCCGCGCGCCCCTGCCAGCGCCGCCAACTGGAACAGCAGCAGCGGTATCACCGCGGCGGGCACCCATCGCCCGGCCCGCAGGCCGAGGACGAACGGCTCGAACGGGCCGATCCCGTACACGCTGCGGCTGATGCCGACGCCCAGCAGCGCCGCCGCCACCGCGCCGCCGGCGATCGCCGCCGCCCGCCGCAGGGACGTGGGCGCGGGCCGCGGCTCCTCGAAGCGCAGCGCGGCCATCAGCAGCGGCGGGCCCAGCAGGATGCAGAAGACCATGTGATGCACGGCGGCCACGCCGACGATGTACGCGTAGGGGTACAGCCCGAGCAGTTCCGAGCCCAGCGCGCGCCAGGCGGCGGAGGCCAGCGCGCCCGGCACGCAGACCGTCACGAAAAACACCGCGCGCCCCCACGACGCCTCGGGCTCCGGCGCCGCGTCCCACAACCGCCAAGCCGTCCATGCGAACGCGGTCATGCCCGCCGCCTGAAACAGGCTGACCGCCCCCAGTGTCCCAAGAAGCCAATCCGCGCCCAGCGAGGCGGCCAGCGCGCTCCACACTCCCGCCGCTCCGAACAGGATCCCCGCCAGCGGCGTGAGCACGATCCCCGGGTTGAAGTCCAGGTGCAGCGGGATCAGGTGGAGCCGGGAAAACAGGAGCGCGACCAGGAGTTGGGCCAGCGCGCTGGCCGCGAAGTTCAGCCATGGGCGAAGCGTCATGAAGGGCCACAGGGTTCAGGGGGCAGGATTCAGGAGGCACGCCTGAATCCTGAACTCTGAACCCTTTCTCCTATACCAACAGCATGCAATCCCCGTAACTATAGAACCGGTACCCCGTTTCCACCGCCTCGCGGTAGGCGCGAAGCACCAGTTCCCGCCCCCCGAACGCGCTGACCAGCATCAGCAGCGTCGAGCGCGGCAGATGAAAATTCGTCAGCAGCGCGCCCGCGACCTTGAACTCGAAGGGCGGGCGGATGAACAGGTCGGTGCGTCCGGAGCAGGGGGCCACCCGGCCGTGCTCCGCGGCCACGGCCTCGAGCGTGCGCACGGTCGTGGTGCCCACGGCGACGATCCGTCCGCCGCGGGCGCGGGTATCCGCGACCGCCTGCGCCGTGCGCTCCGGCACCTCGTACCGCTCGGATTCCATGCGATGCTCCTCGACGTTATCCGCCGACACGGGCCGGAACGTGCCGATCCCCACGTGCAGCGTCAGGAAGACCATGGGGACGCCCGCCGCGTCGAGCCGGCCAAGGAGTTCGGGGGTGAAGTGGAGGCCGGCGGTCGGCGCCGCGACGGCGCCGGGCCGCTCGGCGTAGATCGTCTGGTAGCGCTCTTCATCCAGGCCCGGCCGCGCGGGCCGATGGATGTACGGCGGCAGCGGCGGGACACCCAGCCGGGCCAGCAGGTCCGGGACCGCCGCGCCCTCCACGCGCAGAACCGCGCGGCCCTTTTCGCCGTCCTCGAGGAGCACGGCGCTCGCGTCGGACCCGAGGCGGATCGCGTCCCCGATCTTCGGGCGGCGCGAGGCATGCATCAGCGCTTCCCATGTACCAGGGACGCGCTCCTCGAGGAACAGGATTTCCACCTTACCGCCGGTCGGCTTCACGCCGAAGACGCGCGCCGGGATCACCCGGGTATTGTTCGCCACCAGCAGGTCGCCCGCCCGGAGAAACTCCGGCAGATCCCGGACGCGCCGGTGGTGCAGCGCCCCGGTCTCGCGCTCGACGACCAGCATCCGGGCCTCGTCGCGCCGGGCCGCGGGCTCCTGGGCGATCCGGTCCGGCGGCAGCTCGTAATCGAAGTCTTGTGTCCGCATAAGATTGCAGCGCCGATTTTTAGGCCAGGAAGAGGCGCGGATCAAACACGAAGCGCGGAGGGCGGCGTGTCATTGCCGCCCATGCGCCGCCGACAACGCGGCGCCCTCCAAACCTGGCGAGGGTGGGGCCGCCGCAACCGCTCTTGACGTACCTTCTATAACTCTTGTACGTTAAGGATGAAGGAAAGAAAAGGTAGACATCGAACCGCCGTATGCGGTAGAAATGGGCCCATTGGGTGAGGGCCGGGGAACGTAGGAGATAACTATGAAAAAGGTTTCACGCCGGTTTGCAGGTTTCACTTTGATCGAGCTGCTGGTCGTCATCGCCATCATATCCATCCTGGCCGCCCTGCTCTTCCCGGCGGTCCAAGGGGCGCTGCTGCGCGCCCGGCTGACGCAGATGCTGAACAACGGCGTGCAGATCCAGCGCGGCATCTTCCAAAAGATCACCGACGTATCCGTCGTGACCGGACAGTTGTCGTTCGATTATCCCGCGTACGCGGAGTGGGGTAACTCTACGGACTACTGGAAGAACCTGATGACCAACCGGGTTCTGGCCGTGGATCCTTCGTTCTTCGCGGGCGGCGGCGTGCCGTCGGAGAAGGATATCGATAACTTTGCCGCCGATAACAACGCCTGGTGCATGGTGGCCGACATCACGGAAGCTTCGGTGGACACCCTCCCGATGATCTTTACCCGCAACCTGGACATCGCCGCGCTCCAGTCGGTCAGCGAAGCCAACTTGACGGACGGCGAGAATCCGTTCGGCACGCGCGGCATGGTGTTCGTGACCAAGGGTGGCGCGGGTTACGTCCTCGACAATACCACGATCAACGACCAGTCGTTCTACGTCGGCGATGCGGTCAATCAGGTCATGCGCCCATAGCAGAGGATAAGTCGGCGCCAGGCGCCGGATGGCCGATAGGATCATCGGTCATCCGGCGCTTCGTTTTTTGCATCCGTCGTTCCCGCGTGCTATTTTCCATGACCACCATGGATGCGCTGGCCGAGGTCGTATTGAACGGCCGCCACGAGGCGGTCGAGGGCTTGATCCGCTCGGCGATGGAACACGGCGGCGCGCCGGTGACGGCGCCACTCGCCGCCGATCTCGGGGCCGGCTATGCGAAGGATGCGGCGCACGCCGTGCAAAAACTGGGGGACATGTTGTCCAGGGCGGGAAAAGAGGGGAACAGGAGATAACGGAGGGAGCGGAGGGCTTCTCCGGTATCTCTGCGTCCTCCTGTTCGGCATCAGTCCGGCAGTATGTCGGGCATCAGGATGCGCGCCTTGACCTTCAGCTCCGGGTTGAGCTTGACGGCCTGGTCCGCGTAACCGGCCGCGGCCCGGAACCCGCCGTTCTCGTAGCAGTACACGGCGATGGACAGCGTCAGGTTGGCCCGGTCGGCCTCCGAAATGTCGGGGGCCGCCAGGTAGTGCGTGAGCATCTGCATGTACATCCGGACGCTGATCTCGGGCCAGGTCCGCACCATCTCCCCGTGGCTGCCGAGCGCGATCCGGATGCCCAGGGTGTCGGCCGCGATGGTGGTGCCGCCCAGTTCCGTGCCGGTGCCGGGGAACGGCGCGGCGTTGATGCGGGTCATGAGGAACTTCTTGAGCTCATCCATCCGCTCGTAGATCTCGCGGATGTTGGCGAGGGCCTTCTGGCCCTCCGTCGTCTGCAGGGCGGGCGCCGCCTGCATCAGGTTCGCGAGCGCCTTGCGGTATTCCTTCTGGGCGACGATCGGCGCGTTGGCGCCCCGGACGGCGTCGAGTCGGTCGAGGTCCGCCTGGATCTTTTCCGCGCGGGCTTTTTCCTCCTCGGCCTGGCGGGTCGCGGCCTCCTGGGCTTCGACCTCGCGGGCCCGGGCGATCTCCGCGTCGACGTAGGGATAGAGCAGCGGGCTCGTTTTGCGCTGGAATTCCTCCCAGGTGCTCCGGGCCCGGGCGCCCTGCCCGTTCTTCATCCACTCGTCGGCGGAGTCCTTCTGGAACCGGAAGCCGGACACCTGTTCCTTCCAGACCCGTGCGGCGGCCTGGAGGCCGTAGGGCCAGGCGGGCTCGCCCGGCGTCGCCCCGGCGTAGGCGTTGAACCCCGCTTCCGCGCCGACGAGGTCCAGCCGGCGCAAGGCCGCCAATCCGGAGAAGAGCTTGGCCAGGTCGTTGTAGGCCGGCGGCCACTTGGCGGTTTCCTTCCGGACGTTTTCCTCGGTGGTCTCGTTCAGCGCGAGACTGGCCAGCATCCGGGCGAGGACGCCGAGGTCGGCGCCTTCCGGCGCTGCGGCCTGCAGCGGGCTCCGCAGCGTCTCGAGCATGGTCTTGGCGTCGGCATCATGCCCGGACGCCAGGGCCCCGACCGCGTCGAGCAACTGGAGCCAGGCCACCGTTGCGCTGGCCGAATCCAGGCCCGTCTGCAGCCGCTGCGCCTGAAGGCGCAGCGTATCCGCCTGTCCGCCGGTCGCCTGGCGCATGGCGACCAGGATGGCGGATTCCATCTCGCGCGGGAACGGGCCGGCCGCGACGGTCGTCGAACCGGAGTCCGGCGGCTTCGCGACGGCCGTCGTGCCCGTGGTCGCGGGCGGCGGCCGATTCGTGCCGACCCGCATGGTTGGCGGCAGCACGGGCGGCGGCGGTTTCTCCTCGGGTTTCTTGATCACGCGGACCAGGACCACGACGAGGATGATGATCAGCAGGAGGAGCCCGCCGACCAGGCCCAGCACGGGGGCCAGCGAGCTTTTCTTTTCCTTGCGGTGGTGACCGCCGCTTTCCAGCTTGGCCACGCGGTGCGCCTCGCGCAGGTCGGTGAGGAGCGAGGGGTAGGTCGGGTAGCGCATGAAGGGATCGGCCTCCAGCATGCGCCCGATGACGTCGGCGGTCTCCGGCTGGAGGGACGGCCGCACCACGCGGATGCTGACCGCGGGATTCTTCAGCCGGGCCAGCACGACGTCTGTGGCGGTCGTGCCGTCGAACGGCGGCTTGGCGCCGAGGGCGTGGTAGAGCGTGGCGCCGAGGCTGTAGATGTCCGAGCGGTGGTCTTCCTTCTGCCCGCGCGCCTTTTCGGGCGCGATGTAATAGGGCGTGCCCCAGACCTCGCCGCCGCGGTTCTGCTGCCACGCGATGAACCGCGCGAGCCCGAAGTCGGCGACCTTGGGCGTGTGATCCTTGTCGAACAGGATGTTGGCGGGCTTGATATCGCCGTGGATCAGCCCGATGTCGTGGGCCGCCTTGAGGCCCTCGGCCACGCCGACACCGATCTCCAGCACCCGGGTTTCGTCCAGCGGATCGCCCCGCCCGATCTGCTCGTCGAGGCGGCCGCCGCTGACGAGCTCCATCACGATGTACGGCTGGCCCTTTTCCTGGCCGCAGGAATAGATCTGGACCACGTTGCGGTGGTTAATGGCGGCGGCGGCGCGGGCCTCGCGCAGGAAGTTCTCGACGAACTGCGGGTCGTTGCCCATGGCCTGCTTCATCACCTTGATGGCGACGTAGCGGCCGAGGGCCTGGTCGAGCGCCTTGTAGACCGCGCCCATGCCGCCGGCGCCCAGCAGTTCCAGCAGCAGGAACTGGCCGAGCAGCGCGGGAACCATCTGCTTCAGCCCGCACTGCGGGCAGACCACGGAGGAAAAGGAAGGCATGCGGCTGACGTCCAGGTGGGCGCCGCATTTCCGGCAGGCGATCTTCTCGACCGGGTCCGCCAGGATGCTTATGGTCTCTTCGTGGGACACGGTGACCCGTATTCTGAAGCCAGTAACATACCAGTCGCGCAGGAATTCATCAATGCGGGAATCCAACGGATATGCTGAAGGCCGGCCGTGAAAGCCTTCGTGCCCGCGCCCGTCATTCCTCCCGTTGCGGCGGCGCGTTGTCCAGTGACATGTTTTATAAAACATGTCACAGCCGGGAGGGGCGCCGGCAGCAGGAGCGAGGGGGCGGGGGAGTTGTGACGGGGCCGCCGGTTCTGCTATAAAGGGCGCATGGATCCGGTCTGTTTCACGCTCGGCGGCCGCCCGATCTACTGGTACGGGGTCTTCATGGCCCTGGCCTTCCTCGCGGCCGTGACCCACTGGAACTGGCTGGGCCGCCGCCAGCAGCGCCCCCCGGGCTTCGGCTCGGAACTGGCGTTCTGGATCATGCTCGCCGGCATCGTCGGCTCGCGCGTGGCGTACGTCTTCTCCGAAATCGACGAATTCCGCGGCCGCTGGCTCGACGTCGTGCGCGTCGACCAGGGCGGGCTGATCTTCTACGGCGGGTTTCTCGGCGCCATCCTGGCGGTCTGGTTCCTGGCATGGCGGCGCGGCGAGCCGTTCTGGGCACTGTCCGATTTCACGATCTCCGCCCTCCCGCTCGGCCATGCCCTCGGCCGCGTTGGCTGCTTCCTGAACGGCTGCTGCTACGGCCGGCCGACCGGCGCCCCCTGGGCCTGCGCGTCGCACGACGCCCTGCGCCACCCGACCCAGCTCTACGAAGCCGCGGCCAACCTGCTGATCTACGGGGTCCTGCTCCGCGCCCTGCGGGGCGGGGCCGTGAAAGACCGCCCCGGCCGCCTCACCGGCCTCTACCTGATGCTCTATCCCCCCGTCCGCTTCGCGGTGGAATTCCTGCGCGGCGACCCCCGGATGCGCTGGGCCGGCCTGTCCGTCGCGCAGTGGATGAGCCTGGCAATGTTCCTGCTCGGCGCCGCGCTCTGGGCGGGGTGGCCCCGGCGACGGAGCCCCGCATCGCCGTGAGCGCGGCGAACCCCAGCGGGGAATCCGGACGGCTCGCGTTCGGCGGACCCCCGGCCCGGCTGGACGCGTGGCTCGCCGCCGCCCGGCCCGATCATTCCCGCGCCCGCTGGCAGGAGCTGATCCGCGAGGGGCGCGTCCGGGTGAACGGCCTGCCGCGCAAGCCCGGCCACCCGCTCCGGGCTGGCGACGCCGTCGAGTTCGACATTCCGCCGCCCGAACCCGTGGGCCTGAAGCCGGAACCCATCGCGCTGGACATCCTGTTCGAGGACGATCACCTCCTCGTGCTGAACAAGCTGCCGGGGCTCGTGGTCCATCCCGCGCCCGGCCATGACGCCGGCACGCTCGTGAACGCGCTGCTGCACCACTGCGGTCCCGGCTTCAACGTCGGGGGCGACCAGCGGCCCGGCATCGTGCACCGGCTCGACCGCGACACCAGCGGCGCGCTGGTCGTCGCCAAGACCGAGGCCGCGCTGCGCGGCCTGGCCGCCCAGTTCAAGAATCGCGAGGTGCGCAAGGAGTACCTGGCCCTCGCCTGGGGACGTCCCGTGCCGGCCGAGGGCACGATCGAGACGCTGGTCGGCCGCCATCCGCGCCACCGCCAGAAAATGTCCGCGCGCCCGCGATCCGGCCGCCCCGCGGTCACGCACTATGAAACCGTGCAGGCGCTCGGCCCCGCTTCGCTCCTGCGCGTCCGGATCGAGACGGGCCGCACGCACCAGATCCGCGTCCACCTCGCCCACCGGGGCCACCCGGTCGTGGGCGACACCCAGTACGGCCGTGCCCGGCCGGGCGTTCTGCCCGTCGAGCCGGAACGCCAGATGCTGCACGCGGAGCGGCTCGCCTTCCGCCATCCCGTCACCGGCGCCGAGCTCGAATTCCAGGCGCCGATGCCGCCGGACATGCGCGAGCTGCTGCGCGTGTTGAGCGGAGCGGCCGGCCGGGATTGAAGCCCTTTCATTTTGCTTCCCGCCGGCGCCGTTCTTGGGCATCCTGAACGCCCGATGACCACGAAATCCAAACCGTCCGACCCTCGCGCGGGGTGGCTGGCCCTGGCGCGGGAGCTGGAGTCTCACCTGCTGCATCTGCGCGAAGAGGGTGCGACCGAGGTCGAGGCCGACCCGGTCCAGGTTCGCCGGCTTGCCGAGCCGCCCGTCTTCCCGCCGCCCGCTGCCGAAGGGGCGCCCGAGACGGCCGACAGCCTCGCCGCCATCGCGCGGGAGGTCGACGCCTGCGCGCGCTGCCCGCTGCACAGCACGCGGACGCGCACCGTGCCGGGCCAGGGCTCGACCGCGCCGGAAATCATGTTCATCGGAGAAGGCCCGGGCGCGGACGAGGACCAGCAGGGCCTGGCGTTCGTCGGGCGCGCGGGCCAGCTGTTGACGAAGATCATCGAGGCCATGGGCTTCACCCGGGACCAGGTCTTCATCGGCAACATCGTCAAGTGCCGGCCGCCCGGGAACCGCGTGCCGATGCCGGAGGAGATGCAGACCTGCCTGCCCTTCCTGCGGCGGCAGATCGCGCTGCTCAAGCCGAAGGTCATCGTGGCGCTCGGGGCCACCGCCGTGAAGGGGCTGCTGGACGTGCAGAGCGGCATCACCCGGCTGCGCGGCCAGTGGATGAGCTACGAGGGCATCGACCTGATGCCGACCTTCCATCCCGCCTACCTGCTGCGCAATCCGTCCGGCAAGAAGGACGTGTGGGAGGACATGAAAGCCGTGCTCGCGCGGCTCGGTCGCGAGCCGCCACCGCGGAAGTAACCCGGCGCCGCCGGGCGGGTCAGTCGTGCGCGGTCTGGTCGCCTTCCGGCAGTTCCACGCGGACCGTGCTTTTCTTCAGCGTCTCGTGATCGAGGCTGGTCACGCCGACGATGGCGCCGCCCAGGTGTCCGATCAGGTGCGCCAGCGCGCCGCGGCAGGAGGCGGAGCGGCCGTTGATGACCGTCAGCGTCGCCACGGAATCGGGCAGGGCCAACTGGCCGCGCAGGAAGCCCGCCTGGGACGGGAGCCGGAAGCCTTTCTGGCAGTTCGGGCAGCGGCCGCGCCGCCCGCCGTCGCTGTCGCGGACCCACAGTTTCTGGCCGCAGGAAGGGCAGCTGATTTTGAAATCCATTTCGCCTTCCTGCCGGAACAGCAGCATGGCCAGGGGTACGTTTTTTTCCAGCGGCATGCGGCGGTAGATGGCGCGGATGCGGTCGAGCGACACGACATCCAGGAACCGCGCCAGCAGCGCGCAGGCATGGGCGTGGCGCACCGCCTCGTCCCAGCCGGCCGTCAGCCGGGGATCGCCGGCCAGGACGCGCAGATGCAGGCGGTGCCCCTCGATTTCCAGCTCGCCTTCGAGCCCGGCGGCGCGGGGGCATACCGCCGCCAGGAAGGCCTTGCCCAGCTCCTCGTGCAGGCAGAGCAGGAGAATCTGGGCATGGGTTCCCGGGAGGAGCGGCGCGGGCGACCCGCTGGCTGTTTCGTCCGTCATGGCAGCTTGCTCTCTACTCCCATCGGGCATCGGGCGCAAGGGAAAAAACGTTTAAGGAAAAGCGCGGGGCCGGAGCCTTGCTCCGCCGGGCGCGGCCCGCGCCGCGCCCGCGAGCCCATGCTTCACCTCCCGGGTCCCGCAGGATTCGCCGCACGCGGCACAGCGGTACTCGTGCAGGTCGGCCTGCGGCAGGACCAGCAGCAGGCGCTCCCGCACCGGCCGCGCCGCGCGGCACCGGGGGCAGTACAACTCCGCGGCCGTCAGGTTTTCAAATTGGCGTGGCATGGCGGTCGCAATCTACCAGCCCCGCGCGCCCCCTGCAAGCCGCGCGGCCAAACAGGACTTGTCAGCCCGCGGCCGGTTGGTATAGAAGGCCCCCCGTGAACTGCACCCGATGGACAATGGAGACCCGGCCATGAACGTTCCCTCCGATCTTCGCTACACCCGCACCCACGAATGGGCCCGTCTGGACGGCGGGGTGCTGACGGTGGGCATCACGGATTTTGCGCAGCACCAGCTCTCCGACCTGACCTACGTCGAGCTGCCGAAGGTCGGCGACGAGGTCGGCGCGGGCGACGAGGTCGCCGTGGTGGAATCGGTCAAGGCCGCCTCGGACATCTACGCCCCGTGCGGCGGCGTGATCACCGAGGTCAACGCCGCCCTCCCGGACCGGCCGGATCTCATCAACCGCGATCCGTACGGCGAGGGCTGGATCTTCAAGGTGCGGCCCGCCTCGGCCGACGAGTTCGATGCGCTGATCGAGCCCGACGAGTACGAAGAGCTGCTCCCCGGCTCGGAAGGCTGATGTCCGCCCGCGCTTTCTTCCTGGAGTTGCCGCTGCCGTTCTCGGAGGGCGTGGAACTCCAGGAGCGGCTCGTCGAGGCCCGGGCCCGCGGGGACATTCCCGACACCGTCCTGTTTCTCGAGCACGCGCCCGTCGTCACCCTCGGCGCGCGCGGACGGACGGAGCACCTGAAGTTGTCGCGGGACGAGCTGGCGGCGCGCGGCATCGAGCTGGCGCCCGCGAGCCGCGGCGGGGATGTGACCTACCACGGGCCCGGCCAGCTGGTGATGTACCCGATCCTCAAGCTGGGCGAGCGGGAGGCCGATGCCCACGGTTATCTTTTCAACCTGGAGGAAGTGGGCCTGCGTACGGCGGCGGACTTCGGCGTGCAGGCCTGGCGGCGGCCGGGCCTCAACGGCATCTGGACCGAGGCCGGCAAGCTCGCGGCCATCGGGTTCCGCATCCGGCGCTGGGTCACGATGCATGGGATGAGCTTCAACGTGGATCCCGACCTGGGCGGCTTCCAAGCCATTTTCCCCTGCGGCTTGCGCGAGCCTGTCACCTCGCTCCGGGCCCTGCTCGGCGGGCGCTGCCCGGCCCTTTCCGCGGTGCGGGACCGCATGGCCGTCCATTTTGGGGCGGTCTTCCAGCGGCCGCTGGCGGTCCGGGGCGGCAACCCGATGCCGTAAAAAAGGGCCCATCCGGCGGCTTGACAGGTCCGGGGGGCTGGCCTATCCTGTGCGCCCTTGTTAGCAGAAGTGTTGTCCCGGGCGGCCCGTTCCGGCCGGCGAAACCCTTGGAAAGAGGCTCTTCATGGATGCGTATGCCGTAGTGGAAACAGGCGGAAAGCAGTACCTGGTGCGGCCGGGCGAGGTCGTCCGGGTGGAGCGGATCGCGGCGAAGGCCGGCGACAAGGTGGCCCTGGCCCCCGTCCTCGCGGTATGCAGCGGGCAGGCGGCGACGGTCATCGGCGCGCCGGTGGTCGAGGGCGCCACGGTGACGGCCACGGTCGCCCGCGAGCTGCGCGAGGACAAGGTCGTCTCGTTCAAGAAAAAGCGCCGCAAGGGCTACCGGAAGAAAATCGGCCACCGGCAGACGCTCACCGAACTCAAGATTGAAGCGATCAACGCCCCGTAACCCGGACGGCGCTGGAGGGAAGGTCCATGGCACATAAAAAGGCAGGCGGCAGCAGTCGAAACGGGCGCGACAGCCAGGGGCAGCGTCGCGGCGTGAAGGTGTTCGGGGGCCAGACCGTCACCGCGGGCAGCATCCTGGTCCGGCAGCTCGGCACGCGCCTCGTGGCCGGCGAGAACGTCGGCATGGCGCGGGACTTCAGCCTCTTCGCGCTGAAGCCGGGCGTCGTCCAGTACGACCGCAACGGCAAGCGCGTCAACGTCCGCCTCGCGGCGGCGACCTGACGGTTTCCCGTTCCTGTCCGTTTCGACAAGGCGAGCCCCGGGCTCGCCTTGTTTCGTCATGAAAGCCATCACCTTCATCGACCGCGCGCGGCTCTACGTCTACGCCGGCAACGGCGGCAACGGCTGCGCCTCGTTCCGCCGCGAGAAATACATCCCGCACGGCGGGCCCGACGGTGGGGACGGCGGGCGCGGCGGCAGCGTGATCCTGCGGGCCGACAAGAACGTCGACTCGCTGCTCGATCTCTACTACGAGCCGCACCGCCGGGCCGAGCATGCCGGGCCCGGCCGCGGGAAACAGTGCACCGGGCGCGACGGCCGCGACCTGCGCGTGAAGGTTCCGCCGGGGACGCTCGTGCGGCACGAGGCCGACGGGGCGCTCGTCGGCGAGTTGCTGGCCGACGGGCAGGAGCTGGTCGTCGCCCGCGGCGGGCGCGGCGGGCTGGGCAACATGCACTTCGCCACGTCGTCGCACCGCGCGCCGCGCGAATGCACGCCCGGCACGCCGGGCGAGCAGTTCATCCTGCGTCTCGAACTGAAATCCATCGCGGACATCGGGCTCGTCGGCTACCCGAACGCCGGGAAATCCACCCTGCTGCGGGCGCTGACCGCCGCCCGGCCCAAGGTCGCCGCCTACCCGTTCACCACGCTGCATCCGGTCATCGGCACGCTGGAGCTCGGCGACGCGGAGAGCCTGCGCATCGCCGACATTCCGGGGCTGATCGACGGCGCGCACCGGGGCGTCGGGCTCGGTCACGACTTCCTGCGGCATATCGAGCGCACGAAGCTGCTCGTGTTCGTCGTCGACATGGCGGGCGTGGACGGGCGCGATCCGTCGGACGACTGGGACAGCCTGCAGCGCGAGTTGGAGTTGTACAACGCCGAGCTCGCTCGCCGCCCGGGCCTCGTCGTGGCCAATAAGATGGACCTGCCCGAGGCGGAGGAGCGGCTGAAAGACTTCCGGAAGAAGACGAAAACCAGGCCGATCCCGATCTCGGCCCTCGCCGGCGAAGGGGTGGCGCGCTTGCGGGAGGAACTCGTCCGGCGCTGGGAAACCCTCGCGGGCGCCTGATCCGGCGGCGAAGGCAGGTGGGCGTTACTGGACTCGAACCAGTGACCTCGTGCATGTGAGGGACGACAGGCCGTTTTCGCATTTCCATGAATTTACGCTACTTACTGATATGGCGATAAGTTGCGCACGTATCAGAAAACGCCAACCGTGGTCAAATGCACAAATCGGATGCAAAAAGTGGCCGCCTCCAAACGCATGTTTTTCTTCCCTATTCGCCGCCGCCTTGCATTCCTCCGCCCGTGCTCTAGGTTTCAACCATGTGCGGACGCTCTACCGTCATATCGAAGTTTCCCGAGATCCACGACGCTTGGCCACTGCCCGAGGATGAGCCCGATCTGAATAAACTCGTCCCGTCGTACAACATCGGCCGGATTGCGTGCGCGGGGCGCGTCCGTCGCGGGCGGCGGGCTCTACTTGTCCTACGGCGGGCTGGCCCGGTCGTGCACGATCAGCAACAACGTCTCGGACGAGACCGGCGGCGGCGCTAACCTCTATTACGGCGGAGCCGCTGTTTCTGCCCTTGATGTCTTCAAGAAGAAACCCTACGAGCCCGAAAACAGCAACACCGGAGCCCAGCATCTGGAGCATCCAGTACGCAGGCTCATGATCCTGCTGCATCCAAATACCGAAAACGCAAAAGACGAGGGCCGCGACCATACACATCACGAAGCTGAAGACTTGATATGGGGCAGACGCGTGCTTGGTTTCTGTTGGATGCCGGGTCTTCACGAATCGTTTGGCGACAAAGTGACTGGCGAGCGGGTGGAATGCTTGATAGCCCAAGAGGACTAAGACCTTGAGACGAGGGAACCCCAGCGAGACCCTGCCGCCTGGACAGCCTTGACCGACGTCGCCGATGACGGTAGTCTGCTTGCGCACAATCGGCGGGCCGCTGACCGAAAGAGGACAATCGCGTATGACACGCCGTGTGGGTTTTCTCGTTTTTGGCCTGCTGCCCGCCCTGCTGCTTCCCGCTGCAAAAGCGGATATCACCTCCGACCTGCAGGAAATCGCCGACGGACTCGTGGATCAGGGCAGTCCCGCCGCCCTCCTGCATGTCGAGGATTCCGCTCTCGGCACGAACGCCCTGGCGTCCGGCGTCCGCTACCCGAACGAGATCATCGAGGGCGAGTCCGTCACGGGCGAACTGGCCGCCGCGCACACCATGTGGTTCCACTGCGCGACGGTTTCGGGGCAGTACTACGGCGTCGTGGTGACCGGCTTCACGGCTGATGTTTCGCTCCAGCTTGTGAACGAGTCGCTCGGTTTCGTCACCAACCGCTCGGGCGGGTGGACCGGCTGGACGAGCCAGGACGACGGCGGGTACGACGTCGGCCTGTCCTCGACGGGCAACACGCCATTCGTTTTACGCTTCTACTCCTTCACCAACACCATCGCACGGGCGACACAGTGGATCACGGAGCAGATGGAGATGCAGGACGTGGTTGGCCTTTCGGTCGCGCTGGTTGACGGGCAGGAGATCGCCTGGGCGCGCGGCTTCGGTTACGCGGACCTCGAGAACGGCATTCCCGTCACGACCGACACCGTGTTTCGCGTCGGCTCGGTCGCCAAGCTGTTCACGGCCACGGCCGCCCTGCAGTACCACGACCAGGACGAACTAGGGCTCGATGATCCGGTGACCAACCACCTGCCGGGGCTCCGGCTGTTGTATCGTTATCCGGAGACGGATTCGATCACCGTCCGCGACCTGCTGGACCACCACAGCGGGTTGCCGGGCGATCTAATAAACTCGGGCTTCACCACCGAGCCGGTCGTCGGACGATATGCCTGGCTCACCAACTGCCTGGTGACCACGTACCCCATTTATCCGCCGCGGCTGATTTTTAGCTACTGCAATTCGAGCTTTACCCTGATGGAAGGGGTCATCGAGGCCGTTGACGGCTCCGGCGCACCGTTCACCACCTTGGTGGCCAGCAACCTCTTCGAGCCGTTGGGCATGGAGGCCACCTCTTTCTTGAAGGACAAGCCCGCGATCGTCAGCCAGCTCGCGAAACCCTACATTGACGGGCAGGCCATGCCGGAGGAATACGCGAACATTTACGGCACCGGTGGGATGTACAGCCGTCCCGTCGACCTGGCCCAATACATCCGCATGATTCTTGCGGGCGGTGTGGCGCCGGGCGGAACGCGGGTCCTGGGCACCGACTCGGTGGCGGAAATGCTTACGCCGCAGGCAACCAATGCGCCGTTCGCTCCGTTCGCCCCGTTAACGGCAGGGCTGGGCTGGGAGGCCGTGGAATGGCCGCCGCTCAAGTATGCGGGCAACCTGGCGTTCAAGAGCGGATGGACCATGGTCTATCACGCCAACGTGGCCGCGCTTCCGGAGCGTGACCTCGGCTTCGCCATCACGCTCAGCTCGCCGGCCTATATCGAGAAGACGGCCACGGACTTCGTTCTGAAGCACGCGGTGAGCGACCGGTATGGAATTCCCGTGCCGACGAACACGGTCTATTTCCCGGGCGCGACGCAGGCCGTGTCGCAGGCGGAACTCGATGCATTGGCCGGCGTCTATGCGACGGGGGATGGATACCACCGGGTGGAGTCGCACCCCGGGTCGCTGACCCTCGTGCTCAACGCCGAAAGCGACGAGGCGAAGCGCTTCACCAACATGCTTCTCCGCGCCGACGGCTGGTTCTCGCCGGGCGCCTCGCCGACGAACGGCATGCTGATCACGAACATCGCCGGGCGGACGATGCTCGTGTGGCGGATAGCGTACGGCGGATCCGTGTTGACGAACCTGCATTGTGGCGAGCGCGTCAATCCCGCGCCGCTTTCTGCGGCATGGAGCAATCGGCTCGGGAAGGCCTGGTTTGTGCTGGATGAATCCCCGGCCGGCTACAGCATTGCCCTGGGCACCAGCACGCGTCTCACGTTCACCAATCGCGACGGCGTTCTGCTTGTCCAGTGCGACTACGTCGAAGGGTCCCAGGTGCTCTCGCCGACCAACGACAATACGGCCTTTGTCAGCGGCCTGATCAATCGCGGCGACTCCGCCGTGCAGGTTTTTACTTCCAACACCTTCGAGTACCTGCGTTATTGCGGATACACGTTTCAGCCGGCGGAGAGCTTCCCCGTCCTGTATCCGGGCTCGATGACCAACCTGTCGCTCGCGGCCGGCGAGACCCGGTGGTTCGCCGTGCCGGGCTGGACGGGCGACCCGCAGGGCCTGACGATCACCAATGCCTCCGCCCCGCTGCGGCTTAACCTGTACACGCCCGAGGGCTATTTGCTGGGCCGTGGAACGAGTGCGCTGCCATGGATCTGTCCGACGGGTGGGACGTACTACCTCTCGGTCGGCGCGATGAACAACGCCTCCGGCAATCTGCGCGCGTACTCGCTTACCAACACCATCGCGAAGGCTACCGAGCAGATCGAGGGGCTGATGGTATCCAACGGGGTGGTCGGTCTTTCCGTCGCGCTGGTGGACGGACAGGAGATCGCCTGGGCGCGCGGGTTCGGCTACGCGGATCGGGAAAACGGCATCCCCGTGACGACCGACACCGTGTTCCGTATCGGCTCGGTCTCCAAGGTGTTCACGACCACCGCCGCCCTCCAATACCGCGACCGGGGCAAACTGGGGCTCGACGATTCAATAACCAACTACCTGCCGGGGCTCCGCCTGCTGGACCGCGGCGGTTTCCCGGGCACCGATGCCGTCACGGTACGCGACCTGCTCGATCACCACAGCGGTTTGCCGGGCGATCTTCTGAACTCCTCCATGACTACTGAGCCGTTCGGCGGACGCTTTGCCTGGCTCACCAACTACCTGGCGGGCACGTATCCTGTGTATCCGCCGCGCCTCGTGAACAGCTACTGCAACTCGGGCTTTGTCCTCATGGAGGGGGTCGTCGAGGCCGCGGACGGCTCCGGCACGCCCTTCACGGACCTGATGAGCAGCAACCTCTTTGAACCGTTAGGAATGGACGCAAGCTCCATCCTCAAAGACAAGCCCGACATCACGAACCATCTCGCAAGACCCTATGTCAATGAGCAGGTCATGCCGGAGGAATTCATAAATATTCACGGCACCGGCGGAATGTACAGCCGTCCCGTCGACCTGGCCCAATACATCCGCATGATTCTTGCAGGCGGTGTGGCGCCGGACGGGACGCGCATCCTGGAGACCAACTCAGTGGCGGAAATGCTTACACCGCAGGCGACCAACGCGCCCTTGGAGCCGTTCGTCTGGGAGACGGTTGGACTGGGCTGGGACACCGTACGATCGCCGGAACTCAGTTACGCGGGCGACCTGGCCTGGAAGAACGGCATAACGACCGTCTATCGCGCCAACATGGCCGTGCTGCCGAACCGCGATCTCGGCTTCGCCATCACGGTCAGCTCGCCGGCGGCTTTCGCGGGCGGGCCTCTGTACTTCGTTCTGCAGCAAGCGGTGAGCGACAAGTACGGGATTCCCGTGCCGACGAACACCGTGTATTTCCCGGCTGCAACACAGGCCGTGTCGCAGGCGGAACTCGACGCGCTGGCCGGCATCTATGCGGCGGGGGACGGATACCACAGGGTGGAATCGCAGCCGGGGTCGCTGACCCTCGTGCTCAACGCCCATAGCGACGAACCGCCGCCGGACGGCTCCCGCGTGGTCGTCACCAATTTGTGTCTTCGTACCGACGGCTGGTTCTCGGTGGGTTCCCCGCCGTCGTTCAGCATCGTGATCACGAATATCGCGGAGCGGACGGCACTCGCGTACCGGCAGGCGTCGGGCGCCCTTTCGGAAACGAGCCTGATTGGCGAACGCTTCAATCCCGAGCCGCTTCCCGCGGCGTGGAGCAACCGGCTCGGGAAAGCCTGGTATGTGCTGGACGAATCCCCGGTCAGCTACTTCGTTGTCATGGGCTTTAGCCCGCGTCTCGCGTTCACCAACCGCGACGCCCTTCTGCTTGTCCAGTCCGAATACACCGGAGGGTCCCATGTGCTCTCGCCGACCAACGACAACGTGGCCTTTGTCTGCGGCCTGGTGAACGCGGAAGATTCCGCCGTGCAGGTGTTCACGTCCAACACCTTCGAGTACCTGCGCCTCGCCGGATACACGTGGCAGCCCGAAGACAGCATCCCGGAACTGACGCCGGGCGTGCCGGTGAGCGGCACCAACCTTTCCACTCAATGCAACTGGTACCGCGCTGACCTTCCGGTCGGCACGTTCACGCTGACCTGCAGCGACACCAACATCCGCATGATCGTCTACGGAGGAATGGCCGCGCCGGTCATAGCCATCGGTTCGTACACCTTTGCGCAGACGGCTTCCGGATCCGTCTATGTCGCGCTGGGCACGATGTCGTCGTCCGTGCCGTACGAACTCGATGCGGGACGCGCCACCCTCATCCTCGAACGGATCGAGGGGGGGCCGTCCGGCATGGCGTTCACATGGATCAGCCAACCGGGCACCAACTACACGGTCGAAGTGGCCACCAATCTCTGCGGCGACCCTGCGTTTGCGCCGCTGGCGAGCAACCTCCCGTCCTCGGACGAAATCGTGACCACGTGGACGGCGGCCCCGCCGGCATCCGCCCTTGAGTTCTACCGCGTGCGTCTCCCGCCGTAAGCGCGGAATCATCTTGACGGCCGGAGGCCGCAGGAGTAAGCAGGGATTTAATCGCGGGGGGCTTTTGAGCAGGCACTCGAATGCAGGCCGCTGGGGAGCCGTGGTGCTGGCGATTCTGGCGCTGGGCGGCGCGGCCCAAGCCCAGTGGGTCACGCAAAACATTTCTCTTCAGCCGGGCTGGAACGCGGTCTACCTCGAGGTCCAGCCGGCGCCTTCCGATTGCGAGACGATCTTCAGCGGCCACCCGGTCGAGGATGTCTGGTTGTGGAACAAAAGGTTCTCCCCGGTCGAGTTCGAGCTGGATCCGGATACGCCGCTGGCCCCGAATCCGCACTGGCTGATCTGGCTGCCGTCCACCAACACGGAATCCTTCCTCTCGCAAGTCTTCGGCCTGCAGGCCTGCCAATCCTATCTCATCCGTGTGCCGACCAGCGCGGCGCCCTTCGAGATCTCGGTGAAGGGGGCCCCGGTTATCCCGCACCTGGAATGGTTCCCACACGCCCTGAATCTGGTGGGGTTTCCCATCAACCCGGTCGCCCCGCCGACGTTCTCCGAATTTTTCACGGCCGCGCCACAGGTGGACACGTCGCGCGGATTCGATAACGAGCTGTACACCCTCGACGCCTCGGGGCGTGGGCGCACGATCGTCCAGCCGTACCGCGACCGGATCCAGCCCGGCCGGGCCTACTGGGTGAAGTGCAGCGGCGCGCTGGATTACGAGGGGCCGTTGCGGGTAACGACCACGATCGCCGGCGGGCTGGATTTCGGGCTGGTGCTGGAAGAGATCGGTTTGTCGGTCGCCAATGTCTCGACCACCACGGCGGTCACGGTGACCCTCAAGCAGGCGGCCTCCGAGGCGCCGCCGGCCGGCCAGGCGGAGCTGGCGGGCCCGGTGCCGCTCTCCTATATGATCAGCACCCTCGGCACGAGCAACGACCTGGCGTGGACGAACCTGCCGGCGAAAGGGCTCACGAAAACCTTGGCCGCGGGCGAGACGTGGAGCCTCAATTTCGGCTGCCGCCGCAACGACATGGCCCCGTACACGCCCGCGGGGACCAACGGGGCGGCGTACCAGAGCATCCTGGAGATTGCCGACGGGTCGCCGTCGCTCCTGGTCCGCGTCCCGGTCATCGCGGAGAAGGACAACGTGCGGCGGCTGGGATTGAGGCAGGATGAGTACGACCTGGACGACCATCACAGCGACGAGGGCCTTTGGGTCGGCTACGCGGTCATCAACGAGGTCACCTGCCCGTCGTACTCCTCCACTAATCTCCTTCCGACGGAATCCGACTGCCGCCTGCGCCTGATCCTGCACTCGGACGCCTACGGCCGGGTCAAGCTGCTGCAGCGCGTTTACCTGGCGTGGGTCGGCCCCGCGACGAACGGCGAGTACGGGCTCTTCATGGACGAGGCGTCCGTCCCGACGGACTCGGAGGACGTGGACCTCATCAGCAGCGCCGCCTTCCCGCTGATGGCGCCGGTAGCCCTGGCCAACTGCGACACCAACCGGCCCCCCACAGGCCTGACGAACCAGCTTTGCGGGACCGTGGTCCTGGCCTTCAACGACCCCACCAACCCGTTCCTGCACCGGTACCATCCGCTGCTGGACAACAAGGACTGGAACTTCCATTCCTACTCCAACGCCGTCGAATCGCGCGACGTGACGCGGGAAATCCTCATGGATTTCAACGACAACGTTTTCACCGGCGGCGCGCCGGACCCGTTTTACGGCATCAGCGAAATCGGCGGGACCTACGAGGAGATCCTCACCGGACTGCGCGAACAGCCGATTCATGTGAAAGGGGCCTTCTATTTGCAGCGGGTGAGCCTGGTGAACGAGTTGCACTGAAGGTCGGGCGCGTTGGCTCCACGCGCCGCGCGGAAGCGGATTTATAAGAAGGGACGTGATTATGAGAACGAAGAAAAGAAATCCATTCCTCCTTCATCCCTCATCCCTCATCCTCCTCCTCTGTTCATCCTTCATCCTTGACCCTTCATCCTTCTCCTTCGCCCAGTCCGGCGCGCCGGCCGTTATTAACTACCAGGGCCGGTTGTACGACCCCTCGTTGGGCGGGACGGGCGGGCCGCTGACCGGCGTGCAGCAGATCGAGTTCCGCATCTACGACAACATCACGGGCGGCACGCTGATCTGGGGACGCCAGTTCCCGGTAAGCTGCACGGACCAGGGGGTGTTCAACGTGCTGCTGAACGACGGCGGCACGTGGCTGGCCGGCGCGACCAATCACCTGCCGTCCGTGTTCCTGGGATCGGATCGTTTCCTGGAGCTGACCGTGGTCGGCCACGGCAGCGCGATCAGTCCGCGCCAGCAGCTCGTCAGCGCGCCCTACGCGTTGCAGGCCGCGCACGCGGCGGATGCCCTCGCGGCGGGCAGCGGCTTCACCGTGAACGGCGGGGTCCTGGCCGTGAACGGCCTCCTGAACATGAGCGGGCTGGCGACCCTCAACAGCGGCTTGGTGGTTCGCGGTTCGACCGCGCTGGCCGGCACCCTCGGCGTCGGCGGGGCGACGGTCGTCAGCAACACCCTGCATGTCACCGGCAACTTCGACGTGGCCGCCCCTTCGACGATCGCGGGGTTCGGGAGCATCCCGATCGGTGGCATCATCATGTGGTCCGGGGCGCCCGCGGGCATCCCGTCCGGCTGGGCCCTGTGCGACGGCGGCACGCACGAGGGGGTGCCGACCCCGGACCTGCGGAATCGGTTCGTGGTGGGCGCGGGCGGCGCCTACGCCGTGAGCAGCACGGGCGGCGTGGACACCGTGACGCTGGACCAGCAGCAGATCCCTTCGCACACCCATCCCGTGTACGCGCCCAATAACGATGTCAATGGGAGCACATCCCAGGGCTGGCCGGCCAACAACAATCACCAGTCGTTCCGAAGCTCCGACCGGGGCCGGGAATACACGATCAACAGTGCCGCCGTGGGCAGCATCGGCGGCGGGCAGGCCCACGAGAACCGGCCGCCGTACTATGCCCTTTGCTACATCATGCGCGTGAAATGAACTCATGAGCCGGATCGATAGAAGCCGTTTCCAAACACTGGAAAAATCGGGCGCGAATTTTCCAATGGTGGGGAAAAAACGGGCCGCATTTTCCAATGTTTGGAAAACGGGCTGCGCCTGGCTGTCGGTCCTGGCGTTGCCCGCCGCGGGGGCCCAGACGCCGCAGCTCACGGCGGAGTTCCTCAACCCGTGGAGCGTGCCCGCGCCGGGCGGACTGTACTCCAACTACTACGTCAACGGCGTCGGCGCGCCGGCCTTCGGCGGCAGCACGTTGACCAACATCCTCACCGCGCCGGACGGGTCGTCCAGCACCGTGACCTACCGATCCCCGTCCACCGGCCTGGTCCTCGCCTTCTCGCAGTACGGCCAGCCGGTCGAGTCCGATGTGGCGCAGTATGACCTGGGCGACGTGATCCCCTGGCCGGCGGGGATGGTCAGCACGAGCGCGCCGCCGGTCGGGTTCGAGGCGGTCCGCGTGGGCAACAACACCAATGCCTACTACCAGATCACGAATCCCGTCGGGGCGGTGATCTACCTCCCGTCCACCCGCCAGGTGGTCGCGGCAGCGGGGGGGAACGTCGAGATCGGCTGGCTGACGACGGGGGGGGTGGTGCGCACCGTGTACACCATCTCCGCGGTGCCGGCGGAGCGGCCGGCGCGGGTGTTCTGGACGGAGCCGCCCTACAACGCGCCGGCGGTGAACCTGAGCGCGAACGGCCAGCAGGTCTTCGCGTGCATCCACTACAACAACTACGTCACCCGCCCGGTCATGGAGGCGGTCACGACCCAGAACGCGCAGGGGGAGTGGGTCGTGACGACGCAGCTCGTCAGCGGCGTCTGGCTGGACGGCGAGGGGGTGGCGCAAAAGATCCGCGCGATGGACGTGGAGGGGATCGCGCTGCTCGAGTACTACGCCGACGGCACCTTCACCCGGTCCATTGATCTCCAGCCGATCCAGGTCATGCCGCCGACCGTGAACATCATCGAGGCGGACATCGGCTCGCGGCTGTTGCCGACGGACCATTACTACGGGGTGGACGATTTGATCCCGCGGATCATGGCCGGGGCGGGGGACGACGGCCGCGTCCTGAAGGTGGGCCTGGACGGGCCGAAGGAAAACTGGGTGTTCGCCATCCGGCGCACGGTGGAGGATCCCTGGGACGTGGAAATCTTCTGGGAGCACCAGGACGACCGGGGGGTGGTGTGGCCGTTCGAGGTGGACTGGTACGCGCTGGACTGGCCGGACCACGCGACCCGGTACGTCCTGGGCGAAGCGCTGACGAACACCGCGCCGATCTTCCTGCCGGACAGCCTCGCCGCGGCCCTGCCCAACGAGGAGCCGGCGGGCATCGCGTCCGTCGCCGTGGACGGCCGGAGCTTCAGCGCCACCGCGCCGGGGCACATCCTCGTGCAATACTCGACGCACGACAACATGTGGTTCGACGTCCTGCGCGCCGTGCGGCACGACGATCGGACGGAGTACGACCCGACCCCGCAACTGTGGGACATCGGCCGGGAGATCCTGCCCTTCGCCGACGACAACTACGTGCTGTACTTTGACGGCACGAACGAATACGTCGAGGCGACGATGGATGCCGGGTTCCACGGGCAAGACGGGTTCACGGTCGAGGCGTGGGCGTACCGGTCGGGACGGATCATGAACAAGGATGGGCCCCTGGTGTCGCACACGGCATCGGAGGGCTTCGCCGGTTCGAACGACTGGGAGATCGCGTACGGGTGGGGATCGGACGTGTATTTCTGGACGCACGCCGGGACGGCCTCATGGAGCATGTCCGGCACCGCCGACCTGAACCAGTGGCACCATTTCGCCGGCGTGTATGACGGGACCAACGTGCTGCTGTACGTGGACGGCGTGCTGCGCGCGAGCACGGCGGCGTCCACGGCCCTGGGCGTGGCGAATCGCCCGCTGATGATCGGGCACTCGGTCCGCCAGAACGCCTATTTCCAGGGCAAGATTGACGAGGTGCGGATCTGGAACACGGCGCGCCGCGCCGCGCAGATCTCGGACCACATGTACCGCTCGATCCAGGGCCCCGAGGACGATCTCGCCGCCTGCTACCCGCTGGACGAAGGCGCGGGAACGCACATCCGGGATGCGGTGGACGGGTCGTACGGCCAGTTCCACGGAACCCCCCAGTGGTCGGCCTCGTTCCACCTGGCCAACACCAACGTCAGCGAACTGGCCGAGTTCCCCGGCTACATCTACTCCGGCCGCGCGTACAACGTGAACCGTTACCACTACCCCGACGAGGACGACCCCGGCCGGGCGTCCTACATCTTCGCGGTCAACACCAACGATTTCGAAATCTGGTGGGCTCGGCCGAGCAGCCAGACCGACCTGCCCTCCCAAGTCTATTATCCCTCCCTGGCCGTGCACTACCACGCGACGTGGCCGACCAACGCGCCGCAGATCGTGATCGCCGGCGGCCGGGGGAGCGGCGACGACGTGTTGAGCGCGCCGTCGATCTACTACCAGAACGACGGGGCGTTGCCCGGCTACAACCCGAACGAGGAGCACGCGCTGGTCCTGGGCGGCAAGGCCTACGCGCTGCGGGACGACCTGAACCGGACCAACAGCAGTCAGCCCTTTGTCCTCGTGGACGGCCTGGACCCGCAGACGGCGCGGCCCACCATGAGGACGTACGGCGTGGTCCGGACCAACGCGGACTATCGTTTCGAGTATTCGGTGAAGGCGGGCTCGGCGATCATCCCGCCGATGCCATTGAGCGCGATGCCGCCGTGCAGCAATACGACGTACGCCTGGGGGCCGGCGTGGGAGGACCGCAAGGAAAGCTGGTGGGCCAAGGCGGCGGGCAACGACGGGGGCGACACGAATGCCGGCATGCGGTTCTTCTACCAGGTCCAGCCCTCGTTCTGGTTCCCGGCCCTCGGCGCGGGGAGTCAGCCGGCCCTCGGGCGCGAGGTTCCCTGGCTGCCGACCAACAGCCCGCCGCTGCAGGGCGGATCGTACGGCACGCCGCTGGCCATGCGCTACGACATCTCGTGGCCCGCCGACCGGCCGGAGATGCAGATCGCGCAGACCCTCACGCTGGCCACGCGCGGCCTGCCGGACATCTGGAACCAGTTGAGCGTGGATGTGATTTACCAGCAGTCGCGCACCAACGGGCATGGCGACAGCGTTTCGTTGTTCGACCCGATGGTGGAACATGCCGTGGACCTGGATATCTCCGTGATCAACGCCATGGTCTCCGCCGGGCTGGCGCGGAAGGACCTGACCTCGTCCCGGTACATCCTCTCCGGCCTCGCGCCCTCGCTGCGCAGCCGCATGTATTACGATCCGGACCGGGGCGAGAGTGGCCAGCTGGTCCTGGGCGGGGAATACCGCACCACGCTCACGGGCGGCGGCTACCTGCTGCCGAACCTGCTCGACACCCAGGACCGGGAGGACGCCATGACCATGGCGGATCCGCTGGCCGGCGACAAAAAGACCGCCTGGGTCAGCGCCGTCAACGCCCTGCCCACCAACATCACGCTGATCGTCCCCAACGTCCCGTACGTCAAGGCCGCGTTATGCTCCGCCTTGAGCGCGCAGTCGAACGCCGTCGGCTACGTGACCCTGGTGTTCAACAACAGCACCAATGCCCAGCAGGTCCCCCCCTCGCTGCCGGTCAGTTTGAGCATCATCAAGGTCGTCCCGGAGCTCTACAACGCGTTCCTGGATGTCATCGAGTCGGACGACGCGCTGGACGAGAAGCTGTCGCTCCGCTACGCCGCCGACTACGCTGGGCGCGCGGAGGAGTACGACTTCGACTGGCGCTGGGCCGAGCCGGAGGGCGGCCTGCCGCCCACCACGAACTACGCGGGCTGGAGCGTGTACGGCGCGGGCATCGTGCAGGGCGAGTTGGGCGTCAACATCGAGGGCTCCAGCCCGTTCACCCTGGCGGACCACTACTTCGCCGTTCGGTACAAGCGACACGACGGGCTGGGCCCGACCGGGACCAACTGGAGCGAGTGGTCCTACAACCTGGCCCCCGGCTGGATCCAGCGGGTGATGAATGCCATCAACCCCTACGAGCAGCGCCTGCACGACATGATCGGGAACAGCCCGAACCTGATGCTGAGCATGATCGGGCAGGCGGGGCCGCCGTACGAGGGCGCGGTCGCCCTGAACGACGACGCCGTCAACTCGGCCGGCCTGATCCAGATCTACCAGACCGTGCTGGACCGCGCGATCTCCATGAGCCTGGACGCCGGCATGGACGACACGGCCAACAACGACGCCCTGCTCTTCGCCGCCAGCCGGCTGAACGACCTCTACATGCTGCTCGGCAACGAGGCCTTCGCCGACGCGCAGGACCCGACCATCGGGTTCGGCACCGACTCGACCTGGTTCGAGCACTACGGCGCGGCGTGGTCGTCGCTGTTCTGCTTCATGAACCAGTTCCCGACCCTGCTCGACGAGGAACTGGGCCTGCTGCGCGGCCGCGACGACACGCTGGAGCCGTCCACGGAGCTCACGCCGGTCTTCAACCGCCTGATCTGGAACTACACGCGCGGGATCAGCGGCGGCGAGGTGGCGTACGCCATGAGCTACAACATCAAGGGCGACCCCACCAGCACGGTCGGCGTGGTCACCGCCGAGGACGCCAAGGCCCTCTACCCGCAGGGCCACGGCGATGCCTGGGGCCACTACGCCTGCGCCCTGGCGGGCTTCTACCGCCTGCTCTCCAACACCAACTTCGGCTGGAACACCACTCCCGGCGCGACGCTCGTGGGCAATGCCGCGGTCAGCTCCGACTTCTTCGACGAGCAGAAGTTCGCCGAGGCGGCCGCGGCGAAGGCGCGGACCGGGGCCGAGATCGTCAGCCGTACCTACCGCAAGCACTACACCCACGCGACCGGCGGCCGCCGTTCGTTCTGCGGGGACAGCCAAACGAACCGCGCGTGGGGCGTGGACGGCTGGGCCTCGCGGGCCGGGCAGGGGGCCTACCTCGACTGGGTCGCGGGCAACTCGCTGCTCCTCGACAACCTGACGAACCTCGTCCAGGTCGGCGGCGGGGACCAGCCGCCCGAGGGCATCCAGCGGATCGACCGCACCACCGTGCCGGAGTTGGACGATATCGCCGCGAACCTGGAGCAGATCCAGAAGCAGTTGGATCACGCCGACCTCGGCCTGAGTCCGCTCGGGTTGGACCGGGACGTGGTGCCCTTCGACATCAGCGCCGCCGAGATTGACGCCGGCCAGACGCATTTCGAACAGATCTACGCGCGCGCCCTGGGCGCCCTGGACAACGCCGCGGCGGCCTTCGACTATGCCCAGGGCTGCACGGAGAAGCTGCGCGAGCAGTGGGATTCCGTGTCCGACTTCACCGGCGCCGCCGCCGAGTCGGAGGTGGACTACCACGACCGCCTGCTGGAGATTTTCGGCTATCCCTACCCGGACGATATCGGTCCCGGCAAGACCTATCCCCAGGGCTACGCCGGGCCCGACCTGGTGAACTATCAGATCCTCGATCTCGAGGATCTCCTGGGCGTCGCCCCGACAGGCGGGGCCCAGGAGGTGGTGACCATGTACCGGGTGACGTTCACCGCCGACAACAACAGGCATGACTACACCTACACCACGAACTTCTTCACCAACACCACCCTCTACGTGAATGACAAGGGGCTTAAGGTCAAGCCGCCGAGCTGGACCGGCCGGCGCCCCGCGCAGGGGGATATCCAGTCCGCGCTTTCGGACTTCGTGAAGGCGTACTACGGCTTCCTCAAGGCGCGGGACGAGTACGCGAACAAGATGGCCGGCCTGTCCTTCGCGTACGAGCACTTCCGAGATACCGCCTCGCGCTTGAGCAACGAATGGCTGGTGGCGACCCAGGTTGCGGACAAGAAGAAAACGCTGGCGGGCTGGATGGCGGCCCTGGAGATACTGGCCGAGCTCTCGGAGATTGGTTCGAGCTACGGCGAGAACATGGCCAAGGCCGTGGAGAAAGCGCTGCCCGACATCGAGATGCAAGCGTTTCCTCCTTCCGTAAACGTCTCGGTCAGCATCGCGAAGGCGGCCGCGGAAGCCGGTAATTCCACCGTGAAGTTCTGGTGGGAAGTGGCGACCCACGGGATAAAGAGCTTTGCCGCCTTGGGGAAGGTTCTTGGCGAGAACGCCGTCATAGATCTGGAGTTGGGCACCGCCACGAACGCCTTGAGTTCGGAGATCCTGTGGGGGTCGCGCGAGGTGGAGGAGAAGCTGCGCGAGCAGACCGTGGTGGCGGACGAGTTGATGGCGCAGATCGAGGAAATGTGCGCGGCCGAGCAGCAGTACCTTGCGGTCCTCAAGAAAGGAGAGCGGTTGATCTCCGAGCGGGCGCGCTTCCGGGCGCGCACGGCACAGCGCCTGCAGGCGGACCGCTACGCCGACATGGCCTTCCGGATCTTCCGCGACGAGGCCCTGGCCAAGTACAGCGCCACCTTCGATCTCGCCGCCCGGTACTGCTACCTCGCCGCCAAGGCCTACGACTACGAGACCGGCCTGCTGGGAACGGATACCGAGCGCTCGCCCGGAAGCCTTTTCCTCTCGGACATCGTCAAGTCGCGAAGCCTTGGGCGGATGCAGGACGGCACGCCGCTGGCGGCGGGCACGGAAGGCGACCCGGGCCTGGCCGACGCCATGGCCCGCATGAAGGCGGACTGGGACGTGGTCAAGGGCCGGCTGGGCTTCAACACCCCGGACACGGAGACGAGCCGCTTCTCGCTGCGCACGGAGCTGTTCCGCACCTCGCCTTCCACGTCGAGCGACGAGACCTGGCGCAACACGCTGGAGCTGAAGCGGGTGGACAACCTCTACGACCTGCCGGAATTCCAGGAGTACTGCATCCCGTTCTCCTCCACGACCAATCGCGAGCCCGCGATCGTCATCCCGTTCTCGAGCTATGTCCTGTCCGGGCACAACTTCTTCGGCAAGAACCTTGCGGGCGGGGACAACGCCTACGACCCGACCCATTTCACGACCAAGATCCGATCCGTGGGCATCTGGTTCACGGGGTACAACGTATCTTTCAACACCAACCTGGTGACCGGCGGCGGGCTGGCCAACGAGCCCCGGGTCTACCTGGTCCCGGCCGGGCAGGATATCATGCGCTCGCCGACCCGCGGCTCAGAGACCTGGCGGACATGGCGGGTCTTCGACCAGGCCCTGCCCCTGCCGTTCGATATCGGCCGCGCGGAGTTGGACGATCCCGACTGGATCCCGCTCTTCGACTCGCTGGGCGGCACCCTGGCCCAGCGGCGGCGGCACGCCTCGTTGCGGGCCTACCATGACCGGGGGCAGTTCGACGCGTCCGAGACCTGCAGCAACGCCCGCCTGGTCGGGCGCTCGGTGTGGAACACCCGCTGGTTGCTGATCATCCCCGGTCGTACGCTGTTGTCCGACGCCAACGAAGCCATCGAGCGTTTCATCTACGGGGCCAAGCTTGCCGACGGGACCCGCGACGGCAACGGTATCAAGGACATCAAGATCTTCTTCCAGACCTACTCGATCGCAGGTGAATAATGACCGCGAAAAGACATGTCGAGCGGAACGGGGCCTGGAAACCAAGCCGGTTTCTTCTGCTCTGCATCCTAGTATCCAGCATCCAGCATCCAGTATCCACCTTCGCCGGCATGCCCCAGCCCATGGTCGTGTACTACGGCCAGGCCAAGGACGAGTATGGCTTGCCGTACCGGAACGGGGCGGACGTCATCCTCCGGATCGGCACGAACGAGATCACACGCCACACGATCAACGGTTCGATATCGCCGGGCGTGAACTTCACGCTGTATGTGCCCATTGATGACGGGCGCGACGACACGCGGTATGTCTCCTACGCGGCGACCACAGGCCAGTGCGTGACGATTGTGGTCGTGGACGACCGCGGCGAGCGCACGATCATGGAGGGCGCCGCGGTGCCCTGCATCGAGCATCCCGGCGACCTCCTGCGCATCAACGTCACCGCCGGGATGGACGCGGACATGGACGGGCTTCCTGACGAGTGGGAGTGGCAGCTGCTCCTGTGGGGCGATAACCCGCTCTACCATACCGTCGAGGATATTGTAGGCAGCGATGATTACGACGGCGATGGTCAGCCCAACGACGACGAATACCGGGCGGGGACATTTGCCTTCCTGGATTACGATTACTTCTTTGCCGAGCGGCTTGCCCGGACGGCGAACAGTCGCTTGCGGGTTGAGTTCTTAAGCGTGGCGGGAAAGGTCTACCGGATCGAGAGCGCCCCGTTCGAACTGGCCGGATGGTCCTTTGCCTGGCTTCCTTGCGAATACGCCCTGACGGACACGGGCGCCCTGCAGACCGGTCCGGCCGAAGGCACGGGGAACTGGTTCTCATTCTACGTGCCCGACGTGCCGTCGAATCACGTGCTGCGGCTGAAGGTGGAGTAGCGCTGCCTTGCCGCAAGGCGGTTCGAAGGGTATACATTAACACTCATGAACTTGGGCCGGTTGTGTTGGATGGTGAGCGGGTTGATGGCCCTCGCCGCCCATTCTGCCATGGCCGATTTGGTGGCCTCTGACAACGCCGACAACGATCCGTATCCCGACGGGTGGAATCCGGGCGACAACGGGGGCTGGGGTTCACGGCCTGGGTGAATCTTCAGGTCGGCGATCTCGGCTCGATGTATGTGGAACAATTCGCTCCGCTTGACGGGGACGGTTCCTGGGGCTTGAGCGACACCTACGCATTGGGGCGGGGATTGTCCAACAGTCTCGCGGTCGGTCAATGGACATTGCTGGCCCGGCACGGGTCCGACGTGAACTCTTTTTGCGGATTCAACCTGCGCACGTCCACGTCCACGGAGTCCTTTAAAACGGATGAAATCCTCCGCTTCGGGATCAACTACGATGAAGGAGCCAACGCCATGCGGGTTTGTTTCTCCACCAACGCCGACGCAGACTATGCATATCTTGATCTAGGTGACGACGACGTGCGGGATGCCGATCTGGAATACAGCATTGCCTGGTCCACCGTGGCGGGTTCGTTTACGCTGGGCGTGGGGAACGGCAAGGACTATGTCGAAGTCACCGCGGATCTGCCCTCCGGCAGTCCCGTGGCCATGCTGGGCGCCGGCATTTTCGAGATGAACCTGGACGATAAAGATGATCTGACCTTCGATGACTACGGCATTAGTGTGATCCCCGAGCCTGGCGCGGCCGGGACCGTCGTACTGGGCGCCTGGCTTTTGCAGCGCCTGTTCCGGAGTCGGATTCGCAGAACCTCCCGGCACGTTCTCCAGGTTTAATTATTTGCTTCATTGCGCTAGCGACCAGCTGATGAGACCGGTTTAGAACGGAAACCGGGTAACACTCCGGAAGCTACGGTTCGGGAAGAACCGGGAAGGAGTGTTACTCGATGAAGAGGAAGATGAACCGATGCCCCCAACGAACGCTGGAGCATGGATTTCGTGACGGCGAGGCTGGAGAACGGGCGTTACTTCAGAGTGCTGACGCTGGTGGATCAGTACACGAGGGAATGCTTGGCTTTAGACCCTGCCTTCTCCATGAACGGAGTCAAGGTGGCCACCTGCCTGGATTCGGTTGTCGCCGATCGGGGCCTGCCCAAATCCATACGCGTGGATAATGGAACGGAATTCCAGTCGCGAGCCATGGACGAATGGGCCTACCGCCATGGTGTGCAACTGGATTTTATCCGGCCAGGGAAACCAGTCGAAAACGGTTTAATAGAGAGCTTCAACGGAAGGCTCATGGACGAATGTCTGAACGTGCATCTATTCTGGACAATCGAGGATGCAAAGGAGAAGTTGGTGGCGTGGCAGGTCGATTACAACCAGAACCGACCTCATGGATCCTTAGGACAACTCACGCCAAATGAGTATGCGGAAAGAGCCCGGAAACAAGAGAGAATGTGGCCTTTGGAGGGAGAAATCCTAAAGGTCTAGCCTGTCCAGTTTTTGGGAGAGGACCAAGGCCGAGACCGGTGCTGACGTCTTGACCCTTTCACAGCTTATAGGTCACTCGAACGTCCGGACGACGGCCCGTTATGTGGCGACGAATTTTGAACACCCTCGGAAGGCTATCGACCGCGTGACATCCACAATCGTCCAACTGATGGAATCGGCAGAAAGCGGGAAAAAAGTGGCCAGTAAAATGGCCAGTAAAACGACGGCAGGATTTTCAGAGCCGGGAAGAGGCTGTGCAACCAGCGTTAAAGAAGCGAGTTAAGGTGGTGGGCGTTACTGGACTCGAACCAGTGACCTCGTGCATGTGAGGCACGCGCTCTAACCAACTGAGCTAAACGCCCGGGAAACAAGCGTACTTTGTCCGGTTCCCGTCCGGGTTTCAAGCGGAAAGACGGCGGGACCCAGGGCCGCTATCGCAGGTCGGGATACAGCTTCTTCTCGCACTCCGGGCAGATGGAATGGCTGAACTCGACGTGGATGCGGTCGCGCATGTAGCTCTCGATCTGCTCCCAGTACCCGGCGTCGTCGCGGATTTTCTTGCAGTTGGCGCAGATCGGCAGCATGCCGCGCAACTGCCGGACATCCGCGAGGGCGGCCTTGAGTTCGCCGAGGATCCGTTCGCGTTCCTGCTCGGCTCTCTTGCGCCCGGTGATGTCCATGCAGACGCCGTAGAGGTGCCACTTCTTCTCCCCGAGCTTCACGATGCGCGTGTCTTCCTGGAACCAAAGCGTCGAGCCGTCGCGGGCCGCGCACACGAATTCCTGCCGGTACTCGCCCGCCCCCGAACGGATCTGCCCGGTGGCGAACTCGCCCATGCGCAGCGCCTGCTCGCCGCCCCGGCCGAAGTACCAGGCGTGGATGCGGAAGTTTTCGCCGATCTCAGAGATGTCCACGAATTCGCCGCGCTCCTCCGCGAACACCCGCATTTTCCAGACCAGCTCCCGGCCGCCGTGGTCCTCGACCTCGGCGTGCCAGAGGATGCACTGGGCGCTCCGCGCGACGAGGCTCAACTCGTGCTCGCTCCCTCGATGGGCCGGGCCCGTCTCTTCTCCCTGGCCGTTCATGGCGCAGACTATGCCACCCCCGAAAAGTGTCGACAAGCCCCCATCACCGCCTCGATTCCGCGGACCCGCGGCGCTACACTGGGCCCCATGCAGGTCCTGATGAAAAACCAGACCGCGGAGGGCTTGCGCTTGCGGCTGGAGGGGGTGGGCCTGACGGCTTCCGCGGCCCGGCGGATCCAGGCCGCGGTCCTGCGTCGCGGCGTCTTCCCCGGTCCGGCGCCCGGCCTGCCGGCCGCCCTGCTGGCCTCCGTCCGGGAGCGGAGCGAGATCCCCCGCCTGGCGCTCCTCGAAAAGACCGTCTCGCCCCGTGACGGGTTCGCGAAGTACCTCTTTCGCGGCGCCGGGCCGGAGCCCTTCGAGGCGGTTCGCATCCCGCTGCTGCACCGGCCGGACGACCGGAAGTACGTGGCCTGCGTCAGCTCGCAGGTCGGGTGCGCGCTGGGTTGCGCGTTCTGCGCCACGGGCCGCGCCGGGTTCGTCCGGGACCTGGCGCCCTGGGAAATCGTCGACCAGGTGCTGCACGTCCGCGACGACTCGCCGCATCCCGTCCGCGGCGTCGTGTTCATGGGCATGGGCGAGCCGCTGCTGAACTACGACGCCGTCATCGCCGCGGCGCGGATCCTCTCCGAGCCCTGCGGGCCGGCGATCGCGGCGAAGGCCATTACGATCGGCACGGCCGGCATCGTCTCCGCGATCCGGCGGTTCACGGCGGAGGGACATCCCTTCCGTCTCCTGGTCTCGCTGACCAGCGCGGACCCGGCGCTGCGCGGCGCGCTGATGCCCGTGGAGCAGGCCCATCCGACCCGCGACCTGGTCGACGCGCTCCGGGAGTATCACGCCGCCACGGGCCGGCGCGTGACGCTGGCCTGGACGATGATCTCCGGCTTCAACACCGGCGAGGCCGACGCGCAGCAACTGGCCGACCTGGCGCGCGGCCTGCCGGTGAAGCTGGACCTGATCGACGTCAACGATCCGTCCGGCCGCTTCCGCCCGCCGGATGCGGAAGAACTCGGCGCGTTCCGCGACGCCCTGCGCCGCCACCTCGGCGCGCCCGTGGCCCGGAGGTACAGCGGCGGGGCGGACATCCGCGCCGCCTGCGGCATGCTCGCGGGTTGCGGAACCGCGAAGATGCCGTAGGTTCCTCCTCCGGGCCGGATGGCCCGAAGGAGAACGCCATGAAAAGCCGCCTGCCGATAGTAGTCCTGCTGCCCGTCCTATTCTGCCTTCCGGCCCTCGCCGAAATCCAGTCCCGCGCGGTGGAATACCGGGCCGGGGACGCCGTGATGGAGGGCTACCTCGCGTGGGACGACCCCGTGCGGGGCGCGGCCTACAACGAAAAGGCCGACCGACGCTCGTGGCGGGCCATGCGGAACTTCCTCGAGGAAACGCTCGGCCGTTGACCGCGCCGTCGCCGGGAATCACGGGGCGGCGGGCGCGGATTTGTCGATGGCCTTGTCGCTGACTTCGACCGCGACCAGGCAGATGTCGTCGGCGACAGGCTCGTTCCCGACGAACGCCAGCGCGGCGTCCATGAGGCCGTCCACGACGGCCCGGGCCGGCTGGTACATCAGCTTCTGCAGCGCCTTCTCCATCCGCTGGATGCCGAACTCCTCGCCCGCGGCATTGTGGGCCTCGAACAGGCCGTCGGTGAAGAAGACGTACAGGTCGCCGTCGTTCAGCCGGCAGTAGCCGGCCGTGTAATCCTCCTGGGGGATCACGCCGATCGCCGCGCCGCGCGGCATGGGCACGTCCAGCCGCTGCAGCCGGCCGAGGCCGCGGTGCGCATAGATGGGCGCGGGGTGGCCGGCGGAGGCGAAGGTGGCGACGCGCGAGGTCGTGTCCGCCACGAAGTAGAACGCGGAGGCGAACTGGGTGCCCGGGATGTTGGTCAGCAGCCCGCAGAACTGCCGGTTGAGCTCCTTGACGAAATGCCGCGCGTTGCGGCCCTGCGGCGCGAGATCGTCGATCAGCGTGCGGATGATCGCGGTGATCAGGGCGCTGCGCGTGCCGTGGCCCATGACGTCCGCGATGAAGATGCCGGCGCAGTCGGAGGCGAGGGTGAGGATGTTGTAGAAATCGCCGCCGAGCGCGGAGGCGGGCTGGTAGCGGTGCGCGAAGGAGAGGCGGAGGTGGCCGGGGACGTGGACCGCGGGGATCGCGGGGTAGGGGCGGTCCATGTAGGCGAGCTGGAAATCGCGCGCCAGGTCCAGGTCGCGCTGGATCTCGAAGGACTGGGCCTCCTGGCGCTGCCGCATCTCCTCGACCATGCCCTTGAGCCAGTCGTCCAGGTTCTGCTGCACGGGAGAGGGCTCGCCCGGTCCTTCCGTTTCGTCGGCGGGGACCCGGCGGCCCATGGCCCGGTTCAGCGCCCAGTTCCCGGCCTGCAGGACTTCCTGCTGCTCGCCGCCGTAGAAAACGCGGAAGAGGCGCGCGCAGATCAACGTCCAGGCGGCGCCCAGAACGAGGACCCCGGCCGCGAGAACCAGCGGCAGGAGGAAGGCGGGAGCGGTCTCCCCGATGCCCATCCGCCGGGCCAGCCCGCCGCCGAGAACGGCCAGCAGGATCAAGCCAAGCCAGGCCGGCGCCACGGCCGCCCATCCCACCCGCTGCAGAAGCGCCTTCCGGTATTTCATGCCGCGGTGTTATGCCATACCCCCGGCGGCCGCACAAACCCGTTTTTCCCGCCCGCGCCCCGTGGGGGAAATGGCGTCTTGATTCGGGCAGGCCACGATGGCATAGTAACGACAACAGAGGATGTGGAGGGGAGGATCCCGTGACAGAAACACCTCATGATCCCAAGTTGGCCGCCGCCACGGATATCATTTTCAACTGCCCCTTCTGCAACAAGAGCCTGGCCATAGACCTCCGCGGCGCGGGCCTGATGGTGACGTGCCCGGACTGCGGCCGCGATGTGCAGGTGCCCGCCCCGGCGCCCGGCGATACGCTGGAGGAGGTCCCGACCCCGCCGATGACCGTTTCCGCCGAGGCCCTCGCCGCCGCGCACACCAAGATCGAGCGATTGGTCGATAGCCTGGAGGAAATCCGCGAGCGCCGCCGTTACCTCGAACATCTCCGCACGGAGAACATGGCCCGCTTCCAGCAGATCGGCGGCGAGGTGGAAGTGATCCAGAACTCGCTCGACCGCATCGTCGGCCTGCTGCAGGCGGCTGCCGCCGACGAGAAAAAGAGCGGCGAGCCGCCGCCGGAAAGTTGAGCGCCCGCCGTCCGCGCGGCGCATCAGGACGGTATCCGCATCGTCACCGTCGTCCCCGCGCCGGGCCGGCTGGATATCTCGATGCGCCCGCCGTGCGCGTCCGCGATGGCCTTGCAGATGGCTAATCCCAGCCCGGCATGCGAACCCGTGTCGGCGCGGGCCTTGTCGCCGCGGTAGAACCGCTCGAAGAGATGCGGCTGGTCTTCCTCGGGAATGCCCTCGCCGGTGTCGGACACCGACAGGCTCGCGGCGTTCGAATCCGGGCGCGTGGAAATCCGGATTTCGCCGCCCGGGCGGCTGTAATCCACGGCATTCGTGAGGATGTTGACGAGCATCTGGACCAGCCGGTCGGCGTCGCCGACGGCGGGTGCGGAAGTAAAATCGCAGGTTATGCCTATGCCTTTTATTTCCGCGAGGGGGCGGACGAAGTCCGCGCCGGTCTGCGCCAACTGCGCCAGGTCGCAGGGGGCGCGCTCGAGCCGCACCTGGCCGGCGTCGAAACGGGCCAGCGACAGGAGGGATTGGATGAGCCTCCGCATCTGCCGGGCGGTGTTCTGGCAGGTCTCGAGGGCGGCGCGGTATTCCCCGGGCGTGCGCTCGCGGGCGAGGGTGGCCTGGGCTTCCGACAGGATGACGGCGACCGGCGTCCGCAGTTCGTGGGCCGCGTCCGCCGTGAACTGCTTCTGCTGCGCGAAGGAAGCCTCGAGCCGCGCGAAGGCGGCATTCAGCACGGAGGCCAGCCGGCCCAGCTCGCTCTCGGTCCCGGCCAGGTCGATGCGCTCCGCGAGGTTGCCGGACGAGATGCGGCCGGCCGTCTCGCCGATCCGCCGCAGCGGCCGCAGGGCGCGCCCGACGAGGAGCCATCCGCCCCCGATCCCGAGGCCGAGCACGACGCCCCCGGCCAGGATCAGCCAGCCGGCGAAGCGGCGCAGCGTCTTCAGTTCTGATTGGATCGGCAGCCCGGCCAGCACGCCGTCCCCGCGCTCCGTGAAATAGTAGGCCTCGCGGAGGGCGGTCCTCGTGCGGTGGCGAATTCTCGGATCGTCGCCCGTCCAGGCGGGGCGGACGATGCCGGGCGGGGCGTTACTCGAGCAACGCAGCGGGGCGCCGTCGCGCGACCACGTGGCGAAGTAGAACCCTTCGGGATCCGTCTCGTCGAACAGCGCCTTCGTCTGGTCGGAAAGCCCGAAGGTCCAGGGCCCGGGCGGGCCTCGATGGCGCTCGCGTCCGGGCGGCGGTCCCTTATCCGGGGGCGGCGGGCGCTCGGAATCCGGGCCGGGCGGCGGCGGGCCGCGCCGCCGCAGGTCCAGGCTCAAGAGCGCCATCCGGCGCTCCAGTTGCTGGTCGATGTCGCGCAGGCGGTGGAGCCGCTGGAGCTGGTAGGCCGTGACGCCGAGCCCCGCGAGCGCCAGGCCGAGGAGAATCGCCAGCCAGAGGAGCATCCGCCAGCGGATCGACCGCGTGAACCGTAAGGCGCTCATGGCTCGATGCAATACCCGTGCCCGCGCCGCGTGGCGATGATGTCCGGCCCGAGCTTTTTCCGGATGCCGAACACGTGCACGTCGATCAGGTTGGACAGCGTGTCGCTGGTCTCGTCGAAAAGGTGCATGTACAGGGTGCTGCGCGTCACCACCTCGCCGCGGTGGAGGACGAGGTATTCCAGGATCGAGTATTCGCGGGCCGTCAGCGGCACGTCCCGGCCGGCGCGCGTGACGAGGCGGGATCGGGTGTCGATCCGCACGTCCTGCGCCTCCAGCACCGGCCGCGCCGTGCCCGCCGCCCGGCGGATCAGGGCGCGGAGGCGGGAGAGCAGTTCCGGGAGATCGAACGGCTTGGCGAGGTAATCGTCCGCGCCCAGGTCGAGGCCGCGCACGCGGTCCTTGGTCCCGTCGACCGCGGTCAGGATCAGCACCGGGGTCTTCTTCAGCGCGCGGAGCCGGCGGAGGACGTCGAGGCCGTTCAGGCGGGGCAGCAGGAGGTCCAGGACGATCGCGTCGTAATCGTATTCCTCCGCTTTGCCGAGCCCGTCCGCGCCGTCGGCCGCGGTGTCCACGGCGTAGCCTTCCTCGCGCAGGGCCCGCGCCAGGTTGTTCAGCAACCGCGGCTCGTCTTCCACCACCAGCACTCTCATGGCCGAGTCCATCCTCTCCGATCGGGGCCGCCTTATCCAGCGCCGAAGCAGGGCACCCTCAATCCTCCGCCGGCTCCGCGCGGTAAAACCGTTGGGGGAAGGCTGCCCAGTTCGTGTCGCTGACCTCGCAGGCGCCGCCGGCGACGGTCTGCGTGGCCAGGTCCAGCCAGGCCGCGTTGAGCAGGTTGGTGCTCGCCTGCACCCGGACCCTCCGCCCGTCGGCCCAGTCCACGCTGAACCGGAAAGCCTCCGCCGTGACCGCCGGCCCGAGGAGCAGGGGCGTCCATTCCTCCGCCGGAGCCCCGCAGAACGCGGCGGACCACGAAGACGGGTTCGCGAGGTAGTACGCCGTGGGCTCGCTGGCGCCGGTGAACATGTCCGCCCCGCCGTCCGCGCCCAGGGCCGGGACGTCGCACTGGAAATAGACGCCGTCCAGCGCGGCGCACTGGCCGAACACGCCGACGCCCAGGCCCGTCACGCCGCCGTTGAAGTAGATCGTCTGCAGCCCCGCGCACGCGTAGAAGGCCTCGTCGCCGACCGAACCCAGCGCGGCGGCGATGGACACGGAGTCCAGCCCGTCGCAGCCGTGGAACGCGCTGTGGCCGACGGTCTTCAGGCCCGCCGGCAGGGACAGAGACGAGAGGCCGAGGCAGTTGTAGAAGGCCGCGTACCCGATGTTCGTCACGCCCGCGGGGATGGCCACCGAGCCGAGCCCCCGGCACTCGTAGCACAGCTGGCCGGGGATGGACGTGATGCCGTCCGGTATGTCGAGGGAGGCAAGGTTGCGGCAGTTCAGGAAGGCCGACTCGCCGAGCGAGGTCAGCCCGGCCGGCAGCGTGACCGACGCCAGGGCGCGGCACCCGACGAAGGCCGAGTCGCCGACGGAGGCGACACCGGCCGGAATGGTCACCGAGACCAGTCCCGTGCAGCCGTGGAAGAGCGCCGGCGGGATCGAGCCGATCCCGGAGGGCAGAACGGCCAGCGCGAGGCTGGAACAGCCCTGGAAGGCCGATGCGCCGAGATTCGTCACGCTGACGCCGGAGGCGAAGGCGAGGCTGGTGACGTTCGTGCGGTCCTTGAGGGCCGCCCGGCCGACGGCCGTGACCGGGTAGCCGCCCAGTGTCGAGGGGACCGTGATCGCGCCCGTCGCGTTCTCCGCGAGGCCGGTGACCGTTGCGCGGCTGTCCTCGACGGCATAGTAGAAGGCGCCGGTGCCGGCGGTCCCCTGGCTCAAGACCAGGTTGTCGAAGTAGACCTGCCGGAGTTCGGCGTACTCGTCGTTGGTGATGGCCGAAGCGTAGAAGTGGATGTTCGCAAGGAAGCAGAGCCCCGTCGCGTTGATGGTGGCCGAGTAGGCCTCCGACCCGCTCCGGCCGGTGGCGTACACCGTCACCTGCGTGGCGTTGACCTGTGTGAAGGTCCAGTGCATGGCGGCCGTGCCGTAGTTGGTCAGCGCGTTGGCCCCGTTGACCGTGATCGCCGCCGACCCGGCCTGGTTGACCGTGACGATTTCGCGGTTGGCGGCCGTGCGGAGGGCGAAGCCCTTGCTGCCGCCGGCGCCCGCGTCGTAGTTCAAGCCGAGGTCGATTGAGAAGACGTCGCCGGTGTTCATCGCCTGGCTGAAAGAGCGGTCGAGGTTGATGTACGAGCCCGCGCCCTTCGCCACGTAGCCGAACGCGCTGCCCATGCTCAATCCGGCGTTCGCGCTGTCCCAGATCCCGTTCCCCGCCCACCCTCCGCCGGCGTCGCCCGAGATGCTCCACGCCGCGAAGCCCCCGCCGCCGTTGGAGCCGTTCGTCCAGCCGCCGCCGTAATTTGCCGCGGAATCCGCGTTGACGACCGCCCGGGCCGGTCCGGCCAGCGCCAGCAGCGCCGCGCTCACTCCGAAAATGGTGGCCTTGTTCATGGTCGCGCTCCTAGTTCACCGTGGTCACCATGGAGGACGCCGTGAAGGTCCTGGTGGTCGTGCCGCCCGAGACTGTTCCGCCGGTGTACAGGCCGTGGAATTCCGTGCCGCCGGCGACGGAAACCCCCGTGACGATGGTGTAGGTCGTGTTCGTGATCGCCGGCGTGCTGAAGAGCAGCTTCATGCCGCCGCCCCCGGGCCCGCCGCCGCCGCCCGTGTGGGAGCGCGGCAGCCGATACACGATGATGTTCGTGCTGGCCGACTTGACCTGGATCACCGTGCCCGACGTCGCCGTTGTGGTCGAGTACAACACCGACCGCTGGGTGCTGCTCCCCGCCGTCGGCGTGCTGCTCCCGCCGCCCGTGCCGACCATGACGCCGCCGCCGATCGCGAAGGTGTACATGTCGCAATCGAACCCCTCCTCGGGGGCCGTCGTGCCGGAGGAAACAATGGTCCCGCCGGTGTACTGCATTGGCCCGTTGCAATCGATGCCGTCGTTGCCGAGGCTGTAGCAGTAGATCCTGCCGCCGTTGATCGCGAGGTTGCTCGCGGCGTTGATGCAATCGTCGTACGCCGTGATTTCGATGTTCCCGCCGTTGACGGCCAACCGCGCCTTGCTCTCGAGCCCCTCGCCGCCGTCGTTCCTCGTGCTTGCGCGGATCGTCCCGCCGTTGACCGTGAGGTTGCCGCCCGCCTGGATCGCCTTGGGATTGGAGTAGTCCGATGCCGACACGGCCACCTTCTGGCCGCGCGTGGCCGCGGTGATGCACGGCGCGTTCGTCGTGCCCGCCACGCCGATGGTCATCGCCCCCTCGCACGAGATCGCGTCGCCCGCGTTGCCCTGGCTCACCGCCGTGATGGTCCCGCCCAGGATGTCCAGGTTCCGGTCGGCCTTCAGGCCGTCCGCCGCGGCGACGTCCTTGACGCCCAGGTCGTTGGTGAAAACGGCGGAACAACCGCCGCTCGTGAGGATGTCCAGGACGCCGCCCTGGACGACGATGCTGCCGTCCGCCGAGATGCCCTTGCCCGCCGTCCCGACGTGCGAGATGGTGATCGTCCCCGCGTTGATCGTGATGTTGGTGTCGCCCTTGATCGCCGTGCAGTAGGAGGGATCGCCGTAGTTGTTGGTGATCACCAGGTACATGTTGCCGGTCAGGACGAAGTTCATCGCCCCGCCGTTGAGGGTCATGGCCCCGGTGCTCTTGAAGCCCTTGGACTGCACGCCCTTGACCGTCACGTTCATCGCGCCGCCGTTGACGGTGAACGTGCCGTCGCACTTGATGCCCTTCGTGTCGTCGGCGACGCTGGTGATGGCGATCGCGCCGCCGTTGATCTCGACGGTCCCCGCGTCGGCGTCGATCCCGTCGCTGGTCGCCGCGATCGTGAGCGTGCCCTGGTCCATCCGGAAGTAGCGGACCGCGTGGATCCCGTCCTTGACCGCCGAGGGGATGGCCACGTCGCCGCCCCTCATGCGGAAGTAGCCGGCGCTGTAGATGCCGTGCGACTTCCGCCCCGTGACGGTCGCGCGGCCACGCCCGCTGACGATCATCGGGCCCGCGCTGTACAGCGAGCCCTGGCCGCTCTCCGTGTACACGGCGCTGTCGGCCAGCGCGTTGTCCGTGCCGTCCGCGAGGACCACGAAACAGCGGTTGGTGGACTGCACATTGATGGCCGGCCCGTTCGTGCAGGTCAGCGCGACGCCGTTGAGCGTCACCTTCGAGGCCGGGGCGCCCTGGATCTTCAGGTAGCCCCCCGTGGCCGCGCCCGACAGGATGTACTCGACGCCCGCGATTGTCGAGGTGGCGGTGATCATGGCGCCGTTCTGCGTGATCGTCACGCCCGCGCCGGCGTGGTTGACCAGCGTCGCCGACGCCCCGGCGTAGGCGATCGTGACGGTGGTCGTGAAGCCCGCGTTCTCCACGTAGTCCGCATCCGCCGCCCAGGCGCCCGCGGGAAGAAGGGCCGTCCCCGCGAGTGCGGCCAGGATGAATTTCGCCCGCGTGTGCATCGCTTTGCTCCGTTTTCCCGTGATCATACCCGGGGCCGGGTTAAGAACCGGTTAAGAAACGGAAAAAGCCTTTCCGCCGCGGCGGGCGGCACGCGCAGATGCGGGCCCCTCCGGCGTCGGTCAGCCTTTTTTCAGGCTCTGCACGAACCGGGCCATGCGCCGCATGGCCTCCTGGATGTTCTCCATGGAGGTCGCGTACGCGCAGCGCACGAAGCCCTCGCCGCACGCGCCGAACGCGGTGCCCGGCACGACGGCGACTTTCTCGCGGTCGAGGAACTTCAGGGCGAAATCCTTCGACGCAATGCCCAGGTGCCCGATGTACGGGAACGCGTAGAAGGCGCCCGCGGGCGTCGTGCACGGCAGGCCCATCTCCTCGAAGCTCTTCACCAGGTAGTTGCGGCGGCGCCGGTACTCGGCGGTCATCTCCACGACGGCCGTCTGCGGCTTGGTCAGGGCCTCGATGGCCGCCTTCTGGCTCATGGTCGGCGCGCACAGCATCGTGTACTGGTGCACCTTCATCATGGCCTCGGTCAGCTCCGGCGGCGCGCAGGCGTAGCCCAGCCGGAAGCCCGTCATGGCCCAGGCCTTCGAGAACCCGTGCAGGAAGATCGTCCGCTCCTTCATCCCGGGCAGCGAGGCGATGCTCGTGTGCTCGCCGTCGTAGGTCAGCTCGGCGTAGATCTCGTCCGTGATCACCAGCAGGTTGCGCTCGCGCGCGAACGCGGCGATCTCGACGAGGTCCTCTTTCCGGAGGATCGCGCCCGTCGGGTTGTTCGGGAAATTGAGCAGCAGGACCTTCGTCCGCGGCGTGGCCTTCGCCTCCAGCATCGCGCGGGTCAGCCGGAACTGGTTGTCGCGCTTCGTCTCGACCGTGACGGGCGTCCCGTGCGCGAGGATCACGTCCGACCGGTACGAGACGTAGCACGGCTCGTGGTAGAGCACCTCGTCGCCCGGGTTCAGCGTCGCGCGCAGGGCGAGGTCGAGGGCCTCGCTGACGCCGACGGTGATCAGGATCTCGGTCTCCGGCTTGTACGACGCGCGGAAGGCCTTCTCGACGTACTTCGAGATGGCCCGGCGCAGCTCGAGCAGGCCCATGTTGGACGTGTAGTGCGTCGCGCCGCGCTCGAGGGCGAACACGGTGTACTCGCGGACGTGCCAGGGCGTGTCGAAATCCGGCTCGCCGATGCCCAGGCTGATGATGTCCTTCATCGTGCTGACGATGTCGAAGAAATCGCGGATGCCCGAGCGGGGCATGTCCACGATGTGCCCGGCTATGAAATCACGGGGAGACTTGGAGTCGTTCGTCGGCATCCTGGGTCTCCATGAGCACCCCGTGGTGCTTGTAGGTCTTGAGCATGAAATGGGTCGCGGTGGACACCACGCCGTCCAGCGTCGCCAGTTTCTCGCTGACGAAGAAGGCCACTTCCTTGAGGTCCTTCCCGGCCACGAAGAGCAGCAGGTCGTACGCGCCGGACATCAGGTACAACGACTGCACCTCGGGGTAGCGGCTGATCCGCGAGGCGATGCGGTCGAACCCGCCCTCGCGCTCCGGCGTGACCTTGACCTCGATGACCGCGGTGACATGGGAAATGTCGAGCTGGTCCACGTTCAGGATGGCCTGGTAGCCGCGGATGATGCCCTGCTTCTCGTAGTCCGCGATCCGCGCCTTCACCGCATCCACGGAGAGGTTCAGCATCCGCGCGATGGTCTCCGGCTTCTCCAGCGCGTTGTTCTTCAAAATCGTCAGTAATTCGTCCATAAACGCCTCGCTTCTTAAGCCGCACGTGATAGCCGACGCGCCGCCCCGCGTCGAGCGAATTATGGGGAATGCGGCCGGCTCAATGATACTGCCGCTGCTTCCATGTGATACCGCGGCCGGCATAGTGCCGCGCGGCGGACCACGTGGCGGCAAGGCAGTAAACCAGCGCGGCGGGCGGGAGCAGCAGCCCGCAGGCCCGCGGCAGGCGCAGGATCTGCAGGATCTTGCGGAGCGCGACCGGCATGACCGCGATGAGCAGCAGCCCGGCCGCGGCCGAAGGCCAGCCACCGGCCAGCGCCAGCCACGGGACCCACGCGCCGGCGAACGCCGCCGCCCACGCGAGCAGCAGTCGGCCCGGCCGGTACTCCATCATCGGGTAGCTCAACCGGACCAGGCCCGCCCACAGGTCGCGGAACGTGTCGTACATGCGCGTGCTCAAAAAGTCGTGCGTCCAGAAGAGCCGCAGCGCGAACCCGCCACGCTTGAAGTTCTGCGCCAGGGCCATGTCTTCGATGAGGCAGCCGGCGACGGCGCGATGCCCGCCGGCGGCTTCGTAGGCGACGCGCCGCGCGAGGATGAATGCCCCGGAGAGCCGCGAGCCCGCGCTCCCGGGCCGGTTGGCCCGGTCCATCGGCTCAATCAGCGCGCTCAACGTCGCGAACAGGGGCATGATGGTTTTTTCCCAGATCGTCCGGCACTCGATCGCCGGCAGCACGCTTAACGCGTCCGCGCGGCCGGCCTGCGCGGCGGCCATCGCCTGCTTCAGGGCGGCCGGATGCAGCACTACGTCGGCGTCCAGGAACAGGAGCCAATCATGCTGGGCCGCCGCCGCGCCCTGGACGAGCGCCCAATTTTTACCGACCCAGCCGCCGTCCGGCCGGTCGGCGCCGCGGATCAGCCGAAAGGCCGCCAACTCCCGGCCCGCCGCCTCGGCAATCCGGACCGTGTCGTCGGCGGACTGGTCATCCGCCACGATGACTTCGAAGGCCGGGTAGTCCTGCCGCCCGAGCGCCCGCAGCGTGGCGGCGATGTCGCGCTCCTCGTTCCGGGCCGGGATGACGACCGACACCGGCGGCCAGCCGTCGGGCGGCGCCGGCAGGGGCGTCGAGGAATCCAGCGGTGGGAATCGCGTTTCGAGATAGCGGAGGCGCGCGAAGATCACGGCCCAGAGAAGGGCCGAAACCACGAGCATAACCGCCACGACGATCGCTCCCATGCAGCGGTTATTTACCACGGATTACGCGGATTGCACGGATATCCTGTACTCCCCATCCGCGTCATCCGTGAAATCCGCGACGGATGGAGTCATGGAGGGCGGAGCTCTGCGACGCCGGAGACGATCGGAAGGTTGTCATCCGCGGGGTCACTGGCTATTCTGCCGACGCCATGTCCTTGGACAACATACGCGTCGTCCTGGTCAGCCCGATCTACGGCGGGAACGTCGGCTCGGTCTGCCGCGCCATGAAGAACATGGGGCTGAAACACCTCGCCATCGCCGCGCCGCGCGGGCCGCTCGACGACCTCGAGTCGCGCAAGATGGCGCTCCACGCCGACGACATCCTGGAGAACCGACAGGAATATCCGACGCTGGCCGAGGCCGTTTCGGACTGCGGCTTGGTCGCCGGCTGCACCGCGCGGCCGGGCCTCTACCGCTCCCACGCCAAATCGCCGCGCGAGTGGGCCCCGCACCTGGTCCAGGCCGCGAAGAAATCCAAGGTGGCCCTGGTATTCGGCACCGAGACCGACGGGCTGTCCAACGAGGAACTCGCCTGCTGCACCCAGGTCATCCGTATCCCGTCCTCGCCCGAGTACCCCTCGCTCAACCTTGCCCAGGCGGTCCTGATCTGCTGCTACGAAATCTTCCTGGCGTCCGGGACCTTCGAGCTGCCGGGCGAGTTCTCGCCCGAGGCCAGCGGCGCGATGCGGGAGCAGATGTTCGCCATGTGGCGCGAGGCGCTCCTCTCCGTCGGCTTCATGAAGGGCGACAAGGCGGACCACATGATGATGGGCCTCCGCCGCATCCTCTCCCGCGGCACCCTGACCGTGAAGGACATCCGCATCCTCATCGGCATGGCCCGCCAGGTCCGTTGGGCGGGGAGCCAGTTGTCGCAACCTGGCGATGCGGAGAAATAATATCCCGGCTTCGGCGCGCTGGGCCAGCGCGCCCTACCTTTGCGCACGGATACGCAATACGCCGGTCGTTGGATTCAGGCCGAAAATAACGACGGCGTTGGTGATGGGCCGGGGCGGCGGGAAGGCTGCCAAGGTTTCCCATGTCCCAGTAGCAAAGATACTTTCCGTGAACTCCAGCATCTGCCACGCATTCGCCCCGCCTTTCCAATCTACCCGCTTCCCGCTCCAGAAATCGCCAAGGCTCAACAGACCCAGGAACGAGTCTCCGTTCAACGGATCGGTATCGGCAATGTATTCGTCGAGATTGACCGCGTTGTCCCCGTCTGGGTCATCTCCCGCGTCATCATTAAACGGATTGAGTCCGCGATGCGCCTCCCATCCGTCGGCCATCCCATCGTTGTCCTGGTCTGGGTTCAAGGGATTCATCCCCAAGCCCACTTCGTATCCGTCATCCCCTTCATCGCCGTCGGTGTCCGGATTCAGAGGATCAGTCTGGATCATATATTCCTGGAAATCGGTCAGCCCATCGTTATCTGGATTGCCGGTTCCATCGCTGACCGCGATGCTGCCGAAGTAGTTGGCTTCCCAGTAATCAGACATATTGTCGCCATCCGTATCCGTAAATTCATCCGCGCCCATATCCACACGCGCACCGTATGGGCGCGATTCGCCATCCATGTCCGTATCTACACCAGCGTAGTCCGGCGAACCGGCGTCAATGCAGGGCGAACCGTGCAAGATATGGAAATCTCCCGCCGCTGCATTCGCAAACATCGTATCGGCATTGATCAGATGGTTGCTGGTGGTCAGGCTGCCGTAAATGTCGTCGATGTTGCAGTAACTTGCGTGGACTTCGGATTGGGCGCCACAATTTAGATCAGCTCCGTAGGCAGAATGATTAGAAACTATCACCGAATCGCAGATGGTCATAACGCTTGATTCCCCGCCGACCAAGATACCCCCACCACCATCTCTGTCTGGGTTAACCGGGGCAGAAACGAAGTTTCTCGAAAATGTACTTCTTTGAATAGTTCCGGAGGAGAAAGGCGCAATCCTGAGACCGCCTCCAGCTGTTTCACACTGGTTGACTGCAATTACAGACCCTGCCACTGTAATAGATGCGCCAAGTTCGATTTCGACCCCTCCCGAAAGGATGGAACTATTCCCCGCAAGCTGTGACTGTTCAAATTGCAGATGTGTCCCCTGTGATGCACCGAAGCCACCGCCACCAACCCGCGCCACATTGCTTCGAACATCCGTATCGAAAAACTCGACCGAAGAACCTAGCGAAGCATAGAATCCTCCCCCGAAAGCATTTGCCCCATTCATTGATGCGCAACTATGAATGGAAGACTGTATTATTGAGGCGAACGATTTTCGTATGTGGACTCCCCCTCCCCACTCTCCGCTGCCTCTTGTGATGGTCACTCCACTGATGGACAGATTCGCGCCATTGTCCAGCCTAATCCCTCGACGCTGATACTGCCCATCAATCATCGTCTCATACCATTCCGTGTTCTGCTCCGAGAAGTCGGGGGCATAACTTCCGGTTATGGTAAGATCGTAATCGGCGCCGTCCAGATTCAGCACGGCCTCGGGATTACTGCCGGTATATGTTCCCATCGCCACCAGAATTTCGTCACCCGTTGTCTTCGCCGCTTCCGCCGCTGCCTGCAACGACTTGAACGGCGCTTCGATGGTTCCCAACTCCTGCGTGGCTAAACTGTCAGCGTAAACGTAAATCCGCGAACGCGTGCGGAAGGTCATGTCCGTTGAGAGGCTTGTCAGGCCATTGGTCCCGAATGCTTGGATCTGGAAGTGATACTCCGTTCCTTTGACCAGGTTGGTCAGATCGGCGGTATGGTTGGTTCCCATTGGGTGGCCGGACAGGGCCGTCATGCCGTAGTTCGTCGTCTCACCGTAAAAGACACAACCGGTCGAGGGAATGCCAGTGTTCCAGTGAACCCAGGCGTTGGTCTCGGTGATGTTCATCACCGCCACATTGAGGATTTCCGGCGGATAGTCGTAGGGATTTCCGATGCGAACGACTACCGGCTTATCGAACCAGCCCTTATCACTGGTGATTCGCAAGGTAAACATTGCATCCGTAAAGCCGGGGAAGTTGGTGGCGATTTCGAAGGAGAACGGCGCGGCGGATGTGACGGTCATTCCGGCGGTCACATCCGCGAAAGCGGCGTTGCTCACGATCAGGGTGATATTGATAAGCGAGGTCGAGAGAAGGCCGGTCACGCCCGACAGGTCCAACTCATGGCTGGTCAGGCTGACGGCCATGTTTGCCGTTTCACCTGGTTCGATATAGCCATCTCCATCGCCGACGGCTTCGGTCACCGTTGTGGTCAATGCGAACGGCAGGTCGAAGGCTTCCTGAATACCTACGGTGGATTGCGGCTCGGGCACGAAGGTCGAGTAGCCAAGACCACGCTTGACAAAGCCGCGCCAGAGCGCAATTGAATTCGAGCATCCGTTGTCCACGAGATCCGCTTGCAGGATGGCGTCCCGGGCCTGATCGAATCGGGGATTGTCCGGCGTCAGCTTGAGCCCATCCACCACCAGTTGTTCCATTAAGCCGCTGCCCGTGAACCCATATTCCTCAATCAGGTTGGCTCGGCATTCCCAGAGGGCCAGGCACCAGACTTCGCCAACGTTGTGGACCTGGTCGGCCTCCGGGGCGCCGAAGTAGGGATTGCAGGGGATTCCAGGCGGGAAGCCGATTTGATTCGGATCGGTGTCCGCGAAGGTCTGCGGGGCCTTGGTCATGTCCGTGGAGTACGGGAACCGCCGAATGCCGAAGTACAGATTGGAGGTCGGCGGGGAGTACATCGCGGCGTAGTCGCCGAAGGGATAGCAGGCCTCCGGCGGGTCGCTGGGCTCGCTCAAGAGGTTCAACGCGAAAAAATCGCTCCAGCCTTCCGCCATGCCCCGGGGCTGGACGATCGTCAGGCCGTACCCGTTGCCGATGATTCGGGAGGTCAAGCCGTGTGTCATCTCGTGGAGGACCAGGTGTCCGTCCAACGCCCCATCACGAAGGGGCGAGGTCCGGGAAAAGATTGAGACGGTCAGTTTGCCTTCTGTTCCGTCCCCAAAACCGGTGTAGTAGGCCTTGTTCGCATAGCTGAAGCCCAATGAAGCGCCGTTCTGGACTTCGATCTTGAACCGGTCTCCGCCCAGACCGCCGCGCCCGAAGTTGTCCTGCTGGAAGTTGCCCGCAGGTTCGTCGAAGCCGAGAGCATGGAGCCGGTCATGATAGAAGTTGGCCCAGTAGAAGCCCTGCACCTGGGAGAAGTTTACATAGTTGGTCGGGTGCTTGGTCAGGTCCACGGTTCGGTCGAATACCCGGTACGGGAAGCCCGTCAACCGGGCCTGGTCGGGCAGGCTGTCATCGTTCCAGTCGGCATAGACATCCGCATTGTTGCCCAGCAGCTCGTTGCTCCCGTCGGGGATCCAGCCTTCCGGCGAGGCGTTGGTGTCCAGGGCCGTCAGGAGCAGCATCAGCCGGGACGCCTCGACCGGCGTGAAGTTCGTCGGCTCGTACGGCCCCGGCGTGGTCGGCATCGGGCTGTCGTTGGTGAAGACGCTCAGGGAAATCGTTTCTGCTGGTAGGGCGGCTTGGCTCAAGCCGCCGCGGCGCGCTGGGCCAGCGCGCCCTACCTCTGCCCACGTCAGCAATTGGTCGAAGGCAATCTTTCCCGTATCCGCCCGGATGACCAGGTCATGCGCGTCGCTGTTGCCCTCGCACTCGATGGCCAGCTCCCAGCCCACCACGCACGAAATCATATCCAGCGGATACCAGACCTTCCGCGCGAGATAGGTCTTGCGCACGGCCCCGCCGCCCAGCTTTTCCCGGGCGATCTCCAGCGCCCGGGCCTCGTCCACCGTTTCGGCCGGATGGAACAGCACCGACGGGAAGTACAGCGCCCGGCTGGACACATTGATGATTTCGTTGTCCTTGGTCAGATTCAGCGTCAGGTGCGCGCCGAAGATGTCCAGGCCCTCGTGTTGCTGCTGCCAGCGCACGCGCCGGATGCCGTTGTGCCGGGTCGTGTAGTCCTGGACCAACCGGGCGTTCGGCGGCTCCAGGTCGGACGGATGCAGGGTCATCGTCCGGTCGTTGGCCCGGATGAACGCCGCGAGAATCTCCCGAGGCGCGGCCCCCGGCGCGGGCGGCGACAGCAAGCCGCTACGCCGCCGGATGAGCTGCGGTGTCCCGAAATCCGGGTCGCGGTTCACAACGGCATCCGGCCATTGAGAAAGTTGGAAACCCTTCTCGTCCGGCATGGCGGGCTGGGCGGTGGGCGCGAGGATTGCTGAATTAGAAGGCACAAGCGTCGTGACGCTTCGGGCAGGATCATCGCGTGCGGGGATCCGGGACTGCAAGGTTGGAGCGGTGGCCGATATGCCGCGCTCATGGGTGTGCCGGGCCTTCCACACACCCCAGAATGATGCGGCCAACACCAGCATGACCGAAATCGTCAGACGCCTCCTCATAAAAGGGAGAGTACACAGGTCGGTCCGTTTTGAAAACGACACCGATCCACAATGTCGCCTATTCCTTGGTCGACAGGCCCGCCAGGTCCGTTGGGCGGGGAGCCAACTTTAGCCCCCGATCGAGCCAGCCTGATCTGCGCCAAAAAGCCGCTCGGCATACGAGTGTGTGACAATATGTCTCTTGAATGCCGCGATGCGGCATCCTTTCGGTGTTGCGAGGAATTATTTTAATATGCTTATTATCAATATATTGCGACGATTACCAGGCGATTTACTGATGACGTTGGCATGTATGCTGCTCTTCATCCGTAGGATTTTTACTGGTGTCGGCGAAATCGAGGTGAAACATGGCAAAAGTTTTGGGCATTGATCTGGGTACGACGAACTCGTGCATGGCGATCATGGAAGGCGGCCAGCCGGTGGTCGTTCCGAACTCCGAGGGCGGCCGGACCACCCCGTCGGTCGTGGCGTTCACGAAGAGCGGGGAGCGGCTGGTCGGCGCCGCGGCGAAGCGCCAGGCCGTTACGAACCCGAGGCACACGGTGTTTTCCATCAAGCGCTTTATGGGCCGGAAGTACGAGGAAGTCGCCCATGAAATCTCGCTGGTGCCCTATGAGGTGGTCCGCGCGGGGAACGGCGACGCCCACGTGAAGATCGGCGACAAGACCTACTCGCCGCCGGAAATTTCGTCGATGATCCTCCAGAAGATGAAGCTGGATGCGGAGGCCTACCTGGGCGAAAAGATCACGCAGGCGGTCATCACGGTCCCGGCGTACTTCAACGACAGCCAGCGGCAGGCGACGAAAGACGCCGGCCGCATCGCGGGCCTGGAAGTCCTGCGCATCATCAACGAGCCCACCGCCGCGTCCCTGGCCTACGGCCTGGACAAGAAGAAAGACGAGAAGATCGCGGTCTACGACCTGGGCGGCGGCACGTTCGACATCTCGGTGCTGGAGATCGGCGAGGGCGTCTTCGAGGTGAAGGCGACCAACGGCGACACCCACCTGGGCGGCGACGATTTCGACCAGCGGGTGATCAACTGGATGGCGGATTCGTTCAAGAAGGAGCAGGGGATCGACCTCTCGAAGGACCCGATGGCCCTGCAGCGCCTGAAGGAGGCCGCGGAGAAGGCGAAGTGTGAGCTCTCCAGCTCCCAGCAGACGGAGATTAACCTGCCGTTCATCACGGCAGACGCCAGCGGGCCGAAGCACCTGACCATGAGCCTGACCCGCGCGAAGCTGGAGCAGCTGGTGGACGACCTGGTCGGCCGGACCGTGAAGCCCGTCGAAAACTGCCTGCGGGACGCGAAGATCGAGGCGGCGAAGATCGACGAGGCCATCCTGGTCGGCGGCATGACGCGCATGCCCAAGGTGCAGGACATCGCCCAGCAACTGTTCAAGAAAGAGCCGCACAAGGGCGTGAACCCGGACGAGGTTGTCGCGGTCGGCGCGGCGATCCAGGGCGGCGTGCTGAAGGGCGAGGTGAAGGACGTCCTGCTGCTGGACGTGACTCCCCTGACCCTCGGCATCGAGACCCTCGGCGGCATCGCGACGACGCTGATCGAGCGCAACACGACGATCCCGACGCGCAAGAGCGAAATCTTCAGCACCGCCGCAGACGGGCAGTCCACGGTGGAGATCCACGTGCTCCAGGGCGAGCGCAAGATGGCCTCCGACAACAAGACCGTGGGGCGCTTCCACCTGGACGGCATCCCGCCGGCCCCGCGCGGCGTGCCGCAGATCGAGGTGACCTTCGACATCGACGCCAGCGGCATCCTGCACGTCGGCGCGAAGGACCTCGGCACGGGCAAGGAGCAGAAGATCACGATCACGGCCTCCAGCGGCTTGAGCAAGCAGGAGATCGAGCAGATGACCCGCGACGCCTCGTCCCACGCGGAGGACGACGCCAAGCGCCGCGAGACGGCGGAGACCCGCAACCGCGCGGACGCGACGGTCTACGAGACGGAGAAGTTCCTGAAGGAGCACGGCGCGAAGGTGTCCGCCGACAAGAAGGCGAGCGTCGAGAGCGCGGTGGCCGAGCTGAAGGAATCCCTGAAGTCGGGCGATGCGGACCGAATGAAGGCCGACCTGGAGAAGGTCAACGCCGGGATGCAGGCGCTGTCGGGCGAGCTGTACTCGCAGGCGCGCGCCCAGCAGCCGGGCGCGGGCCCGCAGGGCGGCGCGCAGCAGGCCGGCGGCCCCGGCGGGGCGGGCCCGCAGGGCGGCGCCCAGGGCGACGTGATCGACGCCGACTTCGAGATGGTGGACGAGAACAAGAAGAAGAAATAAGTGGGATGCGCCGGCCCGGCGCCGCCCCTTTACGTAGCAACCAAACCCAAAAGGGAGGACAGAGAAGGCATGAAGATACAACCGTTGGGCGATCGGATCCTGGTCGAGCCGGTCAAGGAAGAGGAGGTCAAGAAGGGCGGGATCATCATCCCGGACACCGCGAAGGAAAAGCCGACGAAGGGCAAGGTCATTGCCATCGGCACCGGCAAGGTGGACGACAACGGCAAGACGATCCCCTTCCACGTCAAGAAGGGCGACCTCGTGCTGATGCCCCGCTACGGCGGCTCGGAGGTCAAGATCGACGACAAGGAATACCAGATCCTCCGCGAGGACGATCTGCTCGGAATCATCCAGGACTAAAGGAGAAACCCCATGGCAGCGAAGCAACTCGTTTATGATGCGGAAGCCCGCCAGTACATCCTGCGCGGCGTGGAGAAGTTGAGCCGGGCCGTCAAGGCCACGCTGGGGCCCCGCGGCCGCAACGTGATCCTCGACAAGAAATTCGGCTCGCCGAACGTCACCAAGGACGGCGTGACGGTCGCCAAGGAGATCGAGCTGGAGCAGCCCTTTGAAAACATGGGCGCCCAGATGGTGCGCGAGGTGGCCAGCAAGACCAGCGACGTCGCCGGCGACGGCACGACGACCGCGACGGTCCTGGCCGAGGCGATCTACCGCGAAGGCCTGAAGAACGTCACCGCGGGCGCCAGCCCGATGGAGCTGAAGCGCGGCATCGACAAGGCCACCGAGGTCGTCGTCGAGCAGCTCCAGAAGATGAGCAAGAAGGTCAAGGACCGCCAGGAGATCTCCCAGGTGGCGACGATCTCCGCCAACGGCGACACGACGATCGGCACGATCATCGCCGACGCCATGGACAAGGTCGGCAAGGACGGGACGATCACGGTCGAGGAGGCCAAGAGCATCGAGACCACGCTGGACGTGGTCGAGGGCATGCAGTTCGACAAGGGCTACCTCTCCCCGTACTTCGTCACCAACGCCGAGGCCATGGAAGTGGCGCTGGAAGATCCCTACATCCTGATGTACGAGAAGAAAATCTCGAACCTGCAGGACCTGCTGCCCGTGCTCCAGAACATCGCCAAGTCCGGCCGCCCGCTGTTGATCGTGGCGGAGGATGTGGACGGCGAGGCGCTGGCCACGCTGGTGGTCAACAAGCTGCGCGGCACGCTCCAGTGCTGCGCCGTGAAGTCCCCGGGGTTCGGCGACCGGCGCAAGGCGATGATGGAAGACGTCGCCGTCCTGACCGGCGGCCGGTTCATCTCCGAGGACCTCGGCATCAAGCTCGAGAACATCCAGCTCTCCGACATGGGCCGCGCCAAGCGCGTGACCGTGGACAAGGAGAACACGACGATCGTCGAGGGCGCGGGCAAGACGTCCGACATCCAGGGCCGGATCGCCCAGATCCGCCGGCAGATCGAGGAGACCACGTCCGACTATGACCGCGAGAAACTGCAGGAGCGGCTGGCGAAGCTCGCCGGCGGCGTGGCGGTCATCAACGTCGGCGCGGCGACCGAGACGGAGATGAAGGAGAAGAAGGCCCGCGTCGAGGACGCGCTGCACGCGACACGCGCGGCGGTCGAGGAAGGCATCGTTCCGGGCGGCGGCGTGGCCCTGCTGCGCTGCCAGCCGGCACTGGCCGACGTCAAGCTGGACGGCGACGCCGGAATCGGCGTGGATATCGTCCGCAAGGCCCTCGAGGCCCCGCTGCGCCAGCTGACGGCGAACGCGGGCGTGGACGGCTCCATCGTCATCCAGGAAGTCAAGAAGCAGAAGGGCAGCTACGGGTACGACGTGGCCAAGGACGAGTACGTGGACCTGGTCAAGACCGGGATCATCGACCCGACCAAGGTCGCCCGCAGCGCGCTGCAGAACTCGGCCAGCATCGCCTCGCTGCTGCTGACCACCGAATGCATGGTCGCCGAAATTCCCGAAAAGGAAAAGAAGCCCATGCCCGGCGCCGGCGGCGGAATGGGCGGCATGGAAGACATGTACTAAGCCCGGAAAGGGCGGTTGACACGAACCGGGCGGGGTGCCTATAGTGCGCCCCGCCCGGCTTTTCAGAGACTGGAGGCTGTAACGGTGAACGTGAAATACATGGAATTGGCGAAGGAAAAAGTGCCCAATATCCCGCTGCTTATCAACATGGTGTCGCGCCGCGTGCGCCAGTTGAACCGCGGCGAGCGGCCCCTGGTCAAGCCGGACAACATGCAGATGTCCCCCATGAACATCGCCCTCAAGGAAATCGCCGAGGGCAAGCTGTCTGCCGAAATCTCCTTTGTGCCCGTCCGCAAGACGGTGGAAAGCAACCCGCTTTCCCTGTAGTGCCCGCGGCGGGCCGGAACGGTTCGCATGGCCCCGGCTCCCTCTCCAGCGCGTCCCGCCGTCAAGACGATGGCGACGCACCGGAAGGCGTTTCGGGATTACCACATCCTCGAGAAGATCGAGGCCGGCATTGAACTGCGCGGCGCCGAGGTCAAGTCCATCCGCGAGGGCCGGTTCAGCCTCACCGAGAGCCATGCCCTCGTGGACGGCGGCCAGGTGATGCTGATGGGGCTGCACGTCCAGCCCTTTACCTGTTCCCGGGTCGAGGAGCACGATCCCCTGCGGCCCAAGCGCCTGCTTTTGCACCGGCGCGAGATCGACCGGTTGGCCGGCCAGACCGCCGTCAAGGGCTGCGCGCTCATCCCGCTTCGCGTCTACTTCAAGAAGGGCCTGGTGAAGGTCGAACTCGCGCTGGGCAAGGGCAAGCAGTCCGAGGACAAGCGCGAGACCCTCAAGCGCCGCACCGCCGAGCGCGAAGCCGAGCGCGCCATCGCCTCGCGCACCCGGCGGCGGGGATGACCGGGGACTGCTCGTGCCTGCGCCCATCCGGCATTCATGGAACCTGGCTCCCGCCCAAGCCATCGCCCTCCAGGGGAAACTGGCTGCCCGTGTTTCTATCAGGCCGTTGCCCTCCGGCATCCGCTGGATCGCCGGACTCGACGCCGCCTTTTCAGAAGACGAATGCGTGGCCGCCGTCGTGCTTTGGGATACGCGGCGCAAGGAAGTTGTCGAGCAGCGGATCGCCCGCGCGCCGCTGCGATTCCCGTATATCCCCGGCCTGCTATCGTTCCGCGAGGCGCCGGCCCTGCTCGCCGCGCTGGAGAAGTTGGAGCGCCGGCCGGACGTATTGATGTGCGATGGGCAGGGGCTGGCGCACCCGCGCCGGTTCGGCATCGCGTGTCACATCGGCGTTCTCGCGGAGATTCCCTCCGTAGGCTGCGCCAAGAGCCTTCTCGTCGGCGAGTTCCGGGAGCCCGCGAAACGGCGCGGTTCGCGCGCGGCGCTGGCAGACCGCGGGGAACGCATCGGCACGGTCCTGTGCACGCGGGACGGCGTACGACCCGTGATCGTCAGCGTCGGGCACCTGGCCAATCTTGCGACGGCCGAGAAACTGGTGTTACGCTGCGCGGTCAGCTACCGCCTGCCCGAGCCTACGCGCCTGGCCGACCAGCTTTGCGGCGCGACCGCTCATCTGGTGTAGAGAAAGGGCTCCTTTGCGATGTATCACAGTTTATAAACTGTGATATTTTCCGGCACCCCAATCACGAAAACATTAGTAAATATCATGATTTCCAATCGTAAAATGCGTGTATCACAGTTTATAAACTGTGATACATGAGGAGGGTTTAGTGCCGGGCTTGGGAATCCGATTCTGGCGCTAGGGCATTGGACAGAAGCACCCATTGTTCGGGCGATATATCCTCCGGCCGCGCGCGGGGCGCGATGCCTAGCCGATCGAGAAGGATTCCCGTCCCGGAATCCGTCAGTCCGGCGCGAGCCTTCAGGAAGGGCGCGAGTTGCTTGCGCCGCCTCGCGAACGCGTCTTGAAGGAGCTTCAACAGCGCCGCGCAGTTGCGCGACCGCGGCTCGCGGTCGTCCGGCAGGCGGACCAGTTCCACGATCGCGGAGCGGACCTCGGGCGGCGGAAGGAAGCAGGTCGGGCTGATCTCCTTGACGATGTTCACGGCGAACGCCGTCTGTGCGAGGATGCTGAGCAGCCCGTAATCTTCCGCGCGCGGCTTCGCCGCGAGCCGCCGTGCCACCTCGCGCTGGACGGTCACCACGATGCGCGTCGGGGGATGCGCGGTCTGGAACAGGTCCACGAGAAACCGGCTGCCGACGGAGTAGGGCAGGTTGGCGACGACCTTGGAAATGCCGCCGGCAAGCAGGGTTTCCAAGTCTACATCAAGGATGTCGGCGTGAATCAGTTCGAGATGAGGAGCCTCCGCGAAATGCGTCTTCAGGAAACCGAACAGGACCGGGTCCTTTTCCACCGCCACCACGCGGCCCGCGTAGCGAACGAGCCACTCCGTCAATACGCCGAGCCCCGGCCCGACTTCGAGCACCTGTTCCTCCCGGTGCAACTCGGCTGTGCGCAGCAGGATGCGGAGGATGTTGGCGTCGATCAGGAAGTTCTGCCCCAGCGTCCGGCGCGGCCGCAGTCCGAGTCGGGACAGCAGCTCTTTCACCTCGGAGGGGTGGGTCAGGTTCATGGGGGAGGTGAATGGTGAACGGTGAATAGTGAATAGTAAGGCGTGATTGGAAGTCCACTATTCACCATTCACTACTCACTATTCACTTCTTCCAGGGATTCCGGCGCCGCGTGAGCGCGATGGCCTGGCGGATGGCCTCGACGATGCTGGACGGATTGGCCCGGCCCCGGCCCGCGATATCAAAAGCCGTGCCGTGGTCGGGCGAGGTGCGGACGATGGGCAGGCCCAGCGTGACGTTCACGCCGGTCTCGAACGCGAGCATCTTCAGCGGGCCGAGGCCCTGGTCATGGTACATGGCCACCACGGCGTCGAAGTCGCCGCGGACAGCCTGGCGAAAAATGACATCCGCGGGCACGGGTCCGACGGCATTGAACCCTTCTCGGCGCGCGGCGCGGATGGCGGGGGCGATGACGGTGATCTCCTCGCGGCCGATGGCGCCGCCGTCGCCGGCGTGCGGATTGAGGCCGCAAACCCCTATGCGCCCGCCTCGGCAGCCCAGCCACGGGAGTGCTTCACCGGTGATCCGGATGGCCTCCAGCACGTCCGCCCTTTTCAGCTTCCGCGCCACGTCGGCGAGCGGCAGGTGCCGGGTGGCGAGGACCACGCGAAGCGGGCCGCCGAAGAGCATCATGGCGTAGCGGCGCGTCCCGGTCAGCTCGGCCAGCAGTTCCGTGTGGCCGGGGACATGGATGCCGGCTTTCTGAAATCCTTCTTTGCAGATCGGCGCGGTGACCATCGCGTCCAGCCGGCCGTCCAGGCACGCGGCCGCCGCGGCGCGGATCCAGGCGCCGGCCGCGCGCGAGGCGTCGGCGCGGATCCGCCCGGGCTTCCAGTCCGGAGCAAGCGCGGGAGCGGGATCCCAGACGGATACGCGGTCGCCCGGGAGCCGCAACCGGAGGGCGCGGGCCTGGGCCCTGACGAGTGCGTCAGAACCCACGAGCACGAATCGGACGTTGGCGGGCCAGCCCCCGCGGGCGACGGCGCGCAGGGCGATTTCCGGCCCGATCCCGTTGACATCGCCGAGGGTGATTCCAATGCGGAGCATCGCGCTCATGGCTCGGTACGGCTCGAAGACGTTCAGAACACCTTGACGTAGAAGCGATTCTTCAGGCGCGCGATCCAGGCGTCGTAGAGACGATCCATTTCCTGCTTGTGCAGCTGTTCCTCTATTTCCTGGCGCGCGTCCTGGAAGGATGTGACGGCCGCCTGCTTCCGGCCCTCGACCTTGGCCAGGTAAATCTCGTCGGAGGCTTCGATGACCTCGCTCAACTGGCCCGGCTCGAGATCTTTTACGCCGGCGGCCAGTTCGGCCCGCAGCTCGGAGGTTTGCATCCACCCCATGTCGCCGCCCTGCGCGGCCTTGGGTCCCTCGGACGCGGTCTTGGCGACGGTCGCGAAATCCTCGCCGCCCGCGAGCCGCTCGCGGATGCGGCGAGCCTCCTCGATCTTGGCGGCGCGCTCCTCGGGGGTGGCCCCGGGATGCAGGACGATCAGCCGGAGTTGCGCCTCCTCCGGGGTCCGGTAGCGGTCGAGGTTCTTCTCGTAGTATTCCCGGACCTGGCGCGGCGCGACGGCCACGCGGTCGAGGATTTCCGTGCGGCGCAGGATGGTAACGATGAGGCCGTCCTTGGCCTGCTCCCGCCATTCGGCGAGGGTCAGCCGCTCTTCGGCGAGGGCGTCGAGGAAGGCCATCCGGTTGTTGTTGAACCGCTCGCTGATCAGGCTGTTGACCTGGGTGTCGATGGCGCGGTCGGGCAGTTGGTGGCCCTGGCGGTTGAACTCCTCGACGATCAGCGCGCGCTCGATCAGGCTTTCCAGCACATTCGTGTAGGCCTCCTCGAGCTTCTTCTCCAACTCGGCGCCCGAGTGCTCCAGCTTCAGTTTCTGCTGAAGCGGGTAGACCATGGCGAAGACTTCGCTCCGGAGGATCACGCGCTGGTTCACCATGGCGGCATAGCCGTCCACGGCCACCGACCGCGCCCCGGCGGACGCCGCCCAGGCCAGCCAGGCCGCCGCCATCCTCCCCAGCATCCCTCGCATGCGTTTCATGGCCCCAGCACTATGGCAAAAGAGGCCTCGCCGCGCAACAGCCTTTCGACCGGTCCGATTCTCCTTGCCTTTCGGGCGAGGCATCCCCATTTCTAGGGCCTTGGAACGGACGAAAAGGAAATCACCATGAGAAGCGACAAGGTCAAGACGGGTTTCGAGCGCGCGCCGCACCGCAGCCTCCTGCGGGCCACGGGGCTCACCACCGAGGCGATGAGCAAGCCGTTCATCGCCATCTGCAACTCCTACACGGATATCATTCCCGGCCACGTTCACCTGCGGAAGGTCGGCGACCTGGTCCGCAAGGCCATCCTGGCGGCCGGCGGCACGCCGTTCGAGTTCAACACCATCGGCATCTGCGACGGCATCGCGATGGGCCACGCGGGCATGAAGTATTCTTTGCCCAGCCGCGAGTTGGTGGCCGACTGCGTCGAGACGATGGTCAACGCCCACCTGTTCGACGGCATGGTCTGCATCCCGAACTGCGACAAGATCGTCCCGGGCATGGTCATGGGCGCGTTGCGCTGCAACATCCCGACCCTCTTCGTCAGCGGCGGCCCGATGCGCGCGGGCAAGATGCCCGACGGGCGCGCCGTGGACCTGATCAGCGTGTTCGAGGGCATCGGCGCGTTCAAGGCCGGCCACATTTCGGAGGAGCAACTCGAAGAAATCTCGTGCCATGCCTGTCCCGGCGCCGGCTCCTGTTCCGGCATGTTCACGGCGAACTCCATGAACTGCCTCTGCGAGGCGATCGGCCTGGCGCTGCCCGGCAACGGCACGATCCTGGCCGAGGACCCGAAGCGGCGCAGCCTCTGGCGCGCAGCGGGCAAGCGCATCGTCGAGATGGTGCGCGAGGACCTGAAGCCGCGCGACATCGTCACGAAGGAGTCCCTGGACAACGCCTTCGTGCTGGACATGGCCATGGGCGGCAGCACGAACACCGTCCTGCACACGCTGGCCATCGCGCGCGAGGCGGGCGTGGATTACCGGCTCGATCGCATCAACGAGCTGTCGAAGAAAACCCCGAACATCTGCAAGGTCTCGCCGTCGTCGCCGTACCATGTCGAGGACGTCGACCGCGCGGGCGGCATCAGCGCGATCCTGCGCGAGATCAGCCGCGTCCGGGGCCTGCTGAACCTGGATTGCCGCACGGTCACCGGCAAGACGCTCGGCAAGCTGATCGCGCGGGCGAAGAGCAAGGATCCGGCGTGCATCCGGCCGGTCGAGAACGCGTACAGCCCGGAGGGCGGCCTGGCCATCCTCTACGGCAACCTCGCGCCGGAGGGCTCGGTGATCAAGACCGCCGGGGTGGACCCGAAGATGCTCATGCACGAGGGCCCCGCGATCATCTTCGAGTCGCAGGAGGACGCCTGCGAAGGCATTCTCGCCGGCAAGGTGAAGCCCGGCCACGTGGTGGTGATCCGCTGCGAGGGGCCGAAGGGCGGGCCCGGCATGCAGGAGATGCTCTCACCGACGAGCTACATCATGGGGCAGGGGCTGGGCGACAAGGTGGCGTTGATCACGGACGGTCGGTTCAGCGGCGGCACGCGCGGCGCGTGCATCGGCCATGTATCGCCCGAGGCGGCGGAGGGCGGGCCGATCGGCCTGCTGAAAGACGGGGACCTCATCTCCATCGACATCCCGGCCCGGCGGCTGGACGTGAAGCTTTCGGACGGCGAGTTGGCGGCGCGCAGGCAGTCGTGGCGCGCCCCGGAGCCCCGATTCAAGACCGGCTGGCTGGCGCGCTACATCAAGTTTGCCACGAGCGCCAGCACGGGCGGCGCGCTGAAGGAGTAGGCCGGCGGATCAAGGGTTTTTGTCGGCGGCCACGGCGAGGGCCCCCTGTTGGAGGAGGGACTTGAGGTAGGCCGTCACGGACACCCGGGCCTCGTGGAACGTCAGCCTGTTCTTCTCCGCGAAGCTGTCGATGACCGCCTCGACGGTGCGCTGCCCGTCGCACAGCGTCCATACCTCGACCCCCAAAGCATCCAGGGTCAGCGTGCGGAACGCGGGCGGGCGCACGACCCAGGAGAGGGGCGGGACCAGCCAGCCCGGCCGGCGCGTGGGCACCTCGATGCGTAGCTCGCCGTGCTGTGCCGCGGGCTGCGACCGGACGGCCGCATTGTGGATCATCCGGGCCCGGAGCATGGCGCTCCAGCCGCCCGCCGGCGAATTCGTGGCCTGCGCGGGCGCCTTCAAGGCGGCCACCTGACGCCCGGGCAGCAGGCGATATACCCGTCCGGCGGTTCGGCGTTCGTGTCGTCACCGCGCGGGCGTATCCGCTCCGCGTGGTATAGCCGTCCGTCGCGGGGGCAGATCCAGGCGGCTGCTTCGTAGCGTCCGCGCCGTTGGAGCAGGCCGCGCGGGATGAAATGGCCCTCGACCTTTTCCATGCGATGGCCGGCTTTGTCCGAAGAGGAGCGTTGATGCTCCTGCACGCGGCCGGCTGTTTGCGCGTCGAGCCACTCGCCGACGGATGTTTTCATCCAGTGCGGCACGAGCCCGAGCCGGCGGAACGACCATCGGTCCGGGGCGCGCGATCCGGCGAATTCCAAGCCCGCAAGCGCCGGCTGCGCGACGCATTGGGCCAGTTTCATGGAAGCCGGCGCCACGCAATCCAATCCGAAAGCGCGCCACCGTCGGCCGCCGGCCTTCGTCTCGGGCTCCGCGGCGAAGCCGTCCAGGATGCTCCGCTCCAGCGGATCCTCGGGTTCGCCCGGCCAGAGGAAGACCAATTCCACCAGGCACCCGTTCTCCGCGAAGTAGGCGCCGAACCGCGAGGACGAACCGTGGGGCCGACGGACCTGGAGGCCGTGCCAGGCGCCGGCGGAACGGGCGCTGACGGCCGCCCCGCTCGAGGATTCCAGCCGGGCGCGGTAGTCGCCCATCATGCGCTCGAAGTCCGGCGCGCCGGGGACCTTCCTCCAGTCGAATTCGAGGCGGAACCGGTCCCGGTCGGCGAACGCGCAGCGGCCCTTCTCCATGTCGCGCGAGAACTGGAGCATTTCCCAGTCCGCGGGCAATTCGAGCCGGAAATGGCGCCAGATCCAGGTCTGGCCGGCTGGGCCGTGGTCCGCGTTCATCGGGTGCAGCATGGCCGCGCCATCGGTGTTTGGCAAAAAAATTCGCAGGCGGGCCGGTCAGGGCCGCGTGACGCGCACGCGGTACATCACGGCGCCGACGGGCGGGGTGTCCGTGTGCGCCTGTCCGCCGTCGATCCCGGCGGACACGTGGTTGGTGAGCCAGCGCCCGGCCAGCAGGTTGGTCGTGCTGGTCAGGTAGTAGGTGTTGCCCGACCGGGCGGACCACGAGATGGCGCAGGTGGCCCCGGTGACCGCATGGATGCCCGCCGCGAAGCAGCTGGAGGTGTCGGCCGGATGGGTCCCCGTGATGAACTCGCCGAGGTCGCTCATCGAGTCCCCGTCGCCGTCGTTGGTCCCGTCGCTGGCGATCAGGTCCCACAGGTTGCTCGCCTCCCAGCCGTCCGCCATCAGGTCCGCGTCGGAATCCAGGGACCCGTCGAAAGGGAACAGGTTGGGCTCGCTGCCGTACGCGGTCTGCCAGGCCTCGTAGGTCTGCTTCAGGCCGGCCCAGACGAGGTCGCTGTTGGTCATGCGCAGGAGGAGGTTGGTCTCGAATTCCACGATGAAAGGCGGCAGCAATTCCGACTGGCCGGCGAAGATGGCGCACGTGTAGATCCGGTTGGTCTGGAGGAGGCCGCGCCCGCGCAGTTCCACCAGCCGGTCGAGGTTGAGCCAGCGCCACTGCTTCCCGCCGAAGTTGCCGATGTGCGGGACCGGCGCCGCGTCGTCGTGCCGCGTGAAGTAGTTCGTGTCCTTCGGCCGCCAGATGCCGGACATCCAGAGGTTGGTCTCGTCGCGGTGCGAGGCGGTGCCGCCGCCCCAGAGCACGGCCGGCATCCACGTCTCGGCCGTGTACTGCAGGCCCGTGACCGTGCCGCTCAAGTGGGCGAGCACGGAGCTGGTCGGCGGCCAGGCGATGAATCCGCCGGCGATGTCGGAGGGCGGCACGCCGCACTGCCCCATCAGGAAGGCGACGTCGGCGTAGCTGTGCTGGCCCTCGTCCGATTCGTGCGCGTGCGGATCGACCTCGAAACCCATATTCTTCAGCCAGGCCACGACGTTGGCGCCGCCGGTTTCCGGCGTGCCGTGGTCGAAGTTGGTCACCGCGCGCAGGAACGACCAGTCGGACTGCCAGTTGAACATGACGCCGTGCGAGGAAAGCATGCTGGCGAAGACCACCAGGTTCGAGCGCTCGCGGAGGAAAGCGGGCGGATTGGTGTGGTAATCCCCGCCCTCCTCGTTGTGCATGACGATGTGGACGTAGATCGGAGGATCCACGGCAGGCGCGCGCGCGGCGAGCGCCAGGCCCAGCAGTGCGATGAACGCCCCCCTGCTCACGGCGGATAGGATACCGCCGGCGGGCGGCGGCTGTTAAGCGGCCCGGCGGCTCGCGGATTGCTTTGAGGCGGCGGCTTGATAAACTCCGGCCATGGCGCAAGGGCCCTATGACTGCCTGTATCTTTCCCCGCACCTCGACGACGCCATCCTCTCCTGCGCCGGGCAGATCAGCCTGCGGACCCGCGAAGGCCGCTCGGTCCTGATCTACACCGCGATGGCGGCGGAACAAGTGCCCTCGCCGTTACAGGCCAACGGCGCGCGGTTCCTCAAGCTGTGCGGACTGGGGCCCGATGCCGGCCGCGTCCGGCGCGCCGAGGACGCCCGGGCCTGCGCGCGCGTCGGGGCGAAGCCGGATCACGGCGACCTGCCGGAGGCGGTCTACCGGTGCGACGCGTCGGGGCGGGAGTTGTACCCGACGCACGAGTCGCTGTTTGAAGCGATCCGTCCCGAGGACGAGGGCCTCATGGACCGGTTGGCGCGGAGCTTCGGCGCCCTGCCGCGCGCGGCCGCGGTGTTCGCTCCGCTCGGCGCGGGCGGTCACGTGGATCATGTCCTCGTCCGCCGCGCGGCGGAGCAGGTCTTCGGCGCGGGGCTTTCGTACTACGAGGACTACCCCTATGCCGTTTGCCGGGACGTGGTGCGCCGGCTGACGCAGCCGCGCCGGGCCTGGTCGACGGTGGTCGTCAAACTGGACGCCGGGGCGCGGCGGGCGCGGGCGGCGGCGATCCTCGAATACGCGTCGCAGTGGCCGATGCTGTTCGGCAGCCGGGCGGCCTTTCGATGGAGGGACGGCTGGCGCCTCTGGCTTCACGGCGGCGAACGGCTCTGGCGGCGCGCGTCATCGGGATCGTAACAATTATCTTCACACCCGTGAAGCGATTTGTTGCGAATGGGCGGGCGCGGGCGGCGTCCCGGTTTTATCGCTTGACGTTTTGCGCGGTGTTGTCGCAAAGTACGCGGCGAAACGAGGCAGCAGGGGACAAGGGCCATTCATGTTTGACAGACTTTTAGGGCTTTTTTCCAGCGATATCGGCATCGACCTGGGCACGGCCAACACGCTGGTCTACGTCAAGGACCGCGGGATCGTGATCCGGGAGCCGTCCGTCGTGGCCATCCAGGCCGGCACCAACCGCGTGCTGGCCGTGGGCGAGGAGGCCAAGCGGATGCTGGGCCGCACGCCGGGCAATATTGTCGCCATCCGTCCCCTGAAGGCCGGCGTGATCGCGGACTTCGAGATCACCGAGGCCATGCTCCGTTACTTCATTCGCAAGGTGCACAATCGCCGCATGTTGGTCCGGCCGCGCGTCATTTGCGCGGTCCCCAGCGGCATCACGGAAGTTGAAAAACGCGCCGTCAAGGATTCGGCCACCCACGCCGGCGCGCGGGAGGTATATCTGATCGAGGAGCCGATGGCGGCCGCCATCGGCGTCGGGCTGCCGGTCCAGGAGCCGGCGGGTAACATGATTGTGGACATCGGCGGCGGCACCACCGAAGTGGCGCTCATTTCGCTCGCCGGCATCGTCCTCTCCCGGAGCGTCCGGGTGGGCGGCGATGAAATGGACGAGGCGATCGTCCAGTACATGAAGCGGGTTTATAATTTAATGATAGGGGAGCGCACCGCCGAGGAAATCAAGATCGCCATCGGCTCCGCCTACCCCCAGGGAGAAGAAACGAGCATGGAGGTCAAGGGCCGCGACCTGGTGGCCGGTCTGCCCAAGACCCTGACCGTGACGTCCGAGGAAGTTCGAAACGCTTTGCAGGAACCGATCACCGCCATCGTCGAGGCCGTGCGCATGACCCTGGAACGCTGTCCGCCGGAACTGTCGGCGGACCTGGTGGACCGGGGCGTCGTCCTGGCCGGCGGCGGCGCGCTGTTGCGGGGCATGGACAAGCTGGTGGCCGAGCAAACCGGCCTGCCGGTCCATGTGGCCGAGGATCCCTTGAGCGCCGTCGCCGAGGGGACCGGCGTCGTCCTGCATGAGCTGGCCTTCCTCCGCAAGGTGGCCAGCGTCAGCCGCAGCTACTGATCCTCTCCGGATGTCCGATCGCTCCCGTCCGCCGGGCGGATGGCTTCTCCCCGACCAGAACGGAATGTGCGTGGCGTATTGGACCATAGGTTCGGGAGCCGGGACCCCCGGCGGACGTGACCGGGAGAGGGCATGAGGGAACGGGGTATCGTAACCTGGCTGGTGCTGGCGGCGGTGCTGCTGGCCCTGCTCAACCTCCCCGGGCCGGTCTCCCGCCGGACCAAGTCGGCGCTGCGCGACGCCGTCGCCCCCCTCCAGGAACTGGCGACCCGGTCCTGGCGTAAACTCGTCGAGGGCGCCCGCACGGTCCGGGGCTTCGGCGGCCTGGTCCGCGAGCACCAGGCGATGTCGGCCGAGATGATCCACCTCCGCAACCGCGTCCAGGAGCTCCGCGCGCTGGAATGGGAGAACCAGGAACTGCGCCGCCAGCTCGACTACGGCCGTTCCGCGGAGCGCCACCTGGTCCCGTGCGAGGTCATCGCGCGCGACATGACCGGCTGGTGGCACACGCTGCGCCTGAACAAGGGGGCGGACCACGGCATCGGCCCGGACATGGCCGTGGTCACGCAGGACGGCCTCATCGGCCGGACCATCGAGGCGTCCCCGAAGACCGCGGACGTGCTGCTGATCTCCGATCCCCTCTGCCGCGTCTCCGCGCGCATCGCGCCGGCCGGCGCGTTCGGCATCGTCGAGGGCACCGGCCCGTCGCCCGCGGGGCAGGCGATCTGCCGGATGCAGTTCATCAACCGCAACCAGCCCCTGCAGGCGGGCAGCCCGGTGGTCACGGCCGGCCTGGGCGGCGTGTTCCCGCCCGGCCTGCTGATCGGCTACGTCGAGAAGGTCGAGGTGGACGAGGGCGGGCTGTACCAGCGCGCCAGCGTGGTGGCCCAGGCGGACGTCGGGGCGGCGACGTACGTGTTCGTGGTGCTGCCCGGAAAGGCGGCGCCATGAAGACCATGGTCCTCCTCTTCGCGCTCATCGTGGGCGCGGTGGTCCAGGCGCTGGCGCCCAACTGGCGGGTGATGGGCCAGGCCCACATGCCAGTCATGCTGGGCATCGTCCTCTACTACTGCCTTTCCCCCGACCGCGCGCTGATGTGGCTGGCCGCCGTGCTGGCGGGATTCCTGCAGGACGCGCTCGGGCAGATCCCTCTCGGCTATTCCTCGTTCTGCTTCTGCCTCGTCGCCCTCGTCGTCAGCCGGTTTCGCGAGGACGTGTTCGCGGGCGATGTCCTCATGCACGCCGTCTCCGGCGCGCTCTCGGCGGGCGCGGTGACGCTGGCGTTGAGCGTCCTGCTGACCCGCGACGGCGCGGTCATCCTGTCCGCCGGCCGCCTCGCGCTGAAGCTGATCGGCTCCATCCTGCTCGGCGCCGTCGTCGTCCCCGTGGTCTTCCACGCCCTCGCGGGCGCGGACCGGATGCTGGGCAACCGCCCCGAGGAGGCCTCCTGATGGCCCTCCGCGACCTGCTCGACGAGGAACAGTGGCGCGCCCGGGTCGTGCTCTGGCTCATGATCGCCGCGTTCGGCGGCCTGCTCTACGCGCTCTGGCAGATGCAGGTGGCCCGCGGCGCCACCTACCAGGCCGGCCTGGAGAAGCAGAGCGTGCGGCGCGTCCGCCTGCCCGGCCTGCGCGGCCGGCTGTTCGACCGCCACGGCCGGTGCGTGGCCGACAACCGCTCCGGCTACACGATCTCGCTCTACCTCGAGGAGCTGCGCCGGCCGGGCAAGTGGAGCAACACCATCGTCCGCGTGGAGGCCCTCCTCGACGACCTGTCCCGGACGCTCGGCCTGCCGCGGCAGGTGACGGCGGAGGAGATCCGCAACCACATCCGCTACCGCCTGCCGCTGCCGCTGCCCGTGTGGCGCGACGTCGGCGAGACCGCGCTGGCCCGCCTCGCCGAGCAGGAACTCGGGCTGTCCGCCGTCGAGATCAGCGCCGAGGCCGTTCGCGAATACCCGTTCGGCGCGTCGGCGTGCCACGTCCTGGGCTACTGCGGCCGCGCGGACCCGCCGACGGAGGAGGAGGCCTTCCACTACTACATCCCCGAGCTGGTCGGCCGCGCGGGGCTGGAGAAGCGCTACGACGAGCTCCTGCGCGGCCGCGCCGGCGGCCAGCTGATGCTGGTGGATGTCTCCGGGTTCCGCTTCAAGGACCTCGGCGCGCAGCCGGCCGCGGCCGGGCGCGACCTGCTGCTCGCGCTCGACATGCGGGCCCAGCAGGTCCTGGACGGCGCGCTCGCCGGGCGCGTCGGCGCCGGCGTCATCGTGGACCCGTCCACGGGCGACGTCCTGGCCCTGGCCAGCTCGCCGGGGTTCGATCCCAACCGTTTCACGCCCGTGCTCCCGCCGGAGACGTGGCGGCTCATCAACGAGGATCCCCAGCGCCCCCTGATGAACCGCGCGATCGCCTCCCGGTACTCCCCCGGCAGCACGTTCAAGGCGGTCGTCGCCCTCGCCGCGCTGGCCTCGGGCAGGGGGTCGCCCGCCACGACGTTCTCGTGTCCCGGCTACTTCAACCTGGGCCGGGCGCGCTTCGCCTGCTGGTACACGTACGGCCACGGCGCGCTGGACCTGCGCCACGCGATCGAGCGCTCCTGCAACGTCTACTTTTTCCAGCTCGGCCTGCAGGCCGGGCTGGAGCCGATCCGCCGGGCCGCCGCCGAGCTCGGCCTGGGCCGCGCGACCGGCATCGAGCTCGAGGGCGAGTACCCCGGCCTGCTGCCGAGCGACGAGTGGAAGCGGAACACCTTCCACGACGGCTGGCGCAACGGCGACACGTGCAACCTTTCCATCGGGCAGGGCTTCCTGTCCGTGACGCCGCTGCAGATGGCGCTGCTCACGGCCGCGCTGGCCAACGGAGGGACGCTGCGCGCGCCCCGCCTGGTGCTGGGCACCCGCGCGCCCGGGGCGGAGGCGTTCGAGCGGCTGCCTCCCGCGCCGTCCGCCCGCGTCGACCTGCCGCCGGACGCGATCCGGCTCGTGCGCCAGGGCATGCGCGACGTGGTGATGTCGCCCAACGGCACCGGCCGGCTCGCGCAGATCCCGGAGACCGACGCCGCCGGCAAGACCGGCACCGCCGAGTACGGGAAGAAGGGGAGCGGCCTGAAGCTCGGCTGGATGATCTGCTTCGCGCCCTTCGACGAGCCGCGCTACGCCATCGCCCTCGTGCTCGAGGAGGCCGACACCGGCGGGCGGACGACCGCCCCGATCATGCAGCACGTGCTCAAGGGCTTGTTCGAAACCGCCGCGCCGGCGCGGGGATGACGCGACATGGATTGGACCACCGCCAAATGGCTGCTGAAGAGGATGGACTGGTTCCTCGCGCTCGCCGTCCTGCTGCTCCTCGGAACCGGCATCGCCTTCGTCTACAGCGCCTCCTACCGCGGCGACGACCTGCCCGTGCCGGGCTTCTACCGCCGCCAGATGCTCTGGGCCGCGCTCGGCGTCGCGGTCTTCCTGGCCTTCATGCTCACCGACTACCGCCGCCTGCGCGCCGCCGCGGGCTGGTTCTACGGCGTGAGCCTCGTGCTCCTGGTCCTCGTGCTGGTCATGGGCAAGAAGGTGTACGGGGCCTACCGCTGGCTCTCCGTGTTCGGCGTCCAGGTCCAGCCCTCCGAGTTCGCGAAGCTGGCGCTGATCATCATGCTGGCGCGCTTCCTCGGCCGGCCCGGCCGCGACCTGCAGCATCCCGGCACGCTCGTGCGCGCGCTGATCCTGCTCGCCGTCCCCTTCGCGCTGATCGTCAAGGAGCCGGACCTGGGCACGGCGATGATCCTCGTGCCCGTGACGGCGCTGATGCTTTTCGTGGCGGGCACGCCCCTTCGGCAGCTGTTCGTGCTCGGGCTGGTCGGCCTGATGCTGGCCCCGCTGGGCTGGCTGGCGATGGACGACTACCAGAAGGAGCGCGTCCACGTCTTCCTGAACCCGGGCCGCGACCCGCTGGGCGCCGGCTGGAACAAGATCCAGTCCGAGATCGCCGTGGGCTCGGGCAAGCTGTGGGGCAAGGGCTGGCTCGAGGGCAAGCAGAACGTGCTGGGCTTCCTGCCCCGCACCGTTGCGCCCACCGATTTCGTGTATTCCGTGATCGCCGAGGAGAAGGGGTTCGTCGGGTCGGCGATCCTGCTGTCGTTGTACGCCGTCGTACTGGGAGGAGGCATCCGGGCCGCCGTAGAGGCCCGGGACCGGGCGGGCCGGCTCATGGCCGTGGGCATGACCGGCCTGCTGTTCAGCCAGGTGTTCGTGAACATCGCGATGACGATCGGGCTGCTGCCTATCGCCGGCCTGCCGCTGCCGCTGATCAGCTACGGGGGCTCCTCCATGCTGACCACGCTCGCGGGCCTGGGCATCACCCAGAGCGTCTACACGCGCCGGTATTCACTGTAAGGAGAAGAAAACATGTGGTCCTTCATGGCCAAGCTGATGGGTAAGAAAGAGATACACAAAGAGATCATCGTCAACGTCGAGAGCCTCGAGACGCGGGTCGCCGTCATGGAAGAGGGCAACCTGGAGGAGTTCTACATCGAGCGCCCGAGCGACGAGCATATCGTGGGCAGCATCTTCAAGGGCCGGATCCAGAACATCGAGGACAGCCTGCAGGCCGCCTTCGTGGACATCGGCATGAAGAAGAACGCCTTCGTCCACTACTGGGACATGATCCCGGAGGACGCCGCGCGCCTGGAGGCCGAGGAGGGCATCCAGCGCCAGCGGACCGACCGCCAGAAACGGTTCGCGCCCGGCGAGATGGCCAAGCGCTTCCCGATCGGCTCCGAGATCGTCATCCAGGTCACCAAGGCCGCGATCGGCACCAAGGGCCCGCGCGTGACGGCGAACTTGAGCATCCCCGGCCGCTACCTGGTGATGATGCCGGGCAGCAGCCTGAAGGGCGTGTCGCGCAAGATCGACGACGGCAAGGAGCGCGAGCGGCTCAAGAAGGTGCTCGCCCGCCTGCCGCAGATCCCGAACATCGGCCTCATCGTCCGCACCGCGGGCGAGGGGGCGCGCAAGGTGAGCTTCGTGCGCGACGTGCGCGTGCTGCTGGAGACCTGGAAGGAAGTCGAGGAGCGCATCCGCACCCTCCCGGCGCCGTGCTGCGTCTACCACGAGCCCGACCTCGTCGAGCGCGTCGTCCGCGACTCGCTGACCGAGGACGTGGACCGCATCGTCATCGACTCCCGCGAGGCCTACGACCACATCCGCGAGCTGGTCGCCCGCGTCTCGCGCCGCGCCCGCGGCCGCATCAAGCTCTACGACGGCGCCGTGCCGATCTTCGAGCACTTCGAGGTCGAGCGCCAGCTCGAGAACGCCTTCCGCCGCAAGGTCTGGCTCAAGTCCGGCGGCTACATCGTCATCGACGAGACCGAGGCGCTCGTGGCCATCGACGTCAACACCGGCCGGCACAAGGGCGGCAACACGCAGGAGGAGGCCATCCTCCAGGTCAACACGGAGGCCGCCCGCGAGGTCGCCCGCCAGATGCGCCTGCGCAACATCGGCGGGCTCGTGGTCATCGACTTCATCGACATGAAGCACCGCCGACACCAGAACGCCGTCTACAAGACGCTCCGGGAGTCGCTGCGCAACGACCGCGCCCGCACGAACGTGCTGGCGATCTCCCAGCTCGGCCTGCTCGAGATGACCCGCCAGCGCATGGAGGAGAGCATCCGCGCGACCACCTACATGGACTGCCCGTACTGCGAGGGGCGCGGCAAGGTGAAGTCCACCTTGAGCATGAGCGTCGAGATCCAGCGCCACATCGTCGAGGCCCTGCGGCGGCACCACGGCGTGCCGCTGAAGGTCAGCGTCAACCCCGTCGTCATGGACCGGCTGCGCAAGGAGGACGAGGCCACGCTGGTCGAGATCGAGCAGAAGCACGGCGGGCGGCTGACGTTCGTGTCCGACTCCTCGCGGCACATGGAGGAGTTCACCATCGTCCACGCCGAGACCGGCGAGGAGCTCTACTCCAACGTCGAGCGGCCCGCCCCGAAGCCGGCGGCCGGGGCGAACCACTGCGGGTAGCGCGGACCGAACGGGTGACGGGGAGAGCCGGCTTCGCCGCGGCGGGCCCTACTCGACCGTGACGTTCAGCGCCGCGGTATGGAGCGCCGGCTCGTCCTTTTCCCAGGAGCGGCGGTAGACGAAGCGCAAGGTCGTCGAGCCGGCCTTCGCCGCGGAGAAGCGGAACGTGAACACGCCGCCCGCGCCCATGCGATCCGGCGCCTGGGGCGTGTACTCCACGTCCGCCGGCCCGCCCAGGATCTCCTGCGCCTCGAAGGCCTCCACCGTCCACCCGTACCCCGTGGTCGGGTTGCCGGGCAGGCGGACCTCCAGGGCCTGGCCCGGGGCCAGCGTCACGGATTGTTCGCCGCCTTCCGCGGTGAAGCTCGCGGTGACGGTGGCCGGCGGGTCTTCCGCGCGGGCGCTTCCCTCCGACAGGAGGAGGGCCGGCAGGCAGGCGGTCAGGACGGTCCGGAGGATTCGGGCAGGCATGGCATTTTCCCTCGATCAGCGTTTCCCGGCAGCATGGGGCCGCGTGAAATAGTCCGTCAACTCGGAAAAGCGCGCGAAGGTCCGGTGGGACCGCTGGCCGCCGCGCCGGCCCATGCCCCGGGACAGGAACACGCTCCGCACGCCCGCGCGCCTCGCCGTTTCCAGGTCCGTCCGGTGGTCGCCGATCATCCACGACTCGGCCGGTCGGAACCCCAGCGCGCGCATCGTGACCCGCAGGGGCTCCGGGTGCGGCTTCCTCCGCTCGGTCGAATCGCCGCCCGCAATGCGGTCGAACAGCCGCGCGAGGCCGAAGTGGCGCAGGAGGCGCCGGCAGGCGGCGGCGGGCTTGTTGCTGACGAGGGCCAGCCGGTAGCCCGCCTTTTTCAGCCGGCGGAGCCCGGCGATCACGCCGGGGTAGGGCGCGGTCCGGTCGAGCATGTGCCGCCGGTAGAGGCGGCGGCAGCGCTCGACGGCCTCGGGCCAGTCGTCGTCGCGCCCCGGCAGCGCGCGCTGCACGAGTTCCGCCAGGCCGTCGCCGACATAGCGCGTGACCGTGCCGACGGACAGCGGGCGGAGCCCGTAGCCGGCGCGCACGGCGTTGACCGCCGTGGCCAGGTCGTGGCGGGTGTCGAGAAGCGTCCCGTCCAGGTCGAGCATCAGCAGCCGGCCGCGGCCCGGCGGACCATCCGCAACAAAACTCTTCACGGGTGTGAATGCTTTTGTTGCGCTCGCGCCGCGGCCCGCGGGCCCGCCCGTCCTAGTAGCTGAAGCTGCTGCGGCCAATGAATTCCCTCAACAGCGAGGTCGGCGGCACGAGCCGGTCCGACACGCCCAGGAAACTCGCCAGGAAGTCCTGCATCCGCCGCGCCTCCGCGTACTGCGGGTGGACGGGCTTGACCTCGGCCAGCAGGGGCTCGACGTAGGGCTTGAGCACCGCGAGCTCGTAATCCAGCGCCGAGTTGAACGCGATGTTCGCCTCGTGCTGGAACGGGAAGATCCACTTCTTCTCGCCGCGCCGCACGCTGGGCCACATGCCGAGCGTCATCAGCGCCGGGTTCCCCCGGAAGTTGTGGTCGCGCACCAGCCGGCGCACGAGCCGGTTGTCCGTCGTGGACACCCGGTTGTTCGAGTCGAGGTTCAGCTGCGTCAGCGCGCTGATGTAGATCTTGAACTTGTGCGCCGGCGGGATGGCCTCGGTCATCCGCGGGTTCAGGCCGTGGATGCCCTCGACGATGACCATCTGGTCCGGCTCGATCTTCATGGTCTCGCCCCGGAACTCGCGGTCGCCCTTCTCGAAGTTGAAGTAGGGCAGCTCCACCTTCTCCCCGCGGTCCAGCTTGGCCAGGTGCTCGTTCAGCAGCGGCAGGTCCAGGGTCTCGATGTTCTCGAAGTCCGGCTCGCCGTTCTCGTCCTTCGGCGTCCGGTCCCGGCTGACGAAGTAGTTGTCCACGGAGACCGTCACCGGCCGCAGCCCGTTGACGCGGAGCTGGACGGCCAGCCGCTTGGCGAACGTGGTCTTGCCCGAGGAGGACGGCCCGGCGATGAGGATCCACTTGATCTCGTCCCGGTGCTGGTGGATGTGGTCGGCGATCCGGGCGATCTTCTTCTCGTGGAACGCCTCGGCGATCTTGATGAAGTCGCCGATTTCCTTGTTGGCGATGATCTCGTTGAGGCGGCCGACCGTGTTGACGCCGAGGATCCGGCCCCACTCCTTGTGCTCCTTGAAGATCTGGAACAGCTGCGGCTGCGGCACGAACTCGGACAGCTCCTTCGGCGTCTCGCGCTCCGGGAACTGCAGGACGAACCCGGGCGTGTAGGGGATCAGCTTGAACAGCGACAGGGCGCCCGTGCTCATGGCCAGGGGGCCGTGGGCCAGGTCCGAGAAGCCCTCGCACCCGTAGGTCACGATCTTGGGCGGGTTGCGGTAGCGAAGGAGGTTGTACTTGTCCCACTGCTTCTCGCGCTCGAACTGCTCGACGGCCTCCGTGAAGGCGATCTTGCGCCGCTCGATGGGCACGTCGCGCTCGACCGTCTCGCGCATGTGGCGCTCGATGGCGGCCATGTGCTCCTTGGAGATCGTCTTACCGTCCAGCTCGAAGCTGCAGTAGAACCCGTCGCTCATCGAGTGCTCGACCGCGAAGCGCGCCTCGGGGTACAGGGCCTTGACCGCCTTGCCCAGCAGGAAGCACACCGACCGGCGGTAGATGCGGAACCCGTGCGAGTCCGCCCGCGTGAGGAGCGAGACCTGGCTGTCCACCTCCAGCGGGTAGGACAGCGAGACGGCGTCGTTGTTGACCAGGGCGCCGAGGTATTCCAGGCCTTCCTTCGAGCGGCGCTGGGGCAGGATGGACGCCACCGGGGTGTTGGCGGCGCAGCGGATCTGGGAACCGTCCTCCAGCGTGACGCTGATGGTGTTGATGTTCGAATCCATGACTTCTCTCCTTCGTGGCTTCCGAAAAAAGGATTCCAGGGCGGAAAAAACTCCTTTTCCCAGCCCTGGAAAAACACGTCCTGTTTTTCCAATATTTTCGTCTAATACTACCCCGCTTTTTCAAGCATGGGAAACATTTTCTGCCTCGGTGGCCGGCGCCCGCCCGCGGCATTGCGGTCTTGTCATGGCGGGTGCGGCGGTTAAGATGACTTCAGAATCAGGGGGGGGCCATGAACTGGAGGCGTTTTGTGGCGTGGGGGTTCAGTCTGTTCGTCTCGTGGCATGCCCGCGCGGAGACGCGGTATGTCGTGCCGGTGAATCCCGGCGCGGCGCCGCCGTACACCAACTGGGCGACGGCGGCGACGACTATCCAGGACGCGGTCCACGCCTCGGCGGCGGGCGATACGGTATGGGTGACGGATGGCGTGTACACGGTCACCGCGCCGCTCCTCGTGACCAACGGCATCGCGATCCGCAGCGTCAACGGGCGGGGCCCGGTCGTCGTGGATGGCCAGGATCAGCGCCGCTGTTTCGAGCTGGGATCGGCGGACGCGCAACTCGACGGGTTGGTGCTGGTCCGCGGGGCCGCGGTGCAGGGCGGCGGGATTTATTCGCTCGGCGCGACGATCACCAACTGCGCCGTCTATGCCTGCCGCGCATCCAACTCGGCGGCCGGGGTCTACCTGGCCGGCGGGCTGCTGGTGGATAGCGACGTGAGCAGCAACCGGATCATCTCGTCTTCCGGCGACGCGCTTTGGGGCGCCGGCATTTGCGCCGTCAGCTCCGCGGTCGTCCGCGGATGCCGCGTGGACACCAATTCGCTTTCAGCCAACAACGGAGGAAACGTTTGGGGCGGCGGACTGTACCTGGAGAACGCGCGGGTGGAACATTCGAGCGTGCGGGCGAATTACGGGTACTCCAGCCTGGATGACGCCGAGGGCGGCGGCATCTGCGCCTTCGAGGACAGCCGGGTGGTTTCGTGCGTCGTGGAATCCAACCGGTTGACGGCTTCCTCCTCGGTGGCCGCCGGAGGCGGCATCTCGGCCTACGACTCCATGGTCACCGGCACCGTCGTGCGGGCGAACCACGCCCGCGCGGGCACCTACGGCAACGGATACGGCGGCGGCATCATGGGCATGAACGCGGACATCGCCGGCTGCGTGGTCGATTCGAACCGCTTGTACGCCGCGGACGACCAGGGCATCGGCGGCGGGATATATCTGGAAGCAGGTCATCTGACAGACACCGCGGTCCGGAGCAATTACCTGGAGACCGTGAACGACAACGCCTACGGCGGCGGCGTCGGCCTGTTCGCCGGCAGCCTGATGGAGTCCTGCGACGTGTCCGGCAACCAGGTCGAACTGGAGGACGACACCGTCTACGGGGTCGGGGTGTACTGCGTCAATTCAACGGTTTCGGTGTGCCGCATCACGGGGAACATGGATATATCGGCGGCCGGGGGCAGCCTCGGCGGCGGCGTGTATGTCTCCGGCGCATCGGGGGTCCGGAGCTGCTTCATGGCCGGTAACTTCGCCGTGCAAGGCGGGGGCCTTTGCCTCGTGAATTCGGCGGCCCAGGTGATCAATTGCACGGCGGTCAGCAACCAGGCTTATTACGGCGGCGGGCTGCGCCAGTCGGCCGGCTTGCTGCTCAACAGCATCCTTGTTGACAACACGACGCTGGATTCCAATCCCAACCACTATCTGACTGGAGGGGAGGCCGCGTATTCCTGTTCCGCCCCGCCGCTGCCGGGCGAGGGCAACGACGAGCGCCGGCCGCAGTTCGTCAACGCCGCCGCCGGCAACTATGCCCTCCTGCCCGGTTCGCCGGGCGTGGACGACGGATTCAACGAGGACTGGATGACCAACGCCACGGATCTCGCCGGCCGTGCGCGCATCATGAAGGCAACCGTGGACCGCGGGGCCTATGAGCTCGATCCCGCGAGCGGCCCGCTCGCGTGCAACCCGGTGGCGAATCCGGCGGAGGGCTTCTATCCGTTGCAGGTGGTGTTCACCGCCGCGGTGGCGGGCGCGGACACGGCGGGCTTGTATTACGGGATTTCAACGGCGATGGGTCCTTTGAGATCGAGGGCTACGGATTGGCCGTGGTGACGAACCTCTTCGACGGATACGGAAGCTTCAACGTGTCGCTGACGGTCAGCAACGCGGCCGGGTCGGCCGGCACGCTGAGCCCCGGGTGCGTGAAGGTCGGGCCGGAGATCGCCTACGTGGCCACCAACGGCGCGCACAGCTTCCCGTTCACCAACTGGGTGACGGCCGCGACCAACCCGCACGCGGCGTACGAAGCGGCGGTGGCCGGCACGCGCGTCTTCGTCGGGACGGGCACCCATCGCATGGCCAGCGAGCTCTACGTGGATCGCGCGGTCGCCTTCGAAGGGCAGGGCGGCGTGACGGACGTGATCGTGCATGGCGGCAACACCTCGCGTTGTTTCTACCTCTGCCATCCCGCCGCCCGGGTCAGCGCCCTGACCATCCGCGGCGGGCGGGCGGACTACGGAGGGGGCGTGTTCTTCGAGCGCTATGGGTTGGTCTCCAACTGCGTCGTGACGGGCAACCGCAGCGACAATACCGGCGGGGGCTTGTACTTCGAGAACGGCGGCGAGGCCACCGACTGCGAGATCTGGAGCAACTCCACGCGCTCCGGCGAAAGCTGGGGCGGCGGCGCCTGCCTCGAGGGCGGCGTGCTGCGACGCTCGCGGATTCATAGCCATACGAACGGGGGCGTGCGGATTGACGGAGCGGGGACGTTGGAGGCCTGCCAGATCTATTCCAACCGGGCCAACAGCGGCGGCGGCGTCTGGGCCCTGGGCGGGACCGTCCGTAATTGCCTGGTCATCCGCAACCAGGCCGGCTCGCAAGGCGGCGGGCTGTATTTTTCCGGCAGTTTTTCCACGTTGGAGAGTTCGACCGTGTGCAAGAACTCGGCGGGCACATCCGGCGGAGGCCTGGCGCATGTCTCGGGCAACAGCGCGGTGCAAAACAGCATCGTGCGGTTCAACTCCGCGCCGGCCTCGCCCGACTACCTCGCCGGCGCCTATCAATACACCTGCGCCGCGCCCTTGCCGGCCGGCGCCGGCAACACGGACCGCGACCCGGAATTCGCCGATACCGCCCATGATGACTACCGCCTGCTGCCCGGCTCCCCCTGCATGGATACGGGCGCCAACCTGGCCTGGATGACCAACGCGACGGACCTTGCGGGCTCCCCGCGCATCCTGAACGGCATCACCGACATGGGCGCCTTCGAATACGCGTATGGCGCTCTGGAATGCAATCCCTCCGCCGATCCGCTCATCGGCCTGGAACCATTGCGGGTGGTGTTGACCGGCTACGCCGCCGGCACGAACACAAGCGGTCTGTATTACCAATGGGATTACAATGGGGACTCGATTTGGGATGATCAGGGCTATGGGCTCGGCGTGGTGACCCAGCTTTACGAGGCCGCCGGCCTGTACACCGTGGCGCTCGCGGTCAGCAATGCGGCCGGCGAGACCAGCGCGCGCGCCCGCACGAACCTCATCACCGTCGCGCCGCTGATCGCCTACGCCGCGCCCGGCGGCACGCACCAGTACCCGTACACCAACTGGGCCGTCGCCGCGACGGACCTGGCCGCCGCCGTCGGTGCGGCGTGGCACGGCTCGCAGATTCTCGTGACCGACGGGGTGTACGCCATCCGGTCGCCGCTGGAACTCGCCGTCGCCGCGACCCTGCGCTCGGTCAACGGGCCGGCGGCGACCGTTGTGGATGCCCAGAACAGCGGCCGCTGCCTGACGTTGAACCATCCGGAGGCCCTCGCCGCGGGCTTGACCCTGACGCGCGGCCGGGCCTACCAGGGCGGCGGGGTCTATTTCTACGGCGGGACGCTCTCGAACTGCATCGCCTCCTCCTGCTACGCGACCAACCGCGGGGGCGGTGTGTACGTCAACTCGACCGGCCTCGTGACCCGGTGCGTCCTGATGTGCAACACGGGGGACCAGGGCGGCGGGGTGTACATGAACCAGGGCGGCGGGGTGGTGCGCGATACCCGGATTCAGGCCAACTACGCGCTGACCAGCGGCGGCGGGGTGAATATCGGCGCTCAAGTGCTGGAAAATTGCCTGATCTACAGCAACTCCTGCGGGGGCAACGGGGGCGGCGTCTACAGCCGGGGCGGCCAGATACGTAATTGCACCATCGCCTGTAATCGAACGTATGGCACCCTATGGGGCGGCGGCTATTACGCCTATACGGCGGCAAACATCGTCAATACGATCGTTTATGGAAACATCGGCCCGGCCACCTACTCGAATTACTCCGGCGGCGCGTGGACGTACTCCTGCGCCGCGCCCCTGCCGGCCGGCGCGGGCAACATCGCCGGCAACCCGTTGTTCGTCGATCCGGATGCTTACGACTTCCGTCTGCCCACCAACTCGCCGTGCGTGGACGCGGGCGCCCCGACGAACCTGCCTCTGTCCGATATCGACGGCATGCCCCGCCCGCTCGACGGCAACCAAGACGGCGTCGCGGGCTACGATATGGGCGCGTATGAGCGGGTTCATCCCGAGGCCGACTCGGATGCCGACTGGCTGCTCGACACCAACGAGCTGGCCATCGGCACAAGCCCGGTCGAGGCCGACACCGACGGCGATTGGATGGACGACGGCGCGGAGGTGCTGGCCGGGACCCTGCCGCTGGACGCGGCTTCGTTCCTGGGCCTGACGCAGATCGTGCGGCAGGCGGGGGCGGCGGGGGTGGCGGTCCGCTGGCAGAGCGTGGACGGCAAGCGCTACACGCTGTCGCGCGCAACGAATCTGGCGGCCGGGTTCGACTACGATGTGAAGACCAACATCCTCGGCATCGCGCCGGCGAACACGGAGACTGACACGACGGCCGTGGGCTCCGGGCCGTGGAATTATCGGATTGAGTTGGAATGAGGAGGTGCGAGATGAGTTTTTCCAATCCTTGGAAAATGGGGTGTTGGTTTCTTCCAATCCTTGGAAGCCTTGTGTTCGCGGTAGGGGCGTCCGCGCAGACGACGCGCTACGTCGTGCCGGTCAATCCCGGCGCGGCGGCGCCGTACACCAACTGGGTGACGGCCGCGACGAACGTCCAAGACGCCGTGAGCGCGGCGACGGCGGGCGACACGGTCTGGGTGTCGAACGGCACCTATTACCTCGGAAGCCCGCTCGAGATCACGAAAGGCGTCACGGCCCGAAGTGTGAACGGATTCGAGGCCACGGTGCTGGACGCGCAGTATCCGGTGCGAACGAATCGGTGCCTCTACATGAACCATCCGGCTGGGGTGGTGGATGGGTTCACCGTTCGCGGCGGTCACGCGCCGGGCGACTATTTTGACTTTCCCGGCAATTGCGGCGGCGGCGTGTTCTTCAACAACGGCGGGTGTGTCCGGCGCTGCCGCATCACGGGCAACAGCGCCACGCGCGATGGCGGTGGCGTCTTCTTCTACGATGGGTCGGCGGGGGGTGTCCTGGAGCACTGCGAGATCATCAGCAACTCGGCGCAATGGGTCGGGGGGGTGTGCATGGGGGCCGTGACCGGCATCGTGCGGAACTGTGTGATCGCGTACAACACGGCGAGCTCGCGGGCCGGGGCAGCGCGTATCGGAGAAGGCCAGATGTGCCATTGCACGGTTGTCCTGAACAACGCCGGGGACAGAGCGGGTGGAATTGAGGGCAGCGGGCTGATCGTGAACTCGATCCTCTATTTCAACACGGCCGTCTCGGACAACAACTACTCCGAAGGTCCGGTGTTCGAGACTTCCTGTACGACGCCGGACCCGGGAGCGGGGACGGGCAACATCACCAATGATCCGGTGTTCGTGGATGCCGCCGCCGGCGATTTCCGCCTGACCACAAATTCGCCCTGCGTCGATGCCGGGTCGCCGACAAATCAGCTGGCGGGCGACATCAACGGCATCCCGCGCCCGCTCGACGGGAACAACGACGGGACCAACGCGTGGGACATGGGCGCCCACGAGTTCGTCCATCCCGAAGCCGACTCCGACGCCGACTGGCTGCGCGACGGCGACGAAATTCTCGCCGGGACCGATCCGCTCGACCCCCTTTCCCTCCTCGAGGTTTCCCGTCTCCGGTTTCAGGCTTCCGCCCCCGCCGTGTCCTGGTCCAGCGTGAACGGCAAAACCTACGCGCTCTCGCGCTCCACCAATCTGCCGGCCGGCGCATGGACGCCGGTCCAGTCGGGCATCGCCGGCGCGGCGCCAATGAACACCGTGACGGATGCGACGGCCGTGGGAAACGGCCCGTGGCATTACCGGATCGAGTTGGAGTAAAGGGGAGGCATCACCATGAACTTTTCCAGACATTGGAAATCCGGGCTTGGGATTTTTCCAATCATTGGAAACCTGTTGTGGGCCGGTGCAGCGATGGCGCAGACCACGCATTATGTCATGCCATCCAATCCCGGCGCGGCGGCGCCATACACGAATTGGGTGACCGCGGCGACGAATATCCAGCAGGCCATCGACGTGGCCGCGGACGGCGACACGGTGCTGGTCACCAACGGCACCTACTTTCTATCGGCACAAATCAATGTCACGAACGGCGTCGCGATCCGCAGCGCGAACGGTTTCTACGTGACCACGGTGAACGGAAACAACTCCGTGCGCTGCTTTGATGTCAGCAACGCCGCCGCCGTGGTGGAGGGGTTCGCGATCACGCGCGGTCGGACCACGGCACGCGGCGGCGGGGTCAGCGTGGCGGCCGGCAGCGTTCAAAACTGCGTGATCGTCAACAACGTCGGGCAGAACGGCGGCGCGGGCGCGTACTGCCGGCCCGGGGGCGTGATCTCGAACTGCGTCATCCTGAGCAACATCTACTCCGGTTCCGGCAACGGGGCCGGCGGCGTGTGGTGCTCGGGCGGGCTGGTCCGGGATTGCACGATTTATAGCAACTCCGCCGGCTACGCGAGCGGCGGCGGCGCAATCTGCAGCGACGGCGGAACGATGGAGAACTGCATCGTGGCCGCCAACACCGCCAGAAATGGCGGCGGGATTGCGCTGTGGGCCTATTCCGTCCCGGCCACGATCCGCAATTGCATGATCTACTGCAACACGGCCTCCAACACAGCTGGCGGGATCAGTCTTGAATCCCTCGGGATCATGGAGAGCAGCACGGTGGTCGGCAATTGGGCGCCGCAGGGCGGCGGCCTGGTGGTGTATTCGACCGGCACGGTCTTCAATTCGATCATAGTTTTCAACGAGGCGGTGGACTGGCCTAACTACGATGCGCCGGAGGCCGCGATTCAATACACCGCGGCGGCGCCGCTGCCGCCGGGCGAGGGCAACACCGAACGCCTGCCGGACTTCGTGAATCCGGCCGCGTTCGATTTCCGCCTGCGGCCCGGGTCCGCCGGGGTGGATGCCGGGACCAACCAGCCCTGGATGGTCGGGGCCGCGGACCTCAACGGCCGGCCGCGGATCACCGGCGGCCTTGTGGACATGGGCGCGTACGAGTTTCAACCGGGAGAAGGAACTCTCGTGTGCAATCCCATGGCGGACACGACCGAGGGATTCGTGCCGCTGCAGGTCATATTCACGGGATGGGTCAGCGGCACCAACACCGCCGGGCTGTATTACGTCTGGGATTTCAATAACGACGGCGTCCCGGACCGGCAGGGCGCCGACACGCGGATCGTGACCAACACCTACAACGCGTGCGGGTTCTACTCGGTGTCGCTGATCGTCAGCAACGCGGCCCACGAGACCGACACGATGGTCAAGGCCGACTACATCAAGGTCGGCCCGGCGGAGGCGTACGTCGCGCCCGGCGCGGGCCACGTGTTCCCGTTCACGAACTGGGTACAGGCGGCGACCAACGTGCAGGAGGCAGTGGACGCGGGGGTGGGCGGGACGACGGTCTGGCTTTCCAATGCCGTCCACAGCCTTACGGGGCAGGTGGTGGTGCGGTCCGGCCTTACCATCCGAGGGATGGACGATCCCGCGGCGGCGATCGTGGAGGGCAACGGCGCGGAACGATGCTTCCTCATGGACCACCGCGACGCCACGCTGCGGGCCCTGACCATCCGGGGCGGGCGCGCCGTCAACGGCGGCGGGGTCTATTCCGGTCAGGGCGGGACGATCACCAACTGTATCTTCACCAGCAACACGGCGACGCGGGCCGGGGGCGGCTTTTACGGGTGGAACACGCGTGTGACCGACAGTTTGTTCGTAAGCAACACGGTGGCGATCGCGGCGTACGAGGAAGTGTTCGGTGGCGGCGCGTGCGTGTGGGGGCCCAGCCGCATCGAGAACTGCGCGTTCGTGGACAATGAGGCCCGGTCATACGATGAAACCTTCGGCGGCGGCGTATCCCTCGAAGCGCCCGCCGTGATCAGCAATTGCGTCCTGTCCGGCAACTTGGCCGAATCCGGGCAAAGCTACCGGGAGGCCTGGGGCGGCGGCCTGTACAGCTACGGCGCGCAGGTCGTGGACTGCCGGGTGAGCAACAACACGGCGCAGGCCGATCAGTACGATGCGCTGGGCGGCGGGATCTGCGCCGTCGAGGGCGCGCCGATCCGGGATTGCGACATCCTGGCCAACACGGCGGTGTCCTGGTCCGACGGCGACGACGCCGAGGGCGGCGGGATCTACGGCGAGGAAGCCTCGATCACGAACTGCCGCATCCTCGGGAACGTGGCCAGTGCGCCCAACGGCACGGCCGCGGGGGGCGGATTGTACCTCGACTACGGCAGCGTGGTGACCCATTCCACCGTGTCGAGCAACAAGGTGGAAGGGGGCGAGTACAGCCAATACGGCGCCGGGGCGGCCCTCGTGTGGACCAGCCGGATCGCGCATTGCACCGTGTCGGGCAACTGGGCTGAAACGCTGGCCGGCAACTCCGTGGAGGGCATCGGCCTGTGGCTGGATCGATCCATCGCGGAAAACTGCCGGATCAACGGCAATTACACCGTCGCGGCGGGCCAGGTGGACGGCGGGGGCGTGTACGGCGCCGGCGGCAGCACCCTGCGCAACCTGCTCGTGACGGATCACGTCGCCACGAACGGCGGCGGCATTTACCTGGAAGGCGCAGCGCTCGCGCAGAACTGCACCGTGGCCGGCAATGAGGCCCGGGACGGAGGCGGGCTCTATCTGTCGGGCGCGTCGTCGGTGAACGTCATCGCGTACGACAACGAGGCCGACCGGCACCCGAACCTCTACGCGCTTGCCTCCACCGTGGATTTTTCGTGCGCCGCGCCGGCTCCGGCCGGGACCGGCAACACGGCCGACGCGCCCGATTTCATGGACCCGGCCTCCGGCGACTATCGCCTCCGGCCCGGCTCGCCTTGCGTGGACACGGGAACCAACCTCGCGTGGATGGCCGGCGCGGCGGACCTCGACGGGAACCCGCGCGTGGCCGGTGCCGGCCCGGACATGGGCGCCCTCGAATACCAGCCGGGGACGGGGCCGCTCGCCGCCAACCTGCTGGCCGATCCCACGCAGGGATTTCCCGGCGATCTTATGATCTTCCAGGCGATCGTGGACGGCGCCGATACGGCGGGCCTTTATTACCAGTGGGATTTCAACAACGACGGCGTGGTGGATGCCCAGGGGCTCGGGCTAGCCCTGGTCACCAACGGGTTTGCGGCCTGCGGCTATTTCTCGCCCCTGTTGACCGTGAGCAATGCGGCCGGCGAAACCGCTGTGGTGCTGAAGCCCGACTACCTGAAGATCGGGCCGGCCACGGTCTTCGCGGCCACCAACGGCCTGCACAATTTCCCGTACACGAACTGGGTGGATGCCGCAACGAATCTGCAGGCCGCCGTGTCCACGGGGATCGGCGGGACCCTGGTGCGTGTAACAAACGGTTTGTATGAACTGAACGAGCCGGTCGTCGTGACCGACGGCATAACGATCCGGGCCGAGGCCGAGGCGGCGGCGATCGTGGATGGCCGGGGCCTGGCGCGCTGCTTCGACCTCCGGCATCCGCAGGCGGCGTTGGAAGGATTATTGATCCGGGGCGGCAAGGCGCCCCAGGGCGCTGGCGTGTACATGGAAGGCGGCGTGCTGCGCCGCTGCGTGCTGGCCGGCAACGTCGCGACGACCGAGGGCGGCGGGGCGTACCTGGACATGGGCGGCGTCGTGGAATCGAGCGTGATCTGCAGCAACGGGGGTGGCGGGCTTTATCTCTTCCGCGGCGGGACGGTTTCCAACTGCGCCATCTTCGCCAACACCAACGCCGCCGGGGTCGGCGGCGGCGTCCGCATGTTTTACGGCGGCGTCCTGCGGGATTCCACCGTCGTGAGCAACCGGGCGACCCACGGCGGGGGCGTGTACGGCAGCGGCGCCCTGGTGCGCAATTCCGCGATCCGGGGCAACCTCGCCTCCAGTTTCGGCGGTGGTCTGTACGTGGACAACAATTCCGTGGTGGACGCGTGCACCGTGGCCGGCAACACGGCGTCGAACAACGGCGGCGGGGCCTACGGCGTCGGGGCGACGTTCACCAACTGCATCGTGTGCCACAACCAGGCGCCGGCCGGCACGAACACCACGGGGGGAACCTTCGTATACAGCTGCGCTATCCCGCTCCCCTCCGGCACGAACAACACGACCGGCGATCCCGAGTTCGCGGACCTGGCCAACGGCAACCTGCAGCTCCTGCCGGGCTCCTCCTGCCTGGACAACGCGCTGCTCGAAACCTGGATGTCCGGCGCCCAGGATGTGGCCGGTAACCCGCGCGTCAGCCACGGTCAGCCCGACCGCGGCGCGTACGAATTCCAATTCGGTCCGCTGACCTGCAATCCGGTCGCCGGCACGCGGGATGGATTTCTGCCCTTGCCCGTGACGTTGACCGGACACGTGTCGGGCACGAACACCGCCGCGCTGAATTACGTTTGGGACGTGGACGGCGACGGCACGCCCGACTACCAGGGCCTCGGGTTGTCCGTGGTCACGCACGTGTACTCCAACTTCGGCCTCTACGCGGTGTCGTTGAGCGTCAGCAACGCCGCGGGCGAGACGGCGACGCTGTGCAAGACGAACTACGTGAACGTGAAACCCCCGGTGACCTACGTGGCGCCCGGCGGGGCGCACGCCTCGCCCTTCGCCACGTGGGGCACGGCCGCCACCAACATCCAGGCCGCGCTGAACGTGGCCCTGCCGGGCACCGTGGTGCTGGTCACCGACGGCGTCTATCGCGTGGCGGCGCGAATCATGGTGACCAATCCCGTCACGCTGCGCGGTGTGAACGGCCCGGCCGGCACGATCCTGGACGGCGGCGGCGCGGCGCCGTGCGTGAAAATCACGCACGCCAGCGCGGTGGTCGAAGGCTTCACGATCCGCAACGGATACAGCTCGGCGGCCAACAACAGCGAAGGCGGCGGGGTGTACATGTCCGCCGGCACGCTGCAGCAGTGCGTGGTTGTGTCCAACCGCGCCGGCGGCGGCAGCGCGGCCAAGGGCGGCGGCATCTATGCCTTCAATGCCACGATCCGCAATTGTTTGCTGTACGGTAACCAAGGCATGGTCGCCGCGAATGGGCGGGGCGGCGGGATCTACGGATGGAGCTTCACGGTGCAGAACTGCACGATCTGCAGCAACACGGGCCGGTGGGGTGGCGGAATTTACTCCGAGGGCAGCGTGGCGGTGAAGAACTCGATCGTCATGGACAACATAGTGTCAGTCAGCGACACCAACTACTACGGCACGATCACGTTCGACCACTCCTGCGCGGCCCCGCAGCCGGCGGGCGTCGGCAACACCAACGCCGCGCCCCTGTTCATGGATTCCGGCAACGGGGATTACCAGCTCCAGGTCGGATCGCCCTGTATCGACACGGGGACCAACCTGCCGGCGGTGGCTTGCGACCTCGAGGGTGTACCCCGCCCGCTGGATGGCAACAACGACGGGCCTGCCGGCTGGGACATGGGCTGTTACGAGCGGACGAACCCGATGGCCGATAGCGACGGCGACGGGCTGCTCGACACCAATGAACTGGCGATCGGCACCAGCCCGATTCGGGCCGACACGGACGGGGACCGGGCGAACGACGGCGAGGAACTCGTGGCCGGCACCGATCCGCTCGACGCCCTGTCGGTGTTTGAGATCTCGGGGTTGAGGGTTCAGGGTTCGGGGCGGGTGATCCGGTGGTCCAGCGTCGCCGGCAAGCAGTACGACCTTTCCCGCTCCACCCATCCGCAAGGGGTTTTCGAGGGTGTGTTCACTAATCTGCCCGCCACGCCCCCGCTGAACGTGCATACCGACCAGGCGGCCGCCGGCGCCGGACCGTGGCTGTACCGGGTGGAGACGGAGTGACCGCCGGGCAAGACGGGCGCGGGAAAGCCGGCTGGACCACGGCGGTCCGGCCCGGTATAAAAGACGGCATGGGCGATCCAACGCCAGAACCCGAAGCGCCGGCGCCGGACGACTGGCACCTCAAGCTCTTCGAGAAATCGCTCCCCCTGCAAGCGCGGCTGGCCGAGATCGCCTCGATGGTCGGCCGCGTCCCGGTCAACCAGACCTGGCTTGACGTGAGCGGCGACGGCGTGAGCAGCGGGCAGCTCCGCCGCCTGGGCGGAACCTGGCATACCGCGACGCCGGACGACGCCTCCGCCGCCTCGACCCTCCGGCTCGTGGGTGAACGGGTCGAACGGATCCGGGAGGGGCGGCTGCCGTTTGGCGACAGCCTGTTCGACGGCGTCGTGATCCTCGACCAGCTCGAGCGCATGCCGGATGACGCCCTGCTCATCGCCGAGTGCCACCGCGTACTCAAGCCCGCCGGCCGGCTTCTCGTCCACGCGCCCCACCTCAAGAAACGCGCCCTCCTCCGGCCCGCGCGCCGCCTGCTGGGCATGACCGATGAGGCCCTGGGCCGCGTGCGGCCCGGCTACACCGAGTCCGTCCTCTTCGACCTGCTCAAGGACGGCTTCGACGTGCAGGAGGCCCGGTCGTACGGCCGGTTCTTCGTCGAGGCGCTGGATCTGCTGGCGTGGCGGGGCGAACGGCCCCTCTCGCTCGCCGCGGGCGCGGATGCCGGATCCCTGGAGAAGCTCGTCCTCCGGCGCGCGCGACTCTACCCCGTCTTCCAGTTCGCCGCCGGCATGGACACCCTGCTGGGGCTCACCAAGGGCTATCGCCTGATCGTGCGCGCGCGCCGTCGCCCCTGGCGTCCGCGCCGCGCCCCGGTGCTGGCGGACGGGCGCTCTATCGCCGAGGCCGCCCTCGGCGGCAAGATCGGAACCGCCGCGCCTTTCTGATCAGTGGTCGGTCACCGCTGCGGCCGGATCGCACTTGATGTACATGTGCCCCGTGCCCCCGGCGTACCCCACGCAGGAGCTCGAGTTGCGCCACAGGTCGAAGATGTAGGCGCCCGGGCCCAGCATCAGGCTGACGCCCTCGCCGTGCCCGTCCACCTGGGCCTCGTTACCCTCGTAGAGGGTCACGCCGTTGGCGTCCATGACCTTGAAATCGCAGTCCACGAACGGGCTGCCGCCGCCGGACTGGGAAAAAACCCAGGCGGAAACCATGCTTCGCGACGGCAGGTGGATCACCAGCCGGTCGAAATTGCCGACGCCCGTATCACCCTGTCCGGTGATGTTGCCATGGTGCGTGGCGCGGGGATCGGAGAAGGTCAACGGGAAGTTCTTGTACTGGTACTGGGTCTTCCACGTCGCGTTCGTGTCGGTCCCGTTATACCGGGTTTCCCGGATGATCAGCGTGGAGGCGCTGGCCGTCGTCGCCGTCGAGTTGCCCGCGGCGAGTTGGATCATCTGCTGCATGTCCAGTTGGGCGCTGAAGTAGATGTTCCAGGGATCCCAGGCCGGGCGATAGCCCATCGAGCTTCCCAGGAACTGGCCGTTCAGGAACAGGTCCACCTTGGTCGTCGAGTAGTCGTTGAAGGTGTACGGCTTCTTGACCGTGACCGGCACCTGGAACTGGTTGTGCAGGCTGACGTTGTAGGCCGTTCCGGCCGTCGGGGTGAAGACGGAGTAGTTCAGCGGCGCGCCGCCGACTTCCTTGGCGGCGAGCAGGCGGAGATAGGAATAGCCGAGGATGCTGAAGGTGTCCGGGGCGGCCTGCGCAGGGGACTGGCCCAGCCCGCCGTTGGACTTGTTGGTGTAGCGCACCTGGATCACGTCTCCGGGAACGGACGCGCTATAGAACGATGCGTTGGCGTCGGCCGTGAGGGTCTGGACCACGGCGCCCTGGCTGTTGAGAATCTCGATCGTCGACCGCTTTTCGGGATAGCCGCCCTCCTCCGGCGTGGAGAATCCGATGGCCGCAAACCGGATGCGCATGGCGATAGCGCCGGGATGGCGAAATGTCCATGTTCGGGTCTCGCGCGGCGTGTATTGCACGTATTGGAGTGGGGCCTCCACGTTGCTGTAGGTCATCGGGATGATGGGGATGAACGGAATCACCGGCAGGCCCCCGGCGTGAGCCGGTGCAAGGCCCAGCCACACCGACGCAAGACAAATCAGAATGCTCGCACGTCCGAACGGATTCTTCATGACAAGCCTATCCTTTCCTTGCTTGGCGAATGGAAGCAGCGCTCTCCTCCCGCGTCACTTCATAGCTAAATACCTTACACGTTTCAGCATGGCGTGTGCAACACTTTTTTCACAAAGCAGAAACCTTGTTGTAACACACTTAGCTCGAACGGGTAATGGACCATTCACGACGGGACTTAAGGGAGGGGAACAAAAAAACGGCCCCGACGAATCGGGGCCGTTTCCATTCCAAACGCGGTCAGCTTGCTTATTTCTTCCCGGCCAACCGGGCTTCCACGATCGCCTCGGCGGTGATCCAGTAATTCTTGGAATCGCCGCGGAAGCCGTCCTTTTCCGCCACGAAATAGGCTTCCAGTTCGACCAGCTTCTGCCGCTCTTCCGCCGCGACGGCCGGGAGTGCGGGCTTCGCCGCCGCGCGCTTGCGCGGGGCCGCGGCCGCCGGTGCCGCTGCTTTCCGGGCCTTGGGGGCCTTCGGGGTCGCTTCTTTCTCGCTTTTCTTCTTCGCCGGTGCCATTTTACTCCTCCTGATTTTTAAGGGTTTGATACCGGATTCGCGGCGGACTTTAGCGCGATGAAAAAGGAATGCAAGAAGGAATCAAACGTTTTTTTCTCTGGAATGCGCAACCTTTTGATGGATTCGCAGTTCTGATGAGGCATTCGGAACGGCAACAGGTGACCCGATGCAAAATGATGTCCTGACCATCGAGCAGGTGCTGTCGGATTGGGCGCGGGGCGCCTTCCAGGCGGCCTTCCCGGACTCGATCCCGGACGGCCTGTCCGTCGGCGTGGTGCCGACCGCCGACGAGCGGTTCGGCGACTACCAGTGCAACGCGGCCATGTCGCTGGCCAAGGCGCTGAAGAAGCCGCCGCGCGAAATCGCCAGCGCGCTGGCCGCCGCCGCCCGGCCGGAAGCCGTAGCGAAGGCCGAGGTGGCGGGCCCCGGCTTCGTGAACCTGTTCCTCGACCCGGCGTGGATGGCCGGGCGCCTGGAGCAACTCGGCGACGACCCCCGCCTCGGCGTTCCCGGGCCCGGCCGCGGGCGGACGGTCGTGATCGATTACTCCAGCCCCAACGTGGCCAAGCCGATGCATATCGGGCACATCCGGTCCACGGTCATCGGCAACGCGCTCGACCGCCTGCACCGGTTCCTCGGCTGGCGGGTGATCGCCGACAACCATCTCGGCGACTGGGGCACGCAGTTCGGGCTGTTGATCATGGGCTTCCGGCATTTCGCCGACCCGGCGGCCTACGAAACCGCGCCGATCGAGGAGCTCGAGCGGATCTACGTGAAAAGCTACGAGCGGTCGAAGGAGGATCCCGCGTGGCTCGACGCGGCGCGCGCGGAACTGGTGAAGCTCCAGCAGGGCGACCCCGAGAACCGGAGGCTCTGGCAATCGTTCGTCGAGCACAGCCTGCGCGAGTTCAACCGGATCTACGAGCGGCTGGGCGTGTCCTTCGACCTCGTGCGCGGCGAGAGCCATTACAACGACCGGTTGCCGGGCGTCATCGAGCGGTTGGAAGAGAAGGCCCTGGCCCGCGAGAGCGAGGGCGCGCTGGTCGTGTTTCTGGACGATGAAAAAATGCCGGTGTGCATCGTCCGGAAGAGCGACGGGGCCTACAACTATGCCACGACGGACCTCGCCACGGTCGCCGCGCGCGCGGAGGAATTCGCGCCCGATGCGGTCATCTACGTGACGGACGAGCGCCAGCAGCTTCATTTCCGGCAGATCTTTGCCATCGCGAAAAAAATGGGCGTGGCAACGCGGCTGGTGCACGTCTGGTTCGGGCTGATGCGGCTGCCGGAGGGGACGTTCTCCACGCGGCAGGGCAACGTGATCAAGCTCGAGCGGCTGCTGGACGAGGCGCAGACGCGCGCGCTGGCGGTGGTCAAGGCGGCCAGCCCGGAGATGCCGGCGGAGCAGCAGGGGGCGGTCGCCCGCGCGGTCGGGATCGGCGCGGTAAAGTACGCGGACTTGAGCCAGAACCCGCAGAGCCTCGTGACCTTCACGTGGGAGAAGGCGCTCGCGCTGGACGGCAACTCGGCGCCGTACCTGCAGTACGCCTGCGCGCGGATCGCCAGCGTGCTGGACAAGTACCGCGAGCGGTTCCCGGGCCAGGACCCGGCCGCGCATCCGATCCGGCTGACCGAGCCGATCGAGCGCCGGCTGGCCGTGCGCCTGCTGCGGTTCCCGGAGGCCGTGGTCCACGCGGCCGAGGCCTTCAAGCCGAACCTGCTGGCCGACTACCTCTACGACCTCGCGCAGACCTACAGCACGTTCTACCAGAACGTCCCGTTCCTCAAGGCCGAGGCGGGCCCGCGCGAAAGCCGCGTCCGGCTCTGCGAACTGACCATGAAGACCCTCCGCCAAGGCCTGTCCCTGCTCGGCATCGAGACGCCGGAGCGGATATAATTATCTGTATATTAATATGTTAGCATGCTGCGCCCCCTGCCGACTGGCCTGGCAGGAGCGCGCGGCCAGGGAAAAGCGGCGACCTTCGCCGCTTTTCCCCAACCTCGTTCACCCGCGACGCAGGGTCGCGGGGGTTTCAGTGTAAAGAAGCGGTTGGGCGAATCCGGCTCTTAACAACCTCCCGGCTTCGGTGTAGCGCTTTACTTGTGTAGCCGGGGATAGAACTTTCTGGCCGTCCGTTTACCTTGTTGCCGCCGGAGGTACAATGAAGAGCATGCGCGCCGCGAAGCAGACGATTGTGTGCTGGGTTCTTTTACTGGCCGTGGCCGCGCCGGCCCTCGGGAACGGCAATGTCTACGTCAGCCGTTTCTGGCACAACCACCAGCCGATCTACTGGCCCGAGTGGAACGGCAACGGCTCGCAGACCGAGCGCATCCAGTACGCGTGGGACTCGATCGTGCTCAAGGACGGCCAGAAATACGACACCAGCGTGGGGCATCCGGAGAACAACCTGTCTGACATCTTCGGGGTGGATGACCGGAAGGCGGCCTACCAGGGCCGGCCGCGCGATTCGCTGGCCAACATCAACAGCGCCGGCGGGTTCGCGATCAGCTACTCGGGTTCGCTGATCGACAACGTGCGCAACCTTGGCGCGAACGGGCAGCTCGGCTACGGCAGCGGCTGGTGGGACGGCAACCGGCAGGCGCGGAACTGGACCACGCCGTCAGGGGCGCGCCGGCTCGACCTGGTCGGCTTCAACTACCACCACTCCCTCGCGCCGCTGCTGCCGAAGGCGGTCTTCCGCAAGGAGCTGCAGGTCTTCAAGCAGGCGTGGTGGAAGGCGTGGGGCGGCAACGCCGACTTGAGCGACCACTCGAAGGGCTACTTCCCGACCGAGATGGCTTTCTCGCACCACATGATCGACGTGCTGGCGGACGAGGGCTACCAGTGGAGCATCGTCGCGAGCCACCACTTGAGCCGCACGTGCCCGACGTACCTGAACAGCGCCAACCCGACGGGCTCGTGGAACATCTTTTCCAGCCCGCCGAACCGCGCCGACCGGCTCGGCCCGTCGCCGTCATCCGGCTGGTGGTACAGCGAGCCGAACCCCGGCAACGCCGCCTGGAACGTGTCCCCGTTCGCCTACCAGCTGCACAAGGTCAAGTACGTGGACCCGGCGACCGGCGCGGAGAAGAGCATCCTGGTCGTGCCCTCCGACGACGTGTTGAGCTACCGCTATGGATATGCGTCCGAAGGGATCTCGAAGATCCAAACCTACATCTCGCCTTTCGCCACCGACCCGAGCCACCCGGTGATGGTCATGCCGGCGACGGACGGGGACAACGCGTGGGGCGGCGGGAATTCCTCCTGGATGGAGGCGACGCCGCAGTTCTTCAACGACTCCGGCAGCGCGGGCTATCACCAGAGCACCCCGCAGGACTTCTTCAAGGCGTTCAGCAACTCGGCGGACACGGTGCACATCGAGGACGGCGCGTGGATCTTCCCGGAGATGGACTACGGGTCGCCGTACTTCCTGAAATGGATAGAGCCGCCGGTGAACGCGACGAACCTGCCGGCCTGCTACCCGGGCACGAAGATCGACCTGGAGACGCCGGGCTTCGCGCTGAAGTTCTGGAGCTGGGCGCCGGTGATGTCGGGCGCGAACTGGTGCGAGACGGCGGAGCAGATCCTGGCGGACGAGGGGACGAACGTCCAGCCGTGGAAGATCCAGTGCATCTACGACTGGGACGGCTCGTACACCTCGCCGAACCTCGTCGAGCGCGCGTGGCACGTCTACCTCGGCGGGCTGGACTCCGGCTTCAACTACTACGGCGGGCTGGGCAACGACGACGAGGTCAAGCAGTCGCTGGCGACGGCGCGCGCGATCGGGCTGCTGCAGACCTGGGTCAACGCGCGGATCGCGAACGACCGCACCGCGCCGACCGTGCTCAAGCCGCAGCGCTTCCCGTACAACCCGGGCTGGTACACCTTCGGCTGGTTCAACAACATCCCGAGCGACACCCGCTTCCTCAAGAAGATGGGCTCGGAGTTCTACATCTGGACGCACGCCTACGACGTCTCCGGCATCACGAGCATCGTCGCCAAGGTCCGGCTGGACAACGACGGCGCGAACTCGATGGCGAACAACCAGAACGAGACGTACGCGGGCGGCTCGGACGTCGGCTCGTGGATCAGCGTGCCGATGACCAAGCGCGTCCTGCCGAACACGCGGAGCGCGCTCAACGCCGCGGCGGCGAACGGGCAGATCGACTATTTCGTAACCGCCCCCTACATCGCGGATTACTACTTCGCCAAGATCACCTCGGCCAGCGTCCCGAACTTCCGCGGCAAGCTGCTGGACTACTACATCGAGGCCGTGGACACGCGCGGCAACACCAACCGGACGGACATCCAGCAGGTCTACGTCGAGGACGACGGCGGGGGCGGCGTGGCGTCCTACGCCACGTTCTCCGACGACCCGCGCGATTGCGCGCCGCTGGCGGTGACCTTCAGCGCGACGGGCGGCGTCCTGCAGGGCGTGAGCCCGGTCTACCAGCAGATCAGCTTCGACAGCGGCACGAACTGGGCCCGCTATCTGATGACCAGCGCCGGCAACAACCTGTGGGTGTGCACGAACACGGCGCCGGACAACGCGCCGAGCGCGCTGGTCTGGTTCGAGAACTCGGCCGGCACGGTGGTGGACAGCAACAACGGGCTCAACTGGTACACGGCGATCCGCGACTGCGACGAACCGACGGGCCCCGGCGCCGCCGAGACCGCCCCGCCCAGCCCGACCGGGTGCGACCCCGTTCGCATCGTCTACCATCCCAACGGCGGCGAGTTGAAGGACGTGTCCCCCGTGCACGTTCACGTCGGCTACAACGGGTGGCAGGGCGTGATCCTGCCGAACCCGGCCATGACCCAGTCCAACGCCAACACGTGGGTCTACACGTACACGCCGCCGGCAGGGACCTACCAGATCGACGTGGTGTTCAACGACGGCGGCGGCGACTCGGGCGTCTGGGACAACCATGACGGCGCGGACTGGCACTTCAACGTCAGCGGCTGCGCCGGCCTCGCGGAGGGCGTCGTGATCACCAACCCGGCCGGCGACTCGCTCACGGTCACCACGTCCGTCGCCACGATCGGCGGCACGGCGGGCGCGGGGATCGCCGGGCACCTGAAGTGGACCAACGCCCTCACGGGCGGCACGGGCTCGCTGGCCGTCGCGTCCAGTTGGACCATCGCCTCCATCCCCGTCGGCGACGGCACGAACCTGATCACCGTGGTCGGCAGCAACACGTCCGGGCAGGTGGTCACGAAGGCCTCCGACGCGGCGGACGCGTCGGCCTACGATCCGGCCTGGGACAGCGGCGACAACGCGGGCACGGGCTTCGGCGCGTGGACGCTCTACGCCGAGGGCGCGAACGCGGGCCATTTCCGGGCGACGAAGACCGGCAACCCGACGCTGACGATCGGCAACTACGCGTGGGGCCTGTGGGCCAACAGCCAGCAGATGGCCGAGGGCTCCCGGGCGTTCAGCAACGCCGTCGCGGTGGGCGACTCCCTCTCGTTCAAGTTCCAGAACGGCGGCGTGGACGGCACGGGGACGTACGGCTCCAGCGTGGGCGTCGCCATCCAGAACGCGGCTACCAACGACCTGCTGCGGTTCCTGTTCGCCGGCGGGCAGGCCAACTACACCCTGGCCGACAGCACGGGCGACCGGAACACGGGCCTCGGGTGGACGAGTAACGGCTTGAGCATCACGCTGCGGATGACCAACACGACGGGCTACGTGCTGACCGTGCACCCGTACGGCAGCGCGACGAGCACGTTCACCGGGACGCTCATCAGCCAGGCGGACAGCGCGATCCGGCGCGTGCGCGTGTGGAATTATAATTCCGGCGTCAACGGCGAGAACAACGAGGGCCGCAACTTCTACGTCAATGACCTGCGCGTGCAGGAGGTCCAGTCCCTCGTGGTCGTCACCGGCGACACGGTGCGGATCGTGCGCGCGTCGGACGGCAACGGTGACGGCCTGCCGGACTGGTGGCAGATCGAGCACTGGGGCTCCGCGGGCGATCCGGACGCCGCGCCCGGCGCGGACCCGGACGAGGACGGCTTCACCAACGAGCAGGAGTACCGTCTGGGTACGGATCCGGAGGAGAAATCCTCCGGGCTGGTCCTTCGCAACGGCGTTGTGCTGAACGGCCAGTATCCGCAGATCAACTGGATCAGCGTGGGCGGACGGGTATATAGTTTGCAGGTGTCGACGAACCTGCTGGATCCGGAAGGCGGGTTCGTGCAATTCCAGGAAGTGACCGAGACGGCGGCGGATGGCGTGGAGACCAACCGGTCGGCCACGCATAATTTGCCGCTGCCGGCGAGCGGGGCCAGGCATTACAGGGTCCGGTTGCTGTCGCCGTAATATAGTGCAGATAAATAGGTAGGGCGCGTTGGCCAAACGCGCCGGGATCGGCGGCTTCCGCCTTCGCGCGTTACGCTTCGGCGGACAAGCGAGCCAAGCCGCCCTGCTCGGAAAAAGCTCTATACAGATTTTGGTAAAACGGTTAACTTAAACACGATCTTATAATCAAGGAGACCGCAATGAGCAGAAGCACGATCCGAATTCCGTGGGTCATGGCGGCGGTGATGCTCGTCGCCGCGAGCGCCTGGGCGGCGCCATACATGTCGGTCAACGGCGCCAACGGCGACTACCTGACGGTGCATTACTACATCGACGAGCCGACGGATTCCGAGACGGTGTACGTCGATTTCTACCCGAACGAAGCCAACGTCACCAAGGCGCAGATCTGGCACAACGTCAGCCGCCGCGACCGCGCGACGCTGGGCGACCAGGACGCGACGAGCGATCCCGGGCCCGATCCCGCCGGCACGAACTACTTCGTCGCGACCACCATGACGGCGGGCGAGGGCGGCAAGTGGTACGCGTCGCTGCCTGCGAACAAGACCGGCGCCTACCGCCTGAACTGCCGCTACAAGGTCTCCGGCGACGCGAACTGGCGCTGGGCCGGCGTCCGCGATACGGCCGTCGTGGTCTCCCCGAAGAAGGCCCGCGACGTCATCCTCTACGAACTGCAGGCGAACGTCATCAACGCGTCCGGCGATTCCGAAGGCACGCGCAGCACGTTCGAGGACTTCCTGAACCCGACGAACTACGCCAACCTGAATCACTTCACCTCGATCGGCGTGAACACGCTCTGGATCCAGCCGATCCATCCCATCGGCGACCACTACTGCGTGTCCAGCGACCCGGGCAGCCCGTACTCGATCCAGAACATGTGGGAGGTGGCGCCGCACCACAGCCGCGGCAACACGCGCGCCGCCTCGATGGTGGCGTTCTCCAACTTCGCGGCGGCCGCCAAGGCCCAGGGCCTGGATTTCTTCTTCGACACGATCTTCAACCACACCTCGTGGGACGCCGAGATCGGGCGCGACCCGGCCAATCCGAACAACCCGGCGGGCAACCCGTCGGCCAAGATCAAGGACACCTTGCCGCAGTGGTACTCGCGCTACGTGTCCACCGACCTGCCGTGCGGCGAGTATTCCTACAACCAGAGCCTCTTCCAGTACTGGCTGCCGGCGACATCCTCGAGCCAGATCGGCCCCGCTCCGGCCGAGCGCAGCGATTTCGGGAAGTGGCCGGATGTGGCGGACCTCTACTGGGGCACCTATCCCGCGCTGTCCAATCCGCAGACCGACACCGACAGCTACTGGGATCCCAACGCCACGGGCGCGGACGTGAAGCGCATGGTCGAGTACTTCGCGTACTTCGGGAAGTACTGGATCGAGAAGTCGGGCGGCGCGCTGGGCGGCTTCCGCTGCGACTACGCGCAGGGCCTGCCCCCGCAGGCCTGGGAGTACATCATCAACAAGACGCGCCAGAGCAAGTGGGACTTTATCTTCATGGCGGAGTCGCTGGACGGCGGCAACGTCTCCAAGCGCGCCGGGCGGCACGTGGACATCATCAACCAGAACTGGGTCTGGCAGGTGCTGGGCGGCGGCGGCAACACGAGCGGCATGCGCGGCGTCATCGACGGCACCAAGACCGACTACGGGTACGCGGGCATCATGCGCGGCCTGATCAACCACGACCAGAGCGCGCCGGCGGACAAGTGGTACACGTTCTCGCGCTACGCGGTGGGCGCGGTGGTGGATGGGGCGCCGCAGATGTACCAGGGCCAGGAACTCGGGTACACGGACCACTGGGGCTTCTCGCAGTTCCGCAACCAGTTCGACCGGTGGATTCCGAACATCCTGATCTGGCACAACATGCTGACGCTGTGGCATAACCGCGACAACGTCCTGCAGGGCGCCTACAGCCGCGTCAACAAGGGCCGCCAGCGCAACATCGCCAGCCGCCTGCACGACCAGTGGTACCTCAACCGCACCGGCGGGGCAGGCACCCACGAGCAGATCTTCTCCGTGCTGAAGTACGAGGGCAGCAAGTACGGCTGGGACCCGGCCCACCAGAACGTGGTGCTCTCGTTCGTCAACCTGACTCCGTGGACCGGCCAGTCCGGCACGTTCAACCTCGCCGAGGTGACGGCGATCTACCTGAACCCCACGCGCTATTACAACATCAAGAACCTCTGCGCCGACGATCCCGACGCCTACCTCTGGGCCGCGCCGGGCAAGACGGGCCAGGAACTGATCAACAGCGGCATCTATATCAACATGCCGGCCGACGGCAACGGCAACCCGGAGACGGCCTTCGTCCAGATGCTCAAGCTCGAGGAGCACGGGGGCGGTGGCGGCGGCGACACGTCCTCCGTCGCGTGGGTGGGCAACACGGTGCACAGCCCCACGAACGGGGCCATCGAGTCGAGTTCCAGCATCACGGTTTACACCGAGTCGTATCCCACCAACGCGGCCGTGTCCGGCGACGTGGTCTACACGTCCAACGGCGGAACCACCTGGACCAACAAGGCCCTGGTCAAGGGCGCCGTGGTCGGCCAGAACGATTCCTGGACCTGCAACCTGGGCGCGTTCGGCGCGTGCAAGACCATCCAGTATGCCATCGTCATGCGCGACGCGAACACCAACGAGGAGTGGGACAGCAACAACGACAACGACTACTTCGCCTACGTGAACTGCCCGACGGTCACGCTGTCCAACGTCAACCACACGCCGGGGAACGGCTACATCACGCCGAGCGACGGGATCGTGGTGTATGTCGAAACAGCGCCGCTGTTCCTGGCGGTCACCGGCGCCGTGGCGTACCAGGTGAACGGCGGGAACTGGACCAACAAGGGCCTGACGTACGGCGGCGCGGCCGGCCAGGCCCTGAACCGCAACTGGTGGACCTGCAACCTCGGCGCCTACCCGGCCTGCTCGACCGTCCGCTACGCCGTGGTGGCGTTTGACGCGGCCACCAACGAGTTCTGGGCCAACAACAACACGGCCGATTACTGGGCTTATGTGAACTGCTACGACCTGGCCATCACCAACCCGCCGACGGACACGCAAGTGGCCAACGGGGTGACCACCTACACGCTCAAGGGCAAGGCCTACGGCAACCTGGCCGGCCAGTTGAGCTGGACCAACCAGGCCACCGGCGCCACGGGCGTCCTCGCGACGGCGGCCTCGTGGAGCGTCGCGGATATCCCGCTGGCCACCGGCGCCAACGTGATCGCCGTCAGCGGCGCCTACACCTCCTCCGCGCAGGAAACCGTGGCTTGGGACAACCCGACCAACGCGTCCTACAACAGTGGCTGGACGAACAACTCGAACGGCGGCTCGGGCCTCGGGGCCTGGGCGCTGACCGCCGGCGCCAATGCGGGCCAGTTCCGAGCCACCTTGGCCGACGGGACCAACATGAGCGTGGACGCCGCGGGCTGGGGCATGTGGGCGCACACGGACTCGGCCTCGGATGCGATCCGGAACTTCAACAGCGCTCTGGCCGCGGGCGATTCGTTCAGCCTGCGCTGGGACAACAACTGGGTCGACGATGATCCCCAGGGCTCCGTGGGCTTCGCCCTGCAGAACTCGACCAACGGGAACCGGTTCGAGTTCATGTTCATCGGCGGCGGAACCAACTACGTGATCAACGACAGCACGTCCAGCCGGCATACCGGCATTCCGTGGACCGGCGACGGGCTGAACATCACGTTCGCCCTGACCGGCGCCGACGCGTACCGGCTGACCGTGGGGGCGACCATCCTGACGGGCACGCTGGCCCACGCGGGAACGTCCATCAGCAAGTTCAAGTCCTGGAACTGGCGGTCCGGCTCCGGCTGGCAGTATAACCTCTACCTGGGCGACATGCGGGTGACCCGCGCGTCAACCGGCACCACGCCGATCAGCGACTCGGTCACCATCACCCGCGAGGGCAACCCCGACGACCCGGACATCGACGGCGACGGGATTCCCAATGACTGGGAGACGGAGCATTTCCTCGGTCCGACCAACGCCAACGCCGGGGCCATGGCCGCTAACGGGGTCAACACGGTGATGGAGACCTACATTGCCGGCATTGATCCGAACAACCCGGAGGCGTTCTGGAAAGTCAGCCCCGCCGGCGTGCCGGCCGTCGGCCTCCAGGTTACTTGGCCGTCGCTCACGGGCCGCGTCTACCAATTGGATCGGGCGACCGACCTGGTCGCCGGGTTCTCGGAACTGGACAGCAACATCGAGGCCGATCCGCCGGTGAACACCTACCACGACGCCACCGCCACGAACCCGACGCCGTACTTCTACCGGGTCCAGGCGGAAATCGCGCCGTAGCTTGGCGGCGAAGGATCCCGGGGCGCCCGCGCGCCCCGGGACGGCCCGTCCGGGTTTCGTGTAATGAAACTGGCGCCCATCATTTCGCGGTTTCTGCTGCTCGCGGTCCTGGCGGTTCGTCCTGTTGCCGCCGAATCCCTCGCCACTTCGGCGGGGCCCTTGGGCTGCGCGGCGCCGGAGTACTTCTTCGGCTGGGCGGACAACCGCACGCGGGTCGACCATGTCTTCGTCCTCGAAAACCGGACCAACCAGGCGTTGACCGTGCGGATCATGGATCCGGACCCGGCGCCGACGGTGGCGCGGGAGTTGGTGCTGGCGCCGGACTCGAGAGCCCAGGTCAACCTCGGCTTTTCGCCGCGGGGCCTGAAGGGGGAAGTGACCAAGGATTTCGCCGTGGAACTGCCCGATTTCCCCGGGCAGGCCCTGACCTTGCGTTTCCGGGGCGAGGCGCGGCAGGCCCTGCAGTTGGAGCCCGAGCGCGTGGCCTTCGGGACGATCCCCGTGGACGCCGCTGTGACCCAGTCCGTCGTGCTCACGTTCAACACCAGCTGGCCCCTTAAACTGCACGAGGCGCAGAGTTCCTCGGCTGCGGTCCGCGCCGCGGCGGGGCCCAACGAGTCCGGGCCGGGCTACCGGATCGCCGTGAGCACCGTGCCGCCGCTTCCCGTCGGCGCGTTGAGCGGGACCGTGCGGGTGCTGACGGACGACCCCATGCAGCGGGACCTCGAGATTCCCGTTTCGGCGGCGGTGGAACTGCCGCTTCGTGTCGAGCCCCGCGAACTGGTGGTCCCGGCCGACGGCGTGATCACGGGCGAACTGCGGGTGGTCGTGCAGTCACCGTTCCGGGCCTTCGCGGTGCAGGAGGCCATCGCTCCGCCGTCCCTGGAGACTTCCATCTCGGGGGAGGGGCCGGCGGCCTATGCGATCACACTCCGGCCGGTCCCGGGCGCCGTGGTGTCCGGCGACGCCTACCTGCGGATCCGCACCGATGTCGCGGCGCAGTCGGACCTCCTCGTGCCGTTCCGGCGCGCCGAATAACGGCGTTCAAGGCCGCCTCCGTGCGGATAAAAATAACGCTTGCGCTCACCCTCCTTTTTGATACGTTCAATACAAATTGAACGTTCGCCCCGGGACGTGACGGGGACGAAGTCCGCCGGGACCGGAAAAAAAGAAGGCGCAAGGGGCGCCAAGATGGCCCAGAAGTTGAACCGCAGAGGGCGCAGAGGAGCGCAGAGGGGGCAGGCTCCTGATGCGTTCACCCGCTTCCCCATCGGTTTTCTACTCCGCGAACCTCCGTGTCCTCCGTGGTGATTCCTTCCTTTGCGTTCTTTGCGCCTTCAGTTCGTTGTTGAAATATGAGCGGCTCCACTCCACAGCAGATGCGCCGGCGCTTCATCGAGGCGGCGGGGCAGATGACCCAGACCCTCGGCGTCGGGCGCGCGCTGGGCCAGGTCTTCACCCACATCTACTTCAGCCGCCAGCCGCAGTCGTTGGACGACCTCACGCAGTCCCTCGGCATCAGCAAGGGCAGCGCAAGCATGACGGTCCGCCAGCTCGAACAGTGGGGCGCGCTGCGCAAGGTCTGGATCAAGGGCGAGCGCAAGGACTACTACGAGGCCCTCGACCATTTCGGGCGGATCATCCGCCGGGCGCTGCTGGACGTGATCGGCCGGAAGATGGAGTCCGGCGACCACGTTCTCCAGGATGCCGAGGAGGAGATGCAGGAGGCCGCGGCCGGTTCAGCGGACGACGCGACCGACTGGACCTTTCTGCGCGACCGGGTTGCGAAGATCCGCGCGTTCCGCGGCCGCGCCCAGCGGTTGTGGGACAGCTCGATTTTGAAGATGCTGCTGAAATGAGATCGTTGAACAGAAGGCGCAAGGTTCGCAGAGAAGATCAGGCTTGGCGTCCTTTGCGCCTCCTGGTCCAAGGGAGATGCCATGATTAAGGACATCGCGGTGGTCGGCATGGGGTACTGGGGCAAGAACCTGGCCCGTAACTTCCACGAGCTGGGCGCGCTGCACACGATCTGCGACACCAGCCCGGCAGTGGAGAAGGAGTGGAAGGCCAAGTTCCCGGACGTGCGGTTCACGCGGGATTTCGGCCGCGTCCTGGCCGATCCCGGCATCCGCGCCGTGGCCCTCGCCACGCCGGCGGTGACGCATTACGGGATGGCCCGCACGGCGATGGAGGCCGGCAAGGACGTGTTCGTGGAGAAGCCGCTCGCCATCAAGGTGGAGGAAGGCCGCGCGCTGGTGGACCTCGCGGGCCGGCTCGGGCGCGTTCTGATGGTCGGCCACATTCTCCGCTTTCATCCCGCCGTGATTGCGCTGGGCCGCCTGATCTCGACGGGCGACCTCGGCCAGATCCAGTACCTCTACTCCAACCGGCTGAACATCGGCAAGATCCGCACGGAGGAAAACATCCTCTGGAGCTTCGCGCCCCACGACATCTCCGTGATGCTTGCGCTGCTGGGCGAAATGCCCATGTCCGTGGCCTGCCAGGGCGGCGGCTACCTGAACCCGCTGGTGATGGACGTGACGACGAGCGAGTTCGCGTTCCCCAGCGGCGTGCGCGCCCACATCTTCGTCAACTGGCTGCACCCCTTCAAGGAGCAGCGCCTGGTCGTCGTCGGCTCGCAGAAGATGGCGGTGTTCGACGACACGGCCAAGAACAAGCTGGTCCTCTACCCGCACAAGGTCGAGTGGAAGGACCGCGTGCCGACGGCGGTCAAGGCCGAGGCCGAGGTGGTACCGCTCGACGCGTCCGAGCCGCTGAAGGAGGAGTGCCGCCACTTCATCGCCTGCCTCGATTCCCGCGCCGCGCCGGTGACGGACGGGGCCGAGGGGCTGCGCGTGCTGACGGTCCTGGACGCCTGCCAGCGGTCGCTGGCCTCCGGCGGCGGCGCGGTGGCGCCGGCCGCCGCGTCCGGGCCCGCTCGCGAGTACTTCGTCCACGAGACGGCCTGCGTGGACCAGCCCTGCGAGATCGGGGCGGGGACGAAGATCTGGCACTTCAGCCACGTCCTGCCGCGGGTGAAGATCGGCAAAAAGTGCATCCTGGGCCAGAACGTCCACATCGCGGACGGCGTGGTGATGGGGAACAACGTCAAGATCCAGAACAACGTCTCGGTCTACACCGGCACGGTGATCGAAGACGACGTGTTTCTCGGCCCGTCCTGCGTGCTGACGAACGTCACCAACCCGCGTTCGCAGGTCAACCGGCACGCCCTCTACGAGAAGACGCGCTTCAAGCGCGGCTGCAGCGTCGGCGCCAATGCGACGATCGTCTGCGGCGTCACCGTCGGCCGCTACGCCTTCGTCGCGGCGGGCTCCGTGGTGACGAAGGACGTTCCTGACTACGCGCTCGTGATGGGCAACCCCGCGCGGCAGAAGAGCTGGATGAGCCGGCACGGCCACCGGCTCGGCGCGCCGGACAAGGACGGGGTCATGCGCTGCCCCGAGAGCGGCTTCCGCTACAAGGAGGTCGAGCCCGGCGTGCTGAAATGCCTGGACCTCGATGAGGAGGCCCCGTTGCCGGCGGAGCTGGCGAAGGGCGAGAAGACGTACGATGAGTTCAAAGGTGGGAAGGTGTGAAGGTGGGAAAGTGTGAAAGTGTGAAGGTGGGAAGGTGGGAAGGTGGGAAGAGGTGCAATATCAAGGCCGTGAAAGGAGTTGCGCGTGTCGTTAGCCAAGTCTTTTGAGGAGTTGCGAATATGGCAGGAGGCCAGAGTTCTTGTGGTGGATGTGTATTCCGTCTTTGGGAAAGGAACGCCTGCGCAGCGAGACCTTGAATTCAGAACACAGGCACAAGCCGCGGTATTGTCCGCGATGAGTAATATTGCCGAAGGGTTTGAGCGAAAAACCCGTGTCGAGTTCGCGCGCTTCCTGGATATCGCGAAAGCCTCTGCCGGAGAATTGCGAAGTCTGCTTTACGTCGCGGAAGACCTTGGTTACTTGAACTCCGAAAACGCGGAGGCCTTAAGAAACAAAACAGCAACGCTGTCACGCGGAATCGCCGCCCTGACTCGCAGCCTGCGTAAACGGGCAGCTTTTTAACTCTTTTCCACCTTCGCACCTTCACACTTTCATACCATCCAACTAAAGGAGACCCATGAACGTACCCCTGCTGGACCTCAAAGCGCAGTACGCCGGGATCAAGGCCGAGATCGAGCCTGTCCTGCGCGAAGTCGTTGAGTCGCAATATTTTATCCTCGGGCCGAAGGTCCAGGAGTGCGAGAAGGCCATTGCGGCCTACTGCTCGTGCGCCCGCGCGGTCGGCGTGACGTCGGGCACGGACGCGCTGCTCGTGTCGCTGATGGCCGAGGGCATCGGGCCGGGCGACGAGGTGATCACGACGCCCTACACGTTCTTCGCCACCGCGGGCTCGATCGCCCGGACGGGCGCGCGGCCGGTGTTCGTGGACATCGACCCCGCGACGTACAACATCGACCCCGCACGGATCGAGGCGAAGATCACCGCGAAGACGCGCGCGATCATGCCGGTGCATTTGTACGGGCAGATGGCGGACATGGACCCGATCATGGAGATGGCGAACCGCCGCGGCCTGGTTGTGATCGAAGACGCCGCGCAGGCGATCGGGTCGGAGTACAAGGGCCGGCGCGCGGGCTCGATCGGCCACTACGGTTGCTTCTCGTTCTTCCCCTCGAAGAACCTCGGCTGCTTCGGCGACGGCGGCATCGTGACGACTAACGACGCGGCGCGGGCGGACAAGCTGGCTATCCTGCGCGCGCACGGATCGAAGCCGAAGTACTACCACAAAATCATCGGCGGCAACTTCCGGCTCGACGCGCTCCAGGCGGCGGTGGTGCTGGTCAAGCTCCGCCACCTCGATGCGTGGACGCTGGGCCGGCAGGCCAACGCGAAGCGATACGACAAGCTGTTCGCCGCCGCGGGGTTGACGGACAAGGTCGCGCTGCCCAGGGTGGTGGCCAACCGGCACATCTTCAACCAGTACGTCCTCCGCGTGCCGCGGCGCGATGAACTGCAGAACTTCCTGAAGGACAAAGGGATCGGCACAGAAGTGTACTACCCGGTGCCCATGCATCTTCAGGAGTGCTTCGCGTATCTTGGGCACAAGAAGGGCGACTTCCCGGAAAGCGAAAAGGCCGCGCTCGAGACGGTGGCGCTGCCGGTTTATCCCGAACTGGCGGACGCGCAGGCGGCGTACGTGGTGGACAGCATCAAGGAATTCCTGTCGGCATGAGGTGGGGCGCGCTCGCCGGGCGCGCCGCGGCGGCTTCGGCGCAGCCGCCCTACCCGGGCCTGCACATCGAAGAAGACTATCAACGGAGGACTACATGGACATCAAGGGCAAGAAGATCATGGTGATCGGCGGAGCGGGGCTGATCGGCAGCCACATCGTGGACCAGCTCCTGCAGACCGACGTCAAGGAAGTGGTCGTGTACGACAACTTCGTGCGCGGCCGGATGGAGAACCTGGCCAGGGCGCTGAAGGATCCGCGGTGCAGCGTGTTCCCGCTGGGCGGCGACGTGCTGCAGCCGGACGTCCTGGACACGGCGATAAAGGGCGTGGACGGCGTGTTCCACCTGGCGGCCCTGTGGCTGCTGCACTGCCACGAGTACCCGCAGTCGGCCTTCGAGGTGAACATCCGCGGGACGTTCAACGTGCTCGAGGCCTGCCGGCGGCACCACATCCAGCGGCTGGTCTACTCCTCCAGCGCGAGCGTCTACGGCGACGCGGTCGAGGAGCCGATGACGGAGAGCCACCCGTTCAACTGCTGGACGTTCTACGGCGCGACGAAGATCGCCGGCGAAGCGATGATGAAGGCCTACCACAAGCGCTACGGCGTCAAGGGCGTGGGCCTGCGCTACATGAACGTCTACGGCCCGCGCCAGGACTACAAGGGCGCGTACATCGCGGTGATGATGAAGGCCCTGGACTGCATCGACCGCAACGAGCAGCCCCTCGTGTACGGGGACGGCTCGCAGGCCTACGATTTCATCCACGTCGAGGACGTGGCGCGGGCGAACCTGTGCGCGATGACGTCGGAGTGCCCGGTCGGGTTCTTCAACGTCGGGCGCGGCGTGAAGACGTCGGTGAAGGAGCTGATCGAGGTGCTGCTGAAGCTGACCGGCAAGCAGTCGCTCGGCATCAACTTCAAGCCGGCGACGGAATATTTCGTGACGAACCGGGTCGGCTGCCCGAAGGCCGCGCGCGAGAAGCTCGGCTTCACGTGGAAGATCGACCTGGAGGAGGGCCTGAAGTCGCTGATCGACTGGCGCAAGGCCCACATCGCCGAGGTCGAGGCGCGGCGCCGCCTGGTTTGAAGGTGACCATGCACAAGATCCCCCTGATCAAGCCCTACATCACCGACGAGGTGAAGGCCAAGGTCTGCCAGGTGCTCGACGGCGGGCAGCTGACCGAGGGCGCCACCACGCGGGAGTTCGAGGCGCTGTGCCGGCAGCACATCGGGTGCGCCCACGCGCTGGCCGCGTGCAACTGCACGGTCGGCATGGAGATGGCCCTGCGCCTGTTCGGCGTCGGCCCCGGCGACGAGGTGATCGTCCCCGACTACACCTATTCCGCCACGGCCGCCGTCGCGCGCTTCGTCGGCGCGACGATGGTGCTGGTGGACGTGGATCCGGCCACGATGCTGATCGACTACGACGCCCTCGAGGCGGCCGTCACCCCGAAAACAAAGGCGATCATTCCGGTGTCAATGTTCGGCAACCCGCTGGACTATAATCGGTTGCGCGAGATCCAGGGGCGCGGCCAGTTCAAGATCATCGAGGACTCCGCCTGCTCGATCGGCGCGTCGTGGAACGGGAAGAAGGTCGGCAACTGGGCGGACATCAGCGTCTTCAGCTTCCACCCGCGCAAGTTCATCACGACGGGCGAGGGCGGGCTGGTGACGACGAACCGGGACGACTGGGCGGCCTGGATGGATTCCTACAAGCACTTCGGCATGATGCGCATGGCCGAGCGCGAGGATATCCAGTTCGGAATGATCGGCACGAACTTCAAGATGAGCAACATCCTCGCCGCGGTCGGCGCGGTGCAGATGAAGCATATCGAGGAACTGCTCGCGAAGCGCGAGTCGCTGGCGCTGCGGTACCGGGAAAAACTGGGCGGCGTCGAGGGGATCACCCTGCCGGCGGTCACGCCGGGCGGGCGGCATTCGTGGCAGACCTGCTGCGTGTTCGTCGAGGACCGGAATCCCATCATGAAGCGGATGCGGGCGGACGGGATCGAGGTGCAGGTCGGTAATTACGCCCTGCACATGCACCCGGCCTTCCAGCCGTCGGCCTGGTGCCGGCATGCCGGCTCCCTGGCCGACAGCCGGCGCGTGTTTGACCGCGCGCTGGCGCTGCCGCTGTACTACGACCTGACGGAGAGCGACCAGGACATCGTGATCGAGCGGCTGATCCGCGAGGTCCGGGCGGAGCGGTCTAAGGGAGGCGCGACGTGAACAAGGCCCTGTGCGCGCTGCTCCGCGACCCCGTGGCGCGCGGCCCGCTGACGTGGGACGAGGCGGCGGGCGAATTGGCGTCGGCCGGAGGCGGACGCTATCCCGTGCGCAACGGGATTCCCCGCTTCGTGCTGACCGAGGACGCCGGGCAGATCCAGACTCGGGACGCGTTCGGCTTCAAGTGGGCGAAGCGGGACACGTACGACACGCCGGAGTTCCGGGCCTTCGCGGCGGAGTGGTATTCCCGGAAGTACGGGTTCGGCGACGAGGCGGCGATGGCGCGTTTCTTCGCCGGGCGCGGGCGCATTCTCGACGTCGGCTGCGGCAGCGCGTTTTCCTCCGCGCTGTACCTCCGCCATCCGGCCTGGTCGGGCCGGGCGATGTGGGTGGGGGCGGACATCTCCAGCGCGGTGGACGTGGCGCAGGAGCGGCTGCGCGATGTCGCGAACACGCACTTCGTGCAGGCGGACGCCCTGCAGCTCCCGTTCGCGGACGGCGCTTTCGACACGGTCTTCTCGGAGGGCGTCCTGCACCATACGCCCTCGACGCGGGCGGCGCTGCTCTCGGCGGCGCGGGTGGTGGCGCGCGGCGGGGAGTTCCTGTTCTACGTGTACCGCAAGAAGGCCCCGCTGCGGGAGTACGCGGACGACTACATCCGCGGGCAGATCGCGCCGCTGACGGACGAGCAGGCCTGGGAGGCCATGCGCTCGCTGACGCGGTTCGGGCAGGCGCTGGCGGAGCTGAAGGCGAGCGTGACCGTGCCGGAGGACGTGCCGCTGCTGGGCATCCGGGCCGGCGCGTACGACATCCAGCGGCTGCTGTACTACGACGTGGTCAAGATGTACTGGAACGCGAAGCTGTCGTTCGAGGAGAACGTGCACGTCAACTTCGACTGGTACCGGCCCCGGTACGCGCACCGGCAGACGGCGGAGGAGGTGCGGGCCTGGTGCGCGGAGGCGGGGCTGGAGATCGCGCGGTTCCACGAGGAGGAGAGCGGGTTTTCAGTGCGGGCGGTTCGTCGCTGACGGGGGTTTCACCATGTGCGGCATCGCAGGCATTTTGCATCGGAACGGCGCGCCCGCGTCGCCGGCCATCCTGCAGCGGATGACCGACGCGCTCGCGCATCGCGGGCCGGACGGCGAGGGGCACTGGATCGAGGGGGGCGTCGGCCTCGGCCACCGCCGGCTGGCGATCATCGACCTCTCCCCGGCCGGCCACCAGCCGATGATCTCCGCCGACCAGCGGCACGTGCTGATCTACAACGGCGAGGTGTACAACTTCCGCGAGCTGCGCGCGGAGCTGGAGTCCGCCGGCTACTGGTTCCGCTCGCGGACGGACGGCGAGGTGGTGCTGCTGGCCCTGGCGGCGTGGGGCGTCAAGGCCTTCGACCGGTTCAACGGGATGTTCGCCCTGGCGTTCTGGGACCGGAAGGAACGGACGCTGCTGCTCGCGCGCGACCGGTTCGGCATCAAGCCCCTCTACTACGCCGAGCAGGGCGGCGTCTTCGCGTTCGGCTCCGAGCAGAAGGCGATCCTGGCGAACCCGGCCTTCGAGCGGCGGCTGGACAAGGCCGCGCTGCTGGAATACTTCACGTTCCAGAACATCTTCACCGACCGCACGCTGCTGGAGGACATCCGGCTCCTGCCCGCGGGGCACTATGCGACGCTGGACTTCAAGGATCCCGCGGCGCCGCTCCGGCTGACCCGCTTCTGGGACTTCCATTTCCAGGAGCCGGCGGAGCAGGCGTCCGACGAGGAGTACCGCGAGGAGCTGGACCGGCTGTTCCGGCAGGCGGTCAGCCGGCAGCTCGTGACGGACGTCGAACTGGGCAGCTACCTGAGCGGCGGCATGGACTCGGGCTCGATCACCGCGATCGCCGCGCAGACCTACCCGTACATGAAGACCTTCACGTGCGGGTTCGACCTGCACTCGGCCTCGGGCATGGAGCTGTCGTTCGACGAGCGGGAGAAGGCCGAGCTGATGTCGTACACCTTCAAGACCGAGCACTACGAGATGGTCCTGAAGGCGGGCGACATGGAGCGCATCTTCCCGAAGTTCGCCTGGCACCTCGAGGAGCCGCGCGTCGGCCAGAGCTACCCGAACTACTACGCCGCGCAGCTCGCGGGCAAGTTCGTCAAGGTGGTCCTGTCGGGCGGCGGCGGCGACGAGCTGTTCGGCGGCTACCCGTGGCGGTACTACCGCGCCGTCGGCGGGTCCGGGTTCGAGGATTACGTCGACAAGTACTACCTCTACTGGCAGCGGCTGATCGACAACTCCACGCTGTGGGCCCTGTTCGCCCCGATCAAGGACCAGGTCCGGGACGTCTGGACGAGGGACATCTTCCGCGACGTGTTCCGCAAGCACGAGCACAAGCTCGAGGCGCCCGAGGACTACATCAACCACTCGCTCTGCTTCGAGGCGCGCACGTTCCTGCACGGGCTCCTGGTGGTGGAGGACAAGTTGAGCATGGCGCACAGCCTGGAGACCCGCGTGCCGTTCCTCGACAACGACCTGGTGGACTTCGCCATGCGGCTGCCGATCCGCCTCAAGCTGGCCAACCTGGACAACGTCCTGCGGGCCGACGAGAACGACCTGGCGCGCTACTACCGCCGGACCAGCGACGGGAAGGTGCTGCTGCGGCAGGTGATGAAGCGTCACATCCCGACGGAGATCGCGGAGGCGGAGAAGCAGGGCTTCTCGGCGCCCGACGCGAGCTGGTTCAAGGGCGAGAGCATCGAGTACGTGAAAAAACTGCTCCTCAGCCCCCGCGCAAGGATTTACGACCTGTTCGACCCGGCGGTGGCGCGCGCGCTGATCGAGGAGCACCTGGCCGGCCACGTGAACCGGCGGCTGTTCATCTGGTCGCTGTTGAGCCTCGAGCACTTCCTGCGGGCCTACCTGCCCTGATCCCGCGGCCGCCCCCGATGACCCTCACCCTGAAAGGCACGGACCTGTCCGCCCGCAAGGTCTGCGCGCGCTGCATCTACGACGAGGGCGTGCGGGGGATCGAATTCGACGCCGGCGGCGTCTGCTCGTTCTGCCGCATGGTGGACGGCCTGAAGGCGCAGTACGAGACCGGCACGCCGGCGGGCGAGCGCCGGCTGATGGCCATCGTCGAGGAGATCCGGCGGGCGGGGAAGGGGAAGCCCTACGACTGCGTCGTCGGCGTGAGCGGCGGCACGGACTCCTCCTACCTGGTCGCCAAGGCCCTCGAGTGGGGCCTGCGCCCGCTGGCGGCGCACTACGACAACACCTGGAACACCGCGATCGCGACCGAGAACATCCGCAAGGTGCTCGGCCGGCTCAAGGTGGACCTGTACACGCACGTCATCGACAACAAGGAGGCGGACGACATCATCCGCTCCTTCTTCCTCGCGAGCGTGCCGGACCTCGATTCCGCGACCGACATCGCGCTGGCGGAGACGCTGTACCGCGCGGCGTCGAAGTACGGGGTCCGGTATATCCTCGAGGGGCATTCCTTCGTCGCCGAGGGCGTTTCGCCGCTGGGCGCGCTGTACATGGACGGGCAGTACATCGCCTCGGTGCACCGCCGGTTCGGCCGGCTGCCGATGCGGACCTATCCGAACATGCCCTTCGCCGCCTTCATGAAATGGACGCTCTTCAAGCGCATCCGGAAGGTCCGGCCGCTGTGGTACATCGCCTATTCCAAGTCGGACGCGCGCGAATTCCTCGAGCGCGAGTTCGACTGGCAGTACTACGGCGGGCACCACCTGGAGAACCGCATCACGGCCTTCCACCACAGCTACTACAACCCCGTCAAGTTCGGGATCGACAACCGGAACAACAGCCTGTCCGCCTCGGTGCGCGCGGGGATCATGAGCCGGGACGAGGCCCTGCGCATCTACGCGGCGCCGCCGTACATGGAGCCGGACCTGCTGCCCTACTTCAAGAAGCGGCTGGAACTGACGGACGCGGAATTCGACCGGGTCATGGCCCTGCCGCCGAAGACGTTCCGCGACTACCCGACCTACAAGAGGCGCTTCGAGCGGCTGCGCCCGCTGTTCTACCTGCTGGCGAAGTCGAACCTCGTGCCGATGAGCTTCTACCTGAAGTACTGCCGGAAAAGCACGGCCTGATGATCACGATCGTCAACTACGGGCTCGGCAACCTCGGCTCGATCGCGAACATGCTGAAGCGCATCGGCGTGCCGTCGGAGATCGCGTCCGAGCCGGGCGCGGTCGCCCGCGCGAAGAAGCTGATCCTGCCCGGCGTCGGGCATTTCGACCGCGCGATGGAGCGCCTGCAGGGCACGGAACTGCGGCGCGTGCTGGACGAGAAGGCGCTGGGCGAGCGCGTGCCCGTGCTGGGCATCTGCCTCGGGATGCAGCTCCTGACGCGGTCGAGCGAGGAGGGGACCCTGCCGGGCCTTGGGTGGGTGCCTGCCGTGACCGTCCGTTTCCGCCCGCCGGAGGGATCGCCGCTGAAAATCCCGCACATGGGCTGGAACGCCGTGCGGGTCTCCACGCCGAGCCCGCTGACGGAGGGCTTCGACGGCGACGAGCGGTTCTACTTCGTCCACTCCTACCACGCCGTCGTGGACGCGCCGGAGCACTCGATCCTGAAGGCCCGGCATGGCGTGGAGTTCGACGCCGCGATCCGAAGCGGCAACGTGTACGGCGTGCAGTTCCACCCCGAGAAGAGCCACCGCTTCGGCATGAAGCTGCTGGCGAACTTCGCCCGGATTTGACCCCATGCTTCGCACCCGCGTCATCCCCTGCCTGCTGCTGCGCGGCGAGTCGCTCGTCAAGACCGTGAAGTTCGACCAGTTCGGCTACATCGGCGACCCGCTGAACACCTGCCGCATCTTCAACGAGCTCGAGGTGGACGAGATGACGTTCCTCGACATCACCGCCAGCCGCGAGGGGCGGGGGCCGAACTACAAGATCCTGCAGGAGATCACCAACGAATGCTTCATGCCGCTGGCGTACGGAGGCGGCCTCCGGGACACGGCGGCCGCGGAGCGGATCTTCCAGATCGGGTTCGAGAAGGTCGTGCTGAACACCGCCCCGTTCGAGCGGCCCGCCCTCGTCACGGAGCTCTCCCGCGCCTTCGGGAGCCAGAGCGTGATCGTCGCGGTCGACGTGCGCCGCCGCTTGCTGGGCCGGTACCACGTCTGCGGGAAGTCCGGGACCGAGGAGCACCGGCGCGACCCGGTGGACTGGGCCCGCGAGGTCGAGGGGCTCGGCGCCGGGGAAATCCTGCTGACGGCGATCGACCGCGAGGGCACGTGGAACGGCTTCGACGTCGACCTGGTCCGCCGGGTCGCGGACGCCGTAAGCATCCCGGTGATCGCGCACGGCGGGGCGGGGAGCGTGGCGGACATCGGGGCCGTGGTGCGCGAGGGCCACGCCTCGGCGGTGGCGCTGGGCAGCCTGGTGGTCTACCAGAAAAAGGGGCTGGGCGTGCTGGTGAATTTTCCGGACCGCGCCGAACTGGGCCGGGCGCTGGAGGGGGCCGCTTGACCTGGGGCGGCGTCCTGTGGCTGACGCTCGGCCTGGCGGCCTATTTCGCCTGGCAGAGCTTCATCGTGCATCGCATGGCGGGGACCGGGAGCGACCACCATTTCTACGTCTATTACGTGGACCTGCTGCGCCGGGGCGGTCGCCGGCTCCTGTACGACTTCCCGAACTTCCTGAACCGCACGCCGACGGTCGACCCCCAGTATTTTCACTGGGTGCTTTCGTGGGCCGGCGGGCCCGGGATGCTCGCGCTGCTCTCGCGGATCCTGAACCCCCTGTTCAGCGCGCTGTCGCTGGCCGTGTTCGCGGTCTTCCTGGCGTCCGAGTCGGCCGGTTCCCCGGTCCCGTGGGGCGCCAACATCCTGCTGCTGGCCTTCACGCCGCAGTTCCAGCATTCGACCAACGTCCGTAACTACGGGCTCAACACGCGCGGGCTCGGCCTGCTGCTGTTCCTGCTCTTTTCCATCGCCTGCTACCAGGCCGGGCAGGCCGCGTCCTGGGCTTGGTTCGCGGCGGCCGCGGGCCTTGCCTGGCTGATCATCGGCTGCAACATCTTCGCCTTTCAATCGCTCCTGCTCTTCGCCGCCGTTTTCCTGGCGCTGTTCCGGTCGCCGGTCATGGCGGGCGCGGGCCTCGCGGGCCTGTTGCTGTTCACCGCGCTCCACCCCCGGTACGCGGGCCATTATTTCCGTCAGCTTCTCGGGTTCTGGTCCCTGTACGCGGACACGCTGGCGGAGCGCTTCATCCTCCTGCGCCGGCCCAGCCTGTGGGGCGACTGGGTGCGGGAGATCCCTTCGAAGTGGAGGGAGAAACGCTCGCGGGCCGCCTGGTACGCCTATGAAAATTCGGTGGCGATCCTCGTTGTCTTCCAGCCCCTGGCCCTTTGCGCGGGCGCAGCCTGGGCGATGCTGCCGGGCGGAGCGACCGCCCTGGACCTGTTCTCGGGCCGGATGGCGGCCGCCTCGCTGATCCTGTTCCTGGCGACGTCCTTCCGGCGTACCCGGTTCCTGGGCTCGCCCGAGCGATACGTGGAGATGGCCATGCCGTTCGCCACGGCGCTGGGCGCGGACTTCCTGTACCGCGTCGGCGGCTTCGCGCTGGTCGCCGTCTGCGCCGCGGGACAGGTGGCCCTGTCCAACCTGCAGCCGTACATGAATGTCTTCCGGAAGAAGAAGGCGGCGGCGACGGACGAGCTCCAGGAGTTTCTCCGCGGCGTCCGCGCGCGCGTGGAGCAGGACGCCGGCGGGCGGCCCGTGCGCTTCACGAGCAACAACGGCGAGTGGGGCAAGTACCTGCTCAACGCGGACTGGCGGTTCGTCTTCTTCTGGCCGACGGTCCGGGAGATCGGCGGCATTCCGATCGCCGAGTTGATGGAGGATTACCCGTTCATCAAGACGGACGCGGTCGAACGCCTCGTGCGGCGCTACGGCGTGAACTACTGCCTCATCGACCGGCACGCCGGCGGGACGCTGGGGGGCGGGCTGGAGGCCGCGGTGCTGCAGGAGTCGCCGCGCCACGTCCTCTACCGCGTGGCGCCTCGGGAGGCCGCGTGATCCTGCGCCGGATGTTCCGCGACACGTTCGTCTACGGCCTGTCCGGCGTGGTCAGCCGGTTCATCGGTTTCCTGCTGGTGCCCATCTACACGCGGATGCTGGCGCCGGCGGACTTCGGTCTGCTGGACCTGCTGACGATCGCGTCCTCCATCATGGTGCTGCTCGGCGGGATGCAGGTGGAGTCGGGGATCGCGCGCGGCTACTACGAGGCCCGGAAGGCGGGGACGCTGGCGACCCTCGTGGGCACGGGGATCCGCCTCTACACGCTGGGCGTGGCCGTCGTGGGCGTGCTGGGCCTGGCGGCGTTCCAATTCTGGTTCGTCGGCCGGGGCGGGCTGACCTGGCGCGAGGCGGCGCCCCTCTTCGTCGGGCTGCTGCCGAGCCAGTGGCTGGTGCTGTGGCTGCTGCTCCTGCGGTACGAGGGGCGGCCCTACCAGTACGCGGTCATGGCGCTCGGCGACGTGCTGTGCACGACCGCGTTCAGCGTGACCGGCGTCTGCGTCCTGCGCCTCGGCGTCCGGGGCATCCTCTGGGGCATGGCGCTCTCGAAGATCCTCTGGGCGACGGTGGGCCTGGTGACGCGCTTCTCGGGGAGCTTCCGCGGCTGGAGCCGAGCCGAGGCCGGCCGCATCCTGGTCTACTCGGTGCCGACGGTCCCCAACACGCTGGTCAACTGGATCCAGAACTACGGGAACCGGTTCATCCTCCTCGGCGCGCTCTCCCTGGCCGGCGTCGGCGTCTACGGGCTGGCCAACCGGCTGGCCTCGCCGCTGATGGTCGCCATCTGGGCCCTGCGGCTTGCGTGGGACCCGCTGGCGACGGAGCTGATCGGCAAGCCGGAGGCGCCCGGCGTGTACGCCCGGGCCCTGGACGCCTACCTGCTGGGCATGACGCTGGCCTGCGGGTTGCTCGGCGCGCTGGGCGACCTGTTCGTGCGCGTGCTCGCGCCCGCGAGCTATGCCGAGGCCGGGCGGCTGGTGGCCGGTATCGCCATGGCCAACCTCTGGCTCGGTTCGCTGCAGGTGCTGATGATGGGGATGAACGTCGTGCGCCAGACCTACTGGGGCGTGATCGCGTTCGTCGCCGGGCTCGCCGCCAACCTGCTGCCGCTGTGGCTCTGGATCGGCGCGGGCGGCCTGCCGACCGCGGCCTGGACGCTGCTGGCCGGTTCGCTCGTGACGGCGGAAATCGCGCTGGCCCTGTCCCAACGCTGCTTCCGGATCCCTTACCACTACGGCGTGCTGCGCGGCTCGATGGCCTTCTCGATCCTGGCGTCGATCCTCTTCTCGGCCTGGCCGGGCCTTGTGCCGGCCGGGCTGGGCGGGGCGGCGGACACGCTCCTGCGCCTGGCGGCCGCCGGGGCGGGCTGGTACCTGCTGGTATACCTGTTCGTCCCGCGCGAGATGCGCGCCGAGCTCGTGCGGCGGGTCCGCCACCGCTTGTGGAAGACAGCATGACAAAGCAACGTCCCCTACACGTGGTCCTGGTGGCGGCCTTTCCGCTCCAGGGCGCCGTGCCGCCCGAGGCGATACGGCCGTCCTGCCGCGACCGGCCGGAACACCCGGCGGGCTGGGTGCGCCGCCTGGCCGTGGCGCTGGCCGGGATGGAGGGCGTGCGCGTCGAGGTGGTCGCGGAGAGCCGCCGGCTGGTCCGGGATTACCACGCCCGCGTGGACGGTCTGGACGTGACCTACCTCCGCAAGGCCGAGCCCGGCCGCACCGATCCCTGGCACCTGTTCCTGCCCGGCATCCGCCGGCTGCGCCGGGTGCTCGCGGCCCTGCGCCCCGACGTCGTGCACGGGTTCGGCACGGAGCAGGCGCACGGCCTGATCGCCGTCGGAGCCTTCGCCCCCGCCGTGCTGAAGATCCAGGGCATCGTGGACCAGCTGCAGCCGTACGTGCCCTGGCCGCCGTGGAAGACGGCCCTGTGGCGGGCGCTGGAGCGGCGCGCCGTCCGCCGCGCTGCGGGGATCGTCGCCAACACCGCTTTCTCGGAGCGGTGGGCGCGGAAGGTGAGCCCCGGCGGACGCATCGCCGTGATCCCGAACATCTGCCCGCCGGCCTTTTTCGACGTCCGCCCCACGCATGCGGAAAAACTGGTCCTCTGCCCCGGCGCGTTGAGCCGGATCAAGGGCACGGAGACGGTGCTGAAGGCCTTCGCCGCGCTGGGCGATCCGGAGGCCCGCCTCGTGATGTCGGGCTGGATCGGCGACGCGGACGACTACCCGGGCCTCGCGCGCCGGCTGGGCGTGGCCGACCGCGTGGAATTTCCCGGCCATCTTCCGGCGGAGCGAATCCGCGAACTGATGGGGCGGGCGCGGCTCGTCGTCGTGGGGTCCCGCATGGACACCTCGCCCAACGTGATCATGGAAGCGCACGCCGCCGGGCTGCCGGTGGCGGGCACCCGCACCGGCGGCATCCCGGACATGATTGCCGACGGGGTGGACGGGTTTCTGTCGGGCGTGGACGACGCCGCCGGCCTGGCGGACGCCATGCGGAAACTGCTGGACAACGCCGAACTGTGCCGGCGGTTCGGCGCCGCCGGCCGCGAGAAAGTGGCCCGGCTCAACGAGCCCGCGGCCGTGGCCCGGGCGCACCTGGACCTGTACGAGCAGGTCCTCGGGTGGGGAGAAAAGCCATGAATGCCGCGAAGAAAATCGCGCTGCTCTACGGGGCCCGGCCGAACTACATGAAGGTCTTCCCGCTGTGGCGGGAGATGAAAGCGCCGGGCTCGGTCCTGCGCCCGCTGCTGATCCATACGGGCCAGCACTACGACGCCAGCATGTCCGACGTGTTCTTCCGGAACCTCGCGATGGACCCGCCGGACCATGCGCTCGGCGTCGGCGCCGGCTCGCACGCGGCCCAGACCGGCCGGATCATGCAGGCGTTGGAACCGGTCCTCGGGCGGGAGCGCCCCGCGGCGCTCGTGGTGGTCGGCGACGTCAATTCCACGATGGCGGGCGCGCTGGTGGCGGTCAAGATGGGCATCCCGGTGGCCCACGTCGAGGCCGGCCTGCGCAGCGGCGACCGCGCGATGCCCGAGGAAATCAACCGGGTCGTGACCGACGCCGTGGCGGACTGCCTCCTGGCCAGCTGCCGCGACGCGGTCGACAACCTCCGGCGCGAAGGCATCCCGGAGGAGCGGATCCATTTTGTCGGCAACGTGATGATGGACAGCCTGGAGGCCGCGCTGCCGCGGCTTCCGGAGTCGAAGATCGTGGAGACGCTGGGGCTGGCCCCGCGAGCCTACGTCCTGGTCACGCTGCATCGCCCGAGCAACGTGGACGATCCCGGCCCTCTCCGGGCGATTCTCGGGGCGCTGGAGGCGCTCTCCGCCGACCGCCCGGTCGTGTTCCCGGTGCATCCGCGGACCCGCAAGGTCATGGAGTCAAACGGCGTCGCCCCCGCCCGCGCGGGATTCCGCTGCCTGGATCCGCTGGGATACCTGGATTTCCTGCGCCTCGAGACGGAAGCCGGCCTGGTCGTCACCGACTCGGGCGGCATCCAGGAGGAGACCAGCTACCTTGGCATTCCGTGTCTGACGCTGCGCGAGAACACGGAGCGACCGGTCACGATCACCGCCGGCACGAACCGGCTGGTTCCTCCCCGCGGCGGACGGCTGCTGGAGGAGGCGCGCCGCGCCCTCGCGCAGCCGCCCGGCCCCCGCCCGCGCATCGAGGGCTGGGACGGGCGCGCGGCCTCGCGCATCATCCCCGTGCTGCAAGGCCTGGTGACCGCATGAAGGGAAGCCCGGCCGTTCGCGAGTTCCTGTCGCGCCTGTACAGCCTGGTGCCGGCGCGGCGGCGTTGGCCCGCCGCCTTCTGGAAGTGGTACGCGTTCTACGAGGACGCGGAGACCTGGCCCGTCGAGCGGATGGAGGCGTACCAGCTCGAGCGCATCCGCCGCCTGCTGTCGAGCGCCAGGGCCGGCAGCCCGTTCTACGCGGAAAAGCTCAAGGATGTCCGGCCGGACGACATCCGCTCGCTCGCCGATTTCTCCGCCGCGGTGCCGGCGACGACCCGCCGCGAGCTGCGCGAGAACATGGATCGCTGGCCCTGCCGCGACCGGGCGGCGAAGGCCGAGCGCGGCTGCACTTCCGGGACGACGGGCATGGCGCTGCAATTCCTGCATCCGCCCGGCGACCGTTGGCGCGAGTGGGCGAGCATCTGCCACCAGTGGAAGCGCGTCGGCTACGATCCGGCGCACAGCGTCCGGGCCACCTTCCGGGGGCTGACGCTGGACCCCGCCGGCGTGGATCGCCGCCCGCACTCCAACACGGTGCGGTTCGCCATCCTGGGGTTCGACCGCGCGCGCCTGGAGCGCTACGCCGCGGAGATCCGCCGGTGCCGCGCCGAGTTCTTCCACGGCTACCCGAGCGCCTTGAGCCTGCTGGCCTCGACGATCCGCCACGAGGCGCTGGATTTCCCGCAACCCCGCGCCATCCTGCTCGCCTCCGAGGTGGTGTATGACTGGCAGCTGGCCGCGATCCGCGAGGCGTTCCCCGACGCCCGGCTCTTTGCGCACTACGGTTGCGCGGAGCGCGCCATCCTGGCCGGCTGGTGCGAGCGCCGGCCCGCGTACCACGTCCTGTCGCCCTACGGCTTCCTCGAGGTCTCGCCGGACACCGGCGAGGTGATGGCCACCAACCTGCACAACGACGTGTCGCCCTTCATCCGCTACCGCATGACCGATACCGTGCGCGGCGTGTCCGCCGACGCCTGCCCGGATTGCCGCCGCCCGTACCGGCCGCTGGTCGAGGAACTGGTCGGGCGGCAGGAGGATTACGTGTACAGCCCGGCGCGGGGTTGGATCGGGCCGGCCATCATCACGTACCCGTTCAAGGGCCTGAAGGCGATCCGCGAAACGCGCATCGTGCAGACCGCCCCCGGCGAGCTTGTCCTGCAGTTCACCTCCGCGCCCGGCGCGGCGACGGAGGACCTCCGCCGGGAGCAGGAGCATCTCCGCCACGGCATGCACAAGCTGCTGGGCGAGGAGATGCGGGTCTCCTTCGAGGCCTGCCGGGACCTGGAGCGCGACCGCTCCGGGAAATTCAAATGGATCGTGTCGCGCCTGCCGCCGCCGGGCGACCACCCGGACGGCCGCCGCGGGAGCCGCCCATGCCCCTCGTAGCCGTCGAACAGACGACGCCCTCCTACCCGGACGAGCCGCCCTTCCATCCCGGCGAGCGGTATCCGGAAGCGCCCTTCCCGGACACGGCGGGGCCGAACCCGGTGTACGCGGCGGTGCGCCGGCTGCTGATGCGGCTGGGGATGGACGAGGCCCACGCGGGCTCGCCGGATTGGAATCCGCTGGGGGCGATCGTCCGGCCGGGCGACACGGTGGTCCTCAAGCCGAATTTCGTGATCAGCCGGAACCTCGGGGGGGGCGATCTCTTCGCCGTCGTCACGCATCCCTCCGTCCTGCGGGCCCTCGCGGACTACTGCTTCATCGCCCTGCGCGGCCGGGGCCGCCTGGTGATCGCGGACGCGCCGGAGATGGGCTGCGACTGGGACGAACTCATGCGGGCCCTGCGCCTGGACGCCGTCGCGGATTTCTACCGCCGGGCGGCGGGCTTCCCGCTCGAGATCTGCGATCTTCGGAATTTCGCCCTGGTGGACAACCGGAAGCCTGCCTACGCGCACAACCGCAAGCCGCTCCCCGGCGATCCGGCGGGCAGCACCGTCATCAACCTCGGCCGGGAAAGCGCGTTCTACGGGATGGACAGCGCGCGGTACTACGGCGCCGATTACGACCGGCGGGAAACCATCCGCCACCACCACGGCGAGACCCACGAGTACTGCATTTCCAACACCGTCCTCCGGGCCGACGCGCTGATCTCCGTGCCGAAGCTCAAGACGCACAAGAAGGTGGGCGTCACCCTGAACCTCAAGGGGCTCGTGGGAATCAACACGAACAAGAACTACCTGATCCATTACCGGCTGGGCACGCCGCGCACCGGGGGCGACCAGGCGCCCGACGCCCTGGCGGCCGGCGTCCGGCTGAAGGTGCGCGTCCAGCGCTGGCTCTTCGACCGGGCGCTGGCGCGGCAGACCGCGTGGGGCGACGCGGTCTACGCCGCCGCGCGCGGGGTCTGGCGCCGCCTCTTTCGGCCCTTCGTGGGCGCGACGGCCGGCGAGCCGATCGTGGACGCCGGGAACTGGCACCGGAACGATTCGGCCTGGCGCATGACCTCGGACATGGCCCGGATCCTCTTCTTCGCGGACCGCGACGGCGTGCTGCGGGATCGCGTCCAGCGCCGGATGTTCTGCCTGGTGGACGGGATCGTCGGAGGGGAAGGCGACGGGCCGCTGGCGCCGACCGCCCGGCCCAGCGGGTGCCTCGTGGGCGGGGAGAATCCGCTGGCCGTGGACCTGGTCGCCAGCCGGCTCATGGGCTTCGACCCGGCCCGGATACGGCAGTTCGACGTGCTGAAAGACCGCCGCCGGAACTTCGGTTTTTCCGCGCCGGAGGAAATTCGCGTCGCGCAAGGAGAGCGGGTTGCGCCGGGCGCGGAGTACTTCAGCGCGCGGGACATCGATCCGCGCCTGAATTTCCAGCCTCACTCGGAATGGAAAGGCCACATAGAGATAGCGTCCAACGCGGAGGCCCCATGAAACAGGTGCTGCAGGACCTGACGCAAGCGGCGGTGACGGTGGTCGAGGTGCCCGTGCCGGAGGCGCCGTCCGGCTTCGTGCTCGTGCGCAACGCGGCATCCATCATCAGCGCCGGCACGGAGAGCGCGCAACTGGCGGCGGCCCAGGCCGGGGCGCTGCAGAAGGTCTCGGAACGGCCGGAGCTCATCGGCCGCGCCTTTCGGATGCTCCGCGATCAGGGGCTGTCCGCGCTGATGAAAAAGGTCGGCGCGAAGAAGACCGGTTACGCGCCGCTGGGTTACAGCTGCGCGGGCGTCGTGGAGCGGGCGGGCGCCGGCGTGGACCGCTTCCCGCCGGGCGCCCCGGTGGCCTGCGCGGGCGTGGGCTACGCGGTGCATGCGGAGTACGCCTGCGTCCCGCAGAATCTCTGCGCGCCCGTGCCGGAGGGCGTGTCGCTGGAAGCCGCGGCCTACACGACGCTCGGCGCCATCGCGATGCAGGGCGTGCGGCAGGCCGCCGTGGCGCTCGGCGAGGGCGTGACCGTGATCGGGCTGGGCTTGGTCGGCCTGCTCACCGTCCAGCTGCTCAAGGCCGCGGGCTGCCGGGTCGCCGGCGTGGACCCGGCCGAGAACGCGCGGAAGTGGGGCCGGACGGCGGGCTGCGACGAGACGGCCGACCCGGCCGGGGCGGGCCAGGCCGTGTTGCGCATGACGCGCGGGCTGGGCGCGGACGCGGTCATCATCGCCGCCGCCGCGTCCGGCAGCGAGCCGGTCCAACTGGCCGGCCGGCTGGCCCGTTCGCGCGGGCGCGTCGTCATGGTCGGCTCCACGGGGATGGACATCCCGCGCCAGCTCTTTTTTGAAAAGGAGCTGTCCTTTTGCCTGTCGCGCTCCTACGGTCCCGGCCGCTACGACCCGACCTACGAGGAGGGCGGGCTCGACTATCCGGCGGAGTACGTCCGCTTCACCGAGCAGCGCAACATGGAAGCCTTCCTCCAGCTCGCGCAGGAGGGAAAAATCCGGCCGGAAAACCTGACCACGCACCGGTTCGCCTTCGCCGACGCCCTGCGCGCCTACGACGCGCTGAAGAACAGGGCGGAAGAGCGGGTGGGGATCGTGCTCCAGTATCCCGAGGCGCCCGCTCCCCGCGCGCCGAGGGTGGACCGGCCCGCGGCGCCCCGCGCGGCGCCGGGCGCGCTGGGCGTCGGCTTCATCGGGGCCGGCTCCTACGCGAGGGCCATGCTCCTCCCGGTCGTCAGCCGGAACGGAAACGCGCGGTTGCGCGGCGTGGCCGACCAGCGCGTCGACGCGAGCGCCGCCGCGGCCCGGGACTTCGGTTTCGCCTTCGCGGCGGCCGGCGCCGCGGAGGTCCTCGGCGATGCCGACACGCAGGTCGTGTTCATCACGACGCGGCACGATTCCCATGCCTCGCTCGTCCTCGAAGGCCTGAAGGCGGGCAAGCAGGTCTGGGTGGAGAAACCCCTCGCGCTGACCGTCGAGGAATTGCGCGCGGTGGCGGCCGCCGTGCGCGCGGGCCCGGAAGCCCGCCTGGTGGTCGGGTTCAACCGGCGCTTCAGCCCGCTCACGCAGTTCATCCGGGCGCGCCTCGGCGAGGCCGGGCCGGTCATGATCCAGTGCCGGGTGAACGCCGGCCCGGCGCCGGCCCGCCACTGGACGCAGGATCCGAAGATCGGCGGCGGGCGGCTCGTGGGCGAGGGCTGCCACTTCTTCGACCTGGCCTGCTGCCTGGCCGGCGGCCGGCCGGTCTCCGTGGTCACGCGCGCGCTGAAGGGCGATCGCGCCGACCTGCTGCCCACCGCGAATTTCGCCGCCCTCGTGAGCTTCGACAACGGCAGCGTCGCCTCCCTCGCATACAGCGCGCAGGGCTCGCCGCTGCTGCCGAAGGAGCACCTCGAGATCCTGGCCGGCCCGGGCGTCGCGCGGCTCGACGATTTCCGCCGGGCGGAGTGGTACGGGCCGGCCCGGGCGCTCCGCGAAAAGCTCCCGCAGCAGGACAAGGGGCAGGCGGCCCTGGTGCAGGCGTTCCTGGATTCCGCGCGCCGGGGCGGGCCGCCGCCGATCTCCTTCGAAGACCTGCTCTATTCGTCCGCCCTGACCCTGGCCGCGCAGCAGAGCCTTGAATCCGGCCGCGAGGCGCGGGTGCGGGACGTGCTGGACGCCGCGCAGGCATGAAGAAGGTCCTCGTCAGCGCGTACTTCTTCATGGGCGGGAGTTCCATGGGGGACATCCGCGTCCGCCGCGCGCTGCGCAATCTGCACCGGCACGGCTATAAGCCCGTCATCGTCACCCACGACCGGAACCGCGACCAGTGGCCGGCGTCGGACGACTACGAACTCGTGCCCGTCCGGGGGCTTGACCTGGCGAAGGCGTACCGCCGGCTGCGCGGCCGCGAGGGCTCGTTCGCGCCGGCCCCGGCGGCCGGGCCGAAGGACCTGGTGTCGATGCGGACGGGTTTCAGCACGTGGATCAAGCAGTGGCTGCTTGTGCCCGACCCGCAGATGCTCTGGGGCCCGGCCGCGCTCCGGGCGGCGCGCGAGGTCCTGCGGCGCGAACGCGTGGACGCCGTGTACGCATCGCTCGCGCCGCGCACGGACATGCGGGTGGCCACGCGGGTCGCGGCGGAGTTCGGGCTTCCCTGCGTCGTGGAGTACCGGGACCTCTGGACGTCCAATTTCTACGACAACCTGAAGGCGCCCACGCCGCTGCACCGGTGGCTGCACGCCCGGATGGAGCGGACGGCGATCCGGCGCGCGACCCGGATCACGTGCGTCAGCACGGGCCTGGCCGACTATCTCCGCGCACGGTACGCCGATCTGCGTCCCGAGATCAGCGTGGATTACGGGTTCTTCGATCCGGCCGAGTACCCGCCCCGCCCGCCGCGCGAGCCCGGTCGGCCGCTGACCGTCAGCTACGTCGGCAAGTTCTACTTCAGCCGGCAGCCCGGCGTCTTTCTCGAGGGGCTCCGGCGCTTCGTGGAGCGGACCGGGATACGGCCGGGGCAGTTCCGGTTCCAGTGGCTCGGCGAGATCATCGGTGTGGATCGCCTGCGGGAGACGGTGGAGGCCATGGGGCTGGGCCCGTTTGTCGAGTACTACGGCCACGTGCCGCATCGGCAGGCGATCGAAACGCTGACGCGCAGCGATGTCGCGCTGATCGTCCAGGCGCCGCAGGACACAATCCATATCCCCGGCAAGATCTACGAGGCCATGGGCGCGCGGACGCCGATCCTGTACATCTCGCCGCCCTTCGAGGGCACGGAGATCGTTGAGCGGACCGGCGCCGGCCTGTGCTGCCCGCACGACGCGGAGGCGGTGGGCGAGACGCTGGCCCGCTTCCGGGCGCACCGCGAGCAGGGCGGCCCGTGGCCGTTCCGCGAGGACGAGGTGCGCCGCTTCGACAAGGACGTCTTTCTCGCCCGTCTGGCGGTCCTGTTCGACCAGGCCATCGCGGACCATGCGACCTTGCCTGCTTAAAGCCCTCTGGTTGAGCCCCTGGTCCCGGCACCCGGCCTTCCTGTGGCGGAAGATCCGGTCGAAGCTGGGAGCGGAGCCTCCGCTTGTCGTCCGGCCCCGGCCGCCGGGCGAGGGCCGGTGTGCGGCCCTGCCGGTGGACGGGCTGCGCCGGTGGTTCGAAGCCTGCGAATGGCAGGCGGAGCCGTACCCGTGGACGCGCGTGTTCCACCGGGATTTCTCCGAGGAGTTCCTGCTTGGACGCTGCCACTCCGGCGGGCCGTTGAATCCGGAGGACCTCGCCAGCCTGGCCGCCGCCTCGGGGCCGAACGGCGCGCGCGATCTGACCGGCGACATCAAGCTGCCGTGGGAGTTCAGCCGCGGGTACGCCTTCGTGCTGCAGGCGGCGGGGACGCCTTCGGGGCGCCGCGAGACGGCGGCCGCCGAGATCGCGGAAAAAATCGTCCTCTGGGAAGAGCACAACCGCGATCTCGGCGGGCCCAACTGGATCTGCGCCATGGAGGTGGCCCTGCGCGCGGTCAACTGGGCCTGCGCGGACGCCCTCCTCGAGGGCGGCGTCAGCGAGCGGGTGGGCCGCGACCGCTGGCTGGACGGGCTCTGGACGGCGGGACAGGTGGTGGAGCAGCGGATCGAGGCGCGGAAGGTGTCGTCCAATCATTATCTGGCCGACCTCCTGGGTCTCGCCGTGATCGGGCTGCATTTTCCGGCCACGGCGGATGGGCGTCGGTGGCGCCGCTTCGGCGTCGCGGAGATGCAGAAGGCCCTGCTGCGCCAGACCTACCGGGACGGGGGATTGTACGAATCCTCGCTGCCCTACCACGCGCTGGTCACGGAGATGGCGCTGCTGCTGGCGCTGTTCGCGCGGGAATCGCTGCGCCCGGCCTTCCTCCGGCGTCTGGAGCGGATGGCCCGCGTGGTCGCGGCGTGCCTGGATGCCGGCGGCGATGTCTTCCCGATCGGCGACGAGGACGGGGGGCGCGTGATCCCGCTGGATTTCATCTCGCGCCGGGGCCGCGGCGAGATCCTGCTCCAGCTGGCGGAACAGGTTTTTCCAGGGGCCGATTTCAGCCGGCCGTCGGAGGCCTTCTTTCCCCGCAGCGGCTGGTGGGTGCGGCGGCGCGGCGACTTCGAGGTCTGCCTGGAATTCGGCGGCTACGGGCCATGCGGCTACGGGAGCCACGCGCACAACGATACGCTCTCGGTGGTCATCAACTTCCGGGGCAGCCGCTTGTTCGTCGACCCCGGGACGTACCTCTACACGCCGGATCCGGAGGCGCGCAATCGTTTCCGCTCGGCGGCGGCGCACAACGCGCTGACGCGCGGCGGCCGGGAGCCGTGGCCCCTTCCGACGGACATGCCCGGCCTGTTCCGCCTGCCCGGCCCCGATCGACCGGGCCGCGTCACGGAACAGGATCGCTCCGGGATCCGGGTCGAAACGACGACCGGCGGAACTTTCCGCTGTAGCCGTCGCGTCCAGGTGGAGGCGGACCGGGTAATCCTGGACGACCGATGGTCGAAGGCGGGGGGCGAACCGCTGACCTGGAACTTCACGCTGGCGCCGGGCGTTCTCGCGGAGAGGGACGGGGCGGCCGGCTTCCGCCTGGTCGCGCCTTCCGGCGTCCTCCGGCTCGCCTGTTCGCGGCCCGAGGCGGAAGGCCGGGTGGAGGACGGCGAGATGTCCCCCGGGTACGGCCGCCGCGAGAAAGTCCAGCGGCTCCGAGTCCGCCTGGCCGGCGGGATGCCGGAAGAATGCCTTTGGACCTTGAGCCCGGAACAGCCGCCGAGGCCGGGCTGAACGGGGGGCGGAAGCCGGCGATGGATTGCGATTTGTATTGGCGCGCGGCCCGGCCGGGTCCTATTTTCTCCACCGGCCGCGCGCCGGGGCGGGGCAGCGTGAAGAGGCGGAGTCATGGCTGAACTGGAAAGAAGGAATCTGCTGATCCTGCTGCCCGACGCCCTGCGGCCGGATCAACTGGGCTGCTACGGATCGACGCGCGGCAACTCCCCGGTCGTGGACCGGCTGGCGGCGGAAGGGATCGTTTTCGAGAACGCCTTCACCGTCTCGCCCGTGACCAACGTGTCCGTGAGCACCCTGTTCACCGGCTGCCTCCCGAAAGTCCATGGCGTGCGGCTGCACACCTCCGTGCTCGCCCGCGGCGTGCCGACGCTGGCGGAGCGGCTCCGGGCGGAAGGCTACCAGACCGGCGCCGTGATCAGCTGCGCCACGATGGACCGGTCGCGCGGCCTGGACCGCGGCTTCGATTTCTACGACGACGCCTTCGGCCCCGAGGAGCCCAAGGGAATCAAGGGCGCCGACCCGGACGAGCGCACGATCTCGCGCCATGCCGGGACGGCCGTAAGCCTCGCGTTGCAATGGCTGCGCGGCCTCGATCCCGGCCGCCCGTTCTTCCTGTTCCTGCACCTGTTCGACACGCACTCGCCCTACGATCCCCCGCGCGACTGGCGCGAAAGCCATCCGACCGCCTACGCCGGGCGCGCGGACGGATCGGAAAAGGAAGGCCTAGCTATCAAGCTGGGCGAGTTCGTTCCCGGCCCGGAGGACATCGCGCACCTGAATTACCTGTACGGCGGGGAACTGAACCATACCGACCGGCAGGTGGCCCGCCTGTTGTCCGCGTTGAGCGATCTCGGGCGGGCGGAGAACCTGCTGACGGTCTTCACGGCGGATCACGGGGTGCACCTGGGCGAGCGCGGCGTGTGGGGGTCCGGCCGGCGGCTCTACGACCGTGAGCTTCGCGTCCCCCTGGTGCTGCACGGCCTGCCGGGTCTCGCCGGGCGGCGGGTTTCCACGCTTGTTCCCAACACCGACGTGATGCCCACGCTCCTCGAGGCGCTCGGATGCGCCGCGCCGGCCGGCCTCAACGGCCGGTCGCGCCTGGCTGAGGCGCGGAATCCGGACGCGGCGGACGACACTGTGATCTACGCCGAGACCTTCATGCCGGCCGCGCCGGAGAACCAGCGCCTCGCTGTGCGCAACCGCCGGTGGAAGCTCATCACCCCCGTGCCCCCGGAGGAGCGGGCTGTCCTGCTCTCGCGTCCTCCCGGCGAGACGTGGCAGCGCATCCGCCGCCTGCTCTATCGTTTGTGGCACAATCGCAAGGGCCGGAAGGAGCAGTTCCGGCGGGCCCTGGACGTCCTGTTCGGCGGGCGCGAGAAGGACGCCTACCGGCGGATCGAGGATCGCGACCGCCAGCTGCTCGGATCGGAGCCGGAACTGTACGACGTGCGGAACGATCCGGGGGAGGAGAAGAACGTCTACGCCGCGCGGCCCCGCGTGGCGCGGCTGATGGCGAACGAACTGGCCTTCTTTTCCAGCCGGTACATCCGCAGGAGCTCCGCGGCGGAACAATTGTCGCCCGAGCAGCTTCGCGAGGCGAACGAAGTGCTCCGCCAACTGGGATACAAATGACCGCCCCTCGGCAGATCGTGTTGATCCTGCTCGACGGCCTGCGCGCAGACGCGCTGGACGCGCACCCCGTGTTTGACGGCCTCAAGCGGCGCGGCCTTTTCTGCGGGAACATGGTCACGTACGCGCCGTACACCACGGCCTCCATGCACGCGATCCTCACGGGCGTCTACGGCCCGCGCAACGGCGTGGACTCCTACTTCTCCGCCGCGAAGTTCCGTGCGGACGCCTGCCGCACCCTGGCGCAGTATCTCCGCGCCGCCGGCTATGAAACCGCCGTGGACATCAACAACCGGAACACGATTCCCGGCCAGGGGTACGAACGGGTGACGGAGTACGACGAGTTTCATCCCGACCACCGCGGCCGGCTGTTCGAGCGGCACCGCGCTCTGCTGGCCGAAGCGCGGGCGCCCGGCCGGCCGTACCTGCTCTCGCTGCACAATCTCAAGACGCATACCGAGCTGATCCAGAAGTTCCGCGAAGTCTATCCCGGGGAGAAGGAATCGCTCTACTACGCCGACCCCGCCCGCAACGAGCGGGAATACCGCGGGTACGCGCGCGAGATGGGCGACTACGTGGCGGCGCTCCTGGACGACCTGGACCGCGCGCGGTTCTTCCGCGACGGCTTGCTGGTCGTGTTTTCCGACCACGGCTGCAGCTACGGCGAGCGGCCGGGCGAGCGCATGTACGGGACCTACCTGAACGACTACACCCTCCGGACCTTCGCCTTTTTCCTCGGCGCCGGATTCGCGCCGGGCGCCCGTCGCGCCGGGCTGCTGCGCACGGTGGACCTCCTGCCGACCGTGCTGGACGCCTGCGGCCTCGAACCGGCGGGCGACGCGCTGGAGCCGGACGGCCGGTCGTTTTTCCGCGAGGAGGCCGGGGACCGGTGGGCGTTCGTCGAAACCGCCCCGCTGGCGGGAGCCCACCCGTCGCCGTACGCGCCCAACTACCACGGCGTGGTTTCGGAATCGCGGAAAGTGCTCTATCATTCGGAAACGGACGCGCTGGAATACCTGGCGCGGGAGGGCGGGGCCTGGCGCGCCGCGCCGGCGGACGCGCCCGGGGCCGAGGAATGGCTGATGCGGCTGTGCGCGTGTTCGCCGCGCGTCAACCGGAAGTGGCTGAACAAGGCATCGTGAAGGCCGGGAAGGGAGTCGAGATGAAACAAGTTTATGTCGGGATGTGCGCCGACCTGATTCATCACGGGCACATCAACATCATCCGCGAGGCCCGGAAGCTCGGCGAGGTGACCGTCGGCCTGCTGGCCGACAAGGCCATCGCGTCCTACAAGCGTGTCCCGCTGCTTTCGTACGAACAGCGCAAGCAGATCATCGAGAACATCCAGGGCGTCGCGCGCGTGGTGCCGCAGGAGACCTTGGACTACGTCCCGAATCTCCGGGCCCTGAAGCCCGACATCGTCGTGCACGGCACCGACTGGCGCGAGGGCGTCCAGCGGGAGACCCGCGCGCGCGTGATGGCCGCGCTGAAGGAGTGGGGAGGGGAGCTCGTGGAGCCGGAATACACGCCGGACGTCAGCTCGACGGCGCTGATCCGGGAGGTGCTGCAGGTCGGCTCCGCGCCGGACGTCCGCCGCCGCAAGCTGCGGCGGCTGCTCGACCTCAAGCCCCTGGTCCGCGTGCTGGAGGTCCATAACGGGCTCACGGCGCGGCTGGTGGAGCAGGTCTCGGTCGGCGAGGGCACGGCCGCGCGCTCGTTCGATGCGATGTGGGAAAGCAGCCTGACCGACTCCGCCTCGAAGGGCAAGCCCGACACCGGCGTCGTGGACTTCACCTCGCGCCTCCAGACCATCGAGCAGATCCTGGACGTCACGACCAAGCCCATGCTCGTGGACGCGGACAACGGCGGCTTCGCCGAGCACTTCGTCTACCTCGTGCGCACCCTGGAGAGGCAGGGCGTGTCGGCCGTGGTGATCGAGGACAAGACCGGCCCGAAGCGCAACTCGCTCTTAGGCACGGACGTGGCCCAGGAGCAGGAATCCGCGGAGATGTTCGCCGGGAAGATCACGGCGGGCAAGCGGGCGCAGGCGACGGACGATTTCATGATCATCGCCCGCATCGAGAGCCTGATCCTGAAAAAAGGCATGGAGGACGCCTTGCGCCGCGCCCGGGCGTACCTGGAGGCGGGCGCCGACGGCCTGCTCATTCACAGCAAGGAGAAGACGCCGGACGAGATCCTGCGCTTCTGCGAGGGCTATCGGGCCATGGGCGCGCCCGCGCCGCTGGCCGTCGTGCCCACCACGTACGCCGACACGCCCGAGGACCGGCTCGCGGAGGCCGGCGTCCGGATCGTGATCTACGCCAACCACCTGCTCCGCGCCGCCTACCCGGCCATGCGGAAGGCCGCGGAATCCATCCTGCGCCATCACCGCTGCCGCGAGGCCGACGAGGTCTGCATGCCCATCAAGCAGGTGCTGACGCTGATCCCGGGGGCGGAAGGATGACCTGCGAAGAACTTTGGGCGGCGTTCCGGGCCGAGGGGCTCGATTTCTTCACCGGCGTTCCGGACAGCACGTTCGCGCCGTGGATGGCTTTCCTGTCCGCGAACAACGGGCAGGGGCTGACGGACCTCGCGGCCTCGAACGAGGGCGAGGCCGTGGCCCTCGCGGCCGGGTACCACCTGGCGACGGGGAAGGTCGGGGTCGTCTACATGCAGAACGCCGGCCTGGGCAACACGGTCAACCCGCTGACCTCGCTGGCGGATCCCGAGGTTTATGCCATCCCCATGATCCTGATGATCGGCTGGCGCGGCCAGCCCGGGCGCAAGGACGAGCCGCAGCACGTCAAAATGGGGCGGGTGATGAGGCCGCTGCTCGACGCCCTGGAGATCCCGTGGCGCGATCTGCCCGCGGCGGCGGATCCCGCCGCCGCGGTGATCGCCGAGCTGCGCGCCCTGGCCCTGCGTGCCAGCGCCCCGGTCGCCCTGATCGTCCGTAGCGGAATCGTGGAAGGCCGCGCGGTGGCCCCCGCTTCCGACCGCTCGCTGACGCGGGAGCAGGCGCTGGAATGGCTCCTGGAACTCCTGCCGGCGGCGGCCGTCTCCGTGGCGACCACGGGCAAGACCTCGCGCGAGGTGTTCGAGATCCGCGAGCGGCGCGGGGAGGGCCACGAGAGGGATTTCCTGACCGTCGGGTCCATGGGGCTGGCTTCCGCGATCGCGCTGGGCGTGGCCCTGCAGAAACCGGGCGCGAAGGTCGTCATCCTCGACGGCGACGGGGCGATGCTGATGCATACCGGAAACCTGGCGGCCATCGGCCGCGCCGCGCCGGCGAACCTCTACCACGTGGTCTTCGACAACGGGGTCCACGATTCGACCGGGGGGCAGCGCCTCGCGTCCGCGTCCGTGGATTTCGGCCGGGTGGCCGAGGCCTTCGGGTATGCCGGCGGCGCCGCGGCCGAAACCGAGGATGAACTCAAGGCGGCCGCCCGGAGCATGCTGGCGGGCCGGGGGCCGTTCCTGCTGACGGTGCGGGTGCGGCCCGGCGCGCGCAAGGATCTCGGGCGCCCGACCACCACGCCGGTACGGAACAAGACCGAGTTGATGAAGTTTCTGGGCGCCCTGAAGTGATCCCGTGAGCGCGCAAACGGAATATCTCGGCGCCGGCTCGGTGGCCTGCCTGGGCGAGGTGCTGCAACGGCACGCGCCGCGCCGGGTGTTCCTGGTCACCGGGCGGGCCTCCTACGAGGCCTCCGGCGCGCGGGCGGCGATCGAGCCGCTCCTCGGCGCGACGCCGTTCGTCCGGTTCCACGACTTCGAAAGCAATCCGCGGCTGGAGGACGTCGAGCGCGGAATCCGCCTGTTCCGCGAGTCGGCCTGCGACCTCGTCGTCGCCGCCGGCGGCGGCAGCGTGATGGACATGGCCAAGTCGGTGCGCTTCCTGGCCGCCCAGGAAGCGGGGGCGCGGGATTGCCTGCGGGATGCGGGCGGCCCGCGGCGGCGCGGCGCGCCGCTGGCGGCGATCCCGACCACGGCCGGCTCCGGCAGCGAGGCGACGCGCTTTGCGGTGCTGTACGTGGACCGGGAGAAGGAGTCGCTCGAGCACGAGTTCGTCCTGCCGGACTACGCTATCGTGGATCCCGGCCTGACGGCGCGCCTCTCCCCGCGGCAGACGGCCATTTCCGGGCTGGACGCTCTGTGCCAGGCGACGGAGTCCTTCTGGTCCGTGCTCTCTACGCCCGAATCGCAGGGTTACGCGCGCCGCGCGCTGGGCCTGGTGCTGGAGCACCTGGACCGTGCCGTGAACAGGCCCGACGCCGCCGCCCGGGCCGGCATGGCCGAGGCCGCGCACGTCGCGGGCAAGGCGATCTGCATCTCCAAGACAACGGCCTGCCACGCGGTGTCGTATCCGCTGACGTCGTATTTCGGCGTCCCGCATGGCCTGGCCGCGGCCCTGACGCTGCCGTCCATGCTGGCGTTCAACGCGGGCGTGACGGTCGCGGACTGCCAGGATGCGCGCGGGGCGGCATGGGTGGGGCGCATTCTCGGGGAACTGATGGCCCTTATCGGCGCCGATTCCCCGGCGGGCGCCGCGGCGGCGCTCACCGATTTGATGCGGAACGTGGGGATGCCCGTTCGGCTCGGTGAAGCGGGCATCCGGCCCGCGGACATTCCGCTGATACTCGATCACGGATTCAATCCCGGCCGCGTAAAGAACAATCCGCGCCGGCTGACACGGGAAGAACTGAAGGCTCTCTTGGACGCTATGGCCTAGGTGCGGGGATCCTCTCCCCCATCGGGACTTTCGGGCGGAAACCCTCCATTATGCATGCCGGATCGCCGCGAATGTCGCGGCGTTTTTTTTATTGAAAACGAGTTGGGAACGAGTATGTTTTGCGCACTATTTTTTTCTGTGAAGAGAACGGCTTTCGAGTCATCGAAATAAACGACACCCGAGCCCTCCTAATCTCCCCAGAGATTTCACGATGATTCGTCAGCACCTCTATTTGCACGCCCTGTTTGGTAAAGCGCTTTACCCGTTTGTCGTTTTCATGGGGGTGCTTGCCGCGCGGGCGGAAGTTCCTTTTTCCCTCATCATCCTGCCCGATACGCAATACTACACCGATAGCACGACCAATCGTTCGGCGATGTTCTCGGCTCAAACGGACTGGATTCTGGCCAACCGGACGAACCTGAACATCCGTTTTGTCCTGCACGAGGGCGACATCACCGAACACACATACAGCTATCGCGGAACGAACACGCTGGAGTGGCAGCGCGCGAGCCAGTGCATGGCGCCGCTGGACGGGAAGGTTCCGTACTTGGTCACCTACGGCAATCACGATTTCTTCTACAACGCCGGAATCTTCTCGAGGAACACGGACCGCTTCAACGAGTACTTCCCGCTAAGCCGGTTCCAGGCGACAGCTTCTGTTGTAGACAGTTTCCCGGCGGGGCGGTCTGACAACATCGGTGCCGTGTTCACGGCGGGCGGGGTGGACTGGCTGGTCGTGTCCCTGGAGTGGGGGCCGGGCGACGCCACGCTGGCCTGGGCGGACCAGCTGCTCAACCGCTATCCCCGCCACCGGGCGATCGTGCTGACGCACTCCTATCTCTACCTGGACGGCCTGTGGCAGGGAAGGCTGGCCAGTCACAATTCCGATCCGCACGAGGGCTATGGCCCCGTGAACAACGGTCTGGAGATGTGGGATAAGTTCGTTCGGAAGCACTCCAATATCGCGTTCGTGTTCAATGGGCACGCGGCGACATCGCCCTGGGAAACAGGCGCCCGGCGCGTGGACCAGGGAGACTTCAGCAACACGGTGCACGCGGTGGTGGCCAATTACCAGATGATGACCAATGGCGGCGCAGGGTACCTTCGCATCCTGCAGTTCACGCCGGACACCGGCCGCCTGAATGTCACCACGTACTCCCCGCACCTGGGGAATTATAAAACCGACACGAACAACCAGTTCGCCTGCACCAACCGGGCGCTGTTCGATGCCTCGCCCCCCGGATCGCCGTCGGGCCTCCGGGTGGAGGCGGTGGATGGTTCGACGTGCCGGCTGACGTGGGAGCCCGCCGCGGACGGGGAGAGCGGCCTGCTGGGCTACGCTGTCTTCCGGGACACGCAGCAGGTGGCGTTCGTGCAGGGCGCGGAATGCACCGACTGGTCCGCGCCGCCGGACACGCTGTGCTCCTACCGGGTGGTCGCCATCAACGGCGCGGGGTGCTGGTCCGAGGGGGCGGCTTCGGCGGTGGTGGTGACGCCGCGGGAGGTCCGGGCGCCCGCGGTCGACAACGTATGGGCCGCGGCATCGAACGAGGTGCGTGTGTCCTTCGACAAGGCGGTGGACAGCCGCGACGCGATGGCTCCCACCAACTACAGTTTCGGGGAGGCCCTGGCCCTGGAGGGCGTGACCCTGGCCCCGGGCGCCCGCGAGGTGATCCTGACGACCGAGCCCATGGAGGACGGGTCCTGCTATCCCCTGCTCATCAAGGGGTGGGAATCTCATCATCCGGACGGCGACCGGTCGGCGGGGGAATGGCTGTTCGATCATTCCACCCCGGTGCTGCAGGAGGGCTTCGCGGACGGGGACCTGGCCGGCTGGGCCGCGATGGACGAGGGAACCCTCAACGCCCCGTCGCTCTGGTCCGTGCAATCCAACCGGGTCAAGCAGGCTTCCTTCATCGGCGGGCCTGCCTGGAACTCCCTGTTCAACCGGCAGGGCGCCTTCCTGCTGTGGACCGCGGAGGTCGCCGCGGCCTGGAGCGACTACGCCATGGAGGCGGATATCACGACGGGGTACGGTGGTGGTATCGGCTTGGTCTTCCGATACCAGAATCCTTCCAACTACTACCGCTTCGAGATGGACCAGACAAACAGGTGCCGACGGTTATATCGGCAGCGGAACGGGACCAACGAGATGCTGGCTTGGAACTGGCACGGTTACACGGTGAACAGCAATCAGCACATCCGGATCGAGGTGCTGGCGGATACAGTGCGGGTTTTTGTGAACGGGGCGGACGTGTTCGGCCGGACAATCGTGGATGCCTTGCCGCTGGCCTCGGGTACGGTCGGCCTGTGGACGTGGCGTTCGCGGCCGACCTGGTTCGACAACATCACCGTCAGGCCCATCCAGATCGCGGCGTCCACGGCGGAATACAACCGCTATATCCTGGAATACTGGGACGAGGCGGGCAACGGATGGCAGGGCCGGGGCGGCGGGAAACCCAGGCCCTCGCTGAACCCCCATGCCGACGCGGACGGGGACGGGATGACGAACTACAAGGAATACGTGTCCATGACGCATCCCATGAACCGCGACAGCGTGTTCCGGGTGAGCCTGGTCGCGACGAATCCCGGCCGCGTGAGCATTTCCTTCCCCTCGAGCACGAACCGCCTGTACCGGGTGTACGCCCGCCGGACCTCGACCGGGGGGACGTGGTGGCCGCTGCAGTCCGCCGCCTTCCGGGGGGATCCGGTTCAGACCATGCGGGAGGACTTGCTGCGGTCCTCGCCGCCCCCGCTCATGCCGGCGGACCGGCGGTATTATCGGGTGGATGTCCAGCGGCCCCGCTGACGACGGTCTCGAAGACGTCCCGGTATGCCCGCCCCGTCTGCTCCCACGAGAAGGCGCGGCAGCGTTCCCGTCCCCTGCGCGCCAGTTCCTCGCGCAGGCCCGGCTCACGCTCCAGGCGGAGCAGGGCTTCCAGCAGCGCGTCCGCATTGCCTGCGGGCACCACCAGGGCGGCATCGCCGGCCACTTCCGGCAGCGAGCCCGCGTCGGAACAGATCACCGGTACGCCTCGTTCCATGGCCTCGAGGACGGGGAACCCGAATCCCTCCGTGCGCGATGGCAGGATCAAGGCCCGGCTGATGGCGTAGAGCGCCTCCATGCAGGCGTCGCTGACGCGGCCCGGCCAGACAGCCGATCCCTCGAGGCCCAGGTCGTGGATGTCCTTCAGCACGGAATCGTGAAACTCGCCCGGCGGCCCGGGGAGGACCAGCGGCAGGGGGGCCGGCGCGCGCCGCCGGTACTCGGCATAGGCGCGGAGCAGGATGTCCCGGCCCTTGCCCCTGTAGTCCGTGCGGGCGGGCGAGAACAGGATGTGTTTAAGCGAAAGGCCTGTTTCCTCGCGGATCACCGTCCGGGGATCTGCGAGCCGGGCGGACGTCGCGCGCGGGGACGGCCCCAGGTGGATGACGCGCGGGGTTCGGGCTCCCGGGAACAGGCGAACCAGATCGTCGGCCGTGGCCTGCGAGATACTGGTCAGGGCCGCGGCCCGGCGCAGCGTGCGCGGTGTGGACCAGTATCGGCAGTATAGCGTGCGGCTGCGGCGGAAGCGGTTCTTCACCAGGAATCCGCCCATGTCCAGGAAGGTCCCCACGGTCGGGACCTCCCACGGCCCCGGAAAACTCGCGCTGCCGCTGGGCACCCAGAAGACATCGAAGGCCTGACGGGTGACGACGCGCGGCGCGCGCCATTCGAGCCAGACCGCCTTCTTCCACTGCCGGTCCAGCCACGGCACGTACTCGGCCTTCACGCCGGGCAGCCGCTCCCGGAGCGCGTCGCGGGCCTGGGCGTTGCAGAAGACCGTGATGGACCAGTCCGGGACCTGCCGCCCGAGTTCCTCCAGGGTCCGCTCGACGAAGAGTTCCGCGCCGGCTCGCCGGCCGTACAAGGTGTATATCGCCGCCAGCCTCATGATTCGGGCTCACCATACGCTATCCGGCGGGCGGGCGGAAGCGCGAAGGAGAAGCGCGTCCTACTCCGGCCGCAGGACGTAGTATGGCCAGACCAGGCGGAAAAAGTTCCGCGGCCCGAACGCGTCCAGGTCGAGTTCAACGACGCGCTGGGTAGTCTCCGCGCTGGAGAGCTGCCAGGCCTCCCAGCGCGACAGCAGGTTGGTGTTGAGTTCGATCGAGTAGGTGCGGTGCTGCTCGCCCTCGAAGCCCAGCCACATCCGGTTCGTTGCCGGGCCGTCGATGGCCAGCGGTGGCGGCTCCGGCCACGCGGCGGCATTCGTGCTGTCCAGCCGCCAGACGTCGTGCATGCAGAAGAGGTCGTTGCTGCTGCCAGCCGTGATCCAGAGCGCCGCCTCCGTCAGGTAAAGGCTGTGGGCATGCCGGGGCGGCCAGGGCGTTCCGGCCAGTTGAAGCCATGAGGCCCCGTCGGCGGAGAACCAGACATCGTTGAGGTTCTGATCGTATGCGCCGCCGGTGATCCACAGACGGTTGGCGTAGACGCCGACGCGGTGATACAGGCGCGCCTGCCAGGGGCTCCCGGGCGTCGCGCAGGTCCAGTTGGAGCCGTCCGCCGTGCTCCAGACGTCGTTGAAATACTGCCGGTCGGGCGCGTTGGGCGTCTGGTAGGTGCCCCCGCCGACCAGCCAGAGCTGGTTGCTCAATACGGCCCGGCCCGAGATCATGCCGCGGGGCGACCACGGGGCGTGGTCAAGCACCCGGACCCAGTCCGCGCCGTTGGTGGAGCGCCAGACGTCGTTGTAGAATACGGCGTTGGTCGGCGTCCCGGGCACGAGCTGGGGCAGTTCCTGGCCGCCCATGACCCACAGGCAGCCGTTGAACTCGGTCGCGTAATGCAGGACCCGGTTGCTCCAGGGCACGGTCGCCGCGACCTGCACCCAGTCGGCTCCGTTGGTGGAGGACCAGACGTCGTTCTGGTAGTGCCCGCGGTTCGCGTCGCCGCCGAGGACCCACATCTTCCCGTCGTGCACGGCGTAGCCCGCGGTATGCCGGGGTTCCCACGGCGCGTTGGTCACCCACGCCCAGTCCGCGCCGTTGCTGGAAACCCACACTTCGTTCAGGGTGTACGGGTCGGGCTCCGTCTCGGGCGCCCACCCGCCGAGCAGCCACAGGCGGCCGTCGAACACCAGGTCGCCGGCCCCGTCGCGGGATGAAAAGGCGGCCGCGTGCTGGACCTGCGTCCAACGCCAGGGCGCCTCGGGCAGGCGGTCGTCGGACAACGCGAGGACTTCCGCCTCCGAAAGGGCGCGGTTCCACAGGCCCACGTCGTCGATCTCGCCGTACCAGAAGGCGGACGTGGAGGAACTGCAGCCGAGAAGCAGCGGGCCGGATGCGCCGATCGCGCCGGCCTGCGCGGCTGTTTCCCGCAGGATGCCGTCCGAGTACACCCGGACCTCGGCGCCGCTGCGGCAGACCGCCACGTGGTGCCACAGGCCGTCCGTGAACTCGTAGGTGTCGGCGCGCTTGGAAATATGGACGTTGTCGAGTTTGAATCGGCACTGGTTGGTCCACTTGGCCTGAATGCAAATCCGCGTGTCCGCGGCGCCGTCGATCAGGTCCAGGGTCTGCCGGGTCATGATGTCGGGCGCGGTGATCTCGCCGCCCGCGAGCTGGAACGGCGCGCCGTTGGTGGACATCAGGACCTGGATGACCGCCGTGTCGGAGGTCCATCGGACCAGGTCGAAGAGCAGCCGAGACCGGCCCAGGTCCGCGTCCAGGTCCAGCGAGGGGGTGGTCAGGCTGCCGTGAGCGGCGGACGAGCCCAGCTTGGCCCTCCCCCCGTCGGAAAACACCTTGGACCCGGTCCAGCCCGTCGTGGAAAGGTAGGCATTGAGGTTGGAGCCCAGATCGAGCGTGCTGTTGGTGACGGCGAACCCGGAAAAATCCTCGACCAGGTTCGTGACGCGGCTCTCGATGCGGATGCCCGTGCTGCCCCCGCCGTTCCAGTAGGCCCAGAGGCTGCTCTCGTCGTTCACTTCCAGGTCCAGGTTGGCCCCGCCCGGCGCGCCCAGCCCGAACACATACATCTTCTGGCGGCCGATGGATCGCGCCCAGAAGGCGATGGAGAAGTCGCCGCCCACCGCCAGGCCGGTGTCGGGCACCGCGACGTAGTCGTTCTGGCCGTCGAAGCGGAGCGCCTGGTCCCGGAAGGCGAATCGGTCGGCGGCCGCCGCGGCGCCCCGGATCTCGCCGTCCCGACTGTTCCCGCTGCCGTCCGTCGCGTCGCCGTCGAAGGGGTAGTAGGCGATTCGAGCCGCCTCCTGCCCCCCGGCCGGAAGCGCCAGCGCGCCGAGCAGCAGGGCGGCGCCGAGGCGGCCCGGCCGCTGGCCAAACAAAACCATGATTTCATACTGTCAGGCCTTCGTGTTTTTGCAACCCCGGACGTGCGGCCGGGATGCGGATAACTCTTGCCCGACTTGCGGGATGTGATAGGGTTTACGCCGCTTTCGGCCCGTTTTCTGCGCGTGCCGGGCGGCAACCATGGCTTCAGATAAAATAGTCCGCGTCCCCATTGCCCTGCTGGGCATCGCGGGATTCGTGATAGGGCTGGTGGCCTCGTACTGGGTGGCCGGCTTTTTCGGGTTCTCGCCCGCCCTCATGTGGTCGGTGCTGGTCATTCTGTTCGTGGTCGGCGTCTTCTTCCTGGAACACCCGAAACTGTACCTCTACTTCGTCTTCTTCTACCACGCCGTGTCGTTCAACGGCCTGTTCTTCGGGTGCCTGTATGTCCCCATCCCGTTCATCGGCATCCTCGACGAGGCCCTGCTGGCGGTCCCCATGGCGATCATCGTGATGAAGGCGATCCATCGCCAACTGCCCCGCGGCGCGACGTTCTTTCCCCTCCTGTACCTGGGCCTGGCGCTGTTGAGCTGGAAGGTCAACCACGTCCCGACCCTCAACTTCATCCGCGTGACCCTTTCGTACGGCAAGTTCTACATCTTCTGGTTCTATGCCCGCGCCATCGGGCCCTGGTCGCCGCGGGAAAAGAAGCTGTGGTTCATCATGCTCCTGGCCCTGGCGTTCCTTCAGCTCCCCTTCAATGTAGTCTGGCAGAAAGGCTTGTCGATCCGCCTCACGGCGGATGACAGCCGGGGATCGATCGGCAGCGCGCACATCGTGGGGTACATGTCCGTCATCGCCCTCTTCCTGCTCGGGGGCTGGCTGTTCTCGCTGAAGCCGCCGGTCCCGCGGAAGCGTGTGGCGCTCGCGCTGTTCATGGCGCTGCTGATCGCGTATGACCTCATTTTCCTGACCGATACGAAGCATGTGCTGCTGATGGTCCCCCTCGCGGCGGCGCCCATGTTCCTGTTCCCGCGCATCGGGATACGGAACCGGGTGCTGTTCGGGCTGGCTATGCTGGTCTTCCTTGTGGCGAGCTGGGTCTACCTGTCGTTTGCCACGAAGTCCTGGGAGAATCGCCCGGCCATGGTGATGCACTCTATGAAGTACTCGGGCAAGGGCGCCGTGTTCCGAACGATCACCCGCGACCTGGCCGGCGAGGTGCCCCTGCTGGGCCTGCTGGGCGCCGGCCCCGGCAATTTCTGCAGCACGGTGGGCACGTACAGCATGCGGCCGTTGGCCAACAAGTACGTGCTGCCCTACGTCCTGACCGCGTTCCGGAGCCGCGGGCAAGCCGCCGAAACCTCGGTGATCGGGAGCGCCATGAGCTCGCTCTACACGCTGTGGGGCGAGTTCGGGCCGATCTCCATGGCCTTCTACTTCTGGTTCTGGTTCGCCGCCATGCGCCATCTCTGGAGGCTCTGCCTCCAGGATCCCGGGTTCTCGTTCGAAACCGGGCAGCGGCTCGGCATCATCGGAGGCGTCATCACGGTCTTTCTCGTCGGGATGCTGATCGAAACCTTCAACTTGAGCATGCTGATGCTTCCGCTCTGGAGCCTGGTGGGTATCCATTGGGTGTCCGGGCCGGAGGCGCCCACGCAACGGAAGGAGGATGAACTGGCCCTGCAGGTCGGCTCGTCCTTCCGGATGCCGTTCCGGTTCTGATGCCCGGCGTCCGGCCGGTCCCGTCACGGGGCCCGGCGCGGGGGCCGAAACAGCGGCCAGCCCCGGGCGCGGGCCACGCGCGCCAGCCCCAGCGGAAGCAGCAGGCCCGCCGCCACCCCGGCCACCTCGTGGGGCCAGAACAGCGAAACGTGCAGGCCCCGCTGGAGGACCACCCGCGTGCCGGCGGAGAAGATCACGTGCGCGCAATAAACCTCGAGCGAATAACGCCCCAGGCTGCTCCACCCGTTCAGGGAGGGCGCGGCGGCCAGCAGGGATGACAGCCCCAGGGTCCCCGCCACGCCCGCGAGCGTGGCGGCGGGGAGCAGCAGCGCGGAGCACGCCGCCCGGTGCGCGTGCAGGAAATAGAGCCCCGCGAATCCCGCGACGGCCAGCGCGATCGCCTGTCTCCGGGGCAGCGCTTCGAAGCAGCGCTCCGGGGCCAGCGCGCCGAGGGCCAGAAAAAGATAGTGCTGGCAGGCCAGCCGGACCGGGGCGCCGAACCAGTCGGGGCGCATCGCCGCCGCGCCGTCGAGGAGCAGCGCAACCGCCAGGCGTCCGAAGCGCCCGACGCGCATGCCGCGGAGCAGCAGGTCGAGGGCGTAGATCAGCATCAGCGCGTGGAGGAACCAGAACTGCATCCAGCCGCGCAGCAGCAGGCCCGGGACTTCCACCCAGGCCACGTGCCGGTTGCCGGCGCCGGTCAGGATCATCAGCGCGGCCTGCAGGAGCGTCCACACGACGTAGGGGTAGAGCAGCGTCCCCGGGAGACTCGCGGCCACGCCTTTCAGGCCCCGGCGCCGGATCGAGGCTTCCAGGAAGTGACCGGACAGCACGAAGAACACCGGCACCATGAACGTGTAGCACAGCGCCTCGAAGGCCGGCCAGAAGGCGGGGACGCCCGCAATCCCGGCCCTTCCGAGCCCCTGCTCGACGTGGCAGATGACCACGAGCGCGATGGCGATCCCCTTGGCGTGATCGGCCTGAAGCAGCCGGGCTGCGCTCGTGGAGGGAGGTTCGGCTTTCATGGCTAGTCGGGCAGCGCGACGCGGACCCGGTACAGGCGCTGGGTGACGTCCTCCGGCGGCGGCTCGGTCTCGCTGCCGTCGTCCAGCCAGTTGGTCAGCCCGCCGCTCCCTGCGAAGGGGGCCGGGGATGCGACCAGCCATCCGTTGAAATTGGTCAGGTAGTCCGAATTGTAACGCACCTCGTAGAGCCGGCCGGTGTCGGCGAAGAAGGAAAGCAGCGGGCGGCGGTTGGTGTCCGAGCCGCTGGCGACCCGGAAGACGCTGTTGGAGTCGCCCGGGTCCGTGGCCGCGACGTATTCCTGCCAGTTCCCGGCCTTGTCGCCGTCGCCATCGGCCGCGGCGTCGTTGTTGGTAGGGTTCAGCGCGTGCGCCTGCTCGAAGTGGTTCGGCATGCCGTCGCTGTCCGGGTCGTTCGTGGCCGCGTAGACGTACAGCCCTCCGAAGTACTGCTGCTCCCAGGAGTCCGGCAGCGCGTCGCTGTCCGTGTCCAGCGTGGGCGAGCGCTGGATCGCGATCCAGGAGGCCGGCGACACGGCCCGGGTCCCGCCGCTGTCCCACGCCAGGGCCTTCACCGACACCGCGCCGACGCCGGCGTCGGCCGTGTCGAACGCCGACACCCACGGGGCGTTCGTCAGCACGGAGCAGGGCTTGTCCTCCACGTAGAAGACCACCTGTGTGACGACGCCGGGCGCGTTGGTGACCTCGGCCTGGAGAAACACATTGCTGCCCAGAACGAACGGCTCGCCGTTGGTCGGCGAAAGCAGCCGGGCCGCGAAGGCCGAGTTGCTGACCAGCACGGGCGTCACGCTGTGCCCCTGGGCCTCGGGGCCGGTCCCGAGCCGGCCGGCGGCGCGGATCGTGTGCGGGCCGTTGGGCCAGGCCGTCGTGTCCCACGCCCACGAGGTGTCCAGCGGGGACCGTCCGCACCAGAAGAGCACGTTGCCGCGCGCCGTCAGGTCGCTTTCGTTGTCGTTGAAAAAGTCCGAGAACGAATCGGCCGGGTACAGGCCCGAGCCCGGGATGGCGGGGACGATCGTGTAGGCCACGTGCAGGCGGATGCCCTCCGGCCCGGGGCGGCGCGCCTCGAGCGGGAAGCTGGACACCTCCTGGTAGGTGTGCGTGTTCGCCCAGGCTCCATTCGTGCCCTGCAGGACGGCGTGGCTGTTGATGGCCGCCACGAGCCGCGTGACGACCTGCTTGGGCGTCTCGTTCTGGGCGGCGATGATCCGGTTCGTGGCCGCGACCCCGTTCGTCAGCGTGATGACGCAGGTCACCGTGTCGCCCGTGTTGGCCTTCCCGTTGTAGGCCTGGAGCTGGACGAATTCCCGCGCGGCGTACGCGCTCTCGAGCAGGTTGGAGCCGAGCGCCTGCGCGAAGACCGTCAACTCGGCGGCCGCGCCCGTCTCCGTCCCCGCCGAGTACGTCACGCCCGTCCCGAAGTACCCGTAGTTGGTGTACACCAGTTCCAGCCGGTCGCCGCGGGCCGCGGCCCGCACGGCGAGGTTGCTCGCGTTCACCCGGCCGGCGAGGCTGGTGACGGCGCTGTACAGCGTGTCGCCGGCCGCGACCTGGTAGGCCACGGGCTGCCCGGAGATCGTCACCTGCAGCACGTTGCCCGGCCGCGGGGGGACGTTGGTGGGCGTCCCCGCGTACAGGTCGTCCACGAACACGTCCACCCGGGCGGCCGGCCGGCCCGCGGCGTTGGTCCGCGCCTGGATGTCCACGGCGACGGTCCCCGACACGACCTGGTTCGAGGCGAGGGACGCGACGGCGACCGCCGGCGGGTCGGCATAGGGCGCGGCGAGCGGGTCGCCGATGAAGAGGCCCTGGTAGGGGTTGGCGACGCTCATCCAGTAGCTCTCGCCCAGGCTGAACCCGCGCGCGTACCAGAAGAAAACAAGGGGATCGGGGAATTTCTCGATGTAGGCGCAGGGCTCGTTCACGGCGCCGTAGCTGGCGGACGCGCCCTGCCGGATCCAGTTCCAGATCTTCCCCTGGTTGTACGGGTCGGTGGGGAACCGCGCGCCGAAGGACGTCATGTGGTCGGCCATGCAGCCCGGCAGGTACCGGTTCGTGGCGCCCCAGTAGTCGTTGATCTGCGACGAGCCCCACTGGAAGCCCAGCACGTTCGTCTCCTGGTTCAGGGGGCCGTACCCCGTGATCTCGTGGGCGGGGAAGCCCGACAGGAAACGCGCGTGAAAATCGAAGTTGTTGTTGAGCGGGTAGCGGACGTTGCGCTCCGCGTCGCTGCTCTCGACAAGATAGAAGCAACCCCCCGGCCTCGTCCCGTCGGACCGGACACTGACGTCCACGTTGCTCTTCGCGATGGAGAGGCGGTCGCCGATCAGCATGAAGCTCAAGTAGTAATTCGTCCCCGCGTATTTGTCCGCGTGGCGGAACCCGCGCTCGGCCTTGTAGTAGCCGCTCGCCGTATTGGTGGGCATGCTGCAGGAAGCGACGATCTTGGGGGCGTTCTTGAACCCGTAGAAAAGGACGGCCGTGGCCCCCTCGTTATCGCTGACGCGCGTGGGTAGGTCCTGGCAGAGGACCAGGGTGTCGATCTGGTTGCTCAACCCGTACAGCCCGATGTGCTGCGAGATGCGGTCCACGATCGAGGTCTGGAAGGCGGTGTTGGTCATGTCGTGGAACCCCGCCGCCGCGGAGGCCGGCGGGACGGAGACGTGCAGCACGTTGCGTTCCGGGATGCCCCGCAACTGCCGGTAGTACAGGCCGGTTTCCTGCGATTCGATGCTCTGGTCGTTGAGGATGACCAGGACGTTCTGGGGGCCGCCGCCGGCCCGGCCCGGGAGAGGGGACAGCAGGGCCGCCGCCGCGGCCAGCAAGGCTGAAACCCTGATCCTCATGATCGCACCTTTTATAAACATACCCCGGGGAAACCCGCGAGGGAAGCCCCGAAGGAGGCGGCGCGGGTTCAGCGGGGCACGCTGATCCAGACGGGGTCGGACAGCGTCTGGCGGCCGTCCGCGTCCGCGACCCGGACCTGCACGCTCACCCTGCCGCCGCGGTAGGGGGCGGTGTCCACCGTGCCGTGAAAAGGCGCTTTCCCCGCGCGATCCGCGATCTTTCCCTCGACGAGGAAGTCCACCGCGCCGACAGGGAAGTCGGCGGGCTCGCACTCCACGCCGAGCGAAAGCCGGGCGCCGGCCCGGACAACCTGGCCGGACTCCACTCCGGTCAGCCGACAGCGCCGGTCCGTGTTGCGCACGACGACGGGGACAAACGCGTGGCCCTGGGTCTGCACCGCGGTGCCGTCGCGGGCCACAAGGCGCAGCACGTGGGGCCCGTCCGGGATGCCGGAAGTGTCCCATGGAAACTCCGCGGCCAGGGTCTCGCGGCCGCAATGGAACAGCAACATGCCCCGCGAACTCATCAGGTCCATGTTGTCCGAGAGCCGCCCCTCGTAGGCGACCGGCGGAGCCAGCCCGGCGCCCGGGGTCTTCGGCAGGATGGCATAGCGGAGAAGGATGGCCACGCCCGGCGGGCCGGCCGTCCTCGACTCGAGGGCGAAGTCCGCGCGATCGGCTTTGGCCTTCAGGTCCGCGATCCGTATTCCGTCCGGGCCGGCCAGGACGGGATGACTGTCGAGGGCCGCCTTCAGGCGTTTCGCCACGTCGAGCGCCGCCTCGCCCTCGGCGGCCTCCACGCGCGCCGTCGCGATCAGGCCGTTGCCCAGCGTCACCCGGCACTCAACGGCGTCCCCGGCGGCGGCCGCGCCCTGGAGCATGACATATTTCCTCGCCGCGTAGGTTCCGTCGAGCAGGGCCGGGGTCAGGTTGCGCGCGCCGAACCCGGGCGGCGGCCCGAGCCCCTGTTCGACGCGCGCGCCGTAGGGCGTGGTGGAGCCGCGTTTCCCGATGCGCCCGTCCATCAGCATCAGCCGGTCGCCGAAGGGGACGGCGTTAAGCATGGGGTTTTTCCGGGCCTCCCGCGCCAGGCCGCGGACGGCCGCCGGGAGGTCGTCGGATTCACCGAGGATATAGCTGTATTCCTGGCCGTCGAACTCCAGGTAGACTTCATTCCAGGCTTGCGGCCGTATGTTGGTCACGGTGCCGACCCGGAGGTCGTCCAGGTAGAAGTCCAGGGCCGCGCAGGGACACTCGGGGGTGCCCGCGGCACTGACCCGCACGGTGACCGTTCCCGACACGGTCTGCCCGGCCGCCGGCGCGGCGACGGTGACGCGCGGGGGTCGGGCATACGGCGCGGCGAGCGGATCGCCCACGAAGAGGCCCTGGTAGGGGTGCGCGACGCCCATCCAGTAGCTCTCGGCCAGGTTGAAGCCCCGCGCGTACCAGAACAGAACCATCGGAGACGGGAATTTTTCGAGGAAGTTGCACGGCTCGCTGACCGTCCCGTAACTGGCCGTGGCGCCGGCGCCGATCCACTGGAGCATCGAGCCCTGGCCCATGGGCGGCACCGGCAGGAGGCCGCTGAAGGACGTCAACTGGTCGGCGATCGCGCCCGGCAGGTACTGGTTCGCGGTCCAGAAGGTCTCGGGATGGTTGGGGCCCCCCGTGAGGTAGCCGAGGATATCCGTCAGGCCCGTGAGCGTGTTCTCCTCCGAGAACACGCGTCGCGGGAACCCCGGCATGAAGCGCGCGTGGAAATCCAGCTCGTCGAAGAGCCGGTACCGGATGTTCCGATCCGGGTCGCCCGGCGGCTTGACGAGGTAGAACGTGCCGGTGGGCGCGGTGCCGTCGCAGGCCGCGCCGCGATCCACGAGGGCCCGGGCGTCCCGCGGCGCGGGGCCGGTCAGCATCATGGCCAGGTAGTGGGGGTTTTCCCGTCCCGCCAGGTCGTGGGTGAAGGCGCGCTCGGCGTTGAAATAGAAGCTCAACGTTGAGGGCGACAACTGGCAGGGCGGGGCCGGCGGGGCGTTCTTGAAGCCGTAGAACAGGGCGGCGGTGATGCTCTCGCTGTCGTTGATCCGGGTCGGTGTGTCCATGCAGAGCGCGAGGAAGTCGATCTGGTCGGACAGTTTCTCGTCCCGGATATGCGCCAGGATCGGGTCCCGGATGGATTTCTCGAAGATATCGAGGAAGGTGTTATGCAGCGGGGCGGACAGGTTCAGGTGGCAGACATTCCGCTCGGGGATGCCGCGCGCTTCCCGGTAGTAGCGGCCCAGTTCCTGCGAGTCCGGATCGCCGTCGTTGACCACGATCAGCACGTTCTGCGGCCCGCCGCCGGAGCGCGCCACCGCGGGCAGGAGCGCCAGCAGAAGGGCCAGGCCGCGCCGGATTCGCCCAAACCTTTTCATAGCGTATTGATCCATGATGCACACGATTCACGTAAAAAACGATGCCGAAATGCCCGCGCTCCGATTTCCACACTTTGCAAAGTGTGGAAATCGGGCCGGGGCGTCAAACGCGGGCCGCCAGGGAGCGATACACTTCTTCCGTGGCGTCCGTGATGCGGTCCCAGTCGTAGGTGCGGGCCACGTAGGCCGCCGCCTGCGCGGCGCGGGCGCGCGCGGCTTCGGGCGCCGATAGAAACGGCGGGAGCGCAGCCCGCAGGGCGTCGGCCGAGCCGGCCGGGAAAAGAGCGGCGAGTGCGGAGCCCGGCGCGCCGTCCGGCCGGACCACCTCGAGGTTCTCGGGGATGTCGCTGCAGAGCACCGGGCAGCCGAGGGCCATCGCCTCCAGCAGCACCAGCGGCATGCCCTCCAGCGTGGAGGGGAACACCAGGGCGCGCGCGTTGCTGTAGGCCTCTTCCTTTTCCTCCCCGTACAGCGGCCCGGCGAAGACGATGCGCGGGTCGCCTTCCGCCAGGGCGCGGAGCCGGGCAAGGTAATCCTCGCTGTGGCTGGCGCCGCCCACGATCAGCAGCTTCAGGTCGCCCGGCACGGCCCGGAACGCCTCGATCAGGAGGTGGCCGCCTTTTTCGGGCACGAGCCGGCCGAGGTAGAGCAGGTACTCGTCCGGCCGCACCCCGAACCGGCGCAAGCGGTCGAGCGGCCGCCGGACGCCCGGCGTGACACCGTTGGGAATAGGCACGGTCTCGCGGCCGTAGCGCTCGCGGTAGAAGCGCTGCAATTCGCGGGACACGACGATCGTGCGGTGCGGGAACGCCCCGGCGGTCCAGGCCCCGAGCCGGAGAAAGAGCCGCGCGCCCGCACCCCATTTTTCGCGCTTCCAGTCCAGGCCGTGCACCGTGACGACCGTCCGACGCCCCGCGAGACGCGGCAGGAATGCCAGCATGGAAGGCCCCGTAGCGTGGATGTGCACGAGGTCATAACCGGCCAGCGCCCGGCACGCGGCCAGGAACGTGTGCGTGATCGCCTCGAGGTGCTTCGTATAAACGGCGGGCAGGTTGACCAGGCGGACGCCCTCGAACTCCTTGGCGCAGGCGGAATTATACCTGGCGCGGCAGAACACCGTGACGGCGTGGCCGCGGGCCGCCAGGCGCCGGGCGATTTCCTCGACGGCCTTCTCCACCCCGCCCGAGCCCTGTCCGATGGCCCGGAGGCCCATCATGGCGATGCGCATGGTTCATCCCGCCCAAAGAAGCATTGAAAAACGCAATCCCATGCGCCATTATGCACGTTCATCGCCCGCGGGTGAGTCTTTTTTTGCGGGCGGTCGGGCATGCTCTACAGGACATCCCAGTTCCGGTCCCAGCTGGCCCAGTTGCTCGACGCGCTGGTGACGGCCGCGGCCTTCACCTTCGCCCTGGCGTCGCGGCGCTGGCTGACCATGTGGCGGCCGGACACCTTCCCGCCGTTCGACGCCCTCTGGCAGCACGCGTGGCTGTACCTGCTGCTGCTGCCGCTGTGGATCATCATCCTGGAGTCCAACGGCTACTACCAGCACCAGTTCGCGCATTCGCGCCTGGATTCCCTCAAGATCCTGGCGCGCGCCAACGTGATCGGCGTGGTCACCCTGTTCTTCCTGCTCTACCTGCTCAAGGTCAAGCATATCCCGCGCGTGCTGGTGATCATCTTCGGGGTGATGGACGTCATCCTGCTGTGGATCAAGGACGCGATCATGAGCAAGCTGGTTCCCCTGTGGAGTTCGCCGGCCTCGATCCTCCTCGTGGGCGGGCAGGCGGACCGGGAGTCGGTCCAGCGCTACCTGCAGCAGCAGCCGGCCTGGCAGGTCCGGCTGCTCGGCGTGCTGACGCCGGCAGGCGAACCCGCGGGCGACGGGGCTGGGCTGCCGATCCTCGGCGCGGTCCAGGACCTGTCCCGTATCCTGCACGAGCATTCTGTGGATTCCGTCCTGCTGGCCCCCGGCCGGCAGAACTTCGAGGAGATCCAGCAACTCATCCAGACGTGCGAAACGGAGGGCGTGGAGGCGTGGCTGCTCGCCGACTTCTTCCGGACCAGCATCGCGACCGCCCACATGGACCAGTTCCAGAACCGGCCCGTCCTGGTCTTCCGCAGCACGCCGGCGCTGTCGTGGGCGCTGGTGGCGAAGCGGATCATGGACATGGCCGGGGCCCTGGTCCTGGTGGCCCTGCTGTCGCCCCTGCTCCTGGCCATCGCCCTGGCGGTGAAGCTGACCAGCCCGGGCCCGGTGTTCTTCCGCCAGAAGCGCTGCACCCTGCACGGCCGCGTCTTCACGATGATCAAGTTCCGCACGATGGTGGCCGACGCGGAGCAGCAGCGCGCGGGCCTCGAGGCGCAAAACGAGGTCAGCGGCCCCGTCTTCAAGATCCGGGCCGACCCGCGGGTGACCCCGGTCGGCCGTTTCCTGCGCCGCCACTCGCTGGACGAGCTGCCCCAGCTGTTCAACGTCCTGGCCGGCGACATGAGCCTCGTGGGGCCCCGGCCGCCGATCCCCGCCGAGGTGGCGAAATACGAGAACTGGCAGCGGCGGCGCCTGAGCATGCGGGCCGGGATCACCTGCCTCTGGCAGGTCAGCGGCCGCAACGCCCTGTCGTTCGAGGACTGGATGCGGCTGGACCTGGAGTACATCGACCACTGGTCGCTGGGCCTCGACCTGGCCATCCTGGTCAAGACGCCCCTGGCCGTGATCCGGGGAACCGGATTCTAACCGCGCGGCCCCGGTCATTGACCCGCTGAACAAAACGGGGTAGGGTACTGACCAAGTTGTTCCCGGCGATGTCCTACACTCGAACATCCTCGCAGTTATGGAGCGAACGCTGGCGCCTGGCGGCCCTGCCGCCCGACGCGCTGCGGCGGGCGGGGCTCGCTTCCATCCTGGTCGGCCTGCTCTACCTGCTGTTCCATCTCCAGGGCAACACCACGGACATCCGGATGTTCGGCCGCTCGGCCATTCTGTGGATGGTCAGCTACTGGCACGACGACCTGTCGTACAGCTGGCTGATCCCGTTCATCTCGGCCGGCGTGATCTGGTGCCAGCGCAAGCAGATCGCGGCCGCCCCGCAGCGGACGAACCGGTGGGGGCTCGCGCTGGTCGTGCTGGCCCTGCTGGTGCACTGGATGGGCGCCAAGGCCCAGCAGGTGCGCGTGTCCCTCTTCGCCCTGGTCCTGCTGCTCTGGGGCGCGCCGCTCTACCTGTACGGCTGGCAGGTGATGAAGCACCTCGTGTTTCCCGTGGCGTTCCTGTTCTTCTGCATTCCCCTGAACTTCCTGGACGAGCTGACGGCGCCCTTGAGCCTTCTGGCGACGACCGCCTCCACGCACCTCCTGAACGGCCTGGGCATCGCCGTGCAGCAGGTGGGCACGCGGATGACGGTCAACGACGGGCCGGACATGGTGCGCTGGACGCTGGAGGTGGCGGCGCCGTGCAGCGGGCTCCGCTCCATCATGGCGCTGACCATCCTGTCCGCCGTCTATGCCTACTTCACGCAGAAGACCCTGGTCCGGAAGTGGATCCTTTTCCTGGCGTCCGTTCCGCTGGCCATCGTCGGCAACGTCATGCGGATCATCACCATCAGCCTCATGGCCCAGGCCTTCGGGCAGGACGTCGCCGTCGGCCTCTACCACGACTATTCCGGCTTCATTTTCTTCCCCGTCTCGCTCGGCCTGCTGATCGGCCTGGGCGGCCTGCTGAACCACCACCCGCGGGAGATCTGGCTCCGATGGAAAAGCGAACTCTTAAGCCCTATTTCGTCCTGATCGCCCTCTTCGTGGCGATGTCGGTGGCGCTGGCGCTGACGGTGGACGTCAATATCACCGACGAGGCCGGCATCAGCGTGGCGTTGCCCGACCAAGTCGGGGCGTGGCGCGGCGAGGAAATCCGCTACTGCCAGGGCCCGACCTGCGAGAAGGAGTTTGTGCGGAGCGCCCTCGAGAATCCCGATGTCTGCCCCCTGTGCGGCAGCCCGCTGGCCCCGATGAGCCTCGGCGAAAAGACCCTGTTGCCTCCGGACACCATCGTCCTGAAGAAGAAGTACACCCACCCGATGGGCCAGGCCGTGTTCGTGTCCATCGTGTTGAGCGGCAAGGAGCGGGCCAGCATCCATCGGCCCGAGGTCTGCCTGCGCGGGCAGGGCAACAAGCAGCTGGGGAGCCGCGTGCTGGAGGTGCCGATCGCGAACCGGGCGGCCCTCCGGGTCATGGTCATCGACATGCTCCGCCAGTACATGACCGCGGACCAGCGGGTGGTCGAGTATCCCTCGTACTACGCGTACTGGTTCGTCGGGAAGGGGCGGGAGACCCCGCACCATTGGCAGCGGATGATGTGGATGGCCACCGACCGCATCTTGCACAGCGTATCCCACCGGTGGGCGTACATCGCGGTGACCGGGATCCGGACGCCCGACTCCGATGAATACCGGGAGCAGATCCGGAACTTCGTGAGCCAGCTCTACCCCTTGATGGCCATCGAGCCGCACGGATGAGCGCTTTCTCATCCCGCGGCGCAACGTTTTTCCCGGCCGGCTGTCCAATCACGACGGGGCTTGACGGGCGGGCGCAAAAAACCTTAACGTTTGCGGCGTTTTTCACCGGGGACGGGAACACGTGACATCATCGGAATGGAACCAGCAGCAGGGCGGCGCGGCCCCCGGCGCGCCGGCCGGCGCCGCGCCGGAACAGAACCGCCCGGATTTCCTCGACCAGCAGGAGGGCCGCTTCTTCCGGCGGGCGGACTGGAGCGCATTCTGGACCGTGCTCCTGGTGACGCTGGGCGTCTACGTGTACACCCTGGCCCCCACGGTGACGCTGGAGGACTCCGGCGAGCTGGCCGTCGCTTCCGATTACCTGGGCGTGCCCCACCCGCCGGGCTATCCCATCTGGGCGCTCCTGACCTGGTTCTTCCAGTGGATCTTCCACTGGGTCACGTACTACGGCTTCCCGAATCCCGCCTGGAGCGTCGGCCTCTTCTCCGCCGCGTCCGGCGCGCTGGCCTGCGCCCTGCTGGCCATGCTCGTCAGCCGGTCCGGCAGCGACATCATCCGCACCTGGAAGCGCGCCACCGAGGTCCTCGGCTACCGCACGGAAACCGTGCTGTGCTGGGCGGCGGGCGTGTCCAGCGGGCTGCTGCTGGCCTTCAGCCCGGTCATGTGGTCGCAGTCCGTCATCGTCGAGGTGTACAGCCTCAACGCCCTCTTCCAGACGCTCCTCCTGCTGCTGATGTACCGCTGGATGTGCCGGCCGAAGGAAGACCACACGCTGTACATCACCGCGTTCATCTTCGGGCTGGGCCTGACCAACCACCAAACCCTGCTCTTCATGGTGCTGGGCCTGATGGCCGCCCTCTGGTTCCGCGACCGGGCCCTGTTCCGCGACTGCCTGGCCGGCCTGTTCCTGTGCATCTCCGCGTACCTCTTCTTCGCCGCGTACGGCATGAACCCCGGCCCCAACGCGCCCGCCGAGGTCCTGAAGCAGAAGCACCTGACGCTGACCTTCGCCCTCCTCTTCCTGTTCGCGCCCGTCGGCCTGTTCCTCATCCAGCGGCAGCTGATGACGGAATGGAAGCGCGTGCTCATCCTCGTCGCCCTCGTCGGCGCCGGCCTCTCGTTCTACGCCTACATGCCCTTCGCCTCGGAGCAGAACCCGCCCATGAACTGGGGCTACCCGCGGACCTGGGAGGGCTTCAAGCACGCGATCAGCCGCGGCCAGTACGAACGCATCACGCCGACGGATATCTTCAGCAGGAAGTTCCTGGAGCAGATCCTGTCCTACATCACGGACCTGCGCGAGCAGTTCTCCTCGCCGATCTCCCTGCTGGCCGTGCTGCCCTTCGTGTTCTTCATCAAGCTCGACCGCCGCGCCCGCACGTGGCTGATCACCGCCCTGATCTCCTTCTTCTCCGTCAGCATCATCCTCGTCATCTTCCAGAACCCGGCGCTGGACATCCAGACGCTCTTCATCGGCCGCGTGCAGTTCATCCAGTCCCACGCGGTGTACGCCATCTGGCTCGGGTACGGGCTCATCTTTGTCCTCGCCTGGCTGGAGACCCTCCTCGGCGGCATGGGCATCGCGCGGTTCCTCGGCCCGGTGTTCGCCGTGCTCCTGCCGCTCGTGCTCGTCTACCAGAACGGCTACGACGACAACCAGCTCCTGATCCTCGGCGGCGCCGAGCAGAACGGGCACGACTTCGGCTGGCAGTTCGGCCACTGGCAGCTGCGCGGCGTCAACGGCATCCGCGACGACCTTCACTTCAAGCGCTCGGACGCGGAATTCGAGGAGATCTGGAAGAGCTACCCGACCCCCGACTACCCGCCCGAGATGGGCACCAACGCGATCTTCTTCGGCGGCACGGATCCCGGCCGCTTCGTGCCGACCTACATGATCTACTCCGCCAAGTGCCGCAGCGACGTCTACCTCATCACCCAGAACGCGCTCGCCGACAATACGTACATGAACGTCATGCGCGACCTCTACGGCGACACGATCTGGATCCCGTCCCAGCAGGACAGCAACCTCGCCTTCCAGCGCTACGTGGACGACGTCCAGGCCGGCCGCGTCCCCGCCGGCGCCGCCGTGACCGTCGAGAACGGACGCGTCAGCGTCCAGGGCGTCGCCGGCGTGATGATGATCAACGGCATCCTCGCCCAAATGATCTTCGAGCAGAACAAGTACAAGCACGAGTTCTACGTCGAGGAAAGCTACGTCATCCCCTGGATGTACCCCTACCTGACGCCGCACGGCCTGATCATGAAGATCAACGCCGAGCCGATGAAGGAGCTGCCGCCCGACCTCGTGCAGAAGGACCACGATTTCTGGACCTGGTACTGCGACTACCTGCTCAAGAACCCGAAATTCGACCGCGACGTCGTCGCGCGCAAGACCTTCTCCAAGCTCCGCAGCGCCATCGCCGGCCTGTACGCCTTCCGCGGCGCCCAGGACACCCCGCGCCGCGAGGAGATGTACCGGGAGGCCGAGTACGCCTTCCGCCAGGCCATCGACCTCTACGACTTGAGCCCCGAGGCCAACTACCGGCTGGCCGACATCCTGATGCAGCAGCGCCGCTTCGCCGAGGCGCGGGAGCTGATCGAGAACTTCCTCAAGAAGGACAAGGGCAACGACAAGCTGCAGGATTTCCTCAACCAGATCTCCAGCACGGACAAGGACGACGCCCGGCGCAACGAGCTCGAGGCCTCCTTCAACCAGGGGCGCGGCGACCTGCAATCCGCTCTCGAACTGGCGCAGTTGTACCGCCGCCTCAACCTCGACCAGCAGTTCGTCGGCCTGACCATGCAGTTGCTCAACGACGGGAGCGTGCCCCCCGCCTTCTACCTCGAGATCGCCCGGATCTTCGCCGAGGCGCGCCGCGCGGACCTCCTGGCCGTCGCCCTCCAGCGCTACGTCGCGCGCGATCCGTCCCAGCCGGCCGTGTGGATGGACCTCGCCGCCGTCCAGCTGGCCCTGCAGCAGACGGACCCGTGCCTCGAGTCCATCCGGCAGGCCATCACCGTCGGCGGCGACGCCGCCCGCGACGCCATCCGGAAAGACCAGCGGTTCAACGGGCTGCGCGCGAACGCGCAGTTCCAGCAGTTGGTCCCGCCGGTGCAGACCCGGCTCCCGGCCGCGCTACCCAACCTGCCGGTTTTCTGATCGCCCTCGGCGGGCGGAACTCCGCGACGCCGTAGCCGTCCCGGGCGCGGGATGGTATGGTGCCCCCGTGGAATCGGTCGTTCAAACTCTTCTCCTTTTTGTGGACGGGCTCGGCCTCGGCCCGGAAAGCGAGCACAACCCGCTCTTCTCCGGCGCGTGCCCCCGCCTGGCCCGCCTGCTCCGGGAGGAAGCCGCGCCCATCGACGCCGGCCTCGGCGTGCCGGGCCTGCCCCAGAGCGCTACCGGCCAGACCGCCCTGCTCACCGGCGTCAACGCGCCCGCCGTCATGGGCCGGCACATCGAGGGCCTGCCGGGGCCGCGCCTGAAGGAAATCATCCGGGAGCACAACCTGCTCTCCGCCCTCGCCGCGCGCGGCTACCGGGCGACCTTCGCCAACGCCTACTACACCCGCGATATCGAGGAGGTCCGCTCGCGCCGCTTCCAGTCCGTGACCACCGTGGCCACGCTGGCGGCCTTCGGCGCGGTGCGGGACACGGCGGACCTGCTCGCCGGGCGGGCGGTGTACCAGGACCTGACGCGCGCTAGCCTGCGCGAGCGCGGATACGACGGCCCCTTCGTCACGCCCGCCCAGGCCGGCCGCGACCTGGCCGCGCTCGCCACGGAGCACGACTTCACGCTCTTCGAGTACTTCCAGACCGACCGCGCCGGCCACAAGGGGGACGCGGAGAGGACCCGCCGCGTGCTGGGGGAATTCGACGAGTTTCTCGGCGGCGTTCTTGCCTTTGCGGAAGGCGAGCGCCGCCTGCTCCTGCTCACCAGCGACCACGGGAACATCGAGGACGCCGCCACGCGGACGCACACGGGCAATCCGGTCCCGTTCGTCGCCCTCGGGGCGGGAGCGGGGGCGTTGAAGATCCGCGTGCGCGCCCTGACCGACATCGCGCCGGCGCTGCTCGATCTCTACCCGTGAACCGGCCTCCGCCGTTCGCGCTCCGGTCCCGTTGGTCTCCCGCGCCTCGCCGATAACAAATTGATTCACGGATGTGAAGCAATTTGTTGCGCAGTGAAAAGCCCCGCCCGCGGCGGACAGGGGCGCTACTCCGCGGCCTTCTTCTTGCGCGTCTTCTTCTTCGGTTCCGGCGCCGGTTCGGGCGCGGGCGCGGCCTTCCGCGCTTCGTACAGCGCCGCCCGCTCCGCGACGGACGCGCCTTCCAGGATGTTCGAGAACGTGATGCGGTAGGATTCCTGGAGGCGGAAGCGGGTGCCGGCCGACAGCGTTTCCCACGTCAGCACCCGCGGCCCGGTCGGGGTGCTGATCTCCAGGCCTTCCGGCTTCGCCTGGACGAGCGTGCCGGGCACGGGCATCCCGTTCGCCAGCCGGATGTCCTGACCCCGGGCTGCGCCGGCAACCACCAGCGCCAGCGTGACGGCCATGACGGCTCGCTGAAAAAACATGGGCGCGCGTCCTTGTTTCCGGTCATCCATCATAACCAATCGGGCGGACATTGACAAGGCGGCCGGGATATGCGACGTAAAGAAAGCCTGCCAGCCGTCTGACGGGTTTCCCTTGGAAGGGTGGCTGAGTGGTTAAAGGCACCCGACTCGAAATCGGGAGAGCGCCCAAAAAGTGCTCCGTGGGTTCGAATCCCACCCCTTCCGCCAATCTCCGCCCTCGTTCCGCCGCGGGGCGCCGGAACTCGTGGCTGCGATTGGCTTCGCAGGAGAGGAGGGGGCGTGAAGGAGCAGTATTTTGTCTATGTTCTGCGAAGTCTGGTGGCTCCGGAAAAGACCTACGTGGGATTCAGCACGCGACCGGACGAACGGCTGGTTGAGCATAACACTTTCACGCAAACGTACTCCAGTCGCTCCGCGCCGTGGGAACGGATCGCGTGCATTGCTTTTGCCCGGCGGTCCGTGGCCCTGGCTTTTGAGAGGTACTTGAAGACCCCGTCCGGCAAGGCGTTTCTCAAGAAGCATGTCCTGGAGGGGTTCGAATCGTGACCATCGAAGCCAACGCGCCGCGCGAGGCGTAGATGGTCCCACCCCTTCCGCCAGCCTTCGCGCTCCGCCCCTCGCCGGGCTCGGGGCTTGAGCGGCGGCGAAAACCAGGCTGGCCTTTTTCCCCGTGTTTGGAAAAAATGGCGGCGGTTTTTCCAGGCATTGGAAACGTATGAACACTTCCTTTCCAACCATCGGAAAAACAGCGGTCGCGCTGCTCCTGTTCTCGGGCGGGGCGCCGGGCGCCGAAATGATGCCGTTTGCTTTCAGCGACCTATCCGTCACGGTCGCCGCCGAAGGGCGGGATCTCTATCGCCTCACGGTCCGGCCCCGGGGTGAGGACCCGGCGCCCGAACAGGAGGCGCCGGCCGGCGTGCGCGTGGCGGACGGCTGGCTGGAATTCCGGCGGCCGGACGCGCCCGGCGCCGCTCCGCTGTGGCGCGGGCGGCTGTCTTCGCTTGAAGCCTATGGCCGCGCCCATGTGCCGGGCTCGAGGCTGGAGTGGGTGGCGCGGCCGGGCGAGGCGCTCTACGGGCTCGGTCAGCGGTTCGGCGGGCTCGATGTCGCCGGAAAAGTTGTGGACATGTGGATCCGCGACGTCCCGGGGCAGGGCGAGGCGAGCTACTACTGCGCGCCCGTGCTGTTCAGTAGTTCCGGGTATGCGCTGTTTGCCGCCGACAACCCCGAGGGCGAGTTCTCCCTCAACCCGCTGGGCGAGGGATGGAACCGGTATTCGCGAGCCGGTCGGGAATGGACGTTCTACCTCGCCTTCGCCCCGACGCTGAAGGAGCTCGTGCTCAAGCGCGCGTCCATTCAAGGCCCGTTCCGCGGCGTGCCGGACTGGGCGTGGGGGCCGTGGATCAGCCGCAACAGCTACGAGAACCAGGGCGAGGCCGAGGAGGCCATTCGCGGCATGACGGACCGCGGCCTGCCCGTGGCCGCCATCGTCCTGGAGGCCTGGAAGGGCCGGTACGAAACGGGGGAATTCAACCGCTTCGCGCATGGCGGCTGGAACGTCGACGAGTACTTCGCGTTCTGCCGCGAGCACGGCATCCGCAACGTGCTCTGGCAGGTTCCCGTCATTCCCCCCTCGCATCCCGGCCTGAAGGAGTTGGCCGGGTCCGGGTACTTCGTCCGCGCGCCGGACGGTTCGGTCCGTTGGCGCCGCGAGTGGCTGGAGGGCATGGCCAACGTGGATTTCACGAGGCCGGAAGCGGTGGTCTGGTGGAAGGACCAGATGCGGGACGCCGTGCGGCTCGGCGCGCGAGGGTTCAAGGCGGACGACGGGGAGGACATCAAGGCCGACGATGTCTTTGCCGACGGCCGGCGCGGCTGGCAGTTGCACAACGAGTACACGACGCTGTACGCGCAGGCCCTCTACAGCCTGTTCGACGAGGAGGGCGTGGACGGGATGTTGTGGTGCCGCAGCGCCAGCCTGGGCTGCGAACGCGCGCCCGGGCTCTGGGCAGGCGACCAGTACGCCAACTGGGAGCAGTATCGTTCGTTGCTTCCCGCGGGCTTGAGCGCGGGCTTGAGCGGCGCGCCGTTTTGGAGCCACGACATCGGGGGCTACATCGGCGACCCCTCGCCCGAACTCTACATCCGCTGGCTCCAGTTCGGCGCGTTCAGCCCGTTCATGCAGTACCACGGCATCAAGCCGCGCGAGCCGTGGCTGTTCGGGCACGAAGCGGAGGCCGCGTACAGGCTGCTGGCTCATCTCCGGATGAACCTCAAGCCGATGCTGATCGAACTCGGCCGGGAGGCGGCGGCGACCGGCCTGCCGATCATGCGCCCGATGATCCTGGAATTCCCCGGCGATTCGCGTTTCCTCACGGAGGATTCCCAGTACATGCTGGGCCCCGACCTGCTCGTCGCGCCGATCTTCCAGGAAGGCGCGACGAAACGGGTCGTCAAGTTCCCGGCGGGCCGCTGGCGGCGCCTGCTGTCGCCGACGATCCACGAGGGGCCCGCGGACGTCGAGATCGCGTGCGGCCTCATGGATGCCCCGGTCTTCGTCCGCGAGGGCGCGCGGCTCAAGGTTCAGCTGGCCCGCGGCGCCGCGCTGGGAACGTGGTCGCCCGACGCGCCGGTCCGGGAGCTGCGCTACGGGCGCGGCCGATAGAGGGGTTTCCAAATGTATCACAGTTTATAAACTGTGATATCCTGCTTCCCGGCGCTGTTTCGCATGCGCCAACGCCAGCAAGGCCAGGCAGGCTGTGTCCGTGCGCAGCGGACGCGTGCCCATGGATACGGGAAGAAAACCGTGGGCGGTCAGCAACTCCTCCTCGTACGGGATCCATCCGCCCTCGGGGCCGACGGCGAGCAGCACCCTGCCGGACCGCGCCGCCGGGACTGCGTCCAGGACGGATGATCCCTCGCCGGGCCGCGCGAGCAGGCGCAAGCCGTCCGGGAATAAGCCGTCTAACTCGTCTTCGATCAGGATCTTGAACTGCTTGAACACGTGGACGTCCGGCAGCCGCGTGTCGCCGGCCTGCTGGAGTCCCTCGATGAGCGGGGGGCGGTACCCCTCGGGCCGGAGGACGTGCGAGTCGAAGTACATCTTCTCGACCTTCCACGCGTTGGTCAGGATGATCCGGCCGACGCCCATCGCCGCCAGTTGCGCCCACAGCCGCCGCATGACTTTCGGCCGGGGCAGGGCGAGCAGCAGGTCCACTCGCGGCGGCGGCGGCGCGGGTTCGTCGAACCGGCAGTCCAGCTCGACGGCGCCTTTTTCGATCGCGATTACGGCGGCCCGGCCCCGGTTGCCGTTGAGCAGGCCGACGCGAATCTCGTCGCCCAGCCGCGCCTTGAGGACGGCGGTAATGTGTTCGGCGCGCGCGTCCGAAAGATGGACCCGGTCGCCGCGCAGTTCCGGGGATTCGATGAGGATGAGATTCATGTCGGCCGGGACGGCAGGTCTTCGTTCAGGCTTCCGGTCCGGTAACCCTGCAGGTCGAGCGCCACGAAGCGGAATCCCGCGGCCTTTACGCGCCGCGCGATCTCCGAGCGCAAGGGCTCGCGGGCCGCGCGCTCGATGTCGCCGGGCGCCAGCTCGATCCGCGCAAACTTCCCGTGCGCGCGCACGCGCACCACGTTGAACCCGAGTTCGTGAAGCGCGCCCTCCGCCCGCTCTACGGTGGATAGTATCTCCCTGGTGATAGCTGTTCCGTACGGGACCCGCGAGGCGAGGCATGCCGAGGCGGGCTTATCCGCCGTCGGCAGGCCCAGCAGGCGCGAGGCCTGCCGGATGTCCGCCTTGCTCCAGCCGGTCTCCAGCAGGGGGCTGCGGACCTTCAGGTTCCCGGCTGCCGCGCGGCCCGGCCGGTAATCGCCGAGGTCGTCCGTGTTCACCCCGTCCACGACCGCCCTCCTCTCATTTTCCTTCGCCAGGTGGCCGAGCAGCGTGAACAGCTCGGTCTTGCAGTGGAAGCAGCGGTCCGGGGCGTTTTTCAGGTAGGCCGGGTTGTCCATTTCCCGTGTCGTGATGACGCGGTGGCGGATCCCGATCCGCGCGGCCAGTTCGCGCGCCGCCTCGAGTTCCTTCCGCGGCAGCGAAGGGGAGTCCGCCGTCACCGCTTCCGCCTGTTCGCCCAGCACGCCGTGCGCCGCGGCGGCGAGAAAGGCGCTGTCCGTACCGCCGCTGTACGCGACGACGACAGAGCCCATGTCCCGGAGCGCGCGCTCCAGCTCCGCGGCCTTCCCGGCAAGTTCCGCAGGCCATGCCATATTTGTCCACGACGTCATGGAGTCCTTTCCGCGACGATCCAGCCGCCGCCCAGCACGTCGTCCCCGTCGTAAAACACCGCGGCCTGGCCGGGCGTGACGGCGAACTGCGGTTCGGTGAAGTCCACCTGCGCGCCGCCGTCGCCGGTCGGCCGGACCGTCGCCCGCGCGCCCGCGTGGCGGTAGCGGAGTTGCACGGCGCACTCGATCGGTCCGCGCGGCGCTTCCCGGATCCAGTGGACGTCGGCAAGGCGGCAGCCGGGAGCCAGCGTTTCCCCGAGCGGGGCGACGACGACCGTGTTCGTGTCGGCGTGGAGTTCCTTGACGTAGAGCCGCTGCGCGGCGGCGACGCCCAGCCCTTCGCGCTGGCCGATGGTGAAGTGATAATAACCTTCGTGACGGCCCAGGACGCGCCCGGCCGTGTCCACGATCGGGCCGGGCTGATGGAGATTCGGGCGCTGCTTTTCGATGAACTCGGCGTAGCCATCGGCGTTCACGAAGCAGAGGTCCTGGCTTTCGGAATCGTGGATCACGGGCAGATTCTTTGCGCGCGCGAGGTCGGCGACTTCCGGCTTGGTCAGGTCGCCGAGCGGGAACAGGACATGCGCCAACTGGCTCTGGTCCAGGCGGTGGAGAAAATAGGACTGGTCCTTCCGCCGGTCGCGCCCGCGGGAGAGGTGCCATCCATCCTCCCGGCGGGCCAGGCGCGCGTAGTGGCCGGTGGCGAGGTGGGTGCAGCCGAGGGCCAGCGCCTCCCGCAGGAGCAGGCCGAACTTGACCACCTCGTTGCAGCGGACGCAGGGGGAGGGCGTGCGGCCCTCGGCGTATTCCTGCACGAAAGGCGCGACGATGCGTTCGCCGAAGAAGCCGAGGGCATTCACGAGGTAGTGGGGGATGTCGAGGAACTCCGCGACCTGCCGCGCCCGGCGGGCGTCGTCGAGCGAGCAGCAGCGGGAGCCCTCGCGCCACAGGTGGGCGGTCAGGCCGATTACTTCGTGACCCTGCTCGGCCAGCAGGGCCGCCGTGACGGAGCTGTCCAGCCCGCCGCTCATGCCGACGGCAACCCGGAGTCTGGAAGGGGCGGACATCATGACATCTGTATCAAGATTGCCCACCGGCGGGGTCTTGGCAAGCTTTCGGCGGCCGTTTAGAAGGAGCCGGTTCCCAGCGCCTGCCGCAGGTCGGCCTCGAGGTCGTCGGCGTGTTCGAGGCCGACGGACAGGCGGACCAGGCCGTCGCCGATCCCGCGCCGACGACGTTCGGCAGGCGGAATGGAACTGTGCGTCATCTTCGGGGGATAACACACCAGCGACTCCACGCCGCCGAGGCTTTCCGCGAGGATGAAGAGCTGGAGCCCGGCCGTGAATTTCTCGACGGCCGGGAAGCCGCCCTTCAGGTCCAGGCTGATCATGCCGCCGAACCCGGACATCTGTTGTTTGGCCAACTCGTGTTGCGGATGCGCCGGGAGCCCGGGGTAGTACACGCGCTCGACGGCGGGGTGGCCTTGGAGGAAGCGGGCCAGGCGCAGGGCATTCTGCTCGTGGGCCCGCATGCGGAGCGCGAGCGTCTTGAGGCCGCGCAGCACGAGCCAGCAATCCCACGGGCCGGGCACGGCGCCGGTGGCGTTCTGGTAGGTCTTGAGATCCTGGTGCAACGCATCATCTGAAACGATCACCGCGCCGCCGATCACGTCGCTGTGGCCGCCGAGGTACTTCGTGGTGCTGTGGACCACGATATCCGCGCCGAGTTCGAGCGGGCGCTGGAAGTAGGGGCTGGCGAACGTGTTGTCCACGGCGACCCAGGCCTTGCGCGCGCGGGCGATTTCCGCCAGCGCTTGAAGGTCGGCCAGCCGCAGCAGGGGATTCGTCGGGGTTTCCAGCCAGAGCAGCCGCGTGCGCTCCGTGAAGGCCGCGGCGACCTGCGCCGGGTCCGCCGCATTGGCGTAGGTGGTTTTCACGCCCCAGCGCCCGAAGTATTTTTCGAGCAGGCGGTACGTCCCCCCGTAAAGATCTTCGCCGGCGACGACGTGGTCGCCGGGCCCGAGCAGGTTCAGCACGGCGGTGGTCGCCGCGACGCCGGACGCGAAGGCCAGCCCGTGCCTCCCGCTTTCCAGCGAGGCGAGGGCTGCCTCCAGCGCGGCGCGCGTGGGATTGCCCGAGCGCGAGTACTCGAACGCGCGGGGCCGGCCGATGCCGTCCTGCTGAAAGGTGGAGGTCTGGTAGACGGGGGTCATCACCGCGCCCGTGACGGGGTCGGGCGGCTGGCCGTCGTGAATGGCGCGGGTCTCAAATCGCATAGGAACTGCTCCTGGGTTGATCGGCTTCGGCGCCTCGGGGCGCGGTCCACGAGGAAATCAGGTCGGCCCGGGTCACGACGCCCGTGGGGCGCCCGTCGCGGGTTGCGACAATGCCGGGCGCGCCGCCGAGCAGGATCCGGTAGGCCTCGGAGATTTCGGCCTTCTCGTCCAGCGAGGGCAGGGGCCTGGCCATGACCGCGGAGATCTCCTGGTTGGCGAGGTCCAGCCCGTCGTGCAGCAGCTTCATGACCGTGCCCTCGCTCAAGCTGCCGACCACGCGGGCGTCTTCGATCACAGGGATCTGCGAAATGTTGTACGCCTGCATCAGGTTCACGGCGTGCCGCAGCTTGTCGCGGGGCGACACGCTGATCAGGGCGCGGAGGTTCAGCTTGGCGCCCAGGACCCGACCGACGGTGACCGACGACCGAGCGCGGTCCTCCCAGAACCCGTTTTCCTGCATCCACCCGTCGTGGTAGATCTTGGTCATGTAATTCCGGCCCGTGTCCGGCATGACCACGATGAGCCGGTATCCCTTGACCGCCGCGGCCAGCGCGAGGCCCGCCCCGGTGTTGCCCGCGGTGGCCTCGACGATCGTGCCGCCCGGCGGCAGCAGGCCTTCGCGCTCCGCCGCCTCGATCATGGCGACGGCAATTCGGTCCTTGATGCTGCCGCCGGGATTGAGGAATTCCGCCTTGATGTAGATGGGCGAGGCGACACCCGCCGCAACCCGGTTCAGCCGGATCAGCGGCGTTCGCCCGATGGCCTGAAGGATGTTGCCGTAGGAGGCCATGCCCGTAGTCCTTGCCGAACCCCATGTATCACAGTTTATAAACTGTGATACATGGCCCCGACGCCGGCCCGACGTCACCCCGTTGCTTTTTTCAGCGCTTGGTCAAGGTCGGCCTTGATGTCCGCGATGTCCTCGAGGCCGATGGAGAGGCGGATGTAGTCCGGGGTGACGCCCGTCTCGGCCTGCTCCGCCGCCGTCAGCTGCTGGTGCGTCGTCGAGGCCGGGTGGATGACCAGGCTCTTCGAGTCGCCGATGTTCGCCAGGTGCGAGAAGAGCTGGACGCCGTTGATGAACTTCCTGCCGGCCTCCAGCCCGCCCTTGATGCCGAAGCCGACCAGCCCGCCGAAGCCCTTCTTCAGGTACTTCGACGCCGTCGCGAAATACGGGCTGTCCTCGAGGCCGGGATAGCTGACCCAGCTCACGAGCGGATGCTTCTTCAGCCAGCGCGCGACCTCCAGGGCGTTCTCCGAATGGCGCGCCTGGCGCAGGGGCAGCGTCTCGAGCCCCAGCAGGAACTGGTGCGCGTTGAACGGGCTCAGCGCCGGGCCGAGGTCGCGCAGCAGGGTCACCCGGACCTTCAGGATGAACGCCACGTTGCCCATGCCGGGCACGTTGCCGAGCGCGTCCCAATAGACCAGGCCGTGGTAGCTGGGATCGGGCTCGGTGAATTCCGGGAACTGGCCGTTGTTCCACTTGAACCTGCCCGAGTCCACGATCACTCCGCCGATCGACGTGCCGTGCCCGCCGATATACTTCGTGGCGGAGCTGACGATGATGTCCGCGCCGTGGTCGAACGGGCGGACGAGTCCCACGCCCACCGTGTTGTCCACCACGAGCGGCACGCCCGCGTCGTGGGCGATCTTCGAGACCGCGGCGAAGTCCGGCACATCGAGCTTGGGATTGCCGATGGTCTCCACGTATACCGCGCGGGTCTTCGGCGAGACCGCCTTGCGGAAGGCGTCGAGGTCCTGCGAGTTTACGAATCTCACGGTACGCCCGAGCTTGGGGAACGTGTAGTGGAAGAGCTGGTAGGTGCCGCCGTAGAGGTTGTTGGCCGCGACGATCTCGTCGCCGACGCGGGTGATGGCCAGCAGGGCGAGGGTGATGGCCGACTGGCCCGAGGCCACGGCCAGCGCGCCCGTTCCGCCCTCGATCGCCGCGATGCGCTTTTCGAAGACATCCGTCGTCGGATTCATGAGGCGGGTGTAGATGTTTCCGAATTCCTTCAGCGCGAAAAGATTCGCGGCATGCTCGGTGCTTTTGAACACGTAGGAAGTGGTCTGGTAGATCGGTACGGCCCGCGATCCCGTCGTGGGATCCGGCTGCTGGCCCGCGTGGAGCGCCTGAGTATGAATCTTGTCGCTGCTCATGACCGTTCCTTTCAGTTTATACTCTATTTAATCTATAGACATTATAAACAATAACATATTCTTTCATTTTGTAAAGATGGGCGCGAACTTTTTTTGGAGATATGACACAGGTGGCCAAACGGGCTGTTTCAGAAACTGTTACGGCAGGATGGTGGCGGGGACCGGGATCGAACCGGTGACCTTAGGCTTATGAGTCCTCTGCTCTGCCAACTGAGCTACCCCGCCGACCATGCCACGTTAACCTACTTTACTACCGGCGGCCCTGTCAATATGCTCCCACGGCATGCGTCGCCATGCATGGCTGATTCCAGCGATCGGACTGCTCCTCTCGGCTTGCCGCCGGCGCGAATCCGTCCCGCCCGCCCCGTCTCCGATCCTCCCGTTCGACGGCGCGGCGGCGTTCGACGAGGTCCGCCGCTTCGTCGCGATCCGCCCGCGCGATGCCGCCACGCCCGGCGCGGAGCGCGCGGCCCTCTACCTGCGCGACCGCCTGCGGGAACTCGGGGTCGAGGCCGAGGTGGATGCCTTCGCGGACCTCTGTCCCGTCGGCACGGCGACGTTCCGGAACGTCATCGGCCGGATCCCCGGACAGGGGAAAGGACTCGTCATCCTCGGCAGCCACTACGACACGCAGGCCGGCATCGGCGCGGAGTTCGAGGGGGCGAACGACGGGGGCTCGAGCACGGGCGTCCTGCTGGAACTCGCCCGTTGCCTGGCGGCGGGGCCGGCTCGATCCTGGGAGACGTGGCTGGTCTTCTTCGACGGCGAGGAGGCCATGCGGCGCTACGGGCCGGCCGACGGCCTCCACGGGAGCCGGCACATGGCGCGTCAGCTCGCAGAATCCGGCCGCGCCGCGGACGTGAAGGCCGTGATCGTGCTGGACATGATCGGCGACCGCGACCTGACCGTGACGGTGCCCCGCAACGGCGCCTCCTGGCTGATCAGCGAGGTGTTCGAGTCGGCGCGGCTGGAGGGCGCGCGCGACAAGTTCTCGCTTTATCCCTACGAAATCGGCGATGACCATGATCCCTTCCACCAGGCCGGCCTGCCGGCCGTGGACCTGATCGACTTCCACTTCGGCAGCGGCCCGGGCCGCAACGATTACTGGCACACGATGGAAGACCGCATGGACAAGATCGCGCCGGAGAGCCTCGATCTGGTGGGCCGCGTGGCGCTGCGGTTGCTGGCCCGCATGGCGGATCGCGTCGAACCGTGACGCCCTACCGTGCCTGGCCCGGGCGCCGATCCCGGGCGATCAGGGCCGCCAGGATCAGAAGGAAGTTCCGGCCGAGGTTCCACCAGCCCATGTGCCGCGCCCCGGGCTTGACGGTGAAACAGCCGCACGCGATGTCGATTCCGCGGTACAAGTTGAACGCGATGGCCGCGGTGAAGACGAGCAGGAGCCCCCCGAGCACGACCAGCGCGGCGTCCCGCCAGCTCGGGACCGCGACGAGGGCGAGGGCGCTCAACAGTTCCAGCCAGGGCAGAAACAGCGCCGCCAGGTTGACGAGCGAATGCGGCAGCATCTGGTAGCGGAAAACCGCGACGGCAAAATCGTGCGGAGTCAGGATCTTCGGCACGGCCGCGGCGAGGAACACCGCGGCGAGCGCCCAGCGCGCTGCCGGCCTCATCCATGCGCGGTTCACGGCCGGCCCTCCACGGGCAGTCCGGCCCGAGTCCATTCCTCGTAGCCGCCCGAGTACAGCACGATGTTCGTGGTGCCCTGCTGCCGCAGGAACTCGGTCAGCAGGAAGGATTCGTCGCAGACCAGGCCTGAACAGTACGTCAGGATCGGCTGCCCGCCGAGAAGCAGGACCGCGACGTTCTGGAACTCGTTCTGGACCGCGTCGTAGGGCAGCGAGACCGCGCCCGGCAGGTGGCCGGCCTTGAAATCCATCGCGGGCCGCGCGTCGAAGATCAGGTGCGACCGGTTTTCGACGATCTCGCGGGTCGTGGCGGTGTCCGCCAGCCGGAAGCCGGCCGCCAGGGCGCGCGCCTCGATATAGCGCGACCAGTCCTCCACCCAGGCGATTTTCCGCGGATGCGCGAGGTTGGCCAGGCCGCCGGCCACGGCCGCCATCAGCAGGAGCCCCGCGACGCGAAGCGCCGTGGCGGAGTTCGGCCGCAGGCTGGAGCCCTCCTCGTTCACGGAGAGGGGGTCGTGATGCGGATGGGGATGGTGGCCATCGGCATCTCTTCGACGCTGGTGCGGATGCGGATCTCCGCGCCGTTCAGTTCCGGCTTGGAGCTTAAATTGTCCAGTTGCACCCGGTATCCGCTGCCGCCCATGGGGAAGACGGTCGCCGTGATCCCGCCGGCGGGCACTTCGACCCCGAGGAGCGAGAACGGGACATTGTCGGGCGAGTGCAACACGATGTGCCGTGTCAGGGGTTGGGCGTCGGTCGAGCCGATGACGATCTCCGTCGGCGCCACGGTCAGCCCGCCGCCCACGACTCCGGTGACCGTGACGACCAGGTTGGAATACGCGCCCGGGTGGTCGGTGGCGACCGTGATCCGGCCCAGGAAATGGCCGACGGGGAGCGGCGGCTGGGTCCGGACGACCAACCGGTACCGGTGGCCCTCCTCGACCGTCTCCGCGGTTGCGCCGATGACGGCGTTGTCCGACGCGATGCCCGTGACGCGCAGGGGCGTGCTGGGGGCGGTGACGATTTCCACCGTGGCGGTGGCGCTGCCTTCCGCCCGTAGGCGCCCGAGGAACAGGTTGGGGGGATTGACCTGGACCTCGGCGATGGCCGCGCCCGTCATGGTGAGCGTGTAGGTCGGCTGGGTGGGGTCGTTGGACTCCACGCGGATCTGCTTGTACTGTGCGCCGGAGCGGCCGCGCAGGTCCAGCTTGACGGCCAGCGTGGCCTCGGCGCCGGGCTCGAGGGAACTCGTGGAAAGCTGGGCGACCGTGCAGCCGCACGTCGGCCGGACGTTTCCGATCAGCAGCGTGGCGTGGCCCTCGTTCTTCAGTGTGAACACGTGTTCGATGGTCTGGGTGTTGACCTGGTCGCCGAAGCTCCAACTGGACTCGGCGCAGGCGATCCGCGGCGCGTAATTGGTGGCGGGCGGCTCCTGGGCGAGGGCCCGGGAGGCGAGCAGGAGAGCGGCGGCGACGAGGGACAGGCGGGCGATGCTCATGGCGAAACCCCTTCCGTTGAAAGCGCGCGGACCGTTTCGTACACGGTCCGGGCGATGGCGGCCGCGCCCGAGGCGTTGGGATGCACGCCGTCGGGGAACCATTCCGGCCGGCCGCTCAACGCCGCGTGCACGTCCGCCACCCGCCAGCGTTCCGCATCGGCCACCCGCCGGATCGCCGGCAGGATCTCGCGGCGGAGCACGGTCTGCGCGTACGAACTCATCACCCCGTAGCAGGGCGGCGGCAGGTTCAGGACCATGGCCGGCCGGGTGTCCAGGTCCGCCAACTGCCGGGCCAGCGCCCGCAGGTCGGCCTCGTACTGTTCCCGCTCGCCGCGGTTCCGCATGTGCGAATCGTTGGTTCCGAGCATGAGGACGACGACCCGGGGGGCGAAACGCTTCGCGGCATCAAACTCGGGGAGGATCCAGTAGGGCAGGGAGCCGTTGCGCAGGGCCGTCGCGCCGTTGACGCCGAAATTGCGCACCTCGTAGCCCTCGCCCAGCAGGCTCTGCAGGATGGCGGGATAGCTTTCGCGGGCGGGATCGGCGAGCCCGGCCCCGTAGGTGATGCTGTCGCCCACGCAGGCCACGCGGATCCGCTCGGACGGGGCGCCGGCCGCCGATACGGCCGCCAGAAGAAAGCATCCCATCATGATTGCGGACAGCCAGGAATCCATGGTTCCGACTCCGATTGCGGCGATGCGGAAAATATACCGGCCTTTCCCGGCGGAACAAGCGCATTTCGGGAGGCGAACAATGCCCGCTTGCGCCCGGGCGCGCCGCCCGGTATAACGTGTCCTTGCCCCGGGTTTACCCGGCGGGACGCCATGCTCAAAGAAAGCATCCAGGTACCCGGCTACGAAATCATCTCGGTGGTGGGAGAAGGCCGCTCCTCCGTCGTGTGGGCCGCGCGGACCGGGCCGGATGCGCCGCCGGTGGCGCTGAAGTGGCTGCGCACGGACGAGGTGCCCGACGAGAGCTTCCGGCGCCGCGCGATGGAGGAGGCGCGCGCCTCCAGCCGGCTGCATCACCCCGGCATCGTGGACCTCAAGGACGTCGGCGAGATCGACGGCGGGCTCTACTACGTCATGGAATTCGTCGACGGCTGCACGCTGGCCGAACTGCTGGCCCGCAAGGGCCGGCTGCAGCCCAAGCACGCCATGCAGATCGCCGAGGGCATCGCCCTCGCCCTGACCTATGCCTGGGACCGCGAGCGCCTGATCCACCACGACCTCTGCCCCGGCAACATCATGCTCGAGCGGGACGGCACCGTCCGCGTCGCGGACATGGGCATCCTGCCGCCCGGCGGCGTAGCCTACCGGGCGCGGCTCTCCTACGCCGCCCCCGAGCAGGCGGACGGCTCCGCCAGCGTGGATTACCGCGCCAACATTTATTCCGCCGGCGCCTTGTTGTACGAGATGATGACCGGCCGCAAGCCGTTCCGCGAGCTCACGGGCGTGGAGGCCCTCGACCGGCAGGTGCCGGAGCAACTGCCCGATCCGCAGGAGCTCAACCGGGAAGTCACGTCGGGCGTGGGTTGGCTGGTCGAGAAATCCATGATCCGCGACCCGGCCAACCGGTACCGGACCTGGGCCGAGTGGCTGGCGGACCTGCAGGAAGTCGCCAAGGGCGGCTGGCCGTTGAGCGAACTGCCGGTCTCGGGCCAGAGCCTGGTCCTGCGCAGCGCGCTTCGGTTCCCGCCGCCGGTCAACATCGTCGAGCCGGCCCCGACGGCGAAGAAGTTCCTGCGGAGCCGCAAGCAGGCGCCGGCCGGCAAACGCGTCCTCGTGCCGAAGGCCCCCTCCGCGACGGTCAGCGCGCCGGCCCGCTCCCGCGCGGCCTCGGAACTGGCCCGCTCCCTGTCCGCTTTCCTGGTGTTGGGCGCGATCACGGCCGTGGCCTACGCCGGGTTCTGGCTCCACGGCCGCTGGAAGGCCGGCGCCTTCGAGCAGGAAACGCCGCCCGCGGAACCGGCCGTCCTTCCGCAGCCCGACATCCCCGAGGACAGCCGCAAGATGTCGTTCGACGGGACCGTCCGGCCCCCGGAACCCGCGCCCACGCCTGCCGTCGAGCCCAAGCCGGCCGGCGCGGAGGAAGTGATCACCTGGGACCATCCCATCTTTGTGCGCGGCGCGCGCAGCTTCAACGAGGCCGTCGCCCTGTACCAGAAGTATATCCAGGACCGCAAGGACCCGGCCCTCCTGAAGGAGATCGAGAAGAAATGCCGCGAGGCGATCCGCGATTTTGAATCCTGCCGTAACGAGGCCCCGCCGGAGGTCGGGATGGCGGAGATCCTGACGCAGGCCTACCGCCTGCTCTCCGACTGCCGTCAGATGATGCTGGTCCCCGACGTCTCGTCGGACGGCGAGGCCACGCCGCCGCGTTGAGGCGCCTCCGGGGCGGGCGCCGGCGGTTCCGGCGCGGGATCCCGCAGGCCGCCGAGGAAGTCGCTCCACCACTTCACCAGTTCCTCGTTCTCCCCGCGTGCCCGCGCGGAGAACTTGAAGAAGACGAACGCGTCCTTGAACACGTGCCGCGCGGCGAACCGGCGCGGCCCCTTGCCCTGCGTCCGGGGAAAGACCGCCTGCGCCGCGAGGATATCGGCCGTTCCCCGCGCGACGTTCCGCGGGATCTGCACGCGGTGGGACGGGTTCAGCAGTTGGTCGTGCGCCGTGCGGGCCCGCGCCGCGGTGCGGGACAGGTTGGCCAGCCCGGGATCGGCGGAGCGGGCCTCGAAGTAGGGGCCGAACAGGAGCGCCCAGAGCAGGGATTCCCCGGGCCGCAGGCCCGCGGCCTTCCACTTGTCCACCTGCCGGAGCGCCCGCCGCATCCAGTCGCGGCCCGCCTCGCCGCCGGCCCCGTCCAGCCACGCCGCCACTTCCGGGAACAGGACGGCAAAAAGGTCCGTGTCGAACAGGCCCTGCAGCACGGCCTCCGCGCGGCCGCAGAAGAAGATCTTGAGCATCTCCTCGTGCAGCCGCTCCCGGGAGGCCTGGGCCAGGTGCTCCTTCATGTCGAGGATGGCCTGCCGCGCGGTTTCCTCGATCGTGAAATCCAGCGACGCGGCAAAGCGGACGGCGCGCAGCATCCGCACGGGGTCCTCCTGGAAACGCACCCGCGGGTCGCCGATCACCCGCAGCAGCCGGGCGTCGAGATCCTTCAGGCCGCCGACGTAGTCCACGAGCGAGTAATCCGCGATGTCGTAGAACAGGGCGTTCACCGTGAAGTCGCGCCGCAGGGCGTCCTCGGGGGGCGTGCCGAACACGTTGTCCCGCACGATCATCCCCTCCTTCGTCGTCACCCGCTGCGCGCTATCCGCCGGCACGTGCGCCCGGAAGGTGGAGACCTCGATGATGATGTCCGGGAAGAAGACGTGGGCCAGCCGGAAGCGCCGGCCGATGAGCCGGCAGTTGCGGAACAGGCGCTTGACCTGGTTCGGGTGGGCGCTGGTCGCGATGTCGAAGTCCTTGGGCGTGCGGCCCAGCAGGAGGTCGCGCACGCCGCCGCCGGCCAGGTAGGCCGTGAAGCCCGCCTCGTGCAGGCGGTAGAGCACCCGGAGCGCCTCCGGCGCGATGTTCTTCCGGCTGACCGTGTGCTGCGAACGATCTATGATAAGCGGCTGCATGTCCCCATTTTTTGTCAGGCTCCCGGAGAACCGGCTTGCCCGCGGCCTCCATCTCCCTACACTGGTCCCGGATACGGGTCGCGCCCGGAGGCCGAAGCGCGGGAGATTCATAATGGAAAACCTGCCACAATTCAACCTGGTGGATATTCTGGTGATGATTTACATCGTCCTGGGCGTCGTGCGCGGCTTCCTGAACGGCCTCTCCGGCGAGCTGGCCCGGCTGTTGAGCGTGGTCGTCGCCGTCGCGGCGGGCATCCACTTCTACGAGCCGATGGGCGGCTACCTGCTCGAGCACACCCGCCTGGGGGAGTGGGACCCGAAGACGGCCTACATGGTGTCCTTCGGCGTGCTGCTGCTCGGCGGCTGGCTGGCCATGCGGCTGCTGCGCGTCGTGCTGCGGCACCTCATGGAGTTCACGTTCCGCGGCCGCATCGAGAAGGTCGGCGGGGCGCTGGCCGGGTTCCTGCGCTACTCCGTGGAGGCCGGCGCGATCATCCTCCTGCTCGGCCTCGTCCCCCACGAGGCCATGCGCCGGCACTTCGTGGACGAGTCCTTCTTCGGCCGCCCGCTGGCCCAGTATGTCCTGCCCGCGTACGAGAAGCTGGCGGAGAAATATCCCGCCCTCCGGATCCCCGTCCGGCAGGAGGCCGGGGACGTGGAGAAGGAACCGGCGGACGCGGAGCCGCCCGCGGAGGCCGCGCCGGAGGAGGGCGAGTAGCCGCGCCATGGGACAGATCCTTTCCAAGGCCCTGCTGGAGCAGATCCGCGCCGCGAACGACATCGTCGAGGTCGTCGGCGCCTACCTGCCCCTCAAGCGCGCGGGCTCGTCGTTCAAGGGGCTCTGCCCGTTCCACAAGGAGAAGACCCCGTCCTTCCACGCCAACCCGCAGCGGCAGTCCTTCCACTGCTTCGGGTGCGGCGCGGGCGGCGACGTGTTCCGGTTCATCATGCAGTACGACGGCGTCGATTTCGTGTCGGCCGTCCGCCTGCTCGCGCGGCGCGCCGGGATCGCCGTCGAACTGACCGAGGACGACCGGCAGGAGGGCCCGAACAAGGACCTCCTGCTCAAGCTGCTCGAGGACGTGACGATGGTCTACCACCACGCGCTGCAGAAGCTGCCGGCCGCCGAGGCGGCGCGGGCGTATCTTCGTAAACGCGACCTGGGCGATGCCGTCGTGCGCGACTACCTGCTCGGCTACGCCCCCGAGGGCTGGGACACGCTGGTCAAGTGGGGCCAGAAGAAGAACTACTCGCCCGCGCTGCTGGAGGCGGCGGGCTTGTTGAGCCGGTCGGACTCCGAGGAGGGCCGCGTCTACGACCGGTTCCGCCACCGCCTGATGTTCCCCGTCCGCGACGAGATCGGGCGCATCGTCGGGTTCAGCGGCCGCGTGCTTGCCGACGACCCCAAGGCCGCCAAGTACGTCAATACGCCGGAAACCCCGGTCTTCCACAAGGGCAAGCTGCTGTACGCCCTCGACAAGGCGCGCCGCGCGATCATGGACAGCCGGACCGCCCTGCTCTGCGAGGGGCAGATCGATGTCATCCGCTGCCACCTCGGCGGATTCCAGAACGCGGTCGCCGCCCAGGGCACCGCGCTGACCGAGCAGCACGCCCAGGTCCTCAAGCGCTATGCCGATTCGGTCATCGTGGTCCTGGATGCCGACCCGGCCGGCCAGAAGGCCTCCCTGCGCTCGGCCGAACTCCTGCTCGCCGCGGGCTTGAGCGTCAGCATCGCCTCCCTGCCGCCCGACGAGGACCCGGACTCCCTGATTCGCGCCAAGGGGCCCGCGGCCTTCCAGGCGGTGTTGGACAAGGCCCGGCCGTTGCTGGATTTCCAGGTCGCGCTGCTGCGGCAGGGCGAGGGGTTCTCCGGGGAGGCCGGCCTTATGCGGGCCGCCCGCGCCGTGCTGGAGACGATCGCCAAGGCCCCGACCGCCGTGCAGCGGGACCATCTTCTCCGCCAGGCCGCCCGGGAGCTGGGCTTGACGGAGAACGCCCTGCGGCAGGACCTGAACAAGCTGACCCGGACTTCCGGCCCCGCCCGGGTCCAGGCCGAAGGCGAGCCCGAGGCAAAAGTTCAGCATCCCCTGGAGGAAGTGACCGTGCTGGAGTTGTCCGTGCGCCATCCCGAGGTGGTGCTGCTGTTCCGCCGTTACCTGCCCGCGGACGCGATGACCGATCCGACCTGCCGGCGCCTGTACGAGCTTGTGCTGGTTGGCGAAGAGAACCCGATGGGCGCGCTGGGCCCGGACAGCCCGGAGGCGGCGCGCCTCCTGGCCCAGGTCGAGGCCGCGCCTTCGCGGCTGGTGGGGGAAGACCTGACTGCGGAGCATCCCGCGCAGGATCTCATCCTCCGGCTGCGGCGGAAGCAGATGGAGCGGCGCCGGGTCGAACTGCGACAAAAGTTGAGTTCCGCTCCCGAGAGCGAGCGCCAGGCGCTCGATCTGGAGTGCAAGCAGCTGACGCTCGACATCAAGTCGCTGCAGCAGGGGTGGGACCGCGCCCTGCCCATTCTCGAACTGGACTGATCGCCCGCCGGGGTTCTGATCAGGCCGGCGGCGGCTCTGCCGCGGGCGCCTCGCCCGCGGGCGCTTCCGGCGGAGTGGATGCCGCGGCCGGTTGCGAAACGGGTTCCGGCGCCGCGGCTGGCGCAGGGGGCGGTTCCTTGGCCGGGGCCGGTTCGCTCTTCGCCGGCGGCTTGGCCTTCTCGTGGTGCGAGAATTTCACCGAGACGATCTTGGAGACGCCCTGGTGCTCCATCGTCACGCCGTAGAGGATGTCCGCCGCGCCGATGGTCTGCCGGTTGTGCGTGATGACGATGAACTGCGAGCTTTCCAGGAATCCCTGCACCACCTTGATGAACCGGCCGATGTTGGCCTCGTCGAGGGCCGCGTCGAGCTCGTCCAGCAGGCAGAAGGGGCTCGGCTTGACCATGTAGAGGGAGAACAGCAGCGCGACGGCCGTCATCGTGCGCTCGCCGCCGGAGAGCAGGGAGACGGTCTGCAGCTTCTTGCCCGGCGGCCGGGCGATGATCTCGATGCCCGACTCGAGCACGTCGCCTTCGTCGACGAGCACCAGCTTGGCCGTGCCGCCGCCGAACAGCTTCTGGAACATGTCCTGGAAGTTGGCGTTCACCCGGTTGAAGGTCTGCTGGAACATCTCGGTCGTGGTCTGGTTGATGCGCCGGATGAAATCCAGCAACTGCTGCTTGGCGTTGACCAGGTCGTCCTGCTGCCGCGTCAGGAAGTCGTGCCGCTCCTCGTGCTGCTTGTACTCCTCGATCGCGACGAGGTTGACCGGCCCCATGGATTCCAGCTTGGCGCGCAGCTCGGCGATCTGCGTCTCCATCTCCTCGCGGTCGGGCCGCTGGCCGTTTTCCCAGGCGGGCTCCGGCGCGGCGGCAAGCTGGTCCAGCGTGATGTGATACTCGGCCATGGCGCGCTCGACGAGGTTCTGGCGGCGCACGCGCTGCTCGGCGAGTTCGACGTCCACCTGTCCCTTGCGGTTCCTCACGTCGTCCATGTTCGCGCGCTGCTCGTGCAGGCGCTTGTCCCAGACGCCCACCGCGGCCAGGGCCTCCTCGCGGCGCTTCCGCGCGGCGTCCAGGTGCGCGGCCTGGCGGGCGACTTCCTCCTCCATCGGCTGCAGGCGGGTCTTCGTCTCCGCCAGCTGCCGCTCCAGGTCGCCGATGCGCGCGCGGTACGACACGAGGTCCTCGGACCGCGTGCGGATGAGTTCCTCGATCTCCTGGATGCGGGCCTGCAGAGGTTTCTGGCGCTCGACCATGTGCTCGGCGGCCTGCCGCCGCTCGGCGTGGCCGACCCGGGCGTTCGTGACCGCGTCCGCCTTCTCGGTGCGCTCGTTCTCCAGCGCCCGCAACTCGTCGTTCTTGGACGCGGTTCCGGCGCGGATCTCGGCCTGCCGGGCGCGGTATCGCTCCAGCTCGGCGTGGATCGCGTTCTTCCGTTCGGCGCCGGAGGAGGTCTGCTCTTGCAGCGACTGCCATTCCCACGCGACCGTGTCCGCGCGCTGCCGGGCCTGGTCGGCCTCCTGGGCGATGATATGCTGCTCGCCCTCGCGCTGGGCCAGGGCGTGACGGCGCTCGTCGAGCTGGCGGCGCAGGCCGGTCTCCTCGGCCTCCGCCGCCGCGATATCGTCCCGCAGCCGCGCCGCCTGCAGTTCACCCTCGGTGTGCTGCCGCCGCAGGTCCGCCAGCTCCCGCGTCCAATCCTCGAGGTACTGCCGCCGCGCCAGGGGCGTGATCTCGTGGGCGCCCGGCATCCAGAATTCGAGCAGGCCGTTTCCGCGCCGCACCGCGCCGCCGGGCGTCACCAGCGTCGCGCCCGCCGGGATGGCGGCGCCCGGCGCGGGCAGAACGTCCACGACGCGCACGCCGCGGAGCAGGCGATCGACGGCCGGGCGCCACTCGGGGGCGCAGCGGACGCGCTCGGCCAGCGGCCGGCCCGGCCCGTCCGGCCAGGGGTCCGGTCCCGGCGCGGCGGCGGCGAGGGGCAGCAGACGCGCGGCGCCGGCGGCCCGCCGCTCGAGTTGGCTCAGCAGGTCCGCGGCGGTCGACTCGTCGGCGACCGCCAGGGCGTCCAGGCCGGTGCGCAGGGCCGCCTCCAGCGCGACGCGGTAGGCCGGGTCGGGCTGCAGGTGATCCGTCAGCGCGCCCAGCACGGCGCCCGCGCGAAGATTCCAGTCCGCCGGCGGGTCGAGCAGGGCGCGCGCCCCGCTCGGAAGTCCGTCGAGCCGCGCCTCGGGTTGATCGAGCATTTCCACCTGGGCCTCGCGCGCGGCGAGCCGCGCCTTGAGGTCGGCCAGGCTCTTCAAGGTGTCGGCCAGTTGGCGGGCGGCGCTGTCTTTCGCCGCCGCGCGCTCTCCGTGGCGGCCCTGGAGCGAGCCGACTTCGTCGCGCAACGCGCCGAGGGACCCGTTCATCTCCTCCTGGCGGGCCGCGTAAATGTCCACGGCGTGGCGCAGCTCCGACTGCTCGGCGGCGAGCCGCTCCCGGCGCAGGGTCGCCGTGCGCTCGCTGGCCTCGAGGTCGTAGAGCTCGTTCTGCAGGCGCGAGGTCCGGCTCTCGATGTCGATCATCTCCGTGCTCAAGTCGTGCAGGAACTGGCGCGTCGCGGAGAGTTTGTCCTCGTGCGCCGCCAGGTCCGCCTGGCGGGCCTGGAGGTCGCGCTCGGCCGCGTCGCGGGCGGCGACGGCGTCGGTCAGCTGCCGGCCCAGTTCCTCGAGCGAGGCGCGGTGCTGGTCCAGGCGCTGCCGCGCCTCGTCGGCGTCGTGGCGGTCGCGGTCGGAGAGGGTTTGCAGTTCCCGGATGCGGTCCTCGTTGACCTGGATCAGTTCCCGCGCGCGGTCGAGGTCGGTGCGCGCCCGCATGGAGGCTTCCATGGCCTGCGCGATGGCCTGCTCGGCGGCGGAGAGCGCGGCCCGGTTTTCAGAGGCCTGGCGCTCGGTCTCGGCCATGTGCGCGCGGAGGGCCTCCTCCTGCTCGGCGAAGCCCGCCACCCGCTTCTCGAGCTGCGCGAGGTCGAGGTCGTAGGCCTGCATCCGGTCCCGCGTGGCGAACAAATCGAGCCCGCGCAGCTGCTCCTGGATGACCTGGTAACGGCGGGCCTTGCCGGCCTGGCGCTGGAGGGAGATGATCTGGCGGCGGACCTCGCGGATGATGTCCGCCAGGCGCAGCAGGTTGGCCTCCGTGTGCTCGAGCTTGCGGATGGCCTCCTTCTTGTCCGCCTTGAACTTCGTGATGCCGCTGGCCTCCTCGAAGACCTCGCGGCGGTCCTCCGGGCGGGAGCTCAAGATCTGGTCGATCCGGCCCTGCTCGAGGATGGAGTAGGAGTCCGTGCCGATGCCGGTGTCCATGAACAGCCGCTGGATGTCCTTGAGCCGGCAGGGCGTCTTGTTGATGAAGTAGCTGCCCTCGCCGTCGCGGAAGACGCGGCGGGTGACGGTGACCTCGTTGTACTCGGTGCCGAGCACCTTCTCGCAGTCGGCGAAGGTCATGGACACCTCGGCCATGCCCATGGGCTTGTGGGTGTCCGCCCCGTTGAAAATGCAGTCCTCCATCTTCGCGCCGCGCAGCGCCTTGGCGCTCTGCTCGCCGAGCACCCAGCGGATGGAATCGGCGATGTTGCTCTTGCCGCAGCCGTTCGGGCCGACGATGGCGGTCATGCCCGGCTCGAAATCCAGCTTCGTGCGGTCGGCGAAACTCTTAAACCCGATCAGTTCCAGGTGTTTCAGATACAAGGCTGTTTCCCCTTCATGCCCGGCGGAAAAAACCGGGCCGGACCCTGAAAAATCAGGGTGTATTCAGTACCACGTGCGGCACAGGCGCGCAACATCAATGCGACGCCCGATCCCGCGTTTTTTCGAGGAATTCCGCGGGATTGGAGGTTGAAGCCGGGCCGGCCTTCGGCCACAATGCATGACGGGCGCCAAAGCCCGGAGCATGGAGGGTCCCATGTACGTTACGCTGGTGCACGTGCGCGTGAAAAAAGAGGCCGTCCCGTCCTTCATCCAGGCCTGCCGGGCCAACCACGAAGCCTCGACCAGCGAGCCGGGCAACCGTCGATTCGACGTCCTGCAGCTGAAGGAAGACCCGACCCGATTCGTCCTCTACGAGGCGTATGCATCCAAAGAGGACGCTGCCGCGCACAAGAACACGCCGCACTATGCCGCGTGGCGCGACGCCGTGGCGGGCTGGATGGCCGAGCCCCGCAAGGGCGTGGTGTACGACGGCCTGTTCCCGGCCTGATCGGCTATTCGCCGGCCTTTGTCGGGTCGGACAGGCGGCCCATGAAGAGCAGGCTGCCGGTCTGCTTTTCCACGATCAGGAAAAGGAACGGGTGGTCCGCCGTGAACAGGACCGGCCGGCTGGGCGCCATGGCCCTCGGCTGCATCACCACGGCCGTCGCCGCCGCGGCCTCGGTGCCTTCCTCGTTGACCTCGACGAAGGCCTTGTGGAGCACGGCGCCGATGTAGAGCCAGTCCGGCCGCCCGTCCATGCCCGCGAAGTTGGCGAGGGTGTCGCTGAAGGCGTCCGGCATGCCCATCGCGGACAGCGTGTCGTTCAGGCGGAAGGCGGAGGTCATCGTGAAGCGGGGCAGCGTGACCAGGACGTCCCGGTCGCTCATTTCATCGCGCCACGCCCCGAGCCGGTCCGCGGTGAGCCCCTGCTCCAGCGTCCGCAGGCCGTCGACCGTCGCGGGCAGGAGGATCAGCATGGCGCAATCGCCGCCCGCGTACGGCAGTTCCGCCAGGTCCAGTTCCGGGAAGTGGGCGTACGCGCACTTCAGCTTCCGGATCATCATCGGCGCCTGGACGGTCTGGTCGGCGGACAGGTGGAAAGGGGCGTCCCGCGTCGCGGCCGCGTCGAACGGCGCGGCCCATTTCCCCTTGAAGTAGATGGCGTTGACCAGCACGAGGCGGGTCATCGAGGTGATGAACCCGGGCTGGATCAGGTTCCGGATCTTCTCCCGCGTTTTCTCCTCGACCCACCCGTTGATCCGGGCCCGGACCGATTCCGGCTCGCCGAAATCGAGCGGCGTCACGGAAACGCCGTACTCTTTCTCCAGCAGCGCAACATATTCCGGGAGAAACGGATACTGCTGCTGCGGCCACAGGGAGTTGGCCGCGGTCCATTGAACCTGGCCTTCCTTCTGTGTCCGGGCGAGCCGGGCGGACAGGTCGGCGAACGCGGGGTGCAGTTCTTCCTGGCCGAGGCTGAAACGAAGCGTCGCGGCCATCTGCTTTTCCGTTTCGCCGCGCGCGCCGGCATAGGTCATGGCGAGGGCCGTGGAAATGCTGTAGGGCGAGAAGAACAGATTCCCGGGCGCCGGGGCCAGGGCGCGGTAGAGATCCACGGCGAACGCGGTGTTGTCCTGCGCGAGGTCCGCGGCCGCGGGCAGGGCGGCGGCCAGCGCCAGCGCGAGGATGGCCGAACCGACGGGGCGTGCTTTCATGGGTCCTCCTCCGGAGCTACATCCGCGGATTCACGACGCCGCGCCGGAGCATCTGGCGCAGCTTGCGGAGGGCGTCGTCCTGGATCTGCTTGATGCGGGCGCGCGTGAGGTTGAGCATGGCTCCGGTCTCCTCGAGCGTCCGGCCCTCGATGAACCGCAGGCGCATGATCAGCTTCGAGCGCGCGGGGAGCCGCTCCACCGCCGTCCAGATCTCCGAGCGCTGCGCCGCGTGGGAGGCCTCCTCGGCCTCGCTGTCCTCGACGATGTCGTACAGGTTGGATTCGTTGTCCGCGAACATCGCGTCCAGCGAGACCGGCGGGCCGGGCTGGTGCTCGAGCTGGCGGACATACGGGCGGATCTTCGCCACCCGTTCCTCGGTCATGCCCGTCAGGTTGGCCAGCAGGGCGTCGTCCGGCGGCTCGCCGCGGTCCTTGGGCCAGGCGTCGAGGATTTCCTTGAGCGCCAGCATCTCGCGCGAGGGCCGCATGCCGATGCTGCCGGAGCGGACGTGGTCGCGGAAGTAGTTGCGCAGGCGGTTCTGGACGGCCTTCTGCGCGTAGACGTAGAACGGCGTGCCGCGCGTGAAATCGAACTTCCGGATGGCGTTGGACAGGGCCTTGGAGCCCTCCTGCAGGAAGTCGCCCAGCCAGACCTGGCCGATCCAGAAGTAGGGCTTGATGCAGCTCACCACGAGGCGCCGGTTGGCGATGAACAGCTCCTCCTCGGCCGCCTCGATCTGCGAAATGAGCTTGCGCGCCGCGACGCCTGCCTCGCGCCACTGGGCGGAGCTTTTCATGTGGCGGCGGGAGAGCAGCCGGATCTGCGTGGCGCACCAGTGAATCTCGGTGAAGAGGGCGAGCGTGGACTCCGGCGTCAGCAGTTCCACCGTGCCGCGCTCGATGAGAAACCGGCCGACCGCCTGCATGTTCGAGTCCGGGCTCATGTAGGTGCGCTTCTGGCGCACGGGCGGGGGGCAGCCGGCGGGCCGGCGGAACTCGGGCCGGGTGATAACCTTGAAGGGAAGGCCGGCGGCCAGGGCTTTCAGCTCCTCCCGATATTGCCCGCCTGTTTTCGTCAAGGCCACGATCGTGCCCGATACGGAAATTGTCGCGAACGCTCGAACGCTACACTGTGCATGGCTTGAGCCGCGCTGTCAACGGCGGCCTGAAGATTCCCGCGACAGGAGCCGCTCCGTGACCGCCGCCAGGACGGGAAGGGCGGGGCTGCGGCCGAGGGCGCGACGGAGGAGGCGCAGGGCCGGCGGGATGAACCGGGCGAAGGACTCCAGGCCCGGCTGGGCCGACAGCTGGCCGTACGCGCCGAGGGCCTGGGCCAGGCGTTCCACGGCCGCTGGCCGGAAAAGCCGGATCGCCGAAGGGTCGCTCGGCCGCCGCCGCGCATAATGCCTGAGCAGCTTCTCCTGCAGCGGCTCCGGCAGGGCCACGTAGGGATCGCAGAGCAGCGAGGCCAGGTCGTAGGCGGCGGGCCCGAACCGCATGCCTTGGAAATCAATAAACACCGGCAATCCGCGCTTCAGAAGGATATTGCTCGACTGGAGATCGCGGTGCAGCAGGACGCGCGGCGCCCGGTTCAATCGAGCCGCGATGCCGGCCAGTTCGCGGCGGATTCGCCGGATTTCACCCGCGCTCGCCCGGCCGGCGTTCCGCAGGAAATGGGTCACGAACAGCTCGCGCTCCCACCGGTACAGCTTCGGCGTAAAAGGCTGCATCAAAGGCAGATGCTCCTGTTGCGCTCTCCTCGTCCCCGTTTCGTGAAGCCGGGCCGCTTGGTCCAGGATTCGTTCGTACAAGAGCTCGATCCGGTTCGGCCGCGAGCAGAGGACCACGTCCCGCAGGCAACGGTCCCCGGCGTCCTCCAGCAGGGCCAGGCGCGCCGCGGGTTGGTCCAGCCGCACGGCCGGAACCGGGAACCCGAAACGCGCGAGGAACCGAGTGTGCGGGACCTGCAGCGCGTTCTCCGCTCGAGCGGAATCGTAGCGCACGAGGATCAGGCTTTGGCTGCCGCGCCGGATGCGCGCGAACGCGCGGGCCGAGCCGCGCGGGCCGAAAGGAAGGACCGTCGCCTGGGCCGCGGGCCAGCCGTATTGCTGCAGCGCCTTCTGCTCCGCGTCGTCCAGCACGCGGTCCCCGCGCCCGGCGAGGAATCGAACCGGCTCGTTCACGACGGCATCGCGGCCGACGATGGCGTCCGTGATGCGCGTGCGGGGTCCGAGCCGGGCGCCTTCCCAGGCGACGGCGTTTTCGATCCGGCATCCCGCGGCGATCCGGACGGAGCAAGGGATGGCGGCCCAGCCTTGCACGCGGGCGCCCGCAGGCCGCGGCATACGGGCGAACAGGCGGCCGCCGGGCTTTCCGTCCAGGCGGGCCTGCCGGACCGCCGCGTGGGCGTCGAGGTACTGGCGCGGCGTGCCGAGGTCCGCCCAGAAGCTGTCCGGGACGCAGACGCCCGCGATGCGCTCGCCGCGCTTCGTCGCGCGCTCGTAGGCGGGCACGATGCCGGCGAATCCCTCGGCCGGCAGGTAGTCCAGGATGCGCGGGGAGAGCAGGTGCAGGCCGCAGAAGGTAAACGTTCCCTCGGAGCCGGGGACCGGTGCGTGGAACGAGGTGACCAGGCCGTTCTCCATGCTCACCGTCCGCGGGCCGAGCGAGGGATGCAGCCACAGGGCGGCGAGCGGGCGGGCGCGTGCGAACGCGCGGAGGAGCGGGGCCGGATCGAGGTCCGCGGCCACGTCGGCGTTGATCAGCCAGAACGGCCGCTTGTCCAGGAACCAGGCCGCGCGCCGCAGGGCCCCGCCGGTGCCGAGGATCTCCGGCTCGAAGGAAAAGTTCACGCGCAGGCCCGCGACCGGGCGGCCGGCGGCCCACCGGACCAGCTCGCCGGGCCGGTGATGCGCGTTGATCAGCACGTCGCGCACGCCCCAGTTCCGGAGCAGGAGCAGGACGTGTTCGAGGATCGGCCGGCCCCACAGCGGCATCATGGGCTTGGGCAGGTCGCGGCTCAATGGGAGCATCCTCGTGCCGAAACCGGCGGCAAGAATAAAGGCCTTGCTGGGGGCGTTCCTGCGCATGCGTGCAATGTAGGATATTCTGCCCGCGAAACCAATGCCGGGTCGTCACCGCGGCGTTTCAGGCTTGACCGGCGCGGCCCCGGCTGGAAGCGTAGGGTGCGACAGGCGCGGGAGGACCGTCATGGGCAAGACCAGCAAAAAAGGCGCGGCCTACACGCGGGCCGGCGTGGATATCGACGCCAAGATGAACGCGCTGCGCGCGGTGCGGGCGGAGATCCGGGGCACGTTCACGCGCGGGGTGGTCGGCGACATCGGCCATTTCGGCGGCCTGTTCCGCGCGCCGGGCCGCGACCGGCTGCTCGTCAGCAGCACGGACGGCGTGGGCACCAAGCTCAAGGTGGCCTGCCTCGCCGGCCGGCACGACACGGTGGGCGAGGACCTGGTCAACCACTGCGTGAACGACATCCTCGTGCAGGGCGCGGAACCGCTCTTCTTCCTCGACTACGTCGGCATGTCCCGGATGAACCCGGCCGTGTTCCGGCAGGTGGTGCGCGGCCTCTGCCGCGCCTGCCGCCGCAACGGCTGCGCGCTGATCGGGGGCGAAACCGCCGAACTGCCGAACCTGTACCCGGACGGCGAGTACGACCTGGTCGGCACCATCGTCGGGTCCGTGCCGCGGCGGGAATTGATCACCGGCGCCGGGATCCGCCCCGGCGACGTGCTCATCGGCCTGCCGTCCAGCGGCCTGCACACGAATGGATACTCCCTCGCGCGCCGCGTGATCCTCGAGGAGGCCGGGCTGAAACTGCGCGACCGCCTGCCGGGCACGCGCCGGACCGCGGCGGATGCGCTGCTCGCGGTTCACCGGAGCTATTTGAAGCCCGTCCGCGCCCTGAAGCGGGCCGTGCCCATCCGCGGGATGGCCCACATCACGGGCGGCGGATTTCCCGACAACATCGCCCGCATTCTCCCGCCGGACGTTTGCGCGGTGGTGGACCGTGCCCTGTGGCGCCCGCCCCCGCTGTTCCAATTCATCCAAGAGGCCGGCCGCGTGGACCGCGACGAGATGTACCGCGTCTTCAATATGGGCGTGGGCCTGGTGATCTTCGTGCGCGAGGCCCGGGCCGTCGAGGCGGTGGAGGTCCTGCGAGCGGCCGGCGAACGGGCCGTCGCGATCGGGCAGGTGGAGAAGGGGCGGCGCGGAGTGATCCTGGTGAATTGAGAGGATGCCATGAAGATTCAACGGGCCTTGATCAGCGTGTCGGACAAGACCGGGATCGTCGAGTTTGCGCGCGCGCTGACGGCGATGGGGGTCGAACTGCTTTCCACCGGCGGCACGGCGAAGTCGCTGCGCGAGGCCGGCGTGGCCGTGCGCGAGGTGTCGGACTTCACCGGCTTCCCCGAGATGCTGGACGGCCGGGTGAAGACTCTGCATCCTAAGATCCACGCCGGCCTGCTCTACCTCCGCGGCCAGCCCGACCACGAGGCGACCATGACGAAGCACGGGCTCCTGCCGATCGACCTCGTCTGCGTCAACCTTTATCCCTTCGAGTCCACGGTCGCCCGGGACGGCGTGCCGCTGTGGGAAGCCGTGGAGCAGATCGACATCGGCGGGCCTTCCATGCTCCGCTCCGCGGCCAAGAACCACGCGGCGGTGACGGTGGTGACCGACCCATCGGACTATGCGCGCGTGCTCGATCAGATGCGCGGGCACGGCGGCGACACGACGCCCGCGCTGCGGATGGAACTGGCCCAAAAAGTGTTCGCGCGTACCGCCGCGTACGACGCGGCCATCTCGCGCTTCCTCGCGAACCGGCTCGATGCGTCGACGCCGCCTCCGCTGGTGCTGTCGGCCGGCGATCCCGTGAAGCTGCGCTACGGCGAGAACCCCCACCAGGAAGCCCTGTTCTACCGCGAGCCCGACCCGCGGGCGGCCTGCATCGCGCGCGTGGAAATCCTGCACGGGAAGGATATGTCGTACAACAACTACCTCGACGGCGACGCGGCCCTGGAGGCCGTGCGCGAACTCTGCGGGGCGCCCGCCGCCGCCGTCATCAAGCACAGCAACCCCTGCGGATACGCCACGGGCCGGACGCTCGCCGCGGCGCTGGCCGCGGCGTGGGACGGCGACCCGGTGTCCTCCTTCGGCAGCGTCATCGCGGTGACCGTTCCCTTTTCGCTGGAGGCCGCGCAGGTCCTCAAGGGCCGTTTCGTCGAGGCGCTGATCGCGCCGGACTACGAGCCGGACGCGCTGGAGTTCCTGAAGGCCAAGAGCAAGGACCTGCGTATCCTGAAGCTCAACCGGCCGCTGACCCCGCCCGTTCGCGACCGCGTCCTGCGCCAGGTCCACGGCGGCATCCTGGTGCAGGACCGCGACGTCATGGAGATGGAGCAGTGGGTGATCCCGACCGAGGCGCTGTTTCCCGAGGAGAAGCGGGCGCTGGCGGAGTTCGGCATCCGGGCGTGCAAGCACATCAAGTCCAACGCCATCGCCATCGTCCGCGAGTACGAGCCCGGGCAGTTCGCCCTCCTCGGCATGGGGGCGGGACAGCCCAACCGCGTGGACGCCCTGCGCAAACTGGCCGTGGCGAAGGCGCGGGAGAACATCGCCCTGCTGGCCAAGCACGCGTCCACCTACGGCCAGTCGCCCAAGGAATTCGAGTGCCGCGTCATGGGCGAGTGCGCGCTGGTCTCCGATGCCTTCTTCCCGTTTGCGGACAACATCGAGGCCGCGGCCGAGGCCGGCATCCGGTACATCGTGCAGCCCGGCGGCTCGAAGAAGGACGAGGAAGTCATCGCCGCCTGCGACAAGTACGGGATCGCCATGGCCGTCACCGGCGTCCGGCATTTCCGGCATTGAAGCCGGGCGTCCTCTCCATGCGCCTACGGCGCCTTGAGCGGGCGCAGGCGGGGCGGCAGCTTGCGCGCCTTCTCGCCGCTCGATTCATCCAGCAAGTTCCAGCCCACGTTCGCCTTGGCGGATAACGGGTCGTATTTTTCCGCCAGGACCGTGCCGTCCGTGGAAAGCACGCGAATCCCGTACCCCGCGATATCGTCCTCCACCGTGCCGGGATTCAGCGAGCCGGTCCACTCCCGTCCCTCGAGCTTGAACGCCTCGGTTTCCACGACGACCGGCTGCCCGAGCGCCAGGCTGATGCTCTTGCTCCCGAACGTGCCCGGGAACAGGCGTCCGCCCGCGCCCTCGACCAGGATCAGCCACTCCACCTTCACATCCGTCGGCGTGGCGGGCGACCAGTTCTTGAGTTCGATAGAGTAGCAGATCTGCTTTTCGACCGACCGGCTTGTGCCGCGCCAGAGGTCCTGCTCGTTGCCCTTGCGCGCATCCAGGGTCTTTTTCGTTGCCGTGATCTCGATGTTGTCCCGGGCGCAGGCCACGGACGCCAGCAGGCCCAGGATCAATCCGCACAGGATAGGCCGCTTCATGGGTGTCCCTCCCTCGTGGCGTCCATCTTAGTTCCGCGGGCTGGTCGCTGTCCAGTCAAGCCGGAGGCCGGCCATCTCCTCGGGTCGGAGAAACCGCCAGCCGCCGATGGGCAGGCGGCCCAGCGAAAGGGGGCCGATGTCCGTTCGGCGCAGGCGCGCGACCGGCAGGCCGAGGACCTCGAACATCCTCCGGATCTGGCGCTTGCGGCCTTCCTTCAGGATTACCCGGCAGCAGGTCGTCTCGCTGCGGGCCTGAAGCACGCGCACCTCCTGCGCCCGAAGCGTTTCGCCCTCATACTCCACTCCTTCGATGAATTGCCGCAGTTGCTCGGCCGAAGGACGGCCGCGGACCCAGACCCGGTATACGCGCGGGACGTGGTGGCGCGGATGCATCAGGCGGTGGGCCAGTTCGCCGTCGTTCGTCAACAGGAGCAACCCCTCGCTGTCCGCGTCGAGCCGCCCGATCGTGTACAGCCGGCCCGCGGGCCACGGATCGTCCGAGACCGACCGCGTCCCGGCCAGGGCGCCGACCACGGTCGGCCGGCCCTGCGGGTCATGGCTTGTGCAGATCAGCCCGATGGGTTTATTGACGGCGATCACGACGGGCGCCTCGGGGCGGACTGCGCGACCGTCCGCTTCGACCCGATCGCGAGTCGGATCGATGGTGGTCCCGAGGCGGCGGACGACCTGCCCGTTCACGCGGATTCGACCATCGGCGATGAGTTGCTCGCAGGCGCGGCGCGAGCCTATCCCGCACTGGGCGAGGTACTTCTGGAGGCGCATCATGCTTCGAGCAGGGCGCGGACAAGCCGGCCGGAAACCCACTTGCGATACGTGGCGGTGGACCGGATGTCGTCGATGGGATGCACCTCGGCCGACGCGCGGCGCTCGACTTCCTCGAGCAGGTTCAGATCCACCCGGCGGCCGGCGATCCATTGCTCCAACTCGGGCAGGCGGACCGGCACGGGCGCGACGCTGCCGAGCGAGACGGCCAGCGAAACGATCGTCCCGTTCTGAACGCGGACGCGGCAAGCGCCCATGACCTTGGATATGGCCTGCGCGGCGCGCGTGCCGATCTTATGGAACTTCTCCCGCGCGCCCGCGGGCAGGGCCGGGAGCGTGAAGGAGACGAGCAGTTCATCCGCGCGCACGTCGAGCTTCCGGTAGCCGGTGAACAGCTTGGCCAGCGGAATGTCCCGCCGTCCCGAGGCCGAGGCCGCGGTCGCCAGCCCGTCGGTGATCAGCAGGGTAGGGGCGAGGTCGCCTGCCGGGCTGGCGTTGGCGACGTTGCCCGCGATGGTGCCCCGGTTCTGGATCTGGCGTCCGCCGACCGTCGCCGCGGCGGCCGCAAGCGCCGGAAGCTTTTCCCGGACAAGGGGCGACGACCGCAGTTCGGTATGCGTCGTCATCGCGCCGATCTCGATGCCGCGCGGCGTTTCGCGGATGCCCTTCAATTCCTTCAGCCCCCAGAGGCTGACCGCGCGTTCGGGAATGGCCGCGACCCCGGATTCCCACTGGACCATCAGGTCCGTGCCGCCCGCCAGCGGACGGCCCCGCGTCTTCTCGTCCGCCTGCCACGCCAGCGCCTCGGCCAGGCTGCCCGGGAACCGGATTTCGATGTCTTCCACCGTTCTCATTTTTCGGGCCACCGGTTGGCGGCCAGCTTGACCGCCTCGATGATTTTCTCGTAACCCGTGCACCGGCAGATATTACCGGCGTGCGCCTCGCGGATCTCCGCGTCGTCCGGCGTGCGCGTTTTCGAGAGCAGCGCGAAGGACGACATGATCATGCCCGGGATGCAGAACCCGCACTGGGCCGCGCCGCGCTCGATGTAGGCCTCCTGGAGGATGCGCCCGCCCTCGGTTTTCTCCAGGCCTTCCACGGTCATGATCTCTGCGCCGTCGGGGACCTGCCCGGCGGCGATCAGGCAGGACGTCACGGGTTCGCCGTTCAGCAGGACTGTGCAGGCCCCGCACTCGCCCTCGCCGCAGCCTTCCTTGGTTCCTTTCAGTCCCAGGTCGTTGCGGAGCGCGTCGAGCAGACGCCGCCCGGGCGGGAGATCCACCGTCCAGCGCTCGCCGTTAACGACCCAGGTTCTTTTGACTGTGCTCATAAAGTTTTTCCGGCGTGATGGGCAGGTCGCGCATGCGCAGGCCCGTCGCGGCCTCGATCGCGTTGGCGATCGCCGGCGCGAGGCCGTCCATCGGGAGTTCGCCGACCCCCTTGGCGCCCGGCGGCGCGTGGTCGAAGGGGAACTCGACGAAGTCCAGGTCCATTTCGGGGATGTCCTGCATCGTCGGGATGATGTACGTCTGCATCCGGCTGGCGTCGAACCGGCCCTTCCTGTCGATGCCGATTTTTTCCATCACGGAATAACCGAGCGCCTGGACCAGGCCGCCCTCGATCTGGCCCTTGGCCAGCACGGGATTGACGACCTTGCCAATGTCGTAGAAGGCGGTGATTTTCTTCACGCGGATTCCGAGCGTCCGCGGATCCACCTCGACCTCGGCGACGTTGCAGCCCCACGAGTAGCCGGGGTAGGAGTCGCCCCGGAAGGTCTTCTGGTCCCACTGCGTGCCCGGCGGCAGGACGAACAGGTGCTCCACGCGCAGGCGGCCGTGCTTGTTCAGGTAGGCGGAGGCGATCTCGTCGAACTCCTTGCCCGACGCAATCGGTTTCCCGGCAAACTGTTCCAGCGCCTTTTTCAGCTTGCCCGCGGCGCCGTAGACGCAGCTCCCGACGACCATGGTCGTGCGAGAGGCGACGGTCGGGCCGCTGTTGGGCACGAGGGCGGTGTCGGGGAAGGGGCAGCTCACGCGCGAGAGGTCGAGGCCGAGTCCGTCGGCGGCGAGCTGGCTCAAGACGGTCAGCGCGCCCTGGCCCATCTCGGTGGAGCTGACGCGGACGATGCCGCCGGGCCGGCCGGGCGCGAGCCAGTCGAGGTCCATCGCGGCGCGGGCCTTGATGCGGGCCTCGCCGTCGCCGGTGAAGGCGGCGCCGTGCGCGAAGAAGGAGACGCCGATGCCGTACCAGCTCTTTGCGCCGGGCTTCCCGCGGCTGCACTTCTTCCACTGCTCGTCGAACCGGCAGCGCTCCAGCGATTTCTCCAGCACCGCGGGCGAGCCGACGCTCCATTTCAGCACCTGGCCCGTCGGCGTGGTGTCGCCCTGGACGAGACAGTTCTTCAGCCGGAACTCGTGCGGCGTCATGCCGGCGGCGGCCGCCATGGCGTCCACGTGGCTCTCCAGTCCCCAGATGGCCTGCGGCGCGCCGAACCCGCGGAACGCGCCGGAGGGAACCGTGTTCGTGCGCGCGACGAGGCCGTTGACGAAGACGTGGTCGCAGCGATAGCCCATCGCCGCGTGCAGGATGCCGCGGTACATGACCACGTCGCTCAAGGTCAGGTACGCGCCGCCGTCGAGCAGGAAATCCACGGCGATTGCCGCGATCGTCCCGTCCCGGTTCAGCCCCGTCCGGTAGCGGGACCACACCGGGTGCCGCTTGGTCGTGTAGAGGATGTCCTGGTGCCGGTCGTAGACGATCTTCACCGGCCGTTTTGCCTTGAGCGCGAGCAGGGCGACGTAGCCGGCGAGCCAGGTCGGGAATTCCTCCTTGCCGCCGAACGCGCCGCCGACGGCGGCCTGCTTGACGCGGATCTTCTCGGGCGGCAGGGCGAGCGCCTCGCACAACTCGTGCACGATGAAGTACGGGCACTGCATGCTGCCGTAGATGAACACGCCGCCGTCCCCGGTCGGCTCGGCGACGAGGCCCTGCGGCTCGATGTAGAGTTGCTCCTGGTGGCCCGCGGTGTACTCCGCCTCGACGACCTTGTGGGCGCGGGCCAGCGCGGCCTCGGCGTCGCCCTTGCGGATGGTCTGGCCGCAGAGCTTCACGAGGGCCGGGTCGTTATGCTTGAACTGGTCCGCAACCTCGTGCAGTGTCAGGATCGCGGGCCGTTCCTCGAAATCGATGCGCAGGTGCTCCGCGGCCTCGCGGGCCAGCCGAAGCGTGGGCGCGGCGATCAGCGCGACCGGCTCGCCGGCGTACAGGAACTCGTCCGAGGCGATGACCGGCATCGAGCGGTCGTGGCTGACGATGCAATTGGGGCCGGGGATGTCCTTCGCGGTGACCACGACCACGCGCGACCAGTCGAACGCCGGATCGGGCGTCAGCCCGCGTAGCAGGCCGTGCGGGACAGGCGCGCGGACGACATGGCCGTGCCAGCCGTTGGGAACGAGGAGATCGTCCACGTACTGGGCGCGCCCGCGGACTTTATCCTCGGCGTCCACGCGGGGGATGCCCTGGCCCACCCATCGAGGATCGCGTGTCTGCACAGTGGCCGGCATAGATCGCTCCAACCCCTGCAATTTACACCAGCCCGGGCGGTTTTGAAGCAGAAAAAAGCGCGCTAGACCGTGGCGGGGGCCGGCGCGCACGCAGAAGCGGCGGTCGCCGGCTCCCTGCCCCGGGCCGGATTCCACCCGCGTATCTTCCACCGGAACGTGCGCCCGTAGTAGGCCAGATTCACGGCCGCCAGGTACGGAAGCGACGCCAGGCCGCCGGGCCGGAAAGCGTGCCGCCACATGCGGCGGGCCATGCGCCAGGGGCGGTAGAACTCGCGCGTGACCCAGTCATGTCCCGCCTGCAGGTCGGCTGCCGTCATGTTTTGCGGCCGGAATACCGCGTGGTGGAAATCGTAGTGCGACCAGTCGCCGTCCATGATCCGGTCTTTCATCATCCCGTGCCGCGGCGTACCGGGCAGGGGGGTGAAGATCGAGGCCTGGATCACGTCGATCTCCAGGTCGTCGAGCTGCTTCAGCGTGGCGGCAAAGACGTCCGGCGTGTCGCCGTCGAACCCGAACACGATGCCCGCCTCCACGGCGATGCCGTGGCGGTGCAGCAGGCGGACGGCCTCGCGATATCCGCTGACGCGGTTGAACGATTTGCTGACGGCGCCGAGGTTCCGGTCCGAGAACGTCTCCAGTCCCACGAAGACGCCCTTGCAGCCCGCTCGCGCGGCCAGTTCCACCAGTTCCGGATCGTCGGCGATGGCCAGCGTGGCCTGCGTGATCCACCATTTCCGCAGGGGAGCCAGCGCCTGGAACAGGCGGCGGGCGTAGTCGCGGTCCGCCGTCAGGTTGTCGTCGACAAAGATGATGAACTTGTCGGGAATGGCGGCGACTTCCGCGACCACCTCGTCCACGGGGCGCTGCCGGTGGGTCTTCCGGTTGAACGCGGAGATTGCGCAGAAGTCGCAGCCGTGGGGGCAGCCGCGGGTGGCCTGCACGGCATGGACCGTCGCGTAGCGCCGGCCCTGCAGCAGGTGCCGGGGCGGAGGATGCAGGCCGCGCAGCGAGTGCAGGCCGTCGGCCCGGTAGATTCCGCTCATCCGGCCGGCGCGCGCGTCATCGACCACGCGGGACCACAGTCCCTCCGCTTCGCCGGCCAGGACGGCGTCCGCGTGCCGGATGGCCTCGTCGGGGCAGAGGGACGGGTGCATGCCGCCCAGGACCACGGGCACGCCGCGCGCACGGAACCGGCCCGCGATCTCGTAGGCGCGGGGCGCGAGCGCGGTCATGCACGTAATGCCCACAAGGTCCGCCTCCGCGTTCCACGGGATATCCTCGATCTGCTCGTCGACGATACGGATGCTCACGTCCGCCGGTGTTTCCGCCGCCACGCTAAGCAGGCTTAACATGGAGAATCGAAATACCTTGCCCCCGAATAGCCTGTTCTTCCCGACGCTCGTCCACCGGCCGCTCGCCGGCGCTATCAACAAGAGTTTCATGCGATGTCCTTTCCGTTGTCCCTTGTGCGCATTTCTTGATAGCAGCTAGCCTGCCAACCGGAAGGCGATTATTCACAACATGCTTCATATGAGATGGTTGTAGAAAGTTCACGCGAATGCGCCTGCCTAGAGCTTGTTTGGTTGCATTCATTTTATGTATACTATACATACATTGAATGTATGAAGCAGAGCCTTCGAATCCCGGCCTCCGATCAGCCGCTGTTCCGGTTGGTGGAGGCGGCCGCGGTGGCCAATCCGTTCAGCGACGACCGGTTCGAGGTGGAGCGGAAAATCGCCGGCGCCGCGGGCGGGACCGCCGCGCCAATCCGCGAGCGCGCCATTCAAAAGGTACGCGAGCGGGTCGCGGGATACGTCCGGCGAGGCCGGGCCGACATCCGGCTCTATCCGCGCGAGGACGCGCAGCGGCTCCGGACGGTCATCCTGTTTGACGTGTTCCACCGCCATATCCAGGAACTGGACGGCCTGATCGTGCGGCAGCAGGAGGCGGGTGACGCCCCGATCGAGGTGCCCTTCGCGGGAACGATTCTTCAGGAGATGACGGACGCCGGGTTGACCCTCGATGCCTCCCGCCATGTCCTGGCGGAATTCTACCAACTGCGGCGCGCGTTCTACTTCATCCGCCACGCGGCGCTGGGCTCCAGCCCCTGCATGCAGGCGCTGCGATGCGAGCTCTGGACCAACGTCTTCACGCACGATTTCAACCTGTACGATCGCTTCCTGTGGGATCGCATGGAGGATTTCTCGACGCTGCTGCTGGGCGAAACAGGAACGGGGAAGGGCATGGCGGCGCGGGCCATCGGCTGCTCCGGGTTCATCCCGTATGATCCGGTGAAGGGGCGTTTTGCCTGCAGCTTCACCCGAACGTTCATCTCCTTGAACCTCTCGCAGTTCCCGCCGTCGCTCATCGAGTCGGAGCTCTTCGGCCATCGCAAGGGGGCCTTCACCGGGGCGATCGAAGAGCATACCGGCTTGCTGGCGCGGTGCAGCCCGCACGGCGCCATCTTCCTGGACGAGATCGGGGACGTGGACATCCCCATCCAGATCAAGCTGCTGCAGGTCCTCCAGGAGCGGACCTTTTCGCCCGTCGGGAGCCACGAGAAGAAGCGGTTCCAGGGCCGGGTCATCGCGGCGACGAACAAGCCGCTGGAGCAACTGCGGCGCAGCGGCCGTTTCCGCGACGACTTCTACTACCGGCTCTGCTCCGACCAGATCACGTTGCCGCCCCTAGCGCAGCGCCTGCGCGAGAATCCCTCGGAACTGGGCGATCTGGTCGGCGCCATCCTCCAGCGGCTCTGCGGAAAGAGCTTCCCGGAACTGAAGGCCGTCGTGCTGGCCGCGCTCGAAAGGAGCCCCGGGCCGAATTACGCCTGGCCGGGCAACGTGCGCGAGTTAGAGCAGGCGACGCGGCGCATTCTTCTCAAGGCCGGATACGAGGGCGACGCGAAGCGGGCGGACGGCGGAGCGGAGCCCGAACTGCTGGAAGGGATCCGGGCGGGAACCGCCGACGCGGCCTCTCTTCTCTCCATGTACTGCAAGGTTCTCTACGAGCGGCACGGCACCTACGAGGAGGTGGCGCGGCGCACGGGCCTGGACTGGCGCACGGCGAAGAAGCACATCGCCGCGGTCCCGTAAGCGCATATCGGGCTTGTCCTGCCGGGCGGGGGTGTGGCATCGTGCCGCCATGTCAAATCCTTCGCTCCTTGTCCTGGCCGTCCTGCTGCTCGCGGCGGGTTGCCGGTCCCCGCGGGTGGAACAGATCCACCCGATGACGGAAGGGGAGATGCGCGCCGTCTTTTCGCGCGCGCAGGATCCGCGGCGGTTCTGGATCACGGTGTACGGTTCGGAGGAAGGCGCGTATTTCGCCAATGCCAACCGGCTGCACCCGGACCAGGTCGTGGCCTTGCCCTTCGCGGCCGGGAAGGCCCAGCCGGACTGGCCCCTGGTCGGCGTGCAGGCGACCTCCAAGGAGTCCTTCCTGGCGCTGGTGGACACGAGTTCGCGGGACAGTTGGGGCGCGCCCGATATCGTGCTCGGCCTGCGCGGCACGCCGCTGGGGCCGCCGGCCTACGACGCCGTTCCCGAGCATGTCGCGGAGCCGGTCAAGGGGTACGCCTGCGTGATCCCGACGCTCCGGTACGACCTCATGCAGATGGAAAACGTGCTGGTCTACCTGCGCGCCGCCCAGGGGCCGCTGGGCTACCTGGCGCGCCGGGACGAGAAGAAGACGCCGCCGGTCCTGGTCCTGGGCATGTCGTGGGTCAACGTGTTTTCCTTCGTGCAGCTCAACTATCCCGAAAAACTCCTCTTCCTGTCCTCCTCGTCGGCCTACGGGCCGTCCGCCGACCACCTGATCGCCGAGGTGCCGCTGAAGACGGTGCGCGGGGCGCTCGCGGTGGACGGCCTCATCGATGGGGAGCCGGCCACGCTGGTCCTCGATTCGGCCGGCGATTTCGAGCTGGCGATGACCGAGCCGCCGGTCGAGCCCGTCCGCGTGAGCGTGGGCGACCTGGTCTTTCCCCGCGCGAAGGCCGTGGCGGCCCGGGAGCACGCGCTGGGCCTGCCCAGCTATCCGCGGATCGGCGCGAAGTGGCTGGCCAAGTACAAGGTCACCATCGCCCCGAAGGCCAAGGTCGTCTACTTCGAACGGCCGTGACGGATGACCGGGATCGGCGATTCCGGCTGCATCACGGCTCCGCCACGCTGATCTTGTAGAACCGGTTGGTCATCAGGTTCGGGTGCGGCGAGGTCTGGGTTCCGTTGTCCGTCCACTCGTACAGCGCGCCGGTCCCGTCGATGCCGGTCGGGGTCGCGTTGGACCACGACTGGTTCAGCAGGCCGGTGTTGTTGTAGTAGATGTAGTACTTCCGGCCGTTCGCCGTGCCGAACCGCACGATGAACCCGCTGGAGTTCCGGGCGGTCGAGGCGATCTCGAAGAAGTTGTCCTTGTCCTTCGGATCGGTGTCCGCCACCTGCTCCTGCCAGTCGAGCAGGGTATCGTCGTCCCAGTCGCTGTCCTCGTCGGCCGTGGTCAGGTTGCCGAAGTTATCGAGCTCCCACTGGTCGGGGATGCCGTCGCCGTCGCTGTCCGTGTCGCCGGTGCCCAGGACGGAGAAGCCCATCGAGAAGGCGAACGCGTTGGTGCCGAAGACCTCGACCTGGTGGGTCTGGGCCTGGTTGCGCATGGTGATGGTGAACACGGCGTTGGTGCCCGGCATATCGTCCACGGCCTGCAGGTTGAAGGCCGCATTGTGCCCGGCGTCGCCGTACCCGAGCCGGGCCTGGACGGTCTTGCCGCCGCCGAGGTTGGCCAGGGTCATGACGCCGCCGGAATGCTCCTCGACGCCGAGGGTGTTCTGGCCCTGGCGGAGGAGGTTGTCGAGGTTGGGCGAGAAGCCGTGGCGGACGTAGAGCACGCCGCCGTTGAGCGTGTTGGTCACGTTGTAGGACACCTGGAAGAGGTTGGTGCCCTGGTTCAGGGTGATGATCTTCCGGATCTTGCCGTCGGCCGAGGTCATGCGCCAGCCGTTGGTCCAGTAGGTGAACGTGTAGAGATCGTTCACGTAGTTCGTCGTGCCGGCCCACCAGTCCTTCAGGCCCGAGGTCCGGTAGGAGAGGGTCGTGCCGTTGGTGGCGACGTGGCCCGTGCCCTCGACCTCGGTCTCGACGCCCGCATAGCTGACGGGGTTGCCGAGCACCTGGCGGACGGCGCCGTCGGACGGGTCGCGCGCGAACGCGGCGGTCATGCGGCCGCCGATCCGCTCGAAGATCGCGTAGAGGCGGTCGTTGTAGAGCACGTACTCGTTCTCGCCGTCGAGGTCCACATCGGCCTGCGCGGCCTGCGGGGTGGTGACGCCGGAGGCGATGGCGGCCCAGTCGTCCACCTCCTCGTACAGGGCGGCGAGCCGGGTCTGGGCCTGGGCGGTCTTGGCGAAGTCGATCAGCGTGAGGTAGCTCTCCGAGGGGTAGAGGTACTCGCCCGTGCTCCACCGGCGCAGGTCGTTGTTGTCCTCGTTGTGGAAAGCCGTCTCGAAGACCGAGGCGTGGATCACCGCGCGGGCGAGGCGGGCGATGTTGGTGTCCGCGATGGACTCGACCTGTCTCCACGCGCTGCTGACCGCGCCGCCGAAGTAGAGCATGCCGTAGGCCTGGGAGACGTTCGTGCCGGGCCGGATCTCGAAGACCTTGTTCTGCAGGCCCTCGCGCTTGGTCGCCTCGCCGACGTACCAGTTGTCGTAGTCGCCGCGGGTGGCGTGGTTGATCCAGTCGTGGCTCTGCTTGGAGAGCGACGGCGAGCCGCGGTCGTTCTTCCACCAGGCGTTGCCGACGTCGTCGCCGTCGGTGTCGATCGCTCCGGACAGGACCTCCTCGAGGCCCACCAGCTTGATCCAGGGCCGGTTGGCGATCCAGCGGAGGTTGCGGTCGTACGCGTCCGCATCGTCGTTGTCGCTGAAGTCCTCCCAGTTGCTGAAGATCGTCGTCACGCGCTGCTGGTCGCCGCGGGCGCGGCGGTTGAACAGCGCGCGCATGGACAGGCTCAACCCGTTGTCGGTGTTCGAGAACCGGTACTCGGTGGGCAGGTTGTTGATGACGAAGCAGTCCACGTTGCCGATGCGGTTGATGCTGTAGCCGTTGTCGCCCATCGAGTCGGTGCGGCCGAACCAGTAGTACAGGTGCGTGTTCTGGTCGAGCACGGTGGCGCGGAACCCGGCGTTGGTGATCTTGGCGAGCGTGTCGTCGTCCAGCACGCGCTCGGGCGTCCAGAACACGCTGTTGGTGGTGAAGCTCGCGCCGTAGATCTCCGAGAGGTATTCCGAGGCCAGCCGGATGTTGTCCCGGTTGAACTCCTTGGTGAAGTACGGGAGGATGTGGTCGGAGAACGTGCTGCCGAGCATCCAGACGACGTTGGTCGCCACGAGGCGGCGGACGGTCTCGTTGAGCGTCGGCCCGTCGCGCCAGGTCGGGCTGGCGTTCGTGTCCACGCGCGCCCACTGGAGGGAGGCCGCCAGCGTGGGCGTGACGTGCAGGTTCAGCGCCTGGCCGAAGACCTCGTGGGCCAGCAGCGGGCGGTGGTAGCCGGCGCCGGCGCCCGTGTTGACCAGCAACTGGGCGACGTGGCCGGGCTGGTCGTGCTGGTTGCCGTGGAGGACGATCGCGGCCTTGGCGCGGCCGGCCCGGACCGTGCCGGGGATCCAGTTGTACAGCACGCTGTTCGCGCCGCTCAAGCCGGCCTGGGCCTCCCAGTAATCCTCGGCGATGTAGTCGTTCCAGATCGCGTCGCGGATGTCGCTGCGCCCGCCGAGGTCGCCCGCGCCGACGGGGTCGTTCTGCGTCCCGTCGCGCGTGGAGTAGACCTGGAAGTTGAGCGAGGCCATGCTGCCGTTCCAGCCGATCGCGGTCAGCGCGGTCCGGCTGATCGAGAACTCGACGGCGTCCAGTTCGTGGTTGTAGTAGGCGCTGCCGAAGTGCTGGGGCTGGGCCTGCACGCCGCCGTAGGTGAACAGGTCCTCGGCGAACGTGCTCGTGTTCTGGCCGGGGTTCGTGTCGACGTACACCGTGCCCGCCGACGCATCGTAGAGGGCGACGACCGCCTCCCAGCGCATCTCGGTCAGCGTGTCGACGTCGTCCGGCAGCTTGCGCTCGCCGATCGACTGGTTGCCCGTGTCGATGACGACGTACAGGTCCAGGTTGCCCTGCTCGGCCAGCGCCTTGAGGTCGTAGAAGTCGAAGCGGAAGTACAGCTTGCCGTCGGACGAGCCGCCGTCGCGCGCGTAGAAGGCGAGCAGGTCGCGGGAGGTGTCCCAGTCGTCCCAGGCCTTGTAGATGTCGCCCTGCTGGTTGTTGTTGCCGCCGCCCTCGTAGTAGTCGAGCGCCCGCAGGTCCGACCAGGTCCACTCCGTGAATTCCTGGTAGTTGGTGGTGCCGTTGATCACGCCGAGGGCCTCGCCGCGGCCGATGACGATCGAGCCTTCGGGCGGCGGCGGGCTGGTGACGCACACCCGCGGGTCGGTTCCGCCGAGATAGTGCTGGTAGTTGCTGACCCCGCAGCTGGTCAGGTCGCCGTCGGCCCCCTGCCTCGTGTTCGTCGGGCTCATCTGGCCGGTCTGAATGCTGTACCAGCCGTCGTTGAACGGATCGAGGCCGTACCGCTGCTCCCACCCGTCCGGCAGGCCGTCGTCCTCGGTGTCCCGGTCGAGCGGGTCGGTCTCCAGGACCAGCAGGCGCGGCCAGACATTCGTGTTCTGCCAGACGCCGTTCGTGTAGCGCGGCCGCGGGTGGTCCGTCCACAGCTTGCTGTAATCCAACGCGCGGGAGCGGACGCCGGAGAGCCCGTTGCCGAGGATGTTCGTGCTGTTGTTGGTCCACGTGACGACGAACGTCGTGGTCGTGCCGGCGGGCCAGAGCAGCGCCAGGTTCACCCGCTCGTTCAGGTCGGCGTCCTCGGCGCCGTCGGCCAGGTCGTCGCCGTCCGTGTCGCCGTTGTTGGGATCGGGCTCCAGGAAGCGGGCGTTGGCGGCCAGCGAATCGCTGTCCACCTGGGACGAGTTATACACGGTCGGGACGTTCGGATGGGCCAGCACGCCGGTGGCCACACCGCTGCCGTTGAGCGTGCCGATTTCCACCCGGCCGTTGCGGTTGAGGTCCTCCTGCCCGTCGAGCAGCCCGTCGTAGTCCGTGTCGGGCTTGCTCGGATCGGTCGTCGTGCCGCAGATCTGGTCCGTGCGCGACCGGTTGAAGTTGTAGCGCGAGTAGCCGGAGTTGTCGGTGGTGTTGTAGATCGGGATGTCCTGGTCGGCGATGAAGTTCTTCCACCCGTCGCCGTTGGTGTCGGTGTTGGTATCCGTGCCGGAGCTGGGGCCGCCCCATCCGCTCTCCAGGCCGTCCGGGAGCCCGTCGTTGTCGGTGTCCGGGCTCAAGGGATCCGTCCGGCCATAGACGTACCAGATGTGGACCTGGCCGTTGTTCCAAGTCTCGGGATTCGTATCCGGGAGGTTCGTCGACGTAACCTCGGGATCGTCCTGCAGCCCGTCGTCGTCGTCATCCAGGTCGTTGGTGTTCGAGTTCACCGATTGCATCAGCACCACGGTCGCGTTGCGCAGGGCGGAGGCGTGCTTGGTCGTGCCGGAGGCCGAGTTGGTGTCCGCGTGGGCGTAGAACTGGAAATGGCCGGCGGTCATGTTGGTCCACAGGAAGCCCCAGATCTGCTTGTTCCCGGAGACCGAGGGGTTCGGGTCCACGCGCCACGCCGTCTGCCCGGAGGCCGTCGCGCCCGGGTAGGTCGCGGTCAGGATCAGCTGGTTGCTCGCGACCACCTGCGAGACGACCAGGTAGTTCGTGCTGATCCGGATCGTGTTGCCGACGCCCAGCTCCTGGTGGAACAGCGTGCCGGACCCGGCGACCGTGTTGGATCCCGCCCACACGGACACCGTGCCCGTGAGCTGGTTGCTCGTCGAGGCGATCCGCGGCGCGAAGCCCACCGAGTTGGTGAACTCGATCCAGACGTTCCTCGCCTTCGTGTCCGTCTCGACCTGGACCCGGTACTGCCGCTGCGTCGGCGACGGGCTCGCCACGTCCGGCAGGACGATCTCGTACGGCGCGCCGTCGGAGTCGTACTCGGGCGGGTCGGTGATCTGGATCAGGATGCTGTCCGCGCTGGACTGGGCGCGCACGATGCGGCTGGCCTGCAGCGTGATCCCCAGCCCCGCCGCGTTCGTGTGCAGGACCTGGAGGTTGTGCAGGTAGTTCGTGTCGCCGTTGTACATGTCCGACAGCGGGATGGCCAGGGCGTGGTGGCTGCCGCTGACGTCCCACTCGAAGTACCAGTCGTCGCGGCCCTGGGCCACGTCGTTGATCTTGAAGATGAACCGGCTCTTCAAGGTGTCGTTGTCGATGCCGTCGGCGAGCGACTGGCTGAACCAGACCTTGGCCACGTAGCCGGAGAAGACCAGGTCGCCGTCGTACTGCGGCCACGCGACGTACAGGTCGTAGGCCGGTGCGTCGGTCTTCACGTTGCGCGTGAGCGTGGTGAAGTGGCCGAGCGTGTCCGACAGGGTCAGGTTGGTCGAGGAGGAGAGCTCGCGCAGCTTGACCGTGATGGTCGCGTTTGAGTTGCCCGACGGGATGTTGCGGTAGGTGAACCGCCACTCGTCGGGATACGCGCTCGAGATGTAGAGGCTCGGCGTCACCTTATAGGCCCGCGCCCACGAGAGCTGGCCGACGGCGTTGGTGCCGATGCCGTTCGTCTGGCCCGTGGATCCGTCGTCGTTGGTCTTGTCGCTGTCGCTGATGTTGAACCAGACCTCCGTCACCGTCGGGTCGGTCCGCACGACCGCGCCGTACTCCTTCGAGCCCAGCGTCTCGCTCTCGGCCGGGTACTTCACCTCTCCGCCGGGCCGGTCCATGTCGAGGTAGAAGGGCTGGGTGAAGGTGTTGAAGATGGACGCCTTGCCGCCCCGGTCCAGGAACGCGCGCGACCGCATGACGTGGAAGCCGTCCACGAGGCCCGTCGAGACCGTGCCCCAGTCATTGTGCGGCCGGTACGCCACCGTCCGCAGGTTGATGTTCGTCACCTGCCACACGCCCATCCGGGTCGTCTTCATGGAAACGGAGGCGCCGTCGACGGGGCTCTCGACATCCCAGGGGAAGCCGTCCGAGCCCTGTTCGCGGTAAGCCCCGACCTTGTACCGAAGCACCGTGCCGTTCGTCATGGCCGGGATCGTCGCCGACCACCAGTCCGGCGTGCCCGTGCCGTCGGGCGCCCCGTTGGCGTACCACGTCAGCGGAACGACCTTCGTCGTGCCGCGCCCGAAGCCGCCCGCGCCCTCCGGCCACGTCGCGCCGTCGGTCGTGTAATACAGCGCCAGCCGGTTGACGTACGTGGACGAGTAGCCCACCTTCACGCGGACCGTGATGTTGGAGTTGACCGCGTTTTGGGGCAGGGGGAAGAACTGCTTGGCCGACCACTCGTCGTTATCGTTGGGATTATGGTACACCCAGGCCGCGGTCTCCGCGCCGTCCCAGTCGTTGTTCCCGCTGCCCGCGTTGGCATAAAGCCCCGCGGTGCCGATCGTCATGGTATAGCTTCCCGAACCCATCGAGCCGATGGTGTTGTGCGCCGAGTTCGTGTCCGCGAACTTCTCGCGGTGCTGCCGGTGGATGAACAGGGCCTGCTCGTACCCCTCGAACACGTCCGTCGAGCCCTCGTTGCCGGGCGGATGGTCGCGCGGGTCGCCGCTGCTGTGGTTGTTGGTGTTCAGGTTCATCCCGCCGTCCAGCTTCATCAGCACGTTCGCCGCCGAGCCGTCGACGAAGCTGACGAACCGGAGATTGGTCGACGAGGTCACCCGGGGGAGGCTCCACGTGTAGGAGTAGTCGGTGCTGTTGGCGTCCGCCGCGCCGTACGGATTGAAGCCCGGGTCGCCGTCCGGCCCGTCGCGCCGGGTCACCGAGATGGTCCCGGCCTCCTGGCCGTTCTGGAAGATCGTGACCGGGCTGCCGCCGTGGCAGCTCCAGGGCTGGGCCTGCTCCGGGCTGCGCCAGGAGAAGGCGAAGTATCCGCCCGGCGGGACGATCACCGATCCAAGCTGGGAGGCGTAGGTGTAGAACCCCCCGCCGTAGGTTGAGTAGTTGTAGAGGTACGCGTCGTCCACGAACGGGGTGTGGCCGAAGCCGGTGGAGATGCTGCGCGACTGGCCGGAGGCGTAGTTGTCGTTGATCATCATCAGCAGCACCGTGCCGTCCGGGTCGTTCATGCTGCCGTTCTCGCGCTTGTCCATGCGCTCGTAGGCGCAGAAGTCGCCGTCCCCCCATTTCGACATGTGCCAGCTGCGCGCGAAATGGCTGTGGATGTACGCGAGGTTCGGGATGCGGCTGTCCCCCCACTGGCCCAGGTAGCAGGTGTTGGCGTGGCGGGGGAACGCGCCGCCGCTCGCGCCCATGATCTCCGCGTGGCGGTTGCCGTCCGTGTAGATCACCGGCAGGCCCGCGCGCGTCAGGTTGAACGCGTTGTGCAACTCCTCGCGGTAGGCGACGTTGTCGTCGTGGCTCTTGGCGTAGTACACGCCCAGGTACTGGCCCATCTGTTTGCCCGAGATGTAGTCCGCCGAATCAAGCCCCGAGAGCGATCCCCAGGGGTTGCCGAGGTTGTCGTTGAACGTCTGGTGGGTCCGCGCGTCCAGGAGGCGCATGCCGGCGGCCCAGTAGTCGCCGTAGGGCGGCGGCTCGCCCATGTGCTCGCCGAACATCAGCGCGTCGTTGCGGCCGAAGGACTTTTCGAGATCGAAGACGGTGTCGCGGTGATTGTCCCAGTCGGCGTAGCCCCGGGTCATGTTGAACTGCCACTGGGCCTGGCCGCAGTAGCCCGCGCTGCTCGAATCTTTGTCGCCCGCCCACTGCTCGCCGAAGAAGTAACCCGGCACGTGCTTGACGGCGTCGAGGCGCAGGCCGTCCACCTTCGTGTGGTGAATCAGCCAGCGGACGTTGCGGCAGAGGTACCCGCCGACGTCCTCCGTGAAGGAGCCCGGGTACTGGGCGATCATGTTGGTGGTGATGTTCGTGCTGTAGAATCCCACGTAGGCCATGCCGGTCGGTGTGTAGGCCCAGTCGTACCACTCGGGGTGGGTCGGCTGGCGGACGAAGTGGATCTTCGGGTACGTGCTGCCCTCGGACGCGCCGAAGTTGGCGTTCGGGTCCTCGTGCGCGATGTCGATCAGGTCGGACAGGTTCCGGTTCTGCACTTCCCACGTGCTGCCCCAGTTCACCGTGTTGTCCCACTTGCGGTAGAAGCCGTCCTCCGTCACGCGCAGGTGGAAATCCTCGGGGGCCATGCCGGGGTAAATGTCCAGCGCCGTGTACTCGTCCCAGCCCGGCACGTCGAACGCGCGGTGGTTCATGATGTTGTCGAAGTACACGCGCATGCCGAAGCGGTGCGCGAGTTCGATCAGGCGGAGCAGTTCCGCCTCTGTGCCGTACCGGGTCTTCACCGTGCCGCGCTGGTCGATGCCGCCCAGGTCGAAGGGATCCCAGAGGTCGTAGCCGACGGAAAGTCCGCCGCTGCCCTTCTGCGGGGGCGGCAGCCACAGCGCGCCGTAGCCGGCCTCCGCGAGTTCGGGCAGCTTGTCGGCGATCTCGTTCCAGGTGTTGTTGAAATACTGCAGGGCTACTTCGGCGGGGGCGGACAAGCTCGCGAGCAGCAGGAGTGAAAACGCGACGGTTGCGGCGCGGATGGAACGAGTGCTCATGTGCGCTTCCCCTTCAGATAAGTTACCTCAAATCGGCATGGGTTGAAAGCCGCTTGGCGACGGTTTTCATCAGCGAAACAGACTTTCTCCACCCCGGTATTTTCACCATACCCTCGTCAGTATGCCGTGTTAAGTGAAGCGCTTTACTTTTCTGCTGCAGGCCGTGGTATGGTATTGCCTGGCGGCAAACACAACCTAGGAGAAGGGCGCAATCACAAAAACGCTTACGTCCCAAAGCGCGTGACTGTATATAATTATGGAAGCAGAAGATGTGGTGGCATAAAGCCATCCCCAGAAGAGTCCAGCTACCAGCGCGGCGAGAATGAGAACCAGGTTTCCACTACCGGCATGGACGCCGGCATAGAGCAGGGCGCCAATCAGGAGGCCTGTTCGATCGCCGAATCGCGCACAGAAGCGTGGCTGAAGAAAAAGGCGCCAGAAAATTTCTTCGCCGGGGCCGATGATGGTGATCATCAGTAAAGCGATTAACCACGCGGACAGCGCGGGCCGCAGAAGGTAGACGCTGGATATGTGCTGCTCCGAATCGGGAAGCCATCCGCGGATCAGCATCCGGCCGGCGAGGAAGATCAAGTAGAGGCCCGCCGCTGAAACAATGCCGATGACAAGTTTTCTGAACGCATCGGATCGGAAGTCCGAGACCAGTTGCCGGCGGAGGTCGGGGCGCGAAACGAGCATGGATGTGTTGAGCAGGAGAAGCAGGCCTGACATCCACCACCAGAACAGGGCCGGCTTGGCCAGACCCCATCGGAACAGCGGAGCGAAAAGAACGGCCGCAACTCCTGCCAGGAGGACGATGGGTATGCTCTTCGCCCTCGCGGAAGCGCGCAGCATCAGAGGAGCCTGTCCAGGATGAAGCCCGCGGTGCAGAGCAGTCCGAACGCCAGGTTCAACTGGGCCGTGGCGCCGTCGAGCGCGACGAAATCCGTCGGGTGGGCCGGCGCTTTTCGTTTCCGCGCCTTGTCCCAGAGCCGCAGCGCCAGGGGCAGCGCCAGCCAGACGAGCAGCGCCGGCCAGGGCATGCCGCAGGCGGCGTCCGGCCGGGCGATGCCGACCGCGGCCAGCGCCGTGACGATGATGAACGGCCCGAAGACAAGCGCGCCGTAGTAGAGCAGTGAGCCGCGATCACCCAGCAGCGAGGCCACGGTGCGGATGCCCGCCCGCTCGCGGTCCGTGGCGATATCCCGCCAGTTGTTCGCGTGCAGAATGCCGATCACCAGCAGGGACATGGGCACCGCCCATAGGGCCGGCCGCCAGGAGGGCTGGCCCGTTTGCACCGTCCAGGCGCCCAGGGCGCCGAGGATGCCGAAGTCGAGGAAGACGGCCAGGTCGCCCAGCGCGCGGTACTTGAGGGCCGGCCCGAGAGTGTATCCAATGCCGATCGCGACGCCGATCACGCCGATCCAGAACAGAGGCCATCCGATGCGGAGGGCGAGCCCGAGGCCGATGGCCGAGCCGGCGACCAGCAGCAGGATCGCGCCGCGCCGGACCTGCGCGTCGGACAGCAAGCCCCGCACGATGGAGCCGCTGGCGGGCGTGGCCTCGCGATCGAGGCCTTTGCGGAAATCGGTCACATCGCTCAACATGTTGGCCCCGGTGTGGAGCAGGACCATGGCCAGCAGGGCGGCGGCAAACAACCCGGGGTGGAACGCCGCCCCGCCTTGCGTCGCGGCCGCCGTCGTGCCGAAAACGACGGGCATGATGGAGGCCGGCAGCGCGAAGGTTCGCGCCGCAACGAGCCACTTGCGGGCGGGATGCATCTCGGGTGGCATGCCCTATGCATAACCCCTTTTTCCCGAAAAGCAACAGCCATCACCCATGCTCACACTTCTAAAAGTGTGAGCATGGATGGAATAGTAGCAACCTATTTATAAATAGCAGATAACAAGTAATATCATTAATACTGTATTTTCTGATCATGATCACATATTTAGAAGTGTCTGGCGGGGAACGGGCATCTCGGCTTCCGGTTGAGCGGGATGAAGCGTGCGCCGATGGCGCGGGCCCGCTGCAAAAAAAATGCGCGCCGGATCAGCCTGGTGTACGATGAGGCCATGCAGGATCCACAGCAGTTTCACATGGATGTGAGCCGCTTGCCGGCGGAGAGGGAATGGCGCGGCGCGCGCTCGCTGGGGATATTCCTCATGCTGTTCTCCCTCGTGTGGGGAGGGCTCCCCGCCGCCATGCTGGTGCTGACCCTGGCCCGGGAGGGCTTCAGCCCGGCCATCATGCCGGCCCTGGTTTTCCCCGTCGTCGGGGCCGCGATGTTCCTGGTCGGCTTGAACCAAATCGTCCTCCGCGGCCGGGTTCGTATCGAGGCGTCCGCGGTTTTCTTCGAGCGCCGAAGTCTGTTCAAGCGATCGGAATGGACCGAGCCGCTGGCCCGGTACGCGGGGCTCCTCTACAGGACGGAACATCATTCCGGGGGGAAGAACCGGCCTTCCTATACGCTGTATATCGTGGAACTCCATCACCCGGAAAAAGCCCGGCGGGTGACGATCTGCCAGTCCAAGTCGCCCGACGGCATGCGGGCCGCCTGGGAGAATCACTGCCGGGCGCTGAACATGGCCGCGCTCGAGGAGTCGGGCGGGCAGTTGATCCGGCGCGGGCCGGCGGACCTGGACAAGTCCGTGCGCGACCTCGCCCGGGAACGCAAGCTGGACCTGGCGTTCGATCCGCGTCAAGCGCCGCCCCAGGGGATCCAACTCGAGATCGGCCGCGATGAACTGCGCCTCGCCATCGGCGTGCCGGCCCTCCCGCTGAAAGTGGCGGTCCCATGGGCACTGGCCGCGCTGGCGATGATCGGCCTGCCTTTTGTTGTCAGGGCTGCGCCGTTGTTCGTGGCGACGCTGGGCCTGATATCGCTGGCCGTGCCGGTGGCCTGGCGCGTGTTGTCCCCCCGGTTCCGGCAGGTCCTGGTGGTCTCCCGCGCCGAGGTGCGGGTGGGCTGGGAAACGCCATGGGGGCCCCCGGCGGAAACCGTCCTGCCGGCCGGCGAGATCGAACAGGTGGAGGTCCGGCGGGGAGCGGGGGGCCAGTCCCCGACGTTGCATATCATCACCGACCGGCGCGAGGTCTCGGTCGGCCCGTTCCTCAAGCCGGCCGACCGCGACTGGCTTCGCCACTGCATCCTGGCCGTGATTTCGGCCGGCTAGCAAAACCTTCAGCCGGCCGGCGCGGCCGCCGTGACCGGGTGTTCCGCGTCCGCCGGCTGGGCCGGTTCAGCGTTCATGGAGATCAGGTCGCTGAGGATCTGGAGCGCCTCGTTCAGCATGACGTCGGCCTGCTGGTCGCCGCCTTCATCCTTCTCGCGCAACTGGTCGCTCAACTCTTTTTCCGTGCGGGCCAGTTCCAGGCGCTTTTCGAAGTTCAGCGTGACCGTCGGATCCTTCTGCCGCTCGGCGAGCCGGCCGAGCAGTTCCAGGTAGGCCTGGTAGCGGGCGTCGGACTTGCGCCGGGCCTCCACCTTGCTCCGCAGCGCGGGCATCTGTTCCCTCAAGGGCGTCGCCAGGGCGTACGTCAGGGACCGGATCTGGGACCAGGGCAGGGCCTGCGGCAGCGTCTCCTCGCCGATCTCCAGGGTGTCGAGGCTGGACGGCGTCACGATGTCCGGGGCGACGCCTCGCAACTGCGTCGAGCCCCCGTTGATCCGGTAGAAACTGGCCGTCGTGACCTTCAGCTTGCCGAGCGCCGGCTGCCCGTCCTTGAGGTCGGCGAGCGTCTGGACCGTGCCCTTGCCGTGCGTCTTGGAATCGCCCGCGATGACGGCGCGCCCGTAGTCCTGGAGCGCGCCCGCCAGGATCTCCGAGGCGGAGGCCGTCTGCCGGTTGACCAGCACGATCATCGGGCCGTCGTACACGACTTCCGGGTCGGAATCGTTCATGACCTGGCTCCGCCGCCCGTCGCTGACCTGGACCACGGGGCCGCGCTCGATGAAGAGGCCGGTCATCCGCACGGCCTCCGCCAGCAGGCCGCCGCCGTTGTTGCGCAGGTCCAGCACGAGCCCCTCGACGCCGTTGGTGGACAGCTCGCGCAGCAGCCGGCGCACGTCCTGGGCCGAGCTGCGGGCCTCCGCGCCCAGCCCGCGCAGCGGCCGCACGTCGGCGTAAAAGTCGGGCAGCGTGATGATCCCCAGCTTGCGGGTTCGGCCGTCGGCGCCGACCACCTCCTTGACCGCCGACTTGGCGGCCTGGTCCTCGAGCTTCACCTCTTCGCGGATCAGGTCGATCTTGACGACCGTGGTCCCCGTGGGGTCGGAGGCCGGGATCACGGACAGCACGACCTTCGTATTCTTCTCCCCGCGGATCAGGCGGACCGCCTTGCTCAACGGCCAGTGCAGGATGCTCACGGGCTCCCCGTCGCCCTGGGCGACGGCGATGATCTTGTCGCCGGCCTTCAGGCGCCCGTCCTTCTCGGCGGGGCCGCCGGGGATGAGCTGGTCGATCTTCGCGGCGCCGTCCTCGCTGGTCAGGCGGGCGCCGATGCCCACGAGCGAGAGCTGCATGCCGATCTCGAAATCCTCCGTCTGGCTGGCGGACATGTAGTCCGTGTGCGGGTCGTACGCCTGGGTAAAAGCGGTCAGGTAGCGGTCCACCGGCCACTCGGCCCGGTTGTCGTTGAGCACGTCAAGGTACTGCCGGTAGCTCTTCCGGATGGCCTCTTCCGGCGTGAGGCGCAGGTCGGTGGACAAATCCACCTCTTCCGACGGTTCGACCGCCGGCTCCTCCGGGAGGGACGCGGCCGGCTCGTTGGTGCGGGCGGCGTCCGCCATCCGGCGGTTGACCATGTGCGCGATGTACTGGTTCTTGATCTTCCGGCGCCAGAGGTCGTCCCAGGCCTTCTCGTCCGCGGGCCACTCGGCGTCCTTCCGCTTCCACGTGTACGACTCGTCGCGGTCCAGTTCGAAGCCCTGCTTCAGCAGGCCCTCCACGAAGTCCACCCGGTTGCTTACCCGCGTCCGGAGGGTGTCGTATGCTTCCTGGGCAAAGGAGACGTCGCCCGCGATCAGCCGGTTGTCCAGGTTGGTGGCGGCGAGCTGGAACCGCTGAATGTCCGAGGCCAGGAAGTAGCTCCGGTCGAAGTCCAGGAACGCCAGGAACCGGTCCAGGGCGGCGACCGCGCGGTCATCGTCCATCGGCAACTGGGTCAGGTGCCACTGGGGCAGGCGCCGGGCGACGAGTCGAGCCGCCTCGGAAGCCTCCGCCTCCGGCGCGCTCGCCGGCGCGCGGGCCGCGGCCCAGACCATGCCGCCGACCATCAGGGCGCAAGGCCCCAGCCATCTTTTCCAGCCTTTCATCAAATTGATCTCCGCCGCGTACTATAGGGTAAACTCCGCATCTTTTCTACAGGACTCTTGCCGGCCGCGCGCCGCATGACCGGGCCATAGACGCCGGGGCCGCGCCCCGTGTTCATTTTTCCCGGCGCCGCGCAAAGCAGGCTTGGTTTCCGGCCGGCCCGCTGTAGTATGAAATCGTGAACCGGTTCGAATTGAGAAGGGCCGCCGGCGTGGCCGGGCTGCTGGTGCTCGGCGCCGGGTTCGTCTTTTTGCTGTTCATCGGGTCCTCGCTAGGCTGGTTCGAGCGCGAGCCCTCGGCGCCGGCCCGCGCCCGGCCGGGCGGAACCCCCGCGGCCTTGTCCGCGGCGCCGGCCGCGGCGGCGCCCGCCGCGCCGATCGCCGCCCCCTCGCGACGGGCCGGCCCGTCCGGGGGCGGCCCCGGGGCCCTGAAGGACGCGGAGGCCCTGGAAACCCGTTTGCGGGAGATCGAGACGGAGAACCGCCGGCTCCGCGGCGAGGTCCAGGACCTGCACGGCCGGCTCGTGGGCGTGCTGAACTGGGTGCTGACGAACTTCAGGGGCACCTACCCGCTGCCCGAGCCGCTGATGGCCCGGCTCCAGGTGCCGCCCGTGACGGAGGATTACACCCTGCATCCCGAGGCCGCCGCGCTGATCAAGGTCACGCCGGAAGAGGAGCAGAAGATCAACGATGTCTTCGCGTACGCGCGCTCCTACCTCGCCGAGATCGAGGCGGCCATGCTGACCGTCACCAGCCCGCGCCCGGACAAGGTCATCCTGCACATCCCGCCGTTCGCGGAGGACGGGGCCGCGCTGCGGGAGGACATGTACGCGGCCCTGGAAATCACGCTGGGGGCGGACCGCTTCGACCGTTTCCTCAAGGTTTCCGAGGCGGGGCTCAAGTCGAGCTTCTACCGTTTCGGCGAGGCGTCCCGGACGCTCGTGTTCGAGCTCGTCTACGCGGGCGAGGGGGAGCCGCCGCAGCTGAAGATCAAGGACGGCTGGATCATGGAGACCGTGCCGGGCGCCAAGGAGATCACGGCCACGGAGGCCACCGTCACGAATCTGCCGTCGCGGTACGCCGCGTATTCGCCCTGGCTGCCCGACTACCTCGTGCAGGGATTCGCTACCGAGGCTGTTCGGTAGGCGGCGGGCCCTTCCACTTCGCCATTTCCTTCTGGTAGCAGGCCGGGCAGATCCCGTGGCTCACCTTGTTCATCTCGCCGGGCTTGACGTCGATCCACTTGCCGCAGGCGGCGCACTTCACGTACATCAGCTCGGCGGATTCCTTCGCGGTCTTTTGTTCGTGGCGGCTCACGGCGCCCTTTCATCGGCTCGGCCGCGCAGGGCGGCGACCCCGTTGTTGTGACAGGAAAAACGGGCCGGGGCAAGTCTTCTCGCCGGCCCGGGGCGCGGCTGCTTTTTCCGCTTGAAAACAGGGTCGTCGCGGTGGAGGGTACCCGCCATGCGGCGGAACATCATCGACGTGCATACCCACGTGTTCCCGGACGACCTGGCCGCGCGCGCGATCCAGCACCTGTCCGGTAATTCCGGGGAGCGGGCCTTCACGGACGGCACCGCGGGCGGCCTCCAGGCCTCCATGCGCCGGCACGGCATCGCCTTGAGCGTCACCCAGCCGGTCTCCACCCGGCCGGCCCAGACGCCCAGCATCAACACCTATGTCATGGAATTGAAGCAGCCGGGCCTGATCCACTTCGGCACGCTGCACCCGGACTACGGGAACCCGGACGCGGAGATCGAGCGCCTGGCGGCCGGGGGGATCAAGGGCATCAAGTTCCACCCGGACTACCAGAACTTCTTCGTGGACGAGGAGCGGATGTTCCCGGTCTACGGGAGGATGGCCCGGGCCGGCCTGATCGCGTTCTTCCATGCCGGGGTGGACATCGGCCTCCCGCCGCCCGTTCATTGCCCGCCGGACCGGCTGGCCCGCGTCCTGGAGCGCGTGCCGGACCTGCCCGTCGTCGCCGCGCACTTCGGCGGCTTCAAGATGTGGGACGAGGTGGCCCGCCATCTCGTCGGCAAGCCGCTCTGGCTGGAATCCTCGTTTACATTGTCGTGGCTGCCCGCGGCGGATTTCACGCGGATGGCGCGGCGGCACGGGATCGAGCGGGTGATGTTCGGGACCGACTCGCCGTGGGCCGACCAGGGCGCGGAGATCGCCCTGATGGAAAAGACCGGGCTGAACGAGGCCGAGCTCGACGCCGTCTTCCACGGCAGCGCCGCGCGGCTGCTCGGCTTGTAAGGCGCGGCGCCTCCAGCCCTCGAAACGCGTCTCTCACGGGCGCGCGGCTTTGTTCAGGCTCTTTTCCCTTACCCAGCTGTACAGGACCGGCGCCATGAACATGGTGACGACCTCCAGCAGCATGCCGCCGAAGGAGGCGAGCGACATGGGCACCATGAGATCCGAGCCCCGGCCGCGGGACGTGATGACCGGCAGCAGGGCCAGCACCGTCGTCGCCGTGGTCATCAGGCAGGCGCGGATCCGGCGCCCGCCGGCGAAGACCGTGGCCTCGCGGATCGCCTCGCGGGTCGCCGGCCGGACTTCCTCGAACCGCTGCTTCAGGTATGCGCACATCACCACGGCGTCGTCCGAGGCGATGCCGAACAGCGCCAGGAATCCCACCCAGATCGCGATGCTCATGTTGACGGGGCGGACCTGGAAAAGGTCGCGCAGGTTCAACCCGAACACGGAGAAGTCGAGGAACCACGGCTGGCCGTAGAGCCAGATCAGCAGGAGCCCCGAACCCCAGCAGACGAAGATGGTCGAGAACACGAGCCCCGTCGTGACCACGGACCGGAACTGGAAGTAGATGATCAGGAAGATGACAAACAGGGTCAGGGGGAGGATCAGCGACAGCGTTTTCTGCGCGCGGAGCTGGTTCTCGTAGTTGCCCGCGAACCGGTACGAAACCCCGGGCGGCAGCGCCAGGTCGCCGGAGGCGAGCCGATCCGCGAGATAGGCCTGGCAGGCCTCGACCACGTCCACCTCGGCGAAGCCGGGCTTCCTGTCGAAGAGGACGTAGCTGACAAGGAAGCCGTCCTCGCTCTTGACGGCCTCGGGCCCGCGCGCGTAGCGGATGTCCGCAAGCTGCGCGAGGGGGATCGGGGCGCCGTCCATGGCCGGGATCAGGATGTTTTGCAGGGCCTCGGGCGAGTCGCGCCGCTCGCGCAGGTAGCGCGCGCGCACGGGATAGCGGTCGCGGCCCTCGACGGTCGTCGTCAGCCGGACGCCGCCGACGGCGACCTCGATGGCCATCTGCACGTCCTCGATCTTCATCCCGTAGCGGGCGAGCGCCTCGCGCCGGAGCTCGATCTCCAGGTACGGCTTGCCGACGATCCGGTCGGCGATCACGGCGGAGGGCTCGACGCCGGGCGCCTCCTTGAGGAAGCGCTCGATATCGAGCCCGGCCCGTTCGATGGCCTCCAGGCTGGGCCCGCTGACTTTGACGCCCATCGGCGCCCGCAGGCCGCTCTGCAACATGACCAGGCGCGCGGCGATCGGCTGGAGACGCGGCGCGCTCGTGCTGCCGGGCACCTCGGCCGCCCGGACGATCTCGTCCCAGATGTCGTCGGGCGTGCGGATGTGGTCGCGCCACTGGCGGTAGGGCTTCCCGCGCGGGTCGGGGACGAGGCGGCCGTCCGCGTCGCGCGCGAATTGGCGTTGCTGGCGGTCGTACCGATAGAGGAGCGCGCGCCCGGCCTGGTCCGTGGCGTACTCGGATTTGTAGGCGATGACCGTCTCGATCATGTTCACCGGCGCCGGATCCAGCGCGGACGCCGCGCGCCCGATCTTGCCCACGACCGACTCCACCTCGGGGATCGCCCGCAGGGCCATGTCCTGCTTGCGGACGATGTCCATGGCCTCGCCGAGGGAGGCGTGCGGCATGGTGGTCGGCATGTACAGGAAAGACCCCTCGTCCAGCGGCGGCATGAATTCCTTGCCGAAGCCGGGAAAGGCGTGGACCGCCCACGACCACGGACCGCTCTGGCGCAGGGCCCGGGCGGCGGGCCAGGCCTTTTCGAGGCCGGCGGGCACGAAGCCGAAAAGCCGGTCGAACCCGAGCCAGGCCGTGTACCCGGCGATCACGATGGCGGCCGGCAGCGAGAGGAACGCGAGCTTGTGCTCCAGGCACCACCGCAGGATGCGGGCGTAGCGGCGTTCGACCAGGTAGTAGAACCCCTGGAGCGCGCCGATGACGACGGCCACGAACACGAAGTTCCGCAGCCAGCCCTTCTCCGGCCCGAGCGGCAGCCAGTGGCCCGCCAGCAGCGCCCCGACGAGGAGCACCGCGAGGGCGTTGGCCAGCCCGGGCGCTACCCGGCGGAGACGTTCGGGCAGGCGCTCCTCGACGGCCACGTAACCGCCCCACAGCGCGAAGAGCGGCGCCGCCCGCCACCAGCCGAACAGCACGCCCATCGCCACCCCCGCCAGGACCAGCCCCGCGCCCAGCGCCTGCTGGATCCGGTTCGACGGCGGCCGCCGGCCCAGGAGAAGATGCGCGGCCGCCGGCACGATTGTCAGCGCGATGACCACGGAGCCGACCAGGCAGAAGGTCTTGGTAAAGGCGAGGGGCCGGAACAGTTTCCCCTCCGGGCCGGACATCGCGAAGACGGGCAGGAAACCCACGACGGTGGTCGAGATGGCGGTCAGGATGGCGCCGCCCACCTCGCCGGCGGCGCGGTAGATGACCTCCAGCCGGCTCTCGTCGCGCCGCGCGTCGGCGAGGTGCTGCAGGATGTTCTGGCAGGTGATGATGCCCATGTCCACGATCGTACCGATGGCGATGGCGATCCCGGACAGCGACACGAGGTTGGCGTCCACGCCGAACAGCCGCATGGCGATGAAGGAAAACGCGACCGCCAGCGGCATCACCGCGCTCACGAGCAGCGAGAGCTTGAGCTGCGCCGCCATGACGATCACCACGATGGTCGTGATGAGGATCTGCTCGTAGAGCGCCGCGTTCAGGGTCCCGAGCGTCTCGTAGATCAGGCCCGTCCGGTCATAGAACGGCACCACGGTCACGCGGCTGGTGGTGATCCCCGCAGGCCAGCGCTCCCGCGGAACGGCGTTCAGCCGCGCGAGCCACGCCTCCTGGTCCAGCGCGCCGTCACGGAACGCCTCGAAGCCTTCCCCGCGCGCCCACTGCTCCAGGTCCGCCTTCGTGGCGCGCCGGTAATCGGCGACGGCCTTGACCGGCAGGGTGGGGGCGATCTCGGCGATCCGGGCCTTGACGTTCCGGATGGCGTCCAGGGGGTTGTGCCCGTGGCGGACCACGACGACCCCGCCGACGGCCTCGGCGCCCTCCTTGTCCAGCGCGCCGTCGCGGAACGCGGGCCCGAGCGCCACCTTCGCGACGTTCCGCACGTAGATCGGGACGTTGCCGTTGACCTTGACGACGGTGTCTTCGAGGTCCTTGATCCCTCGGAGGAACCCGCGGGCCCGGATGAGATACTCCACGCGGTTCAGCTCGATCTGGCGCGCGCCGACGTCCAGGTTCGACGCGCGGACCGCCCGGAAGACCTCTTCCAGCGACACGTTGTGAATCCGCAGCGCGTCGGGATCCACGTCCACCTGGTACTCGCGGAGGAACCCGCCGATCCCGGCGACTTCGGTGACGCCCCCGGCCGCCTGCAGGTGGTAGCGGACGGTCCAGTCCTGGATCGAGCGCAACTCGTCGAGATCCCAGCCGCCGGCCGGATTCCCGTCCGGGTCGCGGCCTTCCAGGGTATACCAGAAGACCTGGCCCAGCGCCGTGGCGTACGGACCGAGCGCCGGCTTCACGCCCGCGGGCAGCGTGCCCTCGGGCAGGCCGTTGAGCCGCGCGATCACCCGGTTCTGCGCGGCCTCGAACGGGACGCCCTCCTCGAAGATCACGTAGACCATGGAGAAGCCGAACATGGAGTAGCTGCGGACGGTCCTGACGCCGGGCATGCCCAGCAGCGAGACGGTCAGCGGGTAGGTGACCTGGTCGTCCACGTCCTTCGGCGAGCGGCCCATCCAGTCGGTAAAGACGATCTGCTGGTTCTCGCCGATATCCGGGATGGCGTCCACGGGCACCGGGTGGCGCACGAGGCCCGTGTGCGCCCAGTCGAAAGGCGCGACGATGACGCCCCAGATCGCGATGAAGGCGACCAGGAGGCCGACGACCAGTTTCTGCTCGAGGCAGAAGCGGATCACGCGGTGGACCGGGCCGGCCGGGCGCTCGTCGTCAGTGGGCATGCGGGCCTCCCGGGAGAGGTTCGGGCTCCACGCCCGCGGCGCGCATGGCCTCGAGGTACTTCTCGGGTCCGGCGGAAAAGGCGGCGTCGCAAGCGCCGCAGCAGAAGTAGATCCGCAGGCCCTGGTAATCGGTATAGAACTTCTTATCAATCTTGCCGCCCATCACGGGGCACACGCTCTGGGCTTTCGACTCGGCGGCGAGCGCCGCCGGGGGGCTCATCATGCTGGGCCGGCCCTGGATCTGGAGCGAACTGTCCAGTTTGAAGGCGCCGCTCGTCACCACCCGCTCGCCCTCCTCGAGGCCGGACCGGACGACGTAGAAATCGCCGGCCCGCGGCCCCAGCGCGATCTCGCGGCCCTCGAACGCGCCCTCCTCGCCGGGGACCGCGACGTACACGACGGCGCGCGCGCCGGTGATCAGCGGCGCGGACGCGGGGATCACCAGCGGCGCCGCCCCGGTCCCGTCGCCCGCCGTGGACGCCTTGACCGTTGCGCGGATGAACATCCCCGGCTTCAGCCGGCCGCCGGGATTCGGCACATCGGCGCGCACCCGCACGGTCCGGGTCATCGGGTCGACCACCGGCTCGATGAACGCGATCGTGCCGCGCAAGGGCTCGCCGGGATAAGCCTCGGCCTCGAGTGCCGTCTCCTGGCCCTCGCGCAGCCAGGCGAGGTCCGACTCGTAGGCGTCCAGCACGGCCCAGACCGTCGACAGGTCCGCCACCGTGAAGAGCGGCATGCCGGCCTCGACATACTGGCCCTCGCGGGCGTCCTTCTCCACCACGACGCCGCCGAGAGGGGCGTGGAAGGCGAGGTGCTCCCGGACCTGCCCCCCGCGTTCGATCTCCGCCACCTGCTCGGACGTGAGCCCCCAGAGCCGCAGCCGCTCCCGGGCGGCGTCGAGGAGCGCGCCGGCCCGGCCAGCCTGCAGGAGTTCCTGCTGGGCGGCGAGCAGTTCGGGGCTGTACAAGTCCGCCAGGGGATCGCCGGCCTTCACCGCGATGCCGGTGAAATTGGCGTAAAGGCGGTCAATCCGTCCTCCGACCCGCGGCGCAATGGTTGCGACGCGCGTCTCGTCCGGTTCGATCCGGCCGGCGAGCCGGACGTCCACCGCCACGGGGCGCCGCTCCGCGGGTGTGACGTCTACCTCCGCCAGGCGGCGCGCCGCCGGGGAAAGCGCCAGCCGGCGCGGCGGCTCATCCCCGCCGCGGGAAGACGCGGCCGCCGGGACCAGGTCCATGCCGCACAGGGGGCACAGGCCGGGCCCGGGCTGGCGGATCTGCGGGTGCATCGAACAGGTCCAGATGGCCGCCGTCTCCGCGCCGCCGGCGGCCGCGCTCCCGGGCGCGCCGCGCCGGGGGCCCGCCCGGCCCGCGAAAAACCCGAACGCCAGCAGAAGGATTCCCGCCGCGAGGTATCTCTTTTTCACCGTGCTCCGCCTCCCGCCGGTCCGGGCCCGGCGCGCGGGGGCGCGGCCAGGACGCTTTCCAGGTCCGCCCCGTATTTCCCGATGCAGCAGCCGATCTCGACCAGGGCCAGCTCCCGCTCCACGAGGGCCCGCTCGTGCGCCAGCCGGAACTCGAGGAGCATCCGCTGCACGTCGTTGACGTCCATGAACTCGGCCCGCCCGGCCGCGAACGCCTGCCGGGCCACCGCGTAGGCCTCTTCCGTCCGGGGGATCAGCGAATCCCGGAACAGCGCGATCCGGCGCTCGCTGTCGCGGACCTTGAACACCGCCATGCGCAGTTCGGTCTTGAGCTCGTTGAAGCGGTCGGCCTGCTCGTTCCGGGCCGATTCGGCCATCGCGGCGGCCTCGCGCCTCCCGGCGGAGTTTTTGCCCCGCCACCAAGGCAACGTGATCCCGACCATCACCGACGCGTCGTATTCGCTCCCGCCGCCCTCCATGGACGGCATGCTCATGACGCCGGCGCCCAGCATCAGGTCCGGGCGGCCGCGCCGCCGGGCGAGTTCCTGCGTCGCCCGCGCCCGGTCGGTCATGGCCTGCGCGGCCTTCAGTTCCGGGTTCAAATCCTCGATCATGGCGAGGAGCGCCGGCTCGTCCAGGAGCGCGGAGGCGGACGGCTCGACGGCCGGCCAGGGGAGGGGCGGGCCGGCGGGCCGGTCCAGCAGGGCGGAGAGCCGATCCGACAGGACCCCGCGCTCGTCGCGCATCGAGGCCAGTTCGCTGGCGGTCCGGTCTTTCTCCACCTGCGCTTTCGTGAGATCCGGGAAGCCGGCGGAGCCGGCTTCGTAGCGGGACCGGATCACGTTCTCCAGGTCCGCGAGCAAGTTGTACTGCTCCTCCATGACGGCCAGGGAACGCCCGAGCAGGTGATAATCGTAGAACGCGCGGCTGACCCGGTCGTAGAGGTCCAGCCGGGCCGCCTCGTATTCGTGCCGGGCGGCCCGGGCTTCCGCGGATGCCTCCCGGGCCATCCAGCCGCGTCGCCCGAACAGGGGGATCATCTGGGTCAGCGCCGCCTGCCAGCGCACGTCCTTCTGCTCGAGGAAATACTCGTAGGACAGTTGCGGATCATCCAGGGCCTTCGCCTGGGGGACGCGCTCGTCCGCGGCCGCCCACTTCTGGCGCATCGCCTTCAGGCCGGGGTTGTCCCGGAACGCGCGCTGAAGGATCGCGTCCAGCGTGGCCTGTTCATCCGGCCGTTCCCCGCCCCGGGCGGCGGGCCCCTCGAGGGCCAGCAGGGCGAGGGCGAGGGCCCCGGCGATTCCGAACGGGCGGCGGGGGGTCATGGGTCAGCCTCCGCACTGCCGGACGACCTTCAGGATCTCGGCGATCTTGGTCTCGATATCGCGTTTCGAGCGGCTCCGGAACGCGTCGGCGACGCAGTGTTCCATGTGTTTTTTCAGGACCCGGCGGCCGACCGCCTGGAGGGCGGCGACCGAGGCCTGGACCTGGGTGACTATGTCCATGCAGTACTCGCCCTCCTCGATCATCCTCCGGATCCCGCGGACCTGTCCCTCGATCCGGGCGAGCCGCCCGCGGTTCTCGTCGTGTCGCGTCTTGTGGTTTTTCATCGGTTGCTCCCGAGCCCCACTATACCCCGGTGGGGTATATTATCAAGGCGCGCGGCCGGGGCGCCGCGCCCCGCGGCGCCCGGCCGGTCCGGCGCGGCGAAATGCGGCTTGAGCGCGGGGGCCGCCGGGGGTATCAGTAGGACCGGTGTGGCGGAGGTGCCCGGCGGCGGGGAGAGGGACGTATGACCCGTAATATTCTAGTCCAGTGGGCCCAGATACAACGCAAGCTGACCGGATTGTCCGACCACACCCTCGAGCCCCACGGGGCCGGGACCTGGTCGCCCAACACGGACGTGTACGAAAGCGCGGACGACGTGGTCATCAAGATGGAACTGGCCGGGGTGCCCGCGGAGAGCGTGCATATCGTTCTCGAAAACCGGGTGGTGCGCGTGGAGGGGCTCCGCCGCGACCCGCAGAGCGGGGAGAGCGCCGCCGGATACCGCTTCCGCCAGATGGAGATCGAGTACGGGGTGTTCAGCCGAACGATCGAGCTCCCGTTCGCGGTGGACGGCGGACAGGCGCGCGCCCGGATGCAGAACGGCGTGCTGTCCGTCCGGCTGCCCCGCGCGCGGGAGGCGGACGGGCACCGGATCACCGTGACCACGGAAAATCAGCCATGAGCGATGCGCCCGAATCCAGTTCGCCTCCTCCGGGACCGGCGGATCCCCCCCCGGCGAACGGGGAGCGTCCGAGCCCGAGCCCGATCCCTCCCGTTCTCCCCGTGCTGCCGATGAGCGACCTGGTCCTGTTCCCGTCCATGGTCGCCCCGCTCGTGGTGAATACGCCCAAGTCCGCCCGGCTCATCGACGCCGTGACCGCGGGCCCCCGCCTCCTGATCACCGTGCTCCAGAAAAGCCGCGCGGCGTCGGACGATGCCGTGGGATTCGCGGACCTGCACGAGTACGGTTGCGTGGCGCGGCTGATCAAGATGCTCAAGTTCCCCGACGAAACGGTGCGGATCCTCGTGCAGGGGATCTCCCGCTGCCGCCTGGCGCGGCCCCATGGCAACCCGAATTTCCTGGAGGTCTACCACGCGATCCTTAAGGACGAGGTCGAGGACTCGGTCGAGACCATGGCCCTGGCGCGCAACGCCTCCCAAAAGTTCCAGGAGATCATCACCCTCTCGCCCACGCTGCCCGAGGAACTGAAGATCGCCGTGTTCAACGTCGACGGCCCCGGCGCGCTGACGGACCTGATCGCGTCGCACCTGAACATGTCGCTGGAAGACCGCCAGGCGCTGCTGGAGGAATATCGCGTCAAGGGCCGCCTGAACCGGCTCACCACGCTGCTGAATCGCGAGTTCGAGGTGCTGCGCATGGGCACCGAGATCCAGCACAAGGTCAGCGAGAACTTCGCCAAGACCCAGCGCGAGTTCTTCCTCCGCGAGCAGATGAAGGCCATCCGCCAGGAACTGGGGGAGAAGGACCAGCAGCAGATGGAAGGCCAGGAGATCGAGAAGAAGATCGCGGCCGCTCGGCTGCCGCCCGAGGCCCTCGAGGCCGCCAACAAGGAGCGTGAGCGCCTGCTGACCATGCCGAGCGCGTCGCCGGAATACGCCATCATCCGCACCTACCTCGACTGGCTGACGGAACTGCCCTGGGCGGTGGCCACCGAGGACGCGCTCGACATCGCCCGGGCGCGCGCGATTCTCGACCGCGATCATTACGACCTGGCCAAGGTCAAGGACCGCATCCTGGAGTACCTGTCGGTGCTCAAGCTGAAGAAGGACCTGAAGGGGCCGATCCTGTGCTTCGTCGGCCCGCCGGGGGTGGGAAAGACCTCGCTCGGGCAATCCATCGCCCGGGCGCTCGGCCGCAAGTTCGTGCGCATGTCGCTGGGCGGCATGCGGGACGAGGCGGAAATCCGCGGGCATCGCCGGACCTATGTCGGCGCGCTCCCCGGCCGCATCATCCAGGGCCTGCGGAAGGCCGGATCGCGCAACCCGGTCTTCATGCTGGACGAGATCGACAAGCTGGGCCAGGACTTCCGCGGCGACCCGTCCGCGGCGCTGCTGGAGGTGCTGGACCCCGAGCAGAACACGGCCTTCACGGACCATTATCTCAACGTGCCGTTCGACCTGTCCTCGGTGCTGTTCATTACGACGGCGAACCTCGTGGACCCCCTGCCGCCTGCCCTGCACGACCGCATGGAGACGCTCGAACTGCCCGGCTACACCGCCAACGAGAAAGTTCATATCGCCGGCCGGTACCTGGTCCCGAAGCAGATCGCCGCGCACGGGCTCAAGCGGTCGCAGCTGGCGTTCCCCCGGGCCACGCTGCAGCGCATCATCGGCGATTACACCCGCGAGGCCGGGGTGCGGAATCTCGAGCGCCAGATTGCGTCGATTTGCCGCAAGACGGCCCGGCGCGTGGCCGAGGGGCGGCGTGGCGCGAAGCGGGTGACCCCGGAGGCCCTGCATGGGTTGCTCGGGCCGAAGTTGTTCGAGGCGGAGGTGGCGGAGCGGCAGTTGGAGCCCGGGATCGCGACCGGCCTCGCGTGGACCTGGGCCGGCGGCGACATTCTCTTCATCGAAGCAACGCGCATGCCGGGCCGCGGGCTCCTGACGCTGACGGGGTCGCTCGGCGAGGTCATGAAGGAATCCGCGCAGGCGGCGTTGAGCTATGTCCGGGCCAACGCGCGGAAGTTGGGGCTGCCGGCCGATGTGCTGAAAAGCACCGACATTCATATTCATGTCCCCTCGGGGGCGATCCCGAAGGATGGCCCGTCGGCCGGCATCGCGATGCTCTCGGCCCTCGTGTCGCTGCTTTCCAGCCGGCCCGTGCGGGCGGGCGTGGCCATGACGGGCGAGATCACCCTGCGCGGGAAGGTCATGCCCGTCGGCGGGATCAAGGAAAAGGTCCTCGCGGCGGCCCGGGCGGGGATCCGGAAGATCATCCTGCCCGCCCGGAACCGCCGGAGCCTGGAGGACGTGCCGTCCGAAGTGCGCCGGCGAGTGAAATTCGTGCTTGTGGACAATGCCGATTCGGCCCTGCGGGCGGTACTGGGGCCGGGGCGAAAGGCGGGGACGTGAACCGGGGCGTCGTGTCGGCTGTGCTGGTGGTGTGGGCCGGCGCCTTCTCGTGGGCGGCGATGGACGAGGAGCCCCTGCTGCGCCCCGATGCGTCCTGGCCGGACGCCGTCGAACTGGTCCAAGGCGTGGTCGCCGGCCTGCCGGATGTGCCGGTGCGGATGGAAGCGCAGTTGCAGTCGAAGGACCGTCGCGGAACGATCGAGGGCACGCTGAACGCGGAAATGAAGCTCGATTGGTACGGCCAGCCGCCGAGCGCCGAGTACCGGATCCGCGACGCCTTTGGGGCCGAGCGCGAGGCGCTCCGTCTCGACTGGAGCGAGCCCGGCCGTCCCGTCTACCGATACAGCCGCGGCGAACCGCCGGCGAGCGAGCCGCTGCCGGATTTATACCGCCCGATCGAAGGCACGGACATCAGCTGGATCGACTTGAGCTTGTCGTTCCTCTGGTGGCCGGGCGGCCGCACCGTCGGCATGGAAAAGATCAAGGGGCGGATGTGCTATATTGTTGAAATGCCCGCTCCGGCGGGCGAGGCGGGCGGATACGCCGGGGTCCGGCTTTGGATCGAGCCGCGCATCCGGATGATGCTGCAGGCGGCGGCTTTTGACGCCGGCGGCGAGGTGCTGCGCTTGGTCGAGGTGAAAAGTTTCAAAAAGGTTCGCGACCTGTGGCTGATCCAGAACCTGGATGTGCAGACGTTCCCCGGGCGGCATCGAACGAGCCTGCGGGTTCGGCACGTGGCGGTGGCTGGCGAGGCCATCGAGGAGGGCGGGAAAGGCGGCGGCGAGGACAGTTAAGGAGCGCGACGTGGCCGATATCCAATTGAAGTGCGCCCAGTGTGGAAAGGAGATCACCGTCTCCGAGTTCGTGTCCACGGAGGCGTTGACCTGCCCGGCCTGCGGCGCGGCCCTGTCCATGCCGGAACGGAAGGCGGAGGCCGTGCCTCTGAAGATCCGCCTCCAGGAGCGGGAGTCCCGGACCGCGCTGACGGGCCATGAGATGGACGTGGATGTTCTGGCCCGGGCCGTAGCGGCCAAAGAGACGGACTCGGTCATGGGCGAGGTGCACAAGGCCCGGACGCAGGTCAAGAAGTCCACCGGGATATGGCTCTGGATCATTCTCCTGCTGGTCGGCGGCGGCCTCGTCGGATGGCAGCATGCTGTGGCGGAAGGAATCGGGCCCGCCGGACTGGCGGACAGTTACGGCATGGCGCGGGCGGGCATCGCCGGCCTGGCCGCAGTCCTCGTCCTGGCCGTGGCGTTTTACGAGAGCTGGGTCCAGGGCGTGCTGTGCCTCTTGCTCCCCTTTTATATCCTGTACTACACGATTGTTCGCATGGAGTTCAACACGGTGCGCGGCTTGTTCCTTGGCGTCTGCGTCGCGATCGCCGTCGAGGTAAGGCTGCTTCCGGATCAATCGCTGCTGTTGGCGGCCCAGGGTCGCTTCGATCAGTTTGTCACCGCCGTGAATCAGAAGATCAAGCGAGCCGGGGAGCCGCCGAGCATGCCGCCGAGCCGAAGGCGTGGCAGGCATGCTAAACCGAAGTCCTTTAATGCTGTCCCGGTCTTCTTTGACGTTGGCACATGCTCGCGCCGGCAAGGAGACTCCCGGGAGCTTCTTCTTCCTGCCTGATTGATGGCAACAACCCTGCGCGACCGTATGGCGTGTTGGCCGGCGCGACGCGAACGAAAGGCCTAATTCCTGGCACTGCTTGTTCGGACGGACTTCAGTTCGGTCGTTCATGCATTCTTGTGCATTGCATATCACACTTTGCAAAGTGTGGAAGTGAAATGAGTAATTACATTCTTGTAATTAAGTAGTTATATAAATAACGGTATTCCAGCTTATTTCCACACTTTGCAAAGTGTGGAAGTAGCGGCATCGGTTTATTTGCGGCAAGCGGTTTTTCAGGCGCTGGAATTAACAAAAGAGGCCGGGTCGTGGTCGGGTGCACTGCAGGGCGGGCCGCCCCGTCGGTCTCTCGCGGGCCTGAATGGGGGATCACTCCATCATCGACAGCGTCGCCGCGCCGATGACGCCGGCGTCGTTGCCCAACTCCGCGGGCTTGACCACGATCCGCTCCGCGAACACCGGGCTCAACCGCTCGGTCAGGTGCCGGCGCAGCGGGTCGAACAGGATCGCCCCGCTCTGGGCGATGCCGCCTCCGATGATGAACGCCTGCGGCTGAATGAGGTAGGCAACCGACGCGAAGGCCGCCGCCAGGCAATCGGCCATGAAGTCGAAAAGCTCCAGCGCCAGCGCATCGCCCTGGCCAGCCGCCTTCGCGATCAGTTCGACCGTGATCGCCGAGAGGTCGCCCTGCGCCAGTTCGCGGATCAGCGATGCGCGGCCCTGCTGGAGGGCCTGAACGACGCGCTCCACCAGGCGCCGGTTGCCGACATACTGCTCCAGGCCGCCGCGGCCCTGCGGAGACTTGACCCCGTCCATCCGGATCGGGACGTGCCCGATCTCGCCGGCCATCGAGTAGGCGCCGCGGTACAACTGGTTGTTGATGACGATGCCGCCGCCGACGCCCGTGCCCAAGGTGACGAACACGGCGTGCTGATAGGCGCGGCCCGCCCCGTACGTGCACTCGCCCAGGGCCATCACGTTGACGTCGTTATCCACCCGCACGTGCAGATGGAACCGCTCCTCGATCCTCGGCGCGAGATGGACGTTGGTCCAGCCCGGCACGTTGGCCAGGTCGTAAATGAAACCTCGCTCGAAATCCACGAAACCGGGCACCCCGACGCCAATACCGGCCAACGGCGCGTCCGCAGGGGCCTTCTTGTCCTTCAACTGCTCCAGTCCCCGGCCCACGGCGTCGAGCCAGCCGTCGAGGCCGGGCGCATCCTTCGTCGGGATCTTCGCGCGGGCCTTGATCTCGCCGCGCTCGCTGACGAGGGCCATCTTGATGAAGGTCCCGCCGAAATCCACGCCGATGGCGTGGCGGATGCTGGTGGCGTCTTTCATGATCTCGCTCCGAGGAAAAGCCTCTCCGCGTTTGCCGTGGTACTATGCTCGATGAGTTCGAGGCTGTCATTTCGAATTTTCGCGAGCACCTCGGCCACGGGCACGACCCAGGCCGGCTCGTTGCGCTTCCCGCGATGAGGCACAGGCGCTAGGAATGGCGTGTCGGTCTCGATCAGCAGGCGGTCCCCCGGGATGCCCCGAGCCACTTCGCGCAGCGGATCGGCGTTACGGAAGGTGAGGATGCCACTGAAGCTGATCATCAGGCCCAGGTCGAGGAGCCGGGCCGCGAATTCCGCGCTGCCGGTGAAGCAATGCAGCACGCCGACCCGCTCCGGATCGCCGGGCCAGGCCCGGGCATGGTCGCCCAAAAGCGCCAGCGTGTCGGCGTCCGCCTCCCGGCTGTGCACGATCACGGGTAGCCGGCGGCGTCGGGCCATCTCCAACTGCGCGGCCAGCAGCGTCTTCTGGGCGGCGGCCGTTTCCGGCTCGTAATGATAGTCCAGCCCGATCTCGCCGAGCGCTACGACGCCAGGCCGGGCCAGGTCCGCCTCAAGCCGGGGCAGGGAGGGCGCAGCGGATGCCTGGTCGCGATCGAATCCCAGGGCGGCGAACACGCGGCCGGGCCATTCTGCCAAGGCCTCCAGCGCGGCGCGGTTGGTGTCCGGCGAGCCTCCGACGGCAAGGACGCGCCCCACCCGGGCGGCTTCTGCGCGGTCGAGGGCCGCGCGGGCCTCTGCCGGATCGGCGAACGCGTCGAAGTGGGCGTGCGTGTCGAAGAACATCAGGAACCGGGAGTCAGGGATGGCGATTCGGCCGGCGCGTCTTCTTCGAGGCGGCCCGTTTCCAGCCAAGGGAGCACGACGCTGTCCTTCCAGCGCCCGCGCAGCGTCTGCTCCAGGGCGTCGGCTTCCGTCGTACGGTTCAGCACGCGCAGGATCCGGAGCGCCAGGGCGCCCGCCCGCACGGCGGTATCGGCCGTGGCGGCCTGCTCGGCGACCGCCCGGTATTCCTCCGCGGCCTCCGGGAAGAGATCGTTGCGGGCGTACAACTCAGCCAATTTTTCGCGGAGGATCGGGCTCCCGGTTTCGGCCAGCCAGCGGCGGCATAGCCCCAGGCCGATGTTGAAACGGCCGGCGCGGACCAGCTGGTTGACCGCGCGCGCGCGGGCCCAGTCCGTTGCCGGAGCGCTCTCTTCCCCGGGCACGTGGCGGAAGGGCCGATAGAGCGGGTCCCCGACGACGGTAACCTGCCAGGAGAGCACGGGCTGCGCCAGGTAGGCGCTCTCGCCGAACGTCAGGCCGCGGCACAGCCGGTCGATGAAGACGGACAGGTGGGGCGTAAGGTTGAGCAGCGGCTCGCCCACGCAACCCATGCTGGCGGAGGCGCCGGCCGCCAGGAGCGGGCCGGTCCAGTGCTCGGCAGGCGTGCGGAGCTTTTCCGCGCTGGTCGAATGAATATGATAGGCGACCGCTCCCGGCTCGAAGCGGAATCCCGGCTGCAGGAACGGCCCCGTCGCATTCTCGTTGTACCAGCCCAGGTACACGGCGGCCTGTTCCATCGGGAAGGCGGGCCCCCAGACGGGTTCAGCCGAGTCCTGCACGACATCGAGCCCCTCGCGCAGCAGGCGCTCCGCCGCCTCCGACAGCCAGAAATCGCCGAGGGCGTAGGACCCGTGAGCGAGCCCGCGCCCGTCCACGTAGGCGCGGCCTTCGAGCCCCCGGGCCTCGGCCGTCCGGGCGTCGTCGATCATCCGCCGCACGGTGGCGGCGTCCGGTCCGTCCAGCCGGGCCGCGATCAGGATCAGGGCGGCGGACGGCGGGGCGTCGGCCTCGTTCATCTGGTTGAACAGGGGGTTCGGGTACGGGCCGCGGATCGGGTAGTCGGCGTTCAGCAGCAGGGCCAGTTCGGAATCCACGGCGGCCGCGTCCTTGAGATCGAACCGGCGCAGCCGGTTGGCGATGGCCTCGCCGATCCGCCAGCGGGTGTCGGCGATGCGCACCGGCACGCCGTACATGGAGACCACGTACCGTATCGAGGTGGACAGCGTCTGCCACTCGCTCTCGTGGCGGCGCACGGAATCCGAAGGGCGCCGCACCTGTTCGATCAGCCGGCGCTCGCGCAGGAACGCCAGCAGCGGGTCGCGGAGGCGGACTTCGTAGACCTCCCGCATGAGGGTCTCGCCGGCGGGCAGGTCGAGCGCGCACAGGCGGTCCGCGGGGATCCCCCGGGCCTGCATGTAGTGGCGCGCCAGTTCGACCGATTCGGGGACGCGGCGGTTGGCCAGCACGACCGTCCGCAGGGCGGGGTCGTCCGCCCGGGCGGCACAGGCCAGCAGCGCCAGGGCCAAGGAAAAGAGCCGGGCGTCGCGGCTCTCCAGGACGCCCGGCCCCTTTGTCCGCATGGCCGATCCCTATTTCAGCAGCGGGCTGACGGCCTTCAGGATGGGCGCGATGACCAGGGCGACCACGCTCATCAGCTTCATCAGGATGTTCAGCGACGGCCCGGCGGTGTCCTTGAAGGGATCGCCCACCGTGTCGCCGACGACGGCCGCCTTGTGCGCCGGCGAACCCTTGCCGCCCAGCGCGCCGGCCTCGATGTGCTTCTTGGCGTTGTCCCAGGCGCCGCCGGCGTTGGCCATGAAGAGCGCCATCATCACGCCCGTCACCGTCACGCCCGCGAGCAGGCCGCCGAGCATCTCCGTGCCGAACACGAACCCGATCACCACCGGCGTCAGCACGCCGAGCAGGGCGGGGACCGTCATCTTCTTGATCGCCGCCGCCGTCGAGATGTCCACGCAGCGCGCGTAGTCCGCGCGGACGCCTTCCTTGCCCTCCAGCAGGCCGGGGATGGACTTGAACTGCCGGCGGACCTCTTCGACCATGGCGAAGGCCGCCTGGCCGACCGCGTTCATGGCGAACGCGGAGAAGAGGAACGGCATCATGGCGCCGAGCAGCAGGCCCGCCGTCACGTTGGGGTCCATCACGTCGATCTTCGTCAGGCCGACGGTCTGGCCGAACGCCGCGAAGAGCGCCAGCGCGGTCAGCGCGGCGGAGCCGATGGCGAAGCCCTTGCCGATGGCCGCGGTCGTGTTGCCGCAGGCGTCGAGCTTGTCAGTGCGCTGCCGGACTTCCTTCTCCAGGTGCGCCATTTCGGCCAGGCCGCCGGCGTTGTCGGCGATCGGGCCGTAGGCGTCCACGGCGAGCTGGATGCCCGTGGTCGCGAGCATGCCCAGGCCGGCGATGGCGATGCCGTAGAGGCCGGCGGTCTTGTAGGCCACCAGGATCGCCGCGCCCAGGAGGATGGTCGGGAACGCGGTGGACAGCATGCCGTTGCCGAGGCCGGCGATGATGTTCGTCGCCGCGCCGGTCGTGGAGGAATCCGCGATGCGGTTGGACGGCCCCTTGCCCTCCGCGGTGTAGTACTCCGAGAGGAAGCCGATCGCCACGCCGGCCGCCAGGCCCGCGATCGTGGCCCAGAAGATGCCGATGGACTGGTAGACCTTCGGCTCCATGCCCGGGATGATCGTCAGCGAGAACTGCGCCGGGGCCAGCTTCGCGATGACGAAGTAGGACGCCACGGCGGTCGCCGCGGCGGCGGCCAGCGAGCCGGCGTTCAGGGCCTTCTGCGGGTTGCCGCCCTCCTTGGTCTTCACCATGAAGGTCCCGGTGATGGAAAAGACGATGCCGACGCCCGCGATGACCAGCGGAAGGAGAACGAGGTTCATGGCCGAGCCCGCGATGCCGGCGGGGACCGTCGCCACGGCCGCGAGGACCATGGCGCTGACGATGGCGCCGACGTAAGACTCGAACAGGTCCGCGCCCATGCCCGCGACGTCGCCGACGTTGTCGCCGACGTTATCCGCGATGACGGCGGGGTTGCGGGGATCGTCCTCCGGGATGCCCGCCTCGACCTTACCGACCAGGTCCGCGCCGACGTCCGCGGCCTTCGTGTAGATGCCGCCGCCGACGCGGGCGAACAGGGCGATCGAGCTGGCGCCCATCGAGAAACCGGTGATGATCGGCAGCACGGTGTTGGTCAGGGCGGCCGTCTCGGAACCGAAGACCTTCAGGTAGGCCAGCGTCAGCGCGGACAGGCCGAGCAGGCCCAGGCCCACCACGCACATGCCCATGACCGATCCGCCGGCGAAGGCGACGGCGAGCGCCTGCGGCAGGCCCTGCCGCGCCGCGTTGGTCGTGCGCATGTTGGCGGCCGTAGCCACGCGCATGCCGAAGAAGCCGGACAGCACGGAGCAGAAAGCGCCGACGACGAACGAAAGCGCCACCAGCCCCAGGCTCTTGTTCCCCGTGACCTTGATGTTCAGGAAGGCCAGCAGGGCGGCCACGACGACGACGAAGACGGCCAGGACCTTGTACTCGCGCTTCAGGAAGGCCATGGCGCCTTCGCGGACGGCGGCCCCGATTTCCTGCATGCGGGGCGTCCCCGGATCCTGCTTGTTGATCCAGGTCGTTCTCACGAACGCGAATACCAGCGCCAGGACCCCAGCGCCGAGCGACATGTATAACAGGGTCATGTCCATGTGAATCTCCTTATTATTCTGGCAAAACAGGCTATATTCCCGGCCGGATACCTGACCGGACGGGCCGACACTCTAGGGGGCCGGCCCCGCGGTGTCAATCCCGCAGGCGGAGGCCGAAAAAGGTTGCATCCGCCGCCGGAACCCGGGAGAAGGGAAGGGCGCGGAGCAAACCCATGCTGAAACTGAAACTCGACAGGCCCCTGGTCGTCTTCGACATCGAATCCACCGGGACCAACAAGAAGGCGGACCGGCTGATCGACCTGGCCGTGGTCAAGTTCTGGCCCGACGGGCGCGCCGAATCGTTCGCGTTCCGCGTGAACCCCGAGCGGCCCATCCCGCCGGAGTCCACGGAGATCCACGGCATCACGGACGAGATGGTCAAGGATTGTCCGACCTTCCAGCAGATCGCGCCCCGCGTCATGGACGTGTTCCGTGGCTGCGACCTGGCCGGCTACAACATCCTCGGGTTCGACATCCCGCTGCTGACCGAGGAATTCACCCGCGCCGGCCTGGTGTTCGACACCCAGGCCTGCCGCGTGCTGGACGCCCAGCGGATCTTCCACAAGAAGGTGCCGCGCGACCTGCCGGCCGCGCTGGCCTACTACTGCGGCGAGATGCACCTCGACGCGCACGACGCCATGGCGGACGTCCAGGCCACCGTCCGCGTGCTGGAGGGCCAGTTCGAGCGTTACGCGGACCTGCCCCGGGACATGGAGCGCCTGGACGAGTTCTGCAATCCGCGGCATCCCGACTGGGTGGACCGGTCGGGCAAGTTCAAGTGGGTGGGCCGCGAGGCGGTGATCAACTTCGGCAAGAAGCAGGGGACGCCGCTTGCCGAGATCGCCCGGACGGATCCCGGTTTTCTCAAGTGGATGCTGAAAAGCGACTTCGCGCCGGACGCGCTGGAGATCGCGAAGAACGCGCTCGAGGGCAAGTTGCCGCGGCCGCCGGGCGGGTGAGCTTCAATCCACGCGTTCGACCGACAGCTCCGGGTTGACCACTTCCCGCAACTGCGTCTCGATGCCCTGGTGGAGCGTCATCAGCGCCCCGGGACAGCCTCGGCAGGCGCCGAGGAGCTTCAACTGGACCACCTTGTCCCGAAGGGCCACGAATTCCACGTCGCCTCCGTGGGACTGGATGTAGGGGCGGATCTGCTCGATGTAGGCCTTGACCTGTTCTTCCATGGGCAACCTTTCGCGTTTGGCCTGAACATTCCCCATCGCGAGGGGATATGCAAGCCGGGTTTTTCCACGCCGATTCCACATTCTCTTGCTTTTGCTCGAAAGAGAAACAGTCCATGAGCGCGAGCCTGGTTGCGGGGACGACGGGACCGTGGGAGTTCCGGGACGAGCACTACCGTTGCCGCGGCCGAAAGCGCAGGGTCACGGGCGTATTCAGCGGCGGCACGAGCTTGTCGTTCACGACCAGGATCTCGTCGTTGGAGCCGGCGGGATCGCCGATGTTCACGATGGCCCAGGGATCCCAGTAGGTGACCACGAGGCTCTCCTCGGCCAGGGCCTTGAATTCGCCGTCCTCGAACATCGAGCCGGTGAACAGCCAGGGGATCTGCTTGAGAGGCCGGTTCCTCTCCACGTTCCGGATGAACCGCTCGGCCGGCAGCGAGCGCCGCTTGCCCTTGAGTTCCCAGTCCACCCAGATATCCAGGGCCGGCCCGGCGGCCCCGGGTTGACCGAGTCCCTCGGGGGGCGTGCCCGGCTTGAGGCCGAGAAGGAGGAGCCCGGTCTGGAGGTCAAGCGGGTTGAGGTCGAGGACGAAAACGCTCTCGTGGGTTTTCCCGCCCTTGCCGCACGCCAGCAGTTCGATCGCGCCCGAGACCTGGTTGACCCAGCCGGTGGCCAGTACCGTGCGGGTGGTCGGGTCCACGCGCACGGAGCCGAGGGTGGCGATGCCGTCCTTCCAGGCAGGGGCCGTTGGGGCGGGCTCCCCGGCGGCGGCCAGCGTGGCCGCGGCGAGCAGCGGCAGGATCGACAGGGGGCGGTTCATTCGATGATGGACATGGCCTCTGCCGCGCGCCGGCATTTCTCCATCTGCCGCCGGTACTCCTCGATGTTGCGTTCGGTTCCCTTCTCGGCGGCGGCGAGGTCCAGGGCGATCTGGGCGGCGCGCTGGGCCCGAGGGTACTGGCCCAGGATGTAGTAGGCCTCGGAGAGGGTGCTCCAGACGTGGTAGTCCTTCGGCGCCATCAGCAGGGAATCCTGCGCCAGTTCCAGGGCCCGGGCGCCGTTGCGGATGCTGTTGTCCTCGGCCGTGGCGTAGAGCCATGCCAGGTTGTTCTTCAGCGAGTAGTCGTCGGGGTTGTCCACGATCAGGGCTTCGAAGATGTCCCGACCTTCCTGGTACTGCTTGAGCTGGATCATGATGTTGCCCAGGCCGAACCGCGCGCGGTGATTCTTGGGGTCGTACTTCAGCACGCTGCGGAACTGCGCCAGCGCATCCTGGTAGCGCCCGCGGTTCATGTTCCCGTAGGCCTGGTCCAGCCGCCGGCTGATCTCGCGGAGCGTCTCGCGCGTCTGGGCGGGGGTCTCCGCCGCGGGCTCGCCGGGCGCCGCGGGTTCGGCGGCCTTCGCCCAGCTTGCGAACGCGAAGATCATCAGGTCCGCGTCCGCCGGCCCCGCGAAGAAACCCGCCAGCAGCCAGAGGCCCACGATTCCCTTGACCGACTGTCGCAGCACATGCATCAAGGCTCTCCCCATGTCACGCTCACCACCGGGGGCTCCGTTTTGACCACCGCGAGCCCCGGAGGCGGATGGATGCGGAGCGGCAATTCGTACGTGCCCGCCTTCTCCACGTCCGAGCCGTCGGCATACACCCGGACGTCGCGCGCGTCCAGTTTTTTCAGGATCTCCGCCCGTCCGCGCACGGTGAGCGTCGCGGACACGGGGACGACCGACAATTCCTCGCGCGCGCCCGGCCGGCTCAGCACGCAGACCGGGACGTCCTTCCACGTCTCCGTGGAGGTCCGTTCGGCGAGGCTGACCTCCACGCTGACCTGGGCGGGGACGGGCTCCACGACGACGGTTTCCGGGGGCGCCTGCACCGGCACGTGCGTCTTGCGGAACGACTTGGTGCGGCCCTCCAGGTCGAGCGCGATCGTGTTGACCGACTCGATGCGTTGGAGCCGGCTGTGCGGCCCGGAAAGCGTGACGGCGGCCGGCGCGCACTCCCAGCGCTCGACTTCGAACTCCTCCGCGGGCTCGCCCTGGAAGTCCGCCTTGACCGGCACAGCCTTCTGCTCCTGCCGGTCGAGGCTCACCGTGATTTCGTCGGGCCGGACCTGGACCGGCCGGACGGTGTTGGGCGCGCTGATATGCCGGGGGAGAATCTTGAAGCGGGCGACCAGGTTGGTGCCCTTGATGGCCCGCGGGTTCAGGTCGATCTCGACCTTGATCTGGTCCCGGTTCAGGAAGCGGATGTCCTCCTCCGAGCCCCGGAACACGATGTCCACGGCGGAGACGGACTGGTCCAGGGCGGCCCAGCCCTCCGGCAGGCGCAGGGTCACGGGCACTTCCCGGATGCGGGCCTCGAAGTTGATGACGGACTGGATGCCGTACCAGGTCACGGTGGCGAGCACCAGGGCGGCCAGCTTGCCGCCCCAATTCCGCCGGAGCAGTTCGGCGAGCCTGGAGGCCCAGCTAGGCATTCGGGCGGGCCTCCTCCTGCCGGGCCGCGTCGGTCTTGGCCACGCCTTCGGGCGTCAGGTCCAGCTGCTCCTTGACCCGGCCCATCCGGCTCTGGGGGCGCGGCGATTTGAGCAGCACCGCCGAGAGCATCCGGCGGAGGCGCTCCTCGTCCAGCCCGCGGCTCAAGCGCCCCTTGTAGGCGACCGAGATCGTGCCCGTCTCCTCCGAGATCACCACGACCAGCGCGTCGGTCTCCTCGGTGAGCCCGACGGCCGCGCGGTGCCGCGTGCCGAGGGCCTTGCTGAACTCCTCGCGGGCGGAGAGCGGGAACATGCAGCCGGCCGCGACCAGCCGGTTGCCGCGGATCAGCACCCCGCCGTCGTGCAGCGGCGTGTGGGGATAGAAGATGCTCGCCAGAAGCTCGGGCGTGACCACGCTGTCGATCTTCACGCCCGTCTCGTGCACGGCCCGCGTGCCGATCTCGCGCTCCACGGCGACCAGGGCGCCGATCTTCCGTTCCGAGAGCATGAGCGCCGCCTGCACGATATGCTCCACCACGGTGCGCTCCGCCGCCGCGGACGCGAAGACGTGCGGCTTGCCGAGTTCCGCCAGCGCGCGCCGGATCTCCGGCTGGAAGATGATCACCAGCGCCACGGCCAGGTACAGCGACGCGCGCGCCACGAGCCAGTTGACCGTGTCCAGGCGCAGGACCTTGGTCAGCACGATCATCACCCCCAGCACCACGGCGAGCCCGAAGAGGATCTGCACGCCGCGGGTCCCCTGGAAGAACATGATGACGTAGAAGAACGCGAAGGCGAACAGGGCGATTTCGAGCAGCCCGGTGAGGCCCGGCCACTGGATCTGGTGGAACCAATTCACGTCGCGCTTTCCTTTCTCAACATATCCACGACGCGAACCATATCGCAAGTCTCCTTTACGTCGTGCGCGCGGATGACGTGCGCCCCGCGCGCGATCGCCCAGGCGGCCGCGCCGAGCCCGCCCGCTAGCCGCTCGCCCGCCTCCCGCCCCGTGATCCGGCCCAGGAAGCTCTTGCGGGAGAGCCCGACGACCACCGGCCGGCCCAGCCCGGCCAGCGTATCCAGGTCATGCAGCAGCGCCACGTTGTGCTCCAGCGTCTTGCCGAATCCGATCCCGGGGTCCACCGCCAGCGTCTCCGGGGCCAAGCCCTGCGCCGCGAGGGCGGCGATCCGGCCCGCCAGGTAGTCCCGCACCTCCCGGACCACGTCGGCGTAACGGGGATCCGCCTGCATGGTCCGGGGGGTCCCCTGCATGTGCATCAGGATCACCCCCGCGCCGTACCGCGCCGCCACGGCGGGCATCGCCGGATCGGCCGCCAGGGCCGTGACATCGTTGATAACGTCGGCTCCGGCCTCGAGTGCGCGAGCCGCCACGGCCGCCTTCGCCGTGTCCACCGAAATCGGGATGTCGCTTTCGGCGCGGATCGCCTCGATCACGGGCAGCACCCGGCGGATTTCCTCGTCCCCCGGGACGGGCGCCGCGCCCGGCCGCGTGGATTCCCCGCCGACGTCGAGCAGGTCCGCCCCCCCGGCGATCATCCGCCGGGCCTGTTCCAGGGCGCGGGCGGGATCCAGGAACCGGCCGCCGTCGGAAAAGGAATCCGGGGTGACGTTAAGGACGCCCATGACGAGCGTGCGCCGGCCAAGTTCCAGGCGGCGGCGCCGCGCCGTCCACAGGAGTGTCGGATGGTCGTTCATGTCCCGGTTTCCGCTATCGCCGGGCCTTCCGGCTCATCAGGCGGGGGGGCTCGGCGGGGAGGCGCCCGGCGCTGCGCGCTCGGCCTCGGACAGGATCCGGCCGTGCTCGATGATCTCCGCCACCTCGCGCCCGTCCAGCGTCTCGCGCTCCAGGAGCAGCTGCGCCACGCGGTCCAGGCTTTCTCGGTGCCCGCGCAGGAGGTTCAGCGCCTTGTCGTGCGCCTCGCGGACGATCCGGCTGACCTCCTCGTCAATCTTGCGCGCGGTCTCCTCGCTGACCTCGTTGGTGCGGGAAACCTCGCGGCCGAGGAAGAGCAGTTCCTCGCGTTCGCCGAAGTTCAGCGGGCCGAGCGCCTCGCTCATGCCCCACTCGGTCACCATCATGCGCGCGATATGCGTGGCCTGCTTGAGGTCGTTGTGCGCGCCCGTCGTGATGTCCCCGAAGACGAGTTCCTCGGCCGTGCGCCCGCCCATCAGCCCGGTCAGGGTGGCGAGGAGCTTGGAGCGGCTCTCCGTGTAGCGGTCCTTCTCCGGCAGCTGCATCGTCGCGCCGAGCGCGGCGCCGCGCGGGATGATGGTGACCTTGTGCAGCGGCTCGCATTCCTCGAGCAACTGGAGCAGGACGGCGTGGCCCGCCTCGTGGTAGGCCGTCAATTTCTTTTCCTTCTCGTCGAGCACGCGGCTGCGCCGCTCGCGGCCCCAGCGGACCTTGTCGCGGGCCTCCTCCAGCTCGCGCTCGGTGATGGCGTCCAGGTTCTGCCGGGCGGCCAGCAGCGCCGCCTCGTTGATCAGGTTGGAGAGGTCGGCGCCGGAGAATCCGGGCGTGCCGCGGGCGATGCGCCGCAGGTCGGTGCCGGCCGCCAGCTTCACGCGCCGCGAGTGGATGCGCAGGATCGCCTCGCGCCCCTCGAGGCCCGGCAGGTCGATGATGATCTGCCGGTCGAACCGGCCCGGCCGGAGCAGGGCGGGGTCGAGCACGTCGGGCCGGTTGGTCGCGGCGATGATGATCACGCCCTCCTGCGTGTCGAAGCCGTCCATCTCCACCAGCAGGGCGTTCAGCGTCTGCTCGCGCTCGTCGTGGCCGCCGCCGATGCCGCTGAAGCGGCTGCGGCCGACGGCGTCGATCTCGTCCACGAAGATGATGCACGGCGCGTTCTTCTTGCCCTGCTCGAACATGTCGCGCACGCGGCTGGCGCCGACGCCGACGAACATCTCGACGAAGTCCGACCCGCTGATGCTGAAGAACGGCACCTGGGCTTCGCCGGCGATGGCCTTGGCCAGCAGCGTCTTGCCCGTGCCGGGGGGGCCGACCAGGATCACGCCCTTGGGGATCCGTCCGCCGAGCTTCTGGAACCGCTTCGGGTCCTTCAGGAACTCGATGATCTCCTGGACCTCCTCCTTGGCCTCATCGATGCCCGCGACGTCGGCGAAGGTCACCTTGTTGCGCTCGCGGCTCATCAGCCGGGCCCGGCTCTTGCCGAAGCTCATCGCCCCGCGCCCGGCCATGCGCATCTGCCGCGCGAAGAAGAAGTAGATGATGCCGAAGACGAGAAGGAAGGGCGCCACGCTGGACACGAGCTGCCAGATGTAGGGGTTCTGGGTCTTGAACTCGAACGGCACGCCGCTCTCGCGGAGGAACCGTATCAGGTCGTCGCCGACCAGGATCTCCGTGCGGAACCGCCGCGGCCGCTTGGTCCGGTTATCCTTGTCCAGCAGTTCGCCCCGCACGTAGTGGAGGCCGGAGACCTCCACGATGACCTCGGCCTTACGGATGCGCTGCTGCTTGACCAGCTCGATGAAGTCCGGGCTGTACGGGATGCGCTCGTAGCGGTCCTGCTGCTGGGAGAACATCTGGTAGACCGTCAGGAAGAGGGCCAGGAGCAGCAGCCAGAGGGCTACGCCCCGCAGCGGGACATTCGTCTTGCCCGGGCCGGTTTCCTTCGGACTGTAGATCGGAGGTTCCATGTCGTGATCCGGTGGGGGAACGTACCATCCCCCCGCGCATCATGCAACGCCGATGCGATGTGGAGGCGGCCCGCCCCGGGGCCGCCCCCTTCCGTCGCGGGGCTACGGCGCCCCGGCTCCGGTTCCCTACGGCTGCCGAACCCTGACCCGGTAGAACCGCCGGTTGTCCGGCGGCGGGTTGCTCGACGTGTTCGCCGTCTGGTCGTCGGTGAAGGTGAACGTCGTGGCCACCGTTCCCGTCTCCAGCCACGTGCCCACCCCGAGGTTCGTGTTGCCGAAGCCCGACCACGCCGTCCCGTTCGTCAGGCTGTTCCGGAAGTAGATCGTGTAATGCCGCTGCGGCTGCGTCGGGATCCGCACCTGGTAGTTGGTCAGGCCGGCCGGCACGATGACGGACTGGACCTCGAAGACCGACGACACGTTCGTGGGCTGCGTGCCCGCGACGTACTCGTCGCCGTTCGGCGCGCCGTCGCTGTCGCGGTCGCCGCCGGAACCGTTCGTGAGCGTGGTGAAGTGGTCCCACTCCCAGCCGTCCGGCAGGGTGTCGGAGTCCGAATCGTAGGGCACCACGATCACGGTGCTGTTGGTCACGATGCTGTTCGTCGCGCCCTGCCCGTCGTTGGCGACGAAGACGAGGGCGTTGGTCGTGTTCGCGAACGCCGTCGGCAACGCGGTCCACGAGAAGTTCGTCCCGATGTACGTCGCCCCGGAGGGCTTCGTCACGTTCGTCACGGTCACCGCGTTCCCGTCGGAATCCGTCGCGCTGACGACGAAGCTCGTGGTCGAGCCGACCGGCAGCGTGTGCGGGCCCGGCAGGTTGATCGCGGGCGCGTGGTTCGTCGCGGTGTACTCCTCGATCTTCAGGTACTGGACGATCTCGCCGTCGGCGGTGATCGGATTGACCGTGCCGCCGCCGAGCGCGACGTAGATGCCGTTGTTGTAGAGGTCCGCGCCGGTCTTCGGCCAGCCGCTGGTCAGGTAGGCGGACGCGTCGCTGGAGGCCAGGTTGCGCACGCGGTAGGTCTTGCCCGTGTCGAGGCCCAGCAGGCTCCAGCAGCCCGTCAGGTCGAAAGAGGCGGCCGTGGAGAAGTGCGCCTCGCCGTGGCGGAAGAAGATGGAGAAGGCCAGCACCACGTCGCTGGTCTGCGGCGAGGCGTACGCGGTCTGGTACTTCGCCGCGGCCATGATCGTGCCCTCCTCGCCGCCGCCGACCTTGTTGAGGAAATAGCGGTTGTGGCTGCGCAGGGCGGGCGAGTTCAGCCGCGCCCAGTTGACCCGGCCGTACCACTGGGCCAGCCCCTCGGAGTAGTCCGGCGGCTGCTGCCACACGGTCAGCTTGTTCCACTGCTTGAAGTGCGGGATGTACTTGCCGAAGTTCAGCTCGTGCCAGTTGAGGAACCCGTCGTTCTTGTTGTCCGGGTCCGAGGCGTTGAACTGCTCGATGCCCCACTCCTGCCCGTAGAAGATCATCGGCAGGCCGTCCACCATCGAGACCGAGCCGTAGCGGCTGGCGACGACCCACGGGTCGTTGTCCGCCATGACCTCGTCGTGCCCGGTCAGGTTGAGCAGGACCTCGCCGCTGCTGTAGGAGTTGCGCCGGTCCTCGAGGGCCTGGCGAAGCGAGCTGGCGTAGTTGATGTGCGCCTGGGTGAACTGGAAGACCAGGTTCTCGTTGAGGATGTCGAAGTGGCGGTTCGACCGGTAGCCCGGGCTGCCGCCGTCGAGCGTTTCGGCCATGAACACGAAATTCCACTTCATCTTGCGCGTGCGGTTGATGATGTACTCCCAGAGCTGGGGCGGCAGGCCCTGCCCGAAGTCGCAGCGCAGCGAGTCGATGCCGTAGTCGTCGTAGGCGGCGTTGTTGTTGTTCGTCGGGTGGCCGGTCTTCTTCAGCCAGTACTCGGTGTAGTAGCCGAAGTAGCGCCAGAGGGCCATGGTGTTGGTGTCCATCCCGGCGTAGTCGTACGTGTCGCCCTCGTTGTTGTAGTCGCCGTTGTTGTCCGGGTTGTGCCGGACCAGGGCGGAGTACTTGCCGAAGTACAGCTCCGCGACGTCGTCCCACTTGCCGAAGTCGCCGCGGTCGGGCGCGGTGGCGATGTCGTTGTCGTACTCCGAGTTGTAGAACGTCGCCGGCGCGCCGTAGTCCTGCCAGTAGGCGTACCAGGCCGGCCGGGTCCGGCCCATGGTCTGGGTGGCCGACGTGGCGTAGCCCAGGTCCACGCCGCCCTGGCCCATCACCGCGTCCCACGCCGTGTGGTTGAACACGCCGTCGAGCATGACGTTGATCGTCCCGACGCTGGACGCGTTGGTGTCGCAGCGGTGGACGAAGTTGGTGAACTCCGCGAGGGCGTCCGCCTCGGTGTCCGCGTCGCCCAGGACCGACGCGACGGAGAAGTAGTCGCGCGTCGCGTACGGGCTCCCGGGGTCGTACCCGCTCGGGTCGCCCTTCGTGGTCACGGCGCTCGGGTGGATCGGCTGGAACCACAGGCAGTTGACCTGTATCTTGTTCAGGTAGCCGAGGTTGAAGTTCGTGAAGCTGTCCAAGTTGCCGTCGAGCAGGTCGTCGAACGTGCTGCGCCCGGCCTTGTCGTTGCTCGTCGCCTTCACGGTCAGCGGGTTGACCTCGTAGAGCGTCATGCCCAGCGCCTTCTTCGGCGAGACGACGATCGCGTGGTCGCGCCGGCCGCCGCTGCTGTACCAGTACCAGTTCGTGTCGCCGGCGAGCTTGTAGCGCGCCGTCAGGCGGTACGCGCCGCACTTGCTCGCCGTGCCGGTCCAGCAGTACGACCGGCCGCCGAGGAACTGCATCGGGTAGGCCCGGTAGTACGCGCCCGTGTCGTTGGTCGTGATGCTGCCGCCCGCCGGCGGGTTGATGCCGTCCGGGATGCCGTCGCCGTTGTAGTCCGTGTCCGCGTAGTCGCGCCGGTCGAGGTTGGAGAAGATCTCCGCCTTCTCGATCGCCGTGCCGCCGGGGACGGTGTACTGGGCGGACACGTAGTTCGTCTCGCCCGCGCGCTCGTTCACGAAGAACTTGGTCGTCGTGTAGTCCGCGTTCTTGCCGTTCACCGTCAGGCCCTCGGAGCCGGACACGTAGAGCGAGAAGCTGAACTCCATGTCGTCCACGCCGTCGGTGTTATACTCCGCGAAGCGCTGCGCGCCCGAGCCGTTCCAGGCGCCGATCTTGTAGCGGATCGTGCCCGTCAGCGGCAGGCCACTGGCCGTGCCCGCCCACCACATCGCGTTGCCGTTCTCGGACGCATCCTCCTCGGTATGGTCGAAGGTCAGGTATTGCGCCAGCGTGTTCACGTCGCCCGTGCCCTTGCCCGCCACGCCCACGGCGGACCCGTTGGTCGTGTAATAAAGGCAGGCGTGGTCCACCCAGCGGTTGCTGCCGATGCCCTGCGCGTAGCCGATCTTGACCCAGAACTGGACCGAGCCGGACGCGATGTTCACCCGGTTGGAGTTATGCCAGATGTACCCCGCCTCCGTGCCGGGCTCGCCGCCGTACGTGTAGCGGAACGGGTTGGACTGCGCCGAGGCCTCGGACGCGTAGGTCAGGCTCCCCGCGCCGTCGTTGGTCGTGCCGATGTAGGTCGTGTCGCGGTCGGTGTACGTGACCCGGAGGTAGTATTCCACCTGGTTCGTCGCCTTGTACGCGCCGGCCGGGATCGTGGAGACCCAGTACTTGTTGTTCTCCTGCTGGCTGTCGTACGAGAGGTTGGTTGCGGTCCAGCCCCCGCCGCTGCCGGCGAGCCGGTGGTAGAGCGTGCCGCCGCTCTGGTCCGCCGCGTTGCCGGAGCCCTGGAACTGGTTGCCGTTGTACACGTAGACCGCGTTGTTCGAGTACGGATTGTCCGGGAAGCGCATCGTCGTGGTCGGCGGCTCCGCGTTGGCCGGGAGATGCCAGCAGTTGCCGAGGTTCGTGCTCGAGCCGTAGCGGAAGCTGAACGGCGCGGCCTGCGCGTTGGCCTCGACCAGGAACGTCCGCGAGGCCGTGTCCGTCAGCCGGCCGAGGTAGGTCGTGTCATAGTCGGCGTACGTGACCCGGATGTAGTACTCCACCTCGTTGGTCGCGGCGTACGTCCCGCTGGGGATCCGCATCTGCCAGTACTTGTTGTTCCCGCTTTCCAAATCAAACCAGGCGTTGGTCGCCGTCCAGCCGCCGCCCGAGCCCTTGAGCCGGTGGTACAGCGTCGCGCCGGTCTGGTCGCCCATCGCCCAGCCGTTGGTCCAGAAATTGCCGGTATAGAAATACACGGCGGCCGAGGCCGCCGCGCTGTTCGTCGGATTGCGCATCGTCGCGCCGGAGGGTTCACCGTTGGTCGGGTGGTGCCAGCACATGCCGCCGCCCGGCCGGTACGTGAAGTTCGTGCTCCCGCTCTTCAGACCCCGCAAAAGACACAGGTCCGGCTTGCTCATGATCTGGTTGGACGGCATGGTCGAGGTCAGGATGTAGTACCAGACCCGCGCGCCGGGATTGTGCCCGCCGGGCAATGTGGCGCTGTAGTTCGTGGAACTGCCTGTCGCCGGGGCGACCCGCGCGGCGGTGAAGTCGGAGTTCGTCGCGTAGCGCACCCAGACGATTTCCTGCGTGCTCAACGACGCCGAGAGCTTGATGCTCACCGTCACCGGGTTGGTCCCCGGGTCCTGGACGTGGTTGTCCGTGGCCACGAGCGGCGTGACGGGCGCCCCGTCGGTCTCCATCACCACATGTTCGGTATGGCCGGCGTCCATGCCGAAGCTGTAGCGTCGGCCGTTGATTGCGTCCATGCTCACATTGCCGCCGGAACCCGCCAGGGTCCCGACGGTTGAGTTCTTCGTGGCGCTGCTGCCGGCCCCCCAGTTCTCGACCCAGTCGCCATAGCGATCAAACTTGTACGTCGAGGGAGCATCGTTGGACGCGGCCTGGATGGTCACCTTCCATATGTTGCCGAAATCCGTATCCTGGGTCATCCAGGTTGTTCCCCAGGCGTTCATCTCGCCGCGGTACGCCTCGCCGAACGCCGAGCCCGAGAGAAAAAGCGCCGCCGCGCACACGGATCGAATCAAGTTGGTTTTCACGAGCACTCCTTTATCGGGCGCACCGCCTGAAGTGATTCAGCGTTTAGTAACAGGTACCCGGAATGATGTCCACCTTCAAGAGCCGGCCAAGGGGAGGAGGGGGGCCGTGTCCTGAAATCAGGCTGGTCTGCCCGCCGCCCGTCCTGTATGGTCCCGGGGCCGTATGGCGGGCATGCGTATCCTCATCGTGGGCGGCGGCGGACGGGAACACGCGCTGGCGTGGAAAATCTCGAGGGATTCCTGCCGCCCGGAGCTCTTCTGCGCCCCCGGCAACGCCGGGACGGCCCGGCTCGCTGAAAACCTGATGATCCCGGCTTCCGACCTCGATAGCCTGGTCGCGTGGGCGCGGGCGGCGCGCCCCGACCTGACGGTCATCGGCCCGGAAGCGCCGCTCTGCGCCGGGCTGGCGGACCGCCTGCAGGCCGTCGGGCTCCGGGTCTTCGGGCCCGGCCGCTCCGCCGCCCGGCTGGAGGGCAGCAAGGCCTTCGCCAAGGAAATCATGGAAAAAGCTGGCGTCCCGACCGCCCGCGCCGCGCGGTTCACCGACGCCAACCAGGCCCTTTCCTATATTCGGAGTCAGCCCGGCCGGGTCGTGGTCAAGGCCGACGGCCTCGCGGCCGGCAAGGGCGTCACCGTCTGCGACACGCCCGACGAGGCCGAAAAGGCCGTCGAGGACGCCCTGGTCAACCGCGCGTTCGGCGAAGCGGGCCGCGAAGTGCTGATCGAGGAGCGGCTCGAGGGCGAAGAGGTCTCCGTCCTGGCCCTTGTCGACGGATCCCATATTGAAATGCTGGCCTCCGCCCAGGACCATAAGCGGGTGGGGGACGGCGACACGGGGCCGAATACCGGCGGCATGGGCGCCTACTCGCCCGCCCCTGTCCTGACCCCGGCCCAGTGGCAGGCTGTGCGGCGCGACGTTTTCGAGCGAACGATCGGCGAGCTTTCTCGCCGCGGAATAACTTATCGCGGAGTGCTTTATGCCGGGCTCATGCTGACGACAGGCGGGCCGAAGGTGCTGGAATTCAACTGCCGGTTCGGCGACCCGGAAACCCAGGCCATCCTGCCGCGTTGGCGGGGCGATATCCTGCCGGCGCTCATGGCCTGTGCCGACGGCCGGCTGGACCGCATCAAGCTGGATTGGACGCCGGACGCCTGCGTGTGCGTGGTCATGGCGGCGGGCGGATACCCCGGCCCGTATGACGTGGACGCCCCGATTTCCGGGCTGGAACAGGCTTCCGCGCGGGACGGGGTTGTGGTATTCCATGCCGGCACCCGCGTTTCCGGCGGGGAAGCGGTTACGGCCGGCGGCCGCGTGCTGGGCGTTACCGCCCTGGGCGCGGACCTGCGCGCGGCGCGGGACCGGGCCTACGAGGCGGCGGGCCTCATCCGGTTCGACCGGGCCCACTATCGCCGGGATATTGGCGCGCGAGGATTGGCACGATGAGAAAAGCGAAAACAGAGGTCGCGGTGCTGATGGGCAGCGATTCGGACTGGCCCGTCGTCGAGCATGCGGCGAAGACCTTGCGCGAGTTCGGCGTCGGGTTCGAGGCGCGCGTGCTCTCCGCGCACCGGACCCCGGACGCGGCCGCCGCCTATGCCCGTTCCGCCGCCCGCCGCGGGCTCAAGGTGCTCGTCGCAGCCGCCGGCGGCGCGGCCCACCTGGCCGGGGCGGTGGCGGCCAACACCATCCTTCCGGTCATCGGCATCCCGGTGAGCGGGGGCGCGCTGGACGGCCTCGACGCCCTCCTGGCGACGGTCCAGATGCCCTCGGGCGTACCCGTGGCCACCGTGGCCCTCGGCAAGGCGGGCGCGGTGAACGCCGCCCTGCTGGCGGTGCAGATCCTGGCGCTGGGCCGGCCGGATCTGCGGCGGCGGCTGGAGGCGCACAAGCGGACGATGAAGAAGAAAGTGGCGGCCGGGAACCGGCGGCTGAAAGCGGCCGCGGAGAAGACGACATGAAATCGATACTGGCTTTCGTGCTGGGCGCGGGATTCGCGGCGGGCCGGGCCTGGGCCCAGGAACCGGCCGCGCCGGACCCGGCGACCTCGCCCGCCCCCGCCGCCGTCGCGGCGGAGACAGCCCCGGCGCCGGCGGCCCCGCCCGAGGCGCCGCCCTCCCTGAAACGCGATGCCGTGCCCGCCGTGGAACAGTTGGCCGCGCTGCTCGAATCCTATGGGTTGACGCTGGACGCGGATTCGGCCCGGCGCGCCGCGGTCTCCGCCATGGTGAAGAGCGCCGATCCCGGCGGGCTGTGGCTGAACGAGGCCGAGAAGTCGGCCCTCGAGGACCGCTTGCAGGGCTTCGTTTTCGAAACGGGCCTGCGCATCCGGTCTGCCGACGGGATGCCGAAGGTCGCGGAAGTGGTCGCCGGTTCGCCCGCCGAGGCCGCCGGCCTTCAGCCCGGCGATCGCCTGGAGTTCATCGACGGCGGAGCGGCGGCAAGCCTGAAGGATTGGGAAATCCGCTCGCTGCTGCGGGGCGGGCCGGACAGCCGGTTCCGCGTCCAGTTCCTGCGCGGCGCGGCAACCCAGTCGGTGGAACTGGCCGCGGCCCGCATCCCGCAGCCCTCCGTCGCGGTCGCCGAGGATCTCCCCACGGGGATCGGTTATCTCCGCCTGAACGGCCTGTACGACGGGGCCTCGAAGGAAGTAATCCCGGCGCTGCGTGGCTGGGACGGGACCAACTACTGTGGCATCATCGTGGATCTCCGGGGCGCCGGGGGCACCAACTTGGCGGCGGCCGCGGATGCCGCCCGCCTGTTCGCGCCGGAGGGCGCGCTTCTCTTTTCCCTGCGCATGGCGAAGGGACAGGACATCGAGGCGTTCCGCGCCCCCGGCGGGTCGGGGCTCGATGCGCCGGTGATGGTCCTGATCGACGGCGAAACGGAAGGCGCTTGCGAGGCGCTGGCGGCGGTCTTCGCCGACAGCCTGCGCGGGGCCATGCTGATCGGGTCCGCGACGCGGGGCGATCCGGCCGTCCGCGAGGTGGTATCCTGCCCGGGCGGCGGATACCTGTACCTTGCGACGCGCCAGCTGGTGATGGCGGACGGGCTGGTGCTGAACGGCCGGACGGCGGTCGAGCCCGACGTGACCGTCGAGGGCGTTCCGGGCGACGAGTACGAGCCGGAGCCGGACTCGCGCAACGGCCGGTTGCTGGCGGAGGAGAAGGAGCATCGCGTGCTGCGCGCCCGCGTGCGGGGCGATCCCGCGCTGGGCCGGGCCGCGGATATCCTGCTGGCCCTGAAGGCGCTCAACGTGCGCGGTAAGCCGCCGCCGGAGAAGGAGCCGTAGGGGCGCCGCTCGCCGGCGCCCGCGCGGAGATCCTGGCATGAGCGGAGATTCCACGGAGCATGTGCTGTTCGTCTGCACCGGCAACATCTGCCGGAGCCCGATGGCCGAGCGCCTGCTGCGCGCCCGGCTCGGGCCGGCGGCGGGCGTCACGGTCGGGTCCGCCGGCGTGGCCGCGCCGAACGGCGCGCCGGCCAGCCCGGAGGCCGTCGAGGTGATGGCGCGGCGCGGGCTGGACCTGAAGGCGTTCCGGAGCCGGATGCTGACCGCGGAGCTGGTCCGGGCGGCCACGCTGATCGTCGTGATGACGGAGGCGCACCGCCAGGCGGTCGCCCGGGCGTTCCCGGGGGCGTCCGGCAAGGTGCGGCTGCTGACGTCGTTCGGCGCGGGGGGCGGGGAGCGGGACATCCCCGACCCGATCGGGTCGCCCGTGGGGGTGTACCAGCGGACGAGCGAGCAGATTGACAGCGCGATTTCGGATTTGGTTCTGTACCTGGTCGAGCAGCGCGGCGTGCGGCCGGCGGCGCCGAAGGGAGCGGGCATGAAAATAGCGATCGGTTCGGATCACGCGGGCTTCGAGCTGAAGGAGGCCCTGAAGAAACTCCTGGCGGAGCGGAACATCCGGGCGGAGGACGTCGGCGCCCCGAGCGCGGAGTCGGTGGACTACCCCGACTACGCCGCCGCCGTGGCCCGGCGGGTGTCCGAGGGTTCCGTGGACCAGGGGATCCTGGTCTGCGCCACGGGCGTGGGCATGAGCATCACGGCCAACAAGTTCCCCGGCGCGCGGGCCGCCCTGTGCTTCACGCCGGCGATGGCGCGGCTGGCGCGCGTCCATAACAACGCGAACATCCTCGTCCTCGGCGGCAGCCTGCTGAAGCCCGCCGACGCGGCGTCGATGCTGGACGCGTGGCTGTCCGCCGAGTTCGAGGTCGGGAGCCGGCACGAGCGGCGCGTGCGGAAGATGGCGGCGATCGAGGCGCTCCAGTCCGATCCCGTGGCCGTGAACGCCGTGGACCCGGAGCTCTACGCCGCGCTGCGCAAGGAGGCGCGGCGGCAGCGGGAGAACCTGGAGCTGATCGCGTCGGAAAACTACGTCAGCCCGGCCGTCCGCGCGGCGCAGGGCTCGATCATGACCAACAAGTACGCCGAGGGCTACCCCGGCAAGCGCTGGTACAACGGCTGCGAGTTCGTGGACGAGGCCGAGCGCCTCGCGATCGACCGCGCGAAGCAGCTCTTCGGCGCCGAGCACGCAAACGTCCAGCCGCACTGCGGCAGCGGGGCGAACATGGCCGTCTACTTCGCCATGCTCCAGCCCGGCGACACGATGCTGGCCATGAGCCTCGCGTGCGGCGGGCACCTGACCCACGGCCACAAGGTCAACTTCTCCGGCCGCTTCTTCAACGTGGTCCACTACGGCGTGGACCCGCAGACCGAGCGGATCGACTACGACGAGATCGCGGCGCTGGCGAAGGAGCACAAGCCGAAGATGATCTGCGCCGGGGCCAGCGCCTACTCGCGGATCATCGACTTCAAGCGGCTGCGCGAGATCGCCGACGCCGCCGGGGCGTTCCTGATGGTGGACATGGCCCACATCGCCGGCCTGGTCGCCGCGGGCTGCCACCCGAACCCCGTCCCGTTCAGCGATTTCATCACCACGACCACGCACAAGACCCTGCGCGGCCCGCGCGGCGGCATGATCCTGTGCCGCGAGCGGTTCGCCCAGGACATTGACCGGCAGATCTTCCCCGGGACACAGGGCGGGCCGCTGATGCACGTGATCGCCGCGAAGGCCGTGTGCTTCCACGAGGCGCTCCAGCCCGCGTTCAAGACCTACCAGCAGCAGATCGTGCGCAACGCGCAGGTCCTGGCCGCCGCGCTCGAGCAGCGCGGGCTGCGGATCGTCTCCGGCGGCACGGATAACCACATGATGCTCGTGGATCTCACGCCGATGGGCGTCACGGGCAAGGACGCCGCGACGGCGCTGGACAAGGCCTGCATCACGGTCAACAAGAACGCCATCCCGTTCGACAAGCAGAGCCCGTTCGTCACCTCCGGCATCCGGGTCGGCACGCCCGCCGTGACCACGCGGGGCATGAAAGAACCCGAGATGGGGAAGATTGCGGAGTTCATCGGCCGCGTCCTGTCCGCGCCGGAGGACGCCGGGGCGCTGCAGGCGGTCCGCGCCGACGTGGTCGCGCTGACGGCGCGGTTCCCGGTGCCGTGAGCCGCGCCGCGAAGGTCCGGCTCGCGGGGGCCCTCCTTCTGCTGGGCCTGCTGCTGGCGGCTTACGGGCCGTCCCTTCGGGGCGGCTTTCTCTGGGACGACGATGTCTACGTGGCGGGCAACGAGCTGCTCACGGCGCCCGACGGCCTGCGGCGGATCTGGTTTTCCACCGACGCCCCCTCGCAGTATTTCCCGCTCACGTACACCCTGATGCGGGCCGAGCGGTCGGCCTTGGGCCTGGATCCGCTCGGTTATCACCTGGTCAGCGTCGGCCTGCACGGGGCCAACGCGCTGCTCGCGGCCCTCGTGCTCGGCCTGCTCGCGGCGCCCGGGGCCTGGCTCGCGGCCGCGCTCTTCGCGCTGCATCCCGTCCAGGTCGAAAGCGTCGCGTGGATCACCGAGCAGAAGAACCTGCTCTCGACGCTGTTCTACCTGGCCGCCCTCTGGGCGTGGATCCGGTCGCTGGAGGTGGACGGCCGGCGGCGCCGTTGGTTCGGGGCCGGGGTCTTCGCGTTCTACCTGCTGGCCCTGTTCGCGAAGACCACGGCCTGCACGCTGCCGGCCGCGCTGGTCCTCGCCGCCTGGCGCAAGGGAATCCGCCTGACGCCCGCGCGCCGGCTGCAGGTGGCGGCGCTGTTGGGGATCGGCCTGGCCATGGGCCTCTTCACCGCGTGGTGGGAGCAGCACCTCCAGGGCAGCCGGGACGCGGGGGTGCGTTTTCCGTTCCTCGACTGCGTGCTCATCGCCAGCCGTGCGCTCTGGTTCTACGCTGGGAAGCTGCTCTGGCCGGTCCGCCTGGAGTTCAGCTATTCGCGGTGGGCCATCGATGCCTCCGATCCCCGCCAGTATGGCTGGCTGCTGGCGGGCCTCGCGGCGGCGGTCGGGCTGGCGCTTCTGTGGCGGCGGGGAATCCGCGGGCCGGCGCTGGCGGCCCTCTTCTTCGTCGCCTGCCTGTCGCCGCTGCTCGGGTTCATCCCGCTCTACACGTTCCAGTATTCGTTCGTCGCGGATCACTATCAGTACCTGGCCTGCCTCGGGCCCATCGCGCTCGCGACCGCCGGGGCCGCGGGCCTGGCGCGCCGCGTCGGGCTCCCCGCCTGGAGCCGCCGCGCCCTCGCGGCGTTGCCGATCCTGTTGCTGGCCGCGCTTACCCGGCAGCAGGCCCATGCCTACCGCGACATCGAGACCCTGTGGCGCGACACGATCGCGAAGAACCCCGCCAGCTGGATGGCGCGCGATAATCTCGGGTGCGAACTCGCCGCCCAGGACCGGTTCGGCGAGGCGGTCGAATCGTTCCGGGCGGCGCTGCAGATTCATCCGCGCAGCGCCCGGACCCATTTCAACCTGGCCAACACCCTCGGAAAGATGGGGCGCGGGCCGGAGGCGCTGGCGGCGTACGACCGCGCCCTGGCCGAGGATCCGCTCCACGCCAAGAGCCGCTTCAACAAGGCCCATCTCCTGGCCTCGCTCGGCCGGGCGGAGGAGGCAGCGGCCGGGTACGAGGAGGCGCTCCGGGTGGCGCCGGGCATGGCGGTCGCGCATGTCAACCTGGCCCTGCTGCTCGCGGGCCAGGGCCGGGTCGGTGAGGCCGAGGAGCACTACCGCGAGGCGCTGCGCCTGGAGCCGGACAATCCCGACGCCTGCAACGCCTACGGCATGCTGCTCGCCGCGCGGGGCGACCTGGCCGCCGCGCAGGAGTTGTACGGGCAGGCGATCCGGCTCCGTCCGGACCATGCCCACGCCCACAACAACCTGGCCAACGCGCTGGCCCGGGAGGGCCGGTGGGCGGAAGCGGTCCCGCACTACGAGGCGGCGCTCCAGGCCGACCCCGGATTGGCCGAGGCGCACTTCAATTTTGCGGCGGCGCTGCGGGAACTCGGCCGTCCGGACGAGGCCCGGGTCCATATCGAGGAGGCGGTCCGCCTGCGGCCCGACCTGGCGGGAAGGGCGCCGTGACCGGGCGCGGTCCGGGGCTTACGCGTTCGCGCCGCTTCCCCGGTCGTCCAGGATCTCGCGGAGCTTCCGCGCGAGGGTTTCCTTGGTGAAGGGCTTTCGGATGAGGCGGCGCGGATCGAGGTTCAGCCCGCGCTCCGCGAAGGCGTCGTCCGCGAAGCCGGACATGTAGAGCACCTGCAGTTCCGGCCGCTCCTGCCGCAGCTGGAGCGTCAGTTCCACGCCGTCCATCCGGGGCATGACCACGTCCGAAAGCACGAGGTCCAGGCGGTCGTGGTAGCGGCGCAGGAGGGAAAGCGCCTCCTCGCCGCCGCCGACCTCGAGCACGCTGTAGCCCAGGGAGCGCAGGAGCCGCGTGGCCAGGTCGCGCACCATGGGCTCGTCCTCGACGACGAGGATCGTCTCGCGGCCGCCGACGACCTTCTCTTCCAGTTCGACCGGCAGCGTGTCGCCCCGCGCCTCCACGCGCGGCAGCCAGATCCGCACCTCGGTCCCCGCGTCCGGCCGGCTGTCCAGCTCGACGCACCCGCCGAGCCGGCGGACGATGCCGTACACGACGGAGAGTCCGAGGCCGGTGCCCTTGCCCGTCCTCTTCGTGGTGAAGAACGGCTCGAACGCTCGGCGCCGGACCTCCTCCGTCATCCCCGTGCCCGTGTCCCGGACGCTCAACAGGATGTGCGGGCCGGGCGCGAGGCCCGCGTGCTCGGCGCAGAACGCGGCGTCGAGCTCGACCGGGGCGGTGCGCAGGCAGAGCCGGCCGCCGCGGGGCATGGCATCCCGCGCGTTGAGGGCGAGGTTCGTGATGATCTGGTTCAGCAGGCTCACGTCGGCGCGGACGCTGCCGGTGTGCTCGTCCAGGAGCGTAACGACCTCCACGTCCTCGCCGAGGGAGCGGCGCAGGAGGTGGGTGGCGTTGAGCGCCAGGGCGTTGAGGTCCATCACCCGCATCTCCGGCATGGGCGGCCGGCTGAAGGTCAGCAGCTGGCGGGTGAGGTTCGCGGCCCGCTCGCCCGCCAGCACGATCTGTTCCACGGCGTGGCGGTCGGGGCCGTCTTCGGGCGTGGTCTCCAGGAGCAGGGATCCGAAGCCCAGCACGGCGGTCAGGGTGTTGTTGAAGTCGTGCGCGATGCCGCCGGCCAGCCGCCCGATGGATTCCATCTTCTGCGCGTGGGCGTACTGCTGCTCCACCTCCATCAGGCGCGTGACGTCGCGCAGGACGGCGACGTAGCCGGCCGGCCGGCCCTTCTCGTCGCGCGCGGGGGCGACGATCGTGTCGAACGTGGCCAGCGAGCCGTTCTTGAGCCGGTTGACGATCCGGTCGCGCCAGGGCCGGCCGGAGCTCACGGTCTTCCACAGCGCGGCATAGAACTCGGGGAGGTGGCGGCCGCTCTTCAGCAGGCGGGGCGTGAGGCCGGCGACCTCGCGCGCGGCGTAGCCGGTCACCCGCTCGAAGGCCGGGTTCACGTAGCGGAACACCCCGGCGGCGTCCGTGATGATGACGCAGTCCTCCATCTGCTCCACGACCATCGCCAGGGTCCGCCGCTCGCCCTCGGCCCGGTCGCGCTCCTCGATCTGGCGCGCGAGCTGGCGGTGCGCGAGGCAGCCCTCGATGGACACGGCGAACTTGGCGACCACCTGCCGGAGGCTGTTGACCTCGACCGGCGAAACCGCGGACCGCCGGAGGACGGAGTAGAGCTTGAGGAACCCGATGTCGCCCAGGGCATACACCGTGTACGCGCCGCCCTGGATCCCGTTTTCCGTCACCGCTTCCGCGAAACCCGGCTCGTTCGCGGCGACGGAAAAAAAGGGCATGTTCCCGAGACGGGCGGGGAGCGGGTGGTTGGCCGGCAGGCGATCCTCGCGGGCGCGAACCCGGGGATTGGCGTAGACCAGCCGGTAGGACCCGGAATCCGCTTCGGCCGTCGCGCCGTTCTTGAGCGCGGAGGCCTTGAGCCAGACCGCGCCGAAGGCCAGGTTCTTGCGGGTCAGCAGGGTGCGGATGAACAGGTCGCAGTTCGCGTCCAGGTCCAGCGACTGGCCCATCGAGAGGGCCAGCTCGTAGAGCAGGGAAATCGTCCCCACGACGTCGTTGGCAGCCGGGTCAGGCATCGCAGAGCAATCCCACCACGATGGTCTTGTTATAAAAATCCAGCACGCTTTCCCCCGAGGAGGACAGCTCTCCGATCGTCAGCATGCCTTCGGGCTCGAGGTGGTCGATCGGCCGGAGGGCCGCGCTTACGGCGGACAGTTCCTCGGCGAAACGCCCCTTCAGGAACATCCGCCGCGACACGCAGTCGCAGATCAGGGCGGCGCGCGGCCGGCTCCTGGCGCCCGCCGCGGCGCGCTCTCCGGCCCGCCGGGCGGCCGCGATCAGGTGGTCGGCGTCGCCCTTGAGCACGTGGAGCGCGGTATTCTCCGGCACGCCTCCCGCGCACCGGATGCCGTGATCCACCACGGCGAGCGGATCCCGCACCACGTCCTCCGCGCCTTCCCGGACCAGCCCGAACGGGTACGCCCAGGCCCGGCCGCTGTCGTAGAAATTCTCCGCCGTCAGCGGCTGCCCTGTGTCCCTTTCCACGATGGCCTTATAGACCTCCAGGGCGGGCCGCCAGTTCAATTCCTCGATGATGTTCTGGCGGGTGCGCGTGGCGACGATCGGGCCGACGAGCCGTTTCATGCCGTGCTGCACGCCGAGCGAGCAGCGCCAGGGCGCGAAGGCCATCACCGCCGCGTTGTCGAACACGCCTTCCGCCGTGAAGACGCAGGGGCGCTGGACCATGGCGGACACGCCCGCGCCGCCGCCCACGCAATGGGTCGCGGGGCCCAACTGGCGGAACACGCCGGCCAGGAACTCGGAGATGCCCGGCGACATCCCGTCGGCCAGCAGGACCGCCGTGCACGGGTCGGCCGTCGGCAGGGCCAGGTCCGCGCCGGACGGGCCGGCCCTGGCGGAGACCGCGCATACACGGGGAGGCTCCAGCGCCGGCAGGGCCAGGATCACTGCCCCTTCGTCGTGCGCCCGCGCACCCGACAGAACGGCGGGGAAGATGCCGCCGAAAAAGCGGGGGATCGTTTGGCGCAGGGCGTTCCGCAACTCGTCCAGGTCGGGCGCGTTGTGCTCCGCCACCAGGACCATCAGCGTATCGCCCGGGGACACATTCAACGTCGCGGCCGCGGAAAGGATCTCCGTCACGCTGGCATGGGGAAGAAACATGGTTTATCCTGCCGCCGGATCGGACGGGTCTGGTGTATCGCTCCTCCGTGTGATTCAACAATGCGCGGTCCAGGGGAAAAAGACAAGCTCGACCCGGCCCGGCCGGGGCGCTACCGCGCCTGCCGGCTCTGCCCGCGCCGGTGCGGCGTGGACCGCGTGGCCGGGGTGGCGGGGCGTTGCGGCGAGACCGCGGCGTGCCGCGTGGCGTCGTACGGGCCGCATTTCGGCGAGGAGCCGTCCTTTTCCGGGACCCGCGGGTCGGGCGCGATTTTTTTCAGCGGGTGCTCCAGCGGTTGTTTTTTCTGCCAGAATTACCAGATTTCCATCGAGCATCGCGGCGTGGAGATGACGGTTGACGAGTTGCTCGCCGCCGCGTTGTCCATGGCCGGGCCGAGGGGCGTCCACAACCTGAACTTCGTCACGCCGGACCACTTCTGGCCGCACATCCGCGAGCTGTGCGCCCGCGTTCGGGCGGCCGGCGCGGACGTGCCGTTTCTGTTCAACAGTTCCGGCTATCAGGATCCCGGCCTGGTGGAGGAGTACGCCGGGGTCATGGATATGTTCATGCCGGACTTCAAGTTCGCGGAGCCGGAACTGGCCCGCCGGTGCATGGGAGATGAGGACTATCCGCGGCTGGCGCTGGAGTCGCTCCGGCGGATGGTCGGGGCCAAAGGATTCCTGGCGCCGTGGGATCCGACGGGATCCGAGCCGGCCCGGCAAGGCGTGCTGGTTCGCCACCTGATCCTGCCCGGTCACGTGGAGAACAGCCTGGCGGTCCTGGACCTGTTGCGGGAGGAGTTCGGAACTTCGTTGCCGATCTCCGTCATGAGCCAGTTCCGGCCCGTGCCGGCTTGCGGGGCGCGGGGGGAGTTGGACCGCGGCCTGACGGCCGAGGAGCATCGCCGGGTCACGGGCCGCGTGGGGGAGTTGGGCTTCAAGCACGTCTATGTTCAGCACCTGCGCGACACCGCGGATTTCATGCCGGATTTCCGCCGCCGCGCTGTTTTTTCCGGCAATCGCCGCCGGGGCCCGGGATGATATCGGCCGGAAGGCCTTCCCTTTCAACTCCCGCGCGTATCGAAGTGCGCGAATGGATCGACAGGGGCGGTGGAAATGAGCCTGTTCTTTTTCGGGCCGTCTGGAACAATGCATGCCGGAGCGCTCGAAGGCCCGGGGGCAAACACGTGATCATTTCCAAGGGTTGGAAAAACACGGCGGTGGAATTTCCAATGCCTGGAAAGCCCTCGTCTTCTTTCTCGGATCCCTGGAGAACCGGTCCCTGCCGCCGGCTTGGATTCGCCGCCACGGTGGCCGGATTCATGGCGGCTCGTGCCGCGTGCGCGGCTCCGCCGCCGGCGCCGCTTCTCGGGACAAACGAGTCCGCGCATCTGGTTGTGGCCTTGAAGCACCTGAACATGACACCGAAGGATCTTTCCTTCGCGAAAGATCACGGCAAGCCGGATCCCGTCCTCGAGGGCCCGCGCCGTCTCTTGTCCCGGCCCCTCGGACTGGCGCCGATGGCGGACGATCTCTTCGCCGCCGCGCGGGGCTCTTCAAGGAAGATCTGGTCGCTCATGGCCGGCGCCATGGAAATCCGCCGGGAACCGCGCGTCGATCCGGCGGCATCCCGGGTGAGGCCGGACTGGCCGGACGAGGTGCCTGCCGATATCCGGCCGGCGCTGGACGCTTTTCTTCTCTCGGCCGCCGAGGCCCGGTTCCGCCTGGATCGCGCGGGCGCGAGCCTGGAGCCCGGCGACGCGGACTATATCGCCGCCTCCTTTTTCGCCGGGACCTTCAACGCGGAAGACCGGGCCGAGACGCGCCGCGACATGGAGGCCGCCGGTTTTTCCGGCGACCTGGTCCGGCGCGTGATCGCGGAGTCCGACACGCTGGACCCGTCCCCGGCCGCCTCCAACTTCCTGGCCCGTGTCCAGCGGGTGAGCCGGCCCGACCTGTTCAAGGCCGGGCGCGGGTTCCACCAGGCGGCGGAGGCGCTGGCCGGTTCCGTCGAGAGGTCGGCCAAGTGGCCGGAAACGCTTTTGCGTGTGAACACCGAGCTGGGCCCGGTGTTCGTCGGCACGCCGGGACGCGACGAGTATTCCGGGCGGGCCCTGCTGATCCTCGATCCGGACGGCGACGACATCTACCGGGGCGCCGCCGGCGTGGCGGATGGCCGGACCGGGCAGGGGCTGGCCGCGATCGTGGACCTGAAAGGGGATGACTCGTACAAGGCGGACGGCTTGTGGGGCGCCGGCTCGGCCTTGTGGGGCGCGGCGGCCCTGCTGGACCTGGAGGGCAACGACCTGCACGAGGCCCGTTACGCCGGGCAGGGCGCCGCGCTGTGCGGAGCCGCCTGGCTCGAGGACCGGGGCGGGGATGACGTCTACCGGGCCGGCGGATTCGCGCAGGCCGCGGCTTTCTACGGCGTGGCCGTGCTGCGCGAGCGCGCCGGACGCGACCTGTACGACGTCGGGCTGGCGGGCCAGGCCTATGCCGGCGTGCTGGGTTTCGCGCTGCTGGCGGACGGGGCGGGGAGCGATCGGTACCTGGCCGGCGGCCGTGAGCCGGACCATGAGCGTAACGACGACCGGCACCTCTCGCTCGCGCAGGGGTTCTCCATCGGCATGCGGCCCTGGGCCGGCGGCGGAGTGGCGGCGCTCGTGGACCTGGAAGGGAACGACGCCTACATCGCGGATATCTACGGGCAGGGCGTGAGCTACTGGTACGGCGCCGGGTTCCTGCTGGACGGCGGCGGAAACGACACCTATCAGCTGTACCAGTATGGGCAGGGCGCGGGCATCCACTTGAGCCTCGGCTTGCTGGCGGACCGCGGGGGATCGGACCAGTACACCGGCTATATCCTCTGCCAGGGCGCCGCGCACGATTACGGCGTAGGCATGCTGTTCGACCAGGGCGGCGACGATACCTATTCGGCGGACCACCACTCCCAGGGCCGCGCGCTGAACAATGCCCTGGCCCTTCTCGTGGATTCCGGCGGCGACGATGCCTACTTCGGCCGGCAGCCCGACCAGTGCCAGGGGGTCGGCAACGACGGGGGTCACCGCGAGTACGGCAGCCTGGCGCTGCTTCTGGACCTCGCGGGAGCCGACCGCTACTCGTGCGGCGCCGCGGACGGCGCGCGGATGAAGCGTCCGGATTTCGGGATCGTGTACGACGTGCAATCGGACCCATGATGGACGCCGATGTCTTCTAGAAGGCTCATAGCGGCGGCGATGGCGACAGGCCTCGTCGCGCTGGCCGCGCTGGCCGGCGTGGACGAGGACCTCCTGCTCGACGCGACCCGCTACGGCTCGACCCCGTCGAAGCGGGCGGTGAAGGAAAAGGCCCGGGCCGAGCTGTTCTCGCGCGGCCCCGACGGCCTGCGCCTGGTGATGCGGCATGTCCACCTGGAAAATGTCGGTGTCCAGGGGTTCGCTTTCGAAATGGTGCAGGAACTGGGCGCCAGGGCGGCGCCCGTGCTGGTGGAATTCCTGGGCGACGAGCAGGCGCTGACCCGCCAGTTGGCGGCGTGGTACCTGGGCTTTGGCGACACGCCGGAATATGCGGCGCCCGTGCTGGAGCTGTTGTCCGACGAGAAAGCCTGCGGAGCCGCGATGCGGACGCTGGGCAAGTGGCGGGTCCGCGCCGCCGTGCCGGCCATCCTGCCGTTCACGAGGCACGAGCGGGAGACCCGGCGCGTGGTCGCCATCAATGCCTTGCGCGACATCGGCGATCCGGCGGCGATCCCGGCCCTGCGGGATGCGTTGAACGATCCCTTTTTCACGGTGCGGGAGGCCGCCGCGCGGGCGCTGGCCTCGCTGGGGCGGCCGGCGGAACAGGCGCTGCTGCGGGCGCTGCCGGGGGCAAAAGGGGGCGTCCGCCGCCACATGGTGCGCGCGCTGGGCGCGATGCGCTCGCGCCGCGCGGCGGGGGCCTTGCGGAAGCTGTTCAAAGCCGAGGATCCCTTCGTCCGCGAGGATGCCGCCGAGGCCCTGGATCGAATCCGGGGCGCGCGGCCCGTCCCCTGAAATTTCCACACTTTGCAAAGTGTGGAAATTTCCCCGCCGGGCGAATCGGGCTTGTCGAATCGGTCCGGGCCCGCGTATCCTGCGCGCCCGAGGACATCATGAACTACATCAGCACGCGGGGCCGGACCCCGCCCATGGGATTCCAGGATGCCGTGCTCACCGGGCTGGCGCCGGACGGCGGCCTGCTCATCCCGACCGAACTGCCGCGGGTGGACGACCGGCTGGAGGCGTGGTCGAAGCTTTCCTACCAGGACATCACGTTTGAAATCCTGCGCCTCTTCGTCGACCTGCCGGACGCGGACCTGCGCCACCTGATCGAGCGCAGCTACATGACCTTCCGGCATCCCGAGATCGCGCCGGCGTGGCCGGTGGGGCCCGTGCACATCCTGGAACTGTTCCACGGCCCCACGCTGGCGTTCAAGGACATCGCGCTGCAGTTCCTGAGCAATTTCTTCGAGTACATCCTCAAGCGGCGCGACGGGCACCTGAACATCCTCGGCGCGACCAGCGGCGACACGGGCAGCGCCGCCATCCACGGCGTGCGCGGCCGCGAGCGGATCAATATCTTCATCATGCACCCGCACGGCCGCGTCGCGCCGCTGCAGGAGAAGCAAATGACGTCCGTGCTCGACTCGAACGTCTTCAACATCGCCGTCGAGGGGACCTTCGACGATTGCCAGCGGATCATGAAGACGCTGTTCAACGACCTCGCGTTCAAGCAGCGGCACGCGCTCGGCGCGGTGAACTCGGTGAACTGGGCGCGGGTGCTGGTCCAGATCGTCTATTACTTCAGCTCCGGCCTCTACGTCATGCAGACCACCGGCGCGAAGGAGGTCCAGTTCGCCGTGCCGACGGGCAACTTCGGCGACGTCCTGGCCGGCTACTACGCGTGGCGCATGGGCCTGCCCATCCGCCGGCTCATCCTGGCGACCAACGAGAACGACATCCTCGCGCGGTTCTTCGAGACCGGCGTCTACAGCCTCGGGAAGGTCGTCCCGACGTTGAGCCCCTCGATGGACATCCAGGTGGCCAGCAACTTCGAGCGCTACCTCTACTGCAAGGTCGGAGGGGACCCGGCCCGGCTGACGGGGCTGATGAACGACTTCGCGGCGCGCGGCGCCCTGTCGATTCCGGTCGGGCCCAGCGGCCGCGTGGACGAGCTGTTCATCCCCGGCGTCGGCACGACGGCCGACACGCTGGCGACGATCCGGCGGTATGACCGGGAGCACGGCTACCTGCTCGACCCGCACACGGCGGTCGGCGTGCGCGTGGCGGAGCAGCATCTCGCGCCCGGCGCGCCGACGATCTGCCTGGCCACCGCGCACCCGGCGAAGTTCAGCCAGGCCATCCGCGAGGCGACGGGACGCGAGGCGCGCCACGAGATCCTCGACAACCTGGCGCACGCGCCGACGCGGTGCGAGGTGCTGCCCGCGGACACGGGCGCGATCAAGGCCTTCATCGAGCAGCGGGTCGGCTGAACCGCGCGGGCGGTCACGTGGGCTGGAGCCGCTTGACCAGCCGGAGGCGGTTGGCCTGGCCGGGCTGGCTCTCGTACTCGGTCTCGTCCATGCAGGACCGGATCAGGAACAGGCCCGCGCCGCGGCATTCCCCGCTGATCCAGTGGTCCGGGAACTTCGGCGTGACATGCTTCGCGAAATCAAACGGGATGCCCCGGTCCACGATGTCCACGATGAACCGGCCCGGCTCCCACCGGATTTCCAGTTCGATGGCGGGCTTGGGAGAGGCCTTGCGGTAGGCGTGCTCCACGACGTTCGAGCAGGCCTCGTCCACGGCGAGCTCGATCTTGTCCACGTCCACGTCGGGGAATCCGGCGTTGCGGGCCAGCATGGTGGTGACGGAGCGGATGAGCGCGAGGAAGCGCGCCTCGCCGGGGACGCGAATCTGAACGTTTTCCGCGCTGCTGGCCATCGTCTTGTTCACGGTTTGCTGTTTGCGGCGAGGGAGGCCAGGGCCTCCGTGCAGGTCGGCGCAAACTGGATCAGCTTCTCCAACCCCAGGATCTTGAACACGACGCGAAGCTTGTCCTGCAGGCCGGCCACGACCAGGCGGCCCTGCAGCGCCCGGCAGGACTGGGACAGCTTGAAGAGGAGCCCGAACCCCAGGCTGTTGATGTAGGTCAGCAGCGACCCGTCCACCACGATGCGGGCCGCGGACTGCGCGCACAGCGGCTCGAGGGTACGCCGCAGCGCGTCAATGGTCGACGCGTCCACGATGCCGTCCAGCTTGATCACCACGGCATCTCCCGAACGGGCCGTTTGTATGTTGAGCGGCGGGGCCGGCATATTGGTCTAATCCATTTTGTTAATATATACCCCGACTGGATGTTGAAATATAGGCCTCCGCATGTCAAGGAAAGCCGGTCCTTGCGGCGGGCCGGTGGCCGGTATATAATTCTGAAAGGCGGATGAAACAATGAATCGAGCCAAGGTGGCGGTGCTGCGGACGAAGCCGGGGACGGTGCTGGAGGATATCCATCGCCTGATGAACCTGGCCGGGTACCGGGATGTCCTGCCCCGGGACCGCGAAACCGCCCTGAAAATCAATATCAGCTGGCACTTTTTCTACCCGGCCAGTTCCACGACCCCCTGGCAGCTCGACGGGGTCATCCGCGCCCTCAAGCGGGACGGCTACGACCCCGCCCGCCTCCACGGCTGCCACAACCGGACGGTCGTCATCGACGCCCACCTGGGCGAGCGGGAGAACAAGCAGCTTCCCGTGATCGAGGCCCACGGGCTGAAGAACGTGCACCTCTACGAGGGCGAGGAGTGGGTCCACGTGCGGGACGCCGTGGGCGACCTGGCGGACCGGTTCCTGTGCCTGAACAAGGTCTACCCCGACGGCTTCATGATCCCGAAGCGCTTTATCGGCGAGAACATCATCCACCTGCCGACGGTCAAGACGCACGTGTTCACCACGACGACGGGCGCGATGAAGAACGCCTTCGGCGGGCTGCTGAACGAGCGGCGCCACTGGACGCACCCGGTGATCCACGAGACGCTCGTGGACCTTCTGATGATCCAGAAGAAGATCCACAGCGGCGTCTTCGCCGTCATGGACGGCACCTTTGCCGGCGACGGGCCGGGCCCGCGCTGCATGGTGCCGCACGTCAAGAATGTCCTGCTCGCCTCCGCCGACCAGGTGGCCATCGACGCGGTGGCGGCGAAGCTGATGGGCTTCGACCCGCTGGCGGACCTCCGGTTCGTGCGCCTGGCCCACGAGCTCGGGCTCGGGTGCGGCGACCCGCGGGAGATCGAGATCGTCGGAGACGCGGACGCCGCCGCGGAGAACTGGCATTTCAACGGCCCGTTCCGGAAGATGACCTTCGCGAGCCGCATGCAGCACCTGATCTACTGGGGCCCGCTGAAGAAACCCATCGAGTGGTCGCTGAAGACCGTCCTGGCGCCGTGGGCCTACATCGCCAGCGTGATGTACCACGACTCGTTCTGGTACCCGACCCACCGGAAAATCGTGAACGACATCCTCGGCAGCGAGTGGGGGCGGCTCTTCCAGAACTGGGAGCGCCTGCGGATTCCGCCGGATGACCTGGCCGCCCCGGGCTGGGCGGACGTCGGCGCGGCGCCGGCGGAACTGAAGGCCGAGAGCCTCAAGTATTTCAAGCAGTCCCTGAAGATCCTCGGCACCTGCATCCGGGAGGCGCCCGAGTTCGCGGCGCGCAAGCGGCGGAAGGCGGCGAGGGCGGAATCGCCCACCCGGACGTGAGCGGCCGTCAGCGGATTTCCGCGACGAGGATGGAGTAGTCGTCGCTGACCTTTTCGCCGCCGCGGTGCTGTTCCACCGACTGCCGCAGGGCGGTGATGATCTGCGCGGGGGGCTGGAGGGCCTGCTGCCCGAACTGCCGGCGGAGGGCCTCCTCGCCGAATTCCTCGCCGCGCACGTTCATGGCCTCGACGAGCCCGTCGGTGAAGAACAGGATCTTGTCTCCCGGCGCCACGGTCCGCTGGACGGTGGTGTAGGCGCATTTCTCGACGAGCCCCAGCGCGGTCTCGGTCGGGATGTCCCACGAGACCACCTGGCGGGTCGCGGCCTCGTACTTCAGGGGGGAGAGGTGGCCGGCGCTCGCGACGTGGAAGGTGCAGGTCGGGATGTCGAGCACGGCATAGATCATGGTGATGAACTCGTACTCGGGCAGCTCCTTCACCAGCATGTCGTTGATGGTGGAGAGCGTCTTGTCCGGCTGGATCAGCCGGGCGGTCAGCGCGCCGGCCTCGCCGCCGGGGCTTTCGCGCGCCGACGTGACCGCCATCTTGAGCAGGCCGGAGATGAGGGCGGCGCTGACGCCGTGCCCGGCGACGTCCGCCATGTACATGCCGACGTGGTCGTTGTCCAGGGTGAAGACGTCGAACAGGTCGCCGCCCAGCATTTCGCAGGTGAGGTAGTAGCGGTCGAAGACGATCTTGTCCTGCCGGGGGAAGCTCTTCGGCAGGAAGCCGAGCTGCACGGACTGGGCGAGCTTCATCTCGCGCACGAACTGCTCGTTGTTGTGGGCCAGCTCCGTGTTGGCCGCGCGCAGCATCTCGTTGCGGCCCGCGAGCTCCGCCGCCAGCGCCCGGTTGGTCTCCAGGGCTTCCTGCTCGCGGTAGAACAGCGAGACCACCATGATCATCAGCAGCGTCAGCACGACCCACACGGTGGCGATGACGATCTGCAGGGCCAGGAGCTTGGCGCGCACCGTGGTGGCCGTGATGTCAGCGCCGACGATGGCGACCGTCTGCCCTCGCTCGTTGTGGACCGGCGCGTAGCCGGACATCAGGTCCGGGTAGGGCGGGTCGGGGGACACCTCGGGGTCCGCCATCGGCTGGCGCCAGGCGGCGACCAGTTCCGGCAGGTGCCGGGCCGAGTAGGCCTTGCCGGGCAGTTCGCTCTCTTCGTCCGCGGCGATCACGCCGTCCTCGTCGATGTCGCGGGCGGGGCCGTCCACGACGAACTCGTAGTCGTCCTCGCGGGCGTCCTCGCGCAGGGCGCGCCGCATCGTGTAGATATAGCGGATGTCCGAGTTGGAGGAGACGACGCGGCCCAGGTAATGCTGGACGCGCTGGTAGGGCGGCGTCCCGATGTGCTCGGGCTTGTGAACCTGTTCGAGGTCCGCGGGATCGAGGCTCTCGGCCACCGCGATGGCGATGCCCATGGCCTGGTGGCGGATCTCGTTGATCACCGAGCGCCGTGCGCTGATGTAGAGGAGCGCGAACAACAGCAGGACGATCAGGCTGGCGGCCGCCAGGCCCGTCCACCGCCGATGGCTGACGCCCCCCAACAGCGGGGTCGGCTCCTCGCTGCCCGCCATCGTTTGTGTGCGGCCGTCCATCGCAGGATTTCCCGGCTGACCTTTCAAGGCTAACATAATGCACCTGCCCTCGGGATGTGTATAGAAAAAACGAAACCCGTTGCGCCGCCCCCCCTTTTCCGTTGCACCGGCCGGGGGCATTGGATACGTTACAGCACCCGGGCCCCCGCGTGGAGCGCCCGCGCAAACAAGGCATGCCATGTCAAGCACGGTATTGATCGGGGCGCAGTGGGGCGACGAGGGCAAGGGCAAGATCATCGATGTCCTCTCCGCTCGCGCCGATTGGGTGGTCCGCTACCAGGGCGGCAGCAACGCCGGCCACACCGTCGAGATCGGCGAGCAGCGGTTCGTGCTGCACCTGATCCCCTCCGGGCTCCTCCACCCCGCCTGCCGGGGGATCATCGGGAACGGCGTCGTCGTGGACCCGGTCGCCCTGCTGAAGGAGATCGACGGCCTGCGCGAGCGGGGCATCGAGCCCGCCGGCCGCCTCTTCGTCAGCGACCGCGCCCACGTGGTGCTGCCGTTCCACCGCCTGCTCGACGCCCGGCGCGAGCAGAACCGCGCCGGCGGCACGCTGATCGGCACGACCAAGCGCGGCATCGGGCCGGCCTACGGCGACAAGGCCTCGCGGGTCGGCCTGCGCATGGCCGACCTGGTCGCCCCGGACCTGGCCGACCTGCTGCGGCCCCGCCTCGCGGAGCAGAACCGGATCCTCGAGGCCCTCGGCGCGCCCGCGATGGACACCGCCGCCGTCGTCGCGGAGTACCAAGCCGCGGCCGCGCGCCTGGCGCCGTTCGTGGCGGACACGATCCCGATGCTCCACGCGGCCGTCGCGCGCGGCGAGCGCATCCTCTTCGAAGGCGCCCAGGGCACGATGCTGGACATCGATTTCGGAACCTATCCCTTCGTGACCTCCTCCAACGCCACCGCCGGCGGCGCGTGCGCCGGCAGCGGCGTGCCGCCCCACCGCATCGGGCAGGTCGTCGGCGTGGTCAAGGCCTACACGACCCGCGTGGGCGAGGGGCCGTTCCCGACGGAGCTGAAGGACGAGACCGGGGCGCGGCTGCGCGAGGAGGGGCGCGAGTTCGGGGCGACCACCGGCCGGCCCCGCCGCTGCGGCTGGTTCGACGCCGTCGTCGCCCGCCACGCGGTGATGATCAACGGCATCGACTGGTGGGCCGTCACCAAGCTCGACGTGCTGGACGCCCTGGAAACCCTCCGGATCTGCACGGCCTACGAGTGCGACGGGCGCCGGCTGGAGCACGTGCCGGCCGACGTGCGCGTGCTGGAGCGCTGCCGCCCGGTGTACGAGGACTTCCGCGGCTGGCGGTCCTCCACCCGCGAGGCGACGCGGTTCGAGGACCTTCCGGAACGCGCGCGGGCCTACCTGGCGCGGCTCGAGGAGTTGACCGGCGCGCCCGTGGGCATCCTGTCCGTCGGGCCGCGCCGCGAGAGCACGCTGTGGCTCAAGGCGGCGGGGGAGGGCGCGTGAGGAAGGAAGAGGCCGCCCCGAGGATCCCCGTCCACGTGGCCATCATCATGGACGGCAACGGCCGCTGGGCGAAGCGGCGCGGCCTGCCGCGCCTGAAGGGGCACCAGGAGGGCGCGGAATCCGTCCGGGCGATCATCCGCGCCTGCCGGAACGCCGGGGTCAAGTACCTGACCTTGTACGCGTTCAGCGTGGAGAACTGGGTCCGGCCGCGCGCCGAGATCCGCGGGCTGATGATGCTCCTGAAGCGGTTCCTCTCGCGACAGGAATACGAACTGCACGAGAACAAGGTCCGGCTGCGCGTGATCGGGCGCCTGGCCGACCTCCCGCCCGAGATCCAGCGCGAGCTCAAGCGGGTCATGAAGGCGACCGAGCGCTACGACGCCGGGCAGCTCATCCTGGCGTTGAGCTACGGCGGGCGCGCGGAATTGAGCGATGCGGTCCGCCGCATCGCGCGCCGCGTCCGGGACGGCGAGATCGAGCCGGGCGACGTGGACGAGAAGGCCATCGCCGCCCACCTCTACGCGCCGGACGTGCCGGACCCGGACCTGATGATCCGGACCAGCGGCGAGTTGCGGATCAGCAACTTCCTGCTTTGGCAGCTTTCGTACAGCGAGCTATACTTCACCGACGTCTTGTGGCCTGACTTCCGCGAGCCGCAGTTCCGCGAGGCGCTGGCCGAGTACGCGCGGCGGCACCGGCGATTCGGCGACATCGAATGAGTTTCGACAAACTGAAATACCGGCTGCCCACGGGGCTGGCGATCAGCGCGGCGCTGTTCTCGGCGGCGTGGTGGCTGCCGTTCCACGGCTGGCTGGTCGTGCTGCTGGCGATCACGGCCGTCGCGCTCTGGGAGTTCTACGGCCTGCTCCAGGCCGCCCGCATCCCGCACTTCCCGTTCGTCGGCATCGCCGGCGGCCTGGCCCTGATCCTCGGCACGGGCGTCCTGCAGCAGGCCCCGGGCCGGGTCGAAATCATGGTCCTCTTCGCCACGCTGCTGGCGGTGCTCCTGCGGCAGTTCCCGCAGAAGGACAACCCCCGGCCCCTCGAGACCATCGCGGGCACGCTGTTCGGCGTGCTCTACGTCGCGTTCCTCTTCAACTTCTTCACGCGGCTGCTGGTGGACTGGGGCGACCACGACGGGCGGCTCCTGGCCCTCTACGCGATCGTCGTCACCAAGCTCTCCGACGTCGGCGCGTTCTTCGTCGGCTGCGCCATCGGCCGGCACAAGCTGATCCCGCGGATCTCGCCCGCGAAGTCCTGGGAGGGCTGCTTCGGGGGCATCGCGCTGTCCGTGCTCGGCAGCCTGGCCGCGGCCGCCCTCGCGCGCCCCCACTGGCACCAGGTCTCCCTGGGCGCCGGCGACGCGGTCGCGCTGGGCCTGCTGCTGTCGCTCGCGGGCATCGCGGGCGACCTGACCGAGTCGCTCTTCAAGCGCGCCGCCGGCGTCAAGGACTCCGGCCGCATCCTCCTCGGCATGGGCGGCCTGCTCGACGTGCTGGACAGCCTTCTCTTCGCCGTCCCCATGCTCTACGTCTACGCCACGTTTTTCCTCGCCGGATGATCCGCCACCAAAGGAAGTGCTGAATGCTCACCCTCTACACAATCGTCGTCATCGCGTTCCTGTTCGGGATCACGATTTTTGTTCACGAACTCGGCCACTTCCTCGTCGCCCGCTGGCTGGGCATGGTCATCGAGACCTTCTCCATCGGGTTCGGGCCGGCGCTCTGGAAGCGGAAGGTCGGGGACATCACGTACAAGGTCGGGCTGATCCCGTTCGGCGGCTACGTGGCCCTGCCCCAGATGGACCCGACGGGCGAGGGCAAGTCCGAGGCGGGCCAAACGCCCGTCCCGCCCGCCCCGCCGGGCCATCGCATGCTGGTGGCGCTTGCGGGTGTCGCGGGCAACATGATCCTGGCGGTCCTCATCGCCTGGATCGTCTACCTCGGCGGCCAGTCCTACGCGCCGGCCGAGGAGAGCGGCCTCGTGGGCTACGTGGACCCGGAGAGCGAGGTGTACGCCGCCGGCCTGCGGATCGGCGACGCGATCACGGCCGTCAACGACCAGCCCGTGCGCTCGTGGGACGATTTCCTGGTCAGCAGCGCCCTGTACGAGAGCCCGGTCCTGCGCGTTCGCGCCGCCGACGGCGCCGAGAAGAGCATCCCGGCGGCCACGGAGAAGTTCATGGGCGCGCGGTACGTCCCCGGCCTGCTGCCGATGACCCACTGCTGGGTCTTGAGCGTCGACGCGGGGTCGAGCGCCGACAAGGCCGGGATCAAGGCGGGCGATCGGATCGTCGAACTCGACGGCGTCCGCCTCTTCAGCCGCGAGCACCTGATGATCCAGGTGGCCGCGTGCCGGGACCGGACCGTGCCCGCGGTGATCGAGCGCCAGGGCGCGCCGATGACGCTGGAGGTGACGCCGGCCTGGGATGAGAAGACGGAGAAGGTGCGCATCGGCGTCGTCTTCAACACGCTGGACGTCAAGCGGCCGATGGCCCAGATCAAGAGCCACGCCCTCCTGATCGTCCGCCTGCTGCGGGCGCTCGTGACGCCGGGGCAGTCGAAGGCGGCCGCGCAGGCCGTGGGCGGGCCCGTCGCGATCTTCGGCATGTTCTGGCTCTACGTGCAGGGCAGTTTCCTCATGGCCCTCTGGTTCACCGGCCTGCTCAACGTCAACCTGGCCGTGCTCAACATCCTGCCGATCCCGATCCTCGACGGCGGGCACCTGCTGTTCGCCCTGTGGGAGGCCGTCACCCGCCGGAAGATCAGCCCGCGCGTCTTTAACGTCATCATGAACGTGTTTGCGTCGCTGCTGATCGCGTTGTTTATCCTGCTTGTCTTCCGCGACACCAAGCGGATGATCCTCCCGTTGTTCCGCGGCGACGCCGCCGCGGAGGCGGCCACCAACGGGGCCCCCGCCGCGGCGGACGAACCGGCCGGGGAGCCGGCCGGGCCATGACCCAGCGGAACTGGGCCGAGGGGGTGTGGGTCCCGCGCTGGATCGTCGCGCTGGCCGGCGTGGTCGTTGTGATGTACGTGGCGCTGCACATCCTCGTGCCGCCCGCGTGGATGATCCAGCGCCTGGACTCGCCGGACGGGAGGCGCACCGCCCGCCTGCTGCGCACGCGGTACGCCGCGAAGGAGAGCCTCGTCGTCAAGGCGCGCGACCGATGGGGGTTGCGGACCCTGTTCTACTCGCCCCCGCTCACCAATGACTTCCGCGTGGACCTCGGGGAGCGGCTCTACTGGAGCGGGGATTCGCGGCGGCTCTTCCTGGAAATGGAAGGCCGCCCGGTCTGGGGCTACGACTTCAGCGAGCGCCGCGCGCTGGCGCCGGAAGAGATTGCGGGCGGGACGCCCGGCACGCGCCGCGCTGCTCCCTCGCCGTGAAGGCGCGCACGACGAAGACGCTCATCTGTACCGCGCGGGGGCTGTTCAGCGCCTTTGTGGAAACCCCGTAGATCCGCGCCATGTCCGAGTCCAGGTCCCGGACGGTTCGGATCCGGGCTTCGGGTGAGACCTTTCCCCTCTCCTCGCTCATGCGGGGCGCTATTTTTCCTTCTGGATCGCCGCCGCGCCGCCGAGGTCGCCCAGCCGGGCCTTCTCCAGGTCGGTCCAGAGCGTGCCCGGCCCGGAGTGCAGGATGTTGACCTGCACCTGCGGGTTCAGGCTCTGGGCGAATTCCCACAGGGAGAAGCCGGACGGGTCGCCGAACGCGTCGGCCTTGAGCTCGAAGCCCTTCGCCTTCTCGCCCTCGACGAGCTCGATCACCTTGGCCTCCACGCCGCCCAGCTTGCGCGTGCGGTCGGCCCGGACCTGCGCGGTCTGCCGCTCGATGTCGGCGACCTGCTTGAGCGTGTCGGCCTGGAGCATGGCGACCTGCTTCTCCTGGTCGGCCCGGATCTCGGCCTTGATCTTCTCCGTCTGCTGCGCGACCTGCTCGCGGGCCTGGTCGATCAGGCTCAACTGGGTGTTCAACTCGGCCTGCTTCTTGGCCGTGTTCTGCTTCTCCTGGTTGGTCAGGTCCTGCTCGACGGCGATGCTGGCCTGCTGGATGGGGTCGAGGATCTGCATCGGCACGTTGACGTGCCGGATCAGGGCGTTGTGCACCACGATCTTGCGCTCGACGAGCGACCGGGCGAGGGACTCGGTCAGGTCGCTCTGGAATTTCTCGCGGCCCTCGCCGACGATGAAGTCCTTGGCCCGGTAGGCCGAGCCCTTCAGCCGGGAGACGGAGAGGATCTGCGGCATGATGATCTTGTCCACCACCGCGGGGAGGTCGCCGTAGCTGCGGAAGATGGAGGCGATCAGGTCGGGCTGCAGCTCGAACTCGACGGTCATGTCGAGGCTGATCTCGAAGCCGTCGCGCGACGGGAACTCGACGAACTGGTTGATGCTCAACGCGGCCGTGTAATCGGGCATCTTCTGCTGGACGAGCCGCCCCTCGAACATGGGCGCCGGGACGGCCTCCTGGGCGCGCTCCCGTTTCGCGTACGAGATCCGCTTGTCCTTCTGCTCGTCCAGGACCTGCCGCTGGAGCTGCTCCATCGCGACGTTCTGGCTGGCGATCTGGGTCTTGGTGATCACCTCGCCGCCGGCCTTGCCGATCAGCGAGACCTGGTTGACGCCGATCTCCAGCACGTCGGTCTTGAGGGCCTTGGGGTTGATGTAGTAGAGGCCGGGCTGGAGGATGTCCTTGCGGATGCCCTTCTGGCCGGCCTCGGCGAACTGGCCCGGCGGGGCCTGCTCGCCGGACAGCGACGTGATGACGCCGACGTAGCCGACGGGGATGCTGATGGCGTTGGCGATCTCCACCTGGTAGCCGTACGGGTTCAGGCGGTACTTGCCCGGACCGAGGACGCCGCGCCAGATGCCCTTCTGGCCGGGCTCGGCCAGGAACTCGTCCTGCGGAAGGTCGTCGCCGACCTTCGACGTGACCACGCCGACCTTGCCGGGCGGGATCACGATGACCGGCTTGATCACCCGCTCGTACAGCCACGGGTTCAGGAAATGACGGCCCTCGCCGAGGACCGCCTCCTGGACGCCCTTCTGGCCGGGCTTGGCGAGGATCTGTCCGGGCGGCAGCGGGTCGCCGATCTTGGCGATGATCACCGCCATCTCGTCCGCCTCGACGTAGAAGCGGCAGAAGCCCCACTGCCAGAGGAGCCAGGCGCCGAGGACGACGAGAACGAGGACGAGAACGAGAACGAGGGAGGATTTCATTGGGACACCTCCTTCCCGTCGGGAAGGAAGGGGAGGAAGACGGCGCCCAGTCCGTCCTTCTGGTCTCCGGTCAGGATCGTCGCGATGCGGGGCGCAAGCTTGCGGTAGAGCGTGTAGCGGGCGAAGTTCATGCCCGTGCGGAAGGCCTTGACCTGGCCCCGGAGCACGCCGGCCTGCGCCTCGTTGTTCAGCTTGATCACGTCCCGCTCCGCCTCGGCCCCGGACAGGCGCGCCTGGACCTGGAAGTCCGCCGCTTCGTTCTCGACCTGGGCGACCTCGAGGTCCTTGCGCGCGGCGGTCAGGCGCACGGCCATGTCCTGCTGCGCGCGGATGACGGCGCGGATGCGGACCGTGTCGGCCTCGACCTTCAGCTTGTTCTGCTCCGCGAGCATCTCCTGGCGGCCCAGCTCGGCCTTGGACTTCGCCTGCTCGATCTGCTGGTCGAACTTCCGCGCGTTCTGGACGGCGACCTCGCGCTCGCGGATGACGCTGGCGATCTCGTCCGGAGGCTTGATGTTGCGGATCAGCACCGACTTGATCGCCACGCCCCAGTCCGCGCACTTGTCGCGCAGGTGGGCCTCGAGGTTGTCCTGGAACTGCTGGCGCGTCTCGCCGACGATGAAGTTGATGGCCGGGTGCTTGCTGCCCTCAATACGGCTGAAACCGCGGGCGCGCGGCAGGATGACCTTCTTCAGGATGTCGTCCATGTCGCCGACGCGATGCGTGATCAGCGCGGCCTTCTCCCGGATCACGGCATATTCCAGCGTGCCCTCGACGTTCACCGTGAAGCCGTCCACGGTCAGGAAGGTGATCGCATCGTCCCCGCTCATCTCGAACCGCTGGCTCTGGAGGTTCACCTCCGAGACGGCGAAGAGGTAGGGGTTGAGGTAATACGTCCCGGGCTCGAGCACCTCGGGCACCACGCCCTTGAGCCCCGCGCCGACGAGGAACGTGTTGCGCTCCTCGGGCTTCAGTTCGCTGTTCAGCACGTCGCGCCCGGCGAGCGAGGTCACGACGCCGACCGAGCCGGGCCGGATGGAAATGGCGTCGAAGTGCTCCACGTCGTAGGCGTACGGGTTGATGCGGTATTTCCCGGGGCGCAGGACGTCGGCCAGGATGCCCTTGGTGCCCTCGCCGGCGACGATCTCGCCGGGCGGCAGGTCGGCCCCGTACAGGCGGGTCAGGACGCCGAGCTTGCCCGCCGGGATGTCGGTCATCGCCGCGATCTTCCAGCCCCACGAGTAGGGGTTGCGGAAGTAGCGCCCCTCCGGGAGGACCTCGAGCTGGATGCCCTTCTGGCCCGGCTCCAGCGCGAGGATCTGGCCCGAGGGCAGGTCCGCGCCGGTCTTGTGGATCAGGATCGCGATCTCGCCGGCTGCCGGCTCGATCCGCCAGAAGAACCAGATCCAGAGCGGCAGCGCGAGGACCAGGGCGATCACGAGCAGCGCGCCGCCGCCCGCGAACACGGGCAGCGCGGCGCCCCGCGGCTTGGGGCGGCCGTGAACGGGAACCGGGAACGAATCATCGCTCATGGTATCCTCCGTGATAGAGCGTACGGCGGGCAGTTTCCCACAGCGGCTTCGGAGGATGAAAGCTTTTTCGGGCCGGCGCCGCGGGCCTACGGCAGGGCGCGGGCCTTGACCCGGAACGCGGCCCCCGCGTCGGCGGGCGTCGTGGTGAATTCCAACTGCGCCGGCGCATCGCCTTTCTGGACAGCCGCGTCGGCGTCTTCAGTCCATGTCTTCAGATCCTCGGACTGCTCGACGACGGCGACGACGGGCCGCGGCGAATCGAGCTGGATCCCGCCGAGCAGCGTTCCGCCGGCCAGGTTCAGGCTGTCGATCTCGTTGCCGACGCCGGCGTACAGGTCGTCGTCATCCATGGCCAGGCCGAAAAAAGTGATCGCCGTGCTGGAAAGGTTGGAGATGGCCCATCCCCCCATCAGGCGGATGGGGGCCGGTGTTGCCGTGAGTTGTCCCGGGGAGGGGTTCGTGATGTACATGTAGTATGCGCCGCTGATGCTGTCGATGCCGGAACCGGCCGTGTTGATTTTAAACAGAATCGAAACGGTCCTCGATGTGAATTGCATGTGGTCGAAGACCACCACTTTTCCGGCTGGAACGGTCAGCGTGCTGAAGGCGGCAACATCCCCGGCCGGATACAGCCTCTTTGCATACGGCACCACGGCGGCCCAGGTTCCGAACCCCATCAGAAACACCATGAAACACGCCACGCTCCTGATCCTTTTCTGCATGACGCCCTCCTTGTGGTTCGAACAGCTGTCCCTGTGTGTATTTTGGACCCCGGCGCTCCAAAAGGCAAGGACAAGCAGGGGCGCCGTTGACGGCCCGCCGGGGCCGCGTATAATGCCGCGCCATTTCCCGGAGACCCGACGATGAAACGACGCCCGCCCGCCTCGAAGCCGAAGGTCCGTGTGCCCGACTGGGCCGCCGACGCGATCTGGTACCAGGTCTTCCCCGAGCGCTTCCGCAGCGGCTGCCCGGCCAGCGACCCCCGGCCCGAGGACATGGACGCGAGGCCGGTTCCCGGCTGGAAGGTCTCGCCGTGGGGCATGGACTGGTACGCGCAGGCGGACTGGGAGAAGGCGCGCGGCGAGTTCTACCGCTCCGTGTTCCACCGCCGGTTCGGCGGCGACCTCGTCGGGCTCCGCGAGAAACTGGACTACCTCCAGGACCTCGGCGTCAACGCGATCTACCTGAATCCCATCTTCATGGCGCCGTCCCTGCACAAGTACGACGCCGCCTGCCTCCACCACGTCGACCCGACCTTCGGGCCCGACCGCGAAGGCGACCTGGCGTTGATCGCGGCGGCGAACGAGACGGAAGATCCAAGGACGTGGATCTGGACCGCGGCGGACCGCTATCTCGCAGACCTCGTCGCGGACGTGCACCGGCGCGGCATGCGGATCATCCTCGACGGCGTCTTCAACCACGTCGGCACGCACTTCTTCGGATTCCGCGACCTGGTGAAGAACAAGCGGAACTCCCGGTACCGGGACTGGTTCCGCATCAAGGAATGGCGCGCCGACGGCACGTTCGACTACCAGGGCTGGTTCAACCACGCCGGGCTGCCCGAGTTGGCGCGGAGCAAGACCACGCTGGCCAAGCCCGTGCGCGACTACATCTTCGCCATCACGCGCCGCTGGATGGACCCGGACGGCGACGGCGACCCGGCCGACGGCGTGGACGGCTGGCGGCTGGACGTCGCCTTCTGTGTGCCGCACGGCTTCTGGAAAAGCTGGGCGCGGCACGTGAAGAAGATCAACCCCCAGGCCTATACGACCGGCGAGGTCGTCGGCTACGCGGACGAGTTCCTGCGGGGCGACGAATTCGACGCCGTGATGAACTACATGTGGCTCTACCCGACGCTCGGGTTCTTCTCGCCCTCGCCGGACGCGCTGCCGGCCTCCGAACTGCGCGCGAAGCTGGACGAGTTGTGGCGCCGGTATCCGCGGGCGGTGAACTACGCGCTCCAGAACCTGCTGGACTCGCACGACACCGGCCGCGTCCTGACGTTCCTGGAGAACGCCTGCCCGCCGTTCCGCGACTGGGACAGCTACTTCAATTATCCCAAGGCCCGCGAGAACCCGGGGCTGAAGACCACGCGGCCCGGGCCGAAGGCGATGGACGCCCTCCGGCAGATGATCGTGTTCCAGATGACCTGCCTCGGCGCGCCGATGCTCTACTACGGGACCGAGGTCGGCATGTGGGGCGCCAACGACCCCGACAACCGGCAGCCCATGCTCTGGGACGACATCGAGCACGCGCCGGAAACGCGCACGCTGACCGGCCGGTGTCCGTCGAACCCGAGAAAGCCCGACCGGGACCTGTTCGCCTTTACTCGCCGGGCGATCGCCCTGCGGAAGGAGCGCCACGTGCTGCGGCGCGGCCGGTTGCGTTGGTTGGACACCGGCAGCGAACGGTTGCTAGCCTTCGAGCGTTTCGACCGGAAGACCTCGATTCGCGTCGTGCTCAACGCGGGCGACGCGCCGGCGGAAATCCGGCTGGAGAAACCGGCGCGCGACCTGTGGACCGGGAAAACGGCGCGGCGGGGACGCTTGGCCCTGCCGCCGCGAGGCTGGGCCGTGCTGGAAATCCAAGGCTAGGGCGACGCCTCCGGCGGAGCCGTCACGCCCCCGGCCCGTCAGGGCAGGCGCCAGTCACGATCCGGTAGTCGGACATCTTTTTTTTAGCGCGCTCAACCATCACGCCGAAGGAATTCGACTGCAGGCGGCCAGTCCAGGTCTCCGCGGTCTTCGGGTTCGTGTTGCGGGCGCCGTAGAGCCTCGCCCGGAACTCGGTGATGCCCGGGCGATCAAAGTAGTAGGTGCGGATTTCGACGCGCTGGGCGATCTGCTGGCCCGGCTCCAGGCACACCAGTTCGCTGCGCTCGAGGTGTTCTTCCTCGCGAATTTCCTTGAGGAAATTATCGTGCACGCCGTTCGGGTAGATCCAGCTCACCAGCACCGTCGGCTGGCGGGGCAGCCACACGCGCTCTTCGCTCACGTTGCGGATGGCGACGTCCAGGTACAGCGGCTCGCCGATGGAGATCACCGGGGTGTCCGCCTTCAGCGCGATCTCGAGCGCGGGGTCTTGCTCGGCGTTATCCAGCCGCCCCTGCGTGGCGGGCTTGTAGCGCTCCGGCATGCTCGCGCACCCTGACCCAAAAAGGCCGGTCGTCACAATGACTGCCGCTATCGTTCGCGCGCGCATAAAACCCATAAAATAATATGCAGCTTTCGTACCAGCGATCAATTCCGATGTGTAATTGATTTGTAATCCGTTTATCATAAATGGGATAAGATTTGCGGTTTCGATCCGGGACGGCCCGGTGTTGCCGCCTATTCTAAAAAATGATAGCGATGATCGGCAGGCAAAACGGGAGCGCTCCATGAAGACGTGGATGATTTATTTCACGGCCGGGACGGCGGCGGAGGCGGGGAAGATCGGGCGCGCGCTGGTGCGGGATCGCCTGGCGGCGTGCGTGAACATCCTCGGACGTATCCGCTCGATCTACCGGTGGAAGGGCCGGGTGGAAGACGGGCGCGAAGTGGCGGCGCTGGCCAAGACCTCGGAGCCGCGCCTGCCCGCCGCGATCGCCGCGATCCGGAAACGCCACAGTTACGAAGTGCCCTGCATCGTCGCCTGGCCGTTGGAGCGGGGGCATGCGCCGTTCATGAAATGGATCGCGGATGAGACGGCGGTCCGAACGGACAGCCGATAGTGCCGCGTGGTCGCGTGGACGAACGGTTGAACACAGGAAGGTGGCGCGGGCGTTCCGCGTACGGGCGGCCATCGCGACGGAGCGCGACGGCCACCCGATAGATTCCGCCGGGGAAGAGTCCGATCACCGCCAGAACCGGCGGAAGGGCGCGGAGGCCAGGACCGAGGTGGAGCGCGCGTCGGCGGTGAACACGCCCTTGACGCGATACCACATCGGAGGGTTCTCCTCCGTGGTCAGCGCCAGCGCCCACGGCTTGTCGGGCGGCGGCGGGACCATGAACGTCGCGGGCTCCGTCCCGGCGTTGAAGATCATGAAGAGGCTGTCGTCGTCCTCCGGCCCGCCGGTATGCTCCGACCGGCCGTTGAGCACGCAGGCGATGGCGCAGTCCTTTTCCCAGTCCGGGGCGCGGCCGTTGATGCCGTGCCACGTGATGTCCGCGTTGGTCGCCTCGGGCTTCTTCCCGTTCAGGAAGCGGGTGCGGCGCAGGGACGGGTGCGCCTTGCGGAAGGCGATGAGTTTTTTCACGAAGGCATGCAGGTCCCGGTTCGCCTCGAGCAGGCTCCAATCCACCCAGCTGATCTCGTTGTCCTGGCAGTAGGCGTTGTTGTTGCCCTGCTGCGTCCGCGAAAATTCGTCGCCGGCGAGCACCATGGGCACGCCCATGGACAGGAAGAGGGTGGTCAGGAGGTTCTTCTGCTGCCGCCGGCGGACGGCGAGGATGTCGGGGTCGTCGGTCGGACCCTCGACGCCGTAGCCGCTGCCGTGGTTGTGGTTCTCGCCGTCGCGGTTCTTCTCGCCGTTGGCCTCGTTGTGCTTGCCGTCGTACGAGACCAGGTCGCGGAGCGTGAAGCCGTCGTGGCAGGTGATGAAGTTGATGCTCTTCATCGGGGTCTGGCCGAGCTTGTCGTAGAGGTCCGCGCTGCCGGTCAGGCGCATGGCGAGCTGGCCGAGCATCCCCGGGTCGCCCTTCCAGTAGCGCCGGATCTCGTCGCGATACTTGCCGTTCCACTCGGACCAGCGCTCGTTGGGGAAGGTGCCGACCTGGTAGGCGCCGGCGGCGTCCCAGGCCTCGGCGATGATCTTCGTGTCGCGCAGGGCGGGGTCCTCGGCGATGTGCTCGACGATGGGCGGGTCGGGCAGCAGCTCGCCGTCCGCGCCGCGCGTGAGGATGCTGGCGAGGTCGAACCGGAAGCCGTCCACGTGCATGTGGAGGACCCAGTACCGCAGGCAGTTCATGATGAAGTCGCGGACGACGGGGTGGTTGCTGTTGACCGTGTTGCCGCAGCCGGTGAAGTTCCGGTAGTGGGGGCGGCCCTCCTCCATGAGGTAGAAGATCGCGTTGTCGATCCCGCGGAACGAGTAGGTCGGCCCGCCGTCGCCGTTCTCGGCGGTGTGGTTGAAGACGACGTCGAGGATGACCTCGATGCCGGCCTGGTGCAGGGCCATGACGAGCTGCTTGAACTCGCGGACCTGCCGGCCGTAGACGCCGTCGCGGGCGTAGCGTCCGTTCGGGGCGAAGAACGCGAGCGTGCTGTAGCCCCAGAAGTTGCGCAGGTCGCGGCGCGGGTCGTCGGCCTGGTAGTACTCCATCTCGTTGAATTCCTGGATCGGCAGCAGCTCGACGGCCGTGACGCCCAGGTCGCGCAGGTGGGGGATCTTCTCGATCAGCCCGCGGTACGTGCCGGGCGCCCCGACGCCCGAGGACGGATGCGCCGTGTAGCCGCGCAGGTGCATCTCGTACATGACCGTGTCGGCCAGCGGGATGCGCAGCGTCCGGTCCTCGGTCCAGTCGAAGTCGTCGCGGACGATCACGCCCTTGGGGAACAGCGGCCCGTCCTTCGGCGTCTCGCCCGCCTTCAGGCCGCGCGCGTCGCCCCACTTCGGGGCGCCCGCGACCGCCAGGGCATACGGGTCCAGCAGCCACTGGTCCGGGTCGTAGAAGTTGGCCACGCCCCGCGGCGTCCGCCCGTCCATGCGGTAGAGATAGAACTGGCCTTCGCGCGCGTCCTCGACGTGCAGGTGCCAGATGTCGCCGATGCGGTTGCGGTCCGGGGACAGCTCGAGCTCCTCGGCGGGCTCGGCGTCGTCCGGGTTGTCGAAGAGCATCAGCCACACGCGCGAGGCGTGCCGGCTGAACAGGGTGAACTGGACGCCTTTTTCCACGACGTGCGCGCCGTAGGGCACCAGCAGCGGGGTGCTCGGCAGGAGGTGCTGGACGGTTTGTTTTTTCATGGATCGATGGCGCCGGGACGGGGGTGGCGCGCAGCGCCGAACGTCCGACGCTCAGCCTCCAACGTCCAGCGTCCAAGGGTTGGATGCCGGTTGTTGGACGTTGGCTGTTGGACGTTGAAACCCGATTTCACCGCGGTCCCCGGAAGAGGTAGTACAGGCGCTGGCCGAAGGTGCGCAGGACCCGGCCCGCGCCGGTGCTGGCGTGCCGGACCCGGCGCCGCGTCACGCGGACGGCGGTCTGGCCCGCCTGGACGGCGCCGCGCGTCAGGTAGGTGCCGGCCTGCACGACGCCGGCGCCGACGGCGACGACGGGCTGCACCACCAGCGTGTCGGCCATGCGGGCCGTCAGGTCCACGGCCGAGCCGATGCCGTGGGCGATCGAGTCCCAGAACCCGGGCTGGTCCGCCGCGCCGGGCTGGGCCCCGGAGCGGATCAGGCCCTTCAACTGCGGCAGGAGATCCTTCGTGAACAGGTCCCGGACGTCCGCCAGGAAGCCGGCCATGCGCTCGCCGAGCGACCGGCGCTCCTCCTCGGCGTTCCAGCCGCGGAACGACATGCAGCGGTCCATGGCGGCGTGGCCGGTGATCGAGGTCATCAGTCCGGCGCCGAGGCCCTGCCCGATGCCTTCCACGACGCGGCCGACCAGCGGGACCTCGGACAGCAGGCTGGCGAACAGCTTGCGGGTCAGGCCCAGCGCGTTCACGGTGGCCACGGTGACCAGGACATCCCGGAGGATGCGCCACGAGTCGCCGGGCGCGGGGCGGCCGTGGTAGAGGCGGACGATGCGGCCGGCCATCGCCAGGTTGCGGTAGGACACCATGATCAGGTCGAGGGCCTGGTAGGGGCTCAAGGTCACGCCCATCATCACGTCGCGGACGCTGTGCCGCACCTCGGCGGAGGCCAGGGCGTTGAGTTCGGCCAGGGCCGGGAGCACCACCTGCTCCTCGGTCTTGAGGATCAGCCGGGCGAGGTCCTCGTTGAGCGGGTGGGCGCCCAGCACCTCGCGGATTTCGCCGGCGCCCTGCCGGAGAACCGATTGGCGGTCGGCGCCGAGATTCGGGTTGCGGGCCATGTGATTCAGGTAATCCACAAGGTATCGGCAGTATTTCCGCATGCGCACGTGGTCCGGTTCCCGCCCGGTGACGCGGGGGGGCTGGGGGATGGGCGGGTGGCGGCGGAGCAGATAAAGGATGTACACCAGCACCGAGACCAGGATCAGGACGACGATCCAGGAGTAGATATCGGCAAACAGGGGTCGAATACGGTAGAGCAGGATGTAAAACCGCAGCAATTCCCCGGCGAAAAGCGCCACCAGGATGGCCGCCAGGATGACGGCCAGCCGGACCATGAGCTTCAATACGGTGCTTATCATGGCAGAACCGAAGGCGGAGACTAGGCCGAGACCGGCCGCCACTCAAGCCCATTCACAAGACCGCTTCTGCGCACTCGTTATTTCTTGACATTTGCATGGCGCAGCGTAATTGCCGTTGACGCCTGCGCGGGGCGGGTTACAGTTACGGCTTATTCATAGAAGGGGGAGGGGCGCACAATCCCGGTCTGACATCGGGCCCCCGGATTTCGGACTCCGCGAAATAATCACATCTAATTAATGATTAAAAGGTTGCGCTGGTGGACGAGCTGAAAATACACTTCGATAACGCGCGGGAAGCGCAGGATGTCACCGGCAAGCGGCTCGAGTACCTGGCCCGCATTGAGGACGCCCTGGGGGTTCGGCTCACGGCGCGCGACACGTGGCTGCTGGCGGAGGGGGATCCCGCGAAGGCCGCCGCCGCGCTGCGTTTTGTGGACATCCTGCGCCGGGCGCGCAGCGCCGGCATCAGCCTGCGCGAGCACACGGTGATGTTTGCCCTGCGGGCTTTCCGCGAAGGCCGGGAGCAGGCCCTGACCCAGTTGCATGCCTGCCGGATCGACGTGAGCCCCGGCAAGGCCCCGGTCTTTCCGCGCACCTTCGGCCAGCACGCCTACGTGGAAGCGATCCGCGGGACGGACATCTCGTTCGGCATCGGGCCGGCGGGCACGGGCAAGACCTACCTGGCCATGGCGATGGCGGTGTCCACCCTGCTGCGCAACGAGGTCAGCCGCATCATCCTGACCCGGCCCGCCGTGGAGGCCGGCGAGGCGCTGGGCTTCCTGCCCGGCGATATGCACCAGAAGGTGCTGCCCTACCTGCGCCCGCTCTACGATGCCCTCTACGACATGATGACGCCGGACGACATCGAGCGGCACATGGTGCGCGGGATCATCGAGGTCGCGCCGCTGGCCTACATGCGCGGCCGCACGCTGAACCACGCCTTCGTCATCCTGGACGAGGCCCAGAACACGACGCCGGAGCAGATGCTGATGTTCCTGACGCGCCTCGGCTTCGACTCGAAGTGCGTGATCACCGGCGACCTGACCCAGGTGGACCTGCCGCCCTACAAGACCTCGGGCCTGCTCGAGGCCCGGCGCACACTGCGCGCCGTGGAGGGCATTTCGATCATCGAGCTGTCGGACGCGGACGTGGTCCGCCACGAGCTGGTCCAGAAGATCATCCAGGCCTACCGCGAGTCCCGCGAGGCGGCGGCCCCGCCGGCGGAACAGGAGTCCGCCAAGTAATGATCCTCCCCTGGAGCAGAGGCCGGGCGTTCCGGCGCGCCCCGCTCCTGGCCGCGCGCAAGACGGCGCGCGCGCCGGTGCCGACCCTGCCGCTGCTCCTCGGCCTCCTCCTGTGGGTCTCCGCTCTGGTGGTCCTGAACCTCACGCCCGACCGGCCCTACAGCGGGCTTACCCCGGGCCAGCGCGCCCCCGTCACCGTGGTGGCCCAGGTGGATTTCAAATGCGAGGACCTCGCGCGGACCGAGATGAACCGGCAGCAGGCGGCGAACGCCGTCCCGCCCGCCTTCACCATCGACGCGACCCCGTTGAACACCGCCGCCCGCGCGCTGGACAAGCTCGTCGACCGGCTCATGGCCGAGCGGGAGCGCCAGGCCGGCCTGCCGGCTCCGGATCCCGAGGGCCTGGTGCGCGCCCTGGGCAACGCGCTCGACCTGCTGGGCCTTCCGCTGACGCCCGACGAAGTACAGGCCCTCTTCCCCGCCGGCGCGGAGGCCGGCGCGCGGGACGCCATCAAGAAGGCCGCGCGCGAGGTCTGGGGGCACGGCATCATCTCGCCCGATGAAAAGGCGTCCGCTTTCCAGGGCCTGGCGTCAACCGGGGCCATCGGCGTGCAGGCGGCGGACGGCGCGTGGCGCAGCCCGCTGCCGCTGGACGAGTTGCCGCTGCCCGCCGCCGCGGTGGACGCCATGGTCAAGCGCATCCCGGAGAAGGTCGGCGAGAACGCGCTCCCGCGGGAGGCCCTCCGGGCGCTGCTGAAGCCGTGGGTCGGCCCGAACCTGGCCTACGATCCCCGCACCACCGCCGAGCAGCGCCGGGCGGCCGGCGTGGCCGTCGAGCCGGCGATCGTCCGCGTGACGGCCGGCACGATGCTGGTGGAGGCGGGCGAGCCGGTGACCCCGCAGGTGCTGGAGTACCTGCAGAAGCACGAGCGCCGGCGCCGGCAGCTGGAGTCGCCGTACGACCTGCTGCTGAAGCAGATCGGCAACGCGGGCCTGCTCCTGGGCGCGCTGATCGCGGGCGCGGGCCTGCTGCACGTCCTGTCCCCCGCGCTGCTGCAGAACCCGCGGCTCCTCCTGCTGCTGATCGTGATCTCGCTGGTCTCGCTGGGCCCGACGCGCTTCGCGGTGAACGTGGCCGGCCGCACCGGGTTGCTCTCGCCCGCGCTGATCGAGTTCGTGCTGCCCCTCGCCCTGTCGCCGCTGCTGGCGGTGATCCTGCTCGGCGTGCCGGCGGCCCTCATGGTGGGCGTGTGGAACAGCCTGGTGATGGCGATCCTGTTCGACCAGAGCTTCAGCATGCTGCTCCTGGGCCTGTTCGTCACCGCCGTGGCCACGCTCTCGGCGCGGGACGTGCGCCAGCGCTCCCGGATCTACCGGGCCGGCGTCCTGATCGGGCTGGCCGAGGTCCTGGCGGTGATCGCGTTCGCCGCCGTGCGCGGCCTGCCGCGGACGGCGCTGCTGATCCAGGCCGGGACGGGCCTGGCGGGCGGCATGGTCTACGCCCTGCTGGCCATCCTGCTGATCCCTCTGCTGGAATGGGCGTTCCGCGTGACGACCAACCTGACGCTCCTCGAACTCTGCGACTTGAGCCACCCCCTGCTGCAGCGCCTCGCGATGGAGGCGCCGGGCACGTATCACCACAGCATAGTCGTCGCCAATCTCGCCCAGGAGGCGGCGCAGAAGATCGGGGCCAACACGCTGCTCGTCCGCGCCGCGGCGTACTTCCACGACATCGGCAAGCTGGCCAAGCCCGAGTTCTTCATCGAGAACATGCGCCCCGGCGTGAACCCGCACGACACCCTGGCGCCGCGCATGAGCAGCCTGATCATCACCTCCCACGTCAAGGAGGGGCTCGGCCTCGCCCGCCGCTACCGCATCCCCGCCAGCGTCGCCGCCGGCGTCGAGCAGCACCACGGCAACGGGCTGGTGTCCTATTTCTACCACCGCGCCCGCCAGCAGAAGGAGGAGGGCGAGGCGAACGAGTCGGCGGTCCCCGACCAGGAATACCGCTACGGCGGCCGCCGCCCGCAGACCCGCGAGATGGCGATCCTGGCCCTCGCGGATTCCGTCGAGGCCGCCGCGCGGGCGCTGGAGGATCCCACGCCCGCCCGCATCGAGAACCTGGTCCATGACATCGCCGCCGGAAAGCTCCAGGACGGCCAGTTCGACGAATGCCCGCTGACCCTCGGGGAACTGGCCACGATCCGGCGCTCATTCGTCTTCAGCCTGGCCAACATGCTGCACGTGCGCATTGCCTATCCCCCGGATGAAACTAAGCCTCCACAACCGGCAGAGCCGGATCTCTCTGAAGACGGCGAACCTGAAGAAAGCGACCCGGTGGCTGGCGGACCGGATCGCCCGTGATTCGGGCCTCGCCCCCTGGAGCGAACTGGCGGTCACCTTCACGGACGACGAGGGCATCGTCCCCGTGAATGCCGCCTGCTTCGGGAAGGCCTGGCCCACCGACGTCATCACCCAGCCCTACATCTCGCCGCCGGGCGGCGACGTGATCGTCAACGTCGAGCGTGCCCTGGCCGTCGGCGGGGCCGGCCCCCGGGGCGAGGCCGAACTCGCGCTCTACATCGCCCACGGCCTCCACCATCTGGCCGGCGCCGTGGACGACACCCCCGCCCGCCGCCGCGCCATGCTCCGGCAGGAGCAGGCCTGGCTGCGCGCAGCGGAAAACGAGGGCTTGCTGGCGGCTCTCTGGAGGGCGGCCGGCCCCGGCCGCCGCTGAATTACCCCAGGTCCACCCCCGGCACCTTGGCCTGGCAGGCGGGGCAGCGGCCGCCGCGGATGTCGTTGCGCAGGACCTTGAACCCGACCCGCTCGATCAGCGTCCGCCGGCAGGCGGGACAGACCGTCGAGGCGCCCTCGTGGCCGGGCAGGTTGGCGAGATAGACAAATCGCAGGCCTTCTTTCATGGCGATATCCCGCGCCTGCTCCAGCGTCTCGCGCGGCGTCGGCGGCAGGTGCTTGAGCTTGTACGCGGGCGCGAAGCGCAGGAAGTGCAGCGGGATGTCCGGGTTCAGCCCCGCAAGCGACCGCGCGATGGCGCGGATCCCCTCCGGCTGGTCGTTCATCGTCGGCACGATGAGGTTGACCACCTCGATCCAGCGGCCGGACTGCGCGATGGAGCGGATGGTCTGCCAGACGCTGTCCCGCGGGCACGCGACGACGTCCCGGTAGAACTGCTCGTCGGCGCCCTTCAGGGTCACGCTGAACGCCGCGCCGCATTCCAGCAGGGCCGCCAGCGGCTTCGGGTGGATGAATCCACCCGTGACCACCGCGCAGCGCAGGCCGCGCTGTTTCGCGAGGCGCGCGACGTCCAGGGCATACTCGAGGTAGGCGACGGGCTCGGTGTAGGAAAAGGTGATCCACTTCAGGCCGCGGGAGACGGCGCGCTCGACGAGCGCGTCCGGCGCCAGGCTCATGTTGCGCGTCTCCCACGGGCCGTACTGGGAGAACTCCCAGTTCTGGCAGTACAGGCAGCGCAGGTTGCAGCCGGCCGTCCCGATGCCGAGCGCCTCCTGGCCGGGGGTGACGTGGTAGAGCGGGTTCTTTTCCAGCGCGTCCTGGAACACGACGCAGGGCCGGCCGTACGTCATGGAGTAGAGCCGCCCGCCCAGGTTGATTCGCGTGCGGCAGGCGGTGACGCCGCCTTCGGCGCACACGCACTCGTTGGGGCAGGTCAGGCACCGGGTGCGCCCGTCGCCGGCCGGCTCCCAGAAGGCCGCCTCGCGCAGGTCGCCTGCCGCGGCCCAGCGCGCGGCGCGCCGGTCCTGGGCGAACGCGGGGCAGGGGATCGCGGCGCCGAGGGCCGCGCCCAGTCCGCCGCACGCGCAGCGGCCCAGGAACTGGCGTCGTGTATACCGGGCGGTCATCGGGTCATCTCGCCAGCTTGGAAAGCAGTTCCACCCCGGCGTCGGTGAAGAGCAGTTCGGCGCCGGGCCCCAGGACCGGCAACGGTTCGCCCCGGTCGTACTTGGTCCCGTAGGCGGTTTCCCGGGGAGCCGAGCGGCGCGGGCTCATCTCGGCCACCAGGTCGCGCAATTGCCGCCGGAACGCCCCCTGGCTCATCCCGCGGGCCTTTTCGAGGACGTCCTGCGCGCGCTCGCTTTCGGTGGGGATATCCACGCCCATGTCCGGTTCCTGGCCGACGCATTCCCGGACGAAGCGGTCGGCCAGGTCCGCGCCGTCGCGCTGGAACTGCGCGGGGGACATGGCCCGGGCCTCTTCGAGGGTCCGCAGGGCCAGGTGGTGCTGGCGGCGGGCGGGCATCGGGCCGCCCTGGTCGGGCGACGGCGGGTTCGGGGCCGCGGCGAACATCGCCGACTGGTTGGCCGTCAGGACCTGCTCCGCCTGCTCCTCGTACGGGCGCAGCGCGGCGAACAGGTCCTGCTCGTAGATCGTCTTCACCGCCTGGTGCCAGCGCTGGCAGGCCTGCTCGGTCTCCCGCGTGGGGTTGCCGTCCGCCAGTTCGGCGCGGAGTTGGCGGTAATCGGTCAGGGCCTTGGCCTTCACTTCCTCGGCGCGGGCATGCACCTCGGCGCGGGCGTCGCGGGCGGACCGGGCGACGGGCAGCAGGCGATCGGCCTGTCCCTCCGTCAGGTCCAGCCCGGCCAGCAGCCGGACGGCCTTCAGCCGCTGGGCGCTTCCCAGCGTATCGGCGGGCCGTGGCGCCGAGGCCTCGCGCGGCGAGACGGCCGGGACCGGCGTGTTCGCGCGCTTTCGCACGACATCCAGGCAGCCGGGATTAAGCACGTACAGGCCGATCAGCTTGAGCTGTTCGTCCGTTGAAGCCGGGCGCTCCTCGAGGGGGATGAGGCGGCACAGGATATCCTCCTTTTCCAGTTCGAGGTCCACGTCGCTCAACGACCGGATGCGCGGCAGCTCCTGGTCGAGGGCGGTTTCGATTTCCTTCCGGACGCCGGCCTCCGCCTCCTCGCTGTATTTCACGCGGCGCTTCTGGAGCACATAGCGCGTCAGGGCCTCGGTCGCGCGGTCGCGGGCTTCGTCGAGCCGGAATTCCGGAACTTCGCGAAGGCGCTTCAGGATCGGCTCCCCGACGCCGAGATGATTTTCGGCCTGCCCGACGCGCACCGGGTCGCGGAAGTCGCCGGGGGGGATGAAACAGGGCGTGAAGCGGTCGATGATCTCGACCTGGGCGGGCGTCAGCAGGCCATAGACCTCCCGCGCCAGGCCGCGGACCTGTCGCTCCCGTTCTTCGCGCTGGGCCTGAATATCCTTGAGTTCGGGCGGCGGTCGCGCCATGCGGCCCTCGCCGCCGTTGCGGCCCGCCAGGCGGGCGAGGGCGTCTGCGTCGCCGTATCGCCGGACCAGCGACTCGACCCGGGCGGCGGCCTCCGTTTCCATCCGCTCCATCTCGGACAGCCGGGCGGCCAGGCCGGCGTTCTGTCCCGGCGTCAGGAACAAACCGTTCAGCAGGTAGAGCGAAGGAATGTCGCGCTCGAGTTGGAGAAAGTCCGAGCCGTTTCCGGCCCGCGCCGTGGCGCCGACGAGGGCGAGGGCGCCCGCGAGCAATCGGACCGCCGCTTGCATCTTCATGGCCAAGCCTCCCCTTCTGATACTCCTAGTACGTTCTCCTCGTCCATTCTATTGTGCCGAGTCGCCCGCCGGGAAGAAAACCACAACAAGCCCGCGTCCCCTGTTCATGTATTATGCTCACACTTCTAGAAGTGTGAGCATGGCGGTCATGGTCATATCAGATTGCACACAAGAATAATACGTATAATTGCCATGCGAGACTTGTTAATGGTTCTGCTCACACTTCTAAAAGTGTGATCATGGATTCCAGTATCGATGGTGCGGCGGTGCGAGAGGGTCGGGCGGCTTGATCCCGCCGAGGGATGGGCGACACACATGCGCGGTTGTCGGGAGGCGCCTTTCCTCTTGCTCCTTGGTCGAAGCCCTGTAAGGTATCCGGCAGCATCGGGATGCAAACATGTTTCGTAAAATCCTCAAGGCGCTGCGCAACAATATCCTGACCGGCCTGTTCCTGGTCACGCCCATCGCGGTGGCGGTCTTCGTGGTGCTGTGGCTCTTCACCCTCATCACCGACCGGATCATGCCCTTTGTCCCGCGGAAGGTGGGCGAGGTCTACCCGGAAATCCTGTTCCGCCTGATTGCCTTGCTGATTTTCCTGGCGGTGCTCTTCCTCCTCGGCCTGCTGATCCGGAATATGATCGGCGCTCGGTTGTACCGCATCGGAGACGCCATCCTTTCCCGCATTCCCGTGTTCAACAAGATCTACATCTCCGTGCGGCAGGTCGGCGAGGCCCTGCTGGCCCAGAGCCAGACCCTCTTCCAGGAGGTCGTGCTCGTGGAATACCCGCGAAAAGGCCTCTTTTCCATGGGCTTCGTAACCACCCCGGCGCCGCCGGAATTCATCCGCAACCTGCCCGACGGCGTCGCCACGCCCCTCGTCGCCGTGTTCATCCCGACCACGCCGAACCCGACCTCCGGGCTGTTCATCTTCGTGCCGAAGAGCGAAACCTACAAGATGCCCATCGGCGTCGGGGACGCGATGAAGCTCGTGGTCTCCGGCGGGGCGGTGTACCCGGGCGCTCCCGGCCGCGCGGACAGCCGGCCTACGTTCTTGGACAAGCTCCAGAACTGGGCGGAGCGCGAGGGCCGCGATACGGCGCCCGGCGCCGGGCCCTCATGATCCTCAAAACGACAGCCCTCGCGCTGCGTCTCTACCCCTTCTCCAACACGTCCCGGATCGTGTCGTGGCTGACCCCGGACCAGGGCCGGATCGTCACCATGATCAAGGGCAGCCAGCGCGCGCGCAGCCTGTTCCTGGGCCAGTACGACCTGTTCTACACCTGTGAACTGCTGTATCACCGACGCGAGCGCGGCGGCCTGCACATCGCGCGCGAATGCTCGCCGCTGAAATGGCGCGCGGGATTGCGGCATGACTGGAAGGCCGCCGCCACGGCATCGTATCTCGCCGGCCTCGTTGCCCAGGCGGTTCCGCCAGAGGCCCCGCATGAAAGCCTGTTCCGGTTGCTGGATTCCGCGCTCGACCACCTGGAAGCCGCCGGTGCGGGGGAGCCCTTCGTATTCTGGTTCGAGCTGCGCCTGCTGGAGGCGCTCGGACTGTCGCCGCGCCTGCGGAACTGCGCCGCTTGCGGAGCGGAACTGGCGTCATCCTCCCGCCGCTCGGATTTCGCAGCGGCTCGCGGAGGCTTGCTCTGTGCGGGCTGCGTGGACAAGACGTCTTCCGGCCCGCGTGTCGGGGGCGACGTGCTCGGCATGCTCGCGGGCTGGCAGCAGGCCCGTTTGCCGCAGGGGCCGCTGAACACGAAATGCTCCGCGCGCCAGATCCAAGCCATCGAGGCCCTGCTCAGCGGGTTCCTGGAATACCACCTGGATGTCCGGCCCGTCGGCCGGCGCGAGGCGCTCGATGTCCTGGCCCGACGCGTGGCGTGAGTCGCGCGGCCGGCTATTTTCCCCGCAGCAGATCCCAGAGCGACCCGAGCGAAACGGGCGTCACCTGGGTTTTCCCGAGCACGGGCATGAAGTTCGTGTCGCCGTTCCATCGCGGCACGATGTGCAGGTGGACGTGGTCCTTCAGCCCCGCGCCCGCCGCCTCGCCGATGTTCAGCCCCACGTTGAATCCGTGCGGGTGAAGCGCCTTCCGCAGCAGGCCCAACGATCGCATCATCAGGCGTATCATCTCGTTGAGTTCGGGCTTGGTCAGGCCGTCAAGCGCCGCGACGTGCCGGAGCGGAGCGACCATCAGGTGTCCGCCGGTGTACGGGTAGCGGTTCAGGACCACGGCGCAGGTCCGGCCGCGGAGGACCACGCCGTTCGCCCGGTCGGCGCGGGAGCGCAGGCTGTTGCACAGGAAGCAGCCGCTCTCGCGCGGCCGCTTGATGTATTCCATGCGCCAGGGCGCCCAGAGGATATGACGCGGACCTTTTTTCTTGGCCACCATGCACCGCCTTGCTTGAAAACGAGGCGAGCATAATCCGGCGGCGGGGAGGGTCAAGGCGCGATTCCCGCGGGAACAGGGCTCGACGGCCGGACCTGCGGGGTGCTATGCTGCCGACGCTTTGGGAAATCGCCGCTCGAGTCCGGGTCATGGCCAAAGAGCCCGAAAAGAAAGTGCTGGCCGGCCGCTATGAAATCCGCCGCCCCCTGGGCGCCGGCGGGGTCGGGATGGTCTACCAGGCCTGGGACCTCCAACTGCACCGCTTCGTGGCGGTGAAGCGCTGGCGGCCGCCGGACGACCTGGTCGAGGACAGCGCCGGCACCGAGAAGCTCTGGCGCGAGGCGATGACGCTGGCCGCCATCCAGCACCCCAACATCCTGACCATCCATGACTTCGGCGTGGACCCCGAAGGGCCGTACGTGATCATGGAGTACGTGGACGGCGAGACGCTGGACCGCGTGATCCAGCGCGGGCCGTTCGACCGCGACTCTTTCGCCGAGGCTTCCCAGCAGATCTTAGAGGCGCTGATCGCCGCGCACCAGGCCGGGATGATCCACCGCGACCTCAAGCCGCAGAACATCATGCGGACGCGGCTGCCCAGCGGCGGCTGGCAGTACAAGATCCTGGATTTCGGGCTCGCGCGGTTCGTCACCCAGCCGACCGTCCAGAGCATGGAGGGCAACACCTCGATCTACGGCTCCATCTTCTTCATCGCGCCCGAGCAGCTCAAACACCAACCGCTCGACGCGCGCACGGACATCTACGCCATCGGATGCGTCTGCTACTACATGCTCGCCGGCCGCTATCCCTTCGAGGGCGATTCCATCCCCGGCGTGATCACGAGCCACCTCGAGCACAACGTCAAGCCGCTGGGCGACTGGCGGCCCGACCTGCCGCCCTCCCTGTGCAACTGGGTGATGAAGGCCCTCTCGTTCTCCCCGGACGAGCGGTGGGGCAGCGCCGCCGAGGCCCTGACCGCCCTGCGCCGGATCCTGCCCGGCACGGTGCGCACGACGACCATCAAGATCGTCACGCCAGTCCGCGGCCCCCAGATCACGCCGCTGGGCGCGGAGTCCGTCCCCCCGACCACGGGTATGCTGAAGATCAGCCCGGTGAAGAAGCCGGAGGGCGCCGCCGAATCGCCGGCGGGGCCCGGCTTGTTGCGGCGCGCGCTGGTCTACATGGTGCCCCTGGCGCTGCTGGCCGCCATCGTCACAGCCCTCGTCTGGCTCCGGGCTCCCCCGGCGCCCCCGGAGGCGATTCCGGCGGAACCCGCGGCCGACTCGGCCGCCAGCACGGAAATCACCGCGTGGCCCCCGTACATCCCCGAGGAGCGCCGCGCCCTGGTCCAGCTCTACTTCAAGCAACTGCGCGACCTGCAAGGATTCAAGTGGGCCAGCATCGGGACGGTCATGGAGGCGCTGGCCGCCGTTCAGTTTAAGGAGCAATTCGACCCGAGCCAGATGCAAGCGTTGCCCAATATATCCTACCATGACGAGACCGGCCGGACCGTCGGCGAACTGGACGTGGTGCTGTGGAACGTGCCGTCCAACTGCGCCGAGGTGGTCTACGAGGCCGTCATCACCGACAACCTGCGCCGCAACAAGGCGTCCAGCTGGACGCAATTGAACCGTTTCCGCGTCGCCGTTCAGGAGCGGACCGTTCACCACTTTATTTATGCCCACGACCCGACCTGGAAAATGGATATCTCCCAGTTCGACCACGCCCGGTACGGCCTGATGGGCAGCCGCGGCGCCCTCGCGGAGGGTTACGAATCCGAGGTGGACATCACCCGGGCCGAAGCCGAATTCCTCCAGCGCCGCATCATCGAGTACCAGAAAAACCGCCACGCCGGCCCCTGACCCGCGCGAATTTTTCCCTTCCGGACAGCGCCCCTCGTTTGGATATACATAAATGTAGATATATGTATTTTATGATACAATATAGTATGTTATAACGGGCTTGGTTAATTTTAGGCATTTCATGTAACACATTGGTTCCTGGATCGATGCGACTGCTTTCCTCCGGTTTCCCGCGTCGCTTGGCATGAGCGCTGCTAAAGCGCGTAGCGTCACCCGCGCGGTGCGGATGGCTTGGCGAAAGACGCGGAATGAAAGGGATGCTTATGAAATGGAACAGGTGGGCGGTCGGAGGGCTGTCTTTGCTGATGCTGGCCGGATGGGCCGGGGTGGCCCGGGCGCAGGAAGCCGGGCCGGTGTTCACGCAGGAGATGGCGGACACGGTCGCGAACTACAAGATCACTCTCGATACCCTGTGGGTGCTCATTACGGCCTGCCTGGTGTTCTTCATGAACCTGGGGTTCGCCATGGTGGAGTCCGGCCTGTGCCGGGCGAAGAACACGGTGAACATCCTTGCGAAGAACTTCATCGTGTTCGGCATCGCCTCGCTGGCCTATTACATCTTGGGCTGGGGGCTGATGTTCGGCGACGGCTCCGGGTTCGCCGGACTCAAGGGCCTGTGGTTCGCCGCGGGGGCCGACAACAGCCCGGCGGCGGGCGACGCCTACCAGGGCGTCTACTCGGCGATCAGCTGGGCGACCGTCCCGTTCTGGGCGAAGTTCTTCTTCCAGCTTGTGTTCGCCGGCACAGCGGCGACGATCGTGTCGGGCGCCGTCGCGGAGCGGATCAAGTTCCACTCGTTCATGCTCTTCTCGTTCATCCTCGTCGCCATCCTGTACCCGATCACGGGCCACTGGATCTGGGGCGGGGGCTGGCTGCAGAGGTTGGGCTTCTGGGATTTCGCGGGCTCGACGGCGGTGCACTCGGTCGGCGGCTGGGCCGCGCTCGCGGGCGTCCTGCTGCTCGGGCCGCGCCTGGGCAAGTACCGCCCGGACGGCAAGCCGCGCCCGGTCTTCGGCCATAACATGTCCACGACGGCGCTCGGCGTGTTCGTCCTCTGGTTCGGCTGGTTCGGGTTCAATCCCGGCTCCACCATGGCCGCCGCGGCCGGGGATATCGCCCGGATCGCCGTGACAACCAACAGCGCGGCCGCCGCGGCCAGCTTGAGCGCGACGATCATGGCGTGGCGGCTGCTGGGCAAGCCGGACCTGTCGATGATCCTGAACGGCTGCCTCGCGGGCCTGGTCGCCGTCACGGCGCCCTGCGCGTTCGTGAGCGTGCCGATATCCATCGTGATCGGGCTCATCGCCGGCGTCCTCGTCGTGCTCGCGGTGCTGTTCTTCGACCGGATGAAGATCGACGACCCGGTGGGCGCGCTCTCGGTGCACCTGGTCAACGGCGTGTTCGGGACGCTGGCCGTCGGCCTGTTCGCGCAGGCGGACATCATGCCGAACACGACCGGCAACGGCCTGTTCTTCGGCGGCGGCTTCGCGCTGCTGGGACACCAGTTCCTCGGGGTGCTGGCCGTTGGCGGCTTCACGTTTGCCGTGGCGCTGGCGGTATGGGCGGTCATCAAGGCGACCCTCGGCCTGCGGGTGAGCGAGGAGGAGGAACTGCGCGGCCTGGACATCGGCGAGCATGGCATGGAGGCCTACAGCGGGTTCCAGGTCTTCACGACGCAATGATCTGCGGAATCAAAGGAGAATAACCATGAAACTGATCATCGCCTACATCCAGCCCGAGCGGCTGAACGCGGTCAAGCAGGCCCTCTACGAGGCCGAGGTGTTCAAGATGTCCGTCACCAACGCCCTCGGGTGCGGCCAGCAGAAGGGCTACCACGAGAGCTACCGCGGCGCGGACGTCGAGGTGAACCTGCTCAAGAAGGTCCGCCTGGAGATCGCCGTGAACGACGCCTTCGTGAAGCCTACGCTGGACGCCATCATCAAGGGCGCCCGGACGGGGCGGATCGGGGACGGCAAGATCTTCGTCATGCCCCTGGAGGAATGCTACCGCATCCGCACGGGGGAGACCGGCTCTCCGGCCATCGGCTGATCCTTCCACCCCAGGCGGCGTCCCGGGTCCTCCACCCCGGGCGCCGCCCTCATTTTTACCGGGCGGCGCGTTCGATCTCGTCGCGAAGCTTCCGGTATATCCCCGCGAAGCGGCCGCCGGCCCGGATGCCGTCGTCGGCGAGCGCGAGCGCCTCGGCGGTCTTCCCGGTCTTCATGTAGGACACGACCAGGGCCTGGTTGCAGGCGACGAGGTCCTCGGCATCCATGCTCGGGCGGGCCGCCAGGAGATAGGGGATCGCCTCGGCCCACTCGCCGCGCAGTTGGCACAGGCGGCCGACGTAGCGCTCGGTGAGCCCCGTTTTCGATGCGCCGTGCGCCAGCAGGAAGACGCCCTGCGCGATCGCCCGCGCGGCGGCCGCTCGTTCGTCCTCCGACAGGCCGCCGGCCAGTTTCTCCCGGCAGGCGAGCGTAAAGTAGACGTACTCGAGATGCCACGAGGTGTACTCCGGCACCTGGCGCGCGGCGATTTCATACAGGGGCAGCGCCTCGGCGGGCCGGCCCTCGCGCAGCAGCGCGCGCGCGATCATGGCCGTGATCGGGCGCAGCCCGCCCGCGTGCGGCCGGGCGGTCTGCCACTCCCGAGCCGCCGCGAGGACGCCGGGCGACATGCGCGCCTCCGCTTCGCGGCAGGCCGTGTTGTGCCGGGCGAATAGTTCGGGATTGGCGCGCTTCATGAACGGGACCCCGTACAACACCCGCAGCGTGTGGTTCACGCGATACTCGTCGTACGGGTTGGCGCCCAGCCGCCGCGCCAGTTCGGCGTCGTCCGGGAGCCCCGCCAGCGCGCCGGGATCGACGCGGAGGGCACCGGGCAGGGACCCCATGGCTTCGGCCATCGCCCGCGCCGCGCGGGCCTGTCCGCGCAGCGAGAGGTGCACGTGGTCCTCGACAAGGTCCCGGCCCGTGGCGCCGGCCGGGCTTTCCGTCCGGAAGAGCTCGGCGATATCGCACAGCCCGGCGCCTTTTTCCCGAGCCGCCGACCGGATCGCCTCCTCGGTTTGCGAGGTCGGGCGCCAGGGCAGGGGATCCCGGTCTCGCGCCTCGAGGAAGGACCGGCGCGCGCCGTCCCGGTCGCCGGCGGCGGCCTGCTCGCGCCCGCGCCGGTAGCGCGCCCGCGCCTCGTTGTCCGCGCCCAGCGGCGCCAGGTCCGACTCGTTGGCGGCGGTGGTGCATACGATCGCCGGGACGCCGGCCGCCTTCGCGGCGTCCAGCATGGCGCCCAGGTTCGCGGCGAGGTTCCGCGCGGCGGCCTCGCGCAGGGGCGAATTCGCGTGGATGGCGGACCGGCCGATCATCTCTTCCATCAGCGTCACGCCCTCGTCCGGCTGCCGGCCCCGCCATGTATCCAGGGCCTGGACGAGGGCGAGGCCGCGCAGGGCGCGCAGCACCCGAAGGGCGGACGGCGGGAGGGTGCCGGCGGCGTTGATGGAGCCGGTGCCGTACGCGCCGAAAAATTCGTTGTTGCCCGTGTAGAAGATCAGCAGGTCCGGCTCGAACTTCAGCGCGTCGCGGACGAGGTAGACCAGCGGGAAACTGGCGACGGCGGTGGTCCCGAGGCTGATGACCTCGGCCTTCCGGTCCGTCCAGGCAGAGTTGAGTATTTCCTGGAGGAACGCGGCCATGGAGAGGTTGCGCGGCTGGGGATAGCCCTTCGCGGCGGACTCGCCGATGATGAAAATGCGGACGACGTCCGCCGGCTTCGGCATGACGAAGGTGGACTGCTCCGCGTAACCCGGCCGGTCCGGGTTGGCGAAGAAGTAGGGTTTCGACGCGGCCGGCTCGACGAGGCAGAGCATGTCCCCGGACGGCAGGCGGCCGACCTCGCGCAGGAACGCGGGATAGCCACCGCGGCCGGACAGTCGGAGGCCGGCTTCAATCGTTGCGAGGGCCAGGAGCGGAAGCAGCAGGGCAAGAAGTCTAAACAGGATTCTCTTGCCCGGGGACATCGGCGGCCGGTGTGCGGCCGTCGCTTACGCGCGCCGGATACGGCGGAACACGCCCAGCCCGACCAGCGCGCCCACGCCCATCAGCATCGCCGTCGAGGGCTCGGGGATGGTGTATGTGCTCAACCCCGTTGTGCCGGAGGAGGTATACGGGTTGGGCCAGTCTGAAATAGTCTGGTTGGGATTCGACAGGGCATCCACCGCCGAGTCGGTGCCGCCACCGCCGGACGAGTAGGCGTCGAAGTAGAAGGTGTCATTGCCTGTGAGCCCAAGCGATGAGCGTGTAACAGTCATGGTCACCGTGCTGGTGGGCCCGCTAACGAAACTGTATGCCGCCAAGGCCGCGGGGCCGCTCCAATTGCCACCCGTACCCCCGCCTGCACCTACGCTGTATGTCCAAAGCTGGGCTCCGCCACCCGAGTTCACCCACGACCCGAGCCAATGTGTCATGCCGTACCCCGATCCGGCATCGAGATTAATGGGCCGATTCCATCCATTTCCAGTTGTTGAGCCCGCATCTTTCATGTTGGCGATGCCAATCATGAAATTGCCCCAGTCGGGATTAGTCACATCTCCGTTGACGGCAAGTGTGAAGATGAGGTCCGACGCGGTGTGTGAGACTTCCATGCTTACGATATCCATCGTGCCGTTGGCGCTGACAAATACTTCAGAGAGTGAATCGTTCACAATTATAGACGCCTGTACGGATGCCGCCGCGACCAGTGATGCAAGAAACAGAACTTTTTTCATGGCCTTCCCCCTGCTTGAGTTGCCGTGATGATCCAATAACTAGCATGACCGCCGGGCCGGTTTTTGTCAAGCCGCCGTGAAGGCACGTATTTCTTTGGGCGGGAAGCCTTCCCGCACGCCCGGCTTACCACCACCCCATGGCCTCGTCGACCTCCATGGTCAGGTCGCGGAGGCGGCGCTCGACGATCTGCCCCTTGGCCTCCCGGCGGGTCTCCAGCATGGTGCGGATCTTGTTCAGTTCGCGCTCCAGGTTCTTGACTTCCAGTTCGCGCTCGGCCAGGCGCAAATCGAAGATTTCGTTGAGCATTTCCTCCAGTTTCTGTTTCAGGGCGGTCTTCTGCGCCTCGTCCGGGGCCTGGCGCAGCGCCTCGGCGACCTTCCGGCATTGGGCGTCCAACTGCTGGGCGCGCAGGAACCCGGCGGCCAGTTCCGGCGCGACCCGCTTGAGTTCGTTGTAGCGGCGGACCATGTGGCCGAGCATGCGGATTTCGTGCTGGAATATCTCCGGCTCATTTTGCCGGAGCCGCTGGAGGTTTTCGAAAACCTCGGGCAGGTTGGTCTCGAGGAAGGCCAGCGTTTCCTGTTCCGAGGGCAGGGGGGGCTCTCCCGGCGGGGGCGGTTCCTGCCCTCCCGCCACCGGCGACAGCAGGCAGAATCCGGAAATCAACACCACGAACTGCGCGAACTTTTTCATGACGGGCTCCTTTCCTGGCAAACCGGTCTGGCCGCGGGCCCTTTCAAAGGCGGATACCCGCGAAGCGAGACTCTTATTGTCGTGTTCCGTTGTATCGTCGGCGCGCCGCGGCCGGCGATCTCGTCGTCGGCCGGAATCTCGATCTTCAGGAGATCCTCGCGCGCCGTATCCATTTGCGATTTAAGCTGCTGCATCCTCCTGTCGAAGTCGGCGCCGGGCCGGGCGGGGCGGGTGGCGGCGACCTGCGAACGGCAGAGGCCCTGGAGGGTTTCCAGGCGTTCCTTCACGTCCGCCGCGAAGGTCTCCTCGGGTTCGAGCGCCGGGGCGGGCGCCGCCGGGGCCAGGCCGCCGACGGCCGCCCGGAGTTGGGACAGGCGCACCGCCAACTCGTCGTCGGAGACGAGGCCCGCCGGCGGGTGCGTCGTATCCCGGGCGACCTGGATGCCCGGCGCGCGCCGCCACAGCCGCCAGGCGGCGCCGCCGAGGAGCAGCAGCAGGGCGGCGGCTGCCGCCCGCCACGCGGGATAAAGGAACAGGACGCGCGCGGTCTTCCGGCGCCGAGCCGCGGTCAGGGCCGGCGCGACGAGATCGCGGCCCGGTTCGAGGACCGGCAGCCGCGCCAGGCGCGCTTCCTGCTCCTGGAATTCCGCGAGCGCCTTGCGCGCTTCGGGATCGGAGCGCAGCGCCTCCTCGACCCGCGCGCGCCGGTCCGGCGTCAGTTCGCCGCCGGCGTACAACAGCAGTTCCTCGTGGCTGATTTTCATGGCGCCTCACCGAACCACTTCCGCAGCCGCTGGGACGCATTGTGCATCCGGCCGAGCGTCGTGTTCAAGGGGGTCTTCATGACCTCCGCGATCTCCCGGAACCGCAGCCCGGAATAGGTCCGCAACAGCACGACCTGCTTTTCCGCCTCCGGCAGGGTGGCCACGGCCTGCGCGACCCGCGCGGCCGTTTCCTGCTCCTCCAACTGGCGGCCGGGCGAAGGGCCCGGGTCCACGGCCTCCGGGGCGGGGACATCGTGCTCCGTCCAGGCCGATTCGCCGATCGGCAGCCGCCGGCGCTTCTTCGCCATCCGCAGGCCCTCCCGGTATGCGATCTGGAACATCCAGCTCTTGAACGTTCCCTTCGCCTCGTCAAACCGATGCAGCTTCGTCGCCGCCCGGATGAAGGCCTCCTGGGCGGCGTCCTCCGCGTCGTGCCGGTTCCGGAGCATCCGGCAAAGGAAACTGAATATTCGCGCCTGGTATCTTCTCAACAAGTCTTCCAAGGCCGATTCGTGGCCGCCGCGCCACAACCGGATCAAGTCGGTATCGAGCCGATCGTCCGGCCCGCTATGTGATACCTCGGCCATGGCGGTAGTATTGCCGGCGTTCGATGGAGGCTGTGCGATAGCGTGCATCCCCGCCGGCGGAGCGTCAAGCCGGCATCGCCGGGAATACGGGCAATAGGGCCTTCGACAGGAGGGTAGTACCACCAGAGATTGGAAGAAGAGTACAGTGAACGAGGCGAAATCCTTCGCCGGGGAGTGGAACATGGCTGTCCGCGCAATGATGGTCCACGCGGCGCTGTCTGTCGGCGTCTTGAACCTTGTCCCCGGCGTGGCCGCCGGCGCGACGTATTACGTGCGGCCCGACGGCGGGTCCGCGCAGCAGTGCAATGGGCTGGTGGACGCGCCGTACCCGGGGAGCGGCGAGGGCCAGCCCTGCGCGTGGGATCACCCCTTTCGCGCGCTGCCGCCGGGCGGCGCGCCGAACATCGCGGGCGGCGACACGCTGATCATCGGGCCGGGGAGCTACAAGATGGGGTACGGCGCGCCCGGCGCGGACGCATGCAACAGCGGTTGGCCCTGGGAATGCGCCATGCCGCCCGTGCCGAGCGGGCCGGACCCGCAGCACCCGACGCGCATCCTCGGCGCGAGCTGGGCGTCCGGCTGCACGAACAAGCCGGAGTTGTGGGGCGCGGAGCGGGCGACGTTCATCTTCAACCTGACCGGATCGAGCAACGTGGAGATCGGGTGCCTGGAGTTGACGGATCACGAAGGCTGCGTCGAGTTTCATTCGGGCGGCCTCCCGTGCGAGCGCGACAGTTTTCCGTACGGCGACTGGTGCCAGCGCGGCCTGTACGCGGAGGATGCGCGGAACGTGTACCTGCACGATCTCGATATTCACGGGATGGCGGACACGGGCATCCAGGCCGGGCGGCTGGCGGACTGGACGGTCGAGGACGTGCGCCTGGCCGGCAACGGATGGTCCGGCTGGGACGGGGATATCGCCGGGGACGACGGCAACACCGGGACCCTGTTCTTCAGCGGCTTCGTCGTCGAGTGGAACGGCTGCGGCGAGACCTGGCCGGGCGGCCAGGCTACGGGTTGCTGGGCGCAGACCGCGGGCGGCTACGGCGACGGGTTCGGCACCGGCCGGACGGGCGGAAACTGGATCTTCGTGGACTGCGCGTTCCGGCACAACACGTCCGACGGCCTGGATCTGCTCTACGTTCGGGAACCGGGCTCCTCGATTCTCATCAGCCGGACGCTGGCGGAGGGCAATGCCGGCAACCAGTTGAAGACGTCCGGGCCCGCGCAAATCGAAAACTGCGTCGTGGTGGGGAGTTGCGCCTTCTTCGACGGCCAGCCGTTCACCTTCAACGTGGATAACTGCCGGGCGGGCGGCAACGCCGTGTCGCTCTCCCTCGCGCCCACCAATCAAGCGTCCATCCTGAACTGCACGATCACCAGCGAGGGCGATTGCCTGGTCATCGCCGGCTGTGCCGGCACGAACTGCAACGGCTCGGAATCCGTGTATCTGCGCAACAACGTGTTTCTTGGGCACACGGATTTCTTCCAGCCCTGGGAAAACACCTGCCTGACGTACGACGAGGGCTTCCCGGCCACGCCCTTCGACCTCGACTACTCGGTGATTTCCGGCGTGAAGAACGATCCCTGCCCGGTGGGTCCCCATGACCTCTGCGCGAGCCCGCAGCTGGCCGGCATGACGCTGGCCGCCTTCGACGCCCGGTTGCTGTCCAACAGCCCGGCGATGGACGCGGGGACCAACCGGCCGGCGGTCGGCGGCGATTTCGACGGCGTCTCGCGCCCGCTGGACGGGAACCACGACGGGACGAACCGGCACGACATCGGCGCTCTCGAGTATGCGCACGCGCTGGCCGATTCCGACGGAGACGGCATGGCCGACGCGGACGAGGTGACGGCGGGCACGGACGCCACGAACAGCGTGGCCCTCTTCACGATGGAGATCCTCCGTGCGGTGCCGGATCCCGTGCTGGGATGGTCGGGCGTTGCCGGGCGGGCCTACGACCTGTTCTCCGCCCCGGCGGTGACAGGGGCCTGGGTGGCCGTCGAAGGCGGGACGAATCTTCCGGGTCGGGACGCTCCGCAATGGTTTACCAATGCGGCGCCCGACGAGCGCCGCTTCTACCGGTTGGGCGTGCGCGTCCGCTGAAAGCGTCGGGTCGGGGCGTTGTCAGGTTTTCCACTGCGCGGCATCCGCCAGGCGGGGCAGCCGGCCGCGATGGTCCACGCAGTAGGCGAACCAGGAGGCGAAGGCCAGCAGGGCCTGCGGATCGCGGGAGAGATTCAGGCGGGCGATGAACCGGGCCTGGATCCGGTTCCACCGGCCCAGGTTCCTCATTTTCATGCTCATCGAACTCATGGCGGTTCTCTCCACCGGTTAATAACGTTGTCGCCCGTCATTAATTTTTCTTCCTTCCGGCCTCCAACGGTTGAGTCGGCGGCCGGCGGCCCCTTGTCGCGCCGCCCCGGCAATAAACGGCCCGGCCCGGGGGTTACGCCTGTGGAAAGCGAGGGGGAACATGAAGAAAATCGTATGCTGGGCGGTTTGCGGGTGGATGGCGTCCGCGGCGCATGGCATGGTGCGGCTGAACGACGGGGGACTGTATCTCTCGATTCAGGGCGCCGTGAACGCGGCGACGAACGGGGACACGCTGAAGATCGCGGCGGACTTCTATCCCGAGGTCGTCATCGTTTCGAACAAGAACCTGACGCTGGAGGGCGGGTACAACGGTGCGTTCACCGCCCGCGACGGCGGCGACTCCGTCGTGGATGCCCAGCAGGCCGGTACGACGCTGTGGTTCATCGACTCCAGCTCGCGGGTGGACCGGGTCAGCCTGACAGGCGGCACGGGCCACCCCCAGAACCTCTGGTGCGGGGGCGGAAGCCTGCTGCACCGGTCGTGGATCGAGTTCACGGACTGCCGCGTGTACTCGAACGCCGCGACGTTCGGCGGTGGTCTCTTCGTGGGCCTGGACGCGTACGCCAAGCTCACGGGCGCAACGGAGATCTACTCCAACGCCGCGGTCTGGTCCGGCGGCGGCGCGTTCGTGGACGGGCGCTGCGACCTCGTGCACAGCAACACGCTCGTGTATGGCAACACGGCGAACGAGGGCAGTGGAGGCGGCATCTGGGTCGAGACCGGTTACCTGCGTCTATTCCAAGGCTGGGTTCGTGACAACCTCGCCCTGCCCGGCGGCTCGGGCGCGGCCGCGGCGGGCGGCGGGGTGGGGGCGTCGGGCTCGTTCGTCGAGATCGGCGACGGCGCGGCCCTGATGCAGAACGAGGCCGTCCTGGGCGGCGGCCTGGCCCTGTTCAACTCGACCGGGCACCTCGGGCGCGCGCGGATTGCCGATTGCTACCTCGGCGTCAATTCGGCCGTGGAGCGCGGGGGCGGCCTGTACGCCTCCAACTCGGTCCTGCTGGCAAAGGGATTGTGCTGTTGGGGCAACGACGCGATTCTGGCCGGCGGCGGGGCCTGGCTGCATTCCTGCACGGTGAACTCGGACACGAATGGAATGGGCGCCGACCAGTGCGGCACGGAGGGCCACGGTGGAGGATTCTACCTCGAAAACACCACGGCCGATCTCACGCGATTCACCGGGTGGTTGAACGTGGCCGGGGGGAACGGCGGCGGTTTGTACGCCACGGGTTCGTGGCTCCAGGTCTCGGGCATGGATTTCCGGCACAACGCCGCGCCGAACCCGATGGGCCCGCCCGCGAGCGGCCTGGGCGGCGCCGTGGCGCTCTTCTCGTCCATGATGACGATCACCAACGGACCGCCGGGCGATGCCTTCGCGACGCCCCGCTTCGCGGGCAACAGCGTCAGCACGAACGGGGGGGGCGGCGGCGCCGTCTACGTCGGGGCGGGCAGCGATTTCACCGCGTTCAACGCCGTCTTCGAAACCAACCGCGCGGTCCATGGCGGGGCGCTGCGCGCGGAGGGCGCCCCTGTCTCCCTGCTGCACAATCGCCTCGAGAACAACACGGCCGACGAGGGCGGCGGGATCTTCGTGGAAAACACCATCCTGCTCCTCGTGGGTGGACACCTGCTCGGCAACGCGGCGACCAACGAGGGCGGCGCCCTGTACGGTCTCCATGCCGTGATCCGCGGCTATGTCGTCGAGGCGCCCTACTACACAACCGCCGAAGGCTGGTCGCTGAGCTTCCAGGGCAACCTGGCTCATAACGGCGGCGCGATGCACCTGGACTACTGCGACACCATCATCAGCCACGCGGCCTTCATTTCCAACAGCGCGCCGACGTATGCTTCCGGCCTGGGGATCGTCGGCGGGCAGGCCCACGTCGCGCATACGCTGATCACCGGGGGCACCCAGCCCGCCGGCTGGGGCGGACTGCCCGGCGCGGCGATCGCGTGGGCGGGGCCCAGTACGGGAACGGCGCTCTTCTGCACGCTGGCCGGCAACCTCGGCGACGGGTTGCGCCTGTACAACGACATCCAGCTCTCGGTCTCCAACAGCATCGTCTGGGGTAATCAGAGCTGGGAGATCAGCACCAACGGCCTGGCCGGCGGATCGCTGGTCGTCCGCCACAGCGACATCGGCGGCGGCTGGCCGGGCGCCGGCAACATCGACGCCTACCCGGAGTTCTATCCCAACCACCACCTGCGCCACGGCTCGCCCTGCATCAACGCCGGCGGCGCGCTCGGCAGCCTGTACTGGCTCTGGGACGACACCGACGCGGACGGCGAATCGCGGCTGGCCAACACGCCGGACATGGGCTGCGACGAGTTCCGGGACAGCGACGGCGACCGCATGCCGGACGTCGTGGAGACCCACACCGGCGCGTACACGTCCGAGACGGACATGGGCACGGACCCGAACGATCCCGACACCGACGGCGATGACTCGCCCGACGGCGAGGAGTGGATCGCGGATACCGATCCCACGCGGGGGGATGACAACCTTCGGATCCTGTCCATCACCGCCTCAACGGTCGCCCCCGGCGGCGTGGACGTTCAGTGGGCCGGCGGCACCCAGGCCGATCAGGTGCTGGAATGGGCGGGTGATCCCGGCGGGCCCTGGCAAGGGTGCGCATGGTATTCGGCGCCGACGCCCAAAATGAACCAGGGCGCCTTCGCCATCGGGAGTCCGACCGGCCTGATCTTCCGCGTCCGCGCCTACCGGCCGTGATCGCGGATGAAGACAGGCGCCCTCGCCCCGCCTACTTGATCCGCTTCCACATCTTCGCGGCCAGGTCCTTGGCCTTGTGGCGCAGGGCGGCCTCGTCGAGGTGGGGCAGGACGCCGTCCTTCATCAGCACGCGGCCGCGGGCGACGGTCGCGCTGACGCGGGACTGGTACAGGCCGAACAGGAGGTGCCCGTAGAAGTTCGCGCCCGAGAGCGGCGTGAAGGGCGTGTAGTCGAAGATCGCCAGGTCGGCGAGCGCGCCGGCGGCGAGCACGCCGCGCTTGTTCTTGAACAGCCGCTCGCAGATGGTCCGGTTGTTCTTGAGCAGCATGTCGCAGCACTCGCCGAACGCGACGCGCGGGTCGTGCTCGAGGTGCCGCTGCAGCAGGTACGCCGCCCGCGCGCTGGCAATCATGTTCGAGGCCATGCCGTCCGTCCCGAGCCCCGTCAGGATGCCCCGCTTCCACAACCGCGCGAGCCGCGCCGTGCCGACGGCGTTGTTCATGTTCGACTCGGGGTTGTGGACGTGGATCGAGTGGGTCTCGGCCAGGATGTCCAGTTCGCCGTCGTCGAGGTGGACGCCGTGGACGAAGATCGAGCGCGGGCCGGTCATCCCGGCGTCGCGGAACCGCTCCATGCAGCGCTTGCCGAACTCCTTCTGCGCGACCTCCTGGTCGATCAGGTCCTCGGCGACGTGGACATGGAACCCCGCGCCGTGGGCGCGCCCGATCGCGGCGCAGCGCTCCAGCGTCTTCGCGCCGAGCGTCATCGAGGCGTGCAGGCCGAAGAGGGCGGTGACCTGGTCGTCCGCCGCGGCCGCGCACTTCCGGATGAACCGCTCGTTCTCCTCGACCCCGCCGCCCTCGACGTTGCGGTCGGAGACCTCGTAGCAGAGGCTCGCGTTGATGCCGACCTCGCGGACGGCCTTCTCGATGAGGTCCAGGCTGCCGTCGCGGCACGAAGGCGAGGCGTGGTGGTCAATGATGGTCGTCACGCCGTGCTTGACGCAGTCGACCAGCGGGAGCAGGGCCGAGTAGTAGACGTCCTCCTCGGTCAGGGCGAAGTCCAGCTTCCACCACAGGTGCTCGAGGATTTCCTTGAAGTTCTCCGCGGGCTGGCCCGGCGGCGAGAAGCCGCAGGCGAACGTGGAATAGAGGTGGTGGTGCGCGTTGATGAGCCCCGGCATGACCAGCCGGCCGCCGGCGTCGAGGACCTGGTCGGCCTTGTACCGGTTTTCGTGGAAGTGCCCGACCTCCATGATGCGGGCGTCCTCGACGTAGACGCTCCCGTTCTCGATCACCTCGCCGTGTTCGTTCAGCGTGACCAGCAGGCCGTTTTTGACCAGCAGCGTGCTCATGGCGTCCTCCGGGGTGAAGGCTTTCCAATGTTCGGAAAATACCACACTAAAAGTTTCCAATCATTGGAAAAAAAAGCCCCGGATTTCCCAATGGTTGGAAAACCCGGGGGGAATAGGTCCTATACGACGTATTGGACCTATATCTATGGCTGCCGTCCCTGCCGGCGGCCGGCGGCCTTCTTCTTCGGCCCCTTCGCCGTCTGCTGGGCGAACAGGTGACTGTTCAGCGCGTTCAGGTAGGCCTTCGCGCTGGCCTCCACGATGTCCGTGCTGGCGGCCTTGGCGGAGACCATGTCCTTGCCGAACGCGACCGTGACGCTGACCTCGCCGACGGCGTCCTCGCCGCGGGTGACGGCCTGCAACGAGTAGTCCTCCAGCGTCCCGGGCGTGCCGGTGATCCGGTCGATGGTCTTCAGCGTGGCGTCCACCGGTCCGTCGCCGCAGGCGGAGTCCTGGAAGACCTCCTCGCCCTTCTTCAGGCGGACGGTCGCGGTCGGGACCGTGCTGGTCCCCGTCGCGACGTGGAAGTAGTCCAGCGTGTACACCTGCGGGATGTCGCTGATCCGCTCGCGCATGATGGCGATCAGGTCGTCGTCGTAGATGTACTTCTTCTTGTCGCACAGCTCCTTGAACTGGTTGTAGACGGACTCCTTCTGGTCTTCGGCGACCTGGAAGCCCATCCGCCCCAGGTGGACGAACAGGGCGTGCCGCCCGGAGTGCTTGCCCAGGACCATGTCGCTGCCGGAGATGCCGACCTCCTCGGGTCGCATGATCTCGTAGGTCGTGCGCTCTTTCAGGATTCCGTCCTGGTGGATGCCCGCCTCGTGGGCGAAGGCGTTCGCGCCGACGATGGCCTTGTTGCGCTGGACCACCATGCCGCTCATCTGGCTGACCAGGCGGCTGGTGCGGTACAGCTCCCGCGTCTTCACGGAGGTCCACAGGCGGCCGAAGGCGTCCCCGCGGACCTTCAGCCCCATCACGACCTCCTCCAGCGAGCAGTTGCCCGCGCGCTCGCCCAGGCCGTTGATCGTGCACTCGACACCGCGCGCGCCGTTGCGCACCGCGGCCAGCGAGTTGGCGACCGCCAGCCCCAGGTCGTTGTGGCAGTGGACGTGGATGATCGCCCGGTGGATGTTCTTCACGTGCTCGACCAGGTACGCGATCAGCCGGCCGAACTCGATGGGCACGGCGTAGCCGACCGTGTCCGGGATGTTCACGGTGGTCGCGCCGGCGTCAATGACCGCCTCGCAGACCTCGGCCAGGAACTCCGGCTCCGTGCGCGAGGCGTCTTCCGGGCTGAACTGCACCCGGTCGCAGAACGTCCGGGCGTGCTTCACGCTCGCGACGGCCTGCTTGACGATCTCGTGCTTGGCCTTCTTCAGCTTGAACTGCCGGTGGATCGCCGACGTCGCCAGGAAGGTGTGGATGTACGCCTTCTTCCCGGCGGGCGCGACGGCCTCCGCGCAGCGTTCGATGTCCTTGTTGATGCACCGGGCCAGGCCCGCGATATACGGGCCCTTCACCTGCTCGGCGACGGCCTTGACGGCCTCGAAGTCGCCGGGCGAGGCGATGGGGAAGCCGGCCTCGATGACGTCCACGTTCAGCCTTGCCAGCTGCCGGGCGACCTCCAGCTTCTCGTGGATGTTCATGCTGGCGCCGGGGCATTGCTCGCCGTCGCGCAGCGTCGTGTCGAAGATGATCACGCGATTCTTTTCACTGTTCTTTGCCGCACTCATGGTCACGTTCCTTTGGTTTTCAAACGGGTTCAGCCTACCGATCTCCCGGCGCGTTCCAATAAAAAAACCCGCCGGCGTTTTTCGCGGCGGGATTTCGGCGCTCCGTGGAGCGGGTCGGGTCAGGAGCAACACCTCGCGCCCACCGCCGCGCGGGTGTTGCCGCTAAGGGAGAGCAACAGCGAGGAAGAGGCGTTCGGGCCTTTTCCGGTGCGCGCGGCGCTGATGAAATGAACACTCATTTCGAAGAACACTACCACGTTCCAGTCCGTCGTCAAGTATAGGTCGAATAAGTCCTATGCGACGTATAGGACCTATACTCTTTCTTATCACGGCGGCGGCTCGGTCAGCCACGGCGTGTAATCCACGGCGCCGAAGAACTGGCCGGCCGACGGGGGATCGACGCCCCACCAGTTCTGTTCCGCGAAGACCGTTCCGGCGCCGGCATTGCGGAAGTCGCGCGACCCGTTGCCGAAGAACTGGCCCTGGCCCGGACTGCCCAGCGCCCCGCCGCCGAAGTCCATGTTGAGCGTCCCCCCGGCCAGGATGTCCATCCGCGCGCCCGCCCCGCCGTTGTTGATCGCGACGACCTGTTCGCCGTACACGTTGACCGGCCCGGAATAGTTCGCCCGGATTCGCGCCCCGTCGTTGGTGTTGCCGGTGGCCTCGGCATGCTCCAGGTATAGGTCCAGCGTGCCGCCGCCCCCCTCCGCCCACACGTCGAAACCGCGCGCGCCGTTTTCGCCGGCCACGGCATTCCGGAGCGTAGCCGAGATCGAGCCGTTCGCCGCGGCCATCTGAAGGTTGAATCCGTCCTTGTCGTTGCCGATCGCCCGCGCGTCCTCCAGTTCCATCACGACGTTGCCGGCCGCGCTGCGCAGGTCGGCGTACAGGCCCGCGCCCCCGTTGTTGTCCAGCGTGACGGCGTCCTGCGGGATCAGGAAGGCCGCCAGGTTGAACACGCCAAACAGCGGGGAGTATTGGCTGTTGAACTGGTTCAAGGCGTTGGGACCCGCCCACAGCACTGCGTTGCCTGCGGCGTTCAGCGTGACGGCCGCGCCCCGGCCTTCGTTGAGACAGCTGTCTACATCCGTGAGGCAGGCCACGGCGTCCCCCGTGGCGCCCAGTTCGACCGAGGCGCCCGCGGCTCCGTTGTCCACGGTCTCGACGCCGGCCAGGATCGCGTAGGCATTGGCGTTGACGCTGGTCCCGACCGCGCGGATGCCCTGGCGCTCGTTGCCGGAGGCCCAGACGCCGACGAAGGCGGCCAGGCTGTCCAGGCCTGCGTTGTTTTCCGTGAAGAACCCCTGCCCGCCGTTGTCCATGGCGTCGGCGACGATGACCGCAGTCATGGCGTCGCCCTCCTCGCTGTTCGAGCGGGCGTTCAGGCCGTCTTTTTCGTTGTCGTTGGCCTGCAGGCCCGCCAGCACGGCGTACGCGCCGGCCAGGCCGTTTTGCCACAGGCGGATGCCGTGCCCGTCGTTGTCGCTGGCGATGATCCCGCCCAGCGGCTCGTAATCGATCGGCCCGAAGAATCCCGATGCGAGATTAAAGAGGTAATCGCTCGAGAGGAACGCCGAAACGGCGTAGCCTTCGGACGATTGGACCGAAACGTCCATGCCGTCGCCCCCGTTGCCGGTGGCCTGGGTGTCGAGGAACAACCCGATGCCTGCTTCACGGCCGTTCACGCGGGCCGCGATGCCGTCCTCCCCGTTGCCCGACGCGATCACCGGGCCGAAGGGCTGGCCGGGCACGGTCAGCGGCTCACCTATCAACAGCTCGCCGAGCAGTTCCGCGACCGGGCGGAGCGGGTCGGTGGAGGCAAACAGCGCCGCGGCGTAACCTTCGTCGCTGTTGATGTCGGTGATGATCCCATTGCCGGCGTTGCCGAGGGCCTGCACGTCGGCGACAACGCCGACCGCCGCCGTGGGGCCATCCGCCTCCACGACCAGGCCGTCGCCCGTCGTGTTCAGGGCCAGGATGCGCGCGGCGGCCGACACCGAAATTCCGTCGGACAGGGTGGCCACGCCCGCGCCGAGCCCGAGATTGCCGTCGGCCGCCACGCCGACCAGGGCCCCGACGGCGGCCATGTTGCCCATGACGCCCAGGCCGATTCCCGGGCCGAGGTTGTTATTGACGACCGTCCGCCCGCCGGGCGACGGCATGACGGGGATATCGAGGCCGAAGAACTCCGCGATATCGGCGCCCAACTGCGCGATCTCCATGATGTTCTCGGAAGATCCCCCGAGTCCCACCGCGAAGCCGTTGGAACTTGTGACGAGCCCCCTGACCCCTCCGCCCACGTTGTTCTCGGCATGGATGTCGAATATCGCCCCGCCCGCGATCATGTCCCCGTCGATGATCGCCGTGACGCCCAAGCCCTGGTTCCCGATGGCCTCGACCGGGCCGGCATGCCCGAGCAGCATCGCCGTCTCGGCCGGCAGGAAGCCGCCGGCCGTTTCCATTACCCCGCCCAGGAGCCCTGCGAGCGCGTCGGGCAGGCCGATCACCCCGATGGCCGCGAAGGGGCTTTGCATGTTCAGCAGGATGCCGCCGCCCTCGTTGCCGTTCGCCGTCAGCCCGGACAGGTTGGCCAGGGCCACGTCGGTGTTTTCGATCAGGACGTTGAACCCGGGTCCGCCCGCGTTGTCGTGCGCCTGCGAGCCGCCGACCAGCGCCAGGGCCATGGCCGTGTCGTCCACGAGGATCTCCACGCCGCCGCCCCCGTTGGCCGCGGCCCACGAGTTCGCCACGCTGGCCAGCACGGTGTCGGCCGCCGTCGCGGTGATCCGGATCCCGGGCCCCGCGTTGCCGTCCGCGTGGGCGCGGTTGACGCTGGCCATCACCTCCCCGTTGTCCAGGAAGGCCAGATCGATGCCGGGTCCCGCGTTCCCGTGCGCCTGGACGTTCTCGATGGTTGCCACGGCCTGGCCCGTGCCCAGCGTCAGAACCTGGACGCCGGCCCCGCCGTTGTGGTGGGAGCCGACCCCGGACAGCGCCACGAGCGCTTCGTCGGAGGCGGTGATGTTGATGTCGAATCCCGGACCGGCGTTGCGCTCGGCCTGGGAATCCGCGATCTCGACGGAACTGAATCCGTTCTGGTCCATCAGGATCGAAGCCCCGGCCGCCCCGTTGCGCTCGAAGGCGCTGTTCCGGATGGTGAGGAAGGCCTCGTCGTAGTTCCAGGCCACGCTCATCAGCCCGATGCCATTGCGCTCGAACCGGCTCCCGTCCACGAGCACGTCGAAGGTCCCGCTGCTACCCTGGCCGCCGATCATCAGGCCGGCATCGCGGTTGTCGAGCACGTCGTTATCTAAAAAGGCCAGGCTGAAATCGCCCTGCCGCGCGAAGAGCGCGCCCACGTCCGCGCCCGCGATGGTGTTGCATTCAACCCGCAGGTCCGTGGCATCCCGGCCCAGCACGCCGACGCCGCTGACGTCCGTGGGCCCGAAGACGGGCAGGTCCTCGACCCGGCTTCCCCCGCGGCCCGTATTGGTGATCCGGAAGCCGCGGATCGTCGTGCGGTTGGCCATGCTGATCGCCGGCCCGCCGCCGTGGCCGTCCACGGTCGGCTGGATGCCGCTGCCGAAGGACTGGCCGTTGTAGCCGGGGACCAGGCAGCCGCTGCCCCACAGGGTCACGCCCGGGGTCAGTTCGACGTTCTCGCGGTAGGCGCGCGAGCTGTTGTAGACATAGACGTTGCGTTCGCCGAACGCCGAGTCCACGCCGGGCTGGATGGCGCGGAACGGGTTCTCCGCCGTGCCGTCTCCGCCGCGGGAACCCGCGTCTCCGCTGACGAAGTTCACGTCGGCCATCAGCGTGTAGTCCTCCTGCCGGGTTTCCGTGTGCTTCCGCCGGTCCACGCGCGCGAGGTCGGCGCGCTCGATGAACTCCGAGGTCTCCAGCCGGATCTGCGGATCGCGCATCACCATCTCGGTCAGCCGGGCGTCGAAGCCGCGCGCCTCGCCGCGGAGCCGGGAGCGGAGCGGCGCGAACGGGTTGCGCCCGTGCGCAGCCGCCGCGAGGTCCAGCGGCACGGTGAACCGGCCGCCGACGTAGTAGTCGCTGCCCGTCAGGTCCTCGTCCTCGTACCACGCCGCGTCCAGGAAGACCGAGGCGAGCAGCCGCAGTTCCACGCGGGCCTTGAAGCCCTCGATGTCCTCCCCGTACTCCGCGTCGTACCGGTAGTAGCCGCCGAAGACGCGGGGCTCGAGCACCTCCGGCCGCACGGGGAGGGGGAGCCGCAGCCCGACCTCGGCGTCCCAGCCGTCGAGCGCCTGCTCATACTGCTCGTAGTAGCGGGTCGTGGTCGTCGTGCGGGTGGTCTGCTCGACGACGTAGGACTGCGCGATCTCGTGGCCGGCCGCGTACGGATCGGTCCAGCCTTCCTCGGTGCGCGTGGACCGGCTGGAGCTGGTCTCCGAGGCCTCGGCCACCGTGTGGCGCGTGTCTTCCGGCCAGTAGCCGTTGGCGCGGGCGTCGAGCCACCGGCTCAACAGTTCCACGCCGGCGCCCCACTGGTCGTATGTGCTGTGCCCCGTGTCGCGGTAGTCGTAGTACCCGTTGGCGCCCAGGATGATCGCGCGTCCCGGGAACAGGTGGCGGTAGCCGAGCCCGACATTGTACTCCTCGGCGTCCGAATCCGTCCGCGTCGCCCGGGGATTGACGAAGAGCAGTCCCGAGGGAAACCGCCACGCGGGGACCAGGATGTCGCCGAGCCCTTCCGCCTCGTCGTCGCGGAACTGGACGCCCGCCGTGAGTTCGGCGGGGGGAAGCGCGGCCGCCCCTTGCTGCGTTTCCACGGCCGGCTCGTTCTTCTTCTCCTGTTTCGCGCGGGATGTCTTCTTCCGGGCGGCTTTCTTTTCGACCGCCGGCTGGGAATCCGCGGCCTTCTTCTTTTTCGAGGCGCCGTCCGACGGCGCGGCCGCGAGGGAGAGAGAAACGATCGCGAGCAGCAAGGACCGCCAAGGCATGCGTTTCACAGCAACCTCCCGTTGAGGTTAAGCCCGGATATGCAACCGCCCTGACGGCCATAGTAGGATTCGCGGCCCGGCGGGAGAAGCCCAAAATGATTTTTTCTTGTTTGCGCCCGGGAAGAAGGTATGCACTGGGGCCATGAGCGTTGACAACCCGACGGACGCGGCGAGCATTCCCCTGCGCTGGGTGGGCCCGATCCGGCTGGCCGGGCCGGAAGCGACCGGCGAGGTTGAGGTCCCCCTGGCGACCTTCGAGACGCCGCTGTGGCCGTCCGTGGCCCGCGGCGCGCGCGTGAGCATGGCGACGGAGGGGATCCGCGCGGTCGTCGTGGACGAGCGCATGACGCGCTCCGTCCTCGTCGAGGCGCCCAACGCCGCCGAGGCCGTCCGCGCCGGCGCCGACCTGCGGCGCCGCAAGCCGGACGTCGCCGCGGTCGTCGAGAAGACCAGCCGGTTCCTGAAGTTCCTCGACCTCCACGTGCAGAACGCGGCCAACCTCCTCTATGTCCGGCTCGAGGGCCATCCCGGCGACGCCTCCGGCCACAACATGCTCACCCGCGCCGCCGAGGCGATGCTGAACTGGATCCTGCGTGAGTACCCCGCGCTGAAATACGTCTCCATTTCCGGCAACTACTGCACGGACAAGAAGCCCTCCGCCGTCAACGGCATCCTGGGGCGCGGCCGGCACGTGATCGCGGAGCTGGTCGTGCCGCGCGCGGTCTGCGAGAAGCTGCTGAAGACGACGCCGGAGAAGCTCGCCGACCTGAACCTCAAGAAGAACCTGATCGGCACGATGCTGGCCGGCGGGCTGCGGAGCGCCAACGCCCACTTCGCCAACATGCTGCTGGCGTTCTACCTGGCCACCGGGCAGGACGCGGCGAACATCGTCGAGGGCTCCCAGGGCCTGACCCATGCCGAGGCGCGCGGCGGAGACCTCTACTTTTCGGTCAGTATCCCCCATCTCGTCGTGGGGACGGTCGGCAGCGGCAAGGACCTGGCTTTCGTGCGCGCGCACCTGGAGCGGATGGGCTGCGCGGGCGGCGGCGGGGCGCGGCGCCTGGCGATCCTGTGCGCCGCGGCGGTCCTGTGCGGCGAACTCTCCCTCCTCGCCGCCCAGACCAACCCCGGCGAACTCATGCGCGCGCACCTGAAGCTGGAACGCAAGAGCCACCGCGGATAGCGTGGATGGGTACGGATAGAGAAGGCGGTCAGGAGGCCGGCGTGGGCTTGTAATCCGCGCCCATCCGCGTAATCTGCGGTCAACATGGATCCGATCAACGAGCGGAAGCTGGCGCACCTGCGGATCATTGAGTCCGACCCGGACTCGGACCGCCGGCGCCATTACTTCGACGCCATCCGCCTGAAGCACCGGGCGCTGCCCGAGTTGAACCTGGCCGAGGTGGATCCTTCAATCGAATTCATGGGCCGGCGGCTTTCTTTCCCCCTGCTGATTTCCTCGATGACCGGCGGCGACCACGAAATCCTGCGGCGGATCAACCGCAACCTGGCGATCGCCGCGGAAAAGGCCGGCGTGGCGATGGGCGTCGGATCGCAGCGGGTGCTGTTTTCCAATCCGGCGGCCCGCGCGAGTTTCGAGATCCGCCCGCATGCTCCAACGACGCTGCTGCTCGCCAATCTCGGCGCCGTCCAACTCAACCGCGGCTTCGGCATCGAGGAATGCCGCGAGGCGCTGGCCGTGTCCGGGGCGGATGCCCTCTGCCTGCACCTCAACCCGCTCCAGGAGGCCGTCCAGCCGAGGGGCGATACCGATTTTGCGGGACTGGCCGAAAAGATAGGCGGCATCGTCCGGGCGCTGGGCCGGCCGGTGGTGGTCAAGGAGGTCGGCGCCGGGATTTCCCGCGAGGATGCCGAGTTGCTGCTCCGCGCAGGGGTCCGCTACGTGGACGTCGCGGGGGCGGGCGGCACGTCCTGGAGCCGCGTCGAGCACCATAGCCTCGCGGAAAGCGAGGACGATCCCCTGGGCCTGGTCTTCCAGGACTGGGGCATCCCGACGCCCGACGCCTTGCGGGCGCTCAACCCGTGCCGCGACCGTCTGACGCTGATCGCATCCGGCGGCCTGCGGAACGGCATCGACCTGGTCAAGGCCCTGGCGCTCGGGGCCTCGCTCTGCGGCATGGCGGCGCCGTTCTTGCGGCCGGCCATGGAATCCGCCGAGGCCGTGGGCATGCTGCTGGCCCGGCTCAAGAGGGAGTTCACCACCGCGCTTTTCCTGCTGGGGATACGGAGAGCGGCCGATCTGGTCGGGAACGAATCCGTCCTGCGCGGCTAGCGCGTCCGGAGACGACCTAGTCCAGTTTCCAAGTGGACAACCCGGAACTGGCCGAATGGCCGGCGCGGTTGCCGACGACCATCGGTTCGGGAGTCACGGGAACCGCCGGACTGATTCGCTTCTGCATTTCCGTCAGTTCGTGCTTCAACGACCAGACCCAAACCGAGAACAGCAGGGTAATGCAGAAAGCGGCCATGGCATTCATCATGATACCGGTCTCCCGAAAAGCATGTTGGTCCAACAAGCTTTAAGCAGGAATCGCGCCCGATGCGCGGATTCGCAGGGAAAGGAGGGTTTTCCAAGTTTTGTCGGGGTCCGGCTAGCGGTCGCGCGCGCCGTCGGCTCTCTTTTTTAAGAAAATGGCGGCGGCGGAGTTCGCGGGAAGTCGCGGCTCTTGACTTGCTGTAACGACCAATGACGGTTACAGTGCGCGGAATCGTTTTACGACAGGCAACAGAGGAGAATGACCATGGCGAGAGTATTCAACTTCAATCCGGGGCCGGCGGTGCTGCCGCTGGAAGTGCTGCAGGAGGCGCAGGCCGAGTTGCTCGACTACAAGGGCTCGGGCATGTCGATCCTGGAGGCCAGCCATCGCGGCAAGGAGTACATGGCCATCCACCAGGAGGCGATGGACAACCTCCGCAAGCTGCTGGGCATCCCCGACGAGTACGTCATCCTGTTCCTTCAGGGCGGCGCGAGCGGGCAGTTCGCGATGGCGCCCATGAACCTGCTGGGCGAGGGGCAGTCCGCCGACTACATCAATTCCGGCGCGTGGGCGTCGAAGGCCATCAAGGAGGCCAAGCTGATCGGCAAGGTCAACGTCATCGCCGACACGGCCAAGGACATCCCCACGCGGCTGCCGCCGCCGGGGGGGCTGAAATTCACCCCCGGCGCGGCCTACCTGCACCTGACGTCCAACGAGACCATCGCGGGCACGCAATGGAAGGTCTTCCCGAAACCCGGCGTGCCGATCGTGGCAGACATGTCGTCGGACATGCTCTCGCGGCCGTTTGACATCCGGCCCTTCGGCCTGATCTACGCCGGCGCGCAGAAGAACCTGGGTCCGGCGGGCGTCACGCTGGTGATCGTGCGCAAGGACCTGGCCGAGCGCGTCTCCGAAAAGGTGCCGGTGATCTTCCGGTACAAGACGCACATCGAGGAAAACTCGCTGTACAACACCCCGCCGTGCTTCGCCGTGTACATCCTGGCGCTGGTCACGCGGTGGGTGCTCAAGCTGGGCGGCCTGGAGGCCATGGCCCGGCTCAACGCGGAGAAGGCGGCGAAGATATACACCGTCCTCGACACCTCGTCCTTCTACAAGGGCACGGCGGTCAAGGAATGCCGCTCGGACATGAACCTCACCTTCCGGCTTCCCTCGGAAGCCCTCGAAGAGACCTTCATCAAGGAGGCCTCCGCGCAGAAGCTGAAGGGCTTGAAGGGCCACCGTTCCGTCGGCGGCGTACGCGCCTCGATCTACAACGCCTTCCCGGCGGAAGGCGTGGACGCCCTCGTGGCGTTCATGAAGGAATTCGAAAGGAAGAACGGTTGAGGCTCCGCTCTTGACCATTCGCTCTTCACCCTTCACTATTCACACGATTTCGCGCCTGTAGCTCAACTGGACAGAGCGTCAGCCTCCGGAGCTGAAGGTTCCGCGTTCAACTCGCGGCAGGCGCACCAAAATACCCCACAAAATAAGCGTATATTGACAGTGCCGTCCTTTTTGCGTACCTTGCCCTTGTGTTGGAAACTTGTGTAAAACAACCCTGTCAGAATGGCAGGTTGTTTCTGTATGTTTCTCCAGGTATCACGGGGGTAGGGGTGCGGCCATGACTTTACAGTTGAGGCGAAAAAAAGATGGATCTTTGGCCAGTCAGTTCTGGTACGCCGACTTTATTGTCCGTGGCCAGCGTAGGGTCGTAGCGCTCAAGGTGCCGGTCGAGGGCAAGCTGCCAGATCGTAAGGGCAAGGGCGGAGACGCAGACTTTTACAAATCCAAAGGCAAGGCACAGCACGTCCACGACGAGACGGTCAGGGATGCGCATATCAAGGCGGGCGCTGACAAGCTGGTCGAGCGCCTGGTCGAGATCAAAACGGGCGAGAAGGTGCGCGCCGTACCGCTGGACAAGCTGGTCAAATCGTGGCTGGCCATCCCTCGGAAGAAAGAGCCGTCACCGGAGCATGTCAAAAATAGGACGGCGGTCCTCACCCGGTTCATCAAGTACATCACCACGCACTATCCCAAGGTCAAGGAGTTGGCCGGCTTGACCGCTGCACAGGTCAAGGCATACATGGACAACGAACAGGTGCGCGGCTTGTCGGAGCGGACTTGGAATGTGACCTTGGAACTATTGCGCTCGGTGTTCCGTCACCTGGAGCCTGGCTCTGATGCGTACAGGAAGTATTTGTCAACGGTGCCGACGAAGACGGAGAGCACGATCCACCGGGAGCCGTTCAGCGCGGACGACATTACCGCGATCATGGAGGCGGCGAGAGATGACGACCTGATGCGGCCCCTTATCACGACGGCCTTGTGCACGGCCATGCGCCGCGGGGATTGCGCCCTCCTGAAGTGGTCCTCGGTGGATATGAAGCAGGGATTCCTGACCGTGAAGACCTCCAAGACCGGGGATACGGTCGAGATCCCGATCATGCCCCTGTTGCGGGATGAACTGTCGCGCCTGCACGATGGCAAGGGTAAGGGTGAACACGTCTTCCCTGAAGCGGCCAGGCTTTACAAGGATAGGCCCGACGTGCTGGATTCGCGCCTGAAGCGCATCCTGTTGGCCGCTGGTTTCGTCGAGGAAGATCCGGACGAGGAAGAGGATGAGGAGGACGAGAAGAAAAAGCCTCTTCCTTCTCTTCCCCCCGAGGAACTGCGCGAGAAGGCGATGACGGTAATCGATTCGGCGGCTATACCGGCGGCCAGGCGTGAGCGGTTCAAGGCTGTATTTCTGGGCTATACGTCGGGCAAGACCGTTGCCCAGGTTGCCGCCGAGGTCGGAATCAGTAGTGGCATGGTCTCGATTTGCCTGAACAAGCTCGAATCGCTGCTGAAGGTCGCCGTGGTCCGCCGGAAGGGGCCCCCGGTGCCGACTGTTGTTCGCGGCACCCTCTACAGCAACGGCAGCGGCCAGCGCATGAAACGCGGCAGCCTTCGCGGCTGGCATTCGTTCCGAACCACCTTCATCACCCTGGCGCTGTCCGCGGGGCTCCCCATGGAGCTTGTCCGCCGGGTGACCGGCCATACCACCGTGGACGTGGTTCTGAAACATTACTTTCGACCGGGTAGGGAAGACTTCAAGCGGGCGCTGCAGGCGGCCATGCCCAAGATGCTGACCAACGGCGAGAAGACGCCGAAGGAGCAGGTGCTCGAGATACTGGATGGTATCACGGCCAAGACCTGGAAGAAGGACGTGGAGCGGGTCGTCATTTTGGTAAAAGGGATGTGATATCCAGGTAAGTCGGATTTGCGGACAACGCGCTGCGAGCATCCGCGATTGGCATGCGCTTCGCGCAACGTTTGTGGCATTGGCGCTTTCGGCTGGGGTGCCGGTTGAACTGGTCCGGCGTGTGACCGGACACGCGACCGTCGAAGTGGTGCTGAAGCACTACGTCCGGCCGGACCGGGAGCAGTTCAAGGCGGCACTGGCCGGCGCGATGCCGAAGGTTCTGACCGGGAAGAAGGTCCGCATGAAGCCTGCCGAGGAGTTGGCGGCTCTGGCTGCGAAACTGGCGGCAGGCCAGGCGACGGATGCCGACAAGGAGCGCTTGCGGAAACTGGCGGCGAAGGTGTGACGCGTAGGCCTGGTCCGTGGGCGCCTCAACGGCTGGAGGCACAGGCGGCAACCCTGGGAGGCGCATGTGAAGACCATCGGCCGTGTCAGTCTATACGAACGCGTGTGGACCGAGCCTAAGCGGGATGTGGCCCGGTCGTTCGGGGTCACGTATGGCCGCCTTTCCCGGTTATGTCGACGGAACGACATTCCGACCCCTGCACAAGGTTTCTGGAACCGGAGCCCGGAAGATCGAGCGGCGCTGAAGAAGCCGCTGCCGAGCCCGGAGCAGGATTGGGAGATCGCCGTCGAGCCATCCGCGGGGCATGTGCCTGACGATCGGCCGGCGAAACAGCGCGGGATCCCGATCCCGGAGAAAGTCACGCGGTGGCATCCGTTGATCCGGCAGACCCGCCACGTGCTCAAGGACTGCTCCCATGACGATTACGGGCGCTTCCGCCCGGGCGCCGGCTGCCTGGATATCCTGGTGACAAAATCTAGCCGGCAGCGGGCGTACCGGGCGATGGACACGCTTCTCAAGGAGTGTGAATCACGCGGGTGGTCTGTCCGGGTGACCGACAGCCAGCGGCCAAGAACGATTGTGACCGTCGAGGGCGGCGAGGTCGCTATTGCGATCGAGGAATTGGTCGAGCGGGAGGATCGCAAGCTGACCAAAGCGGAGCGGCAGGACCCAAAATGGCGCTGGGCTCCCTATTGCTTTCAACGGTATCCCCGATATGTCAGGGGCCGCTTTGTATTGAAGACCGACTGGTCAAGCGATAACGGCCGGCGGGCATGGCGCGAGGGCGGGCGGTTCTCCCTTGAGTATGTGCTGAAGCAGTTCATCGAGGGCCTGGAGTCGGCTGGCATCTCCCGGCGCGAAGCAGATGAGCGGGCGGCAAAGGCGGAAGAGGAACGCCGTAAACGTGACGCGGAGCGCTGGGAGCAGGAGAAGGCGGAGATGCGTGAGGCCGAGCTGGTTGAACGCCTGCTTGCCGATGCGGAATCCTGGGCCAAGAGCCGGACCTTGCGCGATTACATTGGGGCGAGGATAAAGAACTGGCGCGCAAAGGGCGTTAACACCGGCAAGAGGTCGGAGGCCGCGCGCTGGGTCGCTTGGGCATCGAAACAAGCCGACTGCCTGGATCCGCTCGTGCCGACCGGGCCTCTACCCGGCGCGAGATCAAGACCGAAAGCTTCTACGAGATCATGGCGTCGCTCGGGAGTGGTCATGCATAGGATGAATGACCGATGCCGCGGCGCGCGCTATCCCGGTCATTTCCGATAAGCAATTTCGGCGATCGGGATCTCCCACGCATGGGCTTGTAGCTTGGCGGCATGCTCGGGCGCGTCGCTGTCTGATGCCTGTCTCCGCACCATGGCGAAGACTCTTGCCTCCTCGATGGAATCAAGCCGAGGGCGCCAGGCTTCTGCACCTGCCTTGGACAGCAGCCCTACCTGTGTTCCATCGGCGACCACCTCGATCATTTCGCCCGCAGCCCGCAGCTTCAACGGATCGCCTGTTTTGAGCTTGGACAATTTCGCGTGTGCCGTGTGTGCCGGGGGTTTTCGGCCGGCCCAATCCAGGAAGTAGTCGGCCAGGGTCAGCAGGGCGTATCGTCTTCGCATGACTTCTTCGGGAAGCCCGGCTGTTGGCGCGGCTTGGCGCCGTAACACGGCAGGGCCTTGCAGCGGCCTGGTGAATGATGCCTCTGAATCCTGTCGCTCGAATAGGCAAAGGTTCTCTTTGGCTCTTGTCATCCCCACGTAGTAGACGCGACGTTCCTCTTCCTGCTTCGCCCGGGTCGATCCGCCTTGCCAGCCGCCCAGCAGGAAAACATGGGGGAACTCCATGCCTTTGGCCGAATGCACAGTAGCCATGAACACGCCTTTACCGGTCGCGGGTTCACGCTTTTGATCATGAAGCGATTCGTACAGGAATTCCATGGCCGCCTGCACCGGTTGCTCGGCATTGCCCGTTTCCTCGGCCCATTCGATGAGCATCTCTCGCAACAGCGCCGTCCAGCGGGTGGCCAGGTCTCCTTGAGATGCACTCCCCAGCAGCTCGAGCAGCGCTTCCGGTCGCTGTAGTTCAGACCGATGCTCGGCCATGACATCCAGATAGGCCGCGATTTCCCGTACCCGAGGCAATGAGGGCAGTTTGTCGCGATCGGCATTCCAAACCACCGGGATCCCCTGGTGTTCGCAGAATGCTCGTACCGGCGCCAGGTCTTCTGCAGTTCTTCCCAAGATGGCAAAATCAGACCATTCACACTCTGAGTACATCCCGCGAAGCCGCTGCAACTCCGAGAGGACCGCAGCGCTTTGATGGGGAAGGTCTGCTGCGGTGATTACCTGAACACGGCCATGGGCCAGGGGATCTGCCGCAGTCCATACGCCGCCCGGCGGATCGTTCTGTCTGGCCCGGTTGATCTGGATCGGATGCTCTAGCTTCATCCGGTCATGGTTCTGGGCAATGACCGTATTGGCGGCCGATACGATGTGCCCGCTTGAGCGGTAGTTTTCGACGAGGTAGTGTGGCTTGGCCTTGTAATCGTCGGCGAATTTCCGGATGAACTCCACGTTGGTGCCGCGGAAGGTGTAGATGTTCTGATCGTCATCCCCGACAGCCAAAATCGAGAGCTTGCTGTCCTGATCCTGAAGCGTCCTCCCGGCGATGGCGGACACCAAATCGTATTGCCTCTCGTCGATGTCCTGGTACTCATCCACAAGAATGTGCCGGTAACCGGCCAGAAGCCGGTCCCGCAGCTCATCCGGCTCCATGCCGGGCAGGTCTATTTCGCCTTTCAATAGCCGCGTGGCTTGCACCAGCATTTCGTCGAAGTCGGGTCGCTCCGCTCGGCTCCCATTGTTTCTGCCCGTGAACGAGGCGCCCACCAGCCGCATGGCTAGGCCGTGATAGGTCTGAACCGTGACGCCGCGTGCATCCGGCCCAACCAGATCCCGGAGGCGGCGACGCAGGGCAAGGCACGCATTGCGATTAAAGCATAGAACCAGGATGGCCGAAGCCGGTACGCGTTCCACCCGTAACAGATAGGCGCACCGGTGTATAACCGTTCTGGTCTTGCCCGATCCTGGGCCGGCCAGGATCAGCATATTCCGGTCGGGATGGGCGGCCACGATGGACGTCTGTATGGAGTTATTCAGAACGTCCACGATTCGGCGATAAGAGGCTGCGCTGGTGGCCCGCTCGATTTCCTCGCGCTTGTCGGCAAAGTAGCGCTTAACGAAGTCTTCCCGGGGCATCGTGAAATACGCGATCACCAATCGGGCGGCCTGGTCCAGCTTCTGGAGCGCCATCTGCGCATATGCGGCAATGACATGGATCTGGAACACGCGTTCCTTGTAATGCTCCTTCAGGCTGCTGTATTCGCCCTGGGTAAAGCTTCTCCCCTTGCTTTCGGGCAGGATCGAGATGGTCATGGCCTGGCGGAATACCGCCAAGCCCTGCTGTAGGATGACGACCCGTTGATCGTGTAGATACATCAAGGCGTGCTCAAGCGCCGCATGCTTGTCTCGAATCTGCCCGCCAACCACCATATCGGAGGCCAGCGCCTTGAAAATGTCCTCTGCGGAAAACGACACAAGCAGTTCGGCGGATGCCGGCGCGTCGTCCGGGATTTTGGTAAGAATCGCTCGCAAAGCTATGCCCGCAATCGCCCGCCGCTTTTCGGCGAAGCCGAGCAAATCGGGCCATTCCCGCTGTATCTTCACGCGATATTGATCTCGCGAGATGTAGCGCAGCTCCAAGCTGCCCATCCGGCCGGCCAGGCCCTTGCCGTCTCGTGACAGGCTGTTGAGAAGCTTGATGATGATCTCCGGGCTGCAGTGAAAGCCCTTGTCCAGCAGGTTCTGGTTCATGCGCCGGAGCGACAGCATGAGCCAGCCTTCCGGGTCCGGAGCCTCCTCTTGCATCAGACCCAGCAGCGCCGCCTCCAGAGCGCAGGTCTTTTCAAATGTGCCCAGGGACGGATTGACGACCTTGTGCCGGACAAAAGCCGTCATCAAGGTGTCCTTCATGATCAATCCCGCCTCGGCCATTTCATGGAGTATTCTCATGACATAGGCCGTTTCTCCCTCTGAATATTCGCGGGCGGCCCCGTAAGTGGGGCCGCTCTCGCAGACGGCCGGTTGAGCTGCCGCGGGCCTGAACGCCGCCATTTCGGCGAATTCATCGGCGCTCATTCCTTCGTCCGCCTCGGCATTCATGAGCCGGTGGATCACGGACAACCACTGGCTTTGCCGCCGTTCCGAAAGGTTTAACCCCTCAATCCTGGCCTTGGCTTCCTCGATGGTGCTCACGAGCGGCCTCGCCTGGAACACCCCTGTTCGATTCTGATCTCGTTTCAGGAACCGATGTCGTTCCAGCAGCGCTATGGCCGTCTTTACCTTGGTGTCCGCGCCCGGATCGGTCGATTCAAAGCTGGTTTTGATGGCCTCTTCGCGCAGGATCTCGCCCGCGGTAATGACGATCTGCCCATCCTTGTTCCGCTTGGCCCTACGGATCGCCCTCCATATTTCCGCGATATCCTGCCGGGTCAGGCTGGATAGCGCGCCGAGGCTGAACTGCGTTTCCACGTCGTTTTCATCGTAGAGAAGGATGCACTTGGCCGGCTGTTCGTCCCGGCCGGCCCGGCCGGCCTCCTGGAGATAGCTTTCGAGCGATCCGGGAATATCGGCGTGGATCACCAGGCGGACGTTGTCTTTGTCAATGCCCATTCCGAAGGCATTCGTCGCGCAAATAGCCCGAAGCTTGCCGGCAATGAAATCGTCCTGGATTTGTCTTTTAACCGGAGCGTCCAGCCCCGCGTGAAAGGCCGCGGCTTCCCAGCTCTTTTTCTGAAGGAACTGGGCTGCTTTCTCGGATTCCTTCCGCGTCGCCGTATACACCACGGCGCACCCGGCGGCAGAGGAGGGGAGTTCCTCGGATAAGATGCCGTGAATCCGTTCGTATTTTTCCGCTGGAGACACTACCTGGACTTGAAAAGCCAGGTTATGGCGTTCGTCGAGGCTGCTGAACACTTCCAGTTCCAAACCCATCTCTGTCTTGAAGTGCTCGCGGATCTCCTGGATGACGTCGAGTTTTGCCGTGGCCGTAAAGCAGGCCACCGGCGGGATCGCCATCTTCTGTTCATCGGCAAACTCGCGAATGAAACGGGAGGCATACAGGTAGTCCGGCCGGAAGTCATGACCCCACTTGGACAGGCAATGCGCCTCATCGAACACCCACATGCCGATCTCACGATTCCGAATGACATCGCGGAACGACTTGTTCCGAAGCTGCTCCGGCGAAACGTACAGGATCGCGATGTCGCCCAGACGTACCCGTTCCAGCGTGGCTCCTCGTTCCGGCGGGGTGAGCATCCCATAGAGGGCCCCGGCCATGTTGGTGCCCGTCTTCTTCGACAGGTTCTCCACCTGGTCCTTCATCAGCGCCTGGAGCGGTGAAATGACGATCGTCAGTGTGCCGCGCCGGAAATTGCGCACAAGGGCCGGAAGCTGATAGCACAATGACTTGCCCGCGCCGGTCGGCATGATGGCCAAAAGCGGCTTGTCGGCCATCCCATGCCGAACAATCTGTTCTTGCAGGCTCTTCCCATCGGATGTGGCGGGCCTTGCGCGGAAGGAGTCGTACCCGAAGAATTTCTTGAGCTGGGCTGCCGGATCGTGCGTCGCTCGGCAGTAGCCGCAGGCCGGATCATCACAGGGCGTATCCCGGAGCGCTTTCAGGATCTTCACGACCGCCGGGAACTGGTACCGCGTCCAGGCTGGCAGCACGGAGTTATTCCCCGAAACGCGGAGCCAGGCCAAGGCATAGGCTAAGGGAAGCCAGCCTTTGCTGCCGATCTGTATGGTGGCCACCTGCTTGGCCGCGCTGATGCAAGCGAAGTTCATGGCCTGCTGCGCGAATATGCCGGCAGCGGCTTCGGCACTCGGGGGAGGGCGGATGCCTAGCGCGTCGAAAAGCATCTTCATCCCGTCTTGACCCTGATCTGATATCGAGCCGTGCAGCAGGCAGTATCGGAAGAAACTCGCGACATCCGGCCCGTTCTCGGCCAGTTTTGTGAAAGCCTGCCACTGGTCGGTGAACAGCTTGGCCGCAAGCCGAGCGTCGGCCGCAGGATCGTTCAGTGCGTCCTTGACCAGCTTGTAGTCCTTGACCAGGTGGTGATACGGATTCTCCGGGAACGCCAGGGGCGACAGGTAAAGGGTGTCTATTACGGGCTTCTTCAGCAGCCGGAGCCCCGGAGCCAGCGCCGCCAGGAACGGCAGATCGTGGCCCAGCAGGTTGTGCCCTAGCACAAAACCGCACGAATCCGCGAATGCGTCGAGTTCCGCCAGCGCTGGGGCTGGATTGAAAGGGCTACTCTTCGTGAAAAGCCGCTCCCCTGCGATAGCGCCTATTGCGGTGAGATGGTCTCCGGCTGTCTCCAGATCAAGAAGAAGCCCATTTTGAAGAAATGCCGGAATACTTGCCTCGCATGTCGTCGTTGAAGGCATGACGCCTCCTCTCACAGGGCGCGATCCTTTGGCCCTACAAGAAGAGCCTCCTCAACACATCCGTGTTGCTGATGAGTTCGGCCGGCGGGCCGGAGAAGGCAACTTTGCCCAGTTTCAGGGAGTAGACGTGGTCGGCAATGGTCAGGACCTTGCGGACCTTCTGCTCCACAATCAGTATGGTCATGCCCTGGATGCGGTTCACCTCCACGATCTTCTCAAAGACATCTTTCAGGATGTTCGGGGAAAGGCCGAGGGAGGGCTCGTCCAGCATGAGGAGCTTGGGCTTCGAGACGAGCGCCCGTGCGATGGAGACCATTTGCTGCTCTCCACCGGAGAGCGTTCCAGCCACCTGCTTCAGGCGCGGTGGCAGTTGGGGGAATACTTCCAAGACGGCGGCGACTCGGGCGGCGACTTCCTTGGCCGGAAGATGGCTGCCCCCGAGATCGAGGTTCTCGCGGACTGTGAGCTCGCCGAAGACGCGGTTGCCTTGGGGGCAGAACGTGATCCCCCGTCGGACCCGGTCGGCCGGCGTGGAGCCATTGAGAGGTGCTCCGTCGTACGTGGCGGTGCCGGACCAGAGAGGGAGAAGGCCGTGGGCGACCTTCAGAACGGTGGACTTCCCGGCGCCGTTCGGGCCTATGACGGCGGTGATCTTGCCGGCCTTGGCGGCCAGGTTGACGCCGAAGAGCACCTGCTTCTTGCCGTAGCCGGTGACCGCGGCGGTCAACGTCAGAATGGCGGGGGCTTCAGTCAAGGTACGCCTCAATCACACGGGGATCATTCAGAACTTCGTCGGGGACGCCTTCGCAGATCTTCCGGCCGGCATCCATGAAGATCATGCGGTGGGCTATGCCTTTCAGGGCGTCGATGTCGTGCTCGATGACGATGGCCGACTTCCCTTGGTTCGGGAGGTCGGCGATGATTGCCAGGATGCGTTCCGCCATCTCGGGGGCTATGCCGGCTACCGGCTCGTCGAGAAGCAGCAGCTCGGCGTCAGCCGCTAGGCAGCACAGGAGCGACAGGAGCTTCTGCTGGCCATAGGACAGGTTGTCGGCTAAGTCGTTGGCCTTGTCGGCGAGTCCGGCCGTCAGGAGCAGCTCCGTGGCCTTCTCGCGAATGACGGCTTCGTGTCGCCTGCAAAGGCCGGGTCGAAAAAAAACGTTGAGCAGGTTCTCGCCCGGCTGGTTCTTAAAGCAGAGCAGGACATTCTCCAGAACGGTGATGCGGCGGATTAGGCGCAGGTTCTGGAAGGTGCGGGCAATTCCCATGTTCGCGATCTTATGAACCGGCTGACAGAGCAGGGCGGTCCCCTTGAACTTGGCGTCACCGGAGTCAGGAGCGAGCAACCCGGTCAGCACGTTGAACAGGGTGGTCTTGCCCGCCCCGTTTGGCCCGAGGAGTCCCAGAATCTCTTTCTCCGCGACCGTGTAGGAGAAATCGGCCAGCGCGACGACGCCGTTGAAGTGCTTCGTTAAGGATTGCGCGCCCGCCAAGGAGGTCATTTCTGCTTCTCCGCCCTTCCGAACGCATATTCGCCGATGAGCCCCTGTGGCCGCCAGAGCATGCACGCGACCAGTGCGAGCCCGTAGAGAATCTGGCGGATGTTCGCCGCGGCAGCAGACGGGATGCCAACGAAGCGGAGCAGTTCCGGGAGGGTCACAAGGACAACGGCGCCGAGGACGGGTCCCCAGAGACTCCCAGCACCGCCGAGAATGACGATGGAGACGATGAAGATGGACTCCATGACGGTGAAGTTCGATGGATCTACGAAGGTAATGTAATGGACATAAAGCACGCCGGCAGTGGACGCCACACATGCACTAACGGCAAATATGAGGATCTTGAACAAGGCCACGTTCTTGCCCGCACTTGCTGCGAGACGGTCGTCTTCGCGAATACTCTTCAGTACCCGACCAAGGGGGGATTTCTCAATCCGACTTGAAATACCCCAGGCGAAGGCGGCGACCGCGGCGGTGACGATCAGGTAATCTGTTTGTGTGGAGAGATTCCATCCGAACAGACTGGCATGGGGTACGCCGGCGAGTCCCATTGGCCCGCCTGTAATGGACGTCCAGTTGGTGAGGAATGAGACTAGAATGATCTGAAATGCAAATGTAGTAATAACGAAATGGTCGTCTCGCAGTCGCAATGCCGGCAGTGCCAAGAGAACGCCCAATATGCCAGAAAGAGAGACTGCAACCGCAAGGGTGATGAGCAGTGGCGTGTGCAGATGCAGAGACATCAGGGCTCCAACATAGGCGCCGATTCCATAGAAGCCTGCGTGCGTGAGTGAGAGAAAGCCCGTATATCCGGCAACCATGTTGAGGGAGACGGCGAGAATGGAGTAGACGGCGATCAGCACGCCAATGTGCGCGAGGTAGTCCATCCTTCCTCCGTATTGGCCGATTGTTTCATCGCAGTGCCACCATCCCGTTTCGTCGCATCAGCAGGAATGCCACGAGAATCACGAAAGCAGCACAATCCTGCCACTGCGCCCCCAAATGCCATGAAGCCAGCTGCTGGGCTCCCGCGACAAGCAAGGCCCCCACCAGGATTCCGCCAATTCGTTTTGCCCCTCCCACGATGACGGCAACGACGCCCATGAGTAGAGAATTGAGCCCCATGTTCGGATAGACTCCGCTGTCGATGGCCAACAGTAGACCTGCAACGGCGCCGAGAGCAGATCCGATGGCGAATGCCAGGAGAATGGACTGGTTGACGGCGATGCCCGAGGCGGCGGCAAGAGCGGGGTCTGAAGCCACGGCTCTCATCCGCCGGCCAGCCAGTGTATGGGCCAGGAAGAGAGCAACGCCCACGACCGCAGCACAGGCGGCAACCACGATCGCCAGCTGAGTGGGCGTAACTCGTGCTCCACCGATGAGTAAGCCTTCCCGAACGGCGGAGATGCGGACACTCTTGAAGTCGTCACCCAGCCATAGCGCAAGAGCATTATGAACGGTCAAATAGACCCCAAGTGATGCGAGCAGGAGCGCAAGGGGGCCTGCCTGACGAGCCCGCAAAGGCCGATAGACGGCAGCATCGACAGTGCAGCCCAGAGCGGTGCCGGCGAGGACGCATACCAAGATGGACGGAATGATGTGTATTTGTAGTCTGGTGATACAGGCGTATCCGAGGTAAGCGGAGAGACTTATCGCGGATGCATGAGCGAAATGGAAGAAGCGGGTCGTCCGGTAGATGACCGCGAAACCAATGCCGCTAAGGATGTATGCGCCTGCGGCGATCACTGTGTTGGCGACCAACTGGTTCATTGCTCCTTATCCTCAGCACTCGAGTCACTGCCTGGGTCGTATGGCAGATGCGTATCACCGGCTTGGGATAGGGCTTCCGAGTCCTTCCCCCAAGCTCCCTTTCGCGATTGTGTGACCATAGAAACTGATGTTAAGATGAATGCGATTGAAACTGTCATCATAGCGGGCAGGAAATCTAAGACGGTTATAGTTCGGGGGATGGCCGATCAGTACGTCTTTTAAAAACCTCTCCAGTCCCTGAACAACTGGGCATTTACTAGGATCGCGCCTACCAGGTTGTTTCTCATTCCTTTCGCGGCACTTTGTACATCCTTTCCAGGGTTTGAATGAAGGAGCGTACGGCCATATCTCGGCACATAGTTCTGTGTATATCTCATCCAAGCACCACAGGCGCTGAGACGCGCTATGAGTACAAGGTAAGCGCCAATAATACTCGACGTTGACTGTTACGTGGTCCTCGTCGGCAATGACTCCTGTGATAAGGCACTCTGGCCGCTCGATTTCTTTGCTTTGCAGTACCCGGGAACGATGATCATGCCTGCTCAAATCATCTGCATGGATAACACGGCCCCAGTCGCAGAACGTATCGCAGAGAAGGAGCAAGCCCGGCACCGGACTGTCAAATATGCTCTCTCGCGCAGAAAAGTATGTCGCCGGGTACTGGTAGGCAGGCGAATCATCGATGGTCAGCCTATACTCCTTGTTGAATGCATTGTGCTTCACAATAGCGTCGAGAACTTCGAGAACTATGCTTTCAGCAATCTTCTCATAGGCGGATCCGGCGGCGGTAGCCTGCGTAGGAACTAAGCTGAATACAAGGTCAAGGACGCCCTTCTTCAGCGTCCACCATCCCGGGGCCTTCTCGAATAGCTGGTTGAATAGGTATATTGCACTGAGAAACCCATGGTCGTCATAAAGGCGTTGATACGTGGTTTCGCTGAGCATGGGCAGGATGTCCACTACGCGCTGGCCATGGTCCTCCAGTTCTTGCTGCCCCATTCGCGTCTTCGAGAGCAATGCAAACAGGAATGTGCGATGCTTCTTGTCCTCTGACTCTAGCGCCTCCCTCAGACCGTTACTTCCGTGTTTCCCGCGAGAGGAAATACCAAGAAAGGTCTCAAAGAGGTGTGCGACCACTTCGTTAGCTTTCGATGCGGGCAACGCGAAATCGTGCATCAAGCTGGCCAATGTCCATTGAAGTTTCAGTATCGTAGGCTCTGCACTGTTCAATGCGTTCTGGTGCTGCATATCTGGCAGGCGAGGATTGTAGCGGTCCCAGAGCTTGAGGAGCTTAGTGCCGGCTGTGGTTTCGCCGAGTTTGTCGATGATTCTGTTCCCGAGAAGAAAGACCTGAATCGAATGCGTCAGGTGATCCCTATACTCAGGGATCGCAGTGAGGAGTTGCTGGAAGCGTTCGAATTCGGCGTAGTGTGGTTTTACAATGTCTCGAAAACAGAACCGCCACATATCCCCCATCGTAGCCAAGGCCAAGGGGACCGGTGGGGCCTCCTCTTCGGTGACGCGTCTTGAATAGAGTCTCTCCGCTCTTGTGACAGCTCGCAGGAGGTCGTCGTTCTGCTGGGCAGCTTGGTGTTGGGAATCTAACTTCCAAGGGTGTGTTCGCGACTGTGCGATGGTCTTGGGATCTTGAGAATAGTGCCGGGCAAGCAACTCGGCTCGCATAGGGGCGGGAAATACCCCATCCACTGCTTGATGATTCTGCCACCGCTCATCCGCCGTCTTCAGGAGTTCGACCCAAGGAAGGAGCACAGCCTGACAGTATTTGATCAGCCCGTCGTCGTCGGGGACAAAAGACTCGCCCGTTGGCTCTTTGGCCATTCGGGAGGCAGACCATACGTGGTCAGGAATCTCCCCTTGATTCGTCACTTCAAAATACAGAAATATATCGGTTTCAAGACCGGCGACCGGCAACGCGCCTTGGAAGACTGGGTACCCCATATCGTCCATGAAAACCGAGCAGTCCTGCGATAGCCATCGGTATGTTTCAGCAAAACCGTTCGCATCCTTGTCGCGCCATTCAGCCCCCCATTCATTAAGCCAGTTATCGGGCGCCTGTTCGGTAGCCTTGCCCCCGACTTCGGCGAACTTCTTCAGAACCTCCGCCTTCTGGTCGAGGCGTGGTTGAAAAAGCTTCCGGAAGCGTTCGGTCCACACGTGCGAGCTTTCCCATGCCTCTGTCGCGAAGGCGTTTATGTACTGCTTCCGAATATCGCTCGCTTTCTGATCCGCCCCGAATACTACTCTATTATCATCCGGCAGATCTAAACACTGCTTGAACAGCTGCCGTGCCTCGAATGCTGTATTAACGTTGTCAGGTGGTTCGCCTGGGTTCCTGGCTCGTGCCAGTGAATCCGGCTTGAAAAGCTTCAAGATATTTCGCTCGACAGCTGACTTGGCGGCGGGACTTTGGAGAATCTCTCGTTTGCGCAACGCCCATTGGCGTAGCCGCATTCTCGAAAGACACAGGACTTCGAGGGCGGACCAGCATCCCGCTGTGCGTTTTTCATTACAGAACGTGCAGTCTTTATGTCGCCAACAGGAGGCGTCAGGTGCAGCTAGAAACGATTCTGTCCAACACTTCGGCACGCGGCAGAAAAACGGATCTGCGTTTCCCATGCCCAGGATCTGCCTTCGCCAGTATGGAGATACGATTGTCGCCGGATGCTCTCTCTGGGGGTCAAAGGGCGTCCTCTCACAAGACTGGCAGAGCGGGTCGAGTTCTCCAAAGAAGAATGCGACGGGCCTATAGACTTCGCTAGAGCTCCAAATAAGATGTGGGATGCTTCCATGCACTAAAACTCGGCCGATTTTAACGCCCGGAATGTGAAAATGCTTGTTTATTGCTCTAACGAGGTGCTCTTTGACCCCAACATGAATAGCCGACTCCGTCGCCGGATTTGGGAAAAAAAGAGGTTTGAGCCTCATGTCCGAGTGCTTGAGCCAACGCTGAAACCCATTGCGAATCTGTGGGGAACGACGCGCGAAGTCAGACATATCCTCATCAGGCAGCTCGAGTGACCGCCAAGATACGTACAGCATCGCAGTTTGCAGGGGCAGCCCTTTCGGTCGCCCCGCAAACTGGTACGGGTGATCAGAAGGCTTGTTCTCCCATGCGGATATGCTCCGCAGAATTCCTTCATCGAATTTATCTTCTCTTGTAAGTGTCGCGGCGCGTTCCTCTGTATACAATCCGGTCCCGGGGAGCGGCATTGCGTAACGAACCCGGGGGATGAAGCGATTGCGGTATACTAATGAAACCGTCTTGCCTAGTGAGTCGGTGGTCTCGCCAGGAAGGCCGAGAATCAAAAATCCATGAACCTCAAGATCTGCCTTCGCAGCTCGTCGTAAAGTCTCCTCGACTTCGGAGAGCTGGATCCTCTTCTGGTGTTGGTCGAGGAGGCTTTGTTCTGCACTCTCAATGCCGACAAATACCGCCTTACAACCGGCATTGCGCATCTTGCGGAGGAAATCCTCCGACACGGGCTCCTGCACACCTCCGGATGAGCTTGGCATTGTAGCCCGCATTGTGCAAGACCACCGGAACTGACGCTTCTCTTTCAGGATTTCTGACATAACTGCGAATACGTTCTCGCAATGGGTGATGTCAGTGTTGAATGTAGGGTCGCTTAGAAAAACTTCGGAAACGCCTTGCTCCAAAGCGATTGCACAAAGATCGGTGCGAAGTCGATCAGTTAAGGCGGCACGCCATTTACGATTCTCCGCGCAGAACGTGCAGCGATTGATGCAGCCTCGCTGGGTAGCGTAGTAGACGAGCGGATAGCTGGAGTCTTCAGGATAGCTTGCAGCCCACGTTTCTCTGTATTGCGGTACAGGAACGACTTTTACGTCGTTCATGTCCGGAACTGGCGGGGGTTTGGCATGTCTCGTGGGGCCAACGATAGCACCTGTGTCGATATCGCGATAGGCTATCGGAAAGATGTTGCCAACTTCCGCCGGGTTCATTTGCAGCACGAGAGGGAGCGAGTATTCGCATTCGCCAATGATACAGCACTGGACCTTCGTATGTTCAAGAACCGTGCTGTGTGAATACGTCGCCAATGGACCGCCGATAACTATGTCAACATCGTTGCCATGTGGTGTCTGTGATATTTGTAGGGAGAGCTGCTTCACAAACGGATAGCTGTCCGGCGTGCCAGCAATGCACACCGCCTTTACTCCTGCCAACGAATCCAAAAGGTCGGAGCGGCCCTCGGGATGGGCGCGAAGATCGTAGCCCCGCACTTCGTATCCAGCGTTACGAAGTACACCGGCGGCGATGGTGGCGCCTTCCAGCGGTGCCGCTGCTGCATGTTCCCAGCCAAATGGCGCCGTATACACCGATGGAGGAACTACGATTGCTACTCTGCCCTTACTTGACATAGGCTATTCCTCAATAAGGACGTAAGAAATTGCATCAATCTTCTTGAGCTGGACGGGCTTTGTCACGTCGCCGTTCTGCATGAACGTTGTAATGCCGGATGCGCCAGGATAATCTTTTATGGCGAGGATGTACTGTCGCAGGGCTTGCGGATCGTTCCCGGCTTCACGGAAGGCCTCGGCAAGAATGCGCGTGGCATCGTACACGGTAGCACTGTAGACTTCCGGGGGTTCACCATAGCGTTCTTCATATTTCTTCGCATAGGCGGCGACATGCGGATCCTCTGATCCCGGGTCGTAAGCGGCCTTCGTGTAGATCGCGCCATCGGCCGCCTCTCCTGCGATCTGAAGTACTTCAGGCAATTCGAAGTCCGTGATACCGAGGAACTGACACTGAAGCCCCAATTCCCTCGCCTGCTTCATGATGAGCCCCGTCGACTGGTATCCAAGGATGTACAGTGCCTGCGGATTGCCCAGGCGAATCTTCTCGAGTTGGGTTCTGAAGTCGGTCGCGTCGGGCTGGAAGAGGAGTGCGTCGGGCACTTCGCCGCCTGCGGCCTCAAACTCCCTCTTGAAGTAGTCGTTTACCCAGGGGCCAACGGGGTTATTGACTGAGATTACTGAGACCCGCTTGATGCCCAACGTTCCCAGGCACGCGCGGGTCATGCGATCGACTTCGTTCCTGATGTTGGTGGCATTACGGAAGAGGTATTCGCTGTCGTCCGTCAGTCCTGGTGCGGTGGCAGATGTGAAAACGATCATCTTTTGCCGGTCAGCGATGGGCATAACTGATTTCGTTACGCCTGTGAGGGCGACTTCCAGCGCCGCCACATTGTCGACTGTAATCAGCTTGTTGGCCGCGTCTACGCCAGCACGGTTGTCCGATTTGGAGTCCTCCACGATCACCTGGATTTTGCGGCCAGCAACACCGCCGGCGGCATTTATGTCTTCAACGGCGAGTTGGACACCGCGCTGCATCCATTTGCCGTAACCGGAAGCAGCACCTGTCATCGGAAGGATTGCTCCGATAGTAAGCTGTCCCGGCGCCTGCTCTTGGCGGGACTTGAAGACAATGGCCCCGACAATGACCACGGCGAGCACCACGACGACCGTAATGACATTCTTCCTGTTCATGCTTCTCCTTCTCTCCTCTGTGCTTCATCGTTGGCGTGCGGACTTCTTTCGAGATTCAGTTGCCAGCTCGCGCAGGGCTTCGGAGGTTTTATCCAGGCGGGGGATGTCGTTTGGGGGGGCGGGCTTGCCGCCGCTGGCGTTTGCCTCGTAGAAGGGAAGCTGTTCGGCGCGGATGCGGTAAATGGCGACGGGGGCGGAAACACGGTACAAGCCATTAACAGCATTAAGCCGTCGATTGAACGCCTTCGCTTCCTGAAACTCGTCTGTGGCTCTGCTTAGATATGCCATGGCTATTCTTCAATTCCGAAGCGATGTTTCAGCCTTTCCGTGGTGTGTTGCCATGCCTTGGCGCGCGGCCGTGCTGCTGAATTCTGGTTGCCGAAGAAGCCTCGTTCTGAAATAGCTTCCGACAGAGGGGCGGTTTTTATCCATTCAACGCGGACGAGGTATTCTTCAGAGTCTTCAGGATTGTCCGTTGGATGGGCGAGGTTGCCTTTGAGCGGTAGTGTCGTAATGGGGACCATGTGACCGTTCGCGTCTTGTACAAGAAACTCCTGTGCGCGAGCCGGGCCCTCTTTGACGATGCCAACGCCCACGTAACCCGTTTGGGGGACGTTGACCCAGATTCGGCCGCCTTGTTCAAGGATGCTTAACGTCCGCGAATACCACTCCCCGCCACCTGCAGAAACGAAGCCGTACTTCCGAGCATCTTCCCAATGTCTGCCTGTCTCTGAATGCCCGAATGAAACGTAGTACTCTCCGTTCCATGGAAGTTTCTCTCGCTTCTCGGTTATCTTGGCTTCGGCGGCCTCGGGGGCGATGAGCCAAGCCCGCGAAAGGTACTCATGCTCGCCATCCTTGAATACACGGAAGAACGCGGCGTTGATCGCGAGGCCGTAGTCTGTGAGATACCCGATGATTCGTTCAGTGCTGTCATCAAGACGAGTCGCGACGATCAGGAGCTCGTGAGACTCGTTAAGTGCCTCGGGCATGGAGGATACGTTGAATCGCTCGCAGAAGGCAGCGTCCAGAGAGGGCGCGGAAGTTTCTGAGTTGAGAGAGTGCCTGTAGTTCTCGAAGATGTCGGCTATGTCGGCCTCCTCCAGCTGCGACACCCATGAGCCGTAGTCGAGAACTTGAGCGACGACCTCGCGGGGTGTTTTGTCTTTCTTAAGTTCGATCACAATCAGATTCCCCTCGCGGTTGATGGCGAGAAGATCGATGAACGTGCCGTAGGCGGTGGGCACCTGCCTCCCGATGACAAGGACGTCGGGGCCGAGGATCAGGGGATCCTCTGCGATGATGTCCTCCAACCGCTTTTCGACTTCCATTGGAGAGAAATGGACGGGTTCAGGTTTCTGCCCTAGACGCCATAGCCCAACTCCGATAGGCATTGAGTGCTACTCCTTCCACCGCTCCGCCGAGAGTGGCAAAGAATTGAGTTCCATGCGAGCTTCTTTCCACGATGGGTAATGCTTGTCAAGCAGGGCAGTAAAACGCCCGTTGTGTGTTGACTCCAGTAGGTGGGCGGCTTCATGGCATACAATGTAATGGAGCAGATCCTTGGGTTTCTTGACCAGTTCGGTATTTAAGCGGATCGATTTGGCGCGTGGATTGCAGCTGCCCCACTTCGTCTTCATGCGTTGCAGGAAGTAGTTTGAGACGCGAACGCCGAGCTTGGTCTCCCACTTGCGGATGATCGGTGGAACGGCCGCGTGGAGTATGCGCTTATGCCACTCGTGGATAATGTCATCCCGCTTGGCCTGCGTGCTGCCAGGGCGTGCGATGAGGACGATTTGTCGGTGGTCAAGAGAAACGGTAGGCGCGACATTACGATATATGACGCAGAGTAAGTAACGTCGGCCCCAAAGATAATGACTCTCGCGCTCAATGAACGACCGCGGCGTCTCTCTGGCTTGGCTTTTTAGCTTGAGTTGGTGTTCTCGTATCCAGCCGAGCTTGCTAATGGCATAGGCGCGGGCCACGTCGAGGCGGGTTGCGCTGGGTATGGCCAGGGTCACGCGGCCGTTGGGCGGATGAACGGAGAGGTGGACATGCTTGATGTCCTTCTTCGTAACGCAGATTGACAGATCTCCGATGTAGATGTTTTCGGTCATTAGTAGCCGGGTTGATTCTTGATAATTTCAAAGATCGCCGTCGTCGCTGTGCGGTCGCGTGATAGGATGGGAAATAGCGCGTTTAGCACCTGCTTCTCTCTTGTCTCATCGCCTTTCCATCCTGCCGGGGCATGTTCGCGCATGGCTAGGTCTATTTGCAGAGACAATTCGGCCTTCTTGTCGCTGTTCATTGGGCACTTGAATGTTTCGGCGGGTATCGTGGCAAGGTTGTTGAAGAGGACAATGGCTGCGTGTTTGCCATGTAGGATGGCGGGCAGGCCCGCGGTCGGCTGCTTCGTGGCGAGACGTTTCACGAGGGCCTCGGCGTTCTTCAGAAACTGCTCGTAAGCGGCGGCGTTGCTTCGGTCCTGTTTGATCAAGTCGTCGAGTAATACGGACATCTCCGCATAGAATCTTGGGTCAGTAAGCTGGTCGCGGATGATCGTTTTGCGAACGTTGTTAATAATGCCTTCGGCTATCGCGTTCTTCGAAAGCCGGCCCTTCTCGTTGAGCTTGCGGGCTATGGCGTCATTGATGCCGGTCTCAATGATGAGTTCCGTGAGGGGAAGCGAGTTGAGATTGCCGAGGTCTTCCGCGGGGTCGGCTTGGACATAGGTGTTGAGGAGATGCCGCATGTCCGCCTCATAAGGCTTGATGTCCAGTTCCTCGCCGGAGTGCTTCTTGATCGCCACGCGGGTTTCGCCGTAGAACTCGACCTCCTTCTGCAAAGCGGTGGCTTCGGCCTCGGAGTATCCTGCCCTTGCTAGATCTTGGGCGATGTCCGCGAATGCGCGCACGAGGGTGGCTACGCCCTTGTAGAAAGAAATGCGTACGGGCTCGGTCGTGTTCAGGGCCTTGGGATCGGCCGCGTCGCCGCAGAAGTATCGGAGGTACTGTTCCAACTCGCGGGGAGGGCGGACCGGCTCGCACAAATAACGTAGGGCCTCTCGTGCCTCATCAAGTTTCTTTCTGCCTTCCGCCAGCCAGTCTTTGACGATCACGTTGCCATCGCTGCCGTCGGTGTCGATCTCCAGCTCGTCAGAACTATAGACCGCGATGGCATTCTGCACATCTTCGAACAACTCCTTGTAGTCCACGATATACCCGTAGTCCTTGTCCTCGCCGTCCAGCCGATTCGTTCGACAGATGGCCTGGAAAAGGTTGTGGTCGTATAATTCGTTGTCCAGGTAAATGTAGGTGCAGCTTGGTGCGTCGAAGCCCGTCAGGAGCTTGCTCACCACAATCAGCAGCTTGCAATTGGCGGGTTCCTCGATGAAGCGCCGCTTCATCTCGTCCTCGTAAGCTTTGGTCGTCTGTCCCTTCTTCAGAACGTGCTGCGTGTAGGTGTCGAACTTGTAGCGCTCATCGCTGTTCGGCGGTTCGCGGGATATGGCGTTGTGATTGGGCTCGTAGGAGGTGATGATGCCGCAGTATCCGGCGAAGGGCGTGTTCAGAAATAGTCGGTAGTAGTGGCATGAGTCGTAGATGGACGCGGCGACCAGGATCGCGGTTCCTCGGTTGTTGTTGAGACGGGGCTTCAGGCTGAAGTCTTCGATGATGTCGGCGATGATCCGCTGCTTTCGCTCGCCTGCGCTCATCAGTTCTTCCATCGTTGCCCACCGCTTGCGCAGGACCGCTTTCTGGAAATTGTTCAGCCCTTTGGTTTTTTGCTCGAACCACGCATCGATGGCCTTCTTGGATGTGAGGCGCTGGGGCACATCGCGCGCTTCGTATTTCAGATCGAGGATGACCTTGTCCGCCACGCCTTCATGGAACTTGTAGGTGTGGATGTAGGTCCCGAATATCTCTCGCGTAGTCTGCTTGTCGGTGAGCAGGAGCGGGGTGCCGGTGAAGCCGATGAAGATGGCGCTGGCGAGCCAGCGCTTCATCTGCTTATTCATGTCGCCGCCCTGTGTGCGGTGACATTCGTCGACAAATACATAGAACCGCCCGTGGACATGCGGAGGTGGGCCGTTCAGATCGGCAGGATCGAACTTGTGAACGAGCGCGCACAAGAGGCGGGGCGTTGTGGCGGAGAGTTTAGCCACGAACTCTGCGCGCGAGGTGATGCGTGGTGAAGGCGAGTTCTCGCTGACAACGCCCGCGTTCTTCATGACGCCCTCGATCTGCTTATCCAGCTCGTCGCGGTCGGTGATGATGAGTACTCGGGCCTCGGGATCGTGTTCCAGTAGCCATTTGGCAATCAGCACCATCAGAATGCTCTTGCCGCTGCCCTGCGTATGCCAGATTACGCCACCTTCCTGCTGGCGGATGCGTTCCTGGGCTTTTTTTACTCCGATGAATTGATGAGGACGTGGAACCTTCTTCTGGCCGGCATCGAAGATGATGAAATTCCGGATCAGATCGAGCAGTCGGGACTTCTCGCACATCTCGGCCAGAGGCCGGTCTAGCAAAGCACCAGCCTCGAGATTGGTCGCGTCGCTAGGTGCGGCTTTCCACTCTACGAAGTACTTCTCCGGCGTTCCAGCAGTCCCGTAGCGTAATCCTTGCGAATCGCTGCCTGCAAAGACAAGCTGGACGGTGCTGAAAAAGCCCTTATTGAAGATCTCCTCCTGGTTGGTGATGAGCTGGCGCACGCCATCCGCCACTTCGACAGAACTGCGCTTGAGTTCGATTACCCCGATGGCAATGCCGTTTAGATACATTACAAGATCCGGCCGTCGTTCGTAGCCACCGCGCAAGGTCACTTCCTCCGCGAGGGCGAAGTCATTGTTCTCCGGATGCTCCCAGTCCACCAGATGCACCTTGTCGTGCGCCTGCCCGGCGGCAATCTGCACGTCCGCGCCATAGCGCAGGAGCTGGTAGGTGCGAAGGTTGGCCTGGTATAGTGTAATGCCCGTGGCGTCCGCAGCGGTTTCGAGCTTCTGCAGAGCGGCGGAAACGTGGGCATCAGAATAGCCCCGCGCCTTCAGGTTGGCCCGTAGATACTCAACTTCGATAGGCCGGTTGTTAGCGCGATCCTGCCAGTCCCCCAGGTACCGATAGCCGAGGCAGTCCGGCCGTGCTTTGTCTGTGAAAAGGGCAATGACACCGTTCTGCGTCTTGCGTTCCGTTCGAGGGATCATCGGCGCCGCCTGATTTACGTTTCGCTTCATGGGGGCCTCGCGGGTATTCGGGCCAGATATAGGAATGAGGCGTCTTCGACGCCGTCGATGGATGCCGGTATCGATCCTCACGATTATGCCGTCTGGGAAAACGACGGCGCCGGCTTTCTTGGGCAAACTCCTCGGTTTGCCAAATTCCAAGATGCGCTCGTAGGTCTCTTGGTTAAGGGCGTTCAGTATATCCGCGTGCAGGCCGACGAAGACTCCTGCGCTGGGCAAATGGATCGTTGGTCCAAAGGGCGATTCCTTCCAGCTCTCCTGATACTCATTCAGGGCTGCATAGATGGATTGATAGTAGGTTTTCAGAAAATCCCATTGAGTGAATTCGATCCCGAACCCGTTATTGGAGGGCGGGTCGATCCATAGGACCTCCCACTCATGGGCTGAAGAGAGGAGGGACGCGGATACGATATGGCGGGTGGGTTGAACCCCGTTGATCATCTTGATCGTCTCGGCTTGGTGTTTCCATTCCTCCAGGTCACCCGGTGGCGGCCTGCGAGTTCGACCCTTGCTCTCGAATACGTACCATTTCTGTTGAGCGTTCTGCCCAATGTAGTCGGGTCTCTGCGCACGTTCCCTCTTGAACTGCACGCGGATATGTGGTGGTAGTTTCTCCATGTCCACCAGCCAGGGGATATGCAGTTTCTTGTATGCCGCGTGAGCACAAAGCGCGTTGCCGATGTGGAAGGACTTATTGCCTCTGGCTGTGGATCCGAGATTCTGAAAATGATCAGTCGGCCTCAATGTGGGGCCTGAAGCGTCCAGTGAGCTTCGGATTGCTGCGGCAAGGAAATCGATGTGGGCACGCTCGTCTGCATGGCGTACTGGCAACATTGGATTGCGACCGGCGGCAATCACCCCGCGAATGAGGGCGCACTCGGTGAAGCGCAAATCGGTGAATCCATTTCGGCGGCCGGGGAATCCCTGCATGGTCAGACGGAGCGTCTTCATACTAGCCGCGTCCTTAAGATCAGCAGTTCCTGCATCATCGTCTGCTTAAGGGCGCGCGTCTTCTCGCGCTGCTGCTCCATCGCCGCCAATGCCATGGGTACATTTGTCATGGGCAGTGTGTTCATAGCATATAAAGGTTTCGATACCATGTTGCCCATGCGTTGAGTGCATCGTCCTGCAACTTCTCCGCAGCGCGCAGCACATCGGATGACGTAAAGACGGAGAACTTTGGATTGTTTGCGATCAGGGCTTTGAAGCCGTCCAACGAACCTTTAAGGGCCGTATTCGCCGGGTGGTGGACCACGGAAAAATGTGCGTGCTTGAACTCCTTGCCTTCGTTCTCGATCGCCAGCCCAAGCAATTGATTGCGCCAGAGTTGGTTCATGCCGCCTTGGAAGGGGCATCCTGCTTCAGTTGGTGCATTTGCAAAGAATGCATCGTTGGTGGCGGTGATGTCCCAATATTTGAAAAGGCGAACGGCATGCTGATAGCAGGTGTCTTTGTTGTTGATGATCTGGGTGAAGTTGCGTGTGCAATCATGGCAGGATTGCCGCCGATCGCTCTTAAACCCGCCGCATGTGCTGAATTCCTCCTCGGTGAGCTTATGCTCAATCAGCCAGAGGCAGAGTTCGCCCAGCTTGTTGTGATAGGCAATCGCAATATCCGCATCGGTTCCTGACCGGGCTGATTTGTCCCCCAACGGTCCTTTGTTCTTTTTGTCCTCTCCGAAATTCCCGCCCCAGAACTCAAGACAATAGCCGTTATCCAGACTGCACTTGTCTAGTGTCATGAAGTCCTTTGGTGCACCCTGGATGCCTGCAAGGATAGCGCTTGCGTTGTCATGGTGAAGGATCGGCAGGAAGAGATTGATGTTCGCGGCCTGTGAGCTGGACATGTGATAGAAATGCGGGTGATAGCGAAACGGGTTCCGCTCGTGGTGCGCGAGAAGATGCTTCACGCTCGATTGGTAGATGTGAGGCATTCTCTTTTCTGCCACATAATCATCAGGCAAAATTGCGTCATAAGGAAGCAGCTCTCCTTTGTGCTCATTATGGCCCGGAGCTTTAATTCCTTGCGCCCATTTCCAGTTTATCAGATGCACATACATCTTCAGCTTGAAGTCGCTCAACTCATTTGGAAGTCGGTAGTGATGGCCGTTAATGTTCTGGATCTTCATACGAGCCGCGTCCTCCCGGTCAGCAACTCCTGCATCATCGCCTGTTTCAACGCGCGCGTCTTCTCCCGCCGCCGCTCCAACGCCGCCAGCTCCTCATCCATCTCCGTCAGCACCTCGGCGATCGCGGTTTGTTCGGGTACCGCGGGAAGAGACACTTCCAGCTTCCGCAAGACTGCCCAATCCGAGCGAGGCATGTGCGTGCCGTAGGAAATTGACGCTGCATCGACGAACGCACTTGTTTGCACAAGAAGATGAAGAAACCCGGAACAGGTCCGCCCCTCTCTCGGAACAAGAGGCCAAATCTCAGTCGAGCAAACTCCCTCGAAAGTCGCTAGCCAGTACTTCCTAAGATATGCGCGAAGCCGTCCGAAGAGGATGTCGCCGGGCTTGAATGAGTACTTGGCTGAGGCACCAGATGCTGCAACCGTTCCGAGCAGTCTGCCTGTCGCCTGACCGATGTGCTCGAGTTCCACGCAGCGCGCTCCGGCAGGAGCTGATGCTGCGAGCACCCTCTCGTTCCGAATGAACGTGACTTGACCGATCTCCGCGCGTTCCCACTCTCCACTGAAACCTGGGAGCCGGATTTGGCCGGTGAGGAGTTGCTGCATGGCAGCCTTTTTGAGGTCGCGCTTCTTGGCGATGAGCCGGTCCAGTCCGCCCAGCAACGCATCCACATCGCTCAACGCCTCCGCGATGGCCCGTTGTTCGGAAAGCGGAGGGACATCGACTTGGCAACGCGCAACCTGTGGAGCCGTAAGCTGTGCGACCCCAGTGTTCTCCTGGGCGAATTGAACAGCACCGTTTATGTAGCTCGCGTAGAAGCGAGCATCGGCTACGCCCTTCGACCGCAGAACCAAGAGACGGCCAATCGGCGTAAAAGCAGACGCTCGAAAAAACGAGAACCCTAGTTCGCCCGGCGTTCCGCGAGCTGTGAGGGTAATAGCATCGCCCTGTTCAACCGCATAGCTGGCGTAACCATGAAGTCCAGCAGAAGCGCGTCCGTTCGCGTAGACTGGAAACGGATGATCCGAGTCCTGTTCACGATTCCACCGTGACCAGTCAATGTCTCCGGCGGCCTGCACCACGAAGAGGTCTGAAATCGTTTTGCGTTGCCAAGCCGTAGGTGGAGTGGAGTTAAGGGTCACGGCTCAGTCACCCCCATTTTCGCCAAATGCTGCGCAATCCTGCCAGCCAACACTCCCAGTTCAGTCATGAGCTGCGGTAACGGGGTGCTGTACCGTTCAGCAAGCTGACGGATGCGGTCTGTGAGGGTCTGTGAGATGCGCCCGAGTTCGCCCTGCAATGCGGCGGCGAAGACGGTCAGCCATTTGTCGTCCACGACAAGGGTCTTGATTTCGTCTTCCGTGAGGGTCGGATACTTGGCGTCGAGTTTGGCGTCCAGGTCGCCCTGCGCGGCCTTGAGCCGGACCTTGGCGTCGGCCTGTTTGTCCAACAAAGCGGCGTACTGTTCGAGCGCCTTTCGCTCGTCCGCATAGTCTTCGTCGTCACCGATTTCCTTGAGTCGGGCTTTCACCGCCTTGGCGGCGACTTTCTGCTTCTCGCCTTCGCCTTCGATGACTTCGGCGAGCAGGCCTTCCTCGCCGCTGTTATCCTCGAGCATTTCGTCCAGTTGCCGTTCGATGCCGGCAAGCTCGGATTCAAGGACTTCGATGGCGTTACGCTCCGCGACAAAATAACGCGCGATGAGGATCGCGGCGGGGATCAGGTCGGACTTGAACCGGCGCTTGCCCTTCTTGAAGTCGTGGGCTTCGGGCCAGATGAGTTTGTTGTCCTTGTTCTTAACCTGAATGATCTCGCGCGGCTGGGCGCCGACCTTCCAGCCGTCGGCGGCGATGAGGTAACAGTCATCCTGCATGGTCTCCGCCCAGTAATCCATCAGGTGCTGGTAGACGTCATAGGCATCGAGCAACGGGGCTTTGCGAAATGCGGCAAGCAGGTCCTCGCTAAGTTGTTCGATCAACGGCTTGGGATGGTCTTCTTTGGCGAAGGCTTTAAGGCGGGGGATATTGGTTTTCTTCCATGCGGCAAAAAGCCTGTTCACGGATGCAATGAACGCGTTGAACTCGGCATGGCCAAAAATGGCGGGCTTCACCTCGGCGAGGGGGAGCTTCAACAGCCAGTAGCCGGGACGGCCGGCAGACTCGAATAACTCGCTCCTCACCGTGGGTATGATCTTCCAATAGCGGTCGAGGGCGTCGATATCGCGTTCCGAAATGCCGCCATGCAGGTGGCCGTCAATGTCCTGGATATCCTCCGGTTCAGTGCTGTCGATGTAACGCGGCAGGTTGAGGTTGAAGTCATTTTTCGGGCCTGCGATCTCCTCAACGCTCACCATTCGCGAGTAGCGCGGAACATCGATCAGCCGTGAAAAGATATCCACAATGCGGTGGATGTCCTGCTCGCGCAGACGATTCTTGTTGCCGTCCTTGATGAAGCCCTTCGAGGCATCGATCATGAAGATGCCCTTGCGGGCGGTGGCGTTCTCCTTGTCGAGCACAACGATGCAGGCCGGTATGCCCGTTCCGTAAAAGAGGTTGGAGGGAAGGCCGATGATGCCCTTAAGGTAGCCGGAGAGAACAAGCTGTTGGCGGATCACGGCCTCGGCATTACCGCGGAACAGCACGCCGTGGGGCAGGATGCAGGCGGCTTTGCCCGTGCTCTTCATCGAACGGATGATGTGAAGTAGATAGGCATAGTCGCCCTGCTTCTTGGGCGGGACACCCCATGAGAAACGTTGATAGGTGTCGCCCTTTCCGCTGTCTCCCAGAATGAGGCCAGTGCTCCAGGTCTTGTCGGAGAAAGGCGGATTGGCGACGACGTAGTCGTACGTGCGGAGCTGTTCGCCGTCCTTAAACTTGGGTGCGGAGAGCGTATTGCCCGAGAGGATGTTCGCCGTCGGGAAATCGTGCAGGATCATGTTCATGCGGGCAAGGCCGGCGGTGGTCACGTCCTTCTCCTGTCCCTCCAGCGTAATGGGCCTGCCCGCTTGGGCGGCAACCTTCAGCAACAGGGAGCCGGAGCCGCAGGTGGGGTCGTAGGCGGTGGTAGCAGCGACGGTATTCTTTGGGGAGATCCCAATCACTTTGGCGATGACTCGACTGACCTCGGACGGGGTATAGAACTGCCCCTTGCTCTTGCCGCTCTCCGTGGCGAAGTGCCGCATGAGATACTCGTAGGCATCCCCAAGGATATCGTCGTGCTCCGCCCGGTTCTTCGAGAAGTCTAGTGCGGGGTTCTCGAAGATCGCGATCAGATTCTCCAGGCGCTTGACCTTCGCATCGCCCTCGCCGAGCTTGTTCGGGTCGTTGAAGTCGGGGAAATCGCTGCGCGCGAGCCGGGAGTTGGCGTCGATCAGTGGCTGAATCACTTGGGTATTGATCTTGTCGCCAATGTCGCTCTTGCCCTTCAGCGCGACCATGTCCTTGAAGCTGGCGCCCTTGGGGATGACAACCGGCGGCTCGAAACCATCATAATTACTGTACTTGTCAGATACATACTTGATGAACAGCATGAACAGGACGTAGTCCTTGTATTGACTGGCATCCATCCCGCCGCGCAGTTCATCGCATGATGCCCAGAGAGACGAATAAAGATCAGATTTCTTGATGGCCATTGGTTAAGTCTTTTGGTTTGAAATAGTGGCTTGCCCCTGTCCGCGAAAATCTATACCACCCAAGCATGTCCGATCACAATCAGGAATGGCTGCTGTAGACTGCTTTCGCTTCTTACTTGTTGTCTTCGCGTCTGTTGTGTTGCCCCATTTTTGGCCGATTTTTATTCACACTATCAACAAATTTTAACAGCTCCTCAATGCCCTGTCGTGTAGCGAGATATAACTATTTCTATTTTGTGGTTGCCAGCCCCGTATGCCAGTATATTTTGCAGTGTTCGGGACGCTGGAGTAGGGCTCGATTCAGAAGCCCGTCCGGCCCCCAGTTTGGAGGCCGCGATGAGCACCGAACAGCCTGTACAGTCCGGTCTGGAGCTCACTGCCCCCTTGTCTGTTTCATTGACCTGGAACGACGAGGTCTTCGAGACGATTCTGCCCCTGCGCCGCAAGACCCGCATCATTCGCACGCGGTGCGATCATCCGGGCCGGCGCGCGGAATACGAGGTCAAAGGCTGGCCCCCGGAGCAGATTCTTGAGCGCGAATTCACGATCAGGCTCATCGGGCAGGACCATACGCTTTTGCTGATTACCAATGCCCCCGACGCGGCATACGGCCACCCAAAGCGAATCTATACCCCGACGCGCGACATCGGCACGTATCGTGATGCATGGCTCTTCTGGGGCAAATACGAGGTGCCCGCCTTTGTTTCGGTCCGCATTACCCATCCGCGCTATCATGAACGCGCCCTGGACCTTCGTAAGCCCAAGCCGCCACAGGAACTTGAGCGCCTGGCCGTGGCCGAGCGGACCCTCCAGTCCGGCCTGCTCGTGACCGGCGGGGAACTCCCGCCCCAGATGAACCCGGATGAAAAGGCGCTGGCCAACCTTCTGATGGCCTACAAGAACCCTGACTGTGGCAAGGTGTTCTCCTTGGCCGAGATTGGCCGGCAGATTCATTGCTCTGATGAGACCGTGCGCCGCCGGATGCATGCCTTGGAGGATAAATACCCGCAACTCAAGCGGGTTTTCGCCGCGGTCCGGACAGCTCGCCGGAAGGGTGTGCATCCCGACGTGATCTTCCGTCCCGGATAGGACAGGCGCTAGTTTCACCCGTTTCGCCCGGACACCCGTCCTGGCTTTTTTTTGCCCGTAGGGGCGCTGCTCGTCGGCGCCCGATCGAAGGCCTTACAGAACTTCCGTGCCATTTTCCGCCACATGCACGCCCATGTGGCACTGCTGCTCGCCACACTCACCACGGCGTTTCTCGCAATTCCTTCCCACATCCATGGTTCAGCCCCGCGCCATGCCACGGCGCCCCCCGGGGTGTGTGCCATACGCCCACAGGGTGAAAACCTGATCCGAAACGGGGCGGGGAGCATGAACAGTGAACTGACGAACAGCATCCTGCACGCGCTGCTTAAGGCCAGCGATGAGCGCAAGGAGCTGGCGCTGAAAGTCCTGCATGGCGAGCCGATCCAACCGGCCGGTGAGCCGGCCATCGGGCCGCTTCTGCTGGGCATGGGTGTGGCCGCGGAGCTTCTCGGGGTAAGCCGCCCGACGCTCTGGCGCATTCTCCGGGCAGGGAAGATCGAGAAGATCGAACTGTTCCCTGGCTTCTATCGTGTCCGTCGCACGGATATCGAGGCGCTGGCGGCCGGCAAACTGGGCCTGACCCCGTACCGCTCCCGCCGCGGCCGGCTCCGCAAGGATGCCGCGAAAGGCGGTGCCTCGTGATTCTCGCCATTGACCCCGGCCAATCCGGCGGCATCGCCTGGATGGACGACGACGGCGTCGTGAACTGCGCCGACATGCTGCCTACGGCCGGCGACATCATAGACCATCTTCGGATGCTCAAGGCCGCCGGCCGGGAGATCACGGCTTACCTGGAGAAGACCGGCGGCTACGTCCCCGGCAACAGCGGCCCCGCCGCCTGCAAGTTTGCCCGCGGCTGCGGCCTCCTCGAGGGCGCGATCATGGCTCTCGCGATCCCCCTGGTCGAAGTCGCCCCGGGCGTCTGGATGAAGACTCTCGGCTCATTGCCCTCGGATAAGCGCGCCCGCAAGAACGCGATCAAGGGCCTCATGCAGGCCCGCTACCCGCACCTGAAAATCACCCTTTCCACCGCCGACGCGCTGGGCCTGCTGACCTACGCGCTGGAGAAACGAGCTTCGTAGCAGACCGCCACGAAGGAAGGCCAAACCACCAACCATAAGGAGATGCAGCCATGGCCATACTGACCGCACCCAAGTCCGCGCAGATGTTCGAAACGGGCGAACTCGCCCCGAAGGGGACGTACATCGCCACGTGCCTGGACGTGAAGGACCAGTTCGGCGTCGAGCGCCGGAAGTACCAGTCCGAGGAGATGGAGAAGGTCGATCTGACCGGCTTTCTCTTCGGGTTCCGGGACAAGGCGGGGAAGGCGTTCAAAGTCGCCTCCCGGTCCTTCAGGATCAGCGGGAACGAGAAGAGCAGCCTCTTCGCGTTCCTGAAAGCCTGGCTCGGTGAGCCGCCGAGGATGGGCTGGGATTACATGGAGATGAAAGGCCGCAAGGCCCTGATCACCGTGGAGCACGTCCCGTCCACGCGCAACCCCGGCCAGGTTTTCGCCGGTATCGCCTCGATCAGCCCGGTGCCCGATGGGTTCCAGGCCCCGCCGCCCGCGGCCCCGAAGCCGCCGGCGCCCCCCGCCGAGTCCGACGACGTCGTGCCGTTCTGAACCGCAAACCAAGGGGCGGGGGCCCGCGGGGGCTCCCGCCCCGGGAGGACACGATCATGGCCATCCTGACCAAAGGCAAACAGCCCGCCGCCGCGCACTGGTACACCACCGACGGTCGCCCGGCGCACGAGCAGTTCCGTAACGATGATCGCGGCACCCGGCCGACCACGATCCGGGATGCGAAGGCGCACCGTCTTTTCCCGAGCGTCACGTCCGTCATCGGGATCTTCGCCAAGCCGGGGCTTGAGACCTGGAAGATCAAGCAGGCGATCCTGGCCGCCGGCGAGAACCCCCGCCAGCCCGCCGAGACGCCCGAGTACTGGACCCAGCGCGTCATGGACGCCGCCTTCGCCCAGGTCGAGGCCGCGGCCGACCTCGGCTCGGGCATCCACGAGGCGCTCGATCTGGCGATGTCCAGCGAGCCCTTCGACCCGCAGTACGCGCCCTACATCCTGCCCGTCGCGGAGTGGGTGAAGAAGACCGGCATCACGTTCACCGCGCGCGAGGTCGTGCTGGTCAACCGGGCCGAAGGCTACGCCGGCCGCGTGGACGCGCTCTTCGCGTTCGGCAAGGACGGGAAGGGGATCATCGACTGGAAGACCCGGAAGACCAAGCCGGGCGAGAAGGTCACGCCCTACGACGGGCAGGGGATGCAGCTTGCCGCCTACGCCGCCGCCCACTACGGCGCCGAGGCCCTGCCGAAGGTTCTGGCGGCCAACGTCTACATCAGCTCGACCGAACCCGGCCGGCTGGAGGTCTGCAAACATGAAAATCTTCCTGAACTCTACGAAACGTTCCTCCACGCCTGCGCAATCTGGCGGGCGTTCAAGGGGTACGACCCGCGTGAGCGCCGCGTCGCCGGATGAACCTGCGGTTGCCGTGGATTTCGAGACCGAGTACTCGGCCTCCTACACGGTCCGCAAGCTGGGCCACTACGCTTACTGCGCCGACCCGCGCTTCAACGCTTATCTGGTCGCGGTCTGCGATGGTTCCACGTCCAGCGCCTGCCATCCCAGGGACTTCGACTGGCGCTCGATCTCCGGCAAGCTGTGGATCTCCCACAACGCCGGGTTCGACAGGGTGGTGTTCCGCCGGCTGCAGGAGCAAAGGATCATCCCGGCCGACGTCGCACCCTCCCGCTGGCTCTGCACGGCAAGCCTTGCGTCCTATCTCCAGGCCCCGCGCGACCTGACCGGCGCCGCCCGTACCCTTGTCGGCCTGAACCTCGATAAGAACCCCCGCCGCCGGGCCAAGGGGCAGGATTCCCGGCAACTGACGCTGACCGCCGAGATGTCCGACTACGCCCGCGCCGATGCCGGGGCCTGCCACGCGATCTGGCGCAACCACGCCCACCGCTGGCCGGAGGCTGAACGGCGGCTGGCCGAGTTGACCATGGACATGGGCGACTATGGCCTTGCGATCAACCGCCCGGCCCTGGACGAGGCGATTGTCACGCTGGATGGGCTCCTGGTCGAAACCCTCAAAGAGATCCCCTGGTCGAAGACCCATGCCCCGACCAGCCCTATCGCCCTTGCCGAGGCTTGCACAGCCGCCGGCATCCCGGCCCCGCCGTCCACGGCCAGGACCAGCGCCGAGTTCGACTCGTGGGCCGCCGAATACGGCGAACGGTTCCCGCTGGTCCGCACCATGCAACACTACCGCCGCCTGAACCGGACCAAGGCCGTTCTCGAGGCCATGCGCACCCGGATCAAGCCGGACGGCCGCTTGGCCTACGAGCTTCTCTACTTCGGCGCGACCCAGACCGGGCGCTGGTCAGGCTCCAATGGCTGGAACGCCCAGAACCTCAACCGCGCCGACTGCGAGGGCGTGGATATCCGTCGGCTGATTGTCCCGGCCCCCGGCCACAACTTCATCATCGCGGACTATGCGCAGATCGAAGCCCGCGTGACCCTGTTCCTCGCCGGTGACACGGAGGCGCTCGAAGCCATCCGCGCCGGGCAGAGCGTCTACCAGGTCCACGCCGTCAAGACGATGGCGTGGGGTGGCCAAGACCTGAAGAAGGAGAATCCCAAGCTCTACGCCCTCGCCAAGGCCCGTGTCCTCGGCCTGGGCTTCGGCTGCGGCGCGGCCCGCTTCGTCCATGTGGCCAAGGTTCTGGGCGGGATCACTTTGAATTTCTCCGAGTCGGAACGCGTTGTCCGCGAGTATCGCCGGTCCAATTCCCTGATCGTGCAGACCTGGCGTGAGCTGGAGGCGGAGTTCCGCGCCCGCGACGGCAAGACGTACTTCATGTACCTGCCATCCGGCCGGTATCTGCGCTACTTCGACGTGGACGCCAAGTCCATGACCTGCTCCACCGTCCGCGGCGGGCACCGGGAGAAGATCTTTGGCGGCAGGCTACTTGAGAACAAGGTCCAGGCGACCGCCCGCGACATCATGGCCGCCGCCGGGCTCCGGCTGCACGACGCCGGCTACCGCGTCGTCCTCTCCGTCCACGACGAGCTTGTCGTCGAAGCCCCGGCCAACTGCCCCTTGGCCGATCCCCGCGTCATCGCGTGGATCATGTGCCAGCCCCCGCCGTGGGCCGAGGTCCTTCCTCTTTCGGTGGAGACCACTGAAGCCCAGGAGTACTGCAAATGAAAAAAAGCCACTCGCTTGTTCTTCCTGCCCTCATTTCAGAAGACCAGACGCTCTATTGCCCCTTCTGCCGTGACTTCGACTACAACCACCTTGATGGACCTGTCACTACCGACAATGGCTCAGACTGGTGGGGCGACGGTCCTGTTGTCCGCATTCCTTTCAAGTGTGAAGATGGCCACCGCTGGCTGCTGTGCATCGGGTTTCATAAAGGCAACCAGCATATTTTCGCCCAGGCAGCCAGGGTATCACGGGACAAAGTCCAATGAGCCGCCTTTTCCCTTACAGCCGTCATACGGCTGAACTGCTGGCCGATCCGCCTGCGGCCGGCCAGGGCCGCCATATCTGGATCTTCCGCGTGGCGTCCGGGCTGCTGAAGAGCTTCAAAGCTGATTTCGTTCAGCGGTTCCTCTGCCGGCTTGCTGAAGAATACGGGTGGACGGACCGCGACTTTGAAAGCGAAATCGTAGAAGCGGTCGCCAAGATTGAATCCAACCTTCCGATCGAACCGTCAATCAAATGGCCAGACCAGGACGATGATGAGCGCCGCCGGCGCGCCCAAACCACTCCGCTCTTCCAGCCTACGCCTACAGGTCTTACCGCGGAGGACGTGCTCCCCCGGCTCTACAAGCCGGATGAACTCGTTTGCATCGCGCCCGACCCGTTCCATGCAATCACCCAGCCGCTCGCCGCCGTCCTGCCGGTCGCTTCCGCAATGGCTTACATCGTCGCCAATCCCATGCGCGCGTCCACAGGCAAAACGGCGCTTGGTCGCGAATCCGCCCGCAGCCTCGACAACGCCTGCACGCTCGAGGACCGGCGCTACCTCATCGTTGAGTTCGACCAGGGCGAACCGCTGGAAGACCAGGCCGCCGTTCTTTCCAGTCTCAACATGGCATTCATGCCGCTGGTCATGGCCGTCTATTCCGGCGGCAAGTCCATCCATGGTTGGTTTTCTGCCCGAAAGCTGCCCGCTTTTCTCAAGCAACGTTTCTTCGAACTGGCTGTGTACATCGGCGCCGACCGTTCGCTGTGGGACCGCTCCAAGCTGGTCCGGATGCCCGGCGGGCGCCGTGAGAACGGCAAACGTCAGGACATCCTGTACTTCAATCCGGAGGTTCTGTAAGCCATGGATGCCAACGACATCCTTCTCGAATTCCTTGAGCATGAGCCCGAAGCCTTCCGCGCCTGGCAGGACGAACATCGGCCCCGCCTTCCGGTTGCCATAACGCCGGCCCAACTGTTGTCGTTTGTCCCGTCGGCTGACCCCGCAGAGCTGATCCCGCGCCGGTATCTCTGCAAGGGCGGCTCCCTGCTGATCGCCGGCCCTACCGGTGTCGGGAAGTCCTCGTTCCTGATGCAATTCGCCATTCATGCCACGGTGTGCCGTGACCTGTTCGGCATGCACTTCGTCCGCCCCATGAAGGTCGTCATCGTGCAGGCCGAGAATGACGAAGGCGACCTGGCCGAGTCCTTCCAAGGCGTTTTCCATTCCCTCCAGATCGGCGGGGCAGGAGTAGAGCCGCTGTCCGAATCGGAAGTGGCACTCATTCACGCCAACCTGGTCTTCTTCCGCGAAACCACACGGACCGGGGCCGACTTCGCGTCCCTGCTCAGGGAGATCGCCGCGCAGTATCAGCCGGACTTCATCCTGGTGGACCCGGCCTTTTCATACCTTGGTGCCGATGCCTCCAGCCAAAAGGACGTGTCCCTCTGGCTCCGCAACCAGATCAACCCCGTCCTGCTGGACACTGGCGTCTGCCTGCTGCTTTCCCACCACACGAACAAGCCCCTTCGCGGAAAGGACAAGAAGGATACCTGGCAGGGGCAAGATTTCGCCTACCTCGGGGCCGGATCAGCCGAGTGGGCCAACTGGGCCCGGGCCGTGATCGGCCTGCAGCGTACCCAGATCCCCGGTATCTACCTTCTGACCGCCGCCAAGCGCGGGGGCCGGCTTGGTTGGCGGGATGGCGACGACAAGTCCACCCTCGACCGTTTCATCGCCCACGCCCGCGAAGCCGGCAAGGTGTACTGGCGCGAGCCGGACCTGGCCCGAGGTCCAGACCCTTAACCAGAAGGGCGCCCAGGAGGGCTACAGGCGCCTCCCGGAGGTCTTCAGAGATGACCATGAGCGGGAGGCCGGACTTCCGCCCGACGAGGTCATGCGCCGCGCCAAGGAGATGGGGATTACCGCGGCGGCGACGGACGACGCACTTGCCGCCACCCGCCGCCGGTGGATTACCGGAAAGAAGCCCAGCGCCATCGAACACGGGATTTTGGAGCGAATTGGCGAACATGTTCGCCCGGTCCAGAGGGAAATTCCGTTCTAATGCGCTCACTCTTAACAGGTTGCTATTTCGCCGAACATGTTCGCGAACAGGTAACGCCGTCACCGAACGAACAGCCCCTTTCCCCTTTAGGGGAAGGGCTGCTGTTCGTTCGCCCTCCCGATAAAGGTCCCTGATGAAAAAGAAAATCCAAATCACGGGCTGGCACCAGCCGGACGAACTCGTCGAAACATCCCGCGGCCCCATGCCGTTCGGCATCTGGCTGGAGTTGGAGCGCTGGCGCTTCACCCGGGCCGGGCACAGGGCCGCGATCATCGGGCGGTCGGATAAGCGGATAGCCCTGTTTCGTTGGCCGGTGCGCTGTCCGGTCCCTGCCCGCCAGCGGCGTTGACAAACCCGCGCGGCGTCCTGAAACTACCGCATCATTTTGGAGTCACGAACCCATGATCAGCAACCACCGCCCCCCTGTGCCCGCCCAGCGCCCGGCCAAACCCGCTCCGCCACGCCCCCGCTACCGCGAAGACCACGAGCGCTGGACCATTCCCGAGGGCCTGCCCGACGAGGACCTGCGCGAGCTACTGATCCAGCGTATCAACGAAATCGACCAGACCAAACGTGAAATCAAGACCCAGGTCCACGAGGCCAATGTCCGCGCCCACGAGGAGGGGCTGCCCCGTGACCGCGCGTGGCAGGTCCGCGCCCAGGACAAGGACAAGCACCTGACGCGGGAGAGGGAAGAGGTCCGCCGGGTCCTGGGAGAGGTCAACGCGCGGCTGAAGCAGGGCCGGCTCGATATCGCTATCGCCAAGGCGTTTGTGGCCGTGGCCCGGAAGGAGTTGCCCCAGGAGGCGTTCGAGGGGCTGATGGGCATGGCCAGTGCGAAGGCGGGTCAGGGCTGATGGCCCGCATTTCTCTTTGCCCGGAGCTGAAGCGCGGCTATCATCCGATTCATGGCGGTTCGTTGTGAGGGGGGGACGAGATGCCACATGGCGTTAGTCAGTGGAATCATGGTTACCCTGAAATGGTTCCAGCAAGGTCTTTGTGGAGGAAGAATTACCTCTTTATCCCAAGATTACGGGTCCATTAACACTTAGCTATTACATAGATAATTGTGTTTGTTTATTCATGGGTGGAGGGAAGGGGAGGCTGCAAAATGAACAAATATCGTCGTCTCTTGGGATATGTATTGGCGCTTTTGCTGGCTTGCTTCACAACCCTTATTACGTCATGTCATTTAATATTTCCGTTGCAGCCGCCGGATCCGGGTAAGCCGTATTGCCAAGCGAAATACATATGCACGACACCAATTGAATTATACCCCATCTCTGTTCTGGACAATTGCGATGTACAGGTCATTTCGCCAAGCGACTATAGTGTCGAGCTTTTACAGAATCTCCGAATAGGCGGGAAACACGGAGTGTTTATTGACCAGGATAGCTCCGACAACTGGCGGGTTCTTAACCTTTCTGACGACTGGCTGGGCGCTTGTTTCTGCGTACGGCCGAAACTGTCAGACAATATCAGCGAGGAGAGCGAACAGGTTAAAATCAGTGTTCGAGGTGCGGCTTGGATTTACGTGGCATATGATGCACGCGCAAATCCAGTTCCGGGATGGCTTATTGCAGAATGGACCAAAACCGATGATTTGTACGCCCCACCCGAAAATCATCGCCCTTATATAGATTTAACATACCCAGGACCCAGCCATGTAACAATGGAGCTATGGAAATATCGCAAACCGCTTGAGGAGGGAGTTCCGCTTTTATTTCCAGGAAATCAATACTGTCCTCCGAACACACCGAGTCCTGAATGGAAAGACCGAGATGGCAGCGTCATGCTACCAGACAGCGCGCTTCCTTACCTGATTATTGTCCAGCCATTGCGGAGTGTTCGTTGCGAAGATCAATTAACGATGTCTATGCCTTGGTCGGCGCATGTATTCAATGACTTTTCTACTGAGTGTGAATGCTACAAAACGCAGCAGGAAAAAATCGATAACGCATCGGCGTATGAAGACAAGCTCAGGCAAGAGGCTGAGCAAGAGTGTGAAGGCTGGCTGAAGACGCATACGATTGATGGCGTCGAAGTGCCACCAGGGGACGGACACGACGCGTGGTCCAAGTGTTTGCGACCGGGCATTACCACGTTGATGAAGGATGGAAAAGTCGCGACATGTAAAACTGAAGAGACTGCAAAAGAATTGGGCGTACAAGTAGTGCCGCTTTCATATTCGCTTCGATCGGAAGCGGCTTTCGATCCTAACCAACACCTTTCCACGGCGAGTATCAAATTGACCCACCCCGACTTCAGCAGGGTGATCAATCAACATCCTATAAGCGGAATGGTGCATTTCGACTGCATGACTGACAAAAAAAGCGGGTATGTACCAGAGCTGCTGATCCAGAATCTGTGCCTTAATGCGGGGAGTGTGAATACGGATGCCGGGGAATTTCGGGATATCCGAATCGGACTGCTGGCACCACTACATGCTCTGGCCAGCAGCAACATGCCCGCGCCCCGGCAGCTGTCGAGTCAATACGTAATTCCCGCAGGAAGCTTCAGTGTTGCTTTGTCGGCTGATATCGACAGCGGCACGCTCATGCGCAACGGACAAAACGTCGCCCCCCTGTATATTGATATGGATCATGTCGCGCAAACCTTCCGCTTTAAGGGCGGCCCGCTGAATACCACCGTCGAAACGAGCCGGGGCGCGATGGTGGTCGAACTGTCTGTTGACATGACAGGTGAGTTCATTAATTTTGCGCCGGAAGCTGGCGTGGCTGAACTCGAAGCCACCTATGAGGCCGGCTACGATTTGGAGACCCATCGGTGCGGCAATGCTAAGCCTGTCATCCTGCGCGCAGATGCTTCGTACGAGATGTCAAAAGATAAACTATCCTCTCTGTCTTCAAGACACTTCCGGTGGTACGAAGACTTCCGATGCGCAACGGAAAAGTTGTGGGGTGAGGGACATCATTACACGATCCCGAAATATGAGCTTAGCCTAGGGGCCCATCATTTCACGCTGGTCGTGTGGGATGCGCACGATGTTCCAGATACCGAAGCCTTTGACGTTGTTGTGGCCGATTCCGTGCCGCCCATCTTGACGATCCCGCAGGATCGTATACAAATCTGCAGGCGCTGGGAGCTCCCGGTGCGGCTAAATCTTGGCAGAGCCGAGGCTTCCGATAACTGCTCACGCGACGTCGTAATCAAAAACGACGCGCCCGAGGTCTTCCCGGCCGGAGCCACAGGGGTGACGTGGCGTGCCTACGACTGTCATGGAAACGTCACAGAGGCCACCCAACTCGTCTTGGTAATACAGCTGGATGGAATAAAGTCGGGTGATATCATCCGCGCAACAGCGCACTCACTGCGCTTGGCGGTCGAAAAGATTATGGCCAGGATGATGATATGGCCCGGACCCGAGAGCGTTTTCTGAAATCGGGACAGGGAAGGCAATGGCTGGACGGGCGGTTCGGGGAGTCGCGGCCCGCTTGTGGCGGGTAAAGCTTGCCCGCCCAAGGCGGGCTTGTGCGCCTCTGGCGCATTCAAATCCCGTCCGCGCCGAAGGTGCGTAAGACCCACCCCATTCCTTCCGCTTGTAGCGGTCAACCGCCTTTGTCTTCCTGCCGGTAGGGCCATCCACGCGCCACGCGCTCGAACTGTTGGCGGACGGTGGTGGCGCACGCGCCATGTCCTACGTCGCGCTGACGCGCTCCCGGCTCGCTGGGCCGCTCGCCGGGTTGAAGCGTCTGGACGCCGCTTCAAGTGGACACGCCCTCCTGGACGTCGGGCGTGGAAGCCCCAAGCCCCGAAGCGGGGATGTAGACGCGCCGGGTTGCGGAAGCACGGGGACGGGAATCTTGGTTTCCCCCTAGCGGTTCCCCGAACCCCTCCCTTCGCCCCCTTTCCAAATCGGTACCGTCCCGGGGAACCTTCCGGGGGACACCAAGACTCGGCAACGTAGGCAAGTGCGCTCACGTCCGGCGCTGAGGCGCCGGCGCCCGAGGCGGGCGGCCTTCGGCCCGTTTTTCAGAGCGCACTTGGCCTCGCCCCGATGGGGTTCCCGTCCCCGGCTCCGCAACCCGACGCTTAACCCCCTCTTGCGCTACGTCCCCCAGGGTACGAGCGCGTTGGTCGGCCTCCAGCGTCATGCCGCAAAACGGACCTCGCAACTCGGTCCTTCGCTTTTTGCGGCCTGCCGCTTCCGGCCTCCGCGGATGGGGTGGGGGAAGGAGTTCCCCCACGCGGCGCATCATCGCGGGCGCGGATCGCGCTCTGGAAACGCGAGGGCGGCTGGCTTACGGGCCGGACGGCCTGATCCCGGCCATCAAGATCGCGTCGGCCACGTGTAGCCCGCTCCGGCGCGTCGGCGTTCTATCCGCTGGCGCGGACTCCGCTACCACGAGCGCTGCGCGTACGTGGTGCCCCGCGTTGCGTGGCCGCTTGAGGTCTTCGACTACGACCACCGCCACGCCTACGCGCTGCTCCACGTGTCCGCCGCCGCCCAGGGCTCGACTTCATGGCCGGAGGCCGTCCTCTGCGCGCCGTCGCAGACCGTGTTCGACCTGCCGGTCTCCACGGACTGCTTTGGGCGCTTGCCCTACAGTACGCCGCCCTCGCTGGCCTCCGCGCGATCCGCGCCCGCCATGAGCGCCGCCCCCTTCTGCCGGCCGCCGCGTGCAGATTGCGCCGTCAGCGAGCTGCCAGCGCAAACAGCCAGCTTTATGGGCGGCCTTCCCCGGGATTGCGCGGTCTACCCTCGCCCGCGCATCCGCAACCTCGATCTGGCTTGCTTGTCGGCCTCCTGGATGACTACCATCCCCCCAGCCATGAGCCGATTCTGGCCATATGGAGCGCGTTCCGACACAGTTGTGCTCCCTGACGCATATCATCCATTCGGTAATATTTCTGCTATGCATCAGTTTTGCTGCTAAACCCCTTATTTATGAGCCAGTAGTTGAAGGAATTCATGCCCCTGGCCTGTTTTGTGGATTGATATGATTGAGGCATAATACTCTGTTCGCCATTGATATAAATGAGCAAGAAACTGACAAAAACGCATAGACTTACATTTCTTGGAATGCTTGCGGTATTCACAGTGCTGACCTGCTGGATTACCCAAACAGGAGTAGACCCAGGGAAAGAACACAACATACGAGTTGTTCAGACTACACTCGGAACCATAACCGGACCACTAACGGGAGCAATAGCCAGAGGATTTCAAGGATGTTGTTTTAAGTTCTCTCTGATGTTGATGCTCTTTTGTGCGCCCATCTTAATGATAGGAATAGGAATCCAATTCATAAGACTACCTGACAATAAATGGGTAAAAGTCATGCAAATGATCTGCTGGGTATTTGGCTGGCTGATATGGTTTGGGGGAGGGGTTTTGTCGTATGGACATGCACTTGAATAAGAATAAATAAAGTGGCGAACAAGCGGCTCCAGGCATACGTGGAACCCGGAGTTGGCTTGGGAATAAAGAGAGATCGTGGGGCTTGGGTTCCACGAGCCTGAGCCGTGACGTGAGAAGATGAGAAACGCGGAGACTATAATCGAATCGAGGTGGGGAGCGTTAGGGGCGCTTGTCCTTCTCCAATGCTATGGGTTGCTTCTTGCATACTTCTTCGCCGGTGCAGTGTTCCATGCCGGATCGACATCCTCCATCTATGACGTTCCCGGGCATTCGCTGGAACTCGGTGTGGGTCTCGTGTTCATGGCGGTGTTCATCTACGCTCAAGGAACTCTGATCGGGGATGTGGCGGAATACCTGCGATCGGCGCGAGACATAGCTGGCTGGGTACGTGACGGCACTCGCCCCCAGGGAGTATTGCGCATCCTGATTACGACGGGGGCAGTTCTATTCTACGTTGCCCTCCTTTCCGGCAAGGTCTCACTGGGTTTCCCCAGTCTCAATGTCTTCATCCTCATGGGCTATCAAGTATTCCACCCGCTCGCCAGTTACCTTGTCGCCAAGCGACTCATGAAGACCCGGCACCCGACAGAGACCAAGTACGTGTCTGCCTCATATCAAGTCTTCGGCTTCGTGATGTGTATGGTCGCGGCCCTCGTCTTTTACGTTTTCGGTATTTGGATGAAGCAGGATCATGAGCCTGCCTATTGGATGGTCCAGATGCTGGGTTCCGGTGTCGCTGTTTTCGGGCTCGTAGGGTTTCTTCTTGAAGACATCAAAGGAAGAAACAGGGAAGTCATTATCGAAGAAGAGGGATAGGTCAACGGGGTGGTGCTTACTGGCGACCCGCTGCGCGGCTTGCCAGCAGCACACCCCCGCCTCGTTTGAATCACTTTTCCCTCTCCTTTCTGAACAGTTACTTTGTTTAGCTGGGGGCTTGTCTCGCTCCCCGCCCGCCCTCCGGGCTTGCGGCCCACGCTGCGCGTGGCTGCGGTCCTGGCGGACCTTGGGGGCGGCCACATAGATAAAACTTGACAATAGTTACATAAATGTGTTGATTAAGGCTGAAAGTTGCAAAGGTGTATATGTTTCAACCTGGTATATCTGGGAATCCAGCAGGCCGGCCGAAAGGTTGCTATGGCGGTCGGATCGAGGCCCTTGCCGTCCTTGACCAATTCCTCAAGGAGGCCAAGGTCAAATCGCGGCTCTACGAGGCGTTCGCCGCGTACTTCGATAAGAACCCCATCCGCTTCTTCCGCCAGATCATCATGCCGCTCCTGCCCAACGAAACGCGTCTTCGCATCGACGCGGAAGGGATCATCCAATGGCAGTCACTCTTAACTATCGCCCCCACGCCGCCCAGTTTGAAATCCATCGAGCCCGAGGATACCGGTTCCGAACCGTCTGCTGTGGCCGGCGATTCGGAAAGACCCTGTGCCTTGCCGGAGAGCTGCTCGACCGAGGCGGCACGGAGCGGGGAGGGGATTACGGCTGGATCGCCCCAACCTACAACGTTGCCGAGCGTGGAATAGAGGCGTTCCGGCAGATCGCGGAGGGCTTCGTCACCATCTCGGGTCGGACCCCGAGCCGCGTCGAGTTCAAAGGCCTGCACGGCCCGGTGCGGATCTGGTTCCTCTCCGCGGACAACCCGGACAACATCCGCGGCTACGGGTTCCAAGGGATCGTGGTGGACGAGGCCGCGAGCATCCCGCCGGACGTGTGGCATTACGTCCTTCGGCCCACCATCGGGCAGACCCTCGGCTGGGCTGTTCTGATCTCTACGCCGAAGGGGCGCAACTGGTTCTTTGACATGTTCACGCGCGGCGTCGAGGAAAACCCCACACACAAAAGCTTCCGCTTCGCGTCGAACGCCTCGCCCTACTTCCCGGCCCAGGAATGGGAAGACGCCCGGCGCACTTTGCCCCAGGACGTGTTCCGGCAGGAATACGAAGCCGAGTTCCTCGAGGACTCGGCCGGCGTCTTTCACAACATCGAAGACTGCCTCGCCTCGGCCCCCGTTCCTCCGAGCGGGGAGGTCGTCATCGGTTGCGACGTGGCCAAGCACACCGACTTCACCGTGCTCGTCGCCATGGACAGCCGCACCGGGCAATGCTTCGATATGGAACGGTTCAACCGGCTCGACTGGCCCATCCAGAAGGAGCGTATCGTTGCCTTCGCCCGCAAGCACCGCGGCCGGCTGATCCTGGACGCGACCGGGGCAGGGGACCCGATCTACGACGACCTGGTCCGCGTCTACCCGAACATCACGCCCTTCAAGTTCACAGCCCACAGCAAGGTCGAGCTGATCCAGCGCCTCGTGGTCGCCGTGGAGCAGCGGCGGGTTACGTGGCCCAGGGCGTGGGATGTTCTGACCAACGAGATGAAGCGCTATGAGTACCGGCTTTCGCCGTCAGGGCAGATCAGTTACGGGGCGCCTGAGGGGTATCACGATGATTGCGTTGTCTCTTTGGCGCTGGCCAACCACTTGCAATACGAGTATTCTTGCTTGGGCCTAATGGCGGTTTTTGAACCGCGCAGGCTGCACGAGCGAGTGCTGTGAAAACGGTTGCCGCCTTCTATAGAGAGTTCATGAGGTCAGCGCTTCTTTGTTTGGCAACATTTTGGCTGGCGTTCGCGGCGCCCGTGGCGGGACAGGTGACAAACATCCGAGCGGGCGTGGAGGCTCCTGTTCTTCTGGAATGGGCCGCTATGACGGGCAATCCATACCGCGTGTATTCGGCTACGGATCTCGTGGATCCGGTTTGGACAAATCTGACTCCGACGGGCTTAGTATTCGATAATATTCATGGTGTTTATGAGCCTGCGATTGTTGAATCCAGGGAATTCTATTGCTCGGTGGCCAGCGACTATCTGATCGTGGATATCTCTGGTGGCCCGTCGGCTGAAAATTATCCCATAAGTTACACGAACAATTCTCCGGATGGCGGCTGGCCAGACGAATACATAACAACAAAACTGCTATTACGTCGCGTCCCGGGCGGAACTTACACAATGGGTTCGCCAACGAATGAGTTAGGCCGCAATACAGATGAACCTCAACACCAGATATTTCTTACTAAGGATTATTATATTGGGGTATTTGAAGTGACTCAGAAACAATGGGAACTGGTCATGGATAATTGGCCGAGCTACTTCAGCAATACTATTTATCGTGACACTCGTCCTGTGGAACAGATTTTGTATAATCACATACGAGGTGCGGTTGTTGGGACCAATTGGCCAGCCAATAACCAAGTTGACCCTGCTTCGTATATCGGCCGTCTTCGCATGAAGACAGGTCTTGTGTTCGATCTGCCGACGGAAGCGCGATGGGAGCGCGCATGTCGTGCTGGCACTGCAACCGCATACAATTCTGGATCGGATATCACCACAATAAGCAATTGTCCCAATATGTCACAAATTGGGCGTTATTGGTATAATGGAGGCTCTAATAATACTAGCACGGGTGATGTTACAGTCGGGACTGCTAAGGTTGGCAATTATCTTCCAAATGCCTGGGGCCTCTATGATATGCATGGCAACGTGTGGGAGTGGTGCCTAGACTGGTATGATGATTACTCTTCAGTAGTTGTAGACCCCCAAGGCCCGTTATCTGGCTCTTACCGCGTTCGGCGGGGTGGAAGTTGGGACTACAACGCTAGGGGTTGTCGATCTGCAAATCGGCTTTATGACTACAATCCTCTTTTTAGGGACAGCTGTAAAGGCTTCCGCCTCGCGCTGACTCTTCCATGAAAGAATGTCCTGCCTGCTCTTGATTGTATTCTTGTTATTTTGCGCCGGACCCAGGACCGGCCCGAAATACACCATCCTTTCGCTCGACGGGCTCGAATCAGAAACGCGTTCGCTGGCTGATTCGTTCCCGCCGATCAGCCCCTCGGGCATTTAGGTGATCCCTCGCAACGCAGATTATTCTGAAACGCTGCGCTGGCAAAAAATCTGACGGGCTCCACCTAAACCCCTCTCGGGGGATGGTGTCTAGGTTTTCGGTCCGGGCGGACCCGCCGGCGCCCCGCATCCACCCGGATGTGGAATAGATCCCTGGGGCGCTTCGCTTAGGTAAGATTCGCTCTCCGCCTCTGCCTTTTCTGTTCCCGATTCTGTTCCCTTTTGCTCTGCCGCAAGCGTCATCGGCCTTTTCCGGCTCTTTCTTTTTCCCCCGCCTCGCCAAGCCCCCGCTTGCCGTCCGCTTCGTTTGCTCAAGCGCTGGCGCGTCACGTGGTGAAGCAAACGCAGACGGACGGACAAGCGGCGAGTCGGGAAAAAAAGAAAGGAAAAGGCCATGAGCAAAAGGAACCAGAATCGGGAAAAGGCGGCGGCGGGAGCGGAAGCACCGCACCGGTCCGTCCAATCAGCTATTCGGGAGATCACCGGAACCCGGGCATATCGGCAGCGCGTGGCCGCGCAGGTCTTGAAGGTCTTGGCGATCTTCGGCGGGCAGATCGTGAAGGTGCTTCCGTGACAACCGCCGACTTCATCTTTGCGGCTTGCGCGATTGCCTACGCCGTTTGGTTTGTCCGCTGGACCCGCTCACTGTGGAGCCCCCGCCAATGACCCGCGCCCGCCAGCTTGCCCTAGTCCAGACCCGCTCCGGCCGCGTGCTTTTGCACCTTGTCGCCCTTGTGCGGGACCGCCGCTTTTCCCGGCACGTTGCCGGGATTGTCAGGGAAATCAGAGGCCAATAGGCCGGAAAGGTAGATGCAGACATGAAGAAGAACGCCAAGAGCAGCAAGAAGCAGGAGCAGCCCGCGCCCACGATTGCGGAGCTTGCCAAGCAAGACCCCAGCGAGGGATTCGAGACGCGCACCGACGCGGCCCCGCGCCTGTACGCCGAGGAAGTACGCGCCCACGGCCCGGTTTACCGTGGCCGCGGCATCCTGCCCGGCTGGGCGATTGCCATGACCACCCGCGAGGGAACGCCCGTTTCCCGCGTGTACAAGGTGTACGGTAGCATTAAGGCCCGCGCCCTTGCGCTGGCGATGTGCCGTCAGCACCGCATCCGGTTGAACTTCGCCCCGGTGAACGGCTGACACCCTACGGCGGGCAGGTCCAATCCCGGCCCGCCACCCCCACGATGAACCCGGCCCCCGTTTCCTGCCTGTGCGCCCGCCGCTATGTCGGACCCCACAGCCAGCACTTGCAGCACCTACCGCTAAAGGCAGCACTGGCGCAGCTTTCCCCGGTCGAGAAGGAAACCCGCCGGATTGCCTACGCCATCAAAGACCCGCAGAACCGCCGCGAGATCACCGCCGCCGCCCGCGAAATGGCGCAGCTTATCCCGACCGCCTACGCCGTATTGATACCGGTCCCGGCATCATCCGGCAGCATCGCCGCGAACCTTGCCCTTGCCCAAGCCATACAGAAGGAGCGGCCCACGCTGGCCGTGATCCCGGCCCTACGCCGCCGCGCTTCCGTGGATTCGACATGCCGCCGGGCGAAAGCCGGATTGCCCCGGCTGACTGTGGCCGAGCACCGCATGGCCCGCGTCCTGTACCGGTTGCCCAAGGACGCCCCGCTTTTCTTCGTGGACAACGTGACCACCGAAGGAAACACGCTCCGCGCCGCTTGGCAGTGTTTCAAGCGCGGTTGCGGCCTGATGTTTGCCGACGCCTCCCCCGACGCATGACCCCCAGCACATAACGAAAGGAACCCGACCCATGAAGAAACGAACCACGCCCGCCGCTTTCTCTTTCAACCTGGCCCTGCCAATGGTGAAGGAAGGAACCGCCGACCTATGCCGGACCCCCGAGGACGCCGCCCGCCTACTGGCCGACACCGCCCAGCTTGCGCAGGAGGCTTTCACAGTCATCACGTTGAACACCAAGAACCGGGTAATAGACCGGCACCTTGTCACCGTGGGGCTTGTCAATTCGTCGCTGGCCCACCCGCGCGAAGTGTTCCGACCCGCCATGCTGGACGGCGCCGCCGCCGTGATCGTGGCCCATAACCATCCAAGCGGCGACCCGACCCCGAGCGCCGAGGACATCAAGATCACCCGGCAGCTTGTGGAGGCCGGAAAGATTCTCGATATCCCCGTCCTCGATCACGTCGTGATCGGCCGGGGGGAACGCCCGTTTATGAGCTTACGCGAAGCCGGTTTAGTGAGCTTCGCGGAGTAGGGGAGCCCAACCAGAAAGGAAAACACCCCATGAAGAAGAACACGCAGCAGACAACGCCCGAGCCCGCCCCGGCACCCGCCGAGAGAGGCTCGGACTACTACGAGCGCCTAATGGCCGCCCGCCCCGAGGACGCCGCCGGGATACTGGCGACGCTGTGCCGGCGGAAGGACTACGCCATCCGGCGGGTGCTGGCGGACCACCAGAACGGGATCAGCTTCGACGAGGCCGCGAAGGCCCTCGCCGAGGTCTACAAGCCCCGCGCCGCCCACGCATGAACACCGCGCCGGGCAGGTCCAATCCCCGCCCGGCTTTACCCCGACACATAACGAAAGGAAAACGACCCATGACGAAGAACGAAACGCCCGCCTTGCTTGCCCTTATGGGGCAGGACTGGAAAGAAGAACCCGTCCCCGCCGACTGGCACGGAACGGACCGCCGCGCCGAGCTTGTACGCCGAGACGGCTTGCGCCTGTCGCTTGCGTTTGGCGGTGGCTGGAGGATGGAAACCCGGCTGCATGTATCGGCCGGATACCGGAGCGCCCAAGGTTGCAGCACATCCTTGCGGGATTATGTCCCCTACGACGAGCGCGACCGGTTGCCGACCTCGATCACGCTTGCGCTTGATAAGCCCCCGCGAAAGGTAGCCGCCGAGATATCCCGGCGGATGCTGGCCAAGATCAACCCGGCCGTGGGGAGCGCGAACGAGGCCGACGAGCGAGCGCGGCAGCAGAAGGAATATCGCGTCGCGTGGCAAGCCCGCTTCATAGCGGTAAGCGGCGAGCGGCTGGAACACGCCTACCACGACAAGAACGCGTTGCGCTCGAAGCACGGTCGGGACGTGGAAATCAAAGAACACTACAGCGGGCAAACGTTCGCCGTGGAGTTGCGCGAGATCACCGCCGACCAGGTGGAAACCATCCTGCGGATGATCTACCCCGCGTCGAGTTGAACCGGCTTCCCCCGGCCAGCCGGTGAGAATCCGGCGGCTGTTTCCCCCTGGGGCTTAAAGAGGCGGCTTTCCAGCCCATTAGCCTGCGGCCCCAGGGGGAGGGGGATTTTTCCCGCGCCGCGCGCATTCGCAACTGCTCTTGCGCGCGGGTCCGATCCGGTGCGGTAGCGCTTCGCGCCCTGTTTTTCATCGCGCCGCGCGTGGCCCCAGGCTGCCCCGCGCGGTTCTGCGGATTGGCACTCTTTTTTTCTTCGCTCCGGCGCTCCGCCAGGCCATCGCGCCGGGTTCGCGGAAAGCGTTGCGCTGCTTTGCCACGCCTCTCTACCCGCGCCCTGGTCGCGGCCAGCGTCCCGCCGCTGGACCGCGGCATAAGAGCCATTAGCCCTCTGAACTCCTGTCTGTTGCTTTCTTGCTTTCTTGATCGGATTGCTTCGCCTGCTGCATCTCTGCAATTGCTTTGTCGTAAACGTCTGAAACAATTCGTTTTTCGTGTTCGGCCGGAAGTCGTTTTGTCTTGCCCCTTATTTCGTCAATGCCGTTCTTGATCAGCATGAAGACACAGACCCCGAATGTGAAAATCGCGGCCAACTTCGAGGATAACCACAAAATGAAGTAGATGCTCGCATACAGGAACCGCCTAACCTTTTCAAAAGCCGATATGTTCTGGTGAAGCTTGTCCCACTGATAGGTTCCCATGTTGAGGAAAAAATGGGCTGCGATGAAGTAGAAGAATGCGCATACGACAGCGGCAATAAGGATTATCCCGCAAAAGAGAACTACGCTGAACAGAACCGTGCTGATGGATAGTCGCTTTGTGTTGGGCATGATCCTCCTCTGGCGTCATTCATTTCATGCGAGTGTTTGGCATCTTTCAGTTTTCAGGATCGGTTGGCAAGAATCATCGTTCTTATATATCCGGCAATGCCTGGGAGCCACCCGAGAAGCCGGACAAAAGCTGGAGCGAGGCCCATGGGCGGATCGCCATCCGGGTTCCCATCACGCAATCAGCGGAGGTGCTTATTGCAGAACTCGCGCGGGCTTAATACTTTGATGCCGCCGTATCCAGACGCTTTGAGAAGGGCTTTGTCGCCGCTCGTAATGACCTTGGTATGGCCAGCCACGGCACAAGCGAGAAACTTGTCGTCATCCGGGGTCGCTGCACACTTGATCGGGTAGCGGCGGGGCGACAACGAATTCCGCCTTCACAGCCAATAGCTCCAGAAAAGGAGCCAGGTCAATGGCCCGAAACTCTGCAGCAAGCTCAAGCCCTACACGTTCATATTCCGCTAGAATCTCCGGTGACATGACCAATGTCAGGCGCCCGCAGCGCCACGCATCCAGGATCTCATAGGGCGGGCCTGAGAAGAACACGCCGGACACGAATACATTGGTGTCCAGAATGACCCTCATTTGGCGCTTCTCGCCCTGGAAACAGCCTTCAGGATGTCGGTATGTTTCATGCCGCTTGCCCGCGCTTGCTGCCGGGCTTTTCGGATCAGGCTGTCAAATCCCGCCATGGACGGGGGAGTGATGGTTTTCAAGATGACCACGTCGCCCTCACCGACGACAACAAAACGTGAGCCCGGGGTCAGATTCATTTTTCCTCGAATATCTTCCGGGATAACAACCTGCCCTTTTGAGGACATCCGCGTAGTAGCCAAGAGTTCCATGGGTGCTCCCTTCAATGTCTTACTGGTAAGAATATGCGGCATGGCGCCCTCGGCGTCAACAAGAAGCTGCTCCTCGCCTAGGCGATATAATGCTTGACAAATATATGGCAAAGCATTATCGTCCCTTCGACAATTTAACCACTGGCAGCGCCAGGGGCTCGCTACCTCGGGCGTCCGGGAAAAGGCCAAGCCATGCAGGGCTGCATACCTGTGGGCTTGGCCTTTTTCCTTGCCGGCGAGGGTCCTATGGCGGTGGCCAAAAGACATACCTGGCGCGAGTACTACAACCCGATCCGCGGGCTTTCCATGGCCCGGCTCGTGGCGATGGAGGACAACGCCGAGCGTGGGCAGTACGCGGATCTCCAGTGGTTCTACTACCACATGGAGCGCTCCGACGTGACGATCATGTCGGCTGTGGCCCGCCGCTTGGCATTCCTTGCCGCCCTCGACTGGGACATCCACACGGTCGGCACCGCGGACCAGACCCTCGCCAAGGAGCAGGCCGAGTTTCTGCGCAACGCCTACGAGCGGATCGGCAACTTCCAGGAGGCGACCAGCTTCCTGGCCCACGGCCTCTTCAGCGGCTTCGCCCACCTCCACAAGGTCTATAGCCCGTTCAGCAGCATGGTCAGCTACTTCGAGCCGATCGAGCAGTGGTTCTGGATCAAGCACGGCGGCATGTTCGGCGAGTGGCGGTTCAATCCGGAATCCCGGCCCCATGAGGCGACCGGACAAGCCATTGACCGCAAGAACTTCTGCGTCCTCGATGCCGCGCCGCTTTTCCGGCCGATCAGTCGGCAGTTCTTCAGCAAGTCCCTGGCGGCGGCGGACTGGGACACGGCCCTTGAGACCAGCGCCAACCCCTCTATCTTCCTGATCGGCCCGCCGGGCACCACGCCCGAGAAGGAACTCGAATACCGGACTGTGGCCGAGCAGATCGTCTCCAACGGCCGGGGCTACCTGCCTAACGGCTCGGACGTGAAGACCGTGGATACAGCCCAGCGGTCCCGGATGCCGTTCCAGGAGCGGATCACCTACTGCGACCAGCAGATCGTCATGGCCGCGACCGGCGGATTACTCACCATGCTGACTGAATCGGGGAGCGGCACCTTGGCCGGCGGCGCCCATAGCCGCGGCCTGCTTGAACTGGCCCGCTCCGACGCGGCCCGGATCTCCGAGGTCTTTCAGCGCGACCTGGACGATCCTTGGCTTGACGAGTTCTGGCCGGGCCAGCCGCACGCCGCCTATTTCCGGTTCGACGTGCCGGAAGACTACAACGTCCCGACCATGCTGGAGGCCGTCGCCAACCTGAACTGGGCCGGCTACCGCGTGGACAAGGCCCAGATCGAAGACAAGACCGGGCTCAAACTACTGGAAGCCCCGGCGCAAGGAGCATGACATGAACCCTATCCTGATTAATCGGACCGCCATTATTCGCGCCGTCGCGAATGCTGGCCCCATGACCGAACAGCAGCGCCGGGCGATGTTCGCCCGCCGTCGGGAGCAAGGCAGGGGCACCGCCTCGCCCATGACACAGCCGAGGGCAGGGGCGACTGCGATGCCTCGGGTATCGTCCCTGATTTCGGCGGCCATGATTACGGTTTCGGGCGGCAATACGGTGATCAAGCTGCCCGCGAAGAAAGCGCCCGCTCCCGGTAGCCGCGGGCCCGCCGTTGGATCCCCGGAGTGGTGGAAACAGCATCCCGAAGTTCCAAGCAATCCCGGCTGGTATGTCCCCGGCGGGGGCGGCGGCCGGGGGCTGCGTCCCGCAGCGAGGCGATAACATGAACGTCCTTCTTCCCAATCGGTTCGAGGTCCCGGCGGACGGCTGGTACCAGGTCTCCGCCTTGGGCGAGTTCAAGCACAACCCGACCGGGCTGGTGCAGATCCTCGACGCCGACAGCTGCCGAGCAATGATCGAGGCCTTCCAGCGTGAGGCTGTCGCGCCGAACTTCCCCGGCATCCTCGTGGACTTCGACCACTTTAGCCTCGACCAGGACAAGCCCACCGAAGCCGCCGGCTGGATCGCCGCCCTCGAGCAGCGCCCGGATGGGCTCTGGGCGCAGATTCGCTGGACGGACAAGGGCGAAGAGGCGATCCGCGGCGGACGCTACCGCTTCATCTCGCCGGTCTTCCGGCAGGACGAATGCACGGACCTGGGCGAGTGCCGGGTCCGGCCGCTGCGGCTGGTCAACGCGGCGCTCACGAACGATCCGAACATTTCGGGCATGGTCCCGCTCTCAAACAAGAAACAAGAAAAGCCGGCCGCTGCCGCCGAAGGCGTTGCACCCGCGCCGATGCTTAGTCAACTGGGGCGCCGGGACCGTGCCCTTCTTAACCGCGCCGTGTTCGTCGCCAACTGGCGGGGCGGGTACCAGACCGATGACCAACGCAAGGCCATGTTCGCCCGAATGCGCGGCGGGAGCGGCGGCAGTGGGGGCCGTTCCTACGATTCTCGGGTCATGATGCACGCCTCGACCTACAAAGGCGAGACGCCCGAGCAGGCCGCGAAGAAGCTCGATCGCTCCATCCCGGCGATCCTCTCGGATGCGGCCGGGAAGCTCTACGACGGCTTGTTCCCCGGCATGTCGGGCTCGGAAGCCCTGCAACTGCTCGGCGCGATCGGAGGCATGGCCTATTCCACGAAGCTGGCGCAATCCTCGCTGGCGGCGGTCGAGCGGGCGGTCCAGTTGAACTCTTACGGCACCGCTGCCCGGCCTTCGATTTACGATTTCATCGAACCCTCGCCCGAGTACTTCCGCTGGTACCAATACGGCGGCAAGCCCCAGCCCACGCCGCTCTCCACGGCCGAGGCCGAGTCGTATATGCGGCTGATCGGGCTCGGTAATCGGGCGATTCACCTGGCCAACTGGGGCGGCAGTCCGTTGACCGACGAGCAGCGCCGCGCCATGTTTGCCCGGCTTCGCGGCGGCGGAGGCGGAGGGGGCGGGGGTGGTGGTGCCGCGGGCGGCGGGCAGCAGCCGCCTTCCGCATACCGCCCGCTGAACTACGCGCCCTCCCGCGACTCCGACGCCCGGATCGCGGTCCTGGAGCAGCAGCGCAACAATATCATGGCGAGCATCCCGCCCCCGCCGGAGCCCCACAGCTTCGAGCTGATCGACACGCGGGCCCTGGAACGCGAACTCCTGCGCAGCGGTACGCACCTGTTCGACATCAAGGCCCAAGTCAAGGCGGCCGAAGACCACAACCAAGCCGTTCGCGCCCAGCTACGCGCCATCGAGAAGCAGATCAAGGCCATGTTCAAGGACCCCAAGAAGCAGAAGGCCGCGCTGGCCGCTTTCTTCGACGAGCTCAAGGACCAGGATGCCAAGGAGCGGTACAAGTACGAGGATATCGTCCGCGAGGCCCAGGAGCAGATCAACAAGCTCGATGCCGGCATCAACCTGGAGCGTATCCGCAAGGCCGAAGCGGATGCCGAGGCCCAGCGCCTGGAGTACAACGCCGACAGCCGCGAGTTGAGCCGCGAGGACCGGGAGGCCCTCCGGGCGATGATTGCCGCTGATAAGGCCGAGGCCCGTGCGGCGGCGCAGGCAGCCAAAGCCAGCTCGCCCGAGGCCCAGGCCCGGCAGGAGAAGCAGAAGATCACCACGCTCAAGACGCTCTGGCGCGATGCCGCCAACGGCGACGAGGGCGCCGTGATCCGCGGCCTGCAGAAGCTCGGCGTGAACCCGTCCACGGTGGACATCTCCTCCATGGTCAAAGAGGCCACGTCCATCGGCGTGGTCGGCCAAGACGCCACCTGGAACCAGCGCCTCCAGGCCCGGCAGGACAAGGCCAACGCCTACAACCGTCCGATCCCCGGCGTGGACGGGGAGCCGATTCAGGTTGTCCCCCGCAGCACGGCCCAGTACCAGGACGCCCCGCTTCGTGGCACCGATCCGGGACCGGTGAATCACAACCCGCAGGTTTCCAACCTGGAACTGAACTCCTTCAAGCGCTACCAGGCCGAAGCGGACGACATCGTGGCCCGTAACGACCGCGGGGCCATGCCCGACTGGCTGGCCAAGCAGGAAATGCAGCGCGCCTGGGCCAGGCACCAGCAGCGAATCGCGGGGGAGTAATGTCCCGGCTTCTTCCCAACTGGCGCGGCGGCTATCAGCCCGACGATCAGCGTAAGGCCATGTTCGCCCGCTTGCGCGGCGGCGGTGGGGGTGGGGGCAGCGATTCCGGCCGGTCCTATGATTCGCGCGTAACCATGCACCCCTCGACTTACAAGGGCCAGACGCCGGAACAGGCCGCGGAGCAACTGGACCGCTCGATCCCGGAGATCCTCTCCGATACGGCGTCATACCTCTATGAAGGCTTCTTCCCCGGCATGTCCAGTGATGATGTCTATGCCTTGGCCTCCGCGTTTCCCGGCGGCGTTATCCTTGGAGCTGGTTCGGAAGCCGCCGGGGCCCTACGCGCCGCCGGCCGGATGACGCCGAAGCTAAAGGCGTTCCTGCGGTCTCTGGCCGTGTTCGGCGGGGCGCTCGGAACGGGCCAAGCCGTGGGGTACTACCGCGACCAGAACCCGACGATGAATCCGCGCACGGATCACTGGCTTGCCTTGGTCCAGGACGCCGCTAACACGGTCGCCGCGCTCTCGGGCCTCAAGCTGGCGAGGATCGGGATCGGCAGCCTCCCCGGCATGTCCCGACTCGGCGAAGCGCTGGGCGCGGCCGGCTCGAAGATCAAGGCCGCCCAAGCAGCCGTTGCCGACAAGACGCCCGGCGTGATCAAGACACCTCTCGGCTGGGTCGCCAAAGCCTACAACGCCGTGGCCGGGTTCACCGGCGCGGAGGTCGAGCAGTTCTCGGAGTTGCCCGGCGCGTTGAAGAAGTATCAGCTTTCCCAAGGGCTCACCGCCCGCGCGGCCGAGTTGCGGTCGCAGGCGGAGAAAATCGTGCGGCTGGCCCAGTCGCAGCATGACTGGATTAAATGGAAGTCTCACGAGATCCTTGGTACCTCGCACAAGGGCGCCCGCGCCTTCTGGCCTTCGGCCGAGCGCATGTATCGCGAGGGCGCCGAGAAGTTCTTTGCGGCGGAGGCTGGGCTGGCCGGCTCCGGGCGGTCCGCCGGGCAACTGGTCTCGCTCGCCGGCAAGCTCGACGCCAAGGCCGCCGGCCTCAAGAAAGACGCCATCGGTGCCCTGGCACGTGCCACCTACGTTGCGGCAGGCGGTACGGCGGTTCACACTGTCGAGCAGGGCATCAAGGACAACTACCGCCGCGACATGGAGCGCGCGTTCGCGCAGGGCCAACCGTTTATCTTGAATCCGGACCAGGACGTCACGGATACGCCGCTTAAGCGCGCGGTCATGTTCGCCACGGGTACGCTCGGCAACCCCGTCGAGAAGCAGACCCGCTTCTATGTTGGAGGCAAGTACACCAAGGACCTTGCGGAGCGGGCCTACCAGGAATACCAGTACGACGCCATCGAGGCCGCGCGCGCCGCGGGCCAAATCACGCCCAAGGAAGCAGAGCGGCTGCAGGTTGAGCGGGCAAAGCAAAAGCCGTTCAATATGGCCGGCAAGTCGCTCCATAGCTTCACGCCCGCCATTGCCGGATTCGGGAAGTTCGCAGCCTCGACCGTCTCGAAGGCGATCAAGTACCGCGATCCGTCGGAATTGAGGGCCCTCTACAATCCGAACCAGCTGGCTGGCGTCGGCCTCATGGCCTATGGCAACACGGTGGGCGGTAAGCTGCCGTCCAGCATCCCGATCTCCTGGAACGCATTCCTGGCGGGGCAGGGGGTCTATCAGGCCTACAAGCAGGGGCCGAAGAACTGGCGGGGGAAGGTGTTTAAGCCTCTCCAATTGGAATAAGCTAGGACGGAATCAGTTGTTCGATCTCCACTAGAAGGCTTCCGCGATCTCGCATCATGTCGCACTTCATGTTGCCCGTCCAGTTGCTGACGCAATATTAGTTCTGCTTGGCTCTACGATTCTCCCAGTCCTCCTGAAGCCACTGGAGGGCCTGCTCGGTGATTTCCGGGGCGGTGGGCATAGGATGTCCGCCCGGGAACGTGAAGAGTTTTACATTGCACTTGCCCCGTTTCAATGCCTGCGTATCGCTCTGTACCCAGGCGTTTGCTCCGTCATCCTTGTCACCATTCACCATGGCCACGGACATGTATTTCGTATGGGGTTTTTTCTGGAAGTCCGGTCCTCCGAGCCAGCCGCCATAAGCGAGGATGCCAGCGAATTCCTCCTTGCGCCGGGCGGTGATGCCGTAGGCGCGCATGGCGCCGCCGGAATGGCCCGCCAGGTAGATCCGGCGCGGATCGTGGGGAATGTTGCGATAGATGTCCTCCAAGACCTCATCTATCATCTGAAAGGCTAGTTTGTCGTTGTTGATATCGTTCGACAGCTTATCGCAACCGATGGTGATCCATCCCAACTTGTCGGCGCAGGGGCCGATGGTGTTGACCATGAACCGGCCCTTGCCGCCGGCGCTGAAGGCAATCAGCACGGGCGGAGGCGAGGAGGAATTGAAGGACGGAGGAACCCGCACGTGATACGGAACAGCGGTTTCACCTTCTGCGGTGCGGGTGAAAGTCTGGCCCGGGACCATCTGGGCCGCCACGGCGGGATCGGCGGCGCGGGATTCCGGCTGGGCCGGCTGGGTGGTCGTGCGGGTACTGGGAGGCGGCAGCCCCCGTGTCCGGAGAAACTCTTGGTCGGCCGGGGAGAGATTGTTCAGCGGAATGCTGAACATCTCGCCTTGCTGGGATCGCAGCGTAACCTTGCCGTAGGCTTGAGAGACATATTCCGCCTCCAGTTGCTTACCCGTGACGCTGGTCCAGATGCGTGCGTCGGCGGCGAGGGGAAGATTCATGAGCATCAGCAAGATTCCGGGCACTCTTTTCATTGTACATGCTTTCTTGATGGCATACTGCTTGACTATCAGGCCTTGGTTTGCGGTCTGCCACCAGTACTTATTATCTTCCGCTTGTTAACCTCTTCTGCATTTTACCCAAGCGATTTTTCGCCCCCAGTAAATAATAACCCTTGACATTTCGGCGACGTTGTAGTAAGCATATCCACAATGAGAGAACGAATCTAGCCAGAGAGCTTCAGGGCAACCGCGCGGCCTGATCCGCCGCGAGGCATCCCGGGGAAAAGCGTCACGTCGCGGCATCGCTTGCTTCACGAAAGCCATGTGTTTCCCTGCCCTGTCACCCGACATTATTCTCGTCATGGTTGCAATGGTCTTACGGCTCCTCGCGGCCAAGCGCGGCGAGCATTCGATCCAATCGGCCGCCAACGAGCCGTGAAAGTTGTCCGGCCGTCTCTTCATGGTGTGAGGCGATCTGGTCTCTGATCGCGCCGAGTTCGTTGCGCGCGCGCAGGCAGGTGTCCGCCATCCGTTCCCGGAGCATCGGCCATCCCAGGTCGCTCTTCCTGGCCATCTTCTTCCATGCGCTGGCCGCAAAGGCATTGACCGACTTGCAGTCACCGATACTCATGGCCAGGTTCTTGGAGAGTTCAGGCCAGGCGAGGGTGGAAACGATGTCGTAGCAGGGGGCCAGCCGCCTTTCGCTGCCGGTGTACAGGAATGAGTAGTTCTTGCCATGCGCATCGGCATTGCCAATCAGCACGTTGAAGATCAGGCTGGTGACAAAAGCCGGAATGTCCAGGACCGGCGCGCTGGACCATTCCCGGAGCAGCGCAATGCAGTCGCTCAATAGCGGCCCCCCTTCAGCTTGATATTTCTGCTCGGGCGGCAGGCCCAGGGCCTGGCAGAAGTCCTCCTGGTGCATGCGGAGGGTGCGCCCCTTCTGATCGGTATGCCGATCGTAGCGGCGGACCAGGATGCACGGCTTCTCTCCGATCGGGTGGTATTCCGTGTCGGGCACGTTCATGCCGATGGCCCGCGCAAGGTTCATGCAGAAGAGTTCGTTGGCGGCCAGGCCCGGGAAGCGGTCCGGCTCGGGTTTCAGTATGTGCGTGCTGGGAGTGTCTCCCAGGGGAAGGCTTATCGTCCCGCCCGCGAAGAGGATGGGCAGCTTGTCTTGCGCGCCGGCCAGGGAGAGCCGCACCCCGTCGGTCCCCGCCATGAGCGGGCGGCGCGGCAATTCGGCAATAATCTGCTGCAGTTCGGACTTTGTCAGTTCCCTATGCCTGAATTCTGCCGGTGCAGGGGGCGCTGTGCCTTCCGGAAGCAGGCTCACGGCCCCGGCACACTCACCGCCGATTCGCTCCAGCATGGCATAGTCATTGGTGTCGCTGATGCCGAGGATCTTGGCGATCTGTTTTCGCGGGCCTTCTTCAGGCAGGATTCCTGCGAAAAACGGCCGCGCTTTTTTCCCGCTGAAACTCTCCGCTTGCAAGGGTAGAGCCCTGGAGAGGGGCGTGGCATCCGGCATGGCCAGCCACGTTTGATCATAGGTGAATTGGAGCAGGCCGCTGGAGTCTTGCTCAAGCCGGCCGACAAGCCTGCCGTGCAGGTAAACGGATAGAGCACTCATGATTTCTGTTTCGTATTCCCGTCGCCCGCCGGATTCCTGATCTGGATTTCCAGGCCCAGGGCTTGGAAGACTTTCAGGACCTTCCCGATCTGGCACGTCGGCTTGCCCTTCTCCAGGTCTATGATGAAGCGCAGGCCCGTTCCACATGTCATGGCCAGGTCTTTTTGCGTGACTTTCAACTGCCGACGCCGGGCGCGCACGGCCGATCCGATATGCTGGGCATTTTTAATATTCATGTTACCGATCGGGAACATACAGGCCATGCAGATAACTGTAAAGAGAAAATGTTACCGATCGGTAATATTTGCGGCGATGAGCTGTTGCCATGAGTAAATCATCCCGATCAGGAACCTCAATTCAGCGTTTGTCTGCGGGGGTATTGTATGCGCTCAAACATTATGCTTGACAAATGATGTGACATGTAGTAAGCATGTCCACAATGAGAGAACGAATCTAACCACAGAGCTTCAGGGCAACCGCGCGGTCTGATCCGCCGCGAGGCATCCCAGAGAAAGGCGGCAAGTTGGTGCCAACTCACCAGTTGCCGCCTTTTTCTTTTGCCCTTGAACCCAAGGAAAGGAAAAGGCCATGCCCGAGAACAAGACCGAGACGCCCGCCGACACCCCGGCCCCGGAAGCCGTGGACGTCAAGCAGCTCAAGACGATGCTCAACCTGCCCGAGTCCGCCACGGACCTCGACGTCATCACCGCGCTGACCCAGCTGGTCGCCCTCCTGCAGCAGAAGTACGAGGAGCTGATCGCCCAGAACATCGAGCGCGATGAAGCCGTCGCCAACCGCGATCTGGATCACTTCAGCGACGTGATCAAGCCGGAGTCCCGCGACTTCTGGAAGGAGGTGCTGCTGCGCAACCGCGACATGTCCTGGGCGATCCTCTCTGGCATCCGCGAGAGCGCCAAGCCTCCGGTGGCCGAGCAGCCGCCCGCGCCCCCGGCACCCGTGAAGCCCCTGTTCCGGAACCGCCTCGTGGTCGCCCGGACCGTTTCCGAGCTGGCCGAGGAAACCCCGGCCGCCAGCATCAACCGCGCGGTGTCCATCCGCAACCGCGCCCACCAGATCCGCACGCAGGAGAAAATCCCGTATGCCCTGGCCTTCGCCCGGGCGGAGAAGGAGATCGAGTAATGAGCCAGACCAACGTGAAAACCGGCCGCTTTGTCATCCCCGCCGGCGAAGACCTGACCGGCATGGAAGATCGCCTCGTCATGCTGACCCATGACACCGGCGTGCCCGAAGTGAAGCTGCCCGCCGCCAACGACGACGCGGCGGACACCGAGAACGTCTCGGTG
>JAKLGK010000006.1 GCA_022710725.1 Verrucomicrobiota bacterium
CGGCTCCTATGGGTTGAGGTCCCGGGCGCGGATCCGGCTTCGCCTTAGGCTATGCCGGGACGAGACCGTCCGCGCCCAGGAGCCATTTTAACAAGGACCCCATTCAGGGCTTAGATGAGAGTCAAGCCGCCACGCCCAATGATAGAGCGGTGATTACAAAGCCGATTGCCTTCATTGCGTGTCTCCTTTTTTCGGACAACTCCCCCTCGGAAAAGTTGCTCCGATACTGGAGCCTTTTAAGCCCGTCCTTTGGCTACGGTCAAGTTCCGAAATCGGAGCATGACACATGCCGGAAAATATCGTGGGGACGCAAGTGCGGCGGCTACGCTATCAGCAGGAACTTTCTCAAGCGTTGTTGGCTGCCAAGCTGAACCGGCTGGGGTGGGACATTAGCCGAGGAACACTGGCAAAGATTGAAGCCGGAATTCGTTGTATTTCAGACAAAGAAGTGTTCCTGCTGGCAAAGGCCCTGAAGGTGCCTCTCAACCAGTTGTATTCAGGCGGGCGCGCCTGATCTGGTGTCCAACAACCTGCGAGGGAAGGAGAGTCGCCGCCTTTTTTCGGGGAGACGACAACTCTGCGCCCCGCGAAGCCCCCGCCGGCGGGGACAACGGGCACACCCCCGCCCCCCCTTGGCGCGGTTCACGGCCACGATACCGGCCCGGCTTGGCGCGTCCCGTTGCCGGGTTCTAGCCGCCGTTATCCTGTGTGTAAAAAAAGCCGTCGGCGTCCGGCCCTTGTCCTGATACCTGCCGGGAGAGATCGGGCCGATTCTCTTTCACCATGCGTATCCCCTTGAAGCCGCTGGCCTGCTACAATGCCCGCTAGTGGCCTTTAAACGCCCGTGGCGGGGCGATCTGTAGGGTTAAATAGAATGGTGAACTACCGTTCAGTTTCCATGCTGCAACATTTTTTCGGGGGCTCGTGTCTTGCTCCCCGGCCCGCTGGCCGCCTGTCCTGAACACTTCCGCGAACGTCGGCAACCGTCACGGCTTTCAATGCCCATGATAAAAAAAGTGATATAAGAAGTGGCCTGAATCAGAGCCATGATTAAAAGAAAAGCCAATATTCACAAGGGTTTTGTGAGATTGGCGGGGACGACGGGACTCGAACCCGCAACACCCAGATCGACAATCTGGTACTCTAACCAATTGAGCTACGTCCCCGGCCCACGCAAAACGGAAGCAGTCTAGTCGGCGCGGCCCGTTTTTCAAGCGGAAACCACGCGCTTTTTTTCAGAACGATTTCAGAGGGTGGATCACCAGCCCGTCGCGCAGCTTCGGTTCGAACCACGTGCTCTTGGGCGGCATGGTCAGGCCGCGGTCCGCGACGGCCATGAGCTGCTCCACGGTGGTCGGGTAGAGCGAGAACGCCGCGGCGGCGCGCCCGCTCCGGACGCGCGCCTCGAGCTCCTTCGTGCCGTGGATCCCGCCGACGAACTCGATGCGCGGGTTCTTGCGCGGGTCGTCGATGCCGAGCACCGGCCCGAGCAGGCGGTCCTGGAGCACGCTGGCGTCGAGCGAGGCCACCGGGTCCTCCATCGCGGCGGACGGCCAGGAGAGCCGGTGCCACTGGTTGCCGAGGAAGAGGTGCACGCGGCCCGGGTGCTCCGGCGCGGGGTGGGCGGCCGGCGTCACTTCGAACGTCTCGCCGACGAGGCGGAGGAAGTCCGCCGGGGCGAGGCCGTTGAGGTCGCGCACGCACCGGTTGTAGGGCAGGATCTTCAGGCGGCTTGCCGGAAAGAGCACCGCGAGGAACCAGTCGCTCTCCTCCGCGGCCGGGCCGCCGGCCGCGCGCCGCTCGCGGGCGATGCGGGCCGCGGCGGCCGCCCGGTGGTGGCCGTCGGCAATGTACGCGGCGGGGACCGCGGCGAAGAGGCGCTCGAGGGCCGCCGGGTCCCGGGCCTTCCAGATTTCGTGCCGGATGCCGTCGGCGGCCGTCACGTCGTACAGGGGCGGGACGCGGCATTCCCCGCTCACGAGGCGGTCGACCTCGGGCTGGTCGCGGTAGGCGAGCAGGACCGGCCCGGTGTGGGCCTCGACGGCCACCAGGTGGCGCGTCCGGTCGTCCTCCGGGGCCTGCCGCGTTTTCTCGTGCTTGCGGATCACGTTGTGCGCGTAGTCGTCGGCGTGGCAGACGGCGATCAGGCCGGTCTGCGCGTGGGCGCCCCAGGTCAGCCGGTAGAGGTACAGGCCGGGCTCCGGGTCGGGAAGGAGCGTGCCGCGGTCGCGGAACGCGGCGAAGTTGGCGGCCGCGGTCCGGTACACGATCTCGTCGTAAAGCCCGGTGCCGTCGGGCAGGTCGATCTCCGGCCGGGAAACGTGGAAGAAGCAATCCGGGTTGCCCTCCGCCTGCCGGCGGGCCTCGGCGGTGTCGACGACGTCGTACGGCGGGCTGGCCACGCGGGCGGCGCGATCGGCGGGCGGGCGAAGGGCCTGGAAGGCTTTGATGCGCATCGAAACAATCCTTGTTGGTGCGGTTCAGCTCACTCGGCGGATGTCGTATAGCACGGGCGCGGCCCGCTTGTCCACCGCCGGCCTCACGAGGGCGCGGCGCCCGCCCGGTCGAGCACCTCCCGGACGGTGCGGGCGAGCGAGTGGGCCTCGAAGGGTTTCTGCACGATCCCCTGCGGCGCGATCGACGGGTCCAGCTCGGGCGCCCCGGGCTCCAGGACGTAGCCGCTGGAGATGATGACCGGCACGCGCGGCGCCAGGACGCGGATCCGCTGGAGCGTCTCGAGCCCGGACAACTCGGGCATGGTCAGGTCCAGCAGGATGAGATCGGGCGGATTGGCCTCGACGAGGCGCAACGCCTCCGGCCCGTTGGCGGCCTCCTCCACGGTGTAGCCCCAGCGATGGAGGATGACGCGGACGATCTCGCGGACGGCGGCCTCGTCGTCCACCACCAGCAGCCGTTCCCGCCCGCCGCGCACGGCGGGTTCCGCGGGGCCGGCCGGCTTCGCGGCGCCGGCCGGCTGGGCCAGGCGGGGCAGGTAGAGGCTGAAGGTGGAGCCCTGGCGGACCTCCGAGTAGCAGGTGATCCACCCGCCATGCTGCTTGACGATGCCGTAGGACATGGCCAGGCCGAGGCCGGTGCCGCGCCCGGGGCCCTTGGTGGTGAAAAACGGCTCGAAGAGGTGCCGCTGCACCTCCGGGGCCATGCCGTGCCCGGTGTCCTCGACCGAGACCTTCACGAAGTCGCCCTCCCGCGCGTCGAGCCACTGGCGGGCCTCGTCGCGCTCGATGCGGACGTTGCGCGTCCGGATCGTCAGCCGGCCGCCGGACGGCATGGCGTCCACGGAGTTCATGGAGAGGTTCATGAGGACCTGGTGGATCTGCGTCGCGTCCGCGGCGACGTCCCACAGGTCGGTCTGCAGTTCCAGGCGGAACTCGATCCGCGGGTTCACGCTGTGGCGGAGCAACTCGTGCAACTCGCGGGCGAGGCGGTTGACGGCGCAGGCCTGGAGCTGCAGGGTGCTGCGCCGGGAGAAGCCGAGCAGCTGGTTCACCAGCTCGGCGGCGCGGCGGGCGGCCTGGCGGGCCGGCTCGAGGTACTGGCGGAGGCCGGAGGCCCGGGGCAGCTCCATGTCGGCCATGGACAGGTTGCCGAGGATGCCGGTCAGGAGGTTGTTGAAGTCGTGCGCGATGCCGCCGGCGAGGCGGCCGATGGCCTCCATCTTCTGCGCCTGCCGGAGTTCGTCCTCGAGCTGCCGCTGGCGGGTCAGGTCCCGGAACATCCACAGGCGCGCGGTGACCTCGCCGCCGGGCCCGGTGGCGGGGGCGGAGTAAACGGAAAGGGTCTGGCGGCGCGGCGACATCAGCTCCCATTCCTCGACCGCGATGTCGGCGGGGTTCTCGGTGAACTGCCGGACGTGGAAGATGTCGCCGGCCCCGGCGGCGAGCTTGCCGCGGATCAGCTCCGCCAGCCGGTCCAACGTGCTGCCGGAGACCGTGTTCGGCGCGAGTTCGAAGAGGTCCTCGACCCGCTGGTTGGCCGTCACGATGCGGCCGGAGGGCCACTCCGCCATGAGGAGGCCGTCGGCGATGGACTCGTAGGCGGCGCGCAGGTGCGCGCTGATCTGCTCCAGCTTCTGCTGCGATTCGTGCAGGCGCCCCGTCCGCTGTTCGACCAGGTGTTCAAGGTCCGCGCGGCTCTGGCGCACCTCCCGGATCATGCGGTTGAACGCCTCGGCGAGGTGGTGGATTTCGCGGGGCCCCTGCTCGGGGACGGTGACGGTGAGGTCGCCCCGGCCCACGCGCTGGGCCGCCGCCGCGGCCTCGACGATGGGGCGCGCCAGCCGCCGGCTCTGCAGGCTGCCGAGCAGGTAGACGACGGCGATGGTGATGAACACCATGCCGCTCAACAGCAGCAGCCCCATCCACAGCGGGGTCAGGATCTCGCGGTGGGGGCGGAGCCCCACGAGGATCCAGGGGCTGGCGGAGCCGATGTGGTCGGGCCCGAGCACCATGGCGGCGTACGCGAAACGCTGGCCGTCGGGCTGCCGGTAGAATCCCTGGGGGTTGCCGGACCAGAAACTCGCGGGCCGGTCCGGGTCGAATTTCTGGAGCGCGCGGGCCGGGTCGGGGTGATCGAGGACGTTGCCCCCCGTGTCCATGAGCATCAGGTACCCGCCCTGGCCCAGCCGCAGGCCGCGGAGCGTCTCCGCGACGCGGTCGAAGGGGCAGCGCGCGCTCAACACGTAGCGGGTCTGGCCGTCCGCCCCGGTGATCGGCGCGAAGAAGCGCAGGAACAGGCCGTCCTGCCCGATGATCCGGCCGGGCGGCGAGACGCTGCTCTGCCCCTCGATCGCCTTCCGGAAGCAGTCCGTGTACTGTTCGTTCTCCCAGTTCTCGTAGCTCGAGGAGGCGACCACGCCGCCGCCCCGGTCGTAGACCGTGATGTCGGAGAACAGCCGGCTCATGGTCTTCATCTGCTGCATGTCCCGCAGCATGAGATCCACGTCGCCGCCCGGCAGGCTCCAGGCGGGGTTGGCGGCGAGCAGCTGCAGGTCGGCGGCGGCCCGCTGCATCACGTAGCCGATCTGGTGGCCGGCCACGCGGACCAGCGTGCGCAGCACCCGGATCTCCCCGCGCACCAGTGACTGGTAGGCTATGATCTCCGCGGTGACGAGGAAGAACAGCAGCGGCAGCAGTCCGGCGAACAGCGTGGCGGCGAGGGCCTGCGCGCGGATCGAGGGGCGGCGGACCGGCCTCATGGGTCCGCCGTCCCCGGCCCGAGCCCGAGCGCTCCCCGGAGGCGGCGGACCTCCGCGGCCGTGGAGTTGTACATGCGGAGGCGGGCCACGTCCGGCTTGAGGTAGTAGCTGCTCCGGGCGCGGATCGCGGCGGGCGGGAACACCGCCGGGTCCTCGAGGAGGGCGGGGGACATCAGGGCGCGCGCCGCGCGGTTCGGCGTGGCGTAGTGGAGGAAGGCGGCGTTCTGCGCGGCGATGTCCGGCTCCATCAGGAAGTCCATGAACGCCAGCGCCGCCTCGACGTTCCGCGCGTCGCGCGGGAAGCAGAAGCAGTCCACCCAGAGCGGCACGCCCTCGGGCGGGAGCACGATCCCGATCTGGCTGTTCGTGGCCGCGATCCGGGCCGCGTCCCCGTTGTACAGCACGCCCAGCGCGGCCTCGCCGGAATTCAGGGCCTCCTGGATGGTCGTGGCGTCCGTGTACTCGAGGACCAGGGGGGCCTGGCGGAGGATCCGCTCGCGGGCCTCCTCGAGCTCGCGCGGATCGCCGGAATTCATCGGGTGGCCGAGCGACAGCAGCGTCACCGCGAACACTTCCTGGAAATCGACGGGCATCATGATGCGTCCGCGGTAGCGCTCGTCCCAGAGCGCCTCCCAGGCGGCGGGCGGCTCGGGCGCCTGGTCCTTGCGGTAGGCCAGCAGCGTGCAGCCGAAATGGTACGGCGCCGCGTAGTCCGGGTTGATGTCGGGGGGCAGCGTCGTGCCGGGCGGATCGAGATGGCGCAGCCCGGCCAGGCGGGAGGCGTCCATGGTCCGGAGCAACTGGAGGTCGATGAGCGTCTGGATGACGCTTTCGTCCACGATGACCAGGTCGCTGCGGCCGGGATCGGAGCGGATCAGGCCGACGAGTTCGTCCTGAGTGGCGAAGGTCTGGTAGTCCACGGGGATGCCCGTCCGCTCGGTGAACTGCTCCACCAGCGCCGGATCGATGTAGTCCTCCCAGTTCAGGACCCGGAGCAGGCGCTCGGCCGGCGGCTCGGTTCCCGGCGGGGCGGAACTCCGCCCGCACCCGGCCGCCAACATCGCGGCGCACACGGCCAAGCCCGGCCAGGTCAGTCGGTTCATGGTGTCGGCATGCCTTGCTGGCTTGGATAGTACGGGCGGCGCGAGCGGCGGTCAAGACGGCGCGCCGCTGCTTTACACGGGGGGCGGGTTCCTTTACCATGCCGGGGAGTCAGGCGAAAGGAGCGGTGCATGGCCCGGGAGCAGAAAACGGCGCGGTCCAGGTTCAAGCGGGTATTGCTCAAGTTGAGCGGCGAGGCGCTCCAGGACCGCGAGGGCGGGCAGAGCTTGAGCCCCGCCATCCTCGCGTCCATCACGGGTCAGGTCCGCGCCGCGCGGGCGCTGGGCGTGCAGGTCGCCATCGTCGTCGGCGGCGGGAACATCTTCCGCGGCCTGCCGGGCGAGGGGCACGGCATCGACCGCGTCACGGGCGACTACATGGGCATGCTCGCGACCATGATCAACGCCCTGGCGATCCAGGCGACGCTCTCCCGCAACGGCGTGGACGCCCGCGCGATCAGCGCCATCGCCATGCCCGCCCTGGCGGATACCTTCTCGCGCCGCACCGCCGTCCACCACCTCGACAAGGGCCGCGTCGTCGTCTTCGGCGCCGGCACGGGCAACCCGTTCTTCACCACCGACACCGCCGCCGCGCTGCGCGCGAGCGAGATCGGCGCCGACCTGCTGCTCAAGGCGACCAAGGTGGACGGCATCTACACCGAGGATCCCGTGAAGAACCCGAAGGCGCGCCGGTTCACGACGCTGACCTACCAGGAGGCGCTCCAGCGCCAGCTCAAGGTCATGGACGCCGCCGCGTTCTCGCTCTGCCAGGAGAACCGGATACCGATCATCGTCTTCAACTTCTTCAAGAGGAACGAACTGGTCCGCGCGCTCAAGGGGGAGGCCGTCGGCACCCTCGTCCGCGCCGGTTGAACAAGGAGACCGCCATGGAATCGCTCGACGACGTGCTGCTGGAATCGGACGACAAGATGACCAAGGCCGTGGAGTTCCTTCAGCAGGAGCTCTCGGGGCTGCGCACCGGCAAGGCCTCGCCGAGCCTGGTGGAGAACGTCCAGGTGGAATACTACGGCACGCAGACGCGCCTGCGCCAGCTCGCGGGCATCGCCACGCCCGAGCCGCGCCTGATCGTGATCAACCCGTACGACCCCACCTCGCTGCAGGCCATCGAGAGGGCGATCCTCGCGGCCAACATCGGCATCACGCCGATCAACGACGGCCGGATCATCCGCATCCCGATCCCCGAGTTGAGCGAGGAGCGGCGCAAGGACCTGGTCAAGGTGGGCCACCGCATGGCGGAGGAGGCGCGCGTCGCCATCCGCAACGTCCGGCGCGAGGCGAACGACCAGATCAAGGCCCTGCAGAAGGGCGGCAAGATCACCGAGGACGAGCGGGACGAGGGGCTCAAGGAGATCCAGAACTACACCGATACCTACATCGGCAAGGTGGACGCCCTGATCGCCGCGAAGGAAAAAGACGTCCTGACGGTGTAGAAAGCCGAGCGTCCAGCGCTCACCATCCAACGCCCAAGTGTTGGAAGTTGGACGCTGGTTGTTGGACGTTGAAAAGGCCTTAACATTTTGTATTCATGGCCCTATTATAACGTTTAAGTCTCGGGTCGGCTGCAAAAAGGAGGTCGTCTCATGAAGCGGATACTGGTTTCCCTGGCGCTGGTGCTGTGTGCCGTTTCCTCCCTGGCGGTGGTGCAGATCCAGGGGTTCCCGACCTTGTACCTTCAAATTACCGATGCCGTGCACTGGGCGATCAGCGGAGACACCCTTCTCATCTCCACGGGCGTGTTCAACGAGGCCGTGGACATCACCGGCAAGGACCTGGTTCTGGACGGCGGCTATACCAACGATTGCTCGTACAAGATCAATGATGCGTACAGCGTCATTGATGCCGATGCCTTCTTCCCGGGGGCAGGGCATGGTTCGGCGCTGGACATATCAGGAAGCATCGTCGTGCTGAAAGACCTTCACATCCGGGGAGGCGAATGGGCGCTGGGCACGACGGCCGGCTATGGCGGCGGGTTGGACATCCGGTCCGACAGCACGGTCACGGCCCGCAATTGCCGGGTCTACAGCAACACGGCCCTGGGCAAGGGCGGGGGCATCTACGTCGAGGATTCCATTCTCTACCTCGTGAACACCGAGGTGGCCAGCAATCACACGTACCTCGCGTCGGGTCTTTTGGTGACCCCCTACGGTTGGGGCGGCGGCCTCTGCGCCGAGCGCAGCCGGGTGGAGGCGGGCGGGGACTCGCCCTTCTTCCTGAACTGGGCCGCCAGCGCGGGCGGCGGGCTGTGCGGCTCGGAAAGCCGGCTGTACCTGCATGACTCCTCCGTGGATATCAGCGATAACAGCGCGTCCAACGGCGGCGGGGTCGCCGTCTTCGGCGGCGAACTGGAGATCGCCACCAGCGCGGACATCCACCGCAATGTCGCCTCCAACAACGGGGGCGGACTCCTTCTCACGGGCGGGGCCACGGGCATCCTTCGCGGCGCGAGCACCACCGTCGGCACCAAGTCCGCCGGCTCCAACCGGGCCCTGGCCGGATCAGGCGGCGGCGTCTACGCCTCCAACGCGCTCCTGGTGGTCAGCAACGCGGCGGGCGTGTTCTGCAACACGGCCGCCAGCGCCGGCGGCGGGGTGTTCCTCCTCGGCAGCGCGTGCGTCGTGGACAACGCGGATATCGGCGTGGGCGGCAGCACCAACGGGGCCTTGGCGGGCGGCGGGCTGGCGGTGATCGACTCCCGGCTGGAATTCAGGGGCGCCGCGGCCGTGGCGGGCGGCCAGGCCTTCATGGGCGGCGGGCTCTTCGCTACCAATTCCCTGTTGATCGTGGGGCCCGACGCCGTCATCGGGGACGCGCAGCCGACGAATGCCAACGTGGCCCTGGGCGGCGGCGGCATCTATGCGGACACGTGCGAGGTGCAATTGCAGGGTAAGGTCTGGAACAACGCGAGCCTGGGCGGGGCGGGGATGGGTCTGATGCGCTGCTCCCTGCTCGCCAGCAACGCGCAGATCGTCGGCAACATCGGGTCCACGAATCCGACGGCCTACGGCGGAGGCCTGGCGATGACTGGCGGCACCGGCATCCTGCACAGCGTGACGATCGTCAGCAATGTTTGCTATCATGGCGGCGGGGCGGCCCTGCTGGGCGACGTGCGCGCGGAATTCTGGCCCGCGGCTTTCATCGCCTACAACCGCGCCGAGGCCGATGGCGGCGGCCTGTATTGCAGCAACGCCAACAGCCTCGTATGGCTGGACCAGGCGACCATCCAGAGCAACTCCGCGAGGCGGAACGGCGGGGCGCTGTGCGTGGTGACCGGGGAGGTCCAGGTCGGCAGCGCGTATCTCCACGCGAACTCCGCCGGCGCCGACGGCGGAGCCCTGTACGCCACCAATGCCCTGGTCACGTTCTGGTCCGATGCGGAGGCCGTCGCCTTCATCACGTAAAAATTCGGCGCAACGGGGCGGCGGTCTGGCCGCCAGCCATTCGGTGATCAATCTCAACGGGTTCACCAACCTGTATCTCACCTCCAACGCCGCCTCCGGCAACGGCGGCGGAGCCTGGTTGATGTACAGCTTCCTCTGGAGCGGGGGCCGGGTCGAGATCGGCGGCAACGACGCCGCCGGCTCGGGAGGCGGAGTCCATGCCGACAGCGGCAGCTTTGTCATGCTGCAACCCTCTCCGGCTGGCCGCCCCAACATCTACAACAACACGGCCGTGGACAACGGCGGCGGCCTCTGCGTTTTGGAGGCTCAAGCCAGCCTGAAAGATGTCCGCATCGGCCTCGATTTCAGCGGGAATCCCTCCGCCAACCGGTGCCTGGGATCGGCGGCCGGCGATGGCGGCGGGGGGCTGGCCCTGCTGCAGTCCCGCGCCTGGCTGACCAACTGCTGGGTGGCGTACAACCGGGCCGAATACTACGGCGGAGGCATCGAGGTGTCCGGCTCGAGGCTGACCATGAAAGGCAATCCGGCGCTCCTGTCGCCGGGTGATTTCCATCCGCCGAACAGGATATTCGGCAACGTGGTGTCCAACGGCAGCCTGGGCATCGGCGGCGGCTTGCACGCCGTGGACAGCACCGTCCGCATCGAGGATGCCCTCGTGTACAGCAACCTCGCGCTGTACGGCGGGGGATTGCATGCCGATGCGCCCAGCACGGTCCTGGTCGTCAACGCGGCCATCCTGCTGAACCAGGCCTCGGTCACCGGGGGCGGCGTGCGGGCCTACGGCAGCATTACGCATATGGATCTTCTCCACTGCGCGGTCGTGAACAATAGCCGCGGCGGCATCAGCGTGGCCTCTTCCGCGGAAGTGTCCCTGACCAACTGCATCGTGGGCCTGAACCAATCCGAACAAATCACCGCCGGCCATTCGGTCAGTTACAGCGACGTGGCCGGCGGTTATGCGGGCGCCGGCAATATTCAGCTCGACCCCTTCTTCATCTTGAGCGATGTGTACGATGTGCGCCTCGGTTACGGTTCCCCCTGCATCAACAACGGCGCGGTGGCGGCGGCGGTGGCGGCCGACGCCATCGGCGAGCCCCGCCCGTTCGGCGCCGGTTACGACATGGGCGCCTACGAGTACAACGGCGACACCTACGACACCGACGGCGAGCGCATGACGGATGGCTGGGAGGCGGATCACAGCCTCGATCCCTGGGTGGGTGACGCGCTCGACAACGACGATTCGGACGAGTACCTGAACATCGAGGAATATATCAGCGATACGGATCCCTTCGACGGGGACAGCCACCTGCAAATCACCTCGATCACCAACGGCGCGACGCGCGATGTCGGCTTCCTGTCTTCCACGGCCCGGGTCTATGCCCTCTACACGACGCCGCACATGACCAACGACGCGACGTGGACGATCGTGGGGACCAACCTCAACCTGCGCGGCAATGGCGTGACATACACGGCGATCGACACCAACGCGCCGGCGGGCCAGGCCTTCTACCGCGTGGACGTGCAGGTGCCGTAGGAGGATGAGGGCGGGACCCCTCGTCCCGCGCCATCAGGGCCCGGCGTCTCCGTTCCGACGTCACGGCCTGTACAGCGCGTCGAAATGGACGAAGGTCAGGACGAGATAGGCCAGGCCGAGCAGCGCGCCGAGGGGGAACGTGAAGAACCACATCAGGGTGATCTTCGGCTGGTGGAACTTCAGGCTGGTGGCCGTGGTCATGACGTTGGCCCAGAGCCACCAGAAGCTTGCCAGCGCCAGGAGGTAGAAGCCCCAACGCGAGCCCGCGAACGCGAGGATCACTCCGAGCGTGCTGACCGGGCAGGCGACGCAGACATCGGCGAGGGCGATGCCGTAGTGCGTGGGCTGCTCGTGCCAGTCGTCCTTCGAGCCGTCGCAGTTGTGGAACACGCCACCCCGCATCGTGCGGAACTGGAACGCGCCGATCATCAGGCCCAGCACACCCATCAGGCTCATCAGCCCGTACAGGCTCCACCGCGCTAGCCAGGGCAGGTTTTCCATGTTTCCTCGGCTTCCCCCGCGTCAAGGTTCGACCACGATCCAGTATTCGCCCGGCGGGCTGGAACGGTAAAGCCGCCGGGTCTCCGTCATTGATAAACCCAGATGCGCACGCGGACTTCATCAGCATAAGGGTCACTGGACGCCCGGTACACTTCCACACTCGTGGCCGTCAGTTTGCGCCAGAACGCGCCGACGTTGCGGTCCGCGGAGTCCGTCCACTGCCCGGACCCCTGATTGATGTCCTGGACGCCATCGGTATCGTTAAACTGGATGTCCACGACATAATCATCCGTATCTCCTCCCAGGCTGTGCGTGAGCGCAAGGGTTCCGCCCAACGAGATGGCCTGCCATCCGCTGTCGTAGTCCGGCCGGGGGTACGTGCCGCGGCAGGGGCCGGTGGCCTCGATGCCGGTGTTGTCAATGACCAGCTCGCTGGTTCCGCCGTTCAGGTGGATGCCGCCCTGGAAGCGGGTGTTGAGCGTGTCGGCGCCCGCGCTGGTGTGATCGGACATCTGGCTGTCGGTCAGCACGAACGAGCCCTCATGCGCGGCGACGGCATGCGTGCCGGCCGCGAAGGCGCCGTTGGCGTTGGCGGAGACCTTGCACAGATAACCGCCGGGGATGGTCGCGGCCTGCGCGTCCTTGCCGATCTGGTTCTGGTAGCCTCCGCCGATGACGGAAGCCCCGGCGTTGGTGCCGATGACATTATTGTCACCCCCCGATATCACGGCGTGAATCGCATTGGTACGAATCACATTCGCTTCCCCGCCTCCCACAAAAGACAATCGCGCACTGCTTTCGATCTTGTTGTTCCAGCCGCCGCCCATGAACGAATGGAACGCGTCGCCGGCCATGTCGTTATTCTGGCCGCCGGCCACCACGGCATGGTGGGATCCCCGTCCAAGATCATTGTCCTCGCCGCCGCCGATCACGGAGTGCCCGCAGTTGTTGCCCATGTCGTTCTGTTGGCCGCCGCCGATGACGGTCGAGTCGCAATTGGTCCCGGTCGTGTTTAAGTTGCCGCCGCCGATGGCCGCGCCGGGCGATTCATTTCCAATGCTGTGGGATGATCCTCCGGCAATGACCGCGGATCCGCTGTTGTCGCCCACCTGGTTGTTTTGCCCGCCGCCGACCGTCGCATAGGTGGCCCCGTTATCAACCGTGTTGCCGGAGCCGCCGCCGATCGTGCCGGCTTCCGCGCCGGTCCCCATGGTGTTGAGCGTGCCCCCACCGATAAAGCCAAAACGGGCTTGCGCATTCACATGGTTATCCTTACCGCCGCCGATGGCGGCATAGGCGGTGTTCGTGCCGATGCGATTGCCTCCGCCGCCGCCGATGGTGGCATAGCTGGCCACGTTGCTGATCATGTTGCCGGAGCCGCCCCCGATCGCGGCGTTTGTCGCGGAAGCATAGACCCGGTTCTGAAGGCCCCCGGCGATCACGGCGTTCCGCGCCTCGGCCGCGATGCGGTTGTTGTTGCCGCCCGCCACGGTGGCGGCTTGCGCGTTCGTGCTGACCTCGTTCTGGTAGCCGCCGCCGATCGTGCCGTACCAGGCGTTGTATCCCACCTGGTTGCCCCAACCGCCGACGAGGGAGGCATAGCTGGCCTCGTTGGCAATCCGGTTGCCGACCCCGCCCGCAAGGGCCGCGTAGTTGGCGTTGTCGCCGACGCGGTTGTCGTCACCGCCGGCGATCGTCGAGTAGTTGGCGTTGTTCGAGATGATGTTGTTCCGGCCGCCGCCGACCGCGCTGTAGTCGGCCCGGGCCACCGCGCCATAACCCAGGGCGATGGCGTTGTTGCCGATCGCCTGCGGGGCCGCCGCGAAGGCCCCGTTCTCGTCGTATCCCAGCGGCGAGTACCCGTCGTCCCCGTCCTGCAGCCCCGCGGGCATGGCGGCCCAGTCAATCTTGTTGCTGGTCACGGCCCCGGGGGCGATCTTCATGGCCGTCCATACGCCGGTCACGTCACCCTGGTGGTTCGCCGTGTCGAACACGGGATCGGTTTCCGCCGCGATCCCCTCCTGATCCCCGTCCTGCAAGCCTGCAGGCATCGCGGCCCAGTTGATCTTGTTGCTGCTCACCGCCCCGGAGGCCAAATGGAATCCGTAGATCTGATCCGCCCCGACGTGGTGCGTCTGCACCGCGTTGGCGGGGAGGCCGGCCGCGTAACGGGCGTAGCCCACGGCCACCATCTGTTCCCGAGGCGACAGGGTGTTCGTTCCGATCACCACCTCGATCCAGACCTGCGTCTGCATCATGGCGGTCTCCAGGCTGCCCCAGGTGATGTGGTTCCCGATGTAGGTCGAGTACAGGCCGTCCGCGACTGGCACGTCATTGGAGTCCACGCAGGCCGGGGCCCCGCCCGTGGGGGCGTCGAAGAATCGGAACGAGATGGATACCTTGCCGTTGAAGAGGTTCGTCCCGTTCAGCAGCCGGCCCTGGTAATTGATCAGGTTCGGAATGTTCGGCCCCTGCGCGGACGCGGTCAGCGCGGCGGCGAGGACAATAACGATGGACATTCTGCTCGTGCGATTGGTTCTCATGATCCCCTCCAAGCCTCCTGTCATGGCTTCCATTCTACCGGTCAGGTCGTGGCCCGTCATGGGAAAATCGCATCCTGCTCCCCGATGCGACAAATAAGCCCATCCCGACGACCAGAGCCATGGGAAATCGATCCCCGGCATGGGATGTGCTTGGAGGAGATGGAATGAAGCAGATCCTCATCGCGCTGGTGGCGCTGGCGGACAGCCTTGCCGGGAAGTCCGCGGCCGCGCCGGGCTATGGCGAGCCGATCTCGCTCACCACCGGCGTGGTCCGGCGGGTGGGGACGGTCACCGCGCTGCAGAACGCCGTCGCCGCGGTCAATGCCGCGGGCGTCCCGGCTACGATCCTGGTCTCCAACGGGACCTATGTCCTCACCGACTGGGCGCTGCCGGTCACGTGCGACGGCGTGATCATCCGCAGCCTGGGCGGCGACCGCGACGCCGTGGTGATCCGCGGGCCGGACGAGGGCGCGTCCGCCTCGCTCCAGCACGTCTTCTGGGTGACCGCCTCGCACGTCACCATCGCGGACCTGACCTTCGGCTGGTGCCTCTACCACGGCATCCAGGCGCACGGCGAAACGCCGTACAACGTCTCCCATCTCTGGGTCCACAACTGCCGGATCGTCAACTGCAACGAGCAGTTCATCAAGGGGACCTCGATCGACGGCGATCCCGAGGGCGTGACGGACGGCCTGGTGGAGAACTGCCTGTTCGAATTCACGAGCGGCTGGGCCTACCAGTTCTACACGGGCGGGATTGACGCCCACAAGGCGGCCAACTGGACCGTGCGCGACAACCTGTTCCGGAACATCCGCGCGACCGACGGCCTCGCCGAGCACGCGATCCATTTCTGGAAGCGCAACACGGCGCGCCCGCAGAACGTGGCCGTCGAGCGCAACGTCATCGTGAATTGCGACCGGGGCATCGGGTTCGGGCTCGGCGGCTGGGCGGACGGCCACGACGGCGGAACGAGCGTGATCCGGAACAACGTCGTCTACAACGACGGGGCGGGCCCGAACACGGACGTCGGCATCGGACTGGAATCCGCGACGGGCGTGAAGGCGGACAACAACACGGTGGTCGTCCCGTACTGGGCGCCGATCGAGTTCCGGTTCGCGGGCAGCTCGAACCTGGTCTTTCGCAACAACCTGGCCGGCGGGGCCATCACGGCCCGCGACGGCGCCCCGGCGCCGGCGCGGTCGAACAACCTGGAGAGCGTCCAGGCGGAATGGTTCCGGAGCCTGACGAATGGCGACCTGCGCCTCAAGCCGGGCGTCACGGGTGTCCTGGACAAGGGTTGCGCGATCGCGGCCTTCGCGGACGACGTGGACGGCGACGCCCGGCCCGCGGGCGCGGCGTGGGACATCGGCGCGGACGAGTACGATCCGTGGACGGCCGACTCCAACTTCGACGGCGTGCCGGACGGGTGGTACCTGCAGCACGGCCTGAACCCGACGAGCCTGACCGTGGCGGTCGAGGACGAGGACGAAGACGAGTACGACAACAAGGAGGAATGGATCGCGCTGACCGATCCGACCAACGGCGCGTCGTTTTTCCGCGTCGCGGGAATCGGTCAGGTGAGCCCATTTACCGTCACGCTGTCCTGCTCGACGGCGCGGGTGTACACGCTGGAGCAGGCCGCCCCGCCGGCTACGGGTGACTGGTCGCGGGTGCCCGGCGCCATCCATGTTTCCGGCGCGGCCCACGGTACGCTGGCCCTGGCGGACACCAACCCGGCCCCCCGCCGGCTGTACCGCGTGAGCGTGGGCCTGCCGTAAGCTTTTCGAGTGTACACACCGGGGAACTCCGTGATTTACTATTTCTTCGTCGTGCCGGGGGGAGGCCGTCTCGCATGGAGGGAATCATGATGACGATCCGCGTATTCCCGCGCCCGTTATCCGTTCGCTTCGGCCTGTTCATCTGGGGGGCGGCCGCGCTGCTGTCCGTTGCGCCGGTTCGGGCGCAGGACGATGCCTATGAGCCCAACAACGCGACGAACGAGGCGACGGACCTGTCCGCGAGTCCCGGGATCTGGCTTTCCGACAACCTCGGCCTCGGCATCCAGTGCGACAGCGACTGGTACAAGATTGCCGTGCCGGCCGGCCTCGAGCGGGTGACGGTGGACTGCCTCTCCTCCGCGGCGCGCGGCAACATCACCATCGCCCTGTACGACAGCAATGCCGTGCGGCTGGCCTGGTCCGACAGTTGGGAGGACCGCGACGGATTGGAGTTCGTCGTCCCGACGAACGGCACCTACTACGTGCTGGTCTACGGGGCCAACCGGTGCAACGCCTACAACCTGCAATGGGACCGGCAGTCGCCGGCGGGCGGGGCGGACGATGCGTACGAAACCAACGACACGGCCTCGGGCGCCTTCGACCTGAAGGCGCGCCGCGGGACGCCCCTCTCGCTGATCGCCGGGCTGGGCCGGCAATGCGACCCGGACTGGTACCGGATCTACGTCGCGCCGGGCTCCGAGCGGCTGATGGCGCAATGCGTGTATACCAACGATCCCGGCGCGTTCGGACTCGAACTGCGGAACGAGATGGGGCAGCAGGTGGCGCTGGCCGCGCCGCCGATGGATCGGAGCACCCTGGATCTCCGGGTGCCGGTGGCCGGGACGTACTACCTCCAGGTGCCGGGCGGGGCGGCATGCCAGGAGTACGACCTGTGGTGGACGTGCGCGATCCCGCCCAACCGGGCCGGCCCGCCGGTCGTCGTGGCGCTCTTCTTTAATGAGAACTTCGTGGACACGTCCACCCTGACCGAGGGCGAGGCGTACAACGTCTGGAAGGCCCTGGAGGCCATGTCGGTCCGGGTGAACACCTTCACCGGCATCACCGAGGCGGCGTTTTCCCTCGCCCTGGGCGGCGCCAACGTCCTGCTGATCCCCGAACTCGAGGGGGGCCACCTGGCGTCGTCCCTTGATCCGGCTACCCTGGCCATCCTCCGCGGCTTCGTCGCCGGGGGAGGGTGCCTGGTCATCCATGGTCAATACTTGGGAAACGACGCCGCCTTCGTGAATGCCGTGTTCGGATGGTCCGTTCAGCCGCAAGGCGATCATTCCGACGCGACCTCCACGAACAATCCCGGCGCGACGGCCGGGACCGCGTTCGAGGAGGGTCCGCCGAGCCTCGGCGGGGAGAACGGACTGTATCCGTGGCTCGCGGCCAGCCTGCCCCCGGGCAGTTCCAGCCTCTACCAGTTTGAGTCCGGCGGCGACGCGGACACCACCGTGGCCGTCATCCCGTACGGCGCCGGCCGCGCGGTCTTCCTGGCGTGGGATTGGTACAACGGCGCGCCGGTCGGGATGCAGGACAAGGGCTGGAACGGCATCCTGCTCTCCGCCCTGGCCCAGTGCTCCTGCGAGCCGCTCCTGACGGCCGAGCGGCGGTCCGGCCCCGACACGCTGGTCTGGCTCGACGGCGGCTTCAAACACACCTATGACATCATGTACACCGACGAGGACCTGAAGGGGAGCCCGGCCTGGACGCCCTTCGGCATCCTGGGCTCGCGGATCGTGACGGCGCCGCTAGAGGATTTTTCCTTCACCGACGACTACACGGCCCTGACCAGCGGCGGGCCGTCCGCGACCGGGCGTCGCGCGTACCGGGTGATGCGCCATCCCGCGGTGACCGCCCCCGAAGTCGCGATCCTGCTCGATGCGAATTACGTGGACATGACGTGGGGCGCCATCCCGGATGCGGAAGGCCCGAACCTGGTGGCGGCGCTGCAGCGCATGCGCTACGGGATCTCGTCCATCGCCGGCATCACCGCGCAGGACTTCGCCAACGCCCTCCGGCCGGGCGGGTTCCTGCTCATTCCGGAACTGGAGAGGGGCAACCTGGGCGCCGATCTCTCCGCGGGCGCGCGGGCGGCGATCAGCAACTTCGTCCAGGCAGGCGGCACGATGATCGTGCACGCGGATATCGGCGCCTCTGACGAGAACCTGGTCAACACACTGTTCGGCTTCGGCCTCGCCGGCATCGGCGACATGAGCTACATGGACACCACCAGCACCGCGGCGGTCGCCGGCACGGAGTACGAGCGGTGTCCGGCGACGCTCCCCGGCATCGACGGGCTCTATCCCTGGATTCCCGGTACGCTGCCCCCGGGCGCGTCCGTCCTGTACGAGACGCCGGCCAACGGCACCAACTATCCCAGCGTCGTCGTCATCCCGCAGGGCCTGGGCCGGGTGGTGCTTCTCGCCTGGGACTGGTGGCGTGCCGCGCCGCTGGGCAGGCAGGACGGCGGCTGGAACGAGGCGCTCGACTCCACGTTCAGGAACTGGAGCGACAAGAACCTCTTCGTGGGCTACTATGACCTGCAAGCCGGGCAGGGCGTCGTCCCCCAGCATGAGCCCATCGAGACGGCCGGGCACACGGGCGTGTGCCTTTTCGATCTGGCCGCCGAGGACCTGGCCGGGATCGACGTCCTCTTCGCGCAGAATCCCGCCAACGCCGGCTATGCCGAGGAATTCACCAACCGCCTCGACGCCATCCGGCAGGCCGTCATGGGCGGCATGACGCTGGTCTTCCACGACCGGGCGACGACCAATCTCACCGCCCAGATGCTCCCGGGCGGCCAGGGCATCGGCTTCACCCGCGACATGTCGCTGCCGCTGGCCAACGACATCCAGATCCTCACGGCCGGGACGTTCGTCACGGATGGCCCCGGCGGGGTGCTGAACAACGGCTCGCTGGACAACGGGAATGCCTCCTCGCACGGGTACGCGGACGAGGCCACGCTGCCGGCGGGCGCGGTCCGCATCCTGTCGCGCGGCGCGGCGACGGAGGTCGTCACCTTCGCCTATCCCTGCGGCGCCGGGTGGGTCGTGTACTCCTCGATTCCCCTGGACTTCTTCCTGGGCGGCGGCTCCACGAACTTCCGGGAGATCTACGCGCCGAACGTCGTGGAGTACGGCGGCTGGCTGCCCTGATCCCCGCGGCCTGAAAATAAATAGTCGCCTCCCGGCGGCCGGCCGGGGTAGGCTGGCCGGGTCTTTTCCAATGATTGGAAAAGCGCGGAAGGATTTTTCCAATGATGGGAAAACGCGGCGGGCTGATCCTGGCGGGGTGGCTGGCGGCGGGCGCGGCGGGCGCGGCCGAGCTCACGTTCACCGTCATGGCCGCCAACCTTTCCGGCTCCGATTTCGAGTACGACGAGTCCGCGGACCGGGTCTTCCAGGGCCTGAAACCGGACATCGTCGCGATCCAGGAGTGGACCGTGGCGGGCGGCGACCGGCGGGCGTTCGTGGACCGGAATTTCGGGAAGGACTTCTTTTTCTGCGTGGAGAACGAGCCGCGCGACAAGGTGCCCAACGGCGTCATCAGCCGCTGGCCGATCACCGCCTCGGGCGAGTGGACGGATCGCGTGGTGCAGAACCGCGATTTCGTGTGGGCCACGATCGAGCTCCCCGGGCCGCGCGACCTCCACGTGGTCAGCGTGCATCTCAAGTCCGGCGAAAGCTGGTACCAGAAGAAGGGCCGGCAGCGCGAGGCCGTCGCCCTGCTGGACTACATCCGGCGCGCCGGCTGGCCGGCCGACGATTACCTCGTCATCGCGGGCGACCTGAACACGGTGAGCCGTAACGAGCCCCTGTTCGATATCTGGGCGTCCCTGGTCAGCGACGCCCGGCAGCCCGCGGACCAGCAGGGGGACAAGGACACCAACATCCCGCGCCAGCAGTGCTACGATTATGTCCTGCCCGGTCCCGCGCTGGACGCCCTGCACGTTCCCGTCGAGGCCGGCGGCCTGACGTTCCCGGACGGCCTGGTCTTCGACAGCCGCCTCTGGTCCCCGCCGCCCGCGCCGATCCGGCCGGGGGATTCCGCCGAGGAAGACCTGCAGCACCTCCCGGTCATGAAAGCCTTCCGCCTGCCGTAACCTGGCCGGGAGTTGAATTCGCGTTCCGCCGGTGTACCTTGCCCATGGCATGGGATCGCTCATGAAAAGACCGCCGTTGATCCTGCTGATGGCGTTCACGCTCCTCGCCGCCGGGACGGCGCGGGGCGCGGCGCGGGAGTCCACGACCGTGAAAAACCGGGACGCCTTGAAGACGAAACTCACGCCCCTGCAGTTCCAGGTGACCCAGCAGTGCGGCACCGAGCCGCCGTTCCGCAACGCGTACTGGGACAACCACCGCGAGGGGATTTACGTGGACGTGGTCTCCGGCGAGCCGTTGTTCAGTTCGACGGACAAGTTCGATTCCGGCACCGGCTGGCCGAGCTTCACCAAGCCGATCGAGGCGACGAACATTGTGAAAAAGGCCGACCGCAGCCACTTCATGGACCGGGTCGAAGTGCGCAGCAAGGGCGGTGATTCCCACCTTGGCCACGTCTTCGACGACGGCCCGCGGCCCTCCGGCCTTCGCCACTGCATTAACAGCGCCTCGCTCCGGTTCATCCCGAAGGAAGACCTGGAGAAGGAAGGCTACGGGGCGTACCGGAAGCTGTTCGAGATGTAGGGTTTCTGGGGGAAGGCCATCGGCCGCTTCTGCCGGGCGCGCACCCGGCGGACAACACGGGCTCGGGCGGGGGCCGCCGCGTCCGCGCCGATGCCCGCGGGAAGAAAACACCCGCCTGCGGCGACAGGTATTCTCGTGACAACCCCTTTCTCCGGATGCGCGGCAGCCGGGCGGTGTTTACACCTGGGGCGTTTCCCTGTATACCTATACGTATAAGTCGAGGGCCCTTTTGAATGAAGCACTTGTTTTCCTGGCTGGGGTTGTCGAGCCTCGTCGGGCCGATGGTATGCGCGGCACAAGTGTCCATTTTCCGGCCCAATATAGGCGTACCGGCGCTGCCGTTGACCAATGGGACCTTCGACATCGAGATCCAGGCCGCGCCGGGCCTGGCCTCCAACGGATGGTCCGTGCTCCTCCTCAACGACTTGCGGAATTGGACCTGCGCCGTCGAGCGCGTGGACTACGGCTTCGTGGTCTACGGGAACACGGCCACGGGCTACCTGCTGACCGCGCGCGCCCCGGCCTCGGCGCCCGAGGAGGTCTTTAAGCTCCGGGTCGGCCACAGCGTCGCGGGCGGCGCGACCAACCGGCACTGCGTGAGTATCCTGTCGAACTACGAGACCAACTTCTACATCCTCCACTACGCCGACCCTCAGGTGGAGACCACCAACGCCACGGCGGCCAACGGCGCCGGTGGCTCGCACGGCAGCGTGCAGTCCGTCCAGTGGGCGGCCGGCGCCTTCAGCCTGATCCACCCGCGCTTCATGTTCAACACGGGCGACGAGGTGGAGAACGGCGTCGCGAGTTTCTACCCCCGCTACCTGGACGCCGTGGACGCCATCGGCGCCCCCCTGCTGATCACGCGCGGCAACAACGACTCGCAGGGCTCGTTCTCCAACTGGAAGCGCGACCTCGGGCAGTCCACCTACACCCTTGCCTTGGGCTCGTTCTACGTGGCGATGTGCGATTACTCGACGAACGAGCTCCGGTCATGGTTCACGAACGACTACGCCCGCTCCTTCACGAACGCCGCCATCCGGTACCGTCTGTTCGGTCAGCACTTCAACAGCGGCATGTCGGCCCACGCGCCGGCGGCGGGCCAGTATCCCGATCTCATGCTCGTCGGCCACAACCACATCTTCTCGACGCTGGCCTCCAGCCCGTACTATGTCCTCTCCTCCGGTCCGGGCTGGAACTACGGCAACGTCGGGTTCTTCGAGTTCCGCAAGTCCGGCGACGCGTGGTCCTGTTCCAACATCGCGGTCCACGGGGGGTCGAACAAGCTCAATGCCTTCGGCGACTGGGGCGCGCCGACGCTCGTCACCAACCGGTTCCTGGCCGCCAACGACGGCGCCGCCTGGACGAACACGGCCTACATCACCAACGCGCTGGCCCAGGATTTCTGGGATGGGCGCCTGCGTTTCCTCCTGCGCAAGTCCGCCGCCGGCTACTCCGTCAGCGGCGGCGAAAAACTCGCCGAGTACGACTACACGGCCAGCAACAGCGCCGTGCTGGTAAAGGTCAACATCCGGCACAACGCGCTGACCACGGTCACCGTCTCCCCAACCTTCGCCGATACCGACCCTCCGGCGCTGGCCTTCTCGGTGCCCACCAACGGGGTCGTGTACCGGACCTCGGCCTCCAGTTTCTGGATCTCCGGCACGGTCGCGGATGCCGGCGGCGTCACGTCCGTCACGTGGTCCGCTTCGGGCGCCACGACGGCCTCCGGCGGCGCCGCGACCGGCCTCGTCGCGCTGGTCGCCCCCGGCGCGACGTGGAAGTACCTCGACAACGGCAGCGACCAGGGCACGGCCTGGCGCGCGGCGGGCTTCGACGACGCGGCCTGGGCCTCCGGCCCCGCCGAGTTCGGCTACGGCGACGGCGACGAGGCGACCACGAACAGCTACGGCCCCGACCCGAACAACAAGTACGTGACCACCTACTACCGCCGCTCCTTCGAGGTCGGCGATCCGCGCGTGTTTACCAACGCGCTCCTCGTCGCCGCCGTGCGGGACGACGGCATCCTCGCCTTCCTCAACGGCGCGGAGGCGCTCCGGAATTACATGCCCGCGGGCGACATCGCGTACACCAACTTTGCCAGCTCCACGGCGTCCGGCGCGGACGAGACCAACTGGCAGGCCGGGACGGTGAGCGCGGGCGCACTGACCCAGGGCCTGAACGTCGTCGCGGCGGAGGTCCACCAGGTCAACCTCACCAGCAGCGACATCAGCTTCAACCTCGCCCTCGGCGCGGACCTCGGCGGCTCCTGGCTCGTCACGAACGCCGTGCTCGCCTCCGGCACCAGCATTGTTTCCGTGGTCGCGCGCGACGCCTCCGGCAACGCGAGCACTGGCACGCTGACCGTCGTCGTCACGGACGACGTGGACGACGACGAGCTGCCGGACGATTGGGAGATCGCGCACTTCGGCGACACGGAAACCTCCGGGGGCGGCGGCGACGACGAGGACGAGGACGGGTTCACGGACTGGGCCGAGTACGTGGCGGGCACCGATCCGATGAGCGAGACCTCATTCCTGGCGATGGAGGCGACCGCGTCGACGGCGACGGGATGGATCATCCGCTGGCCCGGCGGGACGAACCGCGCCTATGACCTCTACCAGACGACCAACCTGTTCCAGCCCTTCACCGAACTGGCGACCAACCTGCCGGCGGCGCTGCCCCTGACGAGCTACACCGTGCCGGTCAGCGCCGCGCAAGGCGTCTACCTGCGGATCCGGGTGCGGAATCCCTGAAGCACGGAAGCCTCCCGCCGCCCTCATTTTTTTCGATCCAGCATCCGGCCATACCCCATCCCCGCGCGACGCGCGAGCTCGGCCGCCAGCACCGAGGGCAGGTACAGCCACGCGGCGAGCAGGCCCTTCATCTGGATCGCCCGCCGGATCACGTGTCCCGCTCCGCCCGCCTCCGCGCCGGCCACGCCGCGCTGCGCGAGGCGCCGGTGATAGATGCCCGCGCGGAAACTCTTGGCCAGCATCTCTTCTCTCCACGGGCCGTACTGGTGGGCCACGGTATGAAAGGGATGGAAGTATATTGCTGCGCCGCGATCCCGCAGGCGGCGGCCCATGTCGCTGTCCTCGGCGCGGCCGAGACTTTCGTCGAACAGGCCCACGCGCTCGAATACCTCCCGGCGGTAGGCGGCCGCGCCCGCGGCCTCGAGCCGGTGGTCGGCCGTGATAGCTGGGGGGGGCAGGGGCGGGGGGCGCACGTAGAAGCGGAGCCTCTCCCGGAGCCCGCGCGGCGCGGGCCCGGGATCCGGGTCCAGCCGCTTGCGCAGGCTGATCTCGTAGGCGAAGTGGCTCAACCGGCTGGACAGGTTGTCCCGGGCCGGCACGATCCGGAAGCGCACCACGGAGGCGTCGGGCCGCTCCCGGAAAAACGAAACAAACGTGCGCACGTAGTCCGGCGCCAGCAGGTAGTCGTCTGCCACAATGGCGATGAACTCGCCGCGCGCGGCCCGGATGCCCGCGTTGCGCGCCGCCGGGATGCCCCGGTGCTCCCCGCCCGCTCGGCGGACGCGCGCGTCACGCGCGGCCATGGTCTGGAGATACTCCGCCGTGCCGTCGGTCGAGCCGTCGTCCACGACGACGAGCTCCATCCGGTCCGCCGGGTAGTCCTGGCGCAGCAGGCTGTCCAGGCACTGCGCGAGCAGGCGGGCCCGGTTGCGCGTCAGGACGACGACCGAAACGAAGGGGGCGGCTGTTCCGGGCGCGGTCATGCGTCGCGCCCGAACCCGTGCAGCCGCAGCCAGAGCCTCGACAGCAGTTGCAGCGGCAGGAAGGCCAGCCGATTCGGCGCGACCAGGCGCGCCTCCTCCGCGGCGACCTTTTCCGCGCCGTGCTTGCGCCGCAGTTGCCTTTCGCCCCGCGCATACCAGAGCCGCTGGTCGAGGAACCGGCGCAGCGTGGTCCGTGTTTCGATCCCGGCGGCCAGCTCGTCCGCCTTGTAGGCCGGTATGCCGAGGTCGCGCAGGCGCAGCCACAGGTCGAAGTCCTCGCGGGAGGTCAGGGTCTCGTCGAACAGCGGCCGCGCGAGGTCCAGCAGGCGGCGCTTGACGGACAGGAATCCCGACGAGATCCGGTCCACGGTGTACAGCGGACCGGCGCCCGGCCGGCAGAAGGCGGCCGCGTAATAATGCTGCCAGTAGCGGGCGTAGTAATCGCGGCGGAGGGGGCGAAGGCGCCCGTTCAACACGAGCACTTCCGGGTGCTGCGCGTGAAGGCGCCGGCAGCAGGCGAGGCTGCCGGCCTCCGGCAGGATGTCGTCGTCGATGAACAGGAGGATGTCCCCGGCGGCGGCTCGCGCCCCCGCGTTGCGCGCCGCGGATACGCCGCGCGCCGTCTCGTGGCGGAGCCGCCGCGCGTTCCAGCCCCGGGCGGCGAGCTCGGACGCCAGGTCGGCCAGGATCCGCGCGGCGGATTCCGCGCTGCCGTCGTCCACAAGGATCCATTCCGCCTCCGGAGCCTCCGGCTGGGCGGACAGGGCCTCGATCAGCCGGCGGGCCCGGTCCGGCCGGTCCCGGGTCGGTATGATGACGGAAAGTCGCATGGCGGCGCGTCTGGTCGAACAGTGTAGGCGGGGCTGGAAACGGGGTCAATCCGGCGCCTGCGCGGCCGGAAAAAATCCACTGGCGCCGGCCGGCCGCCGGGCGTATAAGGGGCGGGTGCGGTTCATCCTAGCATGAAAGGAGCATGTATGAAGAAGTTCGTAGCATTGTTCCTGTTGGTCGTCCTGCTTCTGCCCGCCGCGCGCGCGGCGGATCTCCCCCCCGTGATGGTGACCGTTGAAATCCGCGGCATCGACGCGCTGGCCGAGCAGGTCGGCTTGCTCGCCTCGGACGTCGGCGCGCCACTCACCAAGGAAGCCGTTCTCCAGACCCTCGGCGGCTTCATGATGGCGCCCGATTTCCAGGGCCTGGCCACCGACGGCACGATCCGCCTGTTCGTCATGGATCCCCAGTCCGCCGGTTCCCAGGGCGAACCCCCGGTCCTGATCTCCCTGCCGGTCAAGGGCGACGGCTCGGAATACCTCGAGGCCGTCTCGACCTTCATGAAGCCCGGCGAGGCCGTGGAGGGCGTGACGGAATACACCGCCGACCCCGCCTCCCCGTCGCCGCTGCCGTTGCAGAGCGTATTCGTGGCCCCCGTGGACGGCCAGTTGCTCGTTGGCGCCCAGCAGTCGCTCGTGCGCGACGGCGTGCAGGCCCTCGGCGAGGGCAAGCTGGCGTCCGCCAACCTGCCGGCCTCCGGCACCATCGTCTTCTCCGTGCCGTGCCGCCGCAATGCCGACAAGCTCGAGCCGCTGATCGAGCAGATCGCCCAGTCCGCGACCGCGACGCCGACCGAGGCGCCGATCGACGCCGCGCGCGTCGTCCAGGCCGAGTTCAAGGCCCTGATCAAGCTCCTGCGCCAGACGGAAAACGTCATGATCGGCCTCAAGGCCGACGGCAACGCCCTGACGCTCTCGACGCTGGTCGAGCCCGCCGCCGGCACCGTCCTGCAGCGCGTCATCGGCGAACTGCGCGTGCCCTCGGCGAAGGTGGCGTCGCTGGTCCCGGGCAACGCCCTGATGGCCGCGAGCGGCTTCTTCGTCCTGCCGGACGAGTTCCTGGAAGGCTACGCCGAGATGACCGACGAGATGTACGGCGCCATGGGCGAGCCGTTCGCCGGCCTGGCGCCGGTCGTCCGCGAGGGCCTCGAGGCCATCAAGGGCCAGTTCGCCGGCGACTACGCCTTCGGCGTCGTCCCGGGCTCCGGCAACCTGCCGGTGGATATCATCCAGGTCGCGGCCATCCGCGACACGGACCAGGTCAAGGCCGCCGTGGAGAAGATGACGGCCGCCATGCAGAAGATGATGGACGCCGCCTCCACGCAGGCCGCGGAAGGCGCCGAGAAGCCGCCCTTCAGCATGAAGTTCGACATCGGCGAAGCCCGCTCGTACGAGGGCGTGGACATCACCCCGTACCACTACGTCATCGAGCTGCCGGAAGAGGCCAAGAACGAGATCCCCGAGTTCCTCAGCAAGTGGTTCACCGACCTGAAGTACGAGCTCGCGTACGTCGACAACCATATCGTCTACACCCTCGGCTCCTCCAAGGCCATGGACGGCGTCATCGACGCGCTGAAGGGCGGGGGCGGTGTCCCCGTGAGCGCGGACGCGGCTTGCCGCGCCCTGCTGCCGGACCTGACGGCCTCGGCGACCGACGTCAGCTGGATCAAGATACTGGACATCGTCCGGACCTTCATGCGGGCCGTGCCGGATGTCCCGGCCGAGCTCGTGGACGGTCTGCCCGCCACGTCGCTGATGCTCGCCGGCTTCTCGCAGGCTGAGAACGGCAACCTGGCCTCCCACATCCGCCTGTCGCGCTCCGACCTGGCGGCGATGGCCCAGTATTTCCAGAGCATGGCCGCCAGCCGGATGCAGGCCGCGCAGGGCATCGAGGTTGAAGAGACCATGATCGAGGACGAGGGAACCGGCGAGACGATCGAGGAGATCGACGTCGAGGCCGCCGACGAGGCCGCCGCCGGCGAGGCGACGCAGGAAGAAGTGGAAGTCGAAGAGGAATAACGCGCGTCCTCGGTTGCGCGGTATCGACGGGCGGCCTCCGGGCCGCCCGTCGTGTTTCGGGGCCGGATTCAAGGCCGCGCAGCGGGCTTTTCCAATGTTTGGAAAATAATCCCGCGTTTTTTCCAAACATTGGAAAAATTTGCGCTGAATTTTCCAAACATTGGAAAACCGTCCCGCGGCGTTGCGCGGCTTCCCGGGCGCGCGCGTCCTTTGCCCTTTTCAAAAGCGCCGATGACGGGTACAGTAACGCCATTCACCGCAGGCAGAAATGAGGGAAAAGTATGAGAAGTAAAACGATTTTACTGTGCTGGGTGCTTGGCATGGTCCTTGGCCTGCGCGCGGGCGCCATCACGATCGGCGCCGGGCCGGCGATCGGGACGGACAAGCGGGGCACGACCTGGTACCAGGAGTTCCAGGACTGGGGGCAGAGCGACGTGCGCGCGCTGGACGCGAACGACGACGAGTACAAGTTCTACAACGCCGAGGACACCGGCCGCGACCTCGTCGCGCTCTACTCGCACGACGACGGCACGAACGTGTTCTTCCGCATGGATTTCTTCGAGCTCGGGTACGGCTGGGAGAGCGGCTCGGTGGACGTGTATCTCGCGATCGACTGCGCGCCCGGCGGGCAGGAATGGCTGCCGGACTACATGGATACGAAGACCGACCGGCCGTGGGAGGGCTGCGTGGGCGTGTACAATTCGTCGGCGGGCTCGCTGTACGACGCCGGGTGGACCAACCACGCGAGCGACTACCTCGGCAGTTACTGGCGGAACGACCTCGACGGCGTCGAGTTCGGGATCAAGCGCTCGTTCCTGACCGCGCGCGGCTGGAACGGCGCGGCCACGAGCCTCTACCTGCAGGCGTTCAGCTGCCGGGACGGGACAGACCACGGAAGCGGCGAGATCGACGTCGACGCCAGCGACATCGTGGACCACTTCGCGACGCTGGTCCGCGGCACGTCGACGACCAACGGCTGGCTGCTGGGCGGCACGCGGGCGGACGCGACGACCGGGCGTGCGAAGTACGGGGTGATCGCCCACGCGAACCAGTCCGTGGCCACGCGCAGCGGGACGCAGGGGCACATCTACACCGACCGCAGCGACATCAATCTGCATCCCGGTTTCGTGCGGCTCCTGGACTCGGCGGAGATGCTGAACACGCCGGTCAACCTGCACATCAGCGGCACGCTGCTGATGTCGTTCCTGTGGGCCGCGCAGAACCCGTCGGAATCCGGCTACCCGAACCGCGACGGGCCGACGTTCCTGAACCGCGTGAAGACCTTCGTCACGACGGGGCCGGGCGGGCTTGTCGGCGGGGTGCTGGCGGAGCACATCATGCCGTACTTCGAGGGCGAGGTGAACGCGAAGAGCATCGAGCAGAACAGCGAGCTGATCGAGCACCTGTTCGGGCTCTCCGAGAGCGACATGAAGGTCATGCACGTGCCCGAGCGCGTCATCCACACCGACACGAACAGCGCGCACGTGGATCCCGCCGGCCCGCTCGACGGCAAGACGTTCGAGGAGATCGCGGCCACCGATTTCACGGCGACGTACCTCGACGAGGTGACGCACCTGCACTGGTGGTTCTACTCCGGCGAGCAGACGAACGCGGGCTGGGACACGGCCAACTGCGGGCGCTGGGCGGGCGGGCAGGGGAACGACGAGGAGGCCTACCACCACAAGGTCCACAAGATCAACGGCGTGTTCTGCTTCATGATCAACGACCGCGAAGACCAGTCGAAGTTCGGCAACAGCGACGGCGGGATGATGAACGACACGCGCTATACGTTGCTGCAGAAGGCGCGGGACGCGGACTCGTCCAAGCTGACGCTGGTCTTCGACGACTGGGAGGCGTTCGCAGGCAACTCGTTCGCGTCGGCCACGCCGAACAACAACGCGGACCAGTTCCACGCCACCCTGCGCTGGGCGGCGAACCATCCGTGGATCGAGTTCGTCAAGTTGGGCACGGTCGCGGGCTGGGCGGCGTCGGACGCGAGTTGGGTGATCGACCACGGGTACGTCTACGACAAGTCCAACCAGAACTACGAGTGGCTCAAGCGGGCGAGCGAGCACGACTACGACCACTGGTATTACGGGAGCGCGCAGGAGGAGAGCTTCTACAGCCGCGTGCCTGTGCTGCACGACAGCTGGTCGCCGGGCGGGATGAAGATGTACGGCGACTTGAACACGCCGGGCACGCTGATGCGCGACTCGTGGGACGCGATCCAGTCCATCGCGGACTCGGACCAGCTGAAGAAGATCGCCGAGTGGAGCTACAGCGCGATGATCTACGAGACGGCCTGGCACGACGAGGACGCCAACCCGGACCAGTACAAGTCGCGGAACTACCAGGCGACCTTCAACCGGACGACGGCGGAGGGCAACTGCGATGATTCCTACGAGGATACCACCTGGGACGACACGTCGGACTGGGCGACCCGGCTGCACGGGCACGTCCGCGACATGGGCGTGATGGCGGACGCGGCCGGCTGGGTCGCCGACGTCCGCAGCGGCGCGCAGGGCCCGCGCGCGACGGTGTACGCCGCGGACGTGGACGACGACACGCTGGACGAGTACATCCTCTGCAACAACAAGGTCTACCTGTGCTTCGAGCGCTGGGGCGCGCGGCTGGTCAAGGCCTTCGTGTACGACGCCTCGATCGGCAGCGGCGACGGGCGGATGGTCGTCGGCGCGCCGATCAGCAATCCGCCCGAGGAGAGCGAGAACGAGGGGGCGGACAACAACCGGTGCAGCGCGTTCAAGGACCGGTACAGCACCGGGCAGACCAACGCGTACGTGGACATGGATTTCGCGTTCTCGGCGCCGGTCGCGGGCTCCAACTCGTGGACGTTCGTCTCGAGCGACGGGCGCATCGCGAAGAAAATCACCCTGCTGAACGGGCGCGACGTGGCCGTGGCCGAGTACGGGCTGGCGGCGGCCGTCGGCACGCTCTACACGCGATTCGGGCTCGGGCCGAACCAGCTGGACCTGATGTTCAACGGCACGCAGAACCTTCAGCGGGTTTCCGACCCGAGCTTCCGGGGGCTGCTCAACACGCAGGGCGGCGAGGCGTACATGGTGCGGGGCGACAACTGCGGCGCCATCACCACCGCGATCTCCAACGCCGGCTGGGACAACCGCGAGCTGCCGCTGACCGAGCAGTTCGAGGCCTACAACACGGCGACCGGGTTCAGCGTGGCCCTCGCCTTCAGCCAGTCCTCCGCGCGGGACGTGGACGGCGACGGGCTCGCGAACACCAACGAGTGGGGGATCGGCAGCCAGCACATGAAGGCCGACAGCGACGGCGACGGCATCCCGGACGGGTACGAAACCGGGAACGGGCTGGCGGTCCTCGTGGCGGACGGGACGGGCGACCTGGACGAGGACGGCGCGTTGAACTACGAGGAATACGTGATGAACACGGGGGCCGACGACTCGAACGACGTGCTGCGGCTGGAGCAGGCGGGCGTGGCGTCCGGCGCGTTCCGCATCGAGCATCCCGTTTCCGGGCCGCGGCAGTACCAGGTGCTCTTCGCCGACGGCCTGGGGGCGGGCTGGAACTGGCAGGCCTTCGGCAACACCAACGCGCCCGTCGGATCCTGGGCAACGACCAACGCGGGCGCCGCGCGGCATGTCTTCACGGACGACTTCACCGCGGCGACCTCCGGCACGATGCCGACGAACGGCCCGCGCGTGTATACGATCCGCGTGTCCGTGCCGGAATAGGGCCGCACGATGAAACGGGCCATTCTGCTGGCGGGGTTGTGGGTCGCGGCAGCGCAGGCCGGCCCGGTGTCCGACAACGCGGCCTTCTACTACTGGAAGGCCGTCGGCCTCCTGCGGCCGGCCCGGACGCCGGCGCAGCTGGAGTTGCTGCGCTTCGCGGAGGAGGATTTGCCCCTTCTTCCGCCCCGGATCCTCGAGGCGCGGCCTTCCGTGCGGAACTGGCTGCTCTCCGAGCAGGCCGTGGGAGAGGCGCTGGCCCAAGCCTCCGCCTGCCCGGAGTGCGATTTCGGCGCCCGGCAGCGCAGCGGGCCCTTCCTGGATGTCGCCCATCTTCCGCGGCTGGCTGCGCTCTGCCGGCGGGTGTGCGCCATGGCCCAGGCCCTGGACTTTGCCGGCCGCGAAGAGGAAGCCGCGCAGGCTTATAACCGGCTGCTGGATCTCATCCGCCGCGTGGAGGCCGAGGGGAACACGGCATCCGGACTGGCCGCGGCGGATATGATGCAGACCGTTCTGCTATCCCTCGAAGGATTCCTCGCCGGCGAGCCGGGGTCCGAGGCCCTGGCCGCGCTCATGAACGTTTTCAGCGCGTCCGCCGGGCCGCCGTTCGACCCGGCTTCCTGGCTCCGCGACGAGGCCGGCCGGTTGTCCGGCTGGATACAGCAGGACCCTGCGGGCGCGATGGAACTCATGAGGACCCGGATCGGGACCGGACCGCTGGCCCCGATGGCGGAGCGCGCCGCGTCGTCGGCCGCCGCGGAGAATCAAGCCGAATTCGTGGGCTGGCTGTCGGGGTACCGGGAGCGCATGGCGGAACTGGCGCGCGCCACGGATCAACCCTTCCGGACAGGCGCGCCGGTCCTGCTCCGGCTGGCCGCCGCGCGCGCGGAAGGAATCCGGGATCCGGCGTCGGCGCCCAACCCGCTGATCCCGCTGCTGGCGCCTCCGGCGGCGGAACTGGATCGACGGTGCCGCCTGGCCCGCGCGCAGTGGGACCTGGCCGCGCTCCTGTGCTCCGCGGCGGCGCACCGGGCGCGCGCGGGAGACTGGCCGGACCGCGCGTCGGCCGCCGCGCGGGAACTCGGCCGCCGCACGCCGAGGGACCCGTTCAGCGGGGAGCCGATCCATTACCGCCTGGCGCGGAGCGGGCCGACGCTCGGGGTGCGCGTGCCGAAGGAGATGGCGGAGGCCGGCGGGGCGCTCTACACGCTGGACCTGGCCGAGCGGCGGCGCCGGGACGAGGAGCGGTTCCGGCAAGTCATCCAGCGGGCCCGGGAGCTCGAGTTCCGGGAGCTGTTCGAGCCCGCCGCCCCGTGATCAATTCGAGGCGATCACTTCCCAGTAGGCGAGGAACCGCGCCGCGATCTCCGGCGAGTCGACCCGCAGCATGTTTTCCCAGTTCGCCGTGACGGCGGTCGTGGTGAAGTTGAAGCTCCCCGTCAACACCACCTGTTCGTCGATGACGATGAACTTGTTGTGCATCGCCGCGTAGTCGCCGGACATGGTGATCAGCGTGACGGGGATGCCCTTGTTCCGCAGCCACTCGATGGTGCGCACCGCCAGCGGATACTCGGCCTGCTGCGAGTCCATCTTGATCTGGATATCCACGCCGCGCTCGCGCGCCTCGACCATGGCGCGGGCGATGCGGCTGCGGGTGAAGGCGTAGGCGGCCACGCGGACCGTGCGCCGGGCCTCGCCGAGCGCCTGGACGACGACCGTCTCGCATTCCTCGTTGAAGGAACAGGTCACCTGGCCCGTGAGCGTCTCGGGCGGCGCGGCGTCGTACCGCATCCAGAGCGGATCGCCCTCGACGCGCTCGAACTTGTTCTTCACCTTCTTGCCGTACAGCGAGCCCGGCGAATCCGTCTGCTGGAACTCCTGCCAGAGGGCCAGGGGGACGTCCAGGTACGTGATCTTCTGGCCCTTGAGCTCGACGACCAGCATCCCGCTGTCGCCTCCCTTTTCGAGGTAGTAGGTGATGCCGCTGATCCAGGAGCTGTCCAGGTTCGGCAGCACCTGCCGCTCGTAGAGGTCGGGGATCACGGGATCCGCCGCGCCCGCCGCCAGCGTCCATCCCGCGAGAAGAATGAGAATAACGGTTTTTTTCACGTTGCGCTCCTGTCCCGCCGGTCCGTTCGGCGAGGGTCGCCAGCACTGTATCAGCTTCCGCGCGGGGATGGGAAGCCGCCGATTGACGGGAGGATGCGGCTGGCATACTCTACTCCCCGGAAAACGGCTCGCGGCGACGGGCCAGGAAGGTGCTATGAAAGCGTCGAAAATGCTCATCCTGCTGGGTATGGCGGTGGTCCTGGGCGCCGGCGGCTGCGCGACGACTCCCGGCCCGGCGGATGACAAAGCCCTGGCGGACGAGCGGCTGACGCAGGAAGTGGAGCGTCGCCTCGAAGAGGATCCCGTGACGGCGCCGTTTTCGTTCGGCGTTTTCGTGCGCGACGGGGTGGTGATCATGGAAGGGGCCATCTCCAGCAGCTACGTGCGGTCCCGGGCCATCGGCATTGCGCGCGCCACGCCCGGCGTGCAGAACGTCCTGGATAAACTGGCCCCGTGGTAATGTCCGGCGCGCGCGGCCAGTGCGGGCCCCTGCGAAAGGACCGGCGCCTCCTCCTGCTGATCCCGGCGCTGTGCGTCCTGGCCGGTTGCGCCGGGCCCGGGCCGGATCGCGATTTCCGACTGGCCGCGCGCCGCGAGCCCGAGCGCGCCGCCTGGGTCCCGAAGGTTCCGCCGGTTTCCGACTTCAAGTCCTGCGGCGAGCAGGCGCCCCTCGCGGCCGTGCTCCGCTTCTGGGGAAGGCCCGTGCGGCCCGGTTCGCTGGCGGAACCCGGCGCGGACCCGGCCGAGCTGCCGGATTCCGAGGAAGCCGTCGTGCGCACCGTATGGCGCCAAGGGCTCTGGGCCTATCCCTGCTCCGCGTCGGACGAGCGCCTGAAGGAATGGCTCCGCGCCGGACTCCCCGTGCTCGTGCGGCTGGAGGAGGCCGCGGACGGGGCGTCGCTCGTCGACGCGCTGGTCGTCGGCTTCGACGACACGAAGAGCCTCCGGCTGGTGGACCGCGTGCCCGGCGGCCGCGCCGGCCAGCCGTCCGCCGATTTCCTGCGCCGCTGGCGCGCCGCGGACCACCGCGCGCTGCTCATCCGTCCGCCGGACGACGCGCGCCTGGAACTGGGCGCCGAGGAGCGCATGTTCCGCGGCCGGTACTTCGAGGCGGCCGGCCAGGCGGCCCCGGCGGTCCGGGACTACGAGGCCGCCCTGGAGGCCGGCGCCCGTTCGCCGGCCATGCTGGTTTCCCTCGGCAACCTGTACCGCGGGCTGGATCGCGCCGGCGAGGCGGAGGAGCTCTATCGCCGCGCCATCCGGGAGGATCCCCGGCAGGCGCGGGCCTACAACAACCTGGCCTACCTGCTGGCCGAGCAGAACCGCGACCTCGACGAGGCCGCGCGCCTGGCGCGCCAGGCCCTCGTGCTCGATCCCGCCAACCCGTTGTTCATGGACACGCTCGGTTACGCCCTGATGGAGCATAAGCAGTACGACGAGGCGGCGCGCGTGCTGGAGCGGGCCTGGGGCCGGTCCCGCTGGTATCCGACCCATACGCAGATGGAGATCGGCCTGCGCCTGGCCCTGGCGCATTTCCGCGGCGGGCAGGAGCACCTGGCGTCCGAGGTGCTGCGCGACCTGCTGTCCATGGACCCGTCCCTGGCCCTTCCCGAGGAGCTTCGGCCGCTGGCGCCGGCCGATCGCTGACCGGCCGACTTCCCGCCTTGAATCCGCATTGGAAGTGCGTAGAGTGAGCCGACATGGAGCCGACGGGCGATATCTACCAGAAAGCGGACCGGCCGTATCACGTGTCCCGTCGGTCCCGGTTCCTGTTGCGTCATGGCCGGATGCCTTCGGCCTCCCAATCGCCGCCGGCGGCCGGCGCCGACCCGGCCACCCCGGGGGAGGCGCCCCCGGCCGGTCCCGCGCCTTCTTCGCACTACGGACGCCGTCGCCGAAAAAGCGGCAGCCGCCGGTTCCACTGGCGCTATTTTCTGTCTTCCCGCCTGAACAGCGCCCTGATCGCCTTCAGCCTGGTGGTTGGCGGCCTCATGCTGCTCGTGGTGCTGACGAATTTCATGAAATACCGCATCCAGATTCAGCGGGAGGCCCGCGAGGCCGATGCCCCGCCGGCCACGCCGCCGCCGGCCTCCTCCAACGCGATCCCATCCGACCTGGGCGCGCGCATCGCCGCGTGGCGGCAGATGCCGGATCGCCTGGCCGAGGTGGAAGGCCTCCGGCAGAAGAGCCTGGCGGGCGAGGCGGAACAACGCTTGGAACAGGCGTTGAAGGATTATCCCTCGGCCGTCGCCGTGCGCCTGACGCTGGCGCGGGTGCTGGCCGATGCGGGCCGCCCGGCGGAGGCCGTGGTTCAGTTGCGCGAAGCGCTCGATGCCCAGCCGGCCGATCCCGAGGCCCGTCTCCTGCTCGGCGCCGCGCTGGGAAAGCTGGGCGAGTATGACCTGTGCCGCCAGGTGGCCGAGTGGATGGTCGAGACGGATCCGTATTCGATGGAGGCCCACCGGCTGGCGGCCACCTCCTACCTGAAAACCGACCAGCCCCGCGCGGCCATCCCGCACCTGCGGAAAATCGTCAACATCGAGTTCGACAACCTTGATGTCCAGAGCGAGCTGGCCGACGCCTTGAGCCGCGCCGGCGAGCATGACAAGGCCCTGGCGACGCTGGAGGGCGTGTTGAACGAAGATCCCGCCAATGCCATGGCGCTTTTCACCCGGGCCGTGTGCTACGTGCGCCAGAACCGGACCGACGAGGCATGCGAGACCCTGCGGCGGGCCGCGGGTCACGTCGGAACCGACGCGATGGCCGACTGGATGGGGCGGCCCGAGTGGGAACTTCTGCGGGAGTTACCCTGGGACTCCGCGGAACCGCCCGCCCTCACGCCGGACGGCGCGACGGGGGAGTGAGCTCGCGGCGGTCCGGGATCAAGCCTTGGGCGGTCCGCCCGGCTTGCCTTCGTCATCCGGCTTGTCGGATGCGCCTTCCTGCTGGCCTTTTTTGAATTCCTGAAGGCTGCGCCCGAGGGAACGCGCCAGCTCGGGCAGCTTCTTGGCCCCGAAAAGCAGGAGGACCACCGCGAGGATCAGGATGATTTCCCACGCGCTCAATCGGTTCAGAAATGCGAGGTTCATAGATTGCTCCCGCTTGTCTCCGGTTCCGCCGTTATCCGGGCCTCCGCGCGGACCGCATCCCCGCGTTCGGGGGCGCCCTCGAGGACGTCCGCCGCCACGTACGGGGGGCGGAAGGGTCCCGTGGCCCGAAGCCGGCCCGCCGGCTCTTTACCCCGATACAGTGTGAGCGTGTCCCCCTCGGAAGGCAAGCGCTCACATTGCACGATCACGAACCGCTGCGCCGCGTTGACCCGGACCACGCGGCCCACAAAGCCCGGGGCCGCCGGCGCGGGGGCGGGCGCCGTCGTTACGGGGGACGTGCAGCCCAGCGTGAACAGGGCCAGGGCCAGTCCGAGGGCCGGTTCCAGTCTCATGGCCGCGGTCCTCCCCGCGGCAGCCAGGGCGCCAGCGGGCACCCTCCGCATAGCGGCCGGGGCCGGCAGCAGTCCTTGCCCAGCCGGACGATCAGGGCGTGAAACTCGTTGTACAGCCGGACGTTCCGCGGCAGGCCGCCCGCGAGCGCGCGGGCGGTCTCGTCGTACGTGGCTTTCGGAGCGAGCCAGCCGTGCCGCGTCATGAACCGGCGGGTGTACGCATCGACCACGAAGGCCGGCCGGCCCGCCGCGTAAAGCAGGATGCTGTCCGCCGTTTCCGGCCCGACCCCGTTGACCCTTAGCAGTTCGTCGCGCAGGTCGGGCGTGGAAAGCCGGAACAGGGCGGGCAGGGCGCCGTGCCGGTCGACGATCATCGTCGTCAGGGCGCGCAACCTTCGCGCCTTGACGCGGAAGTAGCCGGCCGGCCGGATGAGGCCTTCCAGTTGCCGGAGGGGCAGGGCGTGAAGGCGGGGCAGCGAAAGCGCGTCCGCGCGGCGGAGGCGGCCGATGGCCTTCTCGACATTGCCCCACGCCGTGTTCTGCGTGAGCACCGCGCCGACGATCACTTCCAAGCGCGTGCGGCCCGGCCACCAGCGCTGGGGCCCCCAGGCATTGAACAGTGCCCGGTACAGTTTCTTCGCCGGCGCGCGCCGCCGCGTGCCCGTTCTGCCTGCCGCCTTTTTCATGCCTGAACTTTCATCCTACCGCACCGCGGGAGTCGGCGCCACTGTAACAAAATACATTACGGCCGTGAATAATATTGTTACCTTTCTTAAAGGCGGCATCCCCGGCCGACGGGTTTCGGGACGGTTGCCTTCGCCGGGCCCGGACGGTAAGGTACGCGTTAAACCGGAGAGGCGGGATGCGCATACAATTTGTCGGCGGCGTCGATACGGTGACCGGCACGCAGCATATCGTGGAATGCGGCGGCGTCCGCGTCCTGCGCGATTGCGGGCTGTACCAGGGCCATCGCAAGGAGGCCCGCGAGATCAACAGCCGCCTGCCCTTTGACCCCTCGCGCCTGGACTCCGTCGTGCTCTCCCATGCCCACATCGACCACTGCGGCAACCTGCCCTCGCTGGCGCGCGCCGGCTTCCGCGGGCCGATCCACGCCACCACGGCCACGGCGGCGCTCTGCGGCGTGATGCTCCGGGACTCGGCCCATATCCAGGAACAGGACGCCGCCTACCTGAACCAGAAGACCAGCCGGAAGGACGAGGAGCCGATCGTCCCGCTCTACACCCTCCGCGACGCCGAGGCCGCGATCGCCCTGTTCCGGGGATACCGCTACGGGGAGCCCGTCGACCTGGGGGCCGGCCTGCAGGCGACCTTCCGCGACGCGGGGCACATCCTCGGCGCCGCCCTGACCGTCTTCACCGAGCGCAAGGATGGCGCGGAGAAACGCGCGGGCTTCGCCGTGGACCTCGGCCGGGACGACCTGCCGCTGATCCGTGATCCCGAGCCCATGGAGGGCCTCGACGCCCTCGTGCTGGAAAGCACGTACGGCGACCGCCTGCACGGCGAGGCCGGCGCGGCGGAGGACCAGTTGCACGCCGTGGTGGAGCGGACCCTGCGGCGCGGCGGCAAGGTCATGATCCCCTCGTTCGCGCTCGAGCGGACGCAGGAGGTGATCTTCCACCTGGCCTCGCTCGTCCAGGCGGGCCGGCTGTCCAACATCCGGGTCTACGTGGACAGCCCGATGGCCACCGCCATCAGCGGGCTTTTCGAGAAATACGCGGAGTACCTCGACGACGAGTACCGGAACCTGAACCATCGCTTCGGCTCCGTGATGTACCCGGAGTGGGTCCGCTACATCGCCAGCGTCGAGGAGTCGAAGGCGGTGACCGCCTGCCCGGATTCCTGCATCATCATCGCGGCCTCCGGCATGTGCGAGCACGGCCGCATCCTGCACCACCTCAAGCACGGCATCGAGAACCCGAAGAACGCCGTGGTGATGGTGGGGTACCAGGCGTCGTACACCCTGGGCCGCCGGCTGCTGAACGGCGAGAAGAAGGTCCGGATTTTCGGCGACTGGTTCGAACCGAAGGCCGAGGTGGCCAGCCTCGACGCGTTCAGCGCGCACGCGGACCGGAACGAACTGGTCGAGTACGTGCGGCAGACCCGGCCGCGGCGGATATTCCTGGTGCACGGCGAGCCCGACCAGCGCGAGGCGCTGGCGGCGGCGCTCCGGGAGATGACCAAGGCGCGCGTCGAGCTGCCGAAGCCCGGCGACACGGCGGAAATCTAGCGTTTTCCCATGCCTCCCGCCGGCACGCCTGAACTCAAGCCTTCCGCCCTCGTGGCCGTGGTCGGCCGCGCCAACGCGGGCAAGTCGACGCTGGTCAACGCGCTGGTCGGCGAGAAGGTCAGCATCGTCAGCCCGGTGGCGCAGACGACGCGGGCGCTCGTGCGCGCGATCCTGACCGAGCCGCGCGGGCAACTGGTCTTCCTGGATACGCCGGGTGTTCACCGGGCCACTTACGACTTGGGCAAGGTCATGAACCGAACCGCACGCGCCTCGGTCGAAGGCGCGGATATGGTCCTCCTGGTCGTGGACGCCGCGCAGCCGCCCCGCGAGGAGGACCTGGGCTGGATCAGGCGCCTGGGGAAAGAAGCCGTGCCCGTCGTGGCGGCGCTGAATCAATGCGACCGGAACACCGATCACGCGGCCGCGTTCAGGGCCGCCTGGACGGGCCCGGCTGTCCCGGTCTGGGTCGAGGTATCCGGCCTGACGGGGCAGGGGACGGGCGCGCTGCTCGAGGCCCTGTTCCGGCTCGCGCCGCCCGGCCCGCCGCTGTTTCCGGACGACGTCGTCACCGATTATCCCCGCAAGCTGATCATCGCCGACACAGTCCGCGAGAAGTATTTCCAGGTGCTGAAGGAGGAACTGCCCCACGCGCTGGCGGTGGAGATCGAAAGCCTGGAGGAAGGCCCGGGTGGCTGGATCGCCGAGGGCACGGTGTTCGTGCAGAAGAATTCCCAGAAGGGCATCGTGCTGGGCGCGAAGGGACGCCTGCTCAAGCGGGTGCAGGCGGCGGCGGAAAAGGAGTTGGCCGACGTCTACGGGCGCCCGGTGACCCTGTCCCTCTGGGTCAAGGTGGACCCGAACTGGAGCCGGAATTACTGGATGCTCAAGCGGCTCGGGTACGCGGAGTAGCCGCCGGCCGGTCGCCGGCTTGACTCGGGACGCGAACGCGGTATGGTCTGGCTGATCGCTCGCGGGGGAGCTTGCTCGGCAGGCTGAGATTCCTCCATGAAGGAGAACCCCTGGAACCTGTACGGGTAATACCGTCGAAGGGAAGCGGCGCGAACGGGGCCTCCCGTCGAGGTCCGTTGCATTCCCGCCCCCGGGCTCCGATTCTCCCGCGAAGCGCGGAAGGAGAAAAGCCATGGCCCCGCTCGGAAAAATCACGGACGACTTTTTCCAGAAGATCATCAAGCCCCGCCTCGGCGCCCGTCGGCCGGAGGTCGCGGTCGGCCCGGAGCAGGGGATCGACGTCGGCATCCTGGAACTCGGCGAGTATGCCCTGGCGATGACCGCCGACCCGGTGTTCATCGTGCCCGAGTACGGGTTCGAGCGCTCGGCCTGGTTCGCGATCCACATCCTGGCCAGCGACGCCGTCACCTCCGGCCTGCCGCCCGCGTTCCTCTCCATCGATCTCAACCTGCCGCCGGAACTGTCCGACGACGACCTCGCGCGGATGTGGGAGGTGATCCACCGCGAGTGCGAGAAGATGGGCGCGGCGATCGTCACGGGCCATACCGGCCGGTACGACAACTGCCGGTACCCGATGGTCGGCGGGGCGACGTTCATGGCGATGGGCCCGCGGGACGCCTACTGCTCCCCGAAGTTCTGCCGCCCCGGCGACCGGATCCTCATCACCAAGGGCCCCGCCGTCGAGGCCACGGGCATCTTCGCGGCGATGTTCCCGGACCGGATCGAAAAGGAGTTCGGGGCCGCCGTCCGGAAGCAGGCGGAGGACGTGTTCTTCCGGATGTCCGTCGTCGAGGACGCGCGCCTCGCGGCGTCGGTCGGCGTCCGCGACCGCGGCGTGGCCGCCATGCACGACGCCACCGAGTACGGCATCACGGGCGGCCTGCTGGAATTCGCGAAGGCGGCGGGGCTCGGCCTGGTCGCGCACTACGATGAGATCGTCATGACGCCCGCCGTCGCGGAAATATGCCGGATGTTCGATATTGAGCCTTTCAGCAGCATCAGCGAGGGCACGCTGATCGCCGCCGTGCGCCCGAAGGCCGCCAACGAAGTGCTGCGCCGGCTGCAGGATCAGGGTATCCTGGCCTCCATCTGCGGGGAGATGACCGACGCGGCGGAGGGGATCCACGCGGTGACCGGCGGGAAGAAGAAGCCGATGGAGCATCCCGGCGAAGACCCCTTCTGGGCGGCCTTCTTCCGCGCGCTGAAAGGGTGAGGTGTGACGCTGAGACTGAACCATCCCGTGGTGCCAGTCCTGCTCCTCGCGCTCGTGGCCGTTCTGCCGTACACGCGCGGCTTGGCGTATCCGTTCGTGTACGATGACCTTGGTTCGATCGCGGAAAATTCCTTCCTCCAGGAACCCGGCGCGTGGGGGCGCGTGCTGTCCGGCCGGACGCTGACGGATCCCGCCGTCCCCGACGGCCGGCGGCCGGCGGTCGTCGCGACCTACCTGCTCGACCGGGCGCTATGGGGCCTTCGGCCGGCCGGCTATCATGCCGGGAATCTCCTGCTGCACGCGGGCTGCGCGCTCCTGTTCTACGGACTGTTGCGCCGTCTCACGGGCGGGCGTTTCATTCCGTTCGGCGCGGCGCTGCTGTTCGCGTTGCACCCGGTGAACGTCGAAGCGGTGCAGTCGCCGGCGTTTCGCGAGGACCTGCTGGTCGGCCTGTTCGGCCTGGCCTTCCTGCTGGCGGCCTGCCGCCGCGACGCGTGGGGATGGTTGGCCGTGCCGCTGCTGGCGCTGGCGCTGCTGTCCAAGGAATCGGCGGTGGCCTTCGTGCCGCTGCTGGGCTGGGTCTGGTTATGCTTCCCCGAGGCGCGGCCCGGCCGCGCGCGGATGGCCGGCATGGGCGGCGCCGCGGCCGCGCTGGCGCTGGGCGCGGCCGTCCTGTGGTGGGCGAGCGGATCGGTGCAGGCCCTGCGCGGCGGACCGGACGGGGTGGGGCTGGCCTTTCCCCGGAACCTGTGGACCGCGCCTGCGCTCTGGCTCATGGCCTTGCGGCGGCTCGCGCTGCCGTGGCCGCTGCTGGTGGATCATGTCGTGGATCCGGTGGATTCCTGGCTGGCCCTGCCGTTCCTGGCCGGGTGGGCGGTTTGGGCGGGCTGGATCGCGGCCGCCTTCGCGCTGCGGCGTCGCGCCCCCGATCTCGCGCTGGCCCTCGGCTGGATGCTGCTGGCGTTCCTGCCCGTCTCGAACGTGGTTCCGCTCTTCAATCCCTTCGCCGAGCGGTACCTCCACCTGCTGGCCCCCGGCGCCGGCCTGCTGGCGGCGGGCCTGCTCGCGCGGGCGCCGTCTCCGCGGACGCGGGCCGTGCTGCTGGCCGCGCTGGCGGCGGCGGGGGCGGCGCTGATCCTCGCGCGCCTGCCGGACTGGTCCAGCAACGAGGCGCTATGGCGGAAAACGCTCGAGCAGGAGCCGCGCAGCGCGCGGGCGCATACGTGGGTGGCGCTCGACCTGAAGCATCGCGGGGCCGTCGGCGAAGCGCGGCGGCTCCTGGAGGAGGCGGACCGGCTGAATCCGCAGGACACGTCCGCGCTGATCAACCTGGCGGTCCTGGCGGGGCAGGAGGGGGACCTGGCGTCGGCGGTGGAGCGGCTGCGCGAGGCGACCCGGCGCCGCCCGGACAAGGCGGACGGCTGGTGGAACCTCGCCGTCGCGCTGCATCAACTGGGCCGCGAGGAGGAGGCGGCCGAGGCGGTGCGGCGGACGCTGGAAGCCGATCCGCGCCATCCGGCCGCCCGGGCGGTCACCGCGCCAGCCGCGGAATAATCGCCGCGACATCGCTTCGCCTGAACCCTGAACCCTGAACCCTGAACCCTGAACCCTGAACCCTGAACCCTCGCTCCTCCCTCTGCGTCCTGTCTCGTCTGTCACAAATTCATTTACACCCGTGAAGTAATTTGTTATCATTCTTTCCGGTTGTTGGATGAACGCGGCGGGTCATGGGGCGGACTAAACGGGTGCGGCGGCCGGATGCGCGAGGGCCCGATGGCCCTTGAATCCCGCCGCCCGACCGTGCATGATGAACGCATGACCACAGCGGCCCCATCCAAGATGGCCGTGCTCCTCGAGCGCACGGGCCTGCTCTCGCCCCCGCAGATCGAGGAACTCCTGGCGCTCTACGGGCAGGGCGGGCAGTCCCTGCCGGGCCTCGTGGTGAGCAAGGGGTACGCGCGCGAGGAGGCGTTCCTGGAAAAGCTGGCGGAGGTGCTGGGCGTGCCGTTCCTGCGCGTGGGCGAACAGCCCATCCCGGCGGACGTGCTGACCAAGCTCCCCCCGAAGGCCGTGTTCCAGTACAACGTCGTGCCGGTGGCGCTGGAGAACAACGTCCTGCGCGTGGCCACGCCCGATCCCTTCCTGCCCGGCCTGGTGGACAGCCTGCGCCTCGCCTCGGGGCTGCGGGTGCGCCTGGCCTTGAGCCCGGCGGCGGACCTCGCCAAGGCGGCCAAGAAGCTCTACGGCGTCGGCGCCGACACGATGGAGCAGATGATCCAGGACAACCGGATCGAGGTCGCGCCGGAAGAGGACATCCTGGCCAAGCAGGACTTGAGCGAACTCGACCAGGAGGCCTCGGTCGTCAAGTTCGTCAACCAGGTCATCTGGGAGGCCTACCAGGACCGCGGCACGGACATCCACCTCGAGCCGATGGAGACCGACCTGCGCATCCGCTACCGCATCGACGGCGTGCTGCACCAGACGCCGGTCCCGCCCCAGTTGAAGCGCTTCCAGGCCGCGATCATCTCGCGCATCAAGGTCATGGCCGGCATGGACATCGCCGAGAAGCGCCTGCCGCAGGACGGCCGCATCAGCCTGCGTATCCGCGGCGAGGAAATCGACGTGCGCGTGTCCACCATGCCCACCGTCTACGGCGAGAGCGTCAGCCTCCGCCTGCTCATGCGCTCCAGCGGCATGCTCGGCATGGACAAGCTGGGCTTGAGCGAGAAGGACGAGGCGGTGCTCAAGAAGCTGATCCACAAGCCCCACGGCATCCTGCTGGTCACCGGGCCCACGGGCTCGGGCAAGTCCACTTCGCTGTACGCCTGGCTGCACACGATCAACTCGATCGACAAGCGCATCCTGACCATCGAGGAGCCGATCGAGTACGAGATGGCCGGGATCAACCAGATCCAGGTGCGGCCCGAGATCGGCCTGACGTTCGCGGTCGGGCTGCGGCATATCCTGCGCCAGGACCCGGACGTGATCATGGTCGGCGAAGTCCGCGACAAGGAGACCGCCGAGATCGCGATCCGCGCCGCCCTGACCGGCCACCTGGTCTTCAGCACGCTGCACACGAACGACGCGGCCGGGGCCGTCACCCGCCTCGTGGACATGGGCATCGAGCCGTTCCTCGTCGCGTCGTCCATCGAGGCGCTCGTGGCCCAGCGCCTCGTGCGCCGGCTGTGCCCCGCATGCCGGAAGCCCTGGAAGGTGGACGACAAGCTCCTGGAGGCGGCCGGCTTCCCCCGGGAGCGCCTGTCGGAAGGCGCCATTTACGAGGCGGCCGGCTGCGAGGAGTGCCGCATGACGGGCTTCCGGGGCCGGACGGGCATCTACGAGATCCTCGTGGTTTCCGACCATATCCGGCCGCTGGTGATCGCGCGCGCCTCGAGCAACGAGATCAAGTCGGCCGCCATCCACCACGGCATGCGCACGCTGCGCACGGACGGCTGGACCAAGGTGCTCCAGGGTGTCACAACCCTGGAGGAGGTTCTGCGCGTGTCGGAAGAGGACGAGGCGATGTCAGAAACCTAGCCCTGGCGTCCGGGTCCGGACGGCTGGGCCGGCAGCGGGGACCACGCATAGCAAATGCCGCGATTTAAATATACGGCCCGCTCGCGCACCGGCGAGAAGGTGGAGGGGGTCATCGAGGCCGCGGACCGCCGGGCGGCGCTGGTCCAGATCGAGCGGCAGGGCCAGGTGCCGGTGTCGGTGGCCGAGGCGGCCCTCGCGGCGACGGCGAAGCCCGCCCGGCGCTCTTGGTTCTCGTTCGAGCGCAAGACCCCGCGCGCGGCCCGGATGAAGATCAAGGAAGTGCTGCTCCTGACCCGGGAATTGAGCGACCTGCTGGCCAGCGGCATGACCCTCGGCGACGCGTTGCACACCCTCTCCCGTCGGAAGACCGGCAAGGCCCAGGACCGGCTGGTCGAGGAACTCCGCGACGAGATCATCCAGGGGACGAGCTTGAGCGAGGCGCTGTCCCGGCGGTCGGACTCGTTCCCCCCGCTCTATGTCAGCATGGTGCGGGCCGGCGAGGCGAGCGGCCAGCTGGCCGAGGTGCTCGAGCGCCTGAGCGCGCACTACGAGCGCGTGCAGGAGACCCGCGAGAAGGTATTGATGGCGCTGATCTACCCCGCCATCGTGCTGGGCGTGGGCATCCTGACGCTGGTGTTCTCCATGATCTTCGTCGTGCCGCGCTTTACGGCCATCTTCGAGCAGCTCGGCAGCTCGCTGCCGCTGCCGACCCGGATCCTGATCGGGATGAGCGACGCGTTCGTGAAATACGGGTGGGCGCTGCTGGGCGTGATCGTGGCGGCGACCGTGCTCGTGCGCCGCTACCTCGCGACCGCCGCCGGGCGCCGGGCCTGGCACCGCCTGCAGCTGCACGTGCCCGTGATCCGCCTCATCGTCACCTCCAACGCCTACATCCACTTCGCGCGCACGCTTTCCTCGCTGCTGGAAAACGGGGTGCAGGTGCTCCAGGCGCTGTCCATCGTCGAGGATACCGTGGGCAACGTGGTCATCGCCGGGGCGATCCGCGACGCCCGCGAACAGGTGACGGACGGGGCGACCATCTCCGGGCCGCTGGCCGCCGGCAAGGTGTTCCCGCCGCTGCTGACGGACATGCTGGCGGTGGGCGAACAGGCCGGCGACATGAGCTCGGCGCTGAAGCACATCGCCAAACGGTACGACGACGAGCTCAACCGGGCCGTCAAGATCCTGACGACCGTGCTGGAGCCGGTCCTGATGCTCCTGATGGCCATCATGGTCGGCTTCGTCGCCGTCAGCATGCTGCTGGCCGTCTTCGACATGACGAACGGGCTGAACGTGTAGCGCGCGGGACGCCTTGCGGCCCGGCGCGGGATCGGGTAGGGTGCGGAAGGGGAAGCCGGCGGTTGAACCGTTGCGGCTTCCGAGCGGTCCAAAGGATATGAACATGAAAAACTACGAACGCCAGGCCGTCCGCCGGGCGCGGCAGGGCGGTTTCACGCTGATCGAGATGCTGCTGGTCGTGGTGATCATCGGCATGCTGGCCACCATCGTCACCGTGTCGATCCCCAAGCACATGCGGAAGGCGCGCGAGAGCAAGGCGGCCGCCGACATCCAGTCCATCGGGATCGCGATCCAGTCCTATTACATGGAGGAGGGGAAGTACCCCGGCAGCCTGGACCTCCTCACCAGCGGCGACGACCCCTACCTGGACAAGGGGATCCCCAAGGATCCCTGGGGCAACGCCTATACCTACAGCTATCCCGGCGCGCACAAGCCCTTCAAATTCGACCTCGCCTCCATGGGGGAGGACGGCGTCCCGAGCGACGATGACGTGGCCAACTGGAAACAGGACGCATCGAAGCCCTAGTCGGCGCGCCGCGGGCCGGTCCGTTCCGCCGCGGGGGGAACGGCGCCGGGCGGGTTTCACGCTGATCGAGCTGCTGCTCGTCGTGGTCATCATCCTGCTGGCCTCGTTCGTCGCCATGCCCTCGCTGGTGCGCTCCATGCGCGGGGCCCGCCTCCGGTCCAGCCTGCGGACCACGATCATGGCGCACCGGTACACGCGCAGCCTGGCCGTCCTCGAGCAGAAATACGCCGCCATCTCCTTCGACACCGAGAAGCAGACGATCGAGGTCGTGACCGTCGCGACCAGCGGGGGCGGAATCCCCGACAGCCGGTTCATCGAGGACCTGGCGCAGCCCGAGGAGCCCCTCGAGGCCCAGGTGACGCCCGACATGGCCCGCTCCCTCGAGGAGGGGGTGCGGATAAGCGACTTCCGGTTCGAGGGCGAGGGTATCGAGAAGGAGGGCGTCTACCTCGTCCGCTACTATCCCAACGGGATGTGCGACGGCTACAGCCTGCGCCTGGCCGACGAGAAGGGCAAGGAAGTGGAGATCACCGTCGAGCGGTTCTCCGGCCAGGTCGAGGTGAAAGACCTGTGAGGCCTCATTCCAACGCGCCGGGCCGGATGCCCCGCCGCCGCGCGGGGCTGACCCTGATCGAGGTCATGCTGGCCATCGCCATTCTGGGGCTGGGCCTGGTCGCCCTGATCACGACGATTTCCCGCTGCCTCGGCGTCGTCCGGCAGGCGCGCAATTTCCAGACGGCGCGGCACCTGCTGGCCCGGGCCGAACTCGAGAATGCGCTCCAGCTCGAGGAGCAGATCGAGGAGGGCGCCGAGGAGGGCGGATTCGACGGCGCCCCGTCCGAGTACCGCTGGAGCCGGACCGTCGAGCGTTTCGGCCGCGAGGAGGACGGGCTCTTCACGGTGACCTGGCGGGTCACGTGGTCGGAGAAGGGGCGGGCCTCCTCCGAGGAGGTCGTGACGCGCCTGTATGCCCCGGAGGTCAAAGAAGGCGGCAGCTTCACGGGGCCGGGAGGGCCGCGTTGAGCGGCGGGCGCCGCCCCGCCGGAACACCATGAGCGCGCGAACCACAAGGACGGGCCGGGCGGCGTTCACGCTCATCGAGGTGCTGGTCGCCGTCGCGATCATGGCCGTGGCGTTCGCCATCGTCTGGAGCACCTTCACCGCGGCGGTCAACGGCTGGCAGCGCGGCACGAAGCTGCTCGACCAGCTTCACCGCGGCGACTTCGTCATGGAGCAGCTCGTCCTCGCCCTGCGCTCGGCGGCGTTCTTCTCCAACCGCCCGGACAAGTACGGGTTCCGCCTCGACGAGAGCGGCGGCGGGGAAGGCTCGCGCGACACGATGAGCTGGGTCACCTCCGGCATGGCCTTTCTCCCGCCGGATTCCCCGCTGGCCAACGGGCTGCACCGGCTCGAGTTCGGGCTGGATACCGACGACGAGGGCCGCCCCGCCGTGGCCATCCGGGCCTGGCCGCACCTGGCCGACGAGGAGGAGTCGGACGTCAAGGGCGAGCCGTGGTTCGTCTCGACCGAGATCAAGGGCTTCCGGTGCCGGACGTACAACGCCGAGGACGAGAAGTGGGAGCACGAGTGGGAGAACACCAACTCCGTCCCGCGGCTCGTGGAGCTCACGTTGTATCTTCAGCCCTTCGAGGATTACGAGGAGCCGCAGAAGATCCAGCGTCTCGTGGAAATCCCCATCGCGCCGCCGCTGGACGAGGCGGCCAAGTCCTCGGGGGAGGCGGGCGGGGCGGCGGAAACGCCGACGCCGGAAGCGGGCGGCGAAACGCCGGCGGGGACCGAGGGGGAAACGGGCGGGGCCGGCGCGCCCGCGCAGGAGGGCGGGAAATGACGCGCCGACGACATCCGGCGCGGGCCGCCAACGCCTCTCTTCCTCCTTCCTCCAGGCGGGGCTCCGCGCTGATCATCGCCCTCTGGGTCCTGCTGGCCCTGGCCCTCCTGGTCAGCGGGTTCGCCTTCGACATGGCCGTGGAGGCGGGCGTCACCGGCCATTACCGGAACCGCCTCAAGGCCCAGTACCTGGCCCAGGCCGGCGTGGAGCAGGCCCGGTCGGTCATCATGCGCAGCCTCGACGTCAAGAGCGACGCGCCCGAGGAGGACGAGGACGAGGACGCGTGGGTCCGGGCGCTCAATCTCTCGCGCGGAGTGGCGGTCTCCGGGATGACGATCGAGCTGGGCGCGGGCCGCTTCACGCTGGATATCATCCCCGAGCAGGGCCGGCGCAACGTGCACATGCTGGCCGATGAGGACTGGGAGGAAATCCTCGACCAGGCCAACATCCCGCAGGAACGGTGGGGCGCGCTCATCGACTGCTTCAACGACTGGGTGGACGAGGGCGACGAGCACCGGCTGCTGGGGGCCGAGTCCGACGATTCCTTCTACGAGGACCGCGGCTACGAATGCAAGAACGCGGCCCTGGACACCATCGACGAACTGCTCCTGATCAAGGGCTTCTCGCAGGCGGTGGTTTTCGGCGGAGTGTCCGAGGAGGACGACGGGGAGACCCTGGAGGGGATCGCCCGCTGGCTGACCACGTGGGGCGACGGCAAGGTCAACCTCAACACCGCCTCGCGCGAGGTGCTGCTGACCGTGTCCGGGCTCAACGAGCAGGATGTCGAGGCCCTGCTGGAGGGGCGGAAGGGGCCGGACGGCGTGGAAGGAACGAAGGACGACGGTTTTGACAGCGTGGAAAAGGCCATGTCCTACATCGGCCTGACGAACCCGGCGGCAGCCGAACGGCTGACCACCAAGGGCGAAAGCATCCTGCGCGTGGTTTCCATCGGCGAGGTCGAGGGGGTCCGCAACGGGATCTGGTGCATCCTGCGGGCCGCGGACAAGAAAGTCACGCCGCTGTTCTGGAGGGAGGAGCCGTTGGAGTAGAAAAAGGAATCGGGTCCTGAACCCTGAATCCTGAACACCGGCGCCTTCCGGCCTGTCAGACTTCTTGCTTTGAAACATGGGCCGAAAGCTCTATTCTGCGCGCGGTAAAACACCGATGGGCGTGCAATATACAACGGGCATGGCGCTGCGGCCGGGCGCGGCCGAGTGGACGGTCCTCCGCGAGTCCCGCAAGGGGCAGGAAGTGGTGGAGCACGGGCGCGCGGAGTGGGAGGTCGCCGGCGACGGCAACCCCTATGCCTCCCCGGAGGCCCAGGCCGCCCTGCGCAAGGCGGCGGGCCGGGTGCGCGGCGAAATCTCGGTGGCCGCGGAGTCCGCGAAAACACTCATGCGCGTGGTGGACCTGCCCTCGACCGACCCCGCGGAGCTGGCCGGCATGGCCGAGTTGCAGGTGGACAAGTTCAGCCCTTTCCCGGTGGAACAGATGGGGATCGCCGTCGAGGCCCTGGTCGCCACGGAGAAGAGCACCCGGACCCTGATTGCCACGACCCAGCGCGAACTCGTCGAGCAGATCGGCGTCGCGCTGCGGAAGGCGGGGGTGCACGCCCACCGCGTGGACGTGGAGGTGCTGGGCTGGTGGCAGCTTCTGCGCGAGGCGAAGGCGATCCCGCCGAAGGGGCGGAAGGCCTTCCTCCTGATGGGGCCGGGCGGCGCCGAACTGGTCCTGGCGCGCGACGGCCAGCCCGTCCTCTTCCGTTCCCTCGGCGCGCCCGGCGCAACCCCGGAGGGCTTCCTGGAGGAAGTGGTCGAGGAGACCGCGTACACGCTGACGGCGGCCGAGTCGGAGATCGGTTCGGGCGATGCGGTGCCCCTGGAGATCCGCTACGCGAAGGACCGGCCCGCCGACAACCTGGCGGTGCGCCTGAAGGACGCCTGCGCCGTGGAGCCCTCGATGCTTTCCCTCGAAAGCCTGCCGCCGTTGAGCGAGGGCCTGGCCCACCGGGCGCTCGACGCCAACGCCCGCCGGTTCAGCCTGGCCCCGCCGGCGTGGGGGACGGAGGAGCAGAGCCGCGAGGTGCGGCGGAAGCTGCTGATCTGGTCGGCGGGGTTCCTGCTGGTCTGGCTGGCGGTGGTGGGCGGGCTGCTGGTAGGCCTCCGGATCCGCCGCCACCGGCAGGCCGGGCTGACCCGGAGCGTGGCCGCCCTCGAGGGCCCCGCCACGGAAGCGCGGGCCGTCCAGGACCGGGTGGAGGCGTTCGAGCGGTACACGGAGCGCTCGTTCTCCGCGCTCGAATGCCTGCGGACGGTCAGCTCCCTGCAGCCGCAGGGGATCGACCTGACGAGCTACGAATACAGCAAGGGCGAGGAGGTCGTGCTGCAGGGGGTGGCCGAGGTGGTGGATACCATCTTCGATTTCTCCGAGGAGCTGAAGAAACAGTTCCCCTCCGCCAAGTCCTCCAACATCAATCCGTTGTCCAACGACCCGCAGAAGCGCTCCTTCACCATGACCATCGGGCTGCCGGGCGGCGCGGTCCCGGAGGAGGAGGCCCCGTGAAGATCAACCGGCGGGAAGCGGTCCTGGCCTGGTGCACGCTGGTGGTCGTGGCGCTGGGCGGCACCTACTGGTGGGGCCAGCCCGCATGGCAGGAATGGAAGGGCTTCACCCGGGATTCGGACTCCCTGCGCCGCCGTCAGCGGATCGCCCAGAAGCTCCTGGATGAGCAGCCCCAGGTCGAGGCCCGCATGGCGGAGTTGCGCAAGAGGCTCCCGTCCTACCCGGCGAACCGGGACATGTCGGACGAGATGCAGCGGCTCCTGCAGCAGACCGCCCGGGAGACCTCGCTGACCCTGAACCGCGGGAATCCGCGGGGCGAGAAGAACGCCGGCGTCCTGTACGAGCTGGCCCTCGAGTACACGTGGGAGGCCGACCTCGAGCCCCTGGTCCGTTTCCTCTATGCTTTGCAGACCCGCGATGTTATCTTGGACATCCGGAAGCTGCGGGCGAGCCCGGTCCCCGGACAGCCCGGCCGGCTGAAGGGTTCTTTCACGGTGGATTGCGCGTACACCCGGGAAGAGGCCGACGCGGCGCCGGCTTCCCCCGGGGCCGGACCGGGGGCACAACCATGAACAAACCAGGCCGACATAAGGGGATCCAGGTCCTGACGTGGTGGCTGATCCTGTCCTTCGCGGCGGCCGCTCTTCCGCTGCGCGCCCAGCCGCCGCCCGGCTTCCCCCCGGCCCCCGAGACCGAGGCGCCGGCCCCGTCTTCCGAGCCGGCGGGTGACCAGGATCTCATCTCGCTCAATTTCCGCGATGCCCCCATCGACCAGCTGCTGCAGTTCTACAGCGAGCAGGTCAACCGCATCCTGCTGCGGGCGCAGGGCCTGCCCGGCGGCACGATCACCCTGAAATCCGACACGCGGCTGAGCCGGCGCGACGCCCTCGATGCGATCGAGAGCGTGCTGGCGATGAACCAGGTGGCGCTGGTGCCCATGGGCGAGAAGTTCCTCAAGGTCGTGCCCATCGGCAACGTGCGCGGCGAGGGCATGAAGCTCGGCCTGGAGATGCCGGAGGCGGCGTTCCCCGAGAACGACCAGCTCGTCAGCCAGGTGGTGCCCCTCAAGTACATCGAGCCCGCCGAGGCCAACACGATCCTCGCCAGTTTCCTGCACGCCGCGTTCGGCAAGGTCCAGGTCCTGGAGCGGACCAACAGCCTGCTCATCACCGACACCGCGTCGAACATGCAGCGCATCCTGGAAATCCTCGCCTACGTGGACCAGCCCACGGTGACGGACGTCATCGTCCGCATCTTCCCCATCCACCACGTCGAGGCCTCGAAGCTGGCCAGCAGCCTGAACGAGCTGATCGCCGAGAGCCAGGCCAAGGAGGAAAAGCCCCGGGTCGCGACGGTCGCCCCGGCCGTTCCCACCCCGCCCGGCGTCATCCGCGCCCGCCAGGCGGGCGCGGGGGGGGCGACCGAGCAGGACATCGAGGCCGCGCTGGCCGAGCGCGGCATGGTGCAGGGCAAGGTCAAGATCGTCGCGGACGACCGCACCAACATCCTGATCATCATGTCGAAGCCGGCCAACTTCAAGTTCTTCGAGGACATCATCAACGCGCTGGACCAGGAGGTGAACCCGGAGGTGGAGGTCAAGGTCCTCCCGCTGGAGTTCGCCAAGGCGAAGGACATCGCGGGCATCCTCAACGAGTTCATCGGCGCCGCGACCTCCGAGTCCAAGGACGCGCCCGCCGCGGCCACCGGGCAGACCCCGGCCGAGGGGACCACGCCCGAGGCGGCGCGCAGCCAGGCGCTGCAGGAGTTCGTGGCGCAGCGGGCCGAGGCGCGCATGCGGCAGATCGCGGCCGGCGAGAAGACCCGCATCGGCGAGCTGTCGCCCAACACGAAGATCCTGGCCGACGAGCGCACCAATGCCCTGCTGCTGATGGGTCCCGTCAACGACATCAAGACGCTGATGGAGATCATCCAGCAGCTCGACACGATGCTCGCCCAGGTCCTCATCGAGGCCGTGATCCTCGAGGTCAGCCTCACCAAGAGCCTCGACTACGGCGTGGACTGGCTCCAGCGCTCCATGGCGGTGTACGAGGACCGGAACGCGGGCGCCAACGGCGGCGTCACCGTCAGCCAGCCGCTCTATTCCTTCGGGGGCGGCCAGCGGCTCAACGACGGCACGGTGTACAAGGACGGCAGCCAGATCACGCGGTCCGACAGCGGCATCGGCGCCGGCGGGCTCACCTATTACACGACGCTGGTCAACCTCAACATCGACGCGGTCATCCGCATGGCGGCCGGCTCCTCGGACGCCCGGATCCTCTCGACGCCGGTGATCCTGACCACCGACAACACCGAGGCCACGATCGTCGTCGGCGAGGAGCGCCCGGTGGTCACCTCCACCAGCACCTCCAGCGGCGGGCAGCAGACCTCCAGCTACGAGTACCGGAACATCGGCATCGACCTCACGGTGACCCCGCGGATCAATCCCGCCCGCTTCGTCACCATGGAGATCAAGCAGTCGGCCGACAACGTCGGCGGCTTCGAGCTGATCGACGGCAACCGCGTTCCCGTGATCACGAAGCGCGAGATGGCCGCCCAGGTCGCCGTCGGCGACCGGTCCACCATCGTGCTGGGCGGCCTGGTCAGCAACGACCGCCGCGCCTCCCGCGTCAAGGTGCCCATCCTGGGCGATATCCCGCTGCTCGGCACCCTTTTCCGGGCCGACACGCGCAACGATAACCGCACCGAGCTGCTGGTGCTGATGACGCCCTACGTGCTGATGGACCAGGACGAGGCGAAGAAGGAAACCGCGCGGCTGCACCGCGCGACGCGCTATTCCCAGACCCGCTGGCAGCGCGGGTGGTCGGACAGCGAACTGGCCGGCCCGGCGAAGACCCGCGAACTGAAGCAGGCGCCCGCCCTCCTGGACGATCCCGGCACGCGCAAGCCGCGCAAGGCGAAGAAGGCGGACGAGGCGCCCGCGGAGGCGCCGAAAGCCGCCGCCGAGGCCGCGCCGGCCACCAACGCGCCGCCGCCGGCCCATTTCATCGTCACCGTGCCCGAGGACATCTCGTCCTCCCTCTTCAGTTCGCCCGCGCCGGCCGGCGACGCCGGGGCGGAAGCGGCGCCGGAGGGCGGGGGAGAGGATCCCAACGCGCCCGTGCCGCCGTGAGCCTTCGGCGGCCCGGCTTTGAGCCTTGACGCGTGCGCACCCCGGCCGTAGTGTTTCCCGGTTCGTGTAATGGAAAGGAGCACCGGTTATGGCAGTCATTGATTTCGGCGGCGTGAAGGAGAAGGTCATCACCCGCAAGGAGTTCCCGCTCTCGAAGGCCCGCCAGGTCCTCAAGGGCGAGGTCATCGCGATCATCGGCTACGGCGTGCAGGGCCCCGCCCAGTCGCTGAACCTCAAGGATAACGGCTTCAAGGTCATCATCGGCCAGGCCCCCGAGTTCAAGCGCGACTGGGACCGCGCGGTCGCCGACGGCTGGGTGCCCGGCAAGACCCTGTTCGACATCGAGACCGCCGTCAAAAAGGCGACGGTCATCCAGTTGCTCGTCTCCGACGCCGCCCAGCGCGCCGTCTGGCCGACCATCAAGAGGAACCTGAAGAAGGGCGACGCGCTCTACTTCTCGCATGGTTTTTCGATCACGTACAAAGACCAGAGCGGTGTCGTGCCGCCCAAATGGGTGGACGTGATCATGGTCGCCCCGAAGGGTTCGGGCACGTCCGTCCGCCGCAACTTCCTGTCCGGCGCGGGCATCAATTCCAGCTTCGCGATCTACCAGGACGCGACCGGCCGCGCGAAACAGCGTTGCCTGGCGCTCGGGATCGGGATCGGCTCGGGCTACCTCTTCCCGACCACGTTCCCGCACGAGACCAACAGCGACCTGACCGGCGAGCGCGGGGTGCTGATGGGCTGCCTCGCGGGCGTGATGGAGGCCCAGTACGACACGCTCCGCAAGAACGGCCACTCGCCGAGCGAGGCCTTCAACGAGACCGTCGAGGAACTGACCCAGAGCCTGATCCGCCTCGTGGACGAGCGCGGCATGGACTGGATGTACTCGAACTGCTCGGCCACGGCCCAGCGCGGCGCGCTGGACTGGAAGCCGAAGTTCAAGGCCGCCGTGATGCCGGTCTTCCGCAGGCTGTACAAGCGCGTCTGCAGCGGCCAGGAGGCCGAACGCGTGATTAAGATCTGCGGCAAGAAGAACTACCAGCAGCGCCTGGCGAGGGAACTGGCGGCCATCCGGGATTCCGAGATGTGGCGCGCCGGCGCCGCCGTGCGCGCGCTGCGCCCGAGGGAAGTCGGGCGCGAGATCAAGAGCGGCACCAAGGGCGTCGGCGGCCGGGCTGCGAACTGAAATAGAACCCGGTAATCAGAAAAGGCCGCGACCCTCGAGGGCGCGGCCTTTTTTTTCGGAGATCGGCCGCAAGCGGCCTTCCTACGGGGCGGGGGGAGGCGGGGGGGCGGGCACGGGTTCCGCCGCGGCCGGGTCCGGGGGCGGGGGCGGGGGGGCGGGCGGCGCCTCCGCGTGGGCCGGCGCCTCCTCGCCCTCGTCCTGCTCCCGGCCGGCCAGCTTCCGGCGCTTCAGGAATTCCCGGGCGAGCTGGCGGTAGGCGGCCGAACCGGTGCAGTGCCGGTCGTAGAGGATCACGGGCTTGCCGTAGCTCGGCGCCTCGCTCAACCGCACACTGCGCGGGATCAGGGTCTCGAACACCCGGTCGCCGAAATGGTTCAGCACTTCCTGGACGACCTGCTGGGATAGGTTCGTCCGCACGTCGTACATCGTCAGCACGATGCCCTCGATGCGCAGGCCCGGGTTGGCCCCGCTGTCGCTGATCCGCTGGATCAACTTCGCGATGACGCTCAAGCCCTCGAGGGCGTAGTATTCGCACTGGATCGGGATGAGCAGCGATTCCGAACCGGCCAGCGCGTTCATGGTCAGGATGCCCAGCGACGGCGGGCAGTCGACGAGGATGTAATCGTAGCGGTCTGACGCGGCCACGGGGGCGACGGCCTCCTTGAAGCGGTGCAGGTAGCGGTCCGCGCGGGCGATGTCCACCTCGGCGCCGGCCAGGTCGAGCTCGGAGGGCACGACGTCCAGCCGGTCCATCGCGGTCTTCTGGATGAGCGGGTCCAACGGCATCTCGCCGAGCAGGGCGCGGTAGATGCTGGCGCCGTCCTTTTTTTCCAGCCCCAGGCCGCTGGTCGCGTTGGCCTGCGGGTCGAGGTCGATCAGGAGGATCCTCTTGCGCCGCTCGGCGAGGCAGGCGGCCAGATTGACACACGTCGTGGTCTTGCCGACGCCGCCCTTCTGGTTCGCCACCGCGATGATCGGAATCGCCATAATCGGGCCGAGAATACGGGGGAAAACGGTCCGGCTCAAGCCGCAAGTTGGAGACGGGAGGCCCTCGTCCCGCTTACGGCGACCACACGCGCACCCGGTAGTACCGCGACGTCACACTGGCGGCGGAGAAGGTCGTGTCCGTGTAGGTGGTGGAGCCGGCCGGGCCCTGGAACGGCGAGTCCAGGTAGGCCCACCGGTTCGTGGAGTTGATCGGAGGGGCCTTGTACATGATCTGGTATCGCCGGTTCGTGCTGGTCAAAAAGCCGAGCCGGGCATGTTGGCCGGACAGGCGGGCGGGGTCCAGGAACAGCAGGCTGTCCCCGGCTTCCGGATCCGTGTCGGCCATGTACTCCTCGAAACTGTCGAACCCGTCTTCGTCGTTGTCCAGCGCGGCGTCCGCAGCGTTCGTCGGGCTCAAGTTGCGCCCGGGGGTCTCCCAGTCGTTGGGGATGCCGTCCCCGTCGATGTCGTCATCGCAGGCGTCGCCGTAGCCGTCGTTGTCCAGGTCGGCCTGGTTGGCGTTGGCGGCGAAGGGGCAGTTATCGTTGACATCCACGTAGCCGTCGCTGTCGGAGTCGAAATTGGTATCGCACGTTTCGCAGTGGAGCACGACGTCGTCCACTTGCCAGAACATCTCGTTGCGGGCATTGGCATAGCGGAAGCGGACCACCAGGCCGGTGTACCCGGCGGCATAGCCCGTCAGGTCGAAGGTTTCCGTGACCGGCCCCCGGTAGTCCGCGTAAGATTTCTGCCAGATGTTGGACCATGGCCCCGCCAGGCCGCTCCGGCTGACGTAGACCGTGCAGGTTTCCGAGCGATTGCCGGAATACCAGTCGAAGTCGGTCTTGAACTGCAGTTGCACCGTGCTGACCGATTCCAGATTGACGACCGGGGTGCGCAGTTCGACATCCATGGTGATCTTGGAATAGAAGCGGCTGTCCGCGATCGCCATGCCGTTGGTGCCGCCGGTCCCATTCACGACATCCCTCGGATTGTCGAACCGCCACCGGGCCGTCCCGACATTGGTCCACAGGGTCCATCCCGTGGGCAGGACTTCCGAGGAGAACGATTCGTAAATCAGGTTGGTGACGCTGAAGCCGCCCACGCAATCGTCGCAGGCGTCGCCGATCCCGTCGCGGTCGGCGTCGGCCTGGGTGGGATTGTAGGCGCCGACGCAGTTGTCGAGGCTGTCATGCACGCCGTCGGCGTCGGCGTCCACGGTGCAGGCGTCGCCAATGCCGTCGCCGTTGGTGTCTTCCTGACCCGGGTTGGAGGTGTTCGGGCAGTTGTCCAGTTCGTCGGGCACGCCGTCGTTGTCGGTGTCGGTGTCGCAGGCGTTGCCGTAGCTGTCGCCGTCGGTGTTTTCCTGCCCGGCGTTGAACGTGTCCGGGCAGTTGTCGGAGGCATTGGCCACGCCGTCGCCGTCCCGGTCATCGTCGCAGGCGTCGCCCTGGCCGTCGCCGTCCTGGTTGGCCTGGTCCGGGTTGTAGGTGGTAGGGCAGTTGTCTTCTTCGTTGTCGATCCCGTCGTTGTCGGCATCGGTGTCGCAGGCGTCGCCGGCCCCGTCGCCGTCCGTGTCCGTCTGGGTCGGGTTGTAGGTGTAGGGACAGTTGTCGCTGGCGTTCGACACGCCGTCGTTGTCGATGTCGTCGTCGCAGGCGTCGCCCTGGCCGTCGCCGTCGTTATCGCTCTGGATCGGGTTCCACGTATCGGGACAATTGTCTTCGCTATCGAGGAAACTGTCCCCGTCGGTATCCTGGTCAGACAGCACCAAGTTGCCCGAGGTCTGGGTTCCGTTGATGGCCCCAGGGGTGGCGGTGTTGGTTGTCCAATTCCCAGTGTTCCCGAACACGTTGTTAGGCGCCTGCAGACTGGTGTCATCACCCGAATCCGTCGGCAAAATATGAAGATAAGTTGTCCGGCCCGGTGGAATATTAGTCGCCACGCTGGATGGATATTTGGAAACGATATTCGTGCCGCTTCCTGCCCATGCAATCGCATCCAGGATACTTCCCGACGGGTCAAAAAGGATCAGGCCATCGGGTCCGTTTTGCAGTCCGCTGGAGTGCAGGGTCATATCCACATTGGGTATGGGATTCGTGGCATTGTTCATGCCGACGACGAAAAATCCTAGAGGCGCGCCATTGGTATCTGTGATGCCATCATTCGGGACAGTGAAGGAGGGCAAAGTAACCCTCCAAATAGTGCTGGTACCATCAGAACCATTCCAATGCCAAACCTCATAACCATAAAGATTGGTTCCCGCAGGTGCAATTATTTCATAGAACTCAATATCATCGGTGGATGCGTCATCCGGCCGCACCTCGTTGAAAAACGGCTGTGCGCTGGCACTTGCCGAGGCAGGAAACGCGTACTGGTTGGTGTGCGTGAACCCCGGGCTGACGGCGTTGGTGCCCTGGAAGGTGTATTGGACGTAGTAATCGAAGCTGTCGCCGGCGCTTGGCGAGATGGACAGCGTGCCGGTCTGCCACTGGTTGCTGGCGCCGGCGGTCATGTTGGAGCTGGCCCAGGCGCCGCCGGCAATGCTGTAGTACGCGGTCGCGGCCAGGTTGCTGGCCGGGAGGTTGTTCTGGAGATTCACCGCGATAACCACGTCCGTGGTGTGATAGGGGGCGGAGGGGATCAGCCGCAGGGCGGAATCCAGGACGTCCGCCTGGTTGCAGGCCACGTGGGCCTTCGGGGTGGCGGAGGTCCCGGCCACGAGGGTCCACTCGTTGGTGTCGAATTCCGACAGGGGATCGCAAACCCCGGCCTTGCGGTACACCGCGTTGCTGCGGTAGGCCCAGCTCATGGTGTAGTCGTTGGTGCTCGCGGGCTCGCCGGGCACGCCGTAGATGTCGAATTGGTTCCCCGCCGACGACTTCAGGGCGACCACGTCGTTGCCGTTGAGGAACAGGAGGTTGGTGTGGCCCAGGTCCGCGGCCGCTCCGTAGGCGTTCTGGAAATCGGAGGTCCGAGCCGCGATGACGAACGCCTGGCCTGCGCCGATGCTCTTGCTCAAGGGGATATTCAGGGCCGTGACGCCGTCGCGGTAGATCACCAGGCTGTAGTTGGTCAGCGAGTAGGAGGCCGTCCCGGAGTTGTAGAGCTCGACGTAGTTCGCGCCGGCATTGGTCGGGTGGTCCACGACCTCGCTGATGTACGCCACGGGATTCAGGCAGGGGAGGGCATCAATGAGGTTGATATCGGAGAAGAGCAGCAGGTGATCCGAGGCGTTGGTGCTGGTGCCGGCCGGCAGCGGGGAGCCGTATTTCGGAAGGCCGCCTCCCGCGTCGTACGCCGAGTTGTAGACCTCGCCCGCCGGCGCCCCGTAGGGGCTGTTCATGATCTCGTCGCTGAAAAAGATGTAGTCGAGGCGCCGCCCGGAGGAGGGATAGGTGACGACGTTGGTGCCCCCCTCCTGGTAGATGTTCATCTGTCCCATCTCGATTTCCGCCGGGCGGTCCGTGGGGTGCAGCTTGTATTTCACGGAGAAGACGATGTCCGTGCCCAGGGTGTAATCCGTCGGGAGGCCGGTGGGCAGGGTGTCGAAGGAGGCCGGCTGGTAGTCGCGCACATCCTCGTTCCAGTCGCCCATGATCACATACTCGGTGTCCAGGGGATACGATTCGCACCACTCGGCGATGTTGGTGATCTCCCGCATGATCTCGATCGCCCGGCGGAAGCGGTCCGCGCTGGTGGAGGCCGACTTGTTGTGGATTACGTAGGCGTTGAACGGATTCAGGGCCCCCGGGACGTCCACCACGATGTGCAGCGGCCAGCGCGTCATTTCCTTGGCGCCCGTCGGCTCCTTGACCTCGTAGGAGGCCGTGATGGGATAGCGGCTGTAGAAACCCATTCTCAACGTGCCGGCATACGTGCCGCCGGTACCGTAGGCCAGGTAGGGATAATTCAATTCCGCGGCAAGGGTGACCCAGTCGTTGTAATCATCATCAATCAATTCGCAGAAGCCGACAATGTCCGGGTTGATGCGCTGGAGGATCGCCTTGACCGCGTCATAGTCCTCCGGCTGGGTATCCGTGTTGATTCCGTAATAAACGTTGAACGAGGCCACGCGCAGTTTCACCGCGTCCGCCGGAATCGCCGCGGCCATCAGGCCCAACACGCAGGCACGCCCGAGCAGGCTGCGCCATCTGGGAACGCTTACCATGATCACGACCTCCAAGCCCGTCGCCAATGTCCCTCGAATGACAATCCAAGTCAATTCAGCAGGAAACGCGCCATCAGGCACGCTACCCTCGCAAGCCGACCGCCGATGCCTTCATCCCCGCCAAAAATGCGCGGAACGCCGTGGAAACGGCCGGAAAGACTCTCAAAATGTAAAAACTGCAAACAGGGCCGGGCGAGGTTTCAGGGCTGGAGCGGCGCAGGCGACAACGGTGGCGTCGTGGCCTCGAGCCCCTTGGAGGTGCCTTCGAGCTGCTCCATGTGCCCCTCGATCCGCGCCAGCCGCTTTTCGGCTTCCTCGTACTTCTTCTTCGAGTTGTCGAGGTGCTGGCCGATCAGCCGGAAGGCCTCGTCGAATCGCTCCATGTCGCGGCGCAGCCCGACGAGCTTGTCGAGCAGCTCCCGCGCGCTCTCCTCGATCCGCAGCCCCTTGAGCCCGAGCAAAATGGTCTGGAGGTAGGCGTAGAAGCTGTTGGGCGAGACGGGGATCACCCGCTTCTTCAGGGCGTACTGGAACAGGGCCGACTCGCCCTCCGCGGCGTCGTCCTTGATGATGGTCTCGTAGTACACGTTCTCCGCCGGGATGTACATCAGCGCGAAGTCGAACGTGCCCTCGTCGGTGCGGATGTACTTCTCCGCGATGGCGTCCACGTGCTTCTTCACGTCGCGCGCGAACAGCTTGCGCGCCGCGGCGCGCGCCTCGTCGCCGGCGGCGGCGACGAGCTGCCGGAAGTTGTCCAGCGGGAACTTGGCGTCCACGGGCACCATCCCGCTCCGGAGCACGATCACGGCGTCCACGACCTGTCCGTCGCGGAACGGGTGCTGCATCCGGTAATGATCCGCCGGCAGGATTTGCCCGAGCAGTTCGTCCAGGAACAGCTCGCCGATGTTCCCGCGCAGCTTGGGCGCGCGCAGGATTTCCTGCAGGCCGGCGATGTCGCGCCCGACGTCGAAGATGCGTTTCGAGGCCTCGTCGAGCTGGCCCAGTTTCACGCTGACGCCCTGGATGACGCGCGCGGCGCCGTCGAGCCGTTCGTCCATGCCCTTGCGCGTGGCGTCCAGGGCCTGCCCGATCTGGCCCGAGAAACCCCGCAGGGCGGCCTGCAGGGCCTCGGCCTGCTGGGCGGTCTGCTGGGCCACGGCGTTGACCTGGTTCTGGAGCAGGGTCAGGGCCGTGTCGTTCCGCGCGCGCTCCAGCGCCTGCCGGATCGCCCGGGAAATCCACCAGGCCGCGGCCAGCAGGACGAACGCCAGCAGGAGGGCGGGGAGGAGATAGGGCATGGACGCTCCGGGATCAGCGCACGAGCATGACGGGGAGCGGCGACCGGGTTACCAGGGCTGTGGTCGTGCTGCCCAGGATCATCTCCCGGACGCGGCTGTGCCCGTAGGCGCCCACGACGATCAGGTCGCACTGCTCCTTTTGCGCGGTTTCCAGGATCGCCGGCGCGGCCCGCCCCGCACCGATCGCCGCGCGCGCGCGGGCGCCGTGGGCCCCGACCAGGGCCATGGCGTCCCGGGAGAGCGTTTCCGCCTTGCCGCGATCCTCCGTCTCGGCCACGGTGAGCACCACCAGCTCGAGATCGAGCGCCACGGTGAGTTCGGCGGCCTCGCGCAGCGCCTGGCTCGCGTGGAGGCTGCCGTCGTACGCCGCGAGGACGCGCGCGAATGGTTTGAACGCGTCCGGGACGACGAGGCACGGCTTGACGGAGTGTCGGATCACCCGTTCCGCCGTCGAGCCCATCAGGTCGCCCATCCAGTCCGCGTGCTCGCCGCGCTGGCCCATCACGACGAGCTCCGCGCGGGTCTCCTCCTCGAGGATCACGCGCGCCGGGTGGCCCATCTTGAGCCAGCTCTCGGCCTGCACGCCGGCCCGGGCGCACCGGTCGTCGAAGGCGCGGACGATGGCCTGGCCCTTCTGTTCCATGAGTTCGCGGAACTGCTGCAACTGCGCGCCGTACGGCTGCGCGCCGACCCAGCCGGAGAGGTCGGCCATCAGGGGCCCTTCCAGCATGCGGGAGTCGAGCACGTGCAGGCCGAGCAGCCGCGCCTGCAGCTTGGAGGTGAGGTGAAGGGCCAGTTCGCAGGCCGCGTCGCCGTGCGGGGATCCGTCCATGCAAACCAGGATGCTTTTGATCATGGGTTCTTCCTTTCTTTCCGGATACGCTCCCTCTTTATCATTCTGCCTGCCTTGGCCCCCCGTGTCGAGGCCGGACCGAGTGACATGTTTTATAAAACATGTCACTCGGGGGCCGGCACGGCGCTGCCGACAAAGGCCCGCTTGCTAGAGAGGCGCGGGGATTGCTATGGTACCCGGCATGGCGGCCATGAAAGAAATCAGTCGCACCGGCTGGCGGGACGCCGGCGGCATCCTGCTGCTCGCCCTCGCGGTGCTCCTGATGTTGAGCCTGGGGTCCTACCGCGCGGAGGACATCTCCGTCATCCAGGAACCCCCGAACGACCCGACCATGAACTTCGTGGGCCCGGTGGGGGCGTGGCTGGCCTTCCTGCTGTTGATGGGCCTGGGGCTCGGCGCCTGGCTGACGCCGCTCCTGCTGGCAGTGGCCGGGCTCTATCTCCTTTTCCAGCGCGAGGGCCGGTTCTGGCCCAAGGCCGCCTGGATGTTCGGGGGGCTGCTGGCCGCCGCGACACTGCTGGACCTGCACGGCGCCGGCGCCGAGTCGTGGTTGCGGCGGGTCAACGGAGCGAGCGCGGGCGGCCTGGTGGGCGCCGGCATCGGGGAGGGCGCCCTGGTCCGCCTGCTCGGCCGGCCCGGCACCACCGTTATCGCCGCGGCCGTGCTGCTGGCCAGCGTCATCTTCATCGCCGAGACGCATCCGCTGCACGTTCTGCGGAAGCTGGGCGGCTGGCTCGCCGCCGCCGGCGCCGCCCTGTCCGCCCGCCTGGCCCTCCGCCGGGAGCGTCGCGAGGCCGCCGCGGCGGAGCAGAAGGAAAGCGACCGCCGCCGGCAGCGCCTCGAGGAGGCCATGCGGGGAGCTTCCCTGCGACGCGCGGAAACCGCGCGCCCGGCGGCGTCCGCCCGGACACCCGCGGCGGAGCCGGCGCCCATCTCCCGCAAGCCGGAACGCGAGCCTCCGCCCCCGGTGGAAGCGCCCAGGCCCCGCCGGCCGGCCAAGCCCCCGCCGCCCCCTGCTCCGCCCCCGCCCGCGCCGCTCGCGCCGCTGGGCGCCATGGCGCTGCCCGGCCTCGACCTGCTCGACCCAATCCCTCCCGATTCGGAGCGCGAGATCAAGGGCGACTACAGGGCCGGCGCCGAGATCCTGAAGGAGACCATGTCGGAATTCGGCGTCGAGGTGGACGTCACCCACGTCGAGAGCGGGCCGGTGGTCACGCGCTACGAACTCCTGCCGGCCCCCGGCGTGCGGGTGGAGCGGATCGTGGCCTTGAGCAACAATATTGCCCTGGCCATGAAGGCCGAGAGCGTCCGGGTGCAGGCGCCCATCCCCGGCAAAGGCGTCGTCGGCATCGAAGTGCCCAACTCCAAGACCACCATGGTCTGCCTGCGGGAGATACTGGAGAGCCCCGCCTGGAAGGAATCGTCGGCCGCCCTGCCGCTGGCCCTCGGCAAGGACGTCGGCGGGCACGACATCGTGGCCGACCTCGGCGACATGCCGCACATGCTCATCGCGGGCGCGACCGGCTCCGGCAAGACCGTCTGCATGAACTCCATCCTCGCGGGCCTGCTGATGAGCCGCACGCCGGACCAGATGCGCCTGATGCTGATCGACCCCAAGATCGTCGAGTTCTCCGTCTATAATCACCTGCCGCACCTCGTCGTGCCCGTGATCACCGACTCGAAGAAGGTCGGCATCGGGCTGCGCTGGGCCATCAACGAGATGGAGAAGCGGTACAAGCTGTTCGCCAAGGTCGGCGTGCGCAACATCCACTCGTTCAACCGCCGGCCGCTGGCGAAGCAGACGGAGCTGTTCCCGGAAGGCGGCGGCGCGGAGACGCCGCCCGAGGAGAAGGTCCCCGACCGCCTGCCGTACATCGTGATCATCGTCGACGAGCTGGCCGACCTCATGCTCGTGGCGCAGGCGGAGATCGAGCTCTCCATCACCCGTCTGGCCCAGCTCTCGCGGGCCGTCGGCATCCACATGATCCTCGCGACCCAGCGGCCCTCGGTCAACGTGATCACCGGCACCATCAAGGCCAATTTCCCGGCGCGCATCAGCTTCCAGGTGGCCCAGAAGGTGGACAGCCGCACCATCCTCGACGCCAACGGGGCGGACAAGCTGCTGGGCAAGGGCGACATGCTGTTCCTGCCGCCGGGCACCAGCAAGCTCATCCGCGCGCAGGGCACCCTGACCACGGACGCGGAGATCCGGCGGCTGACCGAATACTGGCGGAAGCAGGGCGCCCCCAGTTACGAGACGGCCGTCAAGGACAAGATCGAAGGCAAGACCGCCGACCTCCCGGAAATGGAGGAGGACGACGAACTGCTGGACCAGGCCATCGAGGTCATCCGCCAGACCCGCCGGGCGTCGACCTCCTCGCTCCAGCGCCGCCTGCGGATCGGGTACACGCGGGCCGCCCGCCTGATCGACCTGCTCGAGCAGCGGGGCGTGGTCGGACCGCCCTGCGGTTCCGACCCGAGGGAGATTCTCATCGATCTGGACGGCGAAATCCCGCAGAATGAGCCCGAGGAGGAGGCCTGATCGGCATGCCGGACATCGGACAGATGTTCCGCGAGGCCCGCGAGCGGAAGAAGGTGTCCTGCTCCCAGGCGGCGTCCGCGACGCGGATGAAGGTCCAGCACGTCGAGGCCCTGGAGCGGAACGACTTCTCCCGCATGGCCGCGCCGATGTACGCCAAGGGCTTCATCCGGCTGTACGCCGACTACCTCGGGCTGGACCCGGAGCCGCTGATCCGCGAATACGCCGCGCAGCAGGCCCCGGGGAAATCCCCCTCGCTCAAGCCCGAGGAGCGGACCTTCTCGGGGCCGTCGCTCGCCGACCTGGTCCGCCGGCACGCTCGGCAACTCTGGGCCCGGGTCCGGCCTCGGCTCCAGGCCTGGAGGCGGCCGCTGCTGATCGCCGCCGTCATCGTGGCGGCGGGGGTGATCGGCCTGGCGCTGCTCCGCGGGCGGGGCCGTCCCGCGCCGGCCCCGGCGGCGCCGGTCGAACCGCCCGCCGCGGCGCCGGCAACCCCGGGTCTTCCGCTGCCCTTGCTTCGCGAGCCGCCGGACGCCTACCTGGACGGCTCCAAGCCCCTGTCGGAGCGGACACCGGCGTCCGGATCGGCGCGATGAACCTGCCCAATATCCTGACCATGAGCCGCCTGGCGCTGGCCGCCGTGATGATGGCTTTCCTGTCGCTGGAGTTCCCGTACTCGCGGACGCTGGCCCTTCTCGTGTTCAGCGCCGCGGCGATCACCGACTACTTCGACGGCTACCTGGCCCGGCGCCACTACGGCATCACGGCGTTCGGGCAGCTGATGGATCCGCTGACGGACAAGGTGCTGGTGTGCGCGGCGTTCGTAAGCTTCGTGGAGATGCAGCTCGTCCCCGCGTGGATCGCCGTGATCATCATCGGCCGCGAGTTCCTGGTGACGGGCCTGCGGCTGCTGGCCGCGCACCGGGGGGTGGTCGTTTCGGCCGGCCGCTGGGGCAAGCACAAGACCGTCTGGCAGATCACCGCCATCGTGATCGTCCTGCTGGGCCTGGCCGTGCGCCAGGACTACCTGGCGTGGGCTGCGCCGAGGATCCTGGCGGGATTCGACCTGTGGTTCGCGCGCTTCGCCTACGCGATCTCGCTGGCGGTCGCCGGGATCACGCTGGTCTCCGGCGGGCTCTACTTCCGCGAGCACCGGGACATCATCGACGCCCGGTGAGGGATCAGCCGGCGCTCTCCGCCTCCGCCTCGATGGCCTTGCGGATGCGGTCCAGGCAGGCGTCGTACGCCAGCGCCGTGGTGAGAAAGAAATGGCAGGGGCGGCCGATGGTGCGCCGCACCTCGTCGCGCAGCTCCGTGTCGTAGGGATTGAGCAGGACCACCAGCGCGTCGGAATCCATCAGCTCGAACACCATCGCGGCGCGGCGCGTCATGAAATCCAGCGGCAGCAGGGTGTAGGCCTCCCGCGGCACGTCGAACTGGCCGAGCGGGAGGATCGGCAGGCCGCTGTTCGTGGACATGAACTGCAGGATCTTGTCGATCTGCTTGAAGCCCCGGTCGTAGAGCACGTGCTGGACCGTGACCGGGACCACCACCGTGCGCGTGGAGTTCTCGCTCAAGTCGTGCGCGATGGCGGCATAGTCCTCCTGGGAAATTTCGCCGGCCTGCGCGAGGTTCCAGGCCAGCGCCAGTTCGGGAGAGATGTCGACCGCGCGGCGCCGGACGGGCTCGGCGGCGGCCGCGGGCGTCGCGGGCGCTGCGAGCCGGGCCAGACGCTCCGTGAGTTCGACGGCCGCCGGATGCTCCGCGCCCAGCTCGCGCAGCCGGTCCAGCACCTTCGGCGCGGCCTCGGCATCCGCCTCGTCGGCCACGACGCGCGCCAGGCGGAGGAGATACTGGAGGGTCTTGGGGCGGTCGCCGATTTCCGCGTAGGCGTCCAGCAGGGTCTCCAGCGCGAGCCGGTCGTCCGGCAGCGCCTCGAGGATCTGCTCGAAGGCGGCGATGGCCTCCCGCACGTTGGAGGCGTCCCCCGCGTCCTCTGGCTTGGTCTTGTCCATCCGCCTTTCCTGCCGGGTCCTTTCCCTATATAATACACGCGCGGCCATTTGTCATCCAGCGCCTGCGAAGGGGCGGGCCGGATGGCGGTTGGCATTCCAACTGCTTTTAAGGCAGGGAACGGGAAGGAAGGCATCATGGAAGCCGGCAGCCTGGGTGAAAAAGTCCTGGATATCCTGCTGAAACGCCGGGAGATCCCCGCGGAGCCCCTGCGCGAGGTGCGCCAGGAGGCGAGCACGTCCGGCCGCCGGCTCGAGAAGCTGCTGGTGGAGAAGAACCTGGTCTCCGCCCTCGACATGACCCTGGCGCTGGCCGAGCACCTCAAGCTCCCGCCCATCACCCTGACGCATTTCACCCCCAGCCCGGATCTGCTCCAGATCCTGCCGATGGAACTGCTGGCCCAGCACGCCATGCTGCCGCTGGACCGGACGGGCTCGATGCTGACCCTGGCCGTGGCCGATCCCTTCGACGTCGTCGGGCTCGAGGAGGTGCACACCCACACGCACCTCGAGATCGTGCCGGTCGTCGCCGCCGAGAAGGAGGTCACGGACCTGCTCCAGCGCTTCACGAAGGCGCCGGGCCAGGGCCTGGAGGAAATCATCCGCGACGTCAGCGAAGGCGAGGTCGAACTCGGCCGGGAGGAGAAGGAGGAGATCAGCCTCGAGGAGATGCTCGAGAGCGCCGGCGACGCCCCCGTCATCCGCATCGTCAACTCGATCATGATCGAGGCCATCCGCAAGCGCGCCAGCGACATTCACCTGGAGCCGATGGAGAAGAGCATCCGGCTCCGCTACCGCATCGACGGGGCGCTCTACGAGACGCCGAGCCCGCCGAAGTCGCTGCAGTCGGCCATCATCTCGCGCGTGAAGATCATGGCGAACCTCAACATCGCCGAGCGGCGCATCCCGCAGGACGGCCGGTTCCGCATCCGAGCGGCGGGCAAGGAGGCCGACGTCCGGGTCAGCATCCTGCCCACGGTGCATGGCGAGAAGATCGTCATGCGTATCCTCGACCGGGCCGCGCTGGCGCCGAACCTGGCGTCCCTCGGGCTCGACAAGAAGGCCTACGAGGACTTGCGCTACTCGATCGGCCAGCCCCACGGCATGATCCTCGTCACGGGGCCGACCGGCAGCGGCAAGACCACGACCCTCTATTCCGCGATCCAGGAGCTGAACACCCAGGACGTGAACATCATCACGGTGGAGGACCCCGTCGAGTATCAGCTCCCGGGGATCAACCAGGTCCAGACCCATCCCGAGGTGGGCCTGACCTTCGCCACCGGCCTGCGCTCCATCCTCCGGCAGGACCCGGACATCGTGATGGTCGGCGAGATCCGCGACCAGGAAACGGCCGCCATCGCCGTGCAAGCCGCCCTGACCGGGCACCTGCTGTTGAGCACGCTGCACACCAACGACGCTGCGGGCGCGGTGGCCCGCCTGCTCTACATGGGCATCGAGGCGTTCCTGCTGGCCTCCTCGCTGATCATGACGCAGGCCCAGCGGCTGTACCGCAAGCTGTGCCCGGCCTGTAAGAAGGAGCGCCGGATGCCCCTGGACATCCTGCGCCTGAACCATATCGATCCCGAGCGGTTCGCGGACGTGAAGATGTACGAGGCCGTCGGCTGCCCCAAGTGCTTCAATACGGGCTACCGGGGGCGGGCGGCGCTGATGGAAGTCCTGCTCGTGGACGACGCCGTTCGCGCCCAGATCCTGGAAGAGGCCAGCGCGGGCGCGATCCGGGAGCAGGCCGTCAAGGGCGGGATGCTGACCCTCCGCGAGGCGGGCCTGCAGCGCGTCCGCGAGGGCATCACCAGCATCGAGGAAGCGCTGCTGGTCACGAGCGGCGAGTAGGAGGAGAGGAGAACCATAGATGGCCACCAGCACGGCAACCGCAGCCCGGTCCCGGATGGCGGGCAACGCCCCGGCCCCGGCGTTGCGGAAGCGGAAAATACCGGGCGCCCAGAAGATCAAGGCCAAGGAACTGCCGGCGTTCACCCGGCAGCTCGGCGCCATGCTGTCGGCCGGCCTGCCCGTGGTGCAGACCCTGGAAGCCCTGGAAGAACAGAACACGAACAAGGTCTTCAAGCATGTCATCGCCGGGGTCAAGTCCCGCATCGAGGGCGGCGCCTCGTTCTCGGAGGCCCTGGCCCAGTACCCGGACATCTTTGACGAACTGTACATCAGCATGCTGCGCGCCGGGGAAAGCGGCGGCATGCTGGCGGAAACCACGGCCCGCATCGCGACCTTCCTCGAGGGCTGGGTCCGTCTCAAGCGCAAGGTGAAGGCGGCCATGATGTATCCCCTGATCGTGATGGCGGTCGCCCTGCTGATCACGTCGTCGCTCATCATCTGGATCGTTCCCATCTTCGCCAGTATCTATGCCGACTTCGGCGCGAAGTTGCCCGGTCCGACGCAGTGGCTCATGAACGTCAGCACCGCCATGCGCGAGAACGCCCTGTTAGTGGTCGCCGGGATCGTCGTGGTGACCATCGCGTTGGGCCAGTACAAGAAGACCGCGCAGGGCGCCTTCGTGTGGGACGGCCTCAAGCTCAAGTTCCCCGTCATCGGGGAGCTGGTCCGAAAAATTTCGCTCGCGCGCTTTTCCTCCACGTTCGCGCAACTGACCCGCAGCGGCGTGCCGATCCTGCAGACCATGGAGATCGTGGCCTTCGCCACCGGCAACAAAGTCCTGGGCAAGATCATCCTCGATGCCCGCACCAACGTGGAGCGGGGGGAGCCGCTGTCCCTTGCCCTGGAGAAGAGCAGGGCTTACCCCCGGCTGCTGATTCACATGCTGTCCGCCGGAGAAAAAACCGGGCGCGTGGACGAGATGCTGGCCAAGATCGCGGATTTCTATAACGACGAGGTGGAAACCACGCTGGCCGGCCTTACGTCCCTCATCGAGCCGCTGCTCATCGTTTTCCTGGGCGTCATCATCGGCGGCATCGTCGTTTGCATGTTCATGCCGATCTTCAAGATGCACGAGATCGTCGGCTTCTGATCGCCCGGCCTGTTTCGATCAGCGAGACGACAGGAACCGGTGGCCATCCTCGTTGCATCAGGAGTGTCCTGCCCATTCCCCGCCTGGACCAGCCACATTTTAAAAAATGAGAAGATTTTCTTAACATTGAGCAGGTGTTCTTGTACGTTTGATAGGGAACGGACGACTTGGAGGTTTTCATGGCGCGAATACTTCTGGTGGATGACGAGGCCAGCATCTTGAGCGTGTTGAGTACCCTGCTCAAGGCCGAGGGGCATGAAGTGGTGCCGGTCATGGGCGGCGAGAAGGCGCAGGACCTTATTCGCAGCGAGCAGTTCGATCTGATGATCTCCGATATCCGGATGAGCCCCGTGGACGGCATGCAACTGCTCCAGCAGATCCGGAAGGAAAAGCCGCAGACGGCGGTGATCATGATCACCGCGTACGGCTCGGTGGAGACCGCCGTCGAAAGCATGAAGCAGGGCGCCTTCGATTACGTGACCAAGCCCTTCAAGGTGGACGAACTCCTGCTGACCGTCCAGCGAGCCCTTGAGTACGGGGCGGCTATGGCGGAAAACGTTCAACTCAAGGCCCAGATCGAGTCGAAGTACCATTTCGAGAACATTATTGCGGAAAGCGGCGCCATGCGCCGCGTGTGCGAGATGATCGAGCGCGTGGCCCCAACGGACACCACCGTGCTCATCCTCGGGGAGAGCGGAACCGGCAAGGAGCTGGTGGCCAAGGCGATCCACGCGCACAGCCGCCGGAAAAACAAGCGGTTTCTGCCCATCAACTGCGCGGCCATGCCCGAGCCCCTGCTTGAATCCGAAATGTTCGGCCACGTCAAGGGAGCCTTTACGGGCGCCACTGTCAACAAGGATGGCTTGTTCGAGGCCGCGAACGGGGGAACGATCTTCCTGGACGAAATCGGCGCCATGCCGCCCAGCATTCAGGGCAAGCTGCTCCGGGTCCTGCAGGACAAGCAGATCCGCCGGGTGGGGGGCACCGATTCCGTGGCTGTGGACGTCCGGGTCCTGGCGGCTACAAACGACCGGTTGGAGAATTTAATAGAGCAGGGACAGTTCAGGGAGGATCTGTATTACCGGTTGAGCGTCATCCCCATCGAGATCAAGCCGCTCCGCGAGCGAATCGAGGATATCCTTCCGCTCTGCTATCATTTTCTCCGGCAAGAGGCCGGTTCAAATCGCGAACCCCTGCCCGTGGACCCGGAAGCCCAGTTGGTCATGGAGCAGTACTCCTGGCCCGGAAACGTGCGGGAGCTGGAAAACGCGATACGCCACGCCCTGACCTTTGCCCAGGAAAAAGGCAGAATCAGCAAGGACGTGTTACCGGCTAAGATCGTAGCTGCGGTGGAAAGCGGAACCCCCTCCATGCCCGCCATTGGAAGCCGTGTCGAGATGTTCAAGGGCAAGTCGTTGAAAAGCTTCCTCCGCAGCAAGGAAAAGGAGTATCTTGAGCAGGTGCTGAAGAATGTTGATGGAGATAAAGCCAAGGCCGCCAAGGCGTTAAAGATAAGCCTAGCCACACTGTATCGGAAGCTTCCAGAGCCAAAAGAGTAGCCGGCTGCAATAGCAATTATATAATATATTTATTATAATATTATTACGACTTTCAACATCGGATTATAGGATTATTAAAAAAGAAATGTCGTTTTTAATAAAGTGATCCATGATATGCGTTGTGTTGTCTAGTCTGCAACTTGTTTTCCTGCAATATATTATGCTTCTAGTTGAGTGGCGAATGCTGTTTTCCTTATATAAACTTGGATGTGGTTTGATTAAAAAAGACCTGTTTTCAAGCCATTAATGTTTGTGTGGATTCGGATGGCATGGTGGCTGCTTATTGATCACTGGAAGGGCTGGGGTAGCCCTCGGAGCTAAACAGAAGTCAACTGGAAGGAGAATTCGATGAGCAAGAAAGCTGGTTTCACGTTGGTTGAGATCATGATTGTCGTGGCGATCATTGGCCTGTTGGCGGCGATTGCGATTCCTTCGTTTGTGCGCGCCCGTCAGACCACCCAGACCAATACCTGCATCAATAACCTTCGGCTGATTGATGCGGCCAAGCAGCAGTGGGCGCTGGAGACCGGAGCCGCGGCGGATGCGACCCCGGTTGAAGCGGACATCCAGCCCTACTTGAAGAACAACGAATCGCCGATTTGCCCGCTTGGTGATGCGTTTGACTATACCATCGGCAATCTGGCCACGGATCCCATCTGCACGCATTTCAACGCCGATACGCATAACGCGGTTCTGTAACCTTTGGTCCACCCGAAAACGGCCCCGGGCTTGCGCTGGGGCCGTTTTTTTTATCCTGAACAACCGGTTTCGGGCCAGGCGGATACGACGTATTTGGCATGAACATTGCTGGAAGGAATGTACCCGTGTCATGACCAATACCGTTCCATCTCTTCGGAAGCGGATCGACGGGTGCCGGGGGTTCACGCTCCTCGAGATCATGATCGTCGTGAGTTTCATCGGCCTGCTGGCGAGCTTGGCCATACCCGGACTGCTCCGCGCGCGGCAGGCCTCCCAGCGGGTCCGGTGCATCGACAACCTCCGCCAGATCGACTCGGCCAAGGAGCAATGGGCCATGGAGAATTTTGCGGCCGCCGGCGAAAACGTCGGCGAAGGGGAAATCACGCCCTATTTCCAGCGCGGGTTCCCCGCGTGCCCGGCCCACGGAGAGTACACCATCATGCCGATCGGCCAGAATCCGGAATGCGACCAGGAAGGCCACGTCTTCGGCGATTGACAAGTGAGGGCAGGGCCTCGCGGGCTGCCGCGAGGCGGAAATCTGGCTACCGCGGCACGATATCCCGGCAGAACGTCACAAACGTGTTGCGCCGCCGCGTGATCGGGGCTGAAACCTCTACGGTCCGCAGGGTGTTGCCGAGGGAATTCTTGAAGACGACCCGGACGGAAGACAGGTCCTTCGGCGCCCGGACGCGGGCAACCTGCATCCATCGGGGCAGCGTCTGCCATCGCCGGATGTCCGGCTGCTCCAGCAGGCCGATGAGGATGAATCGGACGAGTTCGCCCAGGGCCTCGTTGTCGGTGCTGTCGGCCACCGAGTCCGCGATGACCTCCTTCAGGATGATCCGCCCGGCGGTCTTGGCCGCCTGCTGCAGGGCGCGGAGTTTCTCGGTCTGGAAGGTCAGCTCGACCGTGTCCGCCAGGTTGTAGCTGCGGCCCAGCAACTGGTCCCCGGCATAGATCTCCGCGTAGGACGCCGGCTCGGGATGCCAGTCCTCGCGCCATTGCGCGTCGGCCCGCGGCGCGCGGCCGATCAGGATGAAGGCCACGAGTTCGGCGGGCCACCGCTCCTCGGTATCGGCGGGCGGGGGGGCCGGCTGGCCGTCCGGGCCGGGCGGGGGCCGAAGGTAGATGCGGCCGGTCTTCTCGTTGACCGCCAGGCCGCCCATCAGCTCCGAGGCCCGCTTGTACTGCAACTCGGCGTTCGAGCCGTCATCGATCATCTCCAGGCAGAAGCCGGCCATGTACCGCGAGTAGGCGTCCTCCGGGTACTCGCCCCGGAGGTCGGGCGCCAGGGACTTGATGATGCGCCGCGCCTCGACGGCGGCCTCGTCCCAGTCCGCTAGGGCGAGGTAGTCCTTGGCGGCCATGACGTGTACCATCGTCCGCTCGAACGGGGCGCCCCGGAAGTTCTCGACGCCGTCGTTGACCACCCAGCTCGCGGCGCCCTTGGAAAGGCTGTAGGTCTGCAGTTCGTCGAGCCGCGTGGACGCCGCGTCGAAGTCCTTGGCGCTGTCCTCGTAGCGGCCCGCCGCCTGCCGGACGGTGCCGCGCTCCATCAGGAACAGGACCTCGTCCTTTTCCGGGGGCTTGGCGGTCTCCAGCGTCTGGTCGGCCTGGGCCGTCCGCCCGAGGTAGTAGTTCTGGCGGGCGGCCTCGAGGCCGGGCGTGGAGCAGCCGGCGCCCAGGCCCGCGACGGTCAGCAGGGCGCAAAGCCTCACCCAAGGGATGACGCGCGCGCGGGCCATGGGAGTTCCTTTACCAGCCGATCAGCGGCAGGCTGGCCTGCCGGGCGAATTCCTTTTCCGTCGTCCACGCGATCAGGCCGCTCTCGAGGTCGGTGATCTCGATGGTCAGCTTGTAGTAGTTCCGCTGCTGCTTCGAGACGCGCACCTGGCGCTTGGAGCGGTCTTCCATCTCGACGAGCGAGCCCGTGAGCATGTACTTGGCGCCCAGCTGGCGGCCGACGGCCACCTGGCTTTCGGCCGTCGCGTGCGCGGCCTGGTAGCCTTGCTCGGCAAGCAGTTCCTCGCGGCGGGACTCGTTGACGAACTGGGCCTTGCCCGACTGGATGACCATCGTGCGGATGCGGTCCGAAAGGGCCTTCAGATCCCGGTGGTCCATCGTCCGGTTCTGCACGCCGGCGATCATCATGATCGGCGGCTGGGGCTGGTCGGTCAGGAAACTGCTGGACAGCAACTCGTTGGCGACTTCCTCGGTCAGGAAGCGCATGTCGGTGTAGTCGTAGGTGGAGCCGAAATGCTGCCGGTCCTCGACGTTGACGTCCGTGGTCGAAGCCCGGAACGCCGCGCATCCCGCCGACACCATCAACGCCGCCGCCAGGCCGCCCACCCCCGTCCACTTCATCAGGCGATTCATGTCCGTCTCCTTTGTTGGTCCCATCGCTCGAAAACCCGTATACCGCTTTCCCGCGGTCGAATCAATAGGCTTCGGGCTTCACCGGATTAGACGGGGCCCGCCGCCGATCATTCAAAAAAGCCGGTTGCCCTCCCGGTGTTTTGTGCTAAAGTCCCCCGGTTTACGGCCGGAATGGCCGTCGGGCGACCCCATCATCTAGAGGCCTAGGATACCAGGTTTTCATCCTGGACACACGGGTTCGAATCCCGTTGGGGTCGTTTTTCGACGCGGCGTACGAGGCGCGGGCCGGGCGTTCGCCGATCCCAGGCGAAAGGCACAGACATGAAAAGCTATAATATAGCGGTGATCGGCGGCGACGGGACGGGGCCGGAGGTCGTGCGCGAAGGCGTGAAGGTCCTCAACGCGGCGGCCAACAAATTCGGCTTTAAACTGAACCTGACCGACTTCGATTTCGGCGGCGCGCGCTACCTGCGGACCGGCGAGGTCCTGCCGGACAGCGCCTCCGGCGAGATGCGCAAGTTCGACGCCATCTACCTCGGCGCCATCGGGCATCCGGACGTCAAGCCGGGCATCCTCGAAAAGGGCATCCTGCTGCGCCTGCGCTTCGAGCTGGACCAGTACATCAACCTGCGGCCGGTCAAGCTGTTCCCCGGCGTGGCCTGCCCGCTCGTCGGCAAGGGCCCGGAGCACATCGACTACGTCGTCGTCCGCGAGAACACCGGCGACCTGTACACCGGCACCGGCGGCGTCACGATGAAGGGCACGCCGCACGAAGTGGCCGTCCAGGCCGCGGTCTACAACCGGTTCCAGGTGGACCGGTGCCTGAAGTACGCCTTCGAGTACACCCGGAAGCGCAACAAGAAGAAGACCCTGGCGCTGTGCGGCAAGACCAACGTGCTGACCTATCTCTACGATTTGTGGGAGCGCGCGTTTCACGAGATGGGCGCGAAGGACTTCGCGGACATCAAGCGCGAGTATTACCACGTGGACGCGACCTGCATGTGGATGGTCAAGAACCCGGAGTGGTTCGACGTGATCGTCACGGGCAACATGTTTGGCGACATCATCACCGACCTCGGCGCCATCACGCAGGGCGGCATGGGCATCGCCGCGGGCGGCAATATCAACCCGGAGGGCGTGAGCATGTTCGAGCCGATCGGCGGCTCCGCGCCCAAGTACACGGGCCAGAACGTCATCAACCCGCTGGCGGCCGTCTGCGCCGGCGGCATGATGCTGGACACGCTCGGCGAATCCGCCGCCGCGGCCGCGATCGAGAAGGCGGTCATGGACGTCACGGCGAACAAGCTCAAGAGCCTGGCTGCCGGCAAGATGGGCTACAGCACGACCCAGGTCGGCGACCTGGTCGCGGAGCGGGTATAGTAGAAGGGGTTGGGCGGCGGTGGCCGGGGTTCAGGATGAACCCTCCCGAACCCCGAACCCTGACTTTTGGAGACCGGTCATGAAGAAATACAACGTCTGCGTCGTGGGCATCGGGGCGGTCGGCACCGAGATGGTGCGCCTGCTCAAGTTGCGTAACTTTCCCGTGGCGAACCTGACCATCTTCGCGCGCAGCGAGCGCCAGGAGGTCATCGACGGGGTGGCCTATCCGGTCAAGGTGGGATCGCCCCAGGCGTTCGAGGGCATGGACTTCGCCTTCTTCGCCGGGACCGAGGGCGCGAAGGGCGCGTCCCAGACCCTGGGCTGGGAGGCGGCGAAGCGCGGATGCATCGTCGTGGACAACGGCGACGATTTCCGCATGGACCCCCGCGTGCCGCTGGTGATTCCGGAGATCAACCCGGAGGCGCTCAAGGGCCACCCGAACTTCATCGCGAATCCCAACTGCAGCACCATCATCGCCCTGATGCCGCTGGCGCCGCTGCACCGCGCCGCGAAGATCAGGCGGATCGTGGCGAGCACCTACCAGGCGGTGTCCGGCACCGGCGCGCCCGCCGTGCGGGAGCTGGAGGCGCAGGCCCGCGCGTGGGCGGCCGGCCAGCCGCTGCCCCGCGAGGTCTACCCGCATCCGATCGCCTTCAACGTGATCCCGTCGGTGGGCTCGTTCAAGGACGACTCGGGCGAGAGCACCGAGGAGATCAAGATGCGCAAGGAGACCCACAAGATCCTGGGCGACTCCTCGATCCGGGTGGGGAACACCTGCGTGCGCGTGCCCGTGCTCAACGGGCACAGCATCGCGATCAACGTCGAGTTCGAAAAGCCGTTGAGTCCCGCCCAGGCGCGCGATCTGCTCGCGAAGGCACCGGGCATCAAGGTTGTCGACGACCCGAAGAACGCCGTGTACCCGATGCCGAAGAATGCCTCGGGTTGTTACGATGTGCTGGTCGGCCGCATCCGCAAGGACCAGAGCTGCGACAACGGCCTGGTGCTCTGGGCCGCCGGCGACAACATCTGGAAGGGCGCGGCCCAGAATGCCATCCAGATCGCCGAGGCGCTGATCAAGGGGTAGGGCGGGTTCGCCGAACCCGCCGCTGCGTTCCCGGCCTGCTGGGCGTGCGCCCCTACCGGTCGTTCAAGCCCGGTATCGTCGGGGCCGTTTCCCAGGGCTGCGGCGTATTCCAGGGCAGGTCGGATTCCTCGCGGTTCTCCGTCGTGGCGCAGCCCGCCGCCAGTAGGGCGAGATAGAGGCCAAGAATTCCAAGCAAGTATTTCACGGCGTGCCCGCGGATAGGAGGCGTGTCAGGGCCAGACCGACGGATCCGCCCCGTAATGGACCATCTCGAACGCCTGCAGCCCGATCAGGACCAGGAAGCAGACGACCGAGACCAACGCCAGCCACGCGGCCAGTTTGTTAGAAGATGAGGACATCGTCGCCCTCTTTCACAGGTACCTGTTCCCAATCCTTGACGATCTCGGCAATGGCCAGGTTCTGCTCGACCGTGCTGACCTTGACCTTCCCGACGAGCTTGTCGTCGCGGTGGACGTGCAGCTCGGTGTTCGGGACGATGCCCTCTTCCTGCCCGAGGTCCAGGACCACGAAATTCCAGTCGGGGTTCACCACCATGATGTGCCCGGTCAGCCCGATCAGCTTCTTGCCGCCGGCCGTCGGCGGCTCGATCTTGGCGATGTAGTTCTCCAGCGTGGTGATCTGCGACTTCAGATCCGCGATCTGGTCTTCTTTTTTCGCCATCTGCAGGTTGATCTCGTCGATCTGCGTCTGGAGGCCGATCTTGTCCTGTTCCAGCTGGTCGATCTTCCCGTTGGCCTGCGCAATCTCGGCGTCCTTCTGCTCGATCGTGGCGTTCAGCTGGACGATCTGGTTCTTGGCCACCTCGAGTTCCGCGCGGGTGTCGGCGAGCATCTGCTCCGTCTCGGCGAGCTTGGTCTTCGTGGCGGCGAGGTCGGCCTTGGTGTTCTGGAGGTCGTCGTACTGGTTGCCCGCGGCGACGGCCATCAGGTCGAGCTGGGGCTTGAGCTGGGTGACGTCCTTCAGGGCGGCGACGTTGAGCTGGTCGTAGTGGAACTTGGCGGCGATGTCGGCCAGGCCCGTCTCGTGCAGCCGCGTGCGCTCCTTGAGGATCTCGCGCTTGGAGAACAGCAGGATCCCCAGGACGAGGGATGCGATGCTCAAGAGGAGGAGAACGATAACCAACGGTTTAAGCGCCTTGCCCATACGAGTCACCTCCGCGATAAGCGGTTGCTCATCATCTGGAAGGGACTCTAGAAGAGGGCGGTGGCGCTGTCAATGGTATAAACGACGCCGGGCGCCCCCCTCCGGCGGCGGTTCCGGTCAGATGAACAGCGTCGTCCCCGCGCGGTCCGCCTCGCCCAGGAACGTGGCGACGCCGCCCAGTTCGACCCCGTCGATCAGTTCCTCGCGCTTCAATCCCATGACGTCCATGGTCATCGTGCAGGCGATCAGCCGGGCGCCGCCTTTCCGGGCCGTTTCGATCAACTCCGGCAGGCCCGTGACATGCTTGTCTTTCATGACCCTCTTCATCATGGCCGTGCCGGCCCCCAGCATGTTCATCCTGGACAGTTTCAACGCCTCGGCCCCCCGCGGCATCATGGCGCCGAACATCTTTTCCGTCCATCCTTTGCGAACGGGCGGCGCCGGGCTTTTCCGCAGGGCGTTCAGGCCCCAGAAGGTGAAGAACAGGCTGACCTGGCTGCCCATGGCCAGCGCGCCGTTGGCGATGATGAACGCCGCCATGACCCGGTCGAGGTCGCCGGAGAAGACGACGAAAGTCTTCTGCCCGCTGCGGTCCGCTCTTTCCGGGGGCCGGGCCGCCCCTCCGCCCTTGCGTATCCGCGCCTCGAGCAGGGCGCCTTTCTGTTCAAGCGCTACGAGTTCGTGGCCGTGCCGGCCGCACCACGCCGGGGCGTCCGCCGCGAACCCGGGATCGGCCACGCGCACGAGCACCTCGTCGCCCGCGGCGAGACCATCCATCTTCTCGTTCAGGCGCAGGATCGGACCGGGGCACTGCAGCGCCGTGCAATCCAGTTCCACGACCTTGCCCGTCGGCGCGGACTGTTCCGCCATCTTTTCCTCGGCGTAGGACAAAAACGGCACCTCGGCCTCTTCCGCCCCGAGTTGGCGGTGCCATTGGCGGAAGGTCTTGCTCCCGCCCGAAAGGTTGGCGACATCCCGGAAGCCCCGCTGCTTCAGCAGGCGGTAGGCCAGGTAGCTGCGGAAACCGACGGCGCAGTACACGCGGGCCGGGCGGCCGGGGTCCAGCTCGCCGAGGCGCGACCGGAGCTGGCCCAGCGGAATGTTGATCGCGCCGGGGATGTGCCAGGTCTCGTACTCCGGCGCGCCGCGCACGTCCAGGATGACGGCGCCCTCCGTGCGGGCGGGGTAATCCTCCGCGTACCAGAACTCGATATCGCCGCGCAGCAGGTTGGCCCCGATGAACCCGGCCATGTTGACCGGGTCCTTGGCGGACCCGAACGGCGGCGCGTAGGAAAGCTCCAGGTTCTCCAGGTCGTAGACCGTCAGCCCGGCCCGGATGGCCGTGGCGAAGACGTCCAGGCGCTTGTCCACGCCGTCGAACCCGACGACCTGGGCGCCGAGCAGGCGTCCCGTGTCCGGCGCGAAGAGGACCTTGATGTGCATCGGGGCCGTGCCGGGGTAGTAGCCCGCGTGGCCGGAAGGATGAAGGTAGACCTTGCGGAAAGGCGCGCCGGCGCGGACCAGGCTCTTCTCGATCGCTCCGGTCCCGCCCGCGGTCATGTCGAAGATCTTCACGATCGCCGTGCCCTGCGTGCTGGCGTAGGTCGTGCTCCGCCCGCAGATGTTTTCCGCCGCGATGCGGCCCTGGCGGTTGGCCGGCCCGGCCAGCGGGATCAGCCACGAGTCCGGCAGGACGGTATGCGGCGTCTCGACGGCGTCGCCGGCCGCGTAGATGGACGGGTCGGACGTGCGCAAGTGGGCGTCCACCTTGATCCCGCCGCGCGGTCCGAGTTCCAGGCCCGCGGCCTTCGCCAGCGCCGTGTCCGGCCGCACGCCGGCGGACAGCACGACGAGATCGGCCGTCAGGACCGCGCCGTTCTTGAGTTCGACCGCGACCCGGCCGCCCGTGTCGCGGAACGCGGCGGCCGCCGTGCCCAGGTGCAGGTTCACGCCGTGGCGCCGCAGGTGGTCCTCGAGCGGGGCCACCATCTCCTTGTCGAGCGGCGGCATGACCTGGTCGAGCATCTCGACCAGGTCGACCGCGAGGCCGCGATGGCGCAGGTTCTCGGCCATCTCGACGCCGATGTACCCGCCGCCGATGACGACGGCGCTCTTCGCGCCGCGCTCGATGGCGCCCTGGATCGCGTCCATGTCGTCCATGTTGCGCAGCACGAACACGCGGGGATGGTCGATGCCGGGCAATGGGGGCTTGATGGGCGTCGCGCCGGGACACAGCGCGAGCTGGTCGTACGGCTCGTCGTATTCCCGGCCGGAGGAGACTTCGCGCACGCGGACTTTCCGGGCCGCGCGGTCGATGGCCAGCGCCTCGTGGCCGGTCCGCACATCGAGATCGAGCGAGGCCTTCAGGCTCTCGGGGGTCTGGAGGAGGAGTTGGGCGCGGTCGCGGATGACGCCGCCGATATGGTAGGGCAGCCCGCAATTGGCGAAGGACACGTAGCCACTGCGTTCCAGCACCACGATCTCCGCGTTCTCGTCCAGCCTCCGGGCGCGCGCCGCCGTGGACATGCCCGCCGCGACTCCGCCGATCACCACTAGTTTCATATCCTGCTCCTTTTGGGTCGGGAGAAGATAACGCAAAAGCGGGCCGGGTCCAGTCTCAAGGCCGCCCGCGCGCGCGCCAGGCGCACAACGCTAGCCACGCCGCCGGCAGCGCGAGCCAGTAGAGCGCCACGAGCCCGGGGTGTTGCCACCAGGAGAGCCCGTTGAAGGCCCACGAGGACAGCGGGTAGAACAGTTCCGTGTGAAACTTTCCCGGACTCGCGTGCGTCAGGGCGTCCAGGGCCAGGTGGAGCGGCCAGGCCAGCGAAGGCAGGAAGAGCGGCCGGCGCAGGAGGCGGAGCAGGCCGGAGACCGCCAGGGCGACGAGCAGGCTGTGCGCGTAGCGGTAATGGATCAGGCCCGCGCCGTCGAACTCGCGGAAGAAATGGCCCACGTGGTCGCCGTGCTCGAACTGGAGGAACGGCAGGCCCATCGAGAGGGCGTCCGGCAGAATGCCGAAAAGCATGGCCGCCCAGGCGGTCCAGTCCCTGAACCACGGGCGTCCGGCGCCGGTCCGGCCGCCCGCCAAGCCCGGGCGGCTGCAGATCGTCGCGCCGTACACGGCATGGGCCAGGATATCCATGGAGGGAAGATACGGCATGGCGCGATGTCTGTCATGCCGTCCGCGCGAGCGCGAAAAAAAACACGCTTGCGCCCGCGGCCTGATCTGTTAGGTTAATGTTGTCGGCTTGGGGCGGGAGTAATTCAGTGGCAGAATGTCAGCTTCCCAAGCTGAACGTCGCGGGTTCGACTCCCGTCTCCCGCTCCAACTTTTCCCCCAATAAAATCAGGCGTTTTCTCTATAATCCGCGCTGTTTTTCATGATCCCCCTGCTTGGCGGATAGCAGCCGATAAATGCCCACTTAAGACTTCCGGATTGTCAACGATTGTCAACACAGTGAACGATGGTTCACTTTAAAGGCCCGTGGCGGGCTTGGGTTGAGCAGAACGAACAAAGGGGCGGCCAAGGACCCGAGAAGCGCATGACGGACGCTTCGGTTGGGTTCTTGGCCGGTTCCGAGCAGATAGGCAGAGGATCTTGACGGCCTGGTCCGCGATGTTTCGAGAAGTGGCTACTGAATTTCAAGCACCGGGACATGGGACTCCAATGCGCTTTGGATTCTGCTGAAAACAGGCCCCGTTGCTGTTTCGGCCTTGAGAACAAAGTACTGGGTGGGAAGCCGTGCCAGAAGGAAGAGCCCAAAATCGATCTTGTGCGCCATCTTGCCCTTTTGTTTGGGAGCCTTTGTGGCGTCCAGCAGAATTTCCCCAACTTTTCGTTCCTCGGCTGCAAATAGCGGGGGAATCGAGATCTCAACCACCCACACTCGTTTGGGGAGCAGATTGGATAATTCACTTACTAGGGCGGGAGTCTCGCGACAGCCGTCCCAGTCACTGATCGTTCCAAGATGCTCTACGTAGGTACTACTTGATACACAGATGGCCCGTAGGATTACGCGTTGCATGCTGGGATGAGCCAACTCCGACAGGCGCCGTGACCACGCGTTGCTTTTGATCAGATACGGGTGAAGGGAGTAAATGAACTGCAGGGCGAGGGCTTCGGCAATCATTCCGCTGTAGGCAGTGCCTTGAGGGAGAATCTCGGCCACGTAGTCAACTTGTCCCGGGTTAACGTACAACCGGGGTATGCAGAAGTTTGGGCCGAAGTTGTCATCATGGCCGATAAAGCTGCTGGTCCAGTTTTCGCTCGGGATGAAGCCGATCCCGCCGCCGATATTGAAATATGCCTGATCGGCATCGGGTGCCCAAGTGTCCTTGTTGAATGTGTGTCCAAAGAAAGGGATAATATGCTTGTCAGGATCTGCAGGGTCCGCCTTCGGTCCCGACATGCTGAACCCCAACAGCCCTCCGCATCCAGATTCTATGGCAGAATACAAGTACTTCTGGTAAGGTTGAGTTTTTCTTACCGTTGGGTTCTTCTTCTGGGCTACTTCGTAATCGACGTCACGGTAGTTCACTCCGTAGTGCTTCAATACTGCTTGGATTTGTTGCGCGGATAATCCTTTTTCAGGCGGTGTGGTAGAAGGCCCGAGGGCTCGGGCGATCTTGTTGATGTCCGAGTTTCGCAGGTCGTTTCCCGGCGAGAACCTTGACAAGAGGGAGCGCAGCGCAACGTGAGCACACGCCTTGTTTAATCCGTTCTGTTGCGCATACAGGACGCCTGGCAATTGCAGTTCGGTTGCGCCGACACGAAGGGAGTAGCTGCATTGAGCGGGCACGCAGTTGTGACGATGATCGTACTTGCGAAAGACAGCTTCAAAGACGTGCCATCCTTCATGGTCGAGCTTGGTAGATGAAAGAATATCCTTTTTCAGAATGGCATAACCAACCAAACGATCAGCCGGCAGATCGGCCGAGTCTTGCTTAGGCTGTACGGTGTCGAGCCAGAAAGAAATGCGTACAATGGGGCCTGGCTGGAACGTGTTGTAAAGGCCAGCGATCTCCGCGTTCTCGTCTGCGAGCAAGCCTTCTGCGTCGATCTCTTCGGTGACGAGTGTCAGCGCCTTGAATGATCGCGCAAGAGAAAAACACCTGTGAACGGCAGGATTGCCGCCAAACGATTCTTCCACTTGGGTGAAGCAGGAAAAAGGTGGCGCCAACGATTCGACTCGCAACCTGCGGGGTGCGACGCGGCGATGCTTATCCATGACGCGCCGGTCTCAGTCAAGCCTACCTGAACACCAATTTGCTGTTTGCCGCGCTCTGCTGCGCCGCTTCAACCTTCTGAACGAAGCGGCCCACAGTTTGCGCGTGTTTCATCGTAACCCGGACGGTGGTGGTTCGATTCCCAAAGTGCTTATTCAGTGCCCGTGCAATTTTGGGGCTTGAATAGGTCTGTGCCATGGCCTCCCCCGCTTGCGTTTATGCGCTTCAAACTAGTCTATTGCCTGGTCGCGCGCAACCTTTATTTGAAAGATTACTTCCGCTGTTTAAGACATCCTCTGCGAGAAGCTGTTCAGGTCGCTTCTGGACCACTTCCGGCCCTTCGTCAGGCTTCAGGCGCTTGACTCGGGGACCGAAGCCGCGGTGCACTTCTCCAGGTTCTCGGCCAGCCATCGTCCTCGCTGGGGGTGCATCTGCTCATGCGCTTGTTTCAGGTCATTTCACTCTGCGCAGAGAGCTTCAAGAATCAGATGGCCTGCCTCTTCGGGGGAGGCTCCGGCGATCTCTTCGGGGGTCAACTGTTGAGCGAGGATCGAAAGCGCCTTCCGCATGGACGCGAAGTTTCTGGAGTAGTCAGCGGTGATGCCCCACGGTGTTTTCCATGTGGGGACCTCTTCGGCGGCGAGAACATGTTGCGCCAGAGTCAGCGTGTGCATGGACGCCAACCTGCCAGCTTGCATGGGGCCTCCGCCGAAAGCCGTAAGGCGCTCCAGTGCGGCTTGGTTCAAGGGGTGCTTGTTCAATCGCCGGATGCCTGCATTCTCCCTGGTTGTCGCCTTGGCATGCAACAGGAGCCATTCCGTCTGCGTCAGTTCGACTTCACGCAGCGACTTGTCAGGCAGCATTCGGTACGCCCAAGGCCCCGGCCGGTTGGGTGCCGGCCATGCTATTAAGCGGCCCTTAAGCTGGCGGGCATTCATGAAGTGTTCCCAAACGCCTTTATATGACTCGCAGGCTTGCGATTAATGCGCGCAGACGGCCTTGAACCCATGCCGGATAAAATGGCCACATGGCCTCGACACGAGCGCGGTAGTCGGCGGCAAACTCGGCCATCAGCGCCTTCTTGTCACCATTCAGCAACCGACGCACGGCGCTGACGGTGTCCGAAGCGAGCGAGGTGTGGATGGTGTAGAGGAATAGTTGATGGCAGCGTTTCTTGTCCTCGGTCTTCTCGCACAAGTCAGCGACAAAGTGGGGCAGGTGCGAGAACCATTTCTCCTGGGCATCGACTTGAAGAAGGCTGAAGCCCTCGATCAGTAACCCAAGGACGCGATCCTCGACGCCCCCGAGTACGCGTTGCCGCCATTCTGTGTCCGACAAGACGTCCCAGACTGCCGCCGCAACCGATGGGCCAGTGTAAGCCTTGGCTTTTAGGGCAAGGGCTACAGCGACCTGATCAGGCAAAGAGCGCTCGGTCAACTTGCGGAGTGCATCGCAGAGTCCCTCCGCGGAGTTCAGTGTTCGACTCAACGCAACGAGTTGCTCAAGCGCTTTCCTCTGATCCTCCGACTGGTGGGCGGCCCATTCAAGAGCCACTTGCCCGAGCGGACATTCCTGCGCATAGGTGGGATCGGGAACCTGTTCGGCAACAACAGGCAAGGCCCCAACGAGACAGAAGACAAGCGCTTCGTGGAACAAGAACTGCGTCTCCGCGGGCAGGTCCCATGGAGCCAGTTGCTCCAGTTTGCCCGCCATGAGAGCCAGCAGGGCGGTTGCCCAAGGCGAGGAGATGGTTGCTGTAACATACCGTAGGTATGAGCGCCCGATATGCGGAGAGGCTGCCAGCCAGATGTGGATGGAGCGATCCGTGGCGGGTTTGATCCAGTTTTCACGATAGAAATGCGCCGCTTTTGGGTCGTTTGGAAAGAGCGCTGCGACACGCTCGGCAAACCACCAGAAAAAGCATGCGATACTGGCTCCGTCGCGGTCCGGTAGAGACGCCTCCAGATGAAACGAAAAATGGCGGGCGAGGTCGCGCCGCAAGTCCCAGGGCTCGTGATCGAAATCCTCTCCGTCTTTCTTGGTCGAGGTATGTACGACCGCCAGGATCTCCCGCCATAAGTCCGGCAGCTTTCCTGCCGGGACGAGTTCCGGATGCTGTACGAACACGGAGCAGGCGTGGTAGCGGGGAATTGGTCCTCGCTCGGCGCTTGCCCATGCCCAAACCTCGTCCCAGGCATCGGTGTCTTTTTTTGTCGCGAGCCAGCGGACTGCAACCTCGGCCAGGGAGTATTTGGGCGCCAACGGCAGAAAGCCCAGCCGGCCGTAGTACCGCGCGCAGGCTTCACGAAGACTGGTTGCCTTGGCTGCGACGCCGGCGACGATCTCCGTGAGCTGCGGGTGTTCAATCTCGGGATTCCGTGCAGCCAGGATAATGGAATCGAGGGACGATACCGTCGGATGGATCACGCGCGGGACATACGTGTTCAGGCTCTCCTGGATTACGGGTTCGCATTCCAGGCTTTGGCGTGCGCCCTGTAGTGCGACAAGAACGTCGTCGCCCAAGGCGTCCGTAAGCTCGATTGCAGCCGTTCGCCATTCATGCGGAGCGCCGGATACCAGTTGTTGCCGGGTCTTTCCCAGCGTTCCCCGCGTCGTGGGCGTTACTTCCAAGCCTTCAGCGGCGAGCCTGTGTTCCAGCTCTTCCAGCGCGGCCTTCCGTACTTCATGCAACTCTGAAAAGAGGAGCGCGGGAATCTCGACTACCATGCGCTTCGGTTTCTCGTCCTGGGTGATGTATATGAGCAACGGTCCGGGAGAAAGCGGCACACGCCGAGGATGTCCGGGATCACGGAGAACCTCCATGTCCATGTTGGCGCCCAGTGGCTCTCCGACAGGATCATCGAAAAGATCGAGATTCTGAAGGGCTACAAAGGTCCGCGCGCCAAAGGTGTTGAAATGATGCAGAGCGTAATTCCGCATGCGAAGCTGCATGCCCCGGAACACCTTGCTCATCTCTTCAGGGCTGGGGAGCTGTTCCTGCTGTGTCATTTAGGATTTCCAATACGACTCGATGATACTCGTCGTCCGTCAGGCGCAGGCCGTCTTTCATCGCTTTCATGGCGTCGGCCATTCGCGGCTCGCCGGAGTGGTTTGCCGTCTTCAGCAGGGCATGCGACAGGAATAACCGCGGAGTCATTTCCGCGATCTGCACTTTCATCCGCCCGTCAACCACTCGGGGAGGGGCCGGCAGGAGTTCCGCGCAGGCCCAGGTTGTCAGGCGCGTCGCCTTTTCCGGTGCAAAGCCCTCGTCGGCCCACACGAGCACAAGGAACTCGGCGATACTGGAGACCCAAGTCAGGTATGTGCGCATGGCCATCGAATCGCCCAATTCGGTCTTTTCCGGCCCACCGAACAACCCCGAGTCGCGCATGCAGTCGTGGACGTACCCCGCCACTTCTCGCAATGCTTGTCCTGGCGGCTTTCCCCGGTGCATGTCGGCCAGTATCTTTAGAATTGCCGGGGGCAGCACAAGGAAGCGGTAGCGCCAAGCCAGAAGCTGTTTTAGCGCATCCGCAGTCTTGCCGGCGTCCAGTTTGCCTTCGGCCATGAGGCGAAGAACCAGGGCATCCGACCCAAACGCTGCGCAGAGGATGTCCGCTGATTCGTTCAGCGTGAAAGCCTGACAGGCTCGATCGTCAACCAGCAGAGGCGTCTTCGTCTCCTGTGCGATGAAACTGGCCAGAAACGGGAGGTAATCTCTTTCCTTGCTATCTTTGTCCCGCATTGCCTTGGGTACGGTATGCGGTACAAACTTGAACCGGGGATCGTCCCGGAGCCGCTTCCACAGGTCCATGTGCCACTGGCGCGTTTCTTCCTGGCAGGCAATGGCATTCAGGCGCTGAATCACTTCGCGATGGGCGGCCGCCGTGATCCGGAGCCCGTAAAAACTAGCGACAGCGTCGAGCAGCCCGGCGTTTGTGATCGTCTCCAATGTGGTCAGGTCCACCAGCACGTCCTGGAACCGACTCAAAGCCGGATGTGAGTCGTCCACTGCGGTCGGCTTCGCGCTCACGCGGGAGATGCGGTCTAGATTGGCATCGGTGACGATTCCTGCGGCATACAAAGGCTGGATCACGTCCGTAAGGCGATACCGGTGTTCCGTCGTCTCCCCGTACTCGTCCACGACCAGCATACCTGCCGCAGGATTCTCGTGCTCGGCCAATACGGTAACGCGCCCGGCGTTTATCTGCTTCGTAATCTGTTCGGCGTTCTGTTGCTGCGTCCGTTGGTTAAGAACCATCCGCCGGCTGTCCTCCAGAACTGTCGGGAGGTAGCCCGCGGGCACAAGCATTTCTCCGAAATGGTTTATAACAGTATCCAGCAGGTCAAGGCGGTGCAGAGTGATCAGAGCTGAAATATCCGTTATGATTCGCGTACCGGCCGGGGGACACTCCAGCGGCAGAAGTTCGCGACGCCCGCGCTCGGACTCGCGGGCATGGAAGCCATTGGTTGCGTAGATGCAATATCGCGCCCGGTTCGTCGGTTCGTCGCCGATCCAGTCCATTTTCTGGGTCCGTATCCGCCAGCCCCAGTAAATGGCGTTGTTCGCTACCTGATCTGCCCACACCCACGGCATTCGCCCTTTAAGCATTTCGGCGTGCAGGTATTCGTTGCGGTCCTTTGCCTGCTTGAAGGACTGCTTGAAATTTTCCAACGCTTCATCCTTGGGAACGGCACGGAACGCCTCCGGCTTGACGGCGCCGGCCTGCTGCATTTCGTTCAGGGCGACCAGCGCCTCGTGGGCGGCATCTTCGCGACCAGCTGCATAGGCCGTACCCATGTACGCCAGCAAGAAGGTGGATTCCCCCCAGAACCTGGAACGGAATGGGTCCATCGCCTTCAGCGCTGCGTCGGGGTGTCCCATGCTATGATGCAATTGTGCGCGCCCCATGACCGTGGGGAGCGGCGGATTTTCAAGACGGCATAGTTCATCGTATAACGCAAGGCTCTCCTCGGGCCGGAACAGCTGGGCCAGGCAGACGGCTAGGTTTAATGTATGCGTCGGGTTGTTGGGTTCTAGCGCCCGCAGCGCTTGGAATTGGCCCGCCGCTTTCTCTAGATCATGCAGAACAAAGGTGTAGATGTGAGCCAGGTTGCCGCGGACCATGAGGTTATTCGGCTGACGCTCTACCAGCTTCTCATAGCACCAAGCGGCCGTGTCATAGCGCTTAGCTTGAAATGCAAAATCCCCCGTCTTGTGCAGCAATCCGGGATCGAGCGTCTTCTCTGCCGCCGGTAAGAGGAAATCAACGGCATCAGCAAACTGTCGTTTCTGGAGACATACATTCGCGCGCATCTGTAGCCAGCTGAGATCATCCGTCGCCTTTTGCCCGTCCAACAAGGCCACGGCGGTATCTGCATCGCCTCGGCGCAGGGCCACGGATGCCTCAAAGATTGTGCGGAGTCGCGGATTGTGGGTAACGAGCGGTTTGGCAATCGTCTCGCATTCGGCGGCTTCCGGGCCTTCAAGACTTTGCCATAGCGTTTGCAGCAGCTTGAAGAGTTCTTCCTTCTTTGCGTCCGTATCCGCCAGCGGGACAAGATCCTTTACCTGTGCAAACGCTACTTTGTGGCGACCGAAGGAAGCGGATTCGATGATCGCCGCCAGAATGTTCGCATCGAGATCGCGAGGATGATCGCGCCGCAAACGGTCGGGCAGGTCGGCCGGCGCTTCGATGTAGCCGGTCATCCCCCCGCGAGCCACATCCAAGGGAACCGGAGTCCACTGGGCCATTAGTTTAAGCGCTTCTGCAGCGGCCTCCCGGTTCTGGAGAAGATAGTTTGCCTGCCAGGCGATCCGCAACGCGGACATGTCCAGGCCGGACGAGGGTTTTCTGGCGGCCTGAATCGGTTGAAGGATGGGGCCAAGGGCCTCTACTGCAACCACGAGTTTCTCGCGTTCGGGCGCATTTAGGGTCTGTGACAGGATGTTCACGTCCTTCGGATGCGCTTGAACGACCTGTCCCAGAATGCCCTCGGCCAACCGCACACAGCATTGGAGATAACGGCTCCGATCCGACAAGCCGGCCGCCCAGCGGACAAGCTCTTGAGCTTTTTCTACCTTGTCATTGAGGGCGTAGGCCATGACCGCCACATCGCACCACCACTCATGTGGCGCCGAGCCTTCAACGGTTGCCATTGCATCGCTGTACTTCTGCTGATTCAGAAGTAACGCAGTGCGTGTTCGTATCGCGAAGGGGTCGGCCCGCCCCTGTAAGAGAAGTAAACCAGCTTCGGCTCCTTCTTCGACAGCAGCAATTGCGGCCCTGAGAGCGATGTCTTTATCGATGGTATCCGCACCTTGTTCCAACATTCGCTCGGCCTTGCCGATCAACTCGTTGGCCTTCTTTATGTGTGGAGTACTGTCTTGTGGTGCTGTCTCTGCCTGCGTAACGTGTGCTTGCGCCAGCAGAAGAAGAACATCGGCTGCGACCTTCTGCAACGACGACTCATTGACTTGAAGAACCGCTTCAATCTCTGTTGCGAGCGTAACCGCCGCGCTGTAGTTCCCGGCCGTGAGTTCGTGTCTTACCCGTGTTAAAAGAATCGGAACATCCATGAGAGTCACGCCGGATGTGGGTTTGGCGTTCATTGCGCTCCGCCATCCGCTTTATCCCGTGAGTTTCGTCGTGCCTTGGCTTGGTCAATAGCCGAAGTAAGTGTTGCGTCAAACGATGTGGCGCCATTCTTGTCGGCCTGCGCGAGGCAGATTTCTTGTATCTGGGCCAGAAGCGATAGGGCCTTCAAAGCATCCCTCGCCCGAATAGGGTTGCCAGGATTCGGCTGCTCCATCGTGACACTGACCGTAATCGTTGAGTCCTGTGATGTCTGTAACAAGTCCTGGCTGTGGCATGGTGAATCGTCAGCCGCATAGTACGGTACATCAGCAGCTATTGAATCACGGTCAGGCGACTCGGTCAGGCGTTGCTCAATTTTCCAGAGGACTCCTTTCACTCCTTCTCCGAATACAAGGGGATAAAACCGACTGGCAATGGGCGGTTCGTACTCAAGTAGGAGTTCCACAATGTCGTGCCAACCAAGCACAGTCAGAGAGAACCAGTGCCTCTTGGCATGCCGCGCTGTTACTTTACGAGCCAATTCCTGCAAGCTGGCGTCACGCGGAGCCGTCGTTGCAATCATGAACTCAGACAACGGAGGCTTGAACTTCCTTGCCTTCTTGACTTCGCGACCAATCTCTTTTGGCGTGAGCGCCTGGTGCGTGAAGACCTCCTTCCCTTTGCACTGTACTCCAGCCCACGTCGAAGCCTTGCCGGGACGTCCAAAAACATCGACACCGTGTTGCGGTTGACTGCCACGCCCGTTCTTCTGGGTGTTTTCATCGCGCCAGATGGTCTTCCACAGCCCCCAGCAGAGGTCCTCGAATGAGGGCCAGTCAGTAGGCGGATCAAGTTGTAGCTTCGGAAAAGAGCTCATGGGATTGAAGTCACATGAAAAAACCGGCACTTGTAGGGTCTGCCAGTCGTCCTGCCTCGAAGGTAATAAATGTGTGCCGTTATCGCCTCAAGGGCGGCAGCATTGGCCTGAAGTGGAGGCAACTTGTCTTTAAAGCATGACGAGTCTCTCGCTTCAGTACTCATGTTGCCAGCGAAAACGCGCTGTTTAAAAAAGTGACTGGAGTAGGTGCGGCCTGGCGGGAGGACTCGCGCTGCGCCGTGCCGCTTCAGCAGCTCGCGTGAACGATCAATAGTACTCACGGATATACCCATATGCCCGGTCGAAAAGTTCCTGGTCCTGGTGAAGCCGGTACTTGAACAGCGTTTTCCGTAGCGCCATTTTCACTTCACGCTCGCCGGCGTGGGTGTTCTGCCAGCCGTCGAAACGGATGTACCGCACGATTTCGTCGATGTCGTTCACGACGCGCTCGACGATGATCGGCGTATCCGGGTTCTTCACCTCCTCGAAAAGCTCGGTCAAGGCGGCCTTGCCCTGAATTTCGCGCTCAACCGGTGGCTTCGCCCGCTCGGCCGTCACCACTTCGCGCGCCAGATTGAGCAATTCCTTCAGGAACTCCACGCTGGTCAGGAGCCCCTGCTCATGCCGCTCCTTTAACTCCTCCAAACGCTGCCCAAGGGCCTTGAACCGCGGATCATGCAGTCTCTTCCGCAGCCACCGCGATACCTTGATTTCGATTTCCTTGGCCTTGTTGTTCGGATCTGGCGTGCCCAGGACGGCTTCCAGGAGGTCAGCGTCAAGGACGAGGGTCTCCAAGTCATCCCGGATTGCGTCAATGTGAACATGCTGGTGGATCAACTCTATCGTCTTCGCACCCAGCGCGTGCCAGAGCAACCGGCCGCTGCCGGAAGAGGGCTTCACCGAGTCGTAGACCTGCGAGAGCCATCGGTAGTCGTCCTCGTACGGGTTTAAACCCGGGTCCGGGGAGATCGCTTCCCACAATCGGCTAAGGTAGCTGAAGTCGGCCGCGAACCTATCCCGCGTATTATTGTTCGGCAGGCAGTTCTGTGCCGCGATCAACCCCTCGTACCCCGTGACCGTTCGATCTACGCCGGCGAAATAGGACAAACACTTCTGAACGGCCGGCGGTAACTGGGCCTTGAGTTCGTTGATGTTCTTGACGACCCGTGTAATGCCTTCCTCGTCGAACTGGATCGCCTGCGCCACGTCATCGAACACACCGAGGTAGTCCACGATCAGCCCATGCGTCTTCGCTTCGCCGTAGGGGCGGTTCGTGCGGCAGATCGCCTGGAGGAGGGTGTGGTCGCGCAACGGCTTGTCCAGGTACATGGCTTGCAGAATGGGCGCGTCGAACCCGGTCAGGAGCTTCGACGTGACGATCAGCACCTTGAGCGGGTCGGCCGGATCCCGGAACCGGTCCAACAGCTTCTCTTCCGCATCCCGGTCCCGGTCATACGCCGCATATTCCGTTTCCCCGCTGTTCACCGTCATCACGATGTCGGACGCTTCCGGAGGCAGGTGCTGATCCAGCGCCTTCTTGTAGAGCACGCAACTCTCCCGGTCAAAAGTCACAACTTGTGCTCCGAACCCGTTCGGCGCGACCTTCTCCTGAAAGTGCCGGGCAATGTCCGCGCAAATCCTCTCGATCCGCTCCGGCGACTTGACCAGCACAGCCATCCGCGCCGCTTGCTGAGCCAGTCGGTCCCGGTCCAAGTCGCTCAATCCGCCAGTCAACTCCCGGTACGCTTCGTCAATCGCTTCCCGGTCAATGTGCAGCTCCAGCAGCCGTGGCTCGAAGTGCAGCGGCTTGGTCGCCCCGTCCCGGATGGACTCCTCGAACCCGTACCGGCTCATGTACCCGGCTTTGTCCTCATCCGCCCCAAAGGCGTAGAACGTGTTCCGATCCGCCCGGTTGATCGGCGTGCCCGTCAGGCCGAAGAGAAAGGCATTCGGCAACGATTGTCGCATCTTCCGGCCCAGGTCGCCTTCCTGTGTACGGTGCGCCTCGTCCACCATCGCAATGATGTTGCTGCGCGGATTCAGGACCCCGTCCGCCTCGCCGAACTTGAATATCGTCGTAATGATGATTTTCCTCACGTCCTGCGAGAGCAGCCGTTGCAGTTCCTCCCGGCTCTCGGCCTTGATCAGATTGGGCGTGTCCGCTGCGTAGAACGTGCTGGAAATCTGCGTGTCCAGGTCAATTCGGTCCACCACGATGATGACCGTGGGATTCTTGAGCGCCGGATGCAGCCGCAGTTTCCGCGCTGCAAAAAGCATCAGGAGCGACTTGCCCGACCCCTGGAAGTGCCAGATCAGCCCTTTCTTCGGCTGGCCGGCCACCACGCGCTCGACTATCTTGTTCACGCCGTCGTACTGCTGATATCGGGCCACGATCTTGATCCGCCGCTTCTTCTTGTCCGTCGCATAGCAGGTGAAGTTCGCCAGGAGATCGAGCAGCACATGCGGCCGGAGCAGGGAGTCAACCGCCTTGGAGACCGCCTGCAGGGCTGGCGCCGGCATCTCGGCTTCCACGCGCCAAGGACCCCAGAGTTCTACTGGCAGCCCGATGGACCCGTACCGCAGTTCCTTACCCTCCGTCGCCACGGAGAGCAGGTTCGGCACGAACAGCTCCGGAACGTTCCGCTCGTAGTCCTCGTGGATGTCAATTGCGGCGTCCAGCCAGCTTTGGCTGGCCCGCACCGGCGTCTTGGTCTCGATGACCACCAGCGGAATGCCGTTCGCCAGCAACACCAGATCCGGCCTCTTCTCGGTTGCGCCTGCCCGATACGTGAACTGCGTCGTGACGACGAACTCGTTACGCCCCACCTCGTCGAAGTCGAGAAGCCGGATCGTGACATGCTCGCCGCTCTTGCCGAACGGCATGGACCTCTCGCCTGTCAGCCACGCGGCAAACTCCTCGTTCGCCTTCACAAGCCCGTCGCTCCGCACGCCCATGATGATGGCCCGGAGCTTGTACAGCACATCGTCTGCCCGGTCACGCTGCGCCGCGATCTCCGGGTTCAGCCGGATCAACGCCTCGCGCACCCAGGATTCGACCAGCACATCTTGCGGCTGCCGCGGCACGTTCAAGGGCGCCGCGTACTTCCACCCCAGGCCCTCGTCCCAGACCGGGCCGGGCAAGCTGACCATGCCAGGTCGCGGGATTCGCGCGCTGCGTGCCAACCGGTCGCGGATGAAGGCTTCCACGGTGTTGGATTCGTTGAATGGCATGGCATCACGCTCCGTTCATGGTCTCCGCCGATATCCTCTTCTCCAATCCGCGCGCAGCGACCAAGCGACTCTTGACCTCCTCAGATGCGGAGTCTACGGCGTTGACTTGATCGACAAGGTGCCGCTGATCCTCGACATTCGATGGAAAGGTGATTCGGAGTTTCCGAAGCGAACTCATTGTTAGGCTCGGGGTCGCTGTGGTCGTCGTACGACTTGCAATCTGGCGTTGAAGATCGCTCCCTCGAAGAAGACGCTCCAAGAGGCGTGGCATAATCGCGCCATGACTCGTAATGCGAGCTATGTTCGGTGCCAGATGATACTTCTCGCTTTCCTCGATGAGGAGCACTTCACCGACATACTCCCCAATGTACGTGATCAGCACATCACCGGCTTTTACTTTCGACCGGGGAAGCAAGCCTGAGGTTCTCCTGTCAATGGTCTGGACATCCTCCAGAACCAGCCTGCCCCCTTTGATGTTGAGGGGCCGAATTGCGATGACCTCCCCGTCTGGTCTGTACTTCACGAACTTCGTGTACTCAAAGCCTGCCAACTTCGTGATTTCGGCCAGTTCCCCCAAGTCCTTCGTAACGAGGGGCAGACGTTGCAGTTCCCTGTTGTTAGGAACATCAACCAGAGCAGAAACCAAACTAGCCAGATGATGCACCACCGCCCGCCATCGTTCGGTCAAGCGTGCAGCCGCCTGAATGACCTCCGCAATCCGCCGCTGCTCCTCCAACGGCGGCAGGGCGAACTCGAAATCGGCAAGGCTTTCCCAGTTGGTCCGCGGGGAGAGCGAACCCGCCGACGTGCCAACAGCGTGCTCGAAGAATCGGTCCGTCTGGCAGATGAACGGCAGCAACTCCGGCAACAGCCGGTTGCCTTTCGCCTCCAAGACATAGATGTCGCCGGAACACACGCCGTCGAAATCGGCCAGAGCGACCTTGCGCTGATAGGCGCGCCGCTTGCCGAACAGGACCTGTCCGGCCCGGAAGACGTTCGTGAAGGTCGTGCCGTCCGCCACGTTGCCCCAACGCCGAATCTTCAGGTCGCCCGGCTCCAGGTGTTCAAGCCCAACGTAGCGGTCGAAACCGCCTTCACCCGGATCGCCGGCCCGTTCCCGGCACAGTTGGACCACATCCCCGAACGCTACTCGCGTCCACCCCTTCTTGACCTTCTCAGGCATCGGTCGCCTCCCCGGCGACGACGCCGTCCAGAGTCTCGACCAACTCGTCCATTTGTTCCCAGAACTCGCGCCCGCTGGCCTCGAATGTCGCCCACGCCTTCTTGAGGCTCCGCGCATCCCCGCCGCCGTTTCCATTACCGTTCACAACCGGCCGCACATAGCGGGGGATGGAGAGGTTGCCGTCCTTCTCCAGAATCTCTTTCGTGGCCGCCACCTTGGCGAAGCCCGGCTCATCGGTGAACGCCTTGTACGCCGCCAGTATCCGCGCCTGATGCTCCGGCTTGAGAAAGCTCTGCGCCCGCTCCCGCGCGACCTCGTTCACGGCGTCAATGAGCAGCACCTTGCCCCGCCGCGCCGGCGGCTTCCGGCTGCGGCAGACGACCACGCATGCCTCCATCGGCGAGTTGTAGAACAGATTCGGCCCAAGCCCGAGGACGCACTCCAGCAGGTCCAGTTCAACCAGCTTCCGCCGCATCTCCGCTTCCTCATTGCGGAAGAGCACGCCATGCGGAAAAAGGATGGCACAACGCCCGGTCTTCGGGTCCAGGCTTTTGAGAATGTGCTGAAAGAAGGCATAGTCGGCCCGGCCCTGCGGGGGAGTGCCGAGGAAGTTCCGGCCCCAGGGATCGCTGGCCCACGCTTCGCGGTTCCATTTCTTGATCGAGTACGGGGGATTGGCGAGGACTACGTTGAACGTCCGCAACTTGTCCCGCTCGATGAACGCCGGCCCGCTCAACGTATTGCCGGCCACGATCTCGAAATCCTCCACGCCGTGCAGCACCAGGTTCATCCGGGCAATGGACGCCGTGATGTTGATAAGCTCCTGCCCGAACAACCCCAGCGTGCGAGCGTCCCCGCCGCGTCGTTTCACTTCCGCCAGCGCGGAGATCAGCATGCCGCCCGTTCCGCAGGTCGGATCATAGATCGTCTCGCCGGCCTTGGGTTCGAGCATCTGCGTCATCAGGTGGACAAGCGTGCGGTTGGTGTAGAACTCCTGCGCCGTGTGCCCGCTGTCGTCGGCAAACTGCTTGATCAGGTACTCGTACCCGTTGCCCAGTTCGTCTTCCGGCACGGCCGCGAGACTCAGCGTGTGCTGCGAAAAATGCTCGATCAGGTTCTTGAGCGTCTCGTCCGGCATCTGCGCCTTGTCGGTCCAGGAGGCATTCCCGAACACGCCGGCCAGCCGCGCCGGGTTCGCCGCCTCGATCGCCCGGAACGCCGTTAGCAGCGCCCGTCCCACGTCGCGCGACGCCCCGCGCACATCTGCCCAGTGCGCGCCGTCGGGAATAGCGAACCGATCATCCGCCATCGACCGTGCATACTTCTTGTCCTTCGTCTCCGCCAGCGCGGCCGCGTACTCCTCGTCCCACACGTCCGACAACCGCTTGAAGAACAGCAGCGGGAAGATGTACTGCTTGTAATCCCCCGCATCCACCAGGCCCCGGAGCAACTTGGCCGCGCCCCAGAGGTAAGACTCAAGCTCCTGCTGTGTCAGTCGTTCAGGCACGTTTGCGGGCCTCCGCTTCCAGCGGTTTGATGGCGTCCTGAAGGAGGCGCCCGCCAGTAATACGAAGCTGTGTCAGCGTTGGCTTCTTGGATGCGAGAAGGCCATTGGCGCAGGTGTAAAGTGCCTGCTCAAGGTCCTGTTCCTGCTCGTTCGCAAGCAGGACCCGCAGGCCCTGTCCAGCGCGACCAGCCAGCACCCGCCACTCATCGGGAAAGCGGTCCTGAAGGGCTGTCTTCCAGAGTGCCGGCCAGGATTGGAGCGCGTCCTCGTCGCGCCCCATAGCAAGGCGGGCTATCGCCAGCACGCGCCCGAGATCCTTGTTGCTTCGCTTGATGTCCATTCGATCTGCAAATCCGCCCGACATGGTATCCGTCTTGATCTCGGGATGCTCCAGAAGGTTTGCAAGCGCCATCATCTCTGGCCGGGCGATCGAAATGCCCATTTCCGTGGCCACGGGGTCAAGATTCGCAAGGGAGAGGAATCTGAAGCTGGGCAGGACGAAATCGCCATACTTTGTTTTCAGGCGGGTCCAGCGAGGGCCGCGGTCCCCCGGTGACTCAGGAACCGTGAGTAATTCGATGAACCATTCTATCTTGCCGGGTGGAGACAAGCGGACGGCGGGGAGTTCAGCGTCAGGAGTATCCTCGGTTCCTGGCACCTTATGGCCCTTTGTCTTTTTGAACTCCCAGCCGGCATCCCGCAGTTCCTCTGCGATGGCAATCCCGGCCTTAAGAGCGGCCACGCGGGGAGATAGCAAGCAATCGGCATCCTTGGTTCGGACGGCCATGCCTTTGAGTTGGTCACGGTAATAGTAGCCAGCGGCGAGACTGCCGATGATAATTACATGCTTGCGACAAGCGGTCGGCACGGCGTCTGCAATTTCCTGCAGGGCCACGGCAGGATCAACCAACCGCATATTGTTTTCAGGATTTGCCACTCAACTCTCTCCCGCGTGCTGACAAGAACTCCTGGAAGCTTCGCGCCTGTTGATCAAGGCGGGCATGGTACAACTCCAGCAGGCATTCCACCGGATCGGCCCACTGCGCACCATTTTGGTCCCTGTCAAAGAGGGCGTCTTGCCGCCGAACAAAGTGGATGGCAAGGCGAGCCGGGCGGTGAGTATCGCGGGTGCGCTCAAGTGCAGGATCGAGCATGTGAACAAAGCCCAGGTCAACTCGATTGTCCGGGCAATGGATGCACAAATCCAGGCGAGGCGTTCCAACGATGTCCAATTCATTGTAGTAGCGTTTCGTCCCGAGAACGCCACCGACCGCTATGTCCTTCCTATTCAGACTCTTCATTCGTCGCAGAAGGGATTCCGGCGACCGCGGCTGGTCGGAGGCGTCCGCGTACAGCATCGTTGCCCGCGTCTTTTGCGCGACAGCCAGAAGACGCCCCCAGTCCTGCTCGGGGAAATACTTAAACGACACGCTCCTATCAGAATGCCTTTGGACGGCATGCCCCAACTGGTCAATGGCGTTGGCTACGGTGCGATAGTGACACCCCACCGTGTCCTCCAGCCACTTGGATGTCATGGGGCCTTTGCCGGTTACCCACTGATGGATCATGAGCAGAAAAACCTCATTCTGTTTGTTGGGGGCGGGGAGGCCCGTTCGCTGGTCTTCCTGCCTATTCAGTGCGCGACGCAGGAGCATATAATCATCCTGTGGGATGGCGTGTGTTCCCTCGGTAAGTTTTCCTCCTTTTGCTGCAACGAGATGAAGTCGCTCGGCAATCCCGGGGCGCAGGGCGACCTTGAGCCGCTGCAATTCGGTTTCAAGGAAAGTCTTGCTTAGTCCCGGATCGAGGAGGAGCAGATACCCGCGCTTTTGCTGCTGCTCTGCCAGTGTTATGGCCAGAGAGGTAAGGGCATCGCGCAGCCCCCGCGCGGCCGTAAGAGAGGCTTTGACCTCTACGATGGCGCTGTCGCTGACAAGGTCCGCTGCTCGGTTGTTTTTGCTCTTATCGTTCATGGGCTCACCTCCTGCTGCCCAATAGTGCCAAGAGCGGTATGCATCTGCAAGGCAATATTGCATCTGCAAGGCAATGTTGCATCTGCAAGGCAATCTATTTCAGCCACCCTCCCGTCGTCAGCACTTCGCGCAGCCTATCCTCGGCCGCTCGCGCTTCCGTCAGCGCAGCCTTGAGCGCCGCCACAGCCTCCGGCAGCGGCGGGATGTCTTCGGCGACCGGGGGCAAGACGTAACGCGAGATATTCAGCGTCCAGTCTTCCGCCTTGATCTCGTCCAGGATCACGACCTTCGCCCGATCTTCAACGCTCTTGAAAGCCCGGACCCAGGCGACGATCTGCTCGGCATGTTCCGGGTCCAGGTAGTTCTGCGCCCGGCCTTCGCGCAACAGGCTGGAGGCATCCACGATCAGGACCTTGCCCTTGTGCGCGACCGGCTTGGTCCGGCGAAGGATCACCACGGCCGGCGCCAGCCCCGTGCCGTAGAAGATGTTCGGCGCCAATCCGATCACCGCTTCGATCAGGTCCCGCTCCAGGAGTTGCCGCCGGATCTCGCCCTCTGCACCCTTGCGGAAAAGCGCCCCTTGCGGCAGCACCACAGCCATCCTGCCGGTGCGAGTTGCCATGGACGCCACCATGTGCTGGACCCAGGCGTAGTCACCGTAGCTGTCCGGCGGCAAACCGAAGGCCGCACGGCCCCATGGATCGGCCTCCCATATCTCCCGGCCCCATTCCTTGAGGGAGAAGGGGGGATTGGCGATTACACAGTCGAACGTAGACAGCCCACCCGTGCTGGAATCGGTGAAAGCGGGGCTGCGGAGAGTATCCTCACGCACGATCTTGAAGTCCTCGATTCCGTGCAGGACGAGATTCATGCGGGCGATGGCGGCCGTCGTGAGGTTCTTCTCCTGGCCGTGAATTTTGCCGAAGAACGTGCGAGGGTCGCCGCCGTTCTGTTTCACATGCTCGATGGCTCCGAGAAGCATGCCGCCCGTCCCGCAGGCCGGGTCGTAGATGGCGTCACCGGGCTTCGGGTCCAGAATCTTCACCATCATCCGGACCACGCTGCGCGGCGTGTAGAACTCTCCAGCCTTTTTCCGCTTGGTAACGTCCGCGAACTTGCCGATCAGATACTCGTAGGCATCTCCCAGGATGTCCGTACTCACCGCGGCATTGCCGAGCGACACTTCCGAAAGCCCTTCGATCAGATCCTTCAGAATCCCGTCCGTCAGCATTTCGCGGTTGCCCCAATCGGCTGCACCAAATACGCGGTACAGGGTGTCGGGGTTCGCCCGTTCGATCTCACGCATGGCGTGAGAGAAGGCGGCGCCGATGTTGGCCGGGGTCTCCCGTACATCGCTCCAGTGGCATCCGGCCGGGACGCTGAACCGATGCACCTCGGGGAAATCCACGGGGTCCACGTCCCCATACACCTTCGCCGCCGCGGACGTCTCCTCGTCCCACACGTCACAGATGCGCTTGAAGAAGAGCAGGGGGAGGATATACGCCTTCCAATCCGTCCGGTCCACGGCACTTCCGCGCAGAATTTCTGCGCAGTTCCAAAGGTGAGACTTCAGTTCCTGGAGCGTCATCCCCATGTTCGAAAAACCCGTTCCCCCCTCATTTTCGGCCCTGCCATGCCCGATTCGACCTACGGGTCAGTCTTGGTCTTCTCGCATTTCCTGTGCAGGCCACCCGCCGCCTTGGCATCGGCATGAATCGTGATCGATCGCACGCTACCAGACAGGGCCGGGGAAAGCCAAAAGAAACGGGGCGGATCGGTCACGCTTTCTCGTCCGGCATTCCAGCAATCGTGCCTCGACTTGCTCACAGAGTCGCAGCGCAGCATCCCGACATGATCACTTCGCAGGATCTGGCCGGACAGAAAGGTGGACGCAACGCGGCAGACTGGCCGGACGATGATTGAACTGCACAATACCGCGTTCTCGATCAGACAATCCAGTGCAGCCTGTCCTCGCGCGCGCGCACGTCCGTGCCTGCGCGGACGGACGGGCGCGTCCGCGCGGACGGACGCGCGAGGGCATTCGTGGCCTCAACTTCTGGCCTGCCTACAATCAGGATAATCGATTTGAGGCGAAGTTCTCAAGCAGCCCCCCAGGGGCTCCCCCCTCCGTGTCCGTTATGCTTGCTGTCCGTTCCCCGTTCGTATTCCCCTGGCCCGAAGGACGGCCTTGATCCGAGACATGGCAACCGCGGCTGGGTTGCCGATCTTTGCCCATGCCTCGTCCGTTTCCGTCATGTTGGCCAGCATGGTCTGGACATCCGAAAGGCAATGCTCGACGCCCTTGATCCAGATCGGCACAGCCCCGTCCGTTCCGTCAATCGTGCGCAGGCACTCCAGCGGATTCTCGTACTTGTTCTCTTGAATATACTCCAACATATCGCGAGTCTTCGGAGCTCCCGTGGTCGTTTTGTTCCCTACGTATTTACGTGGAAACATTCGTTTCTTTTTTTCTACGTTTACGTCTACGTGGGGGGAGCCCCTGGGGGGCGACTCCGAAGCCCCTACGGAATTACTCTGGAGATCCTCCGGAGGCCCTCCGGAGGATGGATATGCGCCTTCTCCCGGCCCCGGCACGTCGCCAGACAGCCTTGAGAAGTCGAGCCAGCCGGTAGGGGCATCAGTTGGCTTCAGTCCCAGGAAGGCGGCTTGACGGGCACGTCGCACCGGATCAAGCAGGAAGAGGACTAGGTCAAGCTTGTTGGCCCTCAATCGGTGGATGCTCCAGGACCGATCCAGCGCCCCGGGAACCACGTATCCATCGCGCTTGCGTAGCAGTTGTTCCGGGAACACGTCATTCACCGGCTGCACATACCCCGCCTTAACAAGCGCGCGCCCAAACATGAGCGGGTTGGAGCGCGTCCACTGAGCCCACACCCCAAGCCGCTTTTCTGTCACGTTCCAGAAGAGACCGGAATCCGTTTCCGGATCCCCGGCCCATTTCGCGTACCAAGTCAGCAGGTGCCCGAGAACAACGATGCGATCTTCGGGGCTGCTGTCCATTCCCAACTGTTCGCGAAGGTCTTCCAGCCGTCGGCTGGACGCCTCTGCCGTTGAAATCAGAACGTCATTCACTTCTGAACCTCGCTCGCCTGAATCAAACTTGGTTCTTCATGGCCTTGATTGCCCCCTGGACATTGTATGGTCGAGAATGCCTCTCGTGATGCAAGGACTTGGGCGGCGTCAGTTCCCGATGGCCTCAATCTTCAACTTCCCAAGCGCTTTGTCCAAATCGTCTCGCCGGAAGAGGCAAACCCGATGCGAAACCTTCGTGTAAGGGACAAGGCGCCGTTTCTGCCAGTCGGACAAGCATCGCTGGGATATCCCCAGATAGGCTGCGGCCTGTCTCCTCCGCAAGTAACCTGCCAAGTCTGTGTTATTTTTCATTCGTTCTCCCGCATTACGTGTCACGCGCATTTTCTCGCGCTTATGTTACAGTCCGGGAAAACGACATGCGGTAGGTTTGTCCCTGAAAAATGCAAAAAAGGGCCGGACTTGTTGGGTCCGGCCTGGATCATAAACCAGGGAATAACCTTGGAGGTTAGTTATTCCCTCGATAGAAATGCTTCTTCAGGGCTTCCCAGCCGACAGTCAAACCAGACTCCTTAGCCGCCAACTCGCAGGCTCGCCTAAGCGACAAGCCCGATCGTTTCATCCGTCTGGCTTCGCGCAATGCCTTGCTTAACTTTTCTTCGTTGCCGTCCTTCAGGGGGCGCCCGCCGAGTTTCCCGCGCTTTTTCGCGTCGCGGCTTCGCTTCCTTCGCTCCGTTTCCTGCCTAGCCAAGCTTGGCGATTTCAGCTTTCCGATTTCGTGTAAAAAGGGCGAGCGGGCCTCGACACCGCTTATCCCCGGCGGTTTCTCGCATTGATTGAGAATGTCGGCGTACTGTTTTGCCACGCCGAGATCGAAGGCCCAAAGAGCCTGCGCCAGCTTCGCTTGTTTAGCCGCGATAGCTTTGTCGCGCTGCAGTTGTATTCGGGCTGGACTTGATCCAGGCCGGCGCTGCGTGATGTAGAAAGCGGGATCAAAGGATGTCTCTAAAGCAAAGAAGAGCTGCTGTATCTCCGACCAATCCCCTGCGGAGTCCTCGTAGTACGCGATCAGCTCAACGGCGCGATCATGAAATCTGCGGGTGTGCGCGGATCTCGCTTTGTTCATGCCGTGGCCTCCAGCGTAATAATGGTGGTCTTGGTTCGTGGCCGGAGACGCCAGTAGTTAGCCGCCTCCGAGGGTTTAACAAGGCCGCGGTAGTGCCTGAACAGGACCCCCGCGTCGCCCGTATGCCCCAGGATCGCGGCTAATTTGGCGGCATCCTGGTGAGTGGCGTAGTGCATGGACGCGAAGGTCTTTCTCGGACCGTCCTGTATCCATTCGACTCCTGCGGCTTTCAGCAAGCCCATCTTCTTTTCCCCGCAGTATTTTCGGCTCATGTAGAAATCGAACTGGTTCTGCGAGGTGATCCCGATGGGACCGTCCTTCTTGCGATAGGGCTGCAGCCAGGCTCGGAGTGTGTCGTTCATCTCCACAAGCCGGGACCGCCGCATTTTGGAGGTTTCGGGCAGAACCCGGATGGTACGCTCCGTCCAGTTGACATCCTCCCATTTCAGCCCTTTGGCTTCGCCCGGCCGCAGGCCGGCAAAGAACTGGACAGCGAGGGTGGGGACCATGATGGGGGCATGCTTCGCCGCCGCGTCCATTATCGTTTGGACGCTGGCCACAGTGAACGGGACTGGCAGCCGCTCGTCCGTCTTGAAAGCCTTGATGCCGGCCACAGGGTTCATTTCGACGATCTTCTCGTCCATGGCGAAGTTGAACATCGTCTTGTAGGCTCGGCGGTATCCATCGGCCGTAACACCGGTCAGCCCCTGACGGTCGAGCCAATCCAGGAGGTCCTGCCGGGTGAGTGATGCCGCGGGCCTATTCCCAAAGTCGGCGGTCAGCCGGGTGATCTTGTGCTTCCGCTCGCGCAGCGTGGTCTCGCGGCATCCCCGCCGGCGGAGATCGGCCAGCCACCGTTCCCCGAGTTGCTCGATGGTGACCCCGTCCTCGTTATGGTTATGCAAGGACCAGAACTGCGCGGCGGAGGCTAGAGTCGTCTTGTCCTGAAGAATCGCCAAGGCTTTCAGGGCGTCCCGTCTCTGCTCCTGTGTAAGGTCCAAAGCGCTGGATCCTTCGTTCCTGATCTTCGTGGCCAAGAGCTGCGCGTATCGCTTGGCCATCTCCAGGTTTTCATGGACCCGGCGATCCCGTTTTCCGTCGCGGAAAAGGTCGGTCTGCCATTTGCCGGGCTTGATCTCGCGGATCGTAATGCCGGCGCAAGTCTCCACGGGGCAGCTTCGTCGCATCCGTCTTTTCATGGCGCATCCTTGCTTATGGAGGAGAGGGTGCGCCGAAGAGGGCATGTTGTCAACGAATTGTCAACGGCATCATATACATTAAGAAAAACGGCATATTCCGGATAGCTTCCCAAGCTGAACGTCGCGGGTTCGACTCCCGTCTCCCGCTCCACCTTCCCCTCCTCACACTAGCAATGCGCGGACCGATTTCCTCTCCGAACCGGCGCGGCAGGGGTTGTGCTCTTGACCGTTTCAGCCCGCGCCCCTATGTATATCCTCCACGAGGAACGCGGTATTTCCAGCACGCGGGAGGGGGTATGAAAAGACGGTCGGTGCTTCGGGGCGTTCTGGTATTCCTGGCCGTGATCGGTCTCCAGGCCGGGGCGCAGGTCTCCAGCCAGATCCATTACCAGGGCCGGTTGATCTCCGGGACCAATCTGTATAACGGGCCCGCCACGCTGCTCTTCGCGTTCTACCCGGGGGAGGTCGGCGGGACGGCCCTGTACACGGAGCAGGATGTGGACGTGCCCGTCGTGGACGGGCTATACGCGACCTTCATCGGCGATAACCCGTTGTCCGGCTCCCTGCCGTTGGCGCTGACCCGTGACGAGGTGTGGCTTGCTCTCACCGTCAACGGCACCCCGATGATGCCCCGGGAACGCGTCGGCGCCGTGGCGTATGCCCTGATCGCCGCCGCGGTGACGAACCAGGCCATATCGTCCGCGATGCTGGGGCCGGCTGTCGTGACCCAGGCCAAGATTGCGACGAACTCGATCGTGAACGTCCACCTCACGGACGGGGTCATCAGCAACCGGAACCTGGCCTTCGGGGCGGTCACCAGCGACAAGATCGGCAACGGTGAAGTCGTGCCGCCGGACCTGGACGTGGGGTCTTTTTCCAATACCTTCTGGACGGTGGGCGGTAACGCCGGAACGCGGCCCCCGCCCCTGGGCGCGGATTTCGCGGGCACGCTGGATGACCGGCCCTTCGAACTGCGGGTTCACGACGCCCGCGTCGCGCGGTTTTTTCCGGATGCCAGCAGTCCGCTGATTATCCTCGGACATGGCTCGAACTCCGTGACCGGCACAGGGGGCGCCATCGCGGGCGGCGGCAGCGACAGCCTGCCCCAGTTCCTGGGGGACGCCTACGGATTCATCGGGGGCGGACTGGGCAACACCGTGTCCAACGGGACCGCCGGCGTCGTGGCGGGCGGCCTGCGGAATCACGCGGACGCCCACTTCGCCGCGATCGGCGGCGGACAGCAGAATCTTGCGCAGGGCCCGAACAGTGTGACCGGCGGCGGCTCCAATAATACGGCCCGCAGCTCGGGTTCCGTGGTCGCTGGCGGCGGCTCCAACCTCGCGCTGGGCGCGTACGGGGCCGTGGGCGGCGGGCAGGGCAACCTGTCCGGCGCCTTCGCCGTCGTGCCGGGCGGACGGGACAACCAGGCCTCCGGCGACTACAGCTTCGCCGGCGGCGGCGGCGCCCGGGCCTCGCATCCCGGCGCCTTCGTGTGGGCCGACCAGCAGGACGGCGTTTTCGGATCGGCCGCCTCCAACCAGTTCCTCGTGCGCGCCGGGCGTGGGTTCGGGCTGAATACCACTAATCTGAAAGGGGACATCCACTTCGCCAGCGGCCGCACCGGCCAGATCGCCACCCTGGTCGTGTCGCCCGCGGCGACGAACGCCAATGAGGACGGCGCCCAGATCCTGCTCGCGGAGGATCGCGGCGCCATCTACGGCATGTACCTGCAGTACGAGGTGGACAGCGAACAGCTGCAGATCCTGGAGAAAGACTCCGTGCTTACTAATGGCCCGCGCCTGGCCGTGTCGCGGCGCAACAACCGGGTCGGCGTGGGCACCACCAACCTGATGTCGGCGCTGACCGTCAACGGCCACATCCTGCCCGACGGCAGCAACCTGTTCGCGCTGGGAAGCGCTTCCTATCCCTGGCAGAAGCTCTACCTCGCGTCGCAGATCCACTACGCCTCGCCCCTCGGCTTCGTCAACGGCACGCGGACCGGCCTGGTCGTGGACGCCGCGGGCAGCCTGGCGGTCCAGGGGAGCGTCACGATCACCGGCGAGTATCGTTACGCGTATACCCGGACCAACTACCTGTGGATCCCGCCCCAGGAGTTCGTTCCGCAGCATACCGACCACAACTACCGGTATAGCTCGGGATACCTGTACCTGACCGGCACGCCGAAATCGGCTTCGTTTGCCGCCGGCGTCCACCTCCCGCAGGACGCGGAGATCGCGGCCGTGTCCAGCTACTGCCGGAATCTCGGCTCCTACGCCATGACGTGCGAGGTGGCCCTGGCCCGGCATGAATATGAGGTGTCCGGGATCCAGTACATCGCCTGGTTGCAGCAGGTGGCGGCGAGTTCGCCGGGCAGTGATGCGGAGATCGAGACGGACACCGCCATGATGTCTCCCTATGATATCGTCGACAACGAGAACACCCGTTACTGGGTCGAAGTCGAGTTAAGCGTGGGCACGTTCGACGGCGTGAACCAGCAATTCCACGGGGTGCGCGTCGAGTACCGGACCGACGCGCTCCGGTATTGACGGCGTTTCGCCCGCCGCCGGCCGTCCGGCTCAACGCAGGGCGACGGCGGCGTCGAGCTTGTTGATCAGGTCGTTGAGGGCCGCGCGCAGGCCGGCCGAGGCGCAGGGCTTGGTCTTGGCCAGGAGGTTCCGCGCGGCGGCGATCGTCTTGGCGTTCACCAGCTTGACGTTCTCCTTCGCCCAAGGGCCCCGCGTCGGTTTGCCCGACTTCAAAAGCGCGGCGATGTCCGGCAGCGCGGCGGTGACCAGCGCGCCGGCCTGCTTCGCCAGCGCGGGCTGCTTCGCGACCAGGCCGCTCAATTCGCGGGCGTGTTTGTAATAAAGGTCCGCGAGGGCCTTGCCGTCCTTGCTTTTCTTCAGGAACAGGTCGCGGAACTCGCGCGCGCTCTTCGTCGCGGCGCTCTCGAGGCCCAGGATTTCTTCGAGGGGGCACATCAGGATGACGGCAAGGCGGTTGGAAACGATGCCGGGCGACCCCGCGGCGCCGGCCTGGCCGACGAGGTAGAAGACCGCGACGTCCTGGGTCTGCGCATTCGGCCAGATGGCATCGGGGATGGGCCAGCAGCCCGGCTCCCAGTAGTCGGCCGTCGGCTCCCAGCCGGCGGAGAAGGAGCGCCAGGGCAAGGCGTCGCCGGCGAGGCCATACCCCTCCCAGCGCACCCCATAACCGGAAAGCCCATTGTCGGCGGCGGCCCAGCCGGCGACGGGGACGCAGGTGTCGCTGTAGCGGAGGATGACGTAGCGGTCGGGATCAAAGCCGGCGCGGGCCTCCTTGCTAAAGGGCCATACGCGAAATCGTCCGCTGGCGGCTTCCACGACGTCGCCCCAATCGGAAGCCAGGCGGGCCTTGAGGTAGTAATCCCCCGGGGGCAATGGGGACAGGATGTGCCGTTCGTTGTAACTGGAGCGTCCCCACGCGGGGGCATTCTGTTCCGCGCCCGCCCGCACGCCGTTGGTGTCCTCTGCCCACCAACGCAACTCGGAGATCAGGCTTCCCTGCGCGTCCGCCCGCAGCCGGAAGCGCACATCCTGTCGATTCCCGTAGGCCGTGATGTAGGGCTCGCGGAGGATGCTCACCGTGGGCCGGGGCGGGGCCGCCGCGAGGATTTCGAAGACGCAATTCGCCGTGGTGGGCAGGCTCCCGCAGCTCGTGCAGACGACGGTGGCGGTGTAGACGCCCAGCGGCAGTCCGGCGAGCGGGACCGTCTGCGTTGCGTCCGCATACGAGCAGCCGCCTGGCGCCGGGTATGCTCCCGCCCCGACCTCCGTCCCCGCGGAACTTCGGACGCTCCATGCGAGTTGCCGGACGCCTTCGCAGCGCAGCAGGGCCCCACAGGTGAGCCGGACCGTTTCCCCGAGGCGATAGCGGGGCCGGTCCGTGGACGCGTGGGCCAGGGGCGGCAGGCAGGGCGGCGTCAGGATGCGCGGGAGCGCTGCCCCACGCCCGTAGAAGCCCCAGTTGGTCCCAATGGGAACCTCCCGCCAGCCCGCCGTCCGGTTCAGGCCGGCGTCGTACAGGGCGGTGCGCACCTTGGATTCGTTCCCGCCGGGCAGGGTGTAGGCCAGGGCAGCGATACAGCCTCCGTTGGCCGTGGTCTCGATGAAATCGGAGCAGGTAATGCCCGTATCAGCCTCCACATCCAGCGTGAGATCGGAACTCCCCGTCAGCGCGCCGGTCGCGGAAAGCCGGGCCAGCCTCCAATGCTGTTGGGCGTTGCTGCCGGTCTCGAGGCCATCCCGTGCGTCCCAGATCCAGAGCGCGCCGTCCACACGGGATACCGCCATGTCCACCGGGTAGGCCAGGTAAAGCGAGGAGAGGGGCGCGGCGAGGACGGCGGCGGAAAAGCCGTCATACACGCCCGAAGGCAGGGCGCGCAGGTCGAATTTCAGCAGCGTGCCGGCCCCGTCGCCTGCGCCGTAGAAATTGCCCACCGAAGCCCAGAGCGAACCCTCGTCTTCGTTGAGATCCCAGAGATCAATGCCCGGATCGAAACCGGTCAACACGCACTTCACCCGGCCATCTTGTCCATCCATGGAGAGCAGGATGTTGGGAGTGGAATAGCCGTCCTCGCTTGTGTCGGCCAGGACCCAGAGGTCGCCAGTGACCAGGTCCAGCCGGATGCTCCGCGAATCGCGGACGATGCCGTTTTCGTCGGGACCGGCCGGCAGTTCGTATCCGAGCGCTTGCAGATCCAGATCGCTTTCCTTGACCAGAGTCGTCCCCTCGATGCGGAATTTCATGATCCGGTGGTTTTCTTCGGAAATGATCCATGGATTATGGGAGACCCAGAGGCGCTCCCGGATCCAGTCGTAGGCCAGCCAGAGGCAGTCCTTGTCAAACAGGATGTCCCGATCGGCCGCCGCCTCCACGGTGTAGTAGTGCCGGCTTCCCGTGACGATATCCACGGTGTAGAAGCTTCGTTGGTCGCCGTCCGCCATCCAGACCCGGCAGCCTTCCGGGTCGAAAGAAGGGCCGCCGGCCCAGTAGCTGTCCCAGAAGGGCGTCTGGCCCGACGCATTGGACCATGTGCGCGTGCTGCGGATGGCCAGGCTGTGATCCAGCGTGTACAGCTGGTTCGCCCCCCAGAGGCCTCCCGGCGATGCGGCATCACGGTGGCGCGGGAAGACCAGCCACCCGGCCGTGTCCGACGGGAAGCCGCACTCCGCGGCGGCGCCGCCGGCCAACAACCAGACCAGGACGAGGAACCGGCTTGCCCAGGCCGTCGGGGTCGAATGCGTTCTCTGCATGACGGGATCTCCTTGGTTCATTTGGCGGCGTCGAGCTTGTTGATCAGGTCGTTGGGCGCCGTGCGCAGGGTGGAGGAGGCATAAGGCCTGGTCTTGACCGGCAGGTCCCGCGCGGCGGGCGCGAACCGGAAGAGCGCCAGGAGCAAGGCCAGTGTCCCCCTTGGACAGGTCATCGAGTGCATGATCTCTCCCTTACTTGCCGGCGGCCGCGAGCAGGCGGAACAGTTCGTCGATGACGCTCCGCAGGTCGGCCGATGCGGCCGGCTTGACGCGCGTCATGATGTCCTTTGCGGCCTGGATGTTCTTGGGCGTGACGAGCTTGAGGTTCTCCGGCGCCAGCGGCGAGAGCTTCGGGTTGCCCTTCTGCATCAGCGCCGCGAGATCCGGCTGGACGGCCTTCAGGAACGCCGCGCACTGGCTGCTCAACACGCGGTCCTTGGCCAGCAGCGCGCTCATCTCGGGCGCGAGCCGGTAGAACGCGCTGATGATCTTCCGGCCCTCCGCGCTGCCCATCAGCATTTTGGCCTTGAACTTCCGGCACTTGGCGGTGGCGGCATGCGTGCTGCCGAGCAGCCCGTTGATCGGGCAGGGCAGGAGCACGATCGTCTCGGCCGAGAGCGGGACCGGTGTGCCGTCGGACCGGAGGGTTGTCGCCGTGGCCTTGAGGGTGATCGAGGGTTGGTCCGACTCGACGAGGAACTGCGGGATGCGCCACCAGCCCTCCGCCTGCCCGGGCTCCTCAGGCCACCAGTCCATGGCGGGCGCGTACGGGATGGACCGGAGGTCTTGCTGGCCCAGGCCGTGGTGGCACGTGACGGCGAACTCGTCCACGGTGTCGAATCCATACTCGGGGACGCTCCAGGCGTACAACGGGACCCGATAGGACGAATCCGCGCAATAGAGCGGCGCCGGGGCGATCCCGACCTTCGCGTCCTTGTGGCCCAGGATGTAGAACTTGCTGCTCCGGGCCGTCAGGTCGACCCCCGAGGCCAGCCGGAGGGTGACCTCGAGCTGGTACTCGCCGAAGTCGTGCGCGAGCGGCAGGCCCCAGCGATCGGTGCCGATGCAATCGGTCAGGCGGAAGGAAGCCAAATCCCCCCAGCCGTCTTTTGTTCGCGCATCCCATACTTCCTGCGCCGCGCCGCGCCGTGCGTCCGCCGGATGAATCCAGCGCCAGGCCAGGCGTTCAATGCTGTCGCCCGGCGCTGCGGCCTGGATCCGGTAGCGCAGGTACTGGTCGAAGATGTAGGCCGGGCGCCCGCCCGAGGAGGCGACGGCGGCCGGGACGGGATCCAGGGCGATCCACAACGTCGCCCGGTTCGGGTCGCCGGGATCGCCCGGCTCGACCGCCACGCCGTCGCTGCCCGGCGGGGTCGTCGGCGGGCATTCCGCGGGAACCTGGAACCACAACTCGTTCTTGCCCGTCGTGCCGTTGCAGCCGGTCACGCGCACCGTGAAGCGGTAGGTTCCGCTGCCCAGGGGCCCGAGGTCCTCGCTGCGGCCGTGCGCGCTCGCGCGGCAGGGCGAGAACGCGGTCTCGTCGGACCACACGGTGTCGAAGCCGTCGTCCAGGCCCAGCACCGTGCCGAGGCCGATGTCCAGTTTCTCGACCTCCCACGCAATCTTGGAGACGCCCTGACAGTCCGAAGGCAGGACGCGGCTCGAGACCGTCTGCCGCTGCCGCGGGCAGTAGGGGGCCGCCGACAGGCAGATCTGCTGCTCGGAGCAGGGCGCGTTCTCGAGCAGGATCAGGCGCCGGTCGGCGCGGTAGCGGCGGTTGCTCACCGTGCGGGTCTGCCAGCCCGCGCCCCGCAGCGCGGCGTTGCGGTCGAAGCGGGCGAGGCTGGTCCGGACGTAGTCCCGCTCGCCGGAGGGCAGGACCGATCCATTCCCGGCGTATCCGAGCGCCACGTAGCAGCCGCCGGCGTCGTCCGCGAGCAGGTAGTCGGGATCGTGCAGCGGGGCGCGGCCGGAGTCGGAGAAGTTCCTGGAGCACGCGAGCGTCCCGGCGGCGTCGAGTTTGGCGAGCCGGTAGCCTGTCCCCGCGCGCCGCGAGAGCATCCAGACCGCGCCATCCAGCGGGCTGACGCTCATGTCGAGGATGTATTCCAGTCCGAACGCGCTCGAGGACAGCCGCGTGGAGGCCGGGTTGTCGGGGGCGAAACGGGTCAGGCCGTTCATCCGCATGGCCTTCAGGCCGGCAAGGTCGATCCGGTAGATGAAGTCCTGTCCCATGATGGAGGACCGGTCCGCGACCCAGAGCGTGCGATTGCGCGGATCGATTTCCCAGGTGTCCACGTGCCGGAAGCCCGCGACCTCCGCCCGGATTTCGCCCGTCGCGCCGTCCAGGCACAGCAGGCTGTTCGAGAACGCGCCCATCGTGCCCGGTTCTTCGTGGAAGGTCAGCGCGAGAACCCAGAGTTCGCCCGGGGCCGGATCATAGTCCAGGACCCGGGTGTCCTGGCTGTAATCCAAGGGCAGCGACAAGCGATCCCACGAGTAACGATATCCCCGCGCGCCGAGATCCACCACCGTCCCGCGGCCGGCCGGGGCGCGGCCGTCCCAGCCGTAGCGGACCAGGGTCAACTGGTTCTCGCTGGAGCAGGTCCAGAGGAAGCCCTCCGTGACGGCGTCGCAGCTTTCGCGCGCCGGGACCAGGAGGCTGGAGAAGCGGGAGGAGTTGGTGTAGTCCACGCCGTCGAAGGGCGGGGGGATCGGCGTGGCATAGTTCACCGCGGCGTCCGGGAAATGGACGCCGTAGAGCGAGGCGCGCCCGAACCGGCTGCCCCCGAGCAGCAGGGCGCGGGCCTGGATCGGATCGAACACCACGTCGGGCGCCTGGAAGTTCCTCCAGGTCAGCACCTGCCCGAGCGCGGCATCCAGGGAGCCTCCGCTCATGAACCCGAGGCCGTCGTTGTAGATTTCAAACCGGTTCGCCCCGTCATCCACGATGGGCACGCCCGGGGCCTGCACCTCGTGCGCGATGCGCGGGTACAGCACGACAAGGTCATCTGCGATCGCGATGGAGGGCAGAACCGCGAGCGCTGCGCACAGCGCGGCCGCCCAGGCCGACAGTTTATTCCGCGGGGTCGATGGCATGGCGTTGCTCCTGTCCGGTTTCGGTTGGTTACCATCAAGAGTCGACGGACCCGCGGGTGTTCTTCCCCGGAACGAGCAGGGCCGGGACGAAAACAGCGCGCCGGGCGACTAAAGAACTCGTGGTGGTTTGAGGGCCGAAAATCGTGTCAAGGATTACATGGTTCCTCGACAAGAAAAGGGCGGCCCGGACGACGTAGAAAGTGGGGGCGGAAGGCCGAATGGCATTTACGGCCGGCCTCCGGCTGCATAGATTGTGTTCAGGCGCAGGAGTGAAGCGCGGATGACAGGAATGAACGCCACGGTCAGATGGCGGAAAGGGAGGGTGTGTCGGCCCGCCTCCGGCAGCGCCTTGCTGCTGGGCATCGCCCTCGCCTTGTTCCATTTCCCGCCGACCTCGCCGGCTGAAATCCTCTTTCAGGATGATTTCGAATCCGGCGCGCTCGCGCCCTGCTGGGCGACGAACTCCGCCGGCCAGGGGCGAATCCGCGTGACGGGAGAGTGGTCCCCCGCCGGCGGCGCGTGGCACGCGGTGATGGACGATGTCCAGAGCGACCTGGCGCCCTCCCTGAACGAACTGGTGCTCACCACGGACCTGGCCGGGCGGAGCAACGTGGTCCTGTCCTTCCGGCACAAGTCGCTCAACGACGAAGACCACGAGATGCCGGATTCGTTCAGCGGGAGTTGCAACGCGGACGGCGTGGCGGTCAGCGATGACGGCGGCGCGACGTGGCACAAGGTACAGGGCCTGACCTCGTCCAATTTCGTGTCTTCGAGTTACAAGCCGTTCGAGGTCCCGTTGGTCCCCGACGGAAGCTGGCCGTTGTGCGACGGGTTCAAGATCAAGTTCCAGCAGTACGACGACTCGCCGGCGGAGGAAGACGGGTTCGCCTTCGACGAGATCGCGATCGAGACGATGGCCGCGGCGCCGCCGGCGGACCTGTCCGTGTCCCTGGAGCCCGTTTTCTGGGGACCCGGCCGTGCGGTTTCGAACCACTATCCGCTCCTGGTCACGGTGGGGAACGCGGGGCCGCGGGAGGCCGTCGAGGTCTCGATCACCAACCGGCTGCCGCCGGGCGTGGGCGTGGTGACGGCCTCGTTGGGCTACGAGTTCCGTCCGGCCGATCCGGCGGTTGTGTTCCGCCTGACGGAGATGGCCGCCGGCCAGACCGCGCTGTACTGGATGGTCTGCTCGCCGGCGGTGACGGGATACTGCGCGTGGACGTCGAGCGTGACCTCCGCGGGAGGCGACCCGGACGCGGAGGACAACGCCGCCGCCTTCGCGACCATCTTCCTGCCCCCGTCGGGCCCGGCCGTGGGCATCGGCGTCGAGGTCACGCTGTCCGAGGCCAGTTGTCTTTCCCGGCCGTTCACGAATAAGGTGCACCTGGAGAACCTCTCTGCCGAATACGTCTCCAATGTCCTGATCGTCAGCGAGTTCTCGGCGCCCGTGGAGATCCTGGACGGCTACTTCCGCGCCAACGGCAACCAGCTGTGCAGTTCGTGCACCCTGACGCCTTCGTGGGGGGCCTCTTTCTCGTATGCGATCCGGGCCACGCGGCCGGGCCTGCTGACCAACCTCGTGAGGATCAGCGCGGACCGTCCGCTGAATTCGACCAACGGGCTGGTGATCACCAACGTGATCCACATCCTCGGCGACTCGACGTGGGAACCGGTCCTGGACGGCTACGTGGACCGGCGGTACCTGGCCGGCGCGTATTCCGGGGGGGGGCGGAGCACCAAGCCGGCGTTCGGCGACATGGATGCGGACGGCGATGCGGACGCTTTCGTCGGCAGCCGGGACAAGCTGATGTATTACAAGAACATCGGCACCCCGCGGTCGCCGGCCTGGGCGCCCCCGTCGCTGGTCCGCCGCCTGGCGTGGAATACTGATTACGCGCCGGCCCTGGCGGACATGGACGCGGACGGCGACCTCGACCTGATCTCGGGGGAGTTGTTCGGGATGCTGTACTATTTTCAAAACCAGGGCACGCCCACCACGGCCGTGTGGGCCGCGCCGGTCTTCGCGTATGGGGGGATCACGGCGGGGTCGTTCAGCGCCCCGGCCCTGGCGGACGTGGACGGCGACGGGGATCAGGATCTCTTCATTGGCAATTCGGATGGCGATATCCTGGTCTACACCAATATCGGAACCGCCGCGTCGGCGGCCTGGGGCCAGCCCCGCACCAATTTCCCATGCCCCATCGCCAATTACCGGTATGCCTCGCCGAGGCCGGCGGACGTGGACGGCGACGGAGACCTCGATCTCGTGGCCGGCTACGAGCCCTATCCCCCGGGAAGCACCAATGCATTCTGGCTGTTGTGGGCCAACACGGGAACGGCGGCCCAGGCCCGGTGGGCGCCCGCCGTCACGCAGCAACTCGGGATCGCCGCCACGGACTTCTTTGCGTCCTTTGCCCCCGAACTGGCGGACCTGGATGAGGACGGCGATCTGGACGCCGTCGTCGGGCAGGCGGGCGGCCGGATGGACCATCTCGTGAACATCGGGCAGGCCACGCAGGCCGCCTGGCAGGTCCGGGGCGAGCGGATCTTCTTGATGGACCTGCCCGGCGACAGCATGGCCGGTTGCGATCTCGACGGCGACGGGGACGGCGATTTCGTCGTGCTCAAAGGCGTCGAGCGCCTGCTCTGGCTGTACGAGAACGAAGGCACCCCGCAGACGCCCATGTGGCGCCTGGCCGACACCAATTATCTGTCGTGGACGGGCGGGGTCCTGCAGGCGGTGTCCTTTGCCGACCTGGACGCCGACTCGGATCCGGACCTCTACATCAAGATGAGCGGGGACCCCTATGGGACCAACTGGTTCATCGCGCGGGTCCTGAACACCGGCACGGCGTCGCGCGCGGCGTGGGCCGCCCCCGAGTACGGCTACCTGGTGCTCCATGCGGAAACGAACAGCTACTACAATGCTGGCCAGATGGCCTTCGGCGACATGGACGGCGACGGGGATCTGGACATGTACCTGAAGAGCGGTTCGACCAACGGTCCATTCTTCTACGTTGCGAACACCGGGACGGCTTCCGTCGCGGCCTGGGCGCCGCCGGTGGCCGCCGGGGCCGGTTTCTTCGGGGACTCGATCGAAGCGCCTCTCGTCATGGATATGGACGAGGACGGCGACAACGACCTGATCGGCATGACGGGCCGGGACTGGGTGTATTATCCGAACATCGGCGACGCGCAGCAGCCGCGGTGGACCCACGCGATGCGCCTGTATGAGCCGCCCGATACGTATGGCTTGAACGATTTCGTCGAGTCCGGCGCTGCCATGGACCTGGACGCGGACGGCGACTTGGACCTGCTGCTGGCGACCTCCGAGGGCGGCCTGCTGTTCTACCGGAACCAGGCGGACAAGCTGCAGGTGATCCCCGCGCAACGCACGATGGAGCCGGGCTCGACGTGCGATTTCAATGTGACCAATGATCCCCCCGTGGCCTGGCAGTTCGTCGCCAACCGCAGCGGCGGCAGCCTGAACGCCGGCACGGGCGTCTACCAGGCCGGGCCGACCCAGGGCCTCGACATCATCGAGGCGCGCCTGGTCGACGGGCGGTACGGCCGCGCGGTCGCGCAGGTCGTCAGCAACAGCCTGTCCGCGGGGCAGGCCCGCGCCATTGTCATGGCCGGCAGCAAGACGGCCGCGCTGACGGACGATCCGGCCTGGGAGGCCACCGACTACCTGGCCGACAACGCCTTCAACACGCTGCGCGCGCGCGGCTTCAGCAAGAACAGCATCCAGTACTTGAGCCCCCTGGCGGGGAAAGATGTGGACGGCGATGGGTATGCCGATGTGTCCCGGGCCTCCACGTGGGCCAACGCCGAGTGGGCCTTCCGCACTTTTGCGTCCGGCGCCTCGAACCTCTTCGTCTACCTCGTGGACCACGGCGCCACGAACGAGCACGGCGGCTATTTCCGGCTGAATCCCGGCGAAACCCTCTCGGCGACCGGCCTGGCCGCCTGGCTGGACGAGTTGCAGAACGCCGCGCCGATGGACGTGACGGTCGTGCTGGATTTCTGCCAGGCCGGGAGTTTTATCGGGCCGCTGGCCTATACCGGCGCCGCGAGCCGGGTCGTGATCGCGGGCGCCGGACCGGTCCAGGCCGTCTTCTTCGTGGCCGGCGGCCTGGTGAGTTTCTCCGAAGCCTTCTTCAACGGGTTGAGGCTCGGGTTGGGCCTGGGCGAGGCGTTCCAGTTGGCCCGCGGAGCCATGAGCGATTACCAGGACGCGTGGCTGGACGCGGACAAGGACGGGCTCTTCGTGGCCGGGGTGGATGACGCCGGGGCCGGCCTCGACGAACCGGTCGGCGCGCGGATCGGCGGCGAGCAGGATGTCCCGCAGATCGGGAGCATTGCGGGCAACCAGTACCTGGACGGGGATTCCGCGGCGACGCTGTGGGCGGCCAACGTGACCGCCGCGCAGCCGATCGACCGCGTCTGGTGCGTGATCGTGCCGCCGGGTTACAATCCCGATCCCGACGTGCCCATCGCCTCCCTTCCGGAAATCGATCTGGTGTTCACCGGCGAACGATACGAGGCGGTCTACCAGGGCTTCGGGCAGGCCGACACCTACAAGATCATCTACTACGCGCATGCCCAGGGCGGCGGCGTCTCGCTGCCGAAGTACGGGTACGTGACGCAGGCGGGCGCGGACGAGCGGGCGATCCTGGCGGCCGGCGGGACGACCAACCTCGCCGTCTGGACCAACATCAACGGCATGGCGAACAACGCCTGGGAGACCCTGCAGACGCGGCAGTTCACCACGGACTCCGTTTATTACTTGAGCATGGAGACCGGCCAGCCGGGCGTCGACGAGGCCGTCTCGCTCACGGCGCTCGGGCAGGCGATCACGAACTGGGCCGGTGCCTCGAGGAAGCTGGCGATCTACCTCGCCGGCGAGGCGACCGGCGGACAGCTGCATCTTGCCGAAGGAGAGGATCTGTCCGCCGCGCAGTTGGACGCCTGGCTGGACGCCTACCAGCAGGACAGCAACCGGCTCGTCATCGCGGTGATGGATTTCGCGGGCGCGGGCGGGTTCATCACCAACATGACCATTCCCCCGGACCGCGACCGCATCCTCATCGCCGGGTCCGGGCCGGACGAGCCAGCCCTCTGCGAGCAGCAAGGATGGTTGAGTTTCAGCCGCATTTTCTTGAGCCACATTTTCAGCGGCGCGGACGTGCTGGAAGCCTTCCAGGCGGCGCGCGACACGACCTTCAACCTGGCGCGCGGGGCGCAGGACCCGCAACTGGATGACGACGGGGACCAGGAACCGAACGAAAAGGCGGAGGGCGCGCTGGCGGGCGTGACCTACATCGGGTCGGCCTTTGTGACCGGCGCGGAAGCGCCGGTGATCGGGGCCGTCACGCTCGACACCCTGCTGGAAGGGACGAACGCGTTGACGCTGTGGGCGTCGGAGATCGTCGCGGCGGCGGGCGTCGAGCGCGCCTGGTGCGTGGTCACGCCGCCGTCGGACGCGGAGGATCCCGCTTCGGTCAGCGTGGACCTGTCCTGGAGTAACGACACCGCCCGGTACGAGACGAGCTACACGAATTTCACCGAGCCGGGCGTGTACATCTGCACCTTCTTCGCGATGGACCACGACGGCGTGATCGGCAGCCCCCGCCAGGCCCAGGTGTTGAGCGCCGACCGCTACGAGCCGGACGATTCCTTCGACGAGGTCCAGCCCTTCGAGGTTGCGGGCACGCAGGTGCACAACCTGCATGTGGCCGGCGACGAGGACTGGGTCGAGTTCTTCGTCATCACGGACTTCGTCTACGAGGTCCGAACGCGGCAGCTGGGCACGAACGTGGACACGATGCTGGACCTCTACCGGGTGGAGGACGGCGTCCTGACGAACGTGGTGTCCCGGGACTCGCAGGGGGCGGGCGCCGGGGCGGGCGAGTACATCCTGCTGGATCACGAGCCGGCCGGCCGATACGTCGCGCGCGTTCGCGCATACGGAGCGGGCCAGGCGGGGCCGGGCACGGAGTACGAACTGCGGGTGTACGTGCCGGACGCGCCCGCGCAGGCATTCCTCTGCATCCTCGGGGCGGACCTGTACAACTCGAGTCGCTCGCCGGCCGGGGCGGTCGCGTACCTCAACGGGACGCCGTATGCCTTCGGGGGTCGCAACATGATCCAGTTCACCCCCATTGCGGCAGGGACGTACACGATCCAGGTGACGGCGCCCGGCTGTCTTCCGGCGCAGAAGGCCACCCAGGCCGGGCAGGTGGAGAACATCAACAACCAGGCCTACGGGAATCCGCGTCGCGTCGTGGTCCAGGCTGGCGGCTTTGTTTCGGCCCCCTTCCTTCTCGAGCCGCTGGCCCGGGCGCAGGGCGTGGCGCGCGACGAGTGGACGGGCCGGCGGTTGAGAAACGCGCGGATCCGGTTCGTGCCCGGGTCGGCCTCGGGCCTCCCCTGCAGCCAGTATGATGGGTATCCGGCGTATGCGGATTACCGGCAATACTGGGCAACGTCTCTGGAGGGGGCCTTCCCGAGCAACGTGTATCTGCCCACGCGGGCGGGTGTGCTGACGGTTTTCGCGGACGGGTACTCGAACCTGGCGTTCTCGCTGCCCACCTTGCCGGCGGGGGGGGTGACCAATCTGGGGGACCTGTGCTGCGCGCCCATTCCCACGAACGGGAACAGCCTCCCAGCCCGCTGGATCAACCTCTACTTTGGGGGGCCGACGAACATCGCGGCGGGGGAGGATACCGACGGCGACGGGGCCAACAACTGGACGGAACTGCTCACGGATACGGATCCCAATGACCGGGCCAGCGTGTTTGCGATACCGGAGGACGGGGCGGTCTGGGGGCCCGGTGGCTGGAGTTTCCGGTGGCTGGGAGCGGTAGCTCATGCGTACCAGGTGGCGTCATGCAGCAACCTGCTCGACGAATCATGGGCGCGTATCGCCGGCCCTTGGACGAACTGGGACGGCAGCGAGATGGAGTGGACGGCTCCGGACGTCGAAGGGCGGCGCCTCTACCGTATCGAGGAATTCCGTCCCTAGGCCGGAGGCAGACATATTGCCGTTTTGACCGAGCGAGTCGGCCAGCGACCTCTTGCCAAGGGTTCGTGCTTCAATGCGTTCCCGTTCGCCGCCGAGACAGGGATCCTGCTGCTTGATTCGCTCAACTGCCTGACGGGCCGCGGCACGGTGAAAACCCATGTATCACAGTTTATAAACTGTGATATTTTGGATGGAGAAATATCAGGAAATACTAAGAAATATCAACGCCGATCCCGTGTATCACAGTTTATAAACTGTGATACAACGCCCAAGAGGTGCAGAACCCTGAACGCCTTGATTCGGTGCGGCGCTGTGCCCCCTTTTCTCCGCTGGCGGGCGCGTCAGAAATGCTTGATGCACGAGACGAAAAACTGATGCTCGGTGACGTCTGTGCGAAGATCCTGGTCCGTAACGAGACTGCCCAGCACATCATCGCCCTGCGTGAAGACGTACGCCGCATCCAGGATCCAGCGCGCCGGTTCCCGACCCAGGGCAATGCCCGTTCCCACGCTGGCGCTCCAGTATTCGTCCGGTTCGCCGATGGCCGGACGCTCCTCCCATGCGACGCCCGCGCGGAGAGGGATTTCCACGCGCGGGAAGACCAGCAGGTACTCAATGCCGGACCGCACCGCCCAGGTGTCGTCGAGCGGGTTCTCGCCACGGGGGCTGCCGTCCAGCGGGTTGATCTTTTCCTCGCCGTCGGCCTGGAAGGCGAAATCGGACCAGAGCGTCTGACTGACGTCCAGAGACGTATACAGGCGGTCCGTCCATCGCCACACGGCGCCCAGGGCGAAGTAGGCGGGGAACGTGATCTCCACGTCCTTGGACACAAGGCTCTCGGTGGAACTCCTGTCCAGGACGCGCGTGCGGGCCGCATTGTAAGTCGTAGCCGTATCCCGGATGGTCTTGGTCTGCTCCGCGTCCGCCACCCACGGCAGGTCCACCGAGCCGCCCAAGCTCAGGAACCGCGAGACGGTCCATAGAAGTCCGAGCGTCGTGTTGAAGCCGCGCAGGTCGTCCAGGACATTTTCCTCCTCGTACACACCGTCCACCACGACGCCGGAGGTATCCCCGGATGTAGAGCTGTCTGTGAAATCGGGGAACTCGCCCGAGCTCGAAAAGGGGATCTCGGGGAAGGGCGGGGGATAGCGGATGAGGCCCTCGTACTCGTAGGTCGACGAGGTGACACGCGTCTCCTGCGCGGCGCTGTCCAGGGTCGACGAACCCGTGTACGAGGCGGTGGTCTTGGAACGGATGCCGTGCAGGGCACTGTCCTGGTACATGTTCACCGCGAGCCCGAGGGACAGCTGCGGCAGGATCTCCACCGCCATGGCGGGCGTGACCGCGTCGATGATGCCCTCCTGCTCGAATTCAAGGTCGTTCACCAGGTCGGCCTGCAGCAGTTCGCGCAGGGCGCTGGTGTGCCGCGTGGTCAGGTGCGTGACGAACGTGATGGAGGCGGTGACGCCCTCGTCGAGTTCGTTTTCAAAATGATCCACCTGGGTGGACGTATCCACGCGCGTTTCCGTGGACGCGCTGGACGACGGCGGGCGGCCTTCGCTGGCGGCGGCGCTGAATCGCTGGTTGAAATCGTAGGCTTCCTGGTAGTTGATCGAAAGCACGACGTTGCGGTTGAGAAGCGTGAGCGGATACGCGCAGCTCAAGTAGTTCAGGTTCTCATCGTCGTAAGAGTTGACCCCCACCCGGAAGGCGTCGGAATCCGAGTTGTATGCGTTGCGCTCGCGGGAGGCACGCAGCATGACGGACGCCTCGGGCCGCTCCAACTGGATCAGGCCGGCCGGGTTCCACGAGGCCGCCGTCGCGTCATCGGCCACCGCCGTGAACGCGCCGGCCAGACCCAGCGCCCGCGCGCCGGAACCGCTCGGCAGCGGCGCGGAGAAGATGCTCGGCGGGCGGAAGGCCGGCGACGACGGCGCGCCGCCTTGCACCAGGCTGCCCTGCGGACCGGCATGGTCCAGCGAGATTGTCACGGGCCCGGCCGGCGTCTCGATCACGAAATCCTCTGCGCGGGCCGCCTGGGTTCCAAGCAGACTTCCGAGCGCAAGCATGCAGATCCCGATTCGACTTCGCGGCATGATGCCTCCATCCGCTCTTATACCCGCTGGGCGGCGCGCGGGCATGGAAATAATCAGGGCTGCCGCTCGCGCACACGGAGGGCGGTATTCTGCCCCGGTTTTCCGCCTCCCGCGAATTCGATGGCGATGTCGCTTTCCATGATCCCGAGACGAGTCACCGCGGCCGAGCCCGCCGGCTTCCCGTCCGCCAGCACGTCCAGCGCCGCCTGTGGATCCAGCCCGTGGAAACTGCCGATGGCCACGCGATAGCCGCCCTGCGCCGCGCGGGTGACCGCGGCCTCCAGGGGGCGCATTTCCGCGACGGCCCGCGCTATGTCCGCCGCGATCTCCCGGCAGTTCTCCTGCAGGTTCGCCGGGTCCAGGTCCGTGTTCCAGGATTTCAGGATCCGGCTGGTTTCCGTGTCCACGAGGCGCAACCAGGCCACCCAGCGTCCATCCTGCCGCGCCATGTCCCCCAGCAGCAGGATGCTGGCCGGGAGAAAGCGGCCGACCTGCAACTGCGCCTGCGCATCGGAGAGACTGGAGACGCCCAGTTGAAGCTCCTGCAAGGCGGCCTCGAGATTCTCCCGCTCCACGGCCACGATGCGTGTTTGCCCCTGCAGGGCGGCCGTCAGGCAGATCCGGATCAGCCGGGCCATGACCTGCTCCTCGCCGCCGGCCGGAGTCGGGTCCGGCCCGAGGCAGGCCAGCACGCGGGGCCGGACGCGGTCCGCCGCGTCGGCGCGCGGGGGCTGCTCGCGGACCTGTTCGATCAACTCCCGCAAGGCGTCCTGCCGGCCCCTGCGCCGTTCCGGGTCCAGGTAAGCCGCGACCGCGGCGGTGACGGGCTTCGCTTCCGGCGAGGCCTCCGCGGTCAGCCGACGGGCGGACTGGGCCAGGCCCGCCTGCTGCATCCATAAGGCATCGCGCGCGGTCTCCAAGTCGCCGGGCGGCTCGGCTGTTTCCGGGCTCCGTTGCTGTGCCGAGGGATCGGCCGCGACGTCCGCGAGTTCCAGCCGGGATGGGTCGGAAGTGAAGACGAACTCGCCCCCGGCATGCGATGACACCGCCAGCGGGCCCATGCGGACCATCTGGCCGGTCAGTTCGCCGACCTTCTGGCGCACCGCGAGGGCCATGTCCGACGCCGAGAACACGGGGCTGACGGGATTCTCGAGGAACTCGAGCACCGCCCCGGCAAACATGCTGTGCTCGATCCCGCTGTCCAGCACCGGTTCCAGGTCGCCGCTGGCGACGAGATAGCGGGACGGCCGGTGAAAAGCCCGGGCGTACCACGTCCACTCCCTCTCCGCGGGCATCCCGTCGCCGCGAAACAGGGAGCCCGCGTAGCAGGAATCCGCCACCACGAGGATATGCCGCGCCCGCGAGGCGTTCACCATCTTGGTGATCATGCTGTTCCAGATCCAGTCCTCCCGGGCATCGCGCCCGTCCACGGTCCGGCGCGCGTCCGCCGGGATCCAGAACCCCTCGTCCAGCGTGGCGTCGTAATGCCCGTGGCCCGCGTAGTAGATCAGCGCGGCGTCCCGGTCGGTCAGGTCGGCCAGCCTGTCCAGCGCGGTCAGGATGCCCGCCTTCGAGGCGCGCTGCCCGGTCAACACTTCGACCGTGAATCCATACCGGCGCTGGAGCACATCGGCGATCGCCTCCGCATCCGCCCGGGCGGTCTGGAGGTCCTCCCATCCCCGGCCGCCGGCCGCGGAGTAGTCGCTGGCCCCGATCACCACGGCGTGGAAGGCCAGCGGCCCCGGCCGCGCCGCCGGGCCGGGTTCCACGGGGGCGGCTCCCCGGTAGCGGGAGGCCGAGTGCCCGAGGTAGAAGACCAAGCCGAAGCACAGGCCGAGGGCCAGCAGGAGGGCCGCGGTTCTTTTCACGCCCACGGGCTCCTCTCTCGCGTCATCGGGCATAGATCACGTCTCCTTCCGCCACGCCGGCCGCGGCTTCCGGCGGGCTCACGCGCGCCTGGGCCTTCTTGGCGTAGACCCTCGATATGCGCAGCTCGACCGCCTGCTCCGAGTACCGCCGCACCGCGCTCTCTTCCAAGGGGCCGCGCTCCCGGCCCGGCCAGTCCAGGACCAGGAAGCGCATCCCGGGTTTCAGGCCGTGCAGCGCGCCGATCCCCACGGTAGCTATGTCGCCGGCCGCCTCCGTGATCTTCCCGTCCAGCAGGGGAAATTGCTGCTCGATCTTCATGACCAGCCCCTCGACCCGATCCGCGAGGTCCCGGTCCGGATCGGGCACGTAGACGTCCTCGGCGCACAGGATCTCGCCGCTGGCCGTGTCCACGACGCGGCTGAACAGGGTCAGGCTGCCGCCCTGCGGGATCAGCAGCGTTATCGCCAGCAGTTCGGCCGGCATCAGCTTGCCGACGCGCAGCGCGGCGCGCGGGTCCGCCAGGTCGGATGCGCTCAACCGCTGCTCCTCGATCAGCGCGTCCCAGCCCTCGGCCCGCTCGAGCACGCGAAACCGCGGCGGGTACAGGAGCAGCTCGTGCTCCATCATCCGGCCGACCCGCTCGGCCCGGTCGTCCACCACGGGTTCCGCCCCCAGGGCCGTGCTGACGGGGGACACGCCCAGCCGGAGCCGGTACTCCTCGTCCAGGTACTCGGGGGACTGGCTCACCACGACGCACTCCTCCCGCGTGGTCCGGCCGGCGCGGTCGGTGACGACGACGTCGTACGTATTGGTCCCCGGGGCCAGGCTGCAACGGCGGGCAAAGTGGAATTGCTCGCAGCCCCGCGAGGCGTCGGGCAACTGGTCCTCGCCGTTGATGGTCACCGACTTCAGGCCGCCGCGGTCCGTGGTCGTGACCTCGATCAGGAACTCGCTGTTGAACACCCGCGTGCGCAGCGGGGTATGCAGGCGCAAGCCGGGCGGCAGGCGATCGCCCTCGTCCGGGGCCGCGGCGGCCGGCGTGTCCGGCCGGCCCTCCGGCTGCCGGGCCGCGTACCGCGGGGCGCGCGCCTGCGCCAGCGGGGAGAGGGTCTCCGCGCTGAACAGGCGGATCAGCGAATTGCCCGCGAAGTCCTCGATCTGGACCGGCAGGGGCGACGACAGGGGCGCGACGAATTCGAAGTCCTGCTGCGTCCCCCCATCGGTCGTCACCGGTTTCCCGTCCACGGTGATGCGGGCCACGCCGAAGCGGTCCGAGCCCCGCGCCCGCACCGCCCACCCGTCCGCCCGGCGTTCCGCGCCGAGGACGGCGAGCGCCGGCGGCTGCCAATCGGCGTTGACCGTCCACTCGGCGCGGGCCTCCCGGCCCGCCAGGTCGCGGGCGGACAACCGGATGACATTGGCCCCCTCCGCCAGGTCCACCGCCTGCTCGACCGGCAGGACGGGGACCGCGAGTTCGTTGAACAGCGGCTTCCCGTTGAGCGCCACGTCCTGCACATAGCCTTTGCCGGAAACGCGCGCGGAGACGAGCAGCGTCCGGTCCCGGCTCCACGGGGGCGGGGGCGAGTCCGCCTCGATCCGGGGCGGCGCGCTCACCCGGCCCCGGACCAGTTCGGCGCGCGCCCGGTTCAGGAAATGGCGGGCCCGGCCCGAAGGCTGCTGCTGCAGCGAGCGCTCCAGGAAGCGGACGGCGTTGCTGGCCTGGCCGAGCTGGAAATAGCAGATGCCGAGCTCGCGGTGGGGAAAGTAGTCGTCGATGAAATGGAAGCCGTACGTCCGCGCGCGCCACGTGTCGCGCGGGTAGCCGTACACCGCGCCGCGTTCCAGTCCCAGGCAGATGCGGAACTGCTGCGCGGCGGCCGCGTAGTCGCCGGCATACGAGAGGGCCGCGCCCCGCGCGTAGAAGTTCCACCAGGTCTTGTGCGGAGGCGGCGCGGAGTTCCCGGCGGGCGGGGTGGGCGCGCACCCGGCGGCCAGCCCCGCGAGTCCCGCCGCGGCTAGGGACCGGAAGAAGCGCCGGGCATCCATGATCCGCTCCTACGGTTGGGCAGGGCGGGCCGCGCGGAGCAGGTCCGAGGCGACCTGCCCGCCGAACTCCGGCAGGTCCCGCGAGAAAGCCTCCGCGTTCTCGAACTGCCGCGTCCAGCGGATCTCCGGGGCCGGGTCGCCCGGCCGAAAGGCGTCCACCTGGACGGACAACATGCTCTCGGGCAGTTCCTGGATGCGCGTGGCCAGGCGCCATTCCGTGCGTTTCCGCAGCACCGAGCGCGACGCCGTGCGGCCGGCCTGCCGCTCGTAATGGGAGGCGATCTCCGCGCGGAGATCAGCGGCCATGGCCCGGAGGGCTTCGACGACCGGGCCGGTGTCCGCCGGCTTGTCGCCGCGGTACTGGGCGGCCTCCAGCCGGTCCGGTTGCCAGGCCAGGCTCGGCGAGAAATAGTTGCGCGCGCCGAGCAGGACCAGCGCGCAGGCCGCGAGGGTGGCCGCGGTCTGCAGCGCGCGCCACGGCTGGCGGAGCCAGAGCAGCGCCTCGCCCGGGAATCGCAGCACCCTGGTCGGCGCGGAAGCGTCAGGCGCGGCGGCGCCCCAGCGTCCTGCCTCGGGCGAAGTCTCCCAGGCGTGCAGCACTTTTTTTACCAGCAGTTCCTCCGGCACCTCCGCCTGTGAGCCGGTCTCCCGCAGCAGGCGATCCATGTCCTGGATCTGGCGATAGTGCCGCTGCAGGGCCGGGTCGGCCTTCAGCGCCTCCCGCAGCTCGGCGGCCTGCGGGTCGTTCAGTTGGCCGTGCACCAGAGCCCATAATTTGTCGGTCTCGCTCATGTCACGGAGCTCCTTCACTGGCCACTGTCGTTCGAGACGCGGAAATCTTCCCCGAAAAACAGGTCGGCGCTGAACATCTTGCGCATTTTCTCGAGACATTTCGCCAGCCGGGAGCCGACGGTATTGATCGAGATGCCCAGTTCGTCCGCCATCTGCTTGTAGGATTGCTGGGCGAAGTAGAACCGCTGGATGGCGACGCGGCAGAGCTCGTCCACCTGCTCGAGGACGCGCTTCACCTGGCCGGCGACCTCGGCGTTGATCACGTCGCGGAGCGGATCCTGGGACCGGTCGGCCATGCGGGCGGTCTCCTCCTCCGGCCGCTGCCCGTCCCCGGTGGCCAGCGGCACCAGGATCTGCCGCGCGCGGATCTGGCGGCGCACCTCGTCGATGCAGCGGTTGATGCAGATGCGCTTGACGTAGTACTCGACGGAGGATTCCTCGTTGAACGACTCGATGGCCTTGAAAAGGGCCAGGCGGATGCCCTGGGCCATGTCCTCCCTCGTCGGCGGCGAAAACCGCCACTTCGACCAGGAGACCACTGAGCGGATCAGTTCGTCGTGCTGCGCAAAAAAGTCGTCCCATGCCCGGCGGTCCCCGGATTGCAGCCGGCCGAGCTGTTCTGGGCTGATCTCACTCATGCGCTGTGGCTTGGGTGCTGCCTACCGGTGACACGATAACCTGCCGGATTGCCGGTGTATACAGAAAAGTCCCGGCCCGTCGTTCCAGCGTCCGCGGGAAAACGGAAAGCGGCCCGCCCCGCGCAGGGCGGGACGGGCCGCGTACTAAGTCTCACCGCGTGGACGCCTATCCGGCGTCGAGTTTATTGCAGGGTGTACTGCGCGTGCAGGATCACGGTGGGGCCCGGGACGCCGGCGGGCAGCGCCCGCGCAGGCCAGACGCGGAACCGGACCGGCATGTTGCCGGCCAGGGCCGAAGACGTGCCTGCACCGTTGGCCACAAGCGATGGGCCGGCGGAGAAGGAATGTTGGTAGATCGAGGTCATGCCGCGCACGTCCCACAATTGCACCCAGAGCACGCGGTCGGCGGCCGGCACCCGTGCATCCCAGGTGATTTCGATGTTGAAGAGCACCGCCGTGCCCTGCCGGACGGACCCTGGCGTGTACAAGCTGTAGGTGGCCTCGCGCACATTCTCGAAGAAGACCTCGTGGTGGTCGAACATCACGACGTCCACCCGGCCGAGATTCCTGTCGTTGTCGCCGTACGCCGCGTCGATGGCTTCGGACCCGGCCGCCAGGTTGCCGTCGATGGCGACGTCGTGAATGTAGGACGCGTAGTCGCCGTTCTGCCACGGCAGGTGCTTGTAATAGAGCACGTTCCAGGCATTGTAGGCCAGGCCGTAGACGTAGGTTTCGCCCGTGGTCGGATCGTCCCAGGGGTCGGCCAGGGAGCCCACGACGATCTTCGAGCCGCTGACGTCCACCGAGTCGCCGAAGGCCTGGTAGTCCACGTCGGTCTCGGAGGCGAGGCGCGCCTTCCACTGCCATTGGTTCTGGCTGAACTCGTAGACTCGGGCGGCGCCCCGGTAGGTGTTCTCGGCGATCGAGCCCACCACGGCCCGCAGGCCGTCCATCGCCACGCTGTGGCCGAATTGCGCGCCCGCGATCACGCCGCGGATTCGTTGAGCCTGCTGCCACTGGTTGTTGCTCCACTGGTAGGCATAGACGCAGCCCCGCCCGGCTTCCTCCTCGGGCGCGCCGGCGAGGATGCGGGTGCCGCTGATGGCCACCGAGGTCCCGAACCGGAAACCCGCCTTGGTGACCTTGGCCACCTGGTTCCAGGCGCCGTTGACCTTGCGGTAGAAGTACACCGACGATTCCCCCGGCGATCCCACGACGGCGAACTCGCCGTCAATGCCGACGGAAGCGCCGAACTTGGAGGTCCGCGGGGCGCCCGCGGCGGGCCGCAGCCGCGCGGTGCGCTGCCAATTGTTGCCCTCGTAGATGTACACCGCGCCCGCGTAGACGTTCCGGTTGTCCTGCGCGGCCGTGGTCATGCGGACGTTGCCCGGCGCGCCCACGATGCACTGCGTGCCCTTCAGGTCCACCGCGGCGCCGAAGAACGCCCCGCTCAGCACGTCGTTTGCGGCCGACGACGGCTCCAGCACGCGCAGCGTGTTGGCGACTTCTCGCCCGTTGCTGTCCAGCGTGTAGATATGCACCTTGCCGCAGTTCACCGCGCCCCCGAGTTGCACGCCCGGCCGGCCGACGGCCATCCGCGGGCCGGACATCGCGACGGCGTGCCCGAACAGGTGCGTGTTCTTGTTGTAGTCCGGCGAGATGGAGCCCGCGGCCTCCCAGATCTCTTCGAAGGGCGGAGAAGCGCCGAGCGCCCCCGTCGCGGTCATGCAGGCCAGCCCGACGCCTGTCAGCACTTTCATCAGCCTTTGCATCACGAACCTCCTGTTTCCGTCTTTCCGCCTCCCGCCGGCACCCTTCATCGGTCGGGGTTGGTCAACCGGCGGGCGGTCTTGAGCGTATCAGTCGGCGCGGGGGCGGGATTCTTCCCGGCTTGTTCTTTTTTCGGCCGAAACTCTCTTGGGCGGGAAGAAAGGGCCCTTTGCGACGACTACACAGGCAGAGGAGCAAGAGTCATGAATACCGACGGGCGGAGCGAAACGGCGGCGACGATACTGGTCATTGACGACAATTCCTGCATCCGGGACCTGCTGGCCCGGCTGCTGCGGCGCTACGGGCGGGTCGAGTGCGCGGCTACCGTGGACGAGGGGCTGCAACTGTTCCGCCGGCTCGGGCCCGGGCTGGTCATCACCGACTACGAGATGCCGGGGCGAAACGGGATCGACGGCATCCGCGCGATGAAGGCCCTCGCGCCGGGCGTTCATATCGTCATGCTCAGCGGCTCGGCCACGCGCGAATTGACCGACGAGGCCAAGCGGGAAGGCGCCTTCGAATGCCTGGGAAAGCCGTTCGAGCTGAATGTCCTCCGCGAACTCACCGCCCGCTGCCTGGCGGTCTGACGCGCCGCCCGCGGGGTTGGACAACCGGCCGCCGATCTGCTAGGTGTTCCCCCGCCATGAAATTCAAAGTGGATCATGACCTGTGCATCGGGTGCGGCGCATGCGAGCGGACCTGCCCGGCGGTCTTCGCCCTCGTGGACGACAAGTCCAACGTCCAGCTCGACCCCGTCCCGCCGGAGCACGAGGAGAAGGCCCTGCGCGCCGAGGACGGCTGCCCCGTCGGCGCCATCTCGCACGAGTAATCCGGCGCGGTCCGCATGAGGAGGGGCCGGATCATCGCGGGAAGCGGGCTGGCCTGGCTAGCGCTGGCCTGGGCCGCGTGCGCATCTACGAACATCGCCTACATCGGCGGCGATCCGGACCTGTGGAATCTCGCGGAAATTCAGACCGCCCTCGCGGACCTGGCCCCGTCGCCCATCCCCGATCTCAACGCGTTCATCGCCGCGCTGCACGATTACGCGGACAGCGATAGGTTCGCGTACGGCGGCACCGACGCCGAGCGGCTGGATCGAATCAGCGCCGAGCCCGTCCCGATGATCAACGAGGTCATCGTCAGCAACACGTTCCGCCTGGTGCAGGCCGGGACCAACACGCTGCTTGAACATTTTCTCCACCTGACCGTGGAAACGTGGTTCCCGTTTCCCGCCGACCCGGCGAATCCAGAATTCCAGGTGGCCTATTCCGGGGCGCTGGTTTGCCAGGTCATGCCCATTGCCATTACGAATCCCCTGGCGCTTCAGTCCTCGCCGCCGGCGATCCAGCACGAGGGGCACGACTACAAGCTGTCCACTTTCACATTCAGCCATGCCACCCCCGTCAACGGCCCCGGGCAGCCTGTCTATCCACCGCCGGTCATCGGCGTTCGGGTGATACTGGAGGACTCCATCCAGGCGCAGTACCTCGGGACCGCCGTGGATCGCGTCTGGCGCGGTTGGCCCGCGACTTGTTTTCAGGTGATTGGACCGGCGCCTCTGCTGGTGGTCGGTGGGCCCTCCATGCCGTTTGGCCCGCCCGCCGGGTGTTCTGCCAACGATCCCAGGATCAACTGGAACCCGGCTTTAAGCGTTCACTGGTCATCGGCCGTGGCCACGCCCGGGCAGCCCAATGTCACGCTCTCCGGCCCCTCGAATTCCGTCGGCTTTATGTTTGCCGCCACAAACGGGATCATCTCCGTGGCCGAGTTGACCAACGTGCTCTACGACGCCGCGAAGCCCTGGACCACGGTGACGCTGGTCGATCCGGACCCGGACGAGACCTGGCGGATTCGGAACCAGCTGACCGTGAACGAGCGCTTCCCGCTGGTCGCCGATGCGGGCCCGCACGGGCAGGTCTCGCCGCTCCAGACCAACGTCCTTTCCGGCGAGGACGCCGCCTTCCTGATCACGCCCGACCTGTACTATACCCTCGACTCGCTCTGGACCAACGGCGGGGCGGCGGGCGCCGACCTGGGCACCGGCGTGCACGAGTTCGTGTGGAGTAGCGTCCTTTTCACCGGAGCCTTCCACGCGGTCTTCGCCGAGGTGCGCGCCGCGAACTTCGGCACACCGTACCCGTGGCTGGCGGAACACGGCTTCACGACCGACATGGAGGCCGCGGAACTCCTGACCGGCTCCAACGGAATGCCGGTCTGGCAATCCTACGTGGCCGGGCTCGACCCTCACGACCCCGACGCGCAATTCGAGATCCGCTCTCTGGCGGGGGAGGGGCTTCTTTTCGATACGGCCACGGGCCGGCTGTACGCGGTGGACGGCGAGTCGAACCTGGCGGAACAGGCCTGGGCGGCGAGCCTGACCAACGATATGCCCGGCACCGGCGGCCCGGTGCAGGTCCCCGTCGAGCCGTCGGCGGGCGGCGTCTACCGGCTCCGCGTCCGCGAGCCCTGATCCGGTCCCGATCACCTTTTCCATTGCTTGGGAATCCCGGGTGCGTCGTCTCGATGCGGCCGGGCGGAAATCGCTTGCGTCGGGAGGCACCCGCGACGAAACTATAACCAACGGAGGTTGTTACCGTTTGACGAGGCGCGGGATAACCGACGGGAGGGCCGGCGTATGAAAGGAAGAGGTCTCCTGGTTGTCCTGCTGGCGGCGCTCCTGGGCGGGCCCGAAGCGCGCGCGCAGACGAACGAGCCGGCGGCGGGTCGGGCGCTCGTGGAGGCGACGCGGAAGGCGAAGGTCCGCCTGTGGGGGCAGGTGAACCGGGCGCTGCTGTACGCGGAGAACGGAAGCTTCTCGGAGTGGTTTCACGTGGACAACGACAGCTCGCCGTCGCGCCTGGGCGCGGCGGGAGAGTACACGCCGGACGGCTGGCCGGACTGGACGTTCGGCGGGCAGGTCGAGCTGGGCTTCAAGTCGGACAATTCCGCGGCCGTGACGTTCGGCGGCGAGGATCCCGAGTTCGAGGTGGACGGCCGCAAGATCGAGGCGTACGCCCGGAGCCCCTCCGCCGGTTCCCTGGCGCTGGGGCAGGGCGACATGGCGTCGAACGGCTCGGCGGAGGAGGACTTGAGCGGCACCTACGTGATCAGCTACAGCCAGGTGCGGTTTGCCGCGGCGAGCCTGGTCTTCGGAACCAACGGGCCGGCGATCAAGGAGGTCTTCAACAACTTCGACGGGCTGCACCGCGATGACCGGCTCCGCTACGACACGCCCGCCTGGCACGGCTGGTCCGCGGCCGCCTCCGCCGCGGGCCAGGATTTCTACGACGCGGCCCTCCGCTTTGCCCGCGACCTCGGCCCATGCCAGGGCGCCGCGGCGCTCGCGGTCGCACACAAGGGCGCGGACGTGGACCAGTTCAGCGGATCCTGCTCCGTGTGGCTGGATGGCGGGCTGAACGTCACCGCCGCGGCCGGCGGGCAGGAGGTCGAGGGCGATTACTCCCCGTTCTCCTGGTACGGCAAGATCGGCTGGCGGCTGGACTGGCTGTCGTGCGGCGAGACCTGCCTGGCGGTGGACTATTCGCGCAACGAGGAAATCTCGCAGGCGGGGGACCGCGCCGAATCCCGCGCCGTGGTGCTGAACCAGCGACTGGAGCCGATCGCCTCGGACCTGTACGCGTCGGTGCGGACCTTCACGCTCGACCGGCCGGGCGAGGAGTACGAGGACGTGCTGACCGTCATGGCCGGCGTACGCCTGTGCTTCTGACGCGGCCGCGGAGCGGGATGAGGAAGGGGAAAAGCTTGCGCGAAGGAAGCGGGAAGCCCATAATAAACCGCGAAGAGGCGGTCGTTAACCGCCGGGTCTCTCCGAATGAAGCGTAACGGAAACACGGTGGCGCGGGGGGTGGTCGCGGCCGGCCTTCTGCTGGCCGCCGCCGGGCCGGGCCGCGCCGCGGAGGCCGTCCGGGTCGGCGCCTACGAGAACCTGCCCAAGATCTACTCGCTGCCCGACGGCCGCGTCAGCGGGTTTTTCCCCGCCATCCTCGAACACATCGCCGGCCAGGAAGGCTGGACGATCGAGTACCGCAAGGGCACGTGGAAGGAGTGCCTGGACCGCCTGGAGCGCGGCGAGATCGACGTGATGCCGGACGTGGCCCTGACGCCGGAGCGCCAGCAGAAGTTCGAGTTCACCGAGGAGACGGCGCTGATCAGCTGGGCGGTGATCTACACGCGGCCGGACGTGGTCGTGCAGTCGTTCCTGGACCTGGCGGACCGGCGCATCGCCCTCATGAGGGGCAGCGTATACACGAGCGGCACGGGCAGCCTGCCGGAGCTGCTCGCGAAGTTCGACATCCGCGCGGAGTACGTGGAGTTCGAATCCTACCGGGACGTCTTCCAGGCGGTGAGCCGGCGCGAGGCGGACGCGGGCGTGGTGAACAACATCTTCGGCTCGTACTTCGAGAAGGAATACAACGTGGCGCGCTCGCCGGTGCTGTTCAGCCCGTCGCAGCTGCGGTTCGCCTTCCCCAAGGGCTCGTCGCAGGGCGCGCGCCTCAAAGTCGCGCTCGACAGGAGGTTGCGCGAGCTCAAGGTCGACCCGCAGTCGTTCTATTACCGCGCCATGGATACGCATCTCTACGGGGCGCCGCACGGCGAGACGCCCGCCGCGGCCGCGGATTGGACGGCGGTGTTGACGGACGGGGAGAAGAACTGGCTGCGCCGGCATCCGGTGATCCGCGTCGGGATCGATCCCGAATTCTACCCGTTTGAGTTCCGCGGGCCGCGGGGCGAGTACCAGGGGATCGCGTCGGACTATGTGCGCCTGTTCAACGAGCGGCTGGGCCTGAACCTGCGCCTGGTCGAGGGCCTGGCCTGGACGGCGGCCGTGGCCGGCGTCCGGAGCGGGACGATCGACGTGCTCCCCTGCGTCGGCCGAACCCTGGAGCGCGAGCAGTGGCTCCGGTTCTCCCAGCCCTACATCCGCTTCCAGCGCGTGATCATGACCCGGCTCGACATGCCGTTCCTGGCCGGGCTCAAGGACCTCGAATCGCTGCGCGTCGGCGTGCAGAGCGGCACGTCGCATGAGGGTTTCCTGCGGGAGAACAGCCCGGCCGAACCCGTGCTGTTCGGCTCGCTGGAGGAGAGCCTGCTGGCGCTCTCCGGCGGCAAGGTGGACGCCGTGGTGGCCAACCTGGCGTCGGCGGCGTACTGGATCCGCAAGTTGAACCTGATCAATCTCAAGGTGGCCGCGCCCGCCTCGCCGGAGCAATACACGCTGCACTTCGCCGTGCGCAAGGACTGGCCGGAACTGCTCGGCATCCTGAACAAGGCCCTGGACCTGGTCACCGCGGACCAGCAGCGCGAGATCGAGCAGCGGTGGGTTGCGGTGGAGTACAAGCCGGGGATCGAGCGCCGCGTGGTGTGGCGCATCGGCCTGCGGATCGCGGTCGGGGTGGCCGTGGTGCTACTGGTGATCCTCTTCTGGAACCTCCGCCTGAAGAAGGAGATCGGGCGGCGGCGGGAGATCGAGCGGCGGCTGAACTACCGCGAGCGCTTCGAGCGGCTCGTGGCGGAGACTTCGTCGCGGCTCGTCGCTGTCAAGCCGGCGGAGATGGACCGGCATATCCAGGTCGCGCTGGCGGAGATCGCCTGCTTCACCGGGACCGCCGCCGGCTACCTGTACGCCTTCGGGCCGCAGGAGCGCGCGGAGCGGACCCACGCGGCCGGCGATCTGGAGGCCCTCCGCGCGGCGGAGCCGGGCGACCGGGACGAGGAGTGGCTAGCGCGCCTGCGCGCCGGCCGCCCCGTGACGGTCTCGGCCCGGGCGGACGGGGAGGAGCACCTGGTCCGGCCCATCCGCGGCCGCGTGGTTGAGGTGCCGTGCGCGACGGAGGAGCAGGTGACCGGCTTCCTGGGGCTCCTGGACACGCGGCCGGAGGCGCCGCCGTGGTCGGACGAGGATATCAGCCTGCTGCGGCTCACGGGCGAAATGCTCTCCAGCGCCCTGCGGCGGAAGCAGATCGAGGAGAACCTGGAACGCTACGCCGTGGAGCTGGAGCGGGCCAACCGGCAGCTGCAGGACCTCGACCAGCTCAAGAGCCTGTTCATCGCCTCCGTCTCGCACGAACTGCGCACGCCGCTGAATTCCATCATCGGCTTCACCGGCGTAATTCTGAAGGGCATGGCCGGCGAGCTGAACGATAAACAGCGCGACCAGCTGCAGCGGGTCTACCATTCCGCGCAGCACCTGCTGGCCCTGATCACGGACATCATCGACATCTCCAAGATCGAGGCCGGGCGCGTGGACGTCTATCCCCAGGTGTTCCGGCTGGACGAGGTCATCCGGGAGGCGGTGGAGTCCATCCGGCCGCAGGCGGAGGTGAAGTCCCTGCGCGTGGAGTGCGGGCCGCTGCCCGAGCTGGAGGTGTTCACGGACCGCAAGCGGCTGCGGCAGTGCCTGCTGAACTACTTGAGCAACGCGGTGAAGTATACCGAGGCGGGCTCCGTGCGGGTGGAGGCGCGGGACCTGAGCGAGCGATTTGAGGTCGCGGTCAGCGACACGGGCATCGGCATCTCGCCGGAAGAGCAGGCCAAGCTGTTCGAACCGTTCGTGCGGCTGGATTCGCACCTGCGGATCAAGGCCGGCGGGACGGGCCTCGGGCTGTACCTGACCCGCAAGATCGCCCGGGAGATCCTGCTCGGCGAGATCGAGGTCCGGAGCGAGAAGAACCGGGGCAGCACTTTCATTCTGCGGGCGCCGCGGCGGCGGCCGGCCCAACCGGGGGAGGAGAAGCCGTCATGAAACGCGTGCTGGTCATCGAGGACAACGAGAACAACATGGAGCTGATCACGTTCATCCTGGAGACGCACGGCTGCTCGGTCCTCAAGGCCGTGTGCGGGCGGGAGGGCGTGGAGAAGGCCCTGCGGGAGCGGCCGGATTTCATCGTCCTGGACATCCAGCTTCCGGACATCCTGGGCACGGAGGTGTTGAAGCGCATCCGGGCCGAGGAGGCCGGGCGCCATATCCCGATCATCGCCATGACCTCTTATGCCATGGCCGGCGACGAGCAGCGGCTGCTGGCGGCCGGCTGCAACGGGTACATCGAGAAGCCCATCGATCCGGAACGGGTCATCGGTCAGATCACGCGCATCGTGGGAGAACTGTCATGAAAATACTCGTGGTGGAAGACGACGAGAACTCGCGGGTGCTGCAGCACACGATCCTGGAGGGCAACGGCTACGAGGTCGTCAGCGCCCGGAACGGCCGCGAGGCCCTGGAGCGGCTGAAGGAGGCGATCCCGGACCTGATCGTTTCCGACATCATGATGCCGGACATGGACGGCTATGCCTTGTGCCGGACGCTCAAGAGCGACCCCGTCCTCGCCCGCATACCGCTTGTGATCTACTCGGCCACGTTCACCACGGAGGAGGATCAGCAACTCGCCCGGGAGTTCGGCGCGGACCTGTTTCTCGTGAAGCCCATGGACCAGGACGCGTTTATGGAGCAGATCCGCCGGGTCCTGGCCTCGGGCGTCCGCACGGCGCCTGTCCGGCGTCCGTCGGCCCGGGACAAGGATCGCCTGGATGCCCAGTACATCGCGACCATCGCCCGGAAGCTGGACAAGAAGGTCCTGGAGCTCAACGACGCGCGGGCCCGGCTGCGGTCCAGCGAGGAGCGCAGCCGCCTGTTCCTGGACGCCATCGCGGACATGGCCTTCATCAAGGATGAAGCCTTCCGGCTCTGGTACGTGAACGACGCCTACGCGGCGTTTCACGGGCGGCCGGTCGAGGCCATCCTGGGCCGTACCGATTACGAGCTCTCGCCCCGGGAGGCGGCGGATCGCTGGCGCGCGAGCGACCGGCAGGTGCTGGAGACCGGCCGCCCCGCGACCGACCACGACGAGCGCAACGGGCGCATGTACGAGACGCGGAAGTTCCCCGTTCCGCTGGAGGGCGGGAAGACCGGTATCGGCGGCCTGGTCCGCGACGTGACCGATCAGAAAAGGATGGAGGCGGCCGTGCGCGACCAGCTGGACGAGTTGCGCCGCTGGCACGACGGCACGATGGGCCGTGAAATGCGGGTGATCGAGCTGAAGAACGAGGTGAACGAGCTGCTGGCCCGGCTGGGTGAACCGCCCCGCTACGGCGCGGCCGACGGCGAGGAGTAACGGGGCGCCCGGATGGCGAGGAGAGAGCGACGATGAAACTGGGTTCGCGAGTACTGCTGGCGCTGGGCCCGTCCCTGGCCGTGCTGTTCATCGTGTTGTACGCAGTGGGCACCCACGGGCTTCGCGCCGGATTCGCCGACCTGGAGCAGCGTTTTGCGCTGCAGAATGTCCAGCAGGTCCAATGGGCCGTCGAGGCGGAGGGCCGCCACCTGGACCGCTCGGTCGCGGACTGGGCGTTCTGGGACGACACCTACGCGTTCGTGGAGGACCGGAACGAAGCCTTCATCGAATCCAACCTGACACTGGACACGTTCCAGTCGCTCGGCATCCGGCTCCTGATCATCGTGGACCCGTCTGGCGCCGTGGTCTGGGGCGGGATTAGGGATCCGGAAAGCAGCGCGGTGCGCCCGCTGCCGGACGACGCGGCGCGCTGGCTGGCGCCTGGCGCGCCCCTGGCCCGCGGGGAGGAGGGCGATTGGAGCCTGGCGGGGCTCATGAGCCTGGCGGGGGAGCCCCTGGTCGTGGCGGCCCGTCCGATCCTGACCAGCCAGCGGGAAGGCCCGCCGCGCGGGACGGTGGTGATGGGACGCGCCCTCGATGCCGCCTGGTTCGGGGAACTGGCGGCCATCCTCCATCTGCAGGTGAACGTCTACCCCGCGCGAGCCCTTCCCTCGCACGTCACGGAAAGCGGCGCGTGGCCCGCGCTGCTGCGCGGCGCCCCGGCCGCCATCCTGCCGCTGGACGAGAACACGATGCGCGCCTACGCGCTCCTGCGCGACCTGGAAAAGCAACCGGCGGCGGTCATCGAGATCCGCCGGCCGCGCATGATATACGCCGTGGGGCTGCGCATCGCCCGGTTCGGCCGGCTCATGCTGGGCCTGGTGGCCCTCGTTTTTATCAGCGCCATCGTCGTCTTGTTGAGGAGGCTTGTCTCGCGGCCGCTGGCGAACTTGCGGCGGGATATCGATGAGGTGTCCGCCTCGCCGGGCTTCACGCGGCGGGTGCCGCGGAGGGGACCGAGCGAACTGGCCGGCGTCGCGGACCATATCAACCGCCTCCTCGATCTGGTGGCGGAATCGCACCGCTTTCTCGACTCGATCATCGAGAATATTCCGAACATGATCTTCATCAAGGACGCCCGCGAACTGCGGTTCGTCCGCTTCAACCGCGCGGGGGAGGACCTGTTGGGCACAACCCGGGAGGAACTCATCGGCCGGAGCGACCGCGATATCTTCCCGAAGGAACAGGCCGACTTCTTCATCGCCAAGGACCGGGAAGTCCTGGAGGGGAGGAAGCCTCTCGATATCCCGGAGGAACGGTTGCAGACGCGCCGCAAGGGCGCGCGGATACTCCACACCCGCAAGGTACCGGTCCTCAACGAGCGGGGGGAACCCGAGTACATGCTGGGCATCTCCGAGGACATCACCGAGTGGAAGCGGGTCGACGAGCAGCGGCGCGCGACGGAGGCGGAGATGCAACGCCTGCTCGAGGCCGCGCGCAAATCGCGCAAGGCGCTCTTGAGCGTCGTGGAGGACCAGAAGCGCACGCAGGCCTCGCTGACGGCCCTGTCCTTTCGCCAGGAGGCCCTGCTGTCCGCCATCCCGGACATCGTCATGGAAGTGGACGCCCGCCAGGTCTATACGTGGGCCAACCCGGCTGGCCTGGCGTTCTTCGGCGCGGACGTCGTCGGCCGGTCGGCGTCCTCCTATTTCGCGGGCGAGCAATCCACCGAGGACCTGGTGAAACCCGTGTTCGAAGGCTCCCGCGAGGTGGTCTACGTGGAAAGCTGGCAGCGCCGGCAGGACGGCCAGAAGCGGCTGCTGGCCTGGTGGTGCCGCGGGCTCAAGAACGACCGGGGCGAGGTGATCGGGGCGATCTCCACCGCGCGGGACATCACCGAGCAGAGCGTGCTGGAGGAGCAGGTCCGCCAGATCCAGAAGATCGAGGCCATCGGCCGGCTCGCCGGCGGCGTCTCGCACGATTTCAACAACATGCTGGGCGTCATCATCGGCCACGCCGAGATGGCCATGGAATCGATCGAACCCGGGCAGCCGCTGCTCGAAAACCTGCAGGAGATCCTGACCGCGGCGCGGCGATCGGCGGACCTGACCCGGCAGTTGCTGGCCTTCGCCCGCAAGCAGACCATCACGCCCCGCGTGCTGGACGTCAACGAGACCGTCGCCGGCATGCTCAAGATGCTCCGCCGCCTAATCGGCGAGGATATCGAACTGGTCTGGGAGCCCGGCCCGGACGTGTGGCCGGTGAAAATGGACCCCGCCCAGATGGACCAGGTGCTGGCCAACCTCTCGGTCAATGCGCGCGACGCCATGAAAGGCGCCGGCATGCTGACCATTCGCACGGAGAACGTGGTCGTCGAGGAGAGCGATGTCCGGCACCATCCCGGCTCCTATCCGGGGGAATTCGTCATGCTCACGGTGCGCGACACCGGCACCGGGATGGACAAGGCGACGATGGAGCACATCTTCGAGCCCTTCTTCACCACCAAGGAGGCGGGCAAGGGCACGGGCCTGGGCCTGTCCACGGTGTTCGGGATCGTGAAGCAGAACCGGGGCTGGATCGAGGTGGCCAGCCGGCCGGGCCAAGGGGCCACCTTCCGGATCAGCCTGCCCCGCGAACGATCGGCGGCGGAAGAGGAGGCGGTGTCCGCGGAAGGATCGGCCGGCGGCACCGAAACGATCCTGCTGGTCGAGGACGAGCTGCCGATCCTGAAGCTGGGAGAGAAAATCCTGAAGAAAGCCGGCTACACGGTCCTCGCCGCGCGCGCGCCGGGCGAGGCCATGGCGTTGGCGGCCGGGCACCCGGGTCGTATCCACCTGCTCATCACGGACGTCGTCATGCCGACGATGAACGGGAAGGATTTGAGGGACAAGCTGGCCGAAACGCGGCCGGACATGAAGGCGCTGTACATATCCGGTTATACCGCGGATGTCATCGGCCAGCACGGCGTGCTGGACGAGGGCATCCAGTTCCTGCAGAAGCCCTTCACGGGCCGGACGCTCAACGCCAAGGTTCGCGAAGTGCTCGACCGGAAAAAGGCCTGACCTTGTTTCTTCGGCCGCGGCGGGTCAGGGCGCGGGGACGGTCTTGTAGATCCGGCCGTCGGCGCTCGTGAACCAGCCGTGATCGAGGTCGCGGAAGGCCATGGCCGTCAGCACCGGCTTCACGTCCATCCACACCGCCCACGTCGCGCCCGCGTCGCGGGAGAGCAGGACCAGCGAGCCGTCCGCGCCCTTCTGCGCGAGCGCCAGCCCCGTGTCCGGGTCGAGGAAATCCACGTCCACGATGTTCCAGTATCCCTGGATGCTGAGGTCTACGGTCTCCCAATCCGAACCGCCGTCGCGGGTGATCCAGAGCCGCCCCGCGTGTCCGCGGTCGGCGCGCATCCACCCGAAATCGTCCGTGACCATTTCCAGTTCGGCCCAACCGATCTCGCTGGGAAAATCTTTCGTCTTCCACGTCGCGCCGCCGTCCTCCGTGAACGCATAGCGGCCGTACGGGCCGACCACCCAGCCGCGGCGGTCATCGCGGAAAAACACGGCGCCGTAGTCGTTGCGCGGGAGGCCGCCCTCGAGCGCCGTCCATGTCGCGCCGCCGTCGCCGGTGCGGAAGACCTTGGCCCCGCACGTCGGCGGCTGGATCGCGTAGCACTGGCTTCCGACCGCCGAGAGCGAGCCGAAATAGTAGAAGCCGCGCTCCGGCACCGCGGCGGCCGTCCACGTCGCGCCGCGGTCGGAGGAATGCAGGACCTGCTCGCGGAACAGCAGCCAGCCGTCCGCGGTGGTCGGGAACAGCACGGCCGAGAAATCCGGGCCGTCCTTCTCCGCGGGCAGGACCGGCGCCCACGTCTCGCCGTTGTCCGTGGAGCGCAGGACGGTGCGCGACTCGCCGGCGGCCACCAGCGTCAGCGGCTCCTCGTTGGTGGAGGCGGGCGGGACGACCGCGATGTCCAGCAGCGGCGTCTCGCCGCGGAAGGCCGTGCGGACGGGGCCGTCTTCAACCTCGGGGGTTGGGGCGACGGCCTCTTCCGTCTGTGCGGGCGGCGGGGGCTCGGCCTTTTTACCGCAGGAAACCAGGCCGGAAATTGCGGCGGCCAGCGCAACGAGGCGACACAGTTCCGTGAGTCTATTCATTGCATACTCCCGGAGCGTCTCTAGTCCGCCGCCGCCGGATCGTCAAGCGCGGGTCGCGACCCGCCCTTCCTGCGCGTGTGTCCGGGATTGCGCGGGCGCCGGCGATCACGCCGCATGCGCGGCGGGGCCCGCTACAGCGTCAGGACCTTCCCCGCGTGGCAAGGCCACAGGCGGCAGGCGGTGTGCTCCGCCAGGTACGCCGCCGCCGCGTCGCCCGTGCAGTGGCCGGGCCCGAGCACGGCCACGTCGTAACGGGTCAGCGCGGCGGCCGTGGCGGCGAGGCGTTCCTGTGAAGCCGCGGCCAGGTGCATCCCGCCGAGCACGGCGTGGAACTGCCGGGTCCCGGTCAGCTTGGCAATGTACTCCAGCGTATTGACCACGCCCGAGTGCGCGCAGCCGAGCACGACGACCAGGCCGCGGGCGCACTCCGTCCACAGGGCCTGGTCGTCGGGCAGCCGGTCGGGCGTCTTTCCCCCGGCGTCCAGGAAGAACGGGCCGCCGACATCCTCGTAGTCCGTCGCCCGCGGGATCTCGCCGGTGGTCCAGACGTTCGGCGCGACTTCCACCGGTTGCGCGGACCAGGTGACGCGGCCGCCCGCCGCCGCCAGCGCCGCGCGGGCCGGCGCCGGCATGCCGATGGCGCGGACGCCGTCCCGCAGGCTGTACCGCTCCTTCCCGGCCTCCGGGTCGAGCACGACGCAGGCGCTGCGGTTCTGCTCCAGGAACCAGGCCAGGCCGCCGGTATGATCGTAGTGCCCGTGGCTCAAGACCACGGCGCGGGCATCGGCCACGGGAATGTTCAGCGCTGCCGCGTTGGACGGCAGGGCCGGGCCCTGGCCCGTGTCGAACAGCACCGGCCCCGCCGGGGTTTCGATCCAGAGCGAGAGCCCGTGTTCGGCGGCGAGGTTCGGCGCTCCGGCACCGTTCTCGACCAGCACGGTGATGCGCACCGCGTCGTTCATGCAAGGGCCTCGACATGCTTCCGGACGACGCGCAAGGCCTTTTCCGCCTTGCCACCGCAACTCGCTCGCGCGCCGCGGCATTCGAGGCTCCGCAGGTCGCGCGTGACGGCTCGGATGACCCGCCGCAGGGCCGGCGCGTCCGCGCCCCGCGCATACGCCAGGCCCGCCGCAAGTGCGGGCGCGGCCTTGAGGGCCAGGCCGCAGTCGTCCGAGATGCGGCTCCGCTCGTGGCTCATGCGAAGCTGGACCAGCAGCGCCAGCACGATGGCCGGGAGCGTCGCGCGGCCCCGCTCGCGGTATAGTTCGCGCAGCGGCAGGCCGAGAAAAATGCCGTGGTTTCCCGAGCCCGTGATCGTCATGATCGCGTGCCGGTATCCGCACATCCGCTCCCGGACCAGCCGCGCCACGCGTTTTTCAACGGGCAGCCGGGGCTGGCCGAGGGCCTGCTTGAGCAGGAAATCCTCCGCGACGGCCTCCAGCGCCGGCGCGCGCCGGCGCGCCAAGCGGACGATCTCGTCCAGGCCAGGCGGGACGACGGCCGGCGGGTACTTCATCCTGATCTCGCGGCCGTCCACGACGAGGCGCGTGATGCGGTCGTGCCGCTCTGTAATCAGGGCCTTGCCCCGGTGGCCCCCCGCGACGAGTTCCGCGCGGACCCAGATGCCCCGCTGGCGCCGCCGGATGATCTTCAACCAGCCACGCCGGCGCAGGAGGGTTCGTGCTTTCGCGAGGTTCATGCACGGGAACACGTTGAACCCCGCCGCGTCGGTGGCCAGGCCCGCGGCCGCCGCCGCGCGCACGCCGCGCCGATGTAGAAACGGCACCACGGCGGTTGAGGCGTTGCGGTGCACGTCGTGGGAAAGCCACAGACGCGCGCGGAGGGTCTTCAGATCCAGCGGGCCCGGCCAGTGCCGGGCGATCGCACGGAAGGCGTAGGCGCAGCTCGCGGGCTCCGTGCACCCGACGACCTGGACGATCTCCCGGTCCAGCAGGGTTGCCGCCTGTTTCGCTTCGTTCATGGCCGGCTCAATGGTCGCAAAGATTATCGCCGCTTTGAAGCGTTCCGGCAAGGAAGGCGGCGGCGAGGGCCTCGGGCTCGGCGCACGGCGCGCCGACGATGACCCGGATGCCGTTCTGCGCGAAGAGCTGCTGCGCGCGCACGCCCATCCCGCCGGCGAGGATTACGTTCGCGCCCTGCTCGTGCAGCCAGCGGGGCAGGACGCCCGGCTCGTGGGGCGGGGGATCCCGCAACGCGGTCCCCGCGATTTTCCGCGTCTTTTCGTCCGCCTCGACCAGGGCGAACTGTTCGCAGTGGCCGAAGTGGGCGCAGAGTTTTCCGCCCGCAACCGGTATGGCTATCTTCATCGTGTGCTCCTTCTGTTGGTTATCGTTCCTTCCGTACATCGTTGGTGACGGCGTTCCACAGGGCCCGCAGGTCGGCGGCGGCCTCGCCGGGCGGGCCTTCCACGATGGACCGGCCCGCCAGTAAAGCTTGCGTCGCTGCGCGGTCGTAGCGGATGCGCCCCGCGAGGCGCGCGCCGAGCGCGGAGACCCGCCGCTCGATCGCCTCCGTCTGCGCGGGATTGATGTCCCACTTGTTTACGCACACGAGGGCTGGGACGTTGAAATGGCGCGCCAAGCCGAGCACGCGCTCCAGGTCGTGGGCCCCGGAAAGCGTCGGCTCGGTTACGACGAGCACGCGCGAGGCGCCCGTCAGCGAGGCGATCACCGGGCAGCCGATGCCCGGCGGCCCGTCCACGAGCAGCCAGTCATACCCGGCCGCCCGGCCGACCGCGCGGGCCTCCTCGCGGACCCGCGCGACCAGTTTACCGGAGTTCTCGCCGCCCGGCTCCAGGCGGGCGTGGACCATCGGGCCGTGCCGCGTGTCCGAGACGTACCACTCGCCCGCGACGCGCTCCGGAAAATCCACGGCTTGCGCCGGGCAGACCCGGACGCACACCCCGCAGCCCTCGCACCCGGCCGCGTCCACGCGGAAGGTCCCGCCGTCCGCCGCGCGGATCGCGTCGAACCGGCAGGCCGCGGCGCACGCGCCGCAACCGGTGCAGGATGCCCGTCGGATCACGGCCGCGTGCCCGGCGTGGAAGGATTCGCGACGGCGGATGTCCGGCCGGAGCAGCAGGTGCAGGTCCGCCGCGTCCACGTCGCAATCCGCGAGCACCGCGCGGCCGGCGAGCGCGGCGAAAGACGCCGTGACGCTCGTCTTGCCCGTCCCGCCCTTGCCGCTGATGACGACGAGTTCCTTCATGCTCGGACCTTCTCGCTCATCTCGCTCAGGATGCGCTCAGACAGCCGGTCCAAGGCTTGTTGAAAGCCCGGGAGGCCGTTCATCAATTCGCCGCGCGAGTACGCCTCCGCCGCCGCCCGGTCGTCCGGGATTTCCGCCAGCACGGGGATGTGCGCTTCCCGGCAGAAGCGGTTCACCGCGTCGTCGCCGGACCCGGCGCGGTTGATCACGACGCCGAACGGCCGCTCCAGACGGCGCATCAGTTCCACCGCCAGCCGCAGGTCGTGCAGCCCGAACGGCGTCGGTTCCGTGACGAGCAGGACGTAGTCCGCGTCGCGCGCCGCGGCGACGACCGGGCAGGCCGTCCCCGGCGGCGTGTCGAGCAGGACCAGCGCGCCGTCCGCCCGCGCGCGCTTGAGGGCGCGGATCACCGGCGGGGCCATGGCCTCGCCGACGTTCATCCGGCCCTGCGCAAAAAGGATGGCCCCGGCGCGGCCGGTCTCGACCACGCCGACGGCTCGCGGCTCCTCCCGGATCGCGCCGGCCGGACATGCCGTGACGCAGCCCCCGCACCCGTGGCACAGCTCGGGAAAGACCATCGCCCGCTTCAGCACGACCAGGGCGTTAAACTCGCAGACCTCGGCGCAGCGGCCGCACGCCGTGCACTTATCCGCGTCGATGACCGGCACCGGGAGGCCAACCGCTTCGCTTGTTTCCAGCGCGGGCTTGAGAAACAGGTGGCCGTTGGGCTCCTCCACGTCGCCGTCCAGGTACTGGACCGCCACGCCCCGCTCCGCCAGCAGGGCGGCCAGGTTGACGGCGACGGTCGTCTTGCCCGTCCCGCCCTTGCCGCTGGCGATGGCCACGGTAAAGCTACTCATGGGCCAGCCTCTCCTTGACCACAAGGCTGCCCACGGGCTCGCCGATGTGCGCCGCGACAACCGGACACTTGACCGTGAACAAGAAAAATATCCGCTTCGGGACGTCGGACAACGTCTCGTAGTTGCCCTGGCCTTTCGCGATCACCAGGTCGGCACGGTCGAACCATTCCCGGAAGGCCGGCGAGCAATCCGCCAGCACGGTGCCCGGCGCGTCGGAGCCGTTGTCGAGCACCGGCGCGACTTCCGGCAGGCCCGCCGTGACGGCGTCGTCCATCGTGGCGTCGTTGATCACCGGAGCGCCGCGGACGAAGACGGTGATCCTTTCCGCCGGCAGGACCTCGATCAGCACGCGGTCGAACACGATCTCGCCCGCGTTGTCGGCGAGGTAGAGGATGCAGCGCGCCTGTTCCGCGGCCCGGAACAGGTCGTCCACGCGGCCGCGCAGGGGCCGCGGCCAGATGGTCTCCAGGTGCCGCGGCAGGTCTTCGGCTCCGATCTGCGTCTTGGCTCCGGCGTCGAGCAGGTTTCCGCCGATGGCCAACCGCACCGCCGCCTCGCGCGGATCGGGCTGACGCGCAAGGTGATCCCGCAGGCGGGGCAGGAGGTCTAGCGCCGCGCGGTTCATCTCGTCCTTCACCCGGCGGTAGGGATCGGGGATGCCCGTCTCCCGGCGGATGATCCGGTGGAGCCGCTGCGCCATTTCCGGCGGCGAGCCCTGCCAGTCGGTCCCCGCGATCTCGCGCAGCAGGCGCCGGAGCAGCGCTTCGCGGCGGGCCGGGTCGTCCACGGACATCGTGACGACTTCCGCCGCCTGGCGCGCGAAGCAGGGCAGGCAATCCAAGGTCGTCTTCATGTGGACTCCCGGCCGTGGACCCGGCGGATGGAGCCCATGACGCAGTCCCGGTAGCCGCGGCGCAGCTCGATGAAGTGCGCGCGGTCCCAGAAGAGCACCTGGTGCGTGGAACAGATCACCTGAACGCCCCGCGCCACGGTGCGGTCCATCGCCGCGCGCAGGGCGAGGACGTGCTCGAAGTCCTGGCCGGACTCCGGCTCGTCGAGCAGCAGGCAGGTTTCCGGCGACAGCCGCAGGGTCGAGAACGCGGCCTGCAGGATTTCGCCGTGCGAGGAAAACAGCGCCCGCGCCCGCAACACCATGTCCGTCGCGTTGCGCGCCGGCCGGTCGGACACGCGCGGGTTCATCTGCTCCGAGTCGAACAGCACGTATTCCGTCGGCCCCTCCTCGATCTTCCGGCAATGCGGGCACTCCGAGACGGCCTGGAGAATCGTGCTCTTGCCCGTCCCGTTGGGCCCGATCAGCAGGTTCAGCCCGGGCGCGAAAGGCACATGGCGATACCGCTTCACGCGCCGGCCGTGGTTCATGCAGAGATGGAGAGCCTTCAACATGGTGGGGATCGTCAGGGTTCGAGCAGGTAGGCCGCGAGCGCCCGGTACAGCGTGCTGACGGCCAGGATCGCGCAATGGTTTCCCTCGTCCGGCAGACATTCCGCCGTCTCGATGATCTCGCGCGGGTTGATGCCGAGCGCCTCGTGCGCGGTCTTTCCCAAAGCCCGCTGCGCCACCGCGCGGCCGCACAGCCGCGTGTGGGCGCAGCCGTCCGTGTAATAGCGGACGTCCTCGATCTTTCCCCCGGCGATCACCAGGTAGAACTCCATCTCGTCGCCGCACGGGCCCCGCAGCCGGGCCGAGGCCGTCGGATCGTTCATCCGGCCGAAATACGGGTCCGCGCCCTGTTCCGTCGCGCTCATGGGGATTCCCCTTCCTTGCCGCTGACCGCCTTGAAATAGATCTCGCCATCCCGGTACTCGCCGCGCGCCCGGCTCGTACGCGCCAGATCGCCGAGGTATTTGGCTACTTCGTTGCGGTGCATGTCGAACGCCTCCGCGATCTGGGCGGGCGTGCACGGCCGCCGCCTCAGCATGTCCAGGATCGCCCGCTCGCCGGCCTCGATGTTCACGCCGGATCGCTTCGGGAACCCCGCGATCACCGTCGCCCGCGGCCGGAACCAGCCGGCCCATTCCTCCATGCGCTCGCGCGGCACCGCCTGCACCGCCCGCTCCGCCGCCGGGCGCACCGCCGTGTTCAGGTGGATCTCGTCCGGCGCGATCGTCTCCGCGAGCCGGGCGAGCCGTTCCAGCCCCTCGGCCGTCGTGTTCAGCCCGTCGACGAGGAACACCTCCAGCCAGATCGTCCCGGGAAACATCTGCCGGAACGTGCGCAGCCCCGCGACGACCACGTCGAAGCTCAACTCCGGGTGCGGCCGGTTGACGCGCTGGAACGTCCGTGTGTCCCAGGCACTCAACGAAAGCTTCACAATCCGCGCCTGACAGGCCGCCTCCCGGACGTCGGATTCCCAGAACAGCGTGCCGTTGGACAACAACACCGCGGGAACGGGCAACTCGTCCCGGATGAACTCCAGGACGTCCCCGAAGCCCGAGTGCAACGTCGGTTCGCCCGAGCCCGCGAGCGTGATGTAGTCCGCCTGGCCGCCCTCGTCGCGCCAGCGCGCGAGCTCGGTGGTCACCTCGGCGACCGGCACATACTCGCGGCGCTCCAGCGTCTTGCACGACGTGTGCCCGAGCTGGCAGAAGACGCAGTCCAGCGTGCACGTCTTCAGCGGCGTCAGGTCCACGCCGAGCGACCGGCCGAACCGGCGCGAGGGCACCGGGCCGAAAAGATGACGGAAAGCGGTCATGGGTTCCTGCCGGGCGGGCGGACGCCCGCCCGGCGCAACGCCCGTGCTACTGGTCCGCCGGCTTGCTCTCGAGCTTCCGGATGCGGCCCTGGATATCCTCCAACGCCTTGCCGAAGTTGTCCGCCTGCTGCTTGAGCGCGGCCAATTCCTGCTCCGGCGCCGGCGCCGTGGGTGTTTGAATCCAGCCCGGCAGGCCGGTCGCGAAGTACATGTTTCGCCATCCGCGCCCGCCTGCCCCGAACCTTGTCGAGGGGCCGCCCTGGCCGCGGCCGAAGCCTCGGCCAAAGCCTCCGTTCATGTGCCCGGCTCCGCGTCCGCTCATCGCGCCCATGCCCCTCGGCCCTGTCCTGTCTCCACCTGGCATACTGCACTCTCCTTTCCTGTTATGATCTGCCCCGACCTTGCCCGCGGCCCCGGCCGCGGACCTGGCCCTGTCGGCCGCTTCTTGCGCCGCCCTGGCCGCGTCCCTGTGGCGGCGTCGATTCCGCGGCGCCCTGCGACGAGTTCCCTCCGCACCGGCCCATTCCGCGACCCGTGCGCGCACCCTGCCCCTGCGGGCCTGTTCCATCTCCTCTTGGCATGTCCTTGATTCCTTTCCGTTGTGATCAGACCCAATGTCCCTCGACATTGGCGCCCGTGGTTTCCTTCAATGCGCCGGCCTTCCAGGCCTCGATAGCCGCAGCCACCGTGCCGGGGGGCGCGAGGCAGATTTGGATGCCCGCCGCCGCCAGCGTTCGGAACGCCTTCGGGCCGACGTGCCCCGTGAGCAAGACTTCCGCGCCCAGCCGCGCGACGGCTTGGGCGGCCTGAATGCCCGCGCCCTGCACGGCGTTCAGGTTCTGCGCATTATCGTGCGCGGTGTACTGCCCGGTTTCCGTGTCGAAGACGACAAATTTCTTCGCCCGCCCGAAATGCGGGTCGAGCGCCCCGTTCGGGTTCTCCGACTGCGCCGTGACCGCTATTTTCATCCTCCGTTCCTTTCTTTCCTTCCGTCCTGCCAGCCGCGTCCATGTCGTCCACATCCCCGGCCGCTTCCGGGCGGCGGAGACACGGCCGCTGGATGTACCGGTCCGCCTTCCAGCCGTAGCGCCTTGCCGTGGATCAGCGCATCGGCGACCTTCCGCCGGGCGGCCTCGACCACGCGGGCGAAAGTCGGCCGCGAGATGTTCATTCGCGCGGCGGCCTGCTCCTGGTACATCGCCTCCAGGTCGGCCAGGCGTAGCGCCTCGAGCTCGTCGAGCGCCACGACGACCTCCTCCAGCACGCGCAGGGGTACCCCCGCGGGCTTGAAGTACGTCACCCCCGGCACGAAGCCCACTTTTCTCGGGCAGCACGGTCTCGGCATGGGTCCATCCTGGCTTGAATTCATAATGAGCATATGCTCATAATAAATACCTGTCAAGGGCGGGGTTCTTGACTCTGCGGGGGCCCGCGCCATAATGGCGGCATGATGTCGTTCAACCATGGCGCGCGGGGCTTTTCCCGCGGCCCAGGAGGTTCCCCATGAGCGCATACAATCCTTGGGAAATGGCGTGCCAGCAGCTGGATACGGTGGCCCGGCGGATCGGTCTGGACCCCAACATCCACGCGAAGCTGCGGAACTGCAAGCGGGCGCTGATCGTGTCCGTCCCGATCCAGATGGACGACGGCCAGGTCCGCGTGTTCGAGGGCTACCGCGTCCAGCATAACCTCGAGCGCGGCCCGGCCAAGGGCGGCATCCGCTACCACCCGGACGTGACGCTCGACGAGGTCAAGGCGCTGGCGATGTGGATGACCTGGAAGTGCGCCGTCGTCGGGCTGCCGTACGGAGGCGCGAAGGGCGGGGTGGTGTGCGATCCCAACCGGATGTCCCTCGCCGAGATCGAGCGGCTCACGCGGCGGTACACCTCGGAGATCTCCATCATCATCGGCCCGGAGAAGGACATCCCCGCGCCGGATGTGAACACGAACCCGCAGGTGATGTCCTGGATCATGGACACCTATTCCATGAACGTCGGCTACTCCGCGCCCGGCGTGGTCACGGGCAAGCCGATCGACATCGGCGGCAGCGAGGGGCGCCTGACCGCGACCGGGCGGGGCGCCATGATCGTGATCCGCGAGGCGCTGCAGCACCTGAACATGCGCCCGGACCAGTGCACCGTGGCCGTCCAGGGCTTCGGCAACGTCGGCGGCGCCACCGCCCAGTTCCTGCACGAACTCGGGTGCCGGGTCGTCGGCGTCTCGGACGCCTTCGGCGGGGTCTTCAACCCGAAGGGCCTGGATATCCCGGCGCTCGCGCGCCACTGCCGGACCAGCGAGCGGCACGCCGTCGCCGGATTCGACGGCGGCGATGTCGTGGAAGGCGGCGCGAAGGCCACCGAGGAACTGTTCAAGCTGGAGGTGGATATCCTGGCCCCCTGCGCGCTGGAGAACCAGATTACAAAGGACAACGCGCGCGCCATCCGGGCGAAGATCGTCGCGGAAGGCGCCAACGGGCCCACGACACCCGAGGCGGACGAGATCCTGTGCCGCAAGGGCGTGTTCATGCTCCCGGACATCCTGGCCAACGCCGGCGGCGTGACGGTTTCCTACTTCGAGTGGGTGCAGGACATACAGGCCCACTTCTGGCAGCTCGAGGACATCAACAAGGAACTGGCCCGGATCATGACCAAGGGCTTCCACGACGTCCTTGAGATCGCCGAGCGGGAGAAATGCGACATGCGCATGGCGGCCTATATCCTCGCCGTCAGCCGCGTCGCCACCGCCGTGCGCCTGCGCGGGATCTACCCGTGACGGCCTGACATGCCCGGCCCGTTCCAGGTGATGTTCGTCACGCCCGCCTTCGTCTACGGCGGGCTGGAGCGGGTTATCCTCGACCTGGTCAAGGCGCTGGATCGCGAACGGTTCCGGCCGATGATCTGCTCCCTCTATCCGCCCGCGCCCGGCATGAAGCCCCGGCTCGATGCGGCGGGCGTTCCGTTTTTCGCCTTCGACAAGGGCGACGGGGTCAACCTCCGCCTGGTGGGACAACTGGCGCGCCTCTTCCGGCGCGAGCGCGTGGACCTGGTCAACGCGCACGACATCGGCGCGACGTTCTACGCGGGACCCGCGGCCCGGCTGGCGGGCATCCGGCGCGTGGTGCACACCGATCACAGCCAGGTGCTCGGCCTGCGCCGGCGGCTGGGCCTGTTCGGCGCCGTCCTGCGCCACACCGCGGCGCGCGCCACGACGGTCTCCGAGCACCTGCGTCGATTCCTCGTGGAGAAACTGCATTACCCGGCCGCGCGCGCGCAGGTCATTCCGAACGGCATGGACCTGTCCGCCTACGAGAAGTCGGAGCCCGGCCTCCGCCCGGAATTCGGATTCGGCCCGGCCGACAAGGTCATCGGCGCGTGCGGCCGTCTGACGGAGCAGAAGGGCATGCTTCACCTCCTGCGCGCCCTGCCCGGCCTGCTGAAAACGCAGCCGGCGGCCCGCCTGCTGATCGTCGGTGACGGCCCGCAGCGGGCGGACCTGGCGGCCGAGGCGGCGAGGCTTGGGGTGGGGGATCGCGTCACGTTGACCGGGAACCGCGATGACCTGCCGGGGTTGATGCGGACCATGGACGTCTTCGCGCTGCCTTCGCTGTGGGAAGGCCAGCCCCTGGTCCTCCTCGAGGCCATGGCGGCGGGCGTGCCGATCGTCGCGACCGATGTCGGCGGCGATGCGGAGGTGGTCGGCGGCGGCAAGTACGGCGCGCTCATCCCGCCCGCGGACGAGGCCGCGCTGACGGAAGCCCTGCGGCAGGCGCTGGAACAACCGGAGCCCGCGCGTCGGCGCGCCGAGCAGGCCCGCGCGCACGTGTTCGCCGATCGCACGCACACCGCCATGGCGCGGCAGTATGAAAGCCTCTTTGAAAATTTGCTTTCCCATTAAGGAACTAGTGAATAGCTCCCTGAATCCTTCCCCATGCGCCTCCTGACCAACATGGCCTTCTGGCAATGCCCGTACTGGACGGAGCGCGTGGACTGCCTCTACGACCTGGCCGGCGCGAAGGCGGATCCGGCCTTTATGCCGTTCTGGAAAGAAGCCTGGCGGCTGTTCCGGAAGAGCCGGGCCTACGATGCCGTGCTGACGATGGAGTCCCGCACCTCGCTGGCCTACGGGTGGCTGTGCTCCGTGGCCGGCCGCCCCTCGAAGCAGATCATGACCGAGGTGTTCATTGACCAGCCCCGGCCCGCGAGCCTTTTCTGGCGGCTGAAGACCGCGCTCTTCCGCTGGATCGCGCGGCGGGGGGTCGGCGCGCTCGTCTTGAGCTCCGCGGAGTTGGAAACCGTGTCGGAGCGATTCGGCCTGCCGAGGAAAAAGCTGCGCTTCATTCCCCTGCAATGCACCATCGAGCAACCCCGCGAGGCGCCGGCCGACGAGGGGTTCGTGCTTTCCGCCGGCCGCTCGCTGCGCGATTACGGAACGGTGATCCGCGCCGCGGCGGGGATCCGGGCGCCCGTGCTTATCCTGTGCGGGCCGGCCGACGACATCCCCGCAGGCCCGGCCAGCGTTACGGTCGAGCGAGAGGCGACCCGCGAACGCTACATGGACGCGCTGGCCCGGTGCTCCGTCGTGGCCCTGGCGCTGCAGGATACGCTGCGGCCGACGGGGCAGGTGGTCATGCTGGAAGCCATGGGGCTGGGCAAGCCGGTGGTCGTTACGCGCCATGCCGGGACGGTGGACTATATCCGGGACGGAGAGAACGGGTTCCTGGTCGAGCCGGGCGACGCGGAAGGCCTGGCGCGCAAGGTCCGCATGCTGCTGGACGATCCGGCGCTGCGGCGGCGCATCGGCCGGCAGGCCTTGGCCGACGTGATGGAGAAATACAGTCTCGAGGCCCACGCGAAGGCCCGGCTTCAGGCGATCTCCGAGCTCCTGTCGGCCGCCAGTTCCGAGACCACGTAAAGGATCAGCATCGGCACGACCGGCAGGTGATGCCGCGCGCCGCCCTCGTAGAAGCTGTAGATCACCCATTTCGACAGGACCAGGATCGCCGTCGCCAGCTCGACGGGCGTGGCCGGGCGACGCCGGATCAGGGCCCGCGCCGCGACGAAGGCCCAGAGCCATACCAGCGTTCCCCATCCGACCTGCGCGATGAACCGGAAGGCCGGATCGAGCGGACCCAGCGGGGCGCCGCCGCGGTTGATCAACTCGACGTAGCTGGTCTCCGTGCCCCACGTGTGGAGCAGCTTGCGCCCGGCCAGTCGGATGAACTGTCCCGGGTGGAAGAGGATGAAGGCCTTCGCCTGGTCCCGGCAGTAGCGCATGTGCCGGAGCATTTCCTCCGGCGTTTCGATGCGCGTCATGTCGGGCAGGGCGCTGTAGAGGCCGTCGGAATCCGGGTTGTTGGCGCTCCAGAGGACCAGCGGGCCGGAGGTGCAGACGAGGACCGGTTCGCCGAGCACCTGCCGGTTCCGCCACGCCCATGGCGCGATGACGATGAGCAACCCGAGGATGAACGCGAGCCACGCGGCCCACACGCGGCGTTGGAAGAACGACCGGGCGGACAGCAGCCAGAACGCGAGGGCCTGGGCGGGCGCGACCAGGAGGACGGCTTTCGTCAGCGCGCCGAAGCCCGCGGCCAGTCCGCCCGCGAAGCCCGCGCCGGCGCCGCCTCCTCGGGCGACGGCGAGCCAACGGCCGGCCATCAGCAGGATCATCAGCGTGTAGAGATAGAAGTAGTACGGGGTGACCAGCGCGTAGAGGATCATAGAGGGGTAGTACGCCATGGCCAGCGTGGCGGCCCGCGCGGGCAGCGGGGGCAGGGCGCGGCGGGCGATGGCGTGCAGCGCGAGGATCATGCCGAGAAACAGGGGAATCTGGCCCAGTTGCGCCACGAGCGGCGACGCGCCGAATATTTTGAACAGCAGGGCATAGTACCAGATTTGCCCAGGGGCGTAGTAGGTGAGGGCCGACATCTCGCCCGTGCGGGCCAGGCGCTCGGCTTCCTGAAGCACGAAGAGTCCGTCGAATGCCGGATCGGGCCGCAACCAGAGGACCAGTGCCGCCTGAAGCAGCGCAGGAATTCCGAGGACCAGGGCGAGAAACCGGCGCGGCGGGAGGCTGGGCAGGCGGGTTTTTCGGAAGAGAAGCAGTCCCGCGACGGCCGCGGCAACGGACAGCGGAAGCCATCCGCTCGGACGACCCTTATACAGGGGAAAGGCCAGCAGCATGGCGAGCACGGCCGGGCCGGCGAGGCGGAAAATCGCAAGCAGGATGGAAAGCAGCGAATCCCCTGGGCGCACGGCCGGGCTGGAATCCTGCGTGGTCATGCCTGGCGGGCATAGTAGGGAAGTTGCTTCGCCGCGCAAAGAGCAATCGTTTTCCGGCTTGCAGGGCAGGGCGGGCGGGCTACATTTCCGGGCGTGTGAACGCGTGGCATCACGAGGGGGCGGTCCGATGACGGCCGGCGGGGAGCCCTTCGCCGAGGGCGCGGCGGAATATGAGCTGTCGCTGGTGTGCGAACTGCGCGCGGTGAAAGAGCGGAGTCCGGCGTTCTCGACGCCCCTGCTGGTGAAAAACGCCGGCTGGTTCTGCCGCCTGCGGTGGATCGTGGTGGCGATGCTGCTTCTCTTCGGCCTGCTCGTCCGTTTCCCGCCTATCGCGAGTTTCTTCGGAGTTCCCTCCGCCGGTCACTGGCCGTGGGCCTGCGCGGCGGTGCTGGGGATCGGCAACGTCGTGTTTCTCTGGCATGGCGGGCGCGCGGCGCGGGAGGGCCGCCGCCGCCTGGTGGCCGCGAACCTCTGGGCGCAGATCCTGCTCGACCTGGTCATCCTCACGCTGGTCGTCCAATTCCTCGGCGGGGCGCGGAGCGCGTTCGCGTTCGCCTATCTCTTTCACATTGTCCTGGCATGCATCTTCCTGCCGCGCCTGCAGAGCCTGCTGGTGACGCTGCTCGCCTGCCTGCTGTACCTGGCGGGCACGGCCGGCGCCCAGGCGGGCCTGTTCGGCGGCGGGCTGGTGGATGCTGCGCCGGGGCGGGTCGGCCTGGCCGTGGTCGTGACGGCGGGGATCTGGCTGGTCGTATGGTACCTGACCTCGCAGATCACCGAGACCGTCCGCGCCCGGGACCTGGAACTGTCGCGGACGAACGAGCGGCTCCTGCGGGCGCAGGAGGAGCGTACGCGGCACATGCTGGCCACCACCCACCAGCTCAAGGCGCCGTTCGCCGCGATCCAGGCGAACACGCAGCTCATGCTGGACGGCTACTGCGGGGAACTGCCCGCCGAGGCCCGCGACGTGGCGCAGCGTATCTCCGCGCGCTGCCGCCGGCTGACCCGGGACATCCAGGATATGCTGCAGTTGGCCAACCTCCGGTCCGAGGGCCAGAAGCCGCCGGCGCCGCAGGAGGTGGATCTCCAGGAGGCGTGGCGGTACGTCATTCACCAGCTGGAGCCGCTGGCGTCCGAGCGCGAGGTGCGCCTGGACATCGCGCTGGTCCCGGCCCGGGTTCCCGGGATCCCCGATCACCTGAAAATGCTGTTTATCAACCTGCTGTCGAACGCTATTATGTATTCCCGGCGCGGGGGGCGCGTGCGGGTGGAGGCGGGAACTCTCGCTGGCGGCGGGGCGCGCGTGCGGGTGGCGGACGAGGGCATCGGCATCGCGCCCGAAAAGCTGCCGCGCATATTCGACGAGTACTACCGGACGGAGGAAGCCGTGCAGTTCAACAAGGAGTCCTCGGGACTGGGATTGGCCATCGTGCGGCACGTCGCGCGGGAGCACGGCCTCCGCCTGAAGGTGGCCAGCCGGCCGGATCACGGCACGGCGTTTACTTTGGACTTTCCTTCCGTCGCGCAATCGCCGAAAAGAAACTAGGAAACGGGATAGGAGACTCCGATGGCCTACATACTGATCGTGGACGACGACGAGGATTTCGCGGCCGCTTCGGCGGCGGCTCTCCGCAAGGCGGGGCACGAGGTGAAGGTGGAGACGCGCGCCAGCCGCGCCCTGCAGGTCCTCGAAGCGCGGCCGCCGGACCTGGCGGTCCTCGACGTCATGTTCCCGGAGAACGAGTCCGCCGGGTTCGATCTGGCCCGGCAGATGCGTCAGCATCCCGCCCTGAAGGCCACGCCGATCCTGATGCTGACGGCCATCAACATGAAGTTCCCGCTCGGTTTCGGTTCGGCGGACAAGGACGAGGAGTGGCTGCCCGTGACCGATTTCGTCGAGAAGCCGGTGGATTTCGACGTCCTGTGCCGCAAGGTGGCCGCCCTGCTGGCCACGTAGTTGCTGAAGCGCGGCCTGTCCGAAAAACCCGGCGCGCCGGGCGCCCGCGGGGCTTGGGCTTGATCCTTCCGCCCGCGGCCGCGTGAGCCCGTCCGCGTGCCCCTGCCTCGAGTGTCCCGCTCCATGCTGGCCGACGGTTCCGCGAAGCTCTTGACCTTATGCGCATATGCGCATAAGGTAGGTGTCATGAACTACCGGCAAGCCAAGACAAGAGCGGAAATCCTGAAGGCCATGGCGCATCCCGTGCGCGTGCTGATCGCGGACACGTTGACGCGGGGCGACCAGTGCGTCCGCGAACTGAACCGCCTGGCGCGGATCAACCAGTCCAATGTCTCCCGTCACCTGGCGGTGCTCAAGAAGGCCGGGATCATCTCCGACCGGCGCATCGGCATGAAGGTGCTCTACCACCTCGAAACGCCGTGCATTCTGAGGGCGTTCGACTGCGCCGCGGAGGTGGTCCAGGCGGATGCCCGGCGGCGGAGCCAGTACTTGAAAGCGGTGTGAGGTGGGCCGGGAGCGGAAGATAGCCCTCGGGCTGGCGGCCGGCTTCCTCGCGGCGTACTTCCTGCCGGTCGAGGCCGCCCGGTTCCAGGGCGCCGTGACCGAATCGCTGCGGCTCGTGCGCTGGTACGCCCGGGAGCATGTCCTGCTATGCCTCGTGCCCGCCTTCTTCATCGCCGGCGCCATCGGCGTGTTTGTCCGGCAGGACGCCGTGATGAAATACTTCGGGCCGAAGGCGCACAAGGCGCTGGCCTACGGCGTGGCCTCGGTGTCCGGCACGATCCTCGCCGTATGCTCCTGCACCGTGCTTCCCCTCTTCGGCGGCATCTACCTGCGCGGCGCGGGACTCGGCCCGGCGATCGCGTTCCTCTACTCCGGCCCGGCGATCAACGTCCTGGCGATCGTGCTGACGGCCCGCGTGCTGGGCTGGCAACTCGGGCTGGCGCGGTCGGTCGGCGCCGTTTCGTTCAGCGTGGTTATCGGATTGCTGATGCATCTGATCTTTCTCAAGGAAGAGCGCGCCAAGGCCGCGCAGGTTCAGGACGTGTACATGGGCGATGACGACGGCAAGGACCATCCGCTCTGGCAGGTCGCGCTCTACTTCCTCTCGATGGTCGGCATCCTCGTCTTCGCGAACTGGGGCAAGCCGATGGAGCCGGCCGGCGTCTGGTTCGCGATCTACAAGACCAAGTGGATCGTCACGGCGCTCTTCGCCGTTCTGCTGGGTCTCTGCCTCTGGCGGTTCTTCAGGGTGCGGCTTGCCTATATCGCGCTGGCGGCCGTTCCGCCCCTCCTATTGGCAGGGGCCTTCCCCGGCCATCCCGTGGTCGCCTTCGCGGCGGGCTCGGCCGGATTGACCGTGCTGACGTTTGTCGGCGGAGCTGATCTCAAGGACTGGCGCGACCAGACGTGGGGCTTCGCGAAGCAGATTCTGCCCCTGCTGTTCATGGGTGTGCTGGCCGCGGGCTTCTTCCTCGGCAGTCCGGGATCCAAAGACGCGGGCATTGTGCCGAATGTCTGGATTCAAGCACTGGTTGGGGATTCGCCGTCATCCCTCCTTTCAATCTTTGGAAAACCAGAGGGCACGCACATCCAATGGTTGGAAACGATCTGGCCGCTCTGGACCAACCTCTTCGCCTCGATCACCGGCGCGCTGATGTACTTCGCCACGCTGACCGAGGTTCCGATCCTGCGCGGCCTGCTCGACAGCGGCATGGGGCAGGGGCCGGCCCTGGCGCTCCTGCTTGCCGGGCCAGCGCTTTCGCTGCCGAGTATGTTGGTGATCAACTCCATTCTCGGTCCACGGAAGACGTTGACATTCGTCGGCCTGGTGGTGGCCATGGCGACGATCACCGGGATGATTTTCGGCGGGCTTGTTACATAGGAGACCGGCATGAAGAAGATTCAGATTCTCGGCACGGGCTGTCCGAAGTGCAAACTGCTCGCGGCCAACGCGGCGGATGCCGTGAAGGCCCTGGCCATCGAAGCGCAGATCGAGAAGGTCGAAAAAATAGGGGAGATCATGAAGTTCGGCGTGATGACCACGCCGGCCCTTGTCGTGGATGGCGTGGTGAAAAGCGCCGGCAAGGTGTTGAGCGCGGACGATATCAAGAAGCATTTGGCCTAGGAGACGGTCATGACCGAGAAACAAGCAGGCGCTTGTGGAGGAGCGCCCAAACTGATCTTCCCCTGTTCCGGAGGGGCGGATGTCGGCGCCTTGGCGGACCAGGCCGCCCGACGATTAACGAGGGATGGATTCGGCACGATGTACTGCCTGGCCGGCTGATGTGGTCGCCCCATGGTAAAGGTTTATACGACACCGCCGCCGGCCTGTTCGTGCCGGGGTGAAGAGGGCAATGACCTTGTACCGTTGCTGGTGGTCGCAGTTCTCTTGATCGGCGCGCGACTTGTGAATGGATGGCTGAAGAAGAAAGGAAGGCGTCACGTGAAAAATTTGAAGCAGGTGGTGATCGTGGGCGCCCTGGTTGCTGCCGTGGGCGGAGTATTCGCCCTGAAACAGCGGCAGTCGAGACCTGTCGTTGCGTCCGCCGAGGTGGAGGCGTCGGCTGCCGCGGCCAGCGAAAGGCCCGCGCCGCTCCCTCGCCTCGTCGATCTCGGCGCGGATAAGTGCGTTCCCTGCAAGGCGATGGCGCCTATCCTGGAGGAGCTGAAAAAGACCTATGCCGGTCAGTTACAGGTGGACTTTATTGATGTTTGGAAAAATCCCGGGGCGGGCGACCAGTACGGTCTGCGTGTAATTCCAACGCAGATTTTCTTCTCCGCCGACGGCAAGGAGTTGTTCCGGCATGAAGGCTTCTTCTCGCGGGAGGATATTCTCGCGAAGTGGGCGGAATTCGGGGTCGCGTTCAGCGACACGGGGGCGCCGTAATGGGGTGGATACAGGCATTCTTCTCCTCGCTTTCGCACGCCATTGAAGGCAACCCGGCCGTGGCCGTTGCAGCGGCGCTGGCCTGGGGCATCTTGAGCATCCTCTTGAGCCCCTGCCACCTGGCCAGCATCCCGCTGATCATCGGGTTCATTGACGAGCAGGGCTCCATCAGCACCAGGCGGGCGTTCTGGATCGCCCTGTTGTTCTCGGCCGGCATCCTGGTCACCATCGCGCTGATCGGCGTGGCGACGGCGCTGGCGGGACGGATGCTGGGGGACGTGGGCGAGTACGGCAACTACGTGGTCGCCGTGATCTTCTTTATCGTCGGTCTGCACCTGCTGGATGTCATCCCCCTGAACTTCGGCGGACCGGGCCGGGTGAACATGAAGCGCAGAGGCCTGCTGGCGTCGTTCATCCTGGGCCTGGTCTTCGGCGTGGCGCTCGGGCCGTGCACCTTCGCCTTCATGGCCCCCATGCTGGCCATCACCTTCAAGCTCTCGGCCGCGAACGGGCTGTACGGCGCCTTTCTGCTGGTGATGTATGGCGTCGGGCATTGCGGCGTGATCGTGGCGGCCGGGACGTCGTACGAATGGATCGAGCACTATCTGAAGTGGAGCGAGGCCTCGAGGGGCGCGCTGCGGATCAAGAAGGCCTGCGGCGTGCTGGTGCTTCTCGGCGGTCTTTGGCTTCTGTACACCGCACCCTAGGAGAAGGACATGAACTCACTGCGATCGTTCCGAACCGTGTTGTGCGCGGGCCTGATGGGCGTGGTTCTGGCCTCGTTCTCTGAAGCCGCCGAGGCCCCGGCGAAAAAGCCGCTGGAAAAGACGGTGTTCTATTTCCACCGGACGGCCCGCTGCCCGACGTGCCTGAAACTGGAGTCCTGGACCCGCGAAGCGGTGCAGGCCCGGTCTACCGGGGAGCAATCGAAGACTCTCGTCTTCAAACCGGTAAACCTCGATGCGCCTGAAAACAAGCACTTCGAAGAGGATTTTCAGTTGACGTTCAGCACCGCGGTCGCGGCGGAAATGCAGGAAGACGGCCGGGCGGCCCGGTGGAAAAACCTCGACCGCATCTGGGAATATTCCGCGGACGAGGCGGCCTTCAGGAAGTATGTGGACGGCGAACTCGGCGCGTTTTTCAACGCCAAGCCATGAACAGGCTGAAGATACTCTTTCTGTGCACCGGCAACTCCTGTCGGAGCCAGATGGCCGAGGGCTGGGCGCGCCATCTGAAGGGCGACGTGATCGAAGCGTACTCCGCGGGGATCGAGACCCATGGACTGAATCCCCTGGCCGTGAAGGTCATGGCCGAGGCGGGGGTGGACATTTCCAAACAGCGGTCCAAGCGCGTGGCCGAGTTGAAGGGCATCGAGTTCGATCATGTCGTGACGGTCTGCGATCACGCGCACGAATCCTGCCCGCTCTTTCCCGGCCGGACGAAGGTCACGCACCGCGGATTCGACGATCCTCCGCGCCTGGCGAAGGACGTCCGGACGGACGAGGAGGCCCTGAGGCCTTACCGGCGGGTGCGGGATGAGATCAGGGCCTTTGTGGAAATGCTGCCGGAGGCGTTAAAGACATGAGCGGCAATGATCGCAAATTGACAAATGTGTTCGAGCGTTACCTGACCGTTTGGGTCGCCTTGTGCATTATCGGCGGCATTCTATTGGGCAAAGTCGCGCCGGGCCTCGCGAAGACACTCGACGGCATGGCGATCCGCGTCAGCGGCGCCCCCGTGGTGTCCATCCCGATTGCCATCTGCCTGTTCTTCATGATGTATCCGATCATGGTGAAGATCGACTTCGCGTCGGTGATCCGGGCCGGGAAGAGCGGAAAGCCCGTGTGGCTGACGCTGTTCGTGAACTGGGCGATCAAGCCGTTCACGATGTACGGCATCGCGCTCCTGTTCCTCGGCGTTCTGTTCCGCGGGTTCATCGGTGCCGACGCTGTGGACCTGGTGAAGATGCCGTTCGGTCTCGACCTGCCCGTCGGCGCATCGCACGGCGCGGGCACGGTCGTCCTGGTCGAGGGCGTCAAGATGCTTCAGGTTCCGCTGTGGCGCAGTTACCTGGCCGGCTGCATCCTGCTCGGCGTTGCGCCGTGCACGGCGATGGTCCTGGTCTGGGGCTACCTCGCGCGCGGGAACGACGGGCTGACGCTGGTAATGGTGGCGATCAACTCGCTGACGATGCTCCTGCTCTACGGCATCCTGGGCGGCTTCCTGCTGGGGGTCGGCCGGCTGCCGGTGCCCTGGCAGGCGCTGCTGCTCTCCATCGGCATCTACGTCGCCCTGCCGCTTGTCGCCGGCTACTTCACCCGCCGGTGGATCCTCGCGGCGAAAGGGGAGACGTGGTTCAAGGAGAAATTCCTGCACGTCCTGACGCCGATCACGATCATCGCCCTGCTGACCACGCTGGTCCTCCTGTTCAGCTTCAAGGGCGAGGTGATCCTGTCGACCCCCCTGACGATTCTATGGATTGCGATCCCGCTGTTCATCCAGACGCTGCTGATCTTCGGGCTCGGCTATGGCGCGGCCCGCGCGCTGAAGCTGTCCTACGAGGATGCCGCGCCGGCGGCGATGATCGGCGCATCGAACCATTTCGAGGTGGCGATCGCCACGGCGACAATGCTCTTCGGCCTGTCCTCCGGCGCGGCCCTCGCGACCGTCGTCGGCGTACTGATCGAGGTGCCGGTGATGCTCGGGCTGGTGAAGATCTGCCTGCGGACGCGAGGCTGGTTCCCGCGTCCCTCCGCCGTCGTTTCTCCCCCGCCCCGGTTGCCCGCGGCCCCTTGACGGCCTCGCGGCCCGGCGCCAGGATGATACCTAGAGGGTCTAGGCATCATGGAGGAGTGATCATGGACTATGTCAATCGCGGGTACTGGAACGCGGTGATGAGTGCGAGCCTTTGCAAGTTCCTCATTCTGCGGGTGATCAGTGAAAGGCCGCGGCACGGATATGGAATCGTCTGGCGGGTGGCCGAGTTGACGAAACACTTGTGCGCGCCGACGCAAGGGGCCGTTTATCCCGCGCTCCGCGACTTCGAGAAGGCGGGCTGCGTGGCCAGCCGGATCGAGCGGCGGGGGCGGAGGGAGCGAAAGGTGTACCGGCTCACCGCCCGGGGCCGGGAAGCCCTCCAGGCGGCCGCGGAGGTCTGGCATCACGGCCTGCAGCGCCTGCGGACGATAGTGCGTCCCGCCGTCACCTCCCGGATGAAAGTCGGCCCATGATACCTAGAGGGTCTAGGTATCATGGGCGGGCGCGACACGATGACGCGGCGCGAGGGGGCGAGGGGAAGGCGGAGCGATCGTTGCCATGTTACGGGAGATCATCATGAAAAAGGATGTTCATGAATCGGTCCGCCAGGGTTATGCGGCCATCGCCGCGGGCGGCGGATCGTGCTGCGGGCCGGCGAAGAGCTGCGGCGGGGGCGGGGCCGCCGACGTGGCCCGAACCGTGGGCTATTCCGACGCGGAACTGGCGACGCTGCCGGACGGCGCGAACATGGGGCTTTCGTGCGGGAACCCGGCGGCGCTGGCGGGATTGAAGCCGGGCGAGGCGGTCCTGGACCTCGGCGCCGGCGGCGGGTTTGACGTCTTTCTCGTCGCGCAAAAGGTGGGCCCGGCCGGGCGAGCGATCGGCGTGGACATGACGCCGGAAATGGTCGGCAAGGCGCGGCGGAATACGATTGTCTTCCGGGAAAAAACCGGCCTGGACAACGTGGAGTTCCGCCTGGGCGAGATCGAGCATCTTCCCGTGGCGGACGCGAGCGTGGATGTGGTGATCTCCAACTGCGTGGTCAACCTTTCGCCCGACAAGCCGCAGGTCTGGCGCGAGGCCTGCCGCGTGCTGAAGCCCGGCGGCCGCGTCGCGGTTTCCGACCTGGCCTTGCTCCAACCCCTGCCGGACGCGGTGCGGGAATCCGTAGAGGCCCTGGTCGGTTGCGTGGCCGGGGCGGTTCTGATCCGCGACACGGAGGCGATGATGAGGCAGGCGGGCTTTGCGGACATCGTCCTGGAATCGAAGCCGGACTACATCGACGCGATGAGCCGGTGGAGCGATCCGCTCTACCGTGCCATCATCGAGAGGCTGCCGCCGGGCGCCCGCCTGGCGGACTTCGTAACCAGCTTGTCTATTTCCGCCCGGAAGCCCCGCCCGTAGCCGGTTCCGCCGCAGGGTCCAGCGCCGTATTCAGCAGGTGGGCGAGGCGGATGCCAGCCTTCTCGAGCTGTTCCCGGGCCACGGGCACCGCGGCATCAATGTAGTTCTCCCGCGTCAGGTCCGTGCCCGGCCGGGACCAGGTGAACGGGATATCCGAGCCGTCCGCGAAATGATACGCCCGGTCATGTGCCAGCTTGAAGCTTTCGAAGGCCCAGTCGAGCGGCGCGCCCGCCGCCCAGGACTGCGCCTGCTCGGGCGTGATTTCCGCGAGCAGTTGCCGGGCGACGGCGTCCGGGTCGCGCCCGGCCATCAGCTCGTACACCAGGCATTCGTCCCAGACGCTGTGCAGGTTGAGCGGATGGTCCATCGGTTCGCTGTCGTTCAGCGTGAAATGCTCGCCCTCGAACGATCGGATGGGGATGAAATTGCCGCCGGCGTCGTTGTACCGGTAGCCGCAGTGCAGCGGCTGGTGCAGGTCGCCGACAAAGTGCACAAGAAAGCTCACAGCCGCCCGCCGCCGCGCCCGGGACAGCTTCGGCCGGGCCAGCTCCCCGTGCCAGCGAGTGATCTGGCTGACGATATCCTGCTCGTCCTCGGGCAGCTTCAATTCGTCGGCATGGTCGAAGACGTTGAAGTCCACGTAATGCCAGCGGTTGTTCTTCGGGTACCGCTTGTCGTATTCCTTGTCGCCCCGGATGATGTCCGGCCAGCTGGATACCTCGTAGTCGCCCAGCTGCTTCTTGCCCAGGATGGCGCGCATCCGCTCCCGGGCGCGCGGGGTGAGGTGGCGGACGGCGATGTCCGCCACGATCGTGTGCCCTTCCGGCCCCCACGCCGGGGCGGCGGCGGGCCACCCGGCCGTCATCCACGTTGCGGCCAGCGCCAGTACGATGCGGCTGTTTATCATGATGATTCCCCGGGGAAGCGAGCCACCACTATACCCGAACATCTCCTGTTTTCCAGCCCCCGCCCAAAAAGGCCCTTCGCGCGGGCCGGTTTCTATGCTTAAGTCGACGGCGTGAACTGGAAGGACTTCTTCGACCGGCTGGGCATGGACGGCACGCGCTGGCAGTGGCGGATCATGCGCTGGCAGCAGCGGATGGCGGAGCGCGGGGCGGAGCGCGCCGCTCCCGAAAACCGCGCCGCCTCCCGCTACAAGTTCTGCGAAACCTGCGGCGCGATCCTGCCGCGAGAGGAAAAAGTCTGCCCGCGCTGCCAGGCCCCCGCGCCGGGCTGGCGATCGCAATACATCAAGCGCCGTCTGGCGCTTGTGCTTCCAGGATGGGTGCCCGTCACCGGCGTGCTCCTCGCGGCCAACGGGCTGGTGATGCTGGCGGCGATGCTGTTTTTCGGCCTGGGCGCGCTCTTCCAGCCGGGCTCGCGCATGCTGGTCGCGATGGGCGCCCTGGTGCCCGCGCTGTTCCAGGAAGGCGAGGGATGGCGGCTGATCACGTACGGCTACCTCCACATCGGGCTGATGCACATCGCCTTCAACATGATCGCCCTCTCGCAGGTCGGGCCCGTCCTGGAGGAGCAGGTCGGCCGGGCGCGGTTCTTCGTGGTCTACACGCTCGCGGTGATCGGCGGCGGGCTGGCGGATATCCTGTTCCGCGATCCGATCTCGATCGTTGCCGGCGCCTCGGGCGCGCTCTTCGGCCTGATCGGGTTCGGCATGAGCTACGCGCACTTCTACGGCGGGTTCGCGGGCCGGATGCAGCGCGATTTCTTCCTCCGTTGGGCGGTGTACGGCTTCGTGTTCGGCCTGCTGGTGGGGGCGGACAACATCGCCCACGCCGGCGGCCTGGTCACCGGCGCGCTACTGGGCTTCCTGGTCGAGCGCGAGCGGGTCCGCGGGGAGCGGTTCGATCCGCTCTGGAACGCCCTCGCCGGCCTCTGCGCCGCCGCGACCGTCGGCGCGTTTGTGTGGATGGCCGTGGCGGGGGTGGGGGCTGCGGGGTGAGCAGTGAATGGTGAATAGAAGGCGGATCCGGCTTCCTGTCCCCTGAACCCCGCCTGCCCGCCCTGGCCTTGGCGAAGACGGGAAACCTCTTGATTCCCGGCCCCGAACCGTATTTACTGTGCCGCGCCCGGATGGACCGGGAGCAGGCCACCGGCGACGCAAACGCCCGGAGAGGAAGGATATCATGGCGGAAATGGATTATGGGCTGACCGAACAGCAACAGGAAATTCGGAGCATCATGCGCGAGTTCGCGGAAGAGCGGGTGAAACCCGTTCGCGCCGAACTGGATGAGAAGGATATCTTCCCGCGCGAACTGCTCAACGAATTGGGCAAGATGGACCTGATGGGCCTGTACATCCCCGAGGAATACGGCGGGTTCGGCGCGGAGAGCATGCTGGATTTCGTCATCGCCATCGAGGAGTTGAGCCGCGTCTGCATCGGCGTGTCCGTCTCCTATGCCGCCAACGCCCTCGGCGCGGACCCGATCATCATCGGCGGCTCGGACGAGCAGAAGAAGAAATACCTCGCCCCCCTGGCGAAGGGCGAAAAGCTGGCCGCCTTCGCCCTGACCGAGCCCAACGCGGGCAGCGACGCCGGCGGCATCCAGACGACGGCCGTGAAGAAGGGCGACAAGTACGTCCTCAACGGCACGAAGCAGTGGATCACCAACGGCGGCGAGGCGGATACCTACTCGGTGATGGCCATGACCGACCGGAGCAAGGGCGCGCGCGGCGCCTCGTTCTTCATCTTGGAGAAGGGCATGCCGGGCTTCACGTTCGGCAAGAAGGAAAACAAGATGGGCATCCGCGCCTCGGCGACGCGGGAACTGATCTTCGAGGATTGCGAGGTGCCGGCGGCGAACCTCATCGGCCGCGAGGGCATGGGGTTCATCATCGCCATGAAGACGTTCGACGTGTCGCGGCCGGGCATCGCGGCGCAGGGCGTGGGCCTGGCGCAGGGCGCGCTGGACGAGGTGATCAACTACGCGCGCCAGCGCGTCCAGTTCGGCAAGCCCATCATCGCAAACCAGGGCTACCAGTGGACGCTGGCGGACCTGGCGACGAAGACCGAGGCCGCCCGCGCGCTGCTCTACTCGGTCTGCCGGACGGCGGACAAGAGCACCAAGGACATCTCGAAGTACTCGGCCATGATCAAGCTCTTCGCGACCGACGTGGCCATGGACGTCACCACGTGGGCCGTGCAGCTCCTCGGCGGCTACGGGTACATGAAGGAATACCCCGTCGAGAAGATGATGCGGGACGCCAAGATCCTGCAGATCTACGAGGGCACCAACCAGGTCCAGCGCGACGTGATCGGCGCGGCGCTGATCAAGGAGTACGCGTCGAAGAAGTAGGAAGCCGTCGGTAGGGCGGCTTGGCTCAAGCCGCCGCGCGCCCGGGCGCCGCTTCGTGCAAAAACCCGGGCGGCGCGTTCAGCGGACGCGCCCTACCTCACCGCGCGGGAGAACGTATGCACATCGTCGTATGCATCAAGCAGGTTCCGGGCACCACGAAGGTGCAGATCAACCCGGAGACGAACACGCTGATCCGCGAGGGCGTCGAGGCGATCATCAATCCCTTCGACGAGAACGCCCTCGAGGCCGCCCTCGTCCTCAAGGAAACGGGCGGCGCGAAGGTGACCGTGTTGTGCATGGGCCCGCCGCAGGCCGAGACGGCGCTGCGCGAGTCCATGGCCCGCGGCGCGGACGACATCGTGCTGCTCTGCGACCGCGCCTTCGCCGGCTCGGACACGTGGGCGACCTCCTACGCGCTGGCCCAGGGCATCCGCACGCTGGGCGCCGTGGACCTGGTCTTCTGCGGCAAGCAGGCGATCGACGGCGACACGGCGCAGGTCGGGCCGGGCGTCGCCGAGTTCCTCGGCTGGCCGGTGATCACGTACGTGCGCAAGCTGGAGGTCAAGGACGGCAAGGCGCTGATCGAGCGGACGTTCGAGGACGGCTACGAGAAGATCGAGGCGCCGCTGCCGTGCGTGCTCACCACGGTCAAGGAAATGAACGTCCCGCGCATGGCCTCGCTCAAGGGCCGCATGCGGGCGAAGAAGGCCGAGATCAAGGTCCTGACCGCCGAGGCCGTGAAGGCGGACCCGAAGGAGATCGGCCTGAAGGGCTCGCCGACCCGCGTGGTGAAGATCTTCACCCCGCCCAAGAAAAGCTCCGGCGTGCGCATCGACGGCACCGAGCCGAGCGTCGCCGCCCGCGAGATCGTCAGCCGCCTGAAGGAGCAGAAGGTGATTTAACGGGGCCGCGGCCCCGGGATGGAGTGAGTTCGCCATGTCGCTTGAAATCATCCAGGACAAATGCACGGGCTGCGGGATCTGCCTCAAGGCCTGCCCGTTCGGCGCGCTGACGCTGGAGATGCGCGACAAGCTCGGCCTGCCGCCGAGCAAGTTCAAGCGCATCGTCAAGGTCGAGGTCTCCTGCACGCTGTGCGGCGCCTGCGTCCCGACGTGCAAGTTCGACGCCATGAAGCTGGACAAGCCCGAGGCCGCCGCGCCGGCGGACCGGCCGCTCGACGCGTACCGGGGCATCTGGGTCTACGTCGAGCAGCGCGGCGGGCATATCGAGGGCGTCTCGTTCGAGCTGCTGGCCAAGGGCCGCGAGCTGGCCGACCAGCGGAAGACCGAGCTGGTGGGCGTCCTGCTGGGCCACGACATGAAGGGCAAGGTGGACGAATTGTTCGCGCGCGGCGCGGACAAGGTGATCCTGGCGGACCATCCGGCGCTGGCCGGTTTCGATTCGGACGCCTACGCGGACGTCTTTGCCGAACTGGTCAAGAAGCACAAGCCCGAGGTCGTCCTCGCTGGCGGCACGAGCATCGGCCGCACGTTCATCCCGCGCGTCGCGATCCGGGTGAAGACCGGCCTGACGGCGGACTGCACGGGCCTCGAGATCGACCCCAAGGAAAACCTCCTGCTCCAGACCCGGCCCGCGTTCGGCGGCAACATCATGGCCACCATCATCTGCCCGAACCACCGGCCGCAGATGGCTACGGTGCGCCACAAGGTCTTCAAGGCCGGTGCCCCCGACCCGCAGCGGAAGGGGACGCTGATCGAAGAGGTGATGGACATCCGGGCCGGCCGGGCGAAGGTCGTCGAGGTCATCCGCGAGATGACCAACGAGATCAACGTGGCCGAGGCGGACATCATCGTGTCCGGCGGGCGCGGGCTGGGCGGGCCGGACAACTTCAAGCTGCTCTTCGAACTGGCCAAGGAGCTGGGCGCGGCCGTCGGCGCGAGCCGCGGCGCGGTGGACGCGGGCTGGATCTCGTCCTTCCACCAGGTCGGCCAGACGGGCAAGACCGTGTGCCCGAAGCTCTATATCGCCTGCGGCATCTCCGGCGCGATCCAGCACCTCGTCGGCATGAGCTCCTCGGATACCATCGTCGCCATCAACAAGGACCCCAACGCGCCGATCTTCGACGTGGCCGACTATGCCATCGTCGGCGACCTGACCGAGGTGGTGCCGGCGATCACGAAGGTGCTCAGGGGGGAGTGAATAGTGAATGGTGAATGGATTTTCCTGAAAACTGAACCCTGAACCCTGCTGGTCCGCCGTCGCCCTGGCGAAGGCGGGAACCCCGAACCCCATCCCTGACAATGAACATCCAAATCGAAGACATCGGTCCCTGCCGCAAGTCCGTCCGCGTGGAAGTGCCCGCGGAGCAGGTCAACGCTACGTATGAAGAGGTCCTGGGCGAGTTTGCCCGCGAGGCGAAGATCCCGGGCTTCCGGCCGGGCCGGGCGCCGCGCGAGGTCGTCGGCAAGCGGTTCGCGCAGGACATCCAGAAGGAAGTCAAGGACCGCCTCGTTCCCGAGGGCTACCGCGAGGCCGTGAAGCAGCACAACCTTCACGTGATCGAGGTCCTGGCCGTGGACGACGTCTCGTACGTCGCGGGCGCGCCGATGGTGTTCAAGCTGACGCTCGACGTGTCGCCGGACTTCACGCTGCCGGTCTACAAGGAAATCCCGCTCCAGAAGAAGAAGCAGGAGGTCACCGCCGCCGCCGTGGACGAGGTCGTGAAGGACATCCTCGACCGCGCGGCGACGTGGGAGGAGGTGGCCGGCCGCCCGGTGCAGGCGGGCGACCTGGCCATGACGGACTACGAGGGCGTGGCCGACGGCAAGCCGGTTGCCGAGCTGGCGCCGAAGATGGAGATGCTGGGCAAGGTCACGGACCAGCTGATCCCGGCCCAGCCGGAATCGATCATCCCGGGCCTCGGGGCGGCGCTGGTCGGGATGTCCGCCGGGGAGCGCAAGCAGCTGGCCGTGGACTTCCCCGCCGACTACTTCGAGAAGGCGCTGGCGGGCAGGAAGGCCGACTATTTCATCACCGTCAAGGGCGTGCGCGAGAAGAAGCTGCCCGCGATGGACGCGGAGTTCTTCAAGAAGATGGGCATGGAATCCGAGGCGGCGCTCCGGGACCAGATTCGCAAGGACCTGGCCGCGGCGCAGGGGCAGCAGGAGCATGCCCGGCTGCGCGGGGAGATCGTCAAGTACCTGATCGAGAAGACGACCCTCGACCTGCCGGCGTCCGTCGTCGAGCGCGAGACGCGGGACGCGGTGTACGACATCGTCAGCACCCACCGCGCCCGCGGCGTGCCGCAGGAGACGATCGAGGAGAAGAAGGAAGAGGTCTTCCAGGCCGCGGCCCGCACGGCCCAGGACCGGGTCAAGCTGCGCTACATCCTGCACCGGATCGCCGAGCAGGAGAAGGTCGAGGCGACCGAGGAGGACCTCGCCGGCCGGCTGGCGGAACTGGCGCGGCGCTACCGCTCGACCCCGGAAGAGGTCCGGGCCGAGCTGGAGAAGAAGGACAGCCTGGACGACATCCGGTTCGAGGTCCGGCTGAACAAGGTGCTGGATTTCCTGCTCGCGCAGGCGAAGGTAAAAGAGGAATAGTATCCATGGTTGGGCGGCAGGGCGCCCAGGCCCGGGCCGGGCCCGCCCTGCCGGGGCACGGGGCGCAGAGCGGGGAGGCACTATGACCGAGCGGGCGCAGGTTCTCATACCGATGGTGGTGGAGCAGACGGGGCGCGGCGAGCGCGCGTACGACATCTACTCGCGCCTCCTGAAGGACCGGATCATCTTCATCGGCACGGCGATCGGCGACGAGATCAGCAACCTGGTGATCGCGCAGATGCTGTTCCTCCAGAGCGAGGACGCCGAGAAGGACATCAACCTCTACATCAACTCGCCGGGCGGCTCGGTGACGGCCGGGCTGGCGATCTACGACACGATGCAGTTCCTCAAGTGCCCCGTGACGACCTACTGCGTCGGGCAGGCGGCGAGCATGGCGGCGGTCCTGCTGGCCGCGGGCTCGGCAGGACGGCGGTTCGCCCTGCCGAACGCGCGGATCATGATCCACCAGCCGTGGGGCGGGGTGGAGGGGCAGGCCTCGGACATCAGCATCCAGGCCAAGGAGATCCTGCGGCTGCGCGACCGCCTCAACGAGATCCTCGCGCGGCACACGGGCAAGTCGCTCGAGGTGATCTCGCGGGACACGGACCGCGATTTCTTCATGGCCGCCGACGAGGCGAAAGCCTACGGGTTGGTGGACGAGGTCGTCACGGGGAAGAAGGGCGCCGCGAAAGGCGGGTGAGCCATGGCCACGAAGCCGGAAACGAAGCGCTGTTCGTTCTGCGGCCGCCCGGCTACCGAGGTGCGGCAGTTGATCGCCGGCCCGCAGGTCCATATCTGCGACCAGTGCGTCCAGCTCTGCCACTCGATGATCGAGCGGGGGCCCGCGAAGGAGGCGGCCAAGCCCGCGAAGCCCGGCCTCAAGGTGCCGCGCCCCCACGAGATCAAGGCCGCGCTGGACGAGTACGTCGTCGGCCAGGAGCACGCCAAGAAGGTGCTCTCCGTCGCCGTCCACAACCACTACAAGCGGCTGAAGGACGTGCGCGAGGACTGGGCGGCGCCCGAGCACGCGGACGTCGAGCTCGAGAAGAGCAACATCCTGCTCGTCGGCCCGACGGGCTCCGGCAAGACGCTGCTGGCCAAGACGCTGGCCCGCCTGCTGGACGTGCCGTTCAGCATTTCCGACGCGACGACGCTGACCGAGGCCGGCTACGTAGGCGAGGACGTCGAGAACGTCCTGCTCCGGCTCATCCAGGCCGCGAACCACGACATCGAGCGCGCCAGCCTGGGCATCGTGTACATCGACGAGATCGACAAGATCGCGCGCCGGATGGAGAACGTGTCCATCACCCGCGACGTGTCGGGCGAAGGCGTGCAGCAGGGCCTGCTGAAGATCCTGGAGGGGACCGTCTCCAACGTGCCGCCGCAGGGCGGCCGGAAGCACCCGCAGCAGGAATACATCAAGATCAACACGGAGCACATCCTCTTCATCTGCGGCGGCGCGTTCGTCGGGCTGGAGGACATCGTCCGGCGCCGCGTGGGCAAGCGGGCGATCGGCTTCGGGGCGCCCGCGACGGCGGCCGCCGGCCCGGGGGCGCTGCTGCAGCACGTTGAGCCGGAGGACCTGGTCCGCTTCGGGCTGATCCCCGAGTTCGTCGGCCGCCTCCCGGTGGTCTCCGCGCTCAAGCCGCTGACGGAGGACGATCTCGTCCGGATCCTTACCGAGCCGCGCAACGCCATGGTCCGACAATACATGAAACTCATGGCTATGGAGGGCGTGGACCTGACCTTCAGCAACGCCGCCCTGCGCGAGCTGGCCCGCCGCGCGAGCGAGCGCGGGATGGGCGCCCGCGGCCTGCGCGCCCTGCTTGAGCGCGTGATGCTCGACGCCATGTACGAGGTCCCGCAGAAGCCGGGCGCCCGGCGGCTCCGGATCAGCCGGGACTTCGTGGCCTCCAGGCTGGAGGCGTCCGAATCGCCCGGGAAGCCGGCCTCCGCGCCGGACAAGGAAGAGCAGAGCGCGTGAGGCGGGCGTGAAGGGGTTGAAATCCATCGCGGCCGGACTCCTCGCGCTGGTCCTGGCGGCGTCGTCCGTCGCCGCCCGCGAAATCGCCGTGACGATCCTGCACACGACCGACGTGCACGGCTTCGTCGAGCCCACCCGCGATTACGAGGGGAACGAGAACGTCGGCGGGCTGCTGCGGTGCGCGACCCTGATCCGGCAGGCGCGGGACGAGGCGCCCGGCGCGCTGCTCGTGGACTGCGGCGACCTCTGGATCGGCAGCCCGGAAAGTCTGGTCACCAGGACGGCCGTCGCCCGCAAGGCCGTGGCCTGGCTGAAATACGACGCCTGGGTGATCGGGAACCACGATTTCGATTGGGGGCTGGGCCTGTTCCAGAAGTTGCTCGAGTCGGCCCCGGCCCCCGCGCTGGGCGCGAACATCCGGTCCCGGCCCGGCGCGCCGAACCCGGCGGCGGCCGTCCATCCGTACCTGATCCGCGAGGTGGAAGGCATCCGCGTGGCCCTCGTGGGGCTGACCACGCCGGGCATGCCCGGCTGGTTCCTGCCCGAGTATCTCGGCTCCCTGGAGTTCGAAGCGTCTGTCCCGGCCCTGCGGCGGATCATGCCGTCCGTTCGGGAGGCCGGCGCGGAGATCCGCGTGCTGCTGGTGCACCAGGGCGTCCGGCCCTTCGGCGACGACGAGGCCAACGAGCTGGAACGGATCGCGGCCGCGTTCCCGGAATTCGACGTCATCCTCGGCGGCCATTCGCACCAGGTCGTGCCGGGCATCAAGATCCGCGACGTCTGGTACTCGCAGGCCGGCTACTACGCCACCGTGCTCGGCCGGGTGGACCTGGTCTATGACACCGTCCGGCAGGGCGTGGTGCGCGTGGACTGCCGGCTGCTGCCCGCCGGGGCCGACGTGGAACCGTCGGCGGAATTGCAGGCGGTCGTGCAAGCCGAACTCGACAAGGCCGCCGCGCAGCGCCGCAAGATCGTGGGGCGCACCGTTCGCGACCTCGTCGCCTCCGTCGAGCCGCCCGGCCAGTCCCCCGCGCAGCAGCTCCTCGCGCACGCGATCGCGGCGGAGACGGGCGCGGAGATTGTGCTGCACGGCATCCTGGCGGAAGACACGATCCCCGCGGGGCCGATCACCGGCGGGGACCTGTGGCGGCTGGTCCCCTACGAGAACCGGGTGGGCCTGCTCTCCCTGACCGCCGCGGAACTGAAAGCCGTGCTGGAAGAAAACGTTCAGCACCTGGGCACCCCGCAGTTCCAGGGCGTCTGCGGGCTGGCCTACGACCTCGATCCCGCGGCGCCGGAGGGCCGCCGGGTGCTCAACCTGCGGCTGGCGGACGGCTCCAAGCTGCACGGCCGCAAGCGGTACCGAGTCGCCATGAACAGCTACGTCCTGGCGTCCGGCGGCCGCCGCTACCCGGTCGTGCGGAAGCTGGTCGGGAAGAGCAATACCCGTTTCGAGTTGACCGACCTGGATACCCGCATGGCCGTGGCCCGCTACCTCCGGAAACACCGCCCGCTGGACCTCGGGCCCGGCGACGAAGTGCGCCTGCTCTCCCGCCCCCGCCCGGCCGCGGCCGCCAAAGCGTCCGGCGGCGCGGTGGCCCCGTGAAGGGGTCGTTCTCCATCGGGCGCCTTTTCGGCGTGGACATCCGGATCCACTGGACCTTCTTCCTGCTGGCCGGCTGGTTCGCCTGGTGGGGCGGCGAGGGGGATGGATGGCGGGCGGCGGCCTGGGCCCTGTCCCTGCTGGCCGGGCTCTTCGCCTGCGTGGTCCTCCACGAACTGGGGCACAGCCTGGTCGCGATCCGGTTCGGCGGCCAGGTGCAGGCGATCACGCTGCTGCCGATCGGAGGCGTGGCGCTCATGAGGAAAATTCCCGAGCGCCCGCTCCACGAGTTTCTCGTGGCGGTCGCGGGCCCGGCGGTGAACGTGGCCCTCTTCCTCGGGCTGGCGCTGATCCGCGGCGGGTTTCCGTCCTGGATCGCGGCGGAGCCGCCGGCCGGCGCCTGGCAGGAATGGCTGGACACGTTGATGCAGGCCAACGCGGTGATGGCCGTGTTCAACCTGATCCCGGCGTTCCCGATGGACGGCGGCCGCGTCCTGCGCAGCGCGTTGAGTTGGCGCCTGCCGCGCGATCGCGCGACGCGCTGGGCGGCGGTGGTCGGGCAGGTCTTCGCGGTCGGCTTCGTGGCCCTGGGCCTCTACACGAATCCCTTCCTGGCGGTCATCGGCGTCTTCATCTTTCTCGGGGCCGGCCGCGAGGAGCGCGTTGTCCGGGTCCGCGCCGCGCTCCGGGGTGCACGCGTCCGCGACGCCATGCTCGCGGATCCCGTCGTGCTCCATCCGTCCGAGCCGCTGGGCCGCTGTCTCGAGTTGGCCGTCCACCGGAAACAGGAGGACTTCGCCGTCGAGGCCGACGGCCGGCTGGTGGGGATCCTGACACGCGCGGATTGGGCCGAGGCGATCCGCGCCCGGGGGGAATCCGCGGAGGTCGGATCGGCCGCCCGCCGCCATTTCATGGCCCTGCATCCCGACGCCCCGCTGGCGCGGGTCTGCGCGGAGCTCGGGCGGATGGGCCAGCCGGTCTTTCCCGTGATCGAGAGCGGCCGGCTCGTCGGCCTGCTGGCCGTCGCCGACATCGAGCGATTCCTTGCCCTGCGCGAGGTCCGGGACCGGCCGTCCCGAAGCCGGGCTGCGCCGAACCGCTTTACGATTGACCTGGGGTAGGCCCCGCGGGAACGCCGCCGCCCGGCTGTTCCCGGATCTCCTCACGGATCCAGTTCAGCAGCGCCTCGCGGTCCGGGAACCGGCTCTCCAGTTGGGCTTCGTAGGCCTTCTTGTGCCAGTAGCCGACGCGCGGGCCCTGCGGGATGCCGAGAGCCAGGATGTCGTCGCCGCGAATCCACGGCGGCGGGAGGACCGGCTCGTTTTTCAGTTCCTCCATGAACCGGCGCATGAACTCGTAGTTGCTCAAGTCGCTGTGGCTGGCCAGGCAGTCCAGCCGGTGCAGTTCGAGTTCCATCGGGAACGTCGGCGCGCCGGCCATCTGGCGCAGCTTGGACCGGCGCATCCGCGGGACGTTGATGAACCGCATGTGATTCGCCACGCCCTGCCGGACGGCGTCCACCAGGTCGTTCGGCATCTTGAGCCGCCGCAGGATCTGCTCGGCGAGATCGGCGCCGACGCTGTCGTGCTCGTTGAAACGGATCCGGGTGGACCCGTCCGGCTCGATCGTCGGCGTCGCCGTGAGCGGTTTGCCGATGTCGTGGAGCAGCACGCTCCAGGCCAGTTCCGGCGTGGCATCCTTCATGGCGTCCAGCATCAGGACCGTGTGCGTGAAGACGTCGCCTTCCGGATGAAAAGCCGGCGGCTGCTCCTGCCCGACGAGCCGCTCGGCTTCCGGGAGCACGACGGCCAGCAGGCCCAGGTCGCGCAAGAGGGCCAGGCCCCGACCCGCGCGCGGGGACTCGACCAGGAGCCGCGTCAGCTCCTGCTGGACGCGCTCTGCGCTGACGTCCGCCAGCAGCGGAGCGAGCCGGCGGACGGCCTCTGCGGTGGCCGGTTCGATGTCGAACTCCAGCGCCGACGCGAACCGGGCGGCCCGCAGGAGGCGAAGGTGGTCCTCGCGGAAGCGGGCTTCCGGATCGCCGATCGCCCGGATGAGGCGGCGCTGCAGGTCGTCCTGCCCGCCGACGAAGTCGAGCACGCGGTCCTCGATCGGGTCGAAGAATAGCCCGTTGACGGTGAAGTCGCGGCGCTTCGCGTCCTCCTCGGCGCTGGTGAAGGCCACGCCGTCGGGATGCCGCCCGTCGCGGTAGGGCCGGTCGTGGCGGAACGTGGCGACCTCGAACGCGAAGCCGTCCCGGAGCACCTGGATCACGCCGAAGGCCTTGCCGATCTCGAGGGTCTTCGGGAAGAGGGCCTGGACCTGTTCCGGCCGCGCGCTGGTGGCGATGTCGATGTCCTTGGCGGGCCGGCCCATCAGGCGGTCGCGGACGCAGCCGCCGGCCCAGTAGGCGTCGAATCCGGCGGCGCGGAGCGTGCGGACCATCTCGCGCGCCGCCTCCTGCGGGCGGCTGTCGCCGATCGGGTTCATGGGCGGCGGGCGGCCCCTAGCCGCGGGTCGTGGTGCCGGCGGCGCCGTGCCGCGTCTCGGACGGGATCTTGATCAGGCGCGTCGTGCTCAACCGCTGCTCGCAGTAGCGCACGAACTCGGCGCGGTCCTTCGGGGAGATCAGCAGGGGCTCGGCCTTTTCCGAGATCTGCAGCCGGACCAGGGATTTCGCCGAGGTCGCGAGGCAATAACCGGACGACAGGAAGCCGGCCCCCTGGACGGCGTCCACGGAATGGATGGTCTCGAAGGGGATGGGCATGGCATACACCCAGCCCTCGATCAGGATGCCGTTGGGGCAGGCGCGGTAGAGGCGCGGGGGATAGATGAGCGGCCGGAGGTACACGGCCAGTTCCCAGAAGGACCGATCGAAGAGGGTGGGCGTCGTGAGGTCCCAGTCCACGTGCTTGAAGTTGAGCATGTAGCGGGCCATCCGGATGCGGGCGACCATGAAGGTGATGACGAGGACGCCGAGGACCCAGAGGGCGATCTCCAGCGGCGAACCGCTCACGATCGCCGTGGCGGTCGGCGAATCTTTCACCAGCGTGTACAGCCGGTAGTACGTGATCATGGAAAATAAGAGCGGGGAAAACAGGTGGGTGAAGGGCGTGGACATGTAGTCGATGCTGGAGCTGGCGACCACAAGGTGCGCCAGGTACAGCCCGACGATGATCACGGCCCAGATGAATTCCTGGAGGTCCTGCCAGCTTCCGCGCTGGGAAGCCTGGGCCTGTTCGGCCTGGGCCAGGATCGAGAGTTGGGGGGACTCCGTCGTCTGCGCCTGGAGGTAGTAGGGGACGACGATGGCCGTGACGACAAAGACCAAGGCCAGCAATTCCAGCTCCCACGGCCATCCCGGCGGGCCCCAGCGGGTCCTCTTCTTCACGTGTTCACCCTTGCTTGTCTCGTCAAACGCGTTAACCCACGCGCACTATAGAAATGCGCCCGCCCTTGCGCAAGCAGGATATTGCGGGGGCCGCCATTTTAGGATCCGTTGCCTTCGGCGCTCCCTGCCGCCGTTTCCCCTGTGGCGAAGGTAATAAATTAATTCACGAGTGTGAATGGTATTGTTATACTCCTGGCCCCGTCCGCCGCCGAGGTTCTTGAATCCCCGGCCGGATAACGTATCCTTACCGGGTAAACGGAGAGCGTATCATGAATTTCAGGCCACGGATAAAGGGATGGGCGGCCTTCGTAGCGGTTGCGCTGGCGGGATGCGGCCCATCCGGCGAAGACCGGGCCGCGCAACCCGAGGTGTCCCCCTCCGGGCCCGCCGCCTCCGCCTTTTTCATCCCGTCGCTCAAGGCCGCCGGTGAGTCCATCGACCTGAACTCCTTCCGCGGCCGGGTCGCACTGCTGGACTTCTGGGCCACGTGGTGCCCGCCGTGCCGCTCCGAACTGCCCGAACTCGCCCGCCTCTTCGAGGAACTCAAGGACCAGGGATTCGTCCTCGTCGGCATGACCGTGGACCAGGGCGCCGCCGAGTCGGTGGCCCAGGCCGTGGGCCGGTTCGAGATTCCCTATCCCGTGGGATTGGCCGGGCCTGACATCCAGGCCGCCTATGGCGGCATCCGCGCCGTGCCCACCAAGTTCCTGCTCGACGCCCAGGGCAAGGTGCGCAAGAGCTATCTGGGCGTGGTTCCCGTGGAGCAGTTGCGGGCGGACATCTCGGCCCTCCTCGCGGAAACTAAAGGCGCCCCGGCCTCGCCGTAGAAAGCCGCGCGATGAGGGGGATTCGGTTCCATCGGCTCGCGGGGTTGCTCCTGTCGGCCGGGACCGCGCTGGCCGCCGAGAGTCCTTTTGTCGTTACCGCGTCCTTCGATCAGCGGGAGGGGCAGCCGCACGTCCGCGTCCATTTCCAGTATCCGCCGGGCCACTATCTCTACGCGGACTCGATTCACGTGGCCGCCCGCGCCGGCGCCGAACTGGTCCTGGCGGAAGCGCCGACGCCGACCCGGGTCCGGGACAAGCACAGCGGCGGGGAAAAGGCTGTCTTGGACAAGCCGCACGACCGGTTGTACCAGTTGCCCGTGGCCGCGGGCGTCCTCGAAGTCGAAGTCTCCTTCCAGGGCTGCGACGCGTCCGTCTGTTATTTCCCCGAAAAGCGGATCGTCCCCGTGGGCGCCGCTGCGGGGGATAGCCCGGCCCTCCCGGTCGCGCCCGGCCCTGCGTCGCCGGCGGCCGGCGACTGGCGCGCGGCGCTCGAGCGGTTCAGCGTGGCGGGCACGGCGGCGGGTTACGTGAAACCGGAGGCGCTGCTGGAGTTCCTCGGGCAGGCGGAATCCGGTGCGGCGGCCGGCGACGGGCTCGTGGCGCGCTGGCAGAAGCTGGGCTGGCTCGCCACCCTGGCGCTGATCCTCGCCGGCGGCGTGGCGCTCAACCTCACGCCGTGCGTGTTGCCCATGATCCCCGTCAACCTGGCCATCATCGGGGCCGGGGCGCGCGCCGGTTCCCGCCGGCGCGGTTTCGCGCTGGGCGGCGTGTACGGCCTGGGCATGGCGCTCGCCTACGGCCTCCTAGGCGTGATCGTCGTGCTGACCGGCGCGCGGTTCGGCGCGCTCAACGCGTCGCCCTGGTTCAACGCGGCCATGGCCGGGCTGTTCGTGGCGCTGTCGCTAGCCATGTTTGACGTGTTCGAGATCAACTTGAGCCGGTTCCAGGGGGGCGGGGCGGAGGGGAGGCGGGGCGGGTACACCGTGGCCCTGGTCATGGGCGCCGTTTCCGCGCTGCTGGCCGGGGCGTGCGTGGCGCCGGTGCTGATCTCCGTGCTCGTGCTGGCCGGCCATCTCTACGGGCGCGGCATCGCGCTGGGCCTCCTGCTGCCGTTCGTGCTCGGCCTCGGGATGGCGCTGCCGTGGCCGCTGGCGGGCGCGGGCCTGTCGTTCCTGCCCAAGCCCGGCCGCTGGATGACCGTGGTCCGCAACCTGTTCGGCGTGCTTATCCTGCTGCTGGCGCTGTACTACGGCTATACGGCGTACCGCCTGTTCCGTCCGCCCCCGCCGCCGCCGGCCGTGAAAACCGGCGCCTCGAACCTGCGCAAGGTGGATTCGGCCGAAGGCCTGGCCGCGGCCCTGGACGAGGCCGCGCGCGAAGGCCGGCCCGTCTTCCTCGATTTCTGGGCGACCTGGTGCAAGAACTGCCTCGTGATGGAAAAGACCACGTTCAAGGATCCTGCCGTCGCCGCCCGCCTGGCGGGGTACCTCGTGGTCAAGTTCCAGGCCGAGCAGCCCGGCGACCCGCCGGCCTCGGACATCCTGGACCGGTTCGGGGCCATCGGGTTGCCCACCTACGCGGTCTTGAAGCCGGTGGCCGGTTCGCGGTAGAAAGCCGACGGCGGGCGCCGCCGAAAGGAGACCAGCATGCCGGACCATTTCTTTCGATCCGTCTTTCAGAACCCGGACTACGCCGTCGCCCGGACGGACGCCGGGGCCGTCCGGGACCGAATCGAGATCCAGACGCTCCGCGCGGAGGTGGAGCGGTTGCTGATGATCGCGGAGGCGCTCTGGAGCATCCTCGCGGAAAAATTCGATCTTCCCGAGGAGGAACTGCTCCGGCGGATTCACGAGATCGACCGTCGCGACGGCAAGCTGGACGGCCGCGTCGCGCCCGAGCCGCCCTCGCTCTGCCCGAAGTGCAGCCGCCCGATGGAAAAGCGCCGGCCCTACTGCATGTACTGCGGCCAGCCCGTCGCGCGCGACCCGTTCGAACGCTGAATCAACCGAGCAGCTTTGCCAGCGCCGCGCGGCCGCTCAGGCCGGCCTCGATCCCCTTTTCCCGCGCGAACGCGTTGGCCTCGCGCACCTCGCCTTCGAGCAGGTCCTCGATCGAGGCGATGACCTTTCCGCCCGCGCCCTTCATGCGGGCGGCCGCGTAGCGGAACCGCTCCAGCCCGACGACGTCGAACGCGCCGCAGCCGATCATCCCGTTCGGCGCGGTGATCCACACCAGGTTGACGGGCCCGATCGGCGAGACGTGGCCTTCCGCCCGGCCCTGCTCCAGCGAAATCGTTTCCTGCCGACTCATGCGCTCCTCCCGTTTCCGTTTGCCGGCACGGTACCATGTTTTTCCAATGATTGGAAAACCCGGCGATTCTTTTTTCCAATCATTGGAAATTCCGGTATAAGGCGGACAGCATGGACTCGGGTTTGGCAGAGCGGTTGCAGGCCGTTCGGGAGCGGATGGAGTCGGCGTGTGCGCGCGCCGGGCGCGATCCGGGCGGCGCGCGCCTGGTCGCCGTGTCCAAGACGCACGGGCCGGACCGCGTCCGCGAGGCCGTGGAGTGCGGGCTGACCGTGTTCGGGGAGAGCAAGGTCCAGGAGGCGCAGGCCAAGATCCCGCAGTGTCCCGGCCGGCTGTCGTGGCATCTTGTCGGCCACCTCCAGCGCAACAAGGCCGCCGTGGCGGCCCAGCTTTTCGACTACATTCATTCCGTGGATTCCGCGCGGCTGCTGGAAGCCGTGGACCGCGCCAGCGCCGAGGCAGGCAAGGTCATGCCCGTGCTCCTCGAGGTCAACGTCTCCGGGGAAAGCTCGAAGTTCGGCCTCGCGCCCGCGGACGTGCCGGCCCTGCTGGCCCGGGCGAATGAACTCGACAACGTGGAAGTCCGGGGCTTGATGACCATGCCGCCGTTCACGGAGGACCCGGCGGAGGCCCGGCCGTGGTTCAGGCGGCTGCGGGAACTGCGGGACGCCTGGCGCGGCGAAACCGGCTTCGCGCTGGACGAACTGTCGATGGGCATGACCCATGACCTGGAGATCGCGATCGAGGAGGGCGCCACGTGGGTCCGCGTGGGGACGGCCCTTTTCGGGGAAAGGGAACGCACATGAGCGTGGCGAAGCCGGACGTCGGCAACGTGGTTTTCATCGGCGCGGGCAACATGGCCGAGGCCCTCGTCAAGGGCATCCTCGGCGGCGGGCTTTGTCCCCGGAATGCGATCGGCGTGACCGATGTGCGTCCCGAGCGGAGGGAATACTTTGAAAAGCACTTCGGCGTGCGCGCCCTCACCGCCAACCGCGAGGCGGTGCGCCGTGCGGACGTGGTGGTGCTGGCCGTGAAGCCGCAGGCGATGGCCGAGGTGCTCGGAGAACTGCGCGGCGCGATCCCGAAGACGGCCCTGGTCATGACCATCGCCGCCGGCATCCCCACCACGAGCCTCGAGGACGGGCTCGGCGAGGGCACGCGCGTCGTCCGCGTCATGCCCAATACGCCCTCCCTGGTCCAGGCCGGGGCCTCGGCCCTGTGCGGCGGGCGATGGGCGACGGAGCCGGACCTGGCGACCGCGGGCGCGCTCATGGCGTCCGTCGGCCTGGTGGCCCGCGTGAAGGAAGCCGACATGGACGCCGTCACGGCGGTCAGCGGGAGCGGCCCGGCCTACGTGTTCTTCCTCGCCGAGGTCCTGTTGCACGCGGCGGAGAAGATGCAACTCGATGCCGGGACGGCGCGCGATCTCACCGTGGCCACCATCGAGGGCGCGGCTCGGCTCATGAAGGAAACCGGCCTGCCGCCCGCCGAGCTGCGGGCGCGGGTCACGTCGAAGGGGGGCACGACCGAGGCCGCCCTGAACGTCCTGCGGGAGAAAGGGGTATTCGAGTCCTTCGTGGAAGCCGTGTTGGCGGCGCGCCGCCGCGCGGCAGAGCTTTTGAAGAGTTGAAAGAGACGGCATGGGACGGGGCAAAGATCCAGCCTACCGCATCACCGAGGAGCGCCGCCCGGGCTCGTCCGGGCCCGTGGCGCACATCCTCGGCGTGCTCGTCTGCCTGGCCGGCATCGTCTACCTCGGCTTGTTCCTGGCCAGCCGGACGCAGGGCTTCCGCCTCTCGGTGGAGGATCGCCTGGAGCGCGCGCTCGGCCTTCCGGTATCGCTCAAGCGGGTGGAGGCCACGCCCGGCCTGAACCTCCGGCTGGAGGGCCTGGCCTCCCGCGACAGCGAGAAGAACGGCCGGCCGGGGATCCGGGCGCACGAGGTGGTGCTGGGCTGGTCGCTGTCCGGCCTGGTCCGCCCCGGGCCCCTGTTCCAGCGCGTCGTCATTCGCGGAGGGGCTATCACCTTCGCGCCCGGTTCCTCGGGCCGATGGGAGCCGGCCGCGCTCGAACCGCTGGGCGCGCAGGTCGCGCAGTGGGGCGGGTTCGAACTGCCGGCCCCGGAGGCCGCCGGGTCGTCTGCGCCGGGAGACGGGAACGAGGCGGGCCCGGCCGCGCCCTCCGCCGAAGGGGCGCCGACCAACACGGCCTCGTGGTTTGAGCACGTGGCGTTGGAAGTGCGCGCCGCCCGCCTCGCCTGGTGGGACGCCGAGGGCGGGGAACGGGCTTCGGCCGAGGGGATCGACCTTCTCGTGACGCCGGTCAACCTGCCCAACCGGCCGATCACCCACGTGCACCTGACCATGGATAAGGGACGCGTCGGCAACCGGCAGGTCCAGAACCTCGTTTTCGAACTCATCCGCACGGCCGAGCAGGACATCATCCTCGGCTATGCCGGCGACTGGCATCCCGTGGCCAAGGGCGAGCCCGCCGACGCGCCGGAGAAGCCGGCCGGCGAGAATCCCGTCACGCCCGATTGATCCCGCCCGGCGCAGTCAGGACGCCGCGCGGTGCATGAAAAAATTCGAGCGCTTCTCCTCGCCGATCGTGGTCGCGGGTCCGTGCCCGGGGAACACGCGGGTGTCGTCCGGGAGTTCCCCGAGCTGCAGGACCGAACGCGCCAGCGCGCGGGCGTCGCCTCCCGGCAGGTCCGTCCGGCCGACGGTGCCCTGGAACAACGTATCGCCGGCGAACAACACGCGCTCGTCGGGCAGGTGGAACGCCACCCCGCCCGGCGTGTGGCCCGGCGTGGCGATGACGCGGTACCGGAACGGGCCGTCGGTCCGGGCCTCCCCGTCCTTGACGAGGCAGGGCGCGCCCGCGGGGGCGGCCGGGGCGGCATAGTACGGCGGGAGTTCGTTCACCGGGGTGAAGGCCCATGGCGCGTCGAGTTCGTGCAGGATCACCGGGGCCGGCCATTCGCGGTGCAGGGCGGCGAGGGCGCTCACGTGATCAACGTGGCCGTGGGTCAGCAGGTAGGCCGCGGGCCGCAGGCGCAGGCGGCGCAGGGCGTCGCGCAGAAGATCCGCGTCGGCGCCCGGATCGATCACCAGCGCCTCGCCGCCGGCGCCCCGGTGAGCGATGTAGCTGTTCACCTCGAACGGCCCCACCACGATGCATTCGATGTTCATGCGGCGGAATATTCGCTAGGATGCCGGAAAGGTCAAGGATGCCCCGGGCATGACATGGCTGGTGTCCAGCACGTTGCGGGACGAGGCGGACCGGCGCTACGCGCGCTGGCTGGCGTCCGCCGGAGTTCCGGCGGAGTGGGTCCGGCCGGGCGACCCCGTGCCCGCGTCGTTCGAAGCCCTGCTGCTGACCGGCGGCGGGGACGTGGACCCGGACCTGTACGGCGCCGCGCGTCAACCGCGCACGGATGCCGTGAATCGAGCGCGCGACGTATTCGAGATCATGCTGGTCCGCGCCGCCCTCGAAGCCCGCCGCCCCGTCTTCGGGATCTGCCGCGGCATCCAGGTCGTCGGCGTCGCGCTGGGCGGCCGGCTGATCCAGCATATCCCCGACATCTGCCCGGCAGCGCGCGAGGTTCATGCGCAGGTGGAGGGCCGGGACAGCGGGCATCCGGTGGAGGTGGAAGCGCGGAGCCGTCTTGCCTCCGTGCTGGGGCCGCGGACGGACGTCAACAGCGCGCATCACCAGGCCGTGGATCCGGCGGCGCCGGGCCGCGGACTGAAGATCGCGGCGCGCTCGCCGGCGGGGATCGTCGAGGCCGTCGAGGCGGACGGCATCCCCGTGATGGCCGTGCAGTGGCACCCGGAGCGCATGCCGCCGGACCATCCCGCGTCGCGCGCGTTGCTGCAGCTCTTCCGAACCATCGCCTCGGAGCGCGATCCCGCTTGACCCTGCGGGGCGCGGAGTTACGTTATGGCCATGTCCTTTCTCGAACTGGCGGCCCGGAGGGAGAGCACGCGCCGTTACGCGCCGGCGCCCGTGCCCCGCGAGGCGCTGGAGCGCTGCCTCGAGGCGGCCCGGCTGGCCCCGTCGGCCTGCAACTCCCAGCCCTGGAAATTCATCGTGGTGGATTCCGAGCCCCTGCGCGGCCGGCTCGTGGGCGAGGCGTTCAAGGGAATTTACCGGATGAACCGTTTTGTCGAGCAGGCCCCCGTGCTGATCGTCATCGTCACGGAGCGCTCGAAGTACGCGGCGCAGCTCGGCGGGCAGTTCCGCGGCATCCAGTACAGCCTGGTGGACATCGGCATCGCGGGCGAACACCTGGCCCTGCAGGCGGCGGAGGAGGGCTTGGGCACCTGCTGGCTCGGGTGGTTCAACGAGCGGGGCGTGAAGAAGGTGCTGCGCCTCCCGCGCTCCGCGCGCGTGGACATCATTCTGAGCCTCGGCTATCCCGCCGAGCCGGGCCCGCGCGAAAAGAAGCGCAAGACGCTCGACGTCATCCGGGAATACCGGGTGGACCCGGTGAAGGCGCATGAGCGCTGACGTCCGCATCCGGGCGCCGGAGCGTCTCCGCGTGGCGGGCTCCTCCCTCTGGCTGGTCCTCCGCGAGGCCGGGCAGTCGTTCTCCGCCAACCGCGACATGGCGAGCGCCGCGACGCTGGCCTACTACGGGTTCCTGGCTCTCATGCCCCTGCTGCTGCTCGTGATCTACCTGCTCGGCCTGTTCCTCCAGTCCTCGGAGGCCGTCCTCGCCGGTGTCGAAGACCTGGCGGCGCGTCTCTTCCCGTCGTTCAACCGGGCGCTGCTGGTGGATCTCCTGTCCGTCGCCCGCGGCCGCGCCTGGGGCCTGATCAGCGTCGTGCTGCTGTTCTGGTCGCTGATGCCGTTCGCGGGCGCGATCCGCGCCGCCGTGCGAAGGATCTTCCGCGCGGCCCACCGCGCCTCTTTCCTGCGGAGCAAGCTGCTCGACCTGTCCGCCGTCCTCGTGCTGCTCCTGCTGTTCCTGCTGATGGCGGGCGGCAAGGTCTACGCGTCGCTGGGCCCGGTGCGGCTGCTCGCGCGGGCGGGCGCGGCGCTGGCCTGTGCGCGCGCCCTGGGGAGCGCCGCGCTGGCGGTCGGCGTGCTGGCCTTCTTCTACCGCGTGTTCGCGCCCGGAAAGATCCGGCTGCCCCACCTGCTGGCGGGGGCGCTCGCCGCCGCGGCGCTCCTGGCCGTCGTGCGCCCGCTCTTCGGCCTGATCCTGAAATACAATCCGAATTACGGCTATGCCTTCGGCTCGCTCAAGGCGATCTTCCTGCTCCTGGTCTGGGCCTACTACACCTTCGCCGTCCTGCTCTTCGGCGCCGAGGTGGTGGCCATGACCCAGCGGCGCGACGCCCTCCTGCTGCGCCGGCTCTTCGCCGGCGGGCCGGAAGCGCGGACCTCCCGGGTATTGCTGGGCCGGTTCGTGCGCGCGGCCGCGGACGGCGAGGTGCTGTTCCGCGAGGGCGATCCGGGCGCGGAGATGTTCTACGTCCTGGAGGGTTCCGTCCGGCTGACGCGGGCCGGCCGGGAACTGCGGGTGATGGGCCCGGGCGAGTATTTCGGCGAGATGTCCATGCTCCTCGGCGCGCCGCGCGCGGCGACCGCCGTCGCGTCGGGGCCCGGAACGCGATTGGCGGCGATCTCGCAGAAGAACTTCGAGGTCATCCTCGGCGAGAACCCGGCCATCGTCTTCGACCTGCTCAAGGAGATGGCCCGGCGGCTGGAGCAGACGAACCGGAAGCTGGAAGCCGGGCCGCCTCGAGATTGAAGCGCGGGCCCTCGTTGGACGGATCGAGGGCGACGGCGCGGCGATAGGCGTCGATCGCGTCCGCGCGGCGGCCCCCCTGCTCGAGCAGCACGCCCAGGCTGTTCCACGCGTCCACCATCCGCGGATCGATCTCCGTCGCGCGGCGAAGACAGGCCTCGGCCTCGGCGGGCCGGCCTTCCGCGGCCAGGCGCTGGCCGGCCGCCCAGTTCCGCTCCGCCTCGAACGCGAGTTGCTCCTCGGGATACGCGCGCGCGACGCTGGTCAGCGCGGCCGCGGCCGCGAGCGCCGCGAGCGCCCCGGCCAGGCGCGTCCGGTTAGCGCGCTGCTCCCAGAGCCAGGCCAGGCCGAGAGCCGCGGCGACCGCCAGCGCCGGGACCGCGGGCGCGCGGTAGCGGTCGGAGACGAAGACCGCGATCACCGCGGGCGAATACAGCAGAAGGAACAGCCACGCCGCGCCCAGCTGCCGGCGACGCGCGGCCAACCCGAGCAGGGCGAGGGGCAGGAGCAGCCCGAAGGGGAATCCGAACCCGCCGGCCTTCCAGAGCAGCGGCTTCAGGACGGGCGCGGCTTCGCGCAGCGAGTAGAGGTCGTGGTTGCGGGGGATCTCCCGCGAGCAGAGGAAGCGGGCGGCCTTTTGCAGCAGCCCGGCCGCGAAGGCGCCGGGCTGGGAGCGGGCGTACCCGGCGACCTTGTTCCGGAAGTAGTCGGATTGATCCCAGATGTCCGAAAGGCCCGCGCGCTGCGGCTCGCGGATCAACTCCATCCACTCGACGCCGGGGCGGATGGAGACCGTTTCGATCCATCGCGGGTTGTTGCCGAGGTAAAGGTTCAGGCCGGAGCTGGAGGGGAACGCGGTGAACCGGCCCGTGTGCTGGCGGCCGAACGCCGCCGCCGGCAGGAGGACGGCCAGCAGGCCCATCGCCAGCGTGCCGGCCGTGTCCAGGCCGGCCTTCCAGCCGTACCGCCGGACCCGGAGGGCGGTGAGCCACAGGCCCGCGCCGAGCGTAAAGGGCAGGAATGTCGGCCGGGTGAGCGCGGCCAGGCCGCCGGCGACGCCCAGCGCCGCGAGCGTCCCGGGCCGCGGCTCGGTCTGCGCGCGCTGGAGCAGCCAGAGCAGCAGGGCGGTCCAGAACACGGCCCAGCCCTCCGAAAGCAGGTCGGCTTCCAGGGCGATCACGGGCCCGTACAAGGCCAGGATCAGCCCCGCCGCGACGGCCGTGAGGCGCCCGCCCAGCCGGCGCGTGAGAAAGTAGACCAGGACACAGGCCGCCGCGCCCAGCACGGCCTGGAGCATCCGCGCCGCGAGCAGCGAGGGGCCGAATGCGCGGAAAACCACGGAAAGCCAGAGCGGGTAGAAGATCGGCTGCCAGAACAGCGCCTCGCCCGCCGGCGCGCCGGCCGCCAGCGCCCGGGCCTGGTCGGCGTAGGAAGCCGCGTCGACAATGGGAACGCCGTACAGCGGGTGGGCGTGGAGGGGAAGCAGGACCGCCAGCCGGGCGAGCAGGGCGACGAGGAAGATCGCCGGCGCGCCGCCGCGCGCGAAAAGGCGGCCGGCCGCTGTCGGGGCTGGGTCCATGCGGGACCGACTCTACTCCCTTCCGCCGGGCGCCGGTAGGCTGTTTTTGTCGGAAAAGCCTTGGATGCGCAGGACCGTACGATTATACATAGCGGGCAGAGCGCGACCGTGTTCGCGGCAATCGCAACGAGGAGGACAACATGATTCGCGGATCGGCCTGGGTGTCGATGTGCTCGGCCTTGCTGGTGCTGGCGGGGGCGCAGGTGTCGCTGGCGCTGCACGCTTCGCAGGACCCGTTGCTGGAACCGTCCAAGGAAAAGCCATACGCCTTTTCGCTGCGCGGCTCGGTGGGCCTGCTGGACGGCCAGGCCGACGAGCTGGTCTACGAGCCGGAGATGGACGACTACAAGTTGAGCGAATTGAACTGGGATCTGTCCGGGCTGGCCATGGGCGGCGCCGTGCTCTCCGCGGCCGCCGGCAAGCTCGGGTGCAACGCGGGATTCTGGGTGGCCCTCACCCAGGGCGACGGGGAGATGAAGGACTACGACTGGTTCATTCCGGGCATGGACTGGACCGACTACTCCCGCAGCGAGGTGGACGTCGAAAGCGCCTACAGCCTGGATATCAACGCCAATTACCTGATCTACGGCCGGCCGGAGATCGGGATCCGCGGCGTGCTGGGCTTCAAGCACGACTACTGGGAGTGGAGCGACAGCGGGCAGGAATTCATCTACAGCACCTTCGGCTTCCGCGACACCATCGGGAGCTTCGAGGGGCAGAACGTCATCGATTACCAGCAGACCTTCGACATCCCCTACGTCGGCCTGAACCTGGACGGGCGCGCCGGCCCGCTGGGCTGGAACGCCTACGCCCTCTACAGCCCGCTGGTCAGCGCCGAGGACAAAGACCATCACATCCTGCGGGATCTGCATTTCGAGGAGGACTTCGACGGCGGCGATTTCTTCGCGCTCGGCGTGTCCGGGAGTTACCGGATCGGCAAGCAGTTCTTCCTGTCCGGCGCCGTGGACTACCAGGACATTCCCGAGATCACGGGCGACATGCTGATCGTGGAGGACGGCGAATCGTACGAGGACAGCGCCGGCATCGCGAACAACAACCTGATGGTCTCGCTGGCCTTCGGCTGGCTCCTGTAAACGGGTCTCATGATCAGGATCTTCGGCATAGGGCTGGCCGCCGGGCTGGCGCTGCTGGCCCCGGGTTGCGCGCACCGCGCCGCCCGGGGGCCCGATCTCGTCACCCAGTATTCGGTGATCGATGCCCTCCTGGCCGGCGACTATGACGGCCGCCTGCCGTGCTCGGAGCTGCGGCGGCACGGCGATTTCGGCATCGGGACCTTCGACAAGCTGGACGGCGAGATGACCCTGCTGGGCGGCGCGGTGTATGCCATCCGGGCCGACGGGCGCGTGGAAAAGGCGCCCGGCGCCGAGACCACCCCGTTTGCGACGGTAGCCTTCTTCCATCCGGATCAATATGAAGGCCGGCCGCTGTCCGGCCTCACGTACGCGGCCTTCCAGGAGGACTTGAGCCGGCAGTTGCCCACGCCGAACCACTTCTATGCCGTGTGGGCCTACGGCCGCTTCCACCGCGTCACGACCCGTTCCGTGCCCCGGCAGGCGCCGCCCTACGTTCCGCTGGCGGAGGTCACGAAGAACCAGTCCGTTTTCGAATTCACCGACGTGGAGGGGAACCTGGTCGGCTTCTGGAGCCCGCCGTTCGCCAAGGGCGTGAACGTGCCGGGTTGGCATTTCCACTTCCTGACCCGCGAGCGGACCGGGGGCGGGCACGTCCTGGATTTCGAATTGCGCGATGGGGCCGCGTGGCTCGACGGCAAATCGGCGGTCACCGTGCTGCTGCCGGATGCCGGCGATTTTTTGCGGACCGATCTGGCCCCGGACCGCGCGGAGGAACTGCGCCGCGTCGAAACGGATCCCCTGAAAGCCGGCGCTTCGGCGGGGGATCGATAGCCGAGCTCGTTTTTTCATGGCGGTCTTTCTTGACGCGGGCGTCGTTCTTGAGTAAAAGGAAATAGATTCGCGACGGTGCCGGGTGGAGGGTGAAAGGAGAGCGATGGCGAATCCCGAACTCAAGATGTTCACGGAACAGATCGGCAACGTCACGGTGGTCACCGTGGCGGGGCCGGTGGATTCCGCCACCATCGAGCAGTTCCGCATGGCCCTCGATCCCGTCGCGGCGAAGCCCGGCGGATATGTCCTGCTGGATTGCCAGGAATTGACCTACATCAACAGCCGCGGCCTCGGCCTGCTGGCCAAGTATCACCGGACCTGCTTCGGCCACCTCGGCTGGTTCGCCCTCTGCAACGTCAACCGGAAGCTTGTCCGCACCATGGACCTGCTGGGCCTGGGGTCCCTGCTGAAGTTCTACGACACGCGCGACGCGGCCCTCGCGGCCAAGCCGTAAGCCGCCCCGCCATCGCTCAACGCCCGGTCATGCGATAGGTGATCGGCACCTGCGCCTGGATTTCCGCGGCCAGCCGGTTGGTTCCGAGCGGGCTCGCCGCCGCCCGCCGCAGGATGGCCTGCGCGCCCTCCGCCAGCCGCCCCGAGCCCGTGTTCGACACGACCTCCGACCCGATGATCTCCGCGCCGGCGCTGATGCGCACGCGCAGGGTCACGGTCCCGGTCTCCTTGGAGAAACGGGCGCCTCCGGGATAGAACTTGTTTTCCTCGATCCGCCGGCGCAGCTCGCCGAACCATTGCTCTTGGATCGCCTCCTCCCGGCCGGCGTCGCCCGGGGTTTCCACCGGCGGCTGCTCGGCCTCGGACGGCGCGGGCGGAATTTCCGGCGGCGCGCTCTCGGGGGCCGGCCCGGGTGCCGGCGCCGATTCCGGCGGGGCGGCCGGTTCGGGCTCCGAGGCGGGAGGCGGCGGTTCGAGGGCCGGCGGCTCCGGGGGCGGGGCGGCCACGGCGGGGACCGGCGCCAGGGCGAGGCGCAGCGCGGTTTCCGGAAACAGCTCGACCTCGCCCGACCGCGGCCCTGTCCATTCCCATGCCAGGAGCGGGAGGATTCCCGCGAGCAGGACCGCCAGCCCGATTACCGTGCAGGCGCGATCGGCGGGATCCGGCCGGCTATTCGGGCTGCGCGGTGATGAGCACATCGTTTCTCCCGCAGGCGCGCATCCGGTCGAGCACGGAGATAAACGACTGGAACGGCGCGGCGCGGTCCACGTGCAGTTCCACCGGCTGTTCCGTTGCCGCCTCCAGCCGGGCCGGCAGGTCCGCGAGGGCCAGCGGCGCGCCGAGATGGAACAGCGCGCCCTGCGCGTCGACGGAAAAAACGAGCCGGGGCGGGTCGTTCGGAACGGGCGCCGCCGTCGCGGCGGCGGGCAGGGTCACCCGCAGCGCCGGCTGGCTGAAGGTCGAGGCCAGGATGAAGAACAGCAGCAGCATGAAGATGACGTCGATCAGCGGCGTCAGGTCGATGTCCGCCTCGAATTCCTGCTCCAGGAAGTGGTCGTCCATGGGATGAAAGCCTGCTTCCTTACCGGCCCGGCGTCGCGCCGCCGTCACCTCGCTCCCGGCTGCGCCCTGCGTATTCCATCAGCTCGACCTGGAACCCGTTGATCTTCATCCGGAAGAAGTAATAGAAGCACAAGACCGGGATCGTGATGGTCAGCCCCTGGATCGTGGTGATCAGGGCCTCCCAGATGCCCCTCGCCAGCAGGGCCGGGTCGGCCGCTGTCTGCGCGCTGATGATCCGGAACACCTTGGAGATGCCCAGGACGGTCCCCAGCAGGCCGAGAAGGGGGGAGATCACCGAGATCAGCCGGAGCAGCGTCATGGCGCGGTTGACCTTCCGGAAGTGGTTGTGGAAGAGGAAAGCCAATTCGGCGCGCAGGCCCTCGGCGCCGCGGCCCGCGTGCGGCCGCGCGGCCAGGTAGATGCGGACCAGCGGATTGCCCGGGCTGGAATCCGCCGCCGTTTCCGGCCCGTTCTCCAGGCGCGCGGCGAAGCGGCGGAACACGTGGCCGGTCCAGAGCAGGTAGAGGAGGTACTTCGCGCACAGGTACAGCGCCGCCGCGGCGACGAATACGAGGGCGACGCCTGCGGCCCCGATGTAGTGGTATATCTGGCAAAAGGTCATTTCCGTTTTCCCCCGGCCTGTTCGACCGTTCCGCTCATCCCTATAAGCGCTCCGCGATCACGGATCGTTCGCCAGCGCCCGCACGACGAGCTGCACCAGGAACCGTTTCCAGCGGCGCAGGCCGCGGCGGTCGCCGCTTTGCGCCCAGGCGGCGGCCGCCGCGCGGCGCAGGCCCGGGAGTTGGCTCATGGCCCGCGTCACGTCGGCGCCGTAGACGCTTTGTTCCCGCCGCTGGAACCGCGCCAGCCCCCACCGGATGACCGGGCGGGCGGCCAGCATCCAGATCCCGACGACCAGCGCGGCGCGCAACAGCACCTTCATCCCGCGCGCCAGCCCGCCCTCGCCGGGCGAGATCAGCGTCACCGCGAGCAGCAGCGCGGCGAGCACGAGGCCCGCCCGGAACGGGGTGCGGTGCCACCACGGCTTGGCCGCCGGCCCGGCGGGCAGGTCCGGCGCCGCCGGCGCCGCGGGCTCGGGCGGCGGGAGTTCCTCCAGGGCCCGGTCGATCTCGCGGGGAATCGCGCCCGCCAGCCAGCCGGTCACGAGCCCGCCGAGCGTGTAGTAGCCGAGGTAGAGGGTCAGGACCCAGCCCGTCGGCGAGAGCGCGCCCGGGCCGCCGCCGAACATCCCGATGATCCAGCGGCCGACGGCGTCCACGCTGTCCCAGAGCGGCGCGCCGTACAGCAGCGTCATGACCACGAGCTTCTGCACCGCGCCCTGCCAGAGGGCCAGCAGGCCCAGGATCAGCGCCGCGAGCCGGGGCGCGGGCAGATATCCGAACAGCAGGGCGCCGGCCAGGCCCTGGAACGCGACGGCGGCGTAGGCGGGCAGGGGCGTGTGGGGGCTGGCGGCGGCCTTGACCAGCAGCACGATCACCGTGGCCTTCAGCAGCGCCGCAGCCTTCCGCTCCGCGAAGTGCGCGATCAGCGCGATCAGCACCACCGCCGTCGAGCCGACGACGATCCCGGTGAACGGGATCTTCATGGCGTGGATCAGGCCGCCGAGCCCGGCCTCGTTCAGCGCCCACAGCGCCGTCAGCCGCTCCACCGCCCGGGGATGGTCTCCTCCGCCACTATTCACCATTCACCATCCACTCTTCACTTCTTCTCCCACCCCAGCATCGCCCACTCGAAATCGTGGCGGTACTGCGCCCGGCCCTGCTCGTCGCGCGGCAGCGTCCGGTAGAATTCCCGCAATCGCTTCTGCTCCTTCGTCGAGAGCGGGCCGATCCGCCAGCGGACGGCCTCCAGGAACTCGCTCGCGGAGCCGTAGGTGACGCCGCCCCGGCTGCGCAGGAAATCCACCCGCGCTCGGATGCCCATCTGGTACAGGATGTTCACGGCATAGATATAATCGGGCCGCGGCTCGAGCGCCTGGTCGAGCCGCTCCATCACGTCCGGCCCCAGGTAGCTGCCCCCGGCGTGGAGCGTCACGTAGCACCGCTTCCGGGCCTGCCGGTTCATCTTCTCCAGCGCGCCCCGCAGGTCGTCGACGCCCAGGGCGCGCGAACAGATCACCAGGTCCGCGGGCGGCACGCCCTTCCACGAATCGGTCCACGAGAGCAGGAGCATCTCGATGTTGCTCACGCCGGCGCGTCGCGCGTGGGCGTCGAGGTGGCGGAGCATCTCCCGCGAGAAGTCGATGGCCGTGACCTTGCGGAGCCGCCGGGCGAGGGGGATCGCCAGGTTGCCGACCCCGCACCCGATGTCGAGCGCGGTCCGGAGGCCGTCGAAGTTCACGCGGTCGAGGAAGGCCTGGTTGTAGTCGCTGGTCAGGTCGCGCCGGCTCCGCTGCTCGGCGCGCCGGTCCCAGTCGGCCGGCGCCCGCGCGCCGAACGATGAGCGGCGGCATTGATCACGGTAGAGCGCGTTGAAGTCGATGTCGTGGAAGGCGTCTTTCTTCAGCATGGGTCCGTTCCCTTGTTGCTTTTTAAAAAAGGAGACGCCGCGTCCCCGCGGCGTCGGGCGGGGCGGGGGCGCCCCGCCTCCGCGTTAGAATTGGCAGGAGATGTTCGCGAAATAGTTCCGGCCTTCCTCCGGGTAGCCCTCGGCCAGCTCGTAATCCTCGTCGAAGACGTTCTTCACGCCGCCGGCGAGGGCGAAGCCCCGCGGCAGGGCCACGCGCGCGCAGAAGTTCGCCACCCAGAAGCCGTCGACCTCGACGCCGTCGCTGGAGGCGTAGCGCGAGGAGCTGTACTCCACGCCCGGCACGAGGGTCCACTTCGGCGTCGGCTTCCACTCCGCGTAGCCGAGGAGCCGGTGCTCGGGCGCGCCGGTCGGCTTCAGGTCGGGATTCGAGGTGTTTTCGACTTCCAGCCAGGCGTAATCGAGGCCGAGCTTCCAGCCCCCGGAGGCGCCGGGCCAGGCGATCCCGGCCTCGACGCCGCGATGCTCGGCGTCGCCGACGTTCCGGGCCTGGTGCATCCAGGCGCCGGTCGTTTCGTCGAGCTCGATGAAGTCCACCCGCTGGATCGCGTCGCTCACCCGGCTGTAGAACGCGCTGACATGGCCCTCCACGCGCTCGTTGAGCAGCCCGGCGTAGCCGGCCTCGAAGTGGTCGGCCGTTTCCGTCTCGAGCTCCGGGTTGGGCCGGGCCGTGCCGCCGCGGCGGGCGTAGCGCTCGCCGAGGGAGGGGAACCGGGACTTCCGCGCGTACGTGGCCCGGAACGCGCCGCCCGGGATGGAGAAGAACAGGCCGACCTGCGGATTGACGGCCGAGTCATCGCCGCCCGGCAGGTCCTGCGGCGAGGCGCCGGACCGGTCCTCGGCCTTCCGGTTGTCGTACTGCTCGTAGCCCAGGCCCACGGCCAGCGTCCACGCGTCGCGGAAGCGGAGCCCATCCTCGGCGGACACCGCGATCGTGTCGTCGCTGAACTCGGATTCCTCCTGCCCGTCGTTGTGCTCGCGGTGGGTATCCTGCCGGAAGTGCGCGGTGACCCGCGGCGCGCGCTGCTGGCCGGGCAGCACGCCGGCCTCGATCGCCCCGCCGACGGATTCATCGTCGTCGTGGCTCGTGAACGCCGAGGGGCCGGACTGCGTCGTGTAGGAATCGTCGTCGTACGACTCCAGCGTGTCCTCGAAGGTGGCGTAGAAGAGGCGGGGCTTGAGGTAGGCGTTCATGCCGAGCGTTTTCCGGCCGGCGAGGTAGAGGCTGTTCTGTTCCCGCGAGGGAAAGCGCCAGTAACGGGGCTGGACGCGGGGATCGTCGCCCGCGTAGGGAGGCGCGCCGAACTCGTTGTCCTGCCGGGCGAAGCCGGCGGCGATCTCGTCGCCGCTCTGCGGGGTCCAGGCGCCCTGGAGGCGGAGTTCGAGGTCGCGGCTGTCGGAGTTCTCGCGCCGGTCGCCGTCCTCGCCGGCAGCGGGCGGGAAGTCGTCGGACACGGTGAAATAGTCGCGCTCGCGGTAGGCGACGCCGCCCTGGAGGTGGCCGCGCGCGTGGAGCATGCCGGCGCGGGCGGCGCCCTCGAGCCCCTCGCCGCTGAACGCGCCGCCCCGGAGCAGCAGTTCGCGCGAGCGCGCCGGCTTGCGGCTGACCGCGTTGACCGCGCCGGCCAGCGTGTTGGGGCCGTAGGCCAGGGGGCTGAACCCGCGCGCCACGCTGATATCCGCCATGTCGAGCAGCCCGAGCCGGCCGAGGTCCGCCCGGCCGCCGGGGGGCGGGCCGGCCGGCAGGCCGTCGAGGAACAGCGGGGCCTGGTTCAAACCGAAGCCGCGCACGCGGATGGTTTTCGCGTTGAAGTCGCCGTCGCGGTCCGGGGAGACGCCGGGGAGCAGGGCGGCGGCGTTCGCGAGGTCCGCGGCCCCGCGGAGTTCGGCGGCCCCGCCGTCCGTGCGATCCGCGGCGCCGAGAAGGACCTGCGGCGTCGGGCCGGCAGGCGTGATCTCGCCGAGGTCGAAGCGGGAGGATTCGGACAGCGCGCAGGGCGCGGAGGCCGCCAGGACGGCCGCGCCCGCCGCCGCGATCCGGCTGCGGAATGTGTTCATCGCCGATCTCCTTCGTGATGGGCCCGCGCCGACACCAGGGTCCGGGCCGCCCGCCGGCTCGCTTTCGCGCGCAGCCTCTTGGCCGATAGTCATAGAGGCGAAAAAGGGGGGAGGCAAGAGAATATAGGTCGTATACGTCCTATGGGACCTATTGTTAAGAAACAGGCTTGAGCCCGGTCTCGCGGCCGGGTACAGGAAGCGGGAGAACGCCATGCGAGAACGGTTCCTCATCGGCATGTGGTTGATCCTGCTCGCCGCCGCGGCGGCCCAGGAGCCGCTGGGCGTCACCAGCGGGCCGGGGTGGACCACGTTCCGGGTCTGGGCGCCGAACGCGCGCTCGGTCGAGGTCGTCGGCGATTTCAACGGCTGGAAGGCCTCGGCCGCCGAGCGGCTGGCCCTGGACAAGGCCTCGGGCATCTGGTCCGGCACGCTCCAGCGCAGCCTGCCGTCCGGCGCGTACCGCTACCTGATCAACGGCAACCTGCCCCGGCGCGACCCGTACGCGCGGGCCGTGACACCCGACGGGCGCAGTTCGGCGTTCTACGACCCGGCTGCCTTCGCGTGGCAGGACGACCGGCCCGCGGCCCGGCCGATCGAGGACCTCGTGATCTACGAGATGCACATCGGCGCGTTCTACGACCCCAAGCCGCAGGACGGCCTGCCCGGGACGTTCCAGGACGCCATCAAGGCGCTCGGCCACCTCGTGGAGCTCGGCGTCAGCGCCGTGTGCGTCATGCCCGTCCACGAGTTCAACGGCTTGCACAGCTGGGGATACAACCCCAGCGACGTATTCGCCGTCGAGCAGGCGTACGGCGGGCCCGACGGCCTGAAGGCGTTCGTCAAGGCCTGCCACAAGGCCGGGATCGCCGTGCACCTGGACGTGGTCCACAATCATTACGGCCCGGACAATCTCGACCTGCTGCGCTTCGACGGCCCGGGCGGCGAGCGGGAAGGCGGAATCTACTTCTACGACCAGCCGGGGCTCGCCAGCACCCCGTGGGGGCCGCGGCCGCGGTTCGACGAGCCCATGGTGCGCCGGTTCATCAAGGACAACACGATGATGTGGCTGGAGGAGTACCGCGTGGACGGGTTCCGCTGGGATTCCCCGATCAACATCCGCGCCTGGCGCGAAGGGGCGGAGCCAATCCCCGCGGGCTCGCAGATGCTGGAGGACATCAACAGCCAGATCCGCAGCCGGTTCCCGCAGGCGCACAGCATCGCCGAGGACTCGATGGACATCGGCAATTTCCACGGCTCGTGGGACTTCGAGTTCCACCACCAGGTCCTGCCCGTGCTCAAGGCGGCCACCGACGCCGAGCGCGGCATCGGGCCGATCGGGAGCGCCCTCGAGTGGCGGCCGTCCACCATGGCGCGGGTGATCTACGTGGACAACCACGACGAGGCGGGCCAGATCAACCGGCAGACGCGGATCGCCTCGGACGTCGATCCGGCCAACCCGGCGGGCGAACGCGCGCGCCGGCTCTGCGCGCTGGGCGCAGTACTCACGCTGACCGCGCCGGGCGTGCCGCTGATCCTGATGGGCAACGAGTTCCAGGAGAGCGGGCCGTTCCACGACAACCGGCCGCTGGACTGGGGCAAGAAGCAGCGCCACGCGGGCCAGTTCGCCCTGCACCGCGATCTCATCCGGCTGCGCCGCAACCTCGACGGGCGGGGGGAGGCGCTGAAGGGGATGGAGATCCGCGTCCCGATCCTCGACAGCGAGCGGCAGTGGGCGGTGTACTGGCGCTGGCACGAGCGCGCGCCCGGCGCGCCGATGGTGGCGGCCGTCAATTTCTCGGAGCAGCCGGTGGAGAACGCCGAGATCCCGTTCCCCGCGCCGGGGCCCTGGGACATGCTCGTGGACACCGAGCGCGCGCAGTACGGCGGGCCCGTCCGGCAGGAGATCGTCCGCGCGATCCTGGCGGACAAGCCGGCCGGCAAGGTCCGCATGACGCTGCCGCCGTTCAGCGCGCGGCTGTTCGCGCTGGCGCCGGGGGCCCGGGCCGCGACGTCTCCGTCCGAGGCGCCCGAGGAGACCGGCGCCACGCGCAAGCAGGCGGCCTCCCTGTACACGGCGATGCGCCTCATCAGCAACGTGAACAACTGGGATCCGAAGGGCTGGCCGATGAAGCTGGTGAAGGACTTCGAGTGGGAAGGCCGGGCCGAGTTCAGGCAGGCGGAGAACGTCGAGCTGAAGCTGGCGGCGGACGACGGCTTCCTCTACTGGGGCGCGGCGGACGACTGGGCGGTGCCGGTCCCGCACACCGGCACGCTCAAGCGGCGCGGCGACGGCGTGAAGCTCGAGGGCGCGCTCGACGGGGCGTACCGGGTGCGCTTCAACGAGGACACGCTGGAGTTCCGCATTGAGCCGGCCGGGGCGGGGGAGGCGCCGGGCGAGTTCCGGACGTGGACAGGCGCCAGCGGCAGCCGGGTGCAGGCCCGCCTGGTTTCCGTCAAGGGCGGCCAGGTGATCCTCGAACGGCCGGACGGACAGAGGGTGTCGATCACCATCGACGGCTTGAGCGCGGCCGACCAGGAATACCTTCAGCGTTGACGCCGTCGGCGATGTTCAGCGCAGGCGCGCGCAGATTTCGTCCGGAAGCCGGTCCCTGTTTTCGGCTTCGACCCGGCAGACGCGGCGGATATTCGCCGCCCCGATGATTTCCCGCCAACGTTGCAGGGCGCGCTCCTGGATGACGGCCAGCACCGGCCCGTCGCGTCGGAAGAGGTCCGCCACGGCCCCGGTGAATTCCATCACCTCCAGTTCCAGGAGGCCGAGTTCGTCCAGGACCACGGGTTCGCGCCCGGCGCCCAGGCATTTCACCGCGAAGTCGGCGAAGGCCCCGGGCATCACTTCGTAGGGAGGCGCGCGCCCGTCCTGCCGCCGGGCGCAGACGCGGCGCTCGCCGCGCCACGTTTCGACGATCACCTCGTCGCGCTGCCTCCGCGTGCAGAAGCCGGCCGGCTCGCGCCAGCCCAACCGGCTCATGACCTCGCGGACGACGGTGCTTTTTCCCGCTCCGATGGCGCCTGTAAGCACGATTTTCATGGGTGGCGAGACCGATACTGGACTCCGTATTTATTTGGGTGTAAAGTAAAAACGAATCAGGCGGAGGCCCCGGGCATGAGAGCACTCGTTCGATATCCGGTGAAGGCGGCGTGTATCGCGCTGGCGCTGTCGGCCCTTTCCGGCCGGGCGTCGATCCAGACCAACGGCCCGGTGTCGTCGGTCCAGGTCGTGACCAACGCGGCCTCCGGCAACCGGAGTTTCATCTTCCACCTTTCCCCGACCGGCGCGGTGGAAGTCGCGCCGCACGCCGCGGACGCGGTCCGCGTCCGGTTCCACTGGGACTCGCTCTGGGACAAGGAGGAGGTCGGCATCGCGAAGCCGTTCTCCAACTGGCCGGCGTTCAGCGTGAATTTCAGCGAGAGCGGCAGCACGCAGTTCGTGATCACGAGCAGCCAGCTGCGGATCGAGGTGCAGAAAACGCCGGTGTTCAATATCGCGTTTCGCGACCCGTCCGGCTACGAACTGCTGCGCGCGCGGCGGATGGAGTACGACTGGAACTACCAGCCGGGCAGCGACAGCTCGTACGAGATGGTCAACTGGGGTTCCGTATCGGTCAGCAACCTGCCGAACGGCTTCAAGCTCAAGGCGGTCATGGAGATGCCCGCCGACGAGGCCTACTTCGGGCTGGGCGAGTTCGCGGGGCCGCTGAACCGGCGCGGCTACAACATCCAGGGCTGGAACCAGGACACGTACTACTGGCAGGAATCCCGCAACCCGATGTACATGACGCTCCCGATGTACTACGGGATGCGCCCGGCGACGAACGGGACGCCGGCGCGGGCGTACGGCGTGTTCTTCAACAACCCGTCGCGCCCGACGTTCCGCATGGGCACGCAGTGGGGCGACGCCTATTCCTTCGAGGCGGGGGACGGCCAGCTCGATTACTACTTCTTCGGCGGCGGGGCCGATCATGCGCCGCTGGACGTGCTGAACCGTTACTCCGAGCTGATCGGCTACCCCGCCAAGATGCCCCGGTGGGCGTACGGCTACCATCATTCCCGGCATTCCTACTGGGTGCAGCACCAGGTGCACACGCTGCTCGACCAGTTCCGGCAGTACGGCGTGCCGCTGGACGCGGTGTACCTCGACATCGGCACGCAGGACAACTACCACCAGATGACGTTCAACGCGGGCTACACGAACGTCGCCGGCCTGATCCAGTACGCGGCCAGCAAGGGCGTGCGCGTCGTCCCGCTGATCGAGCCGCTGCTGAAGACGAGCGACCCGATGTACAGCGAGGCGTACTCCAGCCTGCATTTCCTGAAGGCCAACGACCTGTCCACCTACGTCGGCACGAATTTCCTGGGCAACGTCTCGTGGCTCGACTTCAGCAGCTCTTTTGCGCGGGACTGGTGGAAGGCGAAGATGACGAACTACCTGCACCAGTATCCCTTCCCCGGCATCTGGAACGACCTCAACGAGCCCAACGAAAACGCGATGGCCCTGAACGTGGTGTACTACTGCGACGACAAGTACGGCGGGGGCACCAACAACAACGACAGCCGCAAGTGGCACCAGGTCAACAAGAACACGTTCAACGTCCGGCAGACCTCGCTGACCTACGACACGCTGAAAACGCGCGACCCCGTCGGCCGCCCCTTCGTCTTGAGCCGGGCGGGCTGGCCCGGGGTCCAGGCCTACGCCGGAGGGTGGAGCGGGGACAACATCGCGAGCTGGGATCACCTCCGGCACAACATCCGGCTGGGGATCAGCGTCATGATCTCCGGCCAGGCGATGTTCGGCCACGACATCGGCGGGTTCATCAACCACCCGTCCAACGAGATGATGACCCGCTGGGTGCAGTGGGGCGTGTTCAACCCGTTTGCCCGGGCGCACTCGATGGACGTCGAGGGCGAGCCGGACCGCCCGCCCTGGGCGTTCGACAGCCCGTACTTCGAGATCATCCGCGAGCACATCCGCTTCCGCTACGAGCTGATGCCCTACCTCTACACGCTGGCGCACCGGTCCACGACCAACGGCACGCCGATGAATACGCCGCCGGCCTTCCACTTCCGGGCCGACGGCAACATGTACGCCACCAACAGCCAGCCCAACGAGTACGATTTCATGGTCGGCGACTCGCTGCTGGTGGCGCCGGTCTGGACGGAAGGCGCCCGGCAGCGCGAGGCCTACCTGCCGTACGGCACGTGGTGGTATGACTATCGATACGACACCCGGCACGCGGGCGGGCAGACCCTGGCCGTGCCGGCCTCCGTCGCGTCGATCCCGCTCTTTGTCCGCGAGGGCTCCATCATTCCGATGGGCCCCTGGATGAACTACACGGATGAGAGCGCGCCCGGCTACCTGAACCTGCACGTCTGGCCCGCCGCCTCGGCCGAGTTCACCCTGTACGAGGACGACGGGATCTCCACCAACTACCTGGCCGGCCAGTACGCGAGCGCGCGGCTGACCAGCCAGACCAACGCCGCCTCGTTCTCCTTCACCGTCGGCGCGCGGCAGGGCTCCTTTGATCCCGGCGAGCGCGACTACTACATCGTGGCGCACGACGTGCCGCCCGCGAGCGGCGTGACGCTCGGAGGCTCGGCGGTGACCCGCGTGGCGCCCGCCGCCATCCGCACGAACACCGGCGCCGCTTGGTGCTACGACGCGGCGTCCCGCCGCCTGACCGTGAAAGTGCCCGACACCGGCGGCGAGCGCGCCGTCGTGGCGAACTACCGGGGCTCGGAAACCGCCGCGCCGGCGGCCTACACGTCCAGCCACAGCAACCTGGCCGTCGCCGGCACCTTCAACAACTGGAACGAGGGCGCGCGGAACATGCGGAAGGTGACGAACAACACGTGGGCCGCCGTGCTGGAACTGCCGGCAACGAACCGCGTGGAGTTCAAGTTCGTGGCCAACGACTCCTGGTCGACGAACTGGGGCGACCTGAACCAGGGCGGCCAGCAGGTGCCGATTTCCGGGACGGCGGATTCCTCGGCCCTCAATATCGTGGCCACCAACCTGGCGGCCGGGCTCTACACCTTCCGCTTCAACGACCAGACCCTCGCGTACTCGGTGCAGACCGCCGCGTCCTCCGACAGCGACGGCGACGGCATGGACGACGAGTGGGAGACCGACTACGGCTTCCAGCCCCTCAACCGCAACGACGCCGCCGGGGACGAGAGCGGCAGCGGGCTGAACAATCTCGGCAAGTACATCGCGGGCCTCGACCCGTTGAGTCCGACGGCGACGTTCGAAGTGGACGGGTTGTTCCCGGCGGGCGCCGGCGGGTTCCGCCTGGCGTGGGATGCCGTCAGCGGGCGGTTTTACGGAATCTGGTTCACGACGAACGACCTGCGCATGCCCAGTTGGGCCGAGGTGCCCGGCCTGACGAATCTCGTGGGCAACGGCCCGACCAACGCGCTGGACACGAACACCAGTTCCGACCTGCGCTTCTACCGGATCGGCGTCCGGCGGCAATAGAGCCGGCCGCGCGCCGCCGCGGCCCCGGGTTACAGGGATCGGCTCACGCTCATGAACGCCGTGATCTCCTCGTCGTCCCCGACCAGCGGGCTGTCCGTCAGCTCATCCGGCAGAAGGCGGGCGGCGAGGCGAAGGGAGAGAATCCATTTCGGCCGGACCGGGTACAGCAGCGAAATGCCGAGGCGCGGCTCCCAGGCGTCGTCCGGCGCGTAGGCGCGCCGGTCTTCCCGCGCATAGGCCGGCTGCACGCCGTAGTAGTAGCCGGCCACGGCGTCGTCCATCCATTCGAGCGCGACCTCGGGGACGGCGGTCAGTTCCCCCGCGTTGAACGTTCTGCGCAGGCCGAGGCCGGCCCGGAACCCGCCGTGGCGGCCCAGGAGATCGTGGGCGACGGAGGTGTCGATGCGCCATCGGGGCGCGAACGCCCAACCGGCCCGCGCCCCGGCCTCGAGGGTGGCGTCGCGATCAGGCATGTCTTCGAAGATCGGGGCATCGTCCTGCTCGTAGCCGTCGAACGTGTAGCGCGCCGTGCCGGCCACGGAGAATCCCCCGCTCTCGTACACGGCCAGGCTGGCCACCGGTCCGAACCAATGCAGCCGCGGTCCTGCGTAACTGACGAAGGGGAGGGGGATGACCCGGTCGTCCATGCCGCGGTACGACTCCGTCTTCGCGATCAGCGCGGCGCCCGCCGACCATTCCCCGCGGCGGGGGGGCGGGATCAGTGAAATGGTTTCCCTCACATCCTCCTCGCCGATCCGGAACGCCAGGTCGGAAAAGGAAGGCGGCCCCAAGCGCGGCAGGAAGTTCCCCGAAAAACCGAACGGCTCCGCGGGCAGAAATCCGTGCCGGTCGAGCGAGCTGTTGTCGTTGAGATCCTGGAACACGCGGGTGGCATACTCGCCGGGCGGAAGACCTTCAAAATGGAACGGCGCGCCCTCCGCATCGGGCTCCGCGGTCATTTCCCGCAGCGGCTCTTTTTTCTCGTAGGCCTCGCGCGATGCAAAGACCGCCGCGCGCACGGGGCCGGAGGTGGAGAGCCCCGTGACCCGGATTTCAAGCGTGGCGGCCCGCGCGCCCAAGAAGCCGGCGGCCACGAGCATGCCCAAGGCTGCACCCAGTTTCCTCATGTGAGCGCATAACGTACATGAGGTTCCGCGGCGCGCAAGCCGTGCGTTGCGGGCTTGAAAAGCCGGCCGGTCGTTCCTATCGTGGTGCCGGGCTTGGAGATACCCCCGTAGCTCAGCTGGACAGAGCATCGGATTTCTAATCCGACGGTCGCCCGTTCGAGTCGGGCCGGGGGTGCCCCTTGTGATTCCCGCACTTTCTGTATTCCAGGAGTTCCTGCGCCTGCTGTCGGGCGGTGCGCGGATCGAAGGCGCCCTAAGGCGCGGGACAGCGCGGTTGGTGCGCCCCCCAGAGCCGGGCCAGCGAGGGGTGGCTCATGTGCTGCGGCACATACGTCTGCGGGATGAGGTTGTTGGCGAGCAAGTAGGCGAACAGGTTCTCGGCGATGACGCGGTGGCCCAGCTCGTTGAAATGCGAGTCGACGCCCGGCACCAGTTCCAGCCGCTCCGCCGCATACTCTCGCAGCAGCGGGAGCAGGTCGAGGCAGGGGATCTGTTCCCCGGCCAGAAATCGGCGCAGCATGCGGTGGTGCTTGTCCAGGGATTCCGCATGCTCCCGCACATCGTTCATCGGCGGCAGGACGAGGACCATGAACTCGATCTGGCGGGCGCGGCAGGCGTCCCGGAAGGCGCGCACGGCGTAGCAATACGATACCCAGCCGGAGTAATCCTCCCGGAACAGAAAATCGTAATACTGCCGGGTCGCCTCGTGGACGCGCCGCTTCTCGCGCGCCCGAGCCCAGCGGGCCAGCGCGCAACTATACCGGGCGAGGCCGGTCATGTCCGGCGGCGGATCCCGGGGCCGCGTGGCCGCCATCAGGCTCATCAGGGGTTCCGGGACCTTGCGGTCTTCCAGGTCGCTGACCGTGGTGCCCAGGATCAGCAGGCTGGGCTGGATGTCCAGGGCCTTCCTGAGCAGGAACTTCTGGTTGACGGGCGACGTGCCCGCCTGGGCAAACACGCCCACCATCGCCGGCGGCGTGTCGCGGTTCAGGTTGAGCAGCCATTCCAGCTGGCCGCCGAAGATGACCTGGCCCCGGACCCCGGCCCCCGCGGTGATGGAATCGCCCAGCATCGCCACGCGCAACGCGTTGGAGCCGTTCGTCAACCACGGATGCTGTCTATCCTGGTCCGCCCAGAAGCTGATGCGCGTTTTGTCCACCGGCAGCGAGACCGGCGCGGGCAGGAGCCGGCAGGTCTCTTCCGCGGCCAGCAGTCCGAGGATCAGCAGCAGGAAGGTTCGCGTCAGCCAGACGAGCCGGCGTTTGGGCTTCGTGTCCATAGGGTGGAAGAAGTAAGCACCATCCTCCGGCGCGGCGCAACTCGCAAAACGGCGGCATGGTCCGCGGGCCCGGTCACGGGCCTCACCGGTTCAGGGCTACGATCCTGGCCAGGGGCATGCCGTTGAAGTGCGTCGCGCTGGCGGTCGTGTACGCGCCAACGTTCTCGCTGTAGAGCAGGTCGCCCAGTTTCAGGTTGGTCGGCAGGTCCTCGGCCACGGACACCACGTCCAGGGCGTCGCAGGTGGGGCCGAACACGGAGCAGATTTCCGTCGGGCCCTTGCGGAACGCCTTGAGGTGGTACTGGCAGTGGTCGAACAGGACGCCGGAGAGCGTGCCGTAAACGCCGTCGTTGATGAACAAGCACAGCTTCCCGTCCCGCCGCGATTTTCCGATGATCTCGACCACCAGCGTGGCCGCCGTGGCGACGAGGAATCGGCCGGGCTCGGCCAGGATCTCCATGTCCGGCGGGAACAGCCGGTCGAATTCGGCGTTCAGCACCGCGGCCAGTTCCCCGAACGGCCGCACATGCCGGTCGTAGGGCGCCGGGAACCCGCCGCCGATGTCCAGGATCTTCACCGGCGCGTACCCGCGGGACCGCGCCTCCTTCATCACTCCATCCGCGATCGCCAGCGCCTGCACGAAGTTCTGGAAATTCGCGCACTGGCTGCCGACATGGAAACTCACGCCCTCGACCACCAGCCCCGCCTTGAACGCCGCGGCGATGAGATCCACCGCCTCGCCCGCCGACGCCCCGAACTTGGACGACAGCTCGACCACCGAGCCCGTGTTCGGCACGTTGAGCCGCAGCATCAGCCCCGCGTGCGGCGCGTACTTCCGGACCTTGCGGATTTCCTCGAGGTTATCGTACGTCACCAGCGGCTTGTACGGATTCAGCTGCCGGAGCGTGTCGTTGTCCTTGATCGGGTTGGCATAGATGATCTTGTCCCAGATCCAGTGCTGGCGGGGCTTCGGGGGCATCTTCCGGATGTTCTCGTAGGCGATCCGGAACTCCGGCATCGAGGCCACGTCGAAGCTCGCGCCCGCCTCGAACAGCGTCCGCACGATCGCCGTGTCCGGGTTCGCCTTGACCGCGTAGTACGGCTGCACGCGGGGCAGGCCTTTCCGGAACTCGGCGAAATTGCGCCGCAGCACGTCATGATCCACCACGAAGAGAGGCGTCCCGTGCTTTTTCGCGAGCTGCTTCAGCAGGGCGGGGGAGGGCATGGCGCGGCTCCCGTCACCCGATCCGCGTCGCGTCCGGATTGTGCTTGAAGTACTCCTTCGTCAGGCGGGCCATGATCGCGCCGCGCTTGTCGTAGAGCCGCTTCAGCTTGCGCGGCTTGCGCTGCGCCAGCGCGTAATGCGTCAGCATCGGTAGGCCCACGGTGGAATCCAGGTAGCACACGACGGCGTCCGGCAGTTGGTTCGGATCGATTTTGCCCCAGCTCACGGCCTCGGACGGTGTCGCGCCGGAGAGCCCGCCGGTGTCCGGCCGGGCGTCGGTGAACTGGAGGAAATAGTCGTGGCCGGCCTCTTTGATGCGAAGGACCTCCTGGATCTGCGGCTCCGTCTGGAGCGTGAAGTTCTTCGGCGAGCCGCCGCCGACGAGGACGACGCCGGTCTTCTTCCTGCGCTGTTTGGCGTCCAGCACAATGGCCGTACTCTCGTTGACGCAGATGCTTGGGTTGACGCGCAGCTTGTTGCCGCGCAGCTCCACGCCGGCGACGTTCATGCCGATGGTCGAGTCGCCCGGCGAGGAGCAAAAGCACGGCACGCCGGCGCGGTACGCGGCAGCGAGCACGGAGACGTCCTTGAGGCCCGTCTGCTTCTCGAACTCGGCGCAGTACTTGCCGAGCAGGTAGTGCAGTTCCGGCGTTCCCATCTCTTTTTGGAACTCCGGCTGGATCAGTATCTTGCGCAGGATGTCGTCCGTGCGCATGAGCACGTCGTTGTAGTCGAGGAAGATGTCGTAGATGCGGACCACGCCGAGGCGGCGCAGGACGGGGTCCATGATGCTGGCGGTGCCCTTGTAGAGCGGCAGGTTCATGGCGTGGTGCATGTCGTGGTAAAGGTTCGCGCCCGTGGCGACGATCCAGTCCACGAAGCCCGCCTTGATCAGCGGCACGACGGCGGCCGCGCCGAGGCCTGCGGGGGTCAGCGCGCCCGCGAGGCTCATGCCGACCGTGACGTCGTCGTTGGCCAGCATCTTCTCCGCGAACAGCCGGCAGCCCTCCTGGAGGCGCGCGGCGTTGTACGCGAGGAACGTGCGGTTGACCAGCTCCGGCACGCTCTCCTTCCCCGTGATCGGCGGCGGCAGGATGCGTTTGCCCGACAGGAACCGGGTCTTCCCCTTGGCGAACTTGTGGGGGTACTTGCTGATGAACGTTTTCGGCAGCGTGATCTTGCTCATGGTTCTCCTCTTGCGTTTCAACGCCTGCGGGCGGGACGACGGTACAGCGACAGCGCGACGATCTTGTGGGCCAGCTTGGCCGCCAGGAAGTCCGGGCCCTTCAGGGCGGGGATCGGGGCCAGTTCGACGACGTCGAACACGGGCACGTCCGCCGCCTCGCGGCAGACCACGCGGGCGACATCCAGCAGCCGTTCCCAGGACAGCCCGCCGGGCTCCGGCGTGCCGACGGCAGGCATGATCGAGGGATCGAGGCCGTCGAGATCGATGGTGAAGTACACCTGCTTTCCTTTCACGAACTTCGCCAGCTCCTTCAGCCAGCCGCGGCCCGCGTTCGCCTCCTCGGAAAACACGGTCCGGATCCGCTTGTTCCCGCGCCGGAAGCGTTCCTCGCCCTCGGACAGGTTGCGGATGCCGACCTGGAAGATGGGCGAGACCTCGACGATGCGCCGCGCCGCGCAGGCGTGGCTGTACGGCGTGCCCTCGTACTCCGCCCGCAGGTCGGCATGGGCGTCCACGTGGACCGTGACAAAATCCTTGAGGCCGGCCTTCTTCATCCCGCGCGCGACGCCGCCGGAGATCGAGTGCTCGCCGCCGAGCACGACGAGCTGCTCGGGCCGCGGCGTGCCCGACAGGATGCCCGCGACGGCGTTCTCGATCGCGGCCACCATGGCCTCCGGCGAGCCATGCTCGAGGCCGAGGGGATTCATGGTGTGGATGCCGATCGCCATCGCCGGCTCACCGTCGAATTCACGGTCGAAGAGCTCCACCTGCCTCGACGCCGCGATGATGGCCGACGGGCCCTCGCGGGTGCCGGCGCCGTACGACGTCGTGCCCTCGTAGGGGATCGGCAGTATCCACGCCCGGGCGCGCTCCGGCGCCGCGAGTTCGTCGGGCAGGCCCAGGAAGTTCCAGGCCGGCTGAAAGTGGCTCGAATCCGTCATGCTCAAGTTCCCTTCGTTCGATCCGCGATGGATGAATCTGTGAAAAAAAGAGGGCGGTGACAAGACGGAAATGCCGGCGCCGTCGGGGCTCCGCGCCCGGCGGGCATCCTGGCGAGCGCCGCGCCCGACGCCGCGACCGCGGCGGCCAGCAGCATGGAGTAGCGATACGTGCCGGAGACATCGAAAAGCCAGCCGCCGAGCGCGGGGCCGGTGAGTCCGGCGAGGCCGTAGGCCAGGAAGACGAGGGGATAGACGCCCCCGACCTGCCCGGCGCCGTAGTGGGCCGCCACCTCCGCCGCGTACACCACGAAACAGGCGCCGAACCCGAGCCCGATGAGGCCGGCGCCCAGGCCGAAAAGGGGCCCGCTCGCGCGGGCGGGGAGCAGCAGCAGGACTGCGCCGGCCAGGATGCTGATGGAGGCCGTGGCGGCGCCCGCCGCGATGCCCCCGGAGAGCGCGATGGGTTTGAGGTTGCCGACCATGATCAACCCGGCGAAGGTGCCGCAGAACATGCCGAGAAACAATCGTCGGAGGCGCGCGTCCTTCCAGGGCCGGGCCCGCCCGGCGCCGGCAGAAACGACGGAGTCCGGCGGCCGGGAAAGACCGGCTGCCGCCAGCAGGATCACGGCTCCGTACGACAGGCCGATGATCCCGAAGAGCCGGGATACCTCAAGCCCGTGGCGCCATCCCGCGGCCGCCAGGGAGGCCAGGAGGATCGCGCCGCTTCCGAACCCGGCGACCGCGATGCCGCCCGCCAGTCCCCGACGGCCCGGCGACCAGGCCATGACCGTGGCCAGCGGCGCCACGTAGCCGAACCCGATCCCGCATCCGGCCAGGAGGCCCAGGCCCGCGAGCAAGCCGGCGAAGCGGTCGCAGGTGAAGGCCCCGACGAGATACCCGGCGGCGAACAGCAACCCGCCCGTCGCGGCCACCCGGGCGGGGCCCCAGCGGTACAGCAATCGGCCGGCCCCGATCATGCTGGTCGTGAACGAGGCGATCGTGAGCCCGAAGATCCATTGGGTCTGGGCCGCAGTGTATCCATAGGCCTTCCGGAGGGCCGGAACGAACTCGCTCCAGGCGAAGATGCCGCCCAGGCACACGAGCACGGCCAGGGCGGCGCCCAGGTTCAGGGCCTTCTTCATCCGGGGATTTCGTCCGGGGCGTCGCGCACGGAGGCCCGGCGGAGCCGGTCGTTGATCGCGCGCCAGAGTCCGCGCTCGGGGCCCTCGAGCGCATAGATGCGGGACAACCCCGCGGCATCCAGGCGTCGCAGCGCGCTGAAGAGCCGCGCCGCGGCCTCGGCGGCATCCAGCGCCGGGGAGAGCATTTCGACCATGGCGAAGCCGCCGGCCTCCGGGACGGGTCCGGGGGAAAGCAGGCCGGCCCCGGCCCGGTCGGCCCGGGGCGGCACGGCGGACACCAACGAAAGCGGCGTGCGGGGCGCGTAGTGCCGAAGCAGGCGGCCGGGGCTTTGCGGCCGCTCGTCCGCATGCCGCGCTCTCGCGAGCGGGCCGATGACCGATTCGATGTCCTCGAGCGGCAGCCCGCCGGGTCGCAGGAGGAGGGGATTGGGATCCAGAAGGGAAACGATCGTGGATTCGATGCCGACCGGGCAGGGCCCGCCGTCGAGGATCATGTCCGCGCCCTCCCCGACTTCCGTCCGGGCGTCCTCCGCGGTGGAAGGGCTCAAGTGCCCGAACCGGTTGGCGCTGGGCGCGGCCACCGGGCCGCCGACCTGGCGGATCAGGTCCAGGGCCAGCGGATGGCGCGGCATGCGGACGGCCACGGAAGGCAGGCCCGCCGTGACCAGGTCGGGGACGCGGTCCGTTTTCGGCAGGACGAAGGTCAGCGGGCCGGGCCAGAAGCGGTCGGCAAGTTTCCGGGCTGCGGGGGGGAACGCCGCGGCGATATCGCGAAGCCACTCGATGTCGGCGATATGGACGATCAGCGGGTCGAAACGGGGGCGCTGTTTGACCTCGAATACGCGGGCCACGGCCTTCGGGTTCAGCGCATCGGCGCCGAGGCCGTAGACGGTTTCGGTGGGGAACACGACCAGTCCTCCGGCCCGGAGGCAGGCGGCCGCCTGTTCGACGGCGCGTCCGTCGGTAGAGACGGATTGGATGCGGGCGCCCATTTGTGCTGCGAAGGTACGGGCGGTGCCGCGGCATGTCAATCCGCCGAGGCGGTGACGATCCCCTTGCAGCTTGGGAGACAATAGGCATAATGGGCGCGTTTCCGATGAAAACATCGTGGGTCCAGGTCGATTTGAAAAGGCTGGCGGAGAATATCCGCGCCGTGCGGCTGGCCTTGCGCCCTCCGACGGAAATCCTGTTCGTCGTGAAGGCCAATGCCTACGGGCATGGCCTGGTGCCGGTGGCCGTGCATGCGGCCCGCCACGGGGTCCGCTGGTTCGGCGTGGCGTACCTGCACGAAGCGCTGCAGGTGCGCCAGGTCCTGCCGGACGTCCGGATTCTCGTGCTGGGGGCGACCGAGCCGTCCGATGTGCCGCTGCTGGTCGGCCGGCGCATCACCCCCGTCGTGATCAGCGAAAAGCATGCGGTGGAACTCGGGCAGGCCGCGAAGTCCATGGGCAAGACCCTGCCGGTGCATGTGAAGGTGGACACCGGGATGGGCCGGCTCGGGATCTGGTGGGAGGACGCCGGCGCCGTGCTGGACCGCCTGGGCGCCCCATGCGGCCTCGAGATCGAAGGGCTCTGCACGCACTTCGCCACGGTGGAGCCCCGCAAGCCGGCCCCGGCCCGCGTCCAGTGGGAGCGGTTCGCCGCGGCCTCGGCCGCCGTGGAACAGCGCGTCGGCGGCCGCCTTTTCCGGCACGTGTCGAGCAGCCGCGCCGCGCTCTATTTTCGCGACTGGGACGTGGACGCCGTGCGGCCCGGCATCGTCCTCTACGGCTACGGGGCCGCGGATCCCGCCCTGCGCTTTCACACGAAGCCGATCCTGCAATGGAAGGCCCACGTCATGCAGGTCAAGCGGGTGCCGGCCGGGTTCTCGGTGGGGTACTACAGCCAGTTCACGACCACCGCCCCGACCGCGCTGGCCACGTTGAGCGTCGGCTATGCCGACGGCTACAACCGCCTGCTGGGGAACAAGGGCGTCGTCCTCATCGGCGGCTGGCGCTGCCCGGTTGTCGGCCGCGTGAGCATGAACTGGATCACCGTCGATCTCGGTCACGACCGCACGGCGCAGGAGGGGGACGAAGCGGTGCTCATCGGAGAGCAGCGATCCGAATCCATCTGGGCCGGCGAACTGGCGGCCGCCTGCCGCACCATCCCCTACGAGATCCTGACGGACATCAACGCGGCCCTCGACCGGCGCTACGTGGAATGAGGGGCGCGGCCGCGCCTACCGTTTCAGCCACCAGTCGGCGGTGCCGCAGATGAGGCACAGCGCCATCGCGGAACCCGTGAGCAGGATGGTCGCGCGCGCGGCCAACCGCGCCGAGATGTTGGTCCGGTCCACCGACAGAAGCAACGCCATGGTCCCGCCGATGAACAACAACACCAAGGCGGTCCAGAAAAAACCCTTATTGTATCGCGGCTTTGGATGCGGCGTGCTCATGAATCGAGCGTCCTCGTTCATTCAATCATGACTGAAGAGGCTGTTCTCGACAAGCCAATAGCATACGGGCAGGCCGTGCTCGGCCTGGATCCAGCCTTCCTGCCCGCCGCTGGCGATCCGGATCCAGTTCCCGGAATGCTCCACAACCCGGCCGATGCTTCCTTCCGGCAGCGCGAAATGAGCGGTGGACCCGGCCAGCGGGGCGAACAGCGCTTCGTGGCCCTTTCCCTCCACGACGATCTCCGGCGCGCGGCACAAGCGGTCCCAGGCGAGCGCTCCCCAGGCCGCCACGAGCATCACCGCGAGCAGCGCCACCGCCAGCTTCGCCATCCAGGCCGGCCGTGAACGCGACCACAGGTAGGCGCCCGCCAGGCCGGCGGCGAGCCACCATGCGCCCACGGCGATCCAACGCCAGGTTTCCCGGCTTGCGCGGAAGAGGAAGCGCTGGGTCCCGCGCAGGGCCGGTTCGGGAACGCCGGCGGTCTGCAGCGCGTAGCGCAGGTTGGCCCGGGTGTCCGGGTCGCCCGGGTTCAACACCCAGGCGCGGCGGTAATTGACGATGGCGCGGCCGAGATCGCCCTGCCGGAAGTAGGCGTTGCCGAGGTTGAAGAAGAGCTCCTGGAACCGCAGCCCGCGCCCGCGCAGCGTCTCGTAGGCTTCAACCGCGTCCGCCAGCCGCCCCTGGTCATAGGCCTGGCCGGCTTCGAGGAACATCTGCTGCGCCTTGGCGGCCGGCCATTCGTCGGAGGGTTGGGCCGCGGCAGGGCGCGGGGCGAAGGCCAGCAACGCGGCCAGCGCGATCCGGCATGGAGCGCGGATGTCCATCAGAGACGCACCCTTTCGCAGGCCTTGAGAATGCCGCGTAATCCCTCGAGGCGCGCCGCGAGCAGCGCCCGGTCGCCTTCCACATGGCCCGAACCCTGTCCGTATCGCTCCCGCTCGCAGAACGCCAGGAGATCCCGCGCGCGGGCGATCCCGTCGGCCGGCAGCGCCGACTTCTCGAGCCGGGCCATGATCACATCCGGCGTGACCGCGCCCGCGGGGAGGTTGAGCCGGTTCCCGAGGTAGGCGGCCAGGGCCTCCTGCAGGGCGTCCACGAATTCGCCGCGGCGATCCCCGGCCAGGGCCTTTTCGGCGCGGTGCAGGGCGGGCCGGGCGCTGCGCGGCGCGCGGGCCCGGCGCGCGCGCGCGACGTCCCGGCTCATCTGCTCGCGCCGCCGCGCGGCCAGGAACAGGCCGAGCACCGCCAGCGCCGGCACGGCCTGGACGCCCCAGAAGACCGCGCGGATTGACGGTGCGTTTCCCGGCCGGGGCCAGCGGGGCGGCGGCGGTTTGAGGTAGACGATGTCGCTGCCGAGGATCATCGTGCGCGCCTCGGGGACATCGGCCGCCGCCTGGATGACGCGCCCCGCGCCGTTGGTCGCGGGGTGGACGACCAGGTCGAACGGCCCGCGCGTGACAGTCTCGTACCGGCCGAGCTCCGGGTCGAAATACGAAAAGGAGAGCGCGGGGAGCTGGGCGTTGGTGTCCGACCGCGGGATGACGACCTGCTCGTAGAGCACCCGCCCGCCGGAGCGGGCGCCGTCGATGTCCCGGGACACCTGCCGCGGTTCGTACAGGCGGAAATCCGGGCCGGCGGCGATCGCGGGCGGCGAGATGTTCTCGATGTTGCCCACGCCGCCGATCTGCATGGACAACGTGACCGGCTCGCCGGCGCTGACCTCGGTCGGCTTCACCTGGACATCGAACGCAAAGCGGCCGACGGCCCCGGCGAACCCGGGCACGCCGTCGGCGGGGGGCAGGGGTTGCACGTTCAGGACCACGGGCTCCGCCCGCAGGTCCACGGCCTGCGTCTGGTAGCGGCCCATGAACGGATTGCCGAACGGATCGTTGAACAAGTCGTCGAACGGCGACATCCGGCGGCGGTCGCGCGGCACCACGACCTGCACGCGGATATTCGGCTCAAGCGTGAACGCGCCCGCCGTCAGGGCCTGCGCCTTGCAGCGGAACCGGCGCACGTCGTAGATCTGGTTGCGGACCACCTCGCGGGTCGAACCCATCTCCTGGAAGGGGGGCAGGCTCAATCCCGAGGCCGGCATGTTGCCCAGCTCGACATCCCGCCCGAGGGTGATGTTGCGCGAGTAGATGCAAAGGACCACGTCGAACACCTGCTGGATGTACACGTTCGTCGGCTGCGCGGAGATCGTCGCGAAGAGCAGGTCGGCGATCGGCGAACCGCCGCCGTCCGAGGTCGCCGCCGCTCCCTGGTCCACCGCCTCCAGCTCGACTGCGGGGATGTCCATCCGTTGACCCTCGGCCTCGTAGGCGATCGGCCCGATGGAGAACTTGCCGGCCTGCAGCGGCAGCACCCGGAAGCGGAAGCTCACGGAGCTATCCTGGCCGCCGGGACCCATGGACCAGCTCCGCTCCGTGCCGACGGGGCTGATCTGCAGGCCCGGGACGGCGGGCAGCGAGGGGGGCGGGGGATTGTCCAGGCCGTGGACGGTCATGTTGCAGATCGCGGATTCGCCGACGGACACAGCGCGCGGGTTGACATCCATATCCGCTGTGACAGCGAAGGCTGCCTGCCCGGCCGCCGCGGCCAGGGCCGCGCCGCCGATCAACGCCGCTCGAATGGATCCCCGTCGAGCCATGCCTTCTACCAATCCTTATCCACGGGCACCGGGCGCCCCATGATAACCTGCAACTTGTCCCGGTACGACTGCTCTTCCTGCTTCATCCTGTCAAGCAGCAGGCGCGCCTCCTCGGGCGTCATCTGCTCGGCCGGCGTCGGTTCCGGCTTCGCGGCCTGCTCCTGCTTCTGCTCTTGCCCCTGCTTCTTCTCTTGCTCCTGCTCTTGCTCTTGTTCCTGCTCTTGCTCTTGCTCCTGCTCCTTCTCCTTCTGCTCCTGCTCTTTCTTATCCTGCTGCTGCGGCTGGTCTTTTTGCTGCTTCTGCTGTTGTTGTTGCTGCATCTGCTGGATCTTTTCCTTCAACTGCAGCGCCAGTTCGTAATTGGCCTTGGCGTCTTCGTCGGCCGGATCCAGGAACATCGCGCGCTCGTACATCTTGAGTGATTCCTCGACGGCCTGGCCGGCCGTGTCCAGGCCGGGGGCCTGGGGCGCCGTCGGCGGGGTCGTTGCGGCCGGGGGCGCGGCGGGCAGCGGCATGGCCGGGCCGGGGGCGGAGGCCGCCGCCTCCGCGAGCCGGTAGAGCGAGTTCCCCCGGTTGTAGAAGGCCCGGCCCTGGAGTCCGAGGTCCGGGGAGCGCAGGGCGTCCTGGTACCGCTGCGAGGCCTCGTCGGCGCGGTCGAGCTGCAGGAGCGCGTTGGCGGCGTTGTATGCCGGAACGGCGGCGTCCAGCTCGTTGGTCGCCGCGCCCGCCGCCGCGCCCTCGAACTGCTGCAGGGCGGACTCGTACTGCTTCTGCTCGTATTCCCTCAACCCGGCGCGCAGCTGCGCCCGGGGATCGTCGGCCGCGCCGGCGCGCAGCGCGGAGAGAAGCAGGGAGGCCAGGAGGATATTCTTCATGCCGGCCGCTCCTTTCCCCGTCTCGGCCGCTCGCGGAGCAGGCTCTCCGCCGCCAGCAGGATGAAGGCCCCGCCAAGCGCCCAGGGGAACCGGTCCTCGTGCATCCGGACCATGCGGCCCTCGTGCTCGTCGCGGCGGAGTTCCGAGAGCCCCTTCTCGTAAATCCGGTCCAAGCCGAAATCCTCCGCCGTGGAGCGCACGTACATGCCGCCGGTCTCCACCGCCAACCGTGCCAGCAGGTCCTCGTTCAGGCTGGATTTCACCACGCGATTCTCGCGGTCCTTGAGAAACGCCGACGACCCGCTGCCGTCGGGCGCGGGGATCAGTTCACCCTCCAGCGTGCCCACGCCGACCGCGAAAACGCGGATCCCGCGCTTCTTCAACTCGGGAACCATCGCGAGGGGCTTCCCCTCGTGATCCTCGCCGTCCGTGATGAGGATGAGGGCGCGGTCGGAGCCGGCATCCTCCTCGAAGCTGTCCATCGCGGTGCGCAGGGCCTGGGCGATGGCCGTGCCGCCGCGGGGGATGAGCCCGACGTACACGTCGTCCAGCGTCATGAGGAAGGCGGGGTAGTCGATCGTCAGCGGGCATTGCAGGAAGGCGCTTCCGGCGAACGCGACGAGGCCCACGCGGTCGCCGCGCAGTTGCCGGAGGAGGTCGCGGATGCCCCACTTGGCCTGTTGCAGGCGGTTGGGCTTGATGTCCTCGGCCAGCATGCTCTTCGACGTGTCCAGCACCACCAGCACGTCGAGGCCTCGCCGGCGGACTTCCTCCCAGCGCGTGCCCCACTGGGGCCGCGCCAGGGCCGCCAGCATCAGGGCCAGGGCCCCGAGCCAGGCGAGGTGCCGCGTCCGCACGCGCTGCGGGTTCCGGCCGGGCGCCAGCAGGGCGAACTGCGAGCCGTCGACCAGCCGGGCCAGCCGCCGCTCGCGGCGGCGGAGCAGGAAGAAGACCAGCCACGCCGCGGGCAGGAGCAGGGCGAGCAAAAACAGCAGCTCTGGCGCTCCCCATTTCATCACGGCGCCGCCTCCAGCCTCGCGAGCCCGAGGAGCCGCTCCAGCCCCAGCAGGACCAGGGCCGCGATGACCCACGGCATGAACCGCTCCTCGAACCGCGTGTAGTGCTCGACGTCCACCTCGGTTTTCTCCATCTCGTCGATCTGCCGGTACACGTCGTCCAGCCCCTTGAAATTCCGGGCCCGGAAGTACAGGCCGCCTGTCGTTTCCGCGACGTATTTCAGCATGGGCTCGTCGATGTCCGAGGGCTGGAAGGCATACTGCCGTCCGCCGAAGGGGCTGGAGATCGGCACGGGGGCGGGTTCGTCGCCGCCGGCGCCGACGGTGTAGACCTTGATGCCCATGGCGCGCGCCGCCTCGGCGGCGTTCTCCGGGCTCAACACGCCGCGGTTGTTCATGCCGTCGGTCAGCAGCACGACGACCTTGCTCCTGGCCTTGCTGTCGCGTAGCCGGTTGATCGCGGCGGCAATGGCGTCGCCGATGGCCGTGCCGTCCTCCACCATGCCCGTCTCCAGCCGTCCCATCTGCTGCACCAGCCAGCCGTGGTCCAGCGTCAGCGGCGCGAGGGTGTACGGCATGGCGGCGAAGGCGACGATCCCGATCCGGTCGTCCGGCCGCGCCTGGATGAACGCCTCCATGACCGCCTTGGCGGCGTCGAGCCGGTTCATCGTGCGCGTGGCGGTGGAGAGGTCCTCGGCGCGCATGGACGTCGAGACGTCCGAGAGCAGCACGATGTCCACGCCTTCGGTCCGCACGCGGCTCTCGGCCAGCCCCCGGCGCGGGCGGGCGAGGGCGACGACCAGGCAGAACAGGGCGAGGGCGTACAGGACGGGCAGGGCCCAGCGGGCGCGCACCGCCCAGGAAACGGGAAGGCGCCCCAGCGCCCGGCCGTCGCTGAACTGCAGGGTGGGCCGCCGCGCGCGTCCATGCCGCCACCAGACGAGTCCCGGCACGAGCAGGAGCAGCAGGAGAAACCACGGGTGCTGGAGGCTCATGCCGGGCCTCCCTGCGTCGCCGGGGCGGGGCGGGTTTCCACGACCAGCTTTTCAGCCGACGCGAAGGCGGCGTTCATCTCCGGAATACCCGGCGCGAAACGGGCGAACTTGACGAGGTCGCTCTGCTCCAGGAAATCCCGGACCAGCGCCTGGTGCGCCGCGGAAAGCAGGCCCGAGACCGACGCCTCGCGGATGAATTCCTCGGTGGTCCGCTCGGGGGCCCGCAGGCCGAAGCGGCTTTCCAGGTAGCGCCTCGCGATGCCGGTCAGTTCGACATAGAACGGCTCGATCTCCGCCTTTTCGATCAGCCCCCGCTCCTTAAGCCGCTGGAGTGCCCGGAGCGCGATCGCGTCCGCCGGCTCGGGCGGCGGGTAGTGGAGGATGGTACGCGGCCGGCGGAGGGCCCGCGCGGTGACCAGGCCCAGGGCCAGGGCGACCAGCGCCACGGCGGCGAGGGCGGCGGCCCACCACGGGAAAGGGGCGGGCCAGCGGGCCGGGCCCTTGATGCCGCGCAGTTCGGCGTTTTCGTTCGTCAGGACGCTGTCCACGCGGAACCGCACGCCGGGAAACGGCTCCACGTGTTTCGTGCCGTCGGCCAGCACGAAGGCCACCTCGCCGGTGGACACGACGTGCTCGCCGAGCGCCAGGGAGGTCAGGCGGTATGTCGCGCGGCTCAAGACGCGGCCGTCGGCCAGCGGCTCGCTGCCCTGCCGCTGCTCGCGGACCACGATCTCCGCCTCCCGGTCCACGCGCGGCGGTTCCCATCGGCTCCCGGCGGGGTGCGCCGCGGTCAGGGTCAGTTCCGCGACGTCCCCGACGCGCAGGACATTGGTGCTCAAGGCGGCCTGGACGGCGAAATCGGGCAGGTCCGATTTCGCGGGCCGGGAGCGGGGCCCGCAGGACGGGCCGGCCACTGCCGCGAACAGCAGCAGCCCGGAAAGGCCGACTCGGGAATTCCTTCTCATGTCCGGAATCGCCGCTCCCTCGTTTGGAAAAACTTCATCAGTTCCCGCTCGTATGGCTCGCCCGCGTGCACCTCCACGGCGTCGACGCCGCAGCCGCGCAGCAGCGACAATGCCTGCTTCCGGCGGTCCTGTTGGAGTTCCGCAAAGCTCCGCCGGACGGCCGAGGACGACGTATCCGCGAGGTACACCCGGCCCGTCTCGGCATCCCGCCATTCCACGAGGCCGGCCGAGGGCCAGGCCCGCTCGCGACGGTCGCCGACGAGCAGCGCGATGAGATCATGCCGCCGCGCCGTGACCGACAGCGCCGGCTTGAGATCCTCGTCGCTCACGAAGTCGCTGATGAGGAACGAGACCGTCTTGCGGGCCATGACGTGGTTGAGGAAATCGAGGGCGGGAACCAGGCGCGTGCCGCGGCGTTTCGGCTGGAAGTACAGCGCCTCGCGGATGACCCGCAGCACGTGCGAGACGCCCTTGCGCGGTGCGACGTACCCCTCGACCTCGTCGGAGAACAGGACCAGCCCGACCCGGTCGTGGTTCTGGATCGCCGCGAACGCGAGCACGGCGGCCAACTCGGCGGCCAGGTCCTTCTTGAGCTGCGCCGTGCTGCCGAAGAGGTTCGACGCGCTGATGTCGAGCAGCAGCATGACGGTCAGCTCGCGCTCCTCCGTGAATTTCTTGACGAACGGATGGCCCATGCGCGCCGTGACGTTCCAGTCGATCGAGCGGATGTCGTCGCCCGGCACGTACTCGCGGACCTCCTGGAACTCCATGCCCCGGCCCTTGAACACGCTGTGGTATTCCCCGGCGAACACGTCGGAGACTTTGTGGCGCGTCCGGATCTGGATCTGCCGGACCTTCTTGATGATCTCTTTCGGGATCATGGCGGCATCGCTTCAAAAAAAATGAACCACGGAGGTCGCAGAGGCCGCAGAGGGAAACGAAAGTCCTTGCTCCGCAAAGCCCAGCGGTCGCCTCCGCGCCCTCTGTGTCCTCTGTGGTTCATGTTCCGGATCACGGCACCGGTAGTTCATTTAATATTTTCGCGATCACGTCGTCCGAGTTCATCTCCTCGGCCTCGGCCTCGTAGGACACGATGACGCGGTGGCGCAGGACGTCCGGCGCCACGGATTTCACGTCCTGCGGCGTCACGTAACCCCGGCCCGAGAGGAAGGCGTGGGCGCGGGCGGCGACGGTCAGGTAGATCGTCGCGCGCGGCGACGCGCCGTAGCGGATGAACTCCTTCAACGCGAGCTTGTACTTTTCCGGCTCGCGCGTGGCGAAGACGATGCTCAGGATGTAGTCCTTGATCTTGTCGTCCACGTAGATGTCGTCCACGACCTGCTGCGCCTGGAGGATCGCCTCGGGCTTCACGGCGGGACGAACGTCGAACTGCTTGTTGGTCACGGCCATGGCGTCGAGGATGCGGCGCTCCTCCTCGATGGAGGGGTAGGTGATCCGCAGCTTCAGCATGAACCGGTCCACCTGCGCCTCGGGCAGGGGATAGGTGCCTTCCTGCTCGATGGGATTCTCCGTTGCGAGCACCAGGAAGGGCTTCGGCAGCGGGAAGGTATCCTGGCCGATCGTCACCTGGCGCTCCTGCATGGCCTCCAGCAGCGCGCTCTGCACCTTGGCCGGCGCGCGGTTGATTTCGTCGGCCAGGATGATATGGGCGAAGACCGGGCCCTTCTTCGTGGCGAAGGAGCCTTCCTTGGGATTGTACACCAGCGTGCCGACCAGATCGGCGGGGAGGAGGTCGGGCGTAAACTGGATACGTTGGAACGACATGTCCAGCGCGGCAGCCAGGGTCTTCACGGAGAGCGTCTTGGCCAGGCCCGGCACGCCCTCCAGCAGGATATGCCCGTTGGCCAGCAGGCCGACGATCAGGCGGTCCACCAGGTATTTCTGGCCGATGATGACCTTCTCGATCTCGCTGCGGAGACCCGCGATAAACTGGCTCTCCTGCTTCACCCGCTCGTTGATGATGCCGATACCCGTATTCATAGATAGAGTTCTCCTTCCCTATGCGAAACGCACGATATAGTAAGACCGTCCGCGAGGCAAAAAGTTCAAGAAAAAGAGAACCACGAAACACGCGAAATACACGAAAAAAAGAACCGGGCTACTTCCCTTTCGCGTTTTTTGTGTCTTTCGTGGTTATCCATTCCGGCTGAGCCTGGCGCAGGGCCTCGTAGAGGGCGATCCCGGCGGCCGTGGAAAGGTTGAGCGAGCGCACGTGCTCAGGGCGCACGGGGATGCCGAGGACCTGCCCGGGGTAGCGGGCAAGGAGATGCTCCGGCAGGCCGCGGGTCTCGCATCCGAAGACCAGGGCATCCCCGGGCCGGAACCTGGCGTCGTGGAAGGACCTCCCCCCGGCGGTGCTGAACAGGAAGAGGCGGGCCGGGCGCTCCTCGGCGAGGTAGGCGTCGAAATCCGTGTGCACGCGGATGTCCACCGACTTCCAGTAGTCGAGTCCGGCCCGCTTGAGCTCGGAGTCCGTGATCTTGAACCCGAGCGGCTCGATCAGGTGTAGGATCGAGCCGGTGGCCGCGCACAGCCGCGCGATGTTCCCAGTGTTCGGGGGAATCTCGGGGTTCACCAGGACAATGTGAAAGGGCGGATCCGGCCAGCGGAACGGCAGCTGGTTAAAGCGTGTGTGAGCAGGGGGCGTCTTCATGGTCAGGCTCAATTCATAGCAAAAGAGGCTCGTGGATGATACACGCGAGAAGGGGCGGGGACTCCGGCGGACAGCCTTCGCGCGGCCCTTGGCCGGCCGCGCGAATTAGAAATGTCTGCGGGCGAATTCGCGGCCGGAGCCGGTCTTGAGATAGGCCTCGAAAGCGGCGGCCTTGTCGCGGGAGGGGAAGGCGACGGCGAGGTCGAGGGTCCAGGGCCGGAACTTGGCGGTGTGGGGCACGCCGCCCTCATTGTTCTTGAGAAGTCGGAGGCGCAGGTTCTTGGTGAGGCCGATGTAGGTTTGGGTGGGGACCCGTAGGCTGCGGAGCCGGTAGACGTAGTGAAAGCTATCCATGGCTTGCCAGCCGGAGCCGCGGCCGCTGTCTGCCCGTCCGCCTTCGCCCCGCCCGTGGCGGGGACTCCGGCGGACAGCCTTCGCGCGGCCCTTGGCCGGCCGCGCGAATTAGAAATGTCTGCGGGCGAATTCGCGGCCGGAGCCGGTCTTGAGATAGGCCTCGAAAGCGGCGGCCTTGTCGCGGGAGGGGAAGGCGATGGCGAGGTCGAGGGTCCAGGGCCGGAACTTGGCGGTGTGGGGCACGCCGCCCTCATTGTGCTTGAGAAGTCGGAGGCGCAGGTTCTTGGTGAGGCCGATGTAGGTTTGGGTGGGGACCTGTAGGCTGCGGAGCCGGTAGACGTAGTGAAAGTTATCCATGGCTTGCCAGCCGGAGCCGCGGCCGCTGTCTGCCCGTCCGCCTTCGCCCCGCCCGTGGCGGGGACTCCGGCGGACAGCCTTCGCGCGGCCCTTGGCCGGCCGCGCGAAGGCTGGTGGAGGGTAGGAGATTTGAACTCCCGACCTCCTGAATGCCATTCAGGCGCTCTCCCAACTGAGCTAACCCCCCAACCGGGCGCGACGCCGAAAGGGATTCCGGCATCGAGGCTAGGGGACAATAGGAAGCCGGCCTTGATTTGTCAATGTCCCCGATGTACTTTTTCAGCCTGTTCGGCAAGCGAGTTGGCGACGAGGGAGAACCTTCATGAACGTTCTATTCGCGCTGATGATGGCCGGGGTCATGCTGTTTTCAGGAGTGAGCCAGTTCAAGGCTCCCCGTTCCGGCGCCCTGGCGGAGGGGCCCGGTGAGTTGGTCCCCGCGGCGGAACCCGTCCCGGACGCGGCCGTCGAGCCCATGGCGGAAGCATCCGAAACGCCGGCCGAGGAGGCCGTGGCCGCCCCGGTCGAAGAGGAGCCGGGTGTCCCGACGTTTGCCGTTTTCCTGCCCGAGCGGATCGAGAGGGTGTGGTACTGGTACGCGTATACCGAGGAAACCCAGCACATCGTGCAGAGCGCCGTGGAGAAGGCCCTGATCAACGCGGGGCTGGCGGTCGTGGACGTGGCCAGCATGCCTCTCCCCGAGCAGGGCGACCTGGCCCAGGTGATGTCCGCCCCGCAGGTGGTGCGCTGGGGCGCCGCCGCCCGCGCCGATTACATCATCATGGGAACCGCCACGGCCGACCCGCAGAGCGAGAGCGTGGCCTACGGCCAGAAGGTGGTCCGCTCGACGGCCAACCTCTCCGCCCGGATCATCCGGGTGAGCGATTCGCGGATCGTGGCGGTGCAGGACGCCTCGGCCCTGATGGGCGGGCAGGCCCTTGCCGCGGCGGCCCGCGAGGCCCTCAAGAAGGGCGGCGAAGATATCGGCCGGAAGCTGGCCCGGTCCGCCAAGAATCTCCCCAAGCCCTGACTAGATCACGGCCTGCCAGGCCCGGACGCGCGCCGCGAGATCGGCGGCATCCCGCAGGTCCGAAATCACGGCAACCCCGTCCGCCCCGGCGTCCCGGAGCGGGCGCGCGTTCTCGACCGTGATGCCCCCGATGGCCACGACGGGCGCGCTGCTCCACGAGCGCAATCGGCCGAAGGACTCGACTCCCAGCGGCGCGTAACCGATCGCCTTGGTCGCCGTGGCGTACACGGCCCCCAGGCCGATGTAGGACGGGCGCAGGGCGAGGGCCCGGGCCATGTCCGCGTACGAACTCGCGCTGACGCCCAGGCGCAGGCCTGCTTTTTCGATGGCCGCGAGATCAGCTCCGGGCAAATCGTCCTGCCCCAGGTGAATGCCCCACGCCCCGTGGCGGAGCGCCAGGTCCGCGCGGTCGTTGATCACCAGCCGGACCCCGGCCGCGCGCGCCAGGCGGATGGCTTCGCGCGCCTCGCGGTCCAGGGCTTCGCCGGATAGATCCTTGGCGCGCAGTTGGACCAGGTTCACACCGAGCGGGGCGAGTTTCCCGATCCATGCGGCGCGGTCCACGATGGGATAGAGGCCCACGGGTTTTTCGCAAGGGGGAAATGCCGGCCGGGAGAGGCCCGCCGCCGCATGGGCGGTCATCCAGGGCGCATCGTCCGGGTGATTCGGCCATCCCTCGTGCGCGAGGGGGCCGCGGCCGCGCCCGATGCCGCCGCCGAGCCGGAGGCCCTGGTTCACGTAGGCCTTGGCCAGGACCAGCGCGTCCTCGATCGCGTAGCCCCGCGCGAGGCAGGCGGCGGCCGCGGACGAGAAGGTGCAGCCGGTTCCATGCGTGTGCCGGACTGCCTGGCGCGGGCTGGTGATCCACCACGAGACTTTCCCGTCGGTCCAGAAATCCTGGCAGTATTCGCGGTTGTCGGAGTGGCCTCCCTTGAGCAGCACCGTGCGGGCGCCCAGCGCGAGCAGGGCGCCAGCGACGTGCGGCAGATCCTCCGCGGCCCGGGCCGCGCGGCCCGTGAGCCGCTGCGCCTCGGGAAGATTCGGCGTCAGGAGATCCACAAGCGGCAGCACGTCCTCGATCACGGCGGGGAGCAGGTCGGGCGCCATGAGCCCGTGCCCGCTGCTGGAGCCCATGACGGGATCGTACACGACGAAGGCGTCCAGGTCGCGGATCACCCGGGCGACCGCGCGGGCGGCGCCGGCGGTGCCCAGCATGCCGATCTTGATGGCGGCGGGCGGCAGATCCTCGCGCAGGGAATCCAACTGGGCCGCCACGAGATCGGCCGGCGCGAACTCCACGCGCTGCACGCCGAGCGTATTCTGCGCGATCACGGCCGTGATGACCGAGCCGCCGTGGACGCCGAGGCCGTTCAGCGTCGCGAGGTCGCCCTGGATCCCGGCCCCGCCGCCGGGATCGGTTCCCGCCACGGTCCAGACGATGGGCTTCATGAAGCGCCTCCCGGGGAGGGGCCGGGCCGCGGATGGCGCGCGGCCCGGAGCGCCAGGTGGAGACCGGCGGCGCCGAGCAGGGCCGGCAGCGATGCGCCGAGGGCCCAGGCCTGGCGGGTGGCCAGTTGGTAGAGGGCGAATCCGGCCGCCCAGGCCAGCATGGCGTCCGGACGGATTCCGGCAGGCGGGGGGCCGAATTGCATGCGGCGGAGGATGAAATAGTCCGCCAGCACCACGCCGAACAGGGGGCAGAACATCGCGCCGATGAAAAGCAGGAACGATTCGTATTCCGTCGCGGGGAAAACAACGGCCAGCAGCGTGCCCAGCAGTCCGCCGGCCAGGATGACCGCCCGCTCGTTCCATTTCGGCGCCAGGCTGCGGACGGACACGGCGGTCGAGTACATGTCGAGGAACGTCGTCGTGATCGTAGAGAGGATGATGATCAGGAGGGCGGGGCCGATCAGCCCGGTCTCGGCCATCAGCCCCAACACCATCCCGTCGGGGTTGGCGGTCCGGGCGGCCAGCGCCGCGCAGAGCCCCACGGCGTACATCCAGCTTCCTGCCAGCAGGTATCCCCACCACGTGCCCCAGAAGCAACTGCGCGAGTCCCGGGCAAAGCGCGAGTAATCCGACACCAGGGGGAGCCACGAGATCGGCATGGCGATCACGAGGTCGAGCCCCTGGCCGAACGGCAGCGTGCCGTCCGGGCGAATCGCGAGCAGGTCGGCCAAGCCGTATCGACGGAACACGATGCCCGTCATCAGGAGCGAGAGCGCGGTCAGCAGGGTCACCGCGCCGCGCTGGAGCCAGCGCCGGAGGCCGTGCCCGGTCAGCGCCCACGCCGTGGTCAGGATTCCCGAGACGAGGATCCAGCCCCGGACCCCGATGCCGCGATCACCGGGAACCACGGCGTCCGCCGCCTGCCCGCAGATCCGCAGCATGACTGCCGTCCAGCCCGTCAGTTGGATGACGTTCAACACCGCGGGCAGATAGGAGCCGCGGTGGCCCAGGGCGTCGCGGGTGCTGACCATGGCGGGCACTTCGTGCCGGCTGCCGATGATGCCACCGAGGGCCATGGGCGTGTTCCCGATCACGTGGCCCAGCACGATCGCCGCGAGGCCGGCGAAGAGGCCCAGGGGCGCCAGCAGGCCGCCCGCCCAGATTTCGGCGAGCGAAATGGCGGCGCCCATCCACAGCAGGAAAAAATCCGCCCCGGAAAGTGGCCGATCAGTCGACGTTTTCACGCATTCCCTCCGCACGATTCACCGTTCCGGGGGGAATGAAAAACGCTCCGCGAGGATTCAGGAGCCGGTCTCATCGCTTCCCTCCGTCGGCATGACCCGAACAGGTTCAAGGGGTTATCCCGAACCGGGAACTCTCAGCCCCGCCGACACGCAGTGGGGCACCCCCAGCGAACAGGCCAATAGTCGTACGGGGCGGAAGGTCTGTCAACACGCGAAAAGGAGCCGGGCCGTCACACCAGCGGGCGCAGGAACTCGGCCACCTGGTCGGGATTCATGGGGATCGGGTTGCCGGACATGCTGGTGCCTATGGACCGGCGGGCGATTTCCTGCACGTCCTCCTCCGTCAACGCCATTTCCTTGAGGTCGGGCGGTATGCCGATGGCGTCGGCGAGCGCCTCCACCGCGGCGATCCCGTCCTCGATGATGCGCGGGGCCATGCCGCCCTGGTTGAGGAACGCGGAAAGCGCATGGGCAAGTTCGGCGGAACAGGCGGGCGCGTTGAAGCGGAGCGTGTAGGGGAGAAGTATGCCGCAGGCCAACCCGTGCGGCACGCCGAAGAGCGCGCCGAGCGCCGCCGCGATGCCATGCGCCATGGCCAGCCCGGCGTTCGCGAGGCAGACGCCGCCGAGCATGCTGACCAGCGACATCTTGTCGCGCGCAGCCTCGTTGCCCGGCGCTTCCACGCTGACGGCGATGGCCTCGCGGGCCAGGCGCAGGCCTTCCTGGGCCAGCGCCGTCGTCTCGGGGCGACGCCGGTTGCTGATGCAGGATTCGATCAACTGGGTCAGCGCGTCCATGCCGCCCGAGGCCGTGACGTCGTGGGGGACGTTCAGCGTGAGCATGGAGTCGATCAGCGCCACCGTGGGGATCATCGAATCGGCGCGCATGCTTCGTTTCACTTTCTTCCCCGGGTGGCCGATCACGGCATTGCGGGTCATCTCCGCGCCGGTGCCCGCGACGGTCGGAATGGCGATGTGGGGAAGCGGGGGCGCCGCCAGGGCGCGGGTCTGTTCCTCGCCCTCCAGGTACTCCTCCACCGAGCCCTCGTTGACGGCGAGGGCGGCCACCGCCTTGCCGGCGTCCATCACGCTGCCGCCGCCCGCGCTGACGATCAGGCCGGGTTCCAGGGCGCGCGCCTTCGCGGCCAGGGCGTCCACGACGTCCACGGTCGGCTCGCCATGAACGCCTTCCAGGATTTCCGCCGCGACGCCGTGCCGCCCGAGCAGCGCGGCGATGCGCTGATCCAGCCCGGCCCGCCGCGCCGACCCGCCGCCGAGCAGGATCAGCGCCTTCTTGCCGGCGGCCAGGGGGAAGGCCAGGTCGCCCAGTTCGTTCAGGCGGCTCTTACCGAACACGATCGTGCGCGGAACCTTGAGTCCGTACCGGTGGACGGCCTCGATCATTTCGCGCGCCTTCTGCGCTATGGGCACGGTCGGCATGAATCCCCCGGTGTTGCTGGATACAGGATAGCGGGATCGCGCCTTTCTGTCCAGCGCGGCCGGCCCCGGCGGAATTCCGTGCGTAACAAACTACCTCACACGTGTGAAGTATATTGTTACCGGCCGCCGGCGGGGAAGGCGGAGGAATTTGTCGTTGCGCGGACCGGCGCGGTGTGAGAAAGGAGGCGCTGTCATGCGCATCCTCTTCATGGGCTCGGGATCGGTGGCCTGCCCGGCGCTGCGGGAACTCGCCGCGCGGCGGGAGGACGCCGTCGTGGCCGTGGTCACCCAGCCCGACCGGCCCAGCGGACGCCGCCGGGAGTTGACGGCCTGCCCGGCCAAGTCCCTGGCCCTGTCGCTGGGCCTCCCGGTTCGCGAGCCGGAAAAGGTGGGCGATCCCTCGGAGGTCGACGCCCTGAAGGCCCTGGCCCCGGACCTGATCGTCGTGGCGGACTACGGCCAGTTCCTGCGGCCCGCCCTCCTGGCGCTGCCCGCGAAGGGCGCCATCAATATTCATCCGTCCCTCCTCCCGAAGTACCGCGGCGCGGCGCCGATCCAGTGGGCCGTCGCCAACGGCGAGACGGAAGCCGGGGTGACCATCCTTCACGTCACGGAAAAAATGGACGCCGGCGACATCCTTCTCCAGGAGAAGGTCCCGATCCGCGACGAGCACACGGCCGCGACGCTGACCCCGCTGCTCGCCGAGCTGGGCGCCACGCTGCTGATCCGCGCGATCGAGTCGATCCGCCGCGGCGAGGCGACGCGCCGGCCGCAGGACGAGGCCCTGGCCACCTTCGCGCCCAAGTTGACGAAGGAGGACGGGCGGGTTCAATGGACCCTTCCCGCGGAGGCCATCCGCAACCGGACCCGCGGCTTTACACCCTGGCCGGGCAGCTTCGCGATCCGTCCGGACGGGGCCGGCGGGCTCCTGCGCCTGCTCGCGGTCCGCGTCGAACCGGGAGCGGGCGAACCCGGCCTTGTCCTGGAGTGCGGCCCCGACGGTCCCCTCGTCGCGTGCGGCGAAAACGCGCTGCGCCTCCTCGAGGTCCTGCCGGAGGGCCGGAAAGCCATGTCCGGCGCGGAATACGCGCGCGGCTACCGCCTGGCGCCCGGCCTGCGATTCACCTGACCGCGGAGTCTCATCCCCGGTCCAGGAGTTCCCGCGCCGATCGAACCTGGTCCGGCAGGCCGAGCAGGAAAATCCGGTCGCCCGCCTGGAACTCGGTGTCCGGGTCGGGATTGATGATGCGCCGGCCGTCCCGCTCGAAGGCTACAATGGTTGCCCCCGTCCGCGTGCGCAGCTTCAGCGTCCGCAGGGTGCGCGCCCCGGGCTCCGCGCGGGACGGCGGAAGGACCAGGGGCACGAGTTCCATTTCATAGGCCAGGTCGGGAAGGATGGGCTGCCGGTCGGGCGGCTGTTGCTTCCGGTCGCTCGACAGCAGGGTCTGGATCGCGGCCTGGGCGCGGGCGTACACCCGGGCCATCTGCCGGTGCGCCCACACGGTGCTGGCCAGGGTCAGCAGCACGAGCAGGACGAAGACTTCCCGCGACGGCAGGAGGGTGGAACTCAACATGAACGTCAGCAGCACCAGGCCGATGCCGCTCGCGAGGAGGAGGGCGTGCGTGATGAAGGTTCGCACCGGGCGCACCCAGCCGGCGGTGAGCGTGGCGGGCAGCGCGGTTTCGGCCAACATCAGGGCCAGGGCCGCGAGCTTGCGCGCGGTCACGACGTAGAGGGGGAGGCTGGTGGCGGCGGCGGCCAGCCAGAGCAGGGCCGCGTACAAGCCGGGCCGGCCCAGGAGCCGTTCGCCGGCCGCGGCGGTGACCGTCTGCACATAGCCGGCGACGCCGAAGATGGCGGCGATCAGGATCAGGTTGACCGACACGACGAGCAGGGAGCGGCGGACCACGCGCCGCACGGCGCGGTTCTGGCCGCGCTGGCCCACCTGCGCGATCCATTGGCTGTAGAAGTAGATGCCCGCCCTCCAGCGCCGGCCGCGCGGGCTGCGCGCCAGGCGCCCGGCCGAGCGATCCATGACGCGCAGGAGGTAGGGATTCAGGAGCGTGGTCAGGACGGCGGCGCTGACGCCCACCTGGTAGACGATCTCCCGGCCCGCGTGCAGCGAGAGGGCGAGGGCGGAAATGATGAACGCGAACTCGCCGATCTGCGCCATGCCGGCGCCGACGAGCAGCGAGGTGTCCAGGGGATGGCCGGTCAGCAGGCAGCCGGTCGCGTTGGTCAGCAGTTTCCCGCCCATCACCAGCAGCACGACGGCCCCGAGCGTCGGGAGGTGGGCCCACACGGCGAGCGGGTCCAGCCGCAGCCCGATCGTGACGAAGAAGACCGCGCTGAAGACGTGGCGCAGCGGCTCCACGAGCGCCGAGATGCGCGGGAGCGCGTGCGATTCCGAGGCGAGGGCGCCGACCAGGACGGCGCCGAGCGCGAGGCTCAACTCCAGGCGCACCGCCAGCAGGGATACGCCGAAGCACAGGCCGACGAGCACGACGATCAGCACCTCGTCGTTGCGGAAACGGTGGATGCGGTCCAGCAGGCGCGGCACGGTCAGCAGCCCCGCGACCGTCACGAGGACGAGGAAGAGGACGAGGTGCCACAGGCGGACGGCGACCAAGCCGGTCTGCACGGAGCCCGTCAGCGCGAGGCCGGTCAGCACCGCGATCATGCCTACGGCCAGCACGTCCTCCACCACCGTGATGCCGATGGCCACGCCGGCGAACCGGTCGTGGGACCGGCCCATTTCATGCAGGATCTTCGCCAGGATCGTGGTGGAGGAATCGCAGAGGATAGCCCCGAGAAACAGGCTCTCCAGCGGGGTCCAGCCCAGCTTCCGGCCGAGGAGGAACCCCAGCCAGATCATCACGCTGACATCCAGGATCGCGGTCAGGACGGCGGTGGCCCCGACCCGGCGGAGCCGCCGCAGGTTGAAATCCAGGCCCAGCGAGAACATGAGGAAGATGATCCCGATGTCCGCCAGGGTGCGGATGGTGGCCTCGTCCTGGATCAGGGCGAACGGGGGCGTGTGCGGCCCGATGAGGATGCCCGCGAGCACGTAGCCGACGACCTTCGGCTGGTTCAGGACGTGGAACAGCCAGGTGGTCAATCCCGAGATCAGGAGGATGACCGCCAGGTCCTGTATCAAAGACGGTGCCATGATGTTCCGCCGCGCTTGTCCTTTGCTCACCCTAGCGGCCGGGGCGCGGGATGGCCAGCGCAAACCCGCGCGGGCCTAGCCGGGACAGCTTCAGCAGAACGCGGCATGCCATCGCGCCTCCGCTGGGCAGGGGGGTGTCCTGCGGATTTCGCGGCCGCTTGAACAGCGGTTCGTCGGCTTGCCGTGTCCGGTCATGCTAAACGAATACAACCAAACGCGGGGAAATCCAGTCGGCCCGCCGGCCGGATCAGGCCAGGTCTTCGGCCCGGAGGGCGTACAGGTAGCGCTTCACCTTGCCCGTCGAGGTCTTGCCGAATTCCTCCCAGCGGACCTGGATCCGGCGCGGGCGCTTGTACTCGGCGATCCCGGCGCACACCCGCTTCACGTCCCGGCGGACGAGTTCCACGGCCTCGGCCTCGGACAGCGTCCGGTGCCCGCGCCGGGCGTGGGCGTCGATCTCCTCCTGGTTCGGCACGACGATGATGCCGACCTGCTCGCCGACCTTGACCTCCGGGTCCCGGAAACCCAGCGCCAGGCATTCCCGCACGAAGGGGCTCTTGCTGACGGCGTGCTCGACCTCCTCCGGATAGATGTTCTTGCCCTCGCGGTTGACGATGAGGCTTTTCTTGCGGCCGGTGATGGTCACGTAGCCGTCCGCGTCCAGGCGGCCGAGGTCGCCGGTGAGGAACCAGCCGTCCCGGAATGCGGCCGCGGTGGCCTCGGGGTTGTTGTAATAGCCCTTCATGACGTTCGGGCCGCGGGCCGTGATCTCGCCGATGCCCTCGGGATTGGGATCCTGGATGCGGATCTCGACGCCGGGCAGCGGACGCCCCACCGTGCCGGGCCGGGGTCCGCCCGGCGGGTTGAGGGTGAGCACCGGCGCCGTCTCGGTCATCCCGTATCCCTCCAGGATCGGGAAGCCGAGATTCGAGAAATTCACGAGCACGTCCGGATCGCACGGGGCGCCGCCGGTGACGATGAGGCGCAGCTTGCCGCCGAGCCTGGCCGCGATGCCGCGGCGCACGAGCCGGCGCAGGCCCAGCCGGTAGAGCGCCCAGGCCGCCTTGTTCTCCCGCAGCCCGGCCCAGATCCGGTTGTACATCTTCTCGATCAGCAGCGGCACGCCGATCAGGACGGTGGGAGAGACCTCGCGCGTGTTCTCGCCGACGGTCTTCAGGCTCTCCACGAAGCTGATTTCGCAGCCCGCGGCCACGGGCGTCAGGAGGTTGGCCGTGAAGGCGAAGGCGTGGTGGAGCGGCAGCACGAGCAGGAAGTTGTCGTCCGCGCGGATCTCGATCGCATGCAGGATGGCTTCCACGTTGGCGGCGAAGTTGCCGTGCGTCAGCATCGCGCCCTTCTGCCGGCCCGTGGTGCCGGAGGTATAGATGAACGAGGCGATGTCCCCCTCGGCCGGCGAGTGGCGATCGTAGGCGCGGCCGTCCGCGGCCGCCGCCGCGGCGGCCGATTCGAGGGCCTCGCGGTAGTCCTCGTAACGAACCCGCCGCGAGGGCGGGGGGCCCAGGTCGCGGCCGCCGACCAGCAGCGCGGCCTGGAGGCCGGGCAGTTGCGTCTCGATTTCCTTCAGGAGGGGATAGCTGCGGGCGTCGGCGAAGAGGAGCCGCGCGCCGGAGTCGCGGAGGATGTGGGCCACTTCCTGTTCCTGGAGCTTGGCGTCGACGGGCACGGCGGCCAGGCCGAGGCCGGTGATCCCGAAGTACATCTCCGGCCAGTCCGGCGCGTTTTCGCGGAAGATCGCCACCCGGTCGCCGGGTTTCAGGCCGCGCCGCGCCAGGAGTTCGGCGACGCCCCACGCCCGCGTCAGCAGTTCGCGGTAGGTCAGGCTTTGCCAGCGGCCGCCCTTCTTGTGCCGCAGCGCGACCCCGTCGCCGCGCCGGGCCACCGAACGGGCCAGCCATTCCTTGATCGTCATGCGGGTTCTCCAGATCCGCTCCGCCGGTTGTGAAGATAGCAGGCCGGCCCGGCCCGCGGAAGCCGCTTTTTTCGGCGCGGACGGGCGGTGGATGAGGGCCCCACTCTGGTATTGACCTGGGCGGCCGGATGGCGACATTATACCGGCCTATTTTGCCAGGAAGAAACCATGAACCTGCGAAAGGTCCTGACCCCGTCGGCGATCAACGTGGCGCTGAAAAGCAGCGCGAAGGACGCCGTCATCGGCGAACTGATGGACCTGCTGATGGCGACCGGTAAGATCCGCGACTTGGACGCCCGGCAGAAGGCCATCCAGGCGGTCCTGGACCGCGAGCGGAAGATGTCCACCGGCATGCAGAACGGCGTCGCCATCCCCCACGGCAAGACGGATACGGTGGACACGCTGGTCGCCGCCATCGGGCTCAAGAAGGAAGGCGTCGATTTCCAGGCCCTGGACGGACAGCCTTCGCGGATCTTCGTGATGACCCTCTCGCCGGACACGCGGACGGGCCCGCACATCCAGTTCCTCGCCGAGATCAGCCGGCAGTTGAGCGACGCCGCCGTCCGCGAGCGGATCCTGAAAGCCGCCACGCCGGAGGAAGTGCTGGATATCCTGGCGCCGTAGGAGGCGCCGCTTCCCGCGGCTTCAACCCCGGACCATCGCCTCGTGGGCCTGCCGGGCCGCGTGTTCGTCCGCGACTTCCACGGCGGCGTCCGCCAGGAGCACCGCGGCGTTCCCGTTGACGTGCAGGAAACTCTCGTCGACGGCGAAGTACTTACGGCCCTCTTCCCGGCGCACGTGGAGCACCCCGCGCCGTACGGCGGCCAGCAGCGGCGTATGATGGGCGAGGATCCCGAGACAGCCGGCCACGCCGGGCGCGGTCAGGCTCTCCACGTCCCCCTCGAAAACCACCTGCTCCGGCGTCAGAATCGTGAGATGAAACGTGGCCATGGGCCTAGCCCTTCAGCTTGCGCGCCTTCTCGATCACGGCGTCGATCGAGCCCGCCATGTAAAACGCCTGCTCGGGGACCCGGTCGTGCTTGCCTTCCAGCACTTCCCGGAAGGACCGGATGGTGTCCGCGAGCGGGACGTGGACGCCGGGGATCCCCGTGAACTGCTCCGCCACGTGGAACGGCTGCGACATCAGGCGCTGGATCTTCCGGGCGCGCGAAACGGTCAGCCGGTCCTCCTCGGACAGTTCGTCCATCCCCAGGATGGCGATGATGTCCTGCAGTTCCTTGTACCGCTGGAGGGTCTCCTGCACGCCCCGCGCCACCCGGTAGTGCTCGGCGCCGACGATGTGGGGCAGCAGCAGCGTGGAGGTGGAGGTGAGCGGGTCCACCGCGGGGTAGATGCCCAGCTCCGAAATGGCGCGCGAGAGTTCCGTCGTCGCGTCGAGGTGGGCGAACGTCGCCGCCGGGGCCGGGTCGGTATAGTCGTCCGCGGGCACGTACACGGCCTGGATGGAGGTGATGGAGCCCTTCTTCGTGGACGTGATCCGCTCCTGCAGTTCGCCCATGTCCGTGCCCAGCGTGGGCTGGTAGCCGACCGCGGAGGGGATGCGGCCGAGCAGCGCGGAGACCTCCGAGCCCGCCTGGGTGAAGCGGAAGATGTTGTCGATGAACAGCAGCACGTCCTGCCGCATCTCGTCGCGGAAGTACTCCGCGACCGTGAGCGCCGAGAGCGCGACGCGCGCGCGGGCGCCCGGCGGCTCGTTCATCTGGCCGAACACCAGCGAGGTCTTGTCGAGGACGCCCGACTCCTTCATCTCGAGGTGGAGGGCGGTGCCCTCCCGCGTGCGCTCGCCGACGCCGGCGAACACGGAGTAGCCGCCGTGCTGGGTCGCGATGTTGTGGATGAGTTCCTGGATCAGCACGGTCTTGCCCACGCCCGCGCCGCCGAACAGGCCGATCTTACCGCCCTTCTTGTACGGGGTGAGCAGGTCGATCACCTTGATGCCCGTGACCAGCGGCGTTTCCGAGGTGCCCTGGTTTCCCAGCGCGGGCGCGGGACGGTGGATCGGCAGCCGCTGGTCCGACCGGACGGGGCCGAGCCCGTCCACCGGCTCGCCGAGCAGGTTCAGGACGCGGCCGAGCGTCGCCGGCCCGACCGGCATGCTCATCTCCCGGCCGGTGTCTTCGACCGGCGCGCCGCGGACGAGGCCGTCGGTGGCCGCCATGGCCACGGTGCGCACGACCCCGCTGCCGAGGTGCTGCGCGACCTCGAGCACCAGGTTGCCGGGCCGGTCGTCGATCGCGGGGTTCGTCGTCCGCAGGGCGGTGAAGATGGCGGGGAGGCGGTCCCCGCCGAACTCCACGTCCACCACGGCGCCCAGGATCTGGGCGATCCGTCCCGCGGGCTGGCTGGTCTGTGATATCGTCATGGCGTTCCGTCCTACTTTAGCGCTTCGGCGCCGGAGATGATCTCGATCAGTTCCCCGGTGATGGAAGACTGCCGCGCCTGGTTTCGCAACTTGGTGTAGCGGAGGGTCAGGTTGTCCACGTTGCTCGTGGCGCTGTCCATGGCCGTCATCCGCGCCCCGTGCTCGCCCGCCGCGTTCTGGAGGAGGGCCGAGTGGAGGCGAAGGCACACGAGCTGGCGGAGGAACAGCTCGATGAGCCGGGGCGCCTCGGGCTCGAACAGGTGCTCCGCCCTCGGGCCCGGCGCGGCGGGCGCCGCCGCGGTGTCCAGCGGGACCGGCAGCAGGCGCTCGATGACCGGCTCCTGGCTCATGGCGCTGTGGAAGCGGTTGTACGCCAGGTGGACCTCGTCGTACTGGCGGGCCGCGAAGGCGTCCGTCACGTCCCGCCCGATGCGGAGCGCGGCCCGGAAATCGGGGCGGGCCGCGACGCCGTCGTAGACGTTGCGGACCTCGACGCGGTCCCGGAGCGCGGCCAGGGCGCGGCGGCCGCAGAACGCGGCGCGCAGCTTGTGGAACCGCGCCCGCTGCTCCTCGATCCACTGGGCGGCGAAACGGACCAGGTTGGCGTTGAACCCGCCGCACAGGCCCTTGTCGGCCGAGAGGACGATCAGCAGGCCGTTGCGGACCGGCGCGCGCGGGAGGACGAACTCGTGAGCGCGGGCCTCGGGGAGGGCGAGGACGTGTCCCGCGACGTCGCCCATCCGGCCGGAGAACCGCGTGGCCCGCTCCTCCGCGGCCTGGGCGCGCCGCAGCTTGGTCGCCGAGACCATCTTCATGGTCTTGGTCACCCGCCGCATGCTGCGCAGGCTGGCCAGCCTGGCGTTGTATATCCGGTAGCTCGCCATGGTCGCGCGCCGTCCTACGGCTTGAACCGCCGCCCGAAGTTCGCCAGGAGCGCGTCAAGCGCCTTGGTGACCTCGGGCGTCAGGGCCTTGTGCTCCTCGAACAGCCGCAGGTAATCCGCGTAGAGCGAGCCCAGCGCCTCGCGCAGTTCCGACTCGTAGGCGCCCGCGCGGGCGAGCGGCACGGCGTCCAGGTGGCCGTGGACGCCGGCGTAGATCACGGCGACCTGCACGGCCGCGGGGAGCGTGGCCCGGGCCTCCTGCTTCATCAGCTCCATCAGCCGGCGGCCGCGCTCGAGCTGCTTGAGGGTGGCCGCGTCCAGGTCCGTCGAGAACTGGGCGAAGGCCTCCATCTCCCGGTATTGGGCCAGGTCGATGCGGAGCGAGCCGGAGACCTGCTTCATGGCCTTGACCTGCGCGTCGCCGCCGACGCGCGAGACGGAGATGCCGGGATTGACGGCCGGCCGCTGGCCGCGGTTGAACAGGTCCGCCTCGAGGAAGATCTGGCCGTCCGTGATCGAGATGACGTTGGTCGGAATGTACGCGGCGATGTCGTTGGCCTGGGTCTCGACGATCGGCAGGGCGGTCAGGCTGCCGCCGCCCAGGGCGTCGCTCATCTTCGCGGCGCGCTCGAGGAGCCGGCTGTGGAGATAGAAGATGTCGCCGGGGAACGCCTCGCGCCCGGGCGGCCGCCGCAGGAGCAGCGACATCTGGCGGTAGGCTTGGGCCTGCTTGGTCAGGTCATCGTAGACGATCAACGCGTGCCGTCCGCTGTCCCGGTAATACTCCGCCATGGTGCACGCGCTGTACGGGGCCAGGAACTGCATCGGCGCCGGGTCGGAGGCCGTGGCGGCGACGATGGTGGTGTAGGGCATGGCCTTGTGCTGGCGGAGCGCCTCGTGGATCTGCGCCACCGTGGAGCGCTTCTGGCCGATGGCCACGTAGAAACAGGCCACGTCCTGGCCGCGCTGGTTGATGATCGCGTCGATGGCCAGCGTGGTCTTGCCCGTCTTTCGGTCGCCGATGATCAGCTCGCGCTGCCCGCGCCCGATCGGGGTCAGGGCGTCGATGATCTTGATGCCGGTCTGCAGGGGCTCGCGGACGTTCTGCCGCTCGATGATGCCCGGCGCCCGGACCTCGACGGGCCGGAACTCCTCGGCGGCGATCGGCCCGCCGTCGTCCAGCGGGCGGCCGAGCGCGTCCACCACGCGGCCGGCGACCGGGCCGCCGACGGGCACGGAGGTGATCCGGTGCGTCCGCCGCACCTCGTCGCCTTCGCGGACCTGCTGGTCCTCGCCGAACACGGCGACGCCGACGTTCTCCTCCTCGAGGTTCAGGACCAGGCCGGTCACGCCGCCGGAAAACTCCACCAGCTCGCCCGCCATCGCGCGGTTCAGGCCGAACACGCGGGCGATGCCGTCGCCGATGCTCAAGACGGTGCCGACTTCGCTGACGTCCGGCTTGAGCTCGGCGTCGGTCAGCTGCCGCTTGAGGATCGCCGCGATCTCCTGGGCTTTCAGGTCTGTGGACATGGAAGGCTTCTCTCCCTTCTCCTACGCTTGGGCCAGGGCCCGCCGCATCGACCGCAGCCGGGCCGCCACGCTGAAATCGCGCACCTCGTCGCCGACCCGGACCTGGAACCCGCCGAGCAGGGCGGGGTTCACGGACAGCGTCGTCTCGACCGTGCCCCCGAGGCGGGCGGCCAGCCGCTCCCGCAGGCGCGCGGCCTGCGCGACGTCCAGCGGCTCGGCCGAGACGATCTCGGCGTCCAGGATGCCGCGCGAACGCCGGAAGAGGGCGTCGAACTCCCGCGCGATGTCCGGCAGCCGCCGCAGGTGGCCCTGCCCGTTCACCGCGAGCAGGAACCGCAGCAGCAGCGGATGCGCCCGGGGCTCGAACAGCTCGCGGAGGACGGACTGCCGCCGGGCCTGTCCGAGGGCGAGTTGGCCGACGAAGAGCCGCCACTCGGGGCAGGCGTCGAAGAGGGCGGTCACCGCGTCCAGTTCGCCGCGGAGGCGTTCGGACAGGCCCTGCGCCTCCGCCAGGCGGAAGAGGGTTTTCGCGAGGGTCCGTATGTCCCGGGTCGGTTTCAAGGGGCTACACTTCGTCCGTAAGTTTCCGCACCAGTTCGCGCTGGGTTTCGCTGTCCAGGTTCCGGCGCACGAGTTTCTCCGCGAGCGTCAGGGCCAGGTCGGCGCTTTCGCGGCGGAGGTCGCGGATCACGCGGTCGCGCGCCTCGCGAATCTCCCGCGTCGCCTGGTCCAGCAGCTCCCGGGCTTCCTCCCGGGCCTTCGTCTCTACCTGGGCCGCCAGGCCCTGGGCGGCGTTCCGGCTCTGGTCGAGGATCTCCGCGGCCTGCCGGTCGGCTTCCGCCACGATCTGCTTTTGCTTGGCCTGCAGCGACTCGACCTGCCGCTTCGCGAACTCGACGTCCTGCAGGGATTTCCGGATCGTCTCCTCCCGTTTCTCCAACGCGGCGAGGATGGGCTTCCACGCCAGCTTGTACAGGAGATAGGCGGCGGTCAGGAAGCTGATCCAAGTCAGGATCACCATGCGGCCCGAGACATCCATCTCGCTGCGCTCCTGCTGGGGCGGCGCGGAGGGGACTTCGGCGACGGCCTGGTGCGGCGCGGCCGGCGCGATGGCCAGCGGGAGAGGCGGATGAAAACCTGATTTCACGGCATGGGTTTTCGGCGTGACATCTTTCCTAGATTTGCAGGAAACAGATCACGGCGGCAAACAGCCCGAATCCCTCGATGAGCGCCGCGGCGATCAGCATGGTGATCTGGATTTTCGGCGCCGCTTCCGGCTGGCGCGCGATCCCCTCCACCGCGGAGGCCGAGACGCGGCCAATCCCCAGGCCCACGCCGACGGTGGCCAATCCGGCCCCGATGCTGGCCAATGCCAATCCTGCTGTCATGGTGTACCTCTTTTCTTCGCTGCCTTTTACTCAATGTTCCGCGTGCACGAACTGCCCGATAAAGATGGCCGACAAGAGGGTGAAAATGTAGGCCTGAAAGAAGCACACAAAGAGCTCGAAGAAGAACAGCACAATGGCCAGCAAGATGGCCGGAAGGGCCGCGTAGCCGAGGATGACGACCAGGCCCAGGAGGCAGAAGATGATGACGTGGCCGGCCAGGATATTGGCAAACAGACGGATCATCAGCGCAAACGCCTTGCCGAGCGTGCTGATGAACTCCACCGGCACCAGGATGATCAGGAGCGGCCAGGGAACGCCCGGGGGCGCCATGGCCTTGAGCGGGCCCCGGAGCCCGTTTTCAAAGACGCTGCCGACGAGCATCAACCCGAGCGTCAGGAGGGCCAGCGCGCCGGTGACGTTGATGTTGTTGGTCGCGGCGCTGAACAAGGGCACGAGTCCGAGCAGGTTCATGGTCAGGATGAAGAGGAAGAGGGTGCAGAAATAGGGCGTCAGGCGCCGGCCCAGGCGATCCCCGATGAAGGCCCCGCAGATCTTGTCCCGGATAAACAACACGTAGAACTCCAGGAGGGCCGTCATGCCCCGCGGCGGATCCCGGCGCCGGCGCCAGATGAGGCTGACCGCCGCCACGAGAAGGAGGGCGGACACGATCACCATGGTCGCGTCGTACCTGAAGATGTCCAGGAAGCGAAGGTGGACATACGGCAGGTTCCAGGAGTCCGACTCGGCCATGTGGTACATGGCGTGGCGGACAATGTAGTCATGGACGGCTGTCCTGGTTTCGACAGACGTTTCCGCCGCCGCCACGGCCGATGTGACATCCAGGCTCACGGTGCATGAAAGAAGGCCGCCGGTTCCCCCCCAGGAGAACCGGCCGAATTGAGCGGTCATCATACGCTCCGGGAATCCCCCCACAATTAAAAAAAGAAGCTGTACAGGGCCTTGAATCAAGGCCCGGGTGCGGGGGCGTCCTTCGAGCGGGATTCGCGCTCGATCGCGCGGACCATGTTCCAGAGTTCGTGAAGGCCCAGGAAGAATCCCAGCAGGGCGCCGGCCAGGGCGCCGCCCCGGCGATGGCCGCAGCGGGCGCCGACGGCGGCTCCCAGCCAGGCCAGCCCCAGTACGGCCACGGCCATGAAAGAGAGCAGGGACATGGTCAGCCCCAGCATCTTTCCCGTCGCGGACCGGTCTCTGGGATGAGTCGTGGGCATGAACGGCTTCCACTGTACCCGGCGTCGGCCGTGGGGCCATAAAAAAAACGTGTCCAGGGGCCGGGCCATGATATGATGCACGTTCATCGCAATACTGGCCATGAATACGACGCGCCCGAATCATCTGGCCTTGATCAAGCAGTTCCTGGCCAACCGCCAGGACGTCGAGATCATCGAAACCGGTTACCCCTTCGTGACGATCTCGCGGCAATCCGCCGCGGGCGGTCACACGCTGGCCCGCTGCATCCTTCAGGAAATGGACGGGTATGCCGACGAGGAACTCCTCCAGGGCTGGGACATGTTCGACGAGAAACTTTGCGCCATCGTGGCCGTGGACGACGTGAACAGCGCGTCGTATGAATCGCTGGTGACGGAGGAATACAAGTCGGACCTTCACCACGCGATCTACGACATGATCGTCGGCCGCTCCGAACAGTTTTCCACGTACAAAAAGATCTTCGAGATCCTGCGCGCCCTCGCGAAGCTGGGCAAGGTGATCGTCATCGGGCGGGCCGGAGCGTTCGTTACGGCCGGCATGCCGGCCGGTATTCATTTGCGCCTGGTCGCGGACGAGAAGGACCGGGTCCGGTGGGCGATGGAGCGGTTGAGCGTGGACGAAGCCAAGGCCGCGGAGACGGTCCGCCGCCAGGACCGCGACCGGGAGCGGCTGGTCCGGGAGTTTTTCAACCGGGACGTGAACAACCCGGTTCATTACGACGCCGTCTTCAACACCAGCCGGATGAGCCACGAGGACCTCGCGGCGATCATCGTCCGGATGATCCGAAGCAGGGCCCTGAAAAACGGCAAATAGAAAAGGTCGCGTGGACGACAACCTGATCAATACGGCAACGAGCATCGTGGCGGCCGCCGCCGCGCCGGCGGCGCCCGCCAATCCCCACGAGCTGATGACGCTCCTCGTCCTGCAGCTGGCGGTGATCATCATCGCCGCCAAACTGGGCGGGCTGCTCTTCCGGCGTTTCCTGCGCCTGCCGAGCGTGCTGGGCGAGCTGGTGGCGGGCATGCTGATCGGCCCGTACGCGCTGGGCGCCGTCATCCCCGTCCCCGGGATCGGGCCCCTGTTTGCGCTGACCAACCCGCATTACCCCGTTTCCTCGGAACTTCAGGCGATCTCCCAGATCGCCGCGATCATCCTGCTCTTCCTGTCCGGCCTGGACACGAACCTGACCGTGTTCCTGCGCTACTCCGTGGTCGGCTCGCTGGTGGGGCTGGGCGGCGTGATCTTCTCCTTCGTCCTCGGCGACCTCTGCGCCGTGTTTTTCGGCGTCGCGCACTCGTTCCGCGACCCGCAGGCCCTGTTTCTCGGCACGATCTCCACGGCCACCTCGGTCGGCATCACGGCGCGGGTCCTGGCCGAGAAGCGCAAGATGTCGTCGCCGGAGGGCGTGACGATCCTCGCGGGGGCGGTCATCGACGACGTGCTCGGCATCATCGTGCTGGCGGTCGTGATCGGCATGACCACCCTGACGCGGTCCGGAGAGCAGGTCCACTGGGGCTCGATCTCGATGGTGGCGGTCAAGGCGGTGGGCTTCTGGGTGATCTGCATGACCGTCGGCCTGCTCCTCGCGCGCCGATTGACGGGCACGCTCAAGCACCTGCGGTCCCCGGAGACCATTGCCGGCGTGTCGCTCGGCCTGGCGCTGCTGCTCTCCGGCTTCTCCGAGATGGCCGGCCTGGCGATGATCATCGGGGCGTACATCATGGGGCTCTCCCTCTCGCGCACGGACATCGTGAGCCTGCTGCAGAGCCACCTGCAGGGGCTCTACGACATGCTCGTGCCCATCTTCTTCTGCGTCATGGGCATGCTGGTGGACGTGCGGGCGACGCAGCAGGTGCTGGTCTTCGGGCTGGTGTACTCGCTGCTGGCGATCATCGCGAAGGTGGTCGGCTGCGCCCTCCCGGCCTACGCGACGCAGTTCAACGCCCACGGCGCCCTCCGGATCGGGTTGGGCATGGTGCCCCGCGGCGAGGTGGCCCTGATCGTCGCCGGCATCGGCCTCTCCTCGCATACCATCGGCCAGGACGTCTTCGGCGTGTCGATCCTCATGACCATGATCACGACCTTCCTCGCGCCGCCGCTGCTGGAGCGCTCCTTCGCCCGGGGCGGCACGGGGCTCAAGCGCGAGGTCTCCGCCGCGGAACAGGAGGGGACGCGCAGCTTCCAACTGGAGTTCCCTTCCGCGGACCTCGCGGCCTTCGTGCTGGAGCGGCTGGCCCAGGCGTTCCGCGACGAGGACTTCTACGTCTTCCGGCTGGGCCAGGAAACCCAGACCTACCAGATCCGCAAGGAAGCGATGGTCTTCTCGCTTTCACAGGAGGGGCAGACGATCCTCCTCACGGCGTCGGAGGTTAATGAGCACGTCGCCCGCTTCATCGTGCTCGAGGAACTGCTCGAACTGCAGGACATGGCCCGGGCCTTCGAAAGACTGCGCGACATGGACGACATGAAAAATTCGCTGCTCAAGGGCCTTTTCGATGGCGGCAACTAGACGCGCGGGCCCCGGCTGACCGGGTCGCGCTCCTCCCATGGACTTCCTCCTCTATATCAAGGCGGCGATCCTCGGCGTGGTCGAGGGCGCCACGGAGTTCATCCCCGTCTCGTCGACCGGCCACCTGATTGTCGCGCAGAACCTGCTCGGCTTCACCGGCGCGAAGGAGAACGCCTTCATCATCTTCATCCAGCTCGGCGCGATCCTGGCCGTCGTGTGGCTGTACCGGCGGCGGATCGGCGAATGGGTCTGGAACGGCGACCGCGCCGGGGAGGCCGGGCGGCTGCTGCTGAACCTGTTCGTGGCCACGCTGCCCGCGGTCGCCATCGGGTTGCCAACCCATGCGTGGATCGAGGCGCATTTCTTCCGGCCGCTGCCGGTGGCCCTGGCGCTCATCGGCGGCGGCGCGGCGATCCTGCTGGTCGAACGGTTTCACCGCCCGACGGAGGTGGAGGTCCTGGAGCGGATCCCGCTGCGGACGGCCTTCGGGGTGGGGCTGATCCAGGTCCTGTCCATCCTGTTCCCCGGCGTTTCGCGCTCGGGCGCGACGATCCTGGGCGGGATGGCCCTGGGGCTGTCGCGGCCGGCGGCCGCGGAGTTCTCCTTCTTCCTGGCGCTGCCCGCGATGGCCGGCTCGTCGCTGGTCGAATTGGCGGGGGCGCGGGAGGCGCTGGCGTGGAGCGACGCGCCGCTCTTCGTGCTGGGGTTCGCGGTGTCCTTCGCCGTGGCGCTGGCGGTCATCCGGGCGCTGCTGGCCTTCGTCGCCCGGCATTCCTTTGTCCCGTTCGCCTGGTACCGTTTCGCCGCGGGCGCGGCCGTGCTGGCCTGGCTTGTCCTCGCGCATCCTTGAAAGGAACAGCCGCCTCCATGAATTCCCCCGAGCAGAAGAAGGCGCCGCGCGGGCTGGCCCGTCACCTCCGGCGGCGGCTCGTTTCGGGCGTGCTGCTCCTCGTGCCGCTCGCGATCACGCTGTTCATCCTGAACCTCATCTTCAACGCGCTCACGGCCTTCGCGCTGCCCCTGCTGCGGCCGTGGCTGGGCGAGTGGCCGGAGTACGCGCTGGTCGCGGTCGCGCTGGCGGTGACCTTCGCGCTGATCTACCTGGTGGGGCTGATCGCCACGCACATCATCGGCCGCCGGATCATCCAGTTCGGCGAGGCCATCCTGCTGAAGCTGCCGATCGTGAAGTCCGTGTACTCGGCGTCCAAGCAGGTGGTGAACACGTTCTCCGCCTCCACCGCGGCCGCCTTCCAGTCGGTGGTGCTGGTGGAATTTCCGCGCACGGGCTCCCTGGCCGTCGGCTTCGTCACCGGCACGATCCTCGATCCCGGGGAGCGGCGGCTCTATCGGGTGTTCGTCCCGACGACGCCGAACCCGACCTCCGGCTTCCTGGTGCTCCTACCCGCGGAGCAGGTCCGGTTCACGGATATCTCCGTCGAGGACGGCGTGAAAATGATCGTGTCCGGCGGGATGCTGTCGCCGGAGCGCTACGCCGAGACGCCGCCCCCGGCGGCGGGCGAGGTCGAGCGGCCCTCTTCCCCTTAGCCGGCCGGGCCCGTCAGCCGTCGCCCGCGCCGCCGGACCAGTCCTCGCCCGTGAAGGCCTCTTCCATCTGGACCTGCGTGTCGCGGCGGTACAGCCGCTTGTACAGCTTGCCGATCCAGTAAAAGACCAGCAAGGGCACGGCGACGACGGCCAGCAGGTAGTTGGCCAGCGAGACGAGGTAGTAGGCCGAGTCGGCGAACCCGCCGGTCATCTCCCGCGCCCAGGGCATTGTGAAAACCGGCACGGGCGCGAACACGTTGATGTTCCAGAGGATAATGCAGAGCGAGATGTAGTTGACCATCTGGTTCGGGAATGGCGAGGCGGACGTGCTCCACCGCAGGCCCATGGTCCGCTTATGCGTGAAGGGCGGGAAGAGGTTGGAGCCCAGGAAGCCGGTCTGGTCCACGAGGACGTGGCTCCAGAAGGCGAGGATGGCGATAAAAAACGCGTTGACGGCGAACGGGTTGGCGAACGCGGCGAGGTCGCCCCGGAACAGCGCCGGCCAGTCCGCGAAGAGCGCGAAGCCGACCGGGCCCAGGCAGAGGCCAAGGGTCAGGCTGTGGGTCCAGCGGCGGTGCCAGGGGATGAAGTCCACGCGCACCCGCCCGTCCGGCTCCGGCACGAACTCGTAGTCGGGCCCGGAGAACACGCCGATCTCGGTGTCCATGTAGTAGGTGTTGTTGATCTCGGTCTTGAACGTGGCCACGTGGCTGGTCGGGCCGGGCGGGATTGTGTCCGGCAGCGCCGGCAGGTTCCGGGCTAGCGACTCCATGAAGGCTGCGGGGCCGTCCTCCTCGATCTTGCGCCGGCGGATGGTCTCGCTCGGCAGGCGTTCGCCGCGGGCCATGGACTGGCTCATGGTCTTGAGCGGGCCGATGGTGCAGGTGACGGTCCGGTTCCGGTCGTCGATCTGGACGGCGTACGTGCGATAGTAGCTTCCGGACACGCGGATCGTGTCGAGCTTCAGCCGGACCGGGCGCTTCTTTTCCGCCGCCTCGTCGATCGCCCGCGCGATGGCCTCGGCGGGGAGGCGCGGATCCAGGTTATCCTCCGTCAGCCGGATCTGGTAGTCATGCTTCCAGAAGTAGCGGGCGAACTTGAAGTCCAGCGTGTCGCAGAGGATGCCGCAGACGCCGCCGAGGACCATGAGGTAGGCCTTGTCGTCGTACGCGGTCCGGATGGCGAGCGGGAAGCAGGAGGCCGTCGCCACCCCCGTCAGGAAATGCGTAATGCCTTTCATCGCCCTCGCTCCTCGCTCACCGGAACCCGAGCCATTGCGCGACCTGGTGGCCGACGCCGGCCATGTTGAGGCTCACCGGGACCATCAGCACCGCCAGCAGCGGCACGCGGCGCGTGTGCCAGAAATTGGGCACCAGGCCGAGCGCGGTCGAGACCGCCATCAGCACGAGCCCGCGCCAGCCCGTGATGAACAGGACCATGGCCACCAGCAGCAGCACGGAGGCGGCCGAGATCCAGTGGTAATTCACGCGCTGGGTCGTCCGCGCGCAGAAGCGAGCGTAGCGCGGCAGCAGCCAGAGCGCCGTTGCCCCGCTCAACGCGATCACCCCCGACACGGCCAAGTACTGCTCGACGGTCTCGGGCACAAAGAAGAGGCTGATGTTGATCGCGGCGCCGCCCCGGCGCATGTACACGTCCGGCATGAAGAACAGGACCAGCGCGCCGATGTAGTAGAGGACACGCGCGGCGCCGCCGCCGACAATGAACTGCTTGTCGCCCGACGAGGCCGTCGCGTGCCCGGCCACCAGCAGCGCGGGGCCGGGGGTCATCCCGGGGGTCAGGCTGGAGAAGAGGCCGGCGACCGTGCCGGTCAGCGCGCCCCGCGCCAGGTCGTGGGGCTCGGCGTCCACGCTGCCCGCGAAGTGCTGGGGCGGGATCGTCGCCCGCGTGATGACGGTCATGATCTGGCTGGGCAGCGCGAACAAGCCCATGAAGACGGGCATCAGCGACTGGAACGCGCTCTCGACCGGGATGATCGTGTTGTAGAAGACGAACATCCCCAGCACGGCCGCCGCGACAAAGGTGAAGAAGCCCATGCCCAGCTGCACCCAGCCGTCCGCCAGGCGCTGCCGCACGGTCTTCCCGACGCCGTGGTCCTTGGGCCATTCGCCGATCAGGATGAACGCCGAAACCAGGCCGAGGATCCAGTAGACGTGTGGCCGGATCAGTTCGCGCACCAGGCCGATCGGCTTGGTCAGGAAGGGGAACAGCCCGGCGATCAGCACCAGGGCGATCAGCGAGCCGAAGCCGGCCAGGATCACCGCCTCGTACCCGCGCCCCTCGTACAGGAACCGCTCGTGCGGCATCATCATGGAACGGAAGCTGTCGTCGCACGGCTGGAAGAACTGGCTCGAGACCGTGAAGAGCACCGAGAATCCGACCACCATGCCCAGGATGAAGCTGGTGGTCAGCAGGGGATCCAGCGCGGCGAAGAACTCGACGAACGCGAAGGCCAGCATCATCGTGAAGGCGATCACGTTGTAGATGTGCAGGCCGGGAATGAACGAAAAGACCGCGGCCACGGCCACGCCCAGGAGGGCCGTCGGAATGCACATCAGGACCAGGTTGAGTTCCATGAATCAGTCTCCGCCCGCCGCGGCCACGGGCTCGATGGCCCGGGGATTGCCCCGGGCCGTCATGATCTCCCAGTAGCCCATCTTTTCGAAGTACACAAAGTGCCCGCGTACCGCCACCTTCTGCCCGACCGTCAGTGACCGCCCGTCGAATCCGAACACCATGACCGTGTTGGTCTGGCCGGGCTCGCGGATGCGGACGATCGGGTGCGTCGCGGCGACGTCGGCCACCTCGGCCGCCGCCACGACGATCCAGCGGTTGCTGAAGCGGCCGGGCTCGGCGAGCAGTTCAGCGATCGTGGCAGGCATGTCCTCCCGGGCCTCCGGCATGCTCCCGGCCGGCCGGGACTTGATCTTCAGCAGGCTCGCGCTGTTGACGCTGATGAATCGGTACGACGAGCCTGCGAAGAGCGAGCCGGCGACCTCGATCACGTCCCCGCGGCGCGGCGGATCCTTCAGCGCTACGAAATCGAGGGCGGCCTCGCCTTCCAGCCGGACGGACAGGCGCTGGCGGGCCGGCGCGTCGGCCGTCGCCAGGTCCTCGAGGTCAAGGCGCACGAGGGGCGCGTTGTACCGGTCCTGCGTGACGTTGACGTTGACCACCCGCCCGGCTACGCGGACGCGCTCGAAATTCATCTCGGCGGTCAGGTCGCCGAGGGCCGTCAGGCGGGGCCGGTATTGCAGCGCCGCGGTGAAGTGAATCGCGGCGATCACGAGGAGCAGCAAGGCGCCTCGCCCGATCCAGGCCGTCGAGATGCGGGTCCGGAGCGAGGCCGCGCAGAAGCGGCAGACCCCTGACTCGGCGGGGAGGGGACGACCGCAGCTCGGGCAGAGCAGGGGTTCAGGGCCCGGCATTGTCCGCCCTCCATTGCGCCTCGTCCGCCGGCTGGATGTCCTCCGGCCCGGCCAGCGCCAGCTGCCAGGCGGATTGCTTCTGGCTCCGGTACCGCTGCAGGGCGCCGTAGCACGTGATGAAGCTCCCCTCGCGCATCTGTTCCAGTTGGGCGCCTGCCTGCTCCGCGCGCCGGGCCTTGACGACATCCTGGGAGAGGTTCACCGCGAGCCGGTTGCCGCCCTCGTCCTCGATCAGCCAGACCATGTCGTAGGAGCTGGGGATGCGGGACTGGATGCGGCCGGTGACCTTCAGGCGCGTGCCTTCCTCGAGTCCCTCGCGGAACGCCCGCACGACCCTGGCGATCGGCGTGGCCTCGCCGGGTTTTTCGCGGACGATGTCGAGGTCTTCCACGGCGCTCAAGATCATGATCTGGCGCCGGGCCTTGTACTGGTAGTTGCCGATCAGCGAGACGCGGTCGCCGAAGACCGGGATCTTGTCCGCCTTCAGCAGTTCCTCCGTCGTGTCGTCGTAGCAGCGGATGCGCATCAGGCCGGTGCCGTCGTCGACTTCGAACTCGAGGCTGCTGTTGCGCCCCTTGGCGTCCGCGGGATAGTAGCGCAGATCGCCGCTGATGCGCCCCTCCACGCGGACCTGCGCGAAATTGGTCTTGCGGCCCAGGCTGGAGATCTTCACGGTCGGCGAGCCGTACACGCGGCCCATGTGCGAGAGCAGCACGATGCCGGCGATGGTCAGGAAGGGCGTGCTGTACTTCAGGAGGCGCACGATCCGCCGCTTGGGATTGAATTGGCGGCAGAAGGGACACCGCTCCCATGAGCCGATATACCGCCCGCAGGCTCGGCAGGTGGTCTCCGCCGGATTCTGGCTCATCACCAGCCGGCTAATCTCGGGGTCCAGTTTGATGAGCCGCATTCTACACGCGTTGCGGGGAAAGGACAAGGGATATCCGAACGAGGGCCTGACCAAGTTGCGCGGCCCGGGGAATTTCCACACTTTGCAAAGTGTGGAAATTTTTTCGGGCGGACCGCGGCAACGAGGCGAACGGCATGGCAACGGGGGCCGAGTTATGCTAGAGATGGCCTCGCCCGCGATGGCGCGGAAAGAACCATGGGCTGGTGGAAACAACAACGTAGAAGACTGGAAGTCGGGCTCGCGCGATTGGCGATGGGCGTTGTCAACCGGCTGCCGCGGCCCGTTGTTCTCGGCCTGGCCCGATTTCTCGGCGCGGCCGGCTACCTGCTGGCCCGCTCCCTGCGGCGCATCGGCCTCGCGAACCTGGACCTGGCCTACGGCGAGGCGCTGACCGGCCGCGAAAAGCGGCGGCTTCTCAAGCGGTCCTTCCAGTCGTTCGCCCTGGTCACGCTCGATGTCTTCTGGTTCTCACGCCGCACGGAGCAGCGCATCCGGCGCTGGGTATCGTTCGAGCGGCCGCTCTCCGAGGTGCTGGGCCGCGGCGCCAACGTCTGCCTGACCGGCCACCTCGGCAACTGGGAAGTCCTGGGCCTGGCCTGCGCCGTCGAGGGCTATCCCCTGGCCAGCGTCGCCATGCCGCTGAAGAATCCCGACGTGGACGTCCTCTTCAACCGGCTTCGACAGTCCACCGGCCAGACCATCATCCCCCGCGAGGGCGCGGTCCGCGCGCTCCTGCGGCTCCTGCGCGAGGGACGCAACGCGGCGCTGCTGCTGGACCAGAACACCCGGCCGGAGCACGGCGGGCTGTTCGTGGATTTCTTCGGGCGGCCGGCGACCGTGTCGGGCGCCGCCGTCTTCCTGGCCGCCCGCGCGGGCTGCGGCATCGTGTCGGGCTTCTGTCTGCCCGACGGGCGCGGCGGCTACCGCGTGCGCCTGCCCGACGGGCTGGGCGTGCCGCCGCCGAAGCCCGACGATACCCGGGTCCGCGAATGGACGGAAAAGATCACCCGGCTTTACGAGGACGAAATCCGCCGCCGCCCCGAGTGCTGGCTGTGGACCTACAAGCGGTGGAGGATGATCCGGCCGGGAGACGATGTCCGAGCCTATCCGTTCTACGCCGTGCAGCGAAGGAATGGAGTGCGACGGACCTCCGCTGCCGAGCGGTCGCCGGCGGGCGGCGTCCCTACGGGTTCTTCGTAGGGCCTTCGCTTACCGCGGGCCGGGCTGTTTTCCCTCGCAGCATGCGCCAGGCCAGATCCCACACCTCCGCCGACTCCGGCAGCCGCAGGGCCAGCGTCAGGACGAAGTAGACGGCGACGGCCGCGGCCATCGCCGCGCAGAGCGCCAGGATTTCCCCCGGCAGCCCGGCGGGCAGGAGCGCGAGCAGGCGGCCGTGCGCCGCGGCGGCGCTGAACCCGCAGGCCGCGGCCGCGGCCGCGACGACGGCCAGGAACCCGAACCAGCCCGTGCTTCCCGGATGGACCAGACGGCGGAGATAGATGAACAGCTGTGTCCCGTTGATGAAAGCGAGCGCCGCCGTGGTGGTCGCCAATCCCACATGGCCCCAGCCCAGGACCTTGACCATCAGGAGGTTCAGCGCCAGGTTCACGCCGATGCCCAGCAGGCTCACGCGCAGGGGGATGCGCGGGCGGTCCAGCGCGTAGAAGCACGGGGCCAGCACCTTGATCGCCGCGTATCCCGTCAACCCGAACGCGTACGCCCGCAGCGCCAGCGCGGTGTTCGCGGTGTCCGCCGCGGAGAACCGGCCGTGCTGGTAGATGAGGCGGATGATCGGCTCGGCCAGCGCGAACAGCCCCACCGCCGCCGGCAGCGTCAGGAACACCGCCAGGCGCAGCGAGGAGGTCACGGTCGACCCGAACGCCGCGAGGTCGGACCGCGCGTGGTGGCGCGCCACGGCGGGCAGCGTGACCGTGGCGATGGCCACGCCGAAGACGCCGATCGGGAACTGCATCAGCCGGAATGCGCAGTTCAGCCACGACCGCGCCCCGTCGATCTCCGAGGCGAACATGCCGTTGACCAGCACGTTCACCTGCACCGCCGCGCCGGCGATCACGCTCGGCCACATCAGCCGCCAGACGATCCGCAGCTTGTCGTCGCGGAAATTCACGCGCCAGCGGAACCGGTAGCCCAGCCGCCACAGGGCGGGCACCTGGACCGCCATCTGCGCCACGCCGCCCAGCAGCACGCCCAGGCTGACGCCCCACAAGGCCCGCTCGCCGAACTGCGGATGCCGCCAGTCCGGCTGGGGATCGAAGAGATAGGCGAGGCCGACGCCGAGGACGATGGAGACGATGTTGAAAACCGTGGAGGCCGACGCGGGCAGGCCGAAGATGTGCCGCGCGTTCAGCGCGCCCATGATCACCGCGGCGATCGACACGAAGAGGATGAACGGAAACAGCACGCGCGTGAGCTGCACCGTCAGCTCGAACTTGCCCGGGACCTGGTGGAACCCGAAGTTGGTCACGTGCACCAGCAGGGGGCTGGCCGCGATGCCGAGGATGCACACGCCGCCGAGGATCAGGATCACCGACGACAGCAGCAGGCTCAACAGGCCCCAGGCGGACTCGTCGCCCTCCTTTGCGTGGGCCTTGGTGAACGTCGTCGTGAAGGCGACCGACAGCGCCCCCTCGGCGAACAGGTCGCGCATCAGGTTGGGGATCTGGAAGGCCGCGAGGAAGGCGTCGAGGAACTTCCCCGCGCCGAACATCGCGGCGAAGACCAGTTCGCGGACCAGGCCGAAGACCCGCGAGCCGACCACGGCCAGGCCCACGATGCCCGCCGATTTCCGGGTGCCGGTCATGCCGGACCATAGCACGGCGGCAAAACCGCTTTCAATGCCGGCCTGGTTTGAAAAAAGAAACGCCCGCCGGGTGGAGGGCCGGCGGGCGTGGAGGAAGATGAGAAGTTATTGGCGGCTGGCGATCAGGATGTGATGGTTCCACCCGCCGTTGTTGTCCCAGAGCGTGTAGCCGCTGGGCAGGGTATAGAAGAGCGCGTATTCCACCTCGGCCTTGCCGCCGCCGAGCAGGCTGCGGCCGTTCCATGAGGCCGGTCCGATGTAGCTGTTGCCCAGGACGCCGGCCGGCACGATATCGATGCCCCATTGCTCGTAGCCGTCCCCGCGGGTGTATTCGTAGCGCGCGAAGGCGTAGCGAACCGTCTGCCAGCCGTCAGGCGTCCAGACCGCGCCGACGGTCTTGTGGTAGGACCAGTTCGGAACCTTGACATCCATCCAGACGCTGATGTCCTCGGTCCATTGCAGGATGGGCGGGGTGCTCGCGGAAACCCAGGAACCATGCCCAATCAAGCTCAACTCACCGGCGTATCCGGTAACGGCCAGGCACAGCGTTGTCAGCACAAGCATGAAACGCGGCGTCTTCATTTCCATATCCTTTCGGCAACAGAGTGTAGCGTTTTACTAAATCGCTCTACTAGTACGCAGGTCAGCTGCTGCTGTTAAGTCTTTTTTAAACTTTTTATTGGGGAGGCTGACCGGGGCCCACCACCGGTATCGGTTCGGTCCTGTAGGGTTCGGGAGCAGAAGGATGGTAGGGGCCGCCTTGCGAGAAAAAGGGCGCAAGGTCCCGCTGGGTCTCGCGGTAGATGGTTTCCACGTCGCCCATGAACCGGCGGACCGCGTTGGCATCGCTCAAGCCCAGCGAGCGCGCCAGTTCGGTCATCCGGTACTGCCGGTCGGCCCTGTTGAGTTGAATGACTTCGCCCATGAGCGGCAGCAGGCTCTCCGTCAGCTTGCGTTTTTCCTCCGGGGTGGAAGCCTGGAGCATCCGTGTCTGGATTTCCTCCAGCGCGGCCAGCTTTTCCTCGAGTTTCACGAGGATAGCCCGCTCGTTCGGATCGCTTGCAGACGCCAGCCTTCTTTTCAAGCGGTCCGCTTCAAGAGCCCGCGCATCCTTCTGCGCGGCCGGAAGCGGTCCGCTTTCCGTCGCGGCTGGGGAGGGGATGGGCGCGGCGGGCGCCGGAGCGGCTTCGATCGGTAGCGGGCGCTGCGTGGACGCCGCCGTGGCCCTGACAAGTTCCTGCCGGAGTTCCTCCAGTTGGCCTCGGAGCCGGAGGACCTCTGCGGGGGGAGACAAGATCTCGCCTGTGGCCGGGTCTTGGACGGATTGCGCAACGCGACAGGGCGACCGGGTCCACAGTGCCCATGTCAGGCCGCCCAGCGCCGCCGCGGCGACAAGCCAGGGGATGATGATTCCAGCCTTTCGCATGTCCCGCATCATAAAGAGCCCGCGCCGGGCGCACAAGCGCGGGCCGGCGGGAAGATCCGCCGAGCCCGGACGACATGAGCAGATAGGCAAGAGGGGAGAACATTGATGAAAACGTTTTTGATGATCGCCTTGGTGAGCTTGGGGTGCCTGTCCGTTCTGGCCGAGGATATTCCCGTGGCCAACGCCAACGCCCTCGTGGCCGCCCTGGCCCGCGCCGAATCGGGCGACCGGGTCCTGGTGAGCCGCGGTAATTACGTCGGCAACTTCACGGTGCCGCCGGGCGTTTCACTGCTTGGCGAGCCGGAGTTCATGCCGGCGGGCGGGCTCATGCCCCTGTTTTCGCCCTGGGGCGATACGCCCACCGTCGTGGAGCAAACCCGAATCGGGGAGAAGCATCCGACGCAGGTGCGCGGAATCTTCTTCACTGGCGCCAAGATGTCGGCGCTCGAGGTGCGGGGCGACGGGATCGGCTATGTCTGCCACAACATGTTCGAGCAGAACCGCGGTCCGCGCGGGGGCGCGATTTATTCCGGGGCGGCCGGTACGATCTACATCCAGACTAACTACTTCAGCGCCAACACGGCGGAGACAGACGGCGGGGCGGTCTTCATCGGGGGCACGGCGAGCGTCTCGCTGCGCATGAACGAGTTCCTGCGCAACGGGGCCGGCACGAGCGGCGGCGGCTTCGCCGTGCGCGGCACCAACGCGGTGGCCTCGGACCGGGACTTTTTCATGGATAACACGGCCGGGGTGGATGGCGGTTCCGTGTCCGTGGTGTTGAATCCGAAGCCGGTCATTTTGAACCGGGCCAGCCTGTTTGGCAGCGAGGCGGGCCGCGACGGCGGGGATGTGTCGGTGGATCGGTCCTTGATGATGGTCCTGTCGGGCTCCTCGAGCGGCGCCATGGCGGGCCGGCACGGCGGCTCACTCGCGGCCATCGACGGGGTTATCGGGGTGAGCGGGTTCAACTGTAATTCGGCTCGCGCCGCGGAGTTGGGCGGCGGCGTCTATTCGGAGGCGTCCCTGATCTCGTGCCAGGGCAGCGAGTGGACTTCCTGCGCGGCGCGGTTTGGCGGGGGGATGGCGATACGCGGGATGCCGGCGGCGGGCGGCAATCCGCCGTCCATCCAGCGGAACACCTTTCGACAGAACCGGGCGAACAAGGACGGCGGCGCTCTTTACCTGGCCGACCTCAAGGAAGCCCGGATCGAAAACAACGTGCTTTTCATGAACACGGCCGGCGTAGGGGATGGAATGGCCATCGACCCCGACGCGACAGCCCTCGTGGATCACAACACCGTCGCGCATATCGAGTACCGCTCGGGCCAGCCCCGGCCGACGGCCGAGGCCATCCGGGTTCGCGGGGCGGGTAATACCACGCGCGTGGTGAACAATATCATCGCCGGGCACGCCTGCGGCGTCATCGGGGACGCTGGCGGCCGGGTCCAGGTCCTGGGCAATGATTTCTGGCTCACGATGCTTCCGTGGCGCGACGTGCCCAACCCGGCCGGGTTGCTGAACCGGCAAGTGGATCCCCTGTTTGTCCGGTTCGATCCGCGGCGGCTGATCGGCGACCTGCACTTGCAAGTGAACTCGCCGTGCCGCAACGCGGGCGTCGTTCCGATCCTCACGACGCTGGACCGGGACGCGCGCCGTCGCGATGCCCAGCCCGACCGCGGCGCGTACGAATTGCCCGCGCCCTGAACACGACGCGGAGCTATTCCTCGCACGCGCCCACCTCTACGGGCCGGCAGCGCGCGCCGTCCGCGTACCGGCCGCCGCTGAAGCAAACGGCGGAATGTCACGGCCGTTTCCTGGAAGGCGACCCGTCGTCCCCGCCGCGTTTCGCCTCCGCCCGCCTTCGCGGATGCAACTGCGGCGGGCAAGCAAGGCCGCGCCCCCCGCTGGAAATGGCCAAAGCACTTCTGAATCCGCTTCAGCGTCCTTCCTCTGCGGCTGGCCGGCCGGCTGCTCGTCGATGGCAGCCGTCCATATTGGCTCTGAACGAACCGACTTCAGGACCGGGCTTGATGCGCGGCCATTTCTCTGGCCTCGCTATTGTCCCTTGTACGTGACTCGGCTATGTCATGCGCGACCTCCTTTCCACCTGCGGTCCGTTCACCCCGGTTGTTTCATCTCGGAACTCGCCGCGCCCCTGGAATGACGAGTTCCGGCTCCATCTAATAGAAAGTAAGCAGGGGGGCGGAATTCCATGAAAAACGAGGCGTGCGCAACTCGTGTCATGATAATCGGTTACCTTGGGGCCCGAAATGAGCCTGAAAAAATGGCGCGGGAATGCTTGACCGATGTTCTGCCGTGCCTAAACTGCAAAATCACCTCGTGGTAAAAGGAGCATCAGGAGGTGTTCCGGGGGCGGCGGCGCGGAGGTCGAATTCCGACGGCAGGACAAGGCTTCCGCGCGCCTAGGGATCAAGGAGTCGGGGTGAAGGCATCGGTTGTCGCATGCATCGTGCTGGCCGGAATGGCCGTGTGCGCGCACGCGGGGCGCGTGTTCTTCCAGGACTTTACCAACTCCACGGACTGGACCTCCTATCGCGGCGCGAATTCCAATTGCTTCAACGCCTTCATTGCCAGCAGCGGCGGCAGCGCCAGCAACCAGTTCCGGGTCGCGGAGGAAAGCCTGGAAGCCGCGCGCACCAACTATGTTTCCTGGGCCCTCTGCCGGTTGACGGACCTGGGCGTCAACAGCTACGCGCAATACGAGATCGAGTTGAACATCACGACGGTGGAACAGGCCAGCGCGGGGGCGATGAATTTCTACTTCGGCGACGGCCTGCACAGCAACGCGAATGCCGAGGTCACCACCGTCCTCGCGATGAAATTCACGGTCGAAACGCTGCCCGGCAACCGCTTCCGCGCCTACCATGCGAACTTCAGTTCGCCGACCAACAGCGGCCCTGTGAAGTTCACGATCATCGTCAACTCCGGCGAATCGCCGCGGGAATACACCGATCCCCTTGGCCGGACCCAGGTCGTAGAGGGCGGGAACGTGGATGCCTGGTGCGGGGAGCAGCAGTGGATCGACGGATTGCACAAGATCAAGGCCGGCGTCATACCCCGGGAATTCAAGATCCACTCGCAGAGCGGTTTCGCGGTCACGCGGTTCGATTCCTTCGCGGTGTACAACAGGCCGCCCGGGGAGGAGAGCGTGTACGTGTGGGCGGCCAGTCCGCAGGAGGGCCCGGGCGAGGAATGGTCCAACGCCTTCCACGATATCCAGTCGGCGATCGATGCCGCGCCGACGGGCGCGGTCATCGTCGTCACGAACGGCGTGTACGCGGCGGGCGGGTGTCCCGCTCCCGGGTCCGGCCTCACCAACCGGATCTGCATCACCAACGCGATCACCGTGCGCAGCGTCAACGGGCCCTCGAGCACGTTCATCGTCGGCAGCGGTCCCTTCGGGCCGGCGGCCGCGCGGGGCGCCTACGTGGGCGCCGGCGCCGCCTTGATAGGATTCACGGTTCAAGGCGGGCATACCCTGACGAACGGCGATGAACTCCGGGACCAGTCGGGTGGCGGAGTGTTCTGCGAGCGCGGCGCCTGCGTGCAGGAATGCGTCCTGGCGGAGAATCTTGCCTGGCGGGACGCGGGCGGAGTCCGGGGCGGCGCGCTGGATGGGTGCGAATTGACCGGGAACACGGCGTGCCGGCTGGGCGGGGGAGCCCTCGGGGCGTCGCTGGACAACTGCCTGCTGCAGTACAACGAGGCGGGCGACTGGTCCGGGGGCGGCGGCGCCGCGGAAAGCGTGTTGAGCAACTGCGTGGTGCGGCACAACATCTCCGCCGCGGGGAAGGCGGGCGGGGCCTGGCGTTGCGCGCTGGCCGGCTGCGTGGTCAGCGGCAATACCGCCGCGGCGTACGGCGGGGGAGCGAGCGAGTCCACGCTGCGGGATTGCCGGGTGGTTCAGAACCAGGCGAATGAACAGGGCGGCGGCGCGGCGGCCAGCGAACTGCTCTCCTGCGTGGTTTCCGGGAATTGGGCGTCGGTGGGCGGCGGGGCCTGGGAGTGCAGCCTGACCAACAGCACGGTTTCGGACAACGAGGCGGAATTCGGCGGCGGGGCCGCCGACTGCATCGGCCTGGACTCCTGCGTGCTGTCGGGCAACCGTGCCGCGTACGGCGGCGGGGCCTGGGGATGTGTCCTGACCAACTGCGAACTGGCGGCGAACACGGCCATGGACGGCGTCGGCGGCGGGGTCGCCACGAGCCTGCTGTTCGATTGCGTCCTGCGCGGCAATTTCGCGGCCGGGAATTCCGTGGGCGGCGGGGCTTTCGAGAGCGCGCTGCACGGCTGCCGGCTGGACAGCAATCGCTCGGATGGGGCCGGCGGGGGCGCCTATAATTCCCTGCTGGCGGCCTGCGTGTTGTGCAGCAACATGGCCGTGTACGGCGGGGGAGCCGCGACCGGCGCGCTCGCCGGCTGCACGATCGTTGGCAATCAGGCGACGCAGGGCGGCGGGGCCTGGCGGGCGGACCTCGCCGGCTGCCTCGTGGAGAGCAACTCCGCCGTAGATGGCGGCGGCGCGTACGAGGGCCGGCTCGTCGGCTGCCGGATGGAGCACAACGAGGCGGCCAACGGGGGCGCGGTGTGCGGCGGCGTCCTGTTCAACTGCCTGCTGGTGAACAATCGCGCCGCGGAGAGCGGCGGGGGCGGATGCCATAGCGAACTGCACAATTGCACGGTGGTGGGCAACGAGTCGGCCATCGGGGCGGGGTTATGCAACGGCGCCGCCGTCAACACCATCCTGTATGCCAACGTTTGCCCCGAAGGGCAGGATCATACCAACAGCGCGTTGAGCCATTGCCGCGCCCCGCCGCCGGCGGACGGACCCGGCAACATGACGAACGATCCCTGTTTCCTGTCGGCTGCGACGGGGGACTTCCGGCTGGCGTCCTCGTCCTGCTGTATCGGGACGGGTGTCGAGGAGGACTGGATGACCGGCCCGGGGTGTCGCGACCTGGCCGGCCTCCCCCGCGTCGTGGGCGATACGGCGGACCTGGGCGCCTACGAGTATCCCTATACTTCTTCCGGCATTTATGCGCCGTGGCTGGAGCAATTCGGGTTGCCGCTGGACGGTTCCATCGACCACCAGGATCCGGACGGCGACGGCTATTCCACGTGGCAGGAATGGCGGGCCGGCACCATTCCCACGAACGCGCGCTCGCTCTTCCGGCTCTGCTGGGACGACAGCGGCCCGCCGTCGGGCCGCGTGCTTCGCTGGCCCGGCGCCGCCGGCCGGCGCTACGCGGTGGATCGCACCCAGGATCTGCTGTCGCCCGGCCTGGACCGCATCGCGTCGGGCCTGGAAGGCCGCGACGGCTTCATGACGTACACGGACGCGACCGCGACGGCCGACCGGCCGGCCTTCTATCGGGTCCTTATTGAAGACGAGGGCGGCCCCTGACCGGCCGGCCTATCGCTCCGCGCTTCTCCCGGGTAACCTGATTTCCAGAACGAATCCGCGCGGGACCCCATGCGCCGGCATGAACAAAGCCATAACGGAGCGAGTCGTTGGGGCGCAACAGGCTTGTATGGGCTGATCGTCCTGTCTTTCGCGTTCCGATCCGTGGCCGCGGAGCGCTTGTCCGGTGCTGATGAGCATGGCGTGTACGGAGGCGGGCGGGGGATCCGGGTCGACGACCTGCCGGCGTGCCCGTTGCGCGCGAAACTGGAATCGCTCGTTCCCGCCGCGCGGGCGCGGGCGCTTCGGAACCTGGAAGCCGTTTCGTTCCATCGTAACGACCTGGCCTCCCTCCGCGCCGACCGCGAAGGAGGGATCTTTTATGCCTGCGCCTTGGAATCGATCCGCGAAGAGCCGCCCGGGCCGACCCGGCCGCTCCAGGCGCGGGCCGCGTCGCTCTCCGTCACCAATCCGCCCCTTTTCCACAGCCGCCCCGGGTCGACGAACGTGCTGTTCCTCGACTTCAACGGGCACGTGATCACCAACACGATGTGGAACAGCGACGAGGGTATCCCGCGATGGGATTGCCCCCCTTTCGACGAGGACAGCGACGAAACCACGTTCAGCGATTTGGAGCAGCGGCATATCCGCGAGATATGGGAGCGCGTGGCGGAGGATTTTGCGCCCTTCGATGTGGACGTGACCACCGCGCCGCCGCCCGCCTGGCATTTCCGGACGGGCCACGCGCTGATCACGTCCGCCTACGATGCCGAGGGCCGCGAGACGCCGCTTGTCTATCCGGGGGGCACGTACGGCGGACTCGCCTACCTGAATGCCTTCACGAATTCCGCGTATTCCTACAACGCGGACAACTGCCGGTCGCCCGCGTGGATTCGGCAGAGCCTGAACCTGGACCTCTGCGTGCAGATCGTGGCGGAAACCATCTCCCACGAACTGGGTCATAACCTGGGCTTGAGCCACGATGGCACCGCTTCCGGCGTCGAATACCACGCCGGCTTCGCCGCCACGACCAACGCGCCGTCGTGGGGGCCGATCATGGGTTCGGTGGCGGGCCGGGACGTCACCCAGTGGAGCCGGGGTGAGTACTCTGATGCCAACCAGAAGGAGGACGACCTCGCGATCATGGCCCTGCGGCTCGGGTATCTCGCCGACGATCACGGCGCGAGTAACGGCGCGGCCACGGCGATCTCGCCGGCCGGCTACGCCTTTTCCGTCACCGGCCGGGTCGAGCAGACGTTGGACCGCGATGTCTTTGCGCTGACCACGGGCGTGGGCATCGTCACCGCGGCGGTGTATCCCTTCCGGGCGACCAACTTGAGCTGGGGCGCGAACGCGGACCTCGTTCTGTTGCTCTGCGCGTCCAACGGGACGGTGCTGGCCTCCAACAACGCGCCCGCGGACGTGAAGGCCGTGCTCGCGCCGCGGCCGGTCGCCGCGGGGACCTATTACCTGCACGTGTACCCCGCCGGCGCCGGCTTCCCGTCCAACGCGTCGAGCAGCGGCTACACGGTCTACGGCTGTCTCGGCACCTACCGGCTCGCCGGCGCCGTGGCCCCGCCGGCGGACACGGTCGTCGTGACCGCGCCGACCCACGGCAGCCGTTTATTCCTTTCCAACGCGACGGAGATCGCGTGGCTGTCCGGTTTCACGAACCCGGTCCGTGTCGAGCTATGGCGGGGCGGGGCGATGCACACGATGATCGCGACGAACCTCGCCAACCAGGGAACCCATTCGTGGACGGTCCCTGCGTCGGTAACGCCGGGGTACGGCTACCGCATGCGCGTGGCCCGTGCTGACAGCCCGGCCGTGTGCGGGGAAAGCGACGGCCAGGCGGCGGTCTATGGCTTGCCTGTTTCCCTTTTCTTCGAGAACTTCGACGGATCGGGCTCGTTGCCGGCGGGCTGGAACGAGGAATTCGTGACCAATACGGTTTCGTGGCGCCTGCAGGGCGGCGGCGGCGCGAGCGGAGGGAACAGCCCGGCCGCGGCGTATACCGGGTCCAACAACGCCCATTTTTTCAGTTCGCCCCGGGCGCAGACGCGGCTGGTCCTGCCGGCGCTGGACATCGGGGACGTTCTCGACCCGCGGCTGTCCTATCGCCTCTGCATGGCGGACATCGCCATGGAGCAACTGCGGGTGCTCTACCGGACCAATGCGCTGGCGGAATGGGCGCCGCTGACCAACTACTACGGCCGCTATTTCACTTCCTGGACCCAGCACTCGTTCCCCTTGAGCAACGCGGCGCCCGATTGCGCGCTGGCCTTCGAGGGACGGGCCGCTTCCAGTTCGTATGGAATCTGCGTCGATGACGTCGAAGTGACCGGCATTGTCCTGGCCGGCGAGCTGTTGACCAATCGCCTGGAGGTCGCGTCCGATCTCGGGCTGCCCGACCCGCCCGCCGGGACGAACTGGCTCTCCGTCAATGCGCCGCGGACGATTTCCGCCGGGACCTCGCCGCTGACGGCGGGCTCGACACAGTTCGTGTGCGCGGGCTGGACCGGCACGGGGGACGTGCCCGCGTCGGGCACGGAGACGGCGCTGGCCTTCACGCTCTATGTCCACTCCTCGGTCACCTGGCGGTGGCGTACCAACTACAGCTTCGACTGCTCCGCCGGAGACGACGGGACAGTCGCCGGCGCGACCAGCGGCTGGTACGCCGCGGGCGCCTTGATCACCGTGACCGCCGCGCCCAACCCGTACTGCGATTTTACGGGGTGGGGCGGGGACGCGGCGGGTGATACGAACGACCTGGCGCTGACCGTCACATTGGACAGGCCGCGGCAGCTGGTCGCGAACTTTACGCCGCGCCTGGCGGCCCACCACGGCACGCCGGAATCCTGGCTGGCCGAGCATTATCCAGAGGCCGGCGATCTCGACGCCGTGGAGATCAGCGACACGGACGGCGATGGGCTGGAGGCCTGGCAGGAATACATCGCGGGAACGTTGCCCGGCGACGCCCTGTCGGTACTGGAGTTGGAGAGCGGCGGCGCGGTGAGCGAGGGCCAATGGCTCCTGCGCTGGCCGGCGATCTCGGGCCGTTCGTATTCCCTGTGGTTTTTCACCAACCCGATCTCGCCCGAGGACGTGCCCGTGGTCACCAGCCGCCTCGCCGGCGCGGACGGTGTCATGGCCTGCACCAACGCCATCCCACCGGAGATCCTGCGCGGTTTCTACCGCCTCACCGTGCGGCGCGAATGAACCGATCGCCGGCCCCCCCATTCGCGGACAAGGACGCGGCCATCCGCTGGCCCTGCCGATTCCGCCCGGCTGCAACGGCCGCGACAAGGCGCGGCCCTCCCGTTTGAGATATCCAGTAACCCGTGACAAGGGACGCTGGAGGGCGCCGCTCCGTCGGCGCCGTCAGGCCGGGGCGCGACGTGCCGTCCACATCGCCTGCAGGATCTTGTCCGCGAATCGGAGGCCCCGTTTCTCCTTGCATTCGCCCGGGGTGTTGGGGATAAAACGGCGTGGTCGCATCGACGCCATGAACTGTCCCGCGTGCAAAGCATCCATGGCCATCCTGGAATATAGCGGGGTGGAGCTGGATTTCTGTTTTTCCTGCAAGGGTTGCTGGCTGGACGCCGGCGAACTGGGCCTGATTCTCACCGGCGCGCCCGACCGGCCCGACGACCTGAAGCTGGAAAAGGCGTCGAAGGGCAAGCGGCGCTGCCCGCGCTGCGGGTCGCGCATGCTGGTGGGCCCGGCGCCCGCCACCGGCGTGGAAGTGGATGCCTGCCCGGCCGGCCACGGGTTCTGGCTCGATGCGGGCGAGCTGGAGCAGATCGTCCAGGCGCGCGGGGCGTCGGGGCGGGCCGCGGCCGTGGCGAAATTTTGCGCGGATGTTTTTGGTAAAAAATAACAGGAAAAGGAGAGCGCCATGGGTCTCTGGATAGTCATCGGTGTGATCGTACTGGTGGTCCTCGCGTACATCGGGATGTACAACAGCCTCGTCTCCCTGCGCAACCAGGTGAAGAACGCCTGGTCGCAGATCGACGTGCAGCTCAAGCGTCGCCACGACCTGATCCCCAACCTGATCGAGACGGTCAAGGGCTACGTCAAGCACGAGCGGGACACGCTCGAGAACATCACCAAGGCCCGCACCAACGCCATGCAGGCCAGCGGCGCGGCCGCGGCCGGCAAGGCGGAGGGCGAGTTGAGCGGGGCGATCAGCAAGCTGATGCTGGTCGTCGAGAACTACCCCGAGCTCAAGGCCAACCAGAATTTCCTCGCGCTGCAGGAGGAACTGTCCTCGACGGAGAACAAGGTCGGCTTCTCGCGGCAGTTCTACAACGACGCCGTGCTGCGCTTCAACACGAAGGTCGAGACCTTCCCGTCGAACATCGTCGCCAACATGTTCGGTTTCAAGCAGGCCGAGTTCTTCGAGATCCAGGTCGCGACCGAGCGCGAGGCGCCGAAGGTGCAGTTCTGATGATGTAGGGGCGTCGCTTGCGACGCCCGCGGCCGCGAGCGCGCCGGGCGCCGGCGAGCGGCGCCCTTACGCCTCCCCTCATGTGGGAAACCATCCAGTCGAACAAGCGGAAGTCGGCGGTGATGATCGTCCTGCTGGCGACCGTCCTGATGTTCGTCGGGTACGCGCTGGGCGCGGCGCTCGATCCCGCCGCGGGCGTGCTCGGCGTGCTCGCGGCGATGGTCATCTGGGTCGTGCTGACGCTGACCGCGTTCGCCGGCGGCGAGAAGATGCTGCTGGCCTCGGCCGGCGCGCGGGAGGTGTCGCGCGAGCAGGCGCCGCAGCTCTACAACCTGGTCGAGGAGATGAAGATCGCCTCCGGCCTGCCCGCCATGCCGCGGATCTTCATCATGGATTCCGACGTGCCGAACGCCTTCGCGGTGGGGCTCAAGCCCGAGCGCGCGGCGGTCGCCGTGACGACGGGGCTCATGGCGCGGCTGAACCGGGACGAACTGCAGGGCGTGATCGCGCACGAGATCGGGCACATCTCGAACCGCGATACGCTCTTCATGACCCTGGCCGGCGTCATGGTCGGCGCGATCGTGATCCTCGCGGACGTGTTCCGGCGCAGCCTGTGGTACGGCGGGGGGCGCCGCCGCTCGTCCTCGTCGTCGAAGGGCGGCCAGGCGCAGGCCGTCATCGCGATCGTGGCGATCGTGGTGGCCATCCTCGCGCCGATCCTGGCCCGGCTGCTCTACTTCGCCTGCTCGCGCAAGCGCGAGTACCTGGCCGACGCCTCCTCCGCCCAGTTCACGCGCTACCCCGAGGGCCTGGCCTCGGCGCTGGATAAAATCTCGCAGTTCAAGCCCGGCGCGCTGAAGGTGAACCAGGCGGTCTCGCCGATGTTCATCATCAACCCCCTCGCCGCGACGGGGGGCGGGCTCTCCCTGTTCAGCACTCACCCGCCGACGGCGGATCGCATCCGCGTCCTGCGCGGGATGGGCAAGAGCGCCTCGCTGGCCGCGTACGAGGAGGCCTTCCGCGCCGCGCACAAGGGTTCCGGCGTGATCGCATCGCGGGACCTGGGCGCCTCGGTCGAGGCGGCCGCCCGGGAGGGCGCGGCGGGCGCCGCCGACCCGGCCGCGCAGTGGCGTTCCGCGCGCGACCTGCTGCACCAGGTCAATCGCTTCCTCGTGCTCCCGTGCGCGTGCGGCCTGAAGATCAAGCTGCCGCCCGACTTCAAGGACTCCTCCGTAACCTGCCCGCGCTGCGGCACGAAACACGAGGTGCCCGTGGCGGAACTGGCCGCCGCCTCCGCCGCCCTCGAGGCGGCCGGCCGGAAATGACCGGTCCACGCGCCATCCTGATCCGAGGCGCCCGTCTGCTGGATCCCGTCCGGAACCTGGACGCGCCCGGCGACCTTTTCCTCGCCGGCGGGCTTATCGCCGCGCCGCCTCTGCGTATCCCGCCGGACGCGGAGATCATCGAGGCGCGGGGACTCGCCGTCGCGCCGGGCTTCATCGACCTGCACGTGCACCTGCGCGAGCCGGGCGGCGAGGAGGCCGAGACGATCGAGACCGGCTGCCGCGCCGCCGCGCGCGGCGGGTTCACCACCGTCGTCGCCATGCCGAACACCCGCCCGCCGCTGGATACGCCCGAACTCGTCTCGGCGCAGATCCGCCGGGCGGAGGAGGCCGGGCTGTGCCGGGTGCGCCCGGCGGCGTGCATCACGAGCGGCCGGACCGGCGGCGCGCTCGCGCCGCTGGCCGAACTGGCCGCCGCGGGCGCCTGCGCGTTCACGGACGACGGCACGACCGTGGCGGACGAGGCGCTGATGCGCCGCGCGCTGGAACAGGCCGCCGCGCTGGGGCGCCCGATCCTCGATCACGCGCAGGACCCGGCCCGCGAGAAACAGGGCGTCATGCACGAGGGGGCCTGGTCCGCGCGCTGGGGCCTGCCCGGCATCCCGTCCTCGGCGGAAATCGAGGTGGTCGAACGCGACATCCGGCTGGCGCGGGAGACCGGCGGCCGCGTGCATATCCAGCATGTATCCGCCGCCGGGAGCGCGGCCCTGATCCGGCGCGCGCGGGCCGCGGGCCTGCCGGTCAGCGGCGAGGCGACGCCGCACCACCTGGCCCTGACCGACGCCGACGTGCGGCCGGAGGACGCCCGCTGGAAGATGAACCCGCCGCTCCGGTCGGAAGCGGACCGCGCCGCGGTGCTCGGGGCGGTGGAGGAGGGAACAATTACCGTCCTGGCGACCGATCACGCCCCGCATACCGCGGCCGCGAAGGCGCGCGGATTCCGCGACGCGCCGTTCGGCGTTATCGGGCTGGAGGCGGCGGTCGGCGTGACGTACACGCGGCTGGTCGCCGGCGGCCGGATGAGCGCGCTGGACTGGGTACGCCGCTGGACGTCCGGCCCCGCGCGCGTGCTCGGCCTGCCGGAGCCGTCGCTGGCGCCCGGCCTGCCGGCGGACGTGGCGCTGCTGGACCTGGATACGGAATGGGAAATCCGGCCGGAGTCCTTCGCGTCGAAATCCCGGAACACGCCGTTCGAGGGCTGGCGCGTGCGCGGCCGGGCGGTGCGGACGTTCCTGGGAGGCCGCACGACCGCCCGCGCGTGAGGGCCTCCTGCCGGCTTGACTTTCGTCGGGGCGGATGTTTCCGTGTGCGCTCGTGAACGGGGTGAAAAGACCTTCCGTGTGGACGCTGGTTCTCGGTTGGAACCACGCCGAGGACACGATCGAATGCCTGCGCAGCCTCCAGGCCAGCGAGGGCGTGGACCTGAAACTTTTCTTCACGGACAACGGCAGCGCGCCGGACCAGGTGGAACGGGTCTGCCGCGAGGTGCCGGCGGCCACGGTCATCCGCCATCCGCAGAACGTGGGGGTGCCGCGGGGCTTCAACGCGGGCATTGCCTACGCGCTCCAGCACGGCGCGGATTACCTCTTCATGGCCAACAACGACACGACCGTGGCCCCGGACACGATCCGGATCCTGGTCGAGGCCGCGGAGCGGGATCCCCGCGCGGGCATCATCATGCCGCGCATCTTCTATTATGACCACCGAGACCTGGTCTGGTCGGCGGGTTCCCGCTTCCGCCGCTTCCCGCCGGCGATCGTCATGCGCAAGGGCCGGGGCGGGTTCGAGCGGGAGGAGGACATCGAGTTCTCCAGCCTCTGCACGGTGCTGCTGCGGGGGCGGATGTTCAAGGACGCCGGCCTGATGGACCCGAACTTCGTCTTCTACTACGAGGACTACGACCTCTGCCTCCGCATCCGCGACGCGGGGTACGCGATCAAGCTCGTTCCCGCGGCGCGCTCGTGGCACAAGGTGGCCCGGATCACGCGCGCCGGCTCGACCAGCCCGACGTTCTGGCGGAACTACGGGCGGAGCGTCGCGATCTTCCAGCGGCTGCAGCGGCGGCGCCGCTGGCTGGCCGGGCCGGCCTTCCTGGCCTTCCAGTACTTCCGCGCGCTGGTCGAGGGCAAGCGGCAGGCGTGGGCGCCGTTCCGGGAGGGACTGCGCGAGGGCCGCGCCCTGGAGCTGAAGCCCGTGCCGCGCTGGGATCAGCCGCCGATGGATCCCGTCGAAGTGGCGCAGGCCCCCTGACGCGGCGGCCGGGCCGCCGGGAAAAACGCCGTTGCTTCCCGAAACCGGGTGTGTGATCATTTTACCCGCCATGAAGCTCGTGGTGCAAATCCCGGCCCTGAACGAGGAAAAGACGATCCAGGACGTCATCCGCTCCATCCCGCGGAATATCCCCGGCATCCGGTCTACGTCGGTCCTCGTGGTGGACGACGGCTCGACCGACCGCACCAGCGCGCTGGCCGCCGAGGCGGGCGCGATCGTGGTCCGGCACGACCGCCGGCGGGGCGTCGGCGCGGCGTTCCGGACCGGCCTCCAGAAATCCATGGAACTCGACGCCGACGTCATCGTCACCATCGACGCCGACGGGCAGTTCAATCCGGAGGACATCCAGAAGCTGACCGAGCCCATCCTCCGGGGCGAGGCCGACTACGTGACCGCGTCGCGGTTCCTGGATCCGTCGCTGACCCCGGAGATGCCCCGCATGAAGCGGTGGGGCAACGACTTCATGGCGCGCTGGATCAGCTCGCTGGTGGGGCAGGATTTCAAGGACGTTTCCTGCGGGTTCCGGGCCTACGCGCGCGACGCCTACCTGCGGCTCGTGCTGCTCGGCGATTTCACCTACACGCACGAGACCTTTCTCACGCTGGCCTTCGCGCGCCTCCGGATCCGGGAAGTGCCGATCCTCGTCCGCGGCGTCCGGGAGCATGGCCAGTCGAGGGTGGCCAGCAACCTGTGGCGGTACGGCTGGCGCACGGCGGGGATCATCCTGCGGACCTACCGGGACTACCGCCCCCTACGGTTCTTCAACTACGTGGCCGGCGTCCTGCTGGTGGCCGCGCTCGGGTTCCTCGGCTTCCTGATCTCCGTGAAGGTGCGCACCGGCATGTTCACGCCGCACAAGTGGTCCGGCTTCCTCGCCGCCGCGCTGGCCGGGGCCGCCCTGGTGCTGTTCCTGATCGGCCTGGTCGCGGAAATGCTGGACCGCCTGCGCGTGGCGCAGGATGAACTGGTCTTCCGGGTCCGGCGCATGGAGATGGACCTGAAGCGCGCGAAGCAGCAGCCGTCGTAACGCGGGAAGCCGGCGCATGGCCAAGCCCCTCGTGCTGTCCTACTGGAACGTCAACCGGCCGGTCACCGGTGGCCTGCGGCGCGTAACCGCCCTGCTGGAGGCCCTCGGCCCCGACCTTGTCCTGTGCCAGCCCGAACCGGCCCACCCCGTGTACGAGACCGCGGCCTACCGCACGAACTGGACGCGCGCTGGAGGGGGCGGCATCAACCGCGGCCTGTTCCATTTCTTCCTGCCCGAACCCGCGCGCGCGGCGCGGGAAGCCTGGCGGCGCGTCCGGCCCGGGCTCATCGTGCATACCTCCATCTGGACCTTCTGGCCGCTGCGGCGGGCGGGCACGCCGATGGTCCTCGACGCGCACGATGCGCTGGGCGCGGCCATGACCGGGCGGTACGGGCGGCGTCATCCGTTCACGCTCCTGGTGCGCGCCTGGGAACGCCGCGTGGCGCGGCGGGTGGACCGCCTCTTCGTCTGCTCGGACGTGGACCGGGCCTACTTCGCGCGCGAGTACGGGGTCTCCGAGGATCGGCTCTCGGTCGTCCCGAACGGGGTGCATGTCCGCCCGCCCGCGGAGGGGCCGTTGCCGGCCGGTTGGGAGGGGCGGCTGGCCGGCAAGACCGTGCTCTTCTTCATGGGGAAGCCGGCCTACCAGCCGAATGCCCAGGGCCTGCAATTCCTCCGCGACACGGTGCTGCCGGAACTGGAGCGGCGGCAGCCCGGCCGGTTCTGCGTCGTGGCCTGCGGCGGCGAGGCGCGGCCCGGCATGGCGCACCCGGCCCTTCATTTCGCGGGCGTGGTTTCCGACGAGGAGTTGCAGGCCTTCATCCGGCGCGCGGACCTGTGCCTTTCGCCCACGTTTTCGGGTTCCGGCACTCGGCTGAAAATCCTGGAGTGGCTGGCGGCGGGCAAGGCCGTGATTTCCACGCCCAAGGGCGCGGAGGGCCTGGGCGCGGTTCCGAGCCGGGATCTGGTCGAGGCCGAAGGCCGGGATTTCGCCGCCGCCATTCTGTCCCTCGCGGAGGCGCCGGATCGAGTCCGTGCCCTGGGACGGGCGGGCGCCGACTTCGTGCGCCAGCGGTACGACTGGTCGTCCAGCAGCCAGCCGCTGTGGCGGGAGGGGATGAGGCGTTGGCTCGATCCACGGCAGACCGGATGAACGGCGTTCCCGCGAGTCGGCCCCGGCGGGCGGCGGCCTTCCTGCTCCGGCAGGCGCCTTTGCTGCTGGTCGGCGCCGTGATCCTGTGGGGCGCGTGCCGCATTCAAACCTATATCTGCGCCCAGGATCCCTCCACGTACATCGACCAGGCCCTGCGGTTACTGCGGGCGCCCTGGGGCTCGCCGGAGATGTGGCAGGCCCTCACCCGCTATTCGCCGCTGCACACCCTGGTGCTGGCCGGCAGCATCCGGTGCTTCGGCACCATGGCGCCCTACTGGGTGAACGTGTTCTTCGCGTGGGCTTTCCTGGCCTGCCTGTGGTGGTTCCTGGCGCGGCTCTGGCCGTCCGCGGGGGATCGCGCCCTGGCGCTGGCCGTCGCGGTGACCTGTCTGCTGGCCGGCCATGACGCGAATATCCAGTTTCTGGTGTATCCCTTCCGGGAGGCGTCGGCCTTCTTTTTCATCTTCCTGTCCTACGGGCTGCTGCTGAAGGGGGACGCGGAGGACCGGCGGAGTTTCAGCGCGCTGGCCGGCCTGGCGATGCTGCTCGGCGTGGCCGCCCGCGAGCCCTTTGTCATGGCCGTCCCGGGCCCGCTCCTCCTGGCCGTGACGGGCCGCGGCCGCCCCTGGGCGCGACGCCTGGCCCATGCCGGCCTGTTCCTGCTGCCGTTCCTGCTCGCCGGCGGCGCGTGGTTTACCGTCACGGCGATGACCGGGCAGGGCACGACCGCCCAGTTCAAGGACTGGGCCGAGCTGATGCAATCGCACGGCGCCGGAACCTTCGCGGCGCGCACGCTCGGCAACGTCCGGTACCTGGCCGGGGTCATTCTCGGCGAGATCGGGTGGTCGGGCGTCGCCCTGCTGGCGGCGGGGCTCTACCCGGGGCGTCGCGCCCGGATCGTCTACCTGCTGCTGGTCGTGCCGGCTCTTACGGTCGGCCTCTTTTACAGCACGTACAACATCTACATGCGCTACGTGATGTCCGTGCTGCTGTTCCTCGGGCCCTGGGCCGGGACCGGGCTGCTCAACCTGCTGGCGCTCGCGCGGTTCCTGGCCCGCGGGACGCGCCTGCGGCTGGCCTGGGCGCCGCTCGCGGGGAGCCTCCTGCTGCTGGGCTCCCTCGCGGTGCAACTGGCGAGCCTGCCGGCCAGCCCCTTCACGCGGCGGGAGGTCGGCGCGTTCCTCGGCCGGCTTTCAGGCCTGGGCACCGGAACCGTCTACTACGTGGAGCGGATGAACCGGGACATCTGGGCCGCGCTTCGCAATCATACCCACCTCGAAACCAGCCGCGCCCTCGATGTCCCCCGAAACCTGGAAGCCGGGCGGCCGATGGCGTTTCTGAAGCCGCTCAACGCCGCCAGCCGTGCCCGCGCCAAAGGACGCGAGGACGGAGTTCGGATTGAGGAACTGCTTCTGCAATCGGGCGACCTGGTTCCGTGGCCGGGCGTGGTCGAGCCGTGGCGCCTGGGCCGGGGTGCATATGCCGTCCTGCAGGTCGTGCCGCGAAGCCGGACGTCGGTGAGCGAGCCGGTGGCCATCCCCGCCGGAACGGCCGGCGTCCTCTGGCTGAACTTCCGGGATGTCCGGCCGGAAGCCGTGAAGAAAATCCGCCTGCTCGGACCCGATGGCCGTGAACGCCTGGCCACGGAGATGATGGGGCAGGGCTTGCAGCCGGTGTGGTGGCCCGGCGATCCGGCCGAGGAAACCAATCTGGTTCTCGAGACGGCCTCGTCGGCGCCGCTGCCCGCGCGGGTGTACACCGGATTCCAGCCTGCGGCGGAGGCCCGTGAGTTTCCCCTGGACGCCCGGCGCCTGCTTTCGGCGACGCGGTGGTTCGAGCCGCCGTTCGGCCAGGCGCCGGCGCGCTTCAGCCCGGCCGTATTTTTTTCCGAGGGGGGCCGATTGCGGCTGCCCTGGCCGAACGATCCCCGCGCGGACCGGCTGCAACTGTCCCTCGAGGGCCGCGTGCCGCCCGACCGGGAAAAGACGGGACAGCTCACCGTGCGGTCGGGTCCCCGGGAAGTGCCCTGCGAAGCGAACCGGGTGGGCTACCGCTCCTGGAACATTGACCTGACGATCGAGAGGGAGTCCGGCGCCCGCGAGGCCGTGCTGGAACTGTCTTACGAGCCGGTGAACACGAACAGGCCGCTCCATCTCACCGTGAGCCAGGCGGCCTTGCGCTACTTCGGCTCGGAATAGAAGCCGACGCGGTCCACGGGAATGCCCAGTTGCCGGCTGTCGCCGACGCCCAGGAGTTCGTGCGGCGACCAGGTCGTACTGGACACGGTCAGCGTGTTGGTGCCCGGCTGCACCAGGGTCGCCGGGATGGCCGCCTCAACGCGGTTGGAATCCACCAGGTGGGCCGCCAGGTCCGTCCCGTTGAACGACAGCGCGATCTCCGCCGGCGGCGCGTTGGTCGCGCGGATCTGCGGCTTGAAATCCACGCGCACGACCCGGTCCGTGCCGTCCGCCGCCAGCCAGAACGCCAGCACGCCCTTCCCGTCGGTCCATCGCATGGTGTCCTCCCCGCGGCCCTCGCGGGCATAGAAACCCGAGACGATGTGGGGGAAGTCCACGCCGCTGCCGATATCCACCGACCGGATGGCGGACAGATCATGGACGGTGATGCGATCCAGTTCCGGGGGGAAGGGCGGCTCGGGCGCGCCGGACATGACATCGAGCGTTTCCAGCCCGATGCGGCACACCTGGCCCTCGCGCGCGCCGGCGGGGATGCGCAGCACGCGGCGGTGAAAGATGTAGCTCCGCAGGATCCGCCGGGTCTCCGGCGGCTGGCCGTCGGGCGTAAAGCGCACGTCGACCGGCACCTCGAGGCTCTCCTTGGTCGTGGGGCGCACGCGGAGATAGAAGGATACCTGGATGAGATCGTTCGGGGGGTAGGGCATGGGCACGGCCACGGTCGCGCGGGCCGGCCAGTGCGGCTTGCGGCGCGTCTGGCCCTTGAGGATCGTGAAGCCCTCTTCCAGCACGGCGTCGTGCACCGTGTCGCCGCTGCTGGCGAAGCGCAGCACGAGCGGCTCGTCGCGCCGGACGAGTCCGGCCCCGAACGTGTTGGGAACCGGCTGGTCGGATTCGAGCGTCAGGCGGTACGGAGGGGTAAAGGACGGCCAGTCCACTCGGTAGTATTGCGTGCCGTTGCCGACGCGCGGCGCGATGACCCGGCCGTTCAGGCTCAATCTCGCCCAACGGCGCGGCACGCCTTCCAGCCAGAGCGTCGCGCCGTTGAACAGGAGGATGTCGTCGGCGTCCGGGGCGGCCTCCAGCGTGAGGCTCGTCGCGGTATTGGTCCAGAGCGAAAGGCGCGAGAGCGCGAGGTCGCCCAGCCCGACGGCCGGCTGGAAGTGGTAGCGGTCCGCCGGGGCCCGGGCCATGGTTTCCGTGTCGAACAGCTGCCGGACGATCCGGCCGAAGGGATCGTCCGTCGAATCCATGAGATACAGGGGATGCCCGGCGGCCAGCCGCTCTCGGACATGCTGATGAATTTCCACCTCCAGGTTCGTGGGATTCAGGATCGGAATCGCGTAGGCCTCGAGCCGGGTGAAGTAGGACACCAGCCCGCCGAGGCCGGGCGGGGTCAGGATGACGGCGTCCCGGGGCACGGCCTTTTCGATATCCGCTTTCAGCCGCCGCGCCTGCGGGATCTGGAACGGCGGCATCTCCGGCGGGCGCAGGAGCGGAATCACCGCGACCAGGACGAAGAGGGCCGCCAGGCTGCGGAGGGCCGGAAGGATCCATCGCTGCTTGCCGGCGGCGCACAGGAGGCGTTCCGCCAGGGCCAGCGCGCCGCAGGCGGCCAGGGGCACCGACCACAGCACGACGATGAAGAAGTACCGCTTCACGAAGACCCAGTAGAAGCAATAGAAGATGAAATGGACCAGCGCGGCGGGCAGCAGCAGATCCCGCAGGAGGCTTCGTCGCCGCACAACGGCCAGGCCGATGCCATAGACCAGCCCGGCCGCGTACAGCCATCCGCCCCGCCACCAGAAATAGCGGAGGGCGTGGATGAGCGTGGGAACAAAGGCCCGAAGATGGAGTCCGGGCAGCAGGCGGCCCTCGACCACGGCCTGTGGCGGCACCACGGCATGCCCGGTGCGGAAGTACGATTGCAGCACCAGCGGCAGCACGCCCAGCGCCAGGAACGCGCCGAACAGGATCACCGAGCGGCCGAGCGGGATGGCGCGGTTCTTCCGCCACGCCGACAGGCCGTACCAGCCCATCACGGGGGCCATCAGCACCGCGGTCTCCCGGACGTCCGTGGCCAGGCCCAGCGCCAGCGCCGACAGCACCAGGGCGATCCAGGGCCGGCCGCCCCGGCCCAGGTAGGCGATCAGCAGAAGGACGGATGTCAGCAGCAGGACATGCGAGAGGGGATCACGATAAGGATTGGTCAGGTAGACCAGGATTTCGGAATCGAAGTAAAGCAACCCGGCCGCGGCGGCGACGCCGGCGTACGCGGCCGCGCGCGCGTCCATGCATTCCCGGGCCGCGAGGACGGTCAGCCGGGCGACCAGGAGCACGATCGCGACGAGCAGCGGCAGGTTCGAGACGAACACGTAGAATGGCCCGACCAGTCGAATCACGAAGCGGAGGAAGACCGGGTAGGCCAGGGGGAACCGCTGGAGGTGGTCGGTCGGGTGGAGGTTGTGGGCCAGCGTCAGCCAGTTCAGGGGATCGGAGTACGGCTTCAGGTAGTAGTAGTTCCAGACGAACCACGCCAGGCCGGCGACCACGAAGGCGATCAGCGCGCCGGGCCGGGTAAGGGCGGACAGAACGGCGGCGAGCCGCCGCGCGCCGGGCCCGGACAGGATCTTGTGGCGCCACGGATGGAGCATGCGCACCCGATGCCTCACTCCACGGGCGCCTGCGGCTCGACCTCCGAGCGGGCGCTCTCGGGCTTGGCCATGCGCTCGTACATGGCTTCCCAGTACTTGTTGAGCTGCAGGGCCTCGTTGCGGGGGATGTAGGCGGCGTCGACCAGGCCCTCGTTGAGCAGGTAGTGGAAAATCGCCTCGGCGGCGATCCGGTGCGCAATCTCGCTCGGATGCCCGTCCGCGCCGGGCAGGGTTTCCATCCGGGTCGGCGAACGGCCCCGGAGCGAATCCAGCAGGTCCAGATAGCGGATGTTCTCGGACTGGAGGTGGGCGATGATCTTGTCGTGTGCGAACTGGAAGGGGTAGGGGGTCCGGTCCACGAAGGACAGGCAGGGCCAGATCACCACGAGGAATTCAACCTGCTGGTCGCGGCAGGCCTTGTGGAAGTCGCGCGCGGCGTCCTGGAACAGCTTCCAGCCGCTGTAGTCGTCGTCGTACAGCCGTTCGTAGTAGCGATGGAAGCCCCGCCCGCTCTTCACGTCGCCGATCTTCTTGTTGAACCACGCCAGGGCCCGCGAGCGGCGGATGAGCGGGGCCAGCCAGCCGGTGGGCACGGGGGGCATCATCTCCGTCCGCCAGGCGCGCAGTTCCTTGTAGTTGTTGAAATTTTCCGTGTCGTTCAGGTACATGGCCAGGATCACGAGGCGCGGCCGCGTCGCCAGGGCCTCGTCCAGGAACCCGCGCTGCATGTAGGTCGAGGTCCCGCCCTTGGCGAAGACGTCCACGGCGGCCGGCGTGGCGTCCTTCTTGAGGTTGAGCAGTCGCTCCAGCCGCATGCCGAAGGTGTCGTCCGGCTGCACGCCCTGGCCGGTCGTGAACGAGTCGCCCACGATGGCGACGCGGAGCACGTGGTTGGTGTCCCGCACCCAGGGATGGATCCGTTCGGCGTCGGAAGCGAAGTAGAACCGGCTGCGGTCGAAGAGCGGGGTCTGCTTGATGGACTCCGGCATCGGGCCGCGCAGGCGCAGCGCGAGTTCCAGCGCCGCGAGCGCGCAGAACAGTACAAACAGCATGAGGACGACGCGCAGGATGATGGATTTGACGATGGGCTTCATATTTTCTTGATTACATCCGATTGTAAGGGCGGGGGCGGCGCGCCGCAACGTCATTCCGGGGTCAGGGGGGCGGGCTCGGCAACCGGCTCGCCGTGTCCGGCCAGCCTGTCCGCCTCGTCCTGCTTGACCGCGGTCACATCGTTCATGAAGGCCGACAGGATGCGCCACTGCTCCTCCGGAGACCGGCTGGCGATTGCCGGCAGGTATTCGGGATAGATCAGCTTTTCGGCCAGCAGGTACTTCAGGATCGCCTCCGCGGCGATGCGGTGCCCGATCTCGTTCGGGTGGGCATCCACCCGCGGGATGGCTTGCAGCCGTTCCGACGGCAGCCCCTTGTAGACGGGGAGCAAATCCAGATACGGTATTCCGGCGGCATCGAGTTCCTCGTGGACCTGCTCATGGATCCAGTCGAACGGATAATCATCGATGTGGCTAAGGAGCGGAAAGACCACGGCCACCATCTTGATGTTGTTCCGGCGCGTGGTCTCGGAGAAATCCTTGAGCGCCTTGGTGAAAAGCTTCCAGCCGCCGTACTCCTTGTCGAACAGCTTGCGGTTCATTTCCAGGTAGCCGCGGCGGGCGCGGGCATCCTCCAGTTTCTGGTATACAAGCGTGGCCAGGCGCGACCAGCCCAGCGAACGAGCGAACCAGCGGGAGGGTTGATGGGGCAGGGCATCCATGCGCCATCGCGTCAGTTCCTCCTTGCGCCGGGGGTCCTCGGTATCGTTCAGGCAGATGCCGAGGATCAGCAGTTCCGGCTTCCATGCGACGGCTTCCTCCAGGAATTTCAACTCGCCGAAGGTGCACATGCCGCCCCGCGCCCAGACACGGACCTCGGCGGGCCGTTGACCGTCGTTGAGGTTCAGGAGGCGCTCGAGCCGCGCCCCGTAGGCATCCTGGGGCTGGCTTCCGGCGCCCACGGTGATGGAGTCGCCCAGCACGGCGATGCGCAGCGCGTTCGTCGCGCCGCGGCTCCACGGGTGCATCCTGGTCTCGCCGTCGTAAAAGGAAACGGGGGGGCGATCATGACGCAGTTGCTGGTCGGGCGCCACGCGGTAGTAGGCGCGCAGGCCCAGTTCGCAGAAGGCCAAGATCATCAATAACAGAATTCCCGAGAACACGATCTTTTTCACGCTGGTCCGTCCGGTGTGAGCATGGGGCGATTTTGTAGCGCGTCGGCGGGCATTTCACAAGAGCGAACACCCGCAACCTTGCCGATACTTCTGATGAGTCTGCGCCGGCCCGGTCCACGGATGGGCTGGAACCTCTTATGTATCCTGTAGATGAAAAGCGGAGGCCGGTCAGCATCGCCATGCTCACACTTCTAGAAGTGTGAGCATCAGTCCGGATAGGCAATTATGAGAACTGCGTCACAAGAATTTGCATTACAGCATATAGTGTCGATTTATATTAGCATCACACTTCTAGAAGTGTGAGCACAAGTTTACTGACGTTTTTTTACAGGAACGATCCTCACTGGAGACCGAGCCGTGCCATCGCCGCCTGTTTCCATCCCAAAAGGAGGCCGGTCGGCATAGGCGCGATGCGTTGGCGGCATGCCCTGTCGGATGCCGGTCCGTGACGACGTCAACGTTCCCGACGATTCCCCGACCAGTATTGGCGATCGGATCCGCGGGTGAATGCCGGGGCCGGGACTCCCGTGGGCGGCCGCCGGTCGCGACGCGCGGCTTAGGTCGCTTTCCCGCCGGCGAGATCCTGGAACACGGTCTCGTACCGCGCCGAAATGACCTCCCACGAGAACTGGTCGCGCGCCCGCTGCCGGCCGGCTTCGCCCAGGCGCCGGCGCTCGGTGTCGTTCCGGAGAAGAGCCGCCACCGCAGCCCGCATGGCCTCGGCATCATCCGGCTCCACCAACCGGCCCGTGACACCGTCCTCCACGGCCTCCAGGATTCCGCCGACACGCGTGGCGACGGACGGCAACCCCGCCAGGGCCGCCTCGAGGAACACGATCCCGAAGCCCTCCACGTCTCCCGGGATGTCCCGGGCCGGCAGTGCGAAGACCCTTGCCTCACGGTACAGGGCCGCCACTTCCTCGTCGCGGAGCCGGCCGGCGAGATGCACGTGGCGGGCCAGCCCCAGCTCCTGCACGCGCCGCGCGATCAGGTCGCGCCTCCGCTCATGGTGCACAAGGGAATGATGAGCGTCGTCCCCGACCACGACGTACAACACGTCGGAAAATTCCCGGACCAGCGGGGGCATCACCTGCTCCACGAACTCGAGGACCCCCTTGCGCCGGATGAGCCGACCGACGGTCATCAGCACGCGGCGCCCGGCCACGAGGTCCGACAATTCTTTCGGCAGCGGCGGCGGGGAGACGTCGGCGGGCGGCACGAGGACGCCAGGCGGAACGACAACGATCCGCTCCGGCCGCTGCCCGGCCGCGATCAGCAGGTCGCGCGTCCGCCCGCTGTTCGCGCACAGCCGGTCGGCCCGGCCGAACAGCCAGCGGACGGCGCGGGTGTACAACCATCCGGGGTAGAGGATGTCGCTGCCGTGCGCCAGCACGACCAGCGGCCGGCGGAACAGCCGCGAGAGCATCCATCCCGCCGGCGCGGACACGACGCTCGAGCATGCGATCACGTCCGGCCGTTCCCCGCGGCAGAGCGAAAAACCCCGGGCAAGGGAAAACAAGACATAGGCTTTCAGACCCGGCCGCGCCGCGCGCCAGGTGTCCGGTTCCGGCGGTGCGTCCTTCGCATGGGCCGTGACCACGCGGACGGCGTGGCCCCTCGCCCGCAATCCGCGGACGAGATGTTCGGCGACGTACTCGATCCCGCCCGTGACCGGCGGGTAGTTCCAGGTGAGCATCAGGATGCGCAGGCCCATGTCATTCCGTTTCGTTGCGGCCGGCCGCGGCCGGCTCAATCGCCGCTTGGACCGTTTCGGTGGCAAACCATAGCGTTGTCCCGCCGGGCGCATCAATAAAAAGGTCGAGCGGCCTGGCCGCCTGCTGGGGATCCAATATCGCGCCCGTCCAAATCCTGGATTGGGGCAGGGCGACCGCCCAGTTCGTCACGGCCCGGCCATCCTGCTCGTACCGGAAGGACACCGTTCCCTGGAAGGGGGCCGCCTTCATGCCGAGGGCCAGGTTGAACGCGCCGTAGGATCCGTGCACGGCCGGCAGGCGGAGCCGTCCGCCCGACGAAGCGGGCGCGGCCAGCGCGGCGCCGACGAACGCCGGCTCAAACCAGCGCTCCAGGGACGGGCCGCGCTGGGGGCCGGCTTCGAACCGCGCCGGCTTGCCGGCCGGGACCACCGTGTACACGAAGCCGGAGGGACCCGGTCGGTCGCCCGATACGTCGACGAGGGCCGCCCCGGGCTCCGCCGGCTTCTCGAAGATGAAGGCCTGCAGAAACCGCGCATCCTCGACGAGCCACGAAGCCAGTGTTTGTCCCCCGTCCGTCCGGACCTCGACGCGCCGCGCGGCATTCGACGGGCCATCCTTGAAATCCAGCCAGAGCACGGCCGTGTCCCCGGCGGGCAGGGTCACGCGCGCGGAGACGCTCGTGGCGGACCAGGGCCGCACGTCGTACACGCCATACCGGCCGCCGCCGAGGGCCAGCTGGAGCGGTTGGCCGTCCGGGCCCACCCGCGCCTGGACGTCATGCCGGTAACGAAGGTGGCGCGACGCCGAGTTGGCCAGGTCCCGGCGAAAGGAGCCGGGCGGGAAGCAGTCGCGCGTCAGGGGCTCCAGGTAGAAACACCGGGCGCCGCCCCCGTCCATCCCCGCGCGCGCGGGATCGGCGGGCCGGTGCGCCAGGTGATAGATCATCGTCTCGCCGAGATGCCGGCAGATCGGCTCGATCACCACGAGATCCTCCGGCCGCACGACCGCATCGAAGTCCCGGCGGAATTGCTCCACGTCCTGACGCGTTATCCGCGGGCCCCACGGCTGAAGGGTCCAGGCCGTGCGGATGAGCCCGACGGCCAGCAGGGCGGCGGCCAGGACGCGCGCGGGTCCGGCGATGGGACGGCGGACCAGCCGGACAGCCAGAACGGACAATTTATCGATGGCCAGGTGAAGGCCGTACGCGGCGAACGGGCAGAGCGGCAGCAGCACGGCCAGGGCGTACCGGCGGTGCGCCGTGTAGGTCGCGTACAGGAAGAGATAAGCCAGGGCGCTGAACAGGAAGAACCAGAGCGCCGCGCGGTTGCGCCGCAACCCGGCGAGGCCCAGCAAGCCGAGCAGCAGCCACGGATAGCCCAGCGCGTCCCGGAGAAAGACGAGCAGGGCGCGCAGGGAATGGACGTAGGCGTCCCGGAAGGCCGGGGGCGGCGTGTGCAGCAGCCGCGCGCTCCACCACTGCCATTGCCCGCTGGACGGGGAGCCCACGGCCTGCCGCGCCAGGAGCCAGGTCCCGCCGGCCAGCAGCCACGGCAGGATCGCGCCGAAAAAGCACGCCCGGCGCGCGCGCCCGCTTTCCTTCCGCCGAAAGAGCAGCCACAGGTACGGGCCGATGGCCCCGCAAACCGCCGGCTCCCGCATGGCGGCCGCGATGACGAACGCGCACCCTCCGGCGAAAAACAGGCCCGGCTTCCGCCGGTCGTCCGCCAGGAGAAAAAGGAGCCACCCCGCGGCCACGAACAGGAACGACGGCGTCTCGCGAAACGCGTACAGGAGAAAGTGCGCGTTCAGGACATACCCGCGCAGGAGGATCAGCAGCGTCGCGAGCAGGCCCAGCCCGGCGGCCCGGTCGTCCCCGAAAACGCGGCGGAGAACCAGGAGATACAGGCCCAGCAGGAGGCCGGCGAGCGCGACGTTGATCCAGGCGGTGACCCACGGCCCGGCCACCCGGATCGCCAGCGCCAGGAACAGCGGCCATCCCGGCGCGACATGCGTAAGCGCCTGGCGGAATTCCGGGGAGGACCGGTCGGCGGACAGGATCGTGCGCGCGAAAATCCTGTGCGTGGCGTCGTCCTGGCCGCTGACCGCCGTCCGGATCTGCCAAGCGGCCAGGGCCAGGATGCCCAGGGCGAACAGCCAAGCCGCCAGGGGCGCCAGGCGGGGCGCCGGCACATGAGGTTTGGGGTCCATGTTGCTGCGGCAAATCGTATAACTCCGCGACCCTGCCCGTAAAGCATCAAGGTCCGGCCGGACCGCCTCGCTTTTTTTTGTGTGCCGGGAGTAAACTTGGCGTATAAAGAAGTGTAGGTTGCAATCATGAGGCGCTCCTGTCAGGCCGGCGGCATAACCTGCGCGTTGCTTGCGGCGGGCTGGCTGGCGACGGCCTGGTCCGGCGAGGTCCCGCGCGTCGAGGTCGGGGGCGCGACCGTGTCGGAGGAAACGCCCGCCGTGCGGATTGTCCGGAAAATCGCGAGGCCGGCCGCCGTCGGCCGCCCCGTGGATGTCGTGGTCAGCAGCGGCGAATCCCCGCAGACGAACGGGTGGGATGTGGCGGACGGCGACCTCGAGACCGCGTGGGCGGGCCGCGCCGGCGAAAACGGCTGGTGGCTGGCGCTGGTCTACGAGCCCCCTCTGAAGATGACGGACATCGAACTGCTCCTGGCGCCTTCCTCGACGACCAACGTCATGATCCTCGGCAGCGCGGATGCGCTGGACTGGATCGAACTGCCGGCGGCCCCGGAGTCGGGCCTGGACCGGATCCGCTATCTCTGGATCGTCTTCGAGCCGGATGCCTCCGGACGCCGGCCCGTGGTCCTGGAAGTCAAACCCATCCCGTAGCCGCCGGCGCGCCCGGCGGGACCCATCCGGCGGGAGGACCGGACAGGCCTATGCGAGTAACGGCTGTGCTCAAGGAATGCGTGCGGCAGGAAGTGGAGGCGCGCGCCTCCCCGTCGCGGCAACGCCGTCTCCAGTCCGCGCGGCTGGCGCGCCTGGTGGCCCGCGCCGCCGTGCGCGTGCCGTTCTATCGCGAGGCCTTCGCCGCCGCCTCGCTCGACCCGGCGATCGTGCGAGGTTTGGACGACCTGGCGCGGATTCCCGTCACCCGCAAGCTGGAATACCGCCGCTGCCCGCCCGGGGAGCGGTTGGCCGCGGGCGTGCGTCCCGAGGACTGCCGCGTGGAGCACACGAGCGGGTCCACGGGGATCCCGCTGAACGTCTACCTCTCGGAAGGCGAGCAAGCCCAGCGCTCGGCGCTCTGGCTGCGCGCGCGGCTGCGGTGCGGATTGTGGCCCTGGCGGCGGCACCTCCTGGTCGGCTATTACCAGCCCCCGCCCGTGCCGTGGTTCCTGCGCCGGAGACGGATCCACGCGACGGCCGCCGAGGCCTGCGCGATCCTCGGGCATTTCCGGCCCCAGGTAATCGGCGCCTATACCTCGCAGCTGCTCCTCCTGGCCGTGGAACTCCAGCGCCGCGGCATTCCGCCGCCGCGGCCCCGGGTGCTGCGCACGGGCGGCGAGACGCTGTCCCCGGCGGCGCGGCAACGGCTGGAACAGTTCTTCGGGGCGCCGGCGCGGGATTTTTACGCGGCCGTCGAGTTCGGCCTCATCGGCTCCTCCTGCCCGGCGCGGGGCGGCTACCATCTTGCCTCGGGCGACCTGCTGGTGGAAATCGTGCGGGACGGCCGCCCGGCGGCGCCGGGCGAGGAGGGGGAAGTCCTGGTCACCTCGCTCGTGGCGCACGCCATGCCGCTGATCCGGTACGAAATCGGCGACGTCGGCGCGCTCGCGCCCCTGGAGTCCTGTCCCTGCGGAAATCCCTTTCCGCGCCTGGCCGGCCTGTCGGGCCGCTCGGAGGATATGATCGTGCTGCCGGGCGGCCGCCGCGCCTCGCCGCGCCTGGCGGCCATCCCGTTCTGGGAAAACACCAGCATCCTCCAGTACCGCGTGACCCAGCGCGCCGTGGGCGAGTTCGAGGTGGAGGTGGTGCCCGACGGACCGCTCGACCCCGGGCTGGCCGACCGCGTGCGGAGCTATTTTCGCGAGCACTTCGAGGCCGCGCGCACGGACATCCGCGTGCGCGACCGGATCGATCCCGATCCGCAGGGCAAGCTGCGGAAGGTCGTCGTGCTGGCGTCAGACGGCCGGTGATCCCGCGCGGAAACGGTCCCAGTAAACCGACGGGTCCTGCGCGACGCCGTTGACCCGCAATTCGACGTGGAGGTGCGGGTAGTCGTAGTCGCCCAGCCCGCGCGGGATGCCCGTGCGGCCGGAGTAGCCGATGATCTCCCCCATGGCCACGGGGCCGCGCCGGCGGACGATCCGGTCGAGGTGGGCGTACAGGCTGACCGTGTTGGTGAAATGCCGGATGCGCACGGCCCGCCCGTACGCGCCATTCCAGCCCGCCCGCCGGATCTCGCCGTCCGCCATCGCGCGGACCGGCGTGCCGGGCTCGGCCGGCAGATCGATGCCTTCGTGGCGCCGGTCGGCGATCCGGTACGCGCCGAATGCGCCCACCGCCCGCGGCGCGGGCATGGCCTCGATCGGAGGGGCGAACCACGGCCGGCCGAGGCGCCGGATGACGTCGCCGAGCGCGAGCTGGTTGGACCCCTTGAACAGCGCGACGTCGCCGGGCCGGAGTTCATCTTCCAGCCGGGCGAGCAGCTCGAACTTGCTGTCCGTCTGCGCCGTGCGCTCCGCCGGGAAGCCCGCCTCAACGGCGCCCTGAAGGATGAACTCCGAGAGCGGCGCGTACCCGAACAGCCGCTGGATGCCGGGGAACGCGCGGGCCAGCCGGCGCCCGAGTTCGCGGTGCAGGTCCGGGCCGCGCTCGCCCAGCTCGAGCATGCTGCCGAGCACCACGACCTTGCGGCCGTCCAGCAGGTGCATCGCCTCCAGCGCCGCCCATGCGGCCTCGGGGTTGGAGCTGTAGGTGTCGTCGAGGACCGTCCACTCGCGGTTCGTTCCGACGCTCACGCGGGACGGCGCCGGCCGGAACCGGGCCAGCCCGCGCCGCATCGCCTCGGCGTCCAGGCCGAAGAGCGACGCGCAGGAGGCGGCCGCGAGCAGGGGATACACGGCGTGGCGACCCAGCAGTTCCGATTCGATCCGCGCCAGGACGCGGCCTTCACGGACCAGGTCGAACCGCACGCCGCGCGCGTCGGCCTCCACGTTCCGCGCCCGGAAATCCGCCTCCTGTTCAACGCCGAACGTCTTCGCCCGCGGATCGCTCCGCAGCGTCCCCAGCAGGTCGTCGTCGGCATTGACGAGGAGCGTGCCGCCGGGTTTGAGCGCGCCGAGGAGCGCCTTCTTCTGTTCGAACACGCCCTCGCGACTGTGCAGCCATTGCAGGTGGGTATGGCCGATCATCGTGAGGATCAGCACGTCCGAGGCGACGGCGGCGTTCCAGCGCGGGGCGTTGGAGGCGCTTTGGATGCCGGCCTCCAGGACCAGGATCTGCCGGCGCCGCCGGGCGCCGAGCCGGAAGACGAACCGGTGCTGGTGGCAGTCGATATTGTCGTTGTCCCGCGTGCCCACCGTCTCGCATCGCTCCGCGAGCAGGCTCTGCAGCAGCAGGCACGTCGTCGTCTTGCCGCTGCTGCCGCTGATGAGAATGACGGGGACATCGGAGCGGTACGCCAGCCAGGCGCGCGTCGCCGCGCGCAGCAGCGGCCCGCCGCCCGGAATCCAGCCGGAGACGAGGCCGGCGGCTTTTCTCGCGCCCGCCCGCCAACCGGTTCCCGCGCCGTTCATGGCCCGCTCCCTGCGCCGGCGGCGCGGCGCGATAAGGATCCTGACCGGGCGTCGCGGACCAGGTCGGCATAGCCGCTCTGGCACTCCGCCGCCAGGGGCGCCCAGCGCGCGGCCTGCTCCGACCGGATTTCCTGCCCATGCCCGTGAAGCCGCGCCAGCTTCCCGAGCAGGAGATCCCCGCCGCCGGGCCCGGCGGCCGCGGCGATGTCCACGAGCTGTTCTTCGAGACCGAGCCGCTCGAACAGGTTGCTGCTCTTGCGGACGTACCCGATCCCCAGGGTCGGGACGTTCATGCCGAGGGCCAGGATGGCGCTGTGGAGGCGCACCCCGACGAAAAGATCGCACAGGCCGGTGAGCGCCTTGATCCGCCGGGCCGGGATGTCCAGGTTCAGGATATGCGAGGGCAGGCGAAGCCGCCGCCCCAGGTCCAGCGATTCCAGGTCGTCGCCCTCCCAGGGGACGGCGTACATCGGGAAAAAAAGCAGGCGGAGCCGCCGGCCCTCGGAAAACCGGCCGAGGGCGCCGGCCAGGTTGTGCAGCAACTGCTCGTGGGTGGGCGGGGCCTCCGGCCGCCGGCCGGTCAGTCTCCATTTCCACTGGAGCGGAAAGAAACGGCGACCGATGTGGAACCAGCGCCGCAGCCCGATCCCGATCCGGACCTCGTCCGGCCGAATCGGGACGCCCTGGTGCTCCAGTTCCGCGCGCGCCTCGGATTCGGCCGCGGGCTGGAGCCCCACGGCAGGATCCGGCAGGACCCGGATCGGCGGCGGGGGACGGGCCCATTGCCGGACCCACTCCGCCGAATCGTTGTCCCGCGCCGCGACGCCGTCGAGCTGGCGGATCGCCTGCCTCGCGAAGCACCGGCCCCACGCGGTGTCAATGGGGCCGATGCCGATCCCGCAGCCGATGATCGGGCAGCGCGTGCGCCGTCGCAGGGCCCGGAGCACGAAGGCCCAGTAGACGTTCTTGACCTTGCTCGAATCGTCCTGCAGGAGGTGCCCGCCGCCCCAGAGGACCAGTTCGAGGTCGCGCAGCAGCGTCGCGTTCTTCAGCAGCCGCGAAACGGAGGAGGCGGCGACCTCCACGCCCCACTCTGCGCGGTCCGCTTCGGGGGTGCGGGACACGACGGCGATGCGGGCGGCCGGATCGGCGGCCCGCAGGAAGTCCACCAGGGCCGCGCGGATCGCGCGGTCCCCGCGATTATGGCTCGTATCTCCGCCCAGGATCAGGATCACGGTTCAGGTCCCCGTGTTCGACAACGCTTCGCGGTAGCGGCGCCAGGCCGCCGACCAGTCATGCTCCATCGCGGCGCGGCGCGCGGCGGCGCCCAGCCGTTTCCGCAGGCCCGGGTCGCGGAGCCGGTCCAGGGCCGCGCGGATCGCGTCCGGGCGGCCGGGCTCGACCAGCAGCGCGTTCTCGCCGTCCCTCAACACGGAGGGGATACCCCCGACGGGCGTCGCGATCACGGCCAGGCCCGAGGCCATGGCCTCGAGCAACGCCAGCGGCAGGCCCTCCTGCAGCGAGGGCAACGCGAACACGTCGGCGCCCTGCAGTCGCGCCGGCATGTCGGCCGGCGACACGGCGCCCGCAAACTCGACGCGGTCCTGCATCCCGCGCGAGGCCGCCAGCGCCCGCAATTCCGCCTCCTGCGGGCCGGTCCCGCAGAGGGCCAACCGCTCTTCGCCGGCCAGCGCGGCGACCAGGTGGCGGAGCCCCTTCCGCTCGATCAACTGGGCCGCCGCGATCACGCGCAGCGGGGCGTCCCCGGCCGGCCGCGGCCCGGCCGGGCGGAACAGTTCGGTGTCCACGCCGTTCGGTATGACGGAGATGGACCCGCCGGGCCAGGTCCGGAGCGCCAGGTCGCGCAGCGAGTCGCTCACGGCGATGACGCGGTGGGCGTCGCGCCAGACCCGGCGGACCACCGGCTTGAGGGCGGCGTACAGGAGGCCGAACCGTTCGGGCTGGTAGCCGGGGACGTCCGAGCCGTGCAGCACGACGGCGTAGGGTATCCCGTGCCGCCGTTTCAGGCGCCGGGCCAGCAGGCCCGCCGGGAAGGAGAAATGCGCCAGCACGCGATCCGGCGGCGGGCCCGCAAACCGGTCGACGGCCCGGCGCGCGGCGAGGTAGAAGCGGCCGAGTTCCGCGGCCGTGTGCCGGGTCCACTCCTTCTTGGGGGCGCGGATGCGCCGGATGGCCGCGCCGTCGCGCGTCTCCTCCGCGGGCAGTCGTCCGCCGAGGTCGGAGGTCAGCACGTCCACGGCCCAGCCGTCGCGCGCGGCCTCGCGGGCGAGATACCCGGCGGCCAGTTCCGCGCCGCCGTGATAGGGGGGAAATCCGTGGCAGATCACCAGGAGGCGCGGGTTACTCATCCCCGTTTTTTCCGCGTTGCTGTTCGAGTTCCCAGAAGAGGCTGTTGTGAGAACTGATTTCCTTGCGCAGGCTGGCGATCTGGTCCGCGAGCAGCCCGAACAGGAACAGGATCACGCCGGCCAGGATGGCGAGGATCGCGCCGCCGACGATCTTCAGGCGGAAGGCCATGATCTCGTAGAGCTGGTATACGGCGCCGACGGTCATCAGCGCCACGGCCGGCACGCCGAGGACGCGCAGGGGATCGAACAGCATCACCAGCCGGAGCGCCAGCAGCACGGCCTTGATGCCGTCGCTGAAAATGCGGACCGAGCTCTTGCCGACGCGCGGCCCGCAGTGGACGGGCACGAAGACGTAGGAGTGGCGGCTCTTGATGACGAACATCAGCGAGGTGATGGAAAACGAGAACCCCTCCGGCAGCAGGTCCAGCATGCGCATGAACAGCAGGCGCCGCCCGGCGCGCAGGCCGCAGTTGAGGTCGGGGATTTTCCGGCCCGCCAGGAACTGGCAAACGTGCTGCAGCAGCCACTTGCCGGGCTTCCGGACGAGCGGGATGCCGGCGCCGGGAGGCCGCGCGCCGAAGACGCATTCGTGCCGCTCGAGCTCCTCCAGCAGCCTCGGCAGGTCGGCGACATCATGCTGACCGTCGCTGTCGAAGAAGAGCACGTTCCGCGCCTGGGTAGCCAGGATGCCGGTTTTCAGCGAGGCCCCGTATCCGCGGTTCGAGGAGTGCCGCCGGACGATCACCCGTTCGCCCAACCCCGCCAGCACCTTGTCCGTGCCGTCGTCGGAGCCGTCGTCCACCGCGATGATTTCCATGTCGCGGTTTTCGGCGAAGCGGACGAGGGCTTCCAGTACGGGCCCCACCGCTTCCCGCTCGTTGAACACGGGCACGATCACGGCCAGATGACTCGATCGCTTCATGGCATCGCCCCGGGGGAAAGATAAGGCAACAAGGGCCGCCGCGGCAAGGGAAAGCGGCCGGCGGGAGGGGGGCCCGTTGACTTTTCAAGGGCAGCTTGTAGAGTACTGCGGAGTCTCTGACCGGCTGGACGACGCCGGGCCTTCATGAACACGTGCACGCTTAAAAAGGGCATGAATATACCGCTGGGCGGGGCGCCGGAGGCCGTTCTGGCCGAGGGGGGGCCCGCGGCGCGAATCACCCTTTACCCGAACGAGTTTGAGGGGATCAAGCCCCGGCCCGCGGTCAAGGTCGGCGACGCGGTGAAGCGCGGCACCATCCTATATTATAGTAAGAGGCACGCCGCCCTCACATTCCGCTCGCCGGCCGCGGGAACCGTCGAGGAACTTGCGCTGGGGCATCGCCGCATGCTGGAGCGCATCGTGATCCGGTTCGGCGCGTCGGACGACGTGGAGCCGCTGTCCCGCTTCGAGGCCGGGCGGATCGGGAGCTTGTCCCGCGAGCAGATTCTGGCGGCGCTGCTGGATACGGGCTATCTCGCCTTGCTGAAGCAGAGGCCGTTCTCCCGCATTCCCGACCCGGCCGCCCGGCCAAAATCCATTTTTGTCAACGCCATGAACACGGCGCCGTTCCAGCCGGACGCGGCCGTGATCGTCCGCGGACAGGAAACCGCATTCCAGGCCGGCCTGGACGCGATGACCCGGCTCACGGCCGGGAAGGTGCGGCTGTGCCTGCCCGGCGGCCGGGCCGACCTGCCCCCGGCGCTGACCGCCGCGAAGAACGTGGAGATACATTACTTCGCAGGCCCGCATCCCGCGGGCAATTCCAGCGTGCATATCCACCACCTCGACCCGATTCGCCCGCACGACGTGGTCTGGACGGTCAGGGCCGTGGACCTCGTGCAGATCGGGCGGCTCCTGCTCGACGGCGCCATGCCGCCGGACCGCGTCGTCACGCTGGCGGGGCCCGGCGTGCGCGAGGGCGAACGTCGCTATTATCGGGTCCGGCTCGGCGCGCCGATCGAGGCGCTGCTCCAGGGCCGCCTCGCGCCCGGGGAGCAGCGGATCGTCGCGGGCGACGTGCTGGCCGGCAAGCGCGTGGCGCCGGACAGCGCGCTCCGGTTCCAGGATTCGGGAATCTGCGTCCTGCCCGAGGGCCGGGAGCGGCATTTCCTGGGCTGGATCGCGCCGGGCTGGAACCGGTTCAGCTGGTCGCCGACTTTCCTCTCCACCTGGCTGCGGCGCGGGGCGCAGTGGGCGCTGGACACGAGCCGCCGCGGCAGTCCGCGGGCCATGGTGCTGACCGGCCTGTACGACCGCTACGTTCCGATGCGGATCATGACCGATTACCTCCTGCGCGCGGTGCTGGCGCGCGACACGGACGAGGCCGTGAAACTGGGCCTCCTGGAGGTCGATCCCGAGGACTTCGCGCTGTGCGCGTTCGCCTGCCCGTCGAAGATGGACCTCGTCGGCATCATCCGCCGCGGCCTGGCCGAGGCGGAGAAGGAAGGGATTTGAACGGAAGGCGCGAAGGGCGCGAAGACGGAAGAGCAGGAGCAGGAGCAAGAAGCTGAATCCTGTACCCTAGAAATGCTTCGATGAAAATTGCGGAACAGATGCTGGACAGGATGCGTCCGCTGTTTGCGCCGGGCAGGCCGCTGCATCTTTTCCATGCCGTGTTCGACGCGACGGACACCTTCCTGCTTACCCCGCCGGACGTGACGGACGGGCCGCCGCACGTCCGGGACGCGGTGGACATGAAGCGGGTGATGATGTTCGTGGTCATCGCCCTGATCCCCTGCACACTGTTTGGCGTCTTCAACGCTGGGTATATGTACAACACGGTCAACGGGGTGCCCGGGGCTGGCTTCGTGCAGCACGTTCTCCGGGGCCTGCGCCTCGTGCTTCCGATCATCATCACGTCGTACGCCGTCGGCGGGTTCTGGGAGGTCGTATTCGCCACGGTGCGCAAGCACGAGATCAACGAGGGCTTCCTGGTGACCGGCCTGCTGTTCCCGCTGACCCTGCCTCCGACGATCCCGCTCTGGCAGGTGGCGGTGGGGATCTCGTTCGGGGTGGTGATCGGCAAGGAGATCTTCGGCGGCACGGGGTTCAACGTGCTCAACCCGGCGCTGACCGCGCGGGCGTTCCTCTACTTTGCATACCCGGCGCAGATCTCGGGCGACAAGGTCTGGGCCGGCGTGGCCGACTGGGCGCACGTGGCCGACGGGTTCACGGGCGCGACTTCGCTGGCCGCGGCCAAGGCGGCGCCGGCCGGCGCGAACGCGATGGAGTTCCTCAAGGAATCCGGCTTCACGCTCCAGCGCATGATCGTCGGCCTGGAGCCCGGCAGCATCGGCGAGACGTCCGCGATCGCGGTGGCGCTCGGCCTGCTGGTCCTCGTGCTGACGGGCATCGGCTCCTGGCGGATCATCGCGGGCGGCCTGCTGGGCCTGGCGGTGACGGGCACGCTGCTCAACCTCCTCCCCGAGGCGACTCGCCTGGCGAACCCGGTGCTCCAGTTGCCCTTCTACTTCGACTTGGTCATGGGCGGCGTTTTCTTCGGCATCGTGTTCATGGCCACCGACCCGGTTTCCGCGGCGGCTACGCCCGCGGGCAAGTGGATCTACGGGTTCCTGATCGGCCTGATGACCGTCGTCATCCGCGCGTTCAATCCCGCGTACCCGGCGGGGAACATGCTGGCCATCCTGTTCTGCAACGTGACGGCCCCGCTGCTGGACCATATCGTGCTGCAGGCGCACATCCGCGGACGGCAACGCTACCTGGCGAGGATGAACCATGGCTAAGGGCGACGCCTATACGCTGGGCTACGCGGCGGCCGTTTGCGTCGCGTGCAGCCTGCTGCTGTCGGGCACGGCCGCCCTCCTGAAGTCGAAGCAGGACTTCCAGGTGGAACTGGATCGCAAGGTCAACGTGCTCAAGGCGTTCGGCGTCGCCACGATCGACGGGCAGGGGCGGGCCATCGGCGGCGAGGAGGTCGAGAAGATCTTCGGCGAGCACATCTCGGAGGTCGTGCTCGACGGGGAGACGGGGCAGGTCCTGCCCGGCCTCGCGGTCCGCGACGTGTCCCGGGACGACCTGGAGGGCAAGAAGAAGCTGCCCCTGTTCCTCTGGAAGGACGGGGACCGCGTGACGCGCTATGCCTTCCCGATTTCGGGGAAGGGCCTGTGGTCCACGATCTACGGGTACCTCGCCCTCGGCGAGGACTTGAGCACGATCCTCGGCGTGACCTTCTACCGCCACGGCGAGACGCCCGGCCTCGGCGCGGAGATCTCCACCGACGCCTTCCAGAAGCAGTTCGTCGGCAAGAAGGTTTTCAAGGACGGGCGGCTGCAGCCGATCGAGGTGGTCAAGGGGCGCGTGGCGAACCGTTATCCGGAGGGAAGCGACCGCGCCGTGGACGGCATCAGCGGCGCGACGCTGACGGGCAACGGGATCAACCGTTTCCTGAACGGGGACCTTGAGAAGTACGAGACATACTTTGCCGGCATTCGCGGCGGAGGATGAGCGGCATGGCGGGCAACCTTAAAAAGGTGCTGGTGGATCCGTTGTCGGAGAACAACCCGGTGACGATACAGATCCTCGGCATCTGCTCGTCGCTGGCCGTCACCGTCAAGCTGGAGACCGCGCTGGTCATGGCGATCGGGCTGACGGTGGTCACCGCCGGCTCGAACTGGGTCATCTCGCTGCTGCGCAACACGATCCCGAGCAAGATCCGGATGATCGTGGAGATGGCCGTGGTGTCGGTGCTGGTGATCGTGGCGGACCAGTTCCTGCGGGCCTACCTGTTCGAGATCAGCCGGCAGTTGAGCGTGTTCGTGGGCCTGATCATCACCAACTGCATCGTCATGGGGCGGCTGGAGGCCTATGCTCTTCAGAATCCGCCGGGGTTGTCGTTCCTCGACGGGATCGGCAACGGATTGGGCTACAGCCTCGTGCTGGTCATCGTCGCGTCGGTGCGCGAGATCCTCGGCTCGGGGAAGTGGCTCGGCTTCCGGGTCATCCCGGAGGCGGCCTACAGCGCGGGGTACATCAACAACGGGTTCATGCTGCTGGCCCCGGGCGCGTTCATCGTGCTGGGGCTGCTGATCTGGGTGCAGCGGACGCTGTCGAAGAAGTTTGAAACGGACTAAGGGCGAACATGGAACTGATCAGCCTGGCGATACGGTCGATCTTCATCGAGAACATCCTGCTCTCGACGTTCCTCGGGATGTGCTCGTTCCTGGCCATCTCGAAGCGGATCGACACGGCCATGGGCCTGGGCGCGGCGGTGATCTTCGTCCAGTTCATCACCGTGCCGGCGAACTGGGCGATCAAGCATTTCTTCCTGGAGCCCGGCGCCCTGGCCTGGACGGGGGTCCCGGCCCTGGCGGCGCTGGACCTATCGTTCCTGATTTTCATCTGCTTCATCGCCGTCATCGCCTGCCTCGTGCAGTTCGTCGAGATGGTCCTGGACCGGTTCTTCCCGCCGCTCTACCAGTCGCTCGGCATCTTCCTGCCGCTGATCACGGTCAACTGCGCGATCCTCGGCGGCTCGCTGTTCATGGTCGAGCGCAACTACACCTTCGTGCAGTCCGTCGTGTACGGCTTCTCGTCCGGCGCCGGCTGGGCGCTGGCCATCACCTGCATGGGCGCGATCCGCAAGAAGCTGCGCTACTCCAACATCCCGCCGGGCCTGAAGGGCCTCGGGATCACGATGCTGCTGACGGGCCTGATGGCGATGGCGTTCATGTGCTTCTCGGGGATCAGCCTGTAGGCGGAAAACATGGAACACCCGGTCCTCTACATCCTGGCGAGCGTGGCGGTGTTCACGGGGATCATCCTGTTCCTCACCGCCGGCCTGATGATCGCGTCGCGCCGCCTGGCGCCGAGCGGGCCCGTGACCATCGACATCAACGAGGGCTACAAGAAGCTGACGGTGGACGCGGGGGCCACGCTGCTGTCCTCGCTGGCTTCCGAGCGCATCTTCCTGCCGTCGGCCTGCGGCGGCGGCGGGACCTGCGCGATGTGCAAGTGCACCGTGACCGACGGCGGCGGGAGCATCCTGCCGACGGAGACCGGGCATATCAGCAAGCAGCAGGCCAAGGAGGGGCTGCGCCTGGCGTGCCAGTTGAAGGTCAAGCGCGACCTCAAGATACGGATCCCGTCCGACGTGCTCGAGATCCGGAAGTTCGAGGGCACGGTGCGGTCGAACCGCAACGTGGCGACGTTCATCAAGGAGCTGGTGATCGACCTTCCCGCGGGCACGGACCTCAAGTACCGGGCGGGCGGGTACATCCAGATCGACATCCCGCCGTACGAGCTGGCCTACCGCGATTTCGACATCGACGAGCGGTTCCGCGACGCGTGGGACGCGTTCAGGCTCTGGGACCTGAAGGTGAAAAGCGCCGAGCCCATCTTCCGAGCCTACTCCATGGCGAGCTATCCCGCCGAGGGCAACCTGGTGAAGCTCAACGTCCGCATCGCCACGCCGCCGCCCGGGATGAACGCGCCGCCGGGGATCGCGTCGAGTTACATCTTCGGCCTCAAGCCTAGCGACAAGGTCGTGGTCAGCGGGCCGTACGGCGAGTTCTTCGCCAGGGAGAGCGACCGCGAGATGCTGTACATCGGCGGCGGCGCGGGCATGGCCCCGCTGCGCAGCCACATCATGGACCTGCTGGTCACGAAGAAATCGAATCGCAAGATCAGCTTCTGGTACGGCGCGCGGTCGCTGCGCGAGATGTTCTACGAGGAGGACTTCCGGAAGCTGGAGCGGGAGCACCCGAACTTCAAATTCCATATCGCGTTGAGCGAGCCGCGACCCGAGGATGACTGGAAGGGGCCCGTGGGTTTCATCCATTCGGTCGTCCACGACCGCTACCTGGCGAACCACGAAGACCCGTCCGAGATCGAGTATTACATGTGCGGCCCGCCGCCCATGATCGCCGCCGTCAACGCCATGCTGTACAATGTCGGCGTGGACAAGGACATGATTGCCTACGACGAGTTCTGACGCATGCTCGTCCAGCCCCGCAGAATGAATCCATGGAAGCTGCTCTGGGTCCTGGCGGTGATCTTGGCCTTCGCCGCCTTCACCTGGCGCCGCGATCCGCCGGGTCCGAAAAATCCCTCGTGGGCCGGAGAGACGATGGGCACCCTGTACTCGATCAAGCTGGCCGATTCGCCGTTGGGGCAGGGCGCGCTGCGCGAATTGCAGGCCGAGGTGGACCGCTGCCTGGTCGAGGTTAACCGCGAAATGTCCCACTACCAACCGGACAGCGAACTTTCGCAGTTCAATCGTCACGAATCCGCCGAGCCGTTCCCGGTGTCGCCCGGGTTCGCGAGCGTAGTCCGCTTTGCCCTCGAGTTAAACCGGCGGTCGGGCGGTGTTTTCGATCCCACGCTGGGCCCGCTCATCGACTTGTGGGGATTCGGCGCGCCGGGTCATGTGAGCGAGCCGCCTTCGCCGGCGCAGGTCGAGGAGGCGCGGGCGCGGATCGGCGGACAGCATCTCTCCGTCACTCCGGCGGGACAGCTGGTCAAGGGGATTCCCAGCCTTCGCCTGAACCTGGGCGCCGTGGCCAAGGGCTACGGGGTGGACGAAGTGGCGCGGGTGATCCGCGCGAACGGCATCAGCAACCTGTTCGTCGAGATCGGCGGCGAAGTCGTCACCGCCGGCCACAATGCCGAGGGGCAAGCGTGGCGGATCGGCGTGGATGCGCCGCGCCCCGATGCGCTGCCCGGGCAGGAGTTGGAGACCATCCTTCACCTGTCCGGCCTCGCGGTCGCCACGTCCGGCGACTACCGGAACTACTTCGTGGACGGCGCAGGGATGCGGTTCACGCACATTCTCGATCCGCGCACCGGCCGGCCGATCCAGCATAACCTGGCCAGCGTCTCCGTGGTGGCGCCGGATTGCATGACGGCGGATGGCCTGGCCACGACGCTGTTCGTCATGGGCGCCGAGGAGGGGATGAAGTGGATCGGGTCCTGGCCGGGCGTCGAGGCGCTTTTCATCCTGCGGGAGCCCGATGGCCGGTTCGTCTGCCGGCCGACCCCGGGCTTCGTGGCCTTGACCGGCTGTGCGCTCCCCGAGTGATCCCCGCGCGTCCGGGCGCCGGGTCGTCTTCCTGGCTCCGGCTGTTCTGCTCATGCCGGCTCGTTCAGGGCCCCCGCCCGCCAATCCTGCCGGACTTGTATTCATATATAGCCATATGGCTATATATGAATAAAAGACCGGCTTTTTCGCAACGCGGAGCCGGGCGGGCCAGCGGGGACGGCGACGGGCAATCTGGCTCGGCGCATCGTTGCCGCCAATAGCCGCGCTTGCGCCGGCCGCGGGCAGGCCTTATCCTTTGAGCCCATGGACAAAACGCACTCGGGCTCTCATGTCGGATTCTGGGCCGTCATCCTGCTGCTGCTGATCGCGCTCGTCGGCAGCCTGGCGATGAACGCCGGGCTTCTCCTGGGCCGCGCCCTGACGGGCTGGAGCCCGGAAGAGGAGGAAGCCGAAGACGAGTTTCCCGCCTTCGACGAGGTCTGGTCGTGGGGGGAGGGCGAGGCCAAGGTGGTCCGCATCCCCATCCAGGGCGAGTTGTTCCACTATGTCTCGGAGGGCTCCCTTTTCTCGCCCTCGTTCGACCCGATCGAATCAATCCTCCGGCAGATCCGCGCGGCGCAGAACGACGAGGACGTCGTGGCCCTCATCCTGGAAGTCAGCTCGCCGGGCGGCGACATGACGTCCGCCGACGAAATCTACCAGGCGGTCCAGAAATTCAAGGCCAGCGGCGAGGATCGCCGCGTGATCGCCCACGTCCAGGACCTGGCGGCCTCCGGCGGGTATTACGCCATCCTGCCGGCCGACCGGATCGTCGCCGAGCCCACCGCCATGCTGGGCTCCATCGGCGTGATCATGCAGACGCTCAACTGGAAGACGCTCGGCGAGAAGCTGGGCATCGCCGATACCACCATCAAGTCCGGCGAGCACAAGGACCTGCTCAATCCCTTCCGCGAAGTGTCGGAGGAGCAGCGGGCGATCCTCCAGAAGATCGTGGATTCCGCGTACAGCCGGTTCTTCGATCTCGTGGTGACCAACCGCGGCGTCGAGCCGGCGAAGCTGCGCGAGCTCGCGGACGGGCGGGTCTTCGACGCGTCCGTAGCCCTGGAAGGGGGGCTGATCGACGACATCGGCTACTGGACCGACGTGCTCGACCAGTTGCCGGAAGTGACCGGGGAGGACTCCGTGAAGATCGTGCGGTATTCCCACTCGCTGACTTTCTCCGACTGGCTGGGCTCCGTGCATGCGCGTTTCCGGTGGCCCCGCTGGATCCAGTCGGACGCCCCCCGCCTGATGTACCTGTGGCGGCCGTGAGCGCCGGTCCGGCCTCTCCGGGGATGGGAAATGCGCGCCCGTTTTCCAAGCAACGGAAAAACTAGGCATCCGGCGGGGTTTCGCTAGAATAACCAAGGAGAGATGCTCTACCGCCTCATAGTGTTGAGCGGGCCGCTCAAGGGCCGCCGCCTGACCGTGGAGCGCGCCCCGACCACGGTCGGCCGCGATCCTGCCTGTTCCATTCATCTGGACGACGAGGAGGTGGCGCTCCGGCACGCCGTGTTCGAGCATAACGACACCGGGCTGGTCGTCCGCGATCTCGGCACGATGAACCGCGTGCTGGTGAACAAGCGGGAGGTCCGCGAGGCGCACCTGCGGCATGGCGACGAGATCGAGATCGGCCGGACCCGCTTTCTTGTCCAGGCCCTCCTCCAGACCGAGGTCGAGGCGCCGGCGGAAGAGGAGGGCGAGCCCCGCCGCGGGCTGGGCGCGACGCCGAGGGTCCTGCTGCTGCTTCTCCTCTTTCTCGCGCTGTTCATCGCGTACCAGCGATGGGCCGCCCAGCGCACCCGCCCGACGACCGCGTTCCGTCCCCCGGTCGAGACGCCGGCCGTCGCGCCGTCCAATGTCCCCGCCCCGATCGAGCCGCCCGCCTTGCCGCCCCAGATGGAGGAAGAACTCCGGTCCATGCGGGCGACGCTGGCCACGATCAAGGAGACCGTCGAGGACCTGGGCACCCGGACCGCCATGCCGCCCGCCGCGCCGGTCAGCCCGGCGGTCCCGTCGGAGCCCCCGGTCCCTTCGCCGGACTACACGGCGTGGCTCGCCATCGAGAGCGTCGAACAGGTCAAGCTGCCCCAGGACGACTCCCCCGACGAAGCCCGCCTGCTGCGCCTGCGCCTGCGCGCGGCGCCGGGCGTGACCATCGAGCCCGACGGCGTGCGGATGGAGGTCCAGCTGTTCATCCGCGAGGAGGAGACGCTGCGCATCTTCCCCGCCCGCGTCGAGGTGCTCGTCAGCCCGCCCGAATTTCACGACGGGGTTCTGACCAACGGCGGCTCGGCGATCGCCACGATGCAGTGCCGGGTCCCCGGCGCCGCGGGCCGCCTGGGCCGGTACTACGGGTTCCGGCTGAAACTGTTCTACAAGGACGTGCTCCAGGCCGAGGTGGACCGGCCGCGCACCCTCGCCGCCGACCTGTGGCGCGAGACCGACGGCGAGCTTTCTCCGGACTGATCCGCCATGCGCGAGAAGATATCCGCCTGCGTCATCTGCTTCAACGAGGAGCGGAAGATACGCCGCTGCCTCGCCAGCCTCTCGTGGTGCGACGAGATCATCGTGATGGACAGCTTCAGCACCGACCAGACCCCGGCCATCTGCCGCGAGTACACGGAACGGTTCTACCAGCACGAGTGGCTCGGGTACATCGCCCAGCGCAACATGGTCCGCGACCTGGCGTTGTACCCGTGGATCCTCTACCTGGATTCCGACGAGGAGGTCTCGCCCGCGTTGCGCGACGAGATCCTGGCCGAGTTCGAGCGTGGCACCGATCCCTTCGTGGGCTACGAATTCCCGCGCCAGGTGTATTACATCGGGCGCTGGATCCGGCACGGCGAGTGGTACCCCGACGTCAAGCTGCGCCTGTTCCGCAAGAGCCGCGGCCGCACGGAGGGGATCGAGCCGCACGACACCGTGGTCGTCAAGGGCCCCGTCCAGCGGCTCCAGGCGCCCGTCTGGCACTATACCTACGACGATTTGCGCGACCACATGGACACCGCCAACCGGTTTTCCACGATCTCGGCCCAGCAGAAGTTCGTGCAGGAAGTGCCGTTCCGGTGGCTGGACCTGTTCCTGCGGCCGCCCTTCCATTTCCTCAAGGGCTACGTCCTGCGGGCCGGGTTCCTCGACGGGATGCACGGCTTCATCATTGCCGTCATCAGCGCCTACGCCGCGTTCGCCAAGTATGCCAAGCTGTGGGAGCTCGAACGCCGGCACAAGCACCACTTCCGCGAACTGCCGTAGGGCAGGGTCAGCCTTTTTCCAGCCGGTACTCCAGCATCTTGTCCCCGTCGAAAAGGAACCGGCCATGGAATGGCGTGCCGGCCAGCATCAGGGGAATCCACACGCGGTCATCCTCCCACATGCGGTCGAAGGGGATTTGGTCCAGCGGGGTCCACAACGGGATCGCCTCGCCGGTCTCCTGCGGCTCGCCCTCGATGCCGGTCGCCGTGAAAACGTAGCCGTGGATGGAAAACCCGTCCACGAACTGGAACATCAGTTCGCCCGCCTCGCGGACGCCGGTAGGGGTGACGACCAGCTCCTCCTGCACCTCGCGGATCGCCGCCTGCCGGGGCGTCTCGCCCGGGTCCAGCCGGCCGCCGGGTCCGTTGATCTTGCCCGCGCCCAGCCCCTTTTTCTTGTGGATCAGCAACACCTGCCCGTCGCGGATCACGAACATCAGCGTCGCGCGCTCGGTCGGGTTCCAGTGCGCCCAGTCCACCTCGGAGAAATGCGAATATCGTTTCATGGAATGACCAGGAAATACACGAAAGACACGGAAACGGAAAGGCTCTTATTGACCCGCCGCGGCCCGCCGGATCAGTTCCAGGAACGAGCGTACCTTGTCGTTGCCGGGGTCCGCGCGGAGACAAGCTGCAATCACGGCCTCCGCGTCGTTGAATTTCCGCCGTTGCATGAGCACGTCGGCCAAGCGGTAGTTGGCCTCCGGGCTGTCGGGGTACAGGGCTAGGGCCTGGCGAAAAGCATATTCGGCCTCATCGAACAGGCCCCGATAGGCATAGAGGCCGGCGATGGCGCAACGAAGCTTGCAGAAGCTCCTGCGAGCCGCCACGTCCCGCAGGAAGGCAGGCCGGTCGAGCAGGCGCCGGGAATACCAGTTCCAGAATGCGCGGTCCTGGTTTACAAGCTCCGGCGGGAGCGACGGCAGCGGCTCGGCATGGAGCCTCATGATCAGGCCGTGGGGCGCGAGGTGCGGGAACATCCACGGGATGACGTAGCTCTCCTCGATGTAGAAGGCGTGCCGGTCCTTGTTCGCCTCGAAAAACCGCCGAGCCAGTATCCCATTAATCGCCATGACGCCGGCTACGCCTTGGACGGTGACCCGATCGCCCTGGGGCTTGGCGCCGGTGCCCGGCGGCAGACGGCCCGCCTGAAGTTCTTCCATGTACTGATAGAATGCGGCGTCCGCATCCGCCGGGGACGGGATACGTATAGCGCCTCCGTAAAGGTCCCGCAGGGCATTCAGGTAGGTACGGTCCGCGAGCGCATTCTGGGTCAGCAGGAATACGTCGGGCCGGATCCCGGCGGAGAAGATCATGTACGTGGGCACGAACCGTCCGGGGTCCGTGCCGCCAAACAGGAGAGCGCCGCGTTCCAGCGGCGGCGGATAGTCGCGGGCGGGCAGCGGTGTTTCTCCGGGTTGGAGGTCCGCGACGATGCCGCCGAGGCCTTCCAGTTGATGGCGCCCGAACTGCCAGCCGAAGTCATGACCACTCTGACTGCTGCCGCCATACACGCGGACCAGCTCCCGGTCCCGCTGCTGACGGACCAGTGGCACTAATGGGAGCAGGAGAGCGGCGAAGAACACCGAGGCCAGGACGGGCCGGTGCCGGGAGGCCGCGCTGAAGATCCATCCGAGTCCAAGTCCGATGAGGATGGCGGCGAGGGCATAGGAGGGTATCCACACCACGCGGCAATAGTACAGCGTCTGGTGGTCGAGCGGTGGATTCATGCCGATCGTCGTGCCCGTGCCGTAGAGCAGGAAGGCCGCCAGCAAGGCCGGCTTCCACAGGCCGCCATGCCGCATGCCGAACAACGCGGGGATGCCGAGGACCAGCACCGGTGTCGAGAACTGCGCGGCCAGCAGGCGGATATAGGTGGCCATCTGAGCTAGGAAGACGTCGGGAGCGCTGAAAACGGGCGTCAGCGTCATGTGTTCGTACTGCCCGCGCGTGACGAGGTGGATGAATCCGTCGAGCGTCCGCGCATAGCCCCAGTTGACCGGCGGATTCTGCGCAGAGGCGAGGGGGAGGTAGGCCATCGGGAGGAGCCCCAACGCCAGACACAGCAGGAGCGCGGGGACCTGCCTCCACGTCCCCCGCTTGGCCCAGGCGGCTGCAAACAGGGGAATCATCAGCACGAAGGTGGGGCTGTTCAGGAACCCGATCCCCAGCAGGAAGGCCAGCGGATAGAGAAAACGTTTCCCGTCATCCAATACCCCGCCCTGTAGCAGCGCGAGGAACAAAACCACGGAGAACACGTTCAGTGTATTGGTTTCCGCGATGACCGATTGCGCCCACATGAATGGACTGAACGCGAACAGGAGGCCGGCCGACGTCCCGGCGATCCAAGCCGCGCAGCTCGCCTGTGGATCGGAGACCCCCCGGGATTCGGACCGAACGGAGCGGCTGACCATGTGCGCGACCAGCCCGCATGAAAGGCTGCCGAAAAACGCGGACATAAAATTAACGCCCCACGCCGGGTTGGGCGCGCCGTGATAGCGGACGAAGCCGAAGAGCTTCTGGAAGAACCAGGCCAGCAAGGTCCACACGGGGTAGCCCGGCGGGTTGGCAACGCCGAGGCTGTCGGCTGCCGTGACGAGCGAGCCCGAGTACTCCAGCGTAACCGAGGGAGCCAGTGTGATCGTGTACAGGAGAAGGGAAATTCCGGAAACCAGCCAGAAGACAGGCGGCGACGTGTGGCTTCCGCTTGTCATGAGCGTTGAGACAACCTGCCGCGGTGATGCGTTCACTTCCGCCGTCAGACGTTGAAGTACTTCGCTGCTGGATGGTGCGCCACGAGCGCGGAAGTGGTCACCTCCGGCACCATCATGAAATTGTCCGACAGGCTCACCCCGATATCGGCCGCGTGGACCAGGTCGCAGCAGACCTTGTTCATGGAGAGGTCCGGGCAGGCCGGGTAGCCGAACCCGTACCGCGAGCCCCGGTATTTCTGCACAATGTAATCCTGGATCGCCAGCTTCGGCTCGGTGAAGCCCAACTCCGCGCGCATCCGGGCGTGCCAGTACTCGGCCAGCGCGTCGGTGACCTCGACCGCCAGGCCGTGCAGCAGGAAGTAGTCCTGGTAATGATCACGCTGCAGCAGCCGGGCGTTCTCGGTCTCGAGCCCGGGCCCGAGCGTCACGACCATAAACCCGATCACGTCCTCGTCGCGCCGGAAGAAATCGGGGATCGAAAGGCCCGGCGAACGGGATTGGCGAGGGAAGACCATGCGGATCGGTTCTCCGCCTTCCGAGGGGAACACCGTCAGCGCCTCGCCTTCGGCCCGGCACCAGAACCAGCCGTGTGCCGCCTTCGGCCGGAAGAGGCCCGACTCGGCGCACTGCTTCTTCAGCGCTTCGAGACGGGGCTTCACCTCGTCCTCGATCAGCCGGTCGTATTCCTCCGCGCCCATCTTGCCGCGCCGGTAACCCCAGCGCCCGCGGATCAGCGCAGTCTCGTTCAGGTGCGGATACACGTCCTCCAGCCGGATGCTCTCCGTGATCCGGTGGCCGAGGAACGGCGGCTTGGGCGGCGGCAACGAGAGATCAATCGATACCGGGGGCGCCTCGAAATCGGGGGGCGGCGCGCTGGGTGGCCGCGGTTGCGCTTTTTCCAGGCGGCCGGTCTCGGACAACTCGCGCATTCTGGCCAGGCCCTCGAAGGCGTCCTTGCAGTACACGACGGGCGCGGAGTAGCGGGGCTGGCACGAGTCGGCCACGAACCCCGGCGTCAGCGCCGCGCCGCCCAGGAAAACGGGGATCCGGATGCCGGCGGCCTCCAGCGCCTTCATGTTCTCCGCCATGATCGCGGCGGATTTCACCAGCAGTCCGCTCATTCCCAGCACGTCGGCCTTGTGCTCGCGCACGGCCGCGATCATCCGCTCGATCGGGATCTTCGTGCCCAGGTTGACGACGTGGAAGCCGTTGTTGCTCAAGATGATGTCCACGAGGTTCTTGCCGATGTCGTGGACGTCGCCCGCGACGGTGGCGAGGACCATCAGGCCGCGCCGCCCGCCGGACTCGTCCTTCTTCATGTGCGGCTTGAGCAGGTCGACGGCTTTCTTCATGACCTCGGCGGATTTCAGCACGAAGGGCAGTTGGAGGATGCCGTCGTTGAACAGGCGGCCGACCTCCTTCATCGCCGGGATCAGGATCTCGTTCAGGATGAATTCCGCCGGGTGCTGGCCGAGCAGTGCGGGGATCGCGGCCTCCAGCGGCTGCGGCCGTCCCTTGATCACGGCCCGGGCCAGCGCTTCCGCCGGCGGCAGGGCGGCCGCGGCGGCCTCCGCCCCCGCGTCGACGGCTCCCTCGAAGAACCGTATGAAGTTCTCCAGCGGGTCGCCCGCCGACGCGTCGTTGTCCAGCAGCGCGCCGGCCACGCGCAGGGCGTCGGGCGCGATGTCCGTCAGCGGCACGATGGACGCGACGTTGATGATGCACGCGTCCATGCCGGCCTTCAGGCAGCGGTCGAGAAAGACGGTGTTGAGCACCTTCCGGCCCGCGGGCTTGAGGCCGAAGGAGATGTTCGACAGGCCGAGGATCGTCCGGACGTCCGGCAGTTCCTTCTTGATCCGGCGGATCGCCTCCAGGGTCTCCAGGGCGGCTGTGCGCAGCGTCGGGTCGCCGCTGCCGATGGTGAAGGTCAGCGTGTCCACGAACAGCGCGTCCCGCCGGATGCCCTCGGCCTCGCAGAACTCGACCAGCCGCCGCGCGATGGCGACCTTGCGGTCCGCGGTCATGGCCATGCCGGTCTCGTCGATCGTCAGGCAGACCAGCCCGGCGCCGAATTTCCGCGCGAGCCCGGCGACGTGCCGCGCGCGTTCCTCGCCGGACTCGAAGTTGATGGAATTGACCAGCGCGCGCCCGCCGTAGAGCTTGAGCGCGGCCTCGGTGACATCGGCCTGCGTGGAATCGATCATCAGCGGGGCGCGGCACTCGCGGGCGGCGCGCGCAACGAGGATCTCCATGTCCTTCTTCTCGTCGCGGCCCGCGTAGGCGCAGCTCAAGTCGAGGACGTGGGCGCTGGCCTCCTCCTGCTCCGGAAGCACGGCGAAGGCGTCGTCGTACTTGTCCGCCAGCAGGGCGTCGCGGAACTTCTTCGAGCCCGTGGCGTTCGCGCGCTCGCCGATGTACAGCGGCGGCGGGTCCTGCGTCAGGTCCACCGGCGAGAACACGCTCGCGGCCTGCTGCGGCGCGCGCGCGGCGCGGGCCGGGGCCTGGAACCCGCGCAGGCCCTGGGCCAGCGCGCGGATATGGTCCGGCGTCGTGCCGCAGCAGCCGCCGACGACGTTCAGGCCGACCTCGCGGGCCATCGCGCCGAGTTTCTCCGCGAAGAACGCGGGTCCGAGCGGGTAGCGGACCCCGCCGGCCTTCATCTCCGGCAGGCCGGCGTTCGGCATGCAGGCCAGGAGGCGGGGCCAGTTCGCCGCCAGGTAGTCCAGGTGAAGGCGCATCGCCTCGGGCCCGGTCGCGCAGTTGAGGCCCAGGATGTGGATGGGGTAAGGCGACAGCGCGGCCACGACGGCGGCGATGGACGACCCGATCAGCAGCGTGCCGGTCTGCTCCACGGTCACGGAGACGTACAGCGGAACCTTCGCCGAGCGGCCGACGACGTCGTCGTACGCCGCCAGCCCCGCCTTGATCTGGAGCAGGTCCTGGCAGGTTTCCAGCAGGATGCCATCCGCGCCGCCTTCGAGCAGGCCCTCGATCTGGACCCGCAGCGCCGCGCGCAGTTCGTCGAACCCCACCTGGCCGAGCGTCGGCAGCCGGGTGCCGGGCCCTATGGAGCCGAAGACGAAACGCGGTTTTTCAGGGGCCGTGAAAGAAGCCGCCGCCTCGCGGGCCAGCCGGGCGGCCGCCCGGTTGATCTCCCGCGCGCGGCCGCTCAATTCGTATTCCCCGAGCGTGATGGGCGAGGCGCCGAACGTGTTCGTCTCGACGGCGTCGCTGCCGGCCTCGAAATAGGCGCGATGGATGGACCCGATGATGTCCGGGGCGGTGACGTTGAGCAATTCGTTGCACCCGTCGCGGCCCTGCCAGGCGTCCGCCGGCACGGCGCGGGCCTGGATCTGGGTGCCCATGGCCCCGTCCATCACGAAAACGCCCTGTAGAATTCTGGCCAGCAAGTCCATTTGTTCCTCTCCGCGCAAACGGTCACGATACCAGCGGACAGGTAAAAAGCCAGCCGGTTTGCGCCATAAGAAGCTGGATGGAGGAGCGAACTCCCGCGAGCCCACGCGGCGTCGCGGAGATCCGCCCTCCATGGACCTCGCATTACGGGCGGGGGACGACGCCTATCGGCGCGGACGAGACCTCGTTGCTCGCGCCGGAAATGGCAACGCGGTAGTAGGCTTGGGGAACCGTGCCCGAATCCCACACGTTCGTGAACCCGGTCAGCGCGCCCGCGACGGGGATGTTGGAAGCCACGCAGGTCCAGCCGTCGCCGTCGGCCATGCTGGTCGACCGGTAGAGATCGTACGTGCGGCCGGAATCGAATCCTTCCTGCCCGCTCTGCCACGCGACGGCCACGGCGTTGGATTCCGAAGGCAGGGCCTCGATCAGTTGAAGCACGGAAGCTCCGTTCGTGGGATCGGTGTTCGCGCTGAATTCCTGCCCGTTGAGCAGCCCGTCGCCGTCGGGATCGAAGCCGGCGTCGGCGGCGTTTGTCGGGTTGAGGTCGAAGACGATTTCCCACCAGTTCGGCATGCCGTCCGCGTCGTCATCGTCGAGCCCCACGGCCCGGTAGGCGTCCACGCGGCCCCAGCCGTACGTGTTGTTGGGCACGTTCGTCCCGGACAGGCCGCCGCATACCTGGGTCGTGGTGCGGGGCAGGGCCGTGCGCGTGAGCAGTTTCTCGATCCGGTCCACCTGGCCCCGCAACCCGGGATGCGCGGAGAGCACCAGCGCCACCGTGCCCGCGACATGCGGCCCGGCCATGCTCGTGCCGGTCTTGTAGCCGAATCCGGTGCCCGGCACGCAGGAGCGGACGCTGGTGCCCGGCGCGCTGATGTCGGGCTTCATCCGCCCGCTGCCGTCCGCCGTCGCCGGCCCGCGGCTGCTGCCGCTGTTGATGTTGTCGCTGGAGTCCGTGTTGCCGACGGTGAAGGAGTCCTCGTAGAAGGACGGCGGATCGCTGACCGTGCCGCAGGACGAGCCGCTGTTGCCCGCCGAGACCACCACGACGATGCCCGCGGCCCGCGCGGCGGCGACCACGCCGCTCAAGACGTTGGGGTCCGTGCAGCCCTCGGCGGTGGGGCATCCCCAGGAGTTGTTGATCACGTCCGGCGCCCTGGCCGGGTCGGGGTTCCCGTTGGCCAGGTCGGTGGGCGCAACGAACCACTGGAAGCACTCGGCATACGTGGCCGGGGTGCCCCAGCCGACGTTCATGTTGCGGCAGCCGATCCACCGCGCGCCGGGGGCGACGCCCACCTGGTTGGTCCCGTCGTCGCCAACCATCGTGCCCATGGTATGCGTGCCGTGGGTGCCGTCGTCGCACGGGACCGGCGAATCCGGTCCGCAGCCGCCGCCCCCGCTGTGGATGGCGTCGTGCCAGTTGTAATTATGGTCGGCGCTCTCGCCGTCCCAACCACGATACTGGGCCTTCAGGGCCGCATGGTCCCAGTCGTAGCCGGTGTCCTGTCCGCCGACGATGACGCCCTGCCCGGTGAAGCCCAGGGCCCAGGCGCCGGTCGCGTTGATCTTGCTGATGTTCCACTCCGCAGCCGCGGGCGCGTCCGGGGCGCGCGGCGCCGCCCGGTCGCGCGGCAGGCGCGCGTCCACCCAGGGATTCGCGGACAGGCGGCGAACGTCGGGCCGCTCCGCCAACTCGCGGACCAGGGACGCGTTGCCGTGCACGAGGAGCATATTGTCGATCCAGAAGGCTTGTTGAATTGCGCCCAGCGTTTGCAGGCGCGCGCGCAGGGCCGGCTGCGTCCGCGCGGCGGTCTGGGTTAGCGCGCGGTACACGAACCGGCCCTTTTCATCCTTCGTGCGCAAGGCGTCCGCGCCCGACAGGTCCGCGCGCTCCTGGAGAAAAACGAGGAATTCCGTTTGCGCATCACCGGAGCCGTCAACGGATTGCAGCACGCGCGGGTCCACCTTGTCCTGCCATTCGCCGGCCGCGGGGTGGCCGGCCAGCAGCGCGAAGAGCAGGCTCGAATGAAGCAGCCGTTTCATCAGCCTCTTTTTGTACCAGCCGCGGGCGATCAGGTATAGTATGCTTATTTGAGGGAAAAATGTTTGGAGAAGGGACGGGCGAATATGGCGTCAACTAAAACAGGGAAACAGTCAGGCGAGTTGATGTCCAGGGCGCTACCGCTGGCCGGGCTGGCGGACTACCAGGCCGGCGCCGTAGTCAGCCGCACGATCCTCTCCAAGAAGGCCGGCACGGTGACCGTGTTCGCGTTCGACAAGGGGCAGGGTTTGAGCACCCATTCCGCGCCGTATGACGCGATGGTCTGGATCCTTGACGGCGAGGCGCGCATCACGATTTCCGGAAAGGGGCTGCGGGCGAAGACCGGCGACATGGTCATCATGCCGGCGAACCAGCCGCACGCCCTCAAGGCCGCGAAGCCTTTTAAAATGGCTCTAGTCATGATCAAGAGCGAGTCATGAATCAGCTCGTGCAACTGGGCATCGTGCTGGGCATCGTGGCGCTGTGCGTTGTCGGGCTCGGATTCGCGTTGACTCGCCGCAACCGCCGCCATGGCTCCTGCAGCTGCAAGGGTCTCTCCGGCGAAAAGTCATCCTGTGCCTGTTCTTCCCCTGAATCCTGAATCCTCCCATGACCCGCAAAGGCAACATCCAGTGGCTCCTCGGCGAGTTGCCCGGATGGGTAGGCCAGGGCGTCCTGACGCCGGAGCAGGCGGAATCCTTGCGCCGCCACTATCGCTCCGCCCAACCGGCCGCGGGCCGCGGGTGGCTGCTGACGCTCTTCGCGATCCTGGGCGCCGTGCTGATCGGGTTCGGCATCATCCTCCTACTGGCGCACAACTGGGAACAGATATCCCGTCCCGTGCGCGCGGGGATGTCCCTCGCCCTCCTGCTGTTCGGCCAGGTCATGGCGGGCCGCGCGGTCGTTCGCCAGGCTGCGGCCGCGGGCCTGCGGGAGGCGTCCTCCGCGTTTCTCATGCTGGTGGCGGGCGCGTCGCTGGCCCTGATTGCCCAGACGTATCACGTGGCAGCCGACATGGAGTCGTTCATCCTGACCTGGATGCTGCTCGGTTTGCCGCTGGTCTACACGCATCGCGCGGTCCTGCCGGCCGTGTTCTATCTCGCCGGGGTTTCCTCCTGGAGCCTGATGGCCCTGGAGACCTGCGGGCCGACGGGCTACTGGCTTCTGATCGCCCTCTTGCTGCCGTTCCTGTGGGCCCGGATCCGGGAAGACCGGTACCAGGCCCGCGCCGCGCTGCTGTTGTGGGGGCTGGCGGTCAGCCTGCTGATCCTGTCCGGGGTCATTACGGGTGAACAGGAAGACGAGTATCTCCTGCTGATGTTCAGCCTGCTGCTCGCGTCGTTCTACCTGGCCGACGCGCTCTGGCTGGAAGGGGCGCCGACGGCCTGGCAGCGCCCGACGAAGCTGCTGGGCGCCGGCGGCATCGTGATCATGGCCTTCATCTTGAGCTTCGAGTGGGAGGCCGGGCGGCTCTCATTCCAGGAATACGCGGCGTTCGTGGGCGGCGGCCTGTCCGGCGTCCTGCTCGGCGTGTGCCTTCCGCTGCTGTACCTCGCGACGGCAGGGCGGGCCGTGCTGGGCGGGCGCGGGGGCCGGATGGTATTCGGAGTCTTTCCGCTGCTCGTGTGGATCGGCGTGCTGGCGGGCCAGGGGCGGGGCTGGCTCATCGCCAACGGCTACCTGTTCGGGCTTGGTCTGTTCCTGCTGGTGTCCGGCGCCCGGCAGCGGCAGTTGGGCAAGACCAACGGCGGCATGTTGATCCTGGGCGCCCTCATCATCATACGCTTTTTCGACTCGGACCTGTCCTTCGTGGCTAAAGGCATTGTCTTTATCCTCCTGGGGCTCGGTTTTCTCGGCGCCAACTGGATCATGCTGCGGCGGAAGGGAGGCGCGCCATGAACCGCCGCGTCCTGCTCGTCCTCTTCCTCGCCGCCTGTGTCGCGCAGTGGGTCGCTGCGACCTGGAAGATCGCCGAACGCGAGCTGATCCTGCGCCTTGGCCATGTGTACAAGTTCAAGACGGCGCCGATGGATCCCGTGGACGCCTTCCGCGGCCGCTACGTGGCCGTCCGGGTGGAGCAGAACACCGCGCCGTTTGAAGGCCCCTGGACGCGCAAGCAAGGCGGCTGGTTTTTCGCGGAGTTGGCCGTCGGCGAGGACGGGTTCGCCCGGTTCGTCCGGTTACATCGCCGGCCGCCGGCCGGCGCGCCGGCGATCCGCACGAGGATTGCCTCGTTCAACGTGCAGGAACAAAAAGCCTGGCTCAACCTTCCGCTGGACCGGTTCTACATGAGCGAGCGACAGGCCCCCGAGGCCGAGCGCGCCTACCGCGAGCACAGCCGGCAGGACGCGCAGGACGCCTGGCTGGCCGTCCGCGTCTGGCGCGGGCGCGCGGCCATCGAGAATCTCTACATCGGCGACCGGCCCATCCTCGACGTCGTTCGGTAAGCCGGCCCCGCGAAGCGTTCGGGCGAGCCGTATCTCTTTATCCCCCGGTTGATTGCAGCATGCGTCTCCCGCGGGCGGGACGAAAGGAATCCCGCGGCGCGACTACAGGGCTGAAGTCCCGGCCCGTATCGGTCCGCGGAATCGAGAGTGGAGAAGGGCATGAAAAAGGCAATCGCGGTATTCGGTTTTATAATGATGTCCTGGTGCGCGTCCGCGCAAATCGTCCAGGACGGGGACATGGAGGCGGCGGACACGAATGCATGGCTGGACTGGAGCGTGCCGTTCGTCAAGGCCAAGGAATTCGACGCGGAACGCGGTTCGACGGTTCTCCACGTGGCGACCGGCGGCGTGCAGCAGTTGAATCTGCCCGTGACCGCCGGCGCCGAGTACACGCTGCGCTTGTCGGCCAAGGTGAAGACCGGCACGTTGCGCGTGGTCCTGGGCATCGGCGATTCCAACAGCGACTTCGAGAACCGGTACTATGATTTGAGCGCCGCCAACTACGGGACCTGGAACGCCATGGAGCGCCGGTTCACCGTGCCCGCCGGTTTTACCCACGACTTCCGCCTGGCCCTGGTCGCCAGCGCCGGCGAGGCCTGGGCCGACGACGTGGAGATCACGGCCGGGCAGGATGCGCGGATCGTCCTGGACGGCGACATGGAGAACGCTCAACTTGGCCAGTGGTGGCGCTGGGGCACGCCCGAGTTGAAGGAGAAAAGCGCGGCCGATCCGCACGCGGGCGCGCAATCGCTCCATTTCCGGACATTCAGTGGGACCAACTGGATCGCCAACCGCAGCGGCCTGCAGCAGCGTTTCGTCCCCGTCGCAACGGGGCGTTGGTATCGCTTGAGCTTCTGGTACCGCGTCGCATCCGGCACGCTGTGTCCCCGACTGGGCCACAACGATTCCAACAACGACTACCAGCTCGGGCTTGGCGAGTTTCCCGTCCTGGCCGCGACCGGCGGCGAGTGGCGTTTCTACGAGCGGGCGTTCAGGACCCCTGATGCCATCACGGGCGATTTCCGAATAGTGCTGCCCCTCAATCCCTATAATTATCTGACCCGGACCACCAACGATTTCGCCGAGGCCGAGGTGGACGACCTGGCCATCGAGCCCTACGACGCGAAGAGGGATCTCATCCCGGACCTGGACATCGCGGTGACCGGCGCGGAGGGCCTGTTCCAGTGGCCGGTCACGAACGGGCTGGTGTATTCCCTGGAGTACACGACCAACCTGACGCCGGGGTCCGTCTGGCGGGCCGTGCGGAACTACGGCGGGCTGCCGGGATTCGACGGGCAATGCTCGGCGACCGTGGACGTGTCGAAGGTGCTGACGGGATATTCCAACTTCTTCTTCCGGGTCCGCGCCCAGTAGTCGCCGCTGTCAGCGGAACCCGATGACCTTGAAGAACCCGCCTGCCGCGGACGGCGGCAGGTCGTTGCTGCAAACGCCCCCCGGCCCGGCGGCGGCCGCGCCGTTGGTCCTCCACGAGCCCGCCAGACTGTCGGCGGAAAGCACGCGGTAGCTGAAGCCGGTCGCGCCGGACATGACGACGCGCAGCGCGCCGTTCTCTGTCCATTCAATCCGCTCCACGGCCGCCGTGACCGGCGGGAGATGCCCCAGCAGGCGGGGGACGAAGGTCGGCTCGTATTGGATGCCCGTCGTGCGGTCGAGGTAGGCGAGGGGATTCCCGGGATCGATCACGCAGATCAGCGGGAGCGTGTAGGATCCCAGTCCTCCCGTGTAAGGATTTTCCTCCGTGGACGTGTCCACGGGGCAGAACCAGCAGACGTAGTCCGCATCGAGGATCGAGCGCACCGAGTTCGTCTCGCAGACCGTGTACTTCATGTAGTGGCAGTTCCCGCAGGACTCCCGTCCCGCCAGCAGCAGGATGAGCCGTCCGGAATTCAGCGCCTGCTCGACCGCCGCGGCCCGGGAATCGCACCATTCAATGGAATCGCTTCGCGCGGGAGCGGCGAACCCGAGGGTTGCCGCCGCGAAGATAAGGAGGCCGGGCCTGTTGATGCGAGACATGGTTTCCAGAGACCGTCGTATGATTACCCCAGAAAGCCGCGTCCGCAAATGGAAATGAAGAATGGATCGCCATGCGCCCGGCTTGGCCATTTCATCCAGGGACGGGGGGCCGTACAAGACGGATCAACAGGCAGGTTGATTTTCTGGTTGACCGCCAGAAGAATGCCGGGTATTGTCTGATTGTGAAATGATTCACAATGTGAATCGGATAACGAAATAAATGTTATCTTCTGAAAATACGGGAGTTCCGGCGAGGACCGTAGAAAGGCTTGTGCTTTATCGCCGGCTATTGAATGGCCTTACCGAGCAGGGCGTGGAGTTCATTCACTCCCACGAAATCGCCGAGAAGGCCAATAATTCGGCCGCCCAGGTGCGGCGCGACCTGATGGCGATCGGCTACACCGGCAACCCGGCGCGCGGCTACGCGGTGAACGACCTGGTCCGCAGCATCAACGGGCTTTTCGAGCAGAAACGCGACCAGAAGGCCGCGCTCGTCGGCATCGGCAAACTCGGGCGCGCGATCCTCGGGTACTTCGCGCTGCGCCAGGCCCGGCCGCGGATCGTCGCGGCCTTCGATAGCGACCCGGCCAAGGGACAGGGCGAGTTCGCCGGCTGCCCGTGCTATCCGGTGGACGCGCTGACGTCCGTGATCGCCCGCGATGGCATCACGGTCGGCATCCTGACCGTCCCCGCGGATTTCGCCCAGCCGGTGACGGACCTGATGCTGGTCGCCGGCGTCCGGGGCATCCTGAATTTCGCGCCGACGCCGCTGAAGACGCCGGCATGGGCGGTGGTGGACAACGTGGACATTGCGACGAAGCTTGAGAAGGTGGCGTTTTTCTGTTGAGGTACGGCCTCCATGCTTAAGACCAAACTATTCCAGGCGTTCGCGGCGCTGGCGATCGTGTTCGGGCTGCTCTCCTCCGTCATCGGCATCCAGATCATCCGCAAGCGGGTGATGGGCGAGGCGCAGAACCAGGTGAGCCTCGACATCGGCAGCGCATGGGCGATCTTCAATTCCAAGCTGCACGACCTGGAAACGGTCCTGGATCTCGTCGCCATCAAGAAGATCGTGGTGGACGCCGCATCCGAACACGACTGGGCGTCCGAGGACATCCAGCAGCGGCTCGAGACCATCCGCACGAGCTTCGGCCTGGATTTCCTGACCGTGGTCTCGCCGGAAGGCCAGGTGGTGCTGCGCGCCGCGCCCCCGTACCGTACCGGCGACTTCCAGAAGCAGAACCCTGTGGTGCTGCGCGCGCTGAAGGGGGAGCACGCCTCCGGCGTGACGCTGATGTCGCAGCCCGAGCTGGACCTCGAGGCCGAGGGCCTGTCCGAGAAGGCGTTCCTGGTGCTGGAGAAGACCCCGCGCGCCCGGGCGACCCCGCTGACCGAGGAGAGTCGGGGCATGGTCCTCGCGACCGGCGTGCCGATTTTCAAGGGCCCCCAGTTGCTGGGGGCGGTCTACGCCGGCGTTTTGCTCAACCGCAACCAGGACCTCGTGGACCGGATGACGGAGGTTATCTACAAGAACGAGCAGTACAAGGGCCTCGCCATGGGCACGGCGACGATTTTCCTGAAGGACTGCCGCGTCGCCACCACCGTGCGTCTGCCCAACGGCAACCGGGCGATCGGCACGCGCGTCTCCAAGGAAGTCGCGGACCGCGTCCTGGACAACGGCCTGCCGTGGATCGGCCCCGCCTTCGTGGTCAAGGAGCCGTACCTCACTGCCTACGATCCCATCCGCGGCTTCGACGGCGAGGTCATCGGCATGCTGTACGTCGGCCGGCTGGAGCGGCCGTTCAAGGCCCTGAGCCGGAATATCATGATGCGGTACGCCGGCCTGTCGGTTTTCGGCCTCGCGGCCGCGCTGGTCCTGGCCTTCATCATGGCCGGCCGGCTGGCGAATCCCATCCACCGGCTGGTGGAAGCCTCGCAGCGCATGCGGAAGGGCGAGCCGCACACCCCCGTCGAATGCCGGAGTTCCTGCGGCGAGATCGAGAACCTCGTCGTCGCCTTCAACGAGATGGCCACGGCCCTCGAGGAGCGCGAGGGCCGCCTGAAGGAAGCCAACGAGAAGCTGGAGAAGACCAACGAGGCCGTCTCCGCCCTCAACTTGAGCTACATGGACATGCTGGGCTTCGTTTCGCACGAACTGAAGAGCCCGGTGGCCTCGATCATGAACTACGTCTTCCTGCTGCGGCAGCAGAAGCTCGGGCCGCTGACGCCGGGCCAGGAGAAGGCCGCGCGCAACATCGAGACCAACAGCAAGCGCATCGTGGAGATGGTCCGCCACTACCTGAACCTCTCCCGCATCGAGACCGGCGAGCTGCGGCCCGTGCCGACCCGCGTCGCGGTCGCCGACGAGGTCGTGCGCCCGCTGCTGGAGGCCTCGGAGGGCGACGCCCAGGCCCGCCGCATGCGCGTGGAGAGCCGCATCGGCGACGACCTGCGGCTGAAGACGGACCTGAACATGACCCGCGAGGTCTTCGAGAACCTGGTCAGCAACGCGATCAAGTACGGCCGCGACGACGGGCTGCTCCAGCTCGACGCGCAGCGCCGGGACGGCTTCGTCGAGTTCAGCGTGTTCAACGAGGGCGCCGGCATCCCGCGCGACAAGATCGAAACGGTCTTCCAGAAATTCACGCGCCTCGAGGAGGCCGACGGGACCCGCCACCAGAAGGGCACGGGCCTCGGGCTCTTCATCACGCGCCACATCGTCGAGGCCCACGGCGGCCGGATCCAGGTCGAATCCGAGCCGGGCCAGTGGGTCCGTTTCCGTTTCACGCTTCCGGTCTTCCCCGAACAGGAGAAAGCATAAACCATGGCCACGCCGAAGGATAAAGTGCTGCAGATGCGCCGAGGGGCCGTCATGCGGCTATTCGAATCCAAGTTCCAGAATCCCACCCGCATCACCGTGGGCTCCGCGACGTGCGAAAACGCCGCGGGCGCCGGGGCCGTCTACGACGCGTTTGCCGAGCTGTTGTCAAAGCCCGGCGCGCCGAAGGTGGCCCTCGGGCGCGTCGGCTGCACCGGCCGCTGCGACCTCGAGCCCGTCGTCTCCGTGATCGCGCAGGGGCACATCCCCGTGAAGTACGTCAAGGTCACGCCCGCCCGCGCGGAGAAGATCGTCGAGCAGCACATCCGCGGCGGGAAGATCGTGGACGAGTTCACGATGCGGCACGTGGCGAATCTCCCGATGACCGGCAAGGTCGTTGGCGTGTGCGGCGGGATGCATTGCCGCCAGGGGCAGGGCATCCGGGAGGCCTTCCTCCGGGGCGTGGAGGAGCAGGGCCTGAAGGAGCAGGTGGCGGTCACGACCTCCGCGTGCTTCGGCCTTTGCGAACGCGGGCCCAACGCCTTCGTCTATCCCGACGGCGTGCTCTACCAGAAGCTCACGCCCGAGAAGGTGGCGAAGATCGTCGAGAAGCACCTGAAGGGCGACCGGCCGGTGGCCGAGTGCGCGTGGGGCGGCAAGCGGATCGCGAACCGGTTCCTCCCGCTCTACGGCGACGAGGCCTTTTTCGGCAAGCAGCTGCGCCTGACGCTTCGCAACTGCGGCGTGATCGATCCCGAGAGCCTCGACGAATACGTCGCCGTCGAGGGCTACGACGCGCTGGCAAGAGTGCTGACCGAGATGTCGCCGAAGCAGGTGGTGGACGCCGTGGTCAAGTCCGGCCTGCGCGGGCGCGGCGGCGGCGGATTCCCGACGGGGACCAAGTGGCAGTTCGCGGCGTCGCAGAAGGCCGACCAGAAGTACATGGTCTGCAACGCCGACGAGGGCGACCCCGGCGCGTTCATGGACCGCAGCACGATCGAGGGCGACCCGCACACGATCCTCGAGGGCCTGATGATCGGCGGCTATGCCATCGGCGCGAACCAGGGCTACGTCTACATCCGCGCGGAGTACCCGCTGGCCATCAAGCGGCTCGAGCGCGCCATCGCGGACGCCCGCGCGGCGGGCCTGCTGGGCAGAAACATCCTGGGCTCGAAGTTCGATTTCGACATCGAGCTGCGGCTCGGCGCCGGCGCGTTCGTCTGCGGCGAGGAGACGGCGCTGCTGAAGTCCATCGAGGGCTCGCGCGGCATGCCGCGGCCCCGGCCGCCGTTCCCGACCACGGCCGGCCTCTGGGGCAAGCCGACGGTGATCAACAACGTCGAGACACTGGCCAACGTGCCGGTCGTGATCATCGACGGGCCGGAGTGGTTCGCGTCGCTGGGCACGGCGAAGAGCAAGGGGACCAAGGTCTTCTCCCTCGCCGGCAAGGTCAACAACACGGGCCTGGTCGAGGTGCCGATGGGCACGACGCTGCGCGAGGTCGTCTACGACGTCGGCGGCGGCATCAAGGGCGGCAAGGCGTTCAAGGCCGTGCAGACCGGCGGCCCCGCGGGCGGCTGCATGCCGGCGGCGGCGCTGGACACGCCCGTGGATTACGACTCGCTCGCCGCGGCGGGCAGTATCATGGGCTCGGGCGGGATGATCGTGATGGACGAGGACACCTGCATGGTGGACGTCGCGCGGTTCTTCCTCGAGTTCACGCAGGACGAGTCCTGCGGCAAGTGCACGCCCTGCCGCGAGGGCACCAAGCGCATGCTGGAGATGCTCGAGCGGATCACGAAGGGGCAGGGGCAGGAGGGCGACGTCGAGAAGCTCTTGCGCCTGGCCGACACGGTGAAGAAGGCGTCGCTGTGCGGCCTGGGCCAGGCGGCGCCCAACCCGGTGATCAGCACGATCAAGCATTTCCGCGACGAGTACGACGCGCACATCCGCGAAAAGAAATGCCCGGCCGGCGTATGCGCCTCGCTGGTGACCTACTCGGTCATCCCGGAGAACTGCACCGGCTGCACGGCCTGCGCGCGGAAGTGCCCGGTGAAGTGCATCGACGGCGCGCCGAAGAAGGCGCACGTGATCGACCAGGAGCAGTGCATCCGGTGCGGCCAGTGCCTCGCCGCGTGCAAGTTCGACGCCATCTTGAGGAAATGACCATGTCCACCACCGAGAACGAAGTCACCCTGTCGATCGACGGCATCGTCACCAAGGCGCCGGCCGGGTCCACGATCATGGATGCCGCCGACTCCGTCGGGATCAAGATCCCGCGGCTCTGCTACCACCCGCACTTGAGCATCCTCGGCGCGTGCCGCGTGTGCCTGGTCGAGGTCGAGGGCCAGCGCAACCCGGTCGCGTCCTGCGCCTATCCCGTCGCGGACGGCATGAAGGTCCGGACCTCCTCCAACCAGCTCCGGCGCCTGCGCCGCGACGTGGTGGAGCTGATCCTCGACAGCCACCCGAAGGACTGCCAGACCTGCGAGCGCAACGGGAACTGCGAGCTCCAGAAGCTGTCCTACGACCTGGGCATCCGCGAGCGGTTGTTCGAGGGCGAGCGCAAGCAGCCGCCGAAGGACCTGTCTTCGCCGGCCGTCATCCGCGACCCGGAGAAGTGCATCCTGTGCGGGCGGTGTGTCCGCGTATGCAACGAGGTGCAGGGTGTTTACAACTTGAGCCAGCACCAGCGCGGCTTCCAGATCTGCGTCGCGCCAGCCCACGAGGGCGACATGCTGAACTCGGTGTGCGTGCAGTGCGGCCAGTGCGCGAACGTCTGCCCGACGGCGGCGATCATCGAGCACAGCGCCACCGACGAGGTGTTCAAGGCGCTGGAGGATCCAGCCAAGCACGTCGTGGTCCAGACCGCGCCGTCCATCCGCGCGGCGATCGGCGAGGGGTTCGGCTTCGAGCCCGGCACGCCGGCGACGGGCAAGATGATCAGCGCGCTGCGCACGCTCGGTTTCGACCGGGTGTTCGACACGAACTTCGGCGCCGACCTGACGATCGTCGAGGAGGCGCACGAGTTCATCCGGCGCCTGAAGAACAACGACCGACTGCCGCTGATCACGTCCTGCTCGCCGGGCTGGATCAAGTTCATGGAGCATTTTTATCCCGAGCTGATCCCGCACGCGTCGACGTGCCGCTCGCCGATGACGATGCTCTCCGTGCTGCTGAAGACGTACTACGCGGAGAAGCAGGGGCTCGACCCGAAGAACATCTACGTGGTCGGCGTCATGCCCTGCACGGCGAAGAAGTACGAGGCGCGCCGGCCCGAGCACGCGGACGCGAACGGGGTGCCGTACACCGACGCCGTGCTCACGACGCGCGAGCTGATCTGGATGATGAAGACCTTCGGGATCGAGTTCAAGCACCTGCACGACGGCGACTTCGACAACCCGCTGGGCTTCTCCTCCGGCGCGGCGGACATCTTCGGCACGACGGGCGGCGTGATGGAGGCCGCGCTGCGTACGGCGTACGAGACCGTCACCGGCCAGCCGTGCGAGAACCTGGACTTCGTCGAGGTGCGCGGCGTCGAGGGCGTGAAGGAGTCGAAGGTGAAGATCGGCGACCAGACGCTGAACGTGGCCGTGTCCAACGGCCTGCAGAACGCCAAGCGGCTGTTCGACCGCGTGCTGAAGGGGGACAAGAAGTACCACATGATCGAGGTCATGGCGTGCCCCGGCGGGTGCATCGGGGGCGGCGGCCAGCCGTACCCGCCGCCGGGCCTGCACATCATGGACGCCAAGCTCCTGCGCATGCGGGCCAAGGCGCTGTACGCGATCGACCACCACAAGCAGATTCGGAAGTCGCACGAGAACCCGTACATCCAGCAGCTCTACAAGCACTACCTCGGCGAGCCGAATAGTCCCAAGGCCCATGAACTGCTGCACACGCATTACGAAGCCAAACTGCCCCGGGGGACCCGATGACAGCCCAGGAAGAAAAAGTCACCACGCTGGCCGAACTGCCCGAGCCCATCGCGCGGTTCATCGACGAGACGCGCGACCGGCCGAACGCGGACAGCTACCTCGTGGCCGTGCTGCAGATGATCCAGAAACATTTCGGCTACCTGCCCGCCGGCGCGCTGAACACCGTGTCGCAGAAGATGCAGATCCCGGCCGCGAAGGTGACCGGGGTGGCGACGTTCTACCACTTCTTCACCTTCGTCCCCAAGGGCAAGCACACCGTGTCCGTGTGCATGGGCACGGCCTGCTACGTCAAGGGTGCGGGGATCCTGGTGGACCGCCTGAAGGACCTGCTCGGCATCCGGCAGATCGGCCACGCGTCGAAGGACGGCCAGTTCACGCTGGAGGTCGCCCGCTGTGTGGGCGCCTGCGCCCTGGCGCCGGTGCTGATCGTGGACGACAAGGTCTACGCCAACGTCCGGCCGGACGAACTGCCGAAAATCCTGTCGAAATATGGTTTCAAACCGAAAGCGGAATAGTTATATGTAACAGGCAGGGCGCGTTGGCGCAACGCGCCGTGATGCGAATGAGCGACGGCAAGACCATCCTGATCGTGGACGACGATCCCGACTTCGTGGAATCCAACCGGGACCTCCTCGAGGCCTACGGCTACTCCGTCCACGCCGCGCACAACGGCGCCGACGGCCTGGACCTGGCGCGGAAGGTCAGGCCGGACGTGCTGATCCTCGACGTGATGATGGCGACCAACACCGAGGGTTTCGAGGTGGCGCGCAAGATCCCCGAGACGCCCGAGTTGAAGGGGCTCCGCGTGCTGCTGGTCACGGGCGTCACGAAGGACATGCACCTGCCTTTCGGCTTCGAGCCGGACGCGAGTTGGCTTCCGGTGGACCGCGTGCTTGAAAAACCCATAGCCCCCAACCGGCTCCTGACCGAGATCCAGAAGGTGCTGGGCGAGGCGAACCCCAAAGGAGAGAACTCCCATGCCGGCTAGCAAGAAAACCATCCTGATCGTGGATGACGATCGCGATTTCGTGGAATCGAACAAGGACCTGCTCGAGGCCAACGGGTACCGCGTGATTTCCGCCCACGACGGCGCGAGCGGCCTGGCGCTGGCCAAGAAGGAGCGGCCGGCCCTGATGATTCTCGACGTCATGATGGCGACGAACACGGAGGGGTTCGAGGTCAGCCGGAGAATCCCCGAGTCGCCCGAGCTCAAGAACATGCCGGTCCTCATGGTCACGGGCATCCGCAAGGAGATGCACCTGCCCTTCGCCTTCGAGCCGGACGAGACCTGGCTGCCGGTATCCAGCCTGTTCGAAAAGCCCATCGAGCCCGCCACGCTGCTGGCCGAGATCAAGAAGCGGATCGGGTGACGCGGGCGGAGCCGCGCCCGCTCCGAACTACTGCTTCGCGAGAAGGGCCGCGTAAGCGCAGCCTACGCGGGGCGTTGTGCGGAGGATGAACCCCGTTTCCTTCGCGATCCTCACTTCCGCCTCGAAAGCCGGCCCGTCCACGTGCCCCTTGGGCTCGGCGATGAGCAACGTGCCGCCCGGCTTGAGCGCCCGGTGAAAAGCGGCCAGCAGGCGTTGGACATCCGGCACCTCGTGGATGACCGCGAAGGCCAGGATGAAATCCATGGCGCCTTCGAATTCCTGCAACCCGAAGTCCTCGTGCCCGCAACGCCGGATGAAGATCCGGCCCGAAAGCCCGCGCCGGGCCGCGCGCCGTTTCAGCTGGTCCAGCATGCCGTCCTGGACATCCACAGCGTACACCCGGCCGGTCGGCCCGACGAGTTCGGCCAGCGGCAGCGTGAAGAACCCCATGGCGCAGCCGAAATCCAGCGCGCGCATGCCGGGCCGGACGCAGGGCGCGAGGATCTTCCGGGGATCCTGGAGCAACCTGCGGAGCGGGTTCAGCAGGAGCCAGCCGATCCAAACGGGACAGGCATGGTGTTTATGCGGGGCTGTCATGATGTATTACTCCGCCGGTTGAAGCCGCAGGGAATCCCCCCGCTCCAGGCTGGCCGTGCGGCCGGCCAGTCGGATGGCGCGCCGCGCGGATTCCAGGTCCGCGCAAACGCGCTTGTCGTACAGGCGGTAGCTGGCGCGGTACGAATCAGGAGTCCCGTTGACCATGATCACGTTGCAACCGAAACGCAAGCCGGCGGCGAAGCCCTCGGACGGATCGAGCGTGGCCAGCGCGGTCGTGGCGGGCAGGTGCGTGCCGGGCGACGCGATGCGGGCCAGCGCCAGCAGGCGGAGCACGGTCTCCCGCTCGCCAGCCTGCTGGTCGGCGAACGGAGTGTCCGCCTGCGGAAGGAACGGGCCGATCCCGGCCATGTCGGGCTGGAAATCCTGCAGGAAGAGTATTTCGCCCGCCAGGTCCTCCGCGGTCTGACCCGGCAGGCCGACGAGAAAACCGACGCCTACCTGGTAGCCCAGTTCGCGCAGCCGTTCGATGATGCTCATCCGCACGGCGTGGGACTGGCCGGGATGAATGCGGTCGTACAGCGTGGCGTTGACGGTCTCGTGCTTCAGCAGGTAGCGATCCGCGCCCGCCTCGCGAAAGGCCTCGTAGTCCTCCAGGGGCCGCTCGCCGATGGACAGCGTGATGGCCGCGCCGGGCGCGTCGGTCTTGATGTCCCGGATGATGTCGCACAGCATGGCCGTGGTGTAGTGCGCGTCGTCACCGGATTGCAGGATGACGGTGCGGAGGCCCCAGCGCAGGAGGGTGGACGCGGCCTGCCGGATTTCCGCGGGGCTCATGCGGTAGCGCTTGAGGCGGCGATTCTCGCGGCGCAGCCCGCAGTACCGGCAACTCCGCGCGCAGCAATTGGAGAACTCCACGATGCCGCGCAGGAACACCCCCTCGCCGCAATGCTCCCGCCGCGCCGCGTCCGCCCGGCCCCTCAACGCATGCGAGTCCGGGGCCCGGAGCTCATCAAGAATATCGTTCTTCGACAGCATCGGAATCCTCAACTGCGAAACACGCGAAATACGCGAAAGAAAAGATGAGGAACTCAATTTTCGCGCGTTTCGTAGTTCCTTCTTCTACAGGAACAAATCCCGCTCCCCCCGCGCCGTCCGTTCGTAGAACTGCATGAACACCGGATAGCCCTTCGGGTTCTGCTCCCGTATCTCGGCCAGTTCGTGCTGCAGCACTTTTTCGCCCGCCGCCTGCGTGGCCGGGCTGGCGAAGTCGTCCAGCCACTCGCGGAACGTCAGGACCGCGTTCAGCTTGCAGAACTTCCCTTCGCGCCCGCTGCGGAGCAGGTCCATGATGCACTGGCCCGTCCGCCCGCACCGGTAGCCGGCCGTGCAGAACGAAGTAATATAGCCCATCTCCGCGAGTTCGCGCACCACGTCGTCGAGACTGCGGGTGTCGCCCAGCAGAAACTGTTGGCGCGAGCCCTGTTGCGACTCGTAGGCTTCGCTGTACGCGCCGACCCCGATGCGCGACGACGCGTCGGTCTGCGTGCAGCCGAGCGGGATCAGCCGCCGCCGCATCCCGGCGTTTTCCCGCGCGGTCAGGATCATGCCGGTGTACGGCACGGAGAGCCGGAGGACGACCACCGCGCGCTCCATGTCCTCGTCGCTTACGAGGAACCCGGACTCCTGCGTGAAGGGCGTGCTCTCCGCGGGCTCGAGGCGGGGGAAGGAGATCGTGTGCGGGCCGATTCCGAACGCGCGCTCCAACTCCCGCGCGTGATAAAGAAGCCCCATGACCTCGAAGCGCCAGTCGGCCAGGCCGAACAACGCGCCGAGACCGACGTCGTCGATCCCGGCCTCCATCGCCCGGTGCATGGCGTACAACCGCCAGGCGTAGTCGCCCTTGATCGTGCCGGCGGGATGCAGCCGGGCATACGTGTCGTGGTGGTAGGTCTCCTGGAAAACCTGGTACGTGCCGAGCCCGACCTCGTGCAGAATCTTCAGTTCCTCCACCCGCAGGGGCGGCGCGTTGACGTTGATGCGCCGGATCTGCCCGAAGCCGATCCGCGCCTTGACCCTGGCGCTGTAAATCGTGCGCAGCGATTCCGCCATGTAGTCAATCGCGGAATCCGGATGCTCCCCGTAAACGACAATTAACCTCTTGTGACCGATTTGCCCGGCCAGCACCTCGGCCTCGCGCCGGATCTCGTCCTGCGTCAGCACGCGTCGCTCGATCGCCGCGTTGGCGCAGCGCAGCCCGCAGTAGAGGCAGTTGTTGACGCACCGGTTGCTTAAATAGAGAGGGGCGAACGTGACGATGCGGTTGTCGTAGACCTTCCGCTTGATCCGCGCGGCGGCCGTCTTCATCTCCGTCCACAGGTCGGGATCGGTGACGTGCAGCAGGGCGGCGGTCTCGTCCGGTTCCAGGGTCTGGATGGCCTCGGATTTCGCGATGATGGCGCGGATGCGAGCGGGATCAGGCTCCCGGTTCGCGCGCAGCCGCGCTTCGATCTCGGCGTCGGGGATGAAATCGCCGTCGTCGGTCCGGTACTTGTCGATCTGGTCCCGCGCAATGCGGTTGCGGATCCAGGAGGAGCGTTCGGTGAGTTGTGTGGTCATGAGAGGGTCGGGGTTCAGGACGGGGCTCCTGCCCACGCCGTCTTGCTTTGCGCCTTCTGTTCAATTCCGAATGGTTCCAGCACCCGGGGCAGCACGCCTTGCAGGTGCGAGATGCACAGGCCGTAGTTCGTGATCGGCACGCCCGCCGCGGCGGCCTTCTCGATCCGGGCCAGCACCTCGCGCTGGGTCAGCATGCACGCGCCGCACAGGATGATGAGCGAGTACGACGCCACGTCGTCCGGCCAGTCGCGGCCCGAGCAGACCGTAACCTCCACGTCGAACCCGAGATGCTTCTTCAGCCAGCGCGGGATCTTTACGCGGCCGATGTCGTCCTCCACGGCGTGGTGCGTACAGGCCTCGGCGATCAGCACGCGGTCGCCGGGCCGCAGCCGGTCGATGGCCGACACGCCCTCGGTCTGCCGCGCGAGGTCGCCGCGGAACCGGGAGAAGAGGATCGAAAACGTCGTGCACTTCACGCCGGGCGGCGTCTCCGCGACCATCCGGTGGACGACCTGGGAGTCGCACACCACAAGATCCGGCGGGCGAGCCAGTTGCGAAAGCAGGGCGGTGTACTCGGTTTCCCGGCAGACGGCGACCATTTCGCCGTGGTCCAGCGCGTCGCGGATCGCCTGGACCTGCGGGAGAATGATCCGCCCTTTCGGCGCCTCCTTGTCGATCGGGATGATCAGCACGATCAGCCCGCCGGGCGGGACCAGGTCGCCGAGCAGGCTGGGCGCCGCGACGACATGGTCGGGGCAGATTTCCAGCAGGTGCTCCTTGAACTGGTGAACCACGCGATCGCGCTCCGCGCCCGTGAACGGGTGACTGGCACACTGGAGCAGGCGCGGGATTTTCGCGCGGACCGCTTCGATAAAAGCGGCCGTCGGTTGTTCCAGGTCCGCTTTATTGATGACCGCGATGACCGGCGTCTTGCGTTTGGTGAATTCGCCGAGCAGTTCGTCCTCGAACGCCGTCCAGCGGTTCGGCTCCAGCAGCAGGACCGCGACATCGCTGCGATCCAGCGCGCGGCGGGTGCGGTCGACCCGGCCGGCCCCGAGCTCGGACGTGTCGTCGAGACCGCCGGTGTCCAGGAACGCAACCGGGCCGACGGGCAGCAGTTCCATGGCCTTCTCCACGACGTCCGTGGTCGTGCCGGGTATGGGCGAAGTCAGGGCGACGTCCTGGCCTGCGACGAGGTTCAGGAAGCTGGACTTCCCGACGTTCGTCCGGCCGAAGAGGCCGATGTGCAGCCGCAGGGATTTGGGTGTTTTTTCCATGAGCTTGATTCAATTGTAGGAAGCCGGCTTGCTGGCGACTGCTATCGCGAGCAAGCTCGCTTCCTACTTCGAGGTCATCGCCGATTTGACAGACACGCCCTCGATCTGGCCCAGCTTGCCCGTCAGGCTGCCGACCTCGTCTGTGGTCGCGCGGACGATCAGGGTGATGACGCTATGGTCCTCTTCCAGGTGGGGAATGCCCATGCGGCCGTAGATCAGGTTGCCGAACTCGGTCAGCACCTGGTTGACCAGCCCCGCGCTCTTCTTGCGGTTCTCCACGACGATCCCGACGAATCCCAGTCTTTTCTTCATATGTTCCTCCCGATAATAAAAAAACCGGCCCGCCTGAGAGGCGATGCCGGATGCATTTTTTCCGTTCCGCCCTTGAACTCAGAGTTTGCGCTCCTCGTCGCAGGTTTCGCGCACTGTACATGCCGCCGAGTCCGGCGTCAAGGCCGACCGGGTTTTCGTTTGGCCTGCGGGGCGGGCGGGGGTAGCATGTCCCGCATGCGGATCGCGTTTCTATTGCAGGACACCGGGCGCATTTACGGGGCCGAGCGGGCGACGCTGGACCTCGCGCGCGGCCTGCGGTCCGCCGGCGTCGAGGTCGCCGCGTGGCTGATCGAGGAATCGCGGCTGGGGCTGGAAAAGAGCGAGTTGAAAACCGCGATCCTCGAGGCGGGCCTGGAGTGTTCCGCGTTGCCGGTTCACAGCGCCTTCTCGCGCGATCTTCTTCGGATGCTCCGGGAAAAAGCGGGACGCGAAAAACCAGATGTCCTTCATACGATCGGCCCGAAGGCCACGGTGCATGCGGCGTGGGCCTTGCGGGGCCGGGTGCCGCTGGTGACCACGGTCCACGGCTGGCTGTTCCGGCCCGATCTGAAAGAGCGGTTTTACGAGTGGCTCGAACTGCGCGCCTTCCGGCGGTTCGACCGGGTGATCACGCTGTCGCGCCATTACGAGCAGTGGCTGGCCGCGCGGGTGGGGGCCGGGCGCGTGGTCCGGATTCCATCGGGATTCGACGCAAGGTCTGTAGCCGCGGTCGGCGACCGCGGCCACCAGCCCATGACGTTCGGCATGCTCGGCCGGTTGAGTTGGGAGAAGAACCACGAGCTGTTCTTCCGGGCCGCGCGCCGGCTCCAGGATGACAAGGCGTCCGCACGCTTTCTCGTGGCGGGCGAGGGGATGGAGCGGCCCCGGTTGGAGGCGTTGCGGGCCGGGCTGGGGCTGGAATCGGCCGTCGAGATGGCGGGATATGTAGCCAGCGAGGAATTCTTCCGGCAGGTCCATGTGCTGGTACAATGCTCCCGGATGGAAAACCTCCCGTACAGCATCATGGAAGCCATGGCACGGGAGCGGCCCGTCCTCGCGACGCGCGTCGGCGGGCTGCCGGACCTCGTGGAGGACGGCGTCACCGGGTTCCTGGTCGAGCCGGGCGACGACGCGGCGCTGGCCGACCGGATGAGGAAGTTGTCCGACGATCCGGACCTGGCGCTGCGGATGGGAAAAGCCGGCCGAGCGAAACTGCAGCAAGAGTTCGCGCCGGAAGCCTGCATCAAGCAACATCTGGAACTATACGGTGAACTGACGGCCTGATCCATGTCCGAACCCCTCGTCAGCATCATCACCAGCACCTACAACCGGTCGCCGATGCTGCGCCGCGCGGTGGAGTCGGTGCGCGCGCAGACGTTCACGGATTGGGAGCACATCATCGTCGGGGATTGCACGCCGGACGACACGGAAGCGGTGGTGGCGTCGTTCAACGACCCGCGGCTGCGGTTTTTCAACCTGCCGGAGAAATCCCCGCCGGGCAGCCACGGGGCGATCGCGAAGAACCACGGCATCCAGCGGATGGCGCGGGGCGGGTATATCGCGTACCTGGACGACGACGACCGTTACCGCCCGCTTTTCCTGGAGGTCATGATGGGCTACCTGCGGGTGCATCCGGACGCCGCGCTCGCGTACTGCCGGTCGATGTACCGGGACAAGGACACCGGCCACCGCTTGTGGGGCAACCCGTTCCAGCGCTGGCTGCACGGCTACTCGAAGGAGAAGCTGCGCCGCTACAACTTCCTGAACACGAACTGCGTCATCCACAAGAAGAGCGTCGCGGAGGAGGTGGGCGGGTGGGATCCCGGCTACTACTTTGACGATTACGAGTTGTGGCTGCGGATCAGCGAGCGGCACGATTTTCACTACGTCAACCGCGTGCTGGTGGAAACCTTCGTGAGCGAGCCGTCGTTCCTGGTCCGGGCGGTCACGAAGGGCTGGCGGATCCTGCGGCACGGCCGGACGACGCCGGTGAACTGACGCCGCGCGTTGGTCTTGACAGGGGCCGAACAATGGTCATCCTATGACGGTGCCGGAAGGGGAACCACGGACATGATCGGCGGGAAAAAAATAACGGTGGTCATGCCCGCGTACAACGCGGCCCAAACCCTCGAGAAGACCGTCCAGGCCCTGGACCGCCAGGTGGTGGACGATATCATCGTGGTGGACGACTGCAGCTCCGACGAGACGGTCGCGCGGGCGAAGGAACTCGGGTTGTTCGTCCACCGCCACGAGCGCAACCTCGGCTACGGCGGCAACCAGAAGAGCTGCTATCGCCTCGCGCTCCAGCGCGGCGCGGACATCATCGTCATGGTGCACCCGGACTACCAGTACGACCCGCGCCTCGTGCCGGCGATGGCCTCGATGATCGCCTCGGGCCTGTACGACGCGGTCCTGGGCTCGCGGATTCTCTGCGGCGGCACCCTGGCCGGCGGCATGCCGTACTACAAGTACATGGCCAACCGGCTGCTGACCGCGTTCCAGAACATCCTGATCGGGCAGAAGCTGTCGGAGTACCACACGGGGTTCCGGGCGTTCTCGCGCAAGGTGCTGGAGACGCTGCCGCTGGAGGAAAACTCGAACGACTTCGTGTTCGACAACCAGATGCTGTGTCAGGCCGTCGCTTTTCGTTTCCGGCTGGGCGAAATTTCATGCCCGACGAAATACTTTGCCGAGGCCTCCTCGATCAGCTTCCGCCGGTCCGTGACCTACGGGCTCGGCGTGTTGCGCGCGACCATGGCCCTCGCCCTGCATCAGCGCGGCTGGGCGAAGAACGAGCGCCTGTTCGGGGAGCAGGGGAGACGGCTGACCCCATGAGCGAGGAAGCCAGCGGCGCGCCCGGGTGCCCGGCTTGCGGGGCGGCATGGGGTAATGAAGTCATGGCGTGCACGGCCAGCGACGGCCGGGAGTTCCGCTACGGCCGGTGCCCCGGGTGCGGGTTGTATCGGCTCACGACCCTGCCCGGCCCGGCGGAGATCGCCGGATTCTACGACGCCGCGTATTACGGGGCCGGGGAACGGAAGTTCCCAGCGCTCATGGACCAGGTGCGCAATCTCTTCCTCCGCCGGCGCGCAACCCGGGTCGCGGGCTGGGCGGGCCGCGCGGCAGGTCGCGCGCTGGACGTGGGGTGCGGCGACGGGCGGTTCCTCGGACATATGCAGGGATTGGGCTGGCAGGTCGCCGGCACGGAACTGCCGGGCGCGGCCTTCGACCGGGCGCAGAAAATCCCCGGCATCCAGCTGAAGGCGGGCACCCTGACGGGCGGGCTCTTTCCGCCGGCCTCGTTCGACGCGATCACCATCTGGCACGTGCTGGAGCACGTGCCGGACCCGCTGGCGATGCTGCGCGCCTGCCGGGAACTGCTCGCGCCCGGCGGGCTGCTGGTCGTGGAAGTGCCGAACACCGACAGCTGGCAGAACCAGTTGGCCGGTCCGCTGGCGTTCAACGTGGATCCGCCGCGCCACCTGTACCAGTTCGGCCCCGAGTCCCTGGGCCGGCTGCTCGCGCGGGCCGGGTTCTCCATCCGGCGTCGCGAAACATCGTCGCTGGAAATGGGCGTCATCGGGGCGGCGCAGTCCGTGATGAACGGGCTGATCAAGCCGCGGGACCTGTTCTACGACCTGCTGCGGTCCCGCGGGAAATGCCCGGGGGCTCCGGCGGCGAAATGGATATCCCTGCTGCTGGCCGTGCCGCTGGTTCCCGCGGGGCTGCTCTTCACCGTGGCCGAAACCCTGGCGGGACACGGGCCGGCGTTGAGGCTGATTTGCGAAGGCGCCGCGAATTCGTCCGGAGGGAGTTGACGTGGCGAATTTCCAGCCCATGAAAGATCGGTTCCTCGTGGTGCTGGGCGAGAACCTGCGGCTCTGCGGCGCGGGCGGGCGCTTCCTGGATTACGGATGCGGCCGGGGCGACGTGGCGGAGTACCTGATCCGCGGCGGGGGTTTCACGGAGGGGCTGGCCTACGATCCCTCGGTGACGGCCGGGCAGGAAAGCTCCTCGGGGCCGCGCGAGGGCGGCCGGCAACTGGCCTATCGCCGGACGCTTCCGGAGGCGCGCGGCGACTTCGACGTGGCGGTGCTCTTCGATGTCATCGAGCACGTGCCCGAGCCGGCGCGGGTCCTCGAGGATATCCGGGCCCAGGTCAAGCCCGGCGGCTGGCTGGCGGTCACGGTGCCCTACAATCCCCACGAGTGGGGCGTGGACGACGATTTCTACGGCCACCTGCGCCGCTTGAGCATGCGCGGTGTCGTGTCCATGCTCGAGGCCGGCGGCTGGGGCGTGATCCGGGCGCTCGACCCGTCGTTTCCCTCCTTCTGGTTCATCCGCCGCGTCTACCTGATGACCCGGCGTTTCCTGCGGCAGCCCATCCCCGCCGGCGCCGACGTGGCGGGCACGGACATGCATCGCTCGCTGGCCTCCTCCCGGCAGAGCGCATGGGACACCGGGGGGCCGGTCCAGCGCATGTTGTCCGGCGGGCTCCTGCCCTGGAAACTGATCCGCCGCTTCGATCTCTACTTCGAGTCCATCTTCCGGGGCTTCGAGCTGTTTATCCTGTGCCGGAAACGCGAGGGCGAGGCCAGCTGCGGCGTCTGCGGCTGCGGCCGTTTTGTGTACCACCGGTTTTTCCACCGCTACAGCCTGCAGCGCTGCACGTACTGCGAGACGGAGAAGATCCTGGCGGCGGACAGCCGGGAGGCGGGGTCGGACGGCTTGCGGCCGTCGCCGGTCCACGGACTGATCCGCCGGTGGCGCGCGCGGCGCGTTCGCCGTCTTGCCGGCCGGGCCTCCGGCGCCATGGTCGCGGTGGTGCGGAATCCGGCGGAGGATATTGACCTGGCCGAACTCCAGGCCGGGGGCCGCGAGGTCCGGTGTCTGGGCTTGCCCGAGTGGCTGGCGGCGCCGGCGCAATCGTGCGCGGTCGTAGCCCTTTTTCACGTCATTGAACTGGCGCCCGAGGTGGACATGGTGCTGGACCGATTGGATGCAGCAGTGGCGCACGGCGGCCACGTGCTGCTCGAGTACCCGAACAGCGGGTCGTGGCTCAAGCGGGCGTTCCGGTGGCGCTGGTTCGGTTACGATCCGCCGAACCACCGGCATATTGTCGATTCCCGGAAACTGTGCGACCGGATGGGGTTGCGAAATTACCACCTGGTCCGGGAGCGGCATTTCGCGCCGGAATACTCCTTCTTCATCTTCATCCAGACGCTGATAAACGTCCTGCTTTCGTTCCAGCGGGATGCGTTGTACCGTTGGCTGCGGGGCGTCGGCACGTCCCCGGTGGACCGGGCGGCAGCCTGGCTGTCCATTCCGCTGGCGGTGCTGCTGGCGCCGCTGTTCGTCATCTACCAGCCGCTGGCCTCGTGGTTCCGCCGGGGCTGCGTGGTGCAGCAGGTGTACCGGAGGACCGACATCGCGTCCGCATCGCAAGGCGGGGGTGCGTAAGAAATGGATCCCGAGATTCCAGTGCGGAGCGGCGGGGGCGTGGCCTGGTTGGACCGGCATTACCTGTTTCTCGTCACGGTCCTGCTGCTGCTCGTGTACATGTTCACGTACTTCGGGCTGAACCAGCTTCCCATCCGAGACGACGGGGCGGGGTATTATGCGTACCTGCCGTCGCTGCTGCTCTACGGCGACCCGAGTTTCGAAACCGACGCGCGGGCGCACTACGGCGGGGAATTCCCGCGCTGGACCTACGTGCGGCGTTATCCGCCGACCGGGCGTTACCTGAACTCGCTGAACATCGGCGTGTCCGTGATGACCGCGCCGTTCTTCGTCGCGGGGCACGCGCTGACGTACTGGTTCGGCTGGCCGTGGAAGGGGGGGTGGCCGTGGATGGAGATGCGGTACCCGCCGGACGGGTATTCGATGTTCTACCAGCACGCCGCGGGGCTGGCCGGGCTCTTTTACTCGCTCATCGGCCTGGTGCTGTGGAAGCGGCTGCTGGCCCGGCGGTTTTCCAAGGGTGTCGTGCTGGCGACGATGACCGCGCTCCTGCTCGGAACGAACCTGCTCAATTACGTCGCGGCGGAGACGGTGCACGCCCATTCGTTCACGTTCTTCCTCGCCGCCGCGCTGATGACCCTGACGGAGGCCTGGTACGAACGGCCGGGTCGGCTCCAGGTTTCCCTCGCGCTCGGCGCGGTGGCCGCGCTGCTGTTCCTGGTCCGCCAGCTTAACGTCCTGGTGCTGCTGTGGGTGCCCCTCTACGGGATCGTCGGCCGGCGGGATGTCGGCGCGCGCGCGGTGTTCTTCCTGAAGAATGGGCGGGACATCGCGGTGATGGGCCTGACCGCCTTCGCGGTCATGATCCCGCAGTTCCTGATGTGGAAATACTCCTCGGGTCATTTCATCGTAAAAGCCTACCAGCACATGGGGGCGTCCAGTTTCGGCTCGCCGCAGGTGCTGGATGTCCTGTTCGGAGTGTACAAGGGCCTGTTTGTCTGGTTTCCGATCTTCGTGCCGGCGGTTCTCGGGATTCTTTGCCTGAAGGGGCCGGCCGCCGCGTACCGCCTGCCCGTGATCGTGATCTTCGCGGTCTACATCCTGGCCATATCCAGCCTGAAGATATGGACTTCGGCCGGCGGGTTCGGCAACCGGTACGTGGTGGACACGGTGATTCTCATGGGCTTTCCGCTGGCGGCTTTCTTCAGTTCCTTGAGCTCGCGCTGGACCCGGCGGACCGTCGCCGTCATCGTGCTCCTGTGTATTTTCCAGGCGTTGTTTTTGCTGACGCTTCTGTATCGCCGGGAGATGACGTTCTACGGGCTGGACGCGCAGGGCTTTTTCGACGTCTTCTGGTGGCGCAAGGAGTCGCTGGTAAACTGGTTGCGAACCAGGTTCTAGGCCGTCTCCCGTTTTTGCAAAACGGCGGTTAAAGCAATTTACACCAACGCTTAACCGGGTATTATATATTAAGGACGTGAGGCGTATCAGGTTGTGGGGCGGGCCGGGTTCTGCGGCCGGGGCACAGGCGGGCGGAAGCGTTGTCTGCAACGACGAATCAAGGCTTTACGAAGACGGACAGAGGAAGGCGGATAGCACTGTGAACTACCATCACTTTACCCGGCGCCGGTGGAATAGCATGGGATGGCCCACGCTGCTGTTGATTCCCCTTTTCATGGCGGCCGGCACCGCGCCGGCGGACGCCGCCACGTACTACGTGAATGACGCCTCCACGAACGGCGACGTGTATTGCAGCAACATGGGCAGCGACGCCAATCCCGGCACCAACGCCGCCGCGCCCAAGCTGACGCTGACCAACCTGTTCGCGAGCGTGACGCTGCTGCCCGGCGACATGGTCTACATCGACACCGGCGGCTATTCGAATTACACGGTCAACGTGCCGGCCTCGGGGACGGCGGGCAACCTGATCACGTTCCAGGGCAGCACCAACTACGGGGCGGGCGGAACGGTGTTCCGCCAGAACAACGCCGCCTCCAACGTGTTCAGCCTGGCGGGCCGCTCGTACATCGGCCTGCGCGACCTGACCGTGCGGGACGGACAGTGCGGCGTGTACATGACCGGGTCGTTCTGCGATTTCCACCGGATCACCGCCATCCGGAACTCACGCGGATTCTGGTCGCAGAGCGGCGGCGTGAACGCCATGCGCTACTGCGTGGCGGCGGAGAACGTCATCGGCGTGTCGGGGTTCGACACGACCACGTTCAACCAGGGCGTGCTGTGGAGCAACACCACGGCCATTTCGACCTACACGAGCTCCTCGATCGCGTTGAGCAACAGCGTCATCGTCGGCGGCATCGCCTTCACGCTGCTGCCCGAGGCGGCGGAGTATAACGTGTACTGGCGCACGGATATGAGCAGCAACACCGTGCCCTCGGTCCGGACGCTGTCGGAGATGCAGGAGGCCATGGGACACTCGTTCCGCAGCATCGTGGCGGACCCCCAGTTCGGGGATCCCGCGGGCTACGACTTCCATCCGCGCAGCGTGACGGGCCGGTACGTGCAGGCGACCAAGACCTGGACGACCGACGCCGTGCACTCGGTGCTGATCGACTTCGGCAACCCGGCCTCCGCGTACGTCAACGAGCCCGCGCCCAACGGGAGCAACATCAACGCCGGGGTCTGGGGGAACACGGCGGAGGCCAGCAAGAGCCGGACGAACGCGTGGCTCCTGGCGGTCAGTTTCAACGACGGCGGCACGCTGCAGCAGACAGGCCGCCTGTACTGGACGGCCGGCAACATTCCGACCACCGAGAAGGTGCGGCTGGACTATTCCCGCGACAGCAAAGCCACGTGGCGGATGATCGCGACCAACGTGGCGGTTACGAACCTGTACTACGCGTGGGACGCCTCGGCTGTCACGTCCGGCGCCGTGATGTACTGGCGGGTGGCCCGGGAGACCAACACCAACTTCTTTGACGTCTCGGACACGAATTTCGCTTTGCGCGGTCTGACGCCGGTCCCGTACTACGTCAACGATACCGGCACGTGGGGCGACGTGTACACGCATTTCCCCGGGTCGTCGGCCAACGACGGGCTCACGCCCGACACGCCGAAGGACACCATCCAGGGGATCCTCGACGCCTATTCGCTGGGCGGGGACCACACTATCTACGTGGACACGGGGTACTACACGGGCCAGACCGTGGTCGTCACCACCTCGGATTCCGGCTGGTCGAACCGGTACATGACGATCCAGGGCAGCACTAATTACTTGTACGACGGGACCGTGCTGAACCGGGGGAGTGCCGCGGCGGACGTGGTGATCCTCTCGGCCGTCCGGCGGGTGAAGCTCCGAGATCTCACGCTCCTGAACGGCCGCTACGGCGTGTTTGCCAGCAGCAGCCTGGACTGCGAGTACGAGCGGCTGACGGCCCGGTTCAACGACACGGGCTTCCGCGGCTCCTCGGGCAACAACCATGTCTTCCGGCGCTGTGCGGCGGCCCAGAACACGACGGGCGCCGCCGGGTTCAACCTTTCCGTGCTGTGGGACTACGGCGTGAGCTGGAGCAACACGACGGCCTTCGCGCCGTCCGTCCCCTCGGCCTGGAGCGTGAGCAACAGCGTGATCGTCGGCGGGACGGCCTTCGGCGGGGCGGCGGCGCCCGGCGGGGGCGACTACAACCTGTTCTGGAACGCGGCGATTCACTCCAGCTACACGAGCCTGTCCGCGCTCCAGAAGGGCGCCAACGGCTGGTGGAACTGCGCCTACCGGGAGCCGTTCTTCGTCGACCCGACGAACGCGGACTTCCACCCCCAGAGCATGGTCAACACCTACTCGAACGGGACGTGGGCGAAGTACGCCAACCACAGCGCCTGCATCGACCTGGGCGACCCGGCGGGGTCCTATGCCCTGGAGCCCTGGCCGCACGGGACGAACGTCAACCTCGGCATTTACGGCAACACGGCGGAGGCCAGCCAGAGCCGCACGAACGCGTGGCTGATGGCCATGAATTACAACGACGGCGGCGTGCTCAACGCCCAGCTCGGGGAGCGCGTGTACTGGAAGTTCGGAGACATCTCCACGACCAACCGGGTGCGGATCGAGCTCTCGCGGGACGGCGGGGCGACCTGGGTGGTGGCGGGGTCCAACATCCTGGCCTCCATCGGGTACTGGGACTGGGCCAACACGAACTTCGCCTCGGCGCGCCTCGCCCGCTGGCGGGTGGTGCTGGAATCCAACACGAACATCTTCTCCGCGACCTCGTACACGAACTTCACGTTCCAGAATGGGCGCTACGAGTACTACCTGAACGACGAGAATATCACGAACGATGTCTACTGCACCGGGCCGGGCAGCGACACCAACACGGGCACCTCGGCCGGGAGCCCGAAGTACAGCCTCAAATCGCTCGTGGACGCGCACGAGATCCAGCCCGGCGACATCATTTATTACGATACCGGGCTCTATCACTACTCGGCCGACCAGGCCGTCAGCAGCCTGGACACGGGCGTCAGCAACCTGCCGGTCACGATCCAGGGCAGCACGAACTGGGCGGCGGGCGGGACCGTGATCGAGCGGCGCACGGGGCCCTACGGCCTCGACTTGAGCGGCGCCGCGTACTACTGGATCGAGAATCTCACCGTCACCAACGCGCAGACGGCCGTCCGGATCCAGGGCACCAACGGGCTGCGCCTGGTCCGCGTGAGCGTCAAGCGCAGCGGCAACGGGTTTGAGGTGGCCAGCGCGGCCGACGTGGTGCTGGAGCATTGCATCGCGGCGGATAACACGGGCAACGGGCTTCTCGTCAGCGGCGCGGGCAGCGACGTCCAGTACATCCGCGGGGTGCATTGGCAGAACCAGGGCGCCGCCGTGCGCGTGGCCGCCGGGCGCGTGGCCGTGAGCAACACGGCGATCGTCGTGTCGCACCCGACGGCGTTCGGGTACCACGCGGCCACCCCGACCAACATCGTTGGCGATTACAACGCCCTGCACGTGGAGAGCAACGGCGTGGCGGCCTATCTGACCTCCCTGGGCCGGAACCTGGACTCGCTGGACGCCTGGTCGGTGGAGACCGGGCAGGAGCGCATGAGCCTGCGGACCGACCCGCTGTTCGCGAACCCGTTTTACGGGGATTTCCACCTGAAGACCGACCAGCGCGACAGCCGGTGGATCACGGGCTCGGGCTGGTATCCCGGCTGGGATGCGCAGACCTCGCCGCTCATCGACGCGGGCGATCCCGCGAGCGGCTTCACCAACGAGCTGGCCTACAACGGCGGCCGCATCAACATCGGCCGGTACGGCAACACGGCGGAGGCCAGCAAGCGCGGCATGAGCAACCGGCTGTACGCGGCCAGCCTGCGGCAGGGCGGGTGGGTGCGGGGCACCAGCACGCTCCACTGGGTCGTGGGCGGCGCCGCGACCGGCCACTTCGTCAAGATCGAGTTCTCGCCCGACGGCGGCGCGTCGTGGCTTACCCTGACCAACCGGATCGCCGCCTCGGCCGAGTCCTTCGCGTGGAATACGTGGGCGGTGACGAACACGCCGGCTGGATTGTGGCGCGTGACCAGCACCAACACGCCCGCGCTGTTCGACCAGCCGACCAACTTCTTCGCGGTCCGCAACGCCTCGCTTTCCGTGTACATCAACGACGCGTCCACCAACGGGGACGTGTACGCCGCCGCGGTCGGCGGGCCGACGAACTGGCAGGCGACCGCCGCCCGGCCGCTGAATTCGCTGCCGCGAGCGCTGACGGCGTTCGACCTGGAGCCGGGCGACACCGTCTACGTGGACACGGGCGCGTACACCAACAGCGAGGACACGGTCTTCCTCCGGCGGCACAACGGCTCCAGCGCGCAGCCCCTGCTGGTGCTCGGGAGCACGAACGCCGCCGCGGGCGGGTCGGTGCTGACCCGCGCGGGCGACGGCGCGACCGTCAACAACCTCCGCTTCGACTACGCGCAGTTCGTGATCGTATCCAATCTGGCGCTACGCGGCGGGCGGACCGGCGTGCGGATGAACGGCGGCGGCCAGGTCCAGTTGAGCCGGGTCGACGTCAGCGGGTGCGTCAGCAACGGCGTCGAGGTGCTGAACTCCACGAACGTTCTCCTGTCTCGCGTGGCGGCCTACAACAATCCCGGCTACGGCCTGAACGTATTCATGGCCAACGGCGTCCAGTGGCTGCAGTCCGTCCTCTGGTCGAACGCCGCCGGAGCGGCGAAGATTGTGAACGGCAGCCTCGTGGTCACCAACAGCGTGCTTGAAGCGGCCGTGGACGGCACCTATGTCTTCACGCTGGCATCCAACGCCGTCGTGCGGTCCGACTTCAACGACATCCTGGCCCGGAACGGCGCCTATCCCGCGCTGGACGGCTTCTATGTCTACAAAAACTTAAGCCGGTGGAAAGACCGGACCACCAACGACATCCACAGCCTCACGCACGATCCGCTGTTCGTGGACGCGGCCAACGGCGATTTCCACGCCTTCAGCCAGGCCGGGCGCTTCAACCCGACCTCGCTCACCTTCGTGGCCGACTCCACCAACTCCCCGCTGATCGACACGGGGCCGACGGACTGGCCCTTTGCCGCCGAGACGGGCACGAACGGATACCGGGTCAACCTGGGGCTGTACGGCCATCACGGGCAGGCCAGCCGGAGCCGGACCAACGGATGGCTCCTGGCGCTGACCCTGAACGACGGCGGCAGCATCCGCGGGACCGGCACGATCTACTGGGTGGCGGGCGGGGTGACGACGGGCCAGCAGATCACGATCGATTACTCGTGGGATGCGGGCGAGAACTGGACCAACATCGCGACCAACGTGGCGGCCTCCGCGGGGAACATCCCGTGGGCGACCGACCGGGTGCGGGCCACCAGCCAGGGCGTGCTGCGCTACCGGAGCCAGCCGGACGCCTCCGTCGAGGCGATGACGGAGAGGTTGTTCAGCATCAACAACACCTCGCTGACCTTTTACGTCAACGACGCCTACACCAACGGCGACGTCTATACCACGGCCCCGGGGCAGACCAACTACGACGGCTTGACCGAGGACTACCCGGCGGATTCCATCCTGACGATCCTGCGGCGCTACGATCCGCAGCCCGGCGACCGGTTCCTGGTGGACAGCGGGACCTACGTCATGCCGAGCTCGGTGACCATCGACAGCTCGACGATGGGATCCCTGACCAACCTGGTGCTGTTCCAGGGCAGCACCAACCAGGCGGTGGGAGGCACGGTGCTGGACTTCGGCGGGCAGGTGTACGGATTCAGCATCGAGAACACGGAAGGCATCAACCTGCGGCATCTGCGCATCCAGAACGCGCGGAGCGGCGTCCGGCTCCGCGTGGTCACCAACTGCTTCGTCGAGTCGGTCTGGGTGCGGGGCGGGGGGCATGGATTCGAGATCGAGGGCAGCCGGAATGTCGAGTTGACCCGCTGCGCGGCCGTCGGGGCGGCGACAAGCGGCGTGTATAATGTGTTTTCATCCAATACGATATGGCGCAACGGAGTCCTCTGGTCCAATGCGATCGGCGTGCTGCTGGCGAACGTCAGCGCCGTGCCGAATCCGCCGGCGAACTACATGGTCTTCTCCAACAGCGTGGTGGGCGCGTTCGGCACCTCCGCGGTGGCGTACACGATCAACAGCGGCGTGCTGCTGGCGGATTATAATGGCCTCCATCTGGCGGAAGGGGCGCGAATGGCCCGGTCGTACCGCGTGCCCTTCGAGGTGCTTTCCGACGGCGTGGCGCGCTGGCGCGCCTGGTCCACGCAGGACCTGAACAGCGTGGCCGGCGACCCGGCCCTGTGCGATCCGGGGGCGATGGACTTCCACCCGTTGAGCCCGCGGGGACGCTACAGCGTGCTGGGCAAGGGATTCATCGCCACCGACACGGTGGCATCGATCCTGATCGACGTCGGGCCGACCAACGCCACCGACTGGGCCAGCGAGTCGAGCCCGAACGGGTCGCGCGTGAACATCGGCATGTACGGCGGGACCGTCGAGGCGAGCCGCACGCCGACCAACTCGTTCCTCGGGGTGATCAGCCTGAATGACGGGGGCGTGGCGTCCGGGACCAATTTCCCGCTCCGCTGGATGGCCCGGGGCAACGCGACGGGCCACCTGGTTCGGCTGGATTTCTCCTGGAACTACGGGACGAACTGGCAGACGATCGTCACGAACTGGCCGGCCCGCGCCGGGACCTATACGTGGAACACCACCAATTTCACGTCCACCCTGTTCGGCCTGTGGATGGTTTCGGACGAGACGGAACTGGGGCTGGCGTCGGTCTCCGCGCAACCCTTTGCCCTCCGGAACACCAACTTCCTCTTCTACGTCAACGACACCGGGACTGTGGGCGACGTGTATTGCGACGCCGCGGGCGCCGAGGGCCAGACGGGCCGGGGCACGAATGTCCCGATGCTTTCGATCCAGCGGGTCCTGGACGCGTACGACCTCGAGGGCGGGGACATCGTGTACGTGGACACGGGGGTCTACACGGGACAGGACGCGCGGCTGACCGTGTCGCAGTTGGACACCGCGCCTCCCGGCGGGGATACCCGCCTGTGCCTGGTGGGCAGCACCAACGCGCTGGCGGGCGGGTCGGTGCTGGACGGGGCGGCCGGGCTGTTCGGGCTGAACATGCAGGAAGCGTACGGCGTGGACGCGCGGGACTTCTCGATCCAGAACATGGCCAGCGCCGCCGTGCGGGTCGCCCAGTCCGGGCAGTGCGCGCTGTACAACGTGCAGACCCGGGACGGGGCGGTCGGCTTCGACCTGCAGCGGTCGATCGACAGCCTGTTGAGCCAGTGCTCCTCCGTCGGCTCGGATACCGGCCTGCGCAATCTCTACGCGACGAACACGGTGTTGCAGAACTGCGTGCTGTGGTCGAACCGGCTCGCCGTCAGCCTCGGGTCCTATGCCGGCGCGGCCATGCGCAACGGGGTTGTCGTGTCCAACAGCGTGCTGGGCCTGTTCGGGGCCCAGCGGTTTGCCTACGAGGGCGAGACCGCGTCCCTGCAGGCCGATTACAACAACGTGTACCTCCAGGGCGGGGCGTACGCGGCGCGGCGTCCAGGCCTTACCTTCTCCGAGACGATCGACACCGTGTCCCGCTGGGTGGCGCAGGCGGGGCAGGATCGCCACAGCTTGAGCCACGATCCCGGCTTCGCGCAGGACGGCGTGGATTTCCACCCGAAGAGCGCGCGGGGGCGTTGGGCGGTGACCAACTACGTGTATACGGATGTGACCAACTCGATCCTGCTGGACGCCGGCGCGCCGGGGACGAATTACTTCAACGAGCCTTCGCCCAACGGGAGCCGCCTGAACGTCGGCCCCTACGGCAACACGACGCAGGCCAGCCTCTCGCCCACGAACGCCCGGCTGACGGTGGTGAGCCTCAACGACGGCGGCCGCGCCCTGGGCACGAACCAGTACCTGTACTGGGTGGCCTCGGGCGACGCGACGGGGCATACGGTGAAGATCTCCTATTCCGGGGACGGCGGCGCCACGTGGACGACGCTGGTCTCCGGCGTGTCCGCGCTCGCCAGCAACTACCTCTGGGACACCACGACGTGGCCCTCGACCCTGCTGGGCATGTGGGAGGTCCGGAGCCAGACGGACACGAACATCTTCGGCCGCAACTCGACGGTGTTCTCGGTGCGCAACGAACCGATGCGGTTCTACGTCAACGACGCCAACACCAACTTCGACGTGTACTGCACGGCCGCTGGACATTCCACCAACAACGGCCTGTTCGCGCATACCCCCAAGACCTCCCTGCAGGGCCTCCTGGACGCCTGGGACACCGAGCCGGGCGACATCGTCTACGTGGACACCGGCGTGTACACCAGTTTCACCGGCATCACCATCGGGCAACTGGACGCCGGCGACTACAGCAACCAGGTGCGGACGGTGATCCAGGGGAGCACGAACGAAGCGACGGGCGGCTCGATCCTCACCTTTGTGTCGACGGCCACCGGCATCACGTTGGAGCAGGCCGAGGCCATGGAGTTGCGGAACCTGACGATCCGCGGGGCGCAGACGGGCGTGTCGTTGTCCCAGGCGCGGCGCTCCCTGCTGGAGTGGCTGCGGATCGAAGGCGGCAACATCGGCTTCTCGCTGGCCAGCGCGGAGGGCACGATCCTGCGGCACTGCCTGGTCCGGGACGCGACGCTGACGGGCGTTTACAACACGTCGGCGGACATCGCCTGGGAGAACGGCGTGCTGTGGTCGAACCGCTACGGGACCTACCTGGCCGGCGGCGTGCTGGGCTTCCGGGACAGCGTGGTGGCGGTCTTCGGCACCAACGCGGCCGCGCACTACATCAGCAGTTACTCCGTGCTCCAGGCCGATTACAACGCGTTGTTCCTCAACGAGGGGGCGCTCGCGGGCCTGCTGCCGCGCGTGACGCCGTGGCCTGACCAGTATTTCAGCGTGGCGAACTGGGCGGCCGCGACCAGCAATGACACGCACAGCCTGGCGTGCGACCCGCAGTTCGCGGATGCGACGGGCGGCAATTTCCGGCTGAAGAGCGTGGCCGGCCGCTACTCCCCCGCCATCACCGGTTACGTCGCCGACGCGACGACATCCCCTCTGGTGGACGCCGGGGATCCCGCTGCGGCGTGGACCAACGAGCCGCTGGCCAACGGCTCGCGGCGCAACATGGGGATGTACGGCCACAGCGCCCAGGCCAGCCAGACCCCGACCAATGCGGCGCTGACCGTGATCACGTTCGACGACGGCGGTTACGGGGCTGGGATCATCCCGCTCTACTGGCTGGCCCAGGGGGGCGCCACCTCGCACACGGCGCGCCTGCGCTACTCTTCGGACGGCGGCGCCCACTGGCAATACGTCGCCACCAACATCGCGGCGGGGGCCGGGGTGTACTACTGGGATTCCACGACCTTCACGTCCTCCATCCGGGGCGTCTGGTGGATCCAGAGCGAGCAGGACTCCTTGCTCCAGGACACCAACCAGGTCTTCTTCGCGCTCCGGAATGAAACGTTGCGCTTCTACGTGGACGACGCGTCCACCAACGGGAACGTCTATTGCTCCGCGCCGGGCAATCCCAACCACACCGGCACCACGCCCGCCGATCCCCTGGACAAGGTCCAGAGCGTCCTGGATCGCTGGGACCTGGAGCCCGGGGACTGGATCTACGTGGACACGGGCGAATACATCCTGTCCGACCGGATCGAGTGGGACCGCTTCGACGCGTGGCAGAACACCAACCTGGTGTACCTGGCGCAGGACCTGGACGGGCAGCAGGTGGTCCTGCAGGGCAGCACCAACGAGCCGGCCGGCGGCTCCCGCCTGATCCGCGAGAACGACAATGATTACCTGCTGTACCTGAACACGGCGCCGGGCGTCATGCTGCGCAACCTGACGCTGCGAAACGGCCTGGCCGTGCTTCGGGCGGACTCGTCCGCCTACGGGGGCGCCGAGTGGGTGCGTTTCGAGGAGGGGCGCATCGGAGTGGATCTGCACGATTGCCGCGCCTTCGAGATGGAGCACTGCGTCAGCCGCAACCACGCGGCGCAGGGGCTCTCCGTGGTGTCCTCGGAGGGCACCACCTGGCGCAGCGGCGTCATCTGGTCGAACCAGATCGGCGCGTACCAGTACCAGGAATCCGGCAAGCACAGCAGCCTTACGCTGGAGCATACGGTGATCGGCGCGTTCGGCGGCCAGAGCTACGCCCTCAACCACATCTCCGGCTCATGGACGTCGGACTACAACAACATCTACGTGACGGAAGGCGCCTGGCCGGCCGGCATGGCGGCGTGGCCGTCGCCCACGGCCCGCACGAACCGCCTCGAGGCCGTCTTCTACTGGACCCGCGAGATGGAGACCGACTACCACACCCTGACCGAGGACCCGGGCTTCGTGAACGCCGCCGGCGGGGATTTCCACCTGCAGACCACCCGGCCCGGCGGGCGCTATGATCCGATCCTCGGGATCTGGACCAACGACGCCGGCTTCTCCCGGATCATCGACGCGGGCAACCCGCTGGCCTCTTTCAGCAAGGAGCCGAACCCGAACGGCCGGCGCATCGATATCGGCCTGTACGGCAACACTGCCCAGGCCAGCAAGACCCCGACGAACGCCTGGATCAACCTGATCACGCTGCATGACGGCGGCTCCGTGCAGGGCTCCCAGTGGCTCTACTGGGTGGCCGGCGGAAGTGCGACGGGGCTCAACGTCTACCTCGACTTCGCCCACGTCAGCGGCATCGACATGTGGACCAACATCGCGACCAACGCCGCGGCCTCCCTGGGAGAGAACGAGTGGAACAGCAGCGGGTACGGGCGCAGCGCCGCCGGCGAGGTCCGCATCGTGGCGAGCGAGGACCGGAGCGTCAACGCGACCTCGCAGGTCCCGATTTCCCTGCGCGACGAGACGGGGTCCATCTGGTACTTCGTCAACAATACCGACACCAACGGGGACGTGTACACGACGGTGCCTGGCAAGTCCAGCTACCCGGGCACGACGCCCTACCTGCCGAAGGCCTCGATCCAGGACGTGATCAACACGTACAAGCTGGAGCCGGTGGACATCGTCTTCATCGACACGGGCGAGTACAAGCTGACCGCCGACATTCAGCTGGATGATCTCGACACGGGCTCGGGGACGAACCTCGTCACGTTCCAGGGCAGCACGAACTGGGCGGCGGGCGGCAGCGTGCTGAACCGCCAGGTCAGCGTCGGCACCGCGGTCATGAAGCTGCGGCAGGTCTCCGGCATCCAGTTGAAGGACCTGACGCTGCGCGGGGCGGCGGTCGGCCTGGAGGTCGCCTACTCGGACAGCTGCCTGTTTGACAACGTGCGCTCGCGCAACAACGGATCCACGGGCTTCCAGCTGCAGGAATCCGACGGCATCCAGTTCCGCCATTGCATTGCGTGGAACAACGGCGGCACAAACGGCGTCGGCATCGCCAGCGACCAGTCGAGCATGAGCTGGTCCAACAGCCTGCTCTGGGCCAACGCCACGGGGGCGCAGCTGACGCAGGCCGGCACGCATTTCTTCCGGAACTCCGTCCTGTACGCCTTCGGGGCCGGCCGGCGCATCTTCGACCTCGACACCGAGACCAGCCTTTCGGACGTGGACTCGGATTACAACAACCTGGTCCTGGGCAGCGGGGCCACCATCGCGGAGAAGGACCAGGTGTTCGGCGGCAGCGACCTGTACGGCACGCTGATCGACTGGCAGACGCGGACCGGGATCGACCCGCACAGCTTGAGCCACGAGTCCCAGTTTGCCGACACGGTCAACGGGGACTTCCGGCTGAAGAGCCAGGCCGGCCGCTTCCGCCTGAACGGCACCCTGACCAACGACACGGTCACGTCGCCCCTGATCGACACGGGCGACTCCGTGACGACCTGGACCAACGAGCCGGACCCGAACGGCAGCCGGGTGAACATCGGGCCCGACGGGAACTGGTCGTTCGCCAGCTTGAGCCGGACCAACCCGTGGCTGCTGGCCGTGTCCCTCAACGCGGGAGGCACCATCCGGGGCACCAACACCCTGCGCTGGACCTCGGGGAACATCGCCACGGACGCCCTCGTCCGCCTCGAGTACTCCCGCAACAGCGGCGTCGAATGGCGGCTGATCGCCAGCAACATCGTCAACGGCGTCACGGGCTACACGTGGAATGTTTCCGCCGAAACCACGACCGTCCAGGGCGCGTGGCGCGTGATATACCAGGCCGACACGAACGTGTGGGACCGCGCGGACGTCGATTTCATCATCAAGAACGGCACGGTGAACATCTACGTCAACGACGACAGCACGAACGGCGACGTGTACTGCCGGGGCCTCACCGCCCTGGGCAACGATGGGCAGAGCGGGTTGACCAACACCCAGCCGATGCGGACGCCCTCCTACGCCATCGCGCGGTACGCCCTGGGGCCGGGCGACACTGTGTACATCGACACGGGCACGTACAACATGAGCAGCAACCTGTACCTCGGCGAACTGAACCGGGGGACGGAAACGGAGCCCATCCGCATCTTCGGCAGCACCAACTGGGCGGCCGGGGGCACGCTGCTCAACCGCGGCAACGCGTTCGAGCCGGGCATCCGGCTCCAGAACACGCACTACGTGGAACTGCGCGACCTGCGCATCATGGACGCGCTGGACGGCATCGAGATCGACAACGTCATCGGCGCCGTCCTCGAGCGGATCGAGGTCTTCAAGAGCAAGAACGGCATTTCCACGCGGACTCTCCGGGACGGCCGGTTGGACCAGTGCGTGCTCTGGAACAACCGGAACTGGGGCCTGACCGCGCTCTCGCAGGGCACCCTCACGTTCCAGCGGGGCCTGTTCTGGAGCAACCGCACCGGGGCCATCCAGCTCCAGAGCTCGTCGCTGGCGATCTCGAACACGATTATCCACGGGCAGGGCACGAGCCAGCTGTACCAGATCAGCGAGGCGGTCCCCAACTCCGACTTCAACATCCTCTGGAAGGAGGAAAACGCGATCCTGGTTCGCGACACCTACAACGAGGTGACCTACCCCAACCTGCAGAGCTGGCAGCGGAACTTGAACGTGGACGAGCACAGCGTCCTGCTCAACCCCATGCTGTTCATGCCGACCAACGGCGACTTCCACCTGATGAGCGACGCCGTATCCGGGCGGTACAGCCGCGCCTCCGGGCGGTGGACGAACGACGCCTCGCACTCGTGGGCGATCGACGCCGGCCACCCGTCGGCCCCGTATGTCAACGAGCCGAATCCCAACGGGACGCGGATGAACGCCGGCCACTTCGGGAACACGTGGGAGGCCAGCCGGAGTTCCACGAACAAGGCCCTGCTGGCGACCAGTTTCAACGACGGCGGCCTCGTGAGCGGCAGCGACGTGCTCTACTGGTTGAGCCGCGGGCTGACGGCGTCGGACCTGGTGCGGATTGAGTTCTCCCAGAACAACGGCCTGGAATGGACGGTCGTTGCGTCCAACCGGCCGGCCACCGAGGCCGGGTACGAGTGGGACACCAGCAGCTATCCCTCGACGCCGCTGGCCCTGTGGCGGGTGGTCCTGCAGGCCGACACCAATGTCGCCGACGCGGTGGACCGGACGTTCATCCTGCGCAACGGGCCGATCATGTTCTACGTCAACGACGCCTCGACCAACGGAGACGTCTACACCCGGATGCCGGGCAGCGCGGCTTACGACGGCCTGTCCACGAACACGCCGATGAACTCGCTGCAGGGGATCCTGATCTACGATCTGGAGGCCGGCGACACCGTCTGGGTGGACACGGGCCGGTACACCAACTATGCGCCGATCGAGATCAACACCCTGCACAGCGGCGCCAGCACCGCCCGTGTTCACATCGTGGGCAGCACCAACGTGCCGGCCGGCGGCTCGGTGCTGATATGGGATTACTCCGAGTGCTGCCCGGGGAACGGCATCACGTTCCGCAACGCGTCATGGATCGAAATGTCCGACCTGGAGATCCGGGACGTGGAAACAGGCCTGCAGTTCGAGCTGTACAGCGGCAACAACCTGATCCGCAATGTTCAGATTTACAACGCCGAGGAATACGGCGTGTACGTGAGCTTGAGCTCCGGCAACCAGTTCAAGAACCTGCTCGTGGCCGGCCGCTCGGGCAAGGGGCTCGGGGTCAGTTCGTCGCCGTCTGTCTACCTGGACAGCTCGGTCATCTGGGGCAACGAGGATTCGGCGATCGAGGCCGGCACCACCGCGCTCTACCTGACCAACTCGGTGCTCTTCGCGTCGTCCTCGAGCAACTACTGCCTGCGGCTGTTCACGAACACCACGGTGACCGCGGACTACAACTGCTACTTCAGCACGAACGCGGCTCCGTGCGCCTTTTATAACGGCGTGGTCTACGACAAGCTTCTCCGCTGGACGGAAGCCAGCGCCCAGGATGTCCACTCCCTGAACGAGGATCCCCTGTTCGCCAATGCCACGAATTTCGATTTCCATCCCCGCAGCGTGATCGGCCGTTACCAGCGGGGAACGGGGTGGACCAGCGACGCCGACCACTCGCCGCTGATCGACGCCGGCGCGCCGACCTGGCCGTTCGACCTGGAATACGAACCCAACGGCGGCCGGATCAATATCGGTCTCTACGGCAACACGGTCGAGGCGAGCAACAGCCGGACGAACGAATGGCTCCGGGCGCTGACGGGGTCCAGCGGCGGCCGCATCAGCGGGCTCTTCTCCCTGGCCTGGGCCGGCTGGACCTTCGCGCCGACCAATACCGTGCGCCTGGACTACTCCTATGACAACGGCGGGAACTGGACGACGGTCGTCGAGCACGTGCTGCTGACGAACTGGTCGTACCTGTGGAACAGCACGGACGCGGCCTTGAGCCCGATCTGCCGGTGGCGCGTGGTGCTGGAGTCGAACACCAACATCTGGGACATCAACGACTTCTTCTTCGGCATCAACGGCCCGTTCCGGTTCTACGTGAACGACACTAACCGGACCAACGACGTGTACACGACCGCGATCGGCAGCGACACCAACTTCGGGCTGTATCCCCACATCCCGAAGGCGACGCTGAACAACGTGCTTGAGACCTACGACCTCGAGGGCGGGGACGCCGTGTGGGTGGATTCCGGCGTGTACATCATCACGACCAACAATCCCATTGTCTGGCCCGCCGGCGACAGCGGCAGCCCCGGCTATCCTGTGTACCTGTGGGGCAACACGAACGAGCCCCTGACCATCCTGCGCGGGCAATGGGCGCCAAGCCCGCTCCTGGCCAACCTCACGTTCCAGGCCACGGACCTGCGGGTGGCCGGGTTCAACTGCCAGGATGGGCACATGAGCGCCACCGGGTACCGGCTGGTGTTCGACGACCTGGAGTTCAGCAACGCGTGGTTCTACATGATCGGCGGGGCGCAGACGGCCCGGACGGTCCGCTTGACGGCCGGCACGGTGTCCGTGGCGGGCACGGGCCTCGGGCTGCACCGGTTTGCCGTGCGGGAAGGGAATATCGTCGCCGGAACCAACGCGGTGGAGCTCATCAATTCCCTGGTGACCGGCGGCAGCAACCCGGCCGTCTCCTTCTCGGGCACGGATCTGCTGCTGCGCAACAACACGCTGGTCGGCACCGGCACCCAGATCCGCAAGGCCGGGACCGGCAACGTGGTGATCGAGAACAACATCATCTCCGCGTCGGGCCTGGACCGGTTCTGCATCCTGCTGGAAGACGGGACCATGGAGTCGGACTACAACAATCTCTACGCCGTCAGCAACGCCTGGATCGGGAACCAGGACGGGTACTGGGAGCGCCTGATCTATTGGCAGGAGGAATCCGGGCAGGACCTGCACAGCGTAGCCACCGACCCGTACTTCGCCGACGCGACGAACGGGGACTACCACCTGCGCTCGGCGGCCGGCCGGTGGACCGACGGCGGCTGGACCAACGATGCCGTGCACTCTCCCTGCATCGACGCCGGCCATCCCGACAGCGTCGCGACCAACGAGCACCTGCCGAACGGCTACCGGGTCAACCTGGGCGCCTACGGCAACACGGAGGAGGCCAGCTGGAGCGTGACCAACGCCTGGCTGCGGGCGCTCACGATGAACGACGGCGGCGTGCTCCGGGGCACCAACATCATCCGCTGGACATCCGGCTGGCTCGGCGCCGGCGACCTGGTGAGGCTGGAATACTCGACGAACAACTTTGCGTCCTCGTACACGATCGCCGCCGGGATTTCGGCCACGGATGGCCAGTACATCTGGGACACCACGCTGGTGCCGTCCAGCCTGTCGGCCGGGTGGCGCGTGGTGCTGGAAACCAATACCGCGGTGGAGGGCCGGACCGAGCAGCCTTTCGCGGTGCGCAACTCGCCGCTGCCGTTCTACGTCAACGACGCCTCCACCAACAACGACGTGTACACGCTCCAGCCGGGGAGCGCGTCCCACGACGGCCAGTCCCAGACCACCCCCAAGGATTCGGTGAAGGGGATCCTGGACGCCTACGACACGGAGCCCGGCGACCTGATCTACGTGGACACCGGGTCGTACACCTCGCCCGTGGACACCCGCATCATATGGTCGCGCGGCGGCGAAGCCCTGCGCGGTTCGGTCCTGATCCAGGGCAGCACGAACTACGCCGCCGGCGGCTCGGTCCTGACGCGCAGCAGCCTGCCGGGGACCATGCTCTTTGACGTCAAGGCGTCCTACGTCAGCCTCCGCGACCTGGCCATCCAGGGCGCCAACCGCGGGATCTTCCTCGAGTCCAACCGGTTCTGCTCCCTGGAACGGCTGATGTTGAGGTCGAACAACTACGGCGTCGTCCTTCACGGGGCCGTCGGCACGACGAACCGGAACCTGGGCTTCTCGAACAACCGGCTCGGCGGCATGGACATCCTGGACGGCCGCACGACGCTGGTGGAGTTCTGCACGTTCGCCGGCAACTCCAACTTCTCGCTCCGGGTGGACGACTCGGTGGCCAACACGTTGCAGAACAACATCTACTACCTCAATACGATCTCGACGACGAACTATGCCGGAGACTCCAACGCCCTCTACAGCGCTGTTATCGACTACAACGTGTATCACTTCGTGACGCAGTTGGTCGTGCGGGCCGTCACCAATATCCTGCCGGTGCCGCCGGATAGCGCCATCACCAACATCGTCGTGTTCACCAACATCGAGCCACTGTGCATCTACGGGAGCTACTCGAACCTGCAGGCCTGGCAGTTGGCCGAGGTGCACGACTACCGCAGCAGCATCACGAACCCGATGCTGGCGGACGCGGACCGCGGCGATTTCCATCTGCGGTCCACGACCGGGCGGTACGTCGCAGGCTGGGGCTGGACCAACGACACCGTGAACTCGTGGGCCCTGGACAAGGCCAACCCGGCCTCGTCCTGGACCAACGAGCCGTGGCCCAACGGCGCCCGCGCCAACCTCGGAATGCACGGCAACACGGAGCAGGCCAGCAAGGGCGGCGTCGCCACGCAGACCCTGGTCCGCACGTTCAACCAGCCCGTGTATGTCAGCGAGACGAACAGCATCATGCCGCTTATCTGGCACGTGCGGAACGTGCCCACCGGCGCGGTCCTGAATGTCCAGTATTCCGGCGATTACGGCACCAACTGGATCACGATTCTCAGCGGGGTGAACGCCTACCTGGAGTACTACCTCTGGACGCCCACACCGTACTACAACACCTACAAGGGGAAGTGGCGCGTGGTAGGGGCGTTCGAGACCAATTACTGGGACATGAACGACGACATCTTCAACATCTTCTACGGTGAATTTGCGTTCTCCAAGGTCCGTCGTGATCCGACGCTGACCGAGGTTACGTGGCGCGGCGCCTGGGCGGAGGAATACCAGTTGCAGTACGCCACCAACACCACGCCGACCACGAATATCGTGGCCACCTTTATTTATACCAACATGGTGGGCACCAACGTGCTGATCCGGACGAATGTTGTGCGGGAGATCCTCATCAACTGGACCAACGCCCCGTCGGGTTCGGGGACCAACGAGCAGGCGAATTTCGTGTCGCCGAACGGCGGGGACCTGTTGTACGTGGATCCCACCTCCACGGGCGCCCCGCCGGGCCGACTCTATCGAGTGATCGACAAGAGAAGCGCGCCGTGACGGTCGGCCGGCGCGCCCTGGTCTGGATGGCGGTCCTTGCAGCGCTGCTGGCCCCCGTGGGGCAGGGCTCCGAGGACCGCTTGATGGCCGGCCTGCGGGACGCGCTGCATTTCCCCTTGTTCGCCCTGCTGACCTGGAGTTGGGGCGGCCGTTTTCTCCCGTGCTGGCGGACGGCCGCGGTCATGACCCTGGCGGTTCTCGGGGTTGAAGCCGTGCAACCGCTCGTCGGGAGGGAGGCGGAATGGCGCGACGCGCTGTTCGGCCTGGCGGGCGTTGTAATGGCGATGGCGCTCCAGGGGATGCGTCAGCCGCGGCACGCGACTTTCTGGAAAGCACTTATGATCGTTGCGCCGGCGATTGTGCTGTGCCCATTGCTGATCGTCGGCGCGGACCGTTGGGAGGCGCGCCGGGCCTTCCCCCTCCTGGCGGCATTCCGGTCGCCGTGGGAGATCGGCCGCTGGACGGGACGGGGTTGCGACCTCCGACGCGTGCGCCGGGACGGGGCGTGGGCGATGCGCGTGGCGGTCCGGAATACGGCCCCGGCCTATCCCGGCGCCTTTCTCATGGAGGCGCCGCGGGATTGGAGCGGGATGGCGGCGCTCCAGGTGGCGGTTTGCTGGCCCGGGCCCGATGAGAGGGAGTTGTGGGCGCGGGCCGACGACAGGCCGGGTTCGCCGCCGTACAGCGACCGGCTGCAGAAGGCGCTGGCCATGCGTCCGGGGACCAATCGCTGGGTGATCTCCTTCGAGGAGTGGAAGAGCACCCCGGGCGGCCGTCCTTTCGACTTCCGGCGCGTGCGGTCCCTGGGCCTGTTTTTCGCCGAGGCGGCCCCGGGCGAAGCGCTGGATATCCTGGAGATCCGGCTCGTTCCCGCGAGCCGGCCCCCCGCGGGGGCTGCTCAATAGTAGTTGCATCCGGGTCCCGTTGAAATATCATGACCGGAAGTGAATCATCGCCTCGGAGCCGCGGCATGAAGCTTTCCATCATCATTCCCGTCTACAACGAGGAAGCCACCGTCGAGAAACTGGTCGAGTTGGTGGAATCCGTCGCGGTCCCGACGGAGAAGGAACTCGTGATCGTGGACGACTGCTCCCGGGACCGGACCCGTGAAATCCTCGGGGAGTTGAAAATCCGCCACCCGAACATCCGGCTGGTCTTTCACGAGAAAAACCAGGGGAAAGGCGCCGCCCTGCGGGCGGGGTTTGCCGCGGCCGCGGGGGACATCCTCCTGATCCAGGATGCCGACCTGGAATACGATCCGCGCGAGTACCCGCGCCTTCTTGCGCCGATCCTGGACGGGCATGCCGACGTGGTCTTCGGATCGCGTTTTCTCGGGGGCGGTCCGCACCGGGTGGTCTTCTTCTGGCACTATGTCGGCAACAAGATCCTGACCACGCTGTCGAACATGATGACCAACCTGAACCTGACCGACATGGAGGTCTGCTACAAGGTGTTCCGCCGCGAGGTCATGCGGGGGATCACGATCCGCGAGAACCGGTTCGGGTTCGAGCCGGAGATCACGGCCAAGGTGGCGCGGGGGCGCTGGCGTATATACGAGGTGCCGATTTCCTACTACGGGCGCGACTATTCCGAGGGCAAGAAGATCACGTGGAAGGACGGGTTCCGCGCCCTGTGGTGCGTGGTGAAGTACCGTTTCGCCAGCTGACGGGGGCTCATGACCGAGCCGAACAAAGTCGAGATCATCTGCTCGGCCTGCGGCGCGGAGGCGCTGCTGATGAGGGAGCCCCGCTACGAGGGATTCCGCAGGATCGGCGAGACGCTGACCTGCTCGGCCTGCCGACACGAGTACCCATCCGAGGAGGAGGTGCCCTTCAAGGCGGCCGCGCGGCCCGTCGTTTTTTCCGACGCGGACCGGCCCGCGCCCGTCCGTCTGTTCCAGGAGGGCGAGGCCGACCGGTTGTGCCGGCACTGCCTGCACTACGTGGTGAACCCGTTCATGCAGTGGTGCGGTGTGCACAGGAAAGAAGTCGAGGCCACGGACACCTGTTCCCGCTTCAAACGCAAGCCGGACCCCAAGCCTCCCCCGCCGTGACGCCGGTTTACAGGATGCCGCCGCCGTCGTATGGTAGAGCGCATGAAAGGCAGGATATCCCATGGCTGAACTCCTGATTCGCAACATTCACACCCTGGTGACCATGGACGCGAAGCGCCGGGTTCTCCGGGACGCGGACATCCGCCTGGAAGACGGCCGCGTCGCGGAGATCGGGAGCCGCCTGCCGGCCCGGCCGGGCGCGCGGGAGCTGGACGGGCGGAACTGCGCGGCGTACCCGGGCTTCGTGAATACGCACCACCACCTCTACCAGACCCTGACCCGGAACATCCCGCGGGTGCAGAACGCGAAGCTGTTCGACTGGCTGGTCAACCTCTACGAGGTCTGGCGCGAACTGGGCCCGGAGGCGGTCGAGGTCAGCACGCGCGTCGGGGTGGGGGAGCTGCTGCTCTCCGGCTGCACGACGACCACCGACCATTTCTACGTCTTCCCGCGGGGGGCGCCGCAGGAGTTCCTGGACATCGAGATCGAGACGGCGCGAAAGATGGGCGTGCGTTTCCACCCCACGCGCGGCAGCATGAGCCGCGGCCGCTCCCAGGGAGGCCTGCCGCCCGACGACGTGGTGCAGACGCCCGACGAGATCCTGGCCGATTGCGACCGGTTGATCTCGAAGTACCACGACCCGAAGCCGTTCGCGATGTGCCGGATCGTGCTGGCGCCCTGTTCGCCGTTCTCCGTGACGACCGAACTGCTGGCCGAGACGTCGCAGTATGCGCGGACCAAGGGCGTCTTCCTGCACACGCACCTCTGCGAGACGAAGGACGAGGAGGATTTCTGCCAGAAGACCCTGGGCCTGCGCCCGCTGGACTACATGGAGAAGACCGGCTGGGTGGGGCCGGACGTCTGGTACGCCCACGGGATCTATTTCAGCGAGGCCGAGATCAAGCGTCTTGCGGAGACGAGGACGGGAGTGGCCCACTGCCCGGCCTCCAATCTGCGGCTGGGTTCGGGTATCGCGCCGATCCCGAAGATGCTCGAAGCCGGCGTCCGGGTCGGGTTGGCCGTGGACGGCAGCGCGAGCAACGACGCCTCGAACATGGTTCGCGAGATGCAGTTGGCCATGCTCGTGCACCGCGTCGGCACGGGCGTGGAAGCTATGCCGCCGCAGAAAGTGGTGGAGATGGCGACGCTCGGCGGCGCGGCCGTCCTGGGGCAACCGGAGATCGGAAGCCTCGAGCCCGGAAAGGCCGCGGATCTCGCGTTGTTCCGCCTGGACCGGCTCGATTACGCGGGCGCGATGGCGGATCCGGCTTCCGCGCTGCTTTTCTGCGGCGCCGGGCCGCGGGCCGAGTACACGATCGTCGCCGGCAGGGTCCTCGTGGAAAAGGGGCGGCTTGTCGGCGAGGACGAGGAAGCGCTCACGGCCCGGGCCAACGCGGTGGCGGAGCGCATGCTGCGGGCCGCGGAAGAAAAACGCGGCGTGTTGTATCGCTAGGGGCCGATGGACCCGGACCCGCCGGGATAGGTGGAGTCGAGGTATTCCTCGCTGTTGGGAACGAGATCGCCGTCGGGATCATCGTCCCCCTCCCAGATCAGCGAATTGAAGTAGTACATCTCCCAGGCGTCGGGCAGGCCGTCCAGGTCATCATCCTGCAGGTACAACGGCGCGTTCGTGTCGGATGACCAGGCCCCGTAATAGACGTTGGTGCCCGTCACAGCGCCTTCGTCCGAGTAGCGGTACACGTGGAACACGCTGCGCACGCGCCAGTACAGGGCCTGCCCGGTCGGCATCGGGTCCGAGAGGATGGACCACCCGTGGTAGCTGGAGTAAGCCTGGGCCTCGACGTTGGTGACGGCAAAATCCGGGGACGTGCTCAACTGCCATTCGTAGCCCTGGCTCTGGTCGATGTAGGACCAGCTGAAGAAAACAGAGGCATAGGTGGCCGTTCCGCCGTTCGGATACAGGGAGCTGATGGGCGTCCACAGCCGCAGGAAACGTTCCCGGAGCCAGGCCTCCGCGACTTCCGGCACGTAGGTGGCGTGCTGGAACTCGCTGGTGAAGCCGGGCCGGTTGACCAGCACGCTCGCGGAGTAGGGCACCACGATCTGCGCGTTGAAGGACGTGGAGGCCGCGTGTGCGACGTCCTGGGTCAGCCACGTGATGTTGTAGGTGAAGTTGGTGACGCCGTTGGTGACGGTCGGATACGGATAGGCCTGCGCCATGACATAGCTGCCGAATCCCAGGTTGGTCGACGCGAGGTCTTTCACGTACTGCAGTTGCAGCCGGATCTCGTCCTCGGTTCGGGACGGCGATGTCCCGTAGGAATACGTGCGGGTGTTTTCCATCACGATCCAGTCCAGATGGGGTATGCGGGCAAGCAGGCGCAGGTCGACGCCGGAGTTCAGGGCCCAGCCCACCGAGGGAGAAGCCAGGTAGATCGAGCCCTTCCATCGGTAGTTGCCGGAGTTCAGTTCAGCCAACTGCCGCGTGTACCCCTCCATCAGGTGGGCGAACACCACGTATCGCCACTCCCACCACTTGGCCCACAGGTCGGGATCGATGCTCAATTCCAGGCGGTTGGTCACGGAGTCGTCCAGTGTCACCCGGCTGTAACTCGGCGGGTTGGTCTCGTCCGGCGCGCGCACAGGGATGGGGCTGATGGGGAAGCGGATGGAGGCGTATGCGGGCCCGTACTTGGCGGTGGTGTATTCCCGGAACCAGGCGAGCGCGTTGGAGCTGTACGTGGGGCTGTCCGTGTAGGGATCGCCGACCCACTGGAGCGAATCCTCGTTGAAGAGGAAATACGAGTAGTCCGAGTACATCGAGAGGTCCTGTCTCCAGGCCGCCAGGAAGTTGCTCACCGTGGCGCGGTCGCCGACATCGAACGTCGTGGCCATGTACTTCCCGTCGTGCATCCAGTTGACCGGCGCCAGGACCGCCCGCCCGACATCGCCCTCCGGGATGATCTGAATCCGTTCCGCCCACTGCGGGATCGAGTTGGTGTACTTGCGGCATATCTTGCTGTCGAAATGGAACCAGCTGCTGAGCGCCACGTCCAGTCCCTCCTGGTTGCCCACCTCGATGGTCGTGCGGATGTTGTCCTCCAGGATGTCCCAGGTGGATGGCGACTGGTCGCCCTCCCCGAGCCAGGCCATTTCGCACTCCACGGCGTCGGCCACCTGCTTGTAGCGCCGGATCAGGACGGTCATCTCCTCCGGGCCGATGTAGTCGCCGATGTCCCCGGGGCGGGTGATGCTCTGCAACAGGGCCTGCGGGCGACCGGCCGCCGGCGCCGTCTTGTCGATCTCGCTGAAGGAGGGCGTCGGGTTGGTGGAGACCATGCCGAAGGCGTCCGTGTGGAGCCGGCCTCGCACGATCGTGGCGTTCAGCGGGTGAGCGCCGCTTTCCCGGCTGCCGAACCAGACGCGGTTGGACGGGACCGCCGCGCTCCACTCGCCCCGGATGTACGCGGCCTGGTAGTACCCGTCGCCCTGCTCCCAGTTGTACATCGTCAGGCGGGGATTGTTCACGCGCGTGCCCAGGGTCAGGTTCCTTTCCACGCCGTTCAGGAACAGCCGCATCTCCAGCGTGTCCGCGCCGCTGTTGAAGCCCCGCCAACTGGCCGTGATGCGATTGGTCTGATGCAGCCACAGGTGCCCGCCGCCCAGCAGGTCGCGGTGCCGGATGGAATGCCTCGCGCCGCCCGCGTCGTACATCGTGAACTCCAGCGTGTCCCTTTCGACGAACAGGTGGATTTCGTGCGACGGATTGGGATCGTCGAAGAACGCGAGATATTGCAGCGGGTCGTTGGTCGTCCAGGCGCCGGGGACGAATGTGATGTCCAGCGCGCCCTCCACGGCGGGGGAGGCAGTCGGCGACCGCGGATCCAGGCCGGCCCGGGCCGCCTCCAGGTTGCTGATGCCGTCGCCATTGGCATCCGCTTCCGCCTCGAAGAGGGCGTGGATGTCCTCCGTGGAAAGGGCCGTCGTGTAGATGCGAACTTCGTCCAGCCGGCCCTTCCACCCGGAATTGGTCGAGCTCACGTGCCCCTGGCCCAGCCACACTTCCGGTCTTGCGGCCGACTCGAAACGGTTACTTTGCTCTCCCACGATGCACCCGTTGATCAGCAGCCGGGTCAGCCCGTTATCCTGCACCAGGGCCACGTGCGTCCAGCGGCCGGCATAACGATCGGGCCATTCGGCGAGGCCCACCTCGCGCGAGGCGTCCGTGGAATTGCCCACCAGGCCGCTGAACCGTCGCGAGGTTTTATCCGCCCGCACCAGGAACCCGGGCCACTTGTCGCCCACCCACCGGCTGTCGGAGCACACGGTGGCGAAATCCTTCGGCTGCGCCGGGTCGTACCAGACCCAGGCGGCGATCGTGAAGCCGGGGCCGCCGACGATGGGCAGGTTTGTCTGGACGATGGCCACGTAATCATCCAGTCCGTCGAACACGAGGGCCCCGCCTCGCACCCCGTTGGTCCGGCTGGAGCCGGGCATGCCCCGCGCCGTCGCCCGCCATTCCGCCGAGGCCGAGTTCACGAGCGTGGTGCCGCTGGCCTCGTCGAATTTCAGCCAGCAGGCCAACTGCTCGCGCGCCTCGATGCCGGACAGCGGGTTGAACCCGTATTGCAGCTCCCATCCGTCCGGCAGCCCGTCGGAGTCCGTGTCGGCGACGCGGGGATCGGTGCCGTGGAGGTTGAGTTCGGCGGAGTCGGTCAGGTTGTCCGAGTCCGTGTCGTTGTTCATGGGATGCGTGCCCAGGAGGTACTCCTGCAGGTTCGTCAGGGTGTCGGAGTCGGGATCGCCGTCCGCCCCGTTCAGGCCCGCGTCGGAGAGGGGATCCAGACCCGTGCCGGCCTCCCAGGCGTCGGGCAGGGTGTCGTCGTCCGTGTCCGGGTCCAGCGGGTTCGTGTGGTGGATCGCCGCCTCCTGATAGTCCGACAGCCCGTCGTCGTCCGTGTCCGCGTCCCGCGGGTCGGTCCCCGCCTGGTACTCCTGCAGGTTCGTCAACCCGTCGGAGTCCGCGTCCGTCGAGCCGT
>JAKLGK010000007.1 GCA_022710725.1 Verrucomicrobiota bacterium
GCGAAGTTGAGAGGCGCGCCGCCCCCCAGGGGGGGCGGGAGGGGGGAAGAAAGAAGGAGGTGGAATGACGACGAACCATTAGCTTATGCTACCCTTGAAACTGTCCAAAGGATGGGGGGAAGCTCCCCAGGGGGAGGGGATTTTCCCGCGCCGCGCGTGGCCCCAGGCTGCCTCGCGCGGGTTCAAGGAAAGCGTTGCGGAGTTTGCCCGCCTCCGGCGGGCTTTACCACGCCTTGCTCGCCGCGCCCTGGTCGTGGTAACCGTTCCGCCGGTTGATCACGCCTTGTCCCGCGCTGCGCGGGGCCAGCGGCCCGCCGCTGGACCACGGCCAAAGGACCGAAAAGCTTTTTGATATCCCTTTCCTGATTGCCGAATTTCCCGTGCGCTGCTATACAATCCAGTGACGGGCGGAGCGGTATCCCGGGCCCTCTTTTGTCGAATGAATCCCTGCGGGGTGGTGGGCGTTCTCTCCGCGTCTGGATAGCCATGTGGTCGGGATAAATGCCATGATGAAAAAAGCGGTCGGGTTTCTGTATCAGTCCATGCTGTTGGCGGTGGGCAGTCTGCTTTGCGCGGTGGCCGTGCGGTCTATGATCATGCCGCACGATTTCCTGGCGAGGGGGCTGACCGGCTTGGCCCTGCTCATCTACTACAAGTGGTCTGTCCTGCCGATAGGCTTGCTGTACCTGCTCATCAATATCCCCGTCTTCGTTTTGGGGTGGCGCTTTGTCGGCCGCCGGTTCGTGGCCTATTCCCTCTGGGGCATGGCGATTTACTCCCTGGCCCTGTCCCTCATGGATTGGGAGATCCCGATTCCGGATCCCATGCTGGCGGCGGTGATGGCCGGCGCCCTCTCGGGCCTGGGTTCCGCGGTGATCTTGAAGTCGTACGGCTCCAGCGGCGGGTCGGATATCCTGTGCGTGGTCATGACGAAGTTGTTCAACATGACCCTCGGCACGGGCTCGATGCTGATTAATGCGGTCGTGCTGACTCTTTCGGCGCTACTCTTCCCGATCGACAAGGTTCTCTATACGCTGGTTTTTGTGTTTGTGGGCAAGCAGGTCACGGACGAGGTCTTTCACGGCCTGGCCAAGCGGCGTACGGCGCTGATCATTTCCGACCAGTGGAAGGCCATCACCGAAGCCCTGACGACGGTTCATCGTTTCGGGGTGACCCTGCTGCATGGGCAGGGCGGTTACCAGGGCACGGAACGGCCCTTGCTGTATTCCGTGGTTCCGCGCCGGTCCGTTTCCGCGCTGAAACGAGTGGCCACGGAAATCGATCCCAGCGTATTCATCGCCATTATGGAGGCGGATGACGTAACCGGTGTGGAAGTGGGCAATCAGCCCCATTGGTAGAAAGAAAGGAGCGCATCATGAACAAGCGGCACATTTTCATCACGGCGGCGGACGCCAAGCGGCTGGAGGAACTGCTGGCCGTGGCCGAAACCTTCAACTATCGCGAGCGGAACGATCTCCAATCCTTGGAAGGGGAGTTGCGCCGGGCTGAAATTGTGGATTCACGAGCTATCCCGGCCAAGGTGGTTACCATGAATACCCGGTTCCGACTGCGGGATCTCGATGACAAGTCCTGCATGGAGGCGACCCTGGTGTTCCCGGCCGAGGCGGACATCGAGTCCGGGCGGATGTCCGTCCTTTCCCCCATCGGGACGGCGGTCCTGGGTTATTCGGAAGGCGATACCATTACATGGCACGTTCCTGCCGGAGAACGGCGCATCGTCATTGAGAAGGTGCTCTACCAGCCCGAAGCGGCCGGAGATTACCATCTTTAGCGTTGCGCAGGACGTGAAGAAAGGCGGAGCGGCACAAGAACCCGGTTCGAATCCGGGAGCGGGCTCCAACTCTCGACGCCTTTCCCCTCGCGGCGAAAGGGCCATTATCCTTAATGGCATCAGGATGTCAGTCCCCGTAATGGCTTGACTTGACGAGAGTCGAAAAGAGATAGTCCAATTATACTTTGGGAGGGACCACGCTGGCGTGGACATGACACTAAAGAACAAGGGTCGCATGGGGCCATCAACGAGTCTTGCCGATAGCTTGTGATGAATGCGTTTTCTACGGCTCCCGACCCGTGGAGGCAATTCTTCCGGGACTATGACGGTCTCATCTTCTTTGTGGTCCGCTGGCCCAAGTGGCGGTTCGCGCAGCCTGTTCAGGAAGACCTGGGCCAGCGTATCCGCGAGGATGTCGTCAAGGCGGTCACACCGGACCAGCCGGCGGCCCTGATCAAGACCCTCATCCGGCGGATTGCCGTGCGCCGATGCATCGACGAGGTCCGCCGGCAGGTCAGCGAGCGGGCGGTGCTGGTGCCCCTTTTCGAGAAACCGGAAGAGGACCAAGCGGATCCCCTCCGCGATGCTCCGGCGGGGAAGGAATGGGATCCGAGGCGGCCGATCCTGCTTGCCGAAACCAGCGAGATGCTTTCCAAGCTGCTGGGCCAGCTGGGCGCTCTGTGCCAGCAGGTTATACAATCGTTTTACCGGGATGACCTGGCCTACGAGGAAATAGCTGCAAAACTGGCCCTTCCGGCCAGTACCGTCGGCGTCCGGCTGTTCCGATGCCTCGAGAAAGCGAGGCGGCTGATCAGGATGAATGCTGTTTTCAGAAATTTTTTCCGATCGGCTTCCGACTTACTGGAGTAGAAATGACCGTTCCAATCCATATTGTGTCCCTGCTTTGGAAGCAGGCGCACGCGCGGCTCACCCCCGAGGAGGGCGTGGCGCTGAAGGAGGCTTTACGCCGGCATCCCGAGTGGGAGGAGCGGGCGGAGGAGATTCGCCAGACGGATCGGATCCTGCATGAGCTGGTGCCCCTGGCCGGCCAGCCGTGGGCGGAAATAGAAGATCGGATCGTGCAGCAGTTGGCGCAGGAAGAGAGCGCCACGGCCGATTCTCCCGAGAGAGAACAGCCCGAGTCGGGGTTCGTGCTTGGCTTCCGCGAGTGGTGGAGCCGGGCATCCGGTCCTCCCCTGGCATGGGCGGCCGTTGCGGCCCTGGTCATCCTGGCGGGCTTCATCGGGATATACTCCGCGCCGGTCGTAGGCTGGGAGCGAGCCCGCATCGAGTTGGCCGTCGCCCGCGGAGAGGAGGGGGCGCCCCCTGCCGCGCGTCTTCATGATCCGCAACTTGTCTCCCGGCAGCTCTCCATATTGGAGCGGAGCCTCAAGCGGGAGTGCCGTCGCGCCGGCATCAAGCGGGCCGCGTGGTTCAGGCCTGCGTGGAAGTTCAAGGCCTCCGTTCGCGAGCTGCCGACCGGCTGGCTGTCGGTGGTGATCGCCGCCCGGCATGAACCATCGGGTCTTCAGAAGGAATGGGAGAATTTTTTCAAGGACGAAGGGGAACTGGCCCGCGCTGTCGATGGGTTAGCCGGGCGGATTGCCGGCGAACTGGCGCGGGAGGCGCCACCGAAAGCGGATGTCGGGAAGGATAGGGAGCGATGAACAGATCGCAATGGATCGGATGCCTGGCCGGCGCGCTGGCGGGTTGCCTGCCGCTTTCGGGGCTGGCCCAGGAGGAGGCGACCTTTCGCGGTTGGAGCCGCGGCCGGGATCTGTCCTGGACCCCTTCCGTCATCTCCAACCGCATCCCTCGCTACCACGCCCTGGTCATCGGCATCAACCAGTATCAGGCGCCTCCCCCGGTGGGCTGGGAGTCGCTGGCGACGGCTCGGCAGGACGCCGAAGCGGTGGCCGGGATCCTGTCGAAGGACTACGGATTCGAGGTGCGAACCCTGTACGATGAACAGGCCACCCGCGCGGCGATCATGAGCGCCCTCGACGATTTGGCGGAGTATACGATTGATGACGCGGTATTGGTCTACTATGCCGGGCACGGGTTCTTTGATCCGAATCTCGGCGAAGGATTCTGGATCCCCGCGGATGCCCGCCGCAAGGCAGGGGCCAAGTCCACCAGCCAGGATTGGATTTGGAACTCCGTGCTCACCAAGATCATCGGGGCCTCACAGGCGCGGCATATCCTGGTGGTGGCCGATTCCTGTTACGGCGGATCCCTTTTCCGCGGCGAAGGATTGGAAAGCGTCAAGCCGGACCTGACGTGGTATGCCCGGGCCATCACGACGCCTTCCCGCTACCTGATCACGAGCGGGGACCTGGAGCCCGTGCTGGATACCGGGGCGAGGCACAGCATTTTCTGCCAGGCGCTTCTCAACTACCTCCAGTATCCCAAGAAGGACGTGTTCTCGGCCTCGGATGTGGGCGTGTCCATCCGGGAGCAGGTCAGCACGCTTACCGCGCAGATGCCGCGGATGGGGCCCCTGTCGGTGGTCTCCCATGCCGGCGGCGAGTTTGTCTTCGTCCGCCAGGGCGCTTCCATTCCGGAAGAGGCGGTGGCCGTCCCGGCCGCCGGGCAGTCCGTCCGCGGGCCCGAAGCGGCCGCGGCGCCGTCCTCGCGGGAACTGTTGCGCGATGCCGCGCTCTTGAGTCAACAGGGCGCCACGGGTGCGGCCCATCGCCTGCTGGCGATGACCCCCGCCGGTTCAAGCAATGCGGCCTTGCTGGAGGCTGTCGCCGACTACCTGGACCGGGAAAGGGAACAGAATAGCCGCGAAGAACTGCGCGGGTTGATCCGGCAACTGGAGGAGCGGAAGCACAACGCCCAGCCGGCGGATTTGGGCGCGGCCCGCCCCCGCATCGTGGCTTGCATGGGGCCCGACAGCCTGCGCGGGGGGAGCGACGACGAGGCCGACGCCCTGTTATATCGCATCTCACTGCGCGCGGCCCTGGAAGACGATGGGCGGGTTCGGGTCGTGGAGCGGGATGCGCTGGAAACCGTCCTGCAGGAGATGGACCTGGGAGCCTCGGAGCTGGCGGAGCCGGATGCGCGCACCGCGATCGGAAAGGTCCTGCCCGCCAGCTATTTGCTGCTCGGCACGCTCCTCTCTCGTGGAGACTCGCAGCAGCTGTTGATGCGGCTGGTGGATACGGAGACGACGCTGGCCCTGGGGTCATTTTCGCAAGCGGTCGGCCCGCAGGAAGATGTCATGGCTGCCGCGGGTCGGATCGCGGGCGCCATGATAACCCGGTTGATAGAGCAGGTCCCGCTGACGGCGTGCGTGGAATCGGTCGAGAAGGGGCGCCTTCGCGCCGCCGTCGGACGCCTGCACGGGGCCCGGGCCGGCGTCCAATTTCAGCTGCTTCGCCGCACGACGGCCGAGCAGGAGAGCGTCGCAGGGATGGCGGCCATCACGGAACTGGGTGAAAAGCAGAGCGTCCTCACCATGATGTCGGGCGAAGTGCCGGCGGAATGGGCGCCGGGCGAATTGTGGTTGGAAGAGCTTGCTCCGTAGGGCGGGGAATGTGCCCGCGAAACCGAGGATAATGTAATGAAAACTGGCCGCATGAGCCGGATGGGTATGGCATGGATTGGCGGGGTGGGCCTGATCGTCTGCGTCGGAGGCTGCGCCGGGTTACGTCGCGGGCAGGCGCCGGAGGCCCCTTTGCCCCCAGGCGTGACACGGGCCGACCTGGAGCGCGCCGCGCGCGCAGTTCCCCCGGAAGGCCTCGTGATAACCCGCGAAGCGCCGGCGCCGAGATACCGGGGCGCCGAACTGGAGGCCCTGGGCCCGCAGGCGACGCTGGCGGCCGGCCCGGCGAATGTCGCGGTCACGGCCTCCCTGCTGTCTCCGCAACCGACCCAGACATTTTTCCTGTCGGCCTGGATCCGCTGCAACCGTTTGCCGACCGCGACCGCCGGGTTCGCCGGGATCGCGGGCAAGTACCAGGCGGGAAACACCAATGCCTCGGAATGGTTGCTCGGCGTGAATTCGGCCGGCAAGCTGTTCCTGGAATCCACCGGCGCCGGGAGCCCGAAGCAAGTCGTGGCCGCCAGCAACATCAAGACCGGCTGGTTCCATCACGTGGCGGCGCAATGGGAGACCAACGGCACGGCCACCTTGTGGATGGACGGTCGATTGGAGAGTTCCGCCGTGCTGGCCCGCCCGCGGGGCGGCAGTCTTCCGATGATCCTGGGCGACACGTATCCCCCCGACGGATCCCATGCGTTGAAGGGCCGGATTGACGAGGTTCGGGTCTGGGTCAAAAAGGCGGACACCGCCACCGTGCAGGCCCTGTTGGCCGCCGCGCCGGACCTGGACAAGGACGGCCTGATTGACGGCAACGATCCGGACGGCAACAACGATGGCGTGGACGACGCCTGGGCGGCCCGGTACTTCGGCGACCGGTACAGCGGCGATCCCAATGTCGACCTGGACAAGGACTCCTTCGTCAATCGAGACGAGTCCGTGGCGGGCACGGATCCCACCAATCCCTACTCGTACTTTCGGGCGTGGGACATGCGGCCGGGGGGCGGGCAGTGGAAAACGGCGGGAAACAAGCTGGAATTCGAGGTGGATGGCGTGGCCGGGCGCGTGTACCAGGTATGGACCCGGTCCAGGCTGATCACCACGCAAGCGTGGGTGGCGGCCAGTTCTCCCGTCCCCTGCGCACAAACCGGGCCTTTCGTGGTCAGCGTGGCGGCCAATCCCACGAACCAGGTCTTCTATCGGGTTACGGTAACCAAGCCGTAGGAGGAATGAATGAGAACCTATCTTCGATTTCCCGGCGACCGTTCTTCGTACGTCCTCGACAACGGGATCGGGCATCATGACCAGCCAGGCCGCCGGCCACCAACTTGGCCGCCTGGAAGCCGGAAGGATTATCACATGAAACGCCTGACCTGGCTGGGCGCCGTCGCCCTGATGGCCCTGCTTCCCCTTGCCCGGGCACAGACACCGGGCCAGGACAACACGGTCTCTGTCGCTGCGATGGACCAAGGCGGAACCGTGCCGGCGGCATCAGCCTTGACGTCGGCCGAAGACCTCTACCTGTCCGAATCCGACTACTACTTGGTTCGAGGCCAGAGAATCCCTCTGCGCCGCGATGCCCAGCGCATGGCCGTCAAGCTGACGAAGCAGGCGCGCGAGGCCTATCAGTCAGAGATGGGCCGGCAGCCACGAGGCGCGACGTCCGCGCACAGCGCGGCTTTGCGCGATGCCCTGGGCTTCTCCGACGCGGAGGCCGATGTGTCTCTGGAGCAGGAGGTGGCCGAAAAGGGCCTCGTGATCGTGGAAGTGCGCCCGAAGTCCGGCCATGCCCTCGGCCGGACCCGCCTGCGCGATGCCGGCAGGGCCAAGGGTGTGGAGTACGCCAACCCGGTGTTTGCGCCTGCGGTCGGGCTCGGCCAGATCCTGGTCACCGATGAGATTCTTGTCTGTTTCGCGAGCGATTATGACGACGCGAAGGTTGCGCTTTTCGCCGCGGAACATGGCCTCGCATCGGTCCGGCGCCTGCGCGGCAGAAGCAATACGTGGCTGCTCCGCTTGGACGACCCCCGTTCGCAGACGGCCCTCGATGTGGCCAATACGCTCCATGGTCAACCAGGGGTGCTGTGGGCGCAGCCGAGTTTCGAGATGGAGATCCGGCTTCAAAGCAACGACCCGTACTATGCTTCACAATGGCACCTGCACAACACGGGCCAAAGCGGTGGCCTTGCAGGGACCGACGTGCGTGCGCCGGAGGCGTGGGCCCTGGGCGTCACGGGCTCTAACATCGTGATCGCGATTGTGGATTCCGGCGTGGACCTGTCGCACGAGGACCTCGTGATCTGGCAGAACCCCGGCGAGTCCGGCAGCGGGCGCGAGAGTAATGGCATCGACGATGACGGAAACGGCTACGTGGACGACTACCGTGGCTGGGACTTCTACAGCATGGACAACAACCCTTCCCCCGGGGGCAGCCACGGAACCGCATGCGCGGGGGTCGCGGCCGCACGCGGCAACAACGCCAAAGGCGTTGCGGGCGTGGCCTGCGGAGCCGCGGTGCTGCCGATCAAGATCACGTCCACGGACACGGGCTTCGCCAATGACGCGGCCGTTCATGACGCGATCGTGTACGCGGCGGACCACGCGGATATTCTCAGTTGCAGTTGGACCTACAGCCTGTCCGAGAGCATCATGGATGCGATTGACTATGCCGTCACGCGGGGTCGCGGGGGGCGCGGCTCTCCCGTGTTCGTCGCCGCGGGGAACGACGCCGCCCGCGGATGGACGACCTTCGGCCTAACCGGCGCGCCGGCCGGCACATTTGTCGTGGGCTGGGAGTATCGGACAGACGACAGTCCCACGGGCGCCCTCAACGACGCCTGGCTGGACAATGTGACATTGCAGGATGGTTCGGTAGAGCGGTTCTCCGGCACTACCCCGCCGACGCTCCCATCCGGCTGGAGCGGCGCCGGCACGATGCCGTGGACGACGGTCAGCGACGCCGAACACGCCATCGGCGACAGCCGCTCCGCGCGGGCGGGGCAGATCGGCCCGGACGGCTGGTCGCGCTTGTACGTGCAAAAGAATTACTCCGTTCCCGGCAACTACAGTTTCTCCTGCTGGGTTGGTCCGGCCGCGGGCCAGACTCTCTACGCGCTTTATTATTACAGCTCGCGCTGGATCGCCTACAAGTGCTACTACGGCGCATACGTCGGCTTTCCTGCCAGCTACTCCAACAGCATTGCCGTGGGCGCCTGCGGCAATCTCGGAGCTCACTCCAGCTATAGCCAGTACGGGCCGGAGCTCGATCTCGTGGCCCCGAGCGGCGGCGGCACGCTGGGCATCGTCACCACCGATCGCACCGGCGCCAACGGGTACTCGACAACAGCGTACTGCACCAACTTTTCCGGCACATCGGCCGCTACGCCCGCGGCCGCCGGCGTGGCCGCCCTGGTCCTTGCGGCCAATCCGCAGTTGACTGCGGCCGAGGTCAAGCGGGTGCTTCAGGAGACGGCCGTCGATATGGAACAGCCTGGCTTCGACATCTATACGGGACGCGGCCGGGTCAACGCCTATGCCGCCGTGATGGCCTCCGCCGCCAACAACCCGCCCGTCATCGAATCCCGGGCCCCGACGAATGCGCTTGTCTTCGTGACCCCGGGCGCCTCGGCGCGGTTCGCGATCGGCGCCCGCGATCCCGAGGGAACGGCCCTGACATATCGATGGTACCTGGACGGCGCGCTCCAGGCTTCCACCGCGACCAACTGCGTCGTGGCGACGAGTTCAGGTATGGTCGGGCCCCACCAGGTACGCGCCGAGGTGAGCGACCGGGGCGGGAATACCGTTCAGGTCTCCTGGCAATTGCTGGTCGGCGAGGGCGATCCCAACCTGGTGGGATACTGGCCGTTTGATGACAAAACCGGGCGGGACCAGTCCGGCTGGGGCAACGATCTCTCCATCCAGGGCGCGGCGGGCTTTAACTGGGATGGCATCAAGGGTCCGGACCTGGACCTCGATGTGCAGCCGTAGCCTCGGCGGCATAGAGACAGGGAAACGCGCGGGGGAGGCTTGAATAGACCTCGGAACCATATCGGGCTGGCAGCGGGGGCGGCCCTTGGCCTGATCCTGTTTTCGTGCGGACATTTGGAAAGTCCTCCGGAAGCGGGCCGGGAAACAACGTTCTATCACAACTGGTGGAACTGCTATGAGCGCGGACTGGAACTCATGCGGGCGGGGAACTACGAGGGCGCGTCGCTGGAATTCGAGCGGACGCTGGGCCTGAAACCCGGGGCCCGGTTCGGTTTCGCCCGCGAAATGTGGCGGGCCCGGACCTACGGCCTGCATTTCGTGGAAGATTATTTTCCGCACCGGGAGTTGGGGGTGTGCCGGTACCGGTTGGGCCAGGACGAGGAGGCCATCCCGTTACTGGTCCGGTCCCTCGAGCAGGAGCCGTCCAGCCGGGCCAAGTTCTTCCTGAACCTGGCCCGGTCGCGGCAGGCCAGGAAACACCCCGCGTCCCCCCCCCAGATAACCATTCACGGCCCATCGCAGGAAAGGCCCGTGCGGGATCGCGAGGTGCGGCTTTCGGGGCTGGCGGCCGCCGAAGCCAGGATCGGCCGGGTAGCGGTCAACGGCCAGCCCGTTTTCGTGGAGCTGGCCGAGAAAGAGATCGCGTTCGATCAAGTGGTGCCCCTTCGCGAAGGGAGCAACGTGATCGCCTGCCTGGCCGAGGACCTCGCCGGGCAGGTCGCCGCCACGAACGTCACGGTCTGGTCGGACCGGACCCCGCCCGGCGTCGTCATCGCCGGCATTTCCGAAAGCAACAGCGGTCGATTCGTCCGCGGCACGGCCTCCGACAATTACGGGTTGGCGTACCTGGCCATCGATGGGACGGTCCTTGTGAAAACCGTCCCCGGATCGGAAGCGCCGGTTTCCCGGGAGTTTGTGGTGCCGATGTCATCCCGGGACGCCCTGGCCATCGAAGCCGCCGACGTGGCCGGCAACACGTTGCGAAGTGTTGTGCCGCTGGGGGAGGGGGACGATGTCTTCCGCCGCCTCCCCCCGCGGTATGCCTCCGCGGGGTGGATCGCTTCAGCCGCCGACGGGACGGAGCCGGAGGAGCCGGCTCCCGAAGATCGCATGAGGCCTTCCTTGACGCTGCACATCTCCGCGCCCGAGGTGGCGGTCTACGACGAGGAATACTACCTCGAGGGCCTGGCGTCCGACCCGGGAGGGCTGGCGGCATTGAGCATCAACGGCGAGAGCCTGATGACCGGCCCGGAGAAAGGCGGCGTGCAGAAACTGTTTGCCCGTCGGCTGGCGCTGGATGTGGGGACCAACCGGTTCGTCCTGGCCGCCAGGGATCGCGCCGGCAACAAGACGGAAAAAGAAGTGACCGTCATCCGCTTGCAGCCTGATTATCTTGATCAGAAACACCGGCTGCGGGTGGCGTTGGCGCCGTGCAGCGGGGGCGGCGACACGGCGGAGGCCGTCGGCGCCTATATGGAAGCGGCCGTCCTGCGCTCACCTGCCCGGTTCGCCATGGTGGAGCGGGATGACCGGGCCTGGGCGCGCATCGTGCAGGAGCAGGAGATCAGCCTTTCGGATCTCGCGGACTGCTCCGCCGCGCTGCGCATCGGCAAAATGATGCCGGCCGAACTGCTGCTGCTGTCGTCCGTCATTCGGCACGAGCGCGGCGTGACCGTGTTCGCCCGGCTGGTGGACACCTCGGAGGGCACCCGCGCGTGGGCCGGGGATATCTATTGCGATGAACCCGAGCGCGCCCTCGAGGAACAGGTGGACGCCCTGGCCCTGAAGCTCAAGCAGGCGTTTCCCCTCCTGGACGCCACCGTGATCCGGATCGACGGGGAGCGCATCACCATGGACGCCGGGACAGAACGGGGGGTGCGCGCGGGGACGCGCCTGCTGGTCCTCAAGACAGGGGCCGGTGGCGACAGAAGGCAGGGCCAAGTTCTCTATCACGAGAGCCAGCCTGCTGAAATCGAGGTGACGCGAACGGGCGGAAAGGATTGCCTGGGTCTCGTCAAGCCTCGCGCGGCGGCGGAACTCATTGATCCGGGCGATGCGGTTTACACGCGATGAGGGAATCGACCGTGAAAAGACTCGCGGAGACGAGCGGCAGGGGGATGGACGGTCCGCGGCGGCGGCGCGCGATCGGGGCTGCCCGCGCGCTTTTCCTGCCGTGGCTGATCTCATGGCTGGCGGGCGCGCGGGCGGGGCGGGCGGAGACGTTCATCATCAGCCTGCCCGTGGGCGGGGCGATCCCGATCGAGTTGAGCCACGTCGGCCCGGAAGGCGGGCTCGTCTCGCCGGGGGAACCCAGCGTGCCGCCCTTCCGGCCGCCCAGCATCTTCTCGGCCCCGCTGCCCAGCGGGTCCGGCGCCCGGGCCCTGGGGCTGGGGGCCTTCACGGCCGTGGCCGACGATGCCACGGCGGCTTCCTGGAACCCCGGGGGCCTCGTGCAACTGGAGCGACCCGAGGCGTCCTTCGTGCTGCGCTACTCCGCCCACGAGAGCCGCCACGCCTCGGACGACGCGGACTACCAGGTGGGCCGCGACGAATACGAGGGCCAGAACCTCAACTACTTGAGCGCGGTCCTGCCGGTGAAGGCATTCAACCGCCCTTGCGTCGTGTCGCTCAACTACCAGGAGGCGTACGATTTCGAGATGCGTTTCCATGCCGACCAGCTGGGGCGCAGTTCCCGCCGCGAGGAGGAGTCGAGGCAAAGCGCCACTTCCGACACCCAGGTGGATCACTTTTCGGACGGCGTGCTGGACGTGACGATCACCAGCGAGCTGACGACCCGCCTGACCAGCCAGATGCGGCAGCTCCTGCAGTCCGACATGCTCACCGATATCTCGTTTGAGCAGGAGGGGATCATCGATGCCGTCTCTCCCGCCCTGGCCGTCGAGGTGATCCCCGGGCTTTCGGTGGGCGGGGCCCTGAATATCTACCAGGACGATCTGTTCGGGAACCGGCCCATTGGCTCCTCCAGCCGGGCTTCGTATTCCGGGGCGTCCAGCAGTCGCGTGCAGACGCGGGACACCCGCGAAACGACGGGGACCTATACCTACGAAGGCACCTGGACCCCCGCCCCGATAGAGATCATGCCCGGGATCGTGGTGCCCATTCCGCCTGTGCCCATTTCGGGGGAAGGCGTTTACCCGCCCTTCTCGGACAGCGGCAGCGGAGGCGGTTCGGATGGCATCGTCTTCGACGGCGAATACAGCGAGGAGAACCGCTTTGACGACCTCCACGGCTGGAACCTGACCCTGGGCGGCCTGTGGAGTGTCTCCCGGCACTTGAGCCTGGGCGGCTCCGTGGATCTCCCCTGGCTGGCGGAAGCGGAGCAGGAACAAACCATCCGGAGCCGGGAGACCGCGTACGATGCCTCCAGGACCGTGGTGCTCGATCGCTCGGAATATGTCGTCACGGAGCGGAAGGACGTGGAATTCCGGTTCCCGCTGTTCTGGTCAGTCGGCGCGGTGTGGAAGTGGAACAACGTGCTTTCCACCGCCCTGGACGTGAGCCAGACCCGCTGGTCGGACTTCTACTACCGGGCGGACGGCGAGGAGAAGATCAATCCGCTCGACGGCCGCGCCTATGAGGCCAACCGGCTGGACGACTGCTGGGCCGTCCGCCTGGGCGCCGAATACATCTGGGTCCTGCGCGCCACCGAGATCCCGCTCCGGGCGGGCCTCTCGTGGGAGCAGCGCCCGGCGGTCGGCGCGCCGGACGAATTCTACGGAGTCAACGCGGGGACGGGCCTGTCGCTGGGCAAGGATCCGGGCAAGCTGATCCTCGACGTGGCCTATGCCTATTCCTGGGGCGACGACGTGCTCGGCACGCTGGTGCCCGAGCAAGAAGGATTGAGCACCGATATGCGCGAACATCAGGTGTACGTGTCGTGCATATACCATTTCTGAAAAGAAGAACGCTGGGCCAGGAAAAGAGATGAACGGGGTGCGCGTCATAGCCTGGGGCGGGGCGGCGCTGCTCATGGGCGCCACGACAGCCCTTTTTGTGTGGGATGTATTCGGCCTCCGGACGCCTCCGCGGAACCCGCCGGTCGCCTTGCCCGGGCAACCGCTCGCGGCCAGCTCCGTGGCGCTTGACCTCGAAGTGGAAATCGTCAATCCGACTTCCCATTCCATCGCTTACTTTTACACCTGGAACGCCGGGCGTGTGTTTGGACGGGTTATCGATTCGCAGTCCGTGCCGGGCCGGAAATACCCGGTGCGCGTCCGCCTTTCGCCCGAGGGGCTGGTGCTCTTCGATGACTCCTGGGGTTTGGAGTTTGCCGGGCCCCTCCAGTCGGGCCCCCTGTCGGTGGGCGTCACATTCGAGCGGCATTCCGGTGACGTCGAGAGGGTCTCGTGCGAATGCCGCTACGAAGCGTGGGTCAGCCCGGATAACGTTGCGCTCGCCGATCCGGGCCAGCCGTGGACATTCAGCCACGGCGCGTGGTCGACGACGGGCGGCACGGCGCTCGTCGTTCACGGGGTCAGGAGCTATGAGCGGGACCTGGGCCAACGGGCGGCCGTCATCGGCCGATTCACCGCGCCCCGGATGGCCGCGGATGTGAAAACAGCGCTGGCGTCCGCCCTCCCGGACGTGCCCGCCACGGCCGTCCACGTCCTGCCGGTGTACGAAGAGGGGCGGTTCACGGACGACGTCGGCCGCAAAGCCACCGTCTTTGAACTGGGTTATTCCGTGCCTCGGGCCATGGCGCCGTTGCCGGCCCCCCGGCCTCTTCAGCGCCTGAAGACGGCGGTGGTCGCGGCATTCCCGGAGGCGCTGTCGAGTAGCGACCTGCGCGATTGGAACCCTTCCGGACTCCGCGTCGCTCAACCCATCCAGCGCGTGCCCTTCCGGGTGGCTTCCGACGCGCCGGTCGTGCGCGCGCAGCTCGCGCGATGGCTCCGGGACGCCTCGGCGGGGGGGCGCGTGGCGGACCCTCTCCTCTGGCCTGCGGAACCCGGCGGCGCCCGCGCGCTGCGCCCCTTGCGCGACTACCGGATGTCCATCGTGGTCGCCGGCGGGACCTGGGAACCGGCCTTGGAGGCCCTGGCGCAGCGGATCGCCGCGCGCGCCGAGGCCGGGGAGGAGCCGTGATCCGGCGCGACAGGACGGCCGGCGGCCATTTCGGCTGCGGCGCGGGCTTTCATTCAGGGCTTTCTTCTGGTAAATGGCAGGCAGAAGGAGTGGTTGACGTCGGCGTCCGCGTGATGAGCAGCAAAAACATGAGGGGGAGCCTCCAAGCCGTGGTGATCCTTGCCGCCCTGGCGCTGGCCGCGCCATGGGACGCCGCCAGGGCGGCGACGGAGCCGGGCGATGCCAACGACGATGGAATAGTCGACATGGAGGACGTGCGCCACGTCCTCCAGTACTTGGTTCACGAGGTCCCGCTTGCCGAAACCAATGCTGCCGACGCCTCCCAGGACGGAAAGATCGACGTCGACGACGCCTTCATCATCGCCCGGCACCTGGGCGGGGAATCGCTTATCGTTTACGTGGACACCCCGTTCGGGGGGACTCGTGTCTTTGAAGCGGGCAGCATGCTTGTCGTCCAGGCGTTCGAGTCCTTCTTCCCGGCGGCCGCGACCAACGGGACGATCCGCATACGGTCGGAGAGCGCCGGCTATGACTCCGGAGTTCAGCCCATGTCCCTCGTGGCCGGCCAGCGGTCGTATCTCTTCCACTGGGACACGCTGGCCGCGCTCCCGGCCGCCGATTACGTCGTCCGCGTGACGATCGGAGACGATGAGGCGGAGCAGGTCGTGGCGCTGGCGCATCCCAGCTTCGGGCCTCCGTCGATTGCCGACGCGGTGGATGCGCAGTGCCCGGGCGCCGGATTCCCGCTGCAGCTCCGGCGCTTCATCGGCGACGGGCATAACAGCTATCCCCTGCTGGGGCCGTTCGGGCGTTCCTGGAAGCCGGATTTCGCGGTGAAGCTCGATGAGTTCGCCGACGGCACGGTGCTCTTCCACGGCCGCGCGCCCTTCCATCGGTACTATCGGAGCCGGCCGGACGGATCCTACGAATCCCCCGTGGGAGACTACTCGACGCTGACCTTCACCGGCGGCTGTTTCCGGCTCGAGGAGAAGTCGGGCCTCGCCTACCAGTTCAGGGACGACCTGCAGGCGCTTTTCATGGAAGACCGGAACGGGAACCGGCTGACGTTCGGTTACGACGAGCAGGGGCGGGTCACCAACGTGCTTCATTCCTCCGGCGACGCCCTGACCGTGCGCTACAACAGCCAGGGCCGGATCACCAACCTGGTGGACCACGTGGGGCGCGTGACCCTTTACGAGTACGACGCCGGCGGCCAGCATCTCGTCCGGGTGACCGGCCCGGGCGGCGACACGACAACCTGCTCCTACTACACGAACGCCCACTACTACATCAACGACCGGTTGAAGTCCGTGACGTTCGCGGACGGCACGGAGGCGCACTACGAGTACGACGAGCAGGGCCGGGTTGTCCGGACCACGGGAAAGGATGGCGTCAATGCCGTAACGTTTGCGTACGAGGCGGACGGCGTCACGCGCATCCGCGACGTTTTTTCGAACGAAACGATCGCGGCCTATACCGTCCGGCGCCAGCCGGTCCTTTTCACCGATGCGCTGGGCCACTCGATTTCGAACCGCTACGACGCCCTGTTCAACCGCATCGAGGAGTGGGATGCTTTCGGCCGCCCCACCCGTTACGCCTATGACGCGAACGGGAACATGACGAACATGGTGGACGCGGCGGGACACGCCTTCGCGTTCCGCTACGACGCGGACACCCACAAGCTGCTGGAACTGCGGGACAGCCGCGGCGCGCTGTCGCGCTTCGTCTACGACGCCCTCGGGAATCTTCTGAAGGCCGTCTTCGCCGACGGAACCGAGGAGACGTACGTCTACAATGCCCGGGGATTGCCGACGTCCAAGACCACCCGCTCGGGAGCGGTCATGTCCTACGCGTATGATGGGCGCGGCGTCCTTCTCTCCAGGACCTATCCCGGCGGCGCGCGCGACATGTATGAGTACGATGCGGCCGGACGGCTGGCGCAAGCTTCCAACACGATTTGGGCGATCTCGAACGTGTACGACGAGGCCGACCGCCTTGTGCGCGTGACCTATCCGGGGGGGCGGTCGTTCGTCTACGCGTATGACGGCGGGGACCGGCAAGCGGGCATGACGGATCCCGACGGCAGGAATCTCGGGTATGCCTATGACCGCTTCGGATTCTTGAGCGCCATTCGCGAAGACGCAACAGGCGCCCTGGTGGCGGCCTATGACCGGGATGCCGGCGGGCGCGTGACCAGAAAGCGCCTGGGGAACGGGACGTTTGCGGACTACCGCTATGATGCCCTCAACCGGTTGTCCGCGATCCTGCACTACGGTCCGACCACGAACCTTCTGATCCGGTTCTCCTATAGCTACGATCCGCGCGGCAACGTGAGTTCCTGCGATACGCTCGAGGGCATCGAGTACTACGCCTATGACGAGATCGGCCAGTTGACGAACGCGACGGGGTCTCGCGACAGCTGGATGCGCCGCTATGCCTACGACGCGATGGGCAATCGCACGTCGTCTTTCGACGGTCAGAGCGAGTGGGCCTACGGGGTCAATAATCTCAACCAGTACACCAATATCGGCGCCTCCGCCTGCAGCTACGATGCCAACGGGAACCTGGCGCAACGCCAGGCGGCCGGCGTGACGAACCGCTACACGTTCGATGCCGAAAACCGCCTCGTGCGCGTGGAAACCGCCTCGGTGACGAACGAATACGGTTACGATCCCCTGGGCTGCCGTGTCCTCATCCGGAACGGGACGGGCGCGGTTTATCAGCTTTGGAGCGGCGGGCAGGTGGTCCTCGAGGAAAGCGCGGCGCACGGCACGCTGGGCCGGTGGGTGTGGGGCGCCGTCCCGGACGAGGTTGTGCGCATGGACCGGGGCGCGGCGCGCACCTATTATGCCCAGGACGCCCGGCAGAGCGTCGTGGGCTTGACCGATGCCTCGGGGGGGCTGTGCGAGGAATATCGATACGCGCCCTTCGGAGAACCGTTGGGGCACGGCACGAACAGCAATCCGTGGCGATACGGCGGATTGGCCTACGATGACGTGACGGGCCTGCAATACCACCGGGCGCGGTACTACTCGCCGGACATGGGCCGGTTCCTGTCCGTCGATCCGATGGGGATGGCGGGTGGCATCAATATCTACGCCTATGCGCGCAATTCACCCCTCCAGTTTGTGGACCGCACCGGTCTTGGCGTCGGCGACATGGTCGAGATCTACCGGGCCATGGGGGAGGCGGCGCTGACGTTCAGCGGCGCGATACTGGACGCCGTGCTGGCGGTGGCCGAGGCCGTCGTCTACGTGAGCACGGTCAGCGTGCAGATGCAATGGGCGTACAGCCTATCGGGCGCGGACGGAGGCGCCTCCTTCGGCGCCGGCAACATCACGCACGCAACGCCGACGACCAGCAGCCGGTCGGCCGCCATCGGCGGGAAGTACGCCGTCCGGGCCATGACGGGCTATGGCTACTGTCCCACGTTCGTGCAGCCGCCGGCCGGATCAGCGGTCATAGGCGGCGAAGCGGCATTCGATCCGCAGGACCGCGGGCTGGCGGCCAGGATCATCGTGCCGCCCGACGGCAGCCTGTTGCGATCGGATATCCCGGTTTACGGCTACGCCGGCGGGCGGAATTTCGCGCGCTTCCGCGTGGAATTCGGGCGCGGCCGCGATCCGGCGGAGTGGCATCTGCTCCGTTCTTCAGACCACGCGGAAGAGAGCCCTCCCGATTTGCGGGACGTGTCCTGGATGCAGGGCGACCTGGATCTCCGCGGCAACCTGGCCACGTGGAATACGGGGCTCAAGAACTGGGAGCACCTGCCGTGGCATCCGGCGGACGACCCGACCGATCTCAACGGCGCCTACACCGTGCGCCTGGTCGTCGAGGGGAAGGACGGGCAGACGGTTGAAGATCGCGTGACATGCGAGGTGGGCCGGGCCATCGCGCAATGCCTCCCGGGCCGTGTGGTCAGCCCCGATGGCGTCGCGACGATGCGCTTCCCGGAGCAGGGCCTGCTGGACAAGTTCCGCGTCTTCACGATCCTGCCGTTTTCCGAGCTCGACCGGCCCGTTCCGGAGGCGCCGGCGGGCATGCAGTTGCTGACGGAGCCGTACCGGGTGAGGGAGCCGGGGGAGAAATTCATCAAGGACATCGTGCTCGAATTCGCCGCCCCCCCCGGCGGGACGGCGGCCCCGGACAGGACGGGCCTCTGCCGGTATGATGCGACAACACAGGCGTGGATCTGGCTCCCGACGGATCGCGACGAATCCGGAAAGACATACCGGACGATCCTTCAGGAACTGCCCGCGCCGGATGCGGTCTACGCGCTCGCCGCGGATGCGACGCCAGGCCGATCCACCGTAGCGCAGGCCATCTCGCCCCCGGAGCCGCTCATCCCGGCGGGGCCCGGTATCCTGCTCGACAACACGTTCGATCGGGACTTGGGCTCCATCCGGCCGCGGGATCGGCTGGTCGGCGCGGCATTAGCCCGGGTGGAGCGCGCCGCCGGCGACGGATGCCTGGAGTTGAAGAAAGAGCGGTTCGGCGGCAATTTCTCGTTTACGGTGCTGGATCGCCCGTTCGACGTCCGCGAGTACCCGCAGTTCTCTTTCGATTACCGCATCGACCAGGATATCAAGATCGACATCTATTTGCGGGTTCACGGGCGCTGGCACCGCCTGCGGTTCACCGATGACCCGGTTGATACCTGTGGCCAGGATCTCAATATTTCGACGCTCGGGGCCATCCCCGGCATCATGGCGGACGGTCAATGGCGCTCGGCGAGCGTGGATCTGGCTCGCTTCCTGCGAAGGAAAACCCGGCACACGCAGGTGGAGGAAATCATCTTCGCCGATTGGGACGTGGGCGGATACATGGCCCTGGAGTTCGGCCGGAACAGGCGTGACGCGACGTTCTGGCTTGACCGCATACGCCTGGCGGCCGGCGGCCGGGAACACGACGGCGCCGTTCTGTGTTTGGACGACTATGATCGCGACGACGGCCGCAATCGGCTCGGGCTTCCGGCGGCGTCCTATGGTTCGGACGGGCAGGCCTGCCAGTCTTCCCGCGCGCAGGCGAACTCGCAGACCGGCTCCTGCCTGGCGCTGGACGTGGATGTGAGCCGCCGCGGGGCCTACGGAGGCTACTGGTCCGGCCTGGGGGACCGCGACCTGCGGGGCTACGACTGGCTCTGTTTTGACATCCGGTGCGACGAAGGACTTCGGCCGGCTGTTTCGCTGAAAGACGCGGACGGGCGGGAGACCGCGATTTCCATGGGCCGGTATGTCTCGAGCGCGGGCGGGGACGGATGGTCCAGGGCGCGCATCCCGCTGCAAGGATTCTCCGAATCGGTGGATATCGAACGCGTGGCCGTCGTGGCTTTTGGCTTTTCCGATCGGCAGGAGGTCCGAAAGGGACGGGTGCTGCTGGACAACGTGCGGTTCGAGCCGCAGGACTCTTCGCCCGCTCCTGAACTGGCGGTGGCCGATTTCGAGGGCGCGGCTTGGGAGCGGAACCTGATGGGGGGGCGGTGCTACACGTTTGAAAACGGGGCGGCCGGCATTCGCTGCAGTTCCATCGCCGCCCGGGCGGGAGACGACCAGGGCCGCAGCCTTATGGTGGCGTATGGCGGCAGCATCGGGCTCGATCTGGGGCCGGATGGGTTCTCGTACTGCGGTTGGGGCGCCCGGCTGGGCGGGCTGGACCTGTCCGGATACCAGGTCCTCGAGATGCGGCTGCGCGGCCAGGAGGGCGGAGAGAAGCCCAACGTGTACCTGGGCGACGGCGTGGTGAAGCGCGGCCTGGATGTCGAAAAATACAGCGGCATCAGCACGGGCTGGGCCGTGGTTTGCCTGCCCCTGGCCGATTTCGCCGCCCGCGGCATTGATTTGACCCATGTGGAAAACATGGAAATGACGTTCGAGTGGGATCGGATGTCGGGAAGCCTGTGGGTGGACGACGTGGGCTTCCGATAAAACGCGTGCAGACGAGGGGCATGATGAGGCGCGATTCGTTGTATTTGGGAGCCATCGGATGGCTGGCCTTGTTGCTGACCATCCTGCTGGCCGGAATGCTCGAATGGCGGCAGGGGAGCCCGCTGATCGGCGCCCTGTGGATCGTCGGCTTCTTTTTCGTCGCGCTGAATCTGTGCTACCTCGTGGTGGTTTGCCTCGTCTCGATCCGGCTGCGCGCCCGCCGCCTGCCGGAGGCGGAGCCGGTCCGCGCCGTCCGCACCGCCATCCTGTATGTCGTCAAGAACGAACCCGGCGATTTCGCCGGGCGTATGCGGCAAACGATGGCCGGCAACGACGGCCCGCTCAACGAGCTGTGGCTGATATCGAATTCCGACGACGAGGCGCTGCGGCGGAGCGAGGAGCGCGTCGTTCGGGCGCTGCGCGAGGAGTTCGGGCCGCATCGCGCGCACCATTACCGACCGGGCTCCAACCCCCTCGGCCGGAAGCATGTGGCCATCGCGCAATGGGCGCGCGCCCACCGCGAATACGACTATTTCATTGTCTGCGACGCCGACTCCATTCTCTATCCCGGCGCCGTCGCCCGGCTGGTGGCCAAGGCGGAGCATCCGGCCAATCGCCGGTTCATGGTGTTCCAATCCCACCTGCAGATCGCGGGCAGCCGGACGCGGTTTGCCCGTTTTCTTGAGCCGGGTCAGAACATCGTGCAGAAGGCCTTCTGCGAGGTGAACTTCGCCCTCTTCGGCCAGTCGCCCTACTATGGCCACGGCGCGCTCATCCGGCGCGCCCCGTTCGCCCGGCTGCGCGTGCCGGCCGCCGTGCTCAGCCACGATCTGTGGGACACGGCGGCCATCGACCGCGCGGGGTGGGGCATCGCCTTCTGCTCCGACGTGCATACGCACGAAATGTTCCCGGCCGACTATCTCGAGTTCCGCCGGCGGAGCCGGCGATGGATCGTGGGCACCCTGGAGGCCTGGCCCCTGCTGTTCCGCCGCCGGCTTACGCTCGGCACGCGGTTTCATCTCGCCCTGGCCAACTACATCTACATCGTGCAGCCCGTGTTCCTGCTCTGGGTGCTCCTGGGCCTGCTGGCCCACAACAGCTTGGCGGGCCCGCTGCTGAAAACACAGGCCGTGTTCCTGGGCGGGTCGGCGGCGCTGGATTTCGAAATGGGGGGTATCTCGGTGGCCACCGTGGGCCTCATGTGGGCCTACAAACAGCGCTTCGCGCGCGGCCTCCGCGAGGCGCTGCTGGTGTTGCGGGATGCCGCGACCGGCACGGCCGTGCTCTTGAACAACCTGTTCTACGACTCCATCTTCATCCTGCTGGCGCCCTGGACCGCGCGAAGCTGGCGGCCGATGCGCAAGGAGGCCGTGCCGGAACGGACGTTCGCGGAATGTTTCCGCGCCATGCTGCCGAGCACGGCTTTCGGCGCGGCCCTGTTGGCCGGCAGCCTGGCCCTGGATTCCCGGTGGACGCTCTATTCCAGCCCGATCCTCTTCAGTTTCCTGTTCGGCAGCGCGCTCGTGTACTGGACCTCCAGGCCCGCGCGGGCGGCCTGCCCGGACAACGGCGCCGGGATAAGGGGGGCCGTATGAGCATCCTTTCTCGCTGCCGCGCTGGCGCGGCCTTCGCGGTCGCGTTTCTCGCCGCGGGCACGGACGGCGCCTGGGCCGGCCCCACGGAGTTCCTGTTCGAACCCAATCCCGTCTACGCGGCCACCAATTGGGAATTCACCACGGACCTGCGCATCCGGGCGCCGGACCGGAACCCGGGCGCGTTCCAGATCGTTCTCGTCTACGAGCCCGATGTGCTGCGCATCCTCGACGTTACGCCCAGCCCGAGCACGCCCTTCTATTCCTATTTCCAGGCCGACGCGGCCTCGTTCTCCAAGGGCTATACCCGGATCGCGGCCCTCCAGACGCAGGATCTCTCGGACTCCATGGACGAAGTGGTGCTGCGCGTGCAATGGGCCGCCATCGGGTCCGGGGCGCGGACTTCGGATGTGTCCGTCTACGTGGAGGGCCTCGTGGACGTCCGTTGGCGCGAGACCAGCGGCGCCGGCACGCCGCTGGCCGTGGACGTGCGCGGGGTGGACACGAATGCCAACACGATCCCGGACGCCTGGGAAGAAGGGCGCTACGGCGCGCCCACCAACGCGGCCCCCGGTTCGGACGAGGACGGCGACGGCTATACGCTGGAGCAGGAATACTGGGCCGACACGGACCCGCGCGACCCGGACTCGCTGCCCCTGGTGGGAGTGGCCACGGCCGGCCCCAACGCGGCCGTCTTCTGCGAGGGGTCGCGTCTGCGCCGCTATCACTTCGACGTGCAGGACTCCCTGGTTTCCGGAACCTGGTCGAACTGGTTCTCCGTGCAACCGTCTGGCGACGGCACCATCTGGCTTCTCGATCATGACCGGGAGACCAACCGCTTCTACCGGCTGCGCGTTCAGCTTCCGATCTCCGGGGCGGCGGGCGGCGGCGAGACCAACGAGCATTGGACCTCCGACGCGGTGACGGACTTCACGGCCCTGCAGCCCCTGCTGTACCGGCTGCATCCCGGCGGCGCGTACACGCTGACGGCTCTGGACCTGCTGTCTTCCGAGCGGTTTGAATTCCGGTTCAACCTGGCCAATGGAAGTTCCAGGGCTAATACCGATTGGGCCGGCGGCATGCTGTGGTTCGACGGGACCCCGTTCGATGCGTCCGTCAATGGCATTGTGCTCGGCTTGTCCGCGTCCGGCACAACCGAAGTCAAACTGGAGGCCACGGATACGGGCGGCCGGAAGGCGGTGGTCATACTCGGCGCATTAAGCCGTAATGAACGGAATTACAGGGTGCCGGCGGCCGAACTGCTCGCGGCCGGCGGCAGCGGCTTCGATCCGGGGCACATCCGAGCCATCGCGGTTGTGGTAGACGGCGCGGTGGCCGGCTGGTCCCGGGCGAGCGGGTTGGTGAATGTCCGGACGAAGGGAGTTCCATACGACCAGAAGTCGAATATTCTGCTGTCCGGGACGGCCTACGACACCAACGCGCTGTCGTCATTCGGCTCGTACTACCCGGCATGGGTGCCAGACGGAGGGAATACGAGCGAGGAAGGGTCGAACGGAATTATCGTCGCCACGGGCATGCCGGAAGCGCGCGGATTCCGCTATGAATATGATCTGACTGCGGATCCCGGCGCGTTTGCATACGTTGCAATCCATCGCGGGGGGGTGCTCCTCTTTCGCCTCCCAGCCATCTACACGTTTGCAGCCAAGGGCACAGCAGGAGCGCGAATGCGAGTGACGTATAGGGATGGAGATGAACACATGGGGCAGGTTGTCGTGCTTCTGGAAGAGGGATTTCGAAACTACAGCATTGACTTCAGCACCATGGCTCCCGCGGATTTTGATCGTTTGCGTGTGAAAGAGCTTACATTCGTTCAGGATTGGACCATAGGCACGCCGTTCCTGGAAGATGCCGTGCAGATTGAGACCCCCGGCTTGGACTATCCCTAGGCTCCCGACATCCTGACCAACAGGAGTTGGCCGCGTGCGCGCGAAGAGAGGCCCCCGGGCTGGTGAATAGAAGGTTTTCTTCGTGAATCCATCGACAAGAAAACGATGAAAAGTGTTCGACAGCTTGGAGCCGCCGCGTCGGCGCGGGCGACGTGTTTAGCTGGTTGCTTGCTAATCCCCTGTGCGGCGCTGGCCGACACGCACTTTGTCAGCGCCAGCGGGTCCGCGCCGCTGGCTCCCTACACCAATTGGGCGCACGCGGCGTCGAGCATTCAGGACGCCGTCGACGAGGCGGCGCCGGGCGACACCGTGCTGGTCGCCGACGGCGTCTATACCCAGGGCGGCCGCGCGGTCTTTGGGACCATGACCAACCGGGTAGCCATCGACAAGCCCATCGTGGTCCGCAGCGTCAACGGCGCCCAGTCCGCCGCCATTGCGGGCCGGGGGGCCTCGCTCGGCAGCAACAGCGTCCGTTGCGTCTACGTGGGCAGTAATGCAACGCTGGAGGGCTTCACCCTGGCCGGCGGGGGGACCCATATAACGGGAGATCGGCATCACGAATTGAGCGGCGGCGGCGCCTGGTGCGAAACCGGCGGCCTCGTGCGCCTCTGCGTCATCTCCAGCAACGTGGCCGGCTATGGCGGCGGCGTGTATGGCGGCGCCGTGCGGGACAGCATGCTCTGCGGCAACGAAGCCAATACCGGGGGCGGCGCCTGCAGCAGCCGGGTCGAAAACTGCACGGTGGTCAACAACCGCGCATTCCATGCCGGCGGCGGCATCAGCGCGGGGACCATCGCCAACAGCATCGTCTATTACAACGTCGCCAGTTCGGACCCGAACTGGCAGCCGGGGACGCTCTCGTACTGCTGCACCCTGCCGCTGCCGCCGGGCGACGGCAACATCTCCGACGAGCCCGGCATCTTGAGCTTCGACAATCCCCATCTCGTGTCGACTTCGCCCTGCATCGATGCCGGAGACAATGGCCTGGTCGCGGGCGACGCGGATTGCGACGGAGAGGGCCGCATCGAAGGTTCACGCGTGGACATGGGATGCGATGAGGTCTGGTCCGGCGGCATCACCGGGGCCCTGTCCGTCGCGATCTCCGCGGTATCTACGCAGGCGATAACGGGCTATGAACTACGCTTCCGCTCCGTCATCGCGGGGCGCGCCGAGGGATACGAATGGATCCTGGCCGGCAGTTCGTTGCCCGGCGCGCCGGTGGTCGCGCGGAATTGGAGTGTCACCGGAACCTTCCCGGTGGTCCTTCGCGCCTGGAACACGGGCGCGGCATGCTGCGCGACGACGACGGTCGCCATTTTGGCCGGCTTCACCAACTACGCCTCTCCGAGGGGCGGGCACCTTCCCCCCTACACGAACTGGGCGTCGGCCGCCACGTCCATCCAGGCGGCGGTGGACGCCGTGCAGGTGGCGGGCGGTGTCACCATGCTGGCGACGGGCGTCTACGAGCAGGGGAGCTACCTGACGGCGCTCATGCGGTGCCGCTTCGGGATCGACAAGCCGATGACGGTTCGGGCCCTGGATCCGACGCCATGGGCGACGGTCATCAGGGGGCAGGGGCCCCTGGGAACCAGCGCAATACGGTGCGCCTACCTCACGGCCGGCGCCGTGCTGGAAGGTGTCACGCTGACGGAAGGCCACACCCGCGCGGAGGGCGCGCTGGGGGATGGCGAACTGGCGGGCGGCGGGGTCTTCTGCGACGGCGGCGGAACGGTGTCGAATTGCCTGATCGCGGGAAATGCCGCGCACGATGGCGGGGGGAGCTTCGGGGGCACGCTGGCCGGATGCACAATCGGCAGCAACACGGCCGCGCAATTCGGGGGCGGCGCATTCGGCAGCATGCTGCGCGATTGCCTCGTCCATGACAACTCGGCCGGTTGGGGAGGCGGCTGCAGCGAGGGGACCGCCGAGCGGTGCATGATCTTCCGCAACACCGCGACCAACTACGGGGGCGGCGTGTTCAATGTGCGTATTTCGGACTCGGTCGTTTTCAGCAACCACGCATCGGCGGGGGGCGGGGCGTGCGCGGGCATCCTTCGCAACTGCACGGTTGCCGGGAACAGGGCGGCCCTCCTGGCCGGCGGGACGCTGCTGGGCGAGGCGGAAAACTCGATTGTCGTCGACAACATGGACGCGTGGGGCGCCTCCAATTACAGCGGCACGGCTTTTTTCTACTCGTGCACGACACCGATGCCGACCAACGGAACGGAAAACCAGTCCTCCGCGCCCGGCTTCGCGGACGGGCCGGCGCACACCTATCGGCTGCAGCCCTGGTCGCCCTGCATCGACCGGGGCATGAACCAGTCCTGGCGGGAAGTCGCGATCGACGTGGAAGGCGCCCCCCGCATTGTGAACGGACGGATTGACCTGGGGGCCTATGAATTCCATTTCGGCGCCGCCCTGCGGGTGTTCCTCCAGGGGCCGTACAGCTCGAACCTGGACGCCATGACCACAGCCCTGGCGAGCAACCTTCCGTTTGCCTCGCCCTATGCCGCCGACCCCGCCGCCGTTACGGAAATTCCATCCAATGTAGTGGATTGGGTGCTGGTCCAGGCGCGCCCGGGGCTCACCAACGCGCCCACATTTACCCGCAGCGCCTTCTTGCGCAGCGATGGCGCCGTGGTGTCCTCCGCCGGCGAGACCAGCCTGGTTGTCGAGGTGTCGCCGGGGACGACCAACTACCTGGCGATCAGCCATCGCAACCATCTCTCGGCCCTGTCGGCCGCGCCCATTGTGTTCACGAACCAGGCGGTGCAATACTCGTTCACCACCGGAGCGGGCCAGTACTACGGCGGGACCAACGCCGCCGCGCAACTGGAACCCGGAGTCTGGGGCCTGATGGCCGGGGATGCGGATGGGGATGGAAAAATCACGGCGGTTGACCGATCGATTTGCACGTCGCAGGTCGGGAGGACCGGTTATCTCGGCGGCGATTTTGATTTGGATGGTATTGTTTACGACAAATGAATAATGGCGAAAAGCTGCTGTTTTCGGCGGTGATAATCTGCATGTATCTGATCACTGCGGCATCAGCCGACACGCTTTACGTCTCGACCAACGGCCTTCACCAGACGCCGTTCACGAACTGGATGATCGCTGCACGCACTATCCAGGATGCAGTCGATGCGGCAACAGATGGCGACATGATTTTGGTGAGCAACGGGATTTACAACTTAGGTGGACGGGAGGCGGGCGGTGAGCATGTGCTGACCAATCGCGTGATAATTGACAAGCCCATCACTCTGCAGGCTGTAGGAGGTCCCGAACACACAATCATTATGGGATCAAAAGATCCAAGTAGTGATGGATATGGCGATGCTGCTGTGCGCGGTGTCTGGATGGTAGACGGCTCGATCATTGTGGGCTTTACAATCGAAGGAGGCTCGACGAGGACATCGATTGGCGCTGATGATAATGCGTACGGTAGTGGCGCTTTTTGCCAAAGCACAAACGCGGTGATATCCAATTGCGTGTTAAAAGGGAATTCGGCCGCCGGTATTGGCGGCGGGAGTTATGGCGGCACTTTAATCCATTGCGCAATCACGTCGAACAGAGCGAGCTATGGCGGGGGAGTGTATGGGAGCGCGGTGCTTGCCAGTGCATTCGATGGAAATTGGGCCTCGGACGGCCTCTATGGAAGTAATGGGGGTGGCGCCGATGGAAGCGTCTTACAAAACTGCATGCTGTCGGGGAATCGCGCCGACTATGGCGGTGCTGCCAGTGAAAGCACATTATGCAATTGCTTTCTTAGCGGAAATACGGCGTTTCTAGGTGGCGGCTCTTATGAATGCACTCTGAACAATTGCACGGTGGTCGGGAATTCCGCTGAATATGATGGGGGATCGCATGGGGATCGTCTGTACAACTGCATTGTATATTACAATGATGCTCCCTCGGGGCCCAATCATGGCGGTTCGACGTTTGAGCACAGTTGTTCTGCGCCGCTGCCGAGCGGCCCCGGGAACATTAGTCGTGAACCTGGCTTGGCAAGCGCGTCTCATTTGGCATTGGCATCGCCTTGCAAGGGCGCCGGCAGCAGCTTGTACGCATCAGGATATGACATCGATAGAGAGCCTTGGCTAAGCCCCCCGTCGATGGGGTGCGATGAATTGCATATTGGCTCCATCACCGGGGCGTTGAATGTCAGCATATGGGCTTCCTATACCAATGTTGCGGTCGGGATACCTGTGCAGTTCCGAGCAGATGCTGTCGGTCGGACAACGGCTAGTGTGTGGGAATGGGGCGATGGGGTGGTGTCTAGCAATCAAGTGTATGCCGAGCATGTTTTCACCTCTACTGCCGACTACGAAGTGGTATTTCGTGTTTATAATGAAAGCAAGCCATCAGGGGTTGCTGCCGGCGTTTCAGTTCATGTTGCGAGTCGTATGGTTCACTATGTGAACCTCAACAGCGAGACCCCTTCGGCGCCGTTTGAATCTTGGGAGACTGCTGCAACCAATATTCAGGACGCCATTGATGCTGTTTCTCAGATTGGCGCATTGGTCCTTGTAACAAATGGCATCTACGCAACGGGTGGCCGGATGATCTATGGGGCTTTGACCAATCGCGTGGTCGTAATCAAACGCATCACGCTGCAAAGCGTTAATGGTCCGGCCGTGACTGTCATACAAGGGGCGCATGATCCATTCACGACTAATGGTAATTCGGCGGTGCGGTGTGCCTATTTGGGGGCGCATGCTATCATGTCGGGCTTCACGCTAACGAACGGCTCAACACGCACCGAAGGCGACTATCCCAGCGACTATCGAGGCGGGGGTGTATGGTGTGAAGCGGGCAGCATTGTATCCAATTGCATTGTGGCCGGGAACACGGCGTATTTTGACGGAGGCTGCGATGGCGGAACCATAAACGATTGCCTCCTAACGGGAAACATGGCGCTTGGAGGCCTCGTAGGATGGTTTGGTGGTGGCGGCTCAGGTGGTGGCACGCTGAATAGGTGTATACTGAGCGAGAACTATTCAGGGGACCAGGGGGGCGGCGCTCTCTATGGAACACTAAATAATTGTTTACTTGTTCACAATTCTGCCCGCACAGGAGGGGGCGCGTACTTGTGCAGTTTAAACAACTGTACCGTGGTTGGCAATACCGCTTCAAGTGAAGGTGGCGGGGTATATGATGGGGAACTGAACAATTGCATTGTCTACTCCAATGCTGCACCGACAGGCTCAAATCACAACGATTCCGTGTTCATCAGAATCAATAACAGTTGCACAATTCCTGCGTTGGCCGCATGCAGTAACATAACTAGCGACCCCAAGCTTACAGACCAATTTGAACTTACGGCGAATTCTCCCTGCATCGATGCGGGCGTGAATCAGGAAGGCATGGCCGAGACAAGGGATTTAGCTGGGGTATCGCGGATCATCAATGGCAAGGTCGATATGGGAGCTTATGAGTTCCATTATAATGCCACTTTGCAGGCATTTCTGCAGGGCCCTTACTGCACAACCTTGCACACCATGAAGGTAATCCTGCCGAGCAATATGCCCTTTTCCGCTCCGTATGCCGGAGATCCGCGCGCCGTTTTGCAGATTCCGTCCAATGTGACCGATTGGGTTTTGCTGGAGATGCGTTCCGACCCGAGCAATTCGGCGATCTTCTCCGAAAGCGCCTTTCTGAGAAACGATGGACGGATTATCAATGCGGCAGGCGAAACGAATATCATCATCGAGGTGTCGCCAGGGACAACGAACTACCTGGTCATCAGCCACCGAAATCACCTGTCCGCCATGTCGGCCCAGCCCATCGTTTTCACGAACCAGGCGGTACAATACTCGTTCACCACCGGATCGGGCCAGTACTACGGCGGGACCAACGCTGCCGCGCAACTAGAGCCCGGCGTGTGGGGGATGATGGCCGGGGATGCGGATGGGGATGGAAAGATTACGGCCGCGGACAGATCGATATGTGAGTCGCAACGGGCGCAGGCTGGCTACTTGGCTGGTGATTTCACCTTGGATGGGGTCGTGACGGATGAGGATTAGCCCACAGTCGAGTGTTCATCGTTCCAGTTCTGGGCCGAGAATTCTGTGGTTTGCAATGTTGCTGATGACGGCTCGGGGGTCAATGCTTACTCTTTATGCCGACACCCATTACGTTGACCTCTACAACCCGACCCCTCTTCCACCGTTCACCAACTGGCCCGGCGCGGCGAATAGTATCCAGGCCGCCATCGACGAGGCTTCCGATGGCGACACTGTACTAGTCAGCAATGGCATGTATGTCGCAGGGGGGCGGACGCTCCCTGGAGTCAGCCCGGTCAATCGAGTCATCGTAACGCAAAGCATAACCGTCGCCAGTGTCAATGGGCCGTCCGCTGCCGCGATCGTGGGACAAGGACCGCTGGGGACTTCGGCTGTGCGTTGCTTGTACCTGAACCATCCCGGCGCGCTGGTTTCGGGATTCACCCTCACCAATGGGCATACCGCCACTATGTTTGGAACCGCTGGTGGCGGCGCCTATATTGAGAGCGGGGTTCTCTCAAACTGCATTGTCGCTTCCAGCCATGCTAATGATTATGGAGGAGGGGTCCACGGTGGCATGCTCTACGACTGCTGGCTCAAGGGAAACACAGCCGGGAAATGGGGCGGCGGCGCAATCTACAGCGTCCTGTCCAACTGCACTATCGAGGCGAATACAGCAGCGTGGGGAGGCGGCGCCAGGAGTTGCACTCTTTACAACTGCCGCGTTATTGGAAACCTGGCCACGAACTCCGGTGGCGGAGCAATAGGTGGAACCATCTATGACAGTGAGCTTCGAGGGAACACCGCAATTTCATATGGTGGAGGGGTTTACGGCGCAACAATCTTTCGCAGCCAGATTGCCAATAACAGCGCGCTGGCTGGAGGAGGTGTGGGGGAAGATTGTGAGGTGCATGCCAGTGTTCTGTCCTCCAACATTGCCCAATATGGGGGCGGCGCAGGAGCAGCGCGCCTGTATTCCTGCCGACTGGAGCACAATGTTGCTACAGGCACTGGTGGTGGCGCAAGCGGCGGATCCCTCTTCAGTTGCGCGGTCTATAACAACCAGGCGCAGTGGGGCGGAGGGACTCAGAGTTCGTCGAACTGGAACTGCAGCATTGTGGCCAATACAGCGAGCGGCTCCGGGGGCGGGGTTCGGTTTTCATGGTCGCGCAATTGCATCATTTACGACAACGATGCGCCCGTCCAGCCGAATCACGAAGGTGGTGATACCGCCTACTCATGCACCACACCCGCGATTTCGGCGTCGGGGAATATGAGCGCGGCGCCTCACCTCGTTACTCCCTTCCGCCTGGCCTCCTCCTCCCCTTGCCTGGGTGCCGGCAGCGAGGAGTACATGGTGGGCGCGGATCTGGATGGGGAGCCGTGGCGCATCCCTCCGGCCATGGGTTGTGACGAGTTGTATCCTGCGAATCTAACGGGCTCTGTCATCCTGTCCGTTATCGGAGAATTCGCGCAGGCGGCAACGGATTTTGCGGTTGTCTTTCGTGCGGACACCCTCTCCGCCGTGGCCTCAAATCTCTGGGATTTCGGTGACGGCGTGCGGCTAACAAACTATCTGCATGCCAGCCATGCCTGGTCAAGCGGAGGGCTATACACCGTATCCGTCACGGCCTACAATCTGAACCACCCAACCGGAGTCACGGCCGCCGCGACGATTATGGTGGTGGATCACCCTGTCCATTACGTTAATGTGCATTCGCCTTCACCCGCATATCCCTTTACCAACTGGACCACTGCCGCGACAACGATTCAGTCGGCAGTGAACGCTGCGATCCCTGGCAGTCTCGTGCTGGTAACCGACGGCATTTATAACGCTGGCGGCGCGATTACGCCGCAGGGCATATTGTCGAACCGGGTGGTGATCACCAATGGTGTAGCGTTGCGAAGCGTGAACGGGCCGGATTCGACTTTCATTGTGGGCGCAGGGCCGTTGGGGAGCAATGCCATGCGGGGTGTTTTTCTGTCCAATCAGGGCCGCCTCGACGGATTTACAATCACCAATGGTCACACGCGTTTTACGGATGGTGTGATCGCCGCCGACAAGTCGGGCGGCGGCATCTTTGCTTCCGGGGGGATTGTTACTAATTGTATCATCACGGGTAACTCCGCACGGACCGCGGGCGGCGCCCACTTCGGCGAGTACTACAATTGTGGATTCTTCGGGAACCGTGCCCTGAATTACGTTATCTGGGGTGTCATCTTCGACGGCAGCGGATATGGCGGTGGCGTCAACCAGGCCATGCTTCACCGCTGTTGGATAGAAGATAACCTTGCGGAAGACGGGGGCGGAGGCGCGGGCAGCAGCCAGCTCTTCAACTGCATCGTCAGGAACAATCGAGCCTTCACCGGATACGAAGACAAGGGCATTTCAGCCTCTGGCGGCGGCGCGTACAGAAGTAGCCTTTATGGGTGTACGGTGATCAGCAATTCGGCCGCCTTGATTGGCGGCGTGGACAATTGTCGGGTTGTGAACTCCATTGTCTATTACAACACAGCTTCGCAGGCCCAGTGGGGACACAATTACACGACCAACAGATACTCTGCCAGCACCTTCTCGGGCTCTTGCACCACGCCACATCCCGCCGATGCGGGCAACATATCCTCCCCGCCGGAGTTCGCTGATGACACCGGTGGTGATTATCATCTCGCGTGGCATTCGTCCTGCGTTGATGCGGGCGTATTTTTTGAGGGGATTGAGGGGTTGTCCGATTACGACGGCCGGCCACGTGTGTTTCATCGGCCGGATATTGGAGCTTATGAGTACGTCATGGAAACCGACATCCGCGTGAAATTGGCGGGAGCATCAGGGCCATTTTCCGGTGACATGCGAACCGACCTGGCTCGACTTGGTTACGTGCCGATGCATTCACTCTATGCCGCAACCCAGATACCTCGCGGTGAAATGCCTTCGAATGCAACGGACTGGATTCTGGTTGAACTCTTGGATCCCCAGTCAGGCGTGTCGATGGCCGCGGAACAGGCGATATTGCGCTGCGACGGCACAGTCCTTAGCGACCAAGGGGGTGCAGGTCTTCATCTGGAAGCGTCTCCCGGCTCCTACTTCCTCACGATCAAGCATCGGAACCATCTATCCGTCATGTCCGCGCAGCCGCTGGATTACACCAACGCCACTGTTTTCTATGATTTCACCACAGGCCCCGAAAAGGCGCGAGACGGAACGAACAGCCTCGTGGAAGTCACGCCCGGCGCCTGGGGCATGATCGCCGGCGACGCGGACGGGGACGGGAAGATCACGGCCGTTGACCGATCCGTTTGTACATCGCAAGTCGGACGAACAGGCTATCTCGCCGGTGATTTCAATTTGGATGGTGTGGTGACGACGAATGAATAATTGCGAAAAGCTGCTGTTTTCAGCGGTGATAATTTGCCGGTTATTGATCACTGCCGCATCGGCGGATACGCACTATGTCTCCACCAACGGGCTGCACCAGACGCCGTTCACGAACTGGGTTTTTGCCGCGACGAATATCCAGGATGCGATTGATGCGGCTTCTGATGGTGACGAAGTACTGGTGAGCAATGGGGTGTATGCAACCGGGGGGCGGGTGGTATATGGAGCCATGACCAACCGTGTGATGATTACCAATGCGGTGACGGTTCAAAGCATCAACGGCCCCACCGTAACCATCCTTCAGGGCGCGGGCCCCGTTGGGAGCAATGCTGTGCGGTGCGCCTATGTGGGTGCCCATGCGAGTCTAGTGGGATTTACGTTGACGAACGGCGCGACATGGTCAAGCGGTGACGAATTTATTTCGCAAAGCGGTGGTGGCTTATGGTGCGAACCGGGCGGTGAAATATCGAATTGCGTGATCACCGGAAACTCTGCGGCCTCACACGGTGGTGGGGTATACCAAGGCTCGCTCCACAACTGCACAGTCGATGGGAATTACGCAGGTTGGTGGGGCGGCGGAGCGTATAAAAGTGCGCTGCATGACTCCACCGTTTCATCGAATTCCTCATTCGCGAACGGCGGCGGTGCCTACTTCTGCTCGCTCTCCAACTGTACAGTCACCGGCAATTCCTCCGAGGGTGGGGGTGGAACCTTGGGCGGAGCGCTCTACAACTGCATACTTTCCAGGAACTATGCCGATGTCGGTGGTGGATCGTTCGGGGGGGAGTTGTATAATTGTTCACTGACCGATAACTCCGCTAACTGGGGCGGTGGATCATCGCAAGGTGAACTGAACAACTGCACCCTCTTCGCAAACTGTGCGCGATTGGGCGGTGGTGGAACTGAGTCGGGCCGGCTTCGAAACTGCATTATCTGGTTCAACTCCGCAGCTAGCGGGGCCAACTGGAATGGAGGCACACTCAACTACTGTTGCACCATGCCGATCCCGCCAGGCGAGGGCAACCTAGGCTGCGATCCCCTGCTTGCCAGCGCCTGGCGCCTTGGTGGCGCATCGCCGTGTATCGGCCGAGGTAGCGCTGCGTATGCCAGCGGTGTGGATATAGATGGTGAATCATGGGCTACTCCTCCCTCCATGGGTTGTGATGAACGATCCGGCTCCGTGACAGGCGATATATCCGTCGCCATCATGGCAAAATATACAAACTTCGCGGTGGGGTTCCCGGTTGAATTCACTGCGCAGATAGAAGGCCATCCCGCAGAGAGTTGGTGGATTCTTGGGATGGACGGTGTGGTCAGCAATAGACCCATAATTAACCACTCGTGGGCTTCGACCGGAACGTATGTGGTAATCCTGAAGGCGATCAACGAAAGTTATCCTGCTGGCAATTCGGCTTCGGCAACGGTCAACGTGGTGCTTGCGCCTGTACACTATGTCAACCAGTCGAATACTTTCCCCGACTCCCCCTTCACATCATGGCACACAGCAGCGACCACCATTCAAGAGGCGGTCGATGCAGCCACGGTTCCAGGGGCAACCATTCTGGTGACCAACGGGCTTTATGATACCGGTGGTCGCGTAATAAACGGAGACATGACCAACCGGGTTGTCATCGATAAACCGGTCGTTGTGCGAAGCGTGAACGGACCGTTGGTAACGTTCATCCGGGGGAGGGGCCCGATCGGCAATGGAGCGGTGCGCTGTGCGTACGTCGGCCGAAACGCTGAATTGGCGGGGTTCTCCCTGACAGGTGGTTGCACAATGGCAATGACGGATGAACGCACGGAGCGATGCGGCGGGGGCGTGTGGTGCGAGAGTCAGGCCGTGGTGTCCAATTGCGTGATAACGGGCAATTCGGCTTCTTCGGCGGGTGGTGGGGTGGCGCAGGGATCTTTGTTCAATTGCACTGTTTCTGGAAATTCCGCGAGCGGCGCCGGCGGCACCTACGTTAGCTTTCTCCATAGCTGCATTCTTTCGAACAACTCCGCCACCGGCGAAGCAGGGGGCGCATATCAAAGCATGCTCGACGGCTGCATTCTCGTTGATAACGCGGCCCGCGAAGGGGGTGGTGTTATACAAAGTATCCTGTTCAACTGCACACTGTTGGGCAATTCGGCCACGGACTCGGGTGGTGGGGCATTCCAAAGCACTCTCTTCAACTGCACGGTTGTGGGCAATCGAGCCGCAAGCGCAGGCGGGACGCTTCAGGGCTCGGCGAACAATTGCATCATATTTAACAACACTGGCGGAAACTATGTGCAGGGAACTATTCAATACAGTTGTACAACGCCGATGCCGTCTGGGACGGGAAACATCACGGATACCCCCCATTTCAGAGCATCAAATGATTTTCATCTGGCTGCAAATTCTCCGTGTGTCGATCGGGGCCAGAACCAGCAGTGGATGGTTGGGGCCTGTGATTTAGATGGCAGCCCGCGCAGTGTCAATGGAACAGTGGACATGGGGGCGTATGAATTTCATTTCGACGGAAATCTGAAGGCGGTTCTCCAGGGGCCGTATGACACGAATGCCCACTTGATGGCGACATTGTTGAGCAGCAATGTTCCACCAACTTCTCCTTATGTGGCCGATGCGCGGACAGTTGGAAACATACCGTCCAATGTCACGGATTGGATTATGTTGCAGGTTCGGCCGGGCATTACCAATAATCCTGTTTACGCTCGATCGCTGTTCCTCCGAAATGATGGCAGGATTCTTTCGGATCAGGGCGATACAAATCTACTGATCGAGGTCTCGCCGCTGACGACCAATTACTTGGTCGTCTCCCACCGCAACCATCTTTCCGCCATGTCCGCCCAACCCATTATTTTCACTAACCAGCAAATCTCGTTCGATTTCACGAGCAGTTCGGACCAGTATTATGCCGGAACTAATGGCGCGGTTGAACTGGAGCCGGGCGCGTGGGGGATGATCGCGGGCGATGCGGATGGGGATGGGAAGATCACGGCGGTGGACAAGGCAATGTGCGAGGGGCAGGAAGGACAGACGGGTTATCTGGCCGGGGATTTCAATCTGGATGGGTTTGTGAGCACAAACGAGCCGTGAGCTAGGTCGGAAGAGGTTGCGGAGATGGCCTTGATTGGCCACATGCGGGTGCCGGATTCATGTGTCGATTTGACATGGCTGTGAATACAATGAGCCCAGTCCTGCGAGGGGGATGTATGAAAAAAGTACTGGCAGCTTTAGCGCTTCTTTGCTGGGGGGCCGGCCTCCAGGGCCGGGCTATTTCAAACGACCTGTACTTCGTCACCAACAACATGGGCCGAGTCACCTCCGTCCCCAACGGCGAGGTTATTCTTTATCCGCAACTGGTGGTCAGTCCTCCACGAAAGACATTGGTAGCGCAAAGCACACAGGTGATGACCGCACAAGGTTCAACAAATCCCATCACCTGGTTCATGATCGAGCGGCCGAGCGGCGGAACGATTACGGTGACCAGCCCCACGTCCGTGACGTACCAGGCGGGCGCGACTTCCGATTGCGTGGACATCGTCGAGGCCTGGGACGGCGGGAATATGTTCGGTCGCGCGTACTTGAACGTGATCAGCCCGGCGGAAGTGGCGGCGGCGGGCAAGGCGATCATCGTGGCGGGCCGCAAAGGCGCCGATGATCCGTTGTGGCCGGCGACGGACTACCTGGCCAACAATGCGTTCAATACGTTGCTGTACCGGGGCTACGGGAAGGAGCATGTGCAGTACCTCAACCCGGTCCCTGGGCGCGACGTGGACGGCAATGGAACGGCCGACGATATTGATCTTGAATCGACCCTCGGCAACGCGCGCCTGACCTTCACCAATTGGGCTGGCAATACGCATAGACTCTTTGTCTACCTTGTGGATCACGGCGAGGCGGCCTCCACCAACGGGTACTTCCGGCTCAATGCCGGGGAGACGCTGCCGGGCACAACGCTGAAAGGCTGGCTGGACGACATCCAGAACGCCTACACCACGGAAGTCACGGTGGTGGTGGATTGCTGCTATGCCGGGACCCTGATCAACCAGTTGAGCTACACGGGGGTCGCCAGGCGGATTCTGATCGCCTCCTCCGGGACCAACGAGCCGGCGTATTTCATCGGGGGCGGGCTGGTGAGTTTTTCCGACGCCTTCTTCGGCGGCATCATGCTCGGCTACGACGTGCTGCGGGCCTACGAACAGGCGCGCAGTGCCATGCTGACCTACCAGGGCCCGGCCTACACGGACAACGGGAGCGGAACCGAGGGAACCAATGTCTGGCTGGGGGCGACGTTCGTGGCGGGGAAGGATATTCCGCAGATCGGGCTGGTGTGCGGCCGCCAGCTGCTGATGGACGGGACGACGGCAAACCTGTGGGCGCGCGATGTCGTGTCGTCCTATCCGATCGAGCGGGTCTGGTGCATGGTGGTGCCGCCCAGCCACAATCCGACCAACGCGGCGGATCCGGTGCAGGACATACCGGAACTCGCCCTCGTCTACACCAACGACCCCGGGCGTTACCACCAGGACTACAACGGGTTCAGCGAAGAGGGAACCTATAAGATCATCTACTACGCCAAGGACATCTGGGGCAGCGTGTCCCTGCCGCGGCAGAGCTACGTGGACCAGGCGAGTTACGACGAGCGGGTGCTCCTGGTGGCCGGCGACGCCACCAACGCGGCCGACGGGGCGTCCATCCGGAACATGGCGAACGATGCCTGGCACAGCCTGCTGGAACGGGGTTTCGCGACGAACCGGCTGCGTTACTTGAGCCACGAAGCGGCTTCGCAGGTCGCCACCTCGCCCTCCCTCTCCGCGATCTCCTATGCCATTACCAACTGGGCGGGCACGACCAACTGGGGCGGACCGGCGGATAGGCTGACCGTCTACATCGTGGGACAGGGCGCCAACAGCCAACTGCGCCTGAACTCGGGGGAGTGGTTGGCGGCCTCCCAGTTGGATCAATCGTTGGACCTGTTCCAGGCCTCCAACCGGACCGTGAATGTGATCATGGACTTTGCCGGGTCGGGGGCGTGGATTCCGCAATTGGCGCCGCCGGTGGAGCGGGAGCGGATCAATCTGGCCAGCACGCGGGCCGGCGCGCCGTGCCTGCGAGAAGGCGCGGGCGCCTTGAGCTTTTCGCGCTTCTTCTGGCGGGCGGTGTTCCAGGGCAGCAGCATCGGAACGGCGTTCGACCAGGCGCGGCGGGCGGTCTGGATGGCCTCGGGTTCATGGGGGCAGACGGCCCAGCTGGACGACAACGGCAATGGCCTGGCGAATGAAAAATCCCAGGACCGGTTGATCGCCCAGCTGCGATACATCGGGCCGGCTTTCCGAACGGGCAATGATGCGCCCGTCATTGGCGCCGTGACGCCGGACACGGAATTGACCGGGACCAACCGGTTCATGCTGTGGGCGCAGGACGTGGTGGACGCGGACGGCGTCTCGAACGTCTGGTGTGTGATCACCGAACCCGGATACAACGGCCGCACCGGCGTCGTGGAGGTGGTCCTGGCGTGGAACGCTGGAACGCAGCGATACGAGACGGATTACAGCGGCTTTTCCGCGACAGGGGTATACGCCTGCACCTTCTACGCCGGGGATCGGGGCGGCGAAATCTCGTCGCCTCGGCAGGCCGTGATCCGCACGCGCGAGGGGAATGGCGTGGACGCCGACGAATATGAAACGGACGACCTGCCGGAACAGGCGAAGCCCCTGCTCGTCGGCGAGACCCAGACGCGAACGCTTCACGTGTCCAACGATGTGGACTGGGCCGTGTTTTTCGTGGGAGACCAGACCAACTACTTCCACACGATCCGGACGGATCATTTGACCAACACGGTGGACACGGTGCTGGATATTTACCAGGAGGGCGATGACGGGGCCTTGACCTTGATCCAGCACGTGGACCAGTGGGACCCGGACCAGGGCGAGTCCTGGGGATGGTATCCGAGCAATGGGGTCTACTTCGCCAGGGTGAGCTCAACGAATTTCACGGAACCCGGAGGCTATGAACTGGCCTTGACGATAGATATCGGGGGGCCCTTCGACCATCTGCTGGTCCTGGCGATGAACGGCCTGACGGCGGGGGCCGTGCCGACCGGGGTCAAGGCGCATATGGCGGGTTCAGACCTGCCATTCAATGGGGCCTATTCCGTTGATTTCGTGGGTCCCGACAACGGGACGCACACGGTGACGCTGACCGGAGTTCCTGCGGGCTGGTACTATGTACAGGGCTACCCGGCGGCCCAGAACGTCACCGTGCCCAACACGCCGGGCAAGGCGTACTACGCGCAATTCGTGCTCCTGCCGTGCTTTGGCATAACGGGAACGGTGCGAGACGCGTGGACCGGGGAATGGCTGGATGGAGCGGCCCTGTCGTTCCAGGCGACCAGCGGACGGATTGCTGGACAGACCAGCGCGAGCAACTGGTATTCGCAGGTCGGCGGAGGGCTCCCCGGCGGGGTGCGCGTGGCCACGGTCAACTGGGCCGTGACGCTGGCCAAGGCGGGCTACTCCAATGCCGTGAAGAGCATTGCGGGAGCTGGTATCGCGGCGGGCAATTCTACAAACTGGGGGACCGTGTGGATGGTCCCCGTGGACAGTTCGGGCGCCGGTTTGCCGGATGCCTGGCGCGATTTGTATTTCACCGGGGCCGTGGATCCCGGCGGCGATGCCGACGGCGACGGCCAATCCAATGAGGAAGAATATTGGGCTAACACCCATCCGACCAACGGCGCCAGTTTGTTCATGTACTATCAGGCGCCCGCGGCGGCGGCGACAGGCTTCACGCTCACGTGGCCGGCCGCCTCCGGCCGGGACTACGCCGTGGAGCGAGCCGCCACCCTGGTGCCGGGCGACTGGGTCCGCGTCCATGGCCCGCAGACGGCGTCGGCCGGCCAGACCACCATGTCATGGACGGACACCAACGCGGTTCAGGGCTGCTGCTACCGCATTGTGCTGTATCCTCCCGCCCCCTAGGTGGGCTAATGCCATGGGCATCATGAAACGGCACGGCTGGGCAGGGCGCGCTCCGGTGGCCACGTGGCGAAAAGCTATCCATCTTGCGGCGCTTCTAGTCGGTGTGACGGGCAGGATCGGGCGCGGTCAGGATGCCGATGGGGTGGCCCTGGACGTGACACAGCTTAAAACACTGGCCCAGCAGCACGAGCAGGCCGGGGAAAAGCAGGCCGCCGCGGATATCTACGAAATCATTATGGCCAGGGAGCCCTCCTCGCGGCAGATCCTGGCGGCCCGCCTGGCCATCCTTTGTGCGGAAATGGGCGCGACCAACAAGGCGCTCGCTTGGGCCCACGAGGTCGCCTCCGCCAATCCCGACCCGGAAGCTTATCTCGCCGGGATTTATGAGAAGCTTGGCGATCTGACGAAAGCCCAGGCGATTTTAAAGGATCTTGTTCAACAAGAAGCGGGCTCCAGGGTGATGTTGGCTCGTTTCTGGCAACTGGCTGCTGTTTATGAAAAGATGGGTCAGTTGGAATCTTCAGAAGCCATGCTGAAGCGTGCTTACGAAGCGGCTTCCAGTCCAGCGGAGAAAGACTGCGCAGTGGCTCGTTGGAATCAATTCAAGCAGCGTCGAGAAACCAGCCTGGATGTAGCTTCACCCGTGGATCCCGCTGTGCCGTCGGGATCGTCGCCAATGAAGTAGTCTGGACAGTCGCCAGCCCAACAACCAAGCCTTTTGGTTTCAGCGCGGCATGGTTCTGCTTCGCATTAACACCCCGAATAGAGAAGGCGCGCCCTCCTTGCGCCGCCGATTCCCGAACTGGCCGTTTGTCGCTCGCCATGAAAGCCCGCGTAACCTGTTCGTATACAGCAGGTAATGCTCGCGCATCATTTGCAAATTATTTTTGAAAGAAAGGCGTTTTGCATCCGACTAGCTAGGCAGAAAAGGAGAAGAACAATGAAAAGTGCAAATCTACTCGCAAGGACTTGGGCAAGCATCACCACGACAATATCAATGGTCAAGGGCGGGATTTCGGTGTTCCTTATCTCGCACCCGCAATGGGCTCAACTAAGTCCTTCTTTGATTGTTGAGGCGTCACCCCTGAGGCGCCCAGACCTATTTTGTCGAGTTGGAAAAGCGAGCCGGCCGCGTTCGATTGTGATGCTGAGGACGATTATGATTGCCGGCCTGGGACTCCCCCATATAGCACTGGCCCAGAAAGCTGCATCCGCGCACGGCGAAGCATTTGCCTCGGCGACGGTGATGGAACAGATTGCTGCAATGGGGCGAGAGAAGAACTCTTGGACTCCCGTCCAGCGGAAAATTAGTTCGAAGCTTCTTCTTGAGACAAGACAACGGCTTGGACGGCCAATCACTGCAGGTTTGCCCGAGATACGCTCTGCCGTGGAGGTCGACGCCGCAGGACTTACACTTGTGGACATCAAGGCCGAAGTGAGTGATGGGCTGCTGCGTCGCATTCAACACCTTGGTGGTCAAGTGATTAACAGCCATGTGCGATACAGCTCAATTCGCGCTCTCGTCCCCATTGCGCAACTGGAGATCTTGGCGGGAGAGACAGCCGTCAAATCCATTAAGCCATCTGATAAACTGACAACCCACAAAGTCGACACTTCACAGGGAGTGGTGACGCATTGTGCCGATAGTGCGCGTACAAGCTACGGCGTTGATGGTACGGGTGTCCGCGTTGGCATCCTCTCTGACAGTGTGGAATCTCTCGCCTCCCTTCAGGCATCCGGCGATCTTCCTGCAGGGGTAACCGTACTTTCAGGGCAGGCCGGTAGCGGTCGTAGCGAGGGGACGGCGATGTTGGAGATCGTGCACGATATCGCTCCTGGTGCAGGCCTCTATTTCGCCACGGCAAACGGCGGACAGGCACAGTTTGCGCAGAACATACTGGCCTTGCAGGCCGTTGGGTGTAAGGTGATCGTGGATGACTGTAGCTACTACGAAGAACCAGTCTTTCAAGACGGGATCATTGCGCAGGCCGTTGAAATAGTCACTGCCGCGGGCTGCATCTACTTCTCCGCGGCGGGCAACGAGGGCAACCTAAACGACGGAACATCCGGCGTGTGGGAAGGCGATTTCGTGGCAGCAGCCGGCCGTCCGACGCCAATTACAAGTGGCACCGCTCACGATTTCGGTGCTGGGATCAACTACAACACTATCACAGTTGATTCCCCTTCTTTCTTCAACTTGAAATGGGCGGACGCTTTGGGGGCATCCGCGAATGACTACGACCTATATCTTCTCAACTCAACACGCACGACAATATACGATTATTCTGTCGATTTGCAGGATGGCAATGATGACCCTTACGAGTCTATCGACAGCTTCAAATTCAATGATACAGGCAACACCCTGGTAATTATCCAGAAGACCGGCGGTAAAACGCGTTTCCTGCATCTGAGCGCAAACAGAGGGCGCTTCTCCCGGTCGACGGCGGGGCAAATCGGCGGGCATTCGGCTGCTGCATCAGCCTTGAGCGTCGCTGCCGTAGATGTCGCCACAGCGGGCGGAGGGGTTTTCGTTGGAGGCGCGGCAAACCCAGTGGAGAGGTTTAGCTCTGACGGACCCAGGCGGATATTTTACATGGCTGACGGAACTCCAATTACGCCCGGTGATTTCTCCTCGACAGGGGGAGCGCTGCGCCAGAAACCAGACATCGCTGCGGCAGACGGTGTGAGTTGTTCCACTCCGGGATTCAATCTGTTTAAGGGAACCTCTGCGGCTGCTCCACATGCTGCCGGGATTGCTGCGCTCATGATCGACAGCGGGTTGACCACGCCGGCGCAGATCAGGCAGGCAATGACGAGTTCAGCCTGGGATATTGAAACGGACGGTGTTGACCGTGATTCAGGCTGGGGGCTTGTCAACGCGCTGGCTGCGCTTGGATATTCCATTGCCGAGAATGTCAGCGCTCCAACCACCCCTGCGGGGCTGTCTGCCGGATTGACCAATCAGCCGCTGGTGTTTTCGGCGGGCGGGGCGAAGAGCAGCGTCGGGCACGCCGTGCAGTATCGTTTCGGATGGGGCGACGGGACCTTGTCGCCCTGGACAGCGGGGACGGCCACCGGGAAGTGGAGCGCGGCCGGGTCCTATAGCGTTGTCTCCCAGGCCCGCTGCATCAGCGGCCACGCGACGTCGGCCTGGTCCGCGGCCCGGCTTGTCGCCATCACCAATACGCCGGCGGGCGTGCTCGGCGCGGCGGCGGCGTGGATGGAGGTCCCGGCAACCATGATTTCCGGCCGGACCTACCGCGTGAAAGTGGCCATGCAGAACACGGGAACGATCCCATGGACCCTGGCGGGCGGGTTCAAGCTGGGATCCGAAATGGCGGTTGATACTTACCGGTGGGGCCTGACGCGGGTTCAAGTCACCAACACGGTGGCTTCGGGGGCCGTGCAGGTCTTTGAATTCGATGTTACGCCCCGCGAAGTGGGCGGCCGGCCTTGCGCGTGGAGGATGGTGAAAGAGGGCTACCGTTGGTTCGGGGCCACCAACAGCTCGATCGTTGTGGTCTCCGCGGCCGCGTCTCCCCTCATGCGGAAAATCAATTGCGGGGGCCCGGCGGTGGCGGGAGGATGGCTGGCCGATACCGGTTGTCTGGCGGGGCAGGCCTATGTGGTGACCGCTCCCATCGCCAATGCGGGAGCCGTTGCTCAAGCGGTCTACCAGTCTTGCCGGTATGGCCCGGGTGCGACCCCGTTCGGCTACAGTTTTCCTGATGTCCCCAACGGCAACTACAAGGTGAAGCTGCACTTCTCGGAGCCTCTCTGGACGGCGGCCGGACTGCGGTTGTTCCATATCGATGCGGAGGGGCAGCGGAAACTGTCGGGCCTGGATGTCGTCAAGCGGGCCGGCGGAAGGAATCGCGCGCTGGTGATTGAACTGGTGATTGCCGTCCGGGATGGCAACGGGCTGCAGCTGCAATTCGCGGCGGTGAAGGACTGTGCGATGGTCAGCGGCATCGAAATCGTGCAGGAATCTGTGAGCCTGCCGCGAATCAACTGCGGCGGCGCCGGGATCGGCGACTTCGCGGTAGACCGGGGCGGCGTCGGGGGTCAGGTTTACCAGTCTGCGGCGGTGATAGCCGGCGCCGGCGTTACTCCTCAAGCGCTCTACCAGACTTGTCGATATGGGCCTGCCGGCGCCGCCTTCAGCTATGCTTTTGCCGACGTGCCGAATGGCGCTTACAAGGTCCGGTTGCATTTCTCGGAGCCCGTTTGGTGGAAGGCGGGACAACGCCTGTTCGATGTGGTGATCGAAGGAGTGCGCAAGGAAGCCGGCCTGGATGTGTGGTCTCAGGCCGGAGGTATCAATCGGTCCCTGGTGAAGGAATATGCGGTCGCGGTTTCAGACGGTAACGGCCTGCAGATCGTCTTCACCAACGCCACCAGGGACTGCGCCATGGTCAGCGGGATCGAGGTCATACAAGCCTCGGCCGCCGCGGACGGAGGCGGCTTGCTTGTCCGCACGGCTGCGCCAACGGCCTTCTCTGCGAACGGGGTTGACCGTGCGGCCCCCGGCCCGGATCCGATGTCGTTCTCAATCCCGGCCCCGCTGGATGTCGTGACGAGCGGCAACGCCTTCGAAGACGCAACGGGCTGGGCGGCGGTTGACCAGTCCCATGAAACAGCCTGGATCGGGAATCCCGGCGGCAACGGGTGGTGGGTGGCGCTTGCGTATGAGCCGGAGATCACGGCGAGCCAGCTGGAGCTGACCCTGGGCGCTCATTCGCTCACGAACGTGCAGTGCCTGTGCAGCGAAGACGCCGATCATTGGGTCGATTTCCATTCGGCGGCCACCAATGGCCCGGTGACGCTTCGCTATCTGTGGCTCGTGTTTCCTGCCGATGGGTCGGACCGAGTTCCCGTGGTCCTGGAAATCGCGCCCCGTGTCGAACGGGGTGATTGATCCTTCCGCGCCGCTGCCTGTGATGCCGGCGGGGAGGAGGGGGGTGCAGGTCCGCGAAAGCCCGCGGCCTGCATCCCTGCACAGGCTGTATCCCGCCAGCGCTCGCGTAATATGTTGTGCGCAAGCAGGATGCATTGCGATGACTCCAGTGAAAAATAGTGAAAGAAACGCGCTTCTGATCCGACTGATTGAATAGACCATGAAAGGAGCCTCCATGAACTTGACCAACTGGCCGGCGATGTCGTTCGGAATGCGTCCGTCTCGGAAGATGGCCTGGGGACTGCTCATGCTGGTGTCCGCGACGGCCACCGGCATCCGGGCGGCTGAATACGTGGTGCCGACGAATGGCGCTGCTGCCTATGGAAACACCGGAACGAGCTATCCCTGCCTGTCCTCGGCGTGCCGCCGATATCAGCAGGTGTATGCCGCCAGCGAGTTTGCGTCGGCCCAGAGCCCGCAGCTCATCACCCGGCTCGGATTCCGCTATCGCACCGCGACGAGCACCTTTTATCTGTCCGGCACGTGGATGGAGGTGCGGCTGTCCACGACGAGTCGCAACCCCGACGGATTGAGCGCCACGTTCGCGGACAATCCGGGCGCGGATGAAACGCTGGTCTATGCGGGGACCAACTGGCAGTTCGCCGGGTCGTCCGCCCTCGGCAAGTTCTGGATGGATGCCTATTTCGATCGGCCTTTCCACTACGACAGGACGAAGGGAAACCTGCTCGTGGAGATCCGTATGCCGGGCTATTACAACTTCTCCGGCTACACGCTGGACGCGACCAACGCGGCGTCCGATTCCGTTTCCCGGCTGTACGCGTCCGCGACCAATGCGGCCGCCGGCACCCTGGATAGCGTCGGCGCCATCACGGAGTTCACCTTCCAGGACGTGGTTCTTTCCAACATCAGCGCAGAAGCTGTGGCCGGCGGGATCGTCCTCCGGCACGCGAGCATCAGCAACGCCGAGTACCGCGTTCAGGTGTCGACCAACCTGGCCGGGGCCTTCGCGAATGCCTCGGCAATATACACCGCGAGCCCGCCTTTCAATGTGGTCACGCAATTCCCGGGGAGCGGGCTGAAGTTCTACCGGGTGGTCCGGGAGAAATGAGCGGGCCCGGGCGGTCGCGAGATCGGCCAGGATTGGAGAATAATCGCTACAGGGGAAGGAGGTTCGCCGGCAGCATTGACCGCGTGTGGATGTAAGCGCTCGTGCCGTGATTCAGGGAATTGTTGAAACAAAACAAACACAAGGAGAGATCCAAATGAAGAAGATGGCGGCTATGTTGGTCGGTATGATGTGCCTTGGAGGGGTCGCGCATGGCGAGAGTCGGCTTGGTCCGTTCGCCTCCTGGCTCACCTCCAACGACGAGAATGCATTCGGCGTGGGTCTGAAGTACGAATGGCTCTTCAACGGAAAGTTCGGGATGGATGCGCGTGCCGGCTACCTGACGGATAGCGATATGTACGTCATTCCCCTGGAACTGGGCGTGGTAGGCATCCTGCCGCTGGAGCGACTGTCTCTGTATGCCGGGGTGGGCGGCGGGTACTATATCCCCGAAGACATCGGCATGAGCACGCCGTGGGGGCCGGTGGACGGGCCCGATGCCACCTTCGGCTTCTATGGAGTGGCCGGGATCAGGATGCCGACGGGCAAGAACATGGAGTTCTTCGCGGAAGCGAAGTACACCAGGGCGGAAAGCGATGAGGAGAGCACGTCGGGACCCATTTACCGAAACGGCCAACTCGTCGGGTATACGGTCCATCAGACCACGAAGATGGGCATGGATCTGGACGGGATCGGCGCCAACGCCGGCATCCTCTGGAAGTTTTAGCCGCGTATAAGCGCCTCGACACCGTGGTTCATCCTGCGCAGCCGCAGGGTGAACCACGGTTTGCATTTCCGGCAGGGATCTGTGGGCGTCGGGCCGTAATCGTTTCCATCGGCGCGTGTGCGAGCGGCAGTCCTGCGCCTGCGATATCTCCTTGTCGTTGTCCGTTCTGGTGCTATGAATACGCAGCACAGGCGGGCCGGATCGAAGGAAGCAGCAACCGGTTGGACGAAGGATGAGCACGGCAAGAAGCGGGAGGGGGACGCGGGGCTGGATCGGGCCGATCCTGGCGATCGTCCTGATCGTGGCGGCCGGCGGCGCGTGGTGGTATTTCGAAAAGCCGGCGAAGCCGCCGGACTTCGGGACGCTGGCCGGACGCTGGGTCAGGCCGGACGGCGGTTACGTGGTGGAGATCAAGGCGGTGGGGAAGGACGGCGCGCTGGAGGCCGCGTACTTCAACCCAAAACCCATCCACGTGGCCGTGGCCCGCGCCTTCACGGAGGCCGGCGCCCTGAACGTGTTCATCGAACTCCGCGACGAGAATTACCCCGGCTCCACGTACACGCTGGCCTACGACCCGGCGGCCGACCAGTTGCAGGGCCTCTACTACCAGGCCGTCATGGGGCAGCGCTTCGAGGTCTACTTTGAAAGGATCAAGTAGGCGTGGCCGAGGTTCCCAGGAGGGACGTATGGCATCCGGCGGGTCCCGGCCAGCCGGTCGAGGTGTTCACGTCGCTCGACCGGTACGACGCGCCCCTGATGATGGCGGACCGCGGGCGCCGCCGGTTCCATGTGATGATCAAGCCCGTCGGCTGCCGCTGCAACCTGAACTGCGCCTACTGCTTCTACCTCCACAAGGCCGACCTGCCGGGCGGGCCGGGCGCCGGGCGGATGTCCGACGCGGTCCTCGAGCGCTTCATCCAGCAGTACATCGAGGGCGTGACGGCGGACGAGGTCGTGTTCTCGTGGCAGGGCGGCGAGCCGACACTCCTCGGGGTGGAGTTCTTCCGCCGGGTGGTCGAACTGGAGAAGAAGCACGCGCGCCCCGGCCAGACGATCCAGAACGACCTGCAGACCAACGGCACGCTGATCACCGAGGAGTGGTGCGCGTTCCTCAAGGCGAACCGGTTCCTCGTGGGGTTGAGCATCGACGGCCCGAAGAAACTCCACGACCGGTACCGCGTGGCGAAAGACGGGGCGCCGACGTTCGACCAGGTGTTCCGCGCGGCCCGGCTGCTGGCGAAGCACGGGATTCCCTTCAACACGCTGACGTGCGTCCACCGGGAGAACGCCCGCTTCCCGCTGGACGTGTATCGATTCCTGCGCCGTGAGCTTGGATCCACCTACCTGCAGTTCATCCCGATCGTCGAGTACAAGGGCTTCGAGCGCACGGCCCCGCAAAAATGGAACTGGGAACGGATGCCCCGGGACGGCGAACCGGAGGCCCGGCCGGGCCACCCGGATTCGGTCGTGACCGACTGGTCCGTGGACCCGGACGACTGGGGCTACTTCCTCTGCCGGGTGTTCGACGAGTGGCGGAGCCGCGATCTCGGCAAGGTGCTGGTCAATCACTTCGAGACGCTCGTGGCGCAGCACCTGGGCCTGCCGTCGCAGCTCTGCGTCTACGGCGAGTTCTGCGGCAAGGGCGTCGCGGTGGAGCAGGACGGCAGCGTGTACGCCTGCGACCACTACGTCTACCCGGAGTACCGGATCGGCCACGTGAACGAGAAGCCGCTGGCCGACACGGTGCTGTCGCGGGCGCAGGTGCAGTTCGGCTACGCGAAGAACGAGGCCCTGCCGAACCAGTGCCGGCAGTGCGAATTTCTCAAGGACTGCTGGGGCGAGTGCCCGAAGAACCGGATCCTCCGCACGGCGGACGACGAGCCGGGGCTCAACTACCTCTGCCGGGGGTTCAAGCGGTACTTCGCCCACGCCGTGCCGGAGGCGGAGCGCATCGCCGACGGGCTGCGCCGCCAGCCGCGGGAGAGCCGGCGGCGGATGTGACAGGCCCGCGAATCCCTGTTGGCGCGCGGCCTCCCGCGGAGTATGCTGACCGCCGACCGATGAAGCCGAACTCCATCCGGAAATCAGGCGGGGCCGCCATCACGATCCTGCTCTGCCTCCTCTGCCTCGGCATCGGGTTCGCCGCCGGATACCTCGCGCGGCGCTGGCAGGCCTCGGGGTCGTCGGCCATGCCGGCCCGGTGCCTGCGCGTGGTGGACACGGATACCATCGTGATCCATTGGCTCTACGGCACCAACAAGGTCCGCATGGCGGGCATCGACGCCCCCGAGAGCAAGGAGAACAAGAAGCTGCGGGAGCAGGCCGAGATGCTCGGCATCAAGCCCGCGGCCCTGCTCCAGGTCAGCCAGGTCGTCATCCGCCAGATGGATATCATGCTGACGGGGAAGGACGTGAGGATCGTGTTCCCCCGCGGCAAGGTGGAATACGATTCCTTCGGCCGCGTGCTGGCCTACATCGAGGTCGGCGGCAAGGACATCTGCGAGATGCTGATGCGCAATGGGCTGGTGTACCCGCGGCCGGAGCCGCATCCGCGCAAGGAACGCTATGCCCAGGTCAACGCGCAGGCCAAGGCCCAGCGCAAGGGCATCTACGGCATGTCCGGCGCGAAGTAGCGCCGCGACGCATCAGCCCGCGTCCACGATCGAGGGCGTGTAGTCCGCCGGCGGCTCGTGCCCCAGCAGCGTCAGGCACGTGGCCGCGAGGCTGCTGATGCCGAGCCCGCCGCCCTGCGCCGCCGCGGACAGCCGGACGCACGACGCGCCCGACGGGTCGTAGATGCCGCACGGCACCGGGTTGAGCGAGTGCGCCGTGCGGATCTTGGGCTGGCCCGTGCGCGGGTCCATGACCACCGCGCCGGTCTTCTTCTCGTGCTCGTACATGTCGTCCGCGTTCCCGTGGTCCGCCGTGACCACGAGGATGCCGCCGGCCTTTTCCACGGCCTTCATCACGCGCCCGAGGCACAGGTCCACGGTCTCGACCGCGACCTGCACGGCCTGGGGAATCCCCGTGTGGCCCACCATGTCGCCGTTGGCGTAGTTCAGCCGGATGAAGCGGAACTTGTTGCGCTTCCGCTCGATGGCCTCGATGACCTTGTCCGTGATCTCCGCCGCCTTCATCCAGGGCCGATGCTCGAACGGGACGCGGTCGGAGGGCACCTCGACGTAGGTCTCCAGCTTGTCGTCGAACTTGCCGGAGCGGTTGCCGTTGAAGAAATAGGTCACGTGCCCGAACTTCTGCGTCTCGCTGATCGCCATCTGCCGCACGCCCGTGGCGGAGAGGTATTCGCCCATCGTCCGGTCGATGCCGGGGGGCGGCACGAGGAACCGGTGGGGGATGCCCGTGTCGCCGTCGTACTGCATCATGCCGGCGAAGAGCACGGCCGGCCGCGGGCCGCGGTCGAACTTGTCGAAAGCGTCCTCCTCGAAGGCCCGGCTGATCTCGATGGCGCGGTCGCCGCGGAAGTTGTAGAAGATCACGCCGTCGCCGTCGCGGATCGGGCCGACCGGCCGGCCGTCCCGGACGATCACGAAGGGCGGGAGATCCTGGTCGATCACGGACGGGTTGGCCGCGCGGCCGGCCTCGATGGCCGCGCGCGCGGAGGGGAAGGCCGGGCCGGCGCCGCGGACGTGGATGTCCCAGCCCCGCTTCACCATTTCCCAGTCCGCCTCGTAGCGGTCCATGGTGATCTTCATGCGGCCGCCGCCGGTGGCGATCGCGAAGTCCGTCGCGCCGCCGGCGTTCAGCTCCTTCAGGAAGGCCTCCAACCGGTCCACGTAGACCAGCGCGGACTGCGGCGGCACGTCGCGCCCGTCGAGCAGGATATGCACGAAGGCCTTCTTCACGCCGGCCGCCCGGGCCTCGCGGAGCATGGCCTCGAGGTGGCTGATGTGGCTGTGCACGTTGCCGTCGGAGAAGAGCCCGAGGAAGTGCAGGGCGGAGCTTTTCTGGAGGCCGTTCTGGACCAGTTCCCGCCACGCGGCGCCCTCGAACAGGGAGCGGCTCTCGATCGCCTTGTTGACGAGGCTGGCGCCCTGGTCGAAGACCCGGCCGCAGCCGATGGCATTGTGGCCGATCTCGCTGTTGCCCATATCCTCGTCGCTGGGCATGCCGACGGCGGTCCCGTGCGCCTTGAGCTGGGTGAACGGGACGTGGGCCCGGAGCCAGTCCAGATGCGGCGTGGAGGCGGCGCGGACGAAATCGCCTTCCTCGTACCGGCCGATGCCGACGCCGTCCATGATCATCAGGACCACCGGGCCTTGCGGGCCGCGGCAGCCGGCGAGCGGTTTCAACGTGTCCATGGCTGATTCTCCGGGTTCGCGCGGCCGGACATCCGCGCCGCGCCTTCAGGGCCGCTCAATATGCCCCGTCGGGCGGGCCCGCGCAAGGGCGGAATCAGGGGCCGGTTGACGGCCTCCGGATTGTCGGGTAGCTTGGCGGCATGAGTGCGGAAGCGTCTGGAGCGGGGGAGCCGCGGATCGAGGAGCACCTGGAGGCCGTCCGGTCGCGCATCATGCAGGTCATGACGGCGACGGCGGTCGGCCCGCTGGTGGCCGGCTACCGGCGCCTGCTGGTCCAGGGCAAGATGCTGCGCAGCCGCCTCGCCTGGCGCGTGGGCGAGGCCCTGCAGGCCGACCCGGCGATGCTGGTGGACGCCGGCGCCGCGATAGAAATGATCCATGCCGCCAGCCTGCTGCACGACGACGTGATCGACGGGGGCTACCTGCGCCGGGGCCTGCCGGCGTTCTGGGTGGAGCAGGGGATCCCGGGCGCGATCCTGCTCGGCGACCTCATGCTGTTCCAGGCCTTGCGGCTCCTCTCGGCGCCCGGGCAGCGCGCCCTGCTCGGGGAGGCCATCCGTCTCACCGGCGAAGTCTGCGAGGCGGAATCCGAGCAGGAGCTGATGATGCGCGAAGTCCCGTCCACGTGGGAAGCGGGCGTGGACGTCGCGCGGCGGAAGACGGGCGCGCTCTTCGCCCTGGCGGCCGGCGCCGGCGCCGGCCCGGAGACGCCTTCCCTCGACGCGCTCCGGGAAAGCGGCTTCCTGGTCGGGACCGCGTACCAGCTGGCGGACGATTTCCTGGATGCGCACGGGGACGCGGAGACGGCCGGGAAAACCCTCGGCAGCGACGCGGGCCGGAACAAGGCCACCGCGTTCCGCGCGGCCGCCGAGGCCGGCATCGACGTGCCGCGCTACCTCGAGGCCCTGCTGGCGCAATCCGTCGACGGGCTGGCCCGGTGGCCGACCGTGCGGGCGGCCTGGGCCCGATACCTGGAAACCGACTTGCGGCCCGCGCTGGACCATAACCTGCGCTGCCAGGCCGCGTTGTGAGCCCCGCGGGCCGCCGGCCGGCAGGTCGAAGAAGGCTTGATCAAAGGGCCGATTCCGGGTATAGATAGTTCTTTGGAGAAGTCGTATGCGCTGGATTCGCGGGAATAGATGGGCGGTCGCGGTCGTCCTGCTCGCCGCGCTGGTCGTGGCCGGGACGCTTGCGCGCGTGGCGTACCGGGCGACGCGGGTCTGGTCCGTCGGCGCCGATTTCCAGGAGCGCCTGCGCTACCTCGTGGAGACCGGGCAGACCATCGGCGAGAAGCCGGCCTCCGAAACGTTCTCCGTCGACTACCTCCAGACGATCTTCGGCGACAACCCCGAACTGCTCGAGCACCTGAAGTCGGTCGTGCAGCAGGGCATGGCCCAGGACTCGACCCTGACCGCCGGCGAGGTCACGGCCCTGCTGGTGACCTATCACCTGCAGGACGACGGCAGCGTGGCCGACGTGATCGTGCACGCCGTGGGCGGGTTCCCGGCGGCGCGCAAGCGGCCCGGCTTCCACCGCCACGGCTACTTCTTCCAGCAGATTGACAACGACCTCTGGACCCTGGGCAACATCGCCATCGGGTTCCTGGGCCGCGACATCATCGTGTTCGGCGCCGACGAGGCCGCCACGGAGCGGCAGCGCCAGATCCTGGATTCCATCTTCTCCGGCGAGATCATGATGCTCGTGGCCCATCTCCAGGAGCCCCTGTACTTCAGCCTCGTCCTGCCGGACCCGCGCCAGGCCGTGCCGCCGCAACTGCGCAACCACGTGCAGGCCGTCGTGGTCAAGGGGTACCTCGGCCACAACGACGGCCGGTGCGACATCCTCGTGCTGACCCCCTCGCCGCGCTCCTCGCGGTACGCCCTCAACCTGTTCGCGGACATGAAGACGGCCTCCGAGGCCGCCCTGCGCAGCAAGTGGGGCGGCGTGAAGAAGATGAACGAGTGGGGCATGCCCGAGTACGACTGGTGGGCGTTCGAGATGGTCAAGACGCTCGAACAGGCTACCCTGGAGCAGGAGTTCAGCATCATCCGCATGGGCACCACGTTCGACCGGGTGATGATCAACGCGATCCTGAAATCCATCGAGCGCATGAGCCGCGACCTGGCGGCCATGCAGGGTATCGAGGACGAGCGCCTCGACCCCCGCCTGGTCGATGCCCGCTTGAGGAACTCCAATCCGGAGGTCCCCACGACCTACCCGCTGCATTACTGGAGCGCGCAGCACCAGTGGGGGCCGGACTGGCCCATCCCGGCCACCACCAACCTGCCTCCGCTCACATCCTCTTCCGAGACTCCGGCCCCCGCGGAAAGCCCGGTTCCGGCGGAACCCGCCGCGGGCACGGAAGTTCCGGCCAGCCCGGCCGCCCCTGCAACGCCGGCAACGCCTTGACCAAGCCGGTGTGATGCCGAGTCACACGTCTTACCCGGTTCCGGCCGATTTGGCTGCGCTTTCCCTATTCTAAGGATTGCACTATTTCCGCGGCTGCACTAGTATCAAGCACTTTTATACGTGTGCCCGTCCGCGAATATGCCCTTTGCGGAACGGGGTTTGCGTATTTTGGCATGAGCTTGCAGCGCATAGAACGCTGTTGTCGCAGCGCAGCGGGGGGGGTGTTGCTTTCGCTGGCAACCTGGACACCCCTCGCGTGGGCGGCGCCCGCGGAGTACACGGTCAAGCAGGTGTCGGACGACCATTTCTTCAGCCGCGATCCCGTCATCAGCGACACGGGCTTCGCGGCCTGGTCGGCCTACCATTCCGAGGACGGCGAGGACAGCGCGTCGGATATCCACGTCTACGATAACGGCCAGCAGCGCTCGCTCACGGGGGGCAATGTGCCCGTCGGCACGACGCATTATCGGCCCTGCGTGTACAGCAACACCGCGGCCTGGATCGGCAGTTTCCCCTATCCGAAGACGGGCGAGGGGAACTGGGTCCTGAAGGAAGTGCCGGCCGAGGTGCGCGATGCGCCGTACGAGGAGCTGGTCGCCTTCCCGGAGTACATGACCACCAACGCCGTGCCGACGGAGCCCGTGACGAATGCCCCGGCGGCGGAGACGCCGGGAGAGCCTCCGCCCGGCGCGCCGGCGGACGAGGCGGCCGCGGAGGAGGTCGGCGGCCCTGATTCCGCCCGCCGGCATCCCAGCGGCGTCATGGAATCGGTGGCCTGGTTCGGGGACGAGATCAAGCGCATCAGCTACGACTGGCGCAACGATTTCGGCGTGAGCCTGTGGGGGCGGACCCTGGCCTGGCAGAAGTCGAAGGGCTTCCCGTTCGGCTGGGAAATCATGGTGTGGAACGACGGGACCATGTACCAGCTGACCACCAACTTCTTCTACGACATGGCCCCGCAGGTCCAGGGAACCCAGATCGCCTGGTACGGATGGGACGGAAACGACTACGAGATTTACCTGCACGACTTTGCGGCCGGCACCACGATGGCGATCACGAGCAACCGCTACGACGACGTTTCGCCGGTGCTCTGGGACGGTCAGGTGGCCTGGGAGGCCTACCCGGGCGCCGACGCCGAAGTGTACCTTTGGAAAGAGGGCCGCTTCCAGCGGTTGAGCGACAATCCGTGGGACGACACCAACCCGCGCATCTGGAACGGCAAGGTGGTCTGGCAGGGCTTCGACGGAGACGATTTCGAGATCTACCTGTTCGACGGCGTGAAGTCCGTGAAGCTCACCAGCAACCGCCACGACGACGTCAACCCCGACATCCGCGACGGGCTCGTCTGCTGGATGGCCTATTATGACAACTGGGACTCCGAGATCTTCGCGTGGGACCTCGACAAGGGCGAGTACATCGCCATGATCAACGAGGAGGGCCAGGTCGGCTCGACGCCGGGCCGCTTGAGCTATAACGAGGTCGAGGACCGCGAGCCGCGCACGGCGGGCCGCCGCGTCATCTGGCAGGTGCAGCAGGAGGGGAAATCCCTCATCATGCTCGCCGAGCCCAAGGCTCCGTGACCTGATCAGACCCAGTACCGGCGGTCCAGCGAGCGGTACTGGATCGCCTCCGACACGTGCGGCGTGCGCAGCGTCTCCGACCCGTCCAGGTCCGCGATCGTGCGCGCCACCTTAAGGATCCGGTCGTACGTCCGCGCGCTGAAATGCAGTTCCGTCAGCGCCATCTTCAGCAGGTGCTGGGCCTCGTCCTCGATCGGGCAGTGCTTGTGGATGTCGCGCGAGCGCATCATCGCGTTGCAATAAACCCGCCTGGCGCCCTCGAACCGCTTCCGCTGGAGCTCCCGCGCGCACAGGATGCGACCGCGGATCGCGGAGGAGGGCTCGCCGGGCTCGGCCCGCGACAGCTCCGTGTACGCCACCGCGGGGACCTCGACGTGGATGTCGATCCGGTCCAGCAGCGGGCCGGAGATCCGGTGCCGGTAGCGCTCGATCTGGATCGGGCTGCAGCGGCACTCCTTCCGCGTGTCCCCGAAGTATCCGCACGGGCAGGGATTCATCGCGGCCACGAGCATGAACCGGGAGGGAAAGGTCACGCTCGCCGCCGCCCGCGAGATCGTGACGTGCCCGTCCTCGATCGGCTGGCGCAGGACCTCCAGGACGTTGCGGTGGAACTCGGGCAATTCATCCAGGAACAGCACGCCGTTGTGGGCCAGGCTGACCTCGCCGGGCATGGGATGCGATCCGCCGCCCAGCAGGCCGGCGTCCGAGACCGTGTGGTGCGGGGCGCGGAACGGGCGCAGGGCCACCAGCGCCTGGTGCGCCGCCAGGATGCCGGCGATGCTGTGAATCTTGGTCGTCTCCAGGGCCTCCTCCAGCGTCATGGGCGGGAGGATCGACGGGACGCGCCGCGCCAGCATGGTCTTGCCTGTCCCCGGCGGGCCCAGCGTCAGGATGTTGTGCCCCCCGGCCACGGCCACCTCGAACGCGCGCTTGGCGGACTCCTGGCCCTTGACGTCGGCGAAGTCCTCGTCGCCGTGCGACGCCTGGTCGAACACCGCGCGCGCGTCCAGGCGGTAGGGCTCCAGGGCCAGCGTCCCGGCCAGGAAATCCGCCGCCTGCCGGAGCGTCCGCACGGGATACACGGGCAGCCCTTCCACGACGGCAGCCTCCTCGGCGTTGTCCTCCGGGATCATCAGCCCCCGGCACCCGGCCGCGCGGGCCTCCATGGCGATGGGCAGCACGCCGCGGACGCGGCGGATCTCTCCGCTCAAGGCCAGTTCGCCGAGCACGCACAGGCCGTCCAGCCGGCCGGGCGCGAGTTCCTCCTCCGCGACCAGCATGCCCAGGGCGATGGGCAGGTCGAAGCTGGGCCCTTCCTTCTTGATATCCGCCGGGGCGAGGTTGATCGTGGTGCGCCCGCGCGGCGGCATGAAGCCGGAGTTGATCAGCGCGGTGTGGACGCGGTCCTTGCTCTCCTTGACGGCGGCGTCGGGCAGGCCGACGACGATCGTCGCCGGGTCGCCCCGGCCCGCGTGGACCTCGATCTCCACCGCGAAGGCGTCCACGCCCAGCACCGCCCCGGATCTGACCCTGGCCAGCATGCGCGTCGCCCCCTCAATCCGGCGTGGCGGGCGGCGGCTCGGCGCCCAGGTTCCGCAGCCAGGTCCGCAAGTCCCGGTTGGTCTCGAGGAGGGAATCGTAGGGGTGTCCGCCCGCGGCCCAGGCGGCCACCTGGCGCGCCTGCTCGGGGGGCAGGGCGCGCGCCGTGTCGCGCGCGTCGGTAAAGCGCCGGGCGGCGCTGTAGGCGCAGATCAGCGCGAAGGCGGTCTCCGCGTCCGAGTCGGCCATCTTCCGGGCTTCGACGAGCGCCTCCACGGCCTTGTCATATTCGCGCTCCTCCAGCAGCACCAGCCCGTATATCCGCTGCGCGCCGGGCCACTCCGGACGTTGCGCGATGAGTTGCTCCAGTTCCTCGATGGCCCGGGTTTTTTCGCCCAGGCGGTACAGGGCCAGGGCATGGTCCCGCGTCGCGTCCGGGGATTCCAGGCCGGCCTCCCTGGCCGCTTCCAGGCCGTCCCGCACGGCCGCCCACTGCCGGTTGGTCAGGGCCTCCATCGCGCCGGCCAGCGCCACGGCGACGGAGCCCATCCGCGCCTTCCATTCCTCCACCGTCGGCTCGGAGCCCGATTCGGCCGGCCCGGCCGACCTCCGGCCCAGCGCCAGCTGGCACAGGGCCTCGAGCGGACGGTACCCGAACTTGCCGGCCAGCAGGTCGGCATCGGTTTGGATCCAGGTCGCCATCTGCCGGACCTCGTCGAGCGGCAGGCCCTCAAGCAGCGGCTCGGCCAGGTCGCGCCGTCCGTTCATCAGGTGGATGCTGGCCAGCAGGTAGCGCGACGACAGCTGGGCGGGATCGAGTTCAATGGCCCGCGCCAGCGCGACCTGGGCGCGGTCGAAGCGGTCCAGTTCAAAGAACACGTTTCCCCAGCGGGCAAACACCCACGCGTTGGAGGGATACAGCTCGGACAGCCGCGCCCAGTAGCTCTCCGACATCGCGTACTGGCCGCGCTTCGTGTAAAGGTCCGCCGCCCACCACAGGAGCGTCGGGTGGTCCGGCGCCAGGCTCAAGGCCTGCTGGACCTCCAGGCTGGCCGCGTCGAGATCCTTGTGTTCCAGCAGGTACTGCGTCTCCTCGGCATGAAACTGCGCCAGTTCGTTCAGGTTGGTCCAGTCGGTGGGAAAGTCCGGCGGCCGGCCCGGTTCGGCCGCCGCCGAAAGCCCGGCCCAGACCGCCAGCCAGACCGCCAGGATCTGATTCCCAGGGAATCTCATGTTCTCAGCGCGCCTTTTTAACACGGAGCCGCCGGGCCCGCGAGCCTATCTTTTCCGGCATTGCGCAGGCCCGCCCCGCCGGGCATGATAACCGTTGAATAGGCCGGGCGCCCCGGCGTCTAAAGGTGTTGGAGGACAGAACCATGAAGAAACATGCGATTGCAGCCGTGCTGATGATGATCCCCGCCCTGGCGGGCTGGGCGGACCCCGTGAAGGTGGCCATCCTGGATTTCGAGGACCGAACCGGGCAGGCCTCCGACGCGCTCCTCGGCGGCGCCATCAAGTCCGGCGCCCTGGCCGACAAGGGCCTCGACCTGCTGGGCCGCCGCCTGCTCGACGCCGAGACCTTCGTGCTCGTGGACCGGCGCGACTTCATCAACCAGATCGAGCAGCTCCAGCCCACCGACAGCGGCGCGCCGACGCCCACGAAGCCGTCCTTCCTGCATGCCGCCCAGGCCCTGAACATGGACGTGGTCCTGCGCGGCAGCCTGTTGAGCTTCTCGCCCGGCAAGCAGACCGTCCGGCAGGGCGGCTACGAGACGGAATTCGTCACGCTCTCCCTGCGGATCAGCGTCGAGGCCGTGGATCCCGTCGACGGCACGGTCATCGCCATGGCCGACGGCGCCGCGGCCGGCCAGTTCCGCCAGACCGCCGAGCATTTCACCTCCCTTTCGGAGGACGACGCCCTGGGCCTGCTGGACAAGGCCGTCGACCAGGTGGTCCCGGTGCTCAAGGCCAAGCTCGATCAGCGCCAGGCCGCGCAGGCCGCCCGCCCGCGCGTGAAGATCAGCGTCAAGAGCTCGGCCGACCCGGCCCTGGTTGAGATCGACGGCATCCTCGTCGGCAGCACGCCGCTGGAGAACTTCGAGGTCTACCAGGGCGACCACGTCCTGACCGTCGGCAAGCCCGGCCACCGCGACATCACCAAGCGCATCCTGCTGGAGCAGGACTCCGCGATCGAGGTTCCGATGATGCGCACCGAGATGTCCGCCGAGGAGTGGAAGGACATCCTCGAGAAGGTGCGGATGAACGTCGTCATCGGCGAGCCGGGGATCGTCATCACCCCGCTGGCGGAATAACGCCCGCGCGCCGGGACGTTTGCGGCCGGTTTTCCAATGGTTGGAAAACCGGCCGCTGTTTTTTCCAATGTCTGGAAAAACCGCCGGCGCGGCCCGGAGGCGCGCCGGGGTCAGGGCGTGACCTCGCCCAGCCGCGTGCGGAATACCGCGCCGCTCACGGCCTGGAAGCCCGGCCCGAGGGTGATCTTGTTCCCCGCGTTCAGCGTCACGTCGCCCGGCGACTGCACGCGGAACTGGTCGAAGGCGGTGATCGTGTTGAAGGCCCGGTACGTGCGGGTGTCGGTGACGACCGGGTTGGTGAGGACGAGGTCCCACGGGATGCCCGCCACTGCGGCCCACGCGTTCAGGCGGCCGTAGCCGTAGTACTCGTTCCAGCCGTTCTCGTCGTAGGGGACGGGTCCGATCCGCTCGCAGGAGGCGCGCATCCGGTCCCGCACCTCCTGCCAGGTCAGGTTCGTGTCGGTCGAGAGGATCAGCGCCGCGATCCCCGCCGCGAGGGGGCAAGCCGCCGAAGTGCCGCCGAACGTCGCCGTGTAGTCGCCATCCGACCCTTCCGCCGTGTTGTAGCCGTTGGTCGAGGTGCGATCGATCGTGACGATCTGGTGGGTGTCTTCCAAGGGGCTCAAATGCCCGCCCGAACTGGGCACGACAAACTCCAGGCCCGTGCCGTACTGGCTGTAGTCTGACCGGTAGTCGAAGTCCGTGCTGGCCCCGACGGCGATCACGTTAGAGTGCGAAGCCGGGTAGTGGATGTAGTAGTCGATTTCATGGTCGCCGGGCAACCACATGCGATCTCCCGGGATGCCCGAGGTGATGTATTCGATGTTGGTGTTGCCCGTGTTCAGGTAATGCCATTCGACCGTCAGCCAGTCCTTCGTCTTTTCCGACGAGACCCAGGCCTGGAACTCGAGCGCCTTGTCCCTGTCGGTATAAAACGCGGGCGTGCGCAGGCAGGAGCCCTGGGAATCGCCGATGGCCCCGGATCGCGCCGCATAACGGCCGGACCCGTAGGCGTGCGAGGGATCGTCCACGATGGAGAACGGCACGTCGCCGGTGACCGACCATCCCGCCGGGAGGTCGGGCGAGTCGAACCGCTCCCAGGTGCCGCCCGCGTCGGGCAGCTTGACGCTCGAGACCCAGACGGCGTCCTCCCCGTTGGTGACGCTGTCGTTCTTCCGGTACCAGAATTCGATGTAACACGGAGTGCCGTTGGTACCCGACGGATTCCGGGTGAAGTAAGAGTGCCCCGACGCATTGTTGCCGGAGGAGGCCAGGACGGGTGTTCCTTTGCCCCCGCGTCCCTTGGTAACCGCGTCATCGAAGGCGGCATCGGTTACCGGCAGGGCGGTGAATCCGAGGCTCATGCTGATCACATCCGCTCCCCGCCACCGGTTTGTGCCGTCCACGTCCAAGCCCGCCGAATACCGGATGGCCGAAGCCATGGCGCTCGGAGTCACCCAGTTGGTCCCGTGGATCACTTTGATCGGCAGGATGTTGCAACCATAGGCGATGCCGGCAACGCCCAGCCCGTTATTGCCCGCCGACGCCGCGACGCCTGCGCAACACATGCCGTGCTGGTCGTCCGCGTCCTTTGGGCCCGAGTCGTTGTTGTCATTAACGAAGTCCCAGCCGTGCAGGTCGTTCGTGTACCCGTTGCCGTCCCCGTCCACGCCGGGGATGCCTTCCGGTTCGTTTGCAAAAAGGTTGTCGATGATGTCCGGGTGTTCCCATTCCACGCCGTCGTCAATGATCGCGATCACGATCGAGTTGCTGCCCGTCGTGATGTCCCACGCCTCCGGCGCGTCCACGTCGGCGTCGGGCTTGGCCCCGTTCTGGCCCGTGTTGCCGAGGTGCCACTGGTTAGTGAACAGGGGATCGGAAGGCGTGAACGCGCGCCGGACCTCGCCGAGAAAGTCCGGCTGGGCCCACTCGACGCGCGGATCCCCCGCGTGCCGGTTGATTTCCCGCAGGACGTCCTCGGCCCCGGTGATGGGCAGCGTCAGGAGGAACTGGTCCGTCGTATGCCGCAGCGGGCGGACGCGGTCGCGGTCGGCGCCGAAGTAGGCGTCCGCTTCCACGCCCGGCTTGAGGCGGATGATCATGTCCGGCGTCACGAGCCCCTTGAGGCCGCTGTCCGGGTCCACGAAGACGGGGTTGAACGAGGACACGCCGGGCTGGGCCCGGACGGCTGCCAGCACGGCATCCAGGCGGCCCGGTTCGGAGTCCAGCCGGATTCGTTCCGCCTCGGGCGCGGCCAGCAGTTGGTACCCGTGCCCAACATCCTGGCCCAGGCTGTAGCCCTGGATCGGCCCGCCCCGTGCGATCAGTTGCCGCGCGAGGGCCTGCCCGTCGGCGCCGGTCTCCGCGCGCAACGCGACCATTCCGGCGACCCGCCACAGGGGGCGGCTGCTCTTCGGCGTCAGGAAGAAGTCCCCCGCGTCGACTGCGCCCGGTCGCGGGCTGGCCGCGCTCGCGTCCGGCGGGAGCAGGCCGAGCGCCAGCAGGAACACGAGGAACCATCTATTCACGGGAATTCTCCCGCCGCAGCTCCGCGAGTTCCTGTTGAAGCGCTCGGATCTCCTTCTGCTGGCGGATGGTGTACAGGGTCAGCTCCTCGATTTTCTGGAGCAGCTTGGCCTGGGTTTCGCCGACGCCCGCGCCGCGCGCCGCTACTTCCGCGGCGGAGGGCAGGCCGGGAAGCCGGCCATGTTCCGCGATGTGGCGCTCGACGTCGTTCAGCGGGGGGAGGGGATAGCCCGGCTCGAACACGAAGTCGGCCCAGCCAGTTTCCACGACGATCTCCTCGCAGCGGATCGCGCCGCCGACGGAGAGCAGGTAATTCGTCTCCAGGTTCTGCGTGCCGATGCCCACGCGACCCTCGTCGCGGGTGACGACGAGGTGAGGCCCATTGGTCTCCGACGGGGTCATTCCAAGGATCTCGAGCTGGTTCGAGTCGAAGTTGTAGCGAAGCGCGATGCCCCAGTTGCCCGACAAGGACTCGTTGAGCTGCAGCTCCGCGCCCGCTGTGCCGAGCGCGTCCGGGCACACGAAGAGCCGGCCCATGTCCGCGCCGCCGACCACGTGCAGGTCGGCCTGCGGATTCATGACGTTGATGCCCACCCGTCCCGGCGCGTTCACCAGGAACTGGCCGTCCGCCGTGGAGTGGAAGCTGCCGGAGGACGAGCCGTTCCAGACGAACGCGCCGGCGTGGAGAGCTTGCGCTTCGCGTCCCGCCGCGAACGCCCCCGCGCCGGCGGCGACGTTCGAGAAGCCGCCGGGGATGGCCGCGTAGTCGGCGTCGTTGGTGATCGTGTTGTACTGGCCGCCGCCGACGACAGCCCACGAGGCGTCGCCGCCGATCCGGTTGGCCTGGCCGGCGCCGATGAATCCGTAGTCACCGTCGTCCATCCGGTTCCCGCCGCCCGCGCCGATGAAGCCCTGGTAGATCCCCGGTTGGACCTTGTTGCCCAGGCCGCCTGCGACGACGCAGCCGTAGGAGCCGGTGGCGACCAGGTTGTTGTCGCCCCCGCCGATGACCGAGTACGCGGCGCGGACTTGGATCCGGTTCCCCTGTCCTCCGCCGATGGCCGACTTGTACCCGTCGATCTCGTTCATCCAGCCGCCGGCGACCACGGCATTGCTGCCCTCGTAGGCGATGCGGTTGTACTGTCCTCCGCCGATAACCGCTCCTCCGCCGGCATTCGTATTGTACGCCCCGCCGTCCACGACGGCATTCTCGGCGCCGAGCGCCACGTTGTAGGCCCCGCCGCCCACGATGCTGTTCATGCCCCCCGCGCTGCATCCCTTGCCCATGGCGATCACATCGCTGCCGGCCGCGTTCGGCGAGGGGGTGAACGTTCCGTATTCCCGGTACCCGAGCAGCGACCCGCCTCCACCGCCCGTATTGTCGTCCGATGCCACCCATGCGCTGCCGCTCCACTTCATGACCTGGCCATTTGCCGCGCCGTTCTGGTTCATGTCGGCGAAGGAGATGCTGTCGTCCTGGATCTTCGTGCTGTCCACGGAGCTGTTGTTGAGGTGGTAGCCCATCACCGAACCGTCCGCGATCATCATCGTGGTGATGGCCCCGTTGGTCACGCCTCCCGCCAGCAGGGAGAAGGGGACGGCGACCAGCCGTTCGCGCGGCCGGAGGGCCGTGCCGTTCACCGCGACTTCGAGCCAGAAGCCGGGCACGCTCATCGACAACCACGACATGTCGCTGGCCGCGCCCTCGTCCCCGATGAACGTGGAATACAGGCCGTCCGCGACCGAGACGGTATCCGTGTCCTGGTAATGGACCATGACCGTATTCGTGGGATCGGAGTACACGCGGAATACGACCTGCGCCGCTCCGCTGTACAGGTTGGTTCCGCTGACGAGTCGGCCCTGGTAGTTGATCAGCGTCGGGAGTTGTGCGCCGGCCGGCATTCCAGTGAGGGCCACACATGCGATAACCAAGCTACAGGACGTGCTTTTCATAGCGGGCCTCCTGTCTCCCCGGCTCCGCGGGGCAACCTCGTGCTATGAAGCCATTATCCCGTTCGTGGCCGGTCGAGTCAATTGCGCCGGCAAATTTACCGGCAGGGCGCGCGACGTAATCCGTGACGACTTGGTTGCGGTCGAGCTAGGGCCCGCTCCAGAACGGGTGAAGTATCACGTGAAGACCCAGGCATGTTGTCCATACTTTGCATAGTATGAAAATCTGGCATGAACCGCGATGGATGTTATATGCAGTCCAGTAGTTGGATAGAACCTATTGCAGCTTCAGAAATATGGTTCAGGAATTTCCACACTTTGCAAAGTGTGGAAATTATTCAAATCGAACACCAATAGAATTGCCGTGCAACTTCTCCTGCGTGAACGACCGGGCATCGAAGGCATGGCGCGGCATTCCCCATGCCCAAGGCTGTCCGTTTTCACCGGAAGGCCGGATATGTCATTCCTTCCTGGCCGGCGAACGGACGTCCACTACCGTCGGCTTCGCACGTAATCCGTGATGGCCTTGAACTGGTTCTCGCCGTCCAGGCGCGCTTCCTTGAGCACGGCGGCGGCCTGGCCGCTGCCGAGGTAGTGTCCGCGCATGAACGGGTGGAGCGTCCGCTCGCGCCCGGCCCGGGAGAGGATCCACCGGTACATCGTCGGCAGGGTGAAGCCGGTGATGCCCATGGCCTCGCGCGCGAGGTCCTCCGGGTAGATCGCGTCGCGTTCCGCGGCGGGGAGCGCGTCGAACAGCTCGGCGCTGGCGACGTAGAAGATGTTCAGGTTGAAGCCTTCCTGGTCGATTCGCGGCAGGGCCTGCTCGGCGAAGGCGTACATCACGCCGCTCTCCTGCAGGACGATCGTACCGTCGCTCTTCCGCTTCGGGTCGGCGCGGCGCAGGGCGTAGAAGCCCTTCGCCGCGTCGGTCGCCGGGGCGAACTTCAGCGCGGCGCGGTCGGGGACGGTTTCCGCCGGCCGCGTGACGAACGGCGCGATCACCGCCGGGCGCGCGCGCAAGGCGGCGGCGACGAGCGGCCAGATTTCCGCCGGCTCCCACGGCGTCAGGGTGATCATCGTGCCACGGGCGAAGTTCTCCTGGAACAGCTGGAGCGGCTGCGGGCAGGCGTGGGTCGGCCCGTCCTCGCCGGTCTTGAGCCCCGCGTGGGCGCAGACCACGAAAAAGGGATGAAACTTGTAATCGGGCAGCAACTGCTGCCGGGACTGGCTGCCGATCGCGTGGAGGCGCGCGGCGATGTGCGACAGGGGCGCCATGAACGCGCCGTAGGACGAGCCCGCGCCCGAGTGCCAGCCGTAGGCGGCGACGCCGGAGAGCACGCCGGCGATCGCGTCCTCGCAGATGCCGCCGATGCTGACGAGCCGCGCGTCCGGGTTCTTGCGGAAATCGAGGAAGCCTTCCGGGAAGCCCTTGCCGACGTTCGAGGTCGAGGTCGAGCCCATCAGGTCCGCCGCGGCGGCGAGGACCGCGCCGCCGGACTGCCGGTTGAGCCAGCCGAGGGTGTTGCCCAGCGCCTCGCGAATGGTGAGCTTGGCGCCCGGCTTGAGCTCGAGCTCCGCCGGCGCTTTGTTCGGGTCCACGACCTTCGGATCGAAGAGCACGCCGAGGCGCGGGGCGTTGGCGCGCGGCTTGCGCGCGCGCTTCTCCAGCCGCTCGCGGGACATGGCGAGGTTGTCGCCCAGAATCTGGATCTTGTCGCGGTTGGCCTCGAGGACCTCGCGGACGACCTTCAGCGCGTCCCAGTAGCAGGCCTCGATGGTGACCGGATCCACGCCGGCGCATCGCTGGGCGTCGAAGGGGCACAGCGGCAGGCGCGCGCCGACCTGGCCTAGCAGCGGCGCGATGGCATTCTGGAATCCCTCGGAGCAGAACTTGTGGCCGGCGCCGTGCGAGGCCTTGCCCTCGATGCCGTACTGCCAGCCTTTTACGGTCCGGTACACGATCGCCGTCGGCTGGCCGCTGCCGAGGAAGTCCAGGGCGCGCTGCTGGGCGAGGAGCACCATGCGGAAGTCCTTCCCGTCGGGGACGTAGACCACGTTCCAATCCTGCGCGTACGCGAACTCGGCGGGGTCCCACTGGACGTAGTCGCCGGGATTCCCGTCCTCGCGGCAGACGCGGTTGCTGTCGATGGACGCCTGGTTCCAGTCGAGGTGCATGAAGAGGTTCTTCAAGCCGGTGGTCGCGGCGCAGGCCATGGCCTCGGACACGCGGCCGGGGGTCATGCCGCCCTCGCCCTCGATCATGTGCACGCGCGGCGGGTCGTCGCGGTAGATGTCCATCGCGGCCAGCGCGAGGCCGGCGGTCGAGCAGTCGCCGACGCCCGAGGCGCCGGTGGAGAGCTTGAGGAAGGGCGTGGCCGGGGTGGGGTGGCCGTCGAGCGCCCGCGCGCCGAACTGCCGGAAGAGAGGCGTGTCGTTCACGGGATTGCGCCGGAACCCGAGCAGATCCTCGAGGTGGAATTGCATCCGGGGGTTGGCGGGCAGCAGGTCGGGCCGCGCGATGCGGACGACCTCGTTGCGCAGCGCCCACAACCCGTACAGGCCGAGGGCCTTGTGGCCGGCCGCGTAGGAGATCAGGTCGGCGGTCGGCGACTCGGGGTCGGAGACGTCGTAGTCCATGGTGTGGAAGATCAGCGACTGGACGATGCGCCCGGACGAGATCGAGCCGCCGGGGTGGCCGGAGCCCGGCACGAAGTTGTAGAGGATCGCCACGAGGGCCCGGTAGACGAGGTCGAAGAACTCGAACGCATTGAGTTCGTTCTGGGAGATGGCGGGCAGGTCGCCAGCCTTCTCGGCCATGTTGATCCAGACCGCGCGCTTGGAAACAGTCGATGACATGGGCATTCTCCAGTTTTTTACCTTGTACAGTTTTCCCGGTTCTGCTGTAAACTGAAACATTACATAACTCAAGGCGCGGGAGGCAACCATGGCTATTGCGAATCGGATCGGGCGGTTGGGCACGGAGACGGCGTTCGCGGTGTCCGAGGACGCGCGGGCGTGGGCGGCGAAGGGACACGACGTGTACCCGTTCCACCTGGGCGACATGAACATCCGCACGCCGCTGAACATCATCGAGGCGGCGCACAAGGCGATGCTGGACGGCAAGACGGGCTACTGCCCCGCGGCCGGCATCCCGGAGCTGCGCGAGGTCATCGCGGCCGACCTGGGCAAGAACCGCGGCATCAGCTTCAAGATGGAGAACGTGTCCATCCAGCCCGGCGGCAAGCCGGTGATCGGCAAGTTCTTCCAGGCCCTCATGAACGAGGGCGACGAGGTGCTCTACCCGAACCCGGGCTATCCGATCTACGAGTCGCAGATCCAGTTCGTCGGCGGCGTGGCCGTCCCGTACGGGTACCGGATGACGAAGAACGGCTTCGAGATGGAGCGGGACAAGATCGAGGCCGCCATCACGAAGCGGACGCGCTTCTTCGTGTACAACAACGGCCAGAACCCGCTGGGCGCGGAGTCGACCGACGAGGAAATGCAGTGGCTGGCCGACCTGTGCATCCGGCACAACCTGTGGGTCCTTGCCGACGAGCCCTACTTCCACACGCGCTACTCCGGCAAGAGCAAGAGCATCACCAGCCTGCCCGGCATGCAGGAGCGCTCGGTGATCCTGATGTCCTTCTCCAAGCGCTATGCCATGACCGGCTGGCGGCTCGGCGGCGCGCTGGGCCCGAAGGCCGTGATCGACGTCATCAACAAGCTCAACGTCAACCAGGAGTCCTGCTCCTGCCAGTTCATCCAGTACGCCGGCGTCGAGGCGCTGAAGGGCGACCAGTCCGGCGCGCTGGAGATCAACCGCGTGCTCAAGGAGCGGCGCGACGTGCTGGTCGCGGCCCTGCGCGATATCAAGGGCGTCACGGTCTACAACCCCGAGGTCACCTTCTACCTGTTCCCGGACGTCACCGAGGTGTTCAAGCGCCGCGGGTACAGCGACCAGCAGAAGTTCCGCCTCGACACCTTGCGCGAGACGGGCATCTCCTTCTGCTCGCGCAGCCACTTCGGCAAGCCGCTGCCGGGCGAGGACCGGGTCTACATCCGGTTTGCTTTCTCCGGCATCAACGTGGACCGCATCCGCGAGGGGCTGGCGAAGCTGAAGGCCTACTGGGAATCCTGACCCGGCCAGAAAAGACTTTTCACGCCGGTTGCGAAGGCGCAGGATGGCCTCCGTAAGAGGGAGGCTTTCATGATACCGCTTTCCGCCGCCGGCCGGTTGGGGTTCGCGCTGGCCCTTCTCCTGCCGTGGTCCGCCCGCGCCCTGACCGTGGACATTAATAGCCGGGAATCGGTGCGCGATTTCTATAACGACGTGTACCTGGCCTCCGATGCGGCCATCAACTGGACGGGCAACCACGCCGCCTGCAACGAGGGCGACACGGCGCAGGCCTTCAAGGATGACACCCTGCTGCGCGTGAACTGGTTCCGGGTCATGGCCGGCTTGCCCGAGGTGACCTGGGATGCCGCCTGGGTCGCCGATTGCCAGAAGGCCGCTTTGTTGCAGAGCCGAAACAACTTCATCGAGCATCACCCCCCGGCTTCCAGCCTCTGCATGGACAACGCGTCCTCCAATGCGTCGTGGCGCTCGAACTTGAGCCAGACGACGGGTTACGATGCCGTCGTGGACCAGATGCGGGACTGGGGACCCGACAACTTCTTCTGCGGACACCGGCGCTGGCTTCTCGATCCGCGCATGCGGGAAACGGGATCGGGCAGCGTGCCCGCCACGGGTTCCTACGGGGCCCGGATGGCGCTCTACGCCTGGGACGGCTTTGACAGCGCCCGGTCGCGCCAGGCCATCCGGGGCGGGTTCGTGAGCTGGCCTCCCGCGGGGTACGTGCCTTACCAGACCGTTTATGGCCGCTGGTCCCTGTCGGTTTCCAACGCCGATTTCTCGGCGGCGTCGGTCACCATGACGGCGAACGGCACCCCCATCACCGTGTCCCTTGATGACCGCACGACCACCCTGTACGCCGACAATACCATTGTCTGGAGACCCCAGGGCGTCTCGGATGCCTTCATCTGGACCAAGCCGACCACGGACTCCAACTACACCGTGGAAGTCAGTAACGTCATCATCGGGGGCGCGCCGCGGACCTTCAACTACACCGTCACGGTCATCGACCCCGCCGTCGGCGGCGCCACGCCGCCGTCCACACCCGGCAACGTGCGCGCGAGCAACGGGACGTACGTCAACTACGTGCTCGTGCAATGGGACGCCGCCGCCGGCGCGACCTTCTACCAGGTCTGGCGCAACACCATCAACGACACCGACGGCGCTTCCTGCATCAAGGAACGCGACCTGGACTTGAGCTTCACCGACAACACCGCCGTGCCGGAACAGGAGTACTACTACTTTGTGCGCGCCGGCAACGACGACGGGTACAGCGATTACAGCGTGGGCAACTCCGGCTGGGCCGCGCTGGCGGTCCCGGCGGCGCCCACCGGGGTCAAGGCCAGCGACGGCACCCACGAGGACCGGGTGGAGATTCAATGGAACGCGGTGGGCGGCGCCACGCTGTACCAGGTCTGGCGCAACGATTCCAACAGCTTGAACGGCGCCGCGTCCATCAAGAACGTGGCGGGGCACCTGAACAGCGCGAACGATTACGATGCCACGCCCGGCCAGGGCTATTACTACTGGGTGCGCGCGGAAAACCAGGGCGGGTGGGGGCCCTACAGCGGCAGCGATTCAGGGCATGTCGCGGTCGCGGCCGCGCCGCCGGAGGCGCCCGACACGCTGTGGGCCAGCGACGGGAAGTACACCAACAAGGTGTATCTCATGATGCAGATCCCCCCGGACACCACGGGATTTGATATCTGGCGCGCCTATCAGGATAACGTGGATGCCGCCGCCAAGATTGTCGAAAACCACCCGAGCGGGGAGTACAGCGACTTCGATGTGACCCCGGGCCTGTATTACTTTTACTGGGTTCAAGCCCGGAATGCCGACGGCGTGAGCGGGTTCAGCCCCGGCGACAGCGGCTATGCCAGCAACGCGGTCCACGCGCCTGCGAAGCCGCCCTGCATCTCCGCCAGCCAGGGCACATACCTGGACCGCGTGACGATCGAGTTTTGCCCGGTCGAGTATCGGACGGCGTATCACTATGAAATATGGCGCAATGCCGTGGACAACCCGGCCGGCGCGACGTGCTTTGCCATTCTGGATCCCACGGAGTCGGCGGCCACCGATTCCAACCTGGAGCCCGGCACGACCAATTACTACTTTGTCACGGCCACGAATCAATATGGCCGCGGCCCCTTCAGCGACAGCGCCAAGGGATACACCATGCCCGGCACGCCGGCGCCCACCAACCTGGTGGCTTCGGATGGTACCCACGTGGGATCGGTCCTGGTGTCGTGGAACGGCGTGGGCACCACGTATGCCTCCGTTTGGCGCCATACGAACAATACTTCCGCGGCGGCCACCTGCATTGCGCCGAACCAGAACCAACCCTATCACATTGATTACAGCGCCACGCCGGGCCAGGTGTATTACTACTGGGCCAAGGCCTTTTCGGGGTCGGTCACAAGCGGATTCAGCAACGTGGACACCGGTTATGCCGGCGCGGACAACCCGCCCCCGGCCCCGGGTAACGTGCAGGCCACGCGGGGCGTGTACAATAACTACATCGGCGTAACCTGGGACAAGGTCCTGGACGCGGACTGGTATGAGGTCTGGCGCAACACCAGCGAGGACACGGCCACGGCCACGCGCAGGGACGGCCATACGACCAACAACGTGTCCTGGACCGATCCGGCGCCGTCCTGGCTGATCGGGTATTACTACTGGGTGCGCAGCGTGAATGAGAACGGCACGAGTGCGTGGTCCTCGGCGGCCTGCGGCTACATGGCGGGAGCCATGTCGGTGCCGGAAATGCGCGTGGCCACCAGGCTGGGCAACATCTGGGTGATGGCCATGACCAACCTGACCGTCGGCCTGACCAACTATATTCAGAGCACCACCAATCTCATGCCGGGCTCCCAATGGATACAGCGCGGGGCGATCACCCCCTCCCGGGACCGGTCGTTCTGGATAGGCCTGATGCCGGGCGAAAGACGTTTTTACCGCATTGTCGTGAATCCGCCGGACGGCCCTTGATTCGTGTCGGCGAGGTGCGCCGGACGGCGGGACACCACAAGCCTTGTACATGATCGTGGTGGATCGTCACGGGGAGGGAATCATGAATATCCATCCGGCGCGGCTTCCGCTCCTGGCCCTCGTTCTCTCCTGCTGCGGCCTCGCCTCGGCACAGGTTCCCAGCCTGTTGAATTACCAGGGCCGGCTCGTGAACGGGACCAACCTCTTCAACGGCGTGATCTCGCCGATCTTCCGCCTCTACGTCCTGCCGGCCGGCGGCTTTCAAATCTACATCGAGCAGGACCTGAATGTCCCGGTCGCCGACGGATTCTATTCCACGCTCCTCGGCGACAACTTCGTCGGCACTCCGCTCGCCGAGGCCTTGACCAACAACCCGGTGTACCTGGAGGTCGAGATCGGCGGGGTCCGCCTGGCGCCCCGCGAGCGCGTCATATCCGGCGGGCGCCCCCTCGGCTCGCTGGCGTACCGCGGGGGCGACGCGTTCGTCGTCGTGTCCGTGACCAACAGCGATACCGTGAACGCGCAGAACCTCCTGGCGGCCTACACGGTCGCCACGAACCGGCGGCCGCACGGGCTGCCCTTGAGCGCCGTCAACCGGGCGGTCGTGCTGGTGCCGCCGGGCCGGTACGACCTCGGGACGGGCCAGCTCACGCTGTCCTGCGACTTCGTGGACCTGGTCGGTCTTTCCTCGGCCCGCGAGGACCAGCATATCCGGGGCGAGTCGGACGGCGACAACACCGGCGTCCTGCGGCAGACGGCCGACGACGCGCGGATCGAGAACCTGTTCGTGGAGTGCACCCGCTACAGCGGCGGCACGGACGCGGACAGCGCGGATCCCGCCGCCTATTTCCCGGATTCGGGCCGGTCCAACACGGTGGTGCGCAACTGCCGCTTCAAGGCCGTGGGCGAGGGCGCGAGCTGGTCCATGCGGCTGGGCGTGGACTACGCCGGCGCCTACGAGAACTGCGCCGGCGAGGCGTACGCCTTCGGCGGCGGCCAGTTCGGGCGCGCCTCCGGCCTGTTCGTCGAGTGCGACGGCGGCGATTTCAGCTTCGGCAGCGGCTTCAGCGCCCAGGCCTCCGGCCGGTTCCGCCGGTGCACGGGCGGGGCGGGCAGCTTCGGCGCCTTTTTCGGGACGGCGTCCGGGACCTTCGAGGATTGCACGGGCGGGGCGGGCAGCTTCGGAGGCGTCAATGCCTCGGCCTCGGGGACGTTCATCCGCTGCGCGGGGGAGGAGAACAGCTTCGGCGCCCTGGGCGGCAGCGCCGGCGGCTTCTTCCTGCATTGCTGGATGAAGGGCACCAACTGGACCGGCGGGCAGCTCTCCGGCCGCATGGAAGGCTGCCGTTGGGAAGCGCCGGTGATCACCGCGTTGAGCGGCCGGGTCTTCCGGTCCGTGGTCGAGGGCGTCTTCCGCGACGACTCGCACTTCGAGATCGGCGAGGCCAGCGTGACGGTCAAGCCCTGCCGGGACGAGGAGCTGAACGGGCGGAACCTGCTGGCCGCGTATGCCCTGGCCACCAACCTCTGGCCGCACAACCGCGCCCGGAGCGCCAGCAACCGCGTAGTGCTCCTCGTTTCGCCCGGCGTGTACAACCTGGGCTCGGAAGCGCTCCAGCTCACGGATGAATACGTGGACCTGGTGGGCGTGTCATCCGCCCGGGACGACCAGCGCCTCGCGGGCTCGGCCGACGTGGACTATTTCGGGGTCATTCTCCAGTCGGCCTCCGACGTCCGGATCGAAAACCTGTTCGTGGAGTGCACGCGCAGCAACGGCCTCGCCGTCGGGGATGCCGACGACCCGGCGGCGTATTTCCCGGAGTCAGGCCTTTCCAACACCGTGATCCGTAACTGCCGGTTCAAGGCCAACGACACGAACGCCTGGTCCATGCGCTGCGGCATCGAGTACGCGGGGACCTACGAGGACTGCGCGGGGGGGAAGCACAGTTTCGGGGGGAAGGGCGGGCAGGCGGCGGGAATCTTCCGGAACTGCGCGGGTGGCGACTACAGCTTTGGCTTCAGTTCGGGGGGCGAGGCCTCGGGCATGTTCATGGACTGCACAGGCGGCGCCGCCAGCTTCGGAGGGATGGCCGACGCCCGGGGGACCTTCGATCGTTGCACGGGGGGAAGCTACGCCTTCGGCGGCGGAGGTCATGCCACCGGCACCTACCGGAATTGCCGCAGCGACGACAGCGCGTTTGGGGGAGGGGGGGGCACGGCGGGGGGGACGTTCAGCCATTGCATCGGGGGAAACAATTGCTTTGGGAGCCGCGGAGGCGCCGCCTCCGGTTTCTTCCTCAATTGCGTGGCGGGAGACGACAGCTTCGGCAGCCATCTCGGCTGTTACGCGTCGGGAACCTTCATCAACTGCCATGCCGGCGCCATGTCGTTCGGCATGGATGGAATCTGTTCAGGCACCTTCATCGGCTGCCGCGGCGGGCTGCGCTCGTTCGGGGGCAACAACGATGAGATTACGGGGAACCTGTACAACTGCTGGATGGATTCCGACACGTGGACAGGCAACTTCGGCGGGCGGATGGAGGGCTGCCGGTGGGGCGCCGGGATCATGGTTTCGAGCGGCGCGGTGATCTACGCCTCCACGTTCGCCGGCGCGGTCACGAACTTTGGCCCGGGATCCTGCCAGATCGCCCACGTCCGGTGCCGGGCCCTGGACCTGGGGCCCATGGTCAACGCGATCGCCACGCCGTACAACGTCGTGGACGCGGACGTGGAATAAGAGGCCCGGCCTACTTTCTGCCCGCCAGCGGCATGTACGCGTCGCGGGTGTAGTCCTGCAGCATCCGTGCGGCGCTGAACTCGGGGATGATGGTGGCCATGGCCTCCTTCATCATCGCCACCCAGTTCGCCGGGACGCCCTTCTGGCGGTGGTCGTAGAAGGCGGGTACGATCTCGTTTTCCAGGATGTGGTAGAACGAGGTCGAATCCTCGTAGTCCTGCATGTCCTCGTTGTCGAAGTAGCGGCCGGCGTTGATGGTCCAGCCGTTGCGCCCGTTGGCGGCCTCGGGCCACCAGCCGTCGGAGATGCTCACGTTCAGCGCGCCGTTCATCCCGGCCTTCATCCCGCTGGTACCGCTGGCCTCGCGCGGGCGGCGCGGGGTGTTCAGCCAGATCTCGACGCCCTGGACCATGTGCCGCGCGATGCGGATGTCGTAGTCCTCGACGAAGTAGATGTGGCCGCGCAGGTCGGAATGGAACGCGATGTTGTAGATGTGCCGGACGAGGTCCTGGCCCGGCTGGTCGGCTGGATGGGCCTTGCCGGAAAACAGGATGTGCACCGGGCGCTCGGGATTCGTCAGGATTGCGCGCAGCCGGTTGTAATCGCGGAAGATCAGCGCCGCGCGCTTGTACGTGGCGAAGCGCCGCGCAAACCCGATCAGCAGCACCTTGGGATCGAGCATCCGCTCCACCTCGCGCATCTCGTCCGGGCTGTTGCCGTGCCGGGCGAACTGCTCGACCAGCCGGTGGCGGAACAGCCGGATCAGGCGCTCCTTCTGGTGGATATGGGCCGCCCACAGGTCGTCGTCGCGGATCTTCTTCACGCCCTGCCAGAATTCCGGGTCGCAGCACCGGTCCTGCCAGCCGTGGCCCAGGGATTCTTCGACCAGTTCGCGGATGTCGTGCCCGAGCCAGGTCGCCACGTGGACGCCGTTGGTGATCGCCTTGATCGGCTTGCTGTCGTGCGGCGCCTGCGGGAACAGGTGCCGCCACATGTCGTTGGACACGTCCCCGTGCAGTTGGCTGACGCCGTTCGAGTACGAACTCATCCGGATCGCCAGGGCCGTCAGGTTGAACGGCTGGCCGCCTCCGCCCGGGTAGGCCTTGCCGAGTTCCAGGAGCCGGTCCATGGCCACGCCCATGCCCTTCGCGTGCGGGCCGAGGTACTTCTCGACCAGATCCATCTCGAACGCCTCGTTGCCCGCCGGGACGGGCGTGTGCGTGGTGAACATCGTGTCCCTGCGGATGGTGCTCATCGCGTCGTCCCAGGTCCGGCCGGCCTTCATCAGCTCGCGCAGGCGCTCGAACAGCAGGAAGGCGGAGTGCCCCTCGTTCAAGTGCCAGACGGCCGGCTTGATCTTCATCTCGCGCAGGATGCGCGCGCCGCCGACGCCGAGGAGCAGCTCCTGGCAGAAGCGCATCTCGCGGCCGCGGACGTAGAGCTGCGAGGTGATGGGGCGGTCCGCGGCGTCGTTCTCCGTGATGTCCGTATCCAGCAGGTAGAGCTTCACGCGCCCGATCATGAGCTGCCAGACGCGCGCCTTGACCTCGCGGCCCGGGAACTCGACGCCGATCAGGAGGTTGCGGCCGCTGGCCGTGTGCACGGGGCGCAGGGGCATGCGGTAGAAGTCGGACTCGTTGAAGAGGTGGTGCTGCCGTCCGTCGTTGTCGATGTTCTGGCGGAAGTACCCGTGACGGTACAGCAGGCCGATGCCGATGAACGGCAGGCCCAGGTCGCTCGCGGCTTTCGCGTGGTCGCCGGAGAGCACGCCCAAGCCGCCGCAGTAGATGCCCAGGCTCTCGTGCAGGCCGAACTCCGTGCTGAAGTACGCGACCGGCCCGCCCTTGTAATCGGGGTAGGCCTTCTTGAACGGCGTGTCCGCCTCGGGGTCCATGTAACGGTCGAACTCGCGGATCACCCGGCGGTACTCGGACATGAACGAGCCGCCGTCGCTCAACAGGGTCTGCCAGTGGTGCGGCTCGATGTCGATCAGCAGCTGGACGGGGTTGCGGTACAGCGCCCACAGCGGCTGGCTGATGTTGCTGAACATCGCCCGCGCCCGCGGCGTCCACGACCACCACAGGTTATAGGCCAGCTCGCGCAGCCGGGAAAACTCCTCCGGCATCCGGATGTCCGGCATGGAGGTCGGTTCAAAAGTCATGGCGAAACCCTTTCGTAGAACGTTTCGGCAATTCTGCCCTGCGTCGAATGCGCGGTAGGTTAGGACCTGCGTTCCGGAGTGCAAGCTGAAAGTTCGGCGCCTCCTCAAAAAAGCATTGCGCGGCGGCCGGAATCCGCATACATAAATCCCACGCCCGTCCCGGGTCGGGAGGGCAACCACAACATGGAGAACCATATCGTGCAACGCATCGTCGCGTCCGTGATCGCAGGGCTGTGCCTGGCCGTGTCCGCTCCCGCCGTCATGCTGGAGGAAGGCACCCAGGAAATCCAGGTGAACGGCAGTTTCGACTTCGAGGGGCTGGGCGGCTCCGTGCTCGATCTCGGCCTGGGCTGGGGCTACTTCGTCCGGGACTACGTCGAGGCCGGCTTGCTCGGCGAGGTCACCTTGAGCGACCCCGGCGACAGCTACTCCATCGGCGGGTTCGGCGAGTACCATTTCGACATCGAGTCCATCGTGGTCCCGTACATGGGCGCCGGGCTCTCCCTGCTCATGACGGACATCCAGAACGGCGACGACACCACCGCCCTGGCCGTCAGCGGCCTGGCCGGCGCGAAGATCTACCTCGTGGAAAATGTCGCCCTCGATATCCGGGCGGTCCTGTCCATCGCCTCCGACGACGTCTACATCGCGGACGACGAGCTCGACAACTGGGACGCGCGGTTCGAGATGGGCCTGCGGTTCTACTATTGATCCAACCTGGATGGGGGAGGGCCGCGCGTCGACGCGGCCCTTTCCTTTATGACCGCCGCCCGCTGGGAGCATTTCGAGCACCAGGCCGATGTCGGCCTGCGCGGCCGCGGCGGCACGCCGGACGAAGCCTTCGCGCAGATCGCCCTCGCGCTCACCGCTGTCGTCACCGATCCTGATCGCGTCCGGGCCGAGCGGCCCGTGGAGCTCCGTTGCTCGGCTTCGGACGTGGAATCGCTGCTCGTGGACTGGCTCAACGCCCTCGTCTACGAGATGGCCGCCCGCCGCATGGTCTTCTCCCGCTTCGAGGTGCGCGTCGAGGGTTCCTCCTTGCAGGCGACGGCTTGGGGTGAGAGCATCGAGCCGGAACGGCACCGCCCCGCCGTCGAGGTCAAGGCCGCCACGTACCATGCCCTCGCGGTCCGGCGGGAGCCCGACGGCGGCTGGACGGCCCAATGCGTCGTGGATGTGTAGGGGTTGGACGTTGGAAGTTGGGCGTCGGTTGTTGGACATTGAAATCATGAATCTCTCCCGCCTTGCCCGGGTTTCGGACTTCGAATGGCGTCTCGAGCCTTCGGGCCCCATGCGCGTGCCGGGCGTGCTCTTCGCGGACGAGACGCTGCTGGCCGAAATGGACGACAAGGTGACCGAGCAGGTCGCGAACGTCGCCGCGCTGCCCGGGATCGTCCAAGCCTCCTACGCGATGCCCGACGCCCACTGGGGCTATGGCTTTCCCATCGGCGGCGTAGCGGCGTTCGACGCGGACCGGGGCGGGGTGGTTTCCTGCGGCGGGGTGGGATTCGACATTTCCTGCGGCGTGCGCACCCACCTGACCGGGCTGGCCCGGGACGAAGTGGTGAAAGCGCGCGAGCGCCTGGCCGACGCCCTTTTCCACAAGGTTCCCGCCGGCGTCGGCAGCACCGGCCCTGTTCGCCTGGACGACCGGCGCATGCGCGAGATGCTGACCGGCGGCGCGCGCTGGGCCGTGGGGCAGGGGTTCGGCTCGGAGCGCGACCTCGAACGCATCGAGTCGCGGGGCGCCGTCCCGGGCGCCCGGCCGGAGGACGTTTCCGACCGCGCGCGCAAGCGCCAGGAAGAAGAGATGGGCACGCTGGGCTCCGGCAATCACTACCTGGAAGTCCAGGAAATCCGGGAGCTCTACGACGAAGCTGTCGCGGCCGCGTTTGGCCTGCGGAAGGGCGAGGTCGTGGTCAGCATCCACTGCGGCTCGCGCGGGCTGGGTCACCAGGTCGCGACCGATTACGCCAAGCGCATGCTCGACGCCGCGCGGCGGCACGGGTTGAGCCTGCCCGACCGCGAACTGGCCTGCGCGCCGATCCGTTCGCCGGAGGGACAGGCCTACCTCGGCGCCATGCGCGCCGCGATCAACTGCGCCCTCGCCAACCGGCAGCTCCTCGGGCACCTCGTCCGCCAGGCCTTTCGGTCGGTCTTCGGCGAAAAGGAAATGCCGCTGCTTTATGACGTCTCGCACAACACCTGCCGCGAGGAGACGCACGAGGTGGAGGGCGCCGCGCGGACGCTGTTCGTCCATCGGAAGGGTGCCACGGGCGCGCTCGGGCCGGGCCACCCGGATTTGCCGGACGACCTGCGCGCCGCGGGCCAGCCGGTGCTGGTCGGCGGCACGATGGGCACGGCCTCGTGGATTCTCGCCGGCGCGCGCGCGGGCGCTACCCGCGCCTTCGCCTCCGCCTGCCACGGCGCGGGCCGGCAGATGAGCCGAACCCAGGCGACGAAGCAATGGCAGGGCCGGGAGGTCGCGGACGACTTGGCGGGCCGCGGTGTGCTGATCCGCTGCCGCTCGATGCGCGGGCTCGCCGAGGAGGCGCCCGGCGCGTACAAGGACGTCCGCCGCGTGGTCGAGGCGACGGTGGCCGCCGGCCTCGCCCGCAAGGTGGCCCGGCTGGCGCCGTTGATCTGCGTGAAAGGCTGAAAAGCGCCGTTCGCATCACCGGCGCATGTATCACAGTTTATAAACTGTGATACATGGCATTGTGGGCCGACCTTCTTCCTTTGCGTCCTTCGAGCCTTCTGTTAAACTCTCTTCATGCCGACCCACAACGCCGATATCTCGGCGGTTTTCACGGAGATCGCCGACCTGCTCGATATCCAGGGTGAAAACCCGTTCCGGATCCGCGCCTACCGCAACGCCGCGCGCACGGTCCAGGACCTCGGCCGCGAGCTGCGCGACATGGTAGAGGCCGGCGAGGATCTGAAAAAGCTGCAGGGCATCGGGGACGACCTGGCCGAGAAGATTGTTGAACTGGTCCAGACCGGCGCCTGCACCGCCCTCACCAAGCTGCGCTCCCGGTTCCCGCCGGGCGTCACCGACCTGCTTCGCATCCCGGGCCTCGGGCCGAAGCGGGTGAAGGTCCTGTACGGCGACCTGAAGATCGAGTCGCTCGCCCAGCTCGAGGCCGCCGCGCGCGAGGGGAATATCCGGGACCTGCCGGGCTTCGGCGAGAAGACCGAGCAGAACATCCTGCAGGCCATCCAGGTGAAGGCGGACACCGGGCGCCGCTTTCTCCTGGCCCACGCGCGGACCTACGCCGAGGCGCTGACCGCCTACCTGGAAAAGCTGCCGGGCGCGGGCCGGGTGACCGTCGCGGGCAGCTACCGGCGCGGCCGCGAGACGGTCGGCGACCTGGACATCCTCGTGACGGCCGAGTCGGCCGGGACGATCATGGACGCGTTCGTCGCGTACGACGAGGTCGCCCAGGTCCTGGCCCACGGCGACACGAAGTCCGCCGTCGTGCTGCGCTCCGGCATCCAGGTGGACCTGCGCGTAGTCGAGGAGAAGAGCTACGGCGCCGCGCTGCACTACTTCACCGGCAGCAAGGCCCACAACATCGCCGTGCGCAGGCTGGGTCAGCAGCTTGACTTGAAGGTCAACGAGTACGGCGTCTTCCGGGGCGAGGAGTACCTCGCCGGCCGCACGGAGAAGGACGTGTACGCCGCCGTCGGCCTGCCGTTCATCCCGCCCGAACTGCGCGAGGACGCGGGCGAGATCGAGGCCGCGCGCGAGGGGCGGCTGCCGAACCTGGTCGAACTGAAGCACCTGCGCGGCGACCTACACATGCACACGGACGCCTCCGACGGCAAGAACACCCTGCGCGAGATGGCCCTCGCCGCGAAGGAGCGCGGCTATAAATACATCGCGATCACGGACCATTCCCCGCGCCTGAAGATGATCGGCGGCCTGGACGGGCGGAAACTGGCGCGGCAGGCGGACGCGATCCGGGAACTGAACAACGAACTGGAGGGCATCGCGATCCTGCGCGGGATCGAAGTGGACATCCTCGAAGACGGGGCGCTCGACCTGCCGGACGCGGTCCTCGCGACGCTCGATCTCGTGATCGGCTCGATCCACAGCCATTTCAGGCTGCCGGGGGCGAAGCAGACCGAGCGCGTGTTGAGGGCCATGGACCGGCCGCATTTCACCATGCTGGCCCACCCGACCGGCCGGCTGCTGCTCGATCGCGAGCCCTATGAACTCGACCTGCCGCGGATCATCCGCCACGCGGCGGAGCGGGGCTGCTTCATCGAGCTCAACGCCCACCCGCTGCGGCTCGACCTCGACGACACGTTCTGCCGGATGGCGAAGGAGGCGGGCGTGCTGGTGAGCATCAACACGGACGCCCACGGGATCCCCGAACTCGACCACCTGCGCTATGGCATCGGCCAGGCCCGCCGCGGCTGGCTGGAGAAGAAGGACGTCCTCAACACCCGGACCCTGAAGCAACTCCGGCCGCTGCTGGCGAAGACCATGGGACGGTGACAGGGCCGCAACGTCCAACACCCAACTTCCGACGATCAACGTCCAAGGCCCTGGAAGTTGGACGTTGGGTGTTGAATGTCGGACGTTACGTTCGTTCCGGCCCTTCTTGCCTTGCCGCCCGGCCTGTGGGAACATGCGCGCCGGCACCGGCAGGACGGCGATGACCCATGCGATCAACAGTCTGGCGGCGGTGGTCTTCGATTTCGACGGCGTGATCGTGGATACGGAGCCGCTCCACTTCGAGGCGTTCCGGCGGATCGCCTCGCCGCACGGCATCGAGCTGGCGTGGGAGGCGTACCGGCAGAAATACATGGGATTCGACGACCGGGACGCCTTCCGCGCGTTGTTCCGGGACGCGGGGCGGCCGCTGGCGGAAGAACGACTGGCCGGACTGATCGACGCCAAGGCGGCGGCCTTTGCGAAGCTGGCCGAGAGCGAGGGCGTCGAGCCCTATCCCGGGGCGGCGCGCCTGATCGGGGAACTGGCGGGCCGCGTCCCCCTGGCCCTGTGCAGCGGGGCGCTCCGGTCCGACGTCCAGCCCATCCTGGCGCGGGCCGGGCTCAAGGCCTGCTTCGCTGTCATGGTGACGGCGGAAGACGTCTCCGTAAGCAAGCCCGACCCGGAGTCCTACCGGGAGGCGCTTCGCCGCCTGGCCGCTCGGTTCCCCGATCGAACATTCCCGGCGTCCCGTTGCGTGGCGATCGAGGATACGCCGGCGGGCATCGCGGCGGCCCGGGGCGCCGGGCTGAAGGTCCTGGCGGTGCGGACGACGCACGCGCACGGCCCGCTGGCGGCGGCCGATTGCGTGCAGGAGTCCCTCCAGGCTCTGCGCGTGGAGGATCTGGAGGCGCTGGCCCGGGATTGAACGCGGCGTTTGCGGGATTGTCTTTTTATCCCACGGGCGATAAGGTGGCGGCTCGACGGCAACGTGGAGGAAGCGATCATGAAAAAGACTTGGGCGTGGGCAGCCGGGATCATCCTGTTGGCGGGCATCTCGGCCCGGGCGCAGGGGCAGGCCGGAAATCCGTACTACGTGGACGGCATGCTCGTGGACCAGTACAAGCAGTCGGATTCGGAAGAAGCGGCGGCCCCGGTCGCCGCGCCGAACTCGATGTCCTTGCGTGATGCGCCCCCCGCAGGCCCGGTGCCCCAGCCGTCCGTCGCTCCTGCGCCCAAGGCGCCCGGCGTGGCGCTGCCCCCGGCGGGCAAGGCCCTGGAGCATCTCCGCGCCGCCAACATGTTTGTCGAGAAGAAGGAATGGGACAAGGCGCTGGAGGAAATCCAGAAAGGCCTCGAATCGGATCCGCAGAATGCGCTGCTCCTCCGGCGCGGATCGGCCGTCGCGGCGCTGGCCAAGAATTACACGGCGGCGGACGATTATTACCGGCGGCTGCTGATGGTGGACCCGAACAGCGTGGCCTTCATGAACGGGCGCGCCTCGGTGCAGATCCGCCTGCGCCAGTTCGTCCCCGCGCAGATTCTGACCGACCGCGCCCTCGAGCTGCAGCCCGGCGACCTGCTGGCGCGGTTCAACCGGCTGCTGCTGAAGGTGATCCGCAACGAGCCGCTGGAGGGGGAGGCCTGGAACGACCTGCTCACCTTTGACCTGGCCCAGGTGGCCAACTGGCTGGAGGCGGACAAGACCGAGTACCAGCAGTTGATGTCGGCGGAGCAGTTCGCGCTGGCCTGCCAGACCGCCCTGGGCGCAGGCCTGGGCGACAAGCTGTCCGATGTGGTGGGCGTCTTGCGCCGCCTCGGCCAGGCCCAGCGGCTGCAGCAGTGGGACAAGGTCCTGGCGATCGTGCAGGAGGCCCGCGCGCTGGGCCTCCAGGCCATGGGGCTGGAGATGGACCAGGCGCGGGCGGTCATGGAGCAGGGCGATCGGGACCAGGCGCGGGCCATCATGAAGGGCTTGAGCGAGCGGTTCCCCGAGCACCCCCAGGTCCTGTACAACTACGGGTACATCCTCATCGAGGACAGCAACTACACGGAGGCGCTGGGGCTGCTGGACCGCGCCTTCGCGCAGATTCCGAACCATCCCCAGATATCATTTGCCCGGGCCTGCATGCTGGCCGAGAACGGCCGGATCGACGAGGCCTGGCCGATCCTGACCGGCCTGATCCGCGACTACCCGGCGGAGACGAGGACCTGGCTGCAGGAGGAGGATCCCTACCTGGCCAAGATCAAGGCGGATCCGCGCTACCAGGAATTGCTGGCCACCCGCGTCCCGAAGCGCCGCCCCGCGGGACAAGAGCAATAGAACAAGGAGAACGATCATGAAACACATGCTGATCGGCTGTTTGTGCCTGTTCGCCACGGCCTGGGCCCAGGCCGCGGATCCGGCGATTTCGCTGGTGGTCGTCGGCGATCTGGACCCGGCGATGGCGGAGCGCGTGCGCGCCTTCGCGCAGGAGAACCTGGCCCTTCCGGTGCGCCTGCTTGAGCCGCGCGAGGCGGCGGCCGCCTCCAGCCTCAACGAGATCGGCGACGCCGCGGCCGAGGCGATGGGCCCGGAGGATACGTGCCTGGTGGTGCTAGCCGTCCCCACGGAGGACCTGCCGAACCACGGAGTCCGGCTCCAGGAGAAGAACTCGGCCGTCGTGAACGCGAGGCTGCTGAAGCCGGCCGGCGGAGACGAGGAACAATATGGCCGGCGGCTCGATCGCGAGGTGATGATGAGCATCGGGCTCCTGATGGGCCTCGAAACCTGCCCGAATCCCCAATGCGCGATGTGGCTCTATTCCAACGACGAGGAACTCGACATGAAGGGCCGGAACTACTGTCCTCCCTGCCTGGAGCGGATCCAGAAACTGGCCGTGGAGCGGGGGCTGAAGATCGTGGCCGATTCGCCCTTCGCGCCGATCCCGGATGAGCCCGTGCCGGAAGAGGCTGCCTCGGAACCGGCCGCGCCGGAACAGGCGGCCCCGGCCGAGGCCGGCGAGCCGGAACCGATTGCGGAAACCCCCTGACCCGCCGGGCCGCCCATGCTGGATATCCGGACCATCCGCGAGCGCGAGGCCGACGTGCGCCGCGCCCTCGACCTGCGCGGCGTCGGCGTGGACCTTGACGCCGTGCTGGCCCTCGACCGCGACCGCCGCAGCGGCCTGGCCGAGGTCGAACAGCTCAAGAACCAGCGCAACGTGATCTCCAAGGAGATCGGCGCCCTCAAGAAGGCCGGCCAGGATACCGCCGCCCGCCAGGCCGAGGTGAGGGCCATGGGCGATCGCATCGCGGAACTGGACCGGATCGTCCGCGAGGCGGAGGAGAAGCTGAACAATGCCCTGCTGTTCATGCCCAACCTGCCGCACCCCGCCGTCCCGCCCGGGCACGACGCTGCGCAGAACCGCGTCGTGCGCCAGCACGGCACGCCGCGCTCGTTCGACTTCGAGCCGAAGCCCCATTGGGAACTGGGCGAGAAACTCGGCCTGTTCGACCTCGAGCGCGGCGCGCGCATGAGCGGCGCCGGTTTCCCGCTCTTCACCGGGCGCGGCGCGCGCCTCGAGCGCGGACTGATCCAATTCATGCTCGACCTGCACACCACGCAGCACGGCTACCGCGAGATCGCTCCGCCTTTCCTCTGCAACGCCGCGTCCATGACCGGCACCGGCCAACTCCCGAAGCTCGCCGAGGACATGTACCACGTCGCGTCGGACGATCTCTACCTGATCCCGACTGCGGAAGTGCCCGTGACGAACTTCTACCGCGAGGAGATCATCCGCGACCCGCTGCCGGTCAAGCTCACGGCCTACTCGGCCTGCTTCCGCCGCGAGGCCGGCGCGGCCGGGCGCGACACCCGCGGGCTCATTCGCGTGCATCAGTTCGACAAGGTCGAGCTGGTCAAGTTCGTCGAGCCCGAGACGTCCGACGCGGAACTGGAGACGCTCCTCGCGGACGCCGAGGACGTGCTCCAGCGGCTCGGCCTGGTCTACCGGATCCTGGAGTTGTGCGCGGGTGACTTGAGCTTCGCGTCGAGCCATACCTACGATATCGAGCTGTGGGCGCCGGCGCAGAAGGCTTGGCTCGAGGTGTCGTCGTGCAGCAACTTTGGCGACTTCCAGGCCCGGCGCGCCGGCATCCGCTACCGGAACAAGGACGGCAAGGCGGCGTTCGTGCACACGCTCAACGGCTCGGGCGTGGCCCTGCCGCGCCTCGTCGTGGCCCTCCTGGAGAACGGCCAGCGCGCCGACGGCTCGATCGTCCTGCCCGAGGCCCTGCACCCGTACCTGGGCGGGCTGACCGTTCTGGATTGACCGCGGGGCCGGTGGGGTCGAGGATTCCGCCGTGCTCCAGATCATCCAGCGCGCGATCCGCCGTCAGAACCTGGTGACGCCCGGGACGCGCCTGCTCCTCGCCGTCTCGGGCGGGGCGGATTCCACGGCCCTGGCCGCGGCCCTCGCCGGGTTGCGCGTTCCCCTGAATCTTCGACTGACCCTGGCCCACCTGAACCATGGCATCCGCGGCGCCGAGGCCGATGATGACGCGCGGTTCGTGCGCGCGCTGGCCCGGCGTCTGCGCGCCGGTTTCGTCCTGGGTAGGGCGGATGTCCCAGGCCTGTCGAGGAAAAAGGGCATATCCATCGAAATGGCCGCCCGCGAGGCGCGATACGATTTCCTGGCGCGCGCGGCCCGGCGGGCCGGCGCGGACGCGATCGCCACGGCGCACACCGCCGACGACCAGGCCGAGACCGTGCTCCTGCGGCTTGCCCGGGGAACCGGGCCGCAGGGGCTGGCCGGCATTCCGTACCGCTCGGAACACGGCGGAGTGCCGGTGATCCGGCCGATGCTGGACGCGACCCGCGCGCAGGTGGAGGCGTTTCTGAAGCGCCGGGGCCTCGGGTGGAGAGAGGACTCGACCAACCGCAACCCGGAGCACCTCCGCAACCGCGTGCGGCACGAAATCATTCCGCTGCTCGAGGCGCGCCTGAACCCGTGCCTGCGCGAGGCCCTGTGCCGCCTCGCCTCGCTCGCGGGGGAAGAGAACCGCTGGATGGAGCAGGAGGCGGCGCGGCTCGCGTTCGACGGGTTCGTGGCGCAGTTGGCCGGCCTGCCGGTGCCCCTGGCGCGGCGAGCCCTCCGGGCGTGGCTAAGTAAAACGGGTGTTCCGCCCGAATCGCTCGATTTTGAGGCCATCGAGCGCGTCCGGGCTCTGGCGGAGGGTCGGCGAGGCGGGGGATCGGCGCCGCTGCCAGGGGGGTGGCGGGTGACCCGGGAGGCCGGCGCGCTGCGGATTCAGAAAGCTGGTCGCGCGGGGCCGTCTTCTTATTCGACGCGGTTGAAAGTTCCCGGCGTCAGCTCGCTGGCGAGCGGCTGGCGAGTGCGAGTGGTTCGCGGGCGCGGTTATGCCGCGCCGAGCGCTGCCGGGAACCTGGAGGCTTGGGTGGATGCCGGGCGGGTGGGGCGGTCGCCACTGATGGCCCGGTCGTGGCGGCCCGGCGACCGGATCCGACTCGTTGGTCTGGCGGGATCGAAGAAGCTTCAGGATCTTTTCGTCGACCTTAAAATCCCCCGGGAGCAGCGCCTGCGTATCCCGGTTATTGAGTGCAAGGGGGAGATCCTTTGGGTTCCCGGCAGCCGCGTATCGCGGGATTGGGCCGTCAGCCATCCTCAAGCGCCTTCATGGCGTTTGTCCGCCCGGCTTCCTCCCGCCGGCTAAAAAAAACGTTTTTTCCTTTGCCAAACGGAGTGCGCCCCGCCATTATTCGGAACCGCGGCCGGACATCCAATCAGGAACTGGCCGCTTCTGCGAAAAGGACGGGAAACGAAGGAGGGTAGGGTCATGCTGCTCGGATTTGAGGATCCTTGGGTCTGCACCGTGTACATCTTGTGCATTGCGAGCACGCTGCTGTGCGTGGTCTACGGGTTGGTCAATTGGAACAAGGGCGAGGAGACTGTTCAGCCCGAGGACGTGCAGTGGGCCAAGGAAGAGAAGGAAGAAGTCGAGGAGACCCTGTAAGTCGCCGGTTCCCGGCGCCGGGTCAATCAAGGGGGATCCCATGGATCTTTTCAGCATCATCATCGTGCTGGTGTATTTGCTGGCCACCGGCTACCTGGGCTACCAGGGCTACCGGCAGACCAAGACCGCGGCGGACTACCTCGTCGCGGGCCGCAGCGCGCATCCCGTGGTCATGGCCTTGTCGTACGGGGCCACGTTCATCAGCACCTCGGCCATCGTCGGCTTCGGCGGCGTCGCCGCCAGCTTCGGCATGGGCCTGCTCTGGCTGACGTTCCTGAACATCTTTGTGGGCATCTTCATCGCCTTCGTGGTGTTTGGCAACCCGACGCGGCGGATGGGGCACCACCTCGACGCCCATACGTTCCCGGAGCTCATGGGCAAGCGGTATAACAGCAAGTTCCTTCACGTGTTCTCCGCCCTGATCATTTTCTTCTTCATGCCGCTCTACGCGACGGCTGTCATTATCGGCGGCGCGGAGTTCATCGCGCCGATCTTCCGCGTCTCGTACGACACGGGCCTCTATCTGTTCGCGCTCATCGTGGCCGCTTACGTCATCGCCGGGGGCCTGAAGGGCGTGATGCTGACGGACGCCCTGCAGGGCGCGATCATGCTGGTGGGCATGGTCATCCTTTTCATCACGACCTATTCGATGCTCGGCGGCATCGTGCCGGCCCACGAAGCGCTCTCGGCCATGAAGGACCTGGTGCCGAAGGGGCTCCAGGCGATCGGCCATCGCGGCTGGACCGCCATGCCCGAATTCGGCTGGTCCGCGGCCGGGGCGCCCATGCCCGACGCCCTGCGGCATAACCTGTGGTGGGTCATGGTCACGACGATCGTCATGGGCGTCGGCATCGGCGTGCTGGCCCAGCCCCAGTTGATCGTGCGTTTCATGACCGTCAAGTCCAAGCAGGCGCTCAACCGCGCGGTCATCATGGGGGGCATCTTCATCTTCTTCATGACCGGCGTGGCGTTCATCGTCGGGGCCCTGTCCAACGTGTACTTCGCCCAGAGGGAGAAGATCGAGTGCCGGATCGTGGCCGAGAACGTGTTGATGGATCCCGGGGCGGACGGCAAGGCCAAGCTGACGCTGGTTCCCGAGAACGCGGCGGACGAGGTCAAGGCGCGGGCCAAGCCGTTCGTCAGTTACCGGCTGTCCGGCGACGAGGAGAGGCAGCCCCTCTCCTACGTGATGCAGACGCCGGGCACGGTGATTACCCGTGGCGTGGACGGCGCGCCGGACATCCTGGAGCCGCACCTGGTGGCGGTTGCGCGCAGCGTGACGCTGGGCACGCCTTTGGGGGGCAACAGCGACACGATCATCCCCACCTACGTCAAGGCGGCGCTGCCGCACTGGTTTGCGGTCGTCTTCCTGCTGACCCTGCTTTCGGCGGCCATGAGCACGCTGTCCAGCCAGTTCCACACCATCGGCACGGCCGTCGGACGCGATGTGTTCGAGGAGGTGACCCACAAGCGCCACACGGAGAAGTCGATCCTGGTAACGCGGTTCGGCATCTGTATCGGCCTGCTCGCGGCCGTCATCGCGGGCAAGGTCATCCGCGGGAACATCATTGCCCTGGCCACGGCGATCTTCATGGGCCTGTGCGCCGCGTCGTTCCTGCCGGCGTTTGTCGGCGGCCTGTTCTGGCGGCGCATGAACAAGGCGGCGGCGGTGAGTTCGATGGTGGTCGGCTTCGTCTCGAGCACGTTCTGGCTGGCCTTCGTGAACGGGAAGACCGCGGCCGGCCTGGGCCTCTGCAAGTTCATTTTCGGCAAGGACCACATCGTCCCGCCGACCTGGAGCGTGACGTGGACGGTAGTGGATCCGCTCATCGTGGCGCTGCCGCTGTCCATCCTCGCGGCCGTCGTCGTGGCGCTGATCACGAAGCCGATGGACAAGACCTACGTGGACTGGTGCTACGGCGGACCGCCGCCGAAGGCCGAGTAGATCCCGCGACAGGCGTGACAACAATTTGGGGACCGGGCGCGTGGCCGGCCCCCTGAAAAGAAAAGGAGAGCACGAATGAAGACATCGGTACGCATGTTGCAGTGCGCCCTGCTGGCCCTGGCCGTCCTGTGGACGGCGGAGCCCGCGTGGGCGGCGAAGAAGAAGGCCAAGAAGGCCGACGAACCCGCGAAGACCGAGGCGGTCGCCCCGGCGGAACAGGCGGCCCCGCCCGCGTTCCGCTACGGCGCCGACTTGCGCCTGCGCGAGGAATACTTCGACAACATCCCGATCATCGCCGACCCGCCGGGCGTCACCCGCGGGGGGGAGAACAACTACTTCCGCGTCCGGCCCCGGATCTGGGCGGAATACGACGCGATGGAGAACGTGACTTTGCGGGCCCGGTTGGTCAACGAGTTCCGGATCTATGACAAGCCGGACATGGATGCGGCGCCCCAGCGCTCGAACTATGAGTTCCCCGACGAGTACGTGTTCGACCACTTGTACCTCGACGTGCGCAACCTGCTCGGGGACAAGCTCGACCTGCGCGTCGGCCGCCAGGAGCTGATCTACGGCACCGGCAAGGTCATCCTCGAGGGCACGCCCAAGGACGGCTCCCGCACGATCTACTTCAACGCCGTCAAGGCGGTGTGGAAAGCCATGCCCAAGACCACGATCGACGTCTTCGGCATCTACAATCCCTCCATCGATGACCTGGCCATCAACGACGCCGACCGCGACCTGACGGGCGTCACCAGCGCCAACGACGACATCACCGAGAGCGGCGCCGGCCTCTACCTGAAGAACAAGTCCGTCGAGAAATGCCCCTATGAGCTCTATTACGTCTACAAGAACGAGAGCGACTGGGACAAGGTCGCCGGCACCAACGCTCCCGTGGCCATTCCGGAGTCGGACATCCACACCGTCGGCTTCCGCGTCATGCCCCAGCTTGCCAAGGACCTGAAGGGCAACCTCGAGTTCGCCTTCCAGGCGGGCGAGCAGGGAGACAAGGACCTCGAGGGCTGGATGCTCGACACCGCGTTGAGCTACACGATCCCGATGGCCGCCGACACGCTGGCCCCCGTGGCCGATGTCGGTTTCTACGCCCTCTCCGGCGACGACCCGGACACGGCGGACAAGAACGAGAGCTGGAATCCCCTGTGGGCCCGCTACCCGCAGTACAGCGAGCTCTATATCTACTCGTGGGACGCGGACGCCGCCGGCAAGTGGCAGAACGTGATGATGCCGTACGTGCAGATGTCGCTCAAGCCCTGCAAGAAGAGCAAGCTCACGGCCATGGCCGGCTACCTGCTCGCGCCCGAGGACAACGGCCCGGGCAGCGGGGATGAGCGCGGCATGCTGCTCGTGCTCAAGGACGAGATCACGATCGCCGAGAAGCTGCTGTCCTCCAAGGACAAGCTGACCGGCCATCTCTGGGCCGAAATCCTGGAGCCCGGCAACTACTACAACGTCGACGACACCGCCTACTTCCTGCGCTGGGAGCTGATGTACGCGTTCTGATCGCTTGAATGGAGCCTGACGCGACGGGCCGCGGGGATCCTCCCCGCGGCCCGTTGTTTTTCAGGCGCACCGCGCCTTACGGCGCGGCTACGAACAAACCGTTTGCCGCGCGGCCGTCAGGCCGCCGGGTCGGCGCGCCCAAAAAAAGATTGCCTGCCGCGGGGATAATCGCCAGTAATAACCACACACGGAGAAGACGCCATGATCTTCAACAAGACCTTCGAATGCATGGATCGCGCGGCGCTGCGGAACCTCCAGGGCGAGCGCCTGCGCGATGCCGTGAAACGGGCCTACGAGCATGTCCCGTTCTACCGGAGCCGGCTGGATGCCCACGGCGTGAAGCCGTCCGACATCCACGGCATCGAGGACATCGTCAAGCTGCCCTTCACGACGAAGGAGGATTTCCGGGACACGTACCCCTTCGGCCTTTTCGCCGTGCCGCTCCGCGAGATCGTCCGCGTCCACGCCTCGTCCGGGACCACCGGCAAGCCGACCGTGGTCGGCTACACGAAGGAAGACATCGACACGTGGGCCGAAACCATCGCCCGCACCCTGGGTTGCGGCGGGGGCACGGCGGACGACATCCTCCAGGTGGCCTACGGTTACGGCCTGTTCACCGGCGGCCTGGGCCTGCACTACGGCGGCGAGAAGCTCGGCGCCATGGTCATCCCGATGTCCGGCGGCAACACGAAGAAGCAGATCATGCTCATGCAGGATTTCGGCACCACGCTGCTGGCCTGCACGCCCTCCTACTCGCTGCAGATCGCGGAGGAGGCGGCCGCGGACGACATCGACCTCAAGGCGCTCAAGCTGCGCGTAGGGTACTTCGGCGCGGAGCCCTGGACCGAGGCCATGCGGGCGAAGATCGAGGAGCGGCTGCCCGTCAAGGCCATCGACATCTACGGCTTGAGCGAGGTCATGGGCCCCGGCGTGGCCAGTGAATGCCTGGAGCAGGACGGGCTGCACGTGTTCGAGGACCACTACTTCCCGGAGATCATCAACCCGACGACCGGCGAGCCCGTCGCCGCCGGCCAGAAGGGCGAGCTGGTCTACACCTGCCTGACGAAGCGCTCCACGCCGCTGCTCCGCTACCGGACGCGCGACATCTCCAGCCTGGACGAGAAGCCCTGTCCGTGCGGGCGCACGAGCCGGCGCATGGCCCGGATCACGGGCCGCACGGACGACATGTTGATCATCCGCGGCGTCAACGTGTTCCCGTCGCAGATCGAGACCGTGCTGATGAAGGTCGAGGGCATTGAGCCCCACTACGTCATCGTTGTGGACAAGACGGGCGCGCTGGACGAGTTGGAGATCAAGGTGGAGGTGTCCGAGCAGCTGTTCTCCGACGAGATCCGCAAGCTCGAGGAATTGCGGGCCCGGATTTTCGAGGAGATGCGCAGCGTGTTGAGCTTGAGCGCGAAAATCACGCTCGTGGAGCCGAAGACCATCGAGCGGACGCTGGGCAAGGCGAAGCGGGTGATCGACAAGCGGGAAGTGAAATAACCGCGCCGCGAGGCGGCGGGAGGAGAGGCCACGATGAAAGTCAGGCAACTGTCCATCTTCATGGAAAACCGGGCCGGGCGGCTGGCCGAGATCATGCAATCGCTGGGCGACGCCGGGATCAACATCCGGGCGCTGTCGCTGGCGGACACGTCCGACTTCGGCATCCTGCGCCTGATCGTCAGCCAGGTGGACAAGGCGCTCGAAGTGCTGCGGAAGGCCGGGCACACCGTCTCCCTGACGGACGTGGTGGCCGTCGAGGTGCCGGACCACCCGGGCGGGCTGGCCAGCGTGCTGACGCCGCTGCGCGAGGCCGGGGTGAACGTGGAATACATGTACGCCTTCGTGGAGAAGGCGACGGACAAGGCGGTGGTCATTTTCCGGTTCGAGGAAACCGAGGCCGCCCTGAAGGTGCTGGCCGGGGCCCGCATCTCCGTCCTGCCCGCGGAGACCGTCTACAAGCTATGAAGTGAATCGTGAATGGTGAGTCGTGAATAGTGACGGCCTGAACCCCGAGTCCTGAACCGCTCTCTTCCTCCATGATACCTTCCGCCATTTGGGATCCTGAATTCGAATGCATGCACGTCGACGCCCTGCGCGAACTCCAGCTGGAGCGTCTGCGCAAGGTCGTCCGGCGCGCTTGGGGCCACGTGCCGTACTACCGGCAGAAGATGCAGGTCGTCGGCGTGACGCCGTCGGACATCAAAACGCTCGAGGACATCCGGAAGCTGCCCTTCACCACGAAGGACGACCTGCGGCTCTGCTATCCCTACGAGGCCTTCGCCGTGCCGCTGGAGAAGGTCGTGCGCATCCACGCCTCGTCCGGCACGACGGGCAAGTCCACCGTGGTCGGTTACACGCGCAAGGACATGGAGGTCTGGACCAACGTCGTGGCGCGCTTCCTCGTCGCCGGCGGCCTGACGTCGAAGGACATCGTGCACATCGCCTTCTCGTACGGCCTGTTCACCGGCGGCTTCGGCCTGCACTACGGCGCGGAGCGGGTGGGGGCCTCGGTGATCCCCGTCTCGGCCGGCCGCAGCGAGCGGCAGATCCAGATCATGAGGGACTTCGGCTCCACGGCGCTGGTCTGCACGCCGTCCTACGCCGTCTATCTCGGCGAGCTCGTGCAGGGCATGGGCCTGAAGCCCGGAGACCTGAAGCTGCGCGTCGGGTTCTTCGGCGCGGAGGCGTGGTCGAACCGGGTGCGCGAGGAGATCCAGGCCAAGCTGGGCCTCTTCGCCACGGACAACTACGGCTTGAGCGAGATCATCGGCCCCGGCGTCGCCGGCGAGTGCGTCCACCAGAACGGCATGCACATCTCGGAGGACCATTTCTACCCGGAGCGCATCGATCCCGACACCTGCGAGCCCGTGGGCCCCGACCGGCGCGGCGAGCTGGTGCTCACGACGCTGACCAAGGAGGCGATCCCCCTGATCCGCTACCGGACGCGCGACATCTGCATGCTGATGCCCGGGACCTGCCCGTGCGGGCGGACCGGCGCGCGCATGTCCAAGATCACGGGTCGCTCGGACGACATGCTCATCATCCGCGGCGCGAACATCTACCCCTCGCAGGTCGAGGAGGTGCTGCTCGATGTCAAGGGCACGCTGCCGCACTACCAGCTCGTGGTCTCCCGCGAGGGCGCGTTGGACCGTCTGGAGGTCCGGGTCGAGGTCTCCGAGGAGTTCTTCGCGGACGAGATGAAGAAGCTCAACGAGCTCGACCGCCAGATCGAGCACAAGCTGGAGAACGTCCTGGGCATCCGGGCCAGCGTCAAGCTGGTCGAGCCCCGCACCATCGAACGCTCCGAGGGCAAGGCCAAGCGCGTCCTGGACCTGCGGCCGAAGGAGTAGGCCGCTTCCTTGCCCCAGAGACCGTCAGGCCGGGCAGGGGCGGGTTTACCCCGGCCATCCGCCCGTCCGGCGCGCGCCCCCGGCATGTCAATTTGAAGGTGGAAACCTCCCCGCTTTTTCTGTATAAGAAACGCTTTAATCGGCCGGGGACCTGCGCGTGACCATTCGCTCGATCATACTGGGCCTGCTGGGGGTGGCGTTCGTCTGCTCCTACACGTATTTCAACGACCACGTCATGCGCCAGACGTTCTTCGTGGGCAACAACATGCCCATCTCCGTCTACGGGCTGCTCGTCGTCTTCCTGCTGTTCATCTACCCGCTGTTCCGGAAGATCAGCCGGCGCCTGGCGTTGAGCCGGCGCGAGATCGTCGTGATCCTGGTCATGACGCTGGCTTCCTGCGCCATCCCCGGCTCGAACCTGCTGCGCCTCTTCACCCAGACCCTTATCCTGCCGCACCGGTTCGAGCGCACGGAGCCGGGCTGGGAGAAGCAGAAGGTCATGGACCTGACCCCGCCCGGGATGCTGGTGGACGTCAGCGGGGACGAGGAGCGCGTGTTGAACGGCTTCGTCCGCGGCTTGAGCATCGCCAACGAGTCCATCCCCGTCCGGGCGGTGCCGTGGAAGGCGTGGGCCCGGCCGGTCGCCTTCTGGCTGCCGATCATTCTCTCGCTCTGGCTGGCGATGGTCGCGCTGTCGGTGGTGGTCCACCGGCAATGGGTCGCGCACGAGCACCTGCCGTACCCGATCGTCACCTTCACGGAGTCGCTGCTGCCCGAGGAGGACGGCCGGCGCAGCCCGATCTTCGGGAACAAGTTGTTCTGGCTCGGCGCGCTGCTGCCCTTCGCCATCCACACCTACAATTACCTCGTCGTCTGGTTCCCGGACCAGACGCTGGGCAAGATCCCGGTCGGCGTGGATTTCCGCTCGCTGGTCGAGCTGTTCCCGACCTTCAAGAAAGGCGGCGGCGAGGCGCTGCTCGGCTACTGGCAGCTCTACTTCTCCGTGATGGCCATCGCGTACTTCCTGCCCAAGGACGTTTCCCTCTCGCTGGGCATCGGCCCCTTCTTCTGGACGCTGGTGGCGGGCGTGCTGACGAGCTACGGCATCGCCTCGACGGGCTGGCAGGGCAGCTGGCCGTTCGGCATCCAGCGCGAGGGCATGGTGGTCATGGGCTCCTACTTCGCCATGCTGCTGGTGATCCTCTACACGGGCCGCCAGTACTACCGGACCGTCTTCGCGCGGGCGCTCGGCCTGCGGACGAAGGACCCCGTCGAGCCCGCGCTGGCGTGGGGCGCGCGCGTGTTCCTGGCCGCGGTGGCCCTCTTCGTGGCCTATACCGCGATCGTCGCGCGGCTCGACTGGCCGCTGGCCCTGCTGTTCGGGCTCGGCATCATCGGCGTCTACCTCGTCATGAGCCGCATGATCGCGGAGACCGGCCTGTTCTTCATCGTCACCTACGGCACGCCGGCGACGATCCTCTGGGCGCTGCTGGGCGCCCGGGCGCTCGGGCCGCAGATGCTGCTGATCATGTTCATGTTGAGCGTGATCCTCTTCTACGACACCCGCGAGGCGCTGATGCCCTACATCGTCAACAGCCTCAAGTTGAGCGAGGACTGCAAGGTCCGGATCGGCCGCGCCGCCGGGCTCATGGTCCTCGCCGTCGTCGTCGGCCTGGCCGTCGGCATCCCGGTGACGCTCTACTTCCAGTACAACCGTGGCCTCGACGTGGCCGCGTGGCAGAACCAGCAGCCCAAGGTCCCTTACAACGAGGTCATCGGCGTGATGCAGCGCCTCGAGGCGCAGGGCCAGCTGGAGGAGGCCGGCACGCTGACGGGCCTGAAGCGGTTCGCCTGGGCGGGCCCGAACAAGCTGGCCCTGACCACGTTCGGCGCCGGCGCGGCGCTCGTGCTGGTGTTCTCCGCCCTCCGCCTGCGCTTCGCCGGGTGGCCGCTCCATCCGGTGATGTTCCTCGTCTGGTCCACCTACTCGGGCCAGTGTTTCGCCCAGTCCTTCATCGTGGGCTGGCTGATCAAGTCGTCCGTGATGAAATACGGCGGGGCCTCGATTTACCAGAAGTTGAAACCGGTCATGTTCGGCGTCATCGCCGGCGAGATGCTCGGCGGCATGGTGCCCATGGTGGTCAGCCTGGTCTACTACCTGGTCACCGGCGACCAGCCGAAACAGTTTCTGATCATGCCGGGGTGAAATGAACAGAAGGCGCAAAGGACGCAAAGACGAAGCGCGAGCAAGAGCACGAGCAGGAGCACGATGCTGAATCCTGAACCTTATTCCCTTTTTCATGAAGCACATTGATGTCCAGCCGCAGCCGGTCTTGAGCTTCGGGCGCACCTTCGCGATCGCGCTGCGCGGGGTGCAGTACCGGCTGTTCCGCGCCCTGGTGACCGTCGCGGTCATCGCCGTGGCGATGGCCTTCCTGATGAACATCTTGAGCGAAAGCCTGTTCAAGCGCGTGGTGGCCGTCGCCGTCCGCGACGAGATCCGCGTCAGCCGGCAGGCGGACCACTGGATCGCCCGGCTGTCCGTGCCGCAGACCGCGGAGGAGGTCATCGACGACCTCGCGGCCGCCGAGCCGGGCACCCCGGCCTCCCGCGAACTGGCCCGCTTCAGCGGGCGGGACCCGGCCGCGATCGAGCAGGCGGGCAAGCAGGCCGCGCAGGCCCGGGAGTACTTCCGCTTCTTCGACGACATCAACTACGGCCGCCGCCGCGTGCTGATCGGCAACGCCGCCGGCATCGGGATCTTCGAGCGGCTGCAGGATCCGGAGGCCCAGGCCCGCTTCTTCGAGAGCCTGGGCCAGATGCGGGCCGTGCGTTTCATCGCGACGCCCGACGGCTTCCGGGCCTTCCTCGCTTCCTGGCCTGCCCTGCGCGAGGTCGTGGCCGCCGTGCGCGAGGGGCAGCGACAGGGCATCGGACAACTGCACGCGAAGCTGGACGGGCGGACTGTCATGGCCGCGCTGGCGGACGCGGAGGGGGCGTTCGGGGAGGCTGTCCGGCAGGCCGGATTCGTGCTCGAGCCGGAAGAAGCGACTTCGCTGGCGAAGCAGATTCGCCTGTCCGAGCACCGGCACTTCATCGAGGACAGCCTCAACGTCCCCGAGGTCCGCAAGGCCGTCGCCGCCCGCAAGGACGTCCTGCCCGGCGACGTAAGCCTGGACATGATCTGGGGCCTGCTCGGCCATCCCGACACGGCGGCGTGGTACCGGGACCTGCTGGCGCAGCACACCTCGCCGCCGCCCGGCCTGGACGGCGACCGGCTGCACGAGGTGGCCCGCGCCCGCGGGCGCTCGAAGCTGATGGTCCGCGCGGAGCTGATCACCATGGGCACCGGCGGCGGGTTCATGAACATCGGGCCGCGCATGACCTGGCTGGCCTTCGTCTCGATGCTGGTCTGCACCGTGGGCATCGCCAACGCCATGCTGATGAGCGTCACCGAGCGCTTCCGCGAGATCGCCACGCTCAAGTGCCTGGGCGCCCTCGACGGGTTCATCATGACGGTCTTCCTGATCGAGGCCGCGATCCTCGGGCTGGTCGGCGGCGTCGCCGGCACGCTGATCGGGCTGGTGCTGGGCCTCGGGCGCATGCTGGCGGTCTTCCAATCCCTGTTGCTGGAACTGTTCCCCGGGGGCCTGCTGCTCCAGGCCGCCGGCATCTCCATGGTCACGGGCATCGCGCTGGCGGCCGTCGCGGCGGCCTACCCGTCGCTGCGCGCCGCGCGCCTGGCCCCGATGGAGGCGATGAGGATCGAGTAAGAAACGGATATCGGCAGGGCGCGTTGGCTCAACGCGCCGGGGTGACGGCGGCTTGAGCCAAGCCGCCCTACCGGATGGCGAAGAAGAAATGGCGAAGAAAGAACAAGCGCCGGATTCGGCCGAAAAGCGGGTGATCATCCGCACGATCGGCATGAAGAAGCTCTATCGCAAGGGCGGGCAGGAGACCGCGGCCCTGCGCGGGGTGGACGTGGAGATCTACACCGGCGAGTTCATCTCGGTCATGGGCCCGTCCGGCTCGGGCAAGAGCACGTTCTTCAACATGATCGGCGCGCTGGACAGCCCGAGCGAGGGCCGCGTGTTCATCGACGAGGTGGACGTGGCGCAGTTGACCGCCGAGGAACTGGCGTTCCTGCGCTGCCGCAAGATCGGCTACATCTTCCAGAGCTACAACCTGATCAAGTACATGACCGCGCTCGAGAACGTGACCACCCCGATGGCGTTCGGCGGCGTGCCGGACGACGATGCCCGCAAGCGCGGCATGGAGATCCTCGGGCTCGTCGGCCTGCGCGAGCGGTGGTTCCACCGGCCCATCGAGATGTCCGGCGGCCAGCAGCAGCGCGTCGCCATCGCGCGGGCCCTGGCCAACCAGCCCGCGATCCTGCTCTGCGACGAGCCGACGGCCAACCTGGACCACCACACGGGCCAGGAGATCCTGGATATTTTGCAGAAGCTGAACAAGGAATGCGGCGTGACGATCATCTGCGCGACGCACGACCACCGGATGATGAACGTCTGCGACCGGCTGATGTGGATCCGCGACGGCAGCATCGAGCGCATTGCGCGCCGCGACGAGGTCCACGTGGAACTGGCGGGAATCGACTAGGCATGAGGGCCGGCGCGTCATTTTATTCCGTTGCCGTTTTGGAGCGCGCGGGCAAGCGGAGCGCGACCGCGCTTGGCTGGCTGGCCGCCTTGCTGCTGGCGACCGCTGCCCGCGCGATATCCCCGGAGTTCCTCGCCGACTGCCAGGCGCTGACGCGGCACCCGCACCGGCTGGCGGGCTCGGAGGAGTACGCCGACGCCGCGCGGCACGTGGAACAGCGCCTGCGCGAGGCGGGCGTGACGAACGTGCTGGTCCAGACGTTCCCGACGGTCCAGAACGTCGTCCGCCGGTGCGAGGCGGTCGCGGCGGACGGGCGGACGTTCCCGCTGCTGCCCATGCGCCCGGACGGCATCGTGCCGCCCGTGACGCCGCCGGCGGGCATCACGGGGAGGATCCTGCGCCTCGGCCGCGGGGAGCCCGGGGATTTCGACCGTGAGGACCCGCGGGGCCGCATCGTGGTGATGAACTACAACGCGGAGGACCGCTGGCTCAAGGCGTTCCGGCTCGGCGCGAAGGCCGTTATTTTCGTGAAGGAGGAAACGGCCGACGCCTTCCATTTCCATTACGTGCGGGCCAACGCGAACCTGCCGCGCTTTTACTACGACGGGCCGGCATCCGACCTCGCGGACGGGCAGGAGCTCACGATCCACAGCGAGGTGGCCTGGCAGCGGGCAACCGGCCGCAACGTGTTCGGGTTCATCGAGGGCAAGGTGCCGCTGTTCGACCTGGGCAAGGAGGAGGTGCTCCTGATCGCGGCGCCGTTGGACACCTTCGGCGAGGTGCCGCAGCGGACGCCGGGCGCGCAGCCGGCGGCCAACGCGGCGGCCGTCCTGAAGCTCGCCGGGATGCTGGCCAAGGCCCCGCCGCGCCGGCACGTGCTGCTGGCCTTCTTCGACGGGCACGGCCGCAACCACGCGGGCGTCGCCGCCTTCTACCAGGCCCTGGAAACCAAGGCCCGCGACGCGACGATCGAGGAGCGGATGGCCGCGTGGAAGGGCGAGTCGGAGTTCCTGGCCGAGACCGAGAAACTGGCCGCGCAGCCCAACCCGCTGGCCGGCCACGCGGGGGACGCCGGCCGCGAACTGCTGCTGCGGATGCGCAACAAGGCGGCGGACCGCGCCTACGAGATCCGCGGGCGGCTGATGGACCTGCGCGAGGCGCGTTCGAAGGCTGGGCGCGATTCGCCGGCCTACGCCGACCTGCAGGCCCGCGAGGACGAACTCAACGGGGTGTACAATCGCTGGAACGAACTGCGCCGGAAGCTCGGGAAGGGCGGCGCCGACGCCGCCGGGAGCGAGGAATTCGACGCCGCCCTGGCCGGCGTGCGTCGGGACATCGCCCTTCGCCGCGCGGAGCTGGTCGAGGAGGAGCAGATGCTCCGCTCCTCGGCCGCGATCAAGGCCCTGCTGGGCGAGCGCTGGATCGCCCTGCACGCGACGATGATGCTGGGCGACCGGACGCCGACCTGGGGCGTGGTCGTCGGCGGCAACTCGGAGATCCGCTCCACGCAGGATCTTCCGGGCCTGTACGGCCGGGTCCAGCGGAGCTTCCTGCAGGCCCATCGCTCGCTCGCGCGCCGCGGGAACGGCGCGCCCCACTTCGAGCCCGTCTCGGTGGACGGCTCGCTGCGCGACGTGCGGCTGCTCTGGGCGGCGCCGATGCTGATCCACGGCGGCGAGCTGGCCGGCCGGCACGGCGTGTATAACGTGGTCCTCGGGACGCTGCACGAGACCCTGCCGCGGCTCGGCACGCCGGACGACACGCTGGACCGGCTGGACGCGGACCGGATCGAGCAGAACACGGCGGAGGTCGCGCTGCTGCTCGCGGCGGTGGGCAGCCTCGAGGGCGCGAGCGGCGACGTCGAGGCCGTGGCCGACCAGCGCGGCCTCTCCCTGCGCCGGGCGATCATGGCGGACAACGATTACGTGGTCAGCGAGTTCTCCGGCGGGCGGACGCAGGGGGCGCTGGTGATGGGCCGGCACCGCGGCAGCTCGATCCCCAACCGGCCCGTGCCCGGCGCGGTGGTCCAGGTCTCGGTCGTGGACCCCTGGAACAGCGTCTTCTGGCGGCACAGCAAGGCGCCGGGTTTCGATCCCTTCACGGTGGTCATGACCGACCAGAACGGCGCCTACTCGCTGAACGCCCTGCCGACGCAGGACCCGGCGCCGATCGCGTTCGCCGCGGCGTTCGACGGGCGCGGGCTCGTGAACCAGGTGACCGACATGACCTCGCGCAAGACGGTCCGGCAGCGCCTGAACATGTTCCGGTGCGCGGGCGGGCTGCTGGTCCTGCCGCCGATGCACTGGACGCAGAAGGCGACCTTCATGAGCGCGCGCGCCAACGCGCCGCTGGCGCAGCCGACCGCGACGGATTCGTACGGCGAGACCACGGACGGGGTCGCGTACTGGTACGGCGAGGAGAAGCTGCCCGGCATCAAGGCGTTCGGCAAGGACGCCCTCGTGGCGCTGAACAACGTCCCCGTCGAGGGGCAGAAGCCCGATCCCTACGGGCGCGGCTACCCGAGGAGCGCGGAGTGGACGACCCTGCGCAACACGGAGGGCTCGGCCTGGGACCTCTGGCGGCTCAACGAAGCGCGCCTGTCCATTCTGCGCAGCCGCGACATTCTCAACAGCGCGCTCGAGGAGGCCCACGGGCGCGTGCGCGACCTGCTCGACGAGGCCGCGGCCGGCCCGTCGCTGGTCCGCAACGAGGCCCTCTGCGCGTCGGCCTTCGAGGCGGCTCGGCCGGTCTATACGCAGGTGCGCGAGAGCATGGACGACCTGGTCAAGGCGGTGCTCGTGCTCCTGGCGCTCTGCATCCCGTTCGCGTTCGCGCTGGAGCGCCTGCTGATCGGGGCCTCGCTGATCTACAAGCAGGTGGCCTGGTTCGTCGGTTTCTTCGTGGCGACGTTCCTGCTGCTCTACGTCTCGCACCCGGCCTTCGCGATCGCCCAGACGCCGATCATCATCTTCCTGGGCTTCGCCGTCGTGGTGCTGTCCGTCCTGGTGATCGTCATCATCATGCAGAAGTTCCAGGTCGAGCTGAAGCGGCTGCAGGGGATGACCTCGACCGTGCACGCGGCGGACATCTCGCGCTTCAGCACCGTCATGGCCGCCATGGCGATGGGCATCTCGACGATGCGGCGCCGGCCGCTGCGGACGACGCTGACGGCGGTGACGATCATCCTGCTGACCTTCACGATCCTCGGCTTCGCGTCGTTCGACACGCAGCGCGGGATCGTGAAGCTGTTCGTCGCGCCCGCGCCGCCGTACACGGGCGTGATGCTCAACAACCCGACGTGGGGCTCGTTCAACGCCGAGTTCGTGGACCTCGTGCGCAGCCGCTGGAGCCGCGAGGTGAACCTGTGCCTGCGCTACTGGATATGCCCGGAGTTCAAGGACGACCCGGACTTCGTCATCGCGCTGGAGGACGGCTCGAAGCCGGTCTCGCTCAAGGCCGTCCTGGGGATCCCGGCGGAGGAAATCGCGGCGCGGCCCGACCTGAAACAGCTTTTCCGGCTGAACGACCCGGCGGATATCGACCGCATGGTGCTGATGACCGAGGCCGTGGCGACGCTGCTGAAGGTCAAGCCCGGCGACCGGGTCTGCCTGAAGGGCAAGATCCTGGAGGTCGGCCCCCTGTTGAGCGCGGCCGATCTTTCCGCCGCGCGCGAGATGGAGGGCAGCAGCATTCTGCCCGTGGACTTCGCCACGATGAAGCTCGCGAGCGCGGGGACGGCCGAGGTGACCGAGAACGTCCTCGACGAGCAGGCCAAGTGGACGAGCCTGCCGGTGGATTCCGTGGTCATCACCTCCTCGGAAAACTCGCGGCTGTTCGGCGGCAAGCCGCACCTGGTCCACTTTTACACGAAGGACGCGCAGGAGGCCGCGGGGATCGCCGAGGAGCTGGCCCGCATGCTCGACCGGCACCCGGTGATGGCGACGCGCATGGACGGCGTCTATCGGCACGTCCAGGGCACGGTCGTCGCGGCCAGCGGGGTGGGGGACCTGTTCTTCCCGATCCTGCTCGGCGGCCTGGTGATCTTCGGCACCATGCTCGGCTCCGTCGCGGACCGCGAGAAGGAGATCTACACCTTCAGCGCCCTCGGCCTGGCCCCGCCGCACGTCGCGAGCCTGTTCTTCGCCGAGGCCATGGTCTACTCCGTCATCGGCGGGCTCGGCGGCTACCTGATCGCGCAGGGCACGCTCAAGGTCCTGACCGTCGCCGCCAACTACGGCCTGGTCCGCGTGCCGGAGATGAACTACTCCTCCACAAACGCGATCGTCACGATCCTCATCGTCATGGCCACCGTGCTGGTCTCCGCCATCTACCCGGCGATCAAGGCCTCGAAGAGCGCGAATCCGGGCCTGATGCGGCTGTGGCGCCTGCCGCCGCCCGAGGGCGACATCTTCAACATCGTTTTCCCCTTCACCGTCTCCGCCTACGACCTGACCGGCGTGGTGAGCTTCCTGAAGGAGCACTTCGACAACTTCGGCGACGTCGGGCTGGGCAGCTTCATGGCGCGCGGGACGGCGGTGCGCTCTCTCGGGGGCGGCGAACTGGGCCTGACGTCGCAGCTCGCGCTGGCGCCGTTCGACCTCGGGGTGACCCAGCTCTTCGAACTGCGCAGCGCCCCCAGCGAAATCAAGGGCATCGACGAGGTCAACATACGGCTCACCCGCCGATCGGGCCAGCCGAAGGACTGGGAGCGGCTCAACCGCGTGCTGCTCGACGACCTGCGGACCCAGTTCCTGCTCTGGCGCTCGCTGCCGCAGGAAACCATGGAAGAGTACCGCCGGCGGACTCTGGTGGCGCTGAACAGGGAGGGCGGCGGGCCTCCTCCGCCGGTTAGCCAAGCGAAGGAAACGATCTGACCATGGCCCAGCGCATCGACAAGGAACTCGAGGAATTCAGGCAGGTGATGGAGGTTCCCTCGTCCTTCGAGGAGGGCTTCAACTGGACCAGCCTGCTGGGCGCGATCTTCGTGGCGCTGCTGATGGTGCCCGGGGCCATCTACATGGGCCTGCTCGCCGGCGTGGAGAACATCGGGTCGGCCTCCCAGTGGGTGACCGTCATCCTCTTCATCGAGGTCGCCAAGCGCGCGCAGAAGACGCTCAAGCGCGCCGAGATATTCGTCCTGTTCTTCATGGCGGCCGCGGCGCTCGGCATGCCGTTCTCCGGGCTGATCTGGAACCAGTTCTTCGCGTGCAGCGACGCCGCCATCGCCGCGGGCATCGCCGAGCACCTGCCGCGCTGGTTCGCGCCGCCGGCGGGGTCGGAGTCGTACGCCCTGCGGACCTTCATGCACAAGGACTGGCTGCCGGTGATCGGCATGGTGATCTTCGGCATGTTCTTCGGCCAGCTCTCCAACATGGTCCTCGGCTACGGCCTCTTCCGCCTCGCCAGCGACATCGAGCGCCTGCCGTTCCCGATGGCGCCGATCGGCGCGCAGGGCGTGATGGCGCTGGCCGAAGACTCCGACGAGAAAGGCGCGGAGGAAGGCGAGGGGCGCTGGCGGTGGCGCGTCTTTTCCATCGGCGGCGCGCTGGGCCTGGTCTTCGGCACGCTCTACCTGCTGCTCCCGACGCTCACGGGCGCGCTGACGGGCAACCCGATCCAGCTCTTCCCCATCCCGTTCAGCGACTTCACGCCGCAGACGGGCGAGTACCTGCCCGCCGTCGCGACGGGCCTGTCCTGGGACTTCGGCAACATCATCTTCGGCATGGTCCTGCCGTTCTTCGCCATGGTCGGCAGCTTCGTCGGCCTGATCGCGACGGTCGTCCTCAACCCGCTGCTGCACGCCGTCGGCGTGCTGCGCAACTGGGTGCCGGGCGACTCGACCATCGGGACGCTCTACAAGAACAACATCGATTTCTTCTTCAGCTTCAATATCGGCCTGGCCCTCGCGATCGCGCTGGCGGGTTTCTACCAGGTCATCCGCAGCTTCCAGGGCCGCCGGAAGACCGCCGGCGGCGAGCCGGTCCGCCTGGCACCGGCGGGACGCGGCGACATCCGGCCGTTCATCGTCGTCGTGGTGTACTTCCTCGTGACGATCACGTATATCCTCGTGTCCGGCTGGATGGTGGACTGGCACCGCGGGATCATGATCGTGCTGCTGTTCCTCGGCTTCGTGTACACCCCCGTGATCAGCTACGTCACGGCGCGCCTGGAGGGCATGGTGGGGCAGGTGGTCGAGGTGCCCTACATCCGCGAGGCGGCGCTGATCTTGAGCGGCTACCGCGGCGTGGCCGTGTGGTTCCTGCCGATCCCGATGGCCAACTACGGGCAGATGGCGATTTTCTACAAGCAGTGCGAGTTGACGGGCACGCGCTTCCCGAGCATCTGGAAGACCCAGGTCATCCTGTTCCCGATCATCCTGTTGAGCTCCATCTTCTTCATGAACTTCATCTGGAGCCTCAACGAGGTGCCGTCCGCCGTCTATCCCTACGCGGAGATGATGTGGAAGCTGAACGCCGAGAACGCCTGCATCATGTTCTCCTCCACGCTCGGCGAGTACTCGATCTTCGAGGAGGCGTTCAACGTCCTCTACATCGCCATCGGCGCGGTGTTCGGCGTGGCGCTGTTCGGGGCCATGAACACGCTGGGCGCGCCCATCATGCTGACCTACGGGGTGGTGCGCGGGCTCGGCGGCGTGATGCCGCACTGGGTGATCCCCCAGTTCATCGGCGCGCTGATCGGGCGGTACTATTTCCAGAAGCGGCTGGGCCTGCGCTGGCGGCAGTACATCCCGGTGGTCAGCGCCGGCTTCGCGTGCGGCATGGGGCTGATCACCACCGTGGGCGTCGGGATCACGTTCTTGAGCAAGGCGAGCATACCGTTGCCGTTCTAGGCGGAGAAGCGCATGGCGGAAGTGCTGATAGAGATACGCGGCGTGAACAAGGTCTTCGACCTCGGCAAGATCAAGGTCCACGCCCTGCGGGACATGGACCTGGAGATCTTCCGGGGCGAGTACCTCTCCATCATGGGCCCGTCCGGCTCGGGCAAGAGCACGCTGTTCAACATGATCGGCGCGCTGGACCGGCCGACGTCCGGGACGGTCACGATCGCCGGCGTGGACCTGGCCACGTTGAGCAGCCGCGAGCTGGCCTTCTTCCGGGGCAAGCACATCGGGTACGTCTTCCAGACGTTCAATCTCCTGCCCGCCTACAGCGCCGTGGACAACGTCGCCATGCCGCTCGTGTTCAACGGGGCGGGCGAGGAGCGGGCGCAGGCGCGCGCGAAGGAAATTCTCGAACGCGTCGGGTTGGGCCACCGGCTAACGCACCGGCCGGACGAGCTTTCCGGCGGCCAGCAGCAGCGCGTCGCCATCGCCCGCGCGCTGGCCAACGAACCGGCCATCGTCCTCGCCGACGAGCCCACGGGCAACCTCGACCTGCACACGGGCGAGGAGATCATCCAGCTGTTGAGCGAATTGAGCCGCTCCATGGGCGTCACCGTCATTTCCGCCACGCACGACCACAAGATGCTCGCCACCTCCGACCGGATTCTCTGGATCAAGGACGGCCGCCAGGACCGCCTCGAACGTCGCGAGGATTTGAACATCCGCGTCGGAACCGTGAAGTAAAAAAAGGGGGGGCGATGAAGATGTGGAAACTGCTCACGGGGCATCCATGGATATGGACTTCGCTGTTCATTCTCTTCGCTGTCGTGCATGTTTCCCTGGCGCTGGCCATTGTTTCGGACGGCAAGCGGCTTGGGGCGAGAGGGAGCGGCACATTCCTGGTGGGGCCTTGGATATGGGGCATGGCCACGCTGATGGGTGGGGTGTATGCCGCGGGGATTTACTGGATCATTCACTACTCGCGCCTAAAGCCGGCCAGCCGGGGAATGGCCCAACATGGTCAGTGCGGACCGGTGGATTGATCCCCTTCTGCGAACACGATGCTTCGTGTGAAGCCGTCGGCTTTAAAAAAGCAAAGAGCAAACATGAGTGACCTTCGAAAACTGTTTTGGGCGGCGGCCGTTCTATTGTGCGGAGCCCTGGGGCCGGCGGCTTCCGAAGAAATCCGGTCTTCGGTTGTGGTGGTGGTCAGAAACGATCAGGTCTGGGATTCCGAGGGCAACTTGGATCCGGATGAAATAGGCCGGATGATGGAAATGGGCTTGCAGGCTCTTGCCGGGGCCTCTTCCGGGCGGGCCGCCTTTGAGCGACTCTTCAAGCCCGGGGAGCGGATCGCCGTCAAGGTCAATGCGATCACCAAGAATTGGATGTCCTCCTCCAAGCCCGCTCTCGTGCAGCAAACCGTTGATCTGCTTCAGCAAGTCGGCATTTCCCCGGACCACATAACCATCTTCGACCGGATGCCCCGCCCAGGGCGCCATGAGTTGGGCCCGGCCGGTTTTGCCCTGAATACCAACGCGGGGAGCGTGCAAGTGGTCGAGGGCGGAATGTTGGGGCCGGAACGGCAGCAAGGCTCCTTGAAAACGAGATTCTACGCCCCGGTCGAGGAATGCGACGCGCTTATCAGCATACCCGTGCTCAAGGACCATCACATCATGGGGATGACCTTTGCTCTGAAGAACCATTTCGGGTCGATCCATAATCCGTGGTCTTGTCATCAAAACGCCGGAGTCCCGGGCATCGCGGAACTGAACGGCCTGGAGCCGATCCAGAAGAAGCAACGCCTGATCATCGGCGATGCCCTGGCGGGCCAGTACAACAAGGGTCCGCACGACGCGCCGAAGTATCACTGGAAGGAGAATGCGCTTATCTTCGGGTTCGACCCGGTGGCCGTGGACTTTGTCGCTTTCGAAATCCTGGAGGCCAAAAGAAGGCAGGAGGGATTGGCCTGGCCCGAGTCAATGCGCTACGGCGGGAAAGCGGGCGCGTACATCCTCGATTGCAGCCAGCGCGGAGTGGGCCGTAAGCCGGATCGAGTGATTCAATTGCGCTGTTCGTCCGATACGGGTCCATAAGTTGGCTGCTCCCCGCATGGGTCGGGCGGGTTGCCGTGTCGTCCTTACGGCGGCACCGGGGCTTCCATCAGTTCCAGCAACGCGTCCGAAGGGACGCTGTATTTCCAGATCATGCTGGCCCACACGTTGGTGCTGTCATGGCCATGATCCATGACGGGCGAGACGGAGCAGACGATCCCCGCCACCGCGCCGTGCTGGTCGAAGATGGGCCCGCCGCTGGAGCCCGGCGCGTAGTCTGCCGAGATGGCCAGCGTGCGCAAGGGCTCCTTCGGGTTCAGCCGACCGCTCAAGAACTTGCCGACGACGGCGCCCTGGGTGAAGGCGTAGAGGTTGGGGTTGGCGTGGTGGATGGCATAGACGGGGGCGCCCACGGAGATGTCCTCGGCGACGGGGAGCGGCCGCAGGCCCTGCGCGTCCGTCCGCAGGATCACGAGATCGTTGCGCGGATCGGAGGCGGCCACTTCCTTGACAGGGAAGAGCCGGCCATCCCGCGTCAGGATGCCCATGGCCTCGCAGAACGAGTTGCTGGAAACGACGTGCCGGGAGGTCACGATCAGCCCGTCGTCGCTTACGGCGAACCCGGTCGCGCTCGCCAGGTGCCAGCGCGCGCACTTCTTGCATTTATACACGGCGCCCACCAGGACGACGCTGTCGCGGCAGGAGGCGTAGATCTCCTCCGGCGATTGAACGGCGCCGGAGGAAGGCAGGGCCTCGAGGGCGCAGGGCTTGAAGGTCTTCGCCTGCTCGATCAGGGCTTTCATGGGCACCGCGCTTTTCGCCTGCACCAGCTTGCCGAGCCGCTTCGCGAACCGGTTTATCGTCTGGTAGCCGTCGACGTATTCCGGGTTCGGCGCCGGGTCGGCCGCCGCGGGCAGGATCGCGGCCAGGAGCAGCGCGAGGATCGGGCGGGCGTGTTTCATGGGTTTCTCCGGTCAGGGCCGCGAGGTGATCTCCACGGCGTACGCGATCAGGGTCACGAAAGCCAGCAGGCCGAGGATGCCCAACAGCGCGGTGAGGAACTGCGCCGCGCGATCGGGCAGTGGCGGGACCCGGCCGAAGGCCTTCCAAAACCGGAGCAGCGTGGGCAGATGTTGCTCGGACCACGTGATGGCCGGCTGGGCCGGCGTCGCTGTCTCTGGCTCGGTCACGGCGGCCTCCTCGCGAAGGATACGACCGTCCGGGGCCGCGCGGCGTTCATTCTTTTCCAGATACCGCTTGACCGCGTCCCCCACCGGCAGGAATGATATTCCTCAACAGGATTGCCTCCCATGAAAAAGCGCGCCGTTTCACCTCCCCCCGTGTCGGTCGGTCGCCTGCAGGAGGTCGCGTCCGGCCTGCCGCCGAAAACCGTGGTCATCGTCGGCGGCGACCGCAAGGAGGACCTGCACGTCGCCCGGAGCCTTCGAGGCCTGCCCTTCGTGCGCCGCTGCGTGCTGGTCGGCGACGGGGCCGCCATCCGGGACGCCGCGCGGCTCGTGGACCTCGCGGTGCCGGACGAGGACATCCTGGCGACCGGCAGCCCCGAGGAAACAGCCCGCCGAACCGTGGACCTGGTGGAGGAGGGCGTGGGCGAGATCCTGCTCAAGGGCAACATCTCCACGCCCGTCCTGAACCGCGAAATGCGCCGCATCCGCAGCCGCGACACCATGTCGCTGGTGACGATGTTCCAGGCGCCGTCACTGGCCGGCGGTCGGCCGGTGCTCCTGACCGACGCCGGGGTCACGACGCTCTGCACGTTCAGCCGGATGACTGGGATCATCCGTAACGCGATCGAGGTGGCGCAGTACGTCCTGGGCATCGCGCGCCCGCGCGTGGCGCTGCTCTCGGCCAACGAGAAGGTCATCGAGTCGCTGGCCTCCACGAAGATGGCGGCCGCGCTCGCGGGGAAATACTGGGAGGACGCCGTCGTATGCGGGCCGCTCTCGTTCGACCTGGCGACCGACCCCGAGTCGGTGCGCATCAAGGGGCTGGCCGCCTCCGAGGACCCGGCCTTCCGCGAGGTCGCGGGCCGCGCGGACATCCTGGTCTGCCCCGGCCTGGATGCCGCGAACATCCTCTACAAGACGGTCATGGCCATGACGCAGCACGGCCTCGCCGCGACGGCCGGGATCACCGCCGGGGTGAAGGTTCCGTACATCATCCTCTCCCGGGCCGACGGGGAGGCGACGAAGCTGGATTCCGTGGCGCTCTGCTGCATCTACGCCGAGCGCCGGAAACAGAAACAGCTGGAGCAGGAGCGGCGCGTTGCCGTGGCGCGGCAGGAGGAACGGGTCTTCCACGTCCTCGCCGTCAACCCGGGCTCGACATCGGTGAAGGTGGCGTTGTTCCGGAACGCGGAGTGCCTGGACAGCAACGAGTTGTCGCACCCGCACAGGAGCCGGCTGGCGGGCGCGGCCTTCGACGAGGAGGTCGGCCGCTACCTCGAGTTGGTGAAGGCCTTCCTCAAAGCCCACGCGGAACTCCGGCTCGACGCCGTGGTCGGCCGCGGAGGCTTCCTCCACCGCGGCGGCCGCCAGCTCGAGGGCGGGGTGTACCGGGTGGCGACCGTGCAGGACGGGCGGGTGCGGATCGAGGAGGATATCGTTCGCGGCGTGCGGGATTGTCCCGAGATGGACCATGCATCGAACCTGGGCATCCCGATGGCGGCGCGGCTGGCCGTCGAGTACGGCGTGCCCGCCTTCACGGTGGATCCGGTCGTCTCCGACGAGTTCGACCCGCTGGCGCAGCTCTCGGGTTACGCGCCGATCACGCGCCGCAGCACGGCGCACGTGTTGAGCGTGCGCGCCCTGGCCGGCCGGGCCGCCGAGGCGATCGGCCGCCCGCTGGAGGAGATCAGCCTCGTGGTCGCCCACATGGGCGGCGGCATCACGATCGCCGCGGTTCGCAACGGCCGGATCGTGGACAACAACATCGCCCTGCTCGGCGGCGGCCCCTTTACGCCCCAGCGCGCCGGGGCCCTGCCGACGAAGGAGTTCGCGGAGCTTTGCTACAACGGAAAATTCTCGAAGGAAGAGCTGTTCGTCGAACTCACCAAGCGGGGCGGCCTGGTGTCCTACCTGGGCACGTCGGACGTGGAGAAGATCCAGGACCGCATAACCCAGGGCGACACGCGGGCGCGGGATGTCCTCGAGGCCATGGCCTACCAGATCGCCAAGGAGATCGGCGCCATGGCCGTGGCAGCCGGCCATGACGCGGAAGCCATCGTGCTGTCCGGCGGCCTGGCCCGCTCCGAACTGATCGTGGGGTTCATCCGGAAGCGCGTCGGCCACCTCGCCCCCGTGATGGTTTACCCGGACAACCTCGAGATGGCCGCCATGGCCGCCGGCGCGCTCCGCGTGCTGACCGGCCGCGTCGAGGCCAGGACCTATGTTCTGGCGGCGCCGTGACGGGCCGACCCCGGCTTTCTTCTGCGCAACCTCTTATAAGCAAATAAGATGCGCGGAGCGTGTGGCGCCGCCGTCTTTTTGCTTTTTTATTTGAACGCGCGGCCCCGCTGATGGTCTTTCCTTCTCTAGAGGATGGCCCCGGGTTCCGCCGGAGCTGGGAGGATTGCATGATCAAGGTTGAGCATGTCGTTAAGAAGTTTGGGGCCCGCGCGGCAGTGGACGACGTGTCCTTCGTCGTGGAGCCTGGGACGGTGCTGGGGTTCCTGGGGCCGAACGGCGCCGGCAAGACCACCACCATGCGGATCATCGTCGGGTTCTTAAGCCCGACAGGCGGCCGGGTGGAGGTCTGCGGCCGCGAGGTGGCGGCCGAACCGTCGCGCACCCAGGCTTCCATCGGATACATGCCGGAGAACACCCCGCTCTACGACGAGATGACGGTCGAGGAGTTCCTGCGGTTCATCGCGGAGCTCCGGGGCTTCCGCGGCGCGGAGCGCAACCGCAAGGCCGGCGAGGCCATGGAGTCCTGCGCGCTGGCCCCGGTCCGGCGCCAGGCGATCGAGACCCTGTCGAAGGGATACCGGCAGCGGACGTGTTTCGCGCAGGCGCTGCTGCACGATCCGCCGGTGCTGCTGCTCGACGAGCCGACGAACGGGCTCGATCCCAACCAGAAGCAGGTGGTCCGGGAAATGATTCTGCGGATGGCCCCGCGGAAGACCATCGTGCTGTCCACCCACGTGTTGGAGGAAGTCGAGGCCGTCTGCTCCCGCGTCGTCATCATCAGCCGCGGGAAGGTCGTGGCGGACAGCACCCCGGCCGCGCTGAAGCAGCGCAGCCGCTCCTTCAACACCCTGACGCTGGAACTGGTGGCGCCCGCGGACCAGGCCGAGGCGGGCTTCCGCGGCCTGCCGGACGTGGAGCGGGTCGCGGTGCTCGAGCGCCGGGACGGCGGGGCCTGCCGGCTTCAGCTGGCGCCGCGGAACCAGCAGCCGCTGGCCTCCGCCGCGCTGGAGTTCGCCCGCGGGCGGGGCTGGCTGGTCACGGACATGCAGAACGACGGCGGGCGGCTGGACGAGGTCTTCCAGCAGATCACCCGGACGGACGACGCCGCGTGAGGAGGCTGAACATGGAATCGTTACGGCATATCCGGTCCATCGCGCGCCGCGAGTGGAGCGCCTACTTCAACTCGCCGATCGCCTACGTCTTCATCGTGATCTTCCTGGCGCTGGCCGGGTTTTTCACGTTCTCGGTGGCGCGCTTCTACGAGGAGGGCCAGGCCGACCTGCGGGGCTTCTTCTTCTGGCATCCGTGGCTATACCTGATCCTGGTCCCGGCGGCCGCCATGCGGCTGTGGGCGGAGGAGCGGCGGTCGGGGAGCATGGAACTGCTGCTGACGCTCTCCGTGACCCCGGCGCAGGCGCTGCTGGGCAAGTTCCTGGCCGCCGGGCTGTTCCTGCTGCTGGCGCTGGGCCTGACCTTCCCGCTGGTCCTGACGGCCCTGTACCTCGGGTCGCCCGACCTCGGGCCCGTGATCTCGGGATACGTCGGCAGCGCCCTGCTCGCGGGCGCCTACCTGGCCGTCGGCCTGTTCACCTCGGCGCTGACGAAGAACCAGGTGGTGAGCTTCGTGCTGGCGGTCGTGCTCGGCCTGTTCCTGATCCTCGCGGGCTTCCCGCCGGTGACGGACCTGCTGGCCCAGTGGGCCCCCGAGTGGCTGGTCAACGGCGTGGCGGCCTTCAGCTTCATGCCGCATTTCGATACGCTCCAGCGCGGCGTGCTGGACCTGCGCGACTTCGCCTACTTCGCGAGCGTCATCGGCTTCATGCTGCTGGCGACGACGCTGGTGGTGCGGGGCCAGACCTCGAGGGCCTGACCGGACAGGAGATTCGAACCATGAGCAAAAAGTCCCTTCGCATCGGGTTGAGCGGCGCCGCCGGCGCGCTCATTGTGCTGGCCATTCTCGTCGCGGTCAACGTCATCCTGGGCGCGGCGCGCGTCCGCAAGGACCTGACCGCCGAACGCATCTACACGCTTTCGCCCGGCACCCGCGCCTTCCTGGGCGGCCTGGAGCGCGGCGTGACGCTCAAGCTGTTCTTCTCGCGCGGCAACGAGAACCTGCCGGTCGGCTTCAAGCAGTACGCCCGGCGCGTGACGGACCTGCTGCGCGAGTACGAGGCGCACGGCGGCGGGCGCGTGGCGCTCGAGACCTATGACCCGCAGCCGGATTCGGACGAGGAGGAGTGGGCCCAGCGCTACGGGCTCGCCGGCCAGAACCTGGACCGGTACGGCATGGAGCCGGACTTCTACTTCGGGCTGGTCGCGGTCTCGGGCACGCGCGAGGCGGCCCTGCCGTTCCTCTCGCCCGGCGCCGAGCCGCAGCTGGAATACCTGGTGACGCGATTGATCCACGAGGTCACGCGGGCTGGCAAGCCGAAGATCGGCGTCTTGAGCGCCCTCCGCGTGATGGGCCCGCCCCAGCGCCCGCTCGGCATGACGCAGGACGAGGCCGGCGGCTGGCAGATCATGACGGAACTGGCCCGGCAGTGCGAACTGGTGCCGCTGACCGACGAACTGGAGACCGTGCCCGCCGACATCGAGACCGTCCTGGCGATCCATCCCAAGGGGCTCCCGGACAAGACGCTGTTCGCGCTGGACCAGTTCGTGCTCCGCGGCGGCCGGCTGCTGGCCTTCGTCGATCCGTTGTGCGTCGCCGACCGCGAGTCGGGCCTGGCGGCCGATCCCTACGGCACGGGCCCGGCGTCCTCCGACCTCAACCGGCTGACCAAGGCCTGGGGCTACGAGCTGGTCCCGGGTCAGGTCGTCGCCGACGTCGAGGCGGCGAGTTACGTGACGTTCGGCGGGCGGGGCTCCGAGCGGCTGCCCACGTGGCTCTCGCTGCGGCCGGACAACATCAACCGGGACGAGATCGCGACCGCCGCGCTGGAAAACCTGATGATGCCGTTCGCGGGAGCGTTCAAGGGCGCCGCGGCCGAGGGCCTGACGGCGGTCACGCTGGCGCAGACCTACGATGAAGCCGCGCTGCTGCCCGCCTTTCAGGCCGCGCAGGCCGGCGTGGAGAAAATGCGCGCGGCGAAGCCCGAGGGCTCCCTCGTCCTGGCGCTGCGGCTGCAGGGCCGGTTCAAGACGGCCTTTCCCGACGGGGCGCCGGCCGCGTTCCTGAAGGAAGGCGAAAAGGACAGCGTCGTGATCCTAGTGGCCGACGCCGACATGCTGCACGACCGGAACAGCCTGCAGGAAATGAATTTTCTCGGGCAGCGACTGCTACAGCCCGTCAACGACAACTTGAGTTTCGGCCTGAACATGGTCGAGCAGCTCACCGGCGACGAAGCGCTCATCGGCCTGCGCAGCCGCGGCACATACGGCCGGCCCTTCGACCGGGTCGTCGAGCTCGAAAAGCAGGCGCAGCAGCGGTGGCAGGAGGAGGAACTCAAACTGGTCGAGAAGCTCCGCGAAGCCCAGGCGCGGCTCAACGAGCTGCAGCGCTCGAAGGACGAAGACCAGCAGTACATCTTGACCCCCGAGCAGAAGCGGGAGATCGAGAATTTCCGCCAGGAGCGGTTCGAGACGCAGCGGCAGCTTAAGGAAGTCCGAAAGAGCCTGCGCCGCGATATCGAGCGGCTCGGCCTGAAGGTGAAAATACTCAACATGGCGGCGATGCCGGCGGCGGTGGCGCTCTTCGGGCTGCTGCACGGCTGGCGCCGGAAGAAGAAGGCCTCGTCGTAACGGCCCCGGAAGGAGGAAAGCCCATGTCTCCAAAAACTCTCGCGCTTCTGCTGGTGATCCTGGTCGCGCTCGTCTGGTGGCAGGGGCATCCCCGGGCGGGCGGGACGGAGCGGGCGCCCGGTTCGGCCATCCTGCCCGGCCTCGACGTCAATGCGATTGACCGGATCGAGGTGGCTTCCGCGGCCGCCACCTCCGTGGTCGAGCGCAGGGACGGGCAGTGGGTGGTGCCGTCTCTGTTCGGCCACCCGGCTGATTTTCAAAAGGTGGCGGACGCGCTGCGCGGCCTGGCGGATCTCAAGGTCGGGCAGGTGGTCCGGGACGCCGGCCAGTATCCGGAGGAATTCGGCCTGGCGGCGACGAGCCCCGTGTTCCGGGTCGCGCTGTCCGGCGCTTCGGGCTTCCACGCCGCGCTGGAACTGGGCGCGACGAAGCGGGAGGGCGCCCAGGAGGGCTTCGCGGGATACGAGTCCGGGCGCTATCTCCGCGCGGCGGGCGGGACCGTGGTCCTGGTCGCTGACCCGCTGCAATCCTTCGCGGACGCGTCGGGAGAGTGGATCCGGAAGGAGTTGTTGAACGTGGCGCCGCCCGAGCTGGATCGCGTCACGGTGGCGGTTTCCAACGCCGAGCACGTGTTGCTCATCAAGGGGTCTAACCAGTACGAGGTCGAAGGCCTGAAGGACGGCGAGGAAACGGATCCGGCCGGCGCCGCCCGGTTGGTTGGAGCCCTGCAATCCCTGTCCTGCCTGACCGTGGCCGACCCGGCGCTGACCGACGAGGCCGCGGGTTTCGGCGCGCCGGACCGCTGCACGGTGCTCGCGCGCAACCGCATGGAATACACGCTGCAACTGGGCGGCGCGGGCCCGGAGGCGGGTTCGCGGTACCTCCGCATCGACGTGGCCTACCGGGAGCCGGCGCCGCCGACTCTCGAACAAGTGGCTAAGAGCATTCCGGTCGCGGCGGAGAGCGCCGGGTCGGACACGGGCCGCGTGGAGAAGGTTCAGGCCGAATACCGGGAGCGCCTTCAGGCCCACGAAGCCGAGATCGCCGCCCGCCGCGAGGAAAGGGGTCGATTGGAGAAGCGGTTCCGCGGATGGACCTACGTGATCCCGGCTGGAACCGCCGAATCCCTGATCCTGCCGCGCGGGCAGTTGGTGAAGGCCAAGCCCCCGGTGGCGCCGGCGGCCGTCTCTCCGCAGGGGCAGGATCAGGGCCCGCCGTGACGGTTACGCCATCCAATTGACGGGCTTGTCCGGGTTCCACTTGACCGAGATCTTCTTCAGCTTCGTCCAGAAGCCGAATGAGCTCTTGCCCGTAATGTCGCCGCCTCCGACGATGGAATTTTTCCAGCCGCCGAAGGAGAACGGCTCGCGCGGCACCGGGACGCCGACGTTGACGGCGACCATACCCGCCTGGATCTTCTTGCAGAAAATTTCTGCCGCGCGGCCGCTCTGCGTGAAGATCGAGCCGCCGTTGCCGTAGGGTGAGGAATTGGCGATATCCAGGGCCTCGTCCAGCGTGCGGGCCCGAACGATCGTGAGGATCGGCCCGAAATTCTCCTCCATGGCGATTTCCGAGCCGGCCTTCGCCTCGATGATGGTCGGGCCCAGGTACTGTCCTTTTTCCTTTCCCGCGGGCGGCTTCGCCCCGCGGCCATCGAGCAGGATATTCGCCCCATCCTTCTCCGCGCGATCGATGTAGCCGATGATGTTGGCCTTCGCCTCGGTATTCACGATGGCGCTCATGTTCACGCCGGGGACGAACTTCTTCGACTCCTCGACCAGCTTGGCGATGATGGGATCCACGTCGCCCACGGCGACCAGGACGCAGGCGGACATGCATCGCTGGCCCGCGCAACCGAGGTACGAGGCTGCGATGTTGGCCGCCGAGTTGGCCGGATGCGCATCGGGCAGGAGGATCAGATGGTTGTTCGCGCTGCCCAGGGCCAGAACCCGCTTGAAGTTTGCACAGCCCTTCGCATAGACCATCTGGGCCACCTTTGTCGAGCCGACGAACGTGATGCCCTGGATGTTAGGGTGCTCCACAATGGCGTTCACGACCTCGCGCCCGCCGCAGACGATATTGAGCACGCCGTCCGGCAGGCCGGCTTCCTTCATCATCTCTCCGATTTTCAGGACCGTGTAGGGCGCCTCGCGCGACGGCTTGAGGATCATGGTGTTGCCCAAGACCAACGCGTTCGGCAGGGTCCAGTGTGGAACCATGTGCGGGAAATTGAACGGGGTGATCGAGGCGACAACCCCCAGGGGAACGCGCACGTCGTGGCACTCCACGCCCCGGCTGACCTCCTCGAAATCGCCGGTGGCCATCTGCGGCATCGAGCAGGCGACCTCCGTCAACTCGAGGCTCTTCCCGACTTCCTGGAGCGCTTCGGCGGGGATCTTGCCCATTTCGTGGTACTGGATATCCGCGATCTCCGGCAGGCGTTTGCTAAGCAATTCGTAGTACTTGTAGAAGACGCCGGTGCGCTCCTTGATGGTCCACTGCGACCAGTCGGCGAACGCCTTCTTCGCGGCCTGCACGGCCTTATCAAGTTCCTTGGCATCGGAGAGGGGCAGGCTGGAAAGCAATTCGCCATCCACAGGACTGTACCGCTCCATCCGCGGCACGCCGGGGTTGCTGGATTTACCGTCGATGAAGTTGCTCAAATTGGAGTATCTCATGGTCCGTCCTTTCGTGAATACGGGGACAACGAGTAGCACTCGGGCGGCGGTTTCACAACCTCAAAAGCCGCGAGGTCTCCTGATACTCCCGGCGGTCGGGCCCCACATGCTCACACTTCTAGAAGTATGAGCATGGAAGACGATACGCCGAATTACGTGTAATGATACATCATATTAATAATGAGTATAATATGTGTAATTTGCGCATGCTCACACTTCTAGAAGTGTGAGCATAGTTGTGTTGCATGGGTATTGCCTTCGTCCGCGCTCCTCCTTGGTTCCATTGTCTGCGGGCCCTTGCGGCCGCCACGAATCCCCGTGATCAAATCCGCATGTCCGCCGGCATCGGCTCATGCTGTCATGGCCGGAGAGGATCATGCCGGCTACGGCGAAAATCCCTTTACATTCCGGCGGTTTTTCCGATCATGGGGCGACAGGAGAACCGTATGCCCACACGCGCAACGTGAACAGGAGGCCCACCATGGCGCGCATCGTCAAAGCCGGTCTGATCCAATGCTCGCTGCCCCTCCACGAGGGCGAGGGGTCGATGGAGGAAATCAAGGACGCGATGCTGAAGAAGCACCTTCCGCTGATCGACGAAGCCGGTCGGAAAGGAGTGCAGATCCTGGGATTGCAGGAGATTTTCACCACCCCGTACTTCTGTCCGTCGCAGGACCCCAAATGGTTCCGCACCGCCGAGAAGATACCGGACGGGCCCACGGTCGCGCTCATGCAGAAGTACGCCGCGAAGCATCAGATGGTGATCGTCGTGCCGATCTACGAGGAGGCGATGACCGGCGTGTACTACAACACCGCCGCGGTGATCGATGCCGACGGGACGTACCTGGGCAAGTACCGCAAAAACCACATCCCGCAGGTTGGCGGCTTCTGGGAAAAATATTACTTCAAGCCGGGCAACCTGGGCTACCCGACCTTCCAGACCCGCTACGCGAACGTCGGGGTCTACATCTGCTACGACCGCCATTTCCCCGAGGGCGCGCGGCTGCTCGCGCTCAACGGGGCGGAAATCGTGTTCAACCCCTCCGCCACTTGCGCCGGCATTTCCCAGTACATCTGGAAACTGGAGCAGCCGGCACACGCCGTGGCCAACGGCATCTTCATGGGCTGCAACAACCGCGTGGGCGTGGAGCGCCCGTGGAACATCGGTCGGTTCTACGGGACCAGCTACTTCGTCGATCCCCGCGGAGAAATGCTGGCCGTCGGCAGCGAGGACAAGGACGAACTCGTGGTCGCCGACCTGGACCTCGACCAGATCCGGGAGATCCGCGACAAGTGGCAGTTCTTCCGGGACCGCCGGCCGGAAACGTACGGGGACATGACGAAATTGCTGCCGTGAGTTCCGCCGGGAACGGAGAAAAGGCACACCGGTTCAAGAAGGAGAATCCCATGAGCATCGTGATCAAGGGCGGGACGATCGTGACCGCGGGCGACCTCTGCGCGGCGGACCTGCGGATCGACGGCGAACAGATCGTGGAGATCGGCCGGGACCTTCCCGCCAAGGCCGGCGATACGGTCGTCTCCGCGAAGGGCCGCTACCTCTTCCCGGGCGGTGTGGATGTTCATACGCATTTCGAACTGCCGTTCATGGGGACGGTCAGCGCGGATGACTTCAAGACCGGCCCCGTCGCGGCGCTGTGCGGCGGGACGACGACCTACATCGATTTCTGCATGCAGGCCAAGGGCAAGCCGCTGGCGGCCTCGCTGGCGGCCTGGCATGAGAAGGCGAAGAAATCGGCGGCGGACTTCGGCTTCCACATGGGCATCGTGGATTACACCCCCGCGGTCGCGGCGGAAATCCCGGCGGTTATCAAGCAGGGCGTCTCCTCCTTCAAGTTCTTCATGGCCTACAAGGGCGCGCTGCAGATCGACGACGGGCAGATCATCGGCATCATGGAGACCGTCGGCCGGAACGGCGGGCTGTCCATGGTGCACGCCGAGAACGGCGACATGATCGACACGCTGTCGCGGCGCTTCATCGCCGAGGGCAAGCAGACGCCGGAATACCACTGGCTCGCGCACCCGGCGATCGCGGAGGAGGAGGCCGTGCACCGGATCGTCGAGTTGGCCCGGTTCACGGAGCAGACGATCTACATCGTGCACCTCTCGAGCGCCGACGGGTTGGAGAAGGTCAAGGAGGCCGTGGCGCGCGGCTACCCGGTCATCGCGGAGACGTGCCCGCAGTACCTGCTGCTGTCGAGCGACCTCTACTACAGGCCGAACTTCGAGGGCGCCAAGTGGGTCATGTCGCCGCCGCTGCGCCCGGCGGACCACCTGGAGAAAATGTGGGAGGGGCTGGGCCGGGGCTTCATCAAGACCGTGGCGACCGACCACTGCTCGTTCAACTTCAAGGGCCAGAAGGAGATGGGCCGCGACAGCTTCGCGAAAATCCCCAACGGCATCCCGTCCGTCGGCGACCGGTTCAACCTGCTCTACACGTACGGCGTGGGGCAGGGGCGGATGAGCCTGACGCGGTTCGCGGACGTCGTGGCCACGGCGCCGGCGAAGATCTTCGGGATGTACCCTCGGAAGGGCACGCTGGCGGTCGGCTCCGACGCGGACGTGGTGATCTTCAACCCGGAGGCCAAGGGCGTGGTGTCCGCGAAGACCACGAAGCATAACGTGGACTACAGCGCCTACGAGGGGCTGGAACTGAAGGGCCTGCCGGAGTCGGTGCTGCTGCGCGGCAAGTTCGCCGTGCGGGATGGGCAGTACGTGGGCGAGCAGGGGGCCGGCCGGTTCATCGCCCGCGGGCCGGCGGGGAAAATGGTGTAGCCGCGATCGGTGACCGCGGGCTACGGTTGGCAATCGCGGCCACAGCAAAGGCTTAAAAAATGAACAAAGACAAAATCGCCGAGATCAAGCAGTGGGACGCCGAGCACGTCATCTATCCTTGGAAGACCCAGGGCTGGTATCGCCCCATCCTCATGGAGCGCGCCGAGGGCATCCACATGCATGACGCCGAGGGCAAGCGCTACATCGACTTCTGCTCCGGCCTGCTGAACATCAACATCGGCCACGGGAACAAGCACGTACTGGACGCCATGAAGGCACAGATGGACAAGCTGTGCTACGTGGCGTCCGTCTTTGCCACCGAACCCAAGGCCAAGCTGGCCAGGATGATTTCCGAGGTGACCCCGGGCGACCTGGACTACGTCTTCTTCACGAACGCCGGCGCGGAGGCCGTGGAGAACGCGATCAAGGCCGTGCGCTGGTTCACCGGCCGCCAGAAGATCTACTCCAACTGGCGCGGCTACCACGGGGCGACGTCCGGCGCGATCACGCTCACCGGCGACCCGCGGCGCATCCCGTGCGAGCCGGGCATCCCCGGCGCCGGCAAGTTCTTCGGGCCGTACTGCTACCGTTGCCCGTTCGGGTACAAGGACGAGAAAAGCTGCGGGATCCAGTGCCTGGAAACGCTGAAGACGCAGATCATGCTCGAGGGGCCCAAGACGATCGCGGGCATCTTCATGGAGCCGATCGTCGGCACCAACGGCATCATCATCCCGCCCGTGGAGTTCATGAAGGGCGTGCGGAAGCTCTGCGACGAGCACGGCATCCTGCTGGTCATGGACGAGGTCATGGCGGGGTGGGGCCGCTCGGGCACGTGGTTTGGCTTCGAGCACTTCGGGATCGTGCCGGACATCATCACGGCGGCGAAGGGCCTGACCTCGGGCTATGTCCAGCTCGGCGTGATGATCTGGAGCAAGAAGCTCTGGGACTTCTTCAAGGACAAGCCGTTCATCAGCGGCCTGACCTACTACGGGCATGCCCTGGCCTGCGCGGCGGGCGTGGCGAATCTGGAGGTCTACAAGAGCGAAGGGCTGATCGAGAAGTCCCGCATCAACGGCGACTACCTGAACAACAAGCTCTGGTCGCTCTACGAGCGGCATCCTTCGATCGGCGACGTTCGCTGCAAGGGCCTCTGGGCCTGTCTCGAGCTGGTGGCCGACCGCAAGACCCGGGAGCCGCTGGCCGGCTACGCCGACGCGAAGCGCAACGTCATGGGCGAGTTCACCAAGCGCCTCTTGGAGATGGGCCTCTGGGCGTTCGCCAAGTGGGACTACATCTTCCTCGCGCCGCCGCTGATCATCACGCCGGAGCAGATCGACGAGGCCGTGGCGATCCTCGACAAGGCGCTGGAATACCCGGATTCGCTGCTCAAGGGCTGACCGGACGCCGAGGAGCGCCGTTATGGATCTGCACCAGATCATCAGCTTCTTCGGCACCGTCATTCTGCTCTTCATCGGCTGGCTGTTCTGCAAGCACCGGAAGAGCGTCCATTGGCGCACGATCCTGTGGGGCACCGCCCTGCAACTGATCTTCGCCCTGCTGGTCCTCAAGACGCCGCCCGGGCGCTGGCTGTTCAATTTCATGAACGACGCCATCGTCAAGCTCCTGTCGTTCCAGGAGGAGGGCGGCAAGTTCGTGTTCAACGCGCTGTCGATCCCGGTGGGGCAGCCGGGCTCGATGGGCTTCTTCTTCGCCTTCCAGGTCCTGACCACGATCGTCTTCTTCTCGTCGCTCATCTCCGTCCTGTACTACCTCGGCATCATGCAGAAGGTGGTGCAGTTCTTCGCGAGGATCATGTTCGTCACCTGCCAGACGTCCGGCGCGGAGACCCTGTCCGCGTCGGCCAACATCTTCGTCGGCCAGACCGAGGCGCCGCTGCTGGTCCGGCCGTACATCGAGGACATGACGGAGTCCGAGCTGATGTGCGTGATGACCGGCGGCATGGCCACCGTGGCGGGCGGAGTGATGGCCGCGTACGTGGGGATGCTGAAGGGCTATTTCCCGGACATCGCGGGCCACCTGCTGGCGGCCAGCGTCATGTCCGCGCCGGCGGCGCTGGTGATGGCGAAGATCATGATCCCGGAGACCGGCCACCCGAAAACGAGGGGCACGGTGGCCATCGCGTACAAGGACCCGAGCGTCAATGTCATCGAGGCCGCGGCCAACGGCGCCACGATGGGCATGCACCTGGCCTTCAACGTGGGGGCCATGCTGGTGGCCTTCATGTCGCTGCTGGCGATGGCCAACTGGATCCTCCAGCATGCGATCGCCTGGTTCGGTCCGGAGGGCGTGACGCTGCAGCGGCTTTTCGGATGGGCCTTCGCGCCGCTGGCGTGGGTGATGGGCGCGCCCTGGAAGGACTGCCAGGTGCTGGGCCAGTTGATGGGCGAGAAGACCGTGCTCAACGAGTTCGTCGCCTACACCAGCCTGATGCAGCACGCCGCCGCGCACCCGGGGGGATTGGCGTACCGCTCTTACGTGATCGCCACGTACGCTCTGTGCGGCTTCTCCAATTTCCTCTCCATCGGCATCCAGATCGGCGGCATCGGCGCGATCGCCCCGAGCCGCAAGCGGGACCTGGCGAGGCTGGGGATCTATGCGCTCATCGGCGGCTCGCTGGCCTCGTTCATGACGGCGACCATCGCGGGCATCCTGGTGCCGTAAGCCCGGCGTGGCAGCCGCGGTCGTTGACCGCGGCATCTCTGCGCGGAGACCATTCGCCACTCAAGACGGCTGCCGGCGCAGCGACCATCGCCGCAGGGTCAAGATCATGACGCCAACGGCCAGCAGCATCAGCACGATAGCGGTCACCGTCAAAGGGTAATTCCGGTTCGGGAGGTACTGGCCCGTCAGCAGCTGCCACAGCGAGAACAGGGTCGTGGCCATCATGAAGACAGCCGGCGCGACGGCGAACCACGAGGGCCTGGAGCGCGCGGCCAGCCAGACGGAGACGACGATCAGGGTCAGCGCCGCCATCAGCTGGTTGGCGCTGCCGAAGATGGGCCAGATGTGCTTGAACGTGTTCGTGTAGCAGAGGACGAACATCAGGCCCGACACCACCACGGCGTTGAACAGGTGGCTGCGCAGCAGGCTCGGCGCGCGCTTGAACAGCACGGCCCACAACTCCTCCAGCAGGTAGCGGTTCAGCCGGGCGGCCGTGTCGAGCGTGGTGACGATGAACCCCTCGACCATCAGCATGCCGAACACCGTTCCGTATTCCATCCGCAGGCCGAGGCCGCGATGCACGAGCGAGCCCATGCCCAGGGCGAAGGCCAGCACGGGATTGCTCCCGACGCCCTTGGCCGCGGGATAGACCAGCCCCTGGTACTGCTCCAGCGACAGGCCGGTCGCCACGGCGACGATCACGAGCACGGCCAGGACCGCCTCGAGGAGCATGCCGCCATAGCCGACGCCCCGCGCCGCGCGCTCGCTCGACAGCTGTTTCGCTGTCGTGCCGCCCGTGACCATCGCGTGGAAACCCGAGATCGCGCCGCAGGCGACGGTGATGAACAGGAACGGCCAGACCATGCCGAGGGATTGCCGGCCGCCGGCCAGGTTCCAGGCCGGCATGTTCGGGTCCGCGCCGCCGGCGCCGCCCGCCGCCGACCCGATGATCAGGATGGCCATGCCGGCGTAGAGGAGGAACGAGTTGATGAAGTCGCGCGGCTGCAGGATGACCCAGACCGGCAGCCCGGAGGCGAGGATCACGTAGAACGTCAGGATCAGCATCCAGGCCATGGGGGAAAGTGTCAACGGGTACTTCAGCCCCGCCGCGATCGAGGCCAGGCAGATGGCCATGGCGAGGGGGAACATGCTGCGCATGGTCATGCCGCGGCGGTAGACCAGAAAGCCGATCAGCGGCGCGCCGAGCGTGATGATGATCAGCGACGTCGAGGCCACGCCGCCGACCTTGGCCCTCGCCAGGCCGTCCGCGCCGGCGACCACCCGCAGGAACGTCCGCCCGGCCTCAATGCGAAGCTGCTCCAGCGGGACCAGCGAGGTCAGGGCCGTGGCCGACAGGCCCAGGAAGGCCGAGGTCAGCAACAGCAACATGATGATCGAGAACGACACGACCAGGAAGAACCCGAACCGGCCCATTGTCCGGTTTGCGACCTGCGCCATGGAGTGGCCCTGCTCGCGCATGCTGACGAACAGGCTCGCGTAATCCTGGACCGCGCCGATGAACACGGAGCCGAGCACCACCCACAGCCAGACCGGGATGTACCCGTAGATCAGCGCCACGGTCGGGCCGACGATCGGCCCCGCGCCGGCGATGGACGCGAAGTGGTGGCTGAACACGACCGGTGTCCTGCTCGGGACGTAGTCCACGCCGTCCTTCATCGTGACGGACGGCGGCGGCTCCTCCGTCCCGCCGGTCAGCGCCCGCTGGAGATACCGGGAATAAAAGCGATAGCCCAGGAAGAACACCGGCAGCGCCACGCCCACCAACCAGAGCACGTTCATGAATGCGCCTCCTGCGCGCCGGGCTTATGACCTCCGCTGGGTTTCGAGTTCCTTGCCCAGCGTGACGGTCTCGGCGCGCCTGTACGATTTCGGCATTTCCTTAAAGGTGATCAGGCCGTCCACGGGGCAGGCGAAGCTGCAGACCATGCAGCTCAGGCACTTTTTCTCGTCGAGCGCCGGGCGCCGCTTCTTCGCGTCCCAGTCGAGCGCCCAGCCGCCGGCGTCGCGGCAGACGACGTAGCACTGGCCGCAGCCGACGCAGCGGTCGAGGTCGTACCGCGCGATGCCCTGCCGCGCGAGGTCGAAGTCGTGCGTCGCGTGCACGTTGGGCAGGGCCTTGCCGATCAGCTCCTTCAGGCTCTTGACCCCCTTGATCGTCATGTAATCGGACAGCCCCTCGATCATGTTCTCCACGATGCCCTGGCCGTAGTGGATGATGCCCGTGGTCACCTGAATCGTTGTTGCCCCGACCAGCAGGTACTCCAGCGCGTCCACCCATGTCTCGATGCCGCCGATGCCGGAGAGCGGGAGTTGCAGGTCATGGCACTTGGCCAGTTCGGAGATGCAGCGCAGGCCGATGGGCTTGATCGCCGGGCCGGTGAACCCGCACGCTGCGCCCTTGCCGAACACGTTCGGGCTGGGCACCCAGTCGTCCGCGCCGATCCCCGACAGGCCGGCCACGGAATTGATCGCCGCGATCCCGTCCGCGCCGCCCTTCTTGGCGTACATCGCGGGCACGGTGATGTCCGTGATGTTCGGCGTCATTTTGGCGACGATCGGTATCTTGCAGGAATTTCGCACCGTTTCCGTGAATTTTTGCACCAGTTCCTGGCACTGGCCGACCTTGGCCCCGGAGCCCTCGACGGTCATGTGCGGGCAGGAGACGTTGACTTCCAGCATGTCCGCGCCCGCGTCGACGCAGGCCTTGGCCAGGTCAGCCCATTCCTGGTTGGAGAATCCCATGATGCTGGCCATGACCAGGTGGTCCGGCCAGCGCTTCTTGAGGTACATGATGTCCAGCAGGTTGGCCTTGAGCCCGCGGTCGGAAGTTTGCTCGACGTTCTGCACGCCCAGCTGCCGCTTGCCCGCCGGCCGGTACGCCGCCATGCGGGGGGAGGGGTGGATGATCGGGATCCGGTCCGACACGACGGTCTTGTAGGCCACGCCGCCCCAGCCGGCGTCGAAGGCGCGCCCGACCATTTCCGCGCTGTTCGAGACCGGGGACGAGGACAGCATGAACGGGTTCTTCATCTTGAACCCGAGGAACTCGACGGAGAGATCGGCCTGCTTACTCATGGGCGTTCTCCTTCTTCGCGAAGCGTTTCATGATGGCCTGGGCGGCGGTCTTGCCGTCCCGGACGGCCTCGATGATCAGCGCCGGGCCGCGGACGATGTCGCCGCCCGCGAAGACCCGCTTGACCGACGTCTCGCCGGTGTCCGGGTTGACCGTGATCAGGTTGCCGTCCGACAGCTTCATGGATCGAGACCACTCGATCGAGTCACGGGCCGGTTGCGCGCCGATCGCCTCGATGGCGACGTCAATGGGCAGTTCCCAGTTGGAGCCCGGGATCTCGACGGGCTTGCGCCGGCCGGAGGCGTCGGGCTTGCTCAATTCCGTGCGCACCAGTCGGATGGCCTTGAGCCGGCCCTTCGCATCGGTCGAGTAATCCACCGGCTGGTTCAGCAGCAACAGGTGCATGCCTTGCCGCAGGGCGTCCTGCTTCTCGTCCTCCTCGGCCGGCATCTCGTTGTACGAGCGGCGGTAGACGAGGTAGACGTCCTTGGCGCCCAGCTTGATCGCGGATTCCGCGCAGTCCATGGCCACCGACCCGCCGCCGATGATCGCGACGCGGCGGCCCTTGAGCTGTTTCCCGATGGCGGCGAACCGGCCCTCCTTGAGCGGCGTCAGGAAATCGGTCCAGGCGAACACGCCCTGGCGGACCTTTGCTTTGACTTTCAGCCGCAGCGGCTCCCAGCAGCCGGGCGCGAGGAAGACGGCGGCAAATCCCTTCTTCAGCAGCGACTCGACGGCGCCCTTGCCGCGGATCGGCTTGCTGCACTGGATCTTCACGCCGAGCGGGGCCAGGTCTTTCAGTTCGCGGTCGATGAAGTCCGGGGAGAAGCGGTAGGACGGCACGCCGTAGCGCAGCACGCCGCCGGCCCGGGCGCGGGCCTCGAAGACCGTGACGCCGAACCCGGCCTTGGCCAGTTCGGCGGCGCAGCTCAAGCCGGCCGGGCCGGAGCCGACCACGGCGATTTTTTCCTTCCGTGCCGATCCTTTTTCAAGGGGATTGAAGCCGGTCGCCCACGCGTGCTCGACGAGGAACCGCTGGATCTTGCCGATCTGGATCGGACGGTCCAGGCCCGCGGCGGAGCATTCCTTCTCGCAGAGCTGCGGGGTGGGGCACAGTTCGCCGCAGCTGCCGCCGAGGATGTTGTTCTGCTTGATCGTGCGGACGGCGCCGGTCAGGTTCTGGAAGCGGAGCTTGCGGATGAAGGTCGCGGGATCGGTCCCGCCGGGGCAGCCCTTGGAGCAGGGGGCGTCGTGGCAGAGCAGGCAGCGCTGGGCCTCCGCCACGGCTTGTCCATAGTCGAAGCCCTTTTTCATGGACGCAAACGGGGCTGGCGCTTTCGGCATGGGCCCTCCTCACGGTTTCAGGCAGCCTGTATCAACACTATGCGCGCCGTATGCTACGGTTTTCCGCGGTCGGCGTACAGGATTTTGTCAGGGCGCATGCAGCTGGATCCGGCTCTCCGGCACGCGGCTGTTTGGAGCCGGGAAGCCTGATCAGCCTCTCCGTCACTCCCTGCGTTGACGCTGTCGGCGCGTCCGGGTATACAATGCATCGGGGGAGGAGCGGGCAGGGTGCGACACCCGTCCCTGGATGGTCTGCAGAGGCACAACGTGAAATTGTTTCATGTACGGCTCGCCTTTGGTCTTCTGGGCGTTGGCGCGTTCCTTGTTCCTGCCCATGCCGTCACTCGGTACGTAGCCGGTAACGGCGGGCACGTTCCGCCCTTCACCAATTGGACCACGGCCGCGACATCCATACAGGCCGCGGTCAACTCGGCGACGAACGGCGACTGGATCCTGGTCACCAACGGGGTTTATGGCGGAAACGTGCTGATCAGCAACAAGACGATTTCCCTGGTGTCCATGTACCTGTACAGCGGCGCCATCTCGGATGCGGAGAGCACCGTCATCCTCGGAACCGGTTCGGGCGGCGCCGTGCGCATCGTGAACGGCGTCGGAACGAGTGGCCGGTTCATGGGCTTCACGATCACCAACGGATACGCGAACGGATCCTCCACGGGCGAGTACGACAGGGGCGGCGGTGTGTACGTGGCGGCTTCCGGCCCGCGCCTGGAGGCGCTGCGCATCCGGGGCAACCGGGCCACATCGACGGGCGGGGGATTGTACCTGGAGCATGCGACCAGCGTGGTGAATAACGTGGTGGTGGAGAACAATCAATCCAGCGGGGGTTCGGCGGGGGCGGGGTTCTACTATGGGAAACCGAGCTTGGAGAACCTGGTGGTGCGGGACAACGTGGCGTCGAGCTCGGACGGCGGCGGCATCCTGTTCTACCACTGCAACGCGACCTGCCGGAACATGCTGGTGGTGAACAACAGCACGACCGAGGACGGCGGGGGGATGCACTTCGACGACAGCGACGTGCTGCTGGAGAACACGACGGTGTACGGGAACCGGGCGCGGACGGGCGGGGGGTTGAACATCTCGTACAGCAGCTCGCCGCGGCTGGTGAACTCGATCGTATGGAGCAACACGCCGGACAACATCGGGTTCTGCACGCAGTGGTTCGGGATGGATATCCGGGTGGATTACTCGGACGTCCAGGGCGGGTCGAACGGCGTGGTGACGTACGGGAAGGGGCCGGTGTACTGGGGGGCGGGGAACCTGGACTCCGACCCGATGTTCGACGCCGGGGATTTCCAGCTATTGGATGGTTCACCGTGTGTCAACGCGGGGGACAACCGCGACTGGATGACGGGAGCGGCGGACCTGGCGGGGGCGCCGCGGATCGCGGGGCCGAAGGTGGACCTGGGGGCGTACGAGAACCCGAACGGGGCGTCGGTGCCGACGGTCAGCGTGCCGGCGACGCCGGCGGGACCTGCGTCGGGGCTGGCGGGGCCGTCGCTGGCGTACGTGACGGGCGGTTCGACCTCGAGCCTGGGCGGCGGGGTGGAATACCGGTTCGACTGGGGCGACGGGAATCTTTCGGGGTGGGACGCGAACACGGAGGCGGCTCACGCGTGGTCGGCGACGGGGCTGTTCGCCGTGGCGGCGCAGGCGCGCAGCGCGGTGAGCGCGGACGTGGTGTCGGCGTGGTCGGGCGCGCTTCCGGTATGGATCACCAACGCGCCGCCGGTGCCGGACGATCACTACGTGGCGCTGACGGGTTCGGACGAATACCCGTACACGAACTGGGCGATGGCGGCGAACCGGGTGCAGGACGCGGTGGACGCGGCGACGCACGGGGACACGGTGTGGGTGACCAACGGCACGTACGAGGGAAACGTGCGTTTCAACGGCAAGAACATCCGGGTGACATCCCTGTTCACGGTCAGTGGGGATGCTGCGGACATCGAGACGACCGTCCTGCAGGGCATAGGTTCGGGCAGCGTGGTGCGGATCACGAGCGGGGAGACGGTGGATTCGGCGCTGATCGGGTTCACGGTCACGGGGGGCTACGCGGACGGGCCTGCGGACGGGGAGTATGACCGCGGGGGCGGCGTGTGCGTGCGATTTTCGCGGCCGCGGCTGGAGCATTTGCGGATCGTGGGCAACCGGGCCACATCGACGGGCGGGGGATTGTACCTGGAGCATGCGACCAGCGTGGTGAATAACGTGGTGGTGGAGAACAATCAATCCAGCGGGGGTTCGGCGGGGGCGGGGTTCTACTATGGGAAACCGAGCTTGGAGAACCTGGTGGTGCGGGACAACGTGGCGTCGAGCTCGGACGGCGGCGGCATCCTGTTCTACCACTGCAACGCGACCTGCCGGAACATGCTGGTGGTGAACAACAGCACGACCGAGGACGGCGGGGGGATGCACTTCGACGACAGCGACGTGCTGCTGGAGAACACGACGGTGTACGGGAACCGGGCGCGGACGGGCGGGGGGTTGAACATCTCGTACAGCAGCTCGCCGCGGCTGGTGAACTCGATCGTATGGAGCAACACGCCGGACAACATCGGGTTCTGCACGCAGTGGTTCGGGATGGATATCCGGGTGGATTACTCGGACGTCCAGGGCGGGTCGAACGGCGTGGTGACGTACGGGAAGGGGCCGGTGTACTGGGGGGCGGGGAACCTGGACTCCGACCCGATGTTCGACGCCGGGGATTTCCAGCTATTGGATGGTTCACCGTGTGTCAACGCGGGGGACAACCGCGACTGGATGACGGGAGCGGCGGACCTGGCGGGGGCGCCGCGGATCGCGGGGCCGAAGGTGGACCTGGGGGCGTACGAGAACCCGAACGGGGCGTCGGTGCCGACGGTCAGCGTGCCGGCGACGCCGGCGGGACCTGCGTCGGGGCTGGCGGGGCCGTCGCTGGCGTACGTGACGGGCGGTTCGACCTCGAGCCTGGGCGGCGGGGTGGAATACCGGTTCGACTGGGGCGACGGGAATCTTTCGGGGTGGGACGCGAACACGGAGGCGGCTCACGCGTGGTCGGCGACGGGGCTGTTCGCCGTGGCGGCGCAGGCGCGCAGCGCGGTGAGCGCGGACGTGGTGTCGGCGTGGTCGGGCGCGCTTCCGGTATGGATCACCAACGCGCCGCCGGTGCCGGACGATCACTACGTGGCGCTGACGGGTTCGGACGAATACCCGTACACGAACTGGGCGATGGCGGCGGGCAGCATCCAGGCGGCGATCGGGGCCGCGGAAGACGGGGACACCGTCTGGGTCGCCAGCGCCGAGTACCGGGAGAACATAGACTTCACGGGGAAGAACATCCGGATCGTCTCGCTGTTCGAGTTGACCGGCGATCCGGCGGACATCGCGGGGACGATTATCCGCGGAACGGGCACGGGCAACGTCGTGCGCGCGGTGAGCGGCGAATCCACCAATGCCCTGTTGAAGGGATTCACGATCGTCAACGGCCACGCCGTGGGCGTCCATCCGTTCAATCGCGGCGGCGGCATCCTGTGCCAGTACGGCAGCCCCCGTATTGAACATGTGCGGGTCACCGGAAACCACGCCGACATCGTGGGCGGTGGCATCTACCTCGAGCATTCCGCCAGCGCCCTGCGCGACGTGGAGGTGGCCCACAACACCGCGGGCGGCGGCGGCGGGATGGGTTGCTACTACGGTCAGCCGTCCCTCGTCAATGTGTGCCTGCAAAGCAATACGGCTACCCAGTCCGACGGCGGCGGGATGATCCTCTACCATGCCAGTCCGCTGATGAGGAATGTGTTGGTGGCGGACAACACGGCACCGGCCAAGGCCGGGGGCATCCATTTCGATGCGGCGAACCCGGTGATGGAGAATCTCACCGTCGTAAGCAACTCCGCGGCCCACGGCGGCGGTCTGAACGTCTCCTACAGCAGCGCGCCGGTCCTTCGGAATTCGATCATCTGGGGCAACAGCCCGCAGCAGGTGGAATTCGACGACTGGTGGTTTGCCATGGCGCTCACCGTCGAGTACTCGGACCTCCAGGGCGGCCTGGCCGCCATAGAGACGCACGGGTTGGGTCCGGTGCACTGGCTCGACGGGAATATCAGCGCCGATCCGGTCTTCGGCGACGCCAACGGCCGCCTCTCCGGAATTTCGCCGTGTCTCAACACGGGCTTGGCGCAGCCCTGGATGGCCGCCGAGACGGACCTCGATGGCCAGCCCAGGGTCTGCGGGGCGTCCGTGGACATGGGCGCGTTCGAGTACTCCTCCGCCGCCATGCCCGTCGGGAGCCTGCGATGCGTCATGGAGCCGTCGGCCGTTCTCCCGCTGGGCGCCCGCTGGCGCGTTCCCGAGGGTCCGCACACGAACTGGAATGAGAGCGGTGAAGTGCTGCACAACCTCGCGACCGGCGAATATACGATCGTGTTCAGCGAGGTGGCGGGCTGGACGAAACCCGCCGATGCGCACCCGGTGGTCGTCGAGGGCCTGGAAACTCTTGAAACCGGGCTGTACTTGTCGATGGCGCCGGACACCGGGCCCCCGGTGATCGTCTCCGTCGAGCCGCCCAGCGGATTCGTCACGACCACCAACCACTTGGACATGCTCATTACCGTTACGGACAACGTGGCCGTGGCCCGGGTGACCGTCAACAAGCACGACGCGACGTGCGTGGGCGGCGACCAGTGGGCCTATACCGTGCACGGGGTCCGCGGGGCCTATCACGTCGTCGAGATCGTGGCGTACGACACGGCCGGCAACGTGGCGTCCGGGGAGGTGGTGTATGCGCGCGAGCACGGGATTACGTTGCATCCCGTGTGGGCCGGATACTGGCGGATCCGGAATCCGTTCTCCGTGTCTTACAGCTACCGCTGGGAAGCGGTCGAGACCGCGGAAACCGGTTCGGGTGTGCTTGTGCCCCACGGCGACACCTACTTCACGACCTCGCCGCAAGTCGAGCACGTCCAGTTGTACGTGGACGAAGTGCTCATCGAGACCAAGGAGGCCAGCGAGGCGGAATTCCCCGCGCCGCCCTCCGATGAGCGGTTCATAGACAGTGACGGCGACGGCCTGTTGAACATGGAAGAAGATGCGGCCGATACCGATCCCTTCTCTCCCGACAGCCATTTCATGGCCTCCCTGCTGTCCCCGGACGGGGCGGCTCCGCAGCCGGAGCGCCTGGCGCGGCAGGCTGTCGGCTCGGACTTCAGCCTGGCCTGGCCCAGCAGCGCCGACAACCTCTACACGGTTGAGATCTCGCTCGATCTGTGGGACTGGGCGGCCGTCCCCGGCTACACCGACAAGCCGGGCACGGGTTCGACCATGAGCTACACCAACGCCTCGGCCGCGGCATTGTTTTTCCGGCTGAAGACACAGCCGGCAGAACCCGAGCCGTAGTGTGGCATGTCAGGGCGCGTAGACTTGGATCCGACTCGCCGGCACGCGGCGGGAGAGGCGCTCCAGGGAGCGGCTGACCTGCCGGATGATCTCCGCCTTGTCGAGCGTCAGCAGCCGCCGGTCGCGCATGATCACCCGGCCGTTGATGATCACGGTCTGCACGTCCGACGCGCGCGCGGCGTAGACGAGGCTCGCCGGCACGCTGTGGAGGGGCTGGTGATGCGGTCCGCCGAGGTCCACGAGGATGAGGTCGGCGAGATAACCCGGCTCCACCGTGCCGATCCGGTCCCCGAGCCCGACCGCCCGCGCGCTGCCGCGCGTGGCGATCTCCAGGGACTCGGCCAGCGTCATGTTCTCGGCCGCGCCGGTGGCTTGCTTCTGGGTCATCGCCATCAGGCGCAGGCTCTCCCAGACGTCCAGCGTGTTGTTGCTCACCGCGCCGTCCGTGCCGAGCCCGACGGTGACGCCGGCCTTCCGCATGGCGACGACCGGGGCGATGCCCATCGCGAGCTTGAGGTAGGTCTTGGGGCAGTGCGCGACGGCGGCGGGGCGGTCGGCCAGCAGCCGGATGTCCTCCTCCGTCGCGCCGACGGCGTGGGCCAGGAGGCTCGGGAGGCGGAGCAGGCCGAGGTCGTCCAGCAATCGGATCGGTGTGACGCCGCGTTTCTTCACGTGGGCCGCGGTCTGATCGCGGGTTTCGGCCACATGAATGTGAATACCGACGCCGAGTTCGTCCGCCCGGTCGCGCGCGGCGCCCAGGAAGTCGTCGTCGCACGTGTACGGCGCGTGCGGGGCCATCCAGGTCGTGATCCGGCCGTTCGCCGCGCCGTTCCAGCGCCGGCAGAATTGCGCGGTGCGGTCGAGGGCCTCGATCCCCTGGTTGCCGAACACGGCCCAGCCGAGCGCCGCGCGGGTGCCGGCCTGCTGCACGGCCTCAGCGGCGCGGTCCATGAAGAAGTAGTGGTCGGCCACGCAGGTGACGCCGGCCTCGATCATCTCCGCGAGGCCGAGCAGCATGCCCCAGTAGACGTCCTCCTCCTGCAGGTTGCTCTCGAGCGGCCACATGTACTCGTTGAACCACTTCTCCAGCGAGACGTCTTCCGCGAGCCCGCGGAAGATCACCATCGGCACGTGGGAATGGCTGTTGATCAGGCCCGGCATGAGCAGCATCCCGCGGGCGTCGAGGACTTCGTCGGCCGGCGCCGGGTTGTCGCTTGCGGGCTCCACCGAGGCGATACGCGCACCCTCGATCCGTACGTCCTGCTCGTTCAGCACGCGCGTCTGCGGCCCGGGTAGGATGCGCAACACCTTGGCATGGCGGATCAACAGGCTCATGGCGGCCTCCTGAGTTGTCTGTATTCTGCCCGAGACCCCATGGCCGTCAAGCCGGTCGAACGGCCTTGATCAGCACCGCGAGTTCGTCGGGATGGAACGGATTGTAGGGTGCCGGCGTGCCGGAGAAGACCCTTTGCCATCCCTCGGCATCCCAACCGGGCCAGGTCGCGGCGCCGCGACGGAGATCCTCGATCAGCGTGGGCAGCCCCGCCGCTTTCCGCCGGGCGTGCAAGATGTGGAGGATCGTCGGATGCAGGGAAGCCTTCTCGAAGGCGGCGACCAGGCGGGGGAGGACGCGCGGCCAGTCCAGGCGGGCCAGGGCTTGCAGCGCCTCGGCCTGCTGGTCCGATTCCAGGAAACGCTCCACGGCGCGGCAGGCCTCCTCGCCGGGATAGTCCGCCAGCACCCGGATCAGCGCGCGGGAGAGCGGGGACGTGCCCGTTTCCCCGTCGAGCCGCGCCGCCAGCCAGGGGCCGGCCCCGGGGATGTCGCCGCCGGCGCAGAGCAGGACGTTGACCAGCGAGGGATCCGCTCGGAGCCGGTCGAGGACGGTCTGCCGGTACAGGTCGTGCAGCCCGTCGCAAAGGCTGTCGACGAAACCCCGGCGGGCGCTCTCAAATTCAGGGGCCTCGCTGTAGTAGTGGGCCTCGACAAATCCGTCGATGGCCCTGTTCATGCGCTGGCGGTCGGGGTTCACGGCGGGCATTCCGGGCCGCGGTCGGGGAGGGCGCATCGTCCCCCGGGCCGGCTCAACGGGCAGGCGCAGGCGGCGCAGCGGGCCGCGCTCTCGCGCCGCCGCGCGGCGCTCCGCCAGCCTGCCCGCGCCAGGGCGACGGCTGCCCCCGCGACGATCATGGCCACCACCGCCTGTTCCCACGTCATGCGTCCCCGCCGGTTGTTCAGAGGCCGATCCCCAGGAGCCGGCCGCCCTGGTAAACGAGCCCCGTGATAACGTACGCCAGGATCGTCAGACTTCCAGACTGCAGGACCGCCCATTTCCAGGAGCCGCTCTCCCGGCCGACGACGGCGAAGGTGGCCATGCAGGGCATGGCGATCAGCATGAAGAGCATGATGCAGAACCCCGTCAGCGGCGTGTAGTGGCGGGCCAGCGCCTCGCGGAGCGGCTCGACGTTCTCCTCGTCCGAGCCGACCGAGTACACGATGCCCAGTTGCGCCACGAAGACCTCCTTGGCGGCAAAGGCCCCGATCATCGCCGTGCCGATCCGCCAGTCGAAGCCCAGCGGCCGCAGGACCGGCTCGATCGCCTGCCCGATGCGGCCGGCCGCCGTGTGGGCGAGCCCCTCGGCCTGTCGGGCCGCCCCGGACAGGCCGTCCGGGAAGCGGTCGAGCTTCGGGTAGCTGGTCAGGGCCCACATGACGATCGAGATGCCGAGGATCAGCGTGCCGGCCTTCCGGATGTAAAGGCCCCCGCGCATCCACATGTGACGCAGCATGCCGCGCCACGTGGGCATGTGGTACGGCGGCAGCTCCATGACGAACGGCATGGACTCGCCCCGGAACACGGTGGCGCGCAGCAGCCGGGCCAGGCCGATGGCCAGGCCGATGCCGACGAGGTAGATGATCCACAGGATCGGCGCGCGCCAGCGCTCCGGGAAGAAGGCGGGGATGATCAGCATGTAGATCGGCAGGCGCGCCCCGCAGCTCATCAGCGGCAGGACCAGCATGGTGGTCAGCCGGTCGCGCCGGGTCTCGAGCACGCGGGTGGCCATGATCCCCGGCACCGTGCAGCCGAACCCGATCAGCATGGGGATAAAACTCTTGCCGTGCAGTCCGATCTTGTGCATCAGCCGGTCCATGAGGAACGCGGCGCGCGCCATGTAGCCCGTATCCTCGAGGAAGGCGATCGCCAGGAAGAGCAGCAGGATGTTGGGCAGGAAGACCAGCACGCCGCCGACCCCGGCGATGATGCCGTCCACCAGCAGCGAGCGCAGCGGGCTGGCCGACCCGGCCGGCCAGAATCCGTTCACCCGGGCGCCGAGCGCCTCCACGCCCCGCTCGATCCAGGCCATGGGCGGCTCGCCCAGCGTGAAGGTCAGCAGGAACACCGCGTACATCAGCCCCAGGAAGATCGGCAGGCCCAGTGCGCGGTGCGTGACGATCGAGTCGATCGTGTCGGACATCGTGTGCCGGATCTCGGTCGTCGCGTGGACCGCCTCCTGGCAGGCCCCCGAGATGAACCCGTACCGGTGGTCGGCGATGACCTGTTCGGGCGGCATGCCGCGGATGCGCTCGATCTCCCGGGCCCGGCGGCGGACCTCCTCCAGGATCGCCGGCTCGTTCGCGAGCTTCTGCGCCTCGGCATCGTTCTCGAGGAGTTTCAGGGCCAGCCACCGGGCGTTGTAACGGCGCGCGAGGTCGGCGCGCTCCGCCAGCCGGCGCTCCAGGGCGTCCACGGCGTCGTTCAGTTCGGCGTCGTACTCGAAGCGGCGCGGCGGGCGGCGGGCGGGGTGGTCGGCGACCGCGGCGATGGACTCCAGCAATTCGCGGAGGCCGCGGCCCTGGTGGCCGACGGTCTGGATGATCGGCACGCCCAGGAGTTCCGAGAGCCGCGCCAGGTCGAACTCGATGCCTCGCGCGCGGGCGCGGTCGCTCATGTTGAACGCCAGCACCAGCGGCGCGCCGAGTTCCATGAGCTGCACGGCGAGGTACAGGTTGCGCTCCAGGTTCGACGCGTCCACCACGTCCACGACCACGTCGGGCCGCTCCTCGATCAGGAAATGGCGGGCGGCGAGTTCCTCGGGGGAGTAGGCCGTCAGGCTGTACGCCCCCGGCAGGTCCACGAAGGTGATCTCGCGGACGCCGTGGCGGCAGCGGCCCTCCCGTTTCTCCACCGTCACGCCCGGGTAATTGCCCACGTGCTGGCGCGCGCCGGTCAGCGCGTTGAACAGGCTGGTCTTGCCGGAATTCGGATTGCCGGCGAGGGCGACGACCAGGGGGCGGCTCACGGCGGCATCCTCTCCACCTGCACCCCGGCGGCCTCGGCCTTGCGGAGCGAGAGCCGGTAGCCGCGGACCTGGACCTCCAGCGGGTCCCCCAGCGGGGCGATCCGCTTGACCTCGACCACCGAGCCGGGGATCAGCCCCATGTCGGCCATCCGCTGGCCCAGCGCGCCGCGGCGGTCCAGCCGGACGATCCGGCCGCGCTCGCCGGGCTTCAGGTCTTTCAGGGTATGGCCCGCGCTCATTTCCGAGATGTCCTTCGCGGTCGCCGGGCGGCCGGCGCCGGGCAGTGGAAGCCGCCTCCGTTGATCCAGCGCGGGCCGCCGAGGGGGCAGCGTTTCATCAGCCGGGCGAACTCCGTCAACCGCCGCCGGATGGCGGGCGAGAGGGCGTGCTCCATCTTGCAGGCGACCTGCTCGGCCTCCCGCTCCTCCACTTCGAGCACCTTGACGAAGAACCGGCGCAGCGCCTCGTGCCGCCGCGAGATGTCGCGCGCGGCGGTCCGTCCCTTCGCGGTCAGCGTGACGCGGTCATAGGGGGCGTAATTCACGAGGCCCCGGGCCGAGAGGGCGCGGAGGGCCAGCGTGACGGACGGGCGGCGCACCTGGAGACGCTCCGCGATGTCGCGTCCCCGCGCGGACGCCCCGTGGGCGGTCAGGAGGTGGATGGCCTCCAGGTAGTCCTCCAGGCTCGAGCTCAAGGCCGGAGCCATATTCTTTGGCGGTGCGGTGCCCATAAAATGTTTTGTGCGCCTAACTTTAGCTTCCACCCCGCCCTTGTCAATCCCGTTCCGAAGTCTTGCATTCGGGGCCGCGGGGCGGCACGATGGCCGCGCGATGGCCGATTCGAGGGACACCCTGTCGCTGGACAACATCCGCAACGTCCTGGTGCGCCTGGAGGAGACGATCCTCTTCGGCGTCCTCGAGCGCGCGCAGTTCCGGCAGAACGCCGTGATCTACCGGCCGGACGGGGTCGGGCGGGGCCTGGGCGGGGAAAGCCTGGTGCAGTTCCTGCTCCACGAGTGCGAGCGCTCGCACGCCAAGGTCCGCCGCTACACCAGCCCGGACGAGCACCCGTTCTTCCATGACCTGCCCGCGCCGATCCTGCCGGCCGCCGCCTACGACAATCCGCTCCGGCCGAACACCCTCAACATCAACGACCGGATCTGGGCGGCCTACGTCGGCGAGATCATCCCGTTCCTGTGCGCGCCCGGCGACGACGGGCAATGGGGATCGAGCTCGGTCAACGACGTCCATCTGCTCCAGGCGCTGTCCAAGCGCATCCACTACGGCAAGTTCGTCGCCGAAAGCAAGCGCCGCGCGAGGCCCGGCGCCTTCGATCCCTTGATCCGGGCCGGCGACTCGGACGGCCTCCGGGCGGTCATCACCAACGCGGACGTGGAGAGGGGCGTGCTGGAGCGTGTAGAGCACAAGGCGTCGACCTACAGCCGCGAAATCGAGGCCATCCCCGGGCAGCTCGCGGCAAGCGCGGCCTCGGTCCGGGAACTGTACGCGCGCTGGATCATCCCCATGAACAAGGATGTGCAGGTGCTCTACCTGTTGCAGCCGGGATGAAGATGGGGTGGATGACGGGATTTGAACCCGCGACTCCCAGGGCCACAACCTGGTGCTCTGCCAACTGAGCTACATCCACCGCCGGAAACACAGCATATACGGGCGGGCGCGTTTTTCCAGACGAAAATCCGGCGACCGCTCGCTCCGTTTTGCTGCCGACGGCCTACCCGTTTCGCGGGGCGCGGCCCGGCCTGTTTTTTCTTGCCGTGATCTGTTGACGCCGGGCGATAATTACGTGATAAACTTCCGCAATCGATAATTATTACGTAGAAACTGTTATGCGCGTGCTTTTTCTATACCCGGTTCCGCCCGCCCGCTGGCAGCGGCTTCGCTACCAGCAGGGCATCGGCTCGATTTGCGCGGTGCTGAAGCAGGCAGGGCACGAGGTGGAGCTCCTGGTGCTTTCGGAACCGGACCGGGACCGGATCGCGGAGGCGGTCCGGCGATTCAATCCGGGCCTGGCCGCGATTTCGCTGACCAGCGCGGAGTTCGATGTGGCCTGCGCCATGGGCGGCATCCTCGGCCGCGAGCATCGCCTGCCCGTGATCCTCGGCGGCATCCATCCCACGCTCCGCCCCGAGGAGTCCATCGCGGCGGACGGGGTGTTCGCAATTTGCATCGGGGAGGGGGAATACCCGATACTCGAACTGTGCGAAGCCCTGGAGCGCGGCGCGGACCCGGCCGGCATCCGCAACCTCTGGGTGCGGCGGAACGGGACCATCCACCGCAACGAACTGCGCCCGCTGCTCTCGCGGCTCGACGATCTGCCGTTTCCCGACCGGAAGGTCTTTCGTTTTGACGACCTGGTCCGCGATTTTCCGGAGGCGGAGTTCATGGGCAGCCGCGGATGCCCGTACCCGTGCGCCTACTGCGCTAACCATTCCCTCCTTCAACTCTATCGCGGCCACGGCCCCTATGTCCGCTACCGGAGCGTGGACCGTCTGCTGGATGAAATGGACGCTGTGGTCCGGCACTATCCCGGCATCGAGTGGCTCGGCTTTCACGATGACACTTTCACGATGAGCCGCCGCTGGCTATCCGAGTTCTGCGAGAAGTACCCGGCCCGGTTCCAACTTCCGTTCTGGTGCAATTCGACGGCCACCCTGTTGAACGAGGACACCGTCGCCTGCCTGAAGAAGGCCGGATGCTACGAGGTGCGTGTCGGGGTGGAGTCCGGCAACGACCGCCTCCGCATGGACGTCCTGCGCAAGAAGGTCCGCCGGGAGGACATCGTGCGCGCCTTCCGCCTGCTGCGGGAGGCCGGTATCCAGGGCTATTCGTTCAACATGATCGGCCTGCCGCACGAAACCCCGGGGACGATCCGCGACACGATCCGGCTGAACCAGGAAATCCGGCCGTCCACGACGTTCTGCTCGGTCTTCTACCCGTTCCCGGGCACGCAGGCGCACGACGTATGCCGGGCGAACGGCTGGCTCACCGGGCGCCGGGTCGCGAGCTATTTCGAGAACGACTACGCGGTGAACCAGCCGACCGTCACGCGGAAACAGGTCCTGTTCTACCACGCGATCTTCGGCGACCTGGTCCGGTGGCCCCGGCTGGCGCCGCTGATCACGCTGGCGCACCGGGTCCCCGTGTGGCCGGGCAAGTCGCTGTGGAACGCGATCCGGCGAGTTCGCGCGAAGGTCGTGGAATGGGGCCGGCATCTCGCCGGGTGCTTCCGCCCGTGTCCGGTTGGCGCCGAGGTGGACCATGCTTAAGCGCGCGGGGCTTGTCCTGGCCGGGTTGCTGGTCGCCCTGGCGTTCGGCGAGTGGGTTGCACGCTGGTCGGGCCGCGCGCCCGAGATGACCCTGATCACCGCCGGGCGATTCCGGCTTTCCCCGAATCCCGCGATCGGCTACGAGCCGGCGCCGAACTTCGAGCACCACGGCGAGAAGCGGCTCTATTTCGAGTTCCAGGGCCGCAGCAACAACCTCGGGTTCCGCGACCGCGACCACACCTTGGAGAAGGAGCCCGCAGTCGTCCGCCTCGTCGTGCTCGGGGACAGCCTGACCATGGGCCTGTTCGTGGACCGGACCGATGCCGTGTTCACCTCCGTCCTGGAGCAGTCCCTGGCCGGGCGCGGGAAGCGGGTCGAAGTGATGAATTTCGGCGTCAGCGGCTACAACACCCGGCAGGAAGTGGCCATGCTGATCGAGAAGGGCCTGTTCTACAGGCCGGATGTCGTGGTCCTCGCCTACTGCCTGAACGACGTGGAGGAGATGAACGGCGGCATCATGACCAAGCTGCGCGTGGAGAAGAAGGAGCACGGGGGTATCGAGCGGAGCATGCTGTCGCCGTGGCTGGCCCGCAGCGCCCTGTATCGCGTGGTGTACAGCCAGTGGCTGTCGGCGTCCGCCGAGAAGGAACGGAAAGAGCAGCGTATGCTGCTGAAACAGGATACCGTCGAGTCCAGCCTCCGGCTCCTGCGCGAAACGGCGGAGCGGAACAAGTTCCGGGTCCTGGTGGCCGCGTTCCCCCCGCGGGAGAACCGCCGCTCGCCGGAGCGGTTGCGGCGCATCACCGACCTCTGCGCATCGAACGGATTCGAATACCTCGATCTGCAGCCGATATTCGATGAGCGGGCCGCGAGGACCGGTGAAAAGCTCATGCACGACGGCTGGCATCCCACGACCGCCGGGCACCGATGCGCAGGCGAGGCTATCGCGGACGGCCTGGTCCGCCGCGGCCTGGTGCCCTGAAGTCCGCTGGCGGCGGGTCACGGGCCCGGCCGCCGGATGGCGATGGATTCGATCCGCATGTCCGCGTTGCGGAAATACACGAACACCAGGTTGACCGGAAGGTTGTCGAGCTGGTCCCATTCCATGCGGGCGGAAGCGCGCCCGGCCACGACGGGGGTGGACGTCGCATCGTCCCGCCCTTCCACGTACAGCCGGCCCAGTTCGGCGCCCGCCGGGGCCGGAGACGCGAAGGTCAGCTCGGCGGCGTAGCGGCCCGGCGCGAGGGGCAGCTTGGGCCCGTAGAGGATGGCGGCGTACGGGTCCGATGACTTCCGCAGCGCGACGACGCCGTTTCCCGCCGGCTCCGTGTAGCCGCCGTGGAAGAAGCACGGGGCGGCGATGGTCCGGCTTTCCCCGGGCGCCAGGTCCCGCCAATCGCCGGCCGCGAGGAGCGCCAGGTCCGCGTCGACGGTCCCTTCGGCCCGGTCCAGCCGCAGCGCCAGCGAGGAGAAGTCCGCAAGGCTTATCGGTGCTTCGTGCCAGGTCCACGCGTCGGCGGCGACCGGGATGTCGTGCCGGCCCGCGGGCTGGCCGTTGACGAGCGTGGTGGCGCCGAGCAGGCCCGGGCCGCGCGCGCGGATCATCCAGCGCAGGCCGGGGATAGGGCTTGCCATGGTCGATGGCGTTTCGACCCGGGCGCCGGCTTGCGCCAGGGCCAGGCCGCCGCCCCTTGAGGCCGCGAGATCCTCGACCGCGCGGCAGAGCGTGTTCGAGCATCGTTCCAGTTCCCAGCGCCGGGCCGGGAAGACCGCGGGGCCGTCCGGCAGCCCGGGCTCGCCGGCCGCGGCTTCGCGAGGCGCGGGCCGGATGCGGAACGCCCAGACCGTCCGCTCGTGGGCCAGGAAATCCAGCCGCGGGTGCCGGCGCAGGCGGTTCAGCGTGGTTGTGACCGGGAAGGGGCTGACCTGCTCGGGGAACAGGTTCTCGTGCAGCAGCAGATACCGGACGCCCCGGCGCAGGAGGTCATCCAGCGCGGCGTCCGGCGCCCAGCCCTGGTTGAGGCTGCGGAGCGCGCCATACGCGTCGCGGACGTACGCCCGCCGGGGGACGGGGCTGTAGCCGTTGACCATCCGGATGCCGTGCTTCTCGGCAAAGTACTCGTAGACGGAGCTGAAGGCGTCCTGTCCCGGCCAGAGCGGCAGCGCCAGGGCGCGCGGCAGCTCGTCGGCCGCCCGCGCGTCCTCCGCCACGGCCGCGTAGGCCTTCTGCTCGCCGGCCAGGACGCACAGGGTCGGCCGCACCTGGGCCCGCCACTCGAAGACCAGGCCGGCCACCAGCAGCCCGAAGGCGGCCGCGAAGCTCTTTGGCCGAAGCTTCCGGCCGGCGATCTCCGCGGCCAGCCCCGCGGCGACGGCCAGGAGAACGGGCATGAGGCAGTAGACCTTGGCGGTCTGCCGCAGCAGGGAGTACGGCGGCACCAGGAGCCGGATGATCACCAGCAGGCGGCCCCCGAGAGGCCCCTGGACGCCGAGCGACAACAATACGGCGAACACCGTCGCGGCGCCCAGCAGCAAGAACGCCACGGCTGCCCGCCGCTCGCCCGGCGTTTTCCATGCGCTCCGCCGCAGCAATCCGGCCAGCCCGGCGAGCAGGAGCAGGGGCAGCAGGAGGCCGACATAGATGTGGCTGTCCAGGCCGGAAGACGCCCAGCGCACCAGGCCTGCCGGCGACGGGGAGAAGTTGCTGACCTCGGCCATCGTGCGGGGCGCGGCCAGGTCGGCGGCGGAGAGATGATGCTGGCGCATCCAGCGGTAGAGGACGATCAGGGCGACGAAGAGGGCGATGGGCGCCAGCGCGCGGAGGATCCGGCGTCGCCAGGCCGGCTCGCGCCACGCGGCCGGCCCGGCCGGGAGCGCGGCAAGCAGGAGCCACAGCGGGGTGGCCATGCCGCAGAAGAACAGCGACTGGATGTCGGTCCAGCAGAGCATCAGCAGCGCCGCGCCTGCCAGGGCCCCGCCCGCGATGCGCCCGTCCCGCGCGGCGAGGTCGAGCCCCAGCCACACGGCCGGCACCCATAACATGGCAAAGCCCGTGGGGCTGCCGCCCAGCAGGCATACCCAGCGGTAGGGGAGCAGGATGCCGATGGGCGCCGCCAGCGCGGCGGTGACCTCGGAGCGGACGAAGCGGCGCGCCAGCGTCCACGTGAGCCAGTAGGTCAGCCACAGGCTGACGAAGCCCGCCAGGTTCCACGCGAAGGCCTGGCCCGCGAGGCCCGCGAAGGCGGCGTAGAGCAGGGAGAAGGGGGCGTAGTAGGCGATGGGAAGGAAGCGGTCCTCGTCCCGGCCCAGGTTGAACTCGTACACGTTGTGGAACCACGGCGTGCGGCCCGCCAGCATCCCGTGCAGGAGCTCGAAATGGTACAGCAGTTGAAGGTGATCGCCCGGGATCATCTCTCGCGCGTGGTCCTGCTCGACGTTCTGGGACGAGGCGGGAATGGCCTCGAACAGGTGACGGGGCAACGGCCAGGAGAAGAGCGTCCAGAACGCCAGGCTGGCGGCGAGGGAAATCAGGAGCCGGCGGCCCTGCGTCACGGCATCCCCCGGGCCTTCCGGTTCCGCAGGAGCCGGAGCGCCACCTGCGACGGGCAGAGCCGCGCGCCGGCGCGTTCCCGCAACGGCGTATCCTGGAGGAGCCGCCGCGCGATCGCGGCCACCGGGCGCGCCTCGTCCATCGGCGCCGGCGCGTACACGGTGGCCACCCGTCCCGCCCACCGGGCGTCCTCGGCGAAGGGCAGGGGATCGGAACCGGACACGACGCGGAGCCCGCGCCGGCGGCCGGCGCGCATGAGCCGGGGTTCGCCCCAGAAAAGCGGGCGCAAGCTGGTGTCGCCCAGGAGAAGATCGCCCGGCGCCGACCGCGAGATGAACGCGCCGACGATCCGGCCCCGCCCGAAGAACCACTTGCCCGGCGCCCAGCTCAACACGGGCAGGCCGCCCTGCGCGCGGACGCGGGCGACGGTATCCTCCAGCGGCAGGCCGTCCTCCACGAACGACGCCATGGCCAGGCCCAGCACCTCGATCCGCTCCCGCGTGATGACCTGGCGGCCGGCCAGGAGATACGCGCACCCCTCGCCCGACCCGCCGTCAATTCGCAGCCCGGCCGGCTCGTCCGGCAGGGCGGACACCTTTCCGGGGTCGAGGCGCAGTCGGCCGGATTTCAACTCGTCGAAGACATGGTGATCGTGCCGTTCGGTGAGGCACAGGACCGGCAGGGCGTCGGGCTGTTGCGCGGCCCGGGCCAGCTCCCGCAGGTGTTCGATCGCCTTCCGGATCGTGTCGGGGATGTCGTAGCAGCGGTACAGATGAACATGTGTATCCGCGATCAACCCCTTGCCTGTACCTGCTTCCTGCATACGATAGGCCTATACCGGAAGCCCCCGGCCGGTTCAAGAAAGCCCTTCGATTAAACCGCGCCATTCCATGTATCGGGCGAATCGGGTCCGCCTCTTTTTAATCTTGATCGGACGGGTAATTATGTTGTAAATGTCAACACAAAGATGTTGCTACGTAGTAACTTATCGAATTTATCTCCATGAATGTGTTGTTTCTGGCGCCGCAGTCCTTCTATCTCGATCGGGGCACCCCGATCGCGGTGCGCCTGCTCCTGGAGCAGTTCAGCAGGCGCGGATGGAGCGTGGATGTCCTGGTCTTCCCGGGCGGGAGAGACGTCGTGATCCCGGGGGTTCGTTTCTTCAAGACCTCGTTGCGCCCCGGCGCGCGCCCGCTTCAACCGGGCCTTTCCGCGCGGAAACTGTGGCACGACGTGCGGCTTTTCTTCGCCGCCCGGGAACGCCTGAAGACGCGACGCTACGATTTTATCCATGCCGTGGAAGAGGGCGCTTTCATCGCGGCCCTCTTGAGCGCGCGGACCGGCGTTCCATTCGTCTGTGACATGGATTCTTCGATGCCCGACCAGTTGGCGGAAAAAAACCGGTTCTGGCGCCTGGTGCGGCCTGTGATGCGCCGGTTCGAAGCGTACATGCTGCGCCGCGCCCGCGCGGTGCTGGCGGTCTGCGAGGCGGTGGCCGACAAAGCCCGGGCCGTGGCGCGCGGCCCGGTGTTCGTGCTGCCCGATCCGCCGGTCGGGGGCGCTCCGAACCCGGCCCGGAATCATGTGCGCGAACGGCTGAAGGTGGAGGGCCCAGCCTTTGTATATGTGGGCAACCTTCAGGGCTACCAGGGCATTTCCCTCCTGTTGAAGAGTTTCCAGCGGGCGCTGGCGCATATGGCCCAGGCCTGCCTGATCATCGTGGGCGGCGAACTGATGGAAGTGGAGAAACTCGAGCGCCGGTGCAACCGCCACGGGTTCGCCGGGCATGTCCATTTCACGGGCGCCTGCGCCCTGGACGAGACCGTCCAGTACCTGGATGCGGCGGACGTGCTCATCTCGCCGCGCATCCGGGGCGCCAACACCCCGATGAAAATCTACAGCTACATGCAATCCGGCAAGGCCATCCTCGCCACGGACATCCCGTCGCATACCCAGGTGCTGACGCCCGAAGCCGCCGTGCTCGTGCCCCCGCAGCCGGAGGCGATGGCGGAGGCCATGGTCAAGCTGGCTTCTGACGCCGACCTACGGGAGCGCCTGGGCCAGGCCGCCCGCCGCCTGGCGGAGACGCAACACTCGCGCGCGGCCTACGAGCGGAAAGCCGACGAGTTCTGCGCGTGGATGGAATCGAACGTGGCGTGAGCCGGTGAAGGTCAGGATGCCGCCGGTCGGCCCGCGCCCCGCAGCCAGCCCGCCCCGACATACCATTCCGTCGTCTGCCGCAGGCCGGCCTCCGACGAGTAGCGGTACTGGAAGCCCAGCTTCTCGCGGATCTTGCGCGTGTCGAAGGAGCGGTCCTTGGTGTAGAACGCCACGCGCCGCCGGTAGAGGGGCGGCTCGATGCCGAACGGACGGCAGGCCAGCTCGCAGAGGTCGGCGAGCACGAACACCGGCCCGACCGGCAGGCGGATCACGCGGAGCCGCCTGCCCAGCGCGGCCGCGATCGCCCGCCCCATGTCCTCGAGGCGGATCGCCTCCGGGTTTCCGCAGATGAACACCTCGCCCGCCGCGGCGGGATGGACCGCGGCCAGCCGCAGCCCGGCGGCCAGGTCCTCGACGTGGATCAGGTGGTACAGGCATTTCCCGCGGCCCAGCAGCGGGAACCAGCCCCGGGCGGCCATCTTGAACAGCTTGAACAACCGCCGGTCGCCCGGCCCGTAAATGGCCGCGGGCCGGATGACGGAGAAAGGCAGGCCCTCCTTTGCCGCAAAATCGCGCAGCCAGAGCTCCGCCTCCGCCTTGGTCTTCTGGTAGATGTCGCCCGGGTGGAAGGGATAGTTTTCGTCCGCTGGCGGGTTCTCGATGTGGCCGTGCACGCCGATGGTGGAGACGTGGACGAACCGCCGGAATCCGGGCCGGCCCCGGACCGCGCGGGCCAGCTCCTGCGTGCTCTGCACGTGCACCTTCCAGTACTGCTCGTCGGGGTGCCGCGCCTCGCGGTACAACGCGGCCACGTGAAAAACATACTCGACGTCCGCGACCGCCTCGCGGATCACCGCGGGCTCGAAGACGTCGCCGCGGAACCAGCGGACCGGCAGGTCGGCCAGCGGGGCGAGGTTCGAGGAGGCGCGTGCGATGGCGCGGATGTCCGCCCCGGCCTCGGCCAACTGGCGGGTGAGCGCCTGGCCGGTGAACCCGGTCGCCCCGGTCACGAGAACCCGGGCGCCGCGCGGCAGGGACTGGATCGACTCGGTCATCATCATTCCTTTCGCTCCGCGCGGAGCAATGTCGGCGACCCGAAGAGCGCCGTCAATCCCAATCCGCGCGCCGGGCTTTCCAGCGCGGCGGACAGCCGCGGCCGGTCGAGCATCCGGTGCAGCACCATGGGCCAGAAGAACTGCGCGCGGCGGCCGGCGACCGCGAAGCCCGAGCGCTCGAGTTCCCGCGCGATTTCGTCGTGGCCGAACAGCGTGAACGGCCGGGTGTTCCCCTCCACGCGGCGCTTGAGGCCGAACAGGAGGCCCGAGAGCGCGTTGACGCTGCGGCGGGCGGGATAGTCCACGATTACCGCGCGGCGCGCGACGCGGCACAACTCGCGGACCAGCGCCGGCCAGGCCCGGCAGTGAGGCAGGAGCCGTATGCTGACCGCGACGTCGAAGGCCCGGTCCGGGAACGGCAACGCCACGACCGACCCGGTGACGAAGGCCAGCCGGCCCTCCGTCACCTGCCGGTCGATCATCGAGCAACAACTCCCGTCGCTGCCGAGCACCGTCACGCGGTATCCGTTCCCCGCCAGCGGGAGCGCGAGCTGCCCGTGGCCGCCGCCCACGTCGAGCACGGTCGCGCCGGGAAAATCCGCCATCCAGCCGAGGACAATCCGCTCCTGCACGCCCAGCATCCATCGGCCGGCGGGCCCGGCGAAACGGGCAGCATAGCCGGGCGAGGAGGTCTCGACGTCGGCGGTCTCCGGGATATCCGGCAAGGTGGTGTCGCGCTCGTTCACGGCCCGCCAGTGTAGCAGGTCGCGGATGACAGGCCAGAAAAACGGGTGGCGCCAAGCATTTCCATTGCCCCGCCGCGGCGCGGCCGCTAGACTCCATCAGACTGCGCGGGAATCATCAGCCCAACGTGAAAGTACTGTTCATAGCCCCCCAGCCGTTCTTCGTGGAGCGCGGCACGCCCATCCGCGCGCGCCACCAGATCGAGGTGTTGAGCCGGATGGGGCACCGCGTGGACGTGCTCTGCTACCCGTTCGGGCAGCCGGTGGACCTGCCCGGGGTCCGGGTGCTCCGGACGTTCCGGCCGCCCGGCCTACGCCAGGTCGCCATCGGCCCCTCGCTGGCGAAGTTCCCGATGGATTTCCTGCTGCTCTGCAAGGCGTTCGGGCTGTGCCTGTGGAACCGGTACGACGTGATCCAGGCGGTGGAGGAGGCGGCGTTTTTTGCCGTGCCGCTGAAGAAGCTGTTCCGGTGCCGGCTGATCTACAACATGGATTCGTTCATCTCGGACCAGCTGCAATTTTCCGGCTTCGTCCGGGCCCGGCCCGTGATCCGCCTGGTCGAAGGACTCGAGCGCGCGGCCATGCGGAACGCTTCCTATGTGGTGACCGTGGGGCCGGTGCTCTCGGACGTCGTGCGGCGATGGGCCCCGCGAACGAAGGTGCTGCAACTGGAGGACGCGCCGCTGGAGGCGTCCTTCCGGGAGGCGCCGGAGGACGCGCGGCGGATCCGGGAGGAGTTCGCGCTGGGCGCCGCGCCCGTGTGCGTCTACACCGGCAACTTCGAGCGGTACCAGGGCGTGGCCGACCTCGTGCGCGCCGCGGGCCTGGTCGCCCGGCAGCGGCCGGAGGCCCGGTTCCTGTTCGCCGGCGGCACGGAAGCCCAGGTGGCGGAGATGCGCCGGCTCGCCGACGAGGCCGGGGCGGGGTCGGCCTGCGTATTCGCCGGGCGGCGGCCGACCGCCGAGATGACCGCCTTCCTGAACGTCGCCGACCTGCTCGCGACGCCGCGCAACCAGGGCACGAACCCGCCGATGAAAATCTACGGCTACATGCAGAGCGGCCGGCCCATCGTCTCGACCCGCGTCCCCACCCATACGCAGGTGCTCGACGACTCGTGCGCGTTCCTGGCCGACCCTACGCCCGAGGGACTCGCCGGCGGCATCCTGGCCGCGCTGGGCGACCCGGACCGGGCCCGCGCCGTGGCGCGGGCCGCCCGCGCACGGGTGGAGCAGCGCTACAGCCTGGAGATCTTCCGGGAGAAAGTGCGCGCGGCCTACGCGGGGCTCGAGGCGGAAATCCGCGCCGGCCGGGGCGCGGCGTGATCAGCCGCCCTTGTCCTCGCGCCGGTAGGGTTTGAGCAGGCCGGCCGGGGCGGACGCCTTCCGGGACACGCTGATCATGGCCAGCACGGTCATGATGTAGGGGATGATCAGGAAGACGTGGAAGGGCACGTGGAGGCCCACGGCCTGCAGGCGGAGCTGGAGGCCGTCGAGCAGCCCGAACAGCAGCGCGCCGAGCGCGCCCTTGGCCGGGCTCCAGTTGCCGAAGATCACCATCGCGATCGCGATCCAGCCCCGGCCCCCGACGACGTCCATCAGGAACATGTTCTGGTGGGCCAGCGTGAGAAAGGCCCCGCCGATCCCCATCAGCGCGCCGCCGATCACCAGGCTGACGGTGCGCGTGCGGTGGACGTTGATGCCGACCGTGTCCGCCGCCAGTGGATTCTCGCCGACCGTGCGGATCCGCAGGCCCGCGCGAGTCCGGAACAGCAGGATCGAGACCGCCGGGATCAGCAGCCACGAGAGGTAAACCAGCGCGTACTGGTGGAACAGGGCCGGCCCGAGGACGGGGAGCCGCGCAAGGAGCGGGACGGCCACCGGCCGGAAGGGCTCCACGGTCGGGGGCAGGACGGGCGAGCCGAACACGAGCCGGTAAATGAACATGGCGAGGCCGGTGGCGAAGAGCGTCAGCCCCAGCCCCGAGACGTGCTGGCTCAAGCCCAGGTAGACGACCAGCACGGCCATGATCAGCCCGAGGAGCATCCCGACGCCGGCCGCCGCCGCGACGCCGAGCCACAGGTGGCCGGTCTTGAAGGCCACCGTGAAGCCCGTCATCGCGCCCATCAGCATCGTGCCCTCGATGCCGAGGTTCAGCACGCCGGCGCGCTCGCCGACGATCTCGCCGAGCGTGGCGAACAGGATCGGCGTCGCCATCCGCAACGCGGCGGCGAGGACGCCCGTCAGGAAGGCGAGGCTCAAGAGGTCATCCATGGCCGCCTCCCGTCCCCGCGCCGCGCCGGACCCGCACGCGGTATTCCGTCAGCAGCAGGGCCACCAGCATGACGACCAGGGCCAGGCCCTGGATCACCTCGGAGATGTAGCTGGGGACGCCCGTCATGCGGCTCATGGTCTGCGAGCCGACGCTGACCGCGCTGAAGAAGAGCGCCGCGAGCACGACGCCGGCCGGGTGCAGGTTGCCGAGCATCGCGACGACGATCCCCGAGTAGCCGTAGCCCGGCGAGAGATCCATCAGGAGGTGGTGCTGCACGGCGCAGACCTCGCCGACGCCCGCCATCGCGGCGAGCCCGCCCGACAGGACCGCCGTCTTGAGCAGCACGGACGACGTCGGCACGCCGCCGAAGTGCGCCGCGACGGGGTTGGCGCCGACGGCCCGGCTTTCGTAGCCGAGCACCGTCTTGCGGTGGATGAGCCAGACCAGGCCCGCCGCGACGAGCGCCAGCGGGATGCCCAGGTGGAAGCGCGAGCGGGCGACCAGGACCGGGTACTGGGCCGTGGCCCGGATCTCCGGCGATTGCGGCCAGCTGGAGTCCGGCTGCTGGAGCGGGCCGAAGAGCAGCGCGCCCATGACGTGCATCATGATGTAATTGAACAGCAGCGTGGTGACCACGTCGTCCACCCGCAGGCGGAATTTCAGCCAGGCCGGGATCGCCGCCCACAACCCGCCGGCGAGGAACGCGGCGCCGATGATCACGGCCAGGTGCAGGAGCCGCGAGGGGATCGGCAGCGCGATGCCCAGCCAGCCGGCGACGATGGCGCCGGCCATCAGTTGGCCCTCCGCGCCGATGTTCCAGAAGCGCGCCCGGAACGCAAACGCGACGCCGAGCCCGGTGAAGATCAGCGGGCTGGCCTTGACGCAGCTCTCCAGCAGGTTGACGCGCGACCCGAGCGCGCCGTAGAAGAGGTAGTAGTAGGAGCGCCACAGGTTCCCGCCGGCGGCGAGGATCGGCGCCGCCGCCAGCAACAGCGTGGCCGCGACGGCCGCCAGGGGAATGGCCGCCTTCGCCCAGTCGGGCAGCGGCGGACGTTTCTCCAGGCGCAGCCGGATCATGGAACCACCCCGCTCATCCAGAGCCCGATCTGCTCCCGGGTGATTTCGTTCACGGCCCGGATCCCGACGACCCGGCCTTCGTACATCACCGCCACGCGGTCGCTGACGGAGAGGATCTCGTCCAGGTCCTCCGAGATCAGCAGGATCGCCGCGCCGCGCCCGCACTCCTCGAGCATCCGGCCGCGGATGAACTCCGCCGCGCCGACGTCCAGCCCGCGCGTCGGCTGCGCCGCCACGATCAGGCGCGGCCCGGCGGACAATTCGCGCGCGAGGATCACTTTCTGCAGGTTGCCGCCGGAGAGGCTTTTCGCCGCCGTCGACGGCCCGGCCGCCTTGATGCCGAACTGGCCGATCAGCCGTCCGGCGTGCTCGCGGATCCGGCCGTGGTCCAGCAGGCCGCGGCGGCGGAACTCCGCCGAGCGCCGGTTTTCCAGGATCAGGTTTTCCGCGATCGACAGGTCCATCATCAAGCCCGTCGCGATACGGTCTTCCGGGATGCGCGCCGCTCCCGCGGCGATGACGGCCGTCGGGCTGCCGGGCCGGGTCGGGGCGCCGCCGATGCGGACCGAGCCGGCCGTCGGCTTCCGTACGCCGAAGAGCACCTCGGCCAGCTCGCGCTGCCCGTTGCCGGAGACGCCGGCCAGTCCGAGGACCTCGCCCTCGCGGACCGCCAGGTCCAGGTTCCGGACCGCCGGCAGGCCCTTGTCGTTCGTCGCGGACAGTCCGACGATCTCGAGCGCGGGCCGGCCGGGCGCCCGCGGCGAGCGCTCCTTCCGGGCCGGCCAATCCCGCCCGACCATCAGGCCGGCCAATTCCCGCGCATTCGTGTCGCGAGTTTGTTTCTCGGCCGTGACCTCGCCGTTACGCAGCACGACGATGCGGTCCGAGATGTCCATCACCTCGTGCAACTTGTGCGAGATGAACACCACGCCGTTCCCCTGCGCCGCGAAGGTCCGGAGCATGGCGAAGAGTTCCCGGACCTCGGACGGCACCAGCACGGCGGTCGGCTCGTCCATGATCAGGACACGGCACTCGCGGTAGAGCGCCTTGAGGATCTCGACCTTCTGCTGCTCGCCGACCGAGAGGGTCCAGACCTTCGCGTCGGGATCGAGCGTCATGCCGAAGCGCCGCTCCAGTTCCAGCAGCCGCTTCCGCGCCGCCTTCCAGTCCAGGAACCCGAGGCGGTGATCCTCCTGCCCGACGGCGACGTTCTCCAGGACCGACAGGGACGGCACGAGCGCGAAGTGCTGGTGGATCATCCGGACGCCGCGCCGGACGGCGGCCCGGGGCGAGGAGAGGTTCACCCGTTCACCCCCGATCCGGATCTCGCCCTCGTCGCAGGCGTAGTAGCCGAAGAGGATGTTCATCAGCGTGGTTTTGCCGGCGCCGTTTTCGCCGAGCAGGGCGCATATCTCGCCGGGCTCCAGGCGGAAGTCCACGCCGCGGTTGGCCGGAACGCCGAGGAATCGCTTCGTGATTCCCCGCATCTCGATCAGGGGCGTCGGGTCGGTGTTCATGCCGCGCCGGTTATTTATCCGGAACGGGGGCAAACCTCAATCCTTTCCCGCCCTGCTGCATAAATCGCTTGAAACGTTTCAGCCTCCCGAGTAAGTTGGCGTACGAAAGGAGCCATCATGAAAACCCGCGGCGCCCCGTTCTGCCTTCTATCTGTCCTGGGCCTGTTGACGCTATCGGCCTTCGGCGGCACGACGCCCCAGAAAGTGTTCATGCTCATGGATACCGAGGCCTACCAGGCGCTCACCAACGAGGTCAACCAGTGGAAGGCCGATGTCAACGCCGAGGGCCGGTACCAGGCCGAGGCCTATGCCATTCCACCGGACAACCCGGCGCTGCTGCGCCTGTTGCTGGCGCTCCACTACCAGGGCGGGAACCTCGCTGGCGTGATCCTCGCCGGCCGCGTGCCGTACGTCATGTGCGAGCAGGACTCCGAGTACCTGGTCACGCCGGATGCCTTTCCCGTGGACACCTATTTCACCGATTTCGACGCCGAGTGGTACGATCTGAACCTGAACGGAATCATGGATTCGTACTATGCCTTCGGCGGGTTCCAGCCGGACATCTGGGCGGGGCGGCTTTTCACGGACACGATCAAGTTCAACAGCAAGACGCGGATCGACCTGCTGCGCGCGTATTTCCAGAAAAACCACCAATACCGCGCCGGTACGCTGACCTTGCCCAAGTCGGCGCTGGTGTATTACGACATCAAGAACTACACCACGGCCAACGATTTCGGGAAACTCTATCCCACCTTCCAGACCGTATGGCCGGACACCAGCAGCGGCACGGACTACCTGAACCGGCTGCTGCCCCTGCCGGGCAACGAGCTGGTCTATCTCGACTGCCATTCCTCGGCGAAGACGCACCAACTTACGCCCACGTGGATTGCGTCCGACCTGATCCACGCCGTCAATCCCAAGGCCTTCTTTCTCCTGCTCGACACCTGCCAGAGCGGCCATTTCACGGAGACGAACTACCTCGCGGGCAGCTACCTGTTCGACACGAAATACCCGCTCTTCGCCATGGCCGCGACCACCGGGTCGGGATACAACTTCCCCACCGGATTTCAGACCCTGTCGGCTTGGGCGGGCGAGGACTGGGGGAGCATCTTCATGCACTTTGCGAGGGAGCAGAGCTGGTCGCGCGAGTACATTCTCCTGGGCGATCCCACGCTCATCCCGCACCTGAACCCGCCCCAGGTTGCCTTGTCGCTGCCGTATGCCTTCTCCTCGGCCGCGCCCCTGAAGATCCCGCGTCCGGCCTCCGGGGCCGCGCAGGAGTGGCGCATCCCGATCCGCGGCAAGCTGACCGTCGGGGCGGGGAACTGGCTGCGGGTCACTGCGGCCAACGCGCCGGCCGGTATGGCGCCGCGGACGAATGATTTCCACCTGACCGTCATGGGGTTGACCAATGCGGGCGACGCGACGGTGGCCGTGACGCCGACGACGACGCTGGGTAAGCGGCAGCTTACGGTCGTGGCCAGGGACAGCCGCGGGAAGACGGCCGCCCTGCCGTACTGGATCGAAGTGGTCGCCCCGCCGGCGACCGGGAAGCCGGACTTCACCTTCACGGTGGGCGACACGAATCTCGTATTCCGATACGGCGAGGGCGATCCCTTCGGCCGCCTGACGGTCCAGGCCCAGTTGACCACGGCGGACCTGTCCGCGCCGATGCTGGTCAACCTGGTGCCGGTGAACTGGCCCGACGGGTTCAGCCTGGACAACCAGACGTCGTCCCCGGAATCATGGAGCGGCGGCTTCCTCCTGCAGCAGAAGGGCGTTACGCGCTACACGTATGTCACCGTTCGCATGCGCAGGGACATGGCGCCCGGCCAGTACGTTCTGCCGCTCAAGGCCCGCGCCATGGGCGTGGAGAAGACGGTGAACCTGACGGCCGCGGTCCTTCCGCCAAGCCTTGAGGTGACGACCGTGCCGTCGCCCGTGTATATCCTGCCCGGCGACGAGGCGAGCATCTTCTCGACCGTTGCAATGAACGGCAACGCGCGGGTCTACTTCGACCTGTTGTCCTACCCCGGGATCGAGGTGCAAAAAGTGCTGACGACCATGCCCTTCGTTCCCTACGGGGGGCACTCGGTTCACGTGTGGACCGATTGGGACGCCGCGTCCGGGGCCTATTCCCTCCTCCGGTACCAGTTCCCCGATATGCCCGGCGCTCCCGTCGGCTACGGGCTGGACGTGGTCGTCCGGCCGCAATTCACCCTGGACATCGAACTCGTCTCCGGCGGTTCCGGGGGCGGTGTGCTGCAGGTGACGATGCACAACCAGGCCGTCGGCAACCCGGCATACCCGCTGACCGTCAACGCCGAAAGCGACGCGGTGGCGGAAGTGAATGTGCTGAATCCGCAGGTCACGATGCCGGCCGGCTTCGGCGCGGAAGCCCATGCGCTGATCGAGTTCAGCACCCCGGTGGCGCTGCTGCCGCCGGGCGGCCACTCGATCTACTACACCATTACCATCCGCGTGACCTCGCCGATGCAGGAGTGGCCTGAACAGGAATGTGCGCTGACCCTGAAGCTGATGGCGCCGCCGGCGGCTCCGACGGAGTGGGAAATCCAGCCCGTGCATTTTATCCCCGGACCTGATCCGGTGCCCTGCGAGCTGGACCTGCCGGTGCTGATCTACGGCAACCAGCGTTTCACGGCCACGCCGCTTGTCGCCACACGGTTGCGGTAAAGGACCGCCGTCAATCCGAGACCGTCTTCGATTCATCCACCGGCACGCGGAACGCGCCCTGGACGATCTTCGCTTCCAGGTCGCGGACCGACGCGAGGACGTCCGCCGGGAGCCGGGCCTCGAAATCGTGCAACGGGGCCAGCCTGGCGCCGCCCTGCGCCATCATGGACCAGTCCTTGAGGTCCATGCCGACCCACGCGCCCTTTCGCACGGTCTCGATGCAGTGCCGGATGGTGGGGCCCATGTCCCATACCGGCCCGGTGATGATCGTCTCCGGCGCCATGCCGTGCTGGTCGTACATGTTGCTGAAGGCGAGGACGCCCTTCTCTTTGCAGGCTTCGTAGACGCCGAACCGCTCGGCGAAGATCAGGTCCGCGCCCGCCTCGATCTGGGCGATGGCGGCTTCCTTGGCCTTCGGGGGATCGAACCAGCTGCCGATGTACGAGACCTTCATCTTCACGTCCGGCCGCACGGAGCGCGCGCCCTCGCGGAACGCGTTGACCAGGCGGTTGACCTCGCCGATCGGCAGGGCGGCGACCGCGCCGATCGTCCCGGTCTTCGTCCGTTTCCCGGCGATGACGCCGCAGAGGTAGGCGGGCTCGTGGATCCAGTTGTCGAATACGGACAGGTTCGGCGCGGCGGGTCCGAACTCCGAGCCGAACGCGAAGGCGATCTCCGGGTAATCCTTGGCCACGCGCCGCACGGGGTCCTCGCCGGCGAGGAACGCGTCGCCCACGATCAGGTCGAACCCGCGGTCCGCGTATTCCCGCAGCACCTTCTCGTAGTCGGCGGCGGCGACCTTCTCCGTGAACTCGTACTCGACGCCGAGTTCCTCCTTCGCCTTCAGGCAGGCCTGGTGGATCACGCCGTCCCACGGCTCCTCGATGGCGGTCTGGAACACCGCCGCCACCCGGAACGCCTTCGCCCCTTCGGAGGCCGGCGGCGCGGGCGGCGAGCAGGATGCGAGCAAGGCCAGGATCAGCGCGGCGGGGATCATCCGGAGCGGCTTCATGGTTCGAATCCTCCCTTTACATGGAACGCCTTTTCCAACACGTCAACCCGGCCGCGCATCATATCGCATCCGGTGCGTTACGCGCCACTTATGATTGCCGGGCGGCCGCCGCGGCCGTATCCTGATATCCCCATGAACCGGTCTTCCAGCGGCCGTCCACGGCTGGCGGTCGTGATCCCGTCCTTCAACGGCATGCCGTACCTGCCCCGAGGCGGTGCAATCCATCCTGGACCAGGCCTTTCGGAAGGAAAATCGGAGGAAAATCGGGGTCAGGCCGTAACAATACACTTTCAGGCTAGAGCCTCCTCCAACTTGGGCCAGTCGATCTTCTTGTCGATGAGTCGCCGGCGAATCATGTGCACGGCCTGCCCGCTGATCCCCCCGTAGTGCGCACCGATCTCCCGCTGGGTTCTGCCGCTCCATCGGGAGGCCAGTTCCACCGCTACCGCCTTCGCCTCCCCCGCCGAGCGGCCGTGCCTTTTCAGCGTCCCGGCCTCGATCCCGTACGCCCTCGCTACCACCTCATCGAGAACCGCCATCTCGACGCCGCGCCATGGCCGCTGAACGTCCGCATCCCTGGCCCGGCCTGTCTTCCCGCCCAAGAGCTCTTTTTCCACCTTCTCGACGAACTCCTCGCTACCCCAGGCATGTGTCGAGCGCGCCATCAGCCCCTTCAGCGGTTCGTCATCCTCCGCCACCATCGCCTGCGCATACGCCCGGTACCGTCGCTGCGCCTCCTCCCGGCTCCGCCCGTAGTGCTGCAGGACCGCGAGGTCGATTCGGCTCGCGGTTCGCCGGCTTCCCACGTAATCGGGGTAGCTGCTCCACGGGTGTTCTTCCAGCATCCGGATCCGCTCCTTTGCCGTCTTCTCCTTTGCCGCTCGCGTCTTCACCGGGTTCAGGTGCACATACCGCGTCAAGGCCAGCAGGTAATCGCCCGACTCCACCAGCGGCGCTTTGTACCGCCCCCCGAACGCATGCCCGGTCTTCGCGTGCTTGTACCGGTAATAGAGGCTGTAACTGCTGTTCAGTCGCTGCATGAACCGCCCCAGGTTCGCCCGCGGCGTTCGCACCACCAGGTGGTAGTGGTTCGACATCAGGACCCAGGCGTACAGGACCACGCCGTACTGTTCCAGGTTGTCCTGCAACTGCAGGAGAAACCGACGGCGATCGCCGTCGGTGTGAAATATGACCTGCCGGGCGTTGCCCCGGCTGGTCACGTGATAAAGCGCGTTCTCGAATTCGTTCCTCGGTGGCCTGGCCATAATGCGTTGCTACCTAGCCGAAACCAGAGGAACTGTCAATTAAAAGTGTATTGTTACGGCCTGACCCCGATTCCCTTCTGACCCCGATTCGCTTTGGCTACTTGGGATCTGTCCAGCGGGCGCGTTGTTGCAGGAGGAAAAGCCGCAAACCGGTCTGCTGCTCCGGTGTGAGGTAAGGCGCCATTTCGCGCGCTTTCTCGACGACGATCCGGTGGACCTCCGGCTGGAGTTGGCTGCGCACGTGTTGCAGGTCCTGCTGGAGAGCGGCGAGGATGGGCTCGATCGCGTCTTGTTGGCGGGGCGTCAGCTTCAACTCCCGTGTCAAGTGGGCGAGGACGGCCCGGCGCGTGGCTTCCGGATTCCATGTGGCCCATTGCGCGACACGGCGCCGGACGACGCCGCGCGTCACCGTGATGCCGGAGACGAATCCGGCGGCGAAGATGAGCGCGATGCCCGCAAAAATCTTCCACTTTTTCATGGGGTGCTCCTTCCTACAGAATAGACCGAAGCCACAAGGCCCGGGTGAGCGGCGGGGCCGCGGGGTCCGTCAGGACCATCTCGATCCGGTCCAGTTCGGATGTCCGGTTCCAATACAGATTGAGGCCGAGCAGCAGGACCAGGGCCGCGGCGCAGGCCGGGACCATCCAGCGCAACGGCGTTTCGATCGGGGCCGTCCAGAGTTCCTGTCCTTCCGGAGGGGCGATGCGCCGGATCTCCCGCATGACGCCGTCCTGCCAGTCGGGGGCCGGCTCGTGCGCCGGCGGCAGGTGGCGCGCGGCCAGTAGGGCCGTCTCGATATGCTCGATTCTTTGCTTCTCCTTCATGGCCATTCTCCTTTTCAACGGATCCAGGGTCGAATGATCTTTCGCAGCGCGTGGCGGGCCCGGTGCGCGCGGGCCTTGACCCGGGCGGCGCTCCAGTTCAGCAGCCTGGCCGCTTCCGAGACCGTGCGCCCCTCGGCGTACAGCATCACCACGATGGCGCGGCTGCCGGCATCGATTCGCGCCAGCGCAAGGTCAAGAACCTCCGCGGCCTCCCGGCGGGCCGCCGCGGCCTCGCACTCGGCCTTCGAGCCGCCGTCCCCGGCGCGTTCGAGCCAGGCCCGGTGCTCCTCCGATAGCGCGCTCACGGGAATCTCCGGGCAACGCCCCCGGCGCCGCCAGTAGTCACAACAGGTTCGGACCGCGATGCGGCTGATCCAATGCTCAAGGGGATGCCGCCGGCTGTACCCGGCCAGGCTCCGGAAGGCCCGGATAAACGTCTCGTGCGCCACCTCGTCGGCGTGATCCGGCGGCACGTGGTTGAGCACGATGGAGAAAACGCGGGCGCGATACTTGGTCAGCAGGCGTTCGAATTCATCCACCCGCCCCTCCAGGATCCGGCGGATGGTTTCGAGGTCGTCGGTCTCGATCTCGGCGCCTTCCATGAACATCTCCCGCTCCCCCACGATGCCTTTCGTGATCGTCGAATCCAAGCGCATTCGCTCACCCAACAGGCGCCGAAACTGCAGGCCGCCTACGATGCGATACTACCGCGCCAGACGCGATGACATCCCGGAGCGCGCGGTCCGCCGTCGCGAGCCGGTCCCCGTCTCCACCCTTGAAGTCGCGCGCGAGCGGCGCGCGGTTGCGGAAAAAAGGCAGGAAGCGATTTCCTGCAACCGAATCAGCCCGTGCGCCGACTATCGATGTTGAAGGGCGGGAAACGGCATGAAGGTCTTCTCCAGGAGCGGCGAGGCGGGGCAGGGGGCGCCGGGCCAGATCGTGGACGATGAAGCCAGCGGGCGCCGTTACCCGGGTCCCTGTTGTCCCGATGGGGGGCGGTTTTGCGCGCGGCTCGGGTTGTGGATGATTCGGAGGGGCCGCGCGCTCGGTAAAGGAGATGCCATGAACACGGACTTCCGCAAGACCGTTCCTGGTGGCGGGTGGGGGGGCGTCCCGGCGTTCCTGGTTGTCGCTTGCGGAGTGATGATCCTCCTGGTGCGAACCGGTTACGCGCAAAGTCCGTTCGAAGGAGAATGGCAACTTCAACTGATCCACCGCGGGGGGCTCTACCCAAAATGGTCCAAGGCGAACAACCTGATTGTCTTCAATGAACTGCGTCCGGGAAAGGCTTTTACGGACAGGCTTCCCGGGACCTACGAAATTTTCACCATGAAACCGGACGGGACGAGTGTCACGTGTCTAACGGACAAGGCCCCGGTCGGTCTTTCGGGCTTTCACAAGTGCCAGCCGTATTGGCATCCGAGCGGCAGGTTCATCGTGTTCACCGCGCAGAATGAGCACACGACGCCGACCGAGCACAACATGGATTCCTTTCCCGGGATCGGACATAACCACGATGTATGGATCATGACGGCGGATGGCCGGCGTTATTGGCGTATCACCAGGAACCCCGATAACTGGGGCGTGATTCGCCCAAGCTTCTCTCACGATGGGAAGAAGGTGTACTGGAACGAGGAATATTCCATGGAGGCGCATCCGGGCATGGGCTCGCCGTGGAAAAAAGAGCGCAATCCCAAGGGCGAAGAATGGGGCTTGTGGCGGATCAAGATGGCGGACATAGCCTTCAGCCCAAACGGCCCCCGCCTCGCCCCTGTCCGAATCGTCCCTATCAACCACCTTCATCCCGGCTTTCGCCTGATCGAGGGATCGGGTTTCACCCCGGATGACGGGCACCTGATTTGGGAGGCGGCTCACCTCGGGGAGACGGACGGGCAAATGTGGTGGGGCGATGTGTATGTGAGCGACCTGAAGGGCGGCTCCTTGCGGCGACTGACACGGACGGCGCCCCTTCGCCGGGGCAATGAAAACATGGAGTACTCGCCGGACGGGCAATCCATCGCCTGGTCGTATCACGACAACCCGGAGCCGGGCAAGAAAGTGGAACTCTGGCTGATGCGCAGCGACGGGAGTGACGCCACTCCATTGACGCACTTCAACACGCCCGGGCATCCTCATCGAAAAAGGTTCCAGCCCCTTCGTTTCACCAATGCCTGCCTTGAATTGGATTGGGGGCCGGACGGCCAGGCGATCGTCTTCAGCATGAGCAATGGCGCCACCCTCGAATGGCCCTATATGACCCCGAACATATATCTGCTGACCATGAGCGGAGATATTACTAAATAGCCGACAGCATCCACGCGCTTGCGCGCGCGGCGGCGTAGCCGCCCCGGGCGGGGTGGCCGGCCTTTCATGGCCGGATGAGCAACAGGTGGAAAGAAGCGGGGGGCGATATGGCGGGACACTGGAGATCGGGAACCGCGTCCGGGCTGATCGGTCGCTTCGGCCGCATGTTCCCCGTGATGGTCAGCCTGGGCTGTGCGGTGGCCGGCGCGGGCGCCGGAGAGGACCCCCATCGTCCCGCCTTCCATGTCGGGTATCAGATCCTCGATCTTCCATGCCGCAAGGAAGGAGTGGAGCATACCCTTACGGTGGCCGTATGGTATCCCACGGCGGCACGGCCAAGGCCGCACCACTATGGCGGGCTCACCCGGGGCCGCGTGGCGGTCGATGCGGCCCCGGATGCCGAGCGAGGCCCGTATCCGCTGCTTGTCTTTTCGCACGGCTACGGGGGCAGCGGCCTCGGGGTGGTGTTCCTTGCCGAGGCGCTCGCGGCACGCGGTTGGATCGTCGCGGCGCCGGACCATCATGACCGGCATTCGGCCGTACGCATACGCGAGGGGCCGGTGGAAGACTACGACCGGCGCGGACTTCTGCGGCATTCCATGCGGATCGCGGCTTCCGGCCGCCATGACCGGGCCGACTACATGTATCGTTTGGACGAAATGCAGCTTGTTCTCGACCGACTGTCGGATTCAGAGCCCTTCGGACGACTGACGGATCCGAACCGTGTGGCCGTCGGCGGCCATTCCTTCGGCGGCTTTACCGCGCTGGGGGTGTGCGGGACAATCCCGGAGCGATTCGATCCCCGGATCAAGGCGGTCCTCCTGTTCTCGACCGGGGCGGGTGGATACTTGTTCAGCGACGACGAGCTGGCCGCGGTTCGGATTCCCTCCATGCTCTTTCTCGGCGAGTTGGAGAAGGAGTCCGCGCGGGGAAGCAGCGGGACGATGGCGGAGCTTTCAGGCAAGGTTTACAGAAACCTGCCCGTCCCGAAATATTTTCTCGAAGTCAAGGGCGCGAACCATTTGTCCTTCAACAATTCCTTCGCGGGGCGTACGTCCTCGCGTCCCGGCGCCGACGATTCGCGGATCTTCGATGTCATTCGACGATACTCCATTGCCTTTCTGGAGAAGCACGTGGCCGCCAGGGGAGACGATGGCCGTGTGCTGGAGCGCGGGGAGGCTATGCTCACGCGTTATCTGAAAGAGCCGTAGCCCGGCGAACCCGCCGCTTCAGTGCCTGGCCGCGGTTCCGTGGCGCGATTCGCGCCGGACAAGCATCAATGAACAAGCGGGTCGCCGTGCTGGCGTTCGCCGGGCATTCCCCGTGCGCGGCCGGCCTGAATTCCGGTGGCGGCCGGCCCTCTTCTGCGCTACGATGCGCGATCATGCCGTTCGGACAGGAACAGCTTTTCGAGGCGCTTGCGATTCGCGTGCCGCGGCGGCGCGCCGCGCCGTATTTCTTCGGCGATAACGTCGAGGGGTACTTCGAGGGGCAGACGCACCGCACCGCGGAAGGCGCCGGCTACCTGCTGCACGGCCGGGCGTTGTTCCGCGATTTCCTGAGCTGGCGCGGCGAGTTGTTCAACGAGCGCACCAAGGCCGAGGGCGCCGCGATCTACCCGTACGGAATCCGGCACGACCACGGCCCGTCGTGGTGGGACGAACTGATGCTCCTGCGCCGGCAGCAGGCGGTCGCCCTGCGCGCGTTCTCCCGCCAACCGCAGACGCTGGCCCTGGCCCCGCTGCTGGACCTTGCGCCGCGCCACCTCGTGGTGCAGGCCAAACCGTGGGGCGGCTTCATCACGGACCGGAAGAAGACGTTCTGCGTCGGGGTCAGTTCGAGCCAGCCGTTCCGGCACGACGGGACCGTGACGCGCGGCCGCCTGGTCGCGCCCGTCTTTCGCACCCTGCAGGACGAATCGGAGTTCACGCTGTACCTCGCGTTCGACCGCGACCCGCGCCGCGCCCAGGGCCGGGTGCTGGCCCTGCGCGAGGCCGACGGCGTGCGCCGGCACAAGGCGGAAATCTTCGGCCTGCTCACGCGCAGCCACCTGTGGACCGACGACGAGGACTACAACCGCGCCCTGATGTGGGCCAAGCTCTCGAGCCTGTTCCTCGTCGAGAACGAGTTTGGCCAGGGGATCTGGGCCGGCCTGCCGTGGTTCAAGAACAACTGGGGCCGCGACACCTTCATCGCCCTGCCGGGCACGCTGCTCGTCAGCGGGATGTTCGACGAGGCGCGCGAGGTCATCCGGAACTTCGTCCGCTGGCAGAACACGGACAAGGACTCCCCGGACTACGGCCGGGTGCCCAACCGGGTGACCGGGACGCGCGCCGCGGACAAGATCTACAACACGGCGGATGGGACGCCGTGGCTGATCCGCGAGCTGTACGAATACCTGTGCTACACCGGCGACCGCGCGTTCGGGGAGGAAGTGTACCCGTTCGTCAGGACCGCGATCGCGGGCGCGCTGAAGCACCACGGCGACAAACAGGGCTTCCTGACTCATGCCGACGCCGATACGTGGATGGATGCCCGGATTGAAGGGAAAGAGCCCTGGTCGGCGCGCGGCAGCCGAGCCGTGGAAATCCAGGCGCTGTGGTTCAACGCCCTGCTCGCCGGCGCGCGGCTCGCGGACCTCGTGGGCGACGCGAAGTCCGCCCGGGAGTGGGCCCTCCTCGCCGCGAAGGTGCGGAAAAGTTTCGCGAAGAAGTTCTGGGACGCGCGCGGCCGGCGGCTGGCCGACCGCCTGCGCCCGGACGGCACGGCGGATTTCAAGGTCCGGCCAAACCAGTTGATGGCGATCTCCGTGCCGATGATCGAGCCGCTCGTGGACGACGCAACGGCCGCGCGCGTGACGGCGAACGCATGCGGTGAGCTGCTCTACCCGCACGGTATCGGTTCATTGAGTCAGGACGATCCGTACTTTCACCCGATTCACCACCGCGAAGAGTCCTACCACTTCGACGCGGCGTACCACAACGGCATCGTCTGGGGCTGGAACGCCGGGCCCGCCGTCACCGCGCTGTGCCGGTGCGGGCAGACGGAGCTCGCGGGCCAACTGGCGCGGAACCTGGCGGCGCAAATTCTCGAACAGGGCTGCCGCGGCGCGATGAGCGAACTGGTGGACGCCTGGCCGGACGCGAAGGGCAAGCTCGTGTTGAGCGGGTGTTGGGCGCAGGCCTGGAGCTCCGCGGAATTCGCGCGCAACGGCTACCAGGATTTCGGCGGCTTCGAGCCGCGGCTGCTGGACGGCCGGATCGTCCTGCGCCCGCGCTTCCCCGCCGCGTGGACGCGCTTCGCGGCGACCTTTCCCTTCGGCCGCGGCGCCTCGCTCCAGCTCACGTACGCGAACGAGCATGGCAAGGAGGTCTTCGTCCTGACCCTGGACGGCAAAACCGATCCCCTGACCGTTTCCCTCGATGCCGTTGCCGGCGGCTTCCGCTTCGTTGCAGACCGGGAGATGAAGTCCGCCGACACGTGGATGCTGGTGATCGAAAAAGGCCAGGCCCTCTCGGGCTTGAACGGCCGGTGGGAAGGCGCGCCGGTGAAGGGCCGGAAGCAGGGGCGCGCGCGGCCGCTGGGATTCGTCCGGCTGGACCCGCGCGCGAAACCGCCCAGCCTGAAGAAGAAGGACTATCTCAAGGACATCATTCTGGCTGGCCGATACCGGTAGGAACGCGGGCCGGCCATCTGAACCTGGATCCCGACTCGCACAACGCCCTTTATCTTCAATTCCGCCGGGGGATTGAGCGGCGCTTCAGCGCCGCCACGGTGGGGGAACTGTACGGCGATTCTTCGCGGGCGTGCTGGAGATGCCATACCGCTCTCGATGTTTTTTCGTTGACGTAAGCGGGCCTGTTCAAGTAGGTTGCCGCCCAAGGTAGGAATGGCGAAAGGGAGGTCCGCATGAAGGCTCGTTATCAGAAGCCCGAGATTCGGAAGATCAAACTGGTCCCGTCGGAAGCCGTTTTGCAGGCGTGCAAGACGCGCGGAGCCTCCGGCCCGGCCGGCGGCAGTTGCCTGGCCATGAACGGGATCTGCTCGGCATACGGATCCTGATTGGATCGCTCGGAGTAGCTTAGGGGCCTTTGTCGACTCGACAAGGGCCTTTTTTCTTTCCGCATGATCCGGATAGGATTCATCACGCCCGCCTCCGGCCCGGCCGAACAGAAAAGCGTCGACCGTGTCTGGCGCCGGCTGGAAGAAGCGCTGGCCGCTGAATTCGAGCTGGTTCGCTATCCCGGCGCAGCGGAGGGCGTCGCGTGGCGGGCGTTCCTGGACCGCGTGGAGGCCGTGGTCGTTCCGCATCCCATCCGCGCGGACCGGTCCGGTTCGCTTCGCAAGCCATTCCTTCACCTGGCCCTCGGCACGCTGCCCCTCGGCGGGCTACGGTTCCTCCGGATGCTGGCCGACTTGAGCAACGCGGATTCCATCCTGATTTCCTGCCGGGCGGACCAGGCGATCGTCGAACGGGTTTTCCCGCGCCGCGAAATCGGGGCCTCTTTCCTCCCGTTTGGCGTGGACCTCGACGTGTTCCGCCCGCTTGGCGAGGCGGCGCGCGAGGCGGCCCGGGCGGCGCACGGGTTGCAGGCCGCCGCGCCGGTCCTCGTCTACGCCGGCCGCGTCACCCGCCCGAAGAACGTCCATCTGCTCCTCGACATGGTTGCGGCGCTGCGGCCGGAATTCCCCGGCATCCGCCTGGTCGTCGCCGGCGGGCCGGAGCCGCTGGATTCGGAGGCTGACTCCTACCGCGAGGAACTGGACGCGCGGGCCCGGGACCTGGGCGGCGCGGTCGTCTTCGCGGGGCCGCTGGACGACACGCGGCTCGCGGAACTCCTTTCGGCTGCCGACGTGTTCGTCACGGCCACGGTCAACCGCGACGAGAATTTCGGGTTCGCGGCCGTGGAGGCGATGGCCTGCGGCCTACCGGTGGTCGGCACGGAATGGGGCGGTCTGAAGGACACCGTCGCGCCGGGCGAGACCGGGGTCCTCATGGCCACGCGCGTCGCGGATACGGACGTGCGGGTGGACGCGCCGGCGGGCGTCGCCGCGATCCGGCGGCTGCTGGCGGACCCGGCCTTGCGCCGGAACATGGCGGAACGCGCCCTCGCCCGCGCCCGGGAACACTACGGCCTGGACTCTTTCCGCCGCCACACGGTCCGGATAGTCCGCGAGGCCATTGATCGCGCGGCCGGCATCGGGGAGGCGATCCCGGGCACCCGGTTCGAGTTGCATCCCCTGGCCATGGAATCCCTGGTCTATTCCCAGTTGGGCGTCCAACGGGACTGGTACGGCCGGGTCCCCGGCTTCACGCCGGAGGATGCCCGGTTGCGCCGGTTTTTCATGGAGCCGTACGCCTCGGGGAGCGAACCCCGGTGAAAAAGGTCCTGCTCATCGCCTTCGAGTTCCCGCCCGCCGTCGCCTCGGGGATGTATCACGCCTTCTACCTGGCCAAGTACCTCCGCTCGTTCGACTGGGATCCCTTCGTTTTGACCGGCGTCCCGGGGGCCGTGCCGGCCGCGATGGAGGATCCGCTCGATCTGCCGGCCGCGTTGGACGAGGGCCGCGTCTTGCGGGCCGGCTTGGCCGATGAAGCGGAGCTGGCGGAATTCGCGGGCCGTGAGTTGCCGGATTCCTGGCTGCGGCGGTGTGTCCTCGGTCACCGCGACGAGCACGGCGGATCGTTCCGCCATGTTTTCCCCGACCCGTTGGTCCGCTGGCTGCCGCGCGCGTGGCGGCGGGCGGTGGAGCTCCTGTCGGCGCATCGCTTCGATGCCGTCGTGACCACGTCCTTTCCCTTCACATCCGTCCTGCTCGGGAGGATGGCGCGGGAGCGCTTCGGCGTGCCGTGGGTGGCCGAGTTTCGCGATCTCTGGACCGAGGACCCGCGATTCCCCCTGCGATCCGCCGCCTTCGTGGCCGATAGCGGACGGCTGGAGCGCGAAACGCTCGCATCGGCGGACGCCGTGGTCGCGGTCAGTTCGCCGCTGGCCGAACGCTTCGTCCGCCGCGGGGGCGGGGATCGGGTTCGTTGCATCGAGTTGAGCTACGAGGAGGCGGATTTCGCGCAGGAGAGGGAGCCGCCATCCGACCGGTTCCATCTCGTCCAGGCCGGGACCCTTTATCCCGGCATGCTGCCGGCCGCGCTGCCGAAGGCCCTGGATCTTCTCGCGCGCCTCGGCAAGCTGGACCCGGCCCGGTTCGGCTTCACCCTGGCCGGCGCGAATCTTTGCGGGCAAGCCGGGCTTTCCGGGGCGCGCGTCCTCGGCCACGTGCCGCACGCGGAGGCGTTGCGGTTGTACCGCGGGGCTTCCGCGCTGTTGCTGACCCTGCCCGCGGAACTTGGCGAGTTCATTCCCAGCCGGCTATTCGAGTACATGGCTTCCGGCGCGCCGATCCTGGCGCTGGTCCCGCCCGACAGCGTCGCGGCGCGGATGGTCCTGCGCAGCCGGACGGGAACCGTGGTGGACATCGCGGCGGGCGTGGATGAAGTGGCCGCCGCCGTTTATGATCTCTATGTCCGTGGACGAGATGGAACTTTGACGACCGACCCGGACTGGGCCTACATCCGCGGCTTCAGCAGCCGCGCCATGGCCGGACGCTGGGCGGCCCTGCTAAACGGATTGCGCGCCGGCGAGCGAGTCCAGTAGGCCGGCCAGTTGGCCGGCTGTCCGGCGCCGGTCGAAGTGTTCCAGAAAGGCGCGGTCGGGCTCGACCGCAAGATTGCCGCGCTTCCATCGCGCGAAGAAATACGCGATCGCATCCGCGATTTCGTCGGGGCGCGCGGGGTCGGCCGCGCGGCCGGTCCGCGATCGCGCGACGTAGTCCGCCATCAGGCTCCCGGCCGGGGCCACGGCCAGCACGGGCCGGCCGCTGGCCATGTACTCATAGAGCTTCACGGAAACGGCGTACCGGCCGCGCCGCGCGTCGCTGACGGAAAGCAGCAGGTCCGAATCCTGCTGCCGGAGCAGCGCCTCGCGGTGGGAGCCCGGCGGAATTTTCCGGACGAGCCCGGAGAGCCCCATGGCCTCGTCGTGGCGGAAATGCTCGAAGTCGCCCACGAGCCGAAGGAGCAGTTCATCCTCGCGCGCGAGCCGAAGGGACAGCATCAGGCGCAGGGCCTTCAGGACGGGCAGCATGTCCGCGGGATTCGGCAGGTGCCCCGTGAACGTGATCGTGAACCGGTCCCGCCGCGCCGGCGCGGACGGCAGGGCGGAGAGGACGGCGCCGTCGTACCCGTTCGGGATCAGGTGGTACTTCGCCGCCGGCCCGCCGCCCTTTTCGACCAGCATGTCCACGACCGGCGCGGTGACGGAGACGACCGCATCAGCCTTTTCGAGGATGTCCCGTTCCCATCGGTCCGCCCGTGCGCGCTGGAAGGGGGAGCGGATAAATTCCGGGTTCACAGCCCACTCGTCCCGGAAATCCGCCAGCCACGGCCGCCCGGAGCGTCGGGCCGCCTCGCCGGCAACCAGGTGGTTCACGACGGGATCGCCGGAGGAAAAAATCGCGGCGACGCCTTCCTCCCGGGCCAGCCGGAGGGCTTGCGCGATGGCCGGCCGCCGCCAGCGGATGGATACCTCCGGAAAGCCCCGTCGCCGGCCGCCCGGCGGCAGGGGCATCCGGACCAGGACCGACGAGGCCTCGACTTCCGCGAGCAGCTCCGCATCGCGGCTCATTTCCGCGGGCGCTTCCGTGGTCAGCACGATGGGGCGCCAGCCGTGTTCCGGCAGGTACTTGCAGAACTTCGCGATCCGGATCACGCCGACCCCGCCGCGGGGCGGGAACAGGTATGAAATCACGAGGACTTTTTTCATGGCGGAGTCCTCCGGTCGGCGGCCGCCGGGTCAGGTGACCAGGTCCGCGATGATCCGGGAGCGGCCCTTCAACTTCAGGATGTGCCGGTCCAGCGCGCGCAGTTTTTTCATCGCCCGCGCCACCAGGTAAGCGCCCAGGACCACCAGCCCGAAGGACAGGGTGAGGACCAGGGTCAGGAAGACTATGACCTTGGACACGTCGTACAACCGGGACGTGGTGATCAGTATGCTCAACACCGAGAGGGGCAGCGCGAATACCGCGATGCCCGTGCGCAGCACGGACAGCCAGGTCCGCTTCTCCGACAGGAGCAACTGCACCTCGTTCGACAGCAGGAGCGTTTCCGCATCGGGTTCCAGTTCGCGGGGTGGGTGTTCCGTATTCATCGTGGCGGTGAGCTTGCCCTGAAAGCAGATGGGCGGCAAGCCCGCAGGATGGGGAGCATTTGACGCGGCCTGAGTCGGATGCTACAAACAGCCGCCCCGGGCAAGGCCCGGGCGAAAAAGGGGGGGGCGGTGCCCGTCGCGATAGTCACAGAGGGGTTGACCAAGCGCTTCCCGCAGAAAGTTTCGCTGCGGCAGGCGGCGCTGCATCCGTTCCGGCGCCTGTCCGGCGCGCCGCTGACAGCGGTGGACCGCGTCAGCCTGGAAATCCGGCAGGGCGAGCTGTTCGGCCTGCTCGGCCCGAACGGCGCCGGCAAGACGACGCTGGTCAAGATGCTCTGCACGCTGGTCCTTCCCGATTCCGGCCGGGCGGAGGTCAACGGGTTCGACCTGTCGGACGAGGCCCGCGTCCGGGCTTCCATCGGCCTGGTCAGCGGCGAGGACCGCAGCTTCTACTGGCGGCTGACGGGCCGGCAGAACCTGGAGTTCTTCGCCGCGCTGCACGGCCTGTCCGCGCGCGCGGCGGCCGGGCGGATCGCGCGCGCGGCGGAGTGGTTGGAACTGGGCGAGTTCCTGGACCGCCGTTTCGACCGCTATTCCTCGGGCATGAAGCAGCGGCTCGGCATCGCCCGCGGCCTGCTGAACGATCCCTCGATCCTGTTCCTCGACGAGCCGACCCGGAGCCTGGACCCGGTCTCCGCCGCGCATCTCCGGGACGTCGTCAAGCAGTTGGTCCGCGAGCGCGGGCATACCGTCGTGCTGGTGACGCACCAGTTGCACGAGGCCGAGGACCTGTGCGACCGGATCGCGATCATGCACAAGGGCCGGCTGCGCGTCGTGGCCGACCCCTTGACCCTGCGGCGCCAGGCCGGCGTGCGGCACTATCGCCTGCGGGTGCGCGGATTGAACGCGGAGGGCGCGGCCCTCGTGAAGGGGTGGCCCGGCCTGGCCATCCGGGAGCCGGCGGGGGACCCGGGGCTCCTCGTCCTGGAATTCCAGCCGGCCGAGGGCGAAGCCGGGGAAGCCCTGGCCAACCTGCTCGATCGCGTCGTGGGCGCCGGCGGGCGGATCGAAGACGTCGAGACGCCGGAAGCCGCCCTGGAGACGGCGTTCCGCAAGTTCACCCGTGACGCCGCGCCGGCGGCGGAGGCGGGGTCGTGACGGGCTGGCGAAAACCGCTGGCGTTCGTGAAGCGCGACCTGACGGTCCTGATCAGCTACCCGATGGCCTTCTTCCTCCAGTTCTTCGGGATCTTCGCGACGATCCTGATGTTCTTCTTCGTCTCGCGCGTGTTCGGCGGCGCCGCGAGCCCGCACCTGGCGGAGTACGGCGGCGACTACTTCTCCTTCGTCCTCGTCGGCCTGGCGTTCTCGGGCTACATGACGGTCGCCATGAATTCCTTTGCCGCCAGCATCCGCGAGGGCCAGATGATGGGCACGCTGGAGGCCATGCTGGTCTCGCCCACGCGCCTGTCCACGATCCTGATCTCGTCGAGCCTGTGGAACTACACCTTCACCTCGCTGCGCGTGGTCTTCTTCTTCCTCATCGGCGCGCTGTGCTTCGGCGTGGACTTGAGCCATGCCAACCTTTCCGCCGCGCTGGTGGTGCAGGGCCTGACCATCCTCTCCTTCAGCGCGCTCGGGATCGTGTCGGCCAGTTTCATCATGGTCTTCAAGCAGGGCAATCCGCTCGACGCGCTCTCGGGCGTCGTGTTCAGCCTGCTCGGGGGCGTGCTCTATCCCGTCGCCGTGCTGCCGGCCTGGCTGCAGCCGGTCGCCTGGTGCCTGCCCCTCACGTACTCCCTGCGCGCGATGCGCCGGGCCATGCTGCGGGGCGCGTCGTGGGGCGAACTGCTCCCCGACATCCTCGCGCTTGTGCTGTTCGCCGCGGTGCTGCTGCCCGCCAGCCTGTATGTCTTCCGCCGCGCCGTGCGCCGCGCGCGCCGGGACGGGACGCTGACGCAGTATTGATGCGGTTGAACCGGAGAGGCCCATGGAACAGGGAGACAACGGCGTGCACGGAGGGCGGATCTCTCTTCCTTCCTCTGCGCCCTCCGCGTCCTCTGCGGCAAAAAGACCATGAACGCGACGCTGTTCCAGAGAATATCCTGGCTGGCCGGCCGCGCGCTGGGCTCGCTGCCCGCGGCCGCGCTCCTGAAAATCGCGCTGCCGCTGCGGCCGGTCGTCCGCGACGTCGATCCCGTTCGCGACCTGGACGCGTTGGCCCTCTTCGGCGCCGCGCTGCGGCCCGCGCTGCGGCCCCGGTTGCGGGCGGCGTGGGAGCAGGCGCTGCGGGACGCTGCGCCCGATTTCCGCCGCGTGCTCGTGGCGGCCGATGCGCGGCGGCCGGATCGGCTGGCGGGCTTCCTGCATCTTCAAAAGGGCCGGCCGGATTGGTGGATCGCCGGCATGGAGGTCCGCCCGCTCTACCGGCGCCGCGGCCTCGCCGAGCTCATGGCCCGGGAGGCGATCCGGCGCCTGAAGGCCGAGGGCGCTCGGACGATCTGCCTGTCCGTGCGGGCCGGCAACGCGTCCGCGATCCGGCTGTACGAGAAGCTGGGGTTCCGTCCCGCGGAGGGGCTCTCCGATCCCACGCTGCATCCCGGCGACGTGGGGATGAGGCTCATCCTGCAGCCCGGCGCCGCCACTGGCTGACCAGGAGGTCCGCAAAGCCGCGGGCGAGTTCTCCGATCCCCCCGGCGAGGTGCCGCCCCCGGCGCGTGAACGGGCTCCGCTCCGGGTAGCGCCGCGCCAGGTACGCTTCGTCCGGCCACAGGTAGAGCAGGGCATCCAGCAGGCGCACGGGCCGGAACGCGATGTCATGCCGGAACCCGGCAAGGCGGCCCGAGGGTTTCGCCGCGTCGGGCGCGAGCGCGCGCAATTGCCATTCCTGGAGCCGGCGGGCGAGTCCGCTGGCCCGTGGCGCGCCCAGGCTCTCGATCAGCCCGGCCGGCATGGGGGCCCGGAGCAACTGCCCGGCGCAACGCAGGCTGGCCCGGACGGCCGCCCCGATATTCCAGCGACGCGCCTTGTCGGCGACGCGGGCCCAGTCCAGCGTTTCGCGCCCCCGCTCCACGGCCTCGGCCACGTCGAGGACGTGGATCCACCAGCCCGCCGCGAGGATCCGTTCCGCGGCGGCTGGCCGGTCGAGCAGCAGCTCGGCGCAGGGGCCGTGCTTGACGAGGTGCAGGCCGAGCGACAGCAGCATGTCCTCCGGCGAGAGCGCGAGGGCCGGCGCGCCCGCGATTGTGCCGGGCCGCGCGTCGCGGAATAGCTCCGCGTAGTCCACCAGCCACGGCGTGAACCGGTGGTCCAGCGCCCAGTGGATCTCCGCCATGACGCCCGTCTTCCGGTGCACGTACAGGAGGTGCAGGTGCTGCCGCTCGTAGTATCCGTCCTCGAGCGCTTTCGCGGGCGCGCCGTACCCGGCCTCGCGCAGCTGTTCCTTGGCGGCGGGCAGGTCCTCCTTGAGCAGCAGGAGATCCAGATCGCTGTACGGGCGCAACGAGCCGTCGCCGTAGACCGCCTCGCCCACGGCCAGGCCGCGCAGGAGGATGACGCGGAGGCCCCGCGCTTGAAAGCGCTCCAGCAGGTTGCGCGTTTCCTGTTCGAGCCGCGCGCCGCGCAGCATCTCCTGCAGGAGCCTTTGCTGGAGCGCGGACATGGTCCCGGGGGGCAAAACCGCGTCGAGCCCGGCGGCCTTCAGGTTGCGGTAGAGCAGGGGAGCCAGCCGGTTCTGGTCCACCAGGGGCAGGAGGCGGAGGGGATCAAGCCCCCCGGCCGCCGTCTCGCGCGCCGCCGCGATGTCCGCGTCGGCGGGCCGCGTCCGGGCGATCTGCGCGAGGAACCGGGCTTCGCGGTGCTGATCGGCTGGCGGATTCATCTTCTGCTGGGCTCCCTATTAGACCAGCCGGCCCGCAAACGGAAGCGCAATCATGCCCATTTCCGGGCTTGAGCAGGGGGGCGGGGGTCCGGCATGATGCCGCCGCAACAGCTCAACCGGGGAGGGGCTCATGTCCAAAGAGAAAGCCAGGATGGCCAAGACGGGAGACGTGGTGCGGCGGCAGATCGCGGACGAGATCATTCTTGTCCCGGTCCGCAAGTCGGCCGAGGAGTTGGACAGCATCTATTCCATCAACCCGCTCGCCGCCCAGATCTGGGACCTGCTGGACGGCCAGAAGACGCTCGGCGAAATACGCGACATCCTGCTGCAGCAATACGACGTGACCCCGGAGGAGCTCGACCGCGACCTCGCCGACTTCGTCGAGCAGCTGAAGGCCGAAAAGCTGATCACGGAAGCCTGACATGACGGAATCGCGGGTTCCCGAGGTCGGCTACGAGTACTTCAGCGAGCGGGTCCACAACCAGTCCCTTCGCAAGCGCCTCCCGCTCTCCGGCTCGATCGAGCTCACCTTCGCCTGCAATTTCCGGTGCATCCACTGCTACTGCGTCGAGGAGCCGCCCCGCCGTGAGCTCTCGCTGGAGGAGATCCGCGGCCTGGTGGACCAGGTGGCGGACGAGGGATGCCTCTGGATGCTGCTGACCGGCGGCGAGCCGCTGCTGCGGCGCGATTTCGCGGACATTTACAACTACTGCCGGCGGAAGGGGCTGGTCACCACCCTCTTCACCAACGGAAGCCTGGTGAACGAGCGGATCGCGGGCGTCTTGAGCGATCTCAAGCCGTTCGTGGTGGAGATCACCCTCTACGGCTTCTCGCCGGAAACGTACCGCGCGGTCACCGGGCGGGCCGAGAACTTCGAGAAGGTCCTGCGCGGGATCGACCTGCTGCAGAAGGCCGGCGTGCCGCTGCGGCTCAAATCCATGATCCTGCAGCAGAACAAGGGCGACCTGCCGCGCATCCGGGAATTCGCCCAATCCCGCGGGCTGAACTACCGGTTTGACCCGGTGCTCAATCCCACGCTCTCGGGCTCCCGCAAGCCGGAGGAGCTGATGCTCACGCCCGAGGAAATCGTGGCGCTGGATGTGGGCGACCCGGAGCGCCTGAAGAGCTGGGACGAGTTCTGCGAGAAGTTCACGTTCGCCTCCGACGACGGGCGGCTGTACAAGTGCGGGGCGGGGCAGTGGAGCTTCCACATCGACCCCGAGGGCAAGCTCTCCCTCTGCATGTTCGCCCGGCAGAACCAATACGACCTGCGAAGCGGGAATTTCCACGAGGCCTTCTACACCTTCCTGCCGACGGTGCTCGGGCAGAAGGAAAGCCGCGTAACGAAATGCGGCGCCTGTCCCATCCGGAACATGTGCGGGCAATGCGCCGGCTGGGCCCACCTGTACAGCGGGGACGAGGAAGAGCCGGTCGAGTACCTCTGCCGGATCGCCCATGCCCGGGCCAACGCTTTCGGGCTGAACAAGATAGGATCTTCAGCGCCCCCGGCGTCCGGAAACGCTTGATATTGTGTTGACGCTCGGCGCGCTCTGTGCGAATATCCATTCCCGCTTGGATCAGGGAGTCCAACAAGGAGAGCGAGCATGAAGAAGACCTACAAGAAACCCGAGATTCGCAAGGTGAAGTTGGTCCCGTCGGAAGCCGTGTTGCAGTCCTGCAAGACGACAGGAGCCGCCGGCCCGGGACAGCAGTCGGGCTGCTTCATCACACTGATTTGCTCTATCATCGGTTCCTGACTCGGATCGGGATCGCCTGAATTCTTTTGAGGCCTCCGCTTCGGCAGGGGCCTTTTTTCTTGACCGGTACAGGGCGCTTCTCTAGCGTGCGATCACCGAGGGAGGAGCATGATGAAGAAGGCCTACAGGAAACCCGAGATTCGCAAGGTGAAACTGGTCCCGTCGGAAGCGGTGTTGGCGGCGTGCAAAACGCAGGGCGTCAGCGGTCCCGATGTCTCGGGCTGTCAGCCGGTTTCGCATATCTGTGCTTCTATCGGCTCCTGAAGCCGCGGCGAGGATGGTAAAAAACAACGAGGCCTTTGCGGAAGCAAGGGCCTCGTTTTGCTGTCGACGGGAGGTGGGCATGGTTCAGAAGGCTGTCTTTGATATAGCCGGCATTACCTATGTGATAGAAAAGGCCCCGGGCGGCGCGGAATTGGATGTCGGGCCCTCGCACCAGCACTTCCTCTCGGACAAGGAGCCGGCCCTGCGCTTCCGGGCCGTGGACGGGCCCTGGCCGTCCCTGGAGGGGTTGAAGAAAACGTTCGACTCCACGTCCTGGTGGTCCATGTCCGAGGCGCCGGGCGCCCGCGTGGTCTCTTTTTTCAACGCCACGCCGCCCTACGAGGAAAACCGCCGGGCCGTGCTGGCCCCGGACTATCGCTCCGGCGCCGTCTATTGCCGGAATGCCCTGGATCAGTCCTTTCCCCTGAACTACCCGCTGGAAGAGCTGATCTACATCAACGTGCTGCCCTCCTTCGACGGCGTGATCATCCACTCCTGCGGCGCGGGGGACGGGAATGGCGGCTACCTCTTTGTCGGCGTCTCCGGCGCCGGGAAGAGCACCATCTCCAAGGTGCTCATGAAAGGCACCGACTGGAAGGTATTGAGCGACGACCGGATCATCCTGCGGAAGATGGAGGGCGGCATCCGGATGTTCGGCACGCCTTGGCACGGGGAAGTGGATGTCTGCGAGAACATGGGGATCCCCCTCCGCCGCATCTACTTCCTGAAGAAGGCGCCCCGCAACGAAGCCGTCCGCTGGGCGCCCGCGCTGGCCGCGACGCACCTGATCGCCCGCTCGTTCCCGCCGTTCTGGGATGCCGACGGCCTGGACCGGACCACGCGCCTGTGCATTGATATCGCCACGCAAGTTCCCTGCTACGAGCTGGGATTCGTGCCCAACGCGTCGGTGCTGGACTGCCTGGCCGGGCTGAAGGACGGTTGACCGGATGGAGCCCCGGCGCCCTCGCCGGGCCTCCCGGAGGATGGTTGTGGCGGATTCCCGCGATATTCAGCGCGTGCTGCTTGCCGAGGGCAACGAGGTCATGCTGCGGACCGCCGGCTTGAGCATGGGCCACGCGATCCGCGGCGGCGAGGCCGTCGTCATCCGGGCCGTGCCCGAGCGGGACATCCGCTTCGGCGACATCCTCGTCTTCGAACGCGGCGACCAGCTGGTCTGCCACCGGGTTGTGGGCACCCGGGCGCGCGGCGCGGGCCGGGAGTTCGTGACCAAGGGCGATCCCGTGCTCGGCCTCGATGAACCGATCCCGTATGCCGCGATTCTCGGGCGAGTGGTCCGCGTGAAATGGCCGGGCGGCGACTTCCGGCTGGACACCCGGCGCGGCCGGTGGAGCAACCGGTTCCTGGCCGTCGTATCGCTGGGCGTCGCCGGGTTGTACCGCGTGTTTCCCTGGAAGGGTGCGCTGAAGAAACCGGGGAGCGGCGTCCACGCGGTGTGGCGTCTTCTCGCGTTCCCGTCCCGCGTGGTCCGGTGGATCAGCGAGCGGTGCCGCTGACGGTTACTCCCGCGCCGCCGGCAGCAGCGCGTGGCAGAGCACGGCAGTCAGTCCGCCCGTGACCGCGCCGGAAGCGAAGACGTGCCGCGCCCATTCCGGCAGGGCCTTGAGCGCGTCCGGCGCGAGCACCACGCCCATGCCCGTGCCCAGCGACGCCGCGAGGATGAGCAGGGCCCGCCGGTCGAGCGGCTGGCTCGCGATGATCCGGATGCCGGCCGCGGCCACGGTGCCGAACATCAGCAGCGTCCCGCCGCCCAACACCGGCTCGGGCATCAGGGCGAACACGCCCGAGACCAGCGGCGAGAGACCCAGCAGCACCAGCAGGCCGGCGATCCAGTGGCCCACCGTCCGGCTCGCGATGCCCGTGAGCTGGATCACGCCGTTGTTCTGGCTGAACGTGGTGTTCGGGAACGTGTTGAAGACCGACGCGAGGGCGGAGTTGAATCCGTCGCCCAGCATCCCGCCCGCGAGGCGCTTCAGGTACAGCGGGCCCGCGATCGGCTGGCGGGAAACGATGGAGGTCGCGGTGATGTCGCCCACGGTTTCGATGGACGTGACGACATAGAGCAGGGCCACGGGGATGAAGGCGGACCAGCGGAACGCCAGGCCGTACTGGAAGGGGAGCGGCAGAACCACGCGGTCGAGTTCCGCGATCGGCCGGAAATCCACCCGACCCAGCAGCGCCGCGACCGCGTAGCCGGCGAGCAGCCCCGCGACGATGGAGCCCATGCGCACGAGGGCGTTCCGGCTGCGGTTCAAGACCAGGATCACGGCGAGCACCAGCCCCGCCAGCGCAAAGTGCCGGAGGTGGCCGAACGAGCCGTCCGCCATGGCCGCGCCGCCGCCCGCGCAGTTGAAGGCGCCGGCCCCGACCAGGCTCAACCCGATCAGCGTCACCACGATCCCGCTGACCAGCGGCGGGATCAACCGGCGCACGAGCGGGATGAACCGGCTGATGATCATCTCCACGGCCGAGCCCGCAAGGCACACGCCGAAGATCAGCGGCAACCCGCCGGTCTGCCCGATCGCGATCAGCGCGCCGACGAAGGTGAAGCTGGTGCCCTGGATGCTCAACAGGCCTGACCCGAGCGGGCCGACCTTCCGGACCTGGATCCAGGTCGAGACCCCCGAAATGAACAAGGACAGGCCGACGATGGTTGTCGTGGTGGGTACATCGCATTTCAGCGCGCCGCAGATCAGCAGCGGCGGCGTGATGATCGGCACGAAGACCGCCAGCAGGTGCTGAAGAGCCGCGAACAGCGCGATCCAGAACGGCGGCCGGTCGTCCAGCCCGAACAGCAGCTCGCGATCCCCGCGGTGGGGTTCATCGGACGGCATGGCGTTCAGGCCCCCGTCCCCTGCCGGGCGCTGGCGGACCGCAGCATGGCCCGCAGCAGCGTTTCCGCGCCGGGGGCCGTTTCCCGGATCACCTCGATGCCCAGCGCGGGGTCCCACGAGGACTGGTCGTCGGTCAGCAGGATCAGCCCGCTCCGGGGGCGCAGCTTGCGAATGGCCCGCAGCAGGGCCGGGGCCTCCTCGCCCAGCAGCTTCCGCTCCAGCACCAGCGCGGCCAGGTCGCCGGGCGCCTCGACGGCCTGGAGCGTGGCGACGATGTCGTCGGCCGTGCGGACTTCCATGTTCAGGTCGCGGAACAGCCGCGCCCAATCGTCCCGCGCGGTCGTGCGCGCGCCGGCCACCAGGATTTTCCACATGGAGACGAGCAGGGCCTCCTCCGCCGTGAGCGCGCCCAGGGCCATGCTCTTTTCGGCCACCGGCAGGCTGGGCAGGCACAGCCGGTACCCGTGCCGGCCCTCCTGTGCGAGGACATCCAGCCGCCCCCCGGCTTCCCCGAGGATCGAGCGCACGACGGACACCACCACGCCGGCCTCCAGCGGGATGGCCTTGACCGGCGCCGACGAGGCGTCCTCGGCTTCCGACGCCGCGATCCACACGGCGGCGGCGCACCGGGTGCCGACGTCGAACAGGGGGGCGGCGGCGTCAGGCGGCCGCGCGCGGATGTGGAGATGCCCGGGATGCCCGAGTTCGTCGGCGGCCAGCAGGGCCAGGCTCAAGATGATCTGCTCAATCTGGTTTCCGGTCAGCAGGGTCGGACCGAGTCCTCCCTGGATGTCCACCGCCACGCGCCACCGGCTGGAAAGGCCCACCGTGAGCAGTTGCGTTGCGCGCTGGAGCTGGTCGGCCAGGCGCGTGCAGGGCTGGCCGCGTGCCTCGGCCTGGCTCAAGCGCAGCACCTGCGCGGCGAGGGACGCGCCGCGCCGGGACTCGTGCGCGATGGCCTGCAGACTGGCCGCCTGGTCCGGGCCCGAGGCGCCCCGCCCGGCGAGTTCGGCGTGCCCCGAGATGGCGCAGAGGATGTTGTTGAAATCGTGGGCGACGCCGCGCGCGATGCGCCCGATGAGCTGCAAGGTGGCCATCTGCCTCGACCGGATTTCCTCCGCCTTCCGCTGGGTGACATCGCTGACCAGGATCAGCTGGACGTCCTCGGACGGCTGGGAGCGGAAACGCAGCGCGCGCAGGCCCTCGGCCTCGCGCACGAGGCATTCGACTTCCTGGGGTTCGCGGCCGCCCAGCAGCAGGGACTCCTGTTCGGCCGACAGCGCGGTGAACAGGTCCCGCAGCCGGCTCTTGGAGTCGGGCTCGGCGCCCGCAAAACGGCGGGCCGCCGGGTTGGACCCGGTGATCCGGCCCCGCCGGTCCACCGCCAGCAGGCCGTCGCTCAAGTACTCCATCGCGTCCACGAACCGCCCGACGCGGCGACGGCTTTCCACCTGCGCCGTGGACCGGATCGCCCAGACGCCCATCGCGCCGGCCAGGAACAGGAAGCCCATCGTCAGCGCCAGGATCGTCAGCGTGATGATGCCCAGGTAGCTGCGCAGGGCTTCAGGCGTGGCGGACCGGGCATCGGTCAGCAGGAACTTCTCGATCGAGGACAGGGTGGACATGGCCGCGACCGCGGCCAGCACCAGCAGCAGCAGAATCATCACCGCGTACCGCCATGTCCCCCGCGGAAACCAGGCCATGGAATTCCTTTCCGATTCCCGAACCTCGATACGCCTGATTGTAGCCGGGACTTTCCCCCGGCGCAAGAAGGCCGAGGCGCTGGACAGGCCGCGTGCGGCGTGTATAGTGCGGCTGGATCGACACGGGCGGTGGGAATCATGCGCATACCTTTCTGGAAAATGCACGGGGCGGCGAACGATTTCATCCTGGCGGATGACCGGGCCGGGACCTTTCCCGCGGGCGATCGCGGCTGGCTGGCCCGGATCATGGCCCGCCGGACCGGGGTGGGGGCGGAGGGCGTGCTGCTGATCCAGCCGTCCGCCCGGGCCGATTTCCGGATGCGGTTCTTCAATCCCGACGGCGGCGAGGTGGACATGTGCGGCAACGGCGCGCGCTGCATCGCCCGGCTGGCGCACGAGCTCGGTGCCGCGCCGCGCGAGATGCGTATCGAGACCCGCGCCGGCCTCGTCCGCGCCGCCGTGGACGGCGACAGCATCCTGCTGCACCTGACCGAACCCCGCGACTGGCAGTTGAACCGGCAGTTGGAGGTCGCCGGGCAGATCCTCGACGCGCACTCCGTCAACAGCGGCGTGCCGCACGTCATGGTCGAAGTCCCGGACCTCGACGCCGTCAACGTGCAGGAACTCGGCCGGGCATTGCGGTACCATCCGGCCTTTGCGCCGGGCGGGACCAACGCGAACTTTATCCAGGTCACCGGCCCCCACTCGTTGCGCATTCGAACCTACGAGCGCGGCGTCGAGGCCGAGACCCTGGCCTGCGGCACCGGCATCGTCGCGTGCGGCCTGCTGGCCGGGCGCCTGGGCCGCGTGCGGCCTCCCGTCTCCATCCTTACCGCCGGCGGCGACACGCTGGAAGTCAACTTCGCGCCGGCGGCCGACGGCGCGACCGGGGTCACGCTGCGCGGCCCGGCCGTGCATGTTTTCCAGGGAACGCTGGAGTATCCTTGAAGGCCTCGCCGGTCCAATCCCGTACCGTCCTGGTCACCGGTTGTTCCACCGGCATCGGCCTTGCGACCGCCCGCCTGTTGCGCGAACGCGGCTGGGCCGCCTGGCCCACCGCCCGGAAGGCGGAGGACCTGGCCCGGTTGCGCGCGGAGGGATTCAATCCCATCGAACTGGACCTGTACGATCCGGCCTCCGTCTGCCGCGCCGCGGAGGAGGCGTTGAAGCGGGGTGGCGGCCGCCTCGGCGCGCTGGTCAACAACGCGGGCTATGGCCAACCGGGCGCGGTGGAGGACCTGACCCGCGAAGCCCTGCGCCGGCAGTTCGAGGTAAACGTGTTGGGCGTGCAGGACCTGACCAACCTTGTTCTCCCCGTCATGCGCGGGCAGGGCTACGGCCGGGTCGTCAATGTCAGCTCCGTGCTCGGCCGCCTGACGCTCCCGTTCCTCGGCGCCTATTGCGCGAGCAAGCATGCCCTCGAATCGCTGTCCGACGCGCTTCGCGTGGAACTGCGCGGGACCGGCATCGCGGTGTCCATCATCGAGCCCGGCCCGATCGAGACGGCGTTCCGGAAGAACTCCTTCGAGCAGGGGCAGGAGCGCCTGGATATCTCGAAGTCGCGGTTCGCCGAGCGGTATCGGAGCGAAGGCTCGCGCCGGGCCGCGAAGAATTTCCGCAGCTCGGATCCTTTCACGGCGCCGCCCGAAGCCGTCGCACGGCGGATTGTCCACGCATTGGAATCCGGCCGGCCGTGGCGGCGCTATCCCGTGACGCTGCCGGCGTGCGCCGGTAGTTTGCTGGCCAGATTCCTTCCTCACGCCATAATCGACTGGCTGCTGTCCCGCCGCATGGGCAAGTCGTAACAATCTCCCTCGGAAAGAAATACTGCTTCGGAATCCGGAAGCGGAAATCCGGACTGAAAAGCCTATACAGGCATTGACGAAACGAGTATTAAGTAAAGCGTTTTACTTGGGGTGGAAATGAAAAAGCATCTAGCGATTATCGTGGCGCTCGTCGGACTGATTGCGCCTTCGTTGGCTGCAACCGAGACCATTTCCGTGTCCATGGACATGCCCGCTGTTTCCATTGGAAACGAAACAGGTGGGTTCGTCGATGTCCTGGCCGAGGGGCGGAATTCCGATGGTCGACCGGCCCGCCCGATGCTCCCCGGGAAGTCTGTCTTCTACGCTCTCCCGCCCGACGTGGACGCCGCCTCCGTCTCTATTGTGGTCACGAAGACGGAGTACCGCGACGTTTCGCTGGATCGCCCGGTCCGCCCCGGGCCGGCCCTGCGCGTGTCGGGGGATCCTGCGGCGTCCGTGTCCTGGGGCGACGCGGTGAATGTCGTGGACGGCAGGGACCAGGAGGTCTATGGCCGCGACGCTTTCTATCCCGTATCGCCCGCGACGATCGAAGGCTTTTCGCAGATGCGCAAGTGGAAGATGGTCCGGGTGCGCGTCTCGCCCGCCCAGTACAACCCGGTGCAGGGAACCCTCCGCATCGTCGAACATCTCGATTTCCAAATCCGTTTTGCGCGCGGCCGCGCCACGCAGTCCGCAGCCCTGGGCGACGCGGTGATGGATGCCGCCGCGCTGGGCCTTGTCGAGAACGACGATGCAGCCCGGGGCTGGTATGCGACACGCACGAAGACCGCGACCTCGTCCGGCAATACCTACCTGATCATGACGACCGACGAGATCTACACGGCCAGCCCGACCCTCTATGGCCTGACGACGCACAAGGAAGACATGGGCTTCACCGTGCACGTGGTCACGGAAACGAAACTCGACGGCAGCGCCGCCGCGACCGGCTGGAACGAGGTCACCGGCCAGTATCCGGACGGCAAGGCCGACCGGATGCGCAAGTGGCTGCAGAACAATTATATCGGCATGCAGATCGAGTATGTTCTCCTGGTCGGAAACCCGGCGCCGGACTGGGGCGACCTGCCGATGAAGAACTGCTCCTACCAGGCCTACGTCTATCCGGCGGACGGCTACTACGCCGATCTCACGGGCAACTGGGACATCGACGGCAACGGGATCTACGGGAACGAAACCAACGATGTGGGTTCGGTGGGCGGCGTGGACCGGGTGCCGGAAGTGTACGTCGGCCGCATCCCCGTCTACACCGCCGATCCCTCCTGGAGCGAGATGCTGCGGCGGATCGTCTGGAAGTCGATCAAGTACGAGCAGGAAGGCTATACGGGCTGGCGCCAGTCCGCGCTGCTCCCGGAGAGCTGGTCGGACAGCTACACCGACGGCGCGTACCTCGGCGAGTACGCGCGGACCAACTACCTGTCCTCGAAGGGCTACAGCGCGCACACGCTCTTCGAGCAGGGCAGCGTCAATCCCATCTACGATTCCAGTTTCCCGTCCGACGAGGAACTGCTCGACGACAGCACGGCCCGGCGCTGGATGAATCACGACTACGGCATGGTCCTCTGGTGGGGCCACGGCTGGTCGCGCGGCGCCTCGGTCTATGCCGGCGGGACGCTCTACGAGAGCGACCAGTGCCCGATGCTCGACGACGAGCATCCGGCCTCCGTGTTCATGGTGTCCTGCTCCTGCGGCGACCCGGTCGACGACCAGAACCTGGGCTACTCGATGCTGCGCAACGGCGGCATCGCGTCCGTCGCCGCCGCCAACGTGTCATGGTACTACTATTGCTCCTGGTCGCCTGCGGATTCCAAGGGCATGAACGCGTCCATGGGCTACGACTTCTTCCGCAAGGTGGTCAGCAACGAGACCACGTACGGCCGTGCCCTGGCCGAGGTGAAGGAGGAGATGGACGACTGGTGGAACAACTTCTACACCTTCAACCTGTACGGCGATCCGTCCCTGCGCATCACGTCGCAAGGCGTTGACTCGGATGGCGATACGATGGCGGACGGCTGGGAAGCCGACCACGGGCTGGACGCCGGCGATCCGGACGACGCGGGCCTGAACCCCGACGGCGACAGCTACTCGAACCTGGAGGAGTACCGGGCCGGTCTCGATCCGCAGACGATCGATTCGCCCGCCTCCACGCACAGTTCCATCGCCGTGCCGGGGACGTTCAACGAGTGGAGCACCACGGCGCACCCGCTTCGCAAGATCGGCGGCGGCGCCTGGCAGGCCGACATCGTCCTCACCAACCAGACCGGCGTGCTGTTCAAGTTCGCCGCGAACGGTTCGTGGACGACGAACTGGGGCGAGTACAACCAGCTCGCCACGAACGCGCCGTTCAGCGGGCTGGCCGACTGGGAATCGGACAACATCGTTGTGGCGGGGACGCTCGACGGCAGCTACCGGTTCACGTTTAACGAGCTCACCCGCGGCTACCGTCTCGAGCCGACGCCCGCGCCGGACGCGGACCTGGACGGCATGCCCGATGCCTGGGAGACGGCGCACGAGTTGAATCCGCACAACGGCGCGGACGCCGCGGAAGACCCGGACTACGACGGCTACACGAACCTCCAGGAGTACGGAAACGGCACCGATCCCCATGTCTGGAATCCGCGCGCGGGCAACTACAACTACGTCTCGGTCCCCGGCACGTTCAACGGCTGGAACGCGGCGGCGTCCAACATGTGCCTGGTGGCGGACCACGTATGGCGCTACGACGCCACGTTCTCCGGCGAGAGCGCCATCGAATTCAAGTTCGCGGCCAACGGGAGCTGGGCGGTCAACTGGGGCGACACGAACCAGACCCAGTTCACCCCGCCCATGGCCGGTGGCGGGGAGAGCGGGGCCGCCAACCTCATCATCAGCGGTTCGCTAAGCGGCCGCTACCGGTTCACGTTCAACGACCAGTCGCTGGCCTGGGGCGTGGAGGCCATCGCGACGCCGGACACCGACGGCGACGGGATGTCGGACGCGTGGGAAAACGCGCGCGGCCTGAACTACCGGTCGGCCGCGGATGCTGGCGCGGACGCCGACGGCGACGGCCTGTGCAACCGCGAGGAGTGCGACTTCGGGAGCGAGCCGGGCGACCGGGACAGCGACGACGACGGGGCGGAAGACGAGGCCGAGTTCATTGCGGGGACCGATCCGATGGACGAGGAGTCGTTGTTCAGCGCCGAGACCGCCGGTACGTCCGGCAACGGCGCCATGAGTTGGCCGGGCGCGACGGGCCGCACCTATTGCGTCTACCTGTCCACCGGCCTGCAGAGCAGCGTGTGGAGTCCCTTGCCGGGCTACACGAACATCGCGGGCACGGCGGGCGAGATGACCATCAACGTCGGCCAGCCGCCGGACAGCGCGCCACGGTTTTACAAGGTCCGCGTGCGGCATTGAGCGGTGGCGGGACGCAGCGTCGGTTTGCTTGCGGGCGGCGCGGGTGCTAGGGTGGGGTTTGTCTGGAGCTCCTGCGCATGGCCTGGCCCCGCACACGCTTTCAGCTGCTTCTGGCCGGCGTGACGGCCTGGTCGCGGTTCCCCGCCGCGCCGGGCGCGCTGGCCCGGCTCCAGGCCCGCCGCCTGCGCGCGTTGTTGGACTATGCTTTCCGGCATTCGGCCTGCTACCGCGATGCCATGACCGCCCGGCGACTTCGCCCGGACGATTTCCGGGCGCCGGAAGACCTGGGGAAGCTCCCCGTCCTGGAAAAATCCGCCGTGCGCGAGCGGGCCGCCGACCTGTTGAGCGATGAATTCTCCTTCGCGGACTGCCCCCGGCGGAGCACGCACGGAACCACGGGCGAACCCCTGGGCATCCCGACGCTGCCGCTGGAACGCTGGCTGGATTCCGTCCTGTGGGCTCGCGTCTACCCGGACGCCGGCTTCCGCCCCTGGCAGCGGCAGGCGAAGATCGCGCTGCCGTCGCGCATCCCGACCCGGCGCTACCTGGCCCAGCGCCTTGGGCTGTTCCGGCGGACCCACGTGGCGGCCACGGAGCCGGTCGCCGAAAAAATCCGGGCGCTGCGCGCCGCGCGGCCGCAGGCCCTGGTCTGCTGGGCCAGCACGCTGGACGAGATCACGGCCGAACTCGAGCGCGCGGACACCGTCCTCGATATCCCCCTCGTGTTCAGCACATCGAGCATGCTCTGGCCGGTCGTTCGGGAGCGGGCCGGCCGACGCCTGGGGGCGAAGGTGACGGACATCTACGGCTCGATTGAGACAGGCCCCATCGCCTGGGAATGCGAGGAGCGCCACGGCTACCATGTGCACAGCGACCGAGTGATCGTGGAACTGCTGGACGAGGCCGGCCGTCCCGCCCGCGCAGGGCGCGTCGTCTGCACCGTGCTGTGGCGGCGGGCCTTCCCGCTGATCCGCTACGCGCTCGGCGACCTGGCCGAATGGGCCGACGGACCCTGCCCGTGCGGCCGGCCGTACCCGTTGCTCAAGGCCCTGTCGGGCCGGGCCACCGACCTCGTGGAACTGCCGGACGGCTCGCGCGTGAGCAGTGTGACCTTGAGGGCGGCGCTGTTTGGAACGCCCGGCATTGAGCAGTTCCAGCTTGTGCAGGAAACGCCGACGCGGTTCCGCCTGCGCGTGGTGGCGCGCGATGCCTTCACCGCGGACATCGAGCGCTCGGTGATCGACGAATTTCGCCGCCAGTACGCCGGCGCGCTCGAGTTGCGCGTCGAGCGCGTGCCGGACCTGCATGTCGCGCCCGGCGCCAAGTTCAGGCCGGTGGTGCTGCTGAAATAACCGGGCCCGTCAGCCGGCCAGGCGCCGGAAGGCGCAGGCCAGCACCCCGAGCGCGATCGCGGCCATCATCGTGAAAAAAACCTTCTGCACCCGCTGCGCGCCGGGCGTGCCGATCCGGATGCCCTGTGATTTCAGGCTCCAGACCTTGGCGACCTCCCGGCCCGCGCCATCGAGGTAGATCCCGCCCGCGACGAGCGCGACCGGCGGCCACCACCGGCTGTCCAGCAGCATCAGGACGCCGGCGAGGATCAGGGTCCAGAGCACCAGGCTGTCCCACCGGGCAGCGTTGCGCTCCGCCGTCCGGAACAGGGGATCGGTGCCCTCGCTTTTTTCCTGGAGGCCGAGTCGTTGGGCCAACGCGTAGTTCACCGCCGAAATAAGCTGCCCGATCCAGCCCAGGGCGCCGAACAGGATGCAGACGACACCCAGTATATTTCTCATGGCACTCTCCTTCCCGTCCGGTAGAGGCCGCCGGAGGCGGCGGCGCGTTGGCCAACGCGCCCTACCAGGCCGCCTCGTCCCGGATCCGCGCCCTGGCCTGTTCGCTTCTCAACTCGCCCAGCAGCCGCTGCCGGACGCTTCGCCGGAACTCGTCCAGCGGAGGGAATCCGCTCCCGGCCCGGTCCCGGCACAGCGCCGCCAGGCGTTCGTAGCCCGCGGCGCGATCCGCGTAACCGAGCGCCTGCCAGTACAGGCTTTGGTACAGGGTCTGTTCGATCAACACGCCGTAGTCCGGCGGGGCCGAACCCTCGATTTCGCCGACATAATTCTTGAAGACGAAGGACTCAAAGTCCGGCGGCGTCTCCTCGGACGGGACACCGGCCTTCCACTCTTCGAAATAGCGGCGGGCTTCCTCCTCGCGGTTCAGCGTGTAGTACATCAGCGCGGCGTCCCCGAGGATGGAGCGGCGGATGTCGCGCATCTCCGCGCTCCACGCGGGCATGGCGATGAACTCTTCGAGCGTGCGCAGCAGGCCGGGCAGCACGTCGAGGTTGGGCAACATCAGGAGTAATCCTTCGTCCGTGTCGTACGCCAGCCGGCCCTGCAGGAAGGCGTCGCGCAGGGACTGGTAGATCATGCGGTTGCAGGCCTGCAACTCGAAGCCCGCGGCAAACGGCCGGCCGCGCCAGGCCCAGTAGACGGCGTGGGCCTGGGGCAGGCGCCAGTCCAGCGGGCCGAACTGCTCTTCCACCTTCCGCATCAGGTCCGGGTCGAGGCGGTACTCGTTCGCCATCCGCCGGCGGACCTCGGGCCGGAGGCGCTCGTAATCCGGGGCCGGCCCGTCGAACAGCGCGGCCATCTCGCGGGCCCAGGCCTCCTTGTAGAAGAGGTGGGTCTGGTCCATCGCGGCGCCGATCTTGTGCTGGAACAGCCAGCCCAGCTCGCGGTAGAGCCGCGCTTCGCCGGGATTGTACTTCAGGCCCTCGTCGCGCAGGAGGGTGATGCCGTGACGCACCCAGCGCCAGCGGTTGGCGGGCTCGGCAAACAGCACGCTGATGTTGTAGGCCATGTTCCAGGCGTGGAACGCCCATGCCTGCGGGAACCGGGGCTCCAGCCGCGTGACCCACGTGGCGAGTTGGACCAGCTCGAAGTACTGGCCCTCCTCCTGCAGCCGAGCGGCGCGCAGCCACAGCAGGTCGGCGAGGATCCCGCGGAATCCGCCGAGCGCGACCGTGGTGAAGGTCAGCAGCGGCGGCGCGTCGCCGACGGGATCGGAGGGGTTCAGGTGCTGCCGCGCCCGCTCCTCGCGCAGCGGTCGGTTCAGGCGGCCCGCGCCCCAGAACAGCCCGAGCGCAGCCAGCAGCACCAGGATGACGAGGCCCCGTTTCATGCCCGGCGCCACTATAAGCCCCGGCCCGGCCCCCGCACAAGAGGGCGCTGGCGGGCCGCCGGGCATGACATTTCTTTTACAAACGTTTTGCAGGCCCGTGACGACATTTCCGCGTGGTGGGGGTCCAATGGTGTGCGGAAAGGTTGGGGCAGCGCGCGCTCTTGACCGGACCGGATAGAACAACCAACAATGGGAGAAAAGCCATGAAGTCGAAGATCATACTGTGGGCGGCCGGCCTGGCGTTGGCGGCCGCGTCGGTCGCGGGCGCCGCCCGGACGGAGCCGCGCGACGTGCTGTGCCGTATCGAACTGGACCGCGGGGTCCTGCCCGCCGACGCGCCCCAGCGCGCCGTGGTGAAGGTCACGCTGGACGCCCCCACGCTGGAACGCGACGGGGACCGGCCGCCCGTGAACCTGGCTATCGTGCTGGACCGGTCGGGCTCGATGTCCGGCGAGAAAATCGAGAAGGCCAAGGAGGCCGCCATCGAGGCCTTGCGCCGGCTCGGCCCGCGCGACGTCTTCTCGCTGGTCATCTACGACGACCGCGTCGAGACCGTTATCCCGGCCCAGGAGGCCCGGAACGCGGAGTGGATGGAATCGCGCATCCGCGAGATCGGGCCGGGCGGCAACACGGCCCTCTTCGCCGGCGTCAGCCAGGGCGCGGCGGAGGTCCGGCGGAACCTTGAGGGGCGCTACGTCCACCGGATCATCCTGCTCTCCGACGGACTCGCCAACGTCGGCCCCAGTTCGCCGGACGACCTGGGCCGGCTCGGGGCGTCGCTGCTCAAGGAGGACATCTCCGTGACGACCGTCGGCGTCGGGACCGACTACAACGAGGACCTGATGACCCGCCTGTCGCAGAACAGCGACGGCAACACGTACTTCGTCGAGAACTACCGCGACCTGCCGCGGATCTTCGCGGCGGAACTGGGCGACGTGTTGAGCGTGGTCGCGCGCCGCGTGGTGCTGAAGATCCACTGCCTCAACGGCGTCCGCCCCGTGCGCATCATCGGGCGCGACGGGCGCGTCACGCGCGACGGCGTGGAGATCCAGCTCAACCAGCTCTACGGCGGCCAGCAGAAGTACGCCCTCGTCGAGGTCGAGGTGCCCGCCGGCGCCGAGGACCAGGTCCTCGAGATCGCTGCGGCGGACTGCCGCTATCGCAGCGCCCTGACCGATCGCGACCGCACCAGCAGCTCCCGCGTCGAGGCCCGGTTCAGCCGGCGGGAGGACGACGTGCGCCGCTCGGCCAACGTCGCCGTGCAGGAGGAGTACATCCGCAACGAGATCGCCGTGGCCAAGGACAAGGCCGTCGAGCAGTGGGACGCCGGCGAGCGGCAGCAAGCTGTGGAAGACCTGCGCAAGAAGAGCGAGGAGCTCAAGGAACTGGGCGCCACGTACGACGTCAGTGTCGAAGTCCTGACGGAAACCGAGGCGTTGTCCGGCGAGGCGAGTGAGCTCGACGCAGTGGGCATGGACAAGAGCGACCGGAAGCGGTACCGCACCGACAGCTACCAGACCCGGAACCAGCAGATGCAGCAATAGCGCACGGGCCCGTCCGCGCGGCGCCCCACCCGGGCGTCGCGCGGCGGCATGCGTCGAAGCGGCATTTCATTGCATCGAGGAACCTTCATGAAAAAGACCATTCTATCGGCGATCGTAATACTGGTCGGCTTGCTGTCGGGCGGCGTCCGGGCGGGGGGACCTGTCACCGTGGCGTCCGTGGACCTGAACCGGATTCAAAATGACGTGGGTAATCAACGGCTGATGTGGCTCGACATGGGCGAGGAGGCGAGGGCGGAAATCCTGAACCTGCGCCGGTCGCAGGACCGGCTCATGGTCCAATGCCTGAAGGAGGATGACGATTCGAAGCAGGCCGTCCTTCAGACGCAACTCCAGTCCATCAACAACAAGCTCAACATGTTGCGCAGTGCGCTGGGGAATCGGGGCAACGATCCGAGGAAGGCCCTCACCCGGTATATCGCCCGCCGGTATGGCGAAACGTATGCCCTGGTTTACGACGCCCAGGTGGAGAGAAATAACTGGTCCCTGATCGTGTGGAGCGCGTCCAGCGTGCCGGACCTGACCGAAGAAATCATTCAAACCCTGGACCGGGAACTGCCATAATCGGGGCCGGGATGAAACGCACCGCGGTCATTATCTACTGGCTGATCTTGCTGGTGTCCGCGCTGGCGGTGGGGGCGGGCGCGTTCCGCCTGCTCCTCCGCGAGCACAGCCGGCTGGAGTCCGCCGGGCTGGCCGCGGCGCGGGGCGGGGCGCAACTCCTCGCGGATGAAGTGGCCTTGTCCGTTCAGGAGTTGGAGCAGAAGCTGGGCGAGAACCTGGCCGCGATTCCGTCCGCGAACCGCGCGGTGACGCTGGCCGAGTGGGAGCAAGGCCATCCGTTGATCCGGAACTCCTTCGTCCTCGATGCGCGGGGCGCGGTCGTCTACCCGGCGCCGACCGAGCCGATGACCGGCGAGCAGGAGCGGTTCCTCCGCCGGTACGAAGCGCTCTTCTCCGGCCGCGCGGCCTGGACCGGGCCGGCGGCGGAGCAGCCGGCGGCCCCTGCTTCCGCGCGCCAGGAATTCAGCCGCCTGGCCGTGGCGCAGAAGGCCTTGTCGTCGTCCGCGGACAGCGCCGGCGTTCCTGCCGTGCAGACCGGCTGGCTCCCCTGGTACGCCGACAACCAGATTCAACTGCTGGGCTGGGCGCTCGATCCCGCGGACGGATCGCGGTACGGCGTGGAACTGGAAATGGCGGCGGTGCTTTCGCGCCTGGCGCCCGCGTTCGCCGGGGCGGGGGAGCCGTACGCCCTGCTGGACGGCGACGGGCGCGTCGTGTTCCAGTCGGGAGCCCTCGCCTCGAACGCGGTCCCGGTCGTGGCCGTGCCGGTGGGCGCGGTCCTGCCTCACTGGCAGGTCGGCGCCTACGGGACCGGCACCGCAACGGCCGCGGCGCGGGGGACGTTTCTGCTGCTGACCGGCCTCCAGGTCGGGGTGTTCGTGCTGGCGATCATCCTCGGCGGGTCGCTGCTGCTGTGGCAGGCGCACCGGCACTGGCGCGACGCCGCCCGGAAAACGTCGTTCGTCTCGAACGTCTCGCACGAGCTCAAGACGCCGCTGACCTCGATCCGCATGTACGCCGAGATGCTGGCCGAAGGCCGCGTGAAGGATGACGTGAAGCGGGCGGACTATCTCAAGGTGATCGTGGACCAGAGCCAGCGGCTGACCCGGCTCGTGAACAATGTCCTCGATTTCAGCCGGCTGGAGCAGCGCCGCCGCGCGTACCGGCCGGAGCCGTTCGACCTGGCCGGGGCGGTCGGCGAGACCGTCGAGTCGCAGCGGACGCGCCTGCAGGAGGCCGGCCTGCGGGTCGAGATCGCGCCTCCGGCCGCGCCGTGTCCCGTGGTCGCCGACCGCGACGCGGTGACGCAGGCCGTGCTGAACATCCTCGACAACGCAGCCAAGTACGCGGCCGGGGGCGGGGAACTGCGGGTCGAGTTCGGCGCGGACGAACAGGGCTGCCGCGCGCGGTTCCTGGACCGCGGTCCGGGCATCCCGTCCGCGCACCGGGCGCGGCTCTTCGAGCAGTTCTACCGGGTGGATGATTCGCTCTCGGCGAAGCAACCCGGTTGCGGGCTGGGCTTGAGCATCGCCCGCCGGATGATGCGCGACCTGGGCGGCGACGTGCGGTTTGAACCGCGGGAGGGCGGGGGCGCCGTCTTCGAACTCGCAGTTCCGCGGGAAAGGGCGGGGTCATGAAACGGGTGAAGATCCTGGTGGCCGAGGACGACGCCGCGATCGCGCGCGGGCTCGAGGACGCGCTGGAGAGCGAGGGTTACGCGGCGGTCGTCGCGCGCGACGGCCGGGCCGCGCTGGACCGGTTCGCGCGCGAGGCGTTTGACCTGGTGCTCCTCGACGTCATGATGCCCGGCGTCAACGGCTACGACGTCTGCCGGGAGATCCGCAAAGTCAACGCCGACATGCCCGTGGTCATGCTCACGGCCAAGGGCGAGGAGATCGACAAGGTCGTCGGGTTGGAGCTGGGCGCGGACGATTACATCACCAAGCCCTTCGGCGTGCGCGAACTGCTGGCCCGGATCGCGGCCGTCCTGCGCCGGGCGCGGCGGCAGGGACCGCCCCCGGAGCCGACGGCCGAACTGCCGGACGTGCTGCGCTTCGGCGAGGTCGAGGTGGACCGGAAGAAATTCACCGCGGCCCGCGGGAAAAAGGTCCACGCGCTCACGGCCCGCGAGGTGAAGCTGGTCGAATATTTTCACGCCCGTCCGGGCGAGGTGCTCGGCCGCGACGCCATCCTCAACGCCGTCTGGGGCCTCGACTACCTCGGCACGACGCGCACGCTGGACCAGCATGTCGCGCAGTTGCGCAAGAAAATCGAAAAAGATCCCGCCCGCCCGGCGATCATCCTGACCGTCCACGGCGCGGGGTACCGGTACAACGCGTAATCCAGAAAGAATCACGAATTACACGGATAATCGCCTGTCCCTTGTCCGTGTAATCCGTGAAATCCGTGGTGTTCCTTCATCCCGTCTCCTTGACCCGGCGGCGTCGCTGGAGCTCCGCCCTCCAAATCTTGCTTGCAGGGAGTTTGGAGGGGCGAGTTCCCACGAGCCCGTGGTTCACAGCCTCGCTTTCTTGACAGGGGCGGGATCGTTCGGCGACAGTCAGGGCATGAGCGTGTCACGACCGATGCTGGTGGGGATGCTGCATGTGCCCGTCAACACGATCCTGGCCTCGCCGCCCGCGCACTGCGACGCGCTGGGCCTGCCCGCCGCCGCGCCGCGGGACTGGGAACTCCTGGAGAAACTCGATCCGCTGCCCCCGTTCCCCGGACTGGCGCTGTCGGAAGACGACATGGGCGCCGGGTCGCAGCGCGTCCGGGCCCTTTCGTTTTTTCCGTTCATCGAGGACCGGATGCTGGCCGAGGCGGCGGTATACGTTCGGCATGGCTTCCCGGCGCTGATGCTGGAGAACGTGGCCGGCCCGTATTTTGTCCGGGGGGAGCAGCCCCCGGTGATCTTCTGGGTCATGCAGGCGCTGGCCGAGCGGCTGCGGGTCGCGTATCCGGAGGCGCGGATCGGGCTCCAGGTCCTGGCGTTCTCCGATGACTGGGCGATGGATATCGCGTGCCGGTGCGGCCTGGATTTTATCCGGTGCGAGAGCGTTCTCTTCGAAGGCGTGCGGCCCGAGGGCCGGACGCCGAACCGGGGCAACCTGGCGAAGCTGTACATCGCGCGGCAGCAATTCTTGGCGCGACAGGGCAGCAAAAGCGCCGGGCCGCAGGTGTACGCGGACCTGCAGAAGAAGCACACGGTGTTCCCGGCCGAACTGGAACCGCTCGAGCCGTGGCTGGACAACATCCTTTTCCAGAAACTCGAGGGCGTGATCGTCACGGGCAAGGCCACGGGGAGCGAAGTGGCCGAGGAGGACCTGCGGTGGACCCGCGAGGCCATCGACAAGGTGAAGGCCTACACCGCGAAGACGCTGGGCCGCGCCTGGTCGCCGCCGCTGCTGGTCGGGTCGGGCGTGACGATCGAGAACCTGCCGCTGTGCGCGCGGTACGCGGACGGGCTGATCGTGGGCTCCTCGCTGAAGCGGGGCGGCTACTGGGAATGCCCGTTGGACGAGGAGCGGGTGAAGTCGTTTGCAGGGGTGTGGAACCGCCCGCTGTAGCTTCCCTTGCGAAACGGGTTCCCTGCGGTACGTTTCGGAAAAATGGGAGGCGGTCATGAAGAAACTGCTCAAGTTCCTGTTTATCACCTCGGACGACCCCAATATCGGGCTGCTCGTTCTGCGGGTATTCGTCGGCGCGGCGATGCTGACGCACGGTATTCCGAAGATCACAAGCGGTCCGGAATTCTGGGAGAAAGTGGGCGCAGTGATGGGGTCCATCGGGGTGCCCGGTCCGGCGGTGGCGTGGGGCTTCATGGCCGCCGTGGCCGAGAGCGTGGGCGCCGCGCTGCTCCTGCTCGGCGCGCTCACGACGATCGCCTCATTCCTGCTGGTCTTCACCATGAGCATCGCGGCCTTCGTGGCCCATGCGGCTGACCCGTTCGACGTCAAGGAAAAGGCGCTGCTCTTCCTGTTTGCCGCGCTCCTGTTCCTGCTCAAGGGCGCGGGCCGCTGGTCGGTCGACCGGCTGATCCGGCGGTCCGCGTGAGCGCGCGGCCAGCCGGGCCGCCATTTCGATCGTGAACAGTTCCTGCGAAAGCGGGTATAAAGCGGCATGCTCACGAAGCGAACCGCCCCGGCCGTTTTCCTGGCCCTGCTGCTGGCCGTCGTGCGCTCGGCGTTGGCCGGGTACGAGGATTTCGTCAATTTTCCCGTGACCGGCGGGACCTACTCCAACGGGACCTTCCTGGGCCGTGACGGCTCGACGTGGTCCTATGCCCTGTGCCGTGGCGATCGGGTGATCACGGCGCCTTCGCCCTGCATGAACAAGGAAACCACGGCCGCGAACATCACCTCGGGCTCGATCGCGGGTGGCTGCGGCACGCTGACTTTCCAGTGGCGCATGGGCTTCAGCGCCACGAACTCCAATGGGACCAACGTGTGTTTCGATGTGACCGTCAACGGCGCGCTGGTCAGCGCGGTCCGGCTCGGTGTCCCGGGCAACACGTACACGAGCAGTCCGGTGGCGGTAAACCAGGCGGGGAGCTTCGTCCTTAAATTCGCCCAGCACGACGCGACGGCGAAACAGGTCATCATCGATAATATCGCTTGGTCTCCGTATGGGGGCGGCGGGACGCATCCCCCGGAACTATTCCTGACCCCCCCGGCGACCAGCGTGGTGCTGTCCGCGACCAACCTTGTGCAGGTGGACGTCACCGCGACGGAGCCGGATGCCGACGAACTGCGCCTGTGGGCGACGAACCTGCCGGCGGGCGCCTTGTTTGCCGGGGCGACCGGGGCGGCGCCCCTGGCCTGCACGTTCTCCTGGACGCCGACCCTGGCCCAAACCGGTCACGTCGCCGTGGTTTTCCACGCGGGGGACAAGGACGGAACCAATCGGCAGACGCTCGCCATCCTGGTGCTCTCGAACAAGCCGTACTACTACGGGACCGAAGGCCAGGCCGGCCCGGAACTGCGCGCCGCCCTCCACGAAATCATCTCGACCGGCTCGCGGCAGCTTACCGACGACCAGGAAAACACCGCGATGAAGGACCTGGATACCGACCCGGCCGACACGAACAACATCATCTGCCTCTATCGCCGGGTCCCGATCGCCAAAAGCCTCTATAATGATCCCAACGGGTGGAACAAGGAGCATGCGTGGCCGGAATCGAGGGGTCTGGGCGGCGACGGGCCGGACCAGAACGACGTACACAACCTCTTCGCCGCCGACGTCAAGGTCAACGCCCTGCGCGGCAACCTCTATTTCGACGAGAGCAACCCGGCCGATCCCTCCTACCGGAATCCCACGACCAACTCGGCTCCGCAGACCAGCATGGACAGCGACTCGTGGGAGCCGCCCGACGAGGTCAAGGGCGACCTTGCCCGCGCGCTCTTCTACATGGATGTCCGGTACGACGGGCTGGAGGCGAACACCGAGGATATCCAACTGCAAGACGCTTCGAGCGATCCATCCGAGGGGCGGATGGGTGTTCTGACGACCTTGCGGGCGTGGCACGAGGCCGACCCGCCGAGCCTCGCGGAAAGCAACCGGAACGAAAAAATCTTTCAAGTGTACCAGTACAACCGCAACCCGTTCATCGATCACCCGGAGTGGGTGGCCAGCATCTTCGATCCCGAGACCACGCCGCCGGTGCTCCAGCCGATCGGCGTCCAGACCGGCGGGGTGGGGGCCTGGCTGCGGTTCGAGGCCCGGGCGACCGCGACGCAGAACGATCCGGTCACGCTGACGATCAGCAACGCGCCGGCGGGCGCGGGGCTGTACGCGACGAACACGCTGGGCACATTCGAGTGGATGCCTGATGCGGCGGGGACCTGGACCGTGCGGGTCTACGCCGCCGACAACGACGGCGCGGATTCCGAGGCCGTGCCGATGGTCGTCCTCGTGGACCAGGACGGCGACGGCCTGCCGAGCTGGTGGGAGCAACTGCACTTCGACGGCGGGACCAATGCCACGCCCTCGGCGGACTCGGACGGCGACCTGTTCAGCAATCTCCAGGAATGGATCGCCGGATCCAATCCCCGGGACAGCAACTCGTTCCTGGCCGCCGAGGTGACCTGGCAGGGCGGCGCGCTGCGCGTGTCCAGCGAAGATGTGAATACCGGCCGGGTCTACACGCTGGAGCAGGCGGCCTCGCCGGCCGACGGCGCGGCGTGGGATTCCCTCCGGAGCACCAACCGGCTGGAAGGCGGCGAGGTCCTGTTCGACTTGGCCCCGACGCAGGGCGGCGCGAGTTACCGCATCCGGGCAGAGAAGCCCTGATCATCGGCGCACGGCCGGGACGGCCAGGTCACGCCGATTCAGGCCAAGGCCTCCAGCCGCTCCGCCGCGTCCTCCCACTCCTTCGTGACGCGCGCGAGCTCTTCGACCAGGTCCTGCGATTCGCGGTTCACGGCGACGGCGCGGCCGGGATTCTCATACGTGGCCGGGTCTTCCAGTTCGCGGGTCAGTTCCGCCTGTCGCGCCTCCAGCCGCGCGATCTCCGCTTCGAGCTCGTCCACCATTTTTTCCAGCTTCCGTTTCTCGCGCGAGCGCGCCTGGCGCGCCTCGGCCTCCTGCCGCTTTCGTGCCTTCTCCTCCGACGGCGCCGCGGGCTTCGCCGTTCCGGCCGCGGCGACCGCCCGCGCGGCCGTCTTGTCGAGGTAGTACTGGTAATCGCCGTGGTACAGCGTCAGCCGCCCGGCGTCCACGTGCAGGACCTGTCGAGCGAGGCGGCGGATGAAGTAGACGTCGTGGCTGATGAAGATCAGCGTGCCCTCGTACGGCTCCAGCGCCCGGACCAGCGCCTCGACGCTGGAGAGATCGAGGTGCGTGGTCGGCTCGTCCATGAGCAGCAGGTTCGGCGGGTCGAGCAGCAGCTTGACCAGCGCCAGCCGGCTTTTCTCCCCGCCGCTCAAGACGGCGACCTGCTTGAACACGTCGTCGCCGGTGAAGAGGAACGACCCCAGCACCGTCCGCGCGAATTCCTCGGTCAGCGCCCGCGGCGTGTCGAGCGCCTCGGCCAGCACGGTGCGATCGGGCTGAAGCATCTCGACGCGGTGCTGGGCGTAGTAGCCGGGTTTCACGTGGAGCCCGAGCTCGCGCGCGCCGGACTGGACCGGCAGCACGCCCGCGAGGAGCTTGAGCAGGGTGGACTTGCCCGCGCCGTTGGGGCCGACGAGCACGAGCCGCTGTCCGCGCTCGGCCTCGAAATTCACGCCGCGGTAGACCATGTTCTCGCCGTAGGCGTGGTGGATGTCCTTCAGCGCGATCACCCGGTGCCCGCTGCGCGCGGGCTGGGGAAACTTGAACTTGATGGCGCGCCGGTCGGCCTCCGGCGCCTCGATCTTGTCCATACGCTCGATCTGCTTCAGCTTGGACTGCGCCTGCGAAGCCTTGGTGTTCTTGGCGCGGAACCGGTCGGCGAATTCCTGCAATTGCTTGATTTTGCGCTGCTGCGTCTTGAACGCAGCCAGCTGCTGCTCGTCCCGGGCGTCGCGCTGGCGGAGGTACTCCTCGTAGTGGCCGCGGTAGCGGACCAGCTTCCGCGCGCGGATCTCGACGATGCTCCCGACGACCTGATCCAGGAAGTCGCGGTCGTGCGAGATCAGCAGGATCGCGCCGGGGTAGCTCTTCAAATAGCCCTGGAACCACTGGAGGGTCTCGAGGTCGAGGTGGTTCGTCGGCTCGTCGAGCATGAGCAGGTCGGGCTGCTGGACGAGCAGCCGGGCGAGGTGCGCCCGCATGATCCACCCGCCGCTCATCTCCCGCAGCGGCCGGTCGAAGTCGCGTTCGCGGAACGCCAGGCCGTGGAGAATAGTCTTCGCCCGGGGTTCGAGCCGGTAGCCGCCGAGCGCGTCGAAGCGCGCCTGCACCTCGTGGAAATCGTGCGACTCGGTGTGGCGCCCGGCCTCGAACTCCTTGATCCGCCGCTGCAGTTCCACCACCTCCGGCGAGACCGCCGTGGCGAGTTGCAGCACGGTTTCATCGCCGGCCGGCGCGGTTTCCTGGGGCAGGTGCCCGACGGTGAGCCCGCGGTCCAGCGTCACCTCGCCGGCGTCCGGCGCGTCATGACCCAGGATCAGCGAGAACAGCGTGGACTTGCCGGACCCGTTGGGCCCGACCAGCCCGATCCGGTCCCCCGGTCCGACCTGGAGCGCGGCGTCCTCGAACAGGACGCCCGGGCCGAAGGCCTTGGACATGTTTGCGATCGTCAACATGGGAGGCGAACGGTACGACATCGGAGCGCCGGAGTCAGCGACGAATTCGGGGCTGGACCCTTCCTTGACTTGCCGGGAGGCGGCTCCTATCCTTTGGGACCGTCGCAGGAGACGAACCATGGACCAGGGCCCGCGCGAAAACGAGTTCCGGCAGCAGCGCATCGAGAACATGTGCCGGTTGCAATCCCTCGGCTACGAGCCGTTCGGCACGCCCTTCGAGCGCACGGGCCGGCTGGCCGAGATCCTCGCGGCCTTCGCCGAGCAGAAGCCCGCGAAGATCGCCGGCCGCATCGTGTCGAAACGGCAGATGGGCAAGAGCATCTTCGCCCACCTCCAGGACGGCGCCGCGCGCCTCCAGGTCTACGTCAAGAAGGACGCCGTCGGCGAAAAGGCCTTCGAGGCCTTCGAGCTCCTCGACCTCGGCGACCAGATCGGCGCCGAAGGGGAACTGTTCGTCACGCGGACCGGCGAGCAGAGCCTGAAGGTGAACGCCTGGACGCTGCTCTCCAAGGCCCTCCTGCCGCTGCCGGAGAAGTGGCACGGCCTGCACGATGTCGAGATGCGCTATCGCTACCGCTACCTGGACCTGATCGCGAACCCCGAGGTGCGCTCGCTCTTCGACCGCCGGACGCAGGCCATCGCCGCGATCCGGAAGTTCCTCTCGGACCGGGGCTTCAGCGAGGTCGAGACGCCGATGATCCAGGCCATGGCCGGCGGCGCGACGGCGAACCCGTTCAAGACCCATTACCACGCGCTCGGCCACGACATGTTCCTCCGCATCGCGCCGGAGCTGTACCTCAAGCGCCTCCTGGTCGGCGGCTACGACAAGGTCTTCGAGCTGAACCGCAACTTCCGCAACGAGGGCCTCGACCGGTCGCATAACCCCGAGTTCACGATGCTGGAAATCTACGAGGCCTACACGGACGTGCGCGGGATGATGCGCCTCGTGCAGGACCTCGTCACGCACGTCGCGCAGACCGTCTTCGGCGCGCTGAAGGTCGGCAGCGTGGAGCGCCCGTACGACCTGGCGCTGCCCTGGCCCGAGAAGACGTACCGCGAGCTGATCCTCGAGAAAGCCGGCGCGGACTGGTTCGACCTGGACCTGCCCCGGGCGCGCGAGCGCGCGCAGGGGATGGGCCTCGCCATCGCGCCGGAGTGGGCGAAGCTGGACGTGACGCACGAGATCTACGAGAAGCTCGTCGAGAAGTCGCTGGCCGGGCCGGTCTTCGTCACTCGGTTCCCGGCGGAGCTGATCCCGCTGGCCAAGCCCTGCGCCGACGACCCGACGACGGTGGACGTCTTCGAGCTGGTCATGCAGGGCCGCGAGATCGCGCCGGCCTACAGCGAGCTGAACGACCCGCTGGAGCAGCGCCGCCGGCTCGAGGCCCAGGCGAAGGGCGACGAATCCAAGGTGGACCACGATTTCCTGACCGCGCTGGAGCACGGCATGCCCCCGGCCGGCGGCATGGGCATCGGTATCGACCGCCTGCTGATGGTCCTGACCGGCGCCGAGGCGATCCGGGACGTGATCCTGTTCCCGCAATTGAAGCCAAAAACATGACCTCTGCGAGCCTCTGCGGCCTCCGCGGTTAATCCGATGGCCCTGCCGTTTTCACTCTACCTGGCGCTGAAGTACCTGAAGCCGAAGCGGACGTTCCTCTCGGTGGTGACGGTGATCTCCGTCCTCGGGGTGCTCCTCGGCGTCGCGGTCCTGATCATCGTCCTGTCCGTGATGAGCGGCTTCGACGAGATGTGGCGCGAGAAGATATTGAGCTTCAACGCGCACATCACCGTCGGCGGCTGGGAGGTCATCGAGAACGAGGACGAGCTGGTCGAGCGGCTGCGGAAGATCGAGGGCGTCTCGGGCGCGGCGCCGTTCGTGCAGGGCCTCGTCTTCGTCCAGCACAACGACCGCGTGTACACGCCGATGGCCCGCGGCATCGACCCCGAGCAGGAGCGGACCGTCAGCCGGATCCCCGACCACATGGTGGACGGCGAGTTCAACGTCGAGGACGACAACGTGGTCATCGGCAGCGACCTGGCCGGGCAACTGGGCGTCGTCCCCGGCGACCGCCTGCTGGTCTACTCGCCGCAGAACTTCACGGCCTCGGACGAGATTTACCTGCCCGAGGAGCTGACCGTCGCGGGGATCTTCGAGCTGGGCATGTGGGAATTCGACGTCGGGTTCCTGCTCGCCTCGCTGCCCCGGGCGCGCGACCTGTACGGGCTGGAGCAGGGCGTCCACGGGATCCAGGTGATGACCGGCGATCCCTACCATGCCGATGTCGTCGCCGCGCGGATCGAGGAAGAGCTCGGCCCCGGAACGCGGGTGACCACCTGGATGGAGCAGAACCACCAGCTCTTCGCCGCGCTCCGCGTGGAGAAAAACATGATGTTCTTCCTGCTGATCTTCATCACCGTCGTCGCCGCGTTCGGCATCACGAACACGCTCATCACCATCACCGTGCAGAAGACGCACGAGATCGGCCTGCTCAAGGCCCTCGGGTTCCCGTCGGGCAGCATCATGCGCGTGTTCATCTGGCAGGGCTGGATCGACGGCCTGATCGGCACCGTCGCGGGCATCGGCGCCGGCCTGCTGGTGCTGCAGTACCGCAACGTGCTGATGGGCTGGCTCAACCGCCGGTTCGGGCTGGAGCTGCTGCCGAAGGAGCTCTACCACTTGAGCGAGATCCCCGCGGTGATCTCGTGGACGGACATCGGCCTCGTTGCCCTGGCCGTGCTGGTCATCTGCACGCTGGCCGGGCTGATCCCCGCCTGGCGCGCCGCGAAGCTCGATCCCGTGAGGGCCCTGCGCTATGAGTAACCCCGCCGCCAGCGGCCTGTTCCTGGGCGCGCAGGGCCTGCACAAGACCTACCGCGTCGGCGCGACGGAGATCCCCGTCCTGCGCGGCGTCTCGCTCGACGTCCGGGCGGGCGAGTCGGTCGCGGTGACCGGGGCCAGCGGCGCGGGGAAGAGCACGCTGCTGCACCTGCTCGGCGGCCTGGACCGGCCCGACCGGGGCACGGTGCGGCTGGAGATGAAGAACCTGTACGACCTCTCCGAGAACGCGCGGGCCGAGATCCGCGCGACGCGGATCGGCTTCGTGTTCCAGTCCTACTACCTCCTGCCCGAGCTGGACGTGCTGGAGAACGTGATGCTGCCGGCGATGAGCCGGTTCGGCGCCGCGCGCGCGGCCGGCCGCCTGCGCCGGCGGGCCGCGGAGCTGCTGGACCGCGTCGGGCTGGCCGCCCGCGCGCCGCACCGGCCGGCGGAGCTCTCCGGCGGCGAGCAGCAGCGCGCCGCGCTCGCCCGCGCCCTGATGAACGATCCGGACCTGATCCTCGCCGACGAGCCCACGGGCAACCTGGATTCCGAGACGGGGGACCAGGTCCTGGCCCACCTCTTCGGGCTCACCCGCGAGCGCGGCCGCACCCTCGTGCTGGTGACCCACAACGACGCCGTCGCCGGGCGCTGCGACCGCCGCCTGCGCCTGAAAGATGGATGTTTGGCATAGGCCCGCCGTTGTGCTAGAGTTCCCCGCCATTGGAGAACGGCGGACATGAAGATCTATCTGGACGGCAGGCTGGTGGACGAGTCGAAGGCGATGGTGTCGGTGTTCGACCACGGGTTGCTCTACGGCGACGGCGTGTTCGAGGGCATCCGCGCGTACAACGGGCGCGTGTTCAAGCTCGACGATCACCTCGACCGCCTGTACCGCAGCGCCAAGGCCATCGCCCTGGTGATCCCGATGACGAAGGAAGCCCTGGCCCGCGCCGTGGTGATGACGTGCAAGGCCAACGGCGTCCGGGACGGCTACATCCGGCTCGTGGTGACCCGGGGCGTGGGGACGCTCGGGCTCAATCCCTTCACGTGCAAGAAGCCGCAGGTGATCATCATCGCGGGCGGGATACAGCTCTACCCCAAGAAGCTCTACGAGACGGGGATGTCCATCATCACCGTGGGCACGATGCGCAACCAGGCCGAGGCCGTGAACCCGCGCATCAAGAGCCTGAACTATCTCAACAACGTGCTCGCCAAGATCGAGGCCATGAACGCCGGCGTGATGGAGTGCATCATGCTCAACCCGCAGGGCTACGTGGCCGAGGCGTCGGGCGACAACGTGTTCGCGCTGCGCGGCAAGACGCTGCTCACGCCGCCGCCGTGGTGCGGCTCGCTGGAGGGCATCACGCGCGCCGTGGTGATGGAACTCGCGCCCGAGCACGGGCTGACCGTGAACGAGAACGTGATGACGCGCTACGACCTGTACACCGCCGACGAGGTGTTCCTGACCGGAACCGCGGCGGAGATCATCAGCGTGACCAACGTGGACCAGCGCGTGATCGGCAACGGCAAGCCGGGCCCCATGACCCGGAAGCTGGCGAAGCATTTCCACGCGGTCGCCCAGCGGTCCGGCACACCGATCGAGTGAGCCGGGAGGAACGGCCGTGCTTTGCGAATCCTGCCAGCAGCGGGAAGCCACCGTGCACCTCACGCAGGTGGTGGACGATTCCGTCAAGAAGGTCCACCTCTGCGAGGAGTGCGCCGCCCAGAAGGGGCTCGACGTCCACGGCCCGGTCTCCATCTCCGACCTGCTGATGGGCCTGGGCAAGGCGGTCGAGCCGCAGAAGGAGAAGCCGTCCGTCGACGAGCGCTCCTGCCCGCGCTGCCACATGCGGACGGCGGATTTCAAGAAGACCGGCCGGCTGGGCTGCCCGGACTGCTACGAGGCGTTTGCCGTCGAGCTGGGGCCGCTCATCAAGGGCATGCACCGCAGCGAGCAGCATGTCGGCAAGACGCCGGGCGGCGTTCCCGCCCGGCCGCCGCCGGCCCCCGCCCGCGACGACCTGGCCGCGCTGCAGAGGGCGCTGGAGAAGGCCGTCGCCGCGGAGCAGTACGAGGAGGCCGCGCGGCTGCGGGACCGGATCCAGGCCGCGCGCGCCGCGGCCGGGGAGAAGGCCCCGTGAACGTGGACGATCTCATCGGCCGCCCGGCCGCCTGGCTGGATGCCGGGGGCGGGTCCGACCCGGTGGTCAGCAGCCGCATCCGGCTGGCGCGCAACCTGCACAACGCCGCCTTCCCCGGCTGGGCCGGCGAGGAGGAGTGCGAGAAGATCTGGCAGTCCCTGCGCCCCACGCTGCAGGCCGCGCCGACCCTCTCCGGATCCTACGCCGTGGGGATGGAAGAGCTGGACGAGTTGGACCGGCAGATCCTGTTCGAGCGGCACCTGATCAGCCACGAGCACGCCGGCCGGGGCCGCGGCAGCGGGCTGGTCGGCACGCCGGACGAGCGCGTGGCCGTGATGGTCAACGAGGAGGACCACCTCCGCCTGCAGGTGATCCGGCCGGGACTCGACATCCGCGAGGCCTGGGAGGTCATGAACCGGCTGGACGACGAGATCGGGGGCCGGGTGCGCTACGCCTTCTCGCCCCGCCTCGGCTACCTGACCGCCTGCCCGTCCAACGTCGGCACCGGCCTGCGCGCCAGCGTGATGGTGCACGTCCCGGGCCTCGTGCTCATGAACGAAATCAATCCCGTGATCAAGGGCGTCACCAAGATCGGACTGGCGGTCCGCGGCCTGTGGGGCGAGGGCACGGAGGCTGTCGGCAACATGTTCCAGGTGTCCAACCAGATCACCCTCGGCGAGAAGGAAGGCGAGATCGTCCACGGCCTGGAGCAGATCGTGCTGGAGATCGTCGAGCACGAGAAGAACGCGCGGGCCCGTCTGCGGGACCGGAAAGAGCCCGTCCTGCGCGACCACGTCGGGCGGTCGCTCGGGATCCTGCAGAACGCGCATATCCTGGCCTCCAAGGAGGCGCTGGACCTGGTTTCCGGTTTGCGATTGGGCCTGGAAATGGGTATATTGAAATGCAAGGACCGGCGGCCGCTGGACGAGCTGCTCGTCGTCACGCAGCCCGCGCACCTCCAGAAAAGGGAGGGGCGCAAGCTGAAGCCCCGCAACCGGGACGTGGCGCGGGCGCAGCAGGTGCGGCAGGTCCTGGCGGAAAGCGGCTTGAAGCTGGCGTAGGCGGTTGGCCATGAACAATTTTACACCCAGGGCGCAGCAGGTGGTCCAGTTGGCCCGCAAGGAGGCCGACCGGTTCAACCACGGCTACGTCGGCACGGAGCACCTGCTCCTCGGCCTGGTCGCGCTGGGGCAGGGCGTGGCCGTCAACGTCCTGCGCAAGATGGGCATCGACCTCGAGACCGTGCGCCTGGAGGTCGAGAAGGCCGTCGGCGTCGGTCCGGCGACCAAGACCGCCGGCAATGTGCCCTTCACCCCCCGCATGAAGAAGGTCCTGGCCCTGGCCGGCAGCGAGGCCCGTGCCCTGAACCACGCCTACGTGGGCACCGAGCACCTCCTGCTCGGCCTGCTCCGCGAAGGCGAGGGCGCCGCCGCCCGCGTGCTGAAGAACCTCGAGGTGGACCTCGAAAAAACCCGCGTTGAGGTCATGAAGGAGCTGGATCCCGGCTACGACCCGTCCATGGAGCCGCCGCCCGGCGAGCCGTCCGGCGGGCCCGCCGGCCCCGAGGGCAAGCCGGCCGCCGCCAAGGATTCCAAGACCCCGGCGTTGAGCACGTTCGGGCGCGACCTGACCGACCTGGCGAACAAGGGCCAGCTCGACCCCGTGATCGGCCGGGCCAACGAGATCGAGCGCGTGATCCAGATCCTCTGCCGCCGGACCAAGAACAACCCCGTGCTCCTCGGCGAGGCGGGCGTCGGCAAGACCGCGATCGTCGAGGGCCTGGCCCAGGCCATCACCCGCGGCGACGTGCCGGAGCTGCTGCGCGGCAAGCGCGTGGTCACGCTTGACCTGGCGCTGATGGTCGCGGGCACGAAGTACCGCGGCCAGTTCGAGGAGCGGATCAAGGCCGTCATGGACGAGATCCGCCGGAACAAGAACGTCATCCTCTTCATCGACGAGCTGCACAGCATCGTCGGGGCGGGCTCGGCCGAGGGCGCGATGGACGCGTCCAACATCATCAAGCCCGCGCTTTCCCGCGGCGAGCTGCAGTGCGTCGGCGCGACGACCCTGGCCGAGTACCGGAAGTTCATCGAGAAGGACGCCGCCCTCGAGCGCCGCTTCCAGTCCATCACCGTGCGCGAGCCGACGATCGAGGAGGCCGTCGAGATCCTCCGCGGCCTCCGCCCGCGCTACGAGGAGCACCACCACGCGAAGATCACCGACGAGGCGATCGTCGAGGCCGTCCACCTCTCCTCGCGCTACCTGACCTCGCGCTACCTGCCGGACAAGGCGATCGACGTCATGGACGAGGCCGGCGCGCGCGGCCGCATCTCCGCGATGACCCGGCCGCCCGACCTCAAGGAGCAGGAGAAGAAGATCGAGGAGATCCGGAAGCAGAAGGAGGAGGCGATCAAGCTCCAGCAGTTCGAGCAGGCCGCCGCCTTCCGCGACCAGGAGCGCCAGGCCCGCGAGGAGGCCGACAAGGCCATGGAGGCGTGGCGCAAGGAGCAGGACGGCAAGATCGTCACGGTCGATGCCGAGGACATCCGCCACATCGTATCCAAGTGGACCGGCGTCCCGCTGACCAAGATGGCCGACCTCGAGTCCAAGAAGCTCCTCCAGATGGAAGCGAACATCCGCAAGACCGTCATCGGGCAGGACGCCGCCGTGGCCGCGATCTCCAAGGCCCTGCGCCGCTCCCGCGCCGAGCTCAAGGACCCGCGCCGGCCGATCGGCTCGTTCATCCTGCTCGGCCCCACCGGCGTCGGCAAGACCCTGCTCGCCAAGGCCCTGGCCGAGTTCATGTTCGACGACCCCGACGCGCTGATCCAGATCGACATGTCCGAGTACATGGAGAAGTTCAACGTCTCGCGCATGGTCGGCTCGCCGCCGGGCTACGTCGGGTACGAGGAGGGCGGGCAGCTCACGGAGAAGGTCCGGCGCCGGCCCTACAGCGTGGTCCTCTTCGACGAGATCGAGAAGGCCCACCCGGACACGATGAACATCCTCCTGCAGATCCTCGAGGAGGGCAAACTGACCGACAGCCTCGGGCGCAGCGTGGACTTCCGCAACACGGTCGTGCTGATGACCTCCAACCTCGGCTCCGAGTTCGTGCGCAAGGGCGGGGCGATGGGCTTCAGCCGCACCGACGCCGCCGCGGACTACGACGCGCTGAAGAGGCAGATGCTCGACGAGGCCAAGCGCGTCTTCCGGCCGGAACTGCTCAACCGCGTCGAGGAAGTCATCGTCTTCCGGCAGCTCGGCATCGAGGACATGGAGAAGATCCTCGACCTCGAAGTCGCCAAGATCCGGAAACGCCTCGCGGCGAAGAATATCGAACTGCACCTCTCCGACCCGGCCCGGAAGTTCCTGATCGGCAAGGGATTCGATCCCCTCCTGGGCGCGCGGCCCATGCGCCGCGCTGTGGAGAAATACCTCGAGGATCCCCTCGCCGAAGAGCTCTTGAGCGGCCACCTCGCCGGCTCCGAGGCCATCGAGGTCACCGCCGACGGCGACGCCCTCAAGTTCGGCCAGCTCGCCGGCGCGAGTTGACGCCGATCCCATCTCCCTGCTGAAACCCTCCGCTTGACAGGCGTGAGAGAATCGGCTTTGGAGAGACAGGGGGAGATTCATACATGCCGGGCCCATTCTACGCCCATAGCCGGGAAAGCGCGCCGCCGAAAAGGTGGCATCTCTTGGAGGACCATCTCAAGTGCACCGCCGAACTCGCCGCTAAGTTTGCCAAGCCATTCGGGGCGGAGGATTGGGCATATCTGGCGGGGCTGTGGCATGACTTGGGAAAATACTCAGAAGCATTCCAGCGGCGGCTGAACGGTTCGACAGAGCACGTCGACCACTCGACCGCAGGTGCGCAACATGCCGTGGCCGGTGACATCGATCCTCAGGCAGGGAAGCTGATCGCCTACGTGATTGCCGGCCATCACGGGGGGTTGCCGAACGGCTCTTCCGCCGTAAGTTCCGATCTTCAAGCGCGCTTGCGGAAGGTTGTCGAAGACTTCTCGCTCGTTCCACCCGACATTCTCTCGCCGAAGACACTGCCCAGACAGCTCTCTTGGCTGGACAAGGATCGATACCTCTATCAGATCGCGTTCTTCGTTCGCATGCTCTTCTCCTGTCTTGTGGATGCGGACTTCCTGAACACGGAAGCCTTCATGAAACCCGAACAAGCGAAGGCGCGAGGAGGTCTTCCAGACATTGGACGAATGGAGAAAAGGCTTTTCCGGTACTTGGAGATGCTGCCGGCCAAAGGCTCGGCCGCCGTTAGTCATGCGCGTCGTCGCGTCCTGCATGACTGCGTACAGGCGTCGAGTTGGCCGCCCAGCTTTTTCTCGCTTACGGTGCCCACGGGGGGTGGAAAGACGTTGTCATCACTGGCCTTCGCGTTGCGCCATGCCCGCACGCACGGTCTCGGCCGGGTCATCTACGCTCTCCCGTTCACCAGCATCATCGAGCAGAACGCGGATGTCTTCCGCAAGGCTCTGGGCGATTGCGCGGATGGTGTGATCGAACACCACAGTAACCTGGACCCGGATGAACGTGACGATGTCGCGAAGCTCGCGACGGAGAACTGGGATGCGCCGGTGGTCGTGACGACCAATGTTCAGCTCTTTGAGTCGATCCACGGCAATCGAGTGTCCGCCTGCCGGAAGCTGCACAATCTGGCGCGAAGCGTGATCATCCTGGATGAGGCACAGGCTCTGCCTGTCGCCCTTCTGGAGCCCTGCCTGGAGGCTCTCCGGGAGCTCGTTGCCGACTATGGCGCGACCGTTCTTCTTTGCACGGCAACCCAGCCGGCGCTGAATCGGTGTGCGCAGTTTCCCAAGGGGATTGACCATGTCCACGAGATCATTCCCGATCCCTCTGCGCTCGCGGCTGAGCTGAAGCGCGTCAATGTGCGAGTGCTGGGCAAGCAGACCGATGAAGAAGTGGGTGAAGCGTTGCGGAAACATCCGCGCGCATTGTGCATTGTCAACACACGTCGGCATGCTCGGAAGCTTCATGGACTGCTGGCCGGCGATGACTGCTTCCACTTAAGCGCACTGATGTGTCCAACGCACCGTCGGGCCGTCATCGCGACGATCAGGGAGCGTTTGGCGACGCCAAACGCTGCTTGTCGGGTGGTGAGCACGCAACTCATCGAGGCCGGCGTGGATGTTGATTTCCCGGTTGTGTTCCGGGCCATGGCGGGACTCGATTCGATCGCGCAGGCCGCCGGACGCTGCAATCGCGAGGGACGGCTCGATCGAGGAGAGACATTCGTCTTTCAGGGCGAGAAGCCGCCGCCCGCCGGTCTCCTGCGGCAGGCCGCACAAGCCGCCGAGCTCGTTCTTCCGCTCTTCGCAGATGATCCGCTGAGCCTTGATGCCGTGCGTGCCTACTTTGAGCGGCATTACTGGACGCAATCCGATCGCATGGATGTGCCGGGAATCCTGAGGCGGACTCGGGAATTCGATCTGAAGACCCTCTGGATTCCGTTTGAGGGCATTGCCCGCGAGTTTCGCATGATTCGTGATGACGGTTGGCCCGTGCTCGTGCCCTACGACGAGGAGGCGCGAGGCTTGATCGCTGCGTTGCGTCGCGATGGCCCGTCGGGCGGTCTCCTCCGCAAGCTCCAGCGCTTCAGTGTGAATGTCTACGCGCAGGACCTGGCGAAGCTCGGGAGCGCGGTGGAGCAGATTCACGAACGCTATTTCGTTCTGATTCGCGACGACGCGTACGATCCGCGCACGGGTCTGAATGTCGAGGTGTCCGAGGTGTTCGAGCCCGAGGCGCTCTATTTCGACGGAAAGGAGAAGCGAGGATGAGCTATGGCGTGAGAGTGCGAGTGCGGGGGGATTACGCCTGCTTCACGCGGCCTGAGATGAAGGCGGAGCGGGTCAGCTACGACGTGATGACGCCCTCGGCCGCGCGGGGTGTCTTGGAGGCGATCTACTGGAAGCCGGAAATCCGTTGGGCGGTGGACAAAATTCACGTGCTGAAGCCGATTCGCTTCACGAGCGTCCGGCGGAACGAGGTGTCGGACAAAGCTTCCGTCGACAACATGCTGACCGCGATGCGACGTGGACAGGGGAGTTTGGCGCTCTTCGTCGAAGACAAGAGGCAGCAGCGTGCCGCGATGATCCTGCGCGACGTAGAGTACGTGATTGAGGCCCATTTCGAGATCGTGTCCGGCGAGCGCAACGAAGGCAAACACCTCGACCAGTTCAACCGTCGCGTGAAAGACGGGGCGTGCTATCACCGGCCGTATCTCGGTTGCCGTGAGTTCCCGGCGTTGTTCGAGCCGGTTGCGGAGATCCCCGCCTCGCCTGTCAAAGGGGAGCGCGATCTGGGATTCATGCTCCACGATATCGACCACGCCAACGACCGGAGGCCGCACTTCTTCGATGCCAAGCTGGTGGACGGTGTGCTGGATGTTCCACCATTCACACCAGCGGAGGTGAAGCCATGATTCTACAGGCGCTTGCACGGTACTATGGTCGGTTGGCTTCCGATTCCTCATCGGGCATTGCGCCGCCGGGCTACTGTGCGCAGGGGGTGACGACATCCCTTGTGCTCGGTCATGACGGCCAGATTCTGCAAGTGCGCGACATCAGAATCACCGGTAAGGGCAAGCCGAGGCCGGCACTTCTGGTCATCCCGGCGCGACCAACGGGCAGAACGGGCGCGTCCATCAAGCCGGGGTTTCTGGGAGACGAAACGGGGTACGCGCTCGGAGATGATGGCAAGGGCAAGGCGGAACGTGCGGCTGAGAAGTTCGACAGTTTTCGAAAGCTCCACCGCGACCTTCTTGCAGGCGTGGATGATCCGGCTGCGGAAGCGATGTTGCGATTCCTCGATACGTGGGAAGCCGAGAAGGCAGCCGCACTCGATCGATGGATGGAATGGGTTGGCACAACCGTGGTCTTCGAGTACGCGGACGAAGGTTATCTGCACAACAGAGAGCGACTGAAGCGAGCTTGGGAACACATGCCTCAGACAAAGGACTCAACTGGCGGCGTCTGCCTCGTTACGGGCAACCCAAGTCCCATTGCACGCTTGCATCCTTCTATCAAAGGCGTCCGGAACGCTCAGACCACAGGCGCCGCGCTGGTGTCGTTCAACTTCGATGCTGTCTGCTCCTACGGCAAGGAGCAGAGCTTCAACGCTCCGGTGAGTGAGTCGGCGGCGTTCGAATACACGACAGCGTTGAACCACCTGCTCAAACAGGGCCATCAGCGGATTCAATTGGCGGATGCCACCGCGCTCTACTGGACGGCACAAGCATCCAAGGCTGAATCGTTCATGGGGATGGTGTTCGAGACCTCGGATGATACTGCAGAATTGGCCCGATTGCGCGAATGGCTGGAGGCCGTTCGCTCCGGTCGTTTCCCGAAGGACCTCGACCCGTCCGTTCCGTTTTACATGCTCGGCTTGGCCGCTCCGGCCAAGGCGCGGTTGAGCGTGCGCTTCTGGTACGCCGGGACGGTGGGCGAGATGGGGGAGAGGCTGAAACGGCACTTCGAGGATCTGGCGATCAAGCGTCGGTTTGAGAATGAGCCCGAGTATCCCGCGCTTGATCGGCTTCTGCCGGAAACCGCCGTACTGCATGAAGCCAAGAATATCCCCGAGACCCTGGCAGACGCGATGATGCGGTCCGTGCTTTCCGGCGGTCGCTATCCCGCGTCCCTTCTCCCGACCTTGCTGGCTCGCGCACACGCGGAACAGGCGGCGAAGACCAAGAGGGGAAAGCCGGAAGCGAATGTGAGCTACTTTCGAGCTGCTTTGATCAAAGCGGTGCTGGTTAGAAACTACAACATGGAGGTGAGTATGAGTCTCAATCCCGACTGTCGGGAGCCCGGTTATCTGCTCGGTCGGTTGTTTGCGGTGCTGGAAAGGACGCAGGAATACGCGAATCCGGGGATCAATGCGACCATCCGTGATCGTTACTACGGGTCCGCATCCGCGACGCCGGCTGCGGTATTCCCAGTACTTGTTCGACTGAACCAGCACCACTTATCCAAGCTCTCTGGCGACAAGAAGGGATTGGCCGTGACGATGGAGAACCTGAACGCTGACATCGTGGGAGGATTGCCGGAGCGTTTTCCGCCGCGATTGAACCTTGAGCAGCAGGGCATGTTCGCGCTCGGTTACTACCATCAACGCCTGGCCAAGAAGCAGGGAACCAAGGAGGAGAAATAACCCATGACTGAAGCCATCAAGAACCGATTCGAGTTTGTCTACCTGTTCGATGTTGAAAATGGAAACCCCAACGGAGACCCGGACGCCGGGAACATGCCGCGCATCGATCCGGAAACGGGGCACGGGATTGTCACCGATGTATGCCTGAAACGCAAGGTGCGCAACTACGTACAGTTGGCCAAAGACGATGAGGCGCCCTTCATGATCTATGTGAAGGAGAAGGCCGTGCTCTCGACCTCGCGAGCCCCAGCCTACAAGGCGACCGAGGTGGAGGGGGACGAGGAGAAACGTATTGCGGCGGCACGCGCCTGGATGTGCGAGCACTTCTATGACGTCCGTACGTTTGGCGCGGTGATGTCAACTAAGGTCAACAACTGCGGGCAGGTTCGAGGACCGGTACAGTTCAGCTTTGGTCGGAGCGTCGAACCGATTGCCGGCTTGGAATTGAGTATCACGCGTATGGCGGTGGAGACGGAGCAGGAGGCGAAAGATCAAGCTGGAGACAACCGCACGATGGGGCGCAAACATGCGGTGCCGTACGCGCTCTACCGGAGCGAAGGCTTCATCTCAGCCCCCTTGGCGGCCCAGACAGGCTTCTCCGAGGACGATCTGGAACTGCTCTGGCAGGCTCTCCAGAATATGTTCGAGCACGACCACTCCGCCGCTCGCGGCAAGATGGCGGCGAGAAAGCTGATTGTCTTCAAGCACGCCGACAAGCTTGGGAAGGCCCCCGCGCAAGCGCTGTTTGATTTGGTTGGCGTCGAGAGGTCGGGTGATGTCTCCAAGCCTGCGCGGGCCTACTCCGACTACAAGGTCAGGGTCAACAAGGCTGGAGTTCCTGCCGGCGTCGAGCTGATCGAGATGCTGTAGGAGGGCGGATCATGGCTAGAGAGCGACTCCCCGCTTCGCGGGTGGAGGGGATGATCTACCTCCTCCGCGGCCAGCGGGTGATGCTGGATAGCGATCTCGCCACGCTGTACGGTGTGAAGACAAAGGAGTTGAACAAGGCGGTCAGTCGGAATCGCGATCGGTTTCCGGCCGACTTTGTGTTTCCTCTTGCGCGAGAGGAAGTTGCGCGTTTGAGGTTCCAGATTGGAACCTCAAACGAAGGCCGTGGAGGCAGGCGGTATCGCCCTTACGCCTTCACCGAAGAGGGAGTTGCGATGCTTTCGGGCGTGCTTCGAAGCGAGCGCGCAGTGCACGTGAACGTGGCGATCATGCGAGCCTTTGTCCGTCTGCGCGGGCTTCTGGCGGCCCACCATGAACTCGCTGCGAAACTGACCGAATTGGAGCGTCGGGTCGCAAGCAATGAAGAAGGGATTCAGACGCTATTTGAAGCAATCCGTCAATTGATGTCACCGCCGGAACCAACCCGCAAACAGATCGGTTTCAGTGTGAGAGAAAAAAGAGCGCACTACGGGAGGAAATAAGTGTATTCGGAAGACGATTTGCTGCCGCTCTCTGCGCTCCAGCACCTCATGTTCTGCGAGCGCCAGTGCGCCCTCATTCACTTGGAAGGCGTCTGGGATGAGAATCGGCTGACAGCGGAAGGCCGGATTTTACATGAAAAGGTGCACGAGGGCGGGGACGAAACCCGGGGCGACGTCCGAATCGCGCGCGGGCTCCGCCTGCGTTCGCTTCGACTGGGCATAACCGGCCAGGCCGATGTCGTCGAGTTCCATCGGCAGGCCGACGGTTCGTGGCAGCCGTTTCCTGTAGAGTACAAGCGTGGGCGGCCCAAGCCCGACACCTGCGATGAAGTCCAGCTTTGCGCCCAGGCCTTTTGCCTGGAGGAGATGCTCGGCGCGCAGATTCCCGAAGGTGCGATCTTCTACGGCCAGCCCCGTCGGCGGCATGGCGCAGTCTTTTCCGCTGAACTGCGTCACCAAACGGAAGCGTCGGCGGCCCGGCTTCATGATCTTCTCGATTCCGGCCTCACGCCGCGCGCTGTCTACGAGAAGAAATGCGACAATTGCTCGTTGAAATTGTCCTGCCTGCCGGAGGTGGCTGGGCGCGGCAAGTCCGCCAAGCGTTACCTGGGACAGATGCTCCATGAAGAAACTGCTTAATACGCTTTTCGTGACGACGCAGGGCGCCTATCTGTGCCATGAGGGCGAATCGGTGCTGGTGCGCGTCGAAAACGAGGTCCGGCTTCGAGTCCCTATCCACACGATCGGCGGGATTGTCTGTTTCGGCCTGGTGTCCTGCAGCGCGCCGCTGATGGGCTTGTGCGGAGAACGCGGCGTTAGGATCACGCACCTTTCGGAGCGCGGCCGCTTTCACGCGCGGGTGGAAGGGCCGGTCTCCGGCAACGTGCTCCTGCGCCGAGAGCAGTATCGTCGGGCCGATCAGCCGGAAGCCGCGTCCGCTCTGGCGAGCTCCATCGTCATCGGGAAGATCGCCAATTCGAGAACCGTGCTACAGCGTGCCGCCCGGGACCATGAGGGCAAGGGCGGCATGGACGATATCGAGAGAGTAGTGGCGCGGCTGGGCTCCCTGCTCAAGGAACTGGAGAACGACATTCCGCTGGATAACCTTCGCGGGCGGGAAGGGGAGGCCGCCAACCTGTATTTCGGGGTGTTCGATCATCTGATCACGGCCCAGAAGGAGGATTTCAAGTTCGTCGCGCGCAGCCGTCGCCCGCCGTTGGACAACATCAACGCGCTATTGTCTTTTCTCTACACCCTGCTTGTTCACGACGCCTCCGCCGCGCTCGAAACCGTGGGACTCGACCCGCAAGTCGGCTATCTCCACGCCCTACGCCCGGGCAGGCCCGCTCTGGCCCTCGACATGATAGAGGAATTTCGCCCGTTTCTCGCGGACCGGCTGGCGCTGTCCCTCGTGAATCTGCGGCAGGTGCAGGCCGGCGGCTTCGTGAAAAGCGAATCGGGAGCCGTGGTCATGGACGACGAAACACGCAAGGCGCTTTTGCTCGCGTATCAGAAGCGCAAACAGGAGGAGATATACCATCCGTTCATTGAGGAAGATGTACCGGTCGGACTGCTCTTCCACGTGCAGGCGCTTCTGATGGCCCGGCATCTTCGCGGCGACCTGGATGCGTATCCGCCTTTCCTCTGGAGGTAGCGATGCTCGTGCTGGTCAGCTATGATGTTTCGACGGTGGACAATCGGGGCAAGGCTCGGCTGCGAAGGATGGCGAAGGCGTGTCTTGATTATGGCCAACGCGTGCAGAATTCCGTTTTCGAGTGCAATGTGGACCCGGCCCAATGGGCAATACTGAATAACCGCCTGCTGGATATATGCAAGGAAGACGAGGATAGCCTGCGTTTCTACTATCTCGGGTCCAACTGGCGCCGCCGTGTAGAGCATTATGGGAATAAAAAAATTGCCGATCTGGAGGAAGGATTGCTTGTCGTCTGACGGCTCCGCGAAGATCAAGCACCCATCAAATGGCAGGGGGATTCGCGGGGCGGCGTAATTGCTTTGTAGCGAGACGGATACGGGCAGATGCCTTCCGGCAGATGGGTTCTTTGACAACCAAATCGAAGGATCTTCGCGGTAGGGGATCATATTGACCCTGCGATTCGCGCGTCTAGAATGTGGACGGTCGCCCCCCGCGCGGGGGCGTGGATTGAAACATTAGACGTACAAGAACGTGACCCCTTGCGTCTGTCGCCCCCCGCGCGGGGGCGTGGATTGAAACGGCGATCAACCGGACCAGATTGCTCTGGAACGAATGTCGCCCCCCGCGCGGGGGCGTGGATTGAAACGGCGCTTCAGATCGCAGAGAAGCGCGGGGCCATGTCGCCCCCCGCGCGGGGGCGTGGATTGAAACATGCACTGGTACACAGTCAATGGCGGAGTGGCGCAAGTCGCCCCCCGCGCGGGGGCGTGGATTGAAACATTTCAGGTGTTTCCGTTAACCACGGATGCGATGTCGCCCCCCGCGCGGGGGCGTGGATTGAAACCCTTAAAAACAATTCAAGGAGGTTGCCCGTGTGGTCGCCCCCCGCGCGGGGGCGTGGATTGAAACAAGGGCATCCCCATTTATCGCCATCACCCAGAGTCGCCCCCCGCGCGGGGGCGTGGATTGAAACAACCGCGAGGTCGGGACGCGCAACCGGCACGGGTTGTCGCCCCCCGCGCGGGGGCGTGGATTGAAACTGGTCGAAAACGTCAGCTCCAACGGCGGCCCGGCCAGTCGCCCCCCGCGCGGGGGCGTGGATTGAAACTGTTGAACGTTCTGTCGCTGCCGACGTCCGGGTGTCGCCCCCCGCGCGGGGGCGTGGATTGAAACATTTCTGGCGCGGGATCCCTGTCGCGCGCCGCTGGTCGCCCCCCGCGCGGGGGCGTGGATTGAAACTCACCTCCGACGACGACCCCATAGGTATGGTAGGTCGCCCCCCGCGCGGGGGCGTGGATTGAAACGTCGTGCTGTCGCCCCAGACGAACGATCCGGCCGGTCGCCCCCCGCGCGGGGGCGTGGATTGAAACTCGCCGCCTTGTGGATAGCCATAGAACTACACGTCGCCCCCCGCGCGGGGGCGTGGGCTTTGCAGTTTTTCGGCCAGCTCGCCGGCGCGAGTTGAAACCCCGCGGGCGCGGGGTATCTTTCATCGTTCCTCCACCGAACCGGAGACAACGATGAAAGCATTGATTGCCCTGCTGGCCGTTGCCTTGCTGGCCCTTCCCGTCGCCGCCGAAGAACCCGTGGACGGAGTGTCGGGGGCGTCCTGGACCGAGCCGTCGCTGCCTCCGCTGTCCGACGAGGAGTTGACGCAGAAGATCACGAACTGGCTCGCGGGGCACTGGATGCTGACGCTGGCCACGGCCGACCGGCGCGGCGAGCCGCACGCGAGCCCGGTCGTCTACTTCAGCGAGGGGACGACGATCTACGTGCGGGCGAAGCCCGACACGAACAAGATACGGAACATCGAGCAGAATCCCTCGGTGGCCTATACCGTCTGGGAGCCCGCGGCGAAGTTCGAGCAGGTGCGCTCGCTACAGGTCAGCGGCCGGGCGCGCGTGCTTCGCGGGGCCGAGCGGGATCGCGTCGAGCGGATTTTCCGGACCGCGCCCGGCACGCAGGCCGCCGCCATCCGGGCCTTCCTGGAAAAGGAAGGGATATCCCCAGAGCAGGCGTTCCCGGAAGGCGAGGCGTGGACGATCGTCGCCATCGAGCCGATCCAGGCGCGATGGATCGAGCGGTCGCGGTCGGCGGACGAGGGCCAGGTCTGGCGGACGAGGCCGAATCGGTAGAACGTCGTGGAGGTTTCGCCTCCAAAAAATAGCGCTTGCATTCACGAGCCAGCCGCGCATAATCGCCAATATTTCCTAATAGTAAAACGCTTTAACTGCGAAAGGCGGACATGGCGATGAAGAAGCAACAAACCCCGTTGGTCGTAGGGAATGCTCGGTTCACGGTCTATGCGGAGGGCTGCGTCCGCTTGGAGTACAGCCATGGCGCGCGGTTCGCCGAGGGACCGTCGCTGCTGGTCGGGCGCAAGCCGGCGAAGCCCGCGGCCGCCGAGACGGCGCTGAAGGGCAAGACGCTGACGATCCGGACGCCGAAGCTCGAGCTGGTCTACACCGACGACGGCCAGTGCTTCTCCGCGGCGAACCTGAAGATCCATCACCGCAACCACACCGGGCATCCGATGATCTGGACGCCGGGCAAGCGGGACGGCGGCAACCTGGGCGCGGTGACCCGCTGCCTGGACCAGTGGAAGTGGTGCGGCGGGCCGGCGCATTTCCCGGTCGAGGGCATCTTGAGCACGGACGGCGGGCATTTCGTGCAGGACGAGCCTCGCGTCTACTGGAGCCCGAAGCACGACTGGCCGGAATGCCTCGGCCACGCGGTGCAGTACGACGGCTACTTCTTCGCCTACGGCAACGACTACAAGGGCGCGCTCAAGGATTTCACGACCGTGTTCGGGAAGATCCCGATGGTGCCGCGCTGGACGTTCGGCTTCTGGTACTCGCGCTGGTACGCGTTCACGGACAAGGAGTTCATCGGCCTCGTGAAGCGCTACCGCCAGGAAGGCATCCCGATCGACGTCATGATCATCGACACCGACTGGCGGCACGGGTGGGGCGGGTACGACTGGAACCCGAAGTTCTTCCCGAACCCGCGGAAGGCCTTGGCCGCGCTGCACAAGCTGGGTGTGCAGACCTCGCTGAACGACCACCCGGGCTACGACAACTACGACAGCCTGCCCGCCGACGACAGCCACCTGCCCGCCATCGCGAAACGGCTCGGCGCGCTGCCGCACCAGGGCCAGTGGTCCTGCGACTGGTCGCGGAAGGACGCCGTGCAGGCGTGGAAGGACGTCCTGCTGGGCCCGCGGCACGACGAGGGCATGGATTTCTGGTGGGTGGACGGCTGGATCAAGCCGCCGTTCGGCGGGACGGACAGCCAGCTCTGGGCCAACCGCATGTACTACGAGCTGGCCGAGGAGCGCACGGGCAGGCGGGGCATGATCCTCGCGCGCTGGGGCGGGGTGGGCTCGCACCGGTACCCGGTCCAGTTCTCCGGCGACACGCCGTCGGAGTGGGGCGTCCTGCAGCACCAGGTCGAGTTCACCGCGCGCAGCGGCAACCTGGGGGCGGTCTACTGGTCGCACGACATCGGCGGGTTCTTCGGGCGCGAGATCGACGAGGAGCTGTTCATCCGCTGGTCGCAGTTCGGCGCGATGAGCCCCGTGTTCCGCACGCACAGCGACCACGGCGTCCGCGAGCCGTGGGCGTTCAGCCCGCGCGCCCGCGACATCTTCCGCAAGCAGGCGCGCATCCGGTACGCCCTGGCGCCGTATTTCTACACCCTCGCCCGCGAGGCCCACGACACGGGGCTGCCGCTGATCCGCCCGCTGTACCTCGAGTACAACGACAACGACGGCGGCGCGCTCTGGCGGAGGCACCAGTACCTGATCGGCCGCGACCTGCTGGTGATCCCGGCGGACGGCCCCGCGGACCGGGCCAGCGGCCTGTACCGCAAGCGGGCCTACTTCCCGCCGGGCGTCTGGACGGAGATCGAGACGGGCGAGGCCGTGAAGGGCATGCGGGACGGGCACGTGGAGATACCGATCGAGCGCATCCCGACGTACGCGCGCCGGGGCGCGATCATCCCGTGCCAGCCGCCGCCGGCCGCGCTGGGCACGGCCATGCCGCGCGAGATCCACTTCGACTACTATCCCGATCCGCTCGCGGAGTCCGCGTACGAGCTGTACGAGGACGACGGCGCGACCCGGAAATGCGAAAAAGGCGAATGGGCCCGGACCACGGTCAAGGGTCGGTGCCGGGGCGCCGTGATCGAAATGGCCGTCTCGGCGCCGCGCGGGAAATACGCGGGGATGCCGGCGGTCCGCGAGTTCGTGCTGCGCGCGGCCCTGCCGGAGGGCGCGCGCGTGAAGCAGGCGGAAATCCGCGTCGGCCGGGGCGAGTGGAGGAAGACGCGCTGCCGGACGGCCGCGACGTGCCTGGCCGGGACGGTGCAGACCCCGACCCGGTTTGCCGAGGCGCGAGTGCGGGCGGGCCGGGAGGGCGTCGCCGTCCGGTTCACGCTGGACGAGGTCGTGAACGACTGACCAGATCACCGGTCTGTAGCCGGGACCGCCGGTCCCGGCTGCAGCTTCCCGCTTGATTCAACGGCGTGGCGCCGGTACTGTCCAACGCAGCATGAAACAACCGCAGGCCAAGCAGCGCAAGGAGACCCGGGCGCCGGTTCTCGCGGAGCCGGAGCCGTTTTTCTCCCGGACGGTCATCGGCAACCTGTTGTCCATCGCCGCGGGGCTGTCGTTTCTGTTCCTGTGCATGCTCCTCCCGCTGGTCGGGCCGGCGGCGATGCGGGGCTCGGGCTCGCCGGGGGCGGGGGCGGTTTCCCATGCCCGGCTGAACTTCCTGACGTTCCTGGCCGTGCTGCTGTTTTCGATGGCGCTGTCGGTAATGGCCTACTTCTCGAAGATGGAGCGGCGCAAGAAAGACGGCAGCCCGCAGCCGATCTACACCATCGGGCTGTTCGTGGTGCTGTTGTTCCTGCTGGTGGCCCTGTTCATGGGCCTTCTGGAAATCTGAAGAAACGGGGCGAGGGGGCCCCGCCTCCAGGGCTTACTTGAAGATCTCGTTGACCGCCTCGTCGGCCAGGCGTGAACCGACTGCTCCCGTGAACCCGCCGACGCCGGCCTCGACGCCGCCGGCGAGGACGCCGATGAGCTTGGTCTTCAGGCTGTTCTTGTCCTGTTCCAGGACTTCCTGGTCCGTGGCGGCGAGCCGTTCGGCCTGTTTCTTCATCGCCTCGGCCTCGGCCTGCGCCTTGGCGGCGACGTCGCTGGCGTACTCCTGCTCCCAGGCCTCGCGCTCGCTCGCCACCTGTTGCATGCCGGCCTGCGCCTGCTCGAGGGCCTTCTGGCGGCGCTCTTCCCGCAGCGAGGAAAAGCTCTGCAACGGCGCCCCGCTCTCCGGCTCCTCGTATTCCACGGCGGCCGGCGCGGCCTCCGCGTCGCGCAAGGGATTGGATTTCCGGGGCGGCGGCGCCGCGGCCGGCTGCGCGCGGGCGGTCATCTCGCTCAACAGGTCCACGCCGCCCTGCATGTCGGATGCCAGCCAGCTCTCCACGCCCCAGCGGCGGAAGTCCTCGTAGGCGGACACGGGGCCCGGCCAGCCGGTCTCGCGTCCCAGGTTCTCCAGGTAGGCCATGTCCTGCGCCTGCTCGGCGCGGCTGAAGGCGTCGATGAAATCCTCGAACTGCTGCCGGGCGTTGTCGCCCAGGCGCGCCTCGAGGTCGCCGCGGATTGTCTGCTGCAGGGCGCCGGTCCAGCGGTCGAGGGCCGCCCGCAGGCCCGCCTGGTCGGCCGCCGGGGCCTGGGCGATGACGTCCGCGCCCTGGGTCTCCACCTGGTCGAGCAGGAGGTAGCGCAGGTAGTTGGCCATCAGCGCGCCGGACGGGGTTTCCGGTATGGCGGCGCGGGCCGTGAACAGGCCCGCCGACAGGGCCAGGCATCCGGCCAGGAACAGACAGGTTGCTCGGTTCATGCGCCCTCCTGCCCGCGGCGGGGCGCGGGCGTTATTCCGCGACTTTCAGGTTGATCTGACCCGACCCGACTTCCAGCACCTGGAACTTGATGTCTTCCGGCGGCTTCAGGACGATGGTTTCCGACAGCTCCTCGATGGGCACGAGGGAGTCCAGCTCGAAGACGGCCACGCCGGCGGTGTAGTTGCGCTGGACCACGTTGGCCGTCTGCTTCTTGAGGTCGATCAACTGCTCGCGGATGGCCTTGAGCTTCCACATCTGGTCCACGCCGCCCACGGTCACCGTCACGTGGTTAAGCTTCCCCTGCTGGCGCCCGCCGGTCCGGGTCCAGGCGTCCAGCATCTCGGGGACGAGCCGGTCGAGGCTCTTTTTCCCGGCCGTCTTGATCGCCTTGGCGCTGCCGCTGACATCGTCGAGGCCGATGACCGTCGCGTCCTCGGAGGCGGAGGCGATCGTCGCGGAATTGTCGGTGCGGACGGCGCGGAGGGTGGCCGCGGCCTGGTAGGAGCGGAGGTTGGTGTCGCTGATGCGGCGGGCGGAGGGCTTGGCGACCACCTCGCCGATCACAACGAGATCCGCGCCGAACTGCAGGCCCAGCGCGGCGGCGCCCCGGTTGTCGCCGGCCATCTTCATCACTTCCTGGCCCTTGCCGAGATTGGATTGGACCATGTCCTGGTCCACGACCTGGACGTTCTCCTCCAGCAGCATGTCGATGGCCATGGCCTCGACCTCGGCGGTGGGGATCGTGCCGAGGCTCTGCTCGTCCACCAGCAGCATGACGCGCGGCAGCTGGGAGGTCAGCTTGGCCTGGCGTACGGCCTCGGCGATCTCGGCCTCCTCCTCTTCCTCCGGGGTGGCCTGGGGGGGTGTCGCGCACGAGCACAGCAGGGCGGCCGTCGCCGCGCACAACCACCGCAGAAGGATCCAACGCTTCATGGGGCCTCCCGATTAATGGCTTTTCCGCCACTCGTTGTACAGCGCCGCGACCATGCAATGGACCATGTACCGGGCGTGTTCGGGGAGCGTCACGTCCCTCCGTTCGGCCCGCTCGGCCAGGTCCACGCTCCAGACCACCTTGCCCGTGTCGCAGGCGATCAGCCGCGTGGAGATGCCGACGACGGGGTAGGCCCGCGCGCCGATGGCGACGGTCCCGTACTCGTCCACGGTGCCGATGATCACGCCGTCGGCGCCGAGCATGGTGCCGATCTCGACGGCCTTGGCCGCGGAGAGGCCCGCGAGGGACAGCTCGGATTCGTTGAGCACCTGGGCCATCTGGCTGCGCTCGACCAGCTCGTAGCGCTCCGAGCGGAGCATCTCGGTGACCATCATGTCCGACACGGAGTTGCCGATCAGCTCGGTCGGGGCCTTGAACGGCATGATGGCGACCTTGTGCACCGAGTACTGCTTCGGCATCACGTAGATGTTCGCCTTGCTGACGGTGGAGGCGAAGTACTTGTCCTTGGGCGAGGCGCAGCCCGTCGCGAAAAGGGCCGCCAGGACGCCGAACAGCATGTTGCGTACGAAGTTCTTCATGGGTGTTTTCCTCAAGGGGCTTGCGTGCGTTCCCGGATGGCCTTCTCGATGCGTTGGAACAGGGTGTCGTAGACGTCGCCAAGTTGGATCTCCACGGATTCCTCCTTGGCCGGGGCGTTGATGATCACATCCCGCCGGTCTATGCGGGCGGGGTAGGACATCGCCGGCAGAGAGCCGCGCCGGGAGAGGACGATGCGCTGGCTGGTCTGGTCCTTGGGCCATTTCTCGATATGGGCGACCATTTCATCCCAGCGCATCCACTGGTCCTTCTCGGACGTGCGTTTCTGGATGGCGGTGCGACGCCACTCGAAGCTGGTGATGTTCTCCTCCTTGGGCCCGAGCGGCTCGAGTCGCTTCTCGGTGGAGGCCCGGATCATGCCGCTGGCCCGGTCCACCGTGTCGAGCTTCCAGCCCAAATCCTGGAGGACGGCCACCGTCGCCGCGAAGACGGCATCTTCCGGGGCGGAGAAGATGCGGGTCTGCATGGTGGATCGCTCTTCCGGCGCCATGCCGGCCGAAGTGATAGGGCGGGTCGGCTTGGGCGGTTTCTGGCATCCGGCCAGCGCCACGATCGCCAGGCCGAGCATGATGGAATTGCGTAGTATCATACGTTTTCCCTCCGGTCGGTGCGTTCCTCGATTCAGCCTGCGAACCGCTTTGCTATTACGGGCGTCGAGTCTCCAACTTTCGGAGCCGAGTTTCCAGATCGTTCAGCCGTTTGTCAATTTTATCCAGACGCGCCTCCAAGTCGGTCAACCGCCGCTCGAACGGTTGCCGGGCGCGCAACCCTCGGGGGCTGCCGAGCAGTTTTTCCAGATCCTCCACCGCTTTCTCCAACTTCGCGATCTGCGTGCTGAAGTCCGGCGCCGCCGGGGCCGGCGTGGCGGCAGGGGTCGCCTCGGGCGTTGAGGCCCAGATGTTTTCTGTCGCCCGTGAGCCTTCCTGTGCGGGAGCGAGCCCGACGGTAAACAGGGTTCCAAGCAAAGCCGCGGCAAGAAGGGAGCAGATTCTCTGCCGGCAATCCGTCCTGTTAAGTTCATTGACCATATTCAGTTCTCTTCTTGGCCGCCGCGATGCAGGCATCGCAGGCGTTCTGGATGCTCCCGTGTCGGTTCATATAATTCCCTTGGTTGTCGTTGTACCCAAATCCCCAGCTTTCGCTGCTTAACTTCGTGGCCGGCCGCCCGCAGTGCGGGCAGATGATCTCCGGCTTGGTGGGGATGTCGGTCTTCACAGGCGTGGACGGCGGCTCCGGCGGCTCGTCATAGGGCACCCGCGTGGGCGGTTCGGGCTCATTCTCGTACTCTCCGGGATCCACGGAGACGCCATAATCGTCGCCGGACGGGTACTCGCTCCCGGGGCCGGGGTCCACGGATACCCCGTACCCGCTCTCGCTGCCCGGGTCCACGGAAACCCCATAGCCATCTCCACCGGATGAACCCCCGGACTCGCCGCCACCCGACGTATGGCTCGTTGGAGTGTGAGCGACCTGGCTGCCGCCGGGGGATCCTCCACCGTATCCGCCCCCGCCGCCGCTTCCTCCTCCGCCCCCGCCCGAAGAACCGCCGGTGCCGCCCGTGCTCGCGGTCTGCGGCGGATCCTTCTTGCCGGAATCGAAGATCTTGTTGCCGACGCCCTCGCCCATTTTTGTGCCGAAATGGCCGGCCGTGGTCTTGACCCCCGTGCCCACGCCGTTGATGACGGCGTTCAGGAGTTGGTTCTTGTTCTTGTCCTGCTCGATCCGGACGGCCTGCTGGCCGGCGGCGGCGATGGCGACCGCCTCCTGCCCGCCCTGGTCCCGGGTCTGCTTCGCGGCTTTCATCGTCTCGTTCCCGACGTTCGATGCGCGTTGTAGTTCCGAGTACGCGCCCATCCCCGCCAGGCCGTTCGCCGTCCTCCGCTCCGTGATCTCGCTGCGCTGGCCGATCATTTGGCTTAATGTTTCCGTTTCGACGCTGGTGTAGGGGGTCGTCCGGGACGGCGCCGCCACTTCGGCGTCCTTCAGGGACTGCTGTTCATGGGATGCCAAGTCTTCAGCGGTTGGCAAGTCGCAGTATTGGGCCAGTTCTTCCGTCGAAGAAAACAAGGCCTCCTTTCCTGCTCCCCCACAATTCGGACAGGAATCCCCATAGAACGGGCTCCAAATCATATTACACTTTACGCATTCCAGCATTCTCACGGTGCGTTTATATGACTCTGCGGGATAGTCTTTTTTCCATCCGCACTTCAAACAATTGAAGGATAGTTTACCCCCCCTCCGTGTTTCCTCCTATACAAGTTCTCCCGTGCGTTGGACATACGGCTCTTGGATCGGCGTCGCATCCGCAATTCCGAGCGAGCCCAAGGGCGATGGCTCCCACCTGTTCAAACGCAGAGCCAAACAGATCCGTTTGGGCGGCGGGTTGGGGCACGCTCAATTCTTTGTTCACGTAGAGCGTCTTTTTGGCGGTAGGGGAAGCGTCGACCTCGGCTGGCTGTTCCGTTTGTTCTGTCGCGCCGTCGCTGCCGGTGCCGATCGAAAAGCGTGTTTCGTCCGTGCCTTGACCCGCCTCCTCCGGAGGGGGCGGGCCTCCCGCGCCCTGGACGTCAGCCCCCATGCGCGAAACGTTGATCACGTTGCCTTCGGGGTCCACTTCGGTGTGGACTTGTCCGATGACATTGCCTTGTTCGTCCACGATGTTCTCGAGATGCAGCGTGCCTTTTTCGTTGGCCACATATCCCTGGTAAACCGTCTTGGGGCCCTGCTCGCTCTCCGGTGGTTCCTCCCGGGGGGGCAGGGGTTTCGGCTCGATCCGGGCCGGCTCCTGCTTTTCCTGCGGTGGCTTCTGCTGCTTCTCCACCGGCTTCTTGTCGCCTTTGCGATACAACTCCCTTCGGCTGCTGCCCGGTGCGGATGCCTTGCCTTCTTTCTCCTCCTCCTTCTCTTTCTCCTTCTCCTCCTCCCAATCCGTCGGCCGGATATCGACGCCGCCGGGGCCGAGCGTGATTTCCGGTTTGGTCGATTCCGTTGAGGCGACGCGGGGAGGATAGTACTTTTCGGATCCGGTGCTCCGCGGGGGCAACTGGGCTTTGTTGCCTTCCAGTTCTGCCTGGTGACGCTCCCGCCAATCCGGGGCCTCGGCCTTTTTCTCCTCCACTTTCTGGTTCTGTTCCATGGCTTCGCGGCGGCTCTGCCATTCCATCCGCTGGTCCGAACCAAGGCCCAAGCCTTCCTTGACGGCCGTGGCGCCCTCCACGACGGGGGTCACCACCATACCCTCCCCGAGCGCGAGCGCTTGTTTGCCGGCGGCCAGGATCCCCGCCTTGGTGCCGTACCACAATGCCCAGGCATACCCGGCCGGGCCCGTGCCGGATATCTCGCCTTTTTGCACGGCTTGCTTCCACTCCTGGACGGTGGCGTTCGCCTGGTCGTCCCCGATGTCCACCGCGCCTTGAATGCCCGTGAGGCTGGTCACGCCCATCGCCACGGTCTTGGCCCAGGTCTTCAGGGGCGAGTCGCCCGTTTTTTCCTCGCCCACCGCGATCTCCGCCGCCTCCTGCACGGCGTGATAGGCGCCGTACAGCAGAAGGATGGTGCCCCCGATCTTGGTGGTCGTGCTGGGTGGTTTGGGGGCTGTTGGCGCGGGGGTCTTGCCGGTTGGCAGCGGCGAGGAGGTCAGTTTGATCTGCTTCCCCTTCGTCATGCGCTCGTCGAACTGGCTTTGGGTCAGGCGCTCCCCCGTTTGGGGATTGACATAACGGGTCTTGCCTTCAGGCGTGGTGGTCTTCTGGTAGCCGTTGGCCTCGGCAATGACCTCCCCGGCGCCGTGGTTGATGGCCTTTTGCGTCGTTCCGTTAAGATGGCTGTTGTATTCGATCGCCCGGGTCCTGGCGTCCAGAAGCTTGTTTTTGGCCGCCTGGATTTTACCGGAATCCTTACTGGCCTGCGCCTTTTTCAGGTTTTCTTTCGCCTGGTCGACGTCTCTTTTAATTTGGCTCTTTTCCTGCCGGATCTGGGCTTCCTCGTTTCGCACCGCCTCCACGGCTTTCTGTTTCGCCTGCTGCTGCCACTCGTTGATATCCTTGATGCCAGCTTGGGCGGGGTCGCCGGTTTTGTGGAGGATCTCCGCCTGCTTCCGGAAAACGGGATCCTTCACTTCGCCGATATCCATCACCTTCTTGGCGGTCTTGCCCAGGTTCTGCAGATCGTCTTGGGTCATCTGCGCCGGGGGCTTCGTCAGGGCGTGCCCGCCGTCCGCCAGTTTCTTGCCCAGGATGTCATTGACCGTCGGTTTGGGCAGGCCGGTCTTGGGGTCTACGGCAGGCTTGCCCGTTTTGGGGTCAATCCTCCCGCGGAAACTCTCATCATCTCCGGAAATATTGCGGGCATCGCGCGCACTGCTGCCGACGGGGTCCGCGTTGTTATCTGATGCGTGGGCGGTGATCTCCTTGATCGGTTTGCCATCCTTGCCGGTGATGGTCATTGAATCGCCCCGTTCGGATACATTGTAGCCGAGTTCTTTGGCGGCCGCGCGAACCCTCCGATATTCATCCGCTGTGAGCTTCTTGGTGTCGATATCGCGCCCGCCGGGATTCCCGATCCCGTCCTGCTGGATTTTCACGCCGGACTTTTTGGACAATTCGTCCACGGCTTGCTGTGCGGGGTCGGGGGGAGGCGTTGCGGGGTCAGCGGCCGACGCGTTGGTGATGCAAAATACGGCCGGGATCAGGCCCGCCATGAACAGAATCCGACGCCCTGCGGATGCATGCTTCACGGTCGTCGCCCCTTGGTTCGCAGTTCCTCCAGCGTGGCCCGCGCCAGTTGCCGGTTCTCCTCCAGGGCGCGGTCGTTCGCCGCGATGCGTTCGAGCATCTCCGTTGCGCGACCGGCCTTGTTTTCCTCCAGCAGCATCAAGGCCAGTCCCAGTTGGAGCGTGTCGTTGCCGAGGGCCCTGGCCAGCCGCCCGGCCAGGAAGCGCGCGCCGCGCTCGCTTTGTTCATCCTGCCGGTACGCGGCGCACAGCATGTCCACGCGGGCCGGGTGGATGTACGGGTTGCCCAGCATGAGGATTCTTTCCAACTTCTCGATGGCGCGGTCATACTCGCCGCGCAGGAAATGCCACTTGGCCAGGGTGTCCAGGGCGAAGAGATTGTCCGGATCGATGATCAGCGCCGACTCGAAATGCTCTTCGATCAACTCCTCCGCCGGCAGGTAGGTCCCGTCGGCGAGCAGGTAAATGGTTCCGAGAAGGAGCCGGGCCTGCAGGTGGTCCGGGTCGTCCTGCACGGCCGCGAGGGCGATGGATTCCGCGAGGATCAGCGCGTCGACAGACTCTGTTCCGACATGGTCCCGCATGTGCCGGGCCGCGTTCTGCAGCCGAACTTCCGTCAGGGCGGCCAGGGTTTCCTCGGCGGGGTTTCGGTTGAAGGCCTCGACGGCGGTCGCCTCGCCAGGAAAGGGATTGGCGTCTTCGGGCAGGACCTCCTGCCCGAAGGCACGCAGGATTGCGGCCAGCAGAACGAGAGAGGCGATCCCCTTGGTGTTCATAAAGGGCGACTCGTTTCGCGTAATGCTAGGAATTGAGGGGGGATAGTCAAGCGAAAAAGAGCGGAACCTGTTAATAATGAGGCGGTAACGAGCGCCCGCATGTCGCAAATGTCTATCGGGCAATGGGGGTATGGCGGCGCTCGATAAACTTCGCCCGCCGCCGGCGGACGCGCCTCTTCGCCAGGCCGGCATTCCAGTTCCCGGCTAGAAACTCACGCCGCAGCTGGGGCAGCTGGAAGGGCGTTGCCCGGCCGGCACGGCCCAGGAATGCCCGCACGCCGTGCAGGTGACCTTGTCGCTGTCCGGCCCGCAGCCGCACCTCGGGCAGGCCCGGGGCGGAGTCGTGCCCTTTGGAAATTGGTGCACGTACCCGCACTCATTGCAGGTGATGCTGTCCATTTCCGCCGGGGGCGGCTCGGGCGGCGGGGTAGGCGCCGACGCGCCCGGGCAGTTGTGGCCATAGGCGGGGTTGTACATCTGGCCGCAGACCGGGCAAAGGGCATCGGCCATGATGACCGGTTGCGACCCGCTCGTTTCGGTTCCCGTCGTCCCGTCGGGGGGGTATCCATATCCCGCCGCCTCGCAGTCGTGGCACAGCCAGCCGACGCCCGGGAACTCCATGTAGCCGGGAGCCCCGCACTTCACGCATACCGGCCCGCCGCCTGGGGCCGTCTGCCCGCCGGATGTCGTCCCTCCGCTGGTTCCGCCGTAACTCTCGCCGTCCGGGCCGCCGCCGGACGTGCCGCCCGAGACGCGGGGGCCCGACGTGCCGCCGGAGGAGCCCGGCGTGGACCCGCTGGTGCCGCCCGTGCTGGCGGTCTCGGTCTTCTTCCCGGAGTCGAATATCTTGTCGCCGATGCCCTTGCCGAGCCCGGTGCCCAGATGCCCGGCCGCCGTCTTGGTCCCATTGCCGATCCCGTTCAGTACGCCGTTCAGGATGGGGTTCTTGTTCTTGTCCTGCTCGATCCTGATCTTCTGCTGGTTGTCGGAGGCGATCTTTTGGGCGTCCTGTCCGCCGGCATCCCGGGTATATTTCGCGTCCCGGATCATATCGTGCCCGGCGTTCGACGCGTTCTTCACGTCGGTGTGGGCGCCCATGATGGCCACGCCGTTTTCGCTCTTCTCCTCCATCTGCGTGTTCCGCTCCTGGATCACCGTCTCCAGAGGGAGGTCCCTGTCGAAGCTCGTTTCCACGGATTCTTGCGGGAGAGCGGCGGCCTCCGATGTGCGCAAATCTCTCCCCGTCATTCGATCAATGGCTGGTTGCAAATTGTCGTCAATGGCCGGACTGCCCGTCACGTTTGAGACAGTCGTGCCGGCCGTCAGGAAGGGCTCTTTCTTCACGCGGCCGTCGGCGATGGCCTTGGCGCAGTCCCATCGCCCCGAGCCAAAGGCGGACTTGTCGCCGTAGGAGACATTCGGATCGTTGAGGAGCGCGTCGCGCTGCTTTCCGAGCTCCTCCAGCCGCTTCCTGTAAGGCTCCCAGGCGGCCTCCTCGGCCTTGTCCACCACGTGAAAGCCCGGCGCGGAATTCTTGGGGCAGATGATCTTCTCCAGTTCCATGATCCGTTCGGTTTCCCAGCCGAGTTCATAGAGTTTGTTGTAGGCCTCGCTGTGATTGGCGGCGTCCGGCGGCTTGCCGAGCCCGCCTCCACCGAGCGTGATGTCGCCGCCGGATGGCGGGGGCGGCTGGTCCGTTGTGCCTTCGGCGGGCGGGGTCGCGGTATCCTGTCCGCCCGTAGTTGCCCCCGGGGGCTCCGTCACCCCGGTCGAGTCAGGTCCGTTGACGGGTGGCTGCCCGCCGGGCGTCGTGACGCCTTGGCCCGTGCCCCCCGGGTAGTCCGTCGTCTTGATCACTTTCCCGTCCGGGCCGTACTCGGTGTGCGTGACCTTGATGACCTTGCCGTTGGCGTCCTTCGTCTCCGTCACCTTGATGACCCCGTTGCCGTCCTTGACCCATCCCTTATCGACGACCTGAATCCCCGGCGGTTGCGTGACTTCCGGCGGCGGAAGGGGCGGTTGGGGTTTGACGACGGGAGGTGGCTTCGGGGGTTCGGGCTTCTTGACGGGCTCCTTCTTGGGCGGCGGCGGAGGGGTTGTTCTGACGGGCGGCTTGGTAGTCGTCGGCGTCTTTCCACCCTTGCCCCCGCCCGAAGGAGGCGGCGTGCCGAAATCGATGTCATCTATATCCTGGCCGGGGACGGAGATGTCGATTCCGCCGGACGACGTCGTGGGCGGTTTGTACGTGCTGCCGCTTCCGCTGGGGACCGGCGTGAGCGTGCTGCCGCCGGACGAACTGACATGGACAGATGGAGGAGTGAATCCCGACGTGGTCGGGCCGGAAGGCCCCTTGTCCTTGTTGGCGCCTCCCGTCACTCTCTCGATCCGATCGAAGTCGCCGGGTTTGCCGGAGGTGTCCCATCCGCCCGGGGTCGTTCCGCCCTTGCCTCCGCCCGTGCCGCCGGTGTCGGTGCCGTAGTACTTGTCCATGATCTTTTCGCCGCCGTCGCGGACGGTGTCGATCACGGCGGGGCCGACCGTTTCGCCGGTTTTTTCGCCGGCCCACGCGCCCAGGATGCCGCCGCCGATAGCCCCGATCAGGCCGCCGACCACCGCCCCGGGTCCGTCGCCCAGAGCCGTGCCAATGCCCGCGCCTGCCTTGGCGCCGCCGATGCTACCGAGCCAGCCGCCGCCGAGCCGGCCGATGCCTTTCGAGCCCTCGACGTTAGCGGTCTTCAGATCGCCCTTGGCCGCGGCCTCGTTGACCTTGTTGATGGTTTGAATGCCGTCCTTGGCGACCATGACGGTTCCGACGACATTTAAGGTCCCCTGGGCTCCCTTGCTCTCCAGCACCTTCGCGGTCCCATCGATAATTTTACTGCCGGATGTGCCAACGGGAAGGCTCTTGCCAGTGAGCGGATTCTGCCATGTCTCGCCCGGCGGTGTTGGTCCCGTGCCTGTGGATGGCGCGCCCGGGGCTTTCACACCTTCCGGGGTCGTGGCCGGCGGCTTTGCCGGTTCGGGCGTCGAAGGGGCTTTAACTGGTTCCGTGGTTGTCGGTTCGGCTGGGGTGCCGGGGCCTTTAACGGGTTCGGTGGTCGCCGGGGGCGTCGGCGGTTCTGCCGTGGTTCCGGGACCCTTTACGGGCTCTGGAGTTGTCGCGGGCGGCTTGATCGGCTCCGGCGTTGTGGAAGGAGGTTTCACAGGTTCGGTTGTGGCCGGCGGAGTTTCCGGGGCTGATGTCGGAGGTTTCACGGGCTCCGTGGACGGGGGCTTGACCGGTTCTGGAGTCGTGGGTGGCTTCACGGGTTCCGGTGGTGTGGAAGGCGGCTTTACCGACTCCGTGGTGCCGGGCGGCTTGACCGGCTCCGGAGGTGTCGAGGGCGGTTTGACGGGTTCCGTAGTGGTTGGCGGCTTCACGGGCTCCGGCGTCGATGGGGGTTTGACGGGTTCCGTGGTCGCGGGCGGTTTGACCGGTTCGGGAGCTGTGGTCGGCGGCTTTACGGTTTCCGGCGGTGCGGTTCCCGTCTTGCCGGGTTCCGGTGTGGAAGAAGGAGGCTTCGCGGGTTCGTGCGTCGTCGCGGGCGGCTTGTCGCCGCCGGTTCCCGCGCCCGCTCCCTTCCCGGGTTCGGGGGGGGGCGAGGGCGGCTTGGCGGGCTCCGTGGATGAGCCACCTGTTTTCGCCGGCTCGGTCTTCGGCGGTTCGGATTTGGGCGTCGTGTTCTCGATCTTCTTGTTGGCGTCCGTGTATTCCTTCGCGGACTTCTTGTTGCCCAGCTCGGTCTCCTTCTTGGCCAGGTCGTCCCTCATCCGCTTGTTCGACTCCGACTGGGCCTTCGCCGTGTCCCGCGCGTTCTTGACCGTCTCGTCCAACTGCTTGATGCGGTTCTGGGCCTTGGCGTTCTTGACCTCTTCCGACTCGCCGAAATTCTGCTCGCCCGACTCGTAGGGATCGGCGTCCACCTTCATCTTTCCCGACACGGGATCCACCGGCTTGCCCGTGGCCTCCTGCATCTTGGCCGCGATCTTGTTCATCGTCCGGACATCGCCCTTGGCCTTGGCCGCCTCGTACTTCCGGTTCAGGTCCTCGACGTAGCCCTCCGGATCGTACTGCGCGTTGGGCGACTTGATCCCCTCGTGCTCGAGGGCGCCGGACCGCGTGTAGCCCTCGGGGTTCTTCGCGCGCCCCGCCGCAGACTTCGGCGTCTCGGGCTCCCAGATTTTCGTGTCGGCGGTATGGTCCTGGTACATCCCCGTCTCGGGATCGTACGTGACCTTGTGCCCCTGTCCCTTGAGGTGGTCGGCGGCGGCCTTGGCGGCTTCGGGGGTATCCGCCGTGATGTCCATGTCCGAATGCGGGCTCGACGGGTTGCTGCCGCTGCTCTTCAGCTTGCCGCCTTCGGGCGTGTTCTGGAGCGACTCCCAGGCCTTCGCGGCGGGATGCTTGGCATTGTACTCGTTGCGCAGCGCGGTTTTCTGGTTGACGTAGTCCTGCTGGAGCTTCTTGTAGCCCGGGTTCTCGGTGTCCACCGTGCCGTCCGACTTCTGGTATTTCTTGGCCGCCGCGTCCGTCGCGTCCTGCAGGTTCTTGACCTTGGCGTCGTACTCGTTGCGCAAGCCGTCGATATCCGTGGGGGGCGGGGGAGGCGGTTGGGGCAGGAGGGTCCAATTACTATGGTTATCCTTGTCCTTCGCGTCCTGCGCGCCGGGGGCCGCCCACGACGCCAGGAGCATCAGGGCCATCAGCAGGATCGGTTTTCGCATGTTCATGCTTCACCCTCCCGCGGCTTTACTGCGGCGCCCCCTGCAACAGCGAACCGACCAGCGTCTCCCACTCGGGTTCGGCCTGCTTCATCCGCTCCTGCACCATTTCCATCACGCGCGCCGAGATCGCCGGGGAGAGCGCCGCGAACTTCCGGCCCGTCCGGCTCTCGTAAAACCGGACGATCTCCGCCAGCTCTTTCTCCGTGAGCTCACCCATGTACAACTCGATCACGGCCGGCTTCAGCACCTCCCAGCCGATTTGCTTGGACAGGAAGGAGCGAATGGCTGTTTCCGAGCCCGCGAGGCCGGGCTCCGTGGCGACCGCCTGCTTGACCAGGGCATCTATCGCCGACTGGCACATGGTCTCCACGCTGAAGAGGTCCATGAGCTTCTCGACCAGCTGACGGTGCGCGATCGGCCCCGCCGGCGCGGCGTTCGAAGCAAGGACAAGGATCAGGGCCAAGGCGGACAGTTTCCACGTCTTCATGGCAACCTCCATTGAACACGCCACACGGCGGCCTCTCTGGTACGAATTATAATGAACCGATCGGCCGCCGAAAACAAGTATTTTCAGCCTCTTTTGGCGTGCGACAGGACCCACGACGACGCGACGGGGGCCACGCCGCTTTCGAGCGCCGTCGCGTGCTACGGGACGGGCGGCGGGTAGAGGTCCGGCGAGTCATCCGGAACGCTTGTGGGCGTGGTCTGCGAATCGATGCCCCCGGGATTGTCTCCTCCTTCGACCGTGGTGTCCGTCTCCGAGCCGTCGGTGGTATCCGTGGTGTCGGATGATGTGCCGTCGGAAGTCCCGGTGTTGCCGGATGGGCCGCCGGGATAATCGTATCCTTTCTTCTCGCAGTCGTGGCACAGCCAGCCGACGCCATCGAACTCCATGTACGCCGGCCCGCCGCAGATCACGCAGACGGGGCCGCTGTCGACGGTACTGGACGACGTCGTGGTCTCGGTATTTGTCTCGCCGCCCACATCCGGCTCGTAGTTGTGGCCGTTGTAACTTGTGATATTCGTATTGCTGCTTGAATTGACCGTTTGCGGTCCGACGGGCGGGTGGTCCGTCCCGGTATTGGTGCGCCCCGTGTTGCCGGTGTTGGTGCCCTTATTGTTGCCGCCGAAGATCGAGTCCCCGGCCTTGCCGCCGAGGTTCTCGCCCAGGTGACCCGCCGCGGTCTTGACTCCGGTGTTCACCCCATTGACGACGCCGTTCAGGAGTATGTTCTTGGTGTTGTTCTGTGCGATTCGGAGGTTGTGCTGATTTTCGGTCCCGATCTTCACGGCCTCCTCGCCGCCCGCGTTCAGCGTTATCTTCGCGTTCTTGAGCGTCTCGTTGCCGCTGTTCGAGGCCTTGTCGATCGCCGTGTTGTTGCCCATCACCTCCAGGCCCGTGTCGTATTTCTTCGCCATCCTCTCGTTCTGCTGCCCGATCATGCCGGACAACACCTCGGGCCTGCTGATACTGATCGCCTCGGTATCCTTCAAGGACTCGGCTTCGGATTTACGCATATCCGCAACCGAGAGGGACTGATCGGTTTCGTCTTCAGCCAATGTTTCCGCCTTTATCTTGCCGTTGCCGAGATCCCGAATTTCGGCTTCTGACAGGATCATGGTTCGGAATCCGCAGTTCGGGCAAACATCCCGCCATTGATTGACCTTCGACGGCTCTGGGGGGGAACAAGACAAATATTCCGGATGCTCTTCGAGGACCGACGTCATTGCTTGGCCGCATTTTGGACAGGCATGGCTGGCGCTGGCCATGGAGGTTTCCAGATTGCTCCATTTATCCGGTGTGTTGATGGCGTTAACAGTCGTCTGGTGTTGAATGTCCAGGACGGTGCCACAGTTGGGGCAGACGATTTCAGTGGTGTAGCCCGCGCGTGATGAGTCGTCATCCTTTACCCTCGTAACCGCCTCCTTGAATTTGCTGCCACAGTGAAGGCAAAACTTCCCCGGCTCTTTTGCGTCGCATCCCGACGGGGCGGTTAAATAGTCGGCTTTTGCGCAATTTTCACATGCCGACAATTTGGAGTTGAAGGGCAAGGGAGTCATTTTTGATGACGTGACTCCATCCGTCCCCTGTTCGAATCTTTTCCCGCAAATCGCGCAAGTCAGGAATGACGATGTGGCAATCGCCGGCATCTGGTTGCCCGTTTGATTTCCGCCAACCTGGCCGTTGTTTCCCCGATTGTTGCCGTCTTGATTTGTATCGGTCTGGCCCTCGCCCGTGCTGGCGGGATAGGTTGTAGTACTGATGACATTTCCGTTGGAGTCGTAGTCGGTGTGGGTGACGCTGACGACGTTGCCGTTGGAATCTGTCGTCTCGGTCACCTTGGTGGTGCCTGTACTGTTTTTAGCCCAGCCCTTCACGATGGTCGTCCCCCCAACCGGGGACTGAGGCTCGTTCTGCTCGCCGGCGTGTATTCCTCCTTGGTTCCCATTATTGTCGCCGCCCTGGTTGCCGGCCCAAACATTGACGCCGCCTTCATTGTCCCCCCCGGGCGGATTCCCTTGGTTCTGGCCCGGATTGTTCCCGTCGGGTTGGTTGTTGCCCCCTTTGGTGCCGTCCTTGGTGCCGCCTCGATTATTCCCACCGGGATTATTGTCGCCCTGGTTGTTTCCCGTGCCGTTGTTGTCGCCGGGCTGGTTCTCGCCCTGGTTGTCCCCGCCGGCGTTATTCCCGCCCGTATTCCAGTTGTTGTTCCCCCCTTGGTTATTGCCCTGGTTGTTGGCGCTTCCGTTATTTCCGACCGGGACAGGCGTGCCCCCCGAGCTGTTTCCGCCGCCGTTATTACCTCCCGGAACAGAGCCACCGCTCCTGTTGTTCCCGGTGTTGCCGCCGGGGGGAGCGGTGCCGCCTTGGCTATGGCCCTGGTTGTTTCCTGCATTGCCGCCAGGAATAGCGGTTCCGCCCGTGTTGTTGCCGGTGGCAGTCGTAGAACCGGGCCGTGTTGTGGACGTGATGGCCGGCCCCTTCGGCGTCCCCTGGTTGCTCCCCTTCTGATTTTGGTTGGAGGATTTCGATCCTGCATGTGCCTTCTGCCATGCCACGGGATCATTGCCGGGCTTATTTACTACGTTTTTTGAGCCTGCATATCTTGTCTTTGCCTGTTGGTTGTAAAGATCGTTCTTGAGAATGGACACGATCTGGCCCCCCGTGTATTCCCAGAGTTTCTTGCCGATAAAGCCACCTGTCGTTCCGCCTGCCACGGTGCCGACCGGTCCGCCCGAAGAACCCACGGAGCCTCCCAAGACGGTGCCGGCCGCGGTGGAGAAAAACTTGCCCACTCCATCAATCGCTGTGAGACACGCTTGCCCCCATTTGCCTTCATACAATTCCCCCGCCATTGTCGAACCGCTATCGGTCAGGCTGATTATTTTGCTGCTTTTGGCAATGATCTTGCAGCCGCTGTCGCCAGGAAACTTTTTGGCCGTTTCGTTGATCAGCTTCCTGGTGGTCCAGCCTACGTTGCTTTTTAAATCCCTATTTACTGGATCCAACTTGTCCGCAATTGGATCTAAAATTGCATCCAACTTGTCCGAACTGCTGGCGAAGCTTTCGGAAAGCGGAAAAAAGAGCCCCAAGATGAGAATTGTTTTTCGAGCAGATAGGCCCGCGTTCATGGTTGCTCCTCCTCCAGGACAGCCGAAGGAAGTTGCGCTTGTATTTCTTTCCGCTGGGTAAAAACAGTGGGTACATCGAGATACCCGACTCGCTGGAATTGAAACCCTGCGTCCGTTTTTTGAAAAGACAGGGACAGGCCGAGACTGGGCTGGCTGTCGCAGGTCATGAATACGATGCTCTCGGTCCCATCGGTGAGGAATCCGGCTGGAGAGAACGAATCGATCTTGCCTTGAAGCGGCTCGAGGTAGTCGAGGGTGCGCGAATCAAGGGATTGACGCCAGGGTGAAGTGCAGGTGGCGAGCCCGTGGTCTATGTCCTCGGCGCAGCGGTCGATTTCCTTCCGCAAGGCTTCGTACTCCGGAGCGTTCAGGAGCTTGGCCACGGCGCCGTAGGACTGCCCAAGCTGTATGCCCGCCGCGGCGGACAAGGTCTCCTCGACCTGTTCGGAGGTTGCTTCCGCCCCCGTCGGGGAGGGAACCCAGACCGTGGATGGAAGCCCTTCAAACGCTTCGATGGTTTGAACGGCGCCCCATTGCACAGCCAGTACAGGGGTTATATGCGCGGCCAACTGGCGCCAAAGGGGGCTCATGCTAATGGGCAATTTCCCGCCTTTCCTTAAGTACTCCGCGGGCACGAATTGCAGTCTTGATATTTCCGTGCGGTCTTCGCGAAAGGTCCAGAGCGTTAAAAGAGCGGTATCGCTCCAGGGATGGAAGAAAAGCACCTTCATGCTGGCTCCTTCAGAAGGGCCCAAGCTGAACACAGAGGTGTTGAAAAAGTAGGACCAAAGTTTATCGCTATCACTCTTGTCGAAGGTATTGGAATTAATGCGTGTCAGATCCGCGCGGGCCTCATTGCCCATGATATCCTCGAAGGCCTGTGCCGGTGACGCGACACAGGCGGACTTGAAGACGGCGACCCGTTTCAGAAGCAATCCTTCGATTTCCTGGAAGGATAAGGGATCCTGTGCGCGATCGTCATGGGCCGTCGCGTCCTGGGCGTTTGGCCACGCATCGTGCTCTGGTTGTTGGGCATACGCGGAAGGCCATATCGTGGAGTTGATGGCCCCGAACATCGGGGCCACAAGAAAGGAAAGCGAGAGAAGCATCCGCCTTGATGATGGATGTTGCATGAGTTTTTCCGCGCATTTGTTTGTCAATCCGCTTCCTCGGAGGAACACGGATTATGGCGGCCTCCACGAGCAGAATCATGCGCCGGTTGCTTGCTGATGCAAGCCTTTTCCATTCGTTTTGCGTGCGGCGGGTCGCTGCGCTGCTTGCCGAACGTCATCGCGCCCGGTGCGTGGCGACTGGGGCGCGCCGGTGCACTCCAGGGGGCGGCCCGGATGGGCGGGACGATAGCCGTGCCTGGCCGATGGGCAGGGGGGAGCTTTTCGCTTGCGCGGCGGCGGGCACGTGATAGTCTGCACGGCTGGTTCAAGGCATAGCGGAGGGAGTGTTCCGATGAACAAGTGGATGATCGTTTTCATGGGGTTGCTGCTGGCGGCGGGTTCGGCTCTGGCGGCCGAGGTGGACCTGTTCGAGCAGGCGCCCTGGTCCGGCGGCGTCGGGCTCGATTTCATGCATTTCGAGGGCGACCAAGCGGTCGAGGACAGCGCCGGCCTGTTCCTGAAGTTCAACTACGCCTTCTCCCCCCGCTGGTCAGTGGATCTGGCGGCCGACCTGTTCCCGTCGCTCCCCAACCGCGAATTCACGACCGAGCGGCCCTACCAGCTGGACGACGACACGTGGGCCCTGCGCCTCGGCGCGGACGGGCTCCTGCACCTGCGCACGATCGAGGACCTCCGCTGGGACCCCTACCTCGCGGCCGGCGCCGGCCTGATGATCTTCGGCGATGACCCGAGCGGCGGCCAGGTCCAGCCTGCGCTGGACGCCGGCGGCGGCATGTTCTACCACTTCAACGACGAGTGGGCGCTGCGCGGCGACCTGCGCGCGCACACGACGACGCTGAACTGGGAGTTCCAGGCGCTGGCCTCCGTCGGCGTCATGTGGCGCTGGGGCGCCCGCGTCCCGCCCGCCCTGCAGGTCAGCGGCGGCGCGCTGGACAGCGACGGCGACGGCCTGCTGGACACCGAGGAGCAGCAGATCGGCACCGACCCCTTCGACCCGGACACGGACAAGGACGGCCTGACCGATTACCAGGAGGTCCGCGAGACCCAGACTGATCCGCTCAACCCGGATTCCGACTCGGACGGCCTGACCGACGGCGCCGAGGTGAACGTCTACACCACCAATCCGCTCGACGCCGACACGGACGACGGCGGCGTGCGCGACGGGCACGAGGTGATCGAGGACGGGACCGACCCGCTCAACCCGAACGACGACCTGCAGCTCTTCACGCTCTACATCGAGTTCGACTACGACAAGTCGATCCTCAAGCCCCAGTACTTCGAGAAGCTCGACGTGATCGTCAAGGTTCTGCAGCGCGACCCCGGCGCCACCGCCCGCGTCGAGGGGCACGCGGACAAGCGCAAGACCTCGCAGCACGAGTACAACATGAAGCTGTCCGAGCGCCGCGCCAAGGCCGTCGTGGACTACCTGGTGAACACGGGCGGCATCGACCGGACGCGCCTCGTCTACAAGGGCTACGGCTTCACCCGCCCCGTGGCCCCGAACGACACCGAGGAGAACATGCAGAAGAACCGGCGCACGGAAATCTACATCCGTCCGTCCGGCAACGTCCCGGCGGTGTCCACGACGCAGCCGATGGTCGTCCCGGCGGCGGAAGGGGAAACCCCCGCCCCGGCCGAACCGGCGAAGTAATCGACGCCATTTCGGATGAGCAGAGGGCCCGCCGCGTCGCGGCGGGCCCTTTCGTTTACCATCGCACATCCAGCTCGATGGAATCCTCTTCCACCGTGGAGCAGGGGCAGAGTTCGACGTGGAAGCGGATGTTGCGGCGGAGGGCGTCGAGGGCATTGTCCGCGCTCAAGCCGTGGGCGCTGATATCCAGTTCGGGGCAGGAGGCCACGAATTCTCCGTCCGACGATTCGAGCTGGGCCGTGTACTTCATGGCCTAAACGTCCGCCGGAAACGGCCAGAGTCAATGGATGGCCGCGCGCTACGTACCGTGCGGCGCGACAGGGCGGATCAGGTGTAACGCAGCGACGCCTGCCGCGTTTCCAGAAAGGCGATCTGCCGTTTCGGCCAGCCCGCGGCGATCGCTTCCGGCGCGGCGCCGTCGAGCAGCGCGCGCCGGACGGCGTCGGTCCCCATGAGCTTGTCGAAGAATTCCGGGCGCGCGCCGGGGGCGTCCCAGAGCGCCTCCGGGCCGTACAGCTCCTGCAGGATGGCGATCAGGGTGACGCCGGATTGGACCGGCCGGAACGCGGCCGGATCGGTGATGTCCAGCCGGATACCGCGGACCTCGAGCCCTTTGAGCGCCGCGCCCTCGGCCCGGTAGGAACAGGGTTCGAAGCGGACGCCCGGCAGGGGGTGCCTGGCGAGTCCGTCGGCGAGCGCCAGGGCGTCCAACCACGGGGCGCCGACGACCTGGAAAGCCTGGTCGGTGCCGCGGCCGTGGTCGAGCGAGGGCAGGGCCTCGAAGAACACGGTGGCCGGGAAACCCGCGGCGCAGGCCCACGATCGGATCGCCGGCGAGGGGGGAATCCAGCGGCCCGTCGGGCTCGGCGCGTTGCGTGAGAAACCGCGCATCGGCGCGACGAACAGGTCGAGATCGAGGCATAGGTCCTCGCGCAGGAATCGCGCCGTCTCGCCCGGCGTCATGCCGTACGAGACGGGCGTTCGAACGAATCCCACGAAGCTCTCGAAGGCCGGATCGAGCATCGGCCCGTCCACGACGCGGGGCAGGGGGATCGGCCGGTCGGCCACGATGACCGCCTTCCCGTTGTCCGTGGCGGCCTCCATCACGTAGCGCAGCGTCGAGACGTAGGTGTAGGGCCGCGCGCCGAGGTCGTGCAGGTCGAAGACGACGGCGTCGAGATCGCACAGCATCTCCGGGGTCGGCTTGCGGGTGTCGCCGTAGAGCGAACGGATCGGCAGGCCGGAGACCGGTTCGCGCCCGTCGGCGATGACTTCCCCCGCGCCGCCGCGCCCGGTGAAGCCATGCTCGGGGCCGAACAGGGCGACAAGGTTCACCCCGGCGTCCAGCATCCGCTGCAGCGAATGCGCGCCGTTGGAATCCACGCTGGCCGGGTGGGCGACGAGCCCGACTCGCCGGCCGCGGAGTCGGTCCAGGTGATGAATCAGTAGAGTCTCAATGCCGGGTTGCATGACAAGGCTAACGCATAGACTTTGCTCGGCCGCAGATCAAGCCGTTGGTAGGGCGGCTTCGCCGAAGCCGCCGTTCTCCGGCGCGTTGAGCCAACGCGCCCTACCTGGGGTGGGAAGGCCACGCGATGCGTTCGCCCCAGAACAGCAGTTCGGAAGGAACGCGGACGCGCGCCTTGAGGTCGATGGCGATGTCGTACGAGGCCGGGAAGCCGTCGTACACATGCTCCAACTCCGCCAGGTGTTCAAACAGCAGCGCGCGGGGCCGGACCTTGTCGAGCGCGGCCTGGACGGCGTCGTACGTGCGGCCGGTCTGCGCCGCGTGGCCGGGCTCGTACGTTTCGTTCGGATGCCGCCACGGGACGAAGAACAGGTCGATATCGCGACCGGCCGTCTTTTCAAGTTTCTTGCTGACGTCCAGGTCGCCGATGAACAGGAACGTGAAGTCGCCCGGGCAGACGATCTCGTAATAGACAAGAGGCAAGTCCTCCATCGTCGCCCGCCAGACGTGGAAGCCGCGCCGCGCGGTGACATCGAGTCCGGCGACTTTGAATGCCAGGCCGTCATCCGCCGCGATGACGGTCTTAACCCCGGGCCAGTCCGCGGCGAGGGGGGCGGGCAGGACGACGGGCTTGCCGCGCTCAAGGCAGGCGCGGACGAGGGCCTTGTCGTAGTGGTCGGGGTGCCGGTGCGTGATGAACAGCACGTCCAGCAGGTCGGCCAGGCGCCCGGTGAGGTCGGCGGAATCCGTCCAGCCGAACCGGCGGGGGAAGGGAAAGACATCCATCCCGATAGCCAGGCCGTCCGCGGTCAGGACGACCCCGTCGTTGTAGAGTTGCCACGCTGTCGGCGGGGCGTCGGCGGGCTCGGCCTCGATTCCGTCGAGCGCCTGGAGCAGCCGGGTCTCGATCGCCTGCCAGAAGGGATTGGGGCTTGTTTTCAGGTCGAACGGCGCGCCGGCGCGGGTGTTGTTTTCGATGAATTCGCCGATTTTCAGGAAGGCATCGCGCCGGGCCGGGCTGGCGTCGAACGTGGGTGGATTGGAGTCGAGCACCAGCAGCGTGGCCAGAAAAACATCCAGGTTCATGGGCGCAGTACCGTGTTGTCGATCAGTCGCGTCTTACCGACGAACACCGCCAGGGCGGCCATCGCCGGGCGCGCAACGGTCTTGACCGGCTCCAGCGTGGCGTCGTCCACGATCTCGATGTAATCCACCCGCGCGAGCGGGGCCTCCGCGATGACTTGCTGCATGGCCGCGCGGATTGACCCGGTCTCCCGCACACCATCGCGCGTCAATGCTTCCGCCCGGTCCAGCGCGCGGCGCAGGCACAGGGCCTGGCGGCGCTCCTCGGGTCCGAGGTACTTGTTGCGCGAGCTCATGGCCAGGCCGTCCGGCTCGCGGACGGTCGGCCCGGCGACGATCTCGACGGGGAAGTTCAGGTCGCGGACCATGCGCCGGATCACGCGGAGCTGCTGGCCGTCCTTCTCGCCGAACACGGCGACGTCGGGGAGCACGATGTTGAACAGCTTGGCCACCACGGTAGCCACGCCGCGGAAGTGGCCGGGCCGCGTCGCACCGCAGAGCCCGCGGGACAGCGACTCCTCGACCACGTAGACGCTGTGGCCGGTCAGGTAGATGTCCTTCGCCTCCGGGTAGAACACGATGTCCGTCCCGGCCTCCCGGCACAGGGCCTCGTCGCGCTCGAAGTCGCGGGGGTACTTGGCCAGGTCCTCCTGCGGCCCGAACTGGGTCGGGTTGACGAAGATGCTCACGACCACGATATCGCTGCGCGCGCGGGCGAGGCGGACGAGGGCCATGTGCCCGTCGTGGAGATAGCCCATCGTGGGCACGAAGCCGATGCGCCGGCCCTCGCGGCGGAGGGCGAGCGACCGGGCCTGCATGTCTGCCGGCGATCGCACGATTTGCATATCGCACACTCTAGCGCCTTTCCGCCCGCCGCTCAATGCCGCCCGCCGACCCGGAGGAATACCGGGCCCGGCGCGGCGACCTCGCCCGTCCAGGCCTCGGTGAAAACGCCGGTGGCGGACAGGCCCCAGCCCTCGCCGACCAACTGGGTGGCGGCGTGCAGTTCGTATTCCAGCGCGGTCCGATCCCAGGCCAGCGCGACGCGGCTGGACCCGGCGTCGGGCCGGATCGTGGCGAGGGTCGGCGTCGCGGGCGCGAGGGCGTCGAGGGCGACGCTGGCGCCCGTGAACAGCACCGGGTTGGTCGTGTCGAGCCGGAACGTGACCGTCGCGGACCCGCCGGGGGCGAGGATGCGGTTGTATTGCTTCGCGTGGACATCGAGGTGCGCCAGGGTCTGGGTCCAGAACCCGTCCCACAGCCACGAGACCTGGCCCGCGCTGATGTCCACCGCCGTGTTCCAGTGGTAGATCGTCCCCGCGGTGTCGTTGGTGACGACGAAGTACGCGTAGGTGTGCGTCGCATCCTGGGAGATCACGTTGAAGGCCACCGTGCCGCCGCTGGTCGGCGCGAATTGCCAGTACAGATTGGTGGGGGCCGGATAGGCCGGCGGGCAGCCCCCGATCACTCGCAACGTGCGGTACCCGGGGTACGCGCAGGCCGAAAGATTGGTCTGCGGCGACACGCGCGCGGTCTGGAACACCGCCGCCGTCGGCGCGGCGCTCACGTCGACGGGATCGCGCATGTAGGCCGCGAGGTCCCGGTAGGCGACGAAATAAACATGGGGGTACGCGAGCGTCCATTCCACGAAGTCATTGAGCGCCGCGATCCGCCAGGCCGAGTGCGCCGGGTTCGACATCCACTGGTTCGTGGTCGTGGCATGCAGGGCGAGCGTCAAGGGCGCGCGGTTCCCGTCGTAGTGCCACAGGAAATTCGTCTTCCACAGGTTCATCACGGCGTTCGAGTCGTAGCCCTCGGGCGGATCCATGATCGTGACGGGTGAAAGGTTGGTCGAGAACAGGTCGTACAAGTGGAGCTCGAACAGGCCTGGATACGGCTGCGCTGGTTGGCGGACGGCCGGGACGTTTTCGACGGCGCCGTCGTCGAGGGTGTAGGCCCAGGTCATGGCGGCGGGCGAGGGGCTCATGCCAGCCAGGTCCTCAAAGAGCGAGGATTCGTAGAGGAAGCTGCGCTCCGCCAGGATGCGGAAACTGCCGTCGTTGCTGAAGAGATAGGGGGCGCGGAAGCCGACGATGGCCGCCTCGGGGATACCGCCCAGCGCGGAGAGCGTCGACCGGCAGCCGACGATCTCCCGCCGCCAGGTGTCCGGCAGCGTGTTGGTCCCGGTGGTATGCGTCATGGTGTGGACGGCGATCTCGTGCCCGTCGGCGAACAGCCGCTGCGCGAGCGAGTAATCGATCCGGGAGTCCAGCGACACGAAGAACGTGGCCTTGATCGGCTGGCCGTTGGGATTGACGTGGTTGGTCAGGACGCTCTGCACCAGCGCATAGGAGTCCGTCGTGACCGAGTCGTCCCACGACAGCAGGATCATCTGGGGCGTGTTCAGGGGCGCCAGTCCGCCCGGCGGGTTCGTGGAGGCCGCGATGCAGTCCGGGGGCAGGCAATCGCCCTGCGCGCGGGCGGCGAGCCACGCGGCCAGAAGAACGAACGTTGCCACTTGCTTCATTCGTACGACTGCTCCGGCCCCGGGAAGGCGCCGGACTGGACTTCCTGCCTGTACTGCGCGAGGGCCTGCGCGACCTGCGCGCCGAGGTCCGCGTAGCGCTTGACGAACTTCGGCTTGAAGTCGCCGTACAGGCCGAGCACGTCGTGCAGCACGAGCACCTGCCCGTCGCAGGCCGGTCCCGCGCCGATGCCGATCGTCGGGATCTTCACGGTGGCGGTGATCTCGGCCGCGAGGTCGCTGGGCATGGCCTCGAGCACGAGCGCGAACGCGCCGGCCTCCTCGACCGCGCGGGCGTCTTCGAGCAGTTGCTTCGCGCCCTCGTGGTTGCGGCCCTGGACCTTGTAGCCGCCCATGACCTCGATGCTCTGCGGGGTGAGCCCGATGTGCCCCAGCACGGGGATCCCGTTCTGCACGAGCGCGTGGATCAGCGGCTCGCGGAACGCGCCGCCCTCGATCTTCACCGCGTTGGCGCCGCCTTCCTGGATGAACCGCCCGGCGTTGAGAATGGCCTGCTCGATGGAGGCGTGGTAGGAGAGGAACGGCATGTCGCCGACGACCAGCGCCGTCTTCACGCCGCGCGCGACGGCCGCCGTGTGGTGGATCATGTCGTCCATCGTCACCGGCAGCGTGTTCTCGTAGCCCAGCATCGTCATGCCCAGCGAGTCGCCGACCAGGACCAGGTGGATCCCGGCGGCGTCCACGAGCCGGGCCATGGCGTAGTCGTAGGCCGTGAGGCAAACGATCTTTTCTTTCCCTTTCAGGGCCTTGATCTTCGGCGCGGTCCAGGGGGATGTATTCACGAGGCTATCCTACCACTCCTTGGCGAAAAGCGCGACCCTGGGCTCGGCCGGCAGTTCGGCGAGCACCTGCCGGACGGGCCGGGTTTCGCCGGGAATGACCAGGTCCGGCCGGATCTCCGCCAGGGGCTGCACGACGAAGCGGCGCTCCTTCCAGTGCGGATGGGGGATCGCCAGGCCGCCGCTCTGCAGGCTGGTGCTCCCGACGCAGATGATGTCCAGGTCGATCGTCCGCGGCGCAAAGCGGTCGAGCCCGCGCTTACGTCCCAGCTTGGCCTCGAGCGCGTGCAGGCGCTGGTACCACGCATGCCCGTCCCAGGGGCTCTCCAGGACCAGCACGGCGTTGAGGAAGGGAAGGTGGCTGTACTTTTCCAGCACGCCGACCGGCTCGGTTTCATAGACCGGCGACTGGGCCGCGATGTGGACGTCCGGCCACTCCGCGATCCGGCGGCGGGCCATCGTGAGGGCCGCCAGCCGGTCGCCCAGGTTCGAGCCCATGCTGATTATGGTTTCCATGATCGGCGCATCCGGCGGATACCGGCATGAAGCCACATTGCCGCGCCGAACGCAAGCCCCAGCCCCGTGGCCGCGTCCCGGTAGCGCGGGGTATGGGCCACCCATCGGTCGGCCCGGAACCGGTCCGGAGCCAGGAACACGCCGCCCGCGGTGACCAGGGCCTGCCGGTCCAGCGAAATGCCCTCCACGCGCAGGACCTCCCCCGAGAACAGGCGCAGGCGGCCCCCGTCCTCCGGCAGGAACACGGCGCGGTCGAACGCCGCCGCCCGGCCCGGCCGGCGCTCGACATCCTTCAGGGTGCGGATCGAGAACGCGTCGGCCTCCAGTGGTCCCTCGATGAACGCCAGCGGCAGCAGTCCGTACGCGGCGAGCCCCGCGGCCGCCGCGAGGAGGAGGCGGCTGCGGAGGGGCGGGATCGGGCCGGCCGGCGCGCGAACCTGCTGATAGAGGCCCCACAACCCGACGGCCACGCCGAGCGCCGTCAGCAGCGTGACCGCCCAGCCCTCCGCCGGCAGCAGGTCCCAGTCCGTCATCCGCCAGCTCGCGGGCGCGAACAGGAACACGCCGTTGCCGCCCTTCTGCTCCGCCGCGTCGAGTAGCAGGTGCAACAGGGAGTTGAACGCCAGCGCGGCCCAGGTTTTCCAGAACGAGGAGGAAAGGAGGGCCAGCGCCGCGCCGAGCAGAAGGCAGAACGCCAGCGACGACTGGACTACGCCGTAGAGCTTCAGATCGTACGGATTCGGGGTGAAGGGCAGAACCCGGATCGCCCGCTGGAGAATCCACGGCACGTCGGGGATGACCAGGCCCAGGAAGACCCACTTCAGGTCGGCCTTCCGGAAGACCGCCTTCGACACGATCCCCTGCGCGCCCAGATGAACCAACGTGCTCGGCATATCGTCAGATCCTGCGCCGGTTCGCTATCCGTCAGAACGTCGTGACTTCCGCCGATCGGATGAACGGCTCCAATTCAGCCTCCCACTCCGGCCCGCCCAGCCGCCGCGCGAACTCGACGGCGAGGTGCCGGGGCTCGATGCCCCGCGGCCGGTTCCGGCCGAGGCCCTGCAGACAGGAGGGGCAGTTGGTGAGGACCAGTTTGGTGCCGGCCTTTTCCGACGCGGCCTGGAGCGCGTCCGCCTTCCGCTGGAGCATGGAGCTGGAAATATCCGGCCGGCTCAAGGCCAGCGTGCCGGCCTCGGAGCAGCAGTGGGGAACGGGTTCGACCGGCCCCGCGCCGCCGCGCGCCAGCAGCGCCGGGCCGCTGCCCGCGAGCGAGTCGTGGCAGGGGGCGTGGTAAAGCGCCGGCGCGCCGCCGCCGGGGATTTCCGCTCCGCCGGCGAGGACGAATTCCGACACGTCGCGCAGCGGACAGCCGACCACGGCCTCCAGCCCCATCGCGCGCAGGGCCTCCATGCACGTGCCGCAGGTCGCGACACAAGCGTCGAAACGGAGGTAGCCGAACATGTCGCGGATCTGGCTGAACACGATCGTGTCGTGCAGCACGATCCGGTTATGCCGCTCGCCGTCGGCGTTCGCGTGCGCCGGGAACCCGCAGCACAGGAACGGCGGCGGGAGGACGACCTGGACCCCGGTTTTGACCAGCAGGTAGAGCGCCGCCAGGGAGACATCGGAGAACAGGCGTTCCGAGCCGCAGCCCGGGAAGTAGAAGACGGAGGCTCGCGCCGCGCCCTCCGGCCGGAAGCAGAGCGTCTGGTTGTCGCGGCAGGGCGGGAGCCGGTCGCGCAGGGTCCCCGGCGGCGCCGGCGGCATGGGCGAATCCAGCAGCGCGTGGCCGGGCACACGTTGGATCAGGGATTTCGGCAGGCCGGACGCCACGCGGTGAGCGAGCCGCTGGCAGGCCCCGCCCGCGCGCAGCACGCCGGCCCGGAACAGGCGGTTGAACAGCGGGCGGCGGCTCTCGAGGTAGGCCAGCGTCAGGCGCGTCGGCGCCGGGGTATGCTTGAAATGCCGCGTCTTGAGAATGTTCCGCTCCAGGATGGAGACCTCGCCGGTGTCGATGTCCACGGGGCACGGCTTGAGGCACTTGTGGCAGGCCGTGCAGTGGTCCGCGATGTCCTCCAGGAAGCGCAGGCTTTCGAACCGGGTCGAGCGCGAGCGTTGCGCGTCGTAGAGCAGCGCCTCGATCAGCGCGCCGATGGCCAGGTTCTTGTTGCGCGGGTGATAGAACAGGTTCCGGGCGGGATAAAACACGCAGCAGTCCGCCTTGCATTTCCCGCACCGCACGCACTTCGCGATCTTCTGCGCCAGCTCCTCCAGCGAGCCGTGCTGGAGGATCCGCGCCTCGAGTTCCAGGAGGTTGAACGACGGGGTGAACACCGCATCGAGCGCGCCGGCATCCTGCAGCTTGCCGGGGTTCAGGAGGCCGTCCGGGTCCAGGCGTCGGCGGTGTTCGTCCAACTCGCGGATGCGCTCGGGCTCGAGGTGCTTGAGCTTGGTGATGCCGATGCCGTGCTCGCCGCTGACCGCGCCGCCCATCGCCACCGCCGTCCGCATCGCCCCGTCCGCCTCGCGCGCGGCCCGCTCCATCATGTCGCGGTCGTTCGAGAAGACCGGGATGTTCACGTGGACGTTGCCGTCCCCGGCGTGCATGTGGGTGGCGAGGACGATGCGCCGGGAGCGCACGTGGCGCTCGGCCGCGTCCAAGTCCGCCTCGATCTGTCGGTAGCCGGAAACCAACTGCCCGAGCCCGGCCCGCAGCTCCCGGATGATCCGTTCGCTCCGCAGGTCCTCGGCCGGGGCCCGCGCGAGCTGCTCCGCCGCCTCCGCGCACAACTGCCGCGCCCGCGGGATCTTGCCCGAATACCTTTCTGCGTCCTCGGCGACGGCGGCGGACTCGACGCGCCGCCCGAACTCGGCCGTCAGCCACTGCTGGTTGCGCCGGTTCTCGTCGTTGTTGCGCTCGTCCACGTAGCGCGCGAACCGGGCCAGCGCTTCAAGGGGTAGGACGATGTCTTCGTTGAGTTTGAACGCGTTCGTATGGGCGGCGATGGCGCCCAGCTTCTTGCGGTCCTGCCAGAACCGGGCGGCCTCCGCGTCGTCGCGCGCCGCGAACAGGCACGTGTTGGGGTAGGGCCGGAGCAACGCCTCCAATTTCCGCGTCCCGTCCGCCAGTTGCTCCGGCGTATGGCCGACGAGGTCGACGAGCAGGACCGCCTTCGGCGGATGCGCGCGCGGGGCCTTGTTCTTGTAGCCGATCGCGCGCACGTACTGGTCGTCGAAATGCTCCAGCGCCATCAGCGCCTCGCCGCCCGCCGCCTCGAACGCGCGCGAGATGTCCACGATCACGCGGCTGGCTTCGTCCATGTCGTCGCCGTAAAACTCGAGGCAGAAGGTCCGCCGCTGCGGGTACGGCTCGTGGAGGATAAACTCGGCCGACGTGATGAGGCCGTCGGTGCCTTCCTTCTGCAGGCCGGGCAGGCCGCCCAGCGCCTTGTTCGTCACGTCTTTCCACAAGCCCGGCTTGCGGATGTCCGAGCCCCGCAGCGCGATGGTCCGCAGGATCCGGCCGTCCGCTCCGGCGACGTCGAATTCCACGGTGTCGTCGGGCCGGATCTTCCGGCCGGGATGATCCCGCCGCCGGACCTCCAGGTTCGTCGCGTCCGGCAAGGCCATACGGTAGCGGAGCACGTTGTCGATGGCCGTGCCCCAGAGTACGGCGGTCTTGCCGCCGGCGTTTTCGGCGAGATTGCCGCCGATCGTGGACGCCCAGGAACTGGTCGGATCCGTGGCGAAGACCTTGCCGCGCCGCCGGGCGTACTCGATCGCGTCGTCGGTGATCACGCCCGCCTCGACGGCGAGCGCATTCCCGGCGATGCCGCGGATGCGGTTGAGCTTCTCCGTGTTGATCATCACACAGCCCTCGCGGAGGGGCACGGCCCCGCCGGTCAGGCCGGTGCCCGCGCCGCGCGGGATCGCGTGCAGGCCGAGGCCGCGGATGGCCGCGAGCAGCGGGGCGACCTCTTCCTCCCGGCCCGGCCGCGCGACCGCGGCGGGCAGGCAGAGCCGCCAGTCCGTGGCGTCGGTCGCGTGGCACACGAGGGCGAGGGGGTCGAACAGGACGTTTTCCTCGCCGATGATCGCGCCGAGCCTGCGGCGTATTTGCGCGCGGCGGGCGGGCGCGGCGGCGAGCGCGGTGGCCAGTTCGTCCGCCACCCGCTCGCACTGGTCCACGATCCGCAGCACATCCTCGTTAGGGCCGGCGCCCGCGCGGACGGTTTTCAGTTCGCTCCGCATCTCGTCGAAGTAGGCGGCCTGGCGCCGGGGGTGATCGAGCAAGTCCTGGACCATGAAAGGATTGCGCTTCAGGACGAAGAGGTCGCCGATGACGCGCAGGAGCAGCCGGGCGGACCGGCCGGTGACGCGCTTGGCGCGCAGGCCCTCCCACCGGGCCCACGTTTCCGCCCCGAACAGGAATCGGATCACCTGCCCGTCGTCCGCCGAGGTATAGTTGTACGGGATCTCGCGCACGGGGCTATCAAGCCGGAAGAGAGGCCGGCCCTCAAGAAGAAACCGCCCTGTGCGTAACGAAACGCTTCACGGATGTGAAGCAACATGTTGCGGTTACGCGCGGCGCCGTTTCCGGCGGCCGGCGGCGCGCAGGATGTCCTCGTACCAGCGCTCGAACTGGTCCGTGATCTGATCCCAGGAGAACTGCTCGCGGACGCGGGCCGCGGCCCGCGCGCCGTACTCTTCGGCCGCGGAGGGATCGGTGAGCAACGCCCGCAGCCGGTCGGCCAGGTCTCCGGCGTCGCCCCGGCGAAACGCCGCGCCGGCGTCGCCCAGCGCCTCCATGTTCTCCGGGATATCGCTGACCAGACAGCATGTGCCGTAGCCCATGGCCTCCAGCAAGGCTTGTGACATGCCCTCGAGGTCGGAGGGCAGAACGAAGACGCGGGCATGGCCGACGAGTTCCTCGAGGAGGCGGCCCTGCACGAAGCCCGGCCAGACGATCCGGGGATCGTTGCCGGCCCGGCGCCGCAGTTCCTCGCGGTAGGCTTCGGCGCCGCGGACATCGCCCGCGATCACCAGCCGGTCCGCCGTGTCCAGGCGGCGAAACGCCTCGACGAGGTAGTGCGCGCCCTTGTCCGGCACCAGCCGGGAGGCGAACAGTACGTAGCGGCGGGGCTCGAGGCCGAGCGCGAGGATCTCGCGGGGCTCCGGCGCGGTTTTCACTTCCGCGCCGCCCGGGATCCAGCGCACCTCGATGCCGTACGCGTCCCGGAAGTAGGCGCACTGGGTCTGCGAGGCGGCCGTGAAGAGGCGGTTGCAGCGCACGGTCGACCGCTCCAGGCCCTTGAGGACGGCCGAGCCGAATCGCGACCACCGCGCGCGCCGCCATTCGATGCCGTGGAACTGCACCACGGCGGGTATCCGGCGGAGGCGCGGCAGCCAACCCATGGCGCCGGGCCCAATGGATTGCAGGTGGAGGATGTCGGCCCAGGGGGACAGTGAGGCGTGGAGCACCGAGGCCAGGCCGGCGCTCAACTTCTCGCACGCGGTGAGCGGAAGGGAGGGCACGCCCACGATCCGCATGCCCTTATATTCAGGAACGAGCGCGCCGTAATGGCGCGTCGAGTAGACGCGGACGGCGTGCCCGCGACGCGCCAGGCGCGAGCCGAGTTCTTCGGTGTAGCGCTCGATTCCGCCGCCCCGGGCGACGTGTTTAACCACAGCGAAGGCAATCCTCATATATCGCCAGTAGTTGTTTCCTGTGACGATCGGGCGTGAACTCCTCCTCGGCGCGCCGGCGGGCGGCCGCGCCCAGGGCGCCCCACGAGGCGCGGTTTTGCCAGAGGCTGGCCAGCGCCTGGCGCAGCGCCTCGACGTCGCCGGGCGGGAACAGGAGGCCGGTCTTGCCCGGCTCGACCAACTCGGGGATGCCGCCCATGGCGGCGCCGATGACCGGCTTGCCGTGGGCGAACGCCTCCAGCACGACCATGGGGGCGTTTTCGTACCATTCCGACGGGATCACCAGGAACGCGGCGTCCCGGTATTCGCGGGCCAAGTCGCCGCCCGCCCGGTATCCGGCGAAGACCACCTGACCGCGCCGCCCGTTTCGGACGGCCTGGTCCTCCAGGCCGCCGCGCAGGGGGCCTTCGCCGACGATGCGCAGGGGAATACCCAGGCCCTCCGTCGCGCGCAGAAGCGTGGTCAGTCCCTTCTCCAGCGACAGGCGGCCGACGAACAACGCATATGATCCCTCTCCAAAGGAAGGGCGGATCGAGTCGGTGGCGACATGGTTCGGCACATACGCCACTCGTTCGGGAGCACGACCGTTGTCCAGGAACGTCTGGCGCAGGAAGCGGCTCGGACAAATGAAGCGCCGAACGACGGCGTATTTCCGGCCCCAGGCGGCGAGGTAGGCCTCCGCGGTGTACAGCGCCGAGGCCGCGAGGCTGGACTTGTGGCATCGTTTCAGCAGGCAGCGGTAGAAACGGCCGCCCTTGCAGGCCGTGCACACGCGCCCGTGATCCAGGGCGAGGTAGGACGGGCAGACGAGCTTGTAGTCGTGCGCGGTCAGGACCACGGGCAGGCCCGCGTCCCGGGCCGCGTCGAGCACGGCGGTGGTCAGCCCGCCGTAAATATTGTGGGCATGGAGGATCTCGGGCCGCACGGCGTCCAGGAACCGCCGGAAGGCGCGCCCGACCGCGGGATTGTACACCACGCGGAACGCGTGCCGCCACTTGCCGAGTCCTTGGAGCCGCTCGATGACGACGCGCGGCGGGTAGAACGCGGCGTGTTCGCGCGCGAGGTCGTCCGGTCCGCGGCAGCCGAAGAAGCTGACCTCGTGCCCGGCCTGCCGCATCAGGGCGGCCTCGGTGAACATGACGCGCTCCGCGCCGCTGCGGAGATAGAGGTGGTTGTTGAGGTAGCAGATCTTCATGAGAAGACCCTCCCCGGCGGGGCGGGGATCGGCGGCGGAACGATTGCGCGCCGCGCGCTGACCAGGAACAGGGCAAACAGGCTCATCACGAGGAAGTTGTCGAGGTTGTTCTCGGTGATGGCGTAGGCGGCCATCATCGCGGCCGGCCCGCGGGCGGAGGGCTCGGCGCGCCGGAAAAGGATAAGCCACGCGGCCAGGTTGGCCAGCAGGCCGAGCACGCCCACCTCAAACAGCAGGCGGAGGTAGTCGTTGTGAGGCAGTTTCCCCAGGAAGACCGGGCTGGAACCGATCCCGTGGCCGAGGAGCCGGGAGAGAACGCCGGACCGGCGGAACTTCCACAGGAGATCGTGCCAATGCGCCAGGCGCCAGATCGAGGAGGTGTATTCCACGTTGCCGTACTCCGTGCCCAGTTCCCAGAAGTTGAGGTCGCTGCCTGCCGCGATGTCGGCGTAGTGCTGCTGCGCGATGTACACCTTCGACCAGAGGGGCCCGACGATCCGCATCTCGGCGAGAGCCGCCGGGTCGATGGTGTGCAAGGTGGCCAGCAGGAGCGCGCCCAGCAGGGCGGCCCCGGCCAGCGCGGCACAGGTGAGCCTGGCGAAACGCGTGCACAGCAGCGCGACGGCCAGGCCGGCCATGTAGCCCATCAGGGCGCCCGTGGTGCCGGAGAGAATGACCAGGGCGAGCACGAGCGCATAGAGGCCGATGATGAACCACCGTGCGTCCCGCACGCGATCGACGAAGAACAGGAGGCTCAACGCGACCAGTGCGTAGTTGTTGGGATTCGCGAACGAGCCCTCCACGCGGTCCTCTCCCGAGCCCCGCGCGAGGCCGATCAACAGGATGGACAGGATGGCCACGAGCCCCCACCAGCGCTCTGGCGTCCGGTAGAGGGGGGGGAGTCGAAGCGACGAGGCCGCCAGGAGGACGAACAGCAGGGAGAAGTACTTGATGGTGTAGGCGGGGGCGCCTTCATTTCCGGCGGTCAGGCCGGAGAGCAGGGCGACCATGGGCAGCAGGGCCGAGAACAACAGGGCCACGGTCAAGCCGGTCAGGGGCACGGGCAGAAGCCGCCGGGCGGAGCAGGCCGCAACGACGGAAAGGAAGAGAACGGCGCCCACCATCTGCCTCTCGCCGCCGGTCGCTTCGTTCAGAAACGTGAACAACACGTAGAGACAATAGCTCGCCATGAGAATGCGCCAAGGGGACCCGCTTCCCGGCGGGCGCGCGGGGACGGGGAGGGCCTGGGGCGTTCCCGGAGGCATGCGGTCAGCCGCCCCCGTTTTCCTCGGCGGGCGCGTAGGCCTTGTAATGCTGCTGGTAATGGTAGTAAGGGCTGTAGGTGTTGTAGAGCATCTTGGAGACATCGAGGTCGTTCACGACGAGCCCCAGCGAGTGAATGCCGGACTCCCGCATGCGGTGAATCGTGTGCCAGGTCAGCCGCTTCCGGCTGACTTCCGGCCGCACCATCACCAGCGTGAAATCGGCCAGCGGCGCCAGGGCCAGGGTATCGCTCACGAGCCCGAGCGGCGGGGCGTCGAGCACCACGTGGTCGTACTTCGTCCGCGCCCACGAAATCAGGGCGCCTGCCAGCGCGCCCAGCGCCACCGCCGGGTTACTCTGGCTCATCGGCCGGCTGGCGATGACCTCCAGGTTCGGGCAGTCGGCCACGGGGTAGGGCAAGCCCGCCATGCGGGGGTTCGCCTCGGGCTGCACGGTGAGCAGGTCGGGCCGTCCGGGCGGGATGGGAAAGATGCCGGCCAGCCGGGGGCGGCGCAGGTCGAAGTCCACGAGCAGGACGCGCCGTCCCTTCTTCGCCAGGATCGCCGCCAGGTTGCAGCTGGCCACGGTCTTGCCCTCGCCGGGGATGGAACTGGCGATCAGGATCACCTGCGACCGCTCCTTGTGCTGGGGCGAATCCAGCATGGTGCCCAGCCCCGCGAAGGCCTCGACGACCTCGCTGAAATGCTGCCGGATCGTCGCGGTCGCGATGGACGCCCGGTCGGCGTTCCGGACGTGCGGCACGACGGCCAGGATCGGAATCCCGCGGCCCTCCATGTCCTCCGGGCCGGTCACCCGGTCCTCCAGGAAATCGAGGGCGACGATCAAGCCCAGGCCGCCCACGAAGCCCAGCAGCAGGGCCAGCGCCAGCGTGTGGAGCGGGTTGGGATGCACGGGCTTGAGGGGGACGGTAGCCCGGTCGATGATCTTGACCGTCGCCGTGTTTTCGTCGGCCGCCATGCGCGCGTCCTGGATGCGGGCGAGGATGCCCCGGAAGGACTGGTCGGCCGCGTCCCGGGAGCGTTCCAGCGCGGCGAGCCGCGTCTTGCGCTCCACCACCTGCATCTCCAGCTTGGCCGCCAGCTGGATCTGCTCGTCCTTCTTCCGGCGCAGCGTCTCCGCCTGCTCCCGGAGGAGATTGTTGTTCGAGCGCGCCGTGGTCTTGGCCCGCTCCAGGGCCTTCAAGGCCTCCTCGCGGTAGAGCGCCACCACGTTGTCTTTCGCCTGCACCTCGGGGTGCTTGGGCGTGAACGCGGCCAGGAGGCTGTTGCGCTCCACGACGGCGACGCGCCACTGCTCCAGGGCCGACCGGATTTCCTCGGCCCGGGGAATATCCGCCGGGAATTCGCCGGCCCGTTCAGGATCGAGGGTGAGCTGTTCCAGCTTGGCCAGCAGGGCGCTTTCCTGGGCCTCGCGGCTTTCCACGTCGACGAGGGACTTGTTGAATCCCTGCAGGGCGTCGTCCACCGTCTTGCGCTCGCTTTCCAGCGCGTCGATCTTGTGTTCCTGCCGGAAGGCCAGCAGCGCGTCCTCCGCCTTGAGCAAATCCTTGCGCTGCAGTTCCGCCTGGGCTTCCAGCCAGGCGACGGCGGCGTCGGAGGTCGTGCGGTTTTCCTCGTAGGCGCTGGCTTCCGCGGCGTCGGCGAAGGCGTTGCAGGCGGCCGTCGCGACCTTCGGGTCGGGATGCTCGAACTCCACGCGGATCAGGCGGGAGCGGCGGACCAGCGTGAGCGTCAGGGCTTTCTCAAAGCGCTTGAGCCGCTTGTCGTGCCGGAGTTCCGGGCTGTCCGAGGAGGCGGGCGAGGCCGGCGCGAAGGCGCCGGGAAGGACGGCGTCCAGTCGCTGGAGGGCGGCCTCGAGCATGGTGCGCCCCTTGAACTTCTCGAGGCGCGTGTTGAAGACCTCCGTGGACTGCTGGGCGCCGGCCTGGTCCTCGATCACCGCGGGCTGCTGCGTGAGGATGCGGGGGCGCCGCACGCTCAACTCGATAAGGCTGTTCGCCCGGTAGATCTTCTCGGCGGCCCACAGGTAGCCGAGCGCCGCGACCACGGCAAAGGCCAGCGTCAGCGTCAGGGTGCGCCACTTGCGCAGCAGGCGCCGGGGGTCCAGCAGGGCCAGTCCGGCCGGGGCGGCGCCGTAGAGATGGTCATAGTAGAGCGACGCCCCATACAGCGACGCCGGTTTCTGCTCGGGGGATGGTTCTGTGCTCATGGTTGTTGCCGCATTTCAATGTTTGACCGCCGCCGCGCCGACCTCCCGGGGCTCCCGCGCCGTGCATTTCGGAAGTGCGGCCAACACAACCGTCCAGGTCCACAGGACGGATGGACAACGGAACGGCAAGTCGATTAGACTGAACGCCGCGACCAAGGTCAAGCCGGCGCATGACAGGGTGAAGAGGGCGCCGCGGGCCAGATCCCGCCGGAACAGGCCCGCCGCCAGCGCGCCCCACGCCAGCGCCAGTCCACCCGCGCCCGCGATCCCGAATTCGACCAGGAACTGCAGGGGGTCGCAGTGCGCGTTCGCCCGGCCGGGATTGCTTTTCAGGGAGGACCAGTGGTCGCGCGGCAGGTAGAAGGCGGCCAGGTACCGGAATCCCCAGCCGCCCGTCCCGTACCAGGGGTGGTCCCGAAAGATGGCCCAGGCGGCGCCCCAGAGCCGCGGGCGGTCCGAGAGGTCCAGGTTGACCTGTTCCAGTCCCGGCACGGCCTGGTGCGCCGGACGGCGCCGGAGCGTGAACTCCCTTCGGATGGCCTCGCCGCCCGCCCCGGCGACGGTCAGGACGAACACGACGGCCGCCGCGGCCGTGAGCACGGCCATCCGGAGCCGGGCGGCCGGGCGCCACAACCGCCAGCCGCGCGCCAGGCCGTAGCCGGCGATAAAGAGCGCCAGCGCCCACGACAGGATGATCCCGGCGCGGCTCAACGAGAGGTTGGCGCCGACGAGGCAGAGGAGGAGGCTGGCGGCCAGCGCGGCCTTTTCGATCCGCCGGCCCGGCCGGTCGCGGCGGAACACCTGCCGGAACAGCAGGCCGGCGGCCAGGGCCGCCATGAGCAGGAAATAGGCGGCCGCATGGTTGGTGTAGGTGAACGTGGCGAAGAAATCGGCGTATGCCGGCCGGTATCCGAAAAGGCTTTGCGCGCCGGCCAACTCCCGGACGGTCCCGAACAGGGCCAGTGCCGCCGCGTTATACGCGAGCCCGTGCAGGACCGGGCGCAGCCCGCGCCGGGAGAGGGCGGGGCATCGGACGCACAGGCCCGCGGCCCACGCGGGGAAGAACCAGTGCAGCATCTGCGCGGCCTCGGGCCGGCTGAACGCCCAGGGCCAGCGGGGATGCGGCGGATCCGTGTACGCCCAGCGCCGGATCGCGTCGTCGAACCGCAGTTCCCGCCCGGCGTTCCACCGCTGGCACGCCAGGTAGGCCAGGAACACGAGGCCGAACCAGAAGAAGGGATCCCGGCTCCACCAGCTGCGCGGCCGGGCAACGAGGGCCGCCGCGAGCAGCAGGGCCGCCGCCGCGGCGAAGAACGGACCGTCCGCGGCGCGCAACCCGGCCCAGCGCCACGCGGCGACGGAGAGGAAAAGAAGAAGTCCCCACGCCAGGCACTTTTCACGGCCGTCCCGGGTTTCCGTGCAACCGGGCGGCGTCGGCGCGGGGACTGTCCTCGTACTCACTCTATGCCGTCAGGGAAGGTTCTGGCCCTCATAGCCGGGCGCCGGCGGGGGCGGTTCCTCTTCTTCCTCTTCCTCCTGCGTCGTGGTGGTCGTCGGCGTGGTCCGGGTGCGCGTCCGGGTGCGTGTCCGGGTGGTCGTGGTGGCGGCGGGCGTTGTCGCCGCCGGCTCCTCGATCACCGGTTCCGGCTCGGGGGGTTGAGGATGCGGCACGGGGGGCAGCGCTCCTCCGCTGGCGAGGAACAGCTGGTCGAAGGACGAAACCATGCCGCCGCCCTCGCTGCCGAGAGCGTCCCGCATGGCGGTCACCGCGCCGGCCGAGCCCGAGATGACGGCGCTGTTCGCCACGGCCTTGCCGAGCCCCGCGGCAAACACGTCGAATTCCTCCGAAGGCAGGGCCTTGAACGCGATGCGGATCACGTCGGCCAGCCGGGCCGCCTGCTCCTCCGGGGCCAGGTTGAGGCCGATGATCTTCTCGGCCACGCTCTTCACCACGTCCACCACCTGGTCCGGGCTGGCCTCTTCCAGCAGCGCCGCGAGCTTGGAGCCCGGCGCCGCGGCGGCTGCGTTCAGCTGCTCGTCCGTCGGCGGAGTGAAGGCCGCGGAGGCGGCCAGCGTCGCGACCCCGAGAGCCAGGGCCGCAAGCCCGATTGCTGTCCTCGTCTTCATGATCTGTTTCTCCTTTCCTGCCGTCAGTACCCGATATCCACGCCCAGGTTGACCCGGCCCACGTCGTAGTCGCGTATCGTCGAGTCGACCGTTTCGTACATCAGTTCGCCGAAGAACCGGAGGTACTTCGCCGGGATCAGGTAATCCGCGCGGAGCTTGACCGTGACGCCTTCGTCCTCGCGGTCCACCAGTTCGCCCTCGTCCATGACCGGGTCGGCGTAGTCGTCGATGCGGTAGACGCCGCTGGCCGACAGCCCGATGGACGGGGTCATGCGGTAGGCGACGCCCAGCCGGAACACGGAGAAGTCCACGATGTTGGCCAGGTGGATGGACGACATCTGAATCCCGTTGCGGCCCTCGAGCTCCACGGAGGTCTTGTCCGTCGCCGCCCAGGTGGCCACGGCGTCGAAATTGAGCCCGTCCTCGGTGCCCGCGTCTTCCGGGCGATCGAGTTGCTGGAAGCCCGCGCCGGCCTTGAGGGACATGCGGTCGGTCCCGCGGGTCCGCACGCCCAGCCGCGCGGCGAAGTATTCCGCTTCGCCGTCCACGTCGTCGCTCTCCTGCAGGCCGCCGACGAGCGTGAGCAGGCCCGCGGTCTTGTCCGTGACCCGGTGGGCGGCCTCCATCTGCCCGCCGTGGCCGGACAGGTCGAAGAGATCGTCGCTGCGGTAGTCGGTCTGGTTGTAGCGATAGCCCGCGCTCACGTCGGACTTGTCGGTCAGCTGGGCGGTGAGGACGGTCCCGGCCTCCAGGACTTCCCGCCGGCTGCGCACGTCGGCGTCGAGGAAGGCGTCGGGCGACATGCCCCCGATGTCCGCGGCCGACCCGTAGGTGTCCAGGTCCTCGACCCTCCGCCAGGACTCCTGGGCCTCGAGGGTGATCTTTTCCGGGTTGCCTATGCGCAGCGTCAGGGCCTCGCCGCCGGCCCAGAAATCCAGGCCGTCCTCGTCGGCGTACGAGCGCTGGACCACGAAGCCCAGGCCGCTGATCTGGACCTCACGGACCTGGCAGTCCAGCCGCAGCCCCACGTCCGACTCGACGAAGATATCGTCCTGCTCGTCGGACGACGTGCGGCCGGTGTTGGAATCATACGAGCCGGCGACGCCGGCAAACGGGGAAAGCGTCAGCGGTCCCGCGTGGAACCCCGGCTGCACCTGTCCCCAACCCGTGGCGGCCAGCAGGCCGATCGCCAGGACCAAGCCCATCCATTTCGTCTTCATCGGCACCCCCTTGTTAGAATACCAATTCAGGCACGTATACCACATCGTCCGGGAGCAATACGATATCGTTTTCGACGCGCCCGCGCACGCCGACCTCGCGGAGGTTGATATGGCGCGTGGTGGTGTGGCCGTCCGGCGCGCGCCGCGTGACCAGGATGGCCGTGTCCTTGGCGCTGGTGTCGAATCCGCCCGCCTGCTGGATCGCCACGCTCACGGTCAGGTCGCGGGTGGGGGGGATGCTGACCCGGCCCGGGCGCTTGACCCGCCCCAGCACCGTGATCGAACCCCAGGGCGAAATGCTCTCCGGCTGGTCGTCCCGGACAAATTCCACCATGACCTGCGGGTCGACATAGTATTCCCGGTATTCGGCGGTCAGCCGGGCCGTCAGGGAGTCCAGGGTCTCGCCGCCCACGGCGAGCGAACCCAGGAGCGGCAGCGTCAGGGTGCTCGTCTCGGAAACCCGCCGCCCGGCCTCCTCGATCTGCTTCTTCCCGGCCACGATGACGGTGACGTTGACCATCAAGCCGGGACGCAACGTCGCCTGCTCCGCGCCGTTGGGCTTCGGGAGGGCCGTCGAATGAGCCGGGGCCGGAGCGGCCGGAGGCGGCTTGACGGCGCGCGCGGCCTTGGCCGCCCTGCGCGATGCGCAGCCGGTGGCCATGGCGAGCAGCACGCCGCCGGCCAGGGCCAGCACAAGCGAGCGCGTCCGCCATTCTTTCCCTGCTTGCAGCATCCGGTTTGCTCTGAACGTATTGCCCCGTCTGGCGTTGTGACTATCCACGCCGTCCGCACACCCATCCATTGCGATTGAACCCGCCGGACGGATTGTAATCAAGCATTTTCCGCGTTTTACGGAACCCATCCGCCCTCTTCCAGGCCTCGGGCGATGGCCCCCGCCACCATCGCATACCCCGTGGGCGTGCAGTGGCCATCCTTCGGATAATAAAGCGGCGGCGCGGATGGAGCCGCCCGCATGGCCGGCCGCGTGTCCACGAAGCCCGCGCCGTTCGCCTCCGCCCACGCCGCCAGCCGGCGCGCCGGGTAATCGTGCGCATCCGTCCACGGCCCCTTGCGGGGGACGTGCGCGATCACCAGCCGGGCGCCGATCGATCCGGCCAGGGCCGCCATCCGGGCGAACTCGTCCTCGATCCGCCGCCAGTCAGCCTCGTGCGCGCCGCCGGCCTCGTACACCGCGGCCCAGTTTTCCACGCGGTCGTTCCGCCAGGCCATGAATCTCGCCAGGACGAGCCGGCACAGGTGGGATCGCTTGTATAGAAAGCGGCCGACCGCGCCCGGCGACGCGGCCTGCCGCGTAAGGAGGTAGCCCGACGGGTCCACCGTGACGGCATCCAGCCCGTAGAAGGTGTCGATCACGTCGTTGGGCACGAAGCCGACGATCACCAGGTCCGGCTGGAACTGCAGGCCGAGCTTTTCCAGCAGGATGCGCTCCGGTTCCGGGAAGTACCGCGGGATGCCGGCCTTGATGATCTCGACGCGCGGGTGATCCCCCGGCCGGGTGTTGAGCATTTGCTCCAGGCGGTGCAGGTAGGTCTCCTCGAACGCCGCGCCCACCCCGTACGTGAAGCTATCGCCCAGCCCGAGAATCCGGAACACGCCGGGGGGCTTCGAAAGCTCGTGTTCGCCGTCGCGAAGCCCGAACGCGTTGTGCCGGTAGTCATACTCGAATTCGCCCTTGAACGACCGGCCGCTCGCGCGGCTGTGCGGCTTCGGGCCGTACGGCATGGCGGGCGTGGAGGCGTAATTCTTGAACTGCTCCGGCAATGGCGGGGCCAGCCCGAGCCGGCGGACGGCAAACTCGCCGATCGCGCCGGCCGCGACCAGGGCGATGAGAAGGGTCAGAAGGGCCGGGAGAATCCTCTTCTTCATGAAGCCCGTTTCCCTCCATGCAGGCGGTCAATCATCCACCACAGCGCGCGCCGGCGGCCGATCGCGCGCTCGGTGTAGAGTATCAAGGTGGCCCGCCACGCGGCCAGTGTATCCCGAACGCAGGGCCGCGCCGCCGGCTCGTCATCGCGCGGTACGGGCACCCCCAACCGACGGAATAGCTTTCGCCTTGCGGGCACGTCCCTTTTCTTGCGCCGCAGATGACTCGCCTGGGCCTTCAGCACCCGCGCGCGGTCGATCGGCAGCAGCCGGATCGCGCCCCCGGCGGCGGCTTCTTCCAGCAGGCCCCGGCCCCGGCGGCCGCGGGCGACGACGGCGCCGGTGCCCGCCCGGTGGTCCGGGAATTCCGGGACGCGCATCTCGCCGAAGGCGAGGTCCGCCAACTCCGCGAAATGGTCCGGGCACAACGCGCACCGGTGGGGGATGAAGAAGGACCGGAGGGCGGGATAGTACTCGACGTACTCGCGGGTTCGAGTCCGGCCGTCCGCGCACGTGATCCTCATGGCGCCAAGGCCGTCCCCGCGGCGGTAGTCCAGCGAGACAACGGAGGCCGGGGCGATCCCCATTCGGTCGAGCACGTACTCGGTCGCGTCGAAGGTCCGCGTCCCGCTGCAACACAGGCCGAACGCCCAGGGGATCCGCTCTCGGAACCGGGGCCGGGCTTCCTGCAGCTTGCGCAGGGCGTGCAGGTGGCAGGGCAGCCCGACGAACACGTAGCGGCCGGGCCCGGGCTCGATCTCCCGCAAGACCCCGGCAAAGTGAGTGGGGCAGTACCGCGATCCGCTGGCGGCTGGAAGGTCCCCGGGGTCGCGGATCACGGCCGCCTCCGGCTCGAGGGGCCGGCCGGGGACGGATCGGATCGTGACCGCGCCGTCTACCCGGCGTGTTTTCAGTAGCCAGGCCAGCAAGCCGGTCACGAGCCCGCCGGACGAGCCGAGACGCCGCGTCGCGTCGTCGGCGCAGTGCCCGACGTAACAGCCCGCGCAGCGGCCGAGCCCCGGGACCTCCGCGTCCTCCGGAAACAGAGCGGCGCCGAGCCGGCTCCGGTCCACGCCGGGGCCTGGACATACTTGCCGGCACAGCCCGCATCCCGTGCAGCGGTCCGGCTCGACGGCGGCTTCGTAAAGGCCGCCGCGCCGGGTCATCGAAATCGCGCCGCCGGGGCAGACGTTTTCACAGATGCCGCATCCCGTGCAGAGACGCGCCCCCACGACGTCGCGGATGCTGGCCGGCTTTTCATTCATGCGCACGACCGGGCCTGAAGGGCTTCCGCGAACACGTCCCCGAGCCGGCAGGCCTCCTCCGCGTCCCGGCCGCTCCGTTCCGCCAGGCGCGCGCGCAGGGCGGCCCGCCCGGCCCAGGCCTTTTCGACCAGCCCGGCGAGGTCGGCTTCCGGCGCGCGGATGTCCCACACCCATTCCTGCAGGCCCAGTCCCTCCATCACGCCGGAGGCCTTGTGGCTGTATTGCATGATGACCGAGGGCGTGCCGGCGGATACGGCGCTGATGACGGCGTGCATCCGGCCGCCGACGAACAGCTCGCATCGCTTCAGGAGGCCCTTGTACTCCGCCGGCGAGTAGTCGCCCGCAAGCGCGTACACGCCGGTCCGGTCGGACATCGCGTCCAGGACCAGCTCCGCGGCTGCGCGGTCGTCGCCGTCCCACGAGAGCCGGGTCTCCGGGGTCAGGCCGGGAAAGCCCGCCGGGTACGCCTGGTGGGGAATGAGCAGGACCGGGCGCCGGGTTGTCCGGCGGATGTGATCGATCAGCCTCGCCACAACGGGCGGGTAGGGCCGCCCGTTGACGGCGGTGTAGCGGTGGTGAAGGAGGATGCTGGGGTTCACGCCGACGGGCGCCTCGCCGCCGGGCACCCCCTCGCGCCGCAGGATGTTGTCCACGGCGGCCTCCGGCGCCGGTTCCAGGACGAAGGCCGTATCCGGCAGGCAGCGGACGTCCTCGAGGTCCAGGTTCCGGATGTGCCGTTGGGAATTCAGGTCGCGGACCGTGAGCCGGTCGAAGAGCGAGAGCGCCCGGCGCGCGAACCAGGCATCGAGCCCCGCGCGGAAGGGGCCGAGCGAGGCGGTGACGAGGATCAGCGGCACGCCTGTCCGCTTGAGGGAAAGGGTCTTCTGCAGGAGCCGCCATGCCGGCTTGCCGACGTACCCGTCGCCCCACGCGCAGGCCACGGCGTCCACGCCCCGCACGATGGCGTGGAACTGCCGGAGCGTGCCCCACTGCGAGGGCGCCCGCTCCACGTACTCGATGGGATAGCCCGTGGCGTCGAGGTAGTGGCGCTCCTGGGCCGGGTGGCTGGTCAGCATGACGAAGGTCACGTCCGGGAAGCGGCGGCGCAGGATGTGCAGGCCGCCGATGATCAGGGCCTGCGTCCCGATGCTCACGGTCGGGATGCGCGACAGGGCATCGACGAAAATCTTCATGCGGGCCTTCCGATTTCATCGGTCTTGACAGCAATGAAATAGGTCTTGCCCGGGGGCAGGGGCGTGCCGCCATCGGGAGGGTGGAGGGCGTCCCATGCCCGGATGCTGCTGAACCCGGCGTCCGCCAGGGCCTGCTGGACCTCCTGCTCCTCGTACGCGCGCTGGGTGAAGACCAGGTCGGTGCGCTTCCAGGTGTGGCGCCGGCGAAAGACGGTCACGTCCCAGCGGGCCAGGCGCGAGGCATCGTCGTATTGCGTCCGCACGATGCAGGCGAGGTCGTCCTCGACGATGTTGAAATCGCCTTTCCACCCGCCGGCGAACTTGTTCCGCATGTTGAAGTCGCAGAAGAACACGCCCCCCGGCGCCAGGGCCGCATGGATGCATCGGAAGGCCGCGCCCAGTTCATCGGGCGAGAGGATATGGTTGAGACTGTCGAACATGGAGACGGCCGCCGAGTGGACGGGCGGCAGCGAGAAGTCCCGCGCGTCGGCGAGCACGAACTCGGCGGCCGGCGCCCGGGCCCGCGCATGGTCCAGCATGGCCTGGGAGCGATCGAGGGCGGTCACCCGGAATCCCTGGCCCGAGAACCACCGCGCGATCTGCCCCGTGCCGCAGCAGACGTCCAGCACCCGGGCCCCGGCCGGGAGCAGGGGCCGCAGCCGGTCCGCGAGGATCGGCGCGAACTTCTTCAGGCTGTGCTGTCCCCAGTGCCGGTCATAAACCGAGGCAAAGGCGTCATAGTCCGAGGACGGCTTGACCGGTTTGGCTTGTCGTTGCATCGGTTTCCCGCGTGTTAGAGTCCCGCGCCCGAGCGTACGGCGCGGAACCGGTCCCGCGCCCGCGACGGCCTCCACAGGTAGCAGAGTGTTCCAAGCCGGGCATACTGCCGCTCGAAGGCGATGCGGTCCCGGACCAGGCGGGCATAGCGGCCGCCCGTGGCCTCGTCGAACAGCCGGTAGGCCTTGACGGCCTCCTCGGCCATCCGCCGGTGGCCGGTTTGCACGGACAGGCCGCCCGTGTGCCGGCGCCGGAGAGCCATGATCGCGTTCAGATAGCCGATCCGCCCCGCGTGCGGGCCCCAGAGGCGGACGACCAGGTCGCCGCACAGGACCTGGGTCCGCCAGGCAGGCAGCGCATCCAGGAACGACCGCCGCGCCAGGATGCTGGACGTGGCGATGAAGGGCGGACGCTGCAGCACGTCGGTCACCGTGGGCGATTCCGGCAGGTCCGGGGGCGCGTAATACCGGGGCCGCGCGCGCTTGTCCTCGCGGTAGAACAGCGTGTCGTGAAAGCAGAACACGTAGTCGGGATGCGCCTCGAGAAACTCGACCTGGCGCTGGAGCTTGCGCGGGTGGATCCAGAGATCGTCGCCCTCGCACATGGCCTCGTACTCGCCGCAGCAGGCCGCCCGGATGCGCGCGAGGTTGCGCGCCGGCCCGACGTTGCTTTCGGACGTGACGACCCGGATGACCTCCGGCTGCGCCTTCGCATACGCCTCAACGATCCCCCGCGTGCCGTCCGTGCTGCTATCCTCGCCGATGACCACCTCGAAGGGGAAGGCCGTTTTCTGGGCCAGGATGCCGGCCAGGCACGCCTCGATATACCGTTCGTGGTTATAGGCGGGCACTTTAACGCTGACCAGCGGCGCGCTCCGGCTATCGGCCGGCTTGGGCCTATTTCCCGCTGTCAAAATTCCATCTCCTGTGACATCATCGTTTTCGTCGGTGCTGCCTCACCACGGGAGTGTACACTTTCAAATTGCCGCATTCTTGTCAACCGGTCGCTGCGCGCACAACTTCTTTTGGCGGAGGAGGTAACGCCGCGCGCGCCAGTTTCATGCCCCGGCCTTTCCGGGGGAGGGCTTCGGACCTCCCATGAGTTTGTCCAGCGCCAACCTCTTCAGGTAAAGGTAACTGTCCAGGCGGGTGAGCTCCGCCAGGCCGACGGTCAACGTCGCGCCTGCTCCGACTTGCACGACCAGCCTGGGCAGGTCGGGGAGGGGCAGCCACCGTCCCAGGACGTACACCGCCGCCGCCATCACCGCCGCCAGGATAAACGAGGGCAGGATGTCCCGGATCTGTTCGGCGGCGCTGTAGCCGATGAGCCGGCCCGAGCAGGCCGCGGTCAGGACGTAGGCGGCGAGGCTGATGAAGAACAGGGTGACGATCATGGGCTGAATGCCCCAGAAGACGCCGACGGCCATCGCCGGCGCCGCCAGGACCGTCTTGATCACCTCGAGCTTCAGGTACAAATCGCTGCGGCCCCGCACCTGGAACATGTTCAGGTTGATGGCGTGCAGGGGATAGAACATTCCCACGAAGCACAGGAGTTGCAGGTAGACGATGGCGGGCCGCCACTGTTCGCCCACGAGGGTGATCAGCAGGGGCTCGGCGCAGGCCGCCATCCCCAGCATCAGCGCGAAGGTGGCCAGCATCGTGCATTGCAGCATCCGGCGGTACGCGGCCTTCAGGCGGGGCGCCTCTTCCTGCAGAGTGGCGAGCGCGGGATAGCTCACCCGCTGAACGACCGCGGTGAGCCGCTGCGACGGCAGGTTCCGGAAGGTCTGCGCCTGGGTGAACTGCCCCAGTTCCGCCGCGGAAAAGAACCGCCCGATGACGACGTTGAAGAGCTGGGTGTACAACGTGGTGATCAGGCTGCTGGCCAGCAGACGGGATCCGAAGGAGAACATGGCCCGGAAGGAGGCCCAGCGGAATTCCAGCGACGGCCGCCACGACCTCCACCGCCACAGCAGGGCCAATTCGACCGCGGCGCGGGAAAGCGTCATGACGACCAGGCTCCAGACGCCGTAGCCGGCATACGCCAGGGCGATGCCGAGCGCCCCGCCGATCGCGGACGATACGAGCGAAATCCGGGTCAGCAGCTTGAAATCGATTTCCTTGACGACCTGCGTTTGCTGCACCATGCCCAGCGCGCCGATCAGAAGGCCCAGGCCGAGCGCCCGGATGATTCCTTCGAGCGGCGGCTCGCGGAAGAAGCGCGCGATCCAGCCGGCCGCGAAAAACAGCAGCAGGTACAGCGCGAAACTGACCAGGAGGTTGAAGTAGAAGACCGTGGAATAATCCGCCTGCGTGCAGTCCTGTTTCCGGATCAGGGCCTGGTTGAACCCGCTGTTGACGATGGACTGCGAGATCGCGATGAAGAGCGTGGTCATCCCGATCAGCCCGAACTCGCGCGGGGTCAGGAGGCGCGCGAGAACCAGGCCGCTCAAAAACAGGAGGCCTCCCCGGGCCAGGTCGTCCAGAAAGCTCCACAGCAGGCCGGACACCGTTTGTTGTCTTAGCGACATGTCGGTCAGATGACGTTGTCCGCTTCGAAGGCGGAGAGGTCGTCGGTCACCAGCGGCGCGACCTTCCGGTCGTCCACCTTGTTGGTCACCGGGAAAGACGACGCCCGGCACAGGCCCGGCCCGAAATAGCCGTCCTCGAAAAAGAGGAGGGTGCCCACCACGTAATCGTGGCAGGCCTTGTCCCCGATCGTGCCGCGGAACCGGCGCTGGGGCACATACTCCTGCAGGACCATCCGGTCCGCCCGGCCGGAGTCGAACAGGGCCCGCCACTCGGCGGGGTCCGTCACGCAGCCGGCATGCACGTCGATGCTCTTGCCCATGTTGTGGGGCTTGATGATCCAGCGGTCCTTGTCGTCCCGCGCCCGCGGCCAGAGCTCGGGATTCAGCCGCTTGGTGTACGTGGGGACGACGCAGGCCCGGAGTTCGTCGAGCTCCGCGGCCGTGAGCGCTTCCCGGGCGAACGCATCATGGTAGAGCAGGGCGAAGAAGCGCTTGTCGTGGAACAGGAACACGGTGCGCAGGTCGTTCATGGAGTCCGCGTCGATGATGGCCTTGATGGTCTCCGTTGGCAGGCCGCACAGCTCCTCGTGCGACAGCTCTCCCAGCACGGCCGCGCCCGCGAATTCGCCCGCGCGGGCCGGGACCTCGGCGGTGCGGATGATCCGCACCGGGAAGCCGGCGGCCTCGAAGACCGGGATGACGAACTTGGTGTCGTTCCGCTCGTCGGCGCCCTTGAGCAGGCAGACGTGGTCGAACGGGCCGAAAGAGTCCATGTAGCGTTCGTAAAACGCCGTGTACTCGTCGATTTTCCGGATCGCCGGCCGTCCGGCCAGCCAGCGGTCCGCGAGGTTGTGAACGAAGAACCCGGAGGTGAAGTAGCCGTTCATGGCGAACCGGCACGTGGTCTCGATCAGCCGCGCCCGGTTGGATTCGTCGATGACGAAGTCGGTGCGGTAGGTGCCGGGGCGGTACGGCTTGCGCCGGCAGAGCGCCAGGATCTCGGCGACCCGGTCGGGCACCGGCATCAGGTCGCGGTAGCGGTCGTAATGCTCCGCGAAGCGCCGGATGCACTTCAGGTAGAGCTGCTGGACGCGGCGCAGGCGGTCGCTCGTTTCCTTCCGGATCGCCAGCGGGACGTCGAAGGTCCACGGCCGGAAGTAGTCGGCGGCCCCGGGGGCGACTTTTTGAAACCCGTCGAAGAGCGCCTGGCCGCGTGGCGACAACCCGCTCATCCCTGGCCTCCCCCGCCGTCCAACCGTCGCCGCTCGGTCCGCCACTCGCTGACCGCGATGCCGTGGCGGCCGGCGGTCTCCAGCAGCCGGGCGGTGGTTTCCGGGTCCAGGTCCTTGACGAGGACCAGCTCGTCCACGCCCAGCGACGCGGCCTGCTTCTGGAAGAAATCCAGCCCGCCCAGCACGCGGTATCCGTGGATGAGGCGGCCGTGCAGGTTGGAGTCGTCGTCGAGCAGGCCCACGATCTGCTCCCGCGGCGGGTTCTCCAGGGCGGCATACCTGTGCTCGCGCAGGAACAGCATGGCCCGGTCCTCGGCCCCGTAGAGCAGCAGGCGCCGCAAGGGCTGGTCGCCGGCGCGCCGCGGAGACCGGAAGGCCAGGCAGTCCATCACGACCGGCCGGAAGCCGCGCAGGCCGATCAGGATGAGCAGCGTCATGCCCCCGTAGACCGGCAGGTACTCCAGCACTTCGCGGGCCGCGAAGCCCAGGAGGACGTTCGCCAGGCCGGCGGCCAGCAGCAGGCCCCCGCCCAGCGCGGCCGCGAGCGTCGCGTACTCCGCGGCGCCCGCCCGGCTCCAGACCCGGCGGTAGGTCCCCGCCACGATCAGGATGAGAAACGGCACGGCGACCCAGATCACGCTGTACTTCAGGAGGCGCCCCGCGAAGGCCCCGGCCGGCGTCTCCGCGAAAAGCCGGATGTTGATCGCCAGCGCCCCCGCCATGATCAGCACATCCATCAGCGGGTACAGCAGCACGCACACCGCCTGGCGCGGGGGCCGGCGCAGGCCGCGCAGAATCGCGGCGCCGGTGTCCCAGAGCTCGACGCGCGCCAGGTGCCGGACCACCACGTACACGCCCCCGACGAACGCGGTCAGGGAGATCCCGATCACGTACGAGCGGAGCGTCATGAGCAGCAGCCCGACCAGGATCAGCGCGCCGCTGATCAGGTAGAGCAGCATGGCCACCTGCCGCTGGGACAGGCCCGCGCGGGCCAGGCGGTGGTGCAGGTGGTCGGCGTCCCCCTCGAGGATCGCGCCCACGCGGCCGCGATGCCGGACGCCGCGCCGCCAGATCGCCAGCAGGGTGTCGAACAGCGGCACCCCGACGGCCAGGAGCGGCACCAGCAGCGACGAGATCACCGCGCTCTTCGAGGCCGTGCTCAAGGACACCGCCGCCAGCGCCAGCCCGAGGAACTGGCTCCCGCCGTCGCCCAGGAAGATCCGCGCCGGATGAAAATTGTAGCGGAGGAACGCGAGGCACGTCCCGGCCAGCGCGAGAACGACCCCGACGTCCCCGGGCCGCCACCGCAGCACCAGCGAAACCATCAGGCCCAGCGAGGCGATCAGCGCCAGCCCCGTGGCCAGGCCGTCGATGCCGTCGATCAGGTTGAACGCGTTGATGATCGCGAGGAACCACGCCAGCGTCAGCGCCAGGTCCACCAACTCGGGGGCCGGGACCGGCACGGGGACGTGGAACCGGATGCCGAGGGCATAGGCGAGGAGCGCCGCGACCGTCTGCCCGGCCAGTTTCAGCAGCGGCCGCAGGCGCCACGCGTCATCCGCCAGGCCCACGGCCAGCAGGACCGAGGACACGGCCAGGAACCGGAGCCACCAGCCCCGCGTCAGGTCCCCCTCGAGGCCGGGCGCGGAAAGGAAGTACAGGAGCGCGCAGCCCGCATGAAAACCCAGGAACACCGCGAGCCCGCCGGCGCGGGGGGTGGGGCGCCCGTGCGCATGCCGGGCGCCGGGCACGTCCATCAGCCCCAACCGCGGCGCCAGCCGCTCCGCCAGCGGCGTGAGCAGGTACGCGACGACAAACGCGCTGCCGAAGGCCATCAGCCCGAGGCTCGCGAAAGCCGGACTCATGCCCGGCCTCCCGTGCGCCGCCGCCCTGCCGGGCACCGTCTAGACGATGTCATAATCCGCCAGTTGTTGCCGGGTCCCCTCCCGCCCGCAGTGCATCAGCACGTCGAGAATGGAGAGCCCCGGGATGAACGCGCTTTCGCTCTGCTCGTAAGGCGTCAGCCTCGGCCGCAGGAACCGGAGGCGGATCCCGTTGCGCCCGAACAGGTCCCGGGAATACAGCTCCAGGCCCCCGATGGGATTGTGGAACGCGTCCGCCCCCTCGGCGCGGCACACGTACAGCACGCGCTGTTGCCGCACGTCGTCCGTGCCCAGGCTCTGGCCCAGGGCGCGGAACCACCCGGCATCCTTCCGCGCCACCGCCGCCTCGAACTCGTCGCAGGGCGGCGTGTCGCGGCGGATCTCGGCCGCGATGCCGAGGAAGGAGGCCACCGCGGTGAACGCGTTCCAGTTGACCTCCGCCAGGCGCGCCGCCTCGCGGCTCACGGCCTCCTCGATCACCGGGTAGACCTCTTCGAAAAAGCGCGCCTTCCTGTAATTGAAGGTCAGCAGGTCCAGGAACTTGCCCGGCCATCGCTGCGACCGGTCCACGAGCAGGTCCCGGATTTTCACGAACGAACTGGCGTGGAGCAGGGGAACCGAGCAGTACACCGCGTCGCGCCCCTTGAGGCGTATCCGGTTGCGGTGCACCCATCCGTGCCGAATGTGGTTCAGGTTTTCGTACAGGATCATCCTGTCGACGGAGGCGAGCAGCTGGAAATATCCGATGTACGGAAAAAAATACGACTGCATCATCGCCAAGCGCACGCGATATCCTCCGAGGACCGGCCGCCGGCCGAGCCGGCCTTCCTCTTCCCGACTATAGGCGGGGCCTGCGTCCATGTCGAGGTCCGGCCGCCGCCCCGCGCCGTCTCCGCCCGCGGTTTTCCAAGGATTGGAAAAAAGCCGGCGGAATTTTCCAATGTTTGGAAAAAACACGGGAATTTTTTCCAAACATTGGAAAAAAACGCCCCGATTTTTCCAATGTCTGGAAAACGCCCGCCGCCTCGCCCCGCGGGCGGCCCCGTTTTGCCTTGGCAACGCCGGACGGGAGGGGCTACAGTTTACCCCGCGTTTTCAGTGAAATCCGAGTCCCAGAACAGCGCGGGCGGTATTCCACGGGAGTCGTGGGAGGCCGTCGCCCGCTGCATGTGGCGCGCCCGGCTGACCGAGGAGCGCCTGGTGCGCCTCTACCACCAGGGCCGCATCTTCGGCGGCGTCTACACCGGCATCGGCCAGGAGGCGATCGGCGCCGCGACGGCCTGCGCCGGCGGGCCGGACGACCTCTTCGCGCCGTGCATCCGCAACATGACCGTCCACCTGGCCCGCGGCATGAGCGTGCTGGACATCTTCCGGCAGTACCTCGGCCGCGCGACCGGCCCGACCCGCGGCCGCGACGGCAACGTCCACTACGGCAACCTCGCGAACGGCGTGTACGCGATGATCTCCCACCTCGGCGCCATGCTCTCCGTCGTTACCGGCGGCGTGATGGCCCGGCGCCGGCTCGGCCGGCCGGCCGTCGGCGTCGCCTACATCGGCGACGGCGCGACCAGCACGGGCGATTTCCACGAGGCGCTCAACTTCGCCTCCGTCTTCGACGCCCCCGTCCTCTTCGTCATCGAGAACAACAAGTTCGCCTATTCCACGCCCAGCTCCAGCCAGTACCGCTGCGCGCGCCTCGTCGACCGCGCGGCCGGCTACGGCATGGAAGGGCTGGTCGCCGACGGCAACGACGCGGTCGGCCTGCACCGGCTCGCCCGCGAGCTGCTCGCGCGGATGCGGGAGAAGCCGCGGCCCGTCCTGCTGGAGTGCGATACCATGCGCATGCGCGGGCACGGCGAGCACGACGACTGCTCCTACGTCCCGAAGGAGCTGGCCGAGCGATACGCCGCCCGCGACCCGCTGCGCCTCGCCCGCGAGGGCCTGGCCGCGGAGGGCGCGCTGGACGCCGCCGCGTTCGACCGGATCGAAAAGGATTGCCAGGCCGAGGTGGACGCCGGCTACCAGCAGGCCCTCGCCGAGCCCGCGCCGGACCCGGCCACGCTGACCCGGGGGGTTTATGCCGACGCGTGAGATGACCTACCTCGAGGCCATCCGGCAGGGGCTCCGCCGCCTGCTCCGCGAGCGCCCCGAGGTCGTGGTCTACGGCGAGGACGTCGGCGCGTTCGGCGGGGCCTTCAAGGTCACGCTCGGCCTGCAGGCGGAGTTCGGCGCGGACCGCGTCTTCGACACGCCGATCAGCGAGTCCGCGATCTTCGGCTCCGCGATCGGCATGGCGACCCAGGGCCTGCGGCCGATCGTCGAGCTCCAGTTCGTCGACTTCGGCATGACCGCGCTGCATCAGCTGATGAACAACGCCGCGACCACGCACTACCGGACTGGCACGGCCGTCCCCCTGACCGTCCGCGCCCCCTGCGGCGGCGGGTTCGGCGGCGGGCCCTTCCATTCGGAGGAGCTCGAGGCCTTCTTCTGCCACATGCCCGGCCTCAAGGTGGTCTACCCGTCCACCCCGTCCGACGCGCGCGGGCTGCTCGTCTCCGCCGCGATGGATCCCAACCCCGTGATCTACTTGGAGAACAAGTTCCTGTACCGCCACGTGAAGGAGATGCTGCCCGAGGCCTTCGAGCCCGTGCCCCTCGGCGTGGCGCGCGTGTGCCGGCCCGGCCGCGACGCGGTGATCCTGACCTACGGCGCCATGGTCCACGAGGCCCTGCGCGCGGCCGAGCGCCTCGCGACGGAGGAGGGGCACGACGTCATGGTGCTCGACCTTCGCACGCTCAAGCCCTGCGACGCCGACACCATCGTCGCCGCCGTCGCGGCCACCAGCCGCGTGCTGATCCTCCACGAGGGCTGGCGCACCGGCGGGTTCGGCGCCGAGCTCGCCGCGCTGGTCGCGGAGCGCGCCTTCCACCTGCTCGACGCCCCCGTCCTCCGCGTGGCCGCCCCCGATTGCCCGGTCCCCTTTGCCCCCGAACTGGAGAGCGCCTACCGGCCGGATGCCGACCGGCTCTGCGAGGCGCTCGTGGAACTGATGGACTATTGAGGGCCGGACCATGAAACAAGTGCCGATTCTCATGCCGCAGATGGGCCAGAGCGTGGCCGAGGGCACCATCATCAAGTGGCTCAAGCAGGTCGGCGAGACCATCGCCGTGGACGAGAAGCTGCTCGAGGTCGAGACCGACAAGACCACCGTCGAGGTCGAAAGCCCGGCCGCGGGCCGGCTGGCCGCCTGCCTCAAGCGCGAGGGCGAGATCGCCGCCGCCGGCGAGATCATCGGCCTCATCGAGTCCGAGGCGGCCGCCGACGCCCTGGCGCTCGCGCCCGCCGTCCCGCCGTCGGTCGAGAAGGGCGCCTCCGCGCCCGGGTCGTCCGCCCCGCCCTCCGTGTTCAACGGCCATGCCGAGCTGCCCGAGATCAGCCGGGACTACTACTCGCCCTACGTCCTGCGCCTCGCGATGCAGAACAACGTGTCGATCGCCGAATTGCAGACGATCCGCGGCACCGGCCGCCACGGCCGGATCACGAGGACGGACCTCCTGCGTCACCTCGCGCGGCGGCCCGTCGGGGCGATGTCCGTGTCCGCCCTCGCGGGCACGCCCGAAGTCAAGGCCGACGACCTCGCCGAGCTCGGGGAGATCGTGCCCATGACTTCGCTGCGGCGGACCATCGCCGACCACATGGTCCAGTCCATCCACACCAGCGCGCACGTGATGATGGTTCACGCCGTGGACGTCACGCACATCGTCGAGCTGCGCAACCGGATCAAGGACGACTTCTTTAACAAGCACAACGCCAAGCTGACCTATACCGCGGTCATGCTGTTCGTCACCTCGCGGGTGCTCCGCGATTTCCCGAAGATCAACGCGTCCATCTACGGGACCAACATCATCCTCCGCAAGGAGATCAACATCGGCTGCGCCGTGGCGCTGGCGGACGAGACGCTCGTGGTGCCCGTTGTGCGGCAGGCCGACCGCATGAGCTTCCCGGAGGTGGCGAAGGAATTGAGCCGGCTGATCGGCGTCGCCCGCGCCAAGGCCCTGAAGCGGGCGGACGTCGAGGGCGCGACGTTCACCATCTCCAATTTCGGCTCCTTCGGCAGCCTCATCGGCACGCCGATCATCCACCAGCCGCAGGTCGCGATCCTGGGGATGGGCGCGGTCTTCAAGGCGCCCGTCGTGCTGGACGGGCAGGTCGTCGTCCGGGACCAGCTCTATTTGAGCTTCAGCTTCGACCACCGGATCATCGACGGCGAGCAGGGCGGCCGGTTCCTCAAGGCCATCGAGAAGGCCACCGGCGCGCTCACCGAGGAAGCCCTGAGCGTCGACCGGCTGTAGCCCGGCCGCGCCGCCACCCCCTCCCGCGGGAGCAAAAAAAACCGCAACATACATATTGACATATCATGATATTCTAATATATTGGCGACACGGGATGAACAAAGGAGCGGGCGATGAGCGTGAAGCAAAAGCGGAGCAGGGGATGGGTGGCGGCGGGGCTGCTGGTCCTGAACTCGGCCGCGGCGGCCGCGGCGGTGACAGTGGACGAGGCGATCCGCGCGGCGCTGGACGCCAGCCCGGACCTCCAGGCGGTTGAGGCCCGCGTGGACGCGGCCCGGGCCATGCAGCGGCAGGCGCGGTCGGCCTACTATCCCTGGGTTGATGTTTCGACCCAGTACGGGATCAGCGACAATCCCCCGCAGGCCTTCATGATGACCCTGAACCAGCGCCAGCTGAACATGCAGGACCCCGCCTTCAATCCCAATCAGCCGGACGACACCGAGAACCTGCGCGGCAGCGTCGCGCTCAAGTGGCGCCTCTACGACAGCGGACGGCGCGGGGCGGACAACCGTATGGCGGGGCTCGGCGCCGAGGCGGCCGGGGAAATGCTCTCCGCCGCCCGCAACCAACTGATCCACGAGGTGACCCGCGGCTGCCACGGCGCGCTCCAGGCGCGCGCGTTCGCCGCGGTCCAGGAGGAGGCCGTCGCCAGCATCGAGGCCAGCCTGCGCGCGGCGAACGCGCGCTTCGAGGCCGGCAGCGCGGTGAAGACCGACGTGCTGAACCTGGAAACCCAACTGGCCCAGGCCCGCGAGGACCTGATCCGCGCGCGCAACGGCTTGCTCCTGGCCGTCGCCGCGCTCAACACGGCCATCGGCCGAGACCTGGTGACGGAGGATAATCTCGAAGAGGGGGCCGAACCGCCGGAGGAGAAATGCGCCGCTCCGGACCCGTCCGCCGTGGAGAACCGGCCCGAGCTGGCCGCCGCGCGCCGGATGGTCCGCGTCAGGGAGCAGGCCTTGAGCAAGGCGCGGCGCGAGTACGGGCCCGCGCTCAACGCCTTCGCTTCGTCGGACTGGGACAGCGACGCCTCCAGCGATTTTGAGCAGAGCTACACCGTCGGCGTGATGGCAGAGCTGAACGTCTTTGACGGCTTCCGTTCGCGCGGGGCGGTCGCCGCCGCGCGGGCCGAGCTCGACGCGGCGCGGGCCGAGGAGGCGAAGGCGGAGCGGAACCTGCGGCTCGACCTGACCCAGGCCTACCTGGGCGCGAAGGAGGCGCACGAGCGCATGGAGGTCACGCGCAAGAGCCTGGAGAGCGCGCGCGAGGCGCTGCGCATCACGCGGGAGCAGTACGAGCAGGGCGCGGCGGACGTCGCGCTCCTGCTCCAGGCCCAGGTCGGCGTCACGGCCATGCGCACCCGCGCGGTGGCGGCGGAATACGATTACGTCACCGCGCGGTCGAACCTCGACCGGGCGATGGGGAAGCTGGTGGGGCGGTATTTCAATGGACCAAAGGAGAACTGAACATGAGCAAGCTCGCTTCGCTGATTAAAAGCGCCTGGCGCCCCGTTGCGGGCGTGGTCGGGCTGGCCGTCGTGATCGTGTGGTCCGCCGGTTCCTGCGCGGAGAAGGTTCCGCCCGGCGTCGTCGAGGCCCCGGCGGGAATCGCCGTCCCCGAAGGCGCGGCGACGGTCGAGGTGAAGGCGGAGCCGTTGGCGACCCGGATCCACGTGGTCGGCACGACGGCGTCCGATGAGAAAATCAATTTGAGCGCGCGCATCCCGGCCTACGTCAAGGCCGTCTTCGCCCGCGCTGGCGATGTGGTGACGAACGGGCAGGTGCTCGTGACGCTCGACGACCGCGAGATCCGCGAGCAGCTCGCGGCCGCGGAGGCCCAGTTGCGGCGCGCCGAGTCGGAATACGAGCGCGCCCGCGGACTGTTCGAGAAAAACGCGACGACCCAGCAGGCGCTGACCGCGGCGGAATCCATGTTCCAGTCCGCCCGCGCCCAAGTGGACCAGGTGAAAGTCATGCTGACCTACGCGCAGATTACCGCCCCTATCCACGGCATCGTGACCGATCGCCGGATTGAGGCCGGCGACCTGGCCAACCCCGGCATGCCGTTGCTCGCCGTCTACGACCCCGCGCGGATGCGCCTCGAGGCGCCGGTGCCCGTCCGGCTGATCGACCGGCTGGCGCTCGGCCAGGAGGTGGACGTCGCGCTTGAGCGCCCCGCGCGCACGGTCAAGGGCCGGGTCGCGGAGATCGTCAGCGAGGTGGACCCGTCCAGCCGGACGCAGAAGGTCAAGGTCCGGCTCGAGGGTGTGGCGGGCGAGGTGCTGCCCGGCACGTTTGGGCGGCTCTGGGTCGAAGAGGAGGCGCGCGAGGCGATCCGGATCCCGAAGAGCGCGGTGTACCGCTCGGGCCAGTTGGAATTCGCGCAGGTCGTCCGCGACGGCCGGGCGATCCGGCGGCTGGTGAAGACCGGGCCCGAGTATGGAGACGACGTGGAGATTCTATCCGGGCTGAAGCCGGGCGAGTCGGTCCTGGCCGAGCCCCGGCGGGAGGAGTGAGCCATGGAACAGCGGCAGGGATTCTTTTCATCGGTCATCCAGGCCTTTCTCAAGGGCAACCTGGCGGTCCTGCTGATCCTGATCAGCCTCGCCGCCGGCGCCGTGGCCCTGCTGGTCACGCCCCGCGAGGAGGAGCCCCAGATCGTCGTGCCGCTGGCCGACGTGATGGTGATGTATCCCGGCGGCAGCGCGGAGGAGGTCGAACAACTGGTCGCCTCGCGCCTGGAGAAGCTGCTCTATCAGATCGACGGCGTGGAATACGTCTACTCCATGTCCCGGCCGGGCATGGCCGTGGTGACGGTGCGCTTCTTCGTCGGCGAGGACCGCGAGGAAAGCCTGATCAAGATCTACAACAAGGTCTTCCAGAATATTGACAAGACCACGCCGGGTATCGCGGGCTGGGTGATCAAACCCATCGAGATCGACGACGTGCCGATCGTCACCGCCGCGCTCTACGGGCCGGGGCTCGATGCCGGCGCGCTCCACCGTGTCGCGGAGGAGGTCTCCGGCAAGCTCCAGCGCATCCCGGACAGCGCGCGCATCACGATCCACGGCGGCCGCAAGCGCGTGGTCCACGTGTACCTCGATACCGAGCGGCTGACCGCTTACGGCCTCTCGCCCATGGAGATCGCCGGCGCGCTGAAGATCTCCAACACGCAGATAGAGAGCGGCTCGTTCGCCAAGGCCGACCGCGAGATCGCCGTCGAGGTCGGACCGTTTCTCCAGAACGTGGACGAGGTCCGCAACCTGATGGTCGGCCTGCACCACGACCGGCCGGTCTACCTGCGCGACGTGGCCGAGGTCGTGGACGGCGCGGACGAGGTCGCGAGCTACAGCCGGATCGGGTTCGGGCCCGGCTCGGGCCCAACCGACTCGGAATCCCGGCCCGCGGTGACGATTGCCGTGGCCAAGAAGAAGGGCAGCAACGCGGTGATGGTGGCCCGCGAGGTGGAGAAGGCGCTGGCCGGCCTGCGCGGCAGCGTCATCCCCGACGAGGTCCAGGTCCGTATCACGCGCAACTACGGTGAGACGGCCAACGAGAAGGTCAACGACCTGGTCATGAACCTGGTCATGGGCTTGATCACCGTCGTCGGCATGATCGCGCTGGCCATGAGCTGGCGCGAGGGCGTGATCGTCGGGCTGGCGATCCCGATCACGTACTCGCTGACGCTGCTCTTCAACTACCTGCTGGGCTACACGATCAACCGGGTGACCCTGTTCGCCCTGATCCTGGCGCTCGGCCTGCTGGTGGACAACCCGATCGTTGGCGTGGAGAACATCTCGCGCCACCTCGCCCTCCGGCGCTTCCCGCGCCTGCAGGCGGTCGCCCTGGCGATGGAAGAGGTCATGCCGCCGATCGTGCTGGCGACGCTGTCCATCATCGCGTCGTTCGTTCCGATGTTCTTCATCACCGGCATGATGGGCCCCTACATGGCCCCCATGGCGTTGAACGTGCCGTTGACGATGATCAGCTCGCTCTTCGTCGCCCTGGCCATCACGCCGTGGGTCTCCAACAAGCTGCTCAAGGAGCCGTCCGCCGACACGGCTGCCTTCGACGTCAAGGCGACGGCGACCTTCCGCGTCTACGACCGGCTCGTGCGTCCGTTCCTCGATTCGCGCGGCAAGGGAAACCTGCTGCTGCTCGTGATGGGCGGCCTGTTTGTGTTCTCCATCGTGCTGGCCGCGACCGGCCTGGTGCCGCTGAAGATGCTGCCGTTCGACAACAAGAACGAGCTGCAGCTGGTCGTGGATCTGCCCGAGGGCGCGACGCTGGAGGCCACGGACGCCGTGGTGCGCGACCTGGAGGACTACCTCCGGACCGTGCCGGAGGTCGTGGACTTCACCGCGACGGGGGGCGAGGGTTCGCCGATGGACTTCAACGGCCTCGTGCGGCATTACTACCTGCGCCAGGGGCCGAATGTCGCCGACGTGCGGATCAACCTGCTGCCCCGCCAGAAGCGCGAGATGGCCAGTCATGGCATTGCGCTGCGGATCCGGAAGGACGTCGAGGCGCTCGCGGCGCGGCACGGGGCGCTCGTGAAAATCGTCGAGGCGCCGCCCGGCCCGCCCGTGCTTTCCACCGTCGTGGCCGAGATCTACGGCGGCCCGCACCACGACTACGACGAACTGATCGCCGCGGGCAAGACCGTCGGCGCCCGGCTCCGCGAGGAGCAGGGCGTGGTGGACGTGGACGACACGGTCGAGGCGGACCAGCAGAAGCTGTTCTTCCGCGTGGACCGTGAGAAGGCCGGGCTGAACGGCATCTCGACCGAGGACGTCGTCAACAGCCTGCGCCTGGCGATGAGCGGGTTCCCGGTGGGCACGGTGCACGTGCCGACGGAGCAGAACGAACTGCCGATCGTCCTGCGGTTGCCCCGCGAAAAGCGGTCCGATCCGGCGCGCCTGCTGACCCTGCCCGTCAAGGGGCGGATGGGGAACAGCGTCCAGCTCGGCGAGATCGGCCGGTCCGAGGAGAACGTCTACGACAAGACGATCTTCCACAAGAACATGCGGCGCGTGGTCTACGTCACCGCCGAGATGGCCGGGCGCGGCCCCGCCTACGCCGTGCTGGCGATGCAGGCCTGGCTCAAGAAGAACCCGCTGCCGTCGGGAATCGAGGCGAGCTGGACGGGCGAGGGGGAGTGGAAGATCACGCTGGACGTGTTCCGTGACCTGGGCCTCGCGTTCTCGGCGGCGCTCCTGGCGATCTACGTGCTGCTGGTCTACGAGACCGGTTCGTACCTGCTGCCGGTCGTGATCATGCTGTCCATCCCGCTGACGCTGATCGGCATCATGCCGGGCTTCTGGCTGCTCAACGTGCTGACAGGCCGGACGATCGGCGGGTACGCCGATCCGGTATTCTTCACCGCGACGGCGATGATCGGCATGATCGCGCTCGGCGGCATCGTGCAACGCAACGCGATCATCCTGATCGACTTCATCCGCAGCGCGACGGAGCGGGGACAGGATTTGAAGGAAGCGATCATCGAGGCCGGCGCCGTGCGGTTCCGCCCGATCTTCCTGACCGCGGGCACGACGATGCTCGGCGCCTGGCCGATCACGTTCGATCCGATCTTCAGCGGCCTGGCGTGGTCCATCATCTTCGGGCTGTTCGTGTCCACCGCGTTCACGCTGGTCGTGATCCCCGTGGTGTACGCGATGATTTACGGAAAGAAGGGCGTGTGAGGGGAGGGCGCGGTTCCACCCGCGCCGGGAGGCGGGCGTGGAAGCCCGCCCTCCCGAGGAAGGAGAAGACGATGAAACTGTTGATGATCATCTCTCCCGAGGCGCGGCAGGGCGAGATCCGCGAACTGATCGGGCGGCACGACGTGCGCGCCTACACCGAGCTGACCCGCGTCATCGGCGAGGGGGCGACCGGCAAGCATCTCGGCACGCACGCGTGGCCGGGCCAATCGGTAATAGGGCTATACACTTGACTCATCAGGCACAATCGGCTGTGGGTTCGTCACCATCTCGTAAGGCTGTGGGGAGACCTGAGCCACTTGTTGAACCAATCGATAAAAAAGTTTGCCGCGAGATGCGGACATGCGTCGATTGAAGCGGAAGGTGAACTCGGCGAGATAGTCGTCGAGATGCTCGTGGGAGACCGCCCCTTGATGGGTACCGACCAGCCAGCGCTTGAGCAAGGAGATGACGCGATGCGCGTGGGGCAAGAGATGATCGCCCGCCGGTTGCCGGTTCTGGATTTGGCGTTCATGGCGGTAGCCCTTCATGCCCCCATACGCGGGCAGTCCATCGGTCCGAACGGTACTGCCAGGCTCCACGGCGTGGTCGAGAAAGCGCTGTAGGGTGGTGCCCAGCAGGTCCGGCAAAGTGGCCAGCCGAATCCGCCCCATGCCCGTCCCTTTCACTTCGACGGCCACGCCCACCAGCGCCTTGGTTTCGGTCTGCCGTCCGATCACGCCTTCTTCTCCAGCGCCCCAGTAGGCCTCGTCGACCTCGACCACGCCGTGCAGACGCTCGCGGCCAGGCCGCACCATGGCCCGCCGCAACTTGTGGAGGATCAACCAGGCCGTTCGGTAACTCCCCAAGCCCAAGGCCCGCTGCAGGCCCAGCGCGCTGACCCCGTTCTTCTGGCTAGTGATATGCCACATGGATCGGAACCAGATCCGCACGGGAAGATGGGAATCCTGAAGGACCGTGCCCGCCAAGACCGAGGTCTGCCGATGGCAACCCCGACAATGCCATAGTCCGCGCTGCATCCGCCCCGCCCGCGCCACCCCGCACTGGGGGCAGATGAATCCGTTCGGCCATCGCAGCCGCTCCAAGTACTCGCGGCACGCGGTTTCCGAAGCAAATCGTTCCTCCAAGTCCAACAAGGGTGTCGGGTAGTTCTCGGACATGGGGAGATGCTACAACCCATTGGATGCGATGAGTCAAGTGCATAGCCCTAATAAAGATTGAATGCCGACACGTTAGTTCGTAAAAACAACTCCAAATTAATGACTAAAGAATTAGACAGCTCACGGCGCGAGATCCTTCATGCGGCCTTGGTGGACATGAAACTCCTGGGGAGAAGCGCCGTACTGCCGAATCCGTATTCCCGCAGGAGCGGTGTGCTGGAGCGTTCCGCAGTTTGGTTTCTCGTGATTCCGCGTCCGAATGGTGCGGAGCTGCAGATAGTTGCCAAATTCGATGAACCGGATCGTGCCAAGAAGGAATGGCAGCGAATCGAGGAACTGCGAGGGTTGAATACGCCGCCCCAAGCGCTGCTTCCCGTTGCCAAGAACCGCAAGCAACACGGCGTCGTGGTGTACCAGAACGCAAACATCCCGACGCCTTCAGGCGAAGTGAGCACTCTTCAGGAGCTTCTTCAATGCCAGTTAGCGACCAACGTGAACAACTGTCTCAAAGCCTTGGATCTGTGCTTTGACGCGCTACGACCGTTCTATCTTAGCGAGCCCGGTGCCCTACGTTTCATTGCCGGAGGGCGGCATCTGTGTTGGAAGGATTGGCTGCCAAAAAAGGCTGCATGCAGAACGGCAATGCTCAAGGGGGCGAGGCAAGCACTCCCCGGCCTTGTGGAGGAATCCAGATCTCTCTCTCTCCGGCACTAGGAACCTGCTGAATCCACTTGCCGGATACTGGGGTCGTGCGGCTATGCCGCAGGGACGCACGCGTGTATCCCGTATTCATGGTGACCTTAACTTGGGCAATCTCTTGATTGGACTCACACCGAACCACGCGCCGGCGAATGCGTTTATTATTGATCTTGCGAACTGCCGACCTGCCGCCCCGACGGCGATTGACTTTGCGAGGCTGGAAACCGAATTCTGGCATGAAATCCTGCCGACACTGCTTACTGAAGGCAAAATGGCGGAGGATCTGGTTACGGCGCGAGGCATGCTGGATTTCGGGGAGGGGGACATCAAGTCACTAACTCCGCTCGTGCGGAATGCCGTGCTGTTTGTGAACGCCATCCGCCGTGAAGCCCTAAAGATTCTGGGCGCGGATCAGGATGAGTACGTGCTCGGCGATTACATGCATGCCCTCTATTTCCTTCATGGACGCGCCTTGGCCTTCCCCAGTGTTCAGCAGTTCGTGGGAAAGTGTCGCGTTGCTCTGACAGGTGCGGCAATGGCTTTGGACTTTCTACACCGATTGGAAGCAGGAGAAGTCCGACTCCCGCCCGTCCTCCCGACAAGCGCTGGTGGCCTTTCGAATGCCGTGAGGATAAGCCGCCCCGTTCGAAGAAGTACTCGACCGGAGCCGAATGCTGGTCCGCGCCGCGAGGTGGGCAGAAGAAGTGCTGACATCGGATCAGCCAATGAAGATATCAGCAAAGCCAAGGTGAGGGCGCGTGCCAACCCCAGTGTTCAACCGACGGCTAGTGTCGAGATCGGAAATGGTCGGCTGACCGCCAAATTCAACCTGAACCCTCAACTGGATCACACCGAGGCAGCACGATTCGGCAGCTATTTCGCAGGTGCTGCAACGAGCGTGAAGCTCGACGACCACAACATGCTGGACATTTTCCACCAACTTGTTGTTTTGAGCGGCAGTTATGCCCCCCCGGATCTTCGAACGAGAATTATGCAGATTCGCCGAATCAGACCTCTAGGTTTCCGTCCCGTTGACTTGTTCGGCCAAAAGCACGTCTTGATTGGCAGAAAGGATGTGGGGCCTGAGAGGAGTATTGTTATTCAATGTCGATTTCAAGCGACTGGTACGCGCCGCCCCCATGCCCGGCGCGTCTTGTTCCTGAATAGGCGATTCACAGTGAAGCAGGGGGATTACCATTTTCAGGAGGACATTTCGCTGACCGACCGGAGCCCGTCAGTGGAAGGCGCGAAGAGGCTTACGTTTTATCTAGACTTCTTTGGCTACATTGACATGAGCAGGAGTCCAGCGAAAAGAACGGATATGGATGGGTGGTTCACCATCGCCAACGTAAATGACAACACCTTCGCGCCTCGTTTTAGCTATGGCTTTGCATCCAGCGCTCCATTGGCAAAGGATATGGAGACATCCAACCATTGCGCTAGGGCAGCATTGGGCGGAGAGAGATTTGCGTGGAAGACATATTCATGGAGCACCAACCGTTGCGACCACCAGATAGTCGCCCATCGATTCGGTTATGGAGCTACAACGGATGCCGAGGGGAAAGAAATCAGTCAGTTGTGGCAACATGTCCTAAAGACAAGGGAGCCAACTCGTGAGACGATTTCTCCTATCGCGATTTCTCCTTGACTGTGCACACACAGGCATGAAATCCTGCACCACCAACGCAATCAGTCTGAGATTGCTCGACAATGGAAACGCCCCAGGTACAAGGTCAGAGAGTCGAAGTTGACAACGGCAGGCTAACGGTGTCGTTCAGCTTGGGTGCCGCGCCCGGCCCCGCCGAGAAAGACCGCAGCAAATGGACTTTTGCGGGAGCCGCCAACAGCGTACGGTACCATTTCTACGAACACCGACTCGAAATGCTTGATCTTTTTAACCACCACATGACCCGATTCAATCCAGACGGTCATGAGCCTGAAAAGCGCTGCATGCAAATTCAGCGCCTGACTCTGTTTGACTCCCGGCTCGGTACCGATACGCCCGTCGATGTGGACGTTTTCAATCTTGAGTACATTCGCAGGGATGAGAAGCCTGAGCCGCCTAGTAACAGCGATCAGGTGGTTTTTATTGATTGTCCTCTTGATGGAAACTTGCTCGGTATTAACGGATTGTCTCGGTGCCGTTTGCGCCGTACGCTGACTTGGAAGAACATGGCAAACTACGTGCTTGAACATATGGACGTGGTAATGGACACTCCAAGCGGTGTTGTCGATGCGATCGAGTTTCAAGCCCAGTTTCTCGCGTGCATGGATTTTGGCCTCGCGCCTCAGAAGAAGCCCAACAAAGACAGCCTTGAGGAAGGATGGTTCACTTGTCAGTGGCTCCACGATTCCCCATTTGCGCTGCGCTTCGCATATGGATTCGCCTGCAACACCGGATTACAAAGTTTCGAGAATCCAGTTCCGAATTACCCTACCCCGGGCATTTCACAGAAGACGCGCTTCAAGACGTACTCATGGATCGCGGGCAAAACCAAGAGTCTGGATGTTGCCCATCTATTCACGTATGGAACAACCACGGATTCTGATGGGACACTGATTCGGAGATTAAGGACGGAGCTTCCTCCTAGTGGAGGTTGTGGTTTAGCTGGAGGTAGAAAATGACCGCAAGACCGAAAAGCCGACTGAAACGCGAGGAGATGGCAGCTCTCGCCAAGACCGCCGTGGAGAAGAAGCTGCGATTGTCCTCCATCATCGCGGAGAAAGAGGTCGCATACTTGAGCGCTATCGCTGACTCTCATCGTGACGCTGGGCCTCCAAGTGGGCAAAGTAACTTGTCGTTCTTCGCAGCGGTGATTCCTTGGGTGTCCAGCTTCATTCAAGTCTATGCGAAGCAGACGGACTATGTCGCCGCGCTAGCATGGGCCAGTAATCAGCCCAAGAGAAACGAGAAACCTGTGTCTCTTCTGACTACTCTGATGACCACGTATTTCATTGAACGCGGCTACGAAAGATCACTGTCACAGTCTAAGGAAGACAAGGATACTTGGGCTGCTATTCGCCATCGCCTAGACTATCTGTAGTCTGATCCCCCGGCTCGGCCGGACACTGCAACACTATTCGGTTTGTTCTCGAAGAAGCAAGAGGGGAAGCTCTTTTGGGGATTCGTCGCTTTCCTGGTCCCAATCCTCTGGCAGGCTGATGCCAGATCCGCTTTCCCTCTTGATCCCTGACCGTGCGGGGGTATGCTCGAGGTATGATTTAATCAATTGATTAAATCGCGCGAGGCAACAATGGCGCGGCGCGATTCACCACATGGGGCGAGGATCCTGGAGGCGGCGATCCGCGTTTTCGCGGAGCGGGGTCTGAAGGGCGCGACGATCCGCGGGGTCGGCCGCGCGGCGGGCGTGAACAGCGCGCTGTTGTACTACTACTTCGCCGACAAGAACGCCCTGTTCGTCGAGGCCGTGTCGCGGGTTCTCGAGCGCTTCCTGGCCCACTTGAAGGAACGGCGCCGGACCTTCCGCGGCGCGGCGGAGCGGCTGCGGTACCTCGTGGACGGCATCTTCGACTACTACACGCGGCACCCGGAGCGGATGGACCTCATGTGGCTGGCGGTCAGCCGGCACCCGGAGGAATTCGGCCGCGCCCTCCGCCGGCTCGTCGCCGGCCATGAACTCGTGCCCTTGGAGGTGCTGGCGGAGGGCATGCGGCGCGGCGAACTCCGGCGCATGCACCCCGTCGAAGCCTGGTGGAGCATCCTGGCCATGTGCCTGTTCTCGCTGAAGGTGCAGACCGTGGTCCGGCACATGGGGCCCGTTCCGATCCGGCGGCCGTCCGCGGGCCCGGCGGAGCGCAAGGAACAGATTCTCGGGTTGCTGTTGCACGGCGTGGTGGAAAAGCGCGGGGGCCGTTCGCCCGCGGGAAGGAATCGGGGAGCATGAAACGAATTCGGGCGCGCGTGACGATGGTGGCGGCGGGGATCGCGGTGCTGGCCGGGTGCGGGATGCGTGACGGCCAACCGGATGGGTCCGGGACGATCGAGTGCACCCAGGTCCAAGTGTCCCCGCAGGTCGCGGGCCGGATCGTCGAGCTGCCGGGGCAGGAGGGTGACGCGGTGGCCCAGGGCGCCCTCGTGGCGAAGCTCGATCCCGTCGATTACGAGCTCAAGCGCGACGAGGCCCGCGCGGCGCTGGCCCAGGCCCAGGCCCAACTGGACCTGATGTTGGCCGGCGCCCGCGACGAGGATATCCAGCGCGCCCGCGAGCAGGTCCGCGAGGCCGGGGCCGCCGCGAAGGCCGCCGAGGCGGACCGCGTGCGCATCCGCCAGGTGTTCGATAAGAAAAGCGCCACGCAGAAGCAGATGGACGACGCCCAGGCCGCCGCCGACCGCACGGCCGCCGCGCTGGCGGCCGCGCAGCAGAACCTGGACAAACTCGTCCGCGGCAACCGGCAGGAGGAAATCCGCGCCGCGCAGGCCGCCGCCGATCTGGCCAGGGCCCGGCTGGCCCAGGCCGAAAAGGCCGTCGCCGACTGCGTGATCATCGCGCCGATCGCCGGCGTCATCACCACGAAGGTCCGCGAGGCCGGCGAGTACGTCGGGCCCGGCGCCGCGCTCCTGACCCTGTCGCGCCTGGACGAGGTATGGCTCTCCGTCTATATCCCCGAGACCCGCCTCGGCCGAGTGAAGCTCGGCCAGCCGGCCCGCGTCCGCATCGACGGCGACGCGCGCGTGTTCGAGGGAAAGGTTACCTTCGTTTCCCCCGAGGCCGAGTTCACCCCGAAGAACGTCCAGACGCCCGACGAGCGCGCCAAGCTGGTCTACCGCGTGAAGATCACGCTGCCGAACCCGGACGGTGTCTTCAAGCCCGGCATGCCGGCGGACGGTTACCTGGAAAAATAAAAATGGAAACGGGAAATTCAGCCGACGCGATCGAGACGCACGGGCTCGCGCGCTCGTTCGGCGAGACGCGCGCCGTGGCAGGGCTCGACGTGCTCGTGCGCCGGGGCGAGATGTTCGGCCTCGTCGGCCCGGACGGGGCGGGCAAGAGCACGGCCATCCGCCTGCTGTGCGGCATCCTGAAACCCGACGCCGGCGAGGCGCGCGTGCTGGGGTTCGACCTCCTGCGCGAGGCCGGGCCGATCAAGAGCCGCATCGGGTACCTCTCGCAGAACTTCACCCTGTACGGCGACCTGACCATCGACGAGAACATCGAATTCTTCGCCGACCTCCACGGCGTGCGCGGGTTCCGGGCGCGGAGGGACGAACTGCTCGACTTCACGCGCCTGACGCCCTTCCGCCGGCGCCTGGCCCAGGCCCTGTCGGGCGGCATGAAGAAGAAGCTCGCCTTGGCCTGCACCCTGATCCACCGGCCCGAGCTCATCTTGCTGGACGAGCCTTCGACGGGCGTGGACCCGGTCTCGCGCGGCGAGTTCTGGAACATTTTGAGCGGCATCCTCGCGCAGGGCGTGACCATCCTCATGACCACGCCGTACCTCGATGAGGCGGAGCGCTGCGGCCGGATCGGCCTGATGCACGGCGGCCGGCTGTTCATGACCGGCACGCCGGCCGAAATCCGCGCGGCAATGCCCGGCCGCGTCTACGAGGTCGCCTGCCCGGCCCCCGCCTCGGCCTACCGCGTTTTACGCCGCCGGTGGTCGTCGGCGAATGTCGTGCTGTACGCCGACCGGTTGCGGCTTTCGTTTCGCGAGGGGGCGTCCGCCCTCGCCGAGGCGAAAGGGCTTCTGGAAACGGAGGGATGCGGCCCCGTCCGGGCGAGCGAGGCGGCGCCCTCGCTGGAGGACGCCTTCGTCGGCCTTCTCGGAGAAGGGAGTTCGACATGAGAGCGAAATGCGCGTTGTTATTCCTGGCCCTCGGCCCGGCGGGATTCGCCGCCACGGAGCCGCCCGAGCCCGTGTGCGCGGACGCGATCGTCGCGCAGGCGCTGGCGTACAGCCTGCGCCTGAAGTCGGCGGAGCAGGACGTACGGGCCGCCGCCGCGTCGCTCGCGCAGGCGGGGGCGCAGGGCCTGCCGACCGTCAGCGCCGAGGCGCGCGCGGCGCACTATGAGGGCCTGAAGGAAACGGCCTTGAGCCCGACCATGATCATCCCCGAGATCCCCGACCGCTACGGCGCCGTGATCGGCGTCTCGCAGCCGCTCTACACCGGCGGGCGCGTCTCCAGCCTGAAGCAGGCCGCAGCGCTGCAGAGCGACGCGGCCCGGCAGGCGCTGGCCGGCACGGAGTCCGACGTGGTCCTCGAGGCCCTGTCCTCGTACTGGTCGTGGTCCCGGGCCTTCTTCGCCCTGCGCGCGCTGCGGGCGTCCGTCGACCGCATGGAAGCCCATGCGCGGGACATGAAAAACATGAACGAGGCGGGCCTGGCGACGGATAACGACCGACTCTCGACGGAGGTCCTGCTCGAACGGACGCGGCTGCAGCGGACCGAGGCGGAGCGGAACGAGGCCCTGGCCCGCGCGAAGCTGGATTTCCTGACCGGCGCGAGCTTGCCGTCGAACGCGGCTGCGGACGAGGCGGCCGCGTCGCCGGCGGCGGATCCCGCGCCGGAGTCCGTGTTGCTGGAGATGGCCGCCACGAACCGGCCCGAGGTCCGGGCCGCGGCGCTCGAGGCCCGATCGGCGGCGAAGGCGGTCCGCGCGGCGCGCGCCGGCTACGGGCCCGAACTCGCGCTGTCCGCCCGCTATGAACAGGCGCGCCCGAACACTCTCATCTTCCCGCCCGAGGACGAGTGGCAGGACGATGCCTTCGTGGGCGTCGTGGCGTCCTGGGCCCTCTTCGATTCGGGCCTGACCCGCGGCCGGGTGCTCGAGGCCCGGGCGCGCGCCGAGCAGGCGGACCTGCGCCGCCGGCAGGCCGAGGACCGGGTCGCGCTCGAGGTCCGACAGGCGCGGGTCGCCCTGGCGAACGCGGGCGAACGGGCGGTGGTGGCGGGGCGCGCCCGGGACAGCGCCGCGCTCAACCTGCAGTCCGCCACCGATCTCTGGCAGAACGGCCTGGCCCGGCACGCGGACGTGCTGGACGCCCATGCGCAGCTGACGGACGCCGAGTTCGCGCTCGTGTCCGCCCGCGCGGACGCGGTCGTCGCGCGCGCCGCGCTGGATCATGCCGTCGGTATCCTGGCCGCCCCGAAACCCTAGCCCCGGATCCCCGTGAACCGCGAAGGCAAAGAACCGGTGATCGCCGTGGACGGCCTGACGAAGGTCTTCGGCCGGTTCACGGCCGTGGACCGCCTTCGCTTTAACGTGGAGCGCGGGGAGATCTTCGGGTTCCTCGGGCCGAACGGCGCGGGCAAGTCCACGACGATCCGCATGCTCTGCGGCCTGCTCTCTTCGACCGCGGGCACGGCGACGGTCGGGGGGTACGATATCAACCGCGACCCGGAGGCCGTCCGGCAGAACATCGGCTACATGTCCCAGAAGTTCAGCCTCTACAAGGACCTTACGGTCGCGGAGAACATCGCGTTCTTCGGCGGCGTCTACGGCCTGGCGCGGCCGCGGCTCCGCGAGCGCGCGGGCGCGGTCGTCCGGCTCGCCGGGCTGGACGGCCTGGAGGACCGCCTCGCGGGGACGCTCTCCGGCGCGCACCAGCAGCGGCTGGCGCTCGGCTGCGCGATCCTGCACGAGCCGCCCATCCTGTTCCTCGACGAGCCGACGAGCGGGGTGGACCCGATCTCGCGCCGCCATTTCTGGGACCTGATCCAGGACCTCGCCGGCCGCGGGGTGACGATCCTGGTCACCACGCATTTCATGGACGAGGCCGAGTTCTGCGGGCGCATCGGGTTCATCAGCGGCGGCCGGCTCGTGGCGCTCGACACACCCGCGGCCATCAAGCGCGACGCCGTCCGCGAGGACCTCTACGAGGTCTCGCTGGCGGACATGCAGCGCGCGCGCGAGCGGGTCGAGGCGGTGCCGGGCGTCGTGGCCACGTCGTACTTCGGGCGGCACCTGCACGTGTTCGGCCGGCCGGGCGAACTGACGGCCGAGGGCCTGGGCCGCGCTCTGGCGGAGGGCGGGATGACCGTGAACTCGGTGGAGCGGGTGCCGGTATCGCTGGAGGATGCGTTCATCCGGCTGGCGGCGACCGGCCGGGAGGCCGCCGCGTGAAACGCTTCTGGGCCATCTTCAAGAAGGAGTTCCGGCAGATCGGGCGCGACCCGCTGTCGCTCGGCCTGCTGATCTTCATCCCGGCGCTGCTGTTGGTTCTCTACGGCTACGCGCTGTCCTTCGACGTCAAGCACATCCGGGTCGCGGCGGCGGATTATGACCGCACGCCGGAGAGCCGGGACTTCCTCGATGGCCTTTTCGAGAATCCCTACTTCGACCGCGCCGGCGCGCTGGGCTCCTCGACGGAAGCCGACGCCGTGCTCGACCGGGGCCGCGCGCGGGCGGTCCTGGTCATCCCGCGGGGTTACGCCGCCGACCTCGCGCGCGGCGGGGCGGCGGACGTGCAGGCGCTGGTGGACGGCGCGGACGCGACCACGGCCGCCACGACGATCGGCTACCTCGACGCCCTCGCCGAGCGCGCCGCGCTCGAGGCGCAGGCGGACTTGCGGGCGACGCCCGCCGCGCGGCCGGCCGTGATCGCCGTTCCGCGGGTCTGGTTCAACCCGGAGCTCGAGAGCGCGAAGTTCCTCGTCCCGGGCCTGATCGCGCTGCTGCTGATGCTCTCCGCCGTGGTGGCCACGTCGCTCTCCATCGTGCGCGAGCGGGAGAGGGAGACGATGGAGCAGATGATGGTCTCGCCGCTGCGGCCGGAGGAACTGGTCCTGGGCAAGACGCTTCCGTACGTGCTGATCTGCCTGGCGACCATGGCGATGGTGCTGCTGCTGGGCTACGTGCTCTTCGGCGTGGCCATCCGGGGCTCGTTCCTGCTGCTCGGCCTGGCGACGCTGCTGTTCCTTTTCGCGGCGCTGGGCATGGGCGTGCTGATCTCCGCCGTCACCCGCTCCCAGCAGGTCGCTTTCCAGGTCGCCGTCATCGCCTCGCTGCTGCCCTCGATCATTCTCTCCGGCTTCATTTTCCCGATCCGCAACATGCCCCTGCCGATCCAGGGCGTCACGCTGATCCTCGCGCCGCGCTACTTTGTGTCCGCGCTGCGCAAGATCATCCTCAAGGGCGCGCCGTTCCAGGCGGTGTGGATGGACCTGCTGGCGATGCTGCTGCTGGGCGTGGCGTTCAACCTGCTGGCGGCGCACAAAACCCGGAAGGCCCTCTGGTCATGAACCGCATCCGGAGCGTCCTGGCCAAGGAGGTGATCCAGATCCGGCGTGATCCGCGGATCCTCGGGCTGCTGATCGTCGCGCCCGTCCTCCAGCTCCTCGTGCTCGGGTCCGCGGTGACGACGGACGTCCGGGAGATCCGGCTGGCCGTGCGCGACAACGACCGCTCGTACCACAGCCGCGAGGCCGTACGCGCGCTGTCCTCCTCGGGCTATTTCCTGACGACGATGCTGGACGGGCCCGAGGTCCGCGACGCGGATCGCCTGGTCCACGGCGACGCCGGCCTCGTCCTGGTCATTCCCGCGGACTTCAGCCGGCAGCTGTTGCGCGGCCGGCCCGCGCGGGTCCAGGCGCTGGTGGACGGCTCCGACAGCAACTTCGGCGTCCTGGGCCTGAACTATCTCCAGAAGGCGCTGCGCCAGTACTCGGGCGGACTGGTCCGCGCGGACGCGGCGGACGCCGCGCGGCGGGGCCGGGCCTCCGCGCCGGGGATCACCGCCGAGTCGCGCGCCTGGTACAATCCAAGCTTGGACTCCCGCCGCTACATGGTGCCGGCCGTGATGGGCCTGTTGCTGATGGTCGCGACCATGGTGATCACGAGCATGGCCCTTGTGAAGGAGCGGGAGGAGGGGACGATGGAGCAGGTCATCGTCACCCCGCTGCGGCCGAGCGAGCTGATCGCGGGCAAGCTGCTGCCGTTCGTCGGCATCGGGTTCGCCGAGGTCACGCTGGCCGTCGCCGTGATCGTGTTCCTGTTCCGCATGCCCCTGAAGGGAAGCCTGGTCCTGCTGTACGCCGGGTCCGGGCTGTTCCTGCTCAACACGTTGGGCCTGGGCCTGCTGGTGTCCACGCTGGTGAAGACGCAGCAGCAGGCGATGCTGGTGGCGACGTTCTTCATCATGCTGCCGTTCGTGCTGCTCTCGGGGTTCACCTTCCCGGTCGAGAACATGCCGGCGCCAATCCGGGCCGTCGCCGAGTGCATCCCGCTGAAGTTCTATCTCCGCATCGTGCGCGGGCTCTTCCTCAAGGGGGTCGGGCTTCGCAGGCTGTGGCCGGACGCCCTCGCGCTGCTGGGCTCCGGCGCCGCGATCCTGGGCCTGGCCGTCCTCAACTTCCGCAAGCGGCTGGATTGATGCCGGGCTGGTCCACGGTTGGCTTTCCCGGCCTCTTTCGCCGTGTTTTCAAAATTTATACCTTCCCGCGAAGGAGGAGCGGCTGTGCTGCGGCGTGTCGTCCGGCGCCAACGTCCACTTCGCCCTCGAGGAGATCAAGAAGGCCAAGGGCCGGAAGCTCCGCGTGGTCACGCTCCTGGGCGACCACATGAACCGCCACCTGACCGAGGAGCGGTGCGTGACCCGAGGCCGAACGGAACCCCTTAACGCCCGCCCGCGATCCCACGGGCGGGCGCTTTTTTTACGCGGCCCCTCCGGCCGGCTGCTCTTCGACCTCACGCCCTTGCGTCGTTTTACAATACGCTGTATTCATATATAGCCATATGGCTATATATAAATATATCCAGTCGGCATCCATCGAATGAGCGGGACGATTACGGCGGGATGGAAAAAGGGGGCCTCCGCGGCCCCCCCTGGACAGGCGGACCAGGCTACGCCAGGGCGACCTGCGCGGCGTGGATCACGCGCCCGGAGAGCGCGTTGATCTTGGCCAGCCGGCCGGCGTCGAGGGCGGAATCCAGTTGAATGGTGCAGCAGGCCGCCTGCGCGCCGTCGAAGATCACGTTCGAGATCTCCTCGGCGTTGACGTTCGCCTCGCGGATGGCCGCGAGCACGTCGGCGAGGACGCCGGGCTTGTCGTAGTGGCGGACGACCAGCTGGAAGCGGGCCGGGGTCTTCTTCATCTTGTTGACCCAGTTCTCGACCCGGCCGGTCTCCCCGTACACCTTGATGATGCGCACGGTTTCCGTGGCCACGGCGTCCTGGGCCTGCTCGGTCGAGGCGCCGATGTGGTGGGTGCCGTACACGCCGGGCAGCATGCCCAGTTCGTCGGCGAACGGCCCGTCCTTGCCTTCCGGCTCGCCCTCGAACACGTCCGTGCCGACGCGGATCCTCTTCGCCTTCACCGCCTCGACGAGGGCCGCCTGGTCCACGACGCCCGCGCGGGCCGTGTTGATGAACAGGGCCCCGGGCTTCATGGTCGCGATGACCTCGCGCGAGATGATCCCCTTCGTTTCCGCCGCCTGGGCCAGGTGGACGGAAATGATGTCGCAGGTCGGCACCAGCGCGGCAATCGAGGCCGCGTATTCCACGCCCAGGGCCTCGGCCTTCTCGGGCGTCAGCGAGCGGCTCCAGGCCTTGACCTTCAGGCCGAACGCCCGCGCCCGCGCGATCAGCTCCTTGCCGATCATGCCGACGCCGATCACGCCCAGGGTCTTGCCGAGCAGTCCGGCGGCCTTGGAGTACTCGGCCTTGTTCCACCGGCCCGCGCGCAGGTCGCTGACGTTCTCCACGAGCCGGCGGTCCAGGGCGCAGATCAAGCCCATGGCCAGCTCCGCCACGGCCACGGAATTGGTGCCGGGGCAGTTGGACACGTACACCCCCGCGGCGCTGGCCGCTTTCCGGTCGATGTTATTCGTCCCGGCGCCCGCCCGGATGATCAGGGACAGGTTCTTCGAGGCCTGAATGGTTTCCGCCGTCACCTCCGTGGAGCGCACCACGATGATGTCCGCGTCGCCGCTCTTCGCGGCGATGTCCGTGGCCCGGGTGCCCGGCTCGTACGCGACGTCGTGGCCGAGTGTGCGGATGGCGGCGATGTAGCGGTCGGGGAATTTATCGACGATCAGGATTTTCATGGGTATCTCGGGGTTGATCTTCCTCTTGCGGTCATCATGGGGCAGGTCCTCGACCGTTGCAAGCAGGGCGTCGCTCCTGCCGCTTCTTTCTCCGTTGCCTCCTGTTCACAAGCGAGTATTCGAGGACCCCATGAGGGGCTGGGTTATTTCCGAAGAGACAGGTATGGTGAGCCCGTGATGCTGGGCACAAGAGAGGAACTGGAACGCTGGATCGCGGCGCGCCGCGGCGAGCTGGCCGGCGGCGGGATAGGACTCGACGGCGGCGAACCGGGCCGCATGGAGCCCGGCCTGTTCGATGCCGCCCGCGTCCGCGTGCTGATCGCACGGCTCTCCTCCTACCGCGACGTGCTGCATTCCATCACGCACCGGATGCTGTACTGGGCGGCCCGGAACGCGGACGGCGCCTTCGTCGATCTGGCCTTCTGGCCGCCTCCGCGCGATGCCGCGCTTATGGCCAGGGACGGCGTCCCGTGGTGGTTCGGAACCGCGTCCAGGCAGCCGCCGGCCCGGTTCGACGTGGTCGCGATCAGCCTGTCGGTTCAGCAGGAGGCCCTGAATCTCCCCGCCGCGATGCGCCGGTCGGGCCTGAAGCTGTCCTGGGCCGCGCGGGCGGCTGATGCCAGGCATCCGCTCGTTTTGCTCGGCGGCAACGCCGCGGGCGCCGCGCCGTTTCTGCACGGCGACGCGGAGGGGAAGGACTCGGGCGGACTGGTCGACGCGGTCTGCTTCGGCGACGGGCTGACCTGGCTGCCCCGGGTCCTCTCCGCGTGGGCGGAGGCCCGGGCAACCGGCATGGACAGGCCCGAGTTTCTCGCGCGCCTGGCCCGAGACCTGCCCGGAACCTACGTGCCCGCCTTCTACCGGCACGAGTATTCCGGCGAGCGGCGGGCCGCCATCCGTCCGCTCCGCGACGAGCCGCCGGCGCGTGTGACCTACCGCAAGGACCCGGCCGAAACGTGGATGAACGGCTACGACGGCGCCTTTATCCCGTTCTCGGACGAAGATACCGAGGAGACGCTGCCGCTGGCGGCCGGTTGCGCGTACCGCTGCCGGTTCTGCCAGACCGGCTGGATGCGCGGCTCGCTGGATGTCGCCGACCCGGCCGGGTTCCTCGGGGCCGCCCGGCGGCTGCGTGCGGCGATGGCCGCGTCGGACCTCAACCTGCTGGCCTCGGACGCGTGCAGCATCGGGCGCCTGGCGGCCTTGATCCCGCCGCTGCAGGAGATCTTCCCGCGGCTTTCGGTCAAGAGCCTCTCCCTCTTCAGCCTCGCGCACCGGGGTGACCTGCGCGCGCTGGTGCAGGGGCTGGACAAGCGCGAGTTCACCTTCGGGGTCGAAGGGGTCAGCGCGCGGCTGCGCGCCTGGCTGGGCAAGCCCGTGTCCGACGCAGAACTCGAGGCCGTCGTCCGCGAACTGGCGCCCGCCGGGCTCCGCCGGATCAAGCTCTTCTTCATCGCCACGGGTCGCGAGGAATCGGCGGACTGGGCGGAGCTGACCCGGCTCCTCGGCGCCGTTCGGGCCGCCGCGCCGGGGGCCGCGCTCACCGCCAGTTTCACCCCGCTGTTCCACGCGCCGTTTACGCCGCTGCAATTCGCGGAGATCATCCCGCTTTCCGGGCCGATGATCCGGGAGGCCGAGGCGGCGGCCCGCGCGGGCGGCGCGGAGTTCCGCTGGAGCGCGTGGCCGGACGAGATTCAATGGACGAATCTCCTGTGCCGCCTGGGCCGGGCGGCGACCCCGCTGCTCGTGAAGCTGTCGCTCGATTCCGGGCTGCGCTACGACGAGCACCTGCCCCCGGCGGCGCTGCAGGAGACCCTGGCCTGGCTGCGCGACAGCGGGCGGGATGTCGCGGGGCGGATGGCCGAGTGCCGCGAGGAGGACATTTTGCCCTGGGATGATTTCGAAGGCGGCACTCCGCGCGAGCGGCTCTGGCGGCAATTCCTCCGGGCGTCGAACGAGCCGACGGAGGAGCGGGCTGTGCCGGTGTCCGGCGCCGGACCGCGCCCATCCCCGCGAAGCCGGAAGAGCGCCAGGCCGGTTGTTTTCCTCGCCTGGCTGCCGCCGCCGGACGCCGCCCGGCCGGGCGTCACGCTGGCGCGCGCCCTGCTGCGCGATTTCTTCGCCGCCCGGCCCGACGCGGTCCGATGGTACGCCGGCTCGCCCGAGCTGATCCGCCCGTTTCCCGGGCATGGCCTCGCGTTTGTGCGCGCGTCCTTTTTCGAAGGTTGGACGCCCGGCCCGGCGGAGATCCGGGACGCCGACGGGGCGGCGCGGCGCCAACTCCTGGCCGGTCCGCTCCCCGGCGGCGCGGCGCCGGACCCGGATGAGTGCGTGTTCGCGGTCCGATTCGCAGGCGACGCCCGCGCCTTCGCGGCGTGGATGAGGCGGCGCGGCGTGCCGTTCCAGGATTTCCGGAACGAGCGCGGGTTATGGTCCGTGGTCCCGGCCTCCCGCCGTCATCGGAGCGGGCTGCTGTACCTCCTGAACGGCGGCTCCGAGCCTTCGTTCCTCGCGGCCGGCCTTCGGCTCTCGGCTTTCCTGGGCCGCGACGGCGCGGCCCTGTTGCGCGGCGCCGAACTCATCGGCGTCTACGGGCCGCCTTCCGGCCACTGTCCCGCCTGCGGCGCGGCCGCGCGCCGCGCCCTCGTACGAACGGCCGCGCCCCTCGAACTCTGCGAAGGACCCTGCGCCGGTAAAGCCGGCTCGACTTCGCGGGGCCGAGCGGTTACATAATCGGTTCATTTCCGACCGGTTAAGGGGGATATGAAAGCCGCATTCGAAAGCTTCCAGGACGAACTGAACCGGCTGGTCGCCGCGTTCGAGCAGGGCTTCCAGGCCTTCACCGCGCCGGACTACTCCGAGGCCCGCGTCCGCGAGGATTTCCTCAACCCGCTCTTCCGCGCCCTCGGCTGGGACCTCGCGAACCGGCGCGGCCTGGTCCAGAGCCAGCGCGAGGTGGAGATCGAAAGCCGCACCGATGTTGCCGGGCGCGCCAAGCGGGCGGACTACCTCTTCCGCGCCGACGGCCGCGAGCGCTTCGTCTGCGAGGCCAAGAAACCGCGCGAAACCCTCGGCGAGCGTTACGCCTTCCAGGCCAAGCGCTACGCCTGGAACAAGGGCCTGCCGCTCGCCATCCTGACGGACTTCGAGGACCTCAAGGTCTACATTGTCGGCGGCCGGCCCCGCCCCGACCGCCCCGACGACGGGCTCTGGAAGACCTGGAACTTCCGGCAGTTTTCCCTGTGCGCCCGCGAAATATGGGACCTGCTCTCCCGCGAGCGCGTCGCCGCCGGCAGCATCGAGGCGCTGCTCGACAGCCTGCCCAAGGCCCGGCCCGTCAAGGGGAAGGCGCGCCAGCCGTGGCTGATCCGTCCGGAACGCACCAAGGCCCTGGACCAGGACTTCCTCGAATACCTCGACGAGCAGCGCCTCTCCCTGGCCCGTGACATCCTGGCCAACAACACCCGCGAGGATATGCTGGCCGAAGGCCGGCTGAACGAGGCCGTCCAACACATCCTCGACCGGCTCCTCTTCCTGCGCATCTGCGAGGATCGCGACATCGACACCGGCCTGCGGCTGGCGAAGATCGTCGAGACCTGGCGCCGCGCCTACGGCCACGAGGACCGCCGCCGCCCGAAGCAGGGGCATTTCTTCCGCGAGGCGAGCGCCGCGTACCGCGCCGCGCCCCCGGCGGAATCGCTCTGGGCCGCCGTGGTCGGCCATCTCCAGGCCCTGGACCGCCGCCCGCCGGGCAATATGCCGCATTTCAACGGCAACCTGTTCAAGCCCCACTTCAGCGAGGACCTGCGCGTCGGCGACCAATGGCTCTGCGACTTCATCGAGGACTTGAGCGACGACGAATCGCCCTACCTCTTCAACGTCATCCCCGTCGAAATCCTCGGCAGCGTCTACGAGCGGTTCCTCGGCAAGGTCATTCAGCCCAGGGGCCGCGGCGTGGCGGCGGACGAGAAGCCCGAGGTCCGCAAGGCCGGCGGCGTCTACTATACCCCGCGCTACATCGTGGACTACATCGTCGAGCAGACCGTCGGGAAGCAGCTCGACGAAATTGCCGGGGTAGGGCGCGTTGGCTCAACGCGCCGCAGGGACGGCGGCTTGGGCCAAGCCGCCCTACCCGAAAGCCCTACCTACGCCGTCTTCGACAAAAAAACCCGCGCCCTGAAAATCCTCGATCCCGCCTGCGGGTCCGGCAGCTTCCTCCTCCGCGCCTTCGAGCGCGTCGGCGAGCATTACCAGCGCCGGTTCACGGAGCACCCGGAAGACCGCAAGCCCGACCGGTGCTGGACCGATCCCGCCACGGGCGACGTCCACCTCGCCGTCGACCTCAAGCGGCAGATCCTGCGGAACAATATTTTCGGCGTCGACCTCGATGCCCAGGCCGTCGAGGTGACCCAGCTCTCCCTCTACCTCAAGATGCTCGAAGGCGAAGACCGCCAGACCATCAAGCAGCAGCGCGAACTCTTTCGCGACGACACCGCCCTCCTGCCGCCGCTGGAAAATAACATCAAGCACGGGAACTCCCTGATCGCCTCGGACTTCTCCCTCGTCCCCGAAGACTTGATGCGTGTCCACGCCTTCGACTGGGACATCCAGTTCGCCGAAATCATGAAGGGTGGGGGATTCGACGCGGTGATCGGGAATCCGCCGTATGTTCGCATGGAAGAATTCGCTCCCATTAGAAAATATCTGCGTTCGCACTACAAAGCTCATGAAGAGCGCGCAGATGTCTACATCTACTTCTTAGAGAAGACGTTAAGCCTAATAGGAAATACCGGCCTAATCGCCATGATTGTGTCGAATAAATTTACGGTGGCAAAATATGGGCAACCATTGCGGTCAACCATCAAGAACATGGGCTGCGTTTATGAAATTGCTGACTTCGCGGGCGCGCGTGTTTTCAAAGGCGCAACGGTGCGTACGATTGTCTTGGTGATGGGGCGGAATGAAAAATCACCCTCTAGTCGGACGCGATACATTCCCGTTCCAAGTGCTGCTAGCTTTGAATCAATAGAGTCGGGTCGGTTATCGGTTGCGCAATACGCAAATGATGCCGAACAATTCTTATCGCCCGGCCAACTTACCGAACGCCCCTGGGCACTGATTCCAGCCGGACGGGCTGACCTCCTTGCGAAGCTTTCTGAAAGATTTCCCGATCTTGTTGAGGCGTTTGGATGGAAGCCACTCTTCGGAATCAAAACGGGCCTTAACGAGGCGTTTGTATTGGATGCGGACGCCAGACAACATCTGCTCAAGACTGACAGAAAAAATCACGAAGTGATCAAACCATTTTTATTCGGAAAAGACGTGAAGCGGTACGCGATCGATGATTCTGGTCGTCACGTTATCTATTTTCACAACGGCGGGCATCCCAAGGAGTTCCCGGCAGTCAAGACGCATTTGGAGCGTTTCAAGTCGGCGCTAAATCAACGCGCCGCTCACCAGGAATGGTATGAGCTGCAGCAGCCTGCGGTCGCATTGTTGCCGCTCTTGGCGAAACCCAAAATCGTCTATCCCATAATTGCTCCTGAATCTCGCTTTGCCTTAGATGACAAGGGCTACTTGGTAAATGACAAGCTGTTCGTTCTGCCAACCGATTCGCGCTTTCTGTTGGGACTTCTAAACTCAAAACTTGGAAACTTCTTCTTTACTTCGGTGTGCGCGCGTTTGGAGGGTCCGGGCGCGTGTTACTTCGAATTCAGATCTCAGTTTGTCGAAAGATTTCCTGTTGCTGGCATACGGCATTCTTCGCCGACTGACCGCGCCCGTCACGACAAGCTGGTCGAGTTAGTGGACAAGATGCTGGTGTTGGTTCCGAAGTTGCGGGCGGAGGCGAGCGAGTCCAAGCGGAAGACGTTACAGAACGCGGTGGACGCGACGGACCGGCAGATCGACCGGCTGGTGTATGAACTCTACGGGCTGACCGGGGAAGAGATCGCGCTGGTGGAGGGCGGGGCATGAGGTATCGGCTTTCCCGGCACGCGGCGCATGTCCTGCACGAGAGAGGCATTGCGGAGGAGTGGTTGGAGCGTGTCTTGCGTGAACCGCAAAAGGTGGAGCCTGATGAAGAAGACCGCGCGCTGGAGCATCGTCTGGCCTGCATCCCGGAACACGGCCATCGCGTTTTGCGCGTGGTCGTGAACAAATCGGTTCGACCCGAGAAGGTGGTCACGGTATATTTTGATCGAGCCATGAAGGGGAAGTTATGAAGGTGAAGATAGACCGGGCGGAGGACGCCCTGTACCTGCGGCTTGATGGCGCTCCGGTGATCGAGTCCGAGCGGATCGCGCCCGGTGTGATTGTGGACCTGGACCGCCGGGCCCGGGTAGTCGGTGTGGAAGTTCTTCAGCTCTCCCGGCGCGTCCGGTTCGCCGGACCACGCAGGGCGGACCTGGCGGCACCAAGCCTCGTCCGCGAGAAACCGGCAAAGAAATATCGCGCGTGATCCCGTTCAGCGACGCAAGGGCAGGAACGCCTCCCGGGCGGGGCGGCTTGGCCCAAGCCGCCGCCGCGGAAACACGTTTTTCCCGGCCGACGAATACATCGAGGTGAATCGTATGCGTTTGGGCAAATGGCGGAAGGTGGCGGTCTGTGCGTGGTGTGTGCTCTCTGTATCCGCCTGCGCGGCGGACTGGTACGTCAAGACCAACGGCAGCGACGGGGCCGCCGGGACGAACTGGGCCACGGCGAAGGCGACGATCCAGGCGGCGGTGGACGCGGCGAATCCCGGCGATGTCGTGTGGGTGACGAACGGCGTGTACGACGCCGGCGGGACCACGAACCGGATCATCGACTCGGTGCTGACCAACCGCGTGGCGATCTACAAGCCGCTGACGGTGCGCAGCGTGAACGGGCCCGCGGCGACGTTCATCGTGGGCCGGCCGGCGTCCGGGCTGGGGGGGGAAGGAATCGACGCCGTCCGGTGCGTCTCCCTGACGAACGGGGCGTTCCTGGGCGGATTCACGCTGACGAACGGTCACACCACCGGTTCGGTCAGCGGCTCCGACGGTTGCGGCGGCGGGGTCTGGGGCGCGTACAGCAACGCGGTGGTGTCGAATTGCGTCATCACCGGGTGCACGGCCTGGGAAGGGGGCGGCGCGTACGCGGGGCGGCTGGAGGATTGCCGGATCGTGGGCAACGAGGCGGGCCAGGGCGGCGGCGTATCTTATTCGTATGGCCCGCCCGCCAAGCTCTTGCGGTGCGCGCTGTTCCGAAACTCGACCTACAACTGGGGCGGCGGGGCCTATAACGCCGAGCTGACAGGCTGCGAGGTCGTCAGCAACTTCGCGAGCTCCGGCGGCGGCGGGGCGATGTACTCGACCTTGTCGAACTGCGTGGTGAACGAGAATTACGGCCACTACGGGGGCGCGGCCTTCAGCTGCACGCTCGCGAACTGCCTGATGATCAGCAATTCCGCGGGCTACGGCGGCGGCGCGTACCGGAGCACGCTCAACAACTGCACCGTGGCCGGGAATATCGTGTCCGATGACGGCGGCGGGGTTTTGTCCTGCACCCTGTACAATTGCATTGTGTACTACAACCAGGCGCCGGAAGGGCCCAACTGGTATGTCGAGAGTTATGGCTTTGCCACCTCCATCTACTTTTCCTGCACGACGCCCCTCCCACCCAAGATCGGGAATTTCACCGATGCGCCGGGGTTTGTCGATGCGGCCGGCGGCAATTATCGCCTGGCGAGCAATTCCCCTTGCGTGAATACGGGGCTCTACCAGAACTGGATGGCTTCGGCAAGGGACCTGGACGGGTCCAATCGCATCGCCCACGCCGTGGTGGACCTGGGGGCCTACGAGTACAGCGGGCCCTTGACCTTGCCGGTGACGGCGGCGACAGTGGCCGGCCCGGCCGTCACGCTGACGAACCGGTTCGTCACCAACACGGTTTCCGTCGTCCCGCCGGGCGCGACGCCGCCCCTGTACTATTCCTGGTCGCCGGCGCCGACCTCCGGTCAGGGCACGGCCCAGGCGGTGTACCGGTACTCGACGCCGGGCACGAAAGTCGTGACCGTGCTGGTCTCGAATCTCCTTAGCGGGGCCGTGGGCACCGGCATCGTGCACATCGCCGTGGCGTCGAACGCCTACGTGGCGGTGACGGGGAACGATGCGAACGACGGGTTCCGCTGGGCCACGGCGAAGCGAACGATCCAGGCCGGGGTGGATGCCGTGAGCACGGGCTACACGGTGTGGGTTTCCAACGGGGTCTACGACACGGGCGGGCGCCCGTGCGGCGGCCAGACCCTGACGAATCGAGTCAGCCTGGACAAGTTCGTCATCGTGCGCAGCGTGAACGGGCCGGAGCACACGGTCATCGTCGGGCAGGCGGATCCTTTTAATCCGGACGGGGAATATGGTCCGGCGGCCGTGCGCGGGGCCTACCTGACCAACCGGGCCGTCCTGGCCGGGTTCACGGTTTCGGGCGGCCGCACGGATCATCAGGAGGATTCTCCGTTCACGGCCATGGAGTACGGGGGCGGCCTCTACTGCGTCTCGACCCAGTCCGTGGTGTCCAACTGCTGGGTCATGAACAACGTCGCCTACCAGGACGGCGGGGGCGTGATGGGGGGCACGCTGCAAAGCTGTCGGATCGAGTCCAACCGGGCCGCCAGCGGGGGCGGCGTGGCGGGCGACATGGTCAGCGGCGGGGCGGTCGTGCTGTCCAACTGCGTGCTGGCGGGCAACTCGACCTGGAACTGGGGCGGCGGCGCGTACAATGCGCGCATGCACGGCTGCCGGGTGAGCGGAAACCAGGCGGCATCCGGCGGCGGCGGGGCCGCGCAGTCCGTCCTGTACGGGTGCGTCCTGGAGTCGAATACGGCCAACAGCGGGGGCGGCGTGGAAGGCGGCGCGGCGTTCAGTTGCGTCATGCAGAGCAACGCGGCGGTGTGGGGCGGCGCCGCCGAGCGGTCGCTGCTCGTCAATTGCACGCTGATCGGCAATGCGGCCTCGCAGAGCGGCGGCGGCGCGGCCAACTGCGTCCTGTCGAATTGCATCGCCTGGTTCAACAGCGCGCCCGAGGGCACCAATTGGTACGTCGATGAGTGGGAAACGACGAACATCGCCTACACCTGCGCCGTTCCGCTGCCGCCGGGGCCGGGCAACATCGCCGCCGATCCGGCGCTGCGCGACGCGGCCGCGGGCGACTGGCGGCTGGCCACCCATTCGCCGTGCGTCGACAAGGGCACGAACCAAGCCTGGATGACCGGGGCCCTGGACGTCGAGGGCAAACCCAGGATGCTCAACGCCCGCGTGGACATGGGCGCCTGCGAGCTGGTGCCCCCGTCCTGGGACTCCAACACCAACGGCCTGCCGGACTGGTGGGAATGGGACTACTCGCACAGCTTCACCGGCATGAGCGCCACGGCGGACGGGGACGGCGACCGCGTGCTCAACCGGGACGAATACGGCGCGCGCACGGACCCGACGAATGCCGAGTCGTACCTGGGGATGGCCCTCCCGCCGCTGGCCGGCGGCCCGACCGGCCTCGTCGTGCGGTGGCGCAGCGTGAAGGACCGGACCTACCACGTGGATCGCGCCACGAACCTGCTTTCGTCCTCCGCCTTTACGAACGTGTTCGCGAATGTCCCGGGCCAGGCGGATTACACGTCGGTCACCGACGCCACGGCCACGGCCGCGGGCCCCTACCTGTACCGCGTGCGCACGCAACCGTAGGGGGCGGGAACCATCCATGCGGTCTTTCCGGGGTGCGCTTCACCCTCCACGAACGCCCGCCCGCCGCGGAATGACCCGGTCGGAAGCGGCGCGGCGGAGGGCTGTGCGTTACCCGGGTGCCCGAAAAAACCGGTTGTATTCCTCCCGGCACTCGGTACACTGCGGCCTGCTTGTAGAGAGAGCTTCGACAGTGAGATGGTGGATGGTCCAGCCGCCCGATACCGTTTCGGCGGGGGACGATCTGAAACCCGAACAGGTCGGGAACAATCACCGAAATCTCCCCCGCAGCAGAAAGCAAGAAAACGCATGGCCACGAAACTGTATGTAGGCAACCTGTCGTTCAACACCACGGAAGGCGATCTTCAGCGCCTGTTCGAGCAGGCCGGTCGCGTCGTCAGTTGCACGATCATCATGGACAAGTTCACGAACAAATCCCGCGGGTTCGGATTCGTGGAAATGTCCTCCCAGGAAGAGGCGAACAAGGCCATTGCCGACTTCAATGGCAAGGACATGGACGGACGCGCCCTGACGGTGAACGAGGCCAAGCCCCGCGAGGAACGTCCGCGCGGCGGCGGGTTCGGCGGCGGCGGTCGTCGCGAATGGCGTTGAGGCCGGCTGGTTGATGGATTCAGCAGGGCGTCTCCCGCGCGGGGCGCCCTGCCTGTTTTTCAGCGCACCCGGCCGCCGCGATAGCGCGTCACGATGGTGGCGGGCTGGAGGCGGTCGCCGAGCAGGCGCAAGCGGACATCCCACCGCGCGGCGAGCAGTCGCGCGCCGAGGCGCGTCAGCCGTTCCGTGATCCGGATCGGACCGAGGATCTCCCGCTGCTCCGCGTCGAGCGCGATCGCCCGGCGCCGTTCCTTCTCGTTGACGGCGCGCCGCTCGATCACGGGCAACAGGTGCGAGTACAGCCGCGCGCGGCGGCGCAGTTGCTGCATCCGGGCCTCCAGGCAGGCGTCCCTCGACGTCATCGCGGCCAGCGTGCGGTATCCGCGAACGGCGGTCTCGGTCATCCGGTAGATCGAACTCGAGTTGACCTCGAAATCCCTCCGGAACGCCGCGTCGAGCCAGCGTTTGGGCTCGCCGCCGGGGAATCCCGGGTGGCGCCAGTTCAGCTGGTTCTGCCCGTGCCATTCCTCGTACGGCAGGTCGTCCTTCAGCAGGCCGCGCCTCTTGTGATCCTCGTACAGCCGCGTCACCGGCATGCCGGTGTAGAGCATGAACTGGATCATGTCGGCGTTCAGGCCGACCACGAAATCGATGTCGGCGCCGATGTTCTCGGGCGTGTGGTGCTCCATGCAGAGCATCGCCGAGCCGAGCACGGACACGCCGTGCCGGCGCAGGTCCCGGACGAGCCGGGCCGCGTCGAGGCCGGCGTTCTTGGCGAATTCGTCGGCGCTCTGCGACTCGAAACCGATCCATACCATGGTCACGCCGAGCCGGACCATGTTCTCGATGCCGAACGCGGCGATGGCCTCGGCGGACGAGGAAATGTAGAAGCTGAACCATCGCCTGTTTTTCTCCATCTCGGCGAGCAGGTCCAGCGCGCGGGCATGGTCCTTCAGGAAGTTCTCGTCCATCACGGAGAACACGGGGGTGCGCCGCGCCCCGGCGATCCGGCAGCACTGCTCGAACACCTCCCGTCCCGTGCGGAGGAACGGGACGTAGGCCTTCTCGAAAAAATGGCTGGTGCAGCAGAAGTTGCACGCGTTGACGCAGCCCAGGCCGGGGACGAGGACGCTGGGCGTCGGGCCCGGGATGGGGACGCCGAAGATGCTCTCGTATTCGCTGCACGGCAGGACCGGGTGGACGATCGGCGCCGCGGGTTCCTGGCCGAGGAACGTCCGCATCCAGCGGATGCCCTCGCCGCGGGCCACGTGGTCGCAGTCGATCAGGTCCTCGACGCCCTCGATCGCGGCGCCGTGCCCGCCGAGGACGATGACGGAGCCGGGGGCGTGGAGCCGGACCAGGCGCGCCATCTCCTTGGCCTTGGCGTAATTGGGGGTGATGAACGAGAGGCCGACGATGTCGTAGCCCTTCCGGATCTCGCGAATGAAGCGCCGGCGCGAAGGGAAGTCGAGGACCGTCACGTCCGCGTCGACGTTGGCGGCGATGAAGTAGAGGCCGAACGAGCGGTGATGGAGGCGCAGGGAGGCCGGGCCCTGGAGGCGGGTTACCTGGTTGTGGTACAGCTCCATGGTGTTTTCCCGGCGCCCGTACAGGTCGTCAATGCCGTACGGTCCAAAAACGCCGCAGAGAAGCAGGCGTGGAGCCCGTCCCGGCCCTCGCCATCGGGGCCCGCCTGCGGGGATGTCCTGTGGGTGCTGCGCCATGCGGTGTTCTATCGGCTATCCTGCGCGCAGGATGAAGCGTGCAGGGCGGGGGCACAAGGAAATCCCGCTCGCGGGTCCGGAAGGCGGCGCCTGACCGGATGTCCCCATGCACAAATCCATCATCCACGTCACCGTCTGGCAATCCCCCAATGAACCGGTCGAAACGGCCCGCCGTCCAATCCTGCCCGACTTGTGTTGCGATCGTGAGCGATGGCGGCGTGATCAGTCCCGAGCATTAAAAAGCTTCACGAGAGGCATCGTCAGGTTATGATATCTGCCGTCGGGGGCGTCATGGAACGAATGGCGCGGGAGGCGCAGAACATGAGCGTAACGTGCTCGCAGTGTGGCCAAATGATTCCTCCCATCGGGGCCGCGTTTTGTCCGCATTGCGGCGCACCGCTCGGCCGGGCGCCGAATCCGCCAGAAAGCCCCGTCGCGCCGCCGATGCCGAACCCGGCGGCCCCGCCGCAGGGCATGCGATTCAGAGGCGTTGTCTGCATGGACCAAACTCTTCGCTCGCCGGCGTTCCAGATGGTCATTCCGGAGGGATGGACCTTCGAGGGTGGGTTGGTGTGGGATCAGAGGAACATCGCATTTCCCGCGCAACTGATCTACCGGGTCGTTTCTCCGGACGGCCAGACAGCGCTTGAGCAAATGCCTGCGCTGGGGTTTATCTGGGCACAAGGGGGCTTGATGGGCGGGTTCGGGGTGCAGTACGGGCGGGAAATGCGAATGCCCATGGATGCGCCGCAGGTGCTGACAGAGATCGTCATTCCTCGTTACCGGGGCAACCGGCAGCCCGGGATCGTCTCGCCTCCCGAACCAGCACCGGACTACTTGCAAGCCATAGTGACCGGATCGGGTGCGCAGGACCTGCCGCCACAGATGCGAGGCGGCCGCGTGCGCATCCAGTACGACCAGTTCATCGAGGAAATAGCGTGCATTACGGCCTACTCCCAGACCAACGGAGGGAGCCTCTGGGCCTGCGCGGCTATCATTGGAATCCGGGCTCGCACGGATATGTTCCCAGCCCTATGCCCGATGCTCCGCGGCATGATCGCGTCCATCCAGGGCAATCCCGGTTGGCACGCCGCGGTGAATCAGGTCCAGAGTTCGCTGATCCAGGGGCAGATGGCAAACATTGAGGCGGCGGGCCAGTTGAGCCGCTCCATTAGCGCCCAGAACAATGCCATGATTGCGCAGATGAATGCCCGGCGAGCCGCAACCCCGCGGATGGATGGCGGTGGCGGGGGCGGCGGGGCCTACCGGTTTGGCCAAGCCATGCGCGGGACGGAAGACGCCGTGGATTCGCACGACGGGCACACCGTCGAGATTCCCGCGTCCGGCACCAATGCCTGGTCGAACGCCCTCGGCGACCGGATGGTGACCGACGACCCCAACTTTAATCCCAACCTGCACTCCAACCAGGATTGGCGGGAGATGAAGTAGCCGCGGCGACTCCCGTACCGGTGCTTAGGCCTAGGGCTGACTCAGGGATTCGATCTCCCGTATGGCCCCTCCGCCGGCGGCCATCATCTGCGCCGGCGCCTCTGTGAGGTAGCTCAAGTACAGCCCCTCGCTCCCTTCATGAAAGAACCAGGCATAGCCATACAGTATCTTGGGGTGAAGGGCATCGGTGACATCGAGCACGCACAGGAACGTGTCGGCAAACCCCACCAGGAGGTATCGGGACACTTCCATGGTTGCCTCGAAAGCCAACGCGCCGGTCTCGTCAGCCAGGCCGTACCACACGGCGTCGCCATTATCATTGGGCCCCGCGAAGACCTCCTCCATGCGCAGGGCGTTTGCGCCCGCGCGGATCTCGCAACTCCTTGTCTCCGTGCCTTCCGGCACATAGAAAAGAAGATAATCTCCATCTTCCATGGGGCCGCGCCACGCCGAGACAAACAGGGCGGTTTCCTCGCCGTCGATGAACACCTGGAGGGTCGCCGGATCGGTTGTATCAACCGGCGCGCCGGCGGCCTTCAACGCGGCATATCCGATGCGGCACACGCTGCTTTCCGGCCCAAGTTCGAACTTCGCCAGTGCCGGCGGCTCCTCATCGGCCTTGTCGCTGATATCATCGAATAGCGCGACCTCCTCGTGCATTTCTGTTGCGAAGGACGTGCTCACGTCCTCCAGCCAGTAGAAGACCGTCCCGCTTTCCGGGGCTTCCGTGTCCACGATGGAATACGCAGCCCCGTCGGATGTGCCCGTGCCCGCGATCAACTCCGCGTTCACCCGGGTGCGCTCGCCATCGGGCGAGGCCGAGCGATAGACGTGGAAGCCCAGGTTCTCGAATTCCATGGCCGTTTCCCACGAGACGCGCACGCCGCCTTCCACCCGCTGCGCCGTCACGGCGGTCAGCGTGACAGGCGTCGGTTCCTGGATATCCTGCCCGTCCAACAGCACGCCGTCGAAGGCGATGCCGCTCTGGTAGGACGAGTCATTCCAATTCACGACACCGATCTCCAGGATATAGCGCCCGCCGGCGGGAAGTGTATAAAGCGCCTGTATCCAGCCGGTATGTCCGCACCCGTTGCCGAAGCAGGCGCCCGAACTTTCGCCCAGGGGGCTCCATAGGGGTCCGCCGGCAATGATCGGAGTGCTGGCGGGTATGAGGGTGGCCGCCGGCGATGGCATGCTGAAGCCGGGGATGGTATCTCCGCCCTGCGTGGTTCGAGCCGTGAATAGAAGTGCCACTTCGTTCAGATTAGTGTCCAACAGCCTCGCCCATGCGTAATCCGAATAGCCGGATCCATCGGAGGTAACGTAGTTAAAAAAGAAGGTCAAGGCCTGGCCTGCCTTGCCGCGAAAAACGGGGGAGCGAATGCGCGAACCGCTTGAAGGGCCGCCTGAACCTCCGATGCCCGGCAATCCCATGTCGGGCACTCCGGAGGCGGTGGAGACCCACCCATACTGACTGCTGAATGGCGATGCCGTCACTACTCCGTTGGATTCGGATGTGCCGCATGTTCCTTCGCTGCTCCAACCAAGGATGTTGATGGCCTGCGCGTCCAGTCCGCTGCAGCAGAGCAATGCAGAAACAACTAGCACGAACGGTATTCTCGCCATGGTCCGATCTCCTTTGCTTGGCCAGAGTTGCCTTTATGCCGGATACCTTGGACAGCAGTGTACTGACTTAAAAATATCACGCCATCTATTTTCTTAAAACGGCGCCTGACGCCGGAAGAGCCGGGTCGCCCGTGATAGGGCCCGTTCTTCGTCTGCCAGAATCCCGCGGACTTGCGCGGCGACCGATTTGGCGCAGGCGATATTGTTTCGAGCGGCAGCCGTCATTGTTGTCAGCACCCGCCCCCCCTCAATGGCCTCGCGGCTTTACCAGTCCTGTTCATTCATAATTCTCTTGATTTGTTATTCGCTGGCACTAAAAGATTAATAAATATTTGCCCCGGGCGTTTTTGGCGTTAGCATGCAGGGGGTTGATTGAACACAGTGGGCGTGCCGGCTTATGGGCGTGGTCCGTGCATTGAATTTCTTCCGGCCAGGAGGTCATTGTGAAGAAGCGTGCCATGATGGGTCTTGTGCTGTTTGCGGCCCTTGCAACCGATGTGCGATGCGCCACCCCTCCCGGGCCTGTTCGTTCAGGCCCTGACGCCGAAACAATGCTGGAATGGAACGGGGTTTGCCTTCCCTTTGTCGAAAATGTCGGCCAGGTCCGCCGGCCCGAGGTCCGATACATCGCGAACATCTTTGGCGGAACGATCCTGGTCAGCGAGCAGGGTTGGGTCAGTCTCGCCCTGATCGGGCGCGCGGATGCTGACGGGCAACGGGAGGGGTGCGTTTTGCGGGAGTCCTTTCCCTCGCGGGCGGCCGCACCGGTGCGCGGTATGGGGCGTATCGCGGCCCCGGTATCGTACTGGAAGGGAAAAGATCTCTCGCGGCGGATTCACGACGCGCCCGCCTATGCGGCTGTCGACCTGGGGGCGGTCGCGCCCGGCGTCACGCTGACATTGAGGGCGTTCGGCCGTAACGTCGAGAAGCTGTTTGTCGTCGGGCCGGACGCGAAGCCGGCGGATATCCTGTGCAAACTGGAAGGGGCGAAGCGCCTGTCCGTGACCGGTGCCGGTCGGCTGGCGGCCGAAACCGAGGGCGGCGTCGTGGAATTCACCCGGCCGGTAGCGTACCAGGAAACCGGCGGCGCCCGGACCGCAGTAGAAGTCGCCTACGTTGTGCGCGGCCTTGAGTACGGCTTTGCCGTGGGCGCCTATGACTCCTCCAGGCCCCTGGTCATTGATCCCCTGCTGGCCTCCACGTTTCTCGGTGGAAGCGGCGACGACAGCATGGCGGGGCTTGTGATTCATACGAACGGGAGCGTCTTTGCCGTCGGCACGACCGTTTCGCCGGATTTCCCCTCGACCCCGGGCGCCTTCGAGACGGCGGGGCCGGGCGACGAGGATGTGTTCATCAGCAAGTTTTCATCGGGCTTGAGCAACCTGCTCGCCTCGACGTTCCTGGGCGGCGCCGGGATTGACCACGCGCGCGCCGTGGCCCTGGGCACGGATGGCACCGTGTATGTCACGGGCTATACGTCTTCGGATGATTTCCCCGCGGCCACGAATGCCTTTCAGGATACCTTGTTTGCTGATTCAGCCTTCATTGCCCGATTCGATCCGGCGCTGACCAACCTGATGGCGGCTACGTACCTTGGGGGAAACTTTGATGATGACGGCCGTGCCATCCGGATCGCCACAAATGGATATGTTTACGTGGCTGGAGTGACGCACTCGGCGTCCTTCCCTACCACCACAAACGCCTTCGCGCTGACGTATCCCGGATGGGGATCGTGGAGCCAGTACACGCTGTCCGTCCGCCTCAAGAGAATGCAGGGGCTCACGAGTTTTCGCCTGTGTGAAAGCGACCTGGGTTACTACGAATTCGCGTTCGGTCCCGGCGATGAATTGGACGTTTCCAAGGTGGATCATATCGAATGGCTTGTGACCGAATTAGCCGCGACGCAGGCTGTTGGACTGGTTACGGGGGTGTGGCAGGACGTTAGTATCAGCGCCAGCAACGGGCTGCTTCGCGTGAGCCTGAATGGAACACCCATCCTGAACGTACAAGACACCACCCCTCACATCCTCACCGGCGGCGATATTTGGCTTAAGTCCTATGTAGATACCTGGGGACGCGGAACGACCTCCGAGGCCTACGTGGATAACGTGCTGGTTTCCAACCAGCAAGGGGTTGTCTGGTTTGACGACTTTGAGCAGGATAACCTGGATAACCTCTGGGCCTTTCCGCTCCCCGTTTCCGATGTAGGCCCTGCCGAGTGGATTCGGACCGAGTTCGAGGGCCAGTTCTGCCTGCATGGCTTGACGACGTTGACGAATGGCGATTGGGGTTATGCCGAGGCTTCCCCCAAGGAGCCGGGCTCCGAGTATGCAGGCTTTGTAGCCCGGTTGAATCCTGAACTTACCGAGCTGAAGGCCGCGACGTTTCTAGGTGGAGAAGAAGCCAATTACATCGAGGACTTGGCCCTCGGTTCCGGTGGGCGCGTCCATGTGGCGGGCACGACCTATTCCCCGGATTTCCCAACGAGCACCAATGCCTTCGACCGCACGTTTGACGGCGATTGGATGAACTACGGGGTCTCGCTCCGTTTCAAGCTGGATTCCGGCGCCGCGGAGTTGAATGTGCGCCACTCGGAGGGGGAGGACGCGCGAGCGGGGCGATACCGCATCCTGTTCCGGCAGGATCACGTCGAGGTCGCCAAGGAGCGCCCCAAGGGCATGTTGCGCCTGCTGGGTCAGGCGAATCCGACCCTGGCCACGGGAACCTGGCACCAGGTTCTTGCGGCCTCGACCTCGAGCGGACTCGTTGTCCGGGTGGACGGGGCCCTGGTCTTGACGGTCTCGGATCGCGATCCGCTGGTGCTGGGTGGCGTTTCGCTTGGAGTGGGTTCCGGTTCCGTCGCCGCCGTCTCTTTTGACGACCTCGCGATCACGAACGCGGCTGGCGCGATCTACACCGACGACTTCGAAAGCGGCGACATTGCGGCATGGACCGCGTCGGAAGGTTGGGCGGTCCTGGATGACGGCGGCAATCACGTGTTGCGGGGAATCCCGGGCGGGACGAATGTCTGGGCGCGTGCCGATACGCCCTGGTTTTTATACGACACGGAAGGCCGCTGTGACGGTTTTGTCGTCACGCTGGACGGCGCACTTTCGACCCTGCTGGGCAGTACCTTCCTGGGGGGGGCGGGACAAGACGCGGCCACGAGCGTAGCGGTTGGGAGCAACGGGACGGTGTACGCGGGAGGCTGGACCTTATCTTCGGATTATCCGACCAGCGAAAATGCCTACGACAGAGGAGACTATAGCGAGCCTGGATTCATCACACGGCTGGATCAAAACCTGACCAACGCGCAGGCCTCGACGCTCCTGGGAGAAGGCGCGACCATCGAAGCGCTGGCCGTCGCCCGTGACGGTTCTGTCTTTGTCGCCGGCGATGTCAGCGGGTATATGCCCACGTCGTGGGATGCCTATGATGAAAGTTGGAACGGCTTCCCCGATGTCTTTGCCTCCAGGCTGTCGGGTGACTTGACGACCCTGCTCGCTTCCACGCTGCTGGGCGGTACTAACGAGAATCATGCTTTTGCGCTGGCGCTGGCCCCGGACGACAGCGTGTATGTCGCCGGCTCGACGCGGTCGCCCGATTTCCCCGTGACGAACGCCTGCGATGCCGCCTGGGGCGGAGGCGAAGACGGCTTCATATCCCGATTGGATGCCTTTCTTTCCCGGGCTCCGCGCCCGTATATCAGTGTCCAGCCTGCTTCGCGCCAGTTCGGCTACGTCCTGGTCGGCGTAGCCGTCACCCAGGTGTTCGACGTGGTCAACACCGGCCGCGTGCCGCTGGCGATCGGAACGGTCAGCCTCACCGACGGCCTCGACTTGGTGCACTTCAAACTTACCAACGATCATTGTTCGGGTCAGTCCGTGGACCCGCTTAGCACGGAGACCTGCCGGGTGTCGGTGATCTTCCGGCCCACCAACGTCTGGGGCAAGGCGGTCCACCTGGTTATCCCGAGCGACGACCCGGATACGCCGCAGCGCAAGGTGCCCTTGTACGGTAGCGGACGGAGCACCAACGCGGCGGAGGCGCTGTTCCTGGAGGGCCTTCAGGCGCTGACGAACTACCTGGGCGACTCGGGCCTGACCAGCGATTTGCTGACCGCTAACGACAAGTTCGGACAGGCGCTGGCGCAGAATCCGAACCACTATGCGGCGGTATGGTATCGACTGATCACTCGGGTGGCCGCGCTGCCCTATGACAGCGAGGTGGCCCAGTTGCTGACGGACCTGGGCATGCCGGAGGCGGGGCGGGACCTCTTGAATTGGACGGCTGAACTGCCCGATCCCCTGCCGCCGGATTCCCCGGATGTCGGATACGCGGTCGGCGTGCTCGACAACAGGATGGTGAATATTATCGAGGAAGGCCTGCTCAACTTGGCGCGTATCCCCACGAACTGGACAGGGAACATCCTCTTAAGCCCCGAATACCTGCCCATTGATAACGAGGTCCAGGTGGACGCAGGCGATGCCCAGGTAGTCCAAGGGATCCTGTCCTGCGGGCGGGGCCTGCTTTGGATGATCCAGTCGCACGATTGGCATATGTCCTTCGCCGACCTGCTCAACGACGACCTCACGCTGGGTGACCATCTGGAAACGTACCCGATGCTGGGGACGCTCACCAATGTTCCGCGGTTTGCCCGCGCCGCCGCCCTGTTCATCCAGGCCATCGATTATTATCAGACCGGGTCTTCTCTGATCCGGGCAGAAACGGACGGACAGGATGATGATCTCCTGATCTTTGATCCGGACCAACTGAACGAAGAGGCCGTCTTCCGGCATGCGCTCGAACAGATTAGGGACTCATTGAGCGGGACGAACGCTTCGCCGTTCCGGTTTGAACTCTCCCAGGAGTTGACCCTTAAGTATATGTTTACCAACCCCATCAGCCCACGCGTGCTGGCTACCGGGTTGGGGGCCCAGCAGATCATGGCCTCCAACATCCTGTTCCAGGTCGACCGAGGTCTGGCGAACATGGCGACGCTGACTGAATCGTTCAGCGAGACGCTTTCCCCGGACCACTCGCCGGTAAAGCGAAACGTGGAGGTGGACTATGGGGATATCGCTCTGATCCGGGCGTGTCTCCAGCTCTGCCGGGCGCTTATTCTTGTCGCGCAAGCGTATGACATGGATGACGTCAACCTGGTCACGGAGTACGAGCGAAACCCGCTCCTGGTGGGGGACATTCCGGCCGCGCACACTCGGTTCCTGGGCATTACGAACACAGCGGCTCTGGCCGCGGCCTCGAATGCCTTGAGCGCCGCTCTGGCCGGTTACCAGGTCGCATCGGCCTTCATAAGATCGGAAGCGGATGACCAGGCCGACGACCTGTTCGTCATCCAGAGTAACCGGCTATGGCTGGCAGAGATACGGCGGTTTGGCCACGAGGAGGACTCCTTCCGGACGCTGGTGCAGAGCCTGTCCAACAGCCTGTCCGGTCCGGTCCTGGTGGATTATGTCGACCATCAGGGGGCTCATGAGTTCTACGAAACAATGCACCTGGGCCGTGTCTTTACGACGAACTATGTGACGCGAGCCCATCTGCCGGAATTCGACGCCACCAACAGGCCCGTATCAGGCACGTTCCCGGATCCAACATTCAATGGCTTGTTCCCGGAGATGTCGCAGTGGCATGTAGCTGATGCGCTGGATCTGGGATTGGTGGATTCAGACGGACTGGGCCTGCCCGACCTGTGGCAGCTTCACTACTTCGGAACACTGGGGCATAATCCGGCGACGGTCGCCGCTTCCGGCATGACCTTGTACGATGAATTCCATGCGCGCACCGACCCGGGCAACGCTGCGTCATGCTTCATGCTGACCCGAGGGGCTTTTCAGGCCGGGGATCCCGCGTGCGTCCAGTTGCGATGGCGCAGTCGTCCCTACCAACGCTATGTGGTGGAGTGGGCCACCAACATCCCGTACGGCAGCTGGACGGAGGAAGCGATCCTGCCGGCCACGCCCTACACGAATTTCTACACGAATAGGGTAGAGGACACGAAGCGCAAATACTACCGGGTCCGTGTTGGCGATTGATTCATGTAAGGCCGCAGGTCCTCGCCGGTCAGCAGGGCAGCGAGGGGAAAAGACAAGGTCTCGACTTCCTGCGTGGCTCCGGCTGCCTGCAGAATGGCCGGATGGGTTGATATCACTGGATCGGTGCCCAGGGTCAGCTCCGCTTCCCGGCACCTGACGCGTTGTCCGTCAAGGCTGCCGAAAGAAACGGCACCGTTCAGCCGACAGCGCCTCCCGTGGAAGTCAACCGAGTCGGCTTCCAGCAGCATGATGTCCGACTCCGCATTACTTGGCGATACCTGCAGCGACAAGCCCTCTATGTGGACGCTGGAAATCCTGGTGTTGCGATAGGGCGATCTGGTGCCAAACTGGTCGAGGAGGTAAGCGAGCCTTGCCCGGTCGCGTTCGCCTCGTCGCAACACGGTCTCTAGCGTGTCCGGTGACGAGCTGAGTCGGTGCAGAAGAGTTGCAAAACTGGACGGATCCTGTTGTGCCGACATGGTGACCCGCAGGTCCGTGATCCGGGCTTCATTGAAAGCTCCGAGCCGGATAAATCCTATCGGCTTGCGGCGAATATCCACGGATCCGACTCGAATGCCCCAACCCTTGTCCGCATCACTAACCTTCAGCCCTTTAACCACATTGAAATCAAGTCGGTCATGGCGAGTATTCGACGAAACGACTTTTTCACGACTGGGAACGCATCCCGTGTCTTTCAAGGAGGTTCTCGTCAACAGGCCGGCTGCACCACAGAGGATCCCGACAGCCAGAAGAATCGCCCACCGCAGCCTGATGTCATTCGCGAGCATTTAGCGCTCCATATGATAGTATCGCGAATCAGCCTGCAGGAATAAAGTGTGCAGTGTAGTTGCTGCTGTGTGGCGTTGATCAGGGCTGGTAAAAAGCTTTCGCCCCTTGTGCCTCCCGCCCTGGATCAAACTCGACCTGGCACAGGCTGCTCCCGAGATACAGGCAGAGGATTGACGCAGATACCGGGAAGGGTCGCCGTTGCTGAAGTCCCTGTCAGTCCCATCCCCGAATAGGCCAGTGGAATAGGCCCCTCCTGCCGCAAGCCCGTTTTGACAGATTTCCGGCACCCTTTTGCTGGAAATTCGACAGGCTGTAGCGAATGCCCGTCAAATCAGGGCGAAAATAAAGCACCCCCATCTCTGGGGGTGCTGAATAAAGATTTGGCGGGGACGACGGGACTCGAACCCGCAACACCCGTCAATCCCTGATATGCTGGAAATCATTAGATAATAATACGTCCACAACCGCTATTGACAGCCCTGAACGATATAAGGTATGATATAAAGAGAATGGCATAAAGGTGTATGTGGACACCCAACGGAAAGGAAAAAAGCGTCATGGCTTCGATTCACAAGCTGCCGAATTGTAAGAACTGGTTTGTTCAACTCACCAACGCGGACGGGAAGCGGACGTTCAGGGCAACCCACACGGCTGACCGGAAGTTGGCCCGAAAGCTGGCCGACAAATACGACGAAGCAGCCCGGCAGGCCCGTGCCCGGCGCTTGACTGAAGCGACGGCCCGTAAGTTTATCAAGGAATGCTATGAGTTGGCCAACCTCGAACCCCTGCAATCCGATACGGTTCGCGCCTATGCCGAAGCATGGCTGAAGCGCAAGGAATCGGAACTGGCCGATTCAAGCCTGCGGGAATACAAGAAGACGGTTGACCATTTGGCCGCAAGCCTGGGCAAGCGGTTTGAACGGCCAATGGATACGATCTCCCGGCAAGACGCGGCCCGCTTTCGGGATTCTCTGACGAGCAGGGTATCCGGCTCCACGACCAACAAGTATCTGAAGATCGCCCGCGTGCTTTGGGGTTCGGCTCAACGGGACGGCCTGACCTTGGACAACCCCTTTGCGTTAACCCCGACCGTCCGGGCTAGCAAGGGCAAGCGTCGCCCGTTCACGCTGGCCGAACTGAAGCGGATTCTGGAAGTCTGTAATCAGGAATGGCGGGGCATGGTGTTGCTTGGCCTCTACACCGGGCAACGCATTGGAGACTTGGCCCGGCTGACATGGGCCAACACGGACACGGTGAACGGAGAGATATATTTTACCACGGGCAAGACAGGCCGAGCCATGAACATTCCGATTGCTGCCCCGCTTATGCGTTATTTTGAAGGGCTGGCCGCCCCCGACGAACCCGACGCCCCGCTTTTCCCGAACTTGGTCAAGCAACCTTCCAGCACGCTTTCAAAGGGCTTCAGAAGCGTCTTGGGTTCTGCTGGCCTTGCCGAGTACAGCGCAAGCCATGACGGGACGGGCAAGGGGCGGGATTCCAAGCGCGATAATGGCGGGTTAAGTTTTCACTGCCTGCGGCATACAGCAACCAGCCTGTTGAAAAACGCCGGTGTCGGGGAAGCCGTTGCAATGGAAATTGTCGGGCATAACAGCGCGGCGGTTTCACAGCGTTACACCCATATTGAAACAAGCGTATTGCGCGAAGCCGTCAACAAGCTGCCGGACGTGACCCGCTAATAAACTCGAAAGCACACCAACATGAGCAATCCTGATCCAGAGACCAGCGGCCTACCCCAGCGCGCGAAACGCAAACGCCGGGCGCTAATGACTGCCCTTGAAATTCCCGAGCAACTTGCAATCGAAATTCATAATGCTACGAAGAGGCTTAATTTGTCAGAAGCCGAGAAACGTTCTTTTTCAAGTGATATGGCGAGAGTTTACCACTACGTGAAAAACGTCAAGAAAGGCTTGGGGCATATAGTTGACCCGCTGGAAACGCTTTCTCAAGCCAAGGATTGTTTGACGAAAATAGACAGTGCGCTTTCCATTTTGGAGCAAGGCTGCGTGACTGAATCAACTCTTTTGAGTCTTGCCCTCACCGCTGGTGTAAAGCCATTTCCGTGTTTCGGGGGAGCATTTTCAAAATCGAGTATTAAAGCCATGCGTGCCGCATGTGCCTGCGAACTTGGGAAATTGGCTAAGCTTGGGCGCACACGGCACCGAAGCTTTCAACGGAAGATAATCGTGGATATGGCGGCGAATGTCTGGAAAAATAATCTTGGGTGGCAGAAACCGCCGCCGACCGGCCCCGCGTCCCCGTTTGTTTCACTTGTTCAGGCCTTGTTTTCTTGCCTTGGCCTTCCCGGAAAAGAAAACGCTACAAAACTTATTCGGGACGTAGTGAAGCGCCCCTGTTTTACGCTCTATTCGAAAGAGCAACTGCTTGCTCTGGGCTATCTGAAGCCCGAGGATTGTCCCGAATACCCGCCCGAAGACACTACCCTAAGCCCTAAGTCTCAAAAGAAGTGACTTAGGGCAATAGGCCCCAACGGTTCCCGACAGTACGATTGTAGTTAGATAGTTGTGGTGTATCTAACCACCACGACGGGAAGGGAAACATGGAGACGATTGGGGGCGGTTTGCAGCGTTGGATTCGGATTCCTGCTCGTGGACAGGAGCCGAATACGGGCCTTTCAAGGGCGTTTATTTACGGGCTGATCAGGCGTGGTTTAATAAAAAGTGCCTGCCTGAAGCGGCCCGGCTGTCTTCGCGGAGTGCGCACAGTCTACTTGCCTTCGCTATGGGCGTTTCTTGAAAAGCACTCGACCGGTGGCGAATCGTGAGCGCCCGCCCGCCCCTGCCGCCCGGCGTGTTCATGGGCACGTCGTATGAACACTACCGACCCCGCCCGGCCTTCTGCCACAGGTGCGGAACGGAAACGCCCGGCATGATCCTGCCACTACGCGGCGGCCCGGCGAACGTGTGCGCGAGTTGCCGGACGTGCCGACGATTGCCAAACGCAAAGCCGTATCTCTCGAAACTTGACCTCCAGTCACTAACGCCCAACCGGGCCCAGGGTGAAGCCGTTGAAACTGTCCACGCTTGAGCCCCGCGACGAAGTTGAAGCCTTTGTCCGGCGGCATTTAAGAGACATGGACTCAACAGCGTATTGCTTGTATATGCTGGCCCTGCCCACGCTTGAAAGGCAACAAGACGGCTACGGCAAGCCCGTCCTGGCCAGTCAAGATTCATGGGCGCAAGCCTGTCATTTTTCGCGCCCCGCGACGGCCAAGGGCTTGCGAACTCTGGCCGCTTGCGGCCTGATTCACCTGACCCCCGGCGACAACGGCCTGGTAACGGGCAAACGACTTGCTTCAAAGGTTCGCCGGTGTTCCATTGAAGAAATCCGTTCACTTTGTCCGCGTGAAATCCTGGAACGGTTTGCCCCCCCTGACGCCGAACGACTTGCGGACGTTCTGAACCGGCGTGGCGTGCCGTGGCACGGTGAAACCATTTCCCCGCATTGGTTCACGACGAACACCGGGCGCATTGAGTCGAAAGAAGCTATCTACAGAACGGAAGGCCACAACACGCGGCAGGAACGCAACCGCGCATTTGTAGCCAGTCTGAAACCGGGCGAAGTATTGTTGAACTCCGATTATTCTGCCGCTGAACCCTCAATTCTATGTCACGACCTTCAAAGGCTTGGCTTGCTGACCCGCCCCGTGGACCCGGCCAACATTTATGAAGCGATTCTAAAGGCCGCCAGCGTAAACCGGGGCGGGGCAAAAATGTTGTTTAACCCGTATGCCCGCCGACAAAAAACCCGGTTCATTTCTGCAAACCGGGATGGTGCAAAGCAGTTGTTCAACGCAATTGCCTATTCACCCTGCCGCCGCCTTGTGATTCCCCAAGAATGGGATTTGCCGCCCGACCATTTCTTGCGCGACCTGATTCCGGCCCTTGAACGGTATCGAGAACACTTGTGGAAGCATGGAAGGGACACTCCCGACGCCCCCCGCCACGTTGTCACGCTGACGGGCCGACGAATCGAACACGACCGGAAAACCAGAATGCACCGGGGCAAACCGATTGCATGGCGGGCGCAAGGAACTGTTGCCGACGTTTTGCTGTCTACAATCCCGGCCATTCTCGAAGCCGAGAGGGAAGGCCGTTGCCGATTCTTCTTTCAGGCGCATGACGCCCTTTTTGTTGCCGTGCCGAAAGATTCCGACTTCAACCCCGCCGCGATCATGGAGAAGGCCGCCGACGACGCGGGCTTGCCCCTGCGCGTCAAGACAACCCCCCACGAGCACAAGCCATGAATCAGATTCTTCAAAACTCATTGATCCGACAGCCCCGGCCAACGTTTCAGACCAGCTTGGCTAGGGGCGAAAACTGGTCACACCTGCCGTGGCTTGTGGACAAGCTGAAATCCTTCTTCCCTGATTATGCCGGAATGACCGTCATTGAACACCGGCGCAACTCTGAATGGGCACAGGCCGCCGGGATTGACGCATTGATAACGCTTCGTTCTTCCAAGACCCTTTCCATTGACGTGAAACTGCGAAGCAGCGCCTATCCCGACGTTCTTCTGGAAGTCGTCAGTAATGTCGAGAGGGGCAAGCCCGGCTGGATAGAGAAAGACCTTGCAATGGATTATCTGGCCTACGGCATAGAACCAACCCAAACCCTATACCTGTTCCCCTTCCTTCAACTTCAAAGGGCTTGGCGTATGAATAAGGCCGACTGGATTAGAACCTACGGGCTGAAGACAACCAGCACGGGAGGGTGGGGGGGGAAGCCTCTTTACACGACGCAATTCTGTTCCGTCCCCGTGGACGTGCTGAAAGCGGCAGCAGGAGAGACCCTGAAGGCATAGAAGCAGGCAAGCCCAAGGCGAAGGCTCGGCCGCTGGTATAGGGCAATAATCTTTACCACTGGTGTCTGTTTCTGGGCCGGTCCAGTTGTAAAAATCTTTACCCTATAGAAAGCCGCCGCCCCCCCCCGTTTTTCCGTGAGTCCGCTCCCCGCTCTCATGCCGCAATATATTAGTTGACCTATATTTGACGATTCCTCACGGAAAACTAATCCGTTAACTCCCGCAGGTTGCGCGCTGCTTGCGGGGCCGCCTTCTGTATTCGCGGGAGTCGTTCTTGGCCGACGCTCACCGGGGAAGAGTTATGGATTGTAGGTGACGTAGAGCCGGACGATCATTTTGCGGTCTGTGGGGACCACGTCGAAGTCTGTCGAGCTTCCAATAATTCCGAGGCAATCGCCCGCCGAGAATGTAAGCGTGCCTGGAGGAATCGCGGTATAAGCACCATTTGTAGGCCATGTATTATTGATAGTGGCAAAGAGGTTTGTATTAAGGACGCCATTGACTGCGGCGCTTATCGTTGCCGAGCCATTAGTTGCCGCTCCTGCTGAAAGTGTGACCGTCATGGCAACAATTGAACCAGAATAAGGCATGCAAATTCGCCTGTCCCATGGGTAATTCATGCCCTTTCCTTCGAGCTGGGCCAAAAGAAATGAGTTCGATCCTTCGGTCCTGTTTAGACCGCCAAGCCAGTCTCCAAGGATATCCCGCACTATCGCCACCCTTGCCGGTTCCCGCTCCACTATCCGGTAGAAAAACGGAGTCGGCAGATTCATTACTGCCCCTGTTATCGGCTGGTCAGATACAGCCCCCCAGTTAGTCCAAGGCCCGTCAAGGGTGGTTGCAAATTCCAACGAGTAGTAGTTGCTGACCGCTGCCCCTTGGAATTCCAGTATTCCGCTCTCGTCAACGCCAGCAATTTCAAACCCGTCGGCCCAACAACCATTAAGCCCTTAAGGTCAACCACCATTAAGCCCTTAAGGTCAACCGCAAAAAACGGGTCCTACAAGTAACTATTTTGCCCTCCCAAAAACAGAGTCCAAAACAGAGACTTTCAGCTATCTCTTCCTGGCCCCGACCGACTTTCG
>JAKLGK010000008.1 GCA_022710725.1 Verrucomicrobiota bacterium
ATTGACCCGCTCCCAACCCACCCACTTTGCCTTCTCTTTCATCCTGCCCAGCTTGGCCACACTGCTGCCCCTGAAAAGCGAGATCATCGACTTTGCTGAACCTTCACCACTCCATCTTTTGCGAACGGCAAGCGGGACCCTCGTTTCACCCGGCGTCCGCACCGGGTGAAACGTAGGTGTCCACGCTATGGTTCGGCCTTTACGCCTTGATTGCCGCTATCAACTGACAGACAAAGCCAAGAATCAGCAGGACGACACCAAGCCATGTCCAGCCTGACCCCAATCTGTGTGCACGATCAACGTGACGCGATGCGCCAGTGACAACCGGGCCACCAGAATTCGCCATGTCGTTCGCACCCAAGGCCAAGTTCACCCATTTGAAGAATGACCCGAGAGAAATGGCGATAATGACAGACCCGATGATATTCAGGCTCAAGCCCACGATGTTGAATTGCTGTGGCGCAATGCACATGGTAGCTCCCATCAATCGAAGGATTTCTTGCGCTCTTGTGTGCTTGCCACTTTCTCAATGAACAAGCTCTTTTTTGTATCGATCTTCACCTTGATCCCGTCGCGGCTCGTGTACACCCAAGACTCCATGTCATCGGCGACCTTCATCTCGGGAATGTCGTAAGAGTCAATGAACTGCTGGACATAATCTGAGGCATCCATGTCGGCACTGTTGAAGAGCGCGTCCACGACCATCCCAGAAAGACGGATGCTCTTCACTTTGCCGTCGGGGCTCGCGATGACGGCTCCGAGTGGCAACATTCCACCGATTGCAACATAGAAATCTTCGCTCTCGCAGCCCTGTATATTGTCCGGGAAGTTACCAGCGTCGCCTTTTGCAACATCGTGGACACCCATCGTGTTTGGCGGGAACTTCTGCTTCAGAATGCCGGGCACTTCCTTGATGTCCATGCCGATATACAGGCCTTTTACTTTAAGAGAGGATTGATTGCGCGTTGTTGCACTATCATACTTCTCGCGCAGTCGCTCTTCTCGTTCACGGGAAACCTCCACCATGGCACGCAGGTCTTCCTTCGCAGCATTGCTGTACTCGATAAACTTGAAAACGCCGTAACCACCAATCGCAAGGACTGCAAGGGCAAGAAACACTTTCTTCTTGAGCGTACTTGCATCCGTGCGCTGACCGGTATTAACCGCATTTGACTGCAGTGATGCTATTGGCATCGATTTGACACTTTTTTCCAATTGCAACAAGCCACCTCGCTGCGTGATCTCCTTTTCGGCAAAAGCGAGCACTTCCTCGCGGTAATCTTTTTTATTGTGAACAAGATCGAGTAACTCCTTATCAGTCATTGCGAGGATTTTATTTTCCAAATCAGCATCGATCTTCATTATCTGACTCCTTTATTATTTACCGACCCGGTTGACCACCCGCGTACACGCGGGAGAGCAATACGAGAGCGGGCAGTTGTTCAGCTTGCATTTTCTCAAGACAGATCCTCGATTATCCGCTTGATTGTCTCCTGACGGAATAGGTCCCAGTCTGGTTTGCCATTTCTGCGGTTACACTTGGGTCGTTCACCGAACATCTCCTTGAAGGTTGTGATCAGGGAGCCTTCCAATCGCAACCATGATCGCTTCTTCTTTCGTGGTCTGCATGTGACGATGTAGGCATGGAAGGATGTGACTCCCCAACTTCTCAGTATCTTGCGTGAGCGATGTGCAACACTCTCTGCAATACGGGCCACCCCATTCTTCGTTGTGCCGAAGTAGACGATTCGCGATCTTCCCTTTTTATACCGTATCTTCTTGCTTGCTGACAGCACGTAGCAGCACTTGGATTTCCCGATCACGATCCGTGTCGTCTTCACTGCTGCCGGCATCTTGAGCGATGGCGTGTTCTTTCTCATATTATCATGGCCGAACGCCCACGCTGAGGGTTTCGGCAACACGTCCGCGGGTTGCCGAATACCCTCCGGCGTGTTGTTCGCAGTCCTCACCGATTCTCCAGAGACAGGCGAGACAGGAACCATTTTACATACCAGTGATACGTCCAGGGGATTGGGATGATGACGGCAGCCGACAGTCCAAATACAACAGTGCGCCAGAGGTACTCTATTCCGGTTCCCGTGAAGACAATCTTCGTATTTGTGCCCTCCACGTTTCGGCACATCCATCTCATGAACGCAGCATAAACCCACGCCCATCCCACAATTGTGTAGAACGATACCATGCCCAACGCTGTCCACCCAACGTATGGCCAGTAGGCACCTGCAAACCGCAATGGAAGCGCCCTTCCGTCGGCTGTCAGATTGCTGACAAACCAACGAACAATAAGCAGGCCGAGACAGGCGGTCAGTGGCGTGAGCAGGAGAGGCAAGAATGGAATCGGAATGAATCCAGCGTAGCCGCACAAGGCGGCCAACATGAAGACATGCCACATGTCTTCAGGCTTTCCGATGAACGCCAAGCGTTCACCGCGTGGAAGTTGAAGACGTTCCACAAACCACTTGTAGAAATCGGTGGCAACCCACGGGATTGGAATTATGAGGAACTGGCATATGGCAACCAGTAGTGTCCGCCCTACAAGCGGACCTACGTTTGCCGTTGTTGCAAGGCAGTTCTGACTTGTTGGGGACTGGATGAACCCGAGTGGTGGCGGAGGAATTGGTGGTGGCATATGCGAACTTGGGACCAGTCCTTGTACTTCCGTCGCCTTGCACCAGTTGGACATGCCCTCGCACCATACCATCGTGTCACGGACAACGCGCCCCTGCTTGATGAGGTCTTGGATTTGATCGTCGGAATAGGGACCAGTCTGCTGCCCCGCGATCACCGCAAACCATGCTCGGGACGTCATAGGGTTTCCTTTCTCTGAACACTCTGGTTCACGGAAAAGTGCCAGTGATCCGAAAGTGGTGCGGAACACTTCGTGACATCCTTGATCGCAAGTGTTTTACCGTCCACGAGAATGGACGCATCAGGGATGGGGAGGTCGGGTGTCGCGCCGTCCATTGCCCAGAATACGCCGCGTCGGTTGTCCCCATCAACATGCGCCTTTCCGTTTGAGACCAAAGTCCCATCGCGGTAGAGCTTGGCGAGCGGAAGCGTCTGGGTCGGCGGTAGGTTTACGTTGAACCATTCTTCTGGTGTCATCTTCTCTCCTTGTCTGCGAACGTTATATGGGACAATGTTGTTTATTGCAGACTTTTTCGCACACTGAATGGGATGTGCTTCAATGCAGTCCTTGGCACGGAGGGATTAGTACAGCAAGAAAGACCCGCATGCAAGCTTTTAAATGCAGAACCCCTTCCGGGGGCGCGTATTCTGACCGGTGGACGCCGTGCGGGTTACGGATCAACCCGTGCCGACGAATGAGTCGACGAGATGGGGAAATGTTGTTCTAGTTCGGAAAAGTGCGGAACGGAGGGCGGGAGCTTTCTTTCTGTATTTGGAGAAGGCTCATATGTGGACGACGAATCGCAATTGGCACTTTGACCCTCTGCGGTGGTTCAGTTTCTTTCGCCGGGGATGCGGAAGTGCGCCAGGACCAAACGGATGCACGGCATCAGGGGGCGCGGCCACCCACGGGACAAAGCCCATACTCGACAAGCAATCGCTTGCCATTCAAGGGGTAGCGCCTGATTGCGAATATGAATTGGCGCGTTTCGGGGAGTACTTACTCGATCGGCAGTTCGTTTCTGAAAAGACCGCTCCGTATTTCGTCAAGTGGATCCGGCGCTTTCTCACATGGGCTGTCCGGGATTCCGGTTCTACGCTCCAAGAGCGATGCCAGGCATTCATAGCCTCGCTCAAGGGCGACGAATACCCAGACTGGCAGGTTCAACAAGCTGAAAGGGCCCTGCGACTTTACCTTCACAATTTTAAAGGGGAAAAGAACTGGCGCGTCCGCGATGTCGGACTTGTGGTCGCCGGGAAGGATGGCCGCGTTGCGCGCGCGGATGTTTTGAAGGCGCTACGCACGCAACTCCGGCTAAAGCACTATTCCTACAGAACTGAACAGACATACGCTGACTGGGTTGACCGATTTTTTGACTACCTATTTGAAGTCGAGAAATTTGCGCCCGGGTTGGGCGCGGTAACTCCACAAACGGTCAAGGATTTCCTTGCCTGGCTGGCTTTGAAGAGAAACGTGGCGGCGGCGACACAAAACCAGGCTTTCAGCGCGCTGCTGTTCGTATGCCGCGAACTCCTTAACCTGGAGCTCGGGGGAATGGAGGAGGGGATCCGGGCCAAGCGAGGACGCCGGCTGCCGGTGGTTCTTTCCGTCGAAGAAATGCGCATGCTGCTCAACGCCATGCACGGCACACTTCGCCTGATGGCGGAGGTTATTTATGGAGGAGGGCTGCGAGTCATGGAGTGCTGCAGGTTGCGCGTGAAGGATCTTGATTTCGATAATTCCCTGATTTTCGTGCGGGGCGGGAAGGGGGATAAGGACCGTTCGACCGTCATGGCCGAGTCCATAAAGGTCGAGTTGCGGAAGCACCTCTACCGGGTACGCCGTCTATTCGATCGAGATCGGCAGGCCCAGATCGGCCCCGTATATCTCCCCGATGCGCTGGCTACGAAGTATCCGAGGGCCGGCGTTGAATGGGCCTGGTTCTGGGTCTTTCCGAGCCGATCGCTGTCAACGGATCCCCGCGCCAACGTAGTGCGGCGGCACCATATCAGCGACGTCGCCATTCAGAAGGCCGTCAGGGATGCCGCGATCAAGACGGAAATCCCCAAACCGCTCTCCGTCCACACGCTACGGCACAGTTTCGCCACGCACTTGCTTCTGGCGGGAGTGGATATAAGACAGATCCAGGAGTACCTGGGCCACACGAACGTGGAGACCACGATGATATACACTCACGTGGTCAAGGACTTCCGAGATCCGGCGCGCAGTCCGCTGGACGCATTGGCGGAAAAAACGACAAGCGCCGCCCCGTCTGCTGCGCCAGCGATCGCACCGCATGGCGCCGGAGACGATCATGACGGGGCGGAGGCGGACAGTTCCGAGAATACGGACTGGTAGATCTCCAGATCGCCGGCAGAAAAGCAGACATGGATCACCTTGTCGATTTCCGGGTGGTCGCGCAGGAATTCCGACACGCTGGCCAAGGCCACCCGGGCGGCGCGGTGAATCGGAAAACCATAGATCCCGGTACTGATCGCGGGAAAAGCTATCGTGCGCAGGCCGTGTCGGGACGCCAACATCAAGGCGTTCCGGTAGCACGCAGCCAGCAAGCCGGGTTCGCCGCGGTTTCCGCCCGACCAGACAGGGCCGGGAGTGTGGATAACAAATCGCGCAGGCAGGCGATATCCCCGCGTAAGGCGAGCATCACCCGTCGGACACCCCCCCAGTTTACGACATTCCTCCAGAAGTTCCGGTCCGGCCGCGCAATGAATCGCTCCGTCGACGCCTCCTCCCCCGAGCAGGGATGTATTGGCCGCGTTGACAACCACATCCACGTCCAGCCGGGTTATGTCCCCCTGGACGAGTTGAATGCGCCCCCATGAATTGTCGAACACGGACCGCGTTTTCATTTTCGCCGCATTTCTTGTACGCCCGGCCTCCGGTATACTGCAAGGGCGAAGGAGCACGCGGCCCGGGGCCGCGGGTTCATGGGCACGGAAGCCAACATGCGCCCGTCGTTCATGCTCGATCACATGGTGATCAAGCTGGGGAAGTATTTGCGCATACTCGGTTACGACGCTGTCTGGGACGCCGCGAACCGGACCCACGACCTGATCATGGCCGCGAACCGGGACGGACGGTGGTTCCTGACGCGAAACACCCGGTTGAGCAACGAGTATCCCCGCGCCGAGCATCTCGTGACGCTGGCCTCGGATGACCCGGTGGAGCAATTGGGGGAACTTCACGCCGCCCTGCCGCTGGACTTCACAAGCCGGTTATTCACCCGATGCATCCGGTGCAATATCGAACTGGAATTCATCCCGCATAAAGAAGACGCGCGGCGCTTCGTGCATCCGAACGTCTGGCAAAAGCATGACTCTTTCTTTCGATGCCCGGGTTGCGGAACGGTATTCTGGAAGGGGAGCCACGTGCGCAACACGTGCCGCAAACTTGGGCTGGATGCCGGCCCCGTCTGACAGCGAGGGGCTAGCCCGGATAATGCGCGATTGGCGCGCATTATCCGCCCAAAGGGCCGTGATGTGCCCGCGTTGCGGGCACAAACGGGGCTTACCACGTTCGTATTGTCGAATCCTTGATTCGACAATACGTCACGTCTTCTGGCACGCGAATTGCCTATGCAATTCGCGTGCCCAGAAGCGCTTATTGCGTGAGCGTCTCTACGCTCATGCAATAAGCGGGCTAGCGTTCCCAGACATGGCGACCGATCCCCCGGCGCGCGTTTTCTACCATTTCCTGCTTGAAAGTGCACGATCCCGGGATTTGCAGGTAGGGCGGCTTGGCTCAAGCCGCTGCGGCGCGCTCGGCGAGCGCGCCCTACCAAATCGTGCCGTTTCACGCTATAAACGATATTAGGTCCGCAAGAGACAGAAGCGGTCCGGGGCAAGAAACAGATCGAGCAACGTTTCCGGATCCATGGGATCCGCCGCGGCCGGCTCGCTTTCCAGCACATGGCCGTATATTTCAGCCAGGCGCTGCCCATATTGGTCGAGGTTGAAAAGCTGACGGGTCAATTGGCGATTCTTCGTGACGACGGCGGCCTGCTCGCGCTCGGGCGCCAACCGGGCGGGGGAGAGCGCGGCGAGCGTTTTTCTGCCGGTCTTCAGGCGCCGGATGACGGTTTCCTGCAAGCCCTCGTCCAAGCGGCCGAAATCCACGCGCTCGCCCTCGCAGGCGGCCGCATAGGCTTTCTCCACATCGCCCCGGCGGGGGGCCCGGCCGTAAGCCGCCAGAAGCGCGGGCCAGGATTCTTCAATACGAGCGCGCAAGGCGTCGGCGCCCACCCAGTCCAAGGGAACCAGGAGACGCGCGTACAGGCCGGAGAGATCCAATCCCTCATTCTTGAAATCTCCGGTCATTTCGGGGAGATCGCGGCCGAGGAGCGGGCGACCGGCCAGCCACGGCTCCAGGAAGGCCAGGCCGAATCCTTCCGCCACGCTGGTGGTCACGACGGCCGTCGCCCGGGCCAGCAGTTGCGGGAAAGAGACCGTCCCGTCGTGCCCGGCCTCGAACTCGACGGGCAAGTCCAGCTCGCGCGCAAACGCCCGCCACCGGGCATAGATGGCGAGATCGGCGGCGCTGGTCGGGGCCAGGGTGACGGCATAGCGATCCGTTTTCTTACCCACAGCGGCCCACAGGAGAAACTCGCCGATATTTTTCCGGCGGATGGCGCGAGCAGGATAAATATAGAGGCCCGTTTTGGGCGCCAGCACGGCCGGACGCGATTCCCGGGCCTCGTCCCTTAAGGCGATGGGGTTGGGCAGGAAATGCAGTCGTTCCGCGGCCACGCCGGCGGCGCGCAAGAAAGCAAGGTCGCGGGTATTGAGGGTGGCGTAATGAATGTGAGCCGCCTGGGGGTACAGCCGGCGGCCGAGCAGCGCGGCCCGGCGTTCGCCGACGTGCTCCAGCAGGCTGCGGTAGTTGGCCGAGCGGCCGTCTTCGGGAAAATCGTGAATCTGCAGCAGGAGGCGCTGGCCTTCCGCGGCGAGCCGCTCGATGGCGAGCGGGACGGCGGCGCTTTTTCCCAGCGAGTGATTATGAAAGTGCCAGAGGTCGGGCAATCCACCAAGGGCCTCCCGGGCGGCCTCTTTCAGCCGCTCCGCCAGGCCTTCCGCGGCCGGGGCCGAACCGGCAAGATCCTCGGCATATCCCAGCCCCTCCACCTCGCGGACGCAGGCATCGGCGGGAATATCGCGGTGCTCGGAGGGTCCGGCCAGAACGACGACCTTGACGCCCGAACGCGAGAGGGCCGCCAGGGCGTGTCCGATCACGCGGGTGACGCCCCCGGGGCGCAGGTGAAAATGCGCGATCGCAAGGCGACGAGGATGTTTCACGGCCCACGCTCCGGGGCCGGTCGTTCCGTCGACTCGCTTTGCTGCCCGTTCATTGCTGCTCTCTCATAGCAGCAGAATGACGCGGCGTCGAGCCGGTTTACGGCCGCCGCCATTGACGACGGCTTCCTTTTGGCCTACGTTTTCCCCGTGCGCCGCCGAAGCCACTACTGCCCATCCTCGACCCGTCTTCCCATGGTGCGGCACGCGCTGACCGTTTTGCTCTTGACCGCACTCTCATGGGCGGCGGGCGGCGAGAGCGTGCCCGAAGCGGCCTCCAGCCCCGAACCGGCCCGGCGCACGAGCCTGGCGTGGATGACCGCGGGCTTCATGATCGTGTCGTTCCCCGTCATCGCGGCCCACCGGCACAATCCGGACTGGCGCGATCCCGACCACGATTTCGAGGACGGGTTCACGCATCCACCGGTGTGGGACAAGGACGATCCGGTGTTCGACTACGTGCTGCACCCGCTGGTCGGAGCGGAGTACTACCTCGTCGCGCGCAACCGCGGCTGGGACATGTGGGGCTCGCTGGCCTACAGCGCGGCGCTTTCCGCGTTTTACGAGTACATCCCGGAGAACATGGTCCAGCAGCCTTCTGCGGTCGACCTGCTGGTCACGCCGCTGGCGGGGGCCGTGCTGGGCGAGGCGCGGCACCGGCTGAAGGAATGGATCCGGGGCGATCCCGCCCGCGTCGCCGCGCCCCGGTTCTGGATCAGCCTGCTCGACCCGCTGGACATCTCGCTCGGGGGCTACCCGGACGGGACGGCGCGCCTGTACTTCAACTGGCAGCACGCTTTCTGATGCGAGCCAAGCCGGCGCCCGCGCCCTCCATTTCGCGCGAAAAAAACTGTTGCAGGCCGAAAACGGGATGGTATAGTCCGCGCCCTAGTCCTGCGTGTGCGGGACGGAAGCGAGTGCCCCGGGTCTCCGCCCGGAGCCAAAGCGGATTCCCCGGCCCAGCCGGGGCAACATACGGAGGAAGTCGTGGTTGCTGCTACAGGTGTAGTCCGTTCGGACGTCAACGTCCAGGACCTGCTCGAAGCGGGTCTGCATTTCGGTCATCAAACCAAGCGCTGGAATCCGAAGATGAAGCGGTTCATCTTCGGGGAGCGCAACGGGATCTATATACTCGATCTCGCCAAGACCGTGCCGCTGCTGATGGAGGCGCGGCAGTTCATTTACGACACGGTCATCCGGGGCCGTTCGGTGCTGTTCGTGGGCACCAAGAAGCAGGCCCAGGATCCGCTGAAGGAGATGGCGGAGAAGTTCAAGCAGCCGTTCGTCGTCAACCGCTGGCTCGGCGGCACGCTGACCAACCTGCTGACCATCCGCAAGAGCGTCGGCCGCATGACCGAGATCGAGAAGATGGAGCAGGACGGCACGCTCAACAAGATGCCGAAGAAGGAAGTGGCGCGGATCAAGCGGGAGCTGGAGAAGCTGCACTACAACCTGAACGGCATCCGCGAAATGCAGCAACTGCCGGGCGCCATTTTCGTGGTGGACATCTGCCGCGAGGCGATCGCCGTCGCGGAGGCCGTCCGGCTGAACATCCCGGTCGTCGCGCTGGTGGACACCAACGTGGATCCGGACCCGATCAGCTACCCGATCCCGGGCAACGACGACGCCATCCGGGCGATCCGGCTGGTCGTGGACCTGGTCGGCAGCACGATCCAGCGGGCGATCAACGAGGCGGCGAAGCTGGCCGCCGAGGAAACCCGCAAGAAGGCGATCGCCGAGGCCGAGGTGGCCGCGCGCGCGAAGGCCGCGGAGGAAGAGCGCAAGGCGCGCGAGCGCCTGGCGAAGAAGGCGAAGGCCGACATTGCGGCCGCCAAGGCAAAGGCCGAGGCGGAAGCGGGCGGGGCCGCAGCCCCGGCCGCGCCGGAAAGCGCGCCCGCCGCCGAGCCGCCGGCCGGCGACGCCCCTACGGCCTAAATCCAGAAATCGAGAAAAGGAGCTTACCATGGTCGAAATCAGTGCAACGCTGGTCAAGGAACTGCGCGAGGAAACGAACGTCGGCATGATGGAGTGCAAGAAGGCGCTCGTTGAGGCCGGCGGCAACAAGCAGGAGGCGATCCGCATCCTGCGCGAGCGCGGGCTGGCGATCGCCGGCAAGAAGGCGTCCCGCACCGCGAAGGAAGGGCAGATCGCCTCGGAAATCCGCCAGGGCGGGAAGCTCGGCGCGATGGTCGAGGTGAACTGCGAGACCGACTTCGTCGCGCGCAACGAATCGTTCCAGGCGTTCCTCCGCTCGGTGGCCGAGAAGGCCCTGATGGTGCAGGGCGACCTGGCCGAGGCCATGAAGGACATCCTCACGGCCAAGATCACGGAGATCGGCGAGAACATGCTGATCCGCCGCAGCGTCCGGTTCGAGGTGAAGCAGCCCGGCATCGTGGCCAGCTACATTCACCTGGGCGGCAAGGTCGGCGTGCTGGTCGAGGTCGGGTGCGGGAACGAGGCCACGGAAAAGAACGAGGCCTTCCGCGAACTGGTCAAGGACATCACGCTGCACATCGCCGCCTGCCAGCCGCATTACCTGGCCCGGCAGGACGTCCCGGCCGAGGTGATCAAGGCGGAATCCGACATCTACGCCAAGCAGGTGCAGAACAAGCCGCCGCAGATCATCCAGAAAATCGTCACGGGCAAGCTGGAGAAGTTCTACGACCAGGTGTGCCTGGTGGAGCAGGGGTTCGTGAAGGATCCCGACATTTCCATGACGGACCTGCTGGCCGCCAAGGGCAAGGAGATCGGCGACACGCTGCAGATCCGGCGGTTCGCCCGCTACCAGGTGGGCGAGCAGATTTGAGCGGGCCGTCTCAATCGGGGGTGATCTTCGACTGGGACGGCGTGGTGGTGGATTCCGCGGAGCTCCACGCCGCGAGCTGGGAACTCATGGCCGAGGCGCGGGGCACCGTCCTTCCGGGCGGCCTGCGCCCGCGCATCGGAAGCCTGGGCGTGAAGACCGAGTATGTCATCAGCGACATGCTGCACTGGGCTGCCGCCCCCGAGGACGTCCGCCGGATCGCCGAGGAGAAGGAGGCCGTCTATCTCCGCCTCGTGCGGGAACGGGGCCAGCCTCCGCAGCCCGGCATCCGGCGCCTGCTGGAGGGCCTCTCCGGCCACTCGATCCCGTGCGCCGTCGGCTCTTCCGCCCTGCGCCGGAACATCGAGGACTGCATCGACGCGCTGGGCTTCCGCCGGTTCTTCAAAGACATCGTGACCGGCGACGAGGTGCGGCACGGCAAGCCGGCGCCGGATATTTTCCTCGAGGCGGCGCGGCGGATCGGCCGCCGTCCGGCCGACTGCGTGGTGTTTGAGGATGCGCCCGCGGGGGTGGCCGCCGCGCGGGCGGCCGGCATGCGGGTGATCGGGCTGCTCACGACGAACCCCGCGGAGTCGCTGAAGCAGGCGGACCGCCTGATCCGCACGTTCGAGGACCTGGCCTCGCCGGATCCGCTCGCGTGGTTCGAGCCCGCCGCCGTGTAGCCCATGGGCGCCTATTTCATCCTGTTCTGGACCGCGTTCGTCATCGGACTGTCCGGCGCCATGATGCCGGGCCCCGTGCTCACGGCCACGATCAGCGAAACGCTCAAGCGCGGCTTCCGCGCGGGGCCGCTGATCGTCGCGGGACACGCCATCCTGGAAATCCTGGTGCTGGCCGCCGTCGTCGCGGGGCTCGGTCACTGGATCACCCAGCCCGCGGTCAAGCGCATGCTGGGCCTGCTGGGCGGCGGGCTGCTGGTCGTCATGGGCGCGCACATGGCGTGGACCGCGGAGGCCGCGGTGCGCGTCGCGCTCGAAACCCGGCCCGACCCGAAAGCCGCGGTGCGCGGCCCGATGCTGGCCGGCATCCTGACGTCGCTTTCCAATCCCTACTGGGCGATCTGGTGGGCCACGATCGGGCTGAACCTTGCCTCCCTGGCGCTGAAGAACGGGCCGTCCGGCCTCGCCGCCTTTTACTCGGGGCACATCTTCTCCGACCTGGCGTGGTATAGCGTGGTCGCGGCGGCTGTGGCCTCGGGGCGGCGCTTGTGCCCGCCGCCGGTCTACCGCGCGCTCATCATCGCGTGCGGGCTGGCGCTGGTCGGACTGGGCGGATGGTTTTTCTTCCCGGCGGCCTTGCAGCCACCGCCCGCCTGACATGTTTCAGCGCCGCGAGAGGCGTTGGAATATATACAGCGCGTACGACACGAAGAACGCGGCGAAGGAAACGATCAGGAGCGAGGCGCCCGCGACGAACATCGGCCCCCGCGGATTGGCGCTCTGGCGGCCCAGCAGGAACAGGACCATTCCGGTCGCGCCGGCGATGTACCCCAGCACGCGGACGGCCCAGTAGAAGGTCTTCATGCGTCGCCCCCATCCATGGCGGGAAGCATAATGCGGACGGATCAGATGTCGAGGATGGTGTTTTCCGGCGAGGCCGGATCGTCCTCAAGATAAGGCACGGTCTTGAACTCCGTGACGGTGTTGAGCTTGTAAAGAATGCCGGATATCTGCTCCGCCGCCCGGCTGCTTTGTTCCAGGATTTCCTTCAATTCCGGGCCCTTCGCGCCGTCCACGAGCCGCTTGACCAACTCGATATTGGTCGACAGGACCGTGGCCGGCTGACCGAGATGATGGCAGGCGGCGCCCACGCTGGCCAGCATGGCCCGCTGGCGCTCCGCCTGGCGCAGCGCCTCCTCGGCGCGGTTGCGATCCGTCAGGTCGGTGAACGAAAGCACCATCCCGACCACCCGCCCCTCGGCATCGCGGTTGCAGGCCGCGTTGGCAAGCACATGGAAGGTTGATCCGTCCTTGCGCACGGCGAGGAGATCCTCGGACCACGATTCGTGGTCGACGATCAGCGACCACCATAGCAGCGGTTGCTGTTCGGGCGGCGCCTCCTTGGAAACCGGGGCCAGCATGGGGCGCAGGTTTTTCCCGGCCAGCTCATCGGTCTTCGCGTATCCCCACATGGCCGCAAACGCGGGATTGGCGTACTCGATCAGCGCTTCTTCGTTGGTAATGACGATACCGTCGCGGGCATTCTGCAAGGCGTGGTGCTCCGTACGAAGCCGGGCCTCGACCTTGTAGCGCTGCGTGATGTCTCTCAACGAGAAGCAGAGTTGCGGCGGCGAGCGCTGGTGCATGGACACCACGATTTCCGCGGGGAACCGGGATCCATCCGCGCGGATACAGTAGGCCTCGACCAGCACGTAGCGCTTGTCGCTTTGTAGATTTTGACAAAAGCCGGCCAGTTCCGATTCCTTGATGCCGGAGAGCAAGGCGGACAAGCGGACCCGCTCGATTTTCTCCATTGGATAGCCCAGCAATTCACACGCCCTGGAGTTGCAGTTCAAGAGATGCCCACGATGGTTGGAAACGAGAATCGCGTCGAACACGCAATTCGTAATCACTTCGCAATCAATCGGTTGCATCCAGCGCGATTCTGATTTCTTCGCGGCGGCGCCCGAGACCACCATATCCACAAAGGATGAGGAGGCGTGTTTTTCGCCGGGCGAATTCGGCGAAGATTGCGCTTTCTGGGCACTCCTATCCTGCTCCGGCATGGTCGGTCTCCGGTATTCCCGATTGATTAAATGCAGGAACCGTACCAACCTGCGGGGGAAAAGAAGTTGCGACAACGGCAGTTCGCTGGCGGATCAGTATTCCCAGTTGGCCACGCGCGAGGGCAGCGGGCCGTATTGGACGCCGTTCGGCCCATTGTTCGACTGGGCCAGCATCATGACCGGCGCGCCGGAACGAACGGCCGGCAGGGGTTGAGACGGCAGGGCAAACCGGGCGGGCGCCAGGAACTGGTCGGCAGGCGCAACCGGTTGGGCCGCGCCAGGCGCGGAGGCCAGAGGGGTCAAGCGCACGGACTGGACATGCAGGCCCACCATCAGCACCAGCGCCGCCGCTGCCGCGATGCGCAGGAAGAACGCCGGGTTCCACACCGAAGCCTCGTCGCGGATCGATTCCGGCGCTACCGGGGCCGTAAGGCCAAGGCGGATCTTCCCGGCGCAACGGCTCTCGAAGCCCGCCTCCGGAGTCTCGTGGCGCTTCAGCGCTACGAGTCCACGGATGCCGCTCATGGATGCGGAAAAGGCGCGGCAGTCCGGGCATTCCCGAACGTGCCGGCTCACGTCCTCCGGCCACTCGCGGCCGTCACACCATCCGATGATGTTCCTCGCGTGTCTGCAGTTCATGGCGCAAAATCCTTCAATTCCTTCTGCAACTGCTGCCGGGCATAGAACAGGCGCGACCGAACCGTTCCCTGGGAGCAACCCATGATCCGAGCAATCTCTTCATGCGGCACGCCCTGAATGTCATGCATGACCACCACCACTCTATGTTTCTCTGACAGGGTCTGCAGCGCTTTGTTCAATTTATCCTGGAGTTCGATCAGGGACACGTCGCGGACCGGCGACTCCCGCGCCCGGAGCTCCACGTAGGCCGGATCCCGCTCGGCGCCAGAGTCCATATCGCTGAGGCTCAAGGTGATGCGATTCTTGCGCGTCTTGAGGAAGTTGATCGTCCGGTTGATGGCTATGCGGTACAGCCACGTGTAAAAGGACGATTCGCCCTTGAAGTGGCGCAGCGAGTGAAAGGCCTTGATAAAGACATCCTGGACGCGATCCTCCGCATCCTCCTTGTTGCTGGTCATGTTATAAACCAGCGCGTAGATCTTGCCCTGGAAGCGGCGGACCAGCACGTCGTAGGCGTCGACATCGCCCTGCTGCGCCCGCCGGATCAGGTCCTTTTCGTCCGCGACCTGCGCGGGATCAGACTGGCTGCTGACCTTGTCGCTGTTCATGTGCTGTCCATCAGACATTCGCGAGCGGCATTAGCGCCGCGGTTTAGCCTGCAAAAAGCGACGAGCGCTCTCCGCTTCGGAGCAGCAGCCGCCTCCGTGTTCTCTCTCACCCGTAAATCCAATACAGATGCGTTGCTCGGGGATCACGGAACAATAAACGGTTTCCCGCTCGCGCCTAAAGTATCTTGTTCCATCGGATCATTGAAGCCCCATATCCGAAAAATACGAGTCTGCAGGGGTCATTCTGTTGCCTCCGCGGTGGGGACATCCGGGCCAGCAACAAGGACGGCGTTTTCCCTTCTTGAGATCCGCGCGAACTCTCTGAATTCGAGCAAGTCTTGTTTGCTCCTTCTTGGCGTCCTCAATCCAGCAGATCCACTCGTTCCGCGCAAGCGGGGTTGTTTTTTCCAAAAAATCCACCGCCTCATCTTCGATACCGGCTGCCCCACCAATCAATCAACGCAAACGTTGTTACACATTGCACGGCAATATATTACGACTTATTCATTCGGCTCATGTGTATTGCCAGGATGGCGATATCTGCGGGATTCACACCCGATATTCTCGCGGCTTGGCCAAGGCTGTGCGGCTTGATCTTTTTAAGTTTCTCCCTCGATTCGAAACGAAGCGCTCTGATCCCGTCATAATCGATCGACGCCGGGATTCGAGCGTCCTCCTGCCGCCGTCTTTGATCGATCGACTTCCTCTCGCGTTCAATATAACCTTCATACTTCACTTCGATTTCTACCTGCCTGGCCAGTTCATCGCCAAGTTTGATCTCCGGGGCAGGCAGATCCCGATAGCCGACGCCTGAACGCCGAAGCCGCTGCGCTAGCGAAACTCCATCAGAGAATATGCATTTCAGCCTATGGATCTCTGTTGCAATAATAGTTGAATCTTCATGAACAGCTTTTATCCACTCCCTCGAAACACATCCAACTCGTTCTGAATGAGATAGTAACCTAAACCGCCCGTTATCCTGCCGCAAGATCAGGCGGTGCTCGGCCCGCGAAGTGAACATCCGATATGGTTCATTCGTGCCCTTTGTCACAAGATCGTCAACCAAAACTCCTATATATGATTCATCTCGCGAGAGAATGAACTCCGGCTCCTGGCGTACCTTGAAAGCCGCGTTTATGCCAGCCACTAGGCCTTGTCCGGCGGCCTCCTCGTATCCGGTCGTTCCATTCAACTGGCCAGCCAGAAAAAGTCCTTCTATCTGCTTCGTTTCAAGCGTTGGTTTCAATTGAGTCGGGTCTATGAAGTCATACTCGATGGCATATCCTGGCCTGACTATCTCGGCTCGCCGCAGGCCTGGTATGGAGCGTATCATTTCAAGCTGGATGGACTCCGGAAGACTGTTGGATGCTCCATTCGGGTACATCTCGACTGTATTCCTGCCTTCCGGCTCAACAAAGATGTGGTGTGACTCATTCGCTGGAAACTTCACGAACTTGTCTTCGATGGATGGACAGTACCTTGCGCCCGTTCCAGTTATCAGGCCTCCGTATAGAGAGCTTTCAGATATGTTTCCTGTCACAATTGACGCTGTTTCTTGCGATGTATGAGTGAGATAGCAAGGCATCTGATCAGCGCCAAGTCGCCATTTCAGAAGTGAATTTGCCTGTTGTTCCACGTGGAACACTTCTGACCCGCAGCCATGCGAGCTTGGAGTTTGTTCCACGTGGAACATTTCAGAGATAGCCATCCTGGACAGGAATGGAGGCGGATTCTCTCCCGGCTGCTCTCGCATAGCCGAGTAATCCAAACTATCCCTATGCAGCCTTGGAGGCGTGCCCGTTTTCAGCCTCCCAGTCCTGAATCCGACAGAGGCTAGAAAATTGCCCAACTCATTCGAAGGCTCCTCGCCCGCGCGTCCACCTGGCATGCTGACTTTGCCTATGAATATCCTCCCGTTCAAGAATGTGCCTGGACACAGGACAACTGTCTTGCTGTCTATGACTCTTCCGCTGCGACAATTGACTCCTATAGCCTTGCCATTCCGAATCACTACATCTGTAACGGCCTCTTCGACAACTTGCAGTTTAGGCGTTCCTGCTATGACAGCGGCCATTCTGGCCGAGTAGGCATGCTTGTCGCACTGAACACGCGTTGCGCGCACAGCCGGACCTTTCCGCGTATTGAGAGTGCGAAACTGGATGCCGGTGTAATCCGTGTTGCGAGCCATCTCGCCGCCAAGCGCATCGAGATCGGCCACAATATGGGATTTCGCCATTCCTCCGATGGATGGATTGCACGACATCCTCGCGATCGCATTCCGGTCCATTGTGACAAGAACCGTGTCAAGTCCCATGCGCGCGGCAATCAGTGCAGCCTCACATCCGGCATGACCAGCCCCGACAACAGCGACCTCGAATGAATTGTTGGATTGCATCGCAACTGCTTGCATAATAATTATTTACCGATGCAGAATCTTGAAAAGATCTCGTCTACAAGGCTCTCTCTGTATGAGCGACCGATTATCAGGGCGATTGATTCTGCGGCGGATTGCAACTTCTCTGATGCCAGGAATGGCGCCTCGTCGTGTTTTTCATTAAGGACTGCCAAGGCATCTTTTACGTCAGCCTGCGCCTTCACGAGAAGATCATGATGGCGCTCCGATATCGCGACAGGCGTATCCGTATCAGCGGGACCGCTCTTCATGCCGGCTATCAGTTTTTTATCCATCAAGCTGCGCACATCGCACAACCCCTTCTTCTCTATCAGCGATGTTACAGCGGCATCGTAACCCTGCAGATCCTCCGGCGTAATCTGCACACCCAGGTCCGACTTGTTCAAGACAACGACACACTTACCAGGCTTCCTGATTGTCAGATTAGCCACATCCTGTTCCGAAAGCGGCCGGGATGCATCCATCACGTAAAGATGCAAGTCTGCCTTCGCAATAACGTCCTCCGCGCGACGTATCCCCTCACGCTCCAGCTCGCTTTCGGTATGACGAATCCCAGCTGTATCAACCAGCCTTATCGGTATTCCATTGAGACAAAATGGCTCTTCGATAAAGTCCCTTGTTGTTCCAGGAATAGGAGAAACTATTGCTCTATCATATTCAAGTAATGTATTTAATAAGGTAGATTTGCCAACGTTGGCCCCACCAAAAATAACAACCAGCGCACCGTTTCGTATGACTCTGCCTTCATTCCACGTGGCGGCGAGTTGGTCTATTTTGTCGCTAACTTTATGCAGCAGAGCCAGAGGGCGGTCGATAAGTTGCGGGTGCTCGTCCTCTTCAGGAAAATCCAAGGCTGCCGCCAGGTCCGCGGCAGCCGCCATCAAGCCATCGTAGATGGAGTTGAATGCATCGCTTAATCGCCCCTCGAGTTGCTGAAGGGCCATGTCGGCGGCCCGGTCGGAACTGGATCGAACGAGGTCCAGGACCGCCTCCGCCTGAACGAGGTCTAGCCTGCCGTTTAAAAATGCGCGCCGCGTAAATTCGCCCGGTTCAGCGGACCTGGCCCCGGCCTGCAGCACGCATCGAAGGATCCGGCGCGCGGAAACGTGTCCGCCATGGCCCTGGATTTCGACCACATCTTCCCCGGTGTAGGAATGCGGCGCGCGCATGATGAGGATCAGCACTTCGTCGACGTCCCGCCCCTGGTCGGTGACATAGCCATGAACGATCGTGTTTGTTGGACGCTCGGCCAGTGGCGGCTTGGGGCAACGGATCACGCGCTCGGCCAAGGCGAGGCTGCGGGCGCCGGACAGCCGGACAATAGAAATGCCGCCCTCGCCGTGCGCGGTGGCAATCGCCGCAATGGTGTCTTCTCCGCTCATGGGAACGCCGCTGGAATCGCGGCATTATATCGCATAGGGCGCGGCATGCAACGGGCCCGTTTTCCGTTGCGTTGCCCGGCGCGCACCGTGTACAAGCTACGGCTCGGAAAGGCGTCATGATGAAAATTCGAACCCGTTTTGCGCCCAGCCCCACGGGGCATGTCCACATCGGCAACATCCGCGCCGCGATCTACGGCTGGCTTTTCGCGCGGCACGAGGGCGGGAATTTCCTGCTGCGCATCGAGGACACCGACCGGGAGCGCTCCACGCCGGAGGCCGTCCGCATGGTGCTGGACGCGATGAACTGGCTGGGGCTGACCTTCGACGAGGAACCGCTGTACCAGTCGACCCGCACGCCCGCGCACCTGGCGGCCGCCGAGCAGCTGCTGTCCAAGGGCCTGGCGTACAAGGAGGACAAGGGCGGCACGGGCATGGGCGAAGCGATCATTTTCCGGATGCCCGGCACGGACATGGAGTTCCGCGACGAGGTCAAGGGCGTGCTGCGGAAGAAGGCCGAGGACATGAAGGATTTCGTGATCGTCCGCTCCAACGGGACGCCGGTCTTCCACCTGGCGAACATCGTGGACGACATTCACATGGGCATCACGCACGTTATCCGCGGCGACGACCACGTGGAAAACACGTACCGGCACCTGGCGCTCTTCCGCGCGCTGGGCGCGGAGCCGCCGAAGTATGCGCACCTGCCGATGATCGTCAACGCGCAGGGCAAGCCGTACTCCAAGCGCGACGGCGCGGCGTACGTCGGCGAGTTTCGCGACAAAGGCTATCTTCCCGGGGCCCTGTTCAACTACCTGGCGCTGCTGGGCTGGTCGCCCGGCGACGACCGGGAGATCATGAGCCGCGAGGAACTGGTCAAGGCCTTCACGCTGGACCGCGTCCGCTCGGCGCCGTCGCAGATGGACATCAAGAAACTCGACTGGATGAACGGCGCCTACATGCGCGCGCTGCCGAAGTCGGAATTGGAGCAGGGGTGTTGTTCTATATTGGAGCAAAAAGGATTATGGCCTGTGACGGGAGGCATGGAATACCTGGCGCGCGTCGTCGAGACAATGGGCGAGAGGCTCCATTTCTTCGCCGACATAGCCGATCATGCCGCCTATTTCTTCACCGAGGACTATGCCTTCGACGAGAAGGCGGTGAGCAAGCGCTTGAAAAAGGAAGGCGCCCTGGAGAGCCTCCGCACCCTGGCTGGACGATTTGCCGCGTTGGAGCCGTTCACGGCCGCCACCTCCGAGCAGGCGCTGCGCGCGATGGCGGAGCAGCGGGGCGAGGGGGCCGGCGCACTGGTGCATCCCGTCCGCGTGGCGGTCTCGGGCACGTCCGAGGGCCCCAGCCTGTTCCACATGCTGGAGGTGCTCGGCAAGGACCGCGTGCTGTCGCGCATCCGCCGCGCCCTGGACCGTTTTGCCTCCGCGTAGGCCGGCACGGCGGCATTGGACCGATTCACGTTCCGGAACCGGTTCCCAGCACGGAACTCAACACCTCGGCCAGCTTGGCCTGCGTGTAAGGCTTCTGGATAAAGAGAACCTCTTCCGCATTCGCAAGCCGGGCCAGCACTTCTTTCCGGTCGAATCCGCTGGACACCACCACGCGCACGCCGGGCCGCAGGCGCCGCAGTTCATCCAGCACTTCGTTGCCTTTCATGCCCGGCATGGTCAGGTCCAACAGGACACACGCCAGGGTATCGCCCTGGCTCCGGAAGATATCCAACGCTTCCCGGCCGTCCGACGCCGTGAGGACCTGGAAGCCTATTTTTTCAAGCATCATCCGGGCGACCTGGCGTATGGGCGCCTCGTCGTCCACCAGCAGGACGGTGCCATGCCCGCGCCACGCCGGAGGCCGCGCCGGGGCCAGGACGGCCGGCTGCGCGGCCGCCGGCGGCAGCAGGATGCGGAATGTCGCTCCCTCGCCGAGGCGGCTCTGCACGTGAATCGTGCCGCCGTGGCTGTGCACGATGCCGAGCGTCGCCGAAAGGCCGAGGCCGCGGCCGACAAACCGGGTGGAGAAGAACGGATCGAACAGCCGGGTTTGCGTCTCGGCGGTCATGCCTTCGCCGTTATCGTCCACCTCGACAAACACGTAGCGGCCGGGCAAGGCGGCGGAGCCCGGCACGCAACTATCCAGGTAGCCCTGGTCGGCTTCCACCAGGTCCGTGGTCACGCGAATCCGGCCCTCCGCGTTCTTCCGCGCCTCCACGGCTTCGGATGCGTTCAGGACCAGGTTCATCACGACCTGCCGGAACTGCGCCGCGTCCACGTTGACCGGCGGCAGGGCCTCGGCCAGATGACATTCCACGGCTGCGCGCCGGGCCACGGCCACCTCCAGCATCGGCTGCATATGATGGACGACCTGGGACAGGTCCTGTGGCTCGGCGGACGGATGCCCGCGGCCCGCGTAGGCCAGCATCTGGCGGCAAAGGCCGGCGGCCTTCTCGGTCAGGCCCACGATTTCCTTCAGGTTCGGCTGGTGCGGCGAATCGGACGGAAGCTCCTCGCTCACCATGTCGGCGTGGCCCATGATCGGCATCAGGAGATTATTGAAATCGTGCGCGATGCCGCCGGCGAGGATCCCGAGCGACTCCAGTTTCTGCGCCTGCTGCATGCGCTCTTCCAACTCCTTGCGCTCCGCGGCGGCGCGGGCGCGCTCGGCGGCCAGCAGGGCCTGGGCCGCGTGGTCGGCCAGTTCGCCGGCAAACCGGATCTCGTCCGCCTGCCAGGTCCGCGGCAGACCGACCTGCTCGAAGCTCACCACGCCCTCGACCTGGCCGGAAACCCGGATGGGGGCGTCCAGCAGCGAGGCGATGCGCAGCGGCGCCAGGTAATCGTCCGTCAGCTCCGCGGTGCGCGGGTCGCGCGACGCGTCCGCGGCGTCAATGGCGCGGTCGGCCGCGAGGGCGGCGAAGTAGCTCGGGCAGGTCGCGGACTGCACGACCGCCCCGGCCGAATGCCGGCCCGTGGAGCGCTCGAACAAGTCCACGCAGCGCAGGAGGCCTTTCCCCGGGCGACCGAGCCAGACGCTGACTCGTTCCGTCTTCAAGGCGGCCGAGCCTTGTTCCGTGATCTCCCGCGCGGAGGCCGCGAGGTCGCCCGAGGCCGACGTGGCGGAACGGGCGAGATGGACGACGGCTTCCTGCTGGGCGCGGATGCGGTCCGCGAGCGCGGCCTTGACGCGGGCCTCCTCGCGCGTCCGGCCCTGGACGGACAGGAAGACCGCGACCAACCCGCTGATCAGCAGCACAAGGAGCAGCATCGGCAAACGCGCCAGCGCGATCTGCGCGGCCCAGCCGCCGGCGTCGATGTCCAGCGCCAGGTTCACGACCGTGGCGGGGTCGGGCTGCGCGACCGGGGCGGCGCCGGTCATCCACGTGCCCCAGCGATCGTACAGGGGACCGATGACGAAGTCCTCGGCTCGGGCCAGAAGGCGGTTATACTCCGGGTCGGCCTCCGCATAGTGCTGGCCGGGCGGCGAGTAGTCCGGCGAATCGGGCGGCTCCGAATCCACCAGCACGTAGGATTCCCCGCCGCGCACGCCCATCAGGGAGACGAAGCGAAGGTCGGCGTTCGCGGCGCGCAGGCTCATCATGAGCGCCTTGAGCGCCTGGTAGCCGGCGGACTCGAGGTCCGCGTCGCCCCAGCGCAGGGCAAGGACCGGTTCGCGCGGCACGGAGGCGGTGGCGATCTGCGTGCGCAGCCGTATCTCGTCCCGCATGGCCGCCGCGCGGGAGCGCCCCGCGGTCTCGGTCGCCACCCAGCCGACGGACAGGACGCCCGCCAGGGAGAGCGCCAGCCACAGGAGCGGCGAATGGCGCCGGCGCGCGGCGCCCGCCAGCGACGCGGCGCGGCGCACCCGGCTGTAGTGGCCCAGCAGCGCCGAGCCGGCCAACACGGCGCCCGTCATACGGAAGAATTCCGGAGGCACACGCAGCACGGCGGCAAACAGCGGCTCCGTCGGCAACCAGCAGGCGATCCCCAGCGGCACAGCGGGAAGGACCAGGCCCAGGACCAGGACGTAACCGGCCAGGCCTCCGGCGGCCACCGGCAGCCGGTTCGCGGCCGGCGCCGAAACCGGGCCCGGCCGCCACAAGGCCAGGGCGGCAAACAGTCCCGCGGGAAGGAGCAGCAGCGGGCGCAGCGTGGCCAGGAATCCCAGCAGCCCGGCCGTGCCGCCTAAAAAGGCCAGGGTGATCAAGATGAGAACGGCGGCGTGCCGGACGAACGCGCCGCGGGCGGCCGGCCAGAAACTCCCGGCGGCGAATTCCACGAGCACGAGGGACGCGAACAGCAGAAGCAGGAGGCGGGCGATCAACAGGCCCGGGACCTCCGGCCGAATCAGCAGGAAGATATCCGTCCAGTCGGACAGGCCCTGGGCCACGCCAAACCAGGTGAACCAGCGCCAGACGCCGGCCGACGCCGGCTCCCGGGCCAGGCCCCTGGCCGCCACGGCCGCGAAGAGCCACGCCATCCCGCTGATCAGCAGGGCGTAGTCCGCCTGTCCGGCCAGGATCTCGCTCATGCTTCGCTCACGTTGTCGATTCCGTCCCCGGGGCGCCGGGCTTCCGGTCCAGCACCTCCCGGATTTTCGCCAGCAGCATTTTACCGGAAACCGGTTTCTGGAGGAAGTCCACGCCGGGCTCCAGCACGCCGTGATGGGCGATCACGTCGGCCGTGTAACCGGACATGTATATAACCCGGATATCCGGCCGCAGCGCCCGGATCCGGTCCGCCATATCGCGGCCGTTCATCCCGGGCATGATCACGTCGGCGATGAGCAGGTGGATGGGCTTCGGGTACTGCCGGACCATGTCCAGGGCGGAACTCGGCAAGCCGGCGGCCAGCACATTGTAGCCCCGCTTCTTCAGCAGCGTCGTCACCAGCTTGACCAGCGATTCGGAGTCCTCGACGAACAGGATGGTTTCCGTTCCCCTGACGGAGGACGGGCCTTCCTTCGCCGGCTCGGTCGTCTCGTCCTCGAGGGCCCGCGGCAGGTAGATGTTGAACGAGGTGCCCCGGCCCGGCCGGCTGTCCACGTCGATGAATCCGTGGTTCTGCTTGACCACGCCATAGATCGTCGCCAGGCCCAGGCCGGTGCCCTTGCCCAGCCCCTTGGTGGTGAAGAAGGGCTCGAAGAGATGGGCCTGCGTGACGGGGTCCATTCCCGCGCCGTTGTCGCCGACCTTGAGCAGGATGTACTCCCCGGCCATGGCGTCGGGATGGGTGGCCAGGTCTTCGCTGCGCAGCGCTACATTCTCGGTGCAGATGGTGAGCTGCCCTACGCCGCGGATGGCGTCCCGCGCGTTGACCGCCAGGTTGGCGAGGATCTGGTCGACCTGGACGGGATCGATGCACACGGACCACAGGTTGGCGCCGGGCTGCCAGACCAGTTCGATGTCCTCGCCGATCAGCCGGCGGAGCATCTTGAGCATGCCGGAGACCGTCTCGTTCAGGTTCAGGACGCGCGGCTCGACCGTCTGCTTGCGCGCGAAGGCGAGCAGCTGGCGGGTGAGGTCGGCGGAGCGCTGCGCCGCCCGCTGGATCTCCTGGAGGTCCTCGTACACGGGCTGCGTGGGCTTGATCTGCTCGAGGGCCATCTCCGCGTGGCCGAGGATGACGCCGAGCATGTTGTTGAAATCGTGGGCCACGCCGCCGGCGAGGCGGCCGACGGCGTCGATCTTCTGCGCCTGGCGGAACTGGTCTTCCAGGTTTTTCTGGTCGGTGATGTCGCGGGCGGTGGAGATCGCGCCGGTCACGCGGCCCTGCCCGTCCTTGAGCGTGCGGCACCACCAGGCCAGCAGGCGCTTCTGGCCGTCGTGGCGTCGCTGCAGGCTCTCCAGGTAAATCACGTCGCTTTTACCGTCGAACAGCGGCTGGACGCGCCGGTAGGTGTCCTGTTCGCCCTCGAAGTAATAGCGGGCCTCACGGCCGACCACGTCGGGCCCGAAGAACTCCAGGCCGGCGCGGTTCGCCCACGTGTAGACCTTGTTCGCGTCCACCTCCATCACGATGTCCGGGATGGCGGAGAGCAGGGCGTCCTGCCGTTCGGAGAGGGCCTGGAGCTGTTCCTGACCCAGCCGCTGGTCCTCGACCAGGCTCAACAGGGCGCGCCGCGCCTGCCGGGCCTCCTCCAGCAGGCGCTGGGTTTCGGCCTGCGCATCCCGGACCAATTTCTCGCCGGCGCGGCGATCGGTCACGTCGTTCGCGTAGCCGAGGTAGCGGTCTTCCGTCAGCTTGGCGCCGGCGACGGCCCACCAGCGTGTCTCACCGCCCTTCGTCACGAAGGCATACTCGCCCCGCACCTCGCCCGACTCCTTCAGCCGGGCGAAGTCCCGGAGGGCCGCCTTGCGCGATTCGGGGGCGACGAGGTCCTCCAGCTCGAGGGCCGTCAACTCGTCCCGGTTGTAGCCTGTGATCTGGGAGGCCTCGGGATTGACCTGCACGAGCCGGCCCCGGGCGTCGCTGATATAGATGCCGTAGGGGGCAGACTCCACGTAGCTGCGCCACAAGGATTCGCTCGCGCGCAGTTCCGCGGTCCGCCGTCCAACCTGCCGGCGGAACAGCACGCCGAGCACGGCGAAGAACGCCGCCAGCGCCAGCGCGACCAGCACCAGGGCCAGCACCCGGCGCAGCGGCACGCCCGAGGCGTCATAGGGCCCCAGCCAGCGGGCCTGGATCTGCCGGTACTCGCCCGATTCCTTGAGCGCGGCCAGCCCCTCGGAAAACAGGGCGAGCAGCGGCTCGTGGCCCCGGCGCACGCCGTAGCAGTACTCCGGCGAGAGCAGGGAGACATCGGACACATCCAGGCCGGTCCACCCGTGGCGCTTCATCCAGTACTGGGCCTGGACGACCGACACGAGCGCGGCATCGCCGGCGCCCGCGTGCAGGCGGCCGAGGGCGGTCTCCTGGGAGTCCACGGGCTGCACCTGCCCGCCCAGCCCCTGGGCCACGGCCCAGTCGTGCATGATGTCCCGGTTCTGCACGAAGAGCGCAAGGCCCTTCAAATCCGGCAGCCCCCGCGGGAGCGGCGCGCCCCGGCGCACGGCCGCGGCGTGGTGGACGATCGAGTGCGGCGGCGAGAAGCTGACCTTCTCGGTGCGTTCGGCGGAGTAAAACATGCCCTGCAACACATCCAGCTCGCCGCTTTCCAGCCCCGCCCGCACCGTGGCCCAGGTATCCAGCCGGATATCCACAGACAGGCCCATGCGCCGGGCGATGGCGCGCGTCAGGTCCACGTTGAACCCCGCGGGCCGGCCGTTCTCGTCCAGGAACTCGTACGGGGGATAGGCGTTGTCGCCGCCGACCACGATCCGGCTGCGGAGGAGCCCCTCCGCCTCGATCTCGGCGAACCATTTCGCGTGCAGCCGCCGGAACGTGCCGTCGGCTATGACGATGGATAGCCCCTCGTTCAACGTGTCCAGCAGCGCCGCATCCCCCTCGCGCACGGCGAAGCACAGGCTCTGCGTGAAGTCCTTCAGCGGCGGCCCGACCGCCTGCAGGTTGGTGATCCCCGCCTGGCGCATCAACTGGAAAGCCACGAGTTTCTGGATGACCACCGCGTCGTGCTGCCCGGCGGACAGTTCGCGCAGAGCGGTCTCGAAGGACGACAACGGCACGATCGTGGCGCCGAAGTCGGAACGCCGCAGGTAGTCCTCCGCGTTGTCGCCTTTCAGCACGGCCACGGACCGGCCCTTGAGGTCGGCGGTCGTCCGAATGTCGGCGTTGTCGGTCCGCACGAGGATCGTGCCGTGGACCGGGAGGTACGGGAACGTGAAATCGAACATCGATTCGCGCTCCGGCGCCCGGCCCACGAGCGGCAGCGCCTGGAGACGCCCCTCGGCCAGGTCCTGCTTGAGTTCGGACCACGGCCCGGCCTTAAAGGTCACCTCGCGGCCCATGGCCGCGAGCGCGGCCCGGAGCAGTTCCACGGAAAACCCGTCGGCCTGGCCGTCCGGCTTGACCACGCAGTAGGGAGGATAGTCGTACTCGCAGCCCGAGAGGACCGGCGGTTCGACGGCCGCGGCCGCGCAGGCCGCGAACAGCATCGCCACCACCGCGCCGGATTGAGTCCGCTTCCTCATTCCGTCTCCGCGCTATCGTACTTCGCCGGCTTTCCCGCCTCGGCCCGCAGCGTGTTGACCTCTTGCTTCAGTTCCAGGATCCGCAGCTCCCGGCCCAGGGTGATCTTGTGCCAGCGCTGCAGTTCCTCCATCTGCTCGCGAAGCCGGGTCTCGGCCTGCTTGCGCTCCGTGATGTCCTGGTTCACGCCGTACGTGCGGATCGTCCGGCCCAGATCGTCCTTGACGACGAAGAATCGCACGGCGATGTACCCGACCTGCCCGTCGGCGTAGAGCATGCGATGCTCGATCTGGCGACTGGCATTCGGCTCGGCGGTCTGGATGGCCGCCTGGATTTCCCGGCCCACCAGGGCGGCATCATCCGGGTGGCAAAAGCGGCGCGCGTAGTCCGCGGACCGCATTGTATATCCGCCTGCCTCGGCGGCCGTGGTCCGGAAAATCCGGTAGAAATTGTCGTTGAAGATGAACGTGTCGCGGGCCACGTCGTACTCCCAGTGGCCGGCGCGCGCGATCTGCAACGCGTTGGAAAACTGGGCCTCGCTCGTGCGCAGCGCCTGCTCCGCCGTCCTCGCCTCCGTGATGTCCCGGTCAATGCCGATGAATCCGCACGGCACGCCCTCGGCGTTCCGGACCGCGGAGATCGAGGTGGAAGTCCAGAACACGGCGCCGTCCCGCCGCCGCTGCAGATGCTCGCCCCGCCACGAGCCCTTGTCGAGGATCGCGCGCCGGAAGGCCTCCTCCTCCACCGGCTCGATCGATCCCGCGAAGGTCCGATACGGCCGCCCCAGGACCTCCGCGGCCTTGTACCCGTAGAGCTCCTCGGCGCCTTTGCCCCAGTACGTGATCCGCCCATCGAGGTCGGAGGCCACCACGGCCTCGCGCACGCTGTCGAGCAACTGGGCCTGGAGGCGGAGATGCTCCTCCGCCTTGCGACGCTCGGTGATATCGCGGATGATGCCGCCGATGCCGCGCTGCCCGCCCTTGAGGCTCACGGGGAACTTCCGGGTTTCGTAGTACTGGTCGCCGATGGCTTCGAAGCTGATCACGACCTGGTTCCGGGCCAGCGCCTGTCGATCGGTCTCCCGACAGCGGGCGGCGGCCTCGGGCGGCATCAGGTCCCCGTCCTCGCAGCCCCGCAGGCTGGCCGCCGGGCGCCCGGCAAACCGGGCATAGGCCTCGTTGGCGAACAGGTAGCGGAATCCGTCGTCCTTGATGAAGACCAGGTCGTCCGTGGCGTCCATGAAGGCTCGGTAGCGTTCCTCGCTCTCGATCGACGTCTCTTCCATGCGCAAACGCGCGGTGACTTCCTGCTGCGCGGGGTCCGGCGGCGCCGCGCGCGCCCGGGCCACCTGCTTGAGGATGGCCAGGATCGGGCGGGGCTCCAGGGCGAAGCCGTTTCCGCGGCTCTGCCACTCCAGGTAGGCGTAAAGGAACGGGAACGCGAAGAGCGCGATGAAGAACCGGCTGACCAGCGTGCCGCCCATGATGCCGACATAGCCCGGGGTTCCCGCGAAGGCGCCGGTGGCGAACAGCAGGACGTCCAGCCCCATCACGCCCAGCAGCGACAGGAAGGCGCGCAGCCAGGTTTTCATCCCGGGTCCGCGGCAGCCCAGGAATTCCCAGGCCACCGCGAGGAACACCAGGTCCGCCGCCGTCGCCGCCACGGAGGCCGCGTTGATGCGGAGGCTCGGGAGAGGCACGTAACCGAGCGGGGCCGCGCCCAGCAGCCTCATCTGCACGTGCAGCGCCGCCGCGATGACCGGGACCATCGCCGAGACGCCGGCGACGGTCAGGATCGCGACGCGCGTCGCGGGCGGGCCGTCGAAGACGTACACCACGAACACGCCGAGCAGGATCGCCGTGTAGAACACGGTGGAGCCGACCATGAAGGTGATCCCGCCGGCCCGCACCGCCACGCCCGCGTCGGTCACCCACGACATCACCGCCGTGATCCCGCCCAACAGCGCGTAGAACGGGCCGAGCCCCGCCCGGCCGCGCAGCGAATGGGCCCACAGGACCAGCAGGTAGACCACCATCGCCTCCAGCATCAGCACCGCAAGATGGGCGTTCACGCGTTCGCCTCCCGTTCCCGCCCGCCGCCGGCCGGCGCGGCCGACGCGCCGCCATACCGCAGCGCCCGGCCGGCCTGCGCCAGCAACGCGTTGACCTCCGCCTTCAGCTCCGCGACGCGGCCCTCCCGGCCCAGCATCGCCTGCTGCCAGCGGCGAAGCTCGGCGAGTTGCTCCTTCAACTGCTGGTCGGTGCGCCGCTGCTCGGTTATATCGCGGGCCGCGGCATAGATCAACCGGCCCGAGGGAATGGATCGCCATTCGATCCAGCGGTAGGCCCCGTCCCGGCCGCGGCATCGATTGACGAAGTTCAGGACTTCCCGGCCCTGGCCGAAGGCGGCCACGACCTGCTGCGTGGCCTCGACGTCGTCGGGATGGACCAGGTCCAGGAAGCGTCGACCCTCCAGTTCTGACAGGGAGAAGCCCAGCGCTCTCTCCCACTCCTGGTTCAGGCGCCGGAACCGTCCGTCCGCGTCCGCAATGCACAGGAGATTCAGCGAGCTGGAGAAGAAGGTTTCCAACTCCGCCGTTTTCTGCCGGAGCTCTCCCGTGCGGGCGTTGACTTCTTCCGCAAGCGCGATGCTATGCCGCGCGCGCAGGCCGAAGAGGGCGGTCAGCAGGCCCGTCAGCAGCAACCCGGACACGCCGACGATCCCGCTCCCCAGGGCGCGCTGCTTCTCGGCCCAGCCCGGGCCCGGGTGCACCACGATCGCATACGTGTTTCCAAAGATGAACACCGGCAGCCGCAGGATATACGCCGAGTCCTCGCCAAACCAGCCCGGCAGCCCGGCCACATGGCCCGGGAGGGACGTCGACAGGCACCGCGGGCGCCGGTCCGGGACCAACTGGAAGAACCCGTTCACGACGGGAGACTCCGGACTCATCGCGCGGCGCAGCGGAAAGGCGGTCAGCTCCTCCAACCGCACAGCGGCGGCCACGAGGCCCTCCTGCGGCGCCGTCACGGCGCGAAACACCACGAACCCCGGCGGGCGCCCGGACGAGGACATCAACGGCGCGGGGTCCGAGGCCGAGACCAATCCCGACCGCCGGGCTTCCTCTATCGCCGGGCGATAGAAGGGATCGGACCCCAGGTCATAACCCAGCGCGGCCGGATGATTCGAGGACGGCGCCATGTAGCGGACCGGATAGCCATGGTCGCGGCCCGAGGCAGGAACGCGTTCCCCGGGCCCGCCCGGCTGCCAGATGCGAAAGTCCTCAACGCCCTCGCGGCGCACGCGGTCTTCCGCGTCCGCGGCCTGCCCCTCCGGCACCGACAGCAGCCAGAGCCACCGCTCGGCGAGGCTGGACTGGACCTGGGGCGCCACGTAGGCGTTGAATTCCTCCGGTGTGACGTGCTGGCTGGCCTCGAAAAAGGCGGCCAGCGTCTCGACGCGGTTGTGAAGATCGCGCAGTTCTTCCAGGATGCCCACCGTCTGCGCCCGGGCAAGGGACCTGAAGCGGGCTTCGCGGGCGCGGTCCTCCTCGTGGCGGAACAGGTGAACGGCGGCCATCGTCAGCGCCAGGCCCAGGGCTGCGATCAGGATCGTCTCCGTGTGCCGCAGCCAGGCGCGGCCCGCCAGGCCGCCGCGGTCCCGCCATTCCATCAGCGCGAGCCCAAGCGCCAGCAGGCCGAGCAGGCTGCCCGCCGTAGCCAGGGGAAAACGCCTCGCCCGCGCCAGGCGGGCGCGCCAGCTCCGCGCCTCCACGTCGAGGCCGACCAGCAGCAGCACCCGGCCGGTATGCGGCTCGAGGACCGGCGCCAGGGCCGACACGAACGTGCCGTACTCATCGGTCAGCGGGCCGGTCGAAACCGGCTTGGCGGTTTCAAAAGCGGCCCAGTCCACGGCGGAGGGTTTCTCGTACACGGTCCCCGGCGGCGACGCGAACGGATCGTTCTCCTCCAGGCTCTCCGGGCCGAACACGATGCGGCCGTCGCGCAGGGCCATGGTGTAGAGGCTGCGCAGGCCCGCGGCCTTCGCGTAGGTGCGCAGGTAATGCCGGATCCGCTGGAACGCGGGGAGGTCCCGGTCGGCCGCCGTGAAGGACAGCGCGCGAACAAGCGCCGGATCCAGGGCGCGCGCAACGGCCACGGCCTGCTCCAGCAGCCCGTTGCGCAGATCCTCGTCCGCCGCGCGGGTCGCCACCCCGGCCCCCCATCCGCCGGCGGCCAGAAGCAGTCCCGCGCCCGCCAGGCCCGCGACGAACCGGCCGACCATCCTCCGTTTTCGTTCCGCGCTCATGCCGTGTCTTCTCGTCGCCCGTCCCTACGCCGCCTCGAACCGCGGCGGCCGGCCGGCTTCCGCCAGCAGCCGGTTGACTTCCCTCTTCAATTCGAGCACGCGCTCCTCGCGGTTCATCATCACCTTGTTCATGCGCGCGATCTCCTCCATGTTCTCCCGCAACTGGTGCTCCGCGCCCTGCCGTTCGGTCACGTCGTTGTAGATGCACACCAGCTCGCCGGTCGGCAGGCAGAAGATGTGGGCCTCGTACCAGCGGGAGGCCTGCTCGTCCTCGTAGAGCGTGGGCGGCAGGAAGGCCGGCTGCTCGGTCCGCCAGACCTGCCGGAGCACCGAGCGCAGGCCACCGGGCCGGATGTTCGGCCGCAGTTCGCGCAGCGTCCGGCCGATGACTTCCGCCCTTCTCTTCCCTTCCAATTTCAGGCCGGCGGCATTGATCTCCCGGACCACGTAATCGTCGCCCGTGGCGCCGTCCCCGCGCACCGAGAACATGGCCACGCCGCTGGGCATGTTGTCGAACAGCCCGTGGACCAGGGCGGAACTCTCCCGCAGGGCTTTCCCCTGGGCTTCCAGTTCGTCGCGGTTGCGCCGGATCACCAGGAGGAAGAGGGCCAGCGTGAGCGCGATGAACAGCATCTGGTAGACCAGGATCGTCAGCGTATCGAACAACGTGGCCCCGAAATCGCCGCTCCCGCGGAGCCCTCCCGCCAGCGCGACCAGGCGCATCAGGCTGAACAGGCTGTAGGCGGCGAAGACCAGCCCGACGACCGGCGCGCCCGACGGCCGGACCCCCGGCCGCCGCGTCAGCATCAGCCACGCGCATTGGCCGCACACGACCAGCAGGGCCAGCGACAAGTTGATGTTCCGCGCGTGCACGCTGGGCTGCCCCCACGTGAACCAGGCGTGCGCGGCCAGGAAAATGGCCAGCACAAGATAATGGCGGAGCGACGACGAGCGCCTTCCGAGAAAGCGCTCCAGGCCCGTGTACAGGATCATCGTGCCGCCCACGACCAGGCCGTTGGCGAGGACCACCGAGACCCAGTCGGGAATCTGCCCGCGCAGGGCCACCAGCCCCAGGGCGATGAACTGCATGAAGAAGTCGGCCAGCCAGCGACCGATCCCGTCGTAATGTCCGCGATGGTGGCGCCACAACAGCGCCATCACGACCACGCACAGCGCGTTGCTGAAGACGTAGCCGAAAAAAACAGTCCGAATGTCCAAGTTCATGATGCCTGATTTCTCCGATAGGCTGCACGGTGGAGGCTCCCGACCTCAAGCCGGCGCGGTAGACGCTGCGACAAACGGAAAACGCGGATGCGGGCCGGCTTTTCGATCTCCCGTGCCAAGGGTCCGCCGTAGTGGAGGGAACAGCCTTTTATCGTGGCCGCTCGTCTGTTTCGGTCGGATTCGAAACTACCGGCACCGCATCCGCGACATAAAGCAACTGTTGACCGATTCGCTTTCATAGCAAACCGCTTGGCACGTTCAGGGTGTGAGCATGCAGCCGGCATGCCAAGAACAGGAGCTTGGCGTAATAGTTATGATATAAACTGGTTGTACATTTTTCCGGAAACCTTCCGCGTCTCATATTGAGACGGTGCGGCTCGAAATGAGACGGGTGATGCAGTGGATCGACCCCGGCAAGGGGCGTGCGCGTCTCCGGGACGAAGCCGCGCTACTCGGGAGATTCCATCGGCTTGATCCGGCGGTACAGGGTGGCCCGTGAAAGCCCGAGGGCCTTGGCGGCCCGCTCCACATCGCCGCCGTAGCGGCGAAGCGCCTCGCGGATCTTCTGCTCTTCCAGCCTGTTCAGGTCGAGTGTTCCGCCCACCGGCGTGCGCGGGGCGGAGAGGCCGGGAAAGTGCTCGGCGCGCAAGGCCCGCCCCCCGGCCAGGAGCCACGCCCGCTCCAGCACGTTGCGGAGTTCCCGGATATTGCCCGGCCAATCGTAGCCGGTCAGCAGGGGCATCACCTCTTCCGCCAGTTCCAGATCTCGCCCCGCCATCTCCCGAAGCAGGTGGCGGATCAGGCCGGGAATATCTTCCCGCAGTTCGCGAAGCGGCGGCACTTCGATCGGGAACACGTTGATCCGGAAATACAGGTCGTTCCGGAAGCGGCCCTGCGCGCACTGTTCCTGGAGATCGTGATTGGTCGCGCAGATCAGCCGGAACTCGCTGCGGCGGACCTTGACCTCGCCGACCCTCCGGAACTGCCGCTCTTCGATCACCTTCAGGAACGAGGCCTGCACGCCGGGATCCATGTCGCCGATCTCGTCGAGGAACAGCGTGCTGCCGTCCGCCGCTTCCAGCAGGCCCTGCTTGGACTCGACGGCGGAGGTGAAGGCGCCCCGCGCGTGGCCGAATATCTCGCTGGCCAGCAGGTCGCCCTTCAGGCTCGAGCAGTTGATGTCCACGAAAGGCTTGTCCGCGCGGGCGCTGTGCGCGTGAATCCACCGCGCCAGGACCCCCTTGCCCGAGCCGGTCTCGCCGAAAAGCAGGATGGAGGAATCATTCCGTGCGGCCGTCTCCGCCAACTCCAGCATCTTCCCGATCGCCGGATTTGTTCCAAAATAGAACACAGACCGCTTTCGATCTACTCCGCTGAAGAACTGGTTCCTGCGTCGCAACTCCGCGAATTCTCTACCCTTGCGCAGGAAGACAATAAGTTCATCCATGTTGACGGGCTTGGCCAGAAAATGGTCGGCGCCATACTGCATGGCCTTGACGGCGGACGGGATGTCGCCCGTGCCGGTGATGATGACGATGGCGGCGTTCGGATGGCTTTCCCGCAACTCCGGCAGCCAGTCCAGGCCGTTGCCGTCCGGCAATTCCAGGTCGAGCAGGATCCCGTCGAACACGTTCCGGTTCACCGCGTCGCGCGCCTCGGCCAGTGAAGCCGCGCCCTGTATCTCGTATCCCTGCCGCGACAGGTTTGCGGTGAACACCTTCCGCGTCGTCTCGGAATCGTCCACCAGGAGAATGGATTCCTTACCCATGGCTTCCGGCCTGTTACCCGGTCGCTCCGGTCGCAAGCTCATGGGAGGAGCTAGCTTTTTTTTCGGCGCATGTCAACGGCGCGCCGACCGATTTAACAAGCCGCGTCCGAATCACTATTATATTAAACGTTTAATGCCCACAGAAACAGGGCACATGCTTCTTCCTTCCAGCGGCAAGCATCTGATCGCCACGGTCATGGCCGCCCTTCTGGCCGTTGCCGCGTTCGTCTTCCGACACGTTGCGGCTCCGGACTCCTCACGCCCACAATCGGCCGCCACGGCGCCTGTCGCCAGGGCCGCGCCGGCGCCATCTTCGCCGACCACCCCCTCCTTCGCGACGGCGCCGGAGGACGCAGGCCCCCGGCCCGACGCCACGGCCCGGCTTGAACCGCCGGACGAAGAGGCCCGGGCGGCAGCCCGCCGGACGCTGATCGAGACGGCGGACCTGCGGGAGGCGCAGCAAGCCGCCTGGGAAATGGCCAACCGGCTGTCCCTCGACAACGAGGATGCCCGGACGATCCTGCGAAGGCTGGAGGCGACAGGCCTGGCTCCGGAGGAAGCCGACCTGGCCCGGACCCTGATCTGGGCCTTGTCATTGCGACCGGACCAGGCGCCGGTGGAACGCATCGCTTCCTTTGCCCTGCATCACCCGGACGCCCGCGTGCGGCGCACGGCGTTGCGCACGCTGGGCGCCCTCGACGACCCCTGGGCGCAGGCCACCCTCGAACGCATGGCCCTCGGGGACCGCGAGCCCTCGGTGCGGCGGGAAGCCGTCCTGTTCCTGTCGCTGCGCCTTCCGCCGGGCGCGTTCGCCGCGCTGGCCCGGAAGGCCCTGGCCACGGAGCCCGAGCCCTCGTTGCAGGCGGCCTGGAACCGCGCGCTCGTTTTCCACCGGACATCTGCCGAAACCGCCGCGCCGCCGCCCCCCCCGGGGAGCGCGGAGAAAGGAAGCTCGCTATGATCAGCCTGCGCCATGCCATCGTCCTGACGATCGCCCTCGCCGCCGGCCTCGCCCCGGCCCTGGAACCGCTGCCGGAATACAACACCGGCGCCGTGCCGAAACTCAAGGGGTACGGGAACGCGCCGCAGGAAATCTACGCGGCCCCGCCCGTCGTCCTGGATATCAACACGCGCGCGCATGAAAGCCTTGACGATAGCTGGTCGGAGCTGACGGCGGACGCGAACAGCCAGCGGGACCTTTTCGCCCTGCTGCTGGCCACGTCGCTGGGCGCGGGCCTCTGGGAGAACCATCCCTCCTCCCGCCTGGAATTCCAGCTCGGCCAGCTGGTCTCGCTTTCGGCGGTGAACCTGAAGGACCAGCATAATGTGCTGACCCTGGACAGCCATTTCGACCATTCGGGCATCGCGAAACCCATACTGGTCAAGGAGGGTCCCGGCGTCATGGCGATCTCGGAATTCGACATCCGCCTGGCGCGCAGCCTGCTGACCACGAATGCCGGCATGGCGATCGTGGACACGCCGTGGGGGCTGATCCAGATGCCCATGACCAATGACTGGCGCATCGGCGCGGTGTCGATGGCGCACGAGCTCGGGCACGGGATCGGGCTGAATCATTCGTACCTGGGGCAGTACGACGACGTGCTCAGCGCCTCCTCGGTCATGGCGATCAATCGGCAGTACGGGCAGATGCAGATCCTGGCCCAGGGGCTGTGCGAGGACGATGTCGCCGCCCTGTGCCGCCTGTATCCGCGGCACGCCCAGCGGCTGTCCGGCGCCACGGGCTCGGTCATCGGGCGGCTGGTGGATTCGTCCGGCGGCCAGGATCTGTTCGGCGGCATCGCGACGCTGGTCGCGCCCGGCGAGCGCACGCTCTACCACCGGATCAGCGGCTTCGACACGTCCCTGGCCGCCGCCAAGCGGGGCGGCTTTTTCTGCCTGGACGGCGTGAAGCCGGGAACCTACGAGCTGCGGGTTTTCCCTTATACCCACTTCATGGCGCAGCCGATTATTCACGCCCTGGCTCTCGAGGAAGACGGTTCCACGGTGAGCCTCGGGCTGCCCCCGGAGTTCTTCTTCGCCCACGATTTCAAGTGGGCCGCCGTAACGCAGGTGATCGTGAAGGCGGGCGAGTGCCTGGACCTCGGCTTCGTGAAGGCCGACGAGATCCGCGGCGCGGACAAGCCGTCCCTGACGCTGGCCGGCGCGCAGTATGACGGCGCGGCGAAGTACTCGGCCTACTGGTTCGACTTCTGGCGGGACGGGGACACCCAGTTCACCCACCGCAGCGGCTCGCAACCGTTGCCCACCTACAGCGCGCGGCTGCCGTGCGGCTGGTATGCCGTGCAGATGTTCGGCTGGAATGGCTCGGCCTGGGTGACGCTTCAGCCCTGGACCTGGCGGAACTTCAACGCCAAGCCGGTGACGCTGGCCTGGCCGAAGAAGACGGAGCCCGGCCCGGGCGGCGCATCCATGGAGGCCCGCGAATACACGGCCTACGTGAACGCGGTGACGGCCGCGGGCTACGGACTGCTGGCCCGCGTCTTTCCGGTGGATGCCACGTCGCTGAAAACGTGCCTCCCTCCGGGGAAATACACCCTCCAGGTCCAGGCTGCCTTCGCCAAGGGGACCCCGCTCCAGACCGCGCTGCCGTCCACGACGTTTGTCGTGCCGTGAGCCCGGCGCGCGGATGAAAAAGGCTTGCGCCGGGCGCGCCATCGGTTGTTAATAGCCCGTCTCCTTGGATATGAGCGCGCAGACAGGCAAGATTCGCCTCTGGCTCGGCGACGAGGCGGTGGCGCAGGCGGCGATCGACGCCGGGATCTCCGGCGTGTACGCCTACCCCGGCACGCCGTCGACCGAGATCACGGAATACATCCAGAAATCCGCCGAGGCCCGGGCGCTCGGCGTCCGCTCCGCCTGGAGCTGCAACGAGAAGACGGCCATGGAGGAGGCGCTCGGCATGTCGTTCGCCGGGAAGCGCGCGATGGCCTGCATGAAGCACGTCGGGCTCAACGTCGCCGCCGACCCGTTCATGAACGCGGCGATCACCGGCGCGCACGGCGGGCTGGTCGTGGTCGTCGCGGACGATCCCTCGATGCACTCGAGCCAGAACGAGCAGGACAGCCGGTACTACGGCGTCTTCGCCCAGGTCCCGTTCTTCGAGCCCGCCGACCAGCAGGAAGCCTACGACCAGACCCGCGAGGCCTTCGACTTCTCCGAGCGCTGGGGCGTGCCCGTGATGCTCCGCCTGACCACGCGCCTGGCCCACTCGCGCGCGAATGTGAAACGCCGCGTGGAGCAGCCCCGGGCCCAGAATCCGATCCGGTTCCACGACGACCCGCGCCGGTTCGTCCTGCTGCCCGCGATCGCGCGGCGCAATTACAACGAGCTGCTGAAGAAACTGCCCGAGTTCCAGGCCGCGGCCGAGGCTTCGCCGTACAACACGGTCGAAGAAGGCTCCGACCGCTCCCTCGGCATCGTCGCCTGCGGCCTCGCGGTCAACTATCTGCGGGAGGCGTACGGCGACGAGGCGTGCCCGCATCCGGTGCTGAAAATCTCGCAGTACCCGGCCCCGCGCAAGGCGCTCGCGCGGATGCTGGAGCGCTGCGAGTCGGTCCTGGTGCTCGAGGACGGCTACCCGCTGGTCGAGGACCTGATGAAGGGCGTGAACGCCCGGCCGGGCGCGGTCCGCGGCCGGTTGGACGGCACGCTCCCGCGCGCGGGCGAGCTCGACCCCGACATCGTCGCGCAGGCGCTCGGGCACGCGGCGCCGCACACGCACGAGGTTCCGGCCGACGTCGTGCCGCGTCCGCCGTCGCTGTGCGCGGGCTGCCCGCACGCGAATACGTATGATTTTCTCCGCGACGCGATGGCCGACCATCCCGGCGGGCGCGTGTTTTCGGACATCGGCTGCTACACGCTCGGCGCGCTGCCGCCGTACGAGGCAATCAACTCGTGCGTGGACATGGGCGCGTCGGTGACGATGGCCAAGGGCGCGGCCGAGGCGGGCGTGCACCCCTCCGTGGCCGTGATCGGCGACTCGACTTTCATGCACTCGGGGCTGACCGGCCTGCTGGACATCGTGGAGGACAAGACGCCGATGACGCTGATCATCGCCGACAACCTGACCACGGGCATGACCGGCGGACAGCCCGTCGCGGCCGCGGGGCGGCTGGAGGACATCGTCAAAGGCCTCGGCGTTGCGCCCGAGCATGTCCACGTCCTCGTGCCCCTGCCGGGCAATCACAAGGCGAACACGGAGATCCTGCGCAAAGAGCTGGATTACCGCGGGCCGTCCGTCATCATTTCCCGGCGGCAGTGCGTGGTCGCGGCACGGGCCGGAAAATCGGGGATCGGTTAACAAAAAAAGGAGATCGAAGATGACAACGTTTGTTATGACGGGCAGGTACTCGGCGGAAGCGGTCAAGGGCATCAGCAGCGGTCGCACCGCGAAGGCCGGCAAGATCGTCCAGCAATGCGGGGGCCGGATCGTCGAGGTCTACGCCACGATGGGGCGGAACGACCTGCTGGTGATCGCGGAGTTCCCCGGCGTGGGCGAAGCGATGAAGGCCTCCGTCGCCTTCAACAAGGAGTTCGGGATCGCCTTCTCGACCGTGCCGGCCCTGCCGGTGAAGGAATTCGACAAGCTGGTCGGCCGCAAGTAGCCTGGACCTGCACGGGCGCCGTCCGTTGGACATGACCCACCAGGACATACTCATTGCGGGCGTAGGCGGCCAGGGCATCCTGTCCATTGCCGGCATCATCGGTACCGCCGCCATCGAGCGGGGGCTGCACGTGAAGCAGTGCGAGGTGCACGGCATGGCCCAGCGCGGCGGGGCGGTCGTCTCGCACCTGCGGCTCTCGGAGAAACCCATCGCCTCCGACCTGATCGGGCGCGGCCGGGCGGACCTGCTGCTGGCGATGGAGCCGATGGAAGGGCTGCGCCACCTGCCGTGGCTGAAACACGACGGCGGCGTGCTCGTGGCCAACCGCGTGCCGGTCCGGAACCTCAAGACCTACCCGGCCACGGAGGCCTTGATCGCGCACATCGACCGGCTGCAGAAGCGGCGCCTCCTCGACGCCGAGGCCCTCGCGCGGAAGGCCGGAACGGTCCGTGCGGTCAACAGCGTGCTGCTCGGCGCGGCCTCGGCGTTCCTGATGATTCCCGCGGAGGTGATCCGCGACGCCGTCGCGCAGTTCTTCGACTATAAGGGCGCGACCATCGTGGAGCAGAACCTGATGGCTTTCGATTTGGGTCGGGCCGCCGCGGAAGAGAATTCAAAAGCGTCATGAAATGCGGGCTCGTGGGAACTCGCCCCTCCAGGCAGAAAACAGGAAATGGAGGGCGGAGCTCCCGCGACGCCGGAAAGAAAAGAGTCATCATGGAAACGATAAGCGTGATCCCCTGCCTGGACATGAAGGACGGCCGCGTGGTCAAGGGCGTGCATTTTGTCGCGCTCCGCGACGCGGCCGACCCCGTGGAGGCGGCGCAGGCCTATTCCGCCGGCGGCGCGGACGAGATCGCGTTCCTCGACATCACGGCCACCGTCGAGGGCCGCCGGACCATGTTCGACGTGGTCCGCAAGGTGGCCGCCGTGGTGAAAGTGCCGCTGACCGTGGGCGGCGGGATCAAGACCTGCGCGGACATCGAAGAGGCGCTCGCTTGCGGGGCCTCGCGCGTGAGCATTTCGAGCGCGGCATTCCGAAATCCGCGCATGGTGGGCGAGGCCGTGCGGCAGTTCGGCGCGGACCGGATCGTGATCGCGATCGACGCCGACGTCAACGACAGCCTGCCGTCCAGGCGCGAGGTCTACATCGATGGCGGCCGGACGAAGACCGGACGGGACGCGGCGGACTTTGCGCGCGAAATGGCCGCCTTGGGGGCCGGCCGGTTCCTGCCGACCAGCAAAGGCGCGGACGGGACCAAGGACGGCTACGATCTGATCCTCACACGCGCCGTGGCGGAAGCAACCGAAAGGCCCGTCATTGCCAGTGGTGGCGCCGGCAAGTTGGACCATTTTGTTGATGCCGTAGTGGAGGGCAAGGCATCGTCCGTGCTCGCGGCATCCGTATTCCATTTTGGAGTATTCTCAATAAGGCAGGTTAAGGAGCATCTCTCTGCACGAGGCCTTTCGGTAAACCTGTAGTCCTGTTCTCGAAGCAGCTCAGCGATGGAATCAGCCAATTCTTCTGTTTTCTCACGGCTTCAACATTATTGTTCTAATATGGATCATTTTGTATAGTTCTTATTACTCATTATGATTTGACATTATTCTCATGACTATGCTTTATCTCCGCTAATGCAATTGACAGTTAAACAGGCCGCCGGAATCCTCTCTGTCGCCGAAAAGACGGTCTACCGCTGGATACAGGAACAGCGCCTGCCCGCCTATCGGATCGAGGGGCAGTACCGGATAAACCGGGCCCTTCTGTTTGAGTGGGCGACAGCCAAGAAAGTCAACTTCTCGCCCGCGCTATTCCAAGACGGGGAACCGGAATCGCGGATGCCTTCCTTGGAGCAGGGGTTGGTCAATGGAGGTGTTTTCTATCGGATCGAGGGGACGAATCCGCCATCCGTGCTCAAAGCCGTGGTGAATTTGCTGCGGCTTCCCGACTCGACCGATCGCGACTTCCTGTTCCAAGCCATGCTCGCCCGGGAAGCCCTTCAGTCCACGGGGATCGGCGACGGTATCGCGGTCCCGCATGTCCGGAATCCGCTGATCATCGAAGTGGACAAGCCGCTCGTCTGCCTGTGCTTCCTGGAGAAGCCGGTGGATTTCCAGGCCCTGGACGGTAAACCGGTGTTCGTGCTGTTCACCCTCGTGACGCCTTCCGTCCGCGCGCATCTTCACCTGCTGTCCCGCCTCTCGTTCTGCCTTCGCGATCCGACGTTCAAGGAACTGCTGCTGCGGCAGGCGAGCCGGGACGAAATCCTGGACGCTGTCCGCCGGATCGAGGGGCTTCTATCGGCCCCCGCTCCCGTGCAGGAGCCGACACTATGATGGGTTCGCTGTGGGCCCTGGCTCTTCTCCTTATTCCGGGCGCGCTGGCCCTGCTGCTGCCCCGTTTACGCTGGATCGGCGCCGCCGGCGCGGTGGCCGGCGCAGCCGTGGGCCTGGTCGCCTGCGCGCGCCTCCTGGGCGGCGCCGCCGCGGAATCGCTGCGGGTTCATTGGTCCATCCCCGGCGGCTTGCTGTACATGGAATTGGACGCGTTGGGCGCGTTTTTCCTTCTGCCGGTCTGGATCGTCACGGCGCTCGCTGCCGTGTACGGGGTCGAATACCTGGGCCGCCACCCGCGCGCCCCGCTGGCGGCGGCCCTGTTCAACCTGCTGGCCGCGAGCATGGTCGTCGTGGTGCTTTCGAGAAACGCGCTGCTGTTCCTGGCGGCGTGGGAAATCATGGCCTTGAGCTCCTTCGGCCTGGTCATGCTGGAGGACGAGAAGGATTCCGTGCGGGCGGCGGGCTGGACGTACCTGGCCGCGTCGCAGCTTGGTACGGCCGCGCTGCTGCTCATGTTCATCCTGCTGGGATCGGCCGCCGGCTCTCTGGATTTCGATCGGTTCTCGGCCGCCGGCCGCGGGGGCTGGATCCTCGCGCTCGGACTGATCGGGTTCGGCACGAAGGCGGGCTTCATCCCCCTGCACACGTGGCTGCCCGAGGCGCACCCGGCCGCGCCCAGCCACGTGTCCGCCGTGATGTCCGGCGTGATGATCAAGATGGGCATCTACGGGCTCGTCCGGCTTCTCGGTCTGCTGGGCCCCATCCCGGCCGCGGCGGGCTGGTGGTTCACGGCCATCGGAATCTCCTCGGGCCTGCTCGGGGTGATCTACGCGCTGGCCCAGCACGACCTCAAGCGCCTGCTGGCCTACCATAGCGTGGAGAACATCGGCATCATCATGCTCGGCCTGGGCGTCGGCCTGCTGGGCGTGCGCTACGGCCTGCCCGCGATGGCGGCCGCGGGGTTCGCCGGCGGGCTGTTCCACGTGCTGAACCACGCGCTCTTCAAAAGCCTGCTCTTCCTGGGCGCCGGCTCGGTCCTGCACGCGACGGGGACGCGCGACCTCGACCGGCTCGGCGGCCTGGTCAAAACGATGCCGGTCACCGCCGCGGCCTTTCTCGCGGGCGCGCTGGCGATCTGCGGCCTGCCGCCGTTCAACGGGTTCGCCAGCGAATTCCTGGTGTACCTGGGCGCGTTCCATGGCTCGACCGCGTCGGCCCAGGGCCCGGTATGGGGCGGGCTGGCGGTCCTTGTCGCGCTGTCCGCCATCGGCGGCCTGGCCCTGGCCTGCTTCGCCAAGGCGTTCACGGTCGTATTCCTCGGCCACGCCCGCGAGGCCCGGCCGCAACCCGCGCGCGATCCGGGGCCGGCGATGAAAGCGCCCATGCTGCTGCTGGCGAGCCTCTGTCTGGCGATCGGTCTCGGCGCGCCCCGGCTGTTCCCGGCTTTTCAGTACATCCTGGCCGGACGGACGGACGCCGCCGCCCAGGCCGCCGCGCTCGGCGATGCGCGCGCAGCCCTCGGCACGGCCACGGGCGTGATGGCCGTGTTCGTCGCGCTCGCGCTGCTGGCCGCGCTCTGGCGCATCCGCCGACTGGCGGGCCGGCCGGTGTCGCAGTCCGTCACGTGGGACTGCGGCTACGCGGCGCCCGCGGCGACCATGCAGTACACCGGCTCGTCCATGGCGCAGCCGCTGACGGAATTCCTGGACCCCGTCCTGCGTGCCGAGCGTCATATCGAACCGCCGGCCGGCTACTTCCCCGCGAGCGCGTCCTTCGTTTCGCACACGCCGGACTTTTTCCAACGTTTCCTCTACCGGCCGCTCACCGCGCTCGGCGCCCGGCTGCTGGCCCCCCTGCGGCGCGTCCAGCACGGGAACGTGCACCTCTATGTGCTGTACATCGCGCTGACGCTGCTGGCGCTGCTCGCCTGGAGCCTGGGGGCCCGATGAGCGTATCCGGCCTCATCCCCGTCCTGGCCGCGCTGACGCTGTCGCCGCTGCTGTTCGGCGTCATCAACAAGGTCAAGGCCCTCGTCGCGGGGCGGCAGGGCCCGCCGGTACTCCAGCTTTACTACGATCTGCTGAAGCTGTCCCGGAAAGGCGCGGTGTACAGCGCCACCACGTCCTGGCTGTTCCGCGCCGGGCTCGTGGGCGGCGTCGCCGCGGTGGTGGCCGCTCTCCTGCTGGTCCCGCTCGGGGGGACGCCCGCGGTCTTCGCGTTCCGCGGGGATTTCATCCTCGCGCTCTACCTGCTGGGCGTCGCGCGCTTCTTCCTGGTCGCGGCCGCGATGGACACGGGCTCCGCGTTCGAGGGCATGGGCGCGAGCCGCGAGGTCTTCTTCTCCGCGCTGGCCGAGTTGGCCCTGTTCGTCGTGCTGGCCGCGCTGGCCCACGGTACGCAGACCGGGACGCTTTCGGCCATGCTCGGCGGCGTGACCCCGGAACTTTGGCGAGCCGAGACACCCTCGCTGGCGCTGCTGCTGATCGCGCTGGTCCTGGTCCTGCTGGCCGAGAACGCCCGTATCCCCGTGGACGATCCCAACACGCACCTGGAGCTGACGATGATCCACGAGGTGATGGTCCTCGATCACGGCGGCCCAGACTTCGCTCTCGTTCTGTACACCTCCGCGCTGAAGCTCTGGCTGTTCGCCGCGCTGGTCGTCGGCGTGCTGCCGATCCATGACGGGCCGCCGGCCGCGGCTTTCGCAGCGGGCCTCGCCGGCATGGCGCTGGTCGCCGCGCTCGTCGGCGTGGTCGAGTCGGCCATGGCGCGGCTGCGTCTGGCCCGCGTCCCGCAACTGCTGCTCGGGGCGGCCGCGCTGGCGCTCGTGGGATTCCTGCTGCTGGCCGCCGGGTGACGCCATGACGAACACCCTCCTCATTCTCATCCTGCTGACGAACCTGCGGCTGCTGATCTCCAGCCGGATCCACGCCTGCGTCCGCTGGGTCGCGGCGCAGGGCATCCTGCTGGGCCTGCTCGCCGTGGTCGGACGCCAGGCCGATATCACGCTGCTCGGCATCCTCTTCGCGCTCTTCACCGCCGCGATCAAGGGCTGGGTCTTCCCCTGGCTGATCTTCCGGGCGATCCGCGAGAGCGAAATCCGGCGCGAGATGGAGCCGTACGTCGGCTACAACCTCTCCCTCGCGATCGGTCTGGCCGCGCTCGGCGTCTCGTTTTGGCTCGGCCGGCGCCTGCCGCTGCCCGGTCTGCCGGGTCCGTTGTTCGTGCCGGTCGCGTTCTTCTCGATGTTCGCCGGGTTATTCCTGATCGTCAGCCGCAAGCAAGCGGTGACGCAGGCGCTGGGGTACCTCGTGATGGAAAACGGCATCTACCTCTTCGGTGTCGTCGCCGTCCGCGACGAGCCGTTGCTGGTGGAACTCGGCGTGCTGCTGGACCTGCTGGTCGCGGTTTTCGTCATGGGCATCACGATGTTCCATATCCAGCGCGATGTGGAGAGCCTGGACGCGAACCAGCTTACGCAATTGCGGGATTGAAATGGAAATGCTGCTTCATGCCCTGTTGCTCGTCCCCGCCGCGGCGGGCGCGCTGGCTTTCGTCTGGCGCCGGCCCGGCGCCGCGCGCTTCCTGCTGCCGGCGGGCGCCGCCGCACACGCGGCGCTGACGGCGGCGGCCTGGCTCGTCCGCCCGGCGTCCGCCCACCCGAACTGGCTGGCCCTGGACGACACGGGCCTGCTGTTCCTTTCCATCGCGAGCGCGCTGTTCCTCGCCGCGGCGGCCTACGCGCCGGGCTATCTCCGCGGGCGCGATCGCGACGCGCGCACGATGAGCGAGCCGCTGTTCGCCGGCTGCGCGCTGCTGTTCCTGGCCAGCATGACGCTCGTGACCTTGAGCCGCCACTTCGGCCTGCTCTGGGTCGCCGTCGAGGCCACGACCCTGGCCAGCGCCCCGCTGATCTACTACCACCGCGACGCCCGCTCGCTGGAAGCGACGTGGAAGTACCTGATCCTCTGCTCGGTGGGCATCGCCCTGGCCCTGCTCGGGACGTTCTCCCTTTCCGTCGCGGGGGAGGGGGCCGGGCTCGCGTGCCTGTCGGTGGACGAACTGGTCCGGCGCGCGGCCGGCCTGAACCCGACCTGGCTTCAAGCCGCCGCGCTGCTCCTGCTGGTCGGGTACGGGACCAAGATGGGCCTGGCGCCTATGCATACGTGGCTGCCGGACGCGCACAGCGAGGCGCCCTCGATGGTCTCCGCGCTGCTTTCCGGCGCGCTGCTGAACTGCGCCTTCCTCGGCCTGCTGCGTGTCCGCCAGGTCGTCGTCGCGGCCGGCCTGCAGGCCTTCGATGCCGGAGCGTTTCTCGTTCTGGGCGTCCTGTCCGTCGGGTTGGCGTGGGTCTTCATCCTGCGCCAGGCGGATTTCAAGCGGCTGCTGGCGTATTCGAGCGTCGAGCACATGGGCCTGCTCGCGATCGGGATCGGCCTCGGCGGGGGCGGCCCGTACGCGACGCTTTTCCACGCGCTGAATCACTCGCTGGTCAAGGCGGCGCTGTTCCTGCTGGCGGGCAACCTGCTGACGGCCTACGGGTCGAAGGCCGTGGAGGATGTGCGCGGGGCGCTGCGCGTGGCGCCGCGGACGGCGCGGTTCTGGCTGGTGGGCCTGTTCGCGATCACCGGCTTTCCGCCGTTCGGTGTGTTCGTTGGAAAGTTCCTGCTCCTGCGCGCCGCGGTCCAGGCCGGGCGGATCGGGTTGGCGGGTCTGCTGGCCGTCCTGCTGGCGATGATCTTCATCGCGATGTCCGCGCGCATGCTACCGATGGTCTTCGGGCCTGCGCCCGGGAATCGAAGCCCGGTTCGCGAGCGTTGGGGCGCGGTCCTGCCGTCCCTGGTCCTTCTGCTGATCTCGCTGGCGCTGGGGCTCTGGCTGCCCGCGCCGCTGGCGGATGTTCTGGCGCGAGCCGCCCGCACGCTGGGAGGCGCGCCATGAGCGGCGGGCTGCTCCTGCGCAACGGCGAAGCGGTCGCCGCGACCCGCCTGCCGGTGCTTCCGGTGCCCGAGTGGCGCGAAGCCATCCTCGACGCCGTAGACGGCCGCGCTCGGATCAGTTCGCTCTTCGGTCACCGCGAGCCGGACGGACGGGTCCGCCTGACGGCCGTCCTGGCGCGCGATGCCGCCTCGACGCTCGAAGTCCTGTGCGCGGATCCCGGCGACGTGTATCCGGCCCTCACGCCCGAGTGCCCGCAGGCGCACCTGTTCGAGCGCGAAATCGCCGAACAGTGGGCGATCCGCCCGGAGGGCCATCCGTGGTTCAAGCCGGTACGGTTCCACCGGCCGCTCCGCGACGTTGAGCCGGTGCTTCCCGAGTGCGCGGCGGCGGAAATCCAGCCGTGCGTGACGCGGTTTTTCCGCATGGACGGGGACGAGATCCACGAGGTGGCCGTCGGCCCGGTCCACGCGGGGATCATCGAGCCCGGCCACTTCCGGTTCCAGTGCCACGGCGAAACGGTGTTCCACCTGGAAATTTCCCTGGGGTACCAGCACCGCGGGGTCGAGCGGGCGCTTGTGGGCGGGCCCGATGCGCGGTCCATCCACTACGCCGAGACGCTGGCGGGGGATACGACGATCGGGCACGCGACGGCGTACAGCCAGGCCATCGAGGCGCTGGCGGCCTGCCGCGTCCCCGCGCGGGCGCACCTCCTGCGCGCGCTGGCCCTGGAGTTGGAACGGCTGGCCAATCATACCGGCGACCTCGGCGCGCTGGCCGCGGACGTCGGGTATCTCCCGACATCGGCGTACTGCGGACGCATCCGCGGCGATTTCCTGAATCTGACCGCGCTGCTGTGCGGCAGCCGGTTCGGACGCCGCTTCGTGCGGCCCGGCGGTGTGACGTTCGATCTCGAAGCCGCGCGTCTCCAGGAAATGGCGGGGCGCTTCGAGCAGGCGATGAAGGACGTTACCGTCGCGGTCAACCTGCTGTGGGAGACCAATTCCGTCCGCGCGCGGTTCGAGGAAACCGGCATTGTGCCGGAGCAGGCGGCATTGGAAATCGGTCTCGTCGGCCCCGCGGCGCGGGCCTCGGGCCGGGAGCGCGATGCCCGCGTGGACTTCCCCTCAGGAGCCTATCGCTTCATCCAGCCGCCGATCTCGACGGCGCCGGGCGGCGACGTGCAGGCCCGCGCGTACGTGCGGTGGCTGGAAATCCAGCGCTCTGCGGATTTCATACGCGATGTATTCAAGGCCATGGTGCCGGGCGAGTTCCGCGCCGCACCCGGACCGCTCAAGCCGGAGTCCTTCGTCGTCACGATGGTCGAAGGCTGGCGTGGCGAGATTTGTCACGCGGCCCTGACGGATGAGCGTGGGCGGTTACGCCGGTACAAGGTCGTGGATCCTTCTTTTCATAACTGGTTTGGCCTGGCCCTTGCGCTGCGCGGCCAGCCGATTTCCGATTTCCCGCTCTGCAACAAGAGCTTCAATCTTTCCTACTGCGGGCACGACCTGTGATGGGAGCGACGCCATGCTGAAGATCATCGAGGCCCGGATACAGCAGAAGCAACGAACGCGGCCTTTCCCGCCGGCGGATCCGCGGCTGTCTGATCGTTACCAGGGCCGGCCCGTGGTGGATTTCTCGCGCTGTGCGCGGGATTGCGGTCGATGCGTGGCGGTGTGTCCGACCGGCGCGATACGGAAGGACGCGGCCGGGCGCATGGCGTTGGACCTGGGCCGGTGCCTGTTCTGCGGCGAGTGCGCGGCAGCCTGCCCGGCGGATGCCATCCGATTCACCGGCGCTTACTCCATGTCCGCCCGGCGCAAAGAAGACCTCGTGTTCGGAGGTCCGTGGGAGGGAAAGGCCGAGGCCCTTGCCGCGCAGGTGCGGCGGCTGTTCGGGCGTTCGCTTAAACTGCGGCAGGTCAGCGCGGGCGGGTGCAACGCGTGCGAGGCGGACACGAACGTGCTGAACACTCCGTTTTTCGATCTCGGCCGGTTCGGCATCCAGTTCGTCGCGTCGCCCCGGCATGCGGACGGGTTGTTGATCACCGGACCGGTGCCGGCCAACATGCGGACCGGGCTGCTAAAGACGTGGGAAGCGATACCCGCCCCGAAGCTTGTGATCGCGGTAGGGGCCTGTGCGATTTCCGGCGGCCCCTACGCAGATCACGCCGAAGTCCAGAATGGCGCCGCCGGCCTGGTCCCGGTGGACCTGTTCATCCCGGGCTGCCCGCCGCATCCCTTCACGATACTCGACGGGCTAGTGCGCCTGCTGGGTCGCATTCGGTAAGCAGAACCACTTCCACACTTTGCAAAGTGTGGAAGTGCTTAACGCTGTATTATACTTTTATACAGAGAGTTTCGCGAATCCTTTGCGATTCATTTCATACTCACACTTTGCAAAGTGTGAAAATACCTGCGGAGGGCGGTTTCCACGCGTTGCGCCCCCTCCGAACAGCGTAAAAGGGTGAACGGGGAAGGAGCCGGAGATTGAGTATACCCGGTGATGCTTCAGGGCAAGGAGGGATACAGGAGCATTTCCCGCCATTGCTCGCCGGCTACGGCCAGCACCCAGACCCCGGCGCGGCGCGTGAGCAGGCGGCTCCCGTTGCGGCCCAGGACATCCTCGTGGACCCGGATGATCCTGGACTTCAGTTTGCCCAGTTGTCCGCGCTCCGCGGCCGTGGCCGCGCGCCCGCGCAAGGGTACCCCGTTTTCGGAGCAGGCCACCACGATGGCGCCGCCCGGCTGTTCGCCGCTCCACAACGCGGGATAGCGATCAAAGAAGTCGGGCTTGCGGCGGACCGCCAACAGGATGTCGAACGCCGACGGCACGGTCGCCATGAAATCGAGGAAGGAGGCCTCGGGCTTTTCCTTCTGAAATCGAAGGAAATCCAGCGGATTCAGACCCAGCAGGTTCCAGCCATGACACGCGCCGTGATCCGGTTTCAGCTTCTTTGCGCGAAACCAGGTGCCGAACTGCCCGTTCAGTATCAGGCCGATCTCAAAATGGAGATGCCCGCGAGCCATGGGAATGGGCGACGATGACGTGTTGCCCATCCGTCCCAGCACGGCGCCCGGCTTGACCACCACGCCCGGCTGGATACCGGGCGCCAAGCTCAACAGGTGCGCATAGAGGGTGAAGACCCGGCCAATCGGATCGTCATGGCGAAGCACAACATAAACGCCATAGTTGGAGTTCCCACCAAACCGGTTGACGTGCGCAACGACGCCGTCGGCAACGGCCCGAACCTCGTCGAGCGGCCGGCCCTGGGCATCGCGCCGGAGCGCTGCAATATCCAACCCTTCGTGGAATGTCGGCACCAGCCGCCCGCCTCGCGAGCCCGTCCGGACCGACCCGTACATCGCCGAATCGGGATTGCCGGACGCTGTCGGCTGGTAGACTCCCGGCACGCCTGGCTGCAGAATGCCCTGCTGATCCGTCGGATACACAAGACGCGCCCAGGGCGGATGCGTTTCTGGCGCCACCTCCTGCTCGAGGATCGCAGCCGGCTCTTCCACGGAAACCGGCGGCTCGCACCCGCCACCCCTCCGGTGTCCGAAAAACCAGATGTCGAAGATCACCAGCGGAACGATCCAGACCAGGTGCCTCAGCCAGCGAGACATCCGTCTCGCCGCGGGGGCCTGCACAGGACGATTCCTTAATTCGTGCAGGGGTAAATGCATGGGAACAGGCAGATGGCCCGACCCGACTCGTCGGGTTCGCCGAGTTCGCACCGCTGGCATTCCAGGCCCGCGACGCGGCCGTAATCGTCGCCGAGGATGCGGATCGTGTTCTGGAGGAGGTGAAACTCGACGCCTTCCTCCTTCGCGCGCCGGACCTCCTCGGCCAACTGCTGCTTTTTCAGGATAGTATTCATCCCCGCTGACCCATTTCGGGAACGGCCGCCGCCGGATTATCCCCGCCACTCGGCCTGGTCCACGGTGGTCTTGAAGTCCACCTGGACGATCTTCGGCTTTTCCTGGTCCTTGACCGCCTCGACATGCTCGGGGCTCGGCTTGCCGACGTAAATCAGGTTCTTGACCGGGCACTTCTTCACGGCGAGGAGCGTGGCGTCCATGTTCTCCGGGTCGTACTCGTCGTAATTGATGCGCGGGATCTTGCCCTCGGTCATCTTGAAGATCGGGCTGGCCTTGGAGCAGGCCATGCAGCCGACGCAGCCGATCTTGCAGACGGCCTTGACGTCCTTGCCCATATCCTGGTTCGAGCAGCCGACGGCGATGATGCGCTGGGACTTGAACGGGGTCATCGAGATGATGTGGCGCGGGCAGGCCTTCTCGCAGGCGCCGCATCCGATGCACTTGTCGTAGTCGACGGTCGCCAGGCCGTCCACGACGTGGATCGCGTCGTAGTTGCAGGCCGCGACGCAGTCGCCGAACCCGAGGCAGCCGTACGTGCAGCCCTGCACGCCGCCGACCAGGTTGGCGCCCGTGCAGGTCTTCTCGCCGCGGTAGTCCGCCCGGCCGAGCCGCTCGGCGTAGTGGGCGCGGCAGTGGACCACGGGGCGGTAGGGCCAGGAGGGCTTGAGGTCCACGCCCATGATCTTCGCGATGGCCTGGGCGCAGCTCGAGCCGCCGACCGTGCACTTGTCCGGAGCGATCTTGCCGCCCGCGACGGCCTCGGCGTAGCTCATGCAGCCGACGCAGCCGCACCCGCCGCAGTTGGCGCCCGGCAGCGCGGCGTTGATCGCCTCGATGCGCGGGTCCACCGCGACGTGGAACACCTTGTTGGCCCACCCGAGCGTGTAGCCGGCGACAATCGCCATCACCAGCATCGTCCCGCCCGCCAGAAGCATGATCATCGGATCCATGGGAAAATCAGGGGTTCTGGGCTCCGGAGTCCTGGACGCTGGACGTTTCCGCCGCCGGCGCCTTCTTGATCATCTTCGCCAGGTTGCTGTCCACGCCGGTCAGGCCCATGAAGGCCAGCGAGAGGATGCCCGCGATGATCAGGGTGATGCCGGGCCCGCTCAAGGTCTTCGGCACGTCGCAGTGGTCCAGCTCCTCGCGGATGCCGGCCATGATGACGATGGCGACCAGGAATCCGGCGCCCGCGAAGAACGCGTACACCAGCGCCTTGTCCAGGCCCCACGGGTCCGCGGCGCCCGCGCCGATGTGCTTCATGATCTCGAGGCAGACGAAGAGGATCACGCAGTTGGTCGTGATCAGCGGCAGGAACACGCCGAACGCCTTGTAGAGCGCCGGGAAGAACTTGCGCACGTACATCTCCACCAGCTGCACCGCCCAGGCGATCAGGAAGATGTAGGCGATGTAACTCAGGATGCTCAGGTCGCTGACGCGGGTGGGGTCATGCGTCATGGCCCGGTAGAGCCACGTCGCCAGCGGCGCGCCGGGGGCCATGATGAAGTAGGTGGCCACCCAGCTCAACGCCGCCGCGATGGTCGTGACGAACGTCACCGCCGCGCCCATGCCGAAGGCCATGTCCAGCTTGCGCGAGACGCCGATGAACGGGCAGTTCCCCACGAAGAAGTGGAAAACCATGTTGTTGATCAGCGCGGTCGTGATCGCCAGGACGAGGAGGGACGCGATGTAGCTCATGCCGCCACCGTCGCTTTCTTCGCCCGCGCGCTGTGCTTCGCCTCGATCCAGTTCATGACGCCCATCAGGAGGCCGAGGGTGATGAACGCGCCCGGCGGGAGGATCATGATCACCCACGTCGACCAGTGCTCGGGGGCGGTCACCGGGATCACCCGCCAGCCCAGCCACTTGCCGAACCACGTGCCGAAGCCCAGGATCTCGCGGATGGTCGCGATGCTCATCAGGCCCAGCATGAATCCGAGCGACTGCCCGACGGCGTCCATGAATGCCGTCCAGACGCCCTGCTTGGCAGCGCAGATCTCGCAGCGCGCGATGATGATGCAGTTGACGATGACCAGCGGAATGTACGGCCCCAGCACCTTGCTCATGTCGTACATGTAAGCGGCCAGGAACCGGTCCGCAATCGTGACGAAGGCCGCGATGGTCAGCGTGAAGACCAGGATACGCAGGTGGGGCTTGAGCAAGCCGCGGATCAAGCTCGTCAGCACGTTGGAGCAGACCAGCACGAACAAGACGGTGCCCGCCATGGTCATGGCGCTTTCCATCGTGTTGGTCACCGCCAGCGTCGGGCAGATGCCGAGGATCTGGCGGTACGTCGGGTTCTCCGGGATGATCCCGTTGAGAAACCGCTCCACCGCTGTCGGCCCGTCTTGACTCATGGTCCTTTCATCCTGCTGCTCATCGTTCGGGCCACGCGCTTACGCGCGCGGCTACGTAGCCGCCGCCGTAAGGCGGTGGCCTATTCCCTCAATCCTTCCCGGAGGCGCGCCACGGCGCCGTTCACGATGCCCGCCACGCTCACCGAGGAAATCGTCGCGCCGGTGACGCCCTGGATTTCGCTGTCCGACTTCGGCGCCGTCTTGGTCACCACCAGGTCGGGGATCGTGGGCTTGCCCTTGAACTGATCGCGCCACCGGGGCTCCGTGATGCGGTCGCCCAGGCCCGGCGTTTCCTTCTGCTCCAGCACGGAAAGTCCCGTGACGCGCGAGAGGTCCTTGTTCAGGCCCACCAGCAGGTCGAGGACGTCCGCGAAGCCCAGGCCGCGCGCGGGAATCATCCAGCCGACCTGTTCGCCCTGATCGTTCAGCGCGCGGTATACGGTCTGACCGCCGATCGTCTCCGCCTGGCCGGTCGTGGCCCCCGGCACGAGCGACGGGATCTGGCCCAACGTGTCGTTGAGCTTGTTCTGCTCGATCCTCGGCTTCAGCGCCGCCTGCACGCCCGCCAGCGCCGCGCCGAACACGAGCGACAGCACGATCACCAGCCAGGCCTGGCCTATGTACGAGTTCTTCATGCCGCCTTCTTCGCCGGGACCGGCCCCCCGACCGGCGTCGGGATCGTCGCGCGGTTAATCAGCGGGACCAGCGCGTTCATGATCAGCACCGAGAACATCACGCCCTCGGGATAGCCGCTCAACTTGCGGATCAGCATCACCAGCGCGCCCACGCCGAGCCCGAAGACGAACTTGCCGCGCGGCGCGAGCGGGCTGGAGACCGGGTCCGTCGCAATGAAGAACGCGCCGAACAGCAGCGCGCCGCCGCACAGCTCGTGGAGGACCGTCCACCCGGCGACCGGGCTGAACCACTGGACCAGCAAGCCGATGACCGCCGTGGCCGCGATCACGCCGGCGGGGATCTCCCACGAGGCCGTCCGTCGCAGGCACAGGTAGGCGCCGCCGAGCAGGCAGGCCAGGGCGCTCGTTTCGCCGATCGAACCGTTGGTCGCGCCGAGGAACAGGGGCAGCAGGCCGGTGCTCTGGCCCAGCATCTTCAGCGCCGTCAGCGGCGTCGCGTGCGTCAGGCCGTCGATCGGGGAGTCCGGCACCACGTAGGCGGAGGCCCCCAGCGCGGCCGGGAAGGCGATCATCGCGAACGCGCGCCCGAGCATTGCCGGGTTGAAGATGTTCTGGCCGACGCCGCCGAAGATCACCTTGCCGATGCCGATCGCGACGAACGACCCGACCGCGCCGGCATACCAGGGCGCCTTCGCCGGGAGCGAGAAGGCGAGGATCGCGCCGGTGACCAGCGCCGACCCGTCGCGGACCAGGATCGGTTTCTTCCGCATCGCGGTGAAGAGCGCCTCGGCGGCGACCGCGCTGACCATGCAGATCGCCAACTGGATCACCGCGTAGAGCCGGAACTGCCACAGGGCGGCCACGAGGACAGGCACCAGCGCCAGCAGCACGTCGAACATCATCCGCTGCGTCGTCAGCGCCCCGCCGAACAGGTGCGGGGCCGGGGCGATATGGATCGCCGGCGACGGCATGACAGCCGGTGCTTCCGTTGTTGACGTGGCCGTATCCATTATTCCTTCGGCAATTGGGCTTTACCCATGCGCATCAATTGGACCAGCGGGATCGCCGCCGGACAGACATAGGCGCAGCAGCCGCACTCGCAGCAGGCCATCAGGTGGTAGCGCCGGGCCATATCCCAGTCCTGGTAGCGCGAGGCCAGGGCCAGGCGCGTGGGGACCAGGTTCAGCGGGCAGACGTCCACGCAACGCCCGCAGCGGACGCAGGCGGTCTCCTCGACGGCCTTCAGGTCGTCGTGGGTCAGGACCGTGATGCCGCTGGTGCCCTTGGTGACGGTGATGTTCAGATCGTTCAGGGCGAAGCCCATCATCGGGCCTCCCGCGATCACGCGGGCCGCGTCGGGTTTGAGCCCGCCGCAGAAATCGATCAGGTCCTTGTAGCTCGAGCCGATCGGCGCCAGGACGTTTTTCGGCTGCGCGATGCCCGCGCCGGTGACGCTGACCACGCGGTGCGTCAGCGTTTTCCCGCGCAGCACGGCCGCGGCGAGCGCGGCGGAGGTCCCGACGTTCATGACCACGACGCCGACATCCAGCGGCAGGCCGCCGGTCGGTACTTCGCGATCCAGCGCGGCCGGGATCACCTGCCGCTCGCCGCCCATCGGGTAGCGCGTCTCCATCACGCGGACCTCGACGCCCGTGCCCTCGGCGGCCCTGCGCAGAGACTCGACGGCCGCCGGCTTGTTATCCTCAACGGCGATAACCAGTTGTGTTGCTCCCGTGGCGCGGGCGGCCAGCAGCGCGCCGGTGACGATCGGGCGCGGGAACTCGATCATCAAACGGTAGTCGGAAGTCAGGTAGGGCTCGCACTCGCAGCCGTTCAGTAGCAGCGTGTCCACGGGCCGCTTCTCGTTGCGCGTCAGCTTGACGTGCGTCGGGAAGGCCGCGCCGCCAAGGCCCACGAGGCCCGCCTCGCGCGCCGTCTGTGCGATCTGCTCCGGCGACTGCGCATCCAGGCCGGACACCGGCCAGTCGCCGCCGAGCAGGGAGGCCTTCAATTCGTCCGCGGAAAGCTGGTTCGGGCCCGTCTTGATCGGGATCGTCTTCACGTGCCGCCCGTTTGGGAGCGTCGTGACGGACGGCATGCCGACGGCGCCGGCGACGGAGGCATGGACCGGCGCGGTGATGAAGCCCTTTCCCTCGCCGATCTTCTGGCCCAGCGTCACCTCGTCCTTGACCTTCACCAGCGGCTCGCAGGGCGCGCCGGTATGCTGGAGAAGGGGGATGGCCACCTGCACCGGATTCGGCATAATTTCGATGGGCACTTCGGCCGCAAAGCCTTTTCGTTCAGGGGGATGGATGCCCCGCGCGAAGGTGCCTGGGCCCGGGGCTCTGGAAGGCGCGGCGATCACGGCACAACCTTCTTATGTCGGCGGATGAAGCGAGTGAGAATGGACGCGGCGGCTACGCCGGCGGCGAAGCCGGCCAGCGCCCCGGTCAATTGGCCGGACGGCCCGCTGCGGATCCAGAGCGCGCCCGCGATCGCGGTGGCCAGGGGCAGCAGGAATACCGAAGCGGAAGCCAGCACCATGCGGCCGCCGGCCAGCGCGTCGGGCGCGCTCGGCGGAAGGCTGCCGCCCATGGAGCACTGCTCGCAGGCTCCGGAGCATGATTCCGGCCTGTTGGTCTGGACCTGGTTCATCGGGGCCAATATGTCTAGCGTTCTATGCTCGGGATACAAGAAAAAAAACAGCCGGGCGAGGCCCGTTGCTTTTTTTGTAGGAAAACCGGAAGGGCATGTTTTATGATTGTGCCCGTCGCAGCGCGCCGGTAGTTAGTCACAGGGATAAGCCCAGTTCCGGCGAATCGGCGGGCCGTTCATGGACATGAAGAAAATATCGGCACTGGTCATCGACGACAACAGCGAGGTGCTCACGCTGTTCAAGACCCTTTTCTTCTCCGAGGGCATCGCCTGCGACACGGCGCACAACGGCCATGAAGGCCTGGAGAAGCTGGGGCAGAACCGCTACGACATCGTGTTCCTAGACCTGATCATGCCGGATGTGGACGGCGAGACCCTGCTGGGCATCATTCACCGGAAGTTCCCCGGACTCCACGTGGTGGTCATGTCCGTGCAGGACGACGACGGCGTGATCAACGAGATCATGGCCCTGGGCGCGAAGGCCTACCTCGTCAAGCCGTCATCCACCGCCGCCATCCTGGACTGCGTGCGCAACGTCGAGCGGCATAAGACCGCCGACGAAGTCCGCGCCGACCTCCTGAACGCCCGGCCCCAGGAGTCCGCCGGAAAATAGCCGGCGCCTCTTTTTTTTACCCATGCGGCCGCACCATATTCGCGACGTCCTGTTCACCGACGCGGAGATCGCCCGCCGGCTGGACACGCTCGTGGGCGCCCTGGCCGACGAATGCCGCGCGGCGGACTTCGTGATGATCGGCATCCTGCGCGGCAGCTTCATGTTCCTCGCCGACCTCGTGCGCCTGCTGTACCGGCACGATGTCCACCCGCGCATCGATTTCATCACGCTGGAAAGCTACGGGTCGGGGACGGAATCCTCGGGCCAGGTGCGGGTGACCAAGGACATCACCCTGGACGTGCGCGGCGCGCACGTGCTGCTGGTGGACGACATCTTGGACACCGGCCGCACGCTCTCTTTCGCCCGGCAATGGATCGGGGAGAAGGGCGCGGCCGCCGTCCGGACCTGCACGCTGCTGGACAAGCCTTCGCGGCGGGTCGTGCCCTGCCGGGCCGACCACGTGGGGTTCGCGGTGGAAAACCACTTCGTCGTGGGCTACGGGCTCGACTACGACGGCCGCTACCGGGAACTGCCGTACATCGCCAGGGTCACGTTCCTCGACGAGCCCGGCTGATCCCGTCTTTCGCCGCTCACTCGACCAGGTCGATCAGGTCCCGCACGGGATCCTTCGGCTGGGACTGGGCCGGCGCGCTTCCGGGCTGGGGCGGTTGGGATGCATCCCCGCCGCCGTTCCCGCCGCCGTCGGGGCGACCCCGGCCGCCGCCATCCGAACGTCCGCCGCCGCGCGGACGGCGCCGGCGCCGGGAATTCATGCGGCTGTCGCCGCCTCCGCCGCCGTCCGGCCGCCCGCCGCCACCCCCGGTATCGAAGGCCCGGCGGAAAGTGCCGGGACGGATAAGGGAGCCGCCTTGCTCGGCAACCTTCTTCTCCACCTCGGGGTGAGCCGAGACCACGACCGCCCGGCCCGCGCCCGCGCGGCGGAACAGTTCGACGATCCGGTCCGGGAGCGCCGCCGCGTTTTCCACGAAGAAAACCTGGACGGGGCCGAAATTCTCGCCCTCGGCGACCTCGCGCAGCGGGCGGCCCTCGAAAACCGCCTGGGCCTGTATCTTTTCCCGCTCCACGAACCGCGAAAGCTGCTGCAGCACCTGCACCTGGTCGCGCGGACTTAACCGGTCCCCGGGACGCGCCGCCCCGTGCAGCGGCGCCGCGTCCAGGATGTAGATCCTTCCCGCCCCGCCGCTCTTCGCGCCGAATAACTTCTTTAAACCATCCAACAAACTCATGCTCGCTCCTGTTCGCCCGTTTCCGCCGGGAATACGGCGGAAAACACATGGTGGCCGGACACTATCACGGCCCTCAAAGCCGTAGCAAGGGGGATTTGACGGCGCCCGCCGCGTCAGGCCTGGACCAGCCACTCGCAGGCATAGGGCCGCAGGGCCAGGCGCCCGCCCTCGGGATGCGAGCGCGCCGGGAATCCCGGCAGCGCTTCCCAGGCGGCCCCGTCGGGCAGAGACGCTTCGATCGTCCGCCCGCTGCAGTTGTGGAGGGCCAAAACGCGCTGGCCACCCTCCGGGGCCGCGCGCTCAAGAGCAAACAGCGCGGGATCCAGGTCCAGGACGGCCTGGGCGGCGTCCGGATGAAAAGCCGGGCAGGCCGCCCGGCATTGCAGCAGGGCGAGCAGATCGCGAAGCAGGCGCGACGCGGGCGAGGCGGGATCGTCGAGGCGCGACGCCAGTTCCGCCTCGTTCCATGCATGGCGGTTGATCGAGCGGGCCCGGCCCGTGCGGGAAACGGCGTCCGGATCGTTGGGGGTGGACGTCAGGGTGTGCAGGTAAAACGCCGGGATGCCCTTCAGGGCCATCATCACGGCCTGCGAGCAGAGGAACCGCGCCGCGTGCCGCCCGGGATCCGGATCGGCCATGGCGCTGTACCACGAAATGTTCAGTTCGTACGCGCTCTCGCTCCCGTCGCTGTTCCGCCGGCGCGAGACCTGTCCGCCCCGGTCGCGGGTTTCTTTTTCCATCCATTCCACCTCGCCGTCGGGAACGAGCCCGTGCAGCGGGCGCAACCCGATGCCGTCGTGCGAGGCTGTGAAATTCAGGAAGGTGCAGCCCGGAGGCGGGTCGGCGAGGGCGGCCGCCCACCGGGTCAGGGCGGTGGCGTCGCCGCGCCAGAACGCGTGCAGGAGGAGCGGCGGGAGGCTGAACTGGTACACCATCTGCGACTCGTCGCCCCGGCCGAAATAGCTCACGTTCTCCTCGTGCGGAACGTTGGTTTCCGTCAGCAGAATAGTTTGCGGGGAAACGAGTTGCAGGAAATCCCTCATCACCCGCACGATCTCGTGGGTCTCCGGCAGGTGGAGGCAGGAGGTGCCCGGTTTTTTCCAGAGGTAGGCGACGGCGTCCAGGCGGATCACGCGGGCGCCCATGGCGATGTAGAAGAGCAGGATGTCGAGTATCTCGAACAGAACATCGGGATTGGAATAATCGAGGTCCACCTGGTCCTCGCTGAACGTGGTCCAGACGCGCCGGTCGCCCGCGCGCGTCCGGGCGGCGTGCAGCAGCGGCGTGCTGCGCGGACGGACCACGGCCGACAGGTCGGCGGCCGGGTCGGCCTCGACGAAGAAATGACGGCCCGGGGCGACGCCCGCGAGGTAATCGAGGAACCAGCCGCTCCGGCGGGACACGTGGTTCAACACCAGGTCGAAGGCCAGGTTGAATCGCTCCTTCAGGGCGCGAACATCCGGCCAGTCGCCGAGGGCGGGATCGACCGTGCGGTAGTGGACCACCGAGAACCCGTCGTCGGAGGAGGAGGGGAAGAAGGGCAGGACGTGGACCGTGCTGATCGCGCCGGCCAGCCGCCGGTCCAGGAATCGTTTCAGCGTGGCCAGGGGTTTTTCGCCGGCGGTCCGGATCGAATCCGCGTAGGTGATGAGCCAGGCATCCTTCTCGCTCCACGGGGGGGCCGACGGGGCCTCCTCGATGCCGTAGCGTCCGACCAGCATGGCGAGCCGCGACAGGCATCGGTCCGCGGCCGGCCCGTACAGCCGCTCGAACCGCGCGCGCAGCCTCGCCATGGTTTCGCTGGCCCAGTAGCGGCTCATACGTTCGCGAGACCCCGGATGTTGATGATCAGCGTGCGCAGGCGGCGGCGCAGCACGGCGTAGCTGTAGTGGCGAAGAGCCACCTGGTAATTGTGCTCGACCATGTCCTGCCGGTACGCGGGGTCCTCCAAGATGCGCCGGACCTCGGCGACGATCTCGCGCGTCAGGTAGCCTTCCATGATCGGACACCGGAACCCCTTGGGCTCAATGTCCCGGGCGAAATTATCATAACGATTTACCAGCACGGGCTTTTTAAAATACACGGCCTCGAGGAATGCGTTGCCGAAACCTTCGTAGAAGCTGGGGTAGGTCACGAAGTCCGCGTGGGGATAGAGGTCCCAGAGCGTGTACATTTTCTGCCCTTGCCCGTTGACCTGCCGGGTGTCGGCGACCCGCGTGGCGAAAAAGCGCACGTCGACACCGGCCTTCTTCGCGTAGGTCGTGAGGGTTTCGAGGTAGTCCGTGCCCTCGTCGCCGGCCTCGTGCGAGATGACCAGCTTGCAGCGCTTGTCCGCCAGCGCCTGGACCAGGCTGATGGCATGCCCGATGCCCTTGCGCGGCACGATGCGGGTCGGCTGCAGGATCAGGATATCGTCCGGCGCGAGACCGAGCTCGACGCGCGCGTCGGCGGCGTAGCCGTCCGAGGGCGGAGGCGGATTCTCGAAGTCCAGGACGTTGGGCACGAGCAGCGAGGGCACGGCCTTCCGGCGCGCCAGCTCCTCCTGGGCCGACTGGTTGATCACCACGTGCTGCAGTTCGCGGTCGCGCGAGGGGAACGCCATGTCCAGGTAATCGTTCACGGCGTTGACGGAAAAGCGGGTGCGCTCCCAGTAGAAATCGTGATGGTGCCCGATGGCGGGGAGGTGCGTCTCGGACATCAGCTCGCTCAAGGCCAGGCCCAGGGGCACGTGCATGGGGATGGCCAGCACGTTCTCGAGGACCATGATCCGGACATCGAACCGGCGCAGGAAATCGTAGAGCGTCTCCTTGAGGTACTCGCTCATCGCCCGGATGCGGCGGGTGACCAGCGGCGAGCGGGCGGTCTTGCCCCAGATCCGCTCGTTGATCCAGAGGTTTTCCGGGTGGCCGAAAAACGCCTCGGGGACGCACCCGCTGGCCTCCGGCGGCGCCTCGAGGCGGCCCGCGTACCAGAAGCAGCGGTGGCCTTCCCCCTCCAGGACGCGCGCCCACTTGTACGCCTCCAAGGTCACCCCGTCCGTGCCGGCGAAGCGCGTGGAAATAAAGCCGATGTTCTCGATCTCCGCCGTCACGCCGCCCGCCTTCCGCGACTCCCTGGTTCGGTGACCTTCACACCATTATTTTAGTCCGGCGCAGACGCCCGGTCAATCGCGCCCGCGCAATCCGGCCCTTTTTCTCTCGACGCCCGCGCGCCCGCGCGCTATGAAAAGGACGCGCCCATGAGTTCAATGGAACAAGTACTGGACATCCTGCCGGCCGCCCGGAAGGCGGCGGATGACCTGCGCGACCTGCTCCTGGCCAACGCGGTCATGATCGGCGAAATTCCGGCCGCCACCGGGAACGAACAGCGCCGCGTGGACTTTCTCCTGCAACGGTTCGCGGAGAGCGGCTTGTCGTCCTGCTCTTCCGATGAACGGCGCAACGGGGCGGCCCTCCTGCCCGGGTCGGACGGGCGGCGCCATATCCTGCTGGCCACCGGCGCCGACACCGGCGTGCCCGACGACGCGGATCAGACCGTCGAGGTGGAGCCGGACCGCCTTGTCGGCCCGTTCGTCGTCGATAACAGCATCGCCCTCGCGGTCCTGGCCACGCTGCCGCTCCTGCTGGAGCGCTTGCAGCTCCGGCTGCGATCCCACGTCCTGTTCCTGGCCGCCGCCCGCAGCCTGGGCCGTGGCAATCTGGACGGATTGAAGTACTTCCTCGCCAACGCCCGGGCGCCAGTCCACTTCGGGCTCTGCCTCGAAAGCGTCCAGCTCGGCCGCCTGAACCACGCCTGCCTCGGCATGCTCCGCGGGGAAATCGTCTGCCGCCTCCCGGACGATTACAACTGGGCCCAGCACGGCGCCACCGGCTCCATCATCCCGATGAACGATGTCATCACGCGCATCAACCGCATCCCCGTGCCCCGCCGCCCGTTCACCAGCATCGTGCTCGGCTCGATCCACGGGGGCATCTCCCACCAGAATATCGCGCGCCAGACCACGCTGGGCTTCGAGGTCCGCAGCGAATCCGCGGACATCCTCCACGAGATCCGGCAGAGGATGGAGGACCTCGTCGCCGAGGTCGGCGCCCAGTCGGGCCTGCGCGTCGACCTCGACTTCTTCGCCCGGCGCGAGCCCGGCGGACTCGACATCGGCCACCCGCTGGTCCGCTGCGGGCGCGCCGTGCTGGAGCGGCTCGGCGTGACGCCGACGACCTACCGGACCACCTCGGGCATGAGCGCCATGGTCGACCGGGGCATCCCGGCCCTGACCGTGGGCGTCACCACCGGGGAACGGCTGGGCCGGCTGGACGAGTTCGACGAGGCGTGCGCCATCGGGCCCATGGCCGCGGGCCTGGCGCAACTGGTCGGCATCCTGCTCGCCATGGACGGAGGCCACGCCGATGGACCCGCGTGACTGGCTCGCCCGCAACACGTTCCACCACTCGGCCTTCCAGGATCTCCGGCGACTGGTCGCGGAGAAGGAGCGGCAGGGCCTGCGCCTCTCGCTGTGCATCCCTACGCTCAACGAGGAGAAAACCATCGGCAAGGAGATCATGCTCCTCCGCGCGGAGCTGGTCAGCCGGTATCCGCTTTTCGACGAAATCGCCGTGATCGACTCCGGCTCCTCGGACCGGACGCGCGAGGTCGCGGCGGCGTTCGGCGCGGACGTCTACGAGTCGGCGGACATCCTGCCGGAGACGGGCACACGGCGCGGCAAGGGCGAAAACCTCTGGAAGGCCATCTACCAGCTCGCGGGGGATATCATCGTCTACCTGGACGCCGACATAAAGAACATCCGCCCGCACTTTGCCTACGGGCTCGTCGGCCCGCTCATCGAGCGGCCCGAGGTGCGGTACGTCAAGGCCTTCTACGACCGGCCGCTGGCGGGCGCCGGGGGAACCCGGCCGTCGGGCGGCGGGCGCGTGACCGAGATCCTGATTCGCCCGCTGTTCTCGCTGTTCTTCCCGGACCTCGCCGCCCTCATCCAGCCGCTGTCCGGCGAGTACGCCGTGCGCCGCGAGACGCTCGAGCGGCTGTCGTTTCCCATCGGGTACGGGGTGGAAACGGCCCACCTGATGGACGTGTACCGCGCGCACGGGCTCGAGGCCTTCGCGCAAACCGACCTCGACCGGCGGGTGCACCGCAACCAGTCAACGGGGGATCTTGGCCGCATGGCCTTCGGCATCCTTCAGACCTTCCTCTCCCGGCTCCGGCCCGGCGGGGGCGCGGAGGCCCTCCCGGAACTGCACGCCATGCTCCGCCAGTTCCAGGCGCGCGACAACGCCTACGAGCTCGTCGAGCACCATATCGTGGAAGAGGAGCGGCCGCCCATGATTGACCTGCCGGCTTACCGGCAGCGGCGGGGCCTGCCGCCGTGACCGCCGCCCCCCAGCCGGACGCGCGAATCGAATGGGTGCGGCGCCTCGCCGCGCGCTCGGCGCCGATGGCGCCCCGGCCCGTCGGGATCGAGCCCCGTACCCCCGCCTTGCGGGGCATCCGGGCCGTGCTCTTCGATGTCTATGGCACCCTGCTGATCTCCGGCGCCGGCGATATCGGCCTTTCGCTGGACGCCGTCCGCGCCGACGCCATGGCCGGGGCCTTCGAGGCCGCGGGCCTGGGCCGCCTCGATGACGAGCCCGCCCGGCGCGCCGCGGAACGGTTCGCCGCCCTCATCCGGCGACGCCACGAGGAGCGGCGCGCGGCGGGCGTCGACCGCCCGGAAGTCGATATCCGGGAAATCTGGCGCGCGCTGCTCCGCGAAATCGGCGCGGCGCCGAAGGAAGACCAAATCGGACTCCTGGCCATCGAGTACGAGACCCGCGTCAACCCGGCCTGGCCCGTGCCCGGGGCCTTCGAACTCGTGGAGACTCTCGCGAAACGGAACCTCGTTCTCGGCCTCGTCTCCAACGCCCAGTTCTATACCCCGCTGCTCATCGAGGCGCTCACCGGCCGCGCGCCGGAAGCCTGGGGTTTTGCGCGGGACATGTGCGTGTGGTCCTTCGAAGAGGGCGCGGCCAAGCCGTCGCCCGGCCTGTTCCGCGCGGCAGCGGAGCGCCTGCGCCGAAGCCACGGCCTGGAACCGCGCGCCGCGCTGGTCGTCGGCAACGACGCGGCCAACGACGTCGCTCCCGCCGCCCTGCTGGGATTTCGAACGGCGCTCTTCGCCGGCGACGCCCGCTCCTACCGGCCGCAGCCCGGCCACGCCCCGCCGGATCTGCTGCTCACCACGCTGCCGCAGATCGCGTCCTGCCTGGCCGATTGATTCCAGATCCGGGATCCCGGCGGCCGGACCCGGTTGACGGGCCAAGGGACGACGGGTACGCTCCCTGTCCTGAAACGCCATGTCCGAACTGAAAACATACCAGATCCGCTGCCCGCGCTGCCGGCAGGAGCAGCCGGCGGGGCTCTACGAGTCCATCAACGTCAAGACCGATCCCGACCTGCGGCAGAAGCTCATGGCCAACGCGATCAACGTGGTCCGCTGCGAGGGCTGCGAGCTGTCGTTCCGCGTGGACAAACCGCTGCTCTACCACGACCCGTCGCGGCGCATCATGATCTACCTGGTCCCCATGGCCGACGACGCCGTCGAGAACAGCGAGCGCCTGTTTGCCCAGCTGCTGATGAACCTCGAAAACGTCCTGCCCGCCGAGGTCCGGCCCCCGACGATCGGGCTCGTTTTCAACCGCACCGAGCTCGTTGAACGCATCTTCCTGCTGGAGGCCGGGCTCAATGAGCGGATCATCGAGTACCTGAAATACCTGCTCTTCACGCGCAACGCCGACCGGTTGAATCCCGCCCGGAAGGAACTGCTCTTCAATGCCGAGGACTCCACCGCGGAATCCCTCTGTTTCGTCGTGCAGGACGTGGCCACGCGCAAGCTGGAGGCCATGCTGAAGTACGACCGGGGCGTGTACGCCACGCTCGCGGAGATGTTCGACCGGGATGAGCAGACCCCGCGCCTGCTGGAGCTCTTCCCGGGGCCGCGCATCAGCGCGCGGGCGCTGCTGCTCAAGGAGCTGGGGCGGGAGCCGGCGTCTCCGGAATCGTAACCGCCGGGGCTTCCGGCGCGGGCGCCGCGCTGTCGGCGGCGACCGGGGCCAGCGGGATCGATGACATTTCCGGGATCGTCACCGCCGGGGCCGGCGCGGGCGCCGGAACCGCCGCGGGACCCGCCCGGATCTGCCGGTTGATCTGGTCCAGGGCGTTCTCCGCCTGCGGGAGCCAGCCGCTCTCGGGATTCGCGGCAATGAAATCCTCGTACGCCGCCCGCGCCTCTTCCAGCTTATTGGCCTGGGCCAGCACGCGGGCCTTGTTGAGCCGCGCGAGGGGGACCAGGTAATCGTCCGGGTGCGCCGCGACGAACGCATCGAAGGCCTGTTCCGCCTGGTCCATCTGCCCCATCGCCTCCAGGCACTGGGCGCGTCCCAGTTCCGCGGCGGACTTCATCGGATGCTTGGCGTACTTCTGCTCGAACTGCGCATAGGTATACTGCGCCAGCTCGAACTGGCCGCCGTCGAACTGGCGGGCCGCCAGCGTCAGCATGGCCATGGGGGCCGCCGGCGTGGAGGGATACTGGCTGACCACCTGCTGCAATTGCTCGACCGAACCGGCGCGCGCGAGCAGTTGCGCGGCCTTCACGACGTTGTTCTGGCGGTAGGAGCGGTACGCGCCGAATCCCAGGAGGAAGGCCGCGGCCAACCCCAGGCCGATCAGCGCGGGCTGCCCGTATTCGCGCCAGAGGGCGCGCAGCCTGTCCGTGTCCGTCTGCGGCGCCGGCGCCTCGGGTCCGGCTTCGATGGGTGCTTTTTCTTCCGCCATGGCCGTATCCTCTCGGTTGGAAAACTCCGCGTGTTTACCCCTTGCCCCGCCAAAAGGCAACTGCGGATTACACCGGCGCCTCCGGCGCTTCGCCGTACAGCGCCAGGACCCGCGCGGCGACCTCGTCCGGCGTGAGATCGGTCGTCTCCACCTGCCGGGCGACGGCCTCGTACAGGGCGCGCCGATTTTCCAGCAGTTCCCGCACGCGCTGTTCCTTGTCTCCGCCCTCCAGGAGCGGGCGGTTCCGATGATGCCCCACGCGTTTCAGGATGGTTTCCAGCGCGGCGGACAGGCAGACCACCAGTCCCGTCCGCTCGAAATCGCGGAGGTTGTCCGGGTTGAGCACTACGCCGCCCCCGGCGGCGATCACCAGGTCGCGCTGCCCGGCCAGTTCAAGCACCAGCGCGCGCTCCAGCTTCCGGAAGTGGGCCTCTCCTTCGCAGGCGAAGATCTCGGGGATGGCGCGGCCGGCGCGCGCCTCGATCACCGCGTCCATGTCCACGAACCGGCGCCCGAGCCGCGCGGCCACCCGCCGGCCCGTGGCGGATTTGCCGGCGCCCATGAAACCGACGAGGATGAGGTTGGCGTGTTTCATCGCGAGCCCGGGCAAAGCGCCGCAGATCCCCGGAACACTCCGGGGATCCGTGGCGGCATGAGACACAAGCGCGGCAGGTCCGCCCTTACGAGGCGGCGACGGCGTTGACCAGCGTGACGTCGCGGGCCCGGGCGCCCTTGGCGTCCTGGAAGATCTCGAACTGGACCTTGTCCCCTTCGTTCAAGGTCTTGAACCCCTCCGACATAATGGCGGAGTAGTGGACAAAGACATCCTGGTTCATTCCGTCCGGAATGATGAACCCGTAACCTTTTTTCTCGTTGAACCACTTCACAGTACCGGTAGCCATAACAATTACTTCCTCCACATTGCTAGAGCCGCGCATTGTGCCGTCCCTTTCCAGGAACACAAGAGAAATGTTTGGCTCGATGAAATGGGGCGTCGCCGCATGAAGGCGGGGCGCCCTGACCCCGGGAAACCGTCAAGCGAAGCGGCGCGGGAGAGGCGTCGCGCCTCCGGATCCCGGCGCGGACTCCGGCGCCGTCACATCGGCGGGCGCAGCCATGTCACGTACGCCGCCCACCAGCGGAAGCCCCACAGGATCCACACCCCGGCGGCCACCGCGAGGTACGGCCCGTACGGCACGCGGCTCTGCCACTCCTTGTGCCCGCTGACGATCATACCCACGCCCACGAGCGAGCCGACCAGCGACGAGGCCATGATGATGAACACCACCGCCTGCCACCCCAGCAGCGCGCCCAGCCCGCCGAGCAGCTTGACGTCGCCCAGCCCCATGGCGTCCTTCTTGAACGCCAGCTTGCCCAGCACGCCCACCAGCCACAGCACCCCGGCGCCCGCCGCCAGCCCGATTAACGCCATCTTGAACCCGGCCAGCGCGCCGGTCACGCCGTGCAGCGAGGGCACAAGCGGACTCAATATCAGTCCCGCCGCGATCCCGCCCAGGGATACGCGGTCCGGGATGATCAGGTGCTCCAGGTCCACGAACGTGCCGAGGACCAGGCCCGCCATGATCAACAGGTATACCGGCGTGCGCGGATCCACGCCGTATTCCCGCCACACCAATAGAAAGAGAACCGCGGTGAGCGATTCCACGAGAAAATACCGGATCGATATTTTTTCCCCGCACTGCCGGCAGCGCGCCCGCAGGACCAGCCAGCTGACGAGCGGGATGTTGTCGTGCCACGCGATCAGCTTCCCGCAGTGCGGGCAGTGCGAGCGCGGGGCGATCACGGACTCCTCGCGCGGGATGCGGTAGATGCCGACGTTCAGGAAGCTGCCGACGCACGCGCCGAAGGCGAAGACAAGGGCCGTCAGGTACCCCCAGAGGAGCGGCGGCACGTCGCTCATGCGCCGTACACCTTCTGCTCGAGCGCGCGCCGCATGACGTCCGCCGGCGCGGCGCGGCCGGTCCAGATCTCGAACGCCTTCGCGCCCTGGTGCAGCAGCATGCCCAGCCCGTTCGCCGCCGTCGCGCCGCTCTTCTTGGCCTCGCGCATGAACGGCGTTTCCGGCGCGCCGTAGACGAGGTCGAACGCCCACTGCCCGGCGCGGAACGCCCCCGCGCCCAGCGGCGAGGCGTCGCCCGGCTTCAGCCCCGCGGGCGTCGCCTGCACGACGAGATCCGCCGCGCGCGCGGCACCGGCGAGCTCGCTCGACGCCTCGATGACGCGCGCCTCGGAGACCATGAACTGGGTCTCGAGTTCCATCGCCAGTTTCCGGACGCGCCCCGCGTCGAGGTCGGCCAGCGCGAACTTCGTGACCCCGGCGCCCGCCGAGGCGAGCGCGACCGCCCGGCCCGCGCCGCCGCAGCCGAGGATGAACATCGAGCGGCCCGCGACCGGCGCGCCGAACGCCTCCTCGGCCGCGCGCAGGAAACCCGCGCCGTCGGTATTGTGCCCGACCGGCCCGGCGGGCGTGAACTGGACGGTGTTCACGGCGCCCATCAGGCGGGCGGACTCGTCGAGGTTCGGCAGCGCCCGGCAGGCGACCTCTTTCAGCGGCACGGTGACGTTCAGCCCGCCGAAGCCGAGGTCCGCCAGCGCGGCCAGCGCGCCCGGCAGCTTCTCCGGCGTCACGTCGAGCGCGACGTAGACCGCGTCGAGCCCCAGCGCGGCGAACGCGGCGTTGTGCATCGCCGGCGACAGCGTATGCGCGACCGGGTGGCCGAGGACGGCGTAAATCTTCGTGTGGCCGGTGATGGGCATGGGGAGGGAAGGGTTCAGAGTTCAGGGTTCAGGGGGCGTTTTCCAAACATTGGAAATTTTTCCTTCATTTTTTCCAAACATTGGAAACTTTTCCGCCGGTTTTTCCAATGTTTGGAAAATTTCGCCGCTATTTTTCCAATGTTTGGAAAAAATGGACAGCACTTTTTCCAATGTTTGGAAAACATCGCTGTAGCGCGCCACGCCGCGCGGCGCTACAGATTCGTTTCCTTCATCGCCTCCTTGGTCTCTCGCTTGAGGCGCTTGAGCTGGCCGGCGAGGGCGATCTTCTTCAGGGCGGACATGTGGTCGACGAAGAGCACGCCGTTGAGGTGGTCCATCTCGTGCTGGACGGCGCGGGCGACGAACTTGCGGAAGGTCTGCGCCCGGGCTTTGCCCTGGGTGTCGAGGTACTCGACGGTGACCTCGACGGGCCGCGTGATGGGCGCGTAGATGCCGGGGAAGCTCAAGCAGCCCTCCTCGGCGGTCTCGGTGTCGCGCGAGGCGGCGACGATCTTCGGGTTGATCAGGGCGAGGGGCATGGTCGCGCCGGGGTTGAAGAACAGCCCCTTGTCGTCGCGGTCCATTTCCGGCGGGACCTCGATGACGCAGACGGCGACGTCCTCGCCGACCTGCTCGGCGGCCAGGCCGACGCCGCGCTCCTCGCGCATGGTGTCGAGCATGTCGCGCACGAGGGCGCGTATGGCATCGTCCACCTTCTCCACCGGCCGCGCCTTCTTGCGCAGCACGGCGTCGCCGTAGGTATGGATCGTTTTCTTCATGCGCGTTCCGAACTCACCATACGCATTCCCGCGCGGATTTCAACGGCGTAAACGCTTGCCGACCCGGGGGGAGTGTCCTACATTGGGGGGGCGATGAACGAGGCGCTCGTCGTCATTCCGACGTACAACGAGAAGGAGAACATCCGCGGCGTCGTGGCGGCCGTGGAAAAGGCGTGCCCGTCGGCGGACCTCCTGTTCGTGGACGACAACTCGCCGGACGGCACGGGGCGGATCGCGGACGAGATCGCGGCCGGCGACCCGCGGGTGCACGTGCTGCACCGCGAGCGCAAGCAGGGGCTGGGCCGGGCGTACCTCGCGGGATTCCGGTGGGGCCTGGAGCGGCACTACCAGTTCCTGTTCGAGATGGACGCCGATTTTTCACACAACCCGAACGACCTGCCGCGCCTGCTGGAGGCCGCCGGGGGGGCGGACCTCGTGCTGGGTTCGCGGTTCGTCGGGGGCATCCGGGTGATCAACTGGCCGTTGAGCCGGCTGATGTTGAGCAAGGGCGCGGCATTGTATGTCCGGATCATCACGGGGATGCCGTTCATGGACCCGACGGGCGGGTTCAAGTGCTATCGGCGGGCCGTGCTGGAGGCCATCCCGCTGGACGAGATCAAGTCGAACGGCTACTCGTTCCAGATCGAGATGACGCACCAGGCGTGGCGGCGGGGATTCCAGATCGTGGAGGCGCCCATCATCTTCGAGGAGCGCCGGTCTGGCCAGTCGAAGATGAGCGGCGGCATCGTCGGGGAGGCGTTGTGGCTGGTGTGGAAAATATTCATGCGCAACGGATTGCGGCGGAGACCTGGTCCGGCCCATCCCCGCAGCATCGCGGCGAAGGCGGCGTCATGAGCGCGAATCCCCTATGGAGCGCGGTTCGCGCAATGCGGCCGAAGCAATGGACCAAGAACGCGGTGGTCCTGGCGGCGTTCATTTTCGCGCTAGGCGACCGGCAGCAGGGCGTGGCGATATCGGCCATTTGGACGGCGATCGGGGCGGCGCTGCTGTTCTGTCTGGCTTCGAGCGCGGTATACCTGTTCAACGACGTCCGCGATCTTCCGCAGGACCGGCTTCATCCCAAGAAAAAACTCCGTCCGATCGCGGCGGGCGAGTTGCCCGTGCCGGTGGCGCTGGGCATGTCGGCCATCCTGTTGATCGCGGCCCTGCAGGGGGCGTGGCTCGTGTCGCGGGACCTGGCGCTGGTCATCGGCGGCTACGTGGCGCTGCAAATCGTCTATACGCTGGCGCTGAAGAAGGTCGCGCTGGTGGACATCTTCATGATTGCGGGCGGGTTCGTGCTGCGGGCGCTGGCGGGCGCGGTGGCGATCCGGGCGACGATTTCGCCGTGGCTGCTGTTGTGCACGCTGCTGCTGGCGCTGTTCCTCGCGCTGTGCAAGCGGCGCCACGAGAAGGTCGTGCTCAGCGACGTGGCCGGCGCGACGCGCGAGAGCATGGGGCAGTACGACGAGCGGCTGCTGGACCAGCTCATCGCCATCGTCAGCGCCGCGACGCTGGTCTGCTATGCCCTGTACACGCTGTGGCCGGATACGGTGCAGAAGTTCGGCACGGCAAAGCTCGGCCTGACGATCCCGTTCGTGATATTCGGCCTGTTCCGCTACCTGGACATCGTGTACCGCCACGAGAAGGGTGACCGGCCCGAGCAGATCCTGTTGACGGACGTGCCGCTGCTGGCCGACCTGTTCTTGTACGGCCTGACGGTCCTCGGGGTGCTGCTGTACGGGCGGCCGTAGGTTCTGCCCCTGCTCAAACGGGCCGGTTCCAGCCAGCGCTCCGCATATCACACTTTGCAAAGTGTGGAATTCCATGCCCGCCAGTATAAGCATTTTTCATTAATTACTTGCCGATTTTTAAGATTCTGTTTTTTTCACACTTTGCAAAGTGTGAAAATACCTAGGGAGGGCGGCGCGGCTCCGACAGGATAGCCGAAGGCGCGCAGAGGACCGGCCTGCGGATATCGCAACGGTCCCGAACGAGGGCTGGGAACCCCGCCCTCGTTTGCATTTGACGGGCGCGCCGACAGTCGTTAGCGTGTGCTGCCGTCATGCCGGAAAGCAAACCAGTCACGCTCGTCACCGGAGGCGCCGGATTCCTCGGCTCCCATCTCTGCGACCTGCTGCTCGGCAAGGGGCACCGCGTGATCGCCATGGACAACCTGATCACCGGCAACCTCGCCAACATCGCGCACCTCGAGGGAAGGAACGACTTCCAGTTCATCCACCACAACGTCACCGAGTACATCGATATCCCCGGCCCCGTGGACATCGTCTTTCACTTCGCGTCGCCGGCCAGCCCGATCGACTACCTGGAGTTGCCGATCCAGACCCTGAAGGTCGGCGCGCTGGGCACCCACAAGACCCTCGGCCTGGCGCGGGCCAAGGGCTCGCGGTTCCTCCTGGCCTCCACCTCGGAGGTCTACGGCGACCCGCTGGTCCACCCGCAACCCGAGACCTACTGGGGCAACGTCAATCCCATCGGCCCGCGCGGCGTGTACGACGAGGCCAAACGCTTCGCCGAAGCCATGACCATGGCCTACCACCGCTTCCACGGCGTGGACACGCGGATCGTCCGCATCTTCAACACCTACGGCCCCCGCATGCGGCCGCGCGACGGGCGCGTCGTGCCGGCCTTCATCACCGAGGCCCTCAAGGGCGAGCCGATCACCGTCTTCGGCAGCGGCCGCCAGACCCGCAGCTTCTGCTACGTCGCGGACCTGATCGCCGGGATCTACAAGCTGGCCATGAGCGACTGCCACGAACCGGTCAACATCGGCAATCCAAGCGAGATGACCGTGCTGGACTTCGCCGAGAAGATCCGCGGCCTGTGCCGCGCGACCTCGCCGATCGTCTTCAAGCCGCTGCCGGAGGACGATCCCAAGATCCGCCAACCGGACATCCGCAAGGCCCGCGCCGTGCTGGGCTGGGAGCCGGCCACGAACCTGGACCAGGGCCTCGCCCTGACCATCGAGTATTTCCGCGGCCTGCTCGCCAAGGGCCTGATTTAGCGGCTTGCGTCCCGCCCGGCGGATACCCTAGGATACACCCCAGTCAACGGGACGAAGCACCATGCGATTGCGATACGCCAAGAAGGACGGCACCCAGATGGAGTTCGAACTGGGCGACCGCCCCATCACCATCGGGCGGAGCCCCGAGGCCGACGTGGTCGTGCTGGACGAAAAGGTATCCCGGGTCCACTGCGGCATCCGCCTCTGGGACGGCGAATTCTTCATCAAGGACCTCAAGTCCCGCAACGGCACGACGGTGAACGGCCAGCGCGTGGAAATGGTGAAGCTCAACCCCGGCGACCGGATTCGTGTGGGCTCCACGACGTTCCTGTTCGAGCAGGAAGCCGGCCCGCAGACGGACGACGCCTTGAAGGAAATGCAGCAGGCCATGGCGGACGGCAAGGGCTACAGCACCATCCTGCAGGAGATCGTCGAGGACATCGCGGCCCCCGCCGCCCCGGAAGGCGCCCCGCCGGGGCCAGCCCCGGCCGACCAGTCGGCAAGCCCCATGCCGCCGCCCGAAAAACCCGCGCCGCCCAAGACCGTGGTCAAGAAGCCGGCGGCACCCAAGGCCGGCGCGCCCTTCAAGGTCGTGATCCGCAAGCCCGCGCCGTAACGTCCGGCGCTCCGCCGTCGACCGGCGTTCGGGAGTTTTGTGCGAAGATAGACCGGAGGAAAGACCATGTCCGACAAGTTCCAACCCCTCACAACAGAGCAACTGGCCCGCTGGATCCTGGATGAGTTGGAGGGCTCGAACTCCATCTTCGGCATCCCGCGCGACCTGTTCTTCCGGCCGCGGCCCGATGATTCCTTCCGCGCGTCGGTCTACGGCAAGACCCTCGAGACGCCCTTTGGCGTCGCCGCCGGCCCGCACTCGCAGATGGCCCAGAACATCATCATCGCCTGGCTCTGCGGCGCGCGGTTCATCGAGCTTAAGACCGTCCAGACGCTCGACGAACTCGAGGTCTCCAAGCCGTGCATCGACATGCAGGACGAGGGCTACAACTGCGAGTGGTCGCAGGAACTGAAGGTCCACGAGTCGTTCGAGGAATACCTTCGGGCGTGGATCCTGATCCACCTGCTCCACCACAAGCTGGGCCTGCCCGGGAAGGAGCCCGGGATCGTCTTCAACATGAGCGTCGGCTACAACCTCGAGGGGCTGCAGAAGCCCAACATGCAGTGGTACCTCGAGAAAATGCACGACGCGGGCGAGGACCTGGCCCGCGATCTCGATATCATCGCGCGCCGCGACCCGGCCGTCCGCTCGCTCAACATCCCGGCGCGGATGTCGGACAACGTGACCCTCTCCACCATGCACGGCTGCCCGCCGGGCGAGATCGAGCAGATCTCGAAATACCTGCTGGAGACATGGGGCCTGCACACGAGCGTCAAGTGCAACCCCACCCTGATCGGCCCGGCCGACCTGCGCCGCATCCTGAACCAGGACCTCGGCTTCCGCGACGTCACCGTGCCGGATATCGCCTTCGAGCACGACCTGAAGTACGCCGACGCCGTGCCCATGCTGCGCCGGCTCGGCGACGCCGCCCGCGCGCGGAACCTCCAGTTCGGCGTGAAACTGTCCAACACGCTCGAGGTCGAGAACTGGCGCCCGATCTTCCCGGCGAAGGAAAAGATGATGTACATGTCCGGCCGCGCGCTGCACGCGGTCACGACCAACCTCGCGGCCAAGCTGGGCCGGGAGTTCGGCGGAAAGCTGATGATGTCCTTCTCCGCCGGCGCGGACGCGTTCAACGTCGCCGACCTTCTAGCGGCAGGCATGCGGACGATCACCGTCTGCTCCGACATCCTCAAGTCCGGCGGCTACCTGCGCATCGTTCAGTACCTGGACCACGTCCGCGACGCGATCAAGGCCGCGGGCGCGAAGGATATCCCCGGCCTCATCGCGAAGAAGTCCGGCGGGATCGCCGGCGAGGCGGGCGCGCTGGCCAACCTCGATCGCTACGCAGCGGCCGTCCTCAAGGATCCGCGCTACCGCAAGGACCGCTTCGACACCTCGCGAACCAAGACCACGCGCGCGTTGGACCTCTTCGACTGTATCGAGGCGCCGTGCACCGACGAGTGCCCGATCAACCAGAAGGTCCCGCAGTACATGACCCTGGTCCGCGAGGGGCGGGTGGACGAGGCCGTCGAGATCACGCGGCTGGACAACCCCCTGCCGTCGGTCCTCGGCCGCGCGTGCAACCATCTCTGCGAGAACACCTGCATCCGCACGCACTACGACGACCCGCTGGCCATCCGCGAGATGAAGCGGTTCATCATGGACCACGAGGTCAAGCCGCACTACCGGCCCCAGGCGCCCGCGCGCGACGTCAAGGTCGCCGTGGTCGGCGGCGGGCCGATGGGCCTGTCGACCGCCTACTTCCTCGGCCAGGCCGGCTACCAGGTCACCGTCTTCGAGGCGCGGCCGTACGTCGGCGGCATGGTCTCCGGCACGATCCCCGCGTACCGCGCGACGGACAAGGTGATCGAGCAAGACCTGAACGTCATCCGCCAGCTCGGTGTCGAGTTCCGGTTCGGCCAGGAGGCCGGCCGCGACTTCACGCTGGCCGATTTGCGCAAGCAGGGCTACCGCTACATCGCGCTCGGCGTCGGCGCCCAGAAGGGCAAGACCCTGGGCGTCGAGGGCGAGACCAACGCGGGCGTGCTGGACGCGCTCCAGTTCCTGCGCGACTCGCGCGAGGGACATCCCCCGCCGCTCGGCAAGCGCATCGGCGTCATCGGCGGCGGCGACGTGGCCATGGACTGCGCCCGCAGCGCGTGGCGGCTGACCGGGGCGAAGGTGACCATCGTCTACCGGCGCACGATCGCCGAGATGCCCGCCGCGCCCGAGGAGATCGCCGGCGTGCTCGAGGAGGGCATCGAGATCATGGAGCTGGTCAAGCCCCTCCGCGTCATCGCGAAGGACGGCAAGATGACCGCCCTCGAGGTCCGGAAAATGAAGCTGGGCGAGAAAGACGAGTCCGGCCGGCGCCGCCCGGTGGACATCCCCGGCTCCGACTTCCAGCTCCCGCTCGACAACCTGATCGTCGCGATCAGCCAGGAGCCCTCGCTGAAGTTCCTCGAGGGCGAGCCGGTCGAGCGCAACAAGTCCGGCTACCTCAAGGTGGACCGGGTCACCATGGAGACGTCCGCGCCCGGCCTGTACGCCGGCGGGGACGTCGTCGGCGACGGCCCGGAATCCATCGTCATGGCCATGGGCGACGGCCGCAAGATCGCCGACGCCATCCGGCGCAAGGAAGAGACGATCGAGGAACGCCGCGCCGCGTGGCCGGCGGTGAACGAGACGGAGCTCATCCGGCGCAAGGCGCGCCGCGAGTACCGCGTGCACCTGCCGCACCGCGATCCGGCCGACCGGTTCAACTTCGAGGAGGTCCAGCTCACGCTCTCCGAGGAGGAGGCGAAGCGCGAGGCCTCGCGCTGCCTGGACTGCCACACGTACTGCAGCCTTTGCGTCAGCGTGTGCCCGAACCGCGCGATCCTGACGTACAAGGTCAAGGCCTTCGAGCGGCGCCTGGCCGACCTCGCGGCGCGCGGCGGCAAGGGCGTCGCCTCGCCCGGCACGACGGTTCGCGTGGACCAGCCATTCCAGGTCGCCGTCCTGACGGACTTCTGCAACGAGTGCGGCAACTGCGAGACCTTCTGCCCGACCGCAGGCGCGCCGTACAAGATGAAGCCGCGACTCTACCTGCGCCGCAAGGAATTCGACGCCGAGCAGGACAATGCCTTCATGGTGTTCCGCGCCAATGGGCACATGGGCATCCGCGGCCGGAAGGCGGGCCAGACCCACGAGTTCGTGGTCGCCGGCGACGAGCTGCGTTACAGCGCGCCGGGCTGGCGCGTGAAAATGGGGACGGACTTCTCCGTGCGGGAAGCGGCGGCTACAGGGGCGGCGGATGGTGACGTTCTCGGCCTCGACTTCTGCGCGAAGATGGCCGTCCTGCTCGACGGCCTGACCACCTCGCAGCCCGCGCTGCCCGTGGCCACCTGAGCGGGAAAAAATCTATTCCTGCCCGAACAGGTTCATCTGGTTCGGGTCGCGCAGGCGCTTGCGGCCGCCGCCGTGGCGAGCCAACTTGGGCTGGCCGCCCTCGCCGAACTCTCCCTCCTCGAGGTTGGCCAGGATCTCCCGCGCGCGATCGACAACGGCCGCGGGCAGCCCGGCCAGGCGGCCGACGGCGATCCCGTAGCTCTTGTCCGCCGCGCCGGGCACGATCCGCCGGAGGAACGCGATCTTGTCTCCGCGCTCGCGCACGAGGACGTTGTAATTCTTTACGCCCGGCATGGTTAGCGCAAGATCGGTCAGCTCGTGGTAGTGCGTGGCGAAGAGGGTCTTGGCCTTCACGGGCGCGTGGTTGTGCAGGTGCTCGGCGACGGCCCACGCGATGCTGATGCCGTCGAACGTGCTCGTGCCCCGGCCGATCTCGTCGAGCACGATCAGGCTGCGCGGCGTGGCGTTGTTTAGGATGTTCGCCGTCTCCTGCATCTCGACCATGAACGTGCTGCGCCCGCGCGCGAGATCGTCGCTCGCTCCGACCCGGGTGAACACCCGGTCCACGACGCCGAGTTCTGCCGACGCGGCCGGGACGAACGACCCGACCTGTGCCATGATCACGATCAGCGCGACCTGGCGGATGTACGTGGACTTGCCCGCCATGTTGGGGCCCGTGATGATGATCAGTTGGTTGGCCGTCCCATCCATCACGGTGTCGTTCGGCACGAACCGCTCGGACTCGGGCATCTGCTCGATCACCGGGTGACGGCCCTCGCGGATCTTCAGCGCGTCGCCGCCGTTCATCGCCGGCCGGACGTAGCCCAGGGCCAGCGCGCGCTCGGCGAGCGAGGACAGACAATCCGCGGCGGCCAGCGCCTCGGCCGACTGCTGGATCGCCGCGGTCTCCTTGACCACGGCCGCGCGCAGTTCGGCGAACAGTTCCAGCTCCAGCGCGAGCGCCCGCTCCTGCGCGCCGAGGATCTTGTTCTCGTACTCCTTCAACTGCGGCGTGATGAACCGCTCGGCGTTGACGATCGTTTGCTTGCGGATGTAGTCCGCCGGGACGGCGTCGAGGTTGCTCTTGGTGATCTCGATGTAGTAGCCGAACACCTTGTTGTGGCGCACCTTGAGCGACTTGATGCCGGTGCGCTGCTGCTCGGCGGCCTGGAAGTCGGCGAGCCACTGGCGGCCTTCCGTGGCGGCGGCCCGCAACTCGTCCAACTCCGGGTGATAGCCTTTCCGGAACAGGCCGCCATCCTTGATCACGGCGGGCGGCTCATCGACGATCGCGCGGGCGATCAGGTCCACGAGTTCGGGCAGGGGGCGGATGTGCGCGGCGAGATCGGGCAGCGGGCCGGCGGGCGCGCCGGCGAGCACGTCGCGCAGGCCGGGCAGTTCGACGAGGGAGCCGCCGAGGCCGACCATGTCCCGCGCGTTGCCTGCGCCGGCGCCGAGCCGGGCGATCAGCCGCTCCAGGTCCCGGACGCGGCCCAACCGCTCGCGCAGGTCGGCGAGGCGCGGGCGGTCGCGGAAGAGGGCCTCGACGGCGTCGTGCCGTTGGACGATTTGGCCGAGGTCCGTCAGCGGGCGCAGCACCCATTCGCGGAGCAAGCGCGCGCCCATCGGCGTGCGCGTGGAATCGAGGACGCGCAGCAGGGTGGTCGCGACGCCGGCGCGGGCGGGGCCGCGGGAGGCGACGAGGTCGAGATTCGCCGCCGTGGATTCGTCGAGGACCATGAACTCCGCCGGGTTGCGCAGGCGCAGTTGCCGGATATGCCCGACCTGGCGGCGCAGTTCGTGGACGACGTAGTGCAGGACGGCGCCGGCGGCGCCGACGGCCGCGGGCCTGTCGTCGCAGCCGAACCCGGCGAGCGAGTGGACCTCGAAATGGCGGGCCAGCAGTTCCGTGGCGGAGACGGGCTCGAAGGTCCAGTCCTCGTACGGCGTCACGAGGGTCTGTCCGCAGGCCTCGAGGACGGCGCGGACGCGGGGATCATCCTTCGCCGTTTCCGGGACGACGCATTCCGAGGGCGCGGCCTGGGCCAGCGGATCGCGCAGCGCGACCGGGTCGGCGTGCTCCTCGATGGTGAACGAGCCCGTGGAGAGGTCGAGCAGGGCGACGCCGATCCGGTCGCCGGCGAGGCCGACGCCCGCCAGGTAGTTATGGCGGGCGGACTCGAGGACGTTCTCCTCGAGGACGGTGCCGGGCGTGACGATGCGGGTGACCTCGCGCTGGACGATGCCGCGGGCGACGGCGGGGTCCTCGACCTGGTCGCAGATGGCGACCTTGCGGCCGGCGCGGATGAGCTTGGCGAGGTAGAGGTCCGCGGCGTGGTAGGGCACGCCGCACATGGGGACGCCCTGGCGCTTGGTCAGGGCGATGTCGAGGATGGCGGAGGCGTCCTTCGCGTCCTCGAAGAACATCTCGTAGAAATCACCGAGCCGGAAGAACAGGATCGCGTCCGGCGGCAGGTCCCGCCGGATGCGCCGGTACTGACTCATCATGGGGGTGGCGGCATCGGTCATGGTCGCGCTCCACGCCCCGGGGCGGGCCCGGCGTACCGGGCCGGATTAATATTCCCGATCCTTGCCCCCGCCGCGGAGGTCGTCCTCCCCGTTGTCGAACTTCTCTTCCTCCTCGTCGTCCTCAAGGACCTCGTCGAGGTCGTTGACGTCCTCGAAATCGGGATCGGCCTCCTCCTCGTCGTCGTCGGAGGGCTCGGCGCAGTCCGGGCAGACGGTGGAGCGGGGGTGGCAGGCGCGGCAGTACTCGGCCCCGCACATGCTGCACTCGCGCATCTTCTCGTCCCCGTGCGTGGGGCAGCCGGGTTCGACGCCGTAAAGGTTGGTTTCTTCTTCGCTGGCCACGGTGGTCTCCTTCGCGGGTTGACTAGTCCTCGCCCAGCTCCACGTTCCAGTACGCCAGGTCCAGGAAATGCCGCCAGCTGTGGTCCGCGGTGCGGACGAACTGGATCTCGACGAACGGGCGCCAGCGCGGCTTCTTGGGCTTGCGGATCAGCCGCATGCCGGCCTGCTCGGGCGTCCGGTTCGCCTTGAGGCGGTTGCAGTCCACGCAGCTGCAGACGACGTTGGTCCACTGCGTCAGGCCCCCGGCCTGGCGGGGGACGACGTGGTCGATGTTCAGGTCGCGCCGGTCGAACCGCTTGCCGCAGTACTGGCAGGTGTTCCGGTCGCGTTCGAAGACGTTGTGCCGGGTGAACTTGACCTCCTTGTTCGGCAGGCGGTCGAAGAACAGCAGCAGGATGATCCGCGGGATGCGGATGCGCAGGGAGATGGTCCGGACCGCGCCCGCCTCGCCGGCCGTCGGGGAGAAGTCGCACCATTCGCGGAACGAGAACGTCCCGAAACCGGTGGGCGTCTCGCACACGGCCTGCGCGTGGCCGGTGTAGAGCAGGGCGAGCGCGCGGTCCGCCGTGCAGACGTTGATCGCCTGCCAGAGGCGGTTCAGCACGAGCACCGGATGCTGCATGGCTTCGATGGACATGGGCCGCGTTCCGTTTTCGCGTTGAATAGCACAGGCGCCCCGCGGTGTCAAAGGGCTGATCGCATTGATTTTCCCTGCGCGTTTTGCCATGGTGTCCCCGGGCCGGGAGCGGCCCGCCATGAAATCGGCGTTCCTCGACAAACTGATGGAACGGCTTGACCGGGTGGACCCCGGCAGCCTGCAGACGCACTTCCTGCGCCTCGCCCGGGAGAAAGGCCTGCTGGAGACCCTGTTCCGCGCCGTGCGCGAGGGCATCATCGTCCTCGACGGCCGCGGGCGCATCACCTACGCCAACCGCGCGGCGGAGCAGATGCTCGGCTTCCAGGCCGACGCCGCCGCGGGCCAGTCCATCCGCCGCTTCCTGCGCGAGATGGACTGGGACCGGCTGCTCGAGCTCGATCCCGAGGAGTGGTCGCGGCTCGTCTCGCGCGAGATCGAGATCACCTATCCCGAGCGCCGGCTCCTGGACTTTTACGTCGTGCCCCTCACCGCCGTCGCCGAGAGCGAGCGCGGCGCCGTGGTCCTGCTGCGGGACGTCACCTCCGACCGCGACCACGAGGCCCGCGCGGTCGAATCGGAGCGGCTCAACGCCCTGACCCTGCTGGCCGCCGGCGTCGCGCACGAGATCGGCAACCCGCTGAACTCGCTGCACATCCACCTTCAGTTGATCGAGCGCGAGCTGGGCGGGCTGCCCCCGGAGAAGCGCAGGGAACTGGTGGACCTGGTCGAGGTCAGCCGCCGCGAGGTCGAGCGGCTCGACGGCATCCTCACCCAGTTCCTCCGCGCCCTGCGGCCCGCGCCGCCGAACCTCGCGCCCGGCTCCGTGGCCGACGTCCTGCGCGAGACGCTGAACTTCCTCCAGCACGAGATCCGCGACCGCGACGTGCTCGTCGAGGTCGAGGCCCCCGAGGCCCTGCCGGCGATCCCGATCGATGCGGACCAGATCAAGCAGGCGTTCTTCAACATCATCCGCAACGCCATCCAGGCCATGCCCGGCGGCGGCCTGCTGAAGATCACCCTGCGCGAGACCGACCGGTTCGTGGAGATCGCCTTCCGGGACCGCGGCCCGGGCATCCCGCCGGAGGACATCCACCGGATCTTCGAGCCCTACCAGACCACGCGGCCGGACGGCTCGGGCCTCGGCCTCGCCATCGTCCAGCGCATCGTGCGCGACCACGGCGGACAGATCGAGGTCCACAGCCGGCCCGGCGAAGGCACGACCTTCACCCTCCTGCTCCCACGCACCGGGCAGCGCCTGCGGCTGCTCCAGGCCTCGCCGGACCTCGAGCCGGCCGCACCCGATGGAGGCCCGCCGTGAAAAAGCAGCCCGTGATCCTGATCGTGGACGACGAGAAAAACACCCGCGACGGGCTCGCCCGCGCCCTCGGCCGGAACTACGCCGTCCGCCTGGCGGACAGCGCCGCGCGCGCCCTGCAGATCCTGGACGAGCAGCCCGCGGACGTGCTCTTGAGCGACATCCGCATGCCCGGCGAGGACGGCCTGGCCCTGATGCAGCGCGCCCTCGCCCGCACCCCGGCGCCCGTCTGCATCCTGCTCACCGCCTACGGCAGCATCGAGACGGCGGTGGACGCGATGAAGCGCGGCGCCTACGACTTCCTCACCAAGCCCGTCAGCCTCGACCGGCTCGAACTCCTCCTCCAGCGCGCCCTGCGCGAGCGCGACATGGAGAGCGAGAACCGGCGCCTGCGCGAGCAGCTCGACGCCCGGTTCGGGCTGGAGCAGCTCATCGGGCGGTCCGCCCCCATGCAGGAGGTCTTCGACTCCATCCGCCAGGTCGGCCCGTCGCGGGCGACGGTGCTGGTCACCGGCGAGAGCGGCACGGGCAAGGAACTGGTCGCCCGTGCGATCCACCAGTTGAGCCCGCGCGTCCACGGGCCGTTCATCCCGCTCCATTGCGCCGCGCTCGCGCCGACGCTCCTCGAGAGCGAACTGTTCGGCCACGAGAAGGGCGCGTTCACGGGGGCCGTCGAACGGCGCCGCGGCCGGTTCGAGCTGGCGGACGGCGGGTCGCTGTTCCTCGACGAGGTCGGCGAGATCCCGGCGGCTATCCAGGTGAAGATCCTGCGCGTGCTCGAGGAGCGGAAGTTCGAGCGTGTCGGCGGCCAGGAGACCGTCGAGGTGGACGTTCGCCTGATCGCCGCCACCAACCGCGACCTGAAGAAGATGGTGGACGAGGGAACGTTCCGCGAAGACCTCTACTACCGGCTGAACGTCGTCACGATCCACCTCCCGCCGCTGCGGGAGCGGCCGGACGACATCCCGCTGCTGGTCCAGCATTTTCTCAAGGAGCTCTCCGCCGAGAACGGCAAGACGATCGCCGGGCTGACGCCCGAGGCCATGGCCGCGCTCGCCGCGCACACCTGGCCGGGCAACGTGCGCGAGCTGCGGAACGTCATCGAACGCATGGTCGTCATGGCGCGCGGCGACACCCTGACCGTCCGGGACATTCCGGCCGCGCTCCGCGACGAGTCGCGCCCGCGCGGCGGCCTGCCCGCCGGGCCGGTTTCCCTCGACGAGGCGGAGAAGCAGCTGATCCTCCGCGCGCTGAAGGCCTGTGACGACAACCGCACCGCGGCCGCGCGGCAGCTCGGTATCAGCCGCCGCACCCTGCACCGGAAGCTCAAGGAGTACGGGCTGGCGGAAGACCCGCCATCGAGCCCTTGAGCAACCCGCCGCTCCATCGGCGGAAATCAGGGCTTCCCTTTTTCACCGCCGGCTGTATGTTGGGCCGCTTGTGAATGCTTCGAATTCAACCGTTATTCTGGGCGCACTACGCATCCAAATGCTGGCCCCGACGCTGGTCCGTATTGAGGAGGCTGGCCCGCGCGGCTTTGAAGACCGGCCCACGTTCACAGTGGTGGAGCGCGACTGGCCGGGGGTTCCCGTCGAGCGTGAAATCCGGGATGATACGACCCTTCTGCGCGCGGGAGAGGTGCGCGTCGAGGTCCGCCGCCGGGAGCCGAAGCTGGAAGACGTGCGCATCATATCGAGGGACGGCACGCTGCTGTTCGACGGCGCCGCATCCGTGCCCGCGAAGGCCTTCCTGCCCGAGCCGTCCGCTTCCTTCGCGAGCTGGGCGCTGGCGGACCAGCCGCGGCTCGTGCCGCCGGCGTGGGGCGCGCTGCCGCCGCCGAACGACGCGGATCCCGCCAGCGGCTGGAACCTCGGCAACCCGGCGCGGGACGTCTACGTGTTCCTGCCCGGCGCGGGCGGCTACCGGCAACTTGTCCGCGACCTGCTCCGGCTGACCGGCCCGGTGCCCCTTCCGCCGCTGTGCGCGTTCGGGCTGATCGACAGCCGCTATTACCCGTATCGCCAGGACGAGGCTCTGGAGATCATCGACGAGTACCGGCGGCGCGGCATCCCGCTGGATATCTTCGTGCTGGACACAGACTGGCGCGTCGGGGCCTCGCACGGCTACGAGGTGAACCGGGAGCTGTTTCCGGACCTGCCGGGCTTCATCCGCGCGGCGCACCAGCGCCACGTGCGCATCATGCTCAACGACCATCCCGAGCCGGCGGATCCTCGCGCCCTGTCGCCCGCGGAGATCGGCTACCGCGCGCGGGGGCTGACGAGCCTGCTGGAGCAGGGCGCGGATTTCTGGTGGTTCGACCGCAACTGGCACACGGTGCTCGGTTCACCGGCGGAAGGCCTCGGCAAGGAAACCTGGGGCATGCGGCTCTACCACGACATCGTGGCGGCCTACCGGCCGGACCGGCGGCCGATGATCATGTCCAACGCCGACGGCATCGACAACGGGCACTTGAACAACCCGCCGCACCCGGCCGCGCACCGGTTCCCGATCTGGTGGACCGGCGACACGCGGGCGTCCTGGGCCGACCTGGAGCGGGCGGTCCGCAACGCGGTGCGCAGCGGGACGCTCTCGCTGCTGCCGTTTTTGAGCGACGACCTGGGCGGGCACCACGACACGCCGGACCCGGAACTGTACGTTCGTTTCGTTCAGTACGGGACCCTGTCGCCGGTGTGCCGCCTGCATTGCTCCTACAAACTGCACCGGTTCCCCTGGATGTTCGGGGAGCCCGCGGGGACGATCGCGTCGGAGTACATCCGGCTTCGATACCGGCTGTTGCCGACGCTCTACGCGGCGGCCCGGCAGGCGTCTGCGGAGGGGACTCCGATGCTGCGCCGCGGCGACCTGGAGTGGCCCGGCCACGCGGAGGCGGCGTCCGACACGCAGTACCTGCTGGGCCCGGACCTGCTGGTCGCGCCGATCCTTCGCGCCGCGACGCCGCTTGCGCCGATTCCGACGGAGTTTTTGCGCGGGGCAGACGGAACGCCCGGCCTGCAGGCCGAGTATTTCGGCAACGACCGCCTCGCGGGCGAGCCCGCGGCCCGGCTCGTGGAGCCCCTGCTGAATCACGGGTGGTTCGGCCGGCCACCGGCGCCCGGCATGGAAGGGCGGGGGTTTTCCGCGCGCTGGACGGGAACCCTCGGGCCCGTGCCGGAGGACGGGAAGTACCGGATCGGCGTCAGAACGGACGACGGCGTGAGGTTGTGGCTGGACGACCGCCTGCTGCTCGACGAGTTCGAGCAGTCCGGCGAGGTGTACAAGTGGCGCGACGTGGACCTGAAGGCCGGCCAGCGCTGCGCGCTGCGGGTGGAGTATCGCAATCTCGGGACCTGGCACGCGATGTTCGAGCTGCTCTGGGGCCGGCCGAACGGCCCGGATTCGCCCCGTCCGGTCTGGGTGCCGCCGGGGATGTGGATGGATCCTTGGACGGGCGCCCGCATCGAGGGTCCGGCCGAGCAGGCTATTCCGGCGGCCCTGCACCAGGTGCCCATGTTGATCAGGGGCGGCGGCATCCTGTTTTCCACTCCGCTCCGGCTCCACACGGGCACGGCGCTTTGGCCTGAAATCCGGGCGGACCTGGCCTGGTATCCCGGCGATTTTGACACCCGGCGGGAATTGTACGAAGACGACGGTTTCTCGATCGCGTACCGGCAGGGTGCAGGCCGCGTAACGCCCCTGCGCTTTCGCCGGGCGCGCGGAACGGTGGAGATCGAGGTCGAACCCGCCGCGGGCGGATTGGCCGACGCCGGTGGGCGGCGGTGGCTCTTCCGCGTGCACGGATTGACGACCCGGCCGGCCGACGTGCATGTGCACGACGCGACGCTGCTGGCCGTCGCCTGGGGGGCGGGAGCGGGGCTGCTGCCCTTCGAGGCTTCCGCGTCGTGGGCGCGGGCGGCTCGGCCGGTATTGGAAATCGACGTGGAGCAGTCGCGCGCCGGCACGCCGGTCCGCGTGGAATTCCGCGCATAGGGGGCGGCCATATTCGGAATTGCCCGGCCGCCGGAGACCCCGTAGCATAAGCGGCGGATAGGCAGGGAGCGACAGGAGCAGCCATGGCAGCGAAACCGTTTGAGTCGCGGATTCAGGATCTGATCTACAACGTCGACGTCGGCATCGGCCTGGCGCTGATGAAGGTCGGCTTGTACCTGCTCTTTGTCCTGATCACCATGCTCCTGTACACGGCGACGCAATTCCGCGGCCTCAAGGAGCCGGCCGCCATGGACGCCGCCCAGCTCGGCCGGAACCTGGCAACCCACCACCGCTTCATCACGCAGAACATCCGGCCGGCGAGCCTGTGGTACCTGTCGCGGAAGAACCCGGCGGGGGGGCTGAAGATGGACCGCCACCCGGACATCGTCAACGCGCCGCTCTGGCCGGCGGTGCTGGGCGCGGCCTTCAAGGTGGCCGGGACCGCGTTCGCGACGGAGAAGCCTTCCGCCGTGTTCCCGCCGGAGCAGTGGGTGATCGTGCCGCTGGGGCACTTCTTCACCCTGATGACCGGCCTCGTGCTGTTCTTCTTCGGCCGGCGCCTGTTCGACCGACGGGTCGCCGTGCTGGGCGTGACGCTCTACTTCCTGAGCGACACGGTCTGGCGCAACAGCATCTCCGGGCTGGGGCTGTCCCTCCTGACGTTCCTGGTCGTGACGGCTTTCTACCTGGCCTACCTTGCGGCGGGCCAGCAGACCGAGGACGGGCGGCCGCGCGGCCAGGCCCTGCTGCTCCTGGCCGGCAGCGCCGCGCTGTGCATCCTTGCGTTTTACACCCGCTACGCCGCCGCCGTGTTCGCCCCGGCGCTGATGGTCTACATCGGGCTCTCCTTCCGGAAGAAGGGATGGACCTGGGCGGCGGTCTTCCTGCTGGTTTTCCTGCTCGGCATCGCCCCCTGGCTGGCGCGAAACGCCTTGGTCTGCGGCAACCCCCTCGGCCTGGCCGGGCACTTGGCGCTGAACGGAACGGATTCCTTCACCGCCAACGGATTCGACCGAACGCTGAAGCCATCGCTGGAGTTCGAGAAAGTCTTCCGCGACCTGCAGACCAAGTGGATGGGCGGCCTGTCGCGGTTCTACCGGCAGGACCTCTGGAGGACCGGGGACGGGCTGCTGTTCGGCCTGTTCGTGGCGGCCCTCTTCTTCCGGTTCGTGAACACCGCGGCCCATCGGCTGCGCTGGTGCCTTGCGCTGGGCATCGGGCTGCTCTGGCCGGTCGCCGCCCTGTTCGGTGAGGAAACGTCGCGCCTGCTGACCGTCTGCTGGCCCGTCGTTCTGCTCTTCGGACTCGCGTTTTTCTTCGTGCTGCTGGACCGGCTCCAGCTCCAGGCGCGGTTGTTCGAGCTGGCCCTCATCGTGGCCCTCGTCGTGACCAGCGCGCTGCCGCTCGCCTTCGCGCTGCTGCCGCCCCGCGCGGGGCCGCCGTACCCGCCCTATTTCCCGCCGTACATCATGCACGTCACCCGCATGCTCACGCCCGACGAGATGATCTGCAGCGACATGTCCTGGGCGACGGCCTGGTACGGGGACCGCACCTCCCTGCTGCTGCCCTCCGAGCTGGACTCCTTCTACGAGATCAACGACTACCACCGCCGGATCTACGGGCTGTACTTCACGACGATCACGCGCGACAAGCCGTTCGTCAGCGGCCTGGTCACCGGGCCGGAGCGCACGTGGTACCCGATCCTGGAGGGGCGCATCCCGACTGACTTCCCGCTCAACCAGGGATTTCCGATCAACAACATGGACCAGCTCTTCCTGACCGACCGGGAGCGCTGGAGCCGCCGCTGATCCGCCGGTCAGGGCTTTCCGAGTGTCTTTTCCAGGTGGGGCTCGGGGGCGACCCCGAGTTCCAGCGCGCGTTTATAGTGATCCCGGACCTGGGCTCGGTCGCCGGAAGGATCGGCGGCCAGGACCAGCGCGAGGTTCAAGTGGGCATCCCCCAGGTCGGGGTTGAGGGCCACGGCCTGCTCCAGTTCCTGGCGCGCCTCCGCCAGCTTGCCCTGCCCGATCCGGGCCACGCCCAGCGCGTTATGCAGCGCCGGATTCTGCGGATCGGAGGGAAGGGCGGCCTCCAGCGTGGCGGCGGCCTCGGCGTACCGGCGCAGCGTGCAAAGGCCGATCCCGAGGAGCAGGCGCGATTCGGCATCCTGCGCGGGTCCGGCCTCCGCCGTCAGCACGTCCACGGCCTCGCCGGCGCGGTTGAGTTTCAGGAGGCAACGCCCGGCTCCCTTAACCATGTCCGGTCGGCCGGGCGACGATCGGTAGATCGTCAGCGCGGCCTCCAATTTCCCCGTCCTTTCCAGCTCCATCGCGCGCCGGATTTTTTCGGCTGCGCGATCCGGCGGAGACGGGGATATCCCCGCGGCGGGGGACGACGCGCTGTTTTGCAACTCCTGAATACGGGCTTCCGCCGCCTCGATCCGCTCGCGCAGGGAGGCCGAAGCCGCCTGTTCCTCCGCCAACTGGCTCCGTACGGCCTCCAGTTCCGCGGCTTGCTCCTTCCTCGCCTGCCTGTCCTTCTTCGCTTCTTCCTGTCGCTCCGCCGCCCGCTCGGTCAGCTGGGCCCGCTGTGTTTCGCTTTGATCGAGCGATGCGCGGAGGGCTTCGGTAGCCTGGCGGGCCTCCGCCAGTTGCGCCTCGGCTTGCTCCAGGAGTTTCCTCTGCTCCTGTTCCGCCTGGCGGGCTTCGACAAGAGGCGCGGCGGCAGCCTGCTCCGCTTCCAGTCGCGCGCGGGCCGTCTCTAGTTCCCGTGCCAGAGATTTCGCGGTCTCCTCCAGCGTCTCCCGGGCGGCCCGCAGGCTGTCTCGTTCGGTTTCGATTTTTTTCAGGTTCCGGGCGGCTCCGTCGAGGTCCTGCTTCAGCCGGGCGATTTCTCCGCGCGCCTCCTCCAACTGCTTTTTCTCGGCCTCGAGGGAAGCGCGGTCGGCGACCCGCTGCGCTTCCGCCGCCTGGAGTTCCGCGGTCAACCGCGCGATATCCTGCCCGGACATCGCCGCCGTCCGTGCGGCATTCGTTTCCGCGGCGGCCAGGCGTTCGCGAAGGCTCCGGTTCTCATCGGCGAAGTCCGCCGACGCGGGATCCCGGGAGGGCGCGGCTTCCGATGCGGGGCGCGGACCCGTCCGCTTGTTCGGCCCCAGCCGCCGGCGCAAGGCTTCGATCTGGTTGGCGCAATCGGCGAGGCGATACTGGACGATATCGGGCTGGCGATCCGGGTAGAGGTTATGAAGCCGCCGGTATTGGGCATGGGCGTCCTCGTACAGCGAGAGCGCCTGCTCCCAGGACTCCTCCTCGCGCGCGCGGTTCGCCCGACCGAGGGTGACGTAGGCCTCGGTCAGGTCCTGCAGGAAGGGGCTGTTCGGATCCTCCTCGGCCGGGGAGGGCAGGGCGAGAAGCGTAAGGACGGAGATGACCGCGCGCCCAACGACGAGTCTGATGCTGCCATGCATGGCTTATCCTCCGGCCGGTTCCGCGTTGTGAAGCATCCTAGTCCCGGCGGCGCGCGCGGACAAGCCCTTCATCGCGCCGGCGTTGCCTCGCGCAACGGCCAGGAACCCGGGCCGCGTCCCCTTCGGAAACCCCGCGCCACACTTTGCAAAGTGTGGCGCGGGTCAGAACAGAAAGGCGCGCGGTTATTGGTTAATCCGCTCCGCAGGCTCATTCCATACTTTGCAAAGTGTGGCGCGCTGAAAAAACTTGATGCGGGCCCTGACACATGGCATGAGGGCGTCATGAGCCTCGCCCCCGGACAGCAACAGCGTTATGCCCGCCACCTGGCGCTTCCCCAGATCGGCGAGGCCGGGCAGCGAAAACTGCTGGCCGGCCGCGTGCTGGTCATCGGCCTGGGAGGCCTCGGCTCGCCCGCGGCCCTCTACCTGGCTGCCGCCGGCGTCGGCTGCCTCGGCCTAGCCGACCCCGACGTCGTCGAGTGGAGCAACCTGCAGCGCCAGATCCTCCACTTCACTCCGGATCTCGGCCGGCCCAAAACAGAGTCCGCCGCCGACAAGATCCGGGCGCTGAATCCGGATGTCCGGCTCCGGCTGCATGCCGGGCGCTTTGACCGCGCGCACGCGGCCGCGATGCTTCGGGAATACGATTTCGTGGTCGACGCCACGGACCATTTCGCGACCAAGTATTTCATCGCCGAGGCCTGCCATGCCGCCGGCCGGGCCTATGCGCACGCGGGCATCGCGGCCTTCGCGGGCGAGGTCATGACCGTGCTCCCCGGGCACACTGCCTGCTATCGCTGCCTCTTCGACGGTCCGCCGCCCCCGGACCCGGCCTCGCCCCTCGGGCTGCTGGGCGCCGTGCCGGGCGTGATCGGCTGCATCCAGGCAGCGGAGGCGGTGAAATACCTGCTGGGCGCCGGGGAATTGCTCGTGAACCGCCTGCTGGAGTTCGACGCCCTGGCCATGACCTTCCGGGAAATTCCCGTGAGCCGCAACCCGGCCTGCCCGCTGTGTGGCCGGCCGGACTCCCGGGATTGAGGCACGCCGTCAGAGCGCGCCCAGCACCTCGTCCAGCACGTCCTCGAGGGTGACCAGGCCGATCACCTCGAAGCGGTCGTCGGTGACCAGGATCATGTGCTGGCGCGTCACGCGCATCCGCGGGAGGATATGGTCCACGGGGGCGTGGTCCGCGACGAACTGGCAGGGCCGCATGTAATCGCGGACCCGCTTGTCCGCGCTGTTCGCGTCCGCCAGGACATCGAATATGTGCACGATGCCGACGAAGGTCTTCTTCTCCGGATCCTGCACGGGAAAGCGGTTGATCTCCCGGGCTCGGGCGAGGTCGAGCAGCGCGGGCGCGGGCGCATCCTGTCGGATGTACACCATGCGGTCGCGCGGCGTCATGATCTCGCGGCACGCCTTGGTCTTCAGCTCGATGACCTCGTGGATCATCCGGTGCTCGGCCGGCGTCAGGATGCCGGTGCTCTTCCCTTCCCCGGCGAGGTGGACGATCTCCTCCCGGGTGACCAGGGGCCGGCTCTTTTCGTCGTCGCGGGGCCGGCCGGGGGTCAGCAGGCGCACGAGCCCCATCAGGGGGGCGCTCGCCGGCATCAGGACCCATCGCGCCGCCTTCAGCACGGGAGCAAACGGCAGGCTGCGGTGCGAGGGGAACGCCTGGAACCAGGCCTTGGGCAGATACTCGCAAAACACGACCAGCACGGTCGTCACCGCCGCGCTGGCCAGCCAGGCCCCCGAAGAGCCGAAGGCATCGGCTCCCAGGTTGACGGCCAGCGTCGAGGCCATGGTCACGGCGATATTGGTGCCGACCAGCGTCGTGCCCAGCAGGATGTCCGGATTCTGCAGGAAGTACTGCAGTATCTCGGCGCCCGGGACCTTGCGGCGGACCAGGTGGTGCAGGCGCAGCCGGTTGATCGCCACCAGCCCCGTCTCGATGCCCGAGAAGAACCACGCCGCGGCCAGGCACAGGAACAGCAGTATCCACTCGCCGCTCATGGGCCCTCCACTTTCTCGATCTGGGCCAGCGTGACGCGGCGGCGGATGGTCTGCATGACGGTGACCCGGGCCCCGTCGGCCTCCACCACGTCGTCCTGTTCGGGGATATGGCCGGCCCGGGCCGCGATCCAGCCCGCCAGGCGATCCGCCCCCCGGGCCCGGAGATTAAGCCGGAGCTTGCGGTTGATTTCCTCGAGGCTGATGTTGGCGTCCACCAGCCAGCGATGCGGCCCCGCCTGCTGGAAGAGGGGTCGGGGCTTGCTCAACTCGTTGTAAATCTCCCCCGTGATTTCCTCCAGGATGTCGCCGCGGGTGATCACGCCGGCCACGCCGCCGTACTCGTCCACCACGACGGCGATGCGCAGCCGGTCGCGCTGGAACTGCATCAGCACCTGGTTGAGCGGCGTGTTGGCCGGCACGAAGAACGGCGGCTGCCGGGCGGACTCGATCCGGTGCTCCGGGTCGAGCAGGAACTTGCGCACGTCCAGAAAGCCCTCGACGTTGTCCACCTGGCCGCGGTACAGCAGCAGGAAGTTCCGCCGGGCCTTGCGGGCCACCGCGATCCAGTCCTCCGGCGCCCCTCCCAGGTCCACGCCGACGAGGTCCACGCGGGGCGTCATGACGTCGCCGGGCTTGAGATCCTCCAGGTCCACGATGGCCTTGAGCATGGCCAGTTCGTCGGCGTTGAGAATGCCCTGCTCCTGGCTGATTTCGAGCACGGTCTCGAACTCCTCCTCGCTCAGCGTCCGGCCGCTCGGGCGGAACATCGGCTCGAACGACTTCATCAGGCGTTCCAGCAGGAAGCGCAGCGGCGCCAGGGCGCGGATGAGCAGCAGCATGATCGGCGCGAACCACACGGCCAGCCGCTCGGCATGGAGCAGGCCGATCCTCTTGGGCCCCGCCTCGCCGAAGATCACCAGCGCGACCGTGACGACGGGAATCGATATGGCCTCGCCGCGCCCCGGAAAGGCCCGGTCGGCCAGCAGGAAGCCGATGGCGGCGATCCCGACGTTGACGATGGTATTGCCGATAAGCACGGTCGAGAGGATCTGGGTCGGGCGGGAGAGGAGGGTATGAATCCAGGCGCCGATGGTCGGGTTGCGCTGGCTGACGCGGCGCAGGGCCAATGGATTGAGCGAAAAAAAGACCGTTTCGCTGCTCGAGAAAAACCCCGAGCAGATCATCAGGCCAACCATCGCGATGATCAGTATGACGGTCATGCCGTTGAACACGCCGCGGCCAGCATAGCGGATCGGCCGGCCTTTTCGAGCGTAAAGAGAGCCCGGCGGCCGCCGGCCTGATTGAGATTCCGGCGAAATGGGCGATAGTAGGTCGGGGAAAACAACGAGGGAACGCTCGATGAAACTCTGGATAGTCCCGGCCCTGCTGCTGGCCGCCGTCGCGAAGGGAGAGCCCGTGATGCATGAAAACCCGCAGGAAAATACCGCCATCGCCACGTTCGGCGGCGGGTGCTACTGGTGCATGGAGGCCGTGTTCCAGCAGGCGCCCGGCGTGCTGTCGGTGGTCTCCGGATTCATGGGCGGGACGGTCAGGAATCCGACGTACGAGCAGGTCTGCGCGGGCGGCACGGGCCATGCCGAGGTGATCCAGGTGCGCTACGACCCCGCGCGCGTTTCGTACGAGCAGCTTCTCGAGTGGTTCTGGAAAGCGCACGATCCGACGCAACGGAACCGGCAGGGGAACGACGTGGGCACGCAGTACCGGTCAGTGATTTTCTACCACGACGAGGCGCAGCGGCAGGCGGCCGAGGCCTCGCGCGCGGCGCTGGACCAGTCGAAAGTTTTCGCGCGCCCGGTCGTCACGGAAATCGCTGCGGCCGCGGAGTTCTACCCGGCCGGGAAATACCACCAGGACTACTACCGCCGGAACCCGTCGCAACCCTATTGCCAGTTCGTCATCCGGCCCAAGCTGAACAAGCTCGGACTGAAGGAGTAGCCGCCGGGGCGGACATCAGAACAGCTCGGGCGCCTGTCCCCTGGGTTTCAGGCCGAATTTCTCGTAGGCGCGCTCGGTCGCCACACGGCCCTGGGGGGTGCGCTTGAGGTAGCCCTGCTGGATCAGGAACGGCTCGTAGACTTCCTCGATCGTGTCCGGTTCCTCGCCCACGGACACGGACAGCGAGTGGACGCCGACCGGTCCTCCGCTGAACTTCTGGAGCAGGGTCTCCAGGATGCGCTTGTCCATTTCGTCCAGGCCGTGCTCGTCGATATCCAGCATGGCGAGCGCCCGGTCCGCGACCTCGCGGGTGATCCGGTTCCCGGCCTTGACCTGCGCGTAGTCGCGCACCCAGGCCAGCAGGTTGTTCGCGATGCGGGGCGTGCCGCGGGCGCGCCCCGCGATCTCCCGGGCGCCGGCCGGCTCGACGTCCACGTTCAGGATCCGGGCCGAGCGCGTGACGATTTCCTGCAGGGCGGAGGTGTCGTAGTAATCGAGCCGCGCGGCCAGGCCGAACCGCGAGCGGAGCGGCGCCGTCAGCAGCCCGCTGCGGGTGGTGGCGCCCACCAGCGTGAAGCGGGGGAGGTTGAGGCGGACGGACCGCGAGTGCGGCCCCTGGTCGATGACGATATCGAGGACGTAGTCCTCCATGGCGGCGTAGAGATATTCCTCGACGGACTTCTGAAGGCGGTGGATTTCGTCGATGAACAGGAAGTCGCCCTTCTCCAAATTGGTCAGAAGGCCGGCGAGGTCGCCGGGCTTGTCGATCACGGGACCGGAGGTGACCTTGATATTCACGCCCATGGCGTTGGCCAGGATATAGGCCAGCGTCGTCTTGCCGAGGCCGGGCGGGCCGGAAAGCAACACGTGGCCCAGGACATCGCCCCGCCCCCGCGCGGCCTCGACAAACAGTTCCAGCCGCTCCTTCACCTTCGGCTGGCCGACGAAGTCGGCGAAGCGGGACGGACGGAGGCTGATATCGAACTCCGTATCCGCCTTGTTCAGGGTATCCGTAACGAATCGATCCGTCATAGGCTTCTAGCTCGCTACTATAGGGGTTGGAAGGAAGCCGCGGCAAGAGGAATGGAACCCGACAGCGACATGAGGGGATGGAGATCCTGCTATTTCGCCATCAGGGGTGCGCCACACTTTGCAAAGTGTGGCGCAGCCTTCAGGCACCGGAACTTCACGCGGAAGAACAAGCTCCCACGCCATCTACGACGGCCCCATTCAGCCAAATAATGCGTTATTTATTCGGCTATTTAAATATATTCGCGCCGGCCCAAGGGCGGGGTCTCTCTTATTTCAGCCCGTATCGGCCGTCTGAATCCGCGCCACACTTTGCAAAGTATGGCGCGCCCTCCTCGACGGCTTTCCATTGGCCGGGAAACGCGCTATTCTTCTTTCATGGTCATCGGCCTCCTGCAAGCCACGTTGAGCATTCCGGAATCCCATTCGCTGAAGGACAAGCGGATGGTGCTGCGCAGCCTCAAGGACCGGGCGCTCAACAAGATGAACGTCAGCGTCGCGGAGGTGGACCAACAGGACCTCTGGCAGGCCGCGACTCTCGCGTTTGTCACCGTGGCGGCGGAAAAGGATGTCGTGGAAAAGCGGCTCGCCGAGGTCAGCGAGCACCTGCGGTCCGACCCCCGCGCGATCCTGCTCGACTACGAGACGCACTTGCTTTAAGCCCGCGCGGGTGCAGCACCAGCCCAAAATCCTGCTCCAGGATGTCCACCAACTCCGCGACCGGCAGGCCCACGACGTTCGTGTACGAGCCCCGGATCGCCCGGATCATGAACGATCCGACGCCCTGGATCGCATACGCCCCCGCCTTGTCCATCGGCTCGCCCGTGGCGATGTAACCGGCGATCTCCTCCCGGGTCAGCCGCTTGAATTCAACGGCGGTCCGGACCGTGCGGCTGCGCCTCCGCACGACCCGCCCACCGGCTGCGCGCGCGACGCAGAGGCCGGAGATCACGGCGTGCCACCGGCCGCTCAACGCCTCCAGCATGCGCCCCGCATCCGCCCGGCCCCGGGGTTTCTGCAGAATCCTCCGCCCCTGCACCACGATGGTGTCCGCCGCGATGATCACGGCCGGCCCGCGGATGCGCGCGGCGACCTCGGCGGCCTTGTCCTCGGAAAGGCGGCGCGCATAATGCGCGGGGCGCTCCCCCCGGTTCGGGGTCTCGTTAAGTTCCGGGGGAACAATGCGGAACCGGAAGCCCAGCGATTTCAGAAAGGCGCGGCGACGCGGCGACGCGCTGGCCAGCACGAGTTGCTCCTTGCGGTTCATGCGCCGCAAACTATACCACGCCCGTCGTTCAGGGCCAGCCGGCTTCTTCGAAAAGGCCTCTGAACCTGAAGGCCAACGCCCGGTACGCCGAGCCGTTGGGATGGCTGTCCTCGGAGCCGGTGGCATAGCTCCGCTTGAGATTCCCGCCGGCATCGGCCAGGATCCCGTAGAAGTCGAATATCCAGCAATTCTCGCGGCCGGACGCGAAGTCTTCGAAGCACAGCTTGAAAAAAGCGAGCCGCCCCGCCGTCCTGGCCACGCCACGCCCGGGCGGGACGCCGGCCCTTACCGGGCGGAAACGGCCTCCCGCGGCCGAGGCGCCGGCCAGGAGGCCAGGTGAAGATCGATCAGCGCGAGTTCGGTCAGGGCCCGATTCAGACAGGCGGGGCAGTAGCCGTGCGTATAGAACGCGTCCTCCGCCTCCAGCCTATCCGGCGCTTCCCAGCGGCCCTCGCGCCGGACGCTTCCGCACACGCAGCATTTTCCGACCACCGTCCGCGGCATAAGTCACTCCCCGTCCTGCTCCATCCAAATGTACTAACGCCGTGACCGCCGGCTTATTGCCCCGCGGTCCCGTGCTTTTGTCCCTCACCGGGGCGTCGGCGTTCAACGAATATTCGCGCCCAGCGATCGCTCGGTAAAAAAAAGGGAGGCCCCCCGGCCTCCCTCGCGCTCCCGTGCGCCCGGCCTGCGTCAGCGGATCGTCCCGCCAGCCCGGACGGTGTAGTCCTGTTCGAAGTTGTTGTCCCAGAACTCGCGCCCCAAAGCGTCCCGGAAGTAAACCGCGAACTTCGCCGTCCTGTTGGGCTTCGTCATGCGCGTCCCGATGCGCTGCTCGAATCGGCACACCCGAACCTGGGCGCTGCCGTACCCGAAACCGTAGCTCGCCGCGCTGGAAACCGGGATGTCCGTGAAGTGCCTCCAGTTGTCGGTGGTCACCCGGATACCCGCGACCACGGAGGGCGCCGTGCTTTGCACCACGAGGGTGCCGGCCACATACTGATTGCACAGGCGCGGGATCGCCGGCAGGCCGCTGACCGTGCGGCAGTAATTGCTGGCGACGACGAGCCCCACGTTGCCGCCCACGATGCCATCGACGGCTCCGCCCTGAACAATGACGGAGTAATCGGCGCCCCCGTTATTGTCCCAGTAGTCACGCGTGGTGGTCATGCCCGAGACGGCGTAACTCCAGGTGGCGCGAATCGCGAACCGCATCCGGGCCCTCGGAACGCGCGCATAAAACAGCATGTGCGTGCCGTAGTGGCCGACCAGCGACATGGGCGTGTCGATCCAAGAGCCGCCCGCCCCCCCGTCATGATGCACGACGGCGCCCCAACTCCCGCCCAGCCCGTCCATGCTGTCCACGTGGACATATATATCGCTGTACGACCAACTGACCCCTCCGGCCGCCCCCTCGATCGGCGCGGCGAATACCAGCCTCAAGGGAGACTGCGCCATCGCGGACAAGCTGCTGCCCAGCCACGCCAGCACCACCACGACTCCCCATGTTATCGATCTCTTCATGTTGTTTCCCTTCCTGTTAAACGGACTCATCCACCGGCCTTCCAACGAGTTCCGAATCATGTGGTGACGGCTCGAAACACCTCCGTTTCTCGACGGACGCCGGGGCTTACCAGTCCCCCCGGACGGGCCAGATCCCTCCGCCGATGTCTATTTTTATGTGGGCCCCGAGGTGTCCGCCCTCGATCCCCCACGCCCGGGTCGTGTCCGCGCGATACGTGCTGCTGGTCCAGAAGAACGTCTCGTGCAGGCCGTTGAAGGGATGTCCCTCCGGGAGAAAGGATGCATTGCCGAAGTCGATGAGGCTCCACGCCTCGCGCCGGCTGGGCAGTCGCCAGTCCGCGTAGCCGCCGAAGGCCAGGCCGGAACAGTAGCTCACGGCGGAGTGCCAGTCGGCGACGGGAGTCATTCCGAGCGAGCGCACCCACATGCGGCCGAACAGGTTGTCGAACACCAGGTTGGTGTCGGTCATGACGGTGAATCGCGGGATCGGCCACGGCACGCCCGGCCGCAGGTGCCCGTCGTCGCCCAGGACGATGCTGTTTGTCTGGCCGGTCCGGGGCACGGGCATTTTACCCGTCGTGTGCGCGCGCACCGCCCAGGCATGGGGGCTGGTATTGGTCCGGTTCCAGCGGGCGATGGTCCCGTCGCCCAGGCTCACCACCCAGGCCCGGTTGGTGTCGGCGGCGTCGCTCGTGCTGGTCCAGTAGTTGAGCTGCACGTTATTGAACGGATGCCCGGCCGGCAGCGCGGGCAGGACGCGCTTGAGGTCGAGGAGGCTTTCCAGTTCGCGGACCGTCGGCAGGCGCCAATCCTCGTAGTCGCCGGGCGCGACGCTCCAGTAGACGGCCGAGACCATGAAGTCCCAGTTGTTATGGCCGGAGTCGGCGTTGCGCGCCCACATGAGGCCGGTCAGGTTGTCCACGACAAGGTTGGTGTCCGCCTGCACGGTGAACCGATCCGGCCAGGTATGGCCCGGCTCCAGGTCGCCGTCGTCGCCCTCCAGGTACGAATTGGTCTGCCCGGTCCGGGCGACACAGGTCGGGTCCGAGTATTGCCAGAATTGAAAGGGCTCGGATATCGGCACCTTGAGGTGTTCCATGCTGACCCAGCTGTTGTCGTCCAGCCAGAGGGCCGACTGGACCGTCACCGTTCCGCCCACGGCGTAGTTGGTCCAGACGAAGCCGCCGTCGTGGATGAACAGGTTGACGAACTCGCTGCCCTCGTCGCCGTTGAGGCGGAAGAAGCGGTGATCCGTGTTCCAATGACACAGCTCCTGCGCCCGCAGGCCCGGTCCGCCCAGGCCAGCCAGAAGAAATAATGCGCACCAGGTTCGTTTCATGGCCTTCTCCTTTTCGGTCTCCGCCGATGTGGTCGCGGCAGGCGGCTGTTTTGTCTCGTCCCGCCGGAATAAATGAGAAGGGGGCCGTGGCCGGGCCCCTTACTTTCGCCGGGCGCGTGGTAAGATATACGGGCCCGCTCCGGGCTGGACCGCGTCGACGCATGCACGAACTACGCCGGCAACCTGGTGGTCCAGCACGAACGCGATCCTCGGGTTGGCGTCCGCGGCCAGGTCGGCCGGTTTTTCAGGATCTTTGAGTCCGAGCAAGCACGTTTCCCGCCTGGAAGAGGCGACAAAGGGGCTCCCGGCAACGACCGTAACGGGGGAGGCCCCGCAAGGCGGGATGCTTCCATGAACAGCCGGCGACAAGGCGATAACCGTCGGCGGGCAAGCTGGTTGCGCTTGACGCCCGGCGAGCGGACAGGCCATGATGGACGGATAGGGGGCATGATGACCGGAAACGCATTTCGCATTCCGGGGCCGCGCGGGAGGAGCCCGGTCCTGCTCGCCTGGTCCGGCGCCGTCTTTCTTGCGGCCGCCGGACTCGCGCTCGCCGGTCTGCCGGCCAACGGGCTGGTGCTCCACTACTCCTTCGACGCCGACAACGGGACGACCGTGCCCGACGAGAGCGGCGGCGGCAACCTCGGGCTGATCACGACCAACCTGGAGTGGACGGCCTTCGGGATCTCGGAGGGGGCCTACCGATTCCACGGCAGCAACGAGTACATCACCGCCGGGCCGATGTTCAACTGGACCAACTTCTCGCAGGGCTTCACGCTATCCTTCTGGACGCGACAGATCGAGGCCGAGTTTCGCGGGGTCTATTATGCGGGAACCACGGGCGGCAGCGGCGCGCAGACCAACCGTTTCGACCTCGGCTGCAACATCATCAGCATGGGCGACATCACGTTCCGCCTTTTCGACGACGAGGGAGACGCCATTATCCGCCAGTACCCGGCCACCGGGGTCGACGACGGCGAATGGCACCACGTGGCCCTGCTGGTCAGCAGCAATGCCAACGATATCCATCTCATGCTTGACGGCGCGGATCTCGCGGTGGGCGCGGGCTCGGGCACCGTGTTCCAATTGAACGGCGGCTTGAAGTTCCCGTTTGTGATCGGCACGAGCAGCGACGGGGGCGGCGGCCCGAGCCACACCAACTCGCCCAACGGGTACCTGGACGATTTCCGCGTCTACAGCCGGCGCCTCGCCTCGAACGAGGCGGTGACGCTCTTCCGGATGATGGAAGACGAGCCCAACGACACGGTTCCGCAGGCGCGCCCGATCGCCCCGGGCCAGACCAAGCATCACACCTTCAAGGCCCTGGACGACGAGGATTGGGAGTTCTTCTACACTTTTACAAATTACACGAATTACGTGTTTTCCACCAAGAACACCGGCACGAACGTGGATACCCAGCTCACCATCTACCGCAACCTGGACGACGGCACGCTGGGCCTGGTGACGTCCGTCAACAACACGGCCATGGGTTCGGGGCTCGGCGAGTCCTGGACGCTGAACAACTTCAGCAACGACCTCTACTACGTGAAGATCAGCGCGCCCACCGGCCTCTACGGCGGCGGGGGAGGCATGGGCCCGGCGCGGCGGGCGGCGCGATCCGACGGCGACGCGGGCTTCGGGGAGGGGTCGGAGTACCAGTCCGAGCTTGTGGCCACAGCGACGCCGGGCGTGCGGATCGTTTACGTGGCGGCGCCGGACAACGGGCGCCAGGCGGGTGTGTGGGCCAAGGTGGATTCCACCACGCTCTACTTTCCCGCGAGAAACGAGGGGCTGGCATTCCCGGGCGTGTCGGAGGCGCTCCACCTCGTGGAGGTGGGCTTCAAGCCGGGCGTCCGCCCCTGGGAGCACCCGACCCGACCGGGCCAGTTGGACAACCCGAATTCCAGCTTTGGGAACCCGCACTGGGTGGACCTGCGCGGCTCCTCCATGTTCACGATCTGCGTGTTCCGGTGCGAAAGCCTCAACTACCAGCAGGCCACCGTGCGCGACGGCTACACCGGGGCGCACCTGTCCGACGCGGCCGTCACCTGCATCTCGGACAGCGCCCCGTTCACCGGCACGGAAACGCGGCGCGGCCACGCCTACGAAACTTCGTACCAGCAGCTGTGGCGTACGCTCGCCGACGGGTCGTTCCCCACCAACCTCATGCTCTATCCCACCACGTGGGATATCCGGCTGAACCGGGACGGCTACGTAACCCGCACCATCACCGACGCCGTCGCCGCCGTGGGGTGGGGCTACACCAACAACCTGGGGGACCTGCGGCTGTACCCCGTGGACGCCAACTTCAACGGGATCGCCGATGCCTGGGAGCTTGCTCACTTCCCGATCGAAGCCTTCCCGATCGATCCCGCGGGCGACCTGGACGAGGACGGCTTGAGCAACTGGGCCGAGTACATGGCGGACACGGACCCGACCAACGACGCCGACCGGCTCGACCTGTCGCTCACCGCGGAAAACGACACCCTCCGCCTCCGCTGGCAGGGCCGGCCCTGGCGGCGATACCGGATCGGCATGCAGGCGGTCGTGGCCGAGGAGGGTTGGGACAGCGCGACGGACACCGTAACCCATTCCGGGACATCCGGTTGGGAGCAGGTCTGGTCGGATGTGAATTGGCTGGATAACTCGCAGCGGGTGTACCGGCTGGAGGTGCTGCCGCCATGAAGAAGAGGCTGGGAAAGACGGCGCGGTGGGCCATGTCCCTGGCGATGGCCCTGCCGGCCGCGGGCAAGGAGTTCACCATCGCCACGCCGCTGGGCGAGATCCAGGTGGACGTGCCGCACCTCACGCCGCAGGGCGCCGTGGTCACCCCGGAGGCCGCGTCGGTCTCCGTGTTCCGGCCGCCGACGATCTTTTCCGCGCCGCTGCCGAGCGGATCCGGCGCGCGCGCCCTCGGCCTCGCCGGGGCCTTCACGGCGGTGGCCGACGATGCGACCGCCGCGTCGTGGAACCCCGGCGGCCTGGTCCAGCTCGAGCGACCGGAGGCCTCGTTCGTCTACCGCGCGTCGGGCGAAGACGACACCCACCGCGTGGACTCGGAGACCATGAGCGTCGGGTCGGACTCGTTCCACAGCAGCGGCCTGAACTACTTCAGCGGCGTCCTGCCCTTCGAGGCCGGCCACCGGAACTTCGTGTTCTCCATCAACTACCAGGAAGCCTACGACTTCGAGCAGCGGTTCACCGCCGACTACACCGGGCGCTCCTCGCGCCGGAACTCGGAGACCGCGCAGGCCAGCGCCTCCTCGACCTTCTCGGAGACCTATTCCCTCGGGAACGGCGAGGTCACGCTGACCAGCGAGATCACCACGGAAACGATCCGGACCCTCGACCAGGCGCTGGCCTCGGAGCTGCTGACCTCGCTGGATTTCGACCAGCAGGGGCTCATCGACGCCGTCACGCCCGCGTTCGCGGTCGAGCTGACCCCGAAACTGTCCGCGGGCGGCGCCGTGAATCTCTACGGCGACGACCTGCTCGGCCGCAACCCCATCCGCTCCACCAGCACGGCGCGCTTCGCCGGCGCCACGGACAGCCGCGTGGACATCACCGAGCGGCAGACCACGTCCGGCGCCTACTACTACGATGCGGTCGCGCACGTCCCGCCGGTCGGCAATTTCCCGGGCTTCGACGTGCCGTTCCCGCGGGTGGAGGGCGTGTACGAGCCGTTCACGGACACGACGGCCTCGCGCGACGGGGACCTCCTCTATTACGAGGGCACGATCACCGAGGAGAACCGGACCGACGACCTGACCGGGCAGAACGCCACGCTCGGCGCGCTCTGGACGGTGTCCCGCCTGCTCGGGCTCGGCTTCACGGTGGACCTGCCCTGGACCGCCGAGGCCCGGCAGCAGCGGACCGTCCGCGAGACGATCACGACCTACGACGCCAGCCGGACGCGCGTGGTGGACGTGAGCGAAACGCGGGAATCCGAGACGCGGGACGTGGAGTACCGCTTCCCGCTGTACTGGGCCGCCGGCGCCGTGCTTCGGCTCGCGGACGAGTTCTACGTGACCATGGACGTCAGCCAGACCCTGTGGTCGGACTTCACCTTCCAGGCCGAGGGCGAGGAGAAACTTAATCCGCTCGACGGGACGCCGCACGGCCAGAACCCGCTCGACGACTGCTGGTCCGTGCGCGCGGCGATGGAGTACATGCTGTTCTTCTCCAGGGTCGAGATTCCCCTGCGCGCCGGCGTGGGCTGGGAGGAGCGCCCCGCGATCGGCGAGCCGGACGAGTTCTGGAACTTTTCGCTCGGCACGGGAATCTCGCTGGGCTCCGGGCCGCGCCGCGTGATCCTGGACCTCGCTTACCTCTGCTCCGTCGGCGAGAACGCGCTGGGCAGCCTCCTGCCCGGCACGGGCATGACCTCGGACGTCGAGGAGCACCAGGTCTACGTCTCGGGGATCGTGCACTTCTAAGACGGCGTCGCGGGAGCTCCGCCCTCCAGGAGGAATGGATGGAGGGTCGAGCGCCCGCGAGACCGCCTAAAAATATAGACAAAAACGGGCGGGTTGGGTGTCTGATCATGCGGAGGCCCGGTGCAGCCGGAACAGGACAGCGATGGACGGATACGCGACGCGCTTTCCCGCGACGATCCCGTCGCGCTGGATTGGATCTGGGAGGCGTATGCCGCTCGCTTGCTCGCGTTCGCCTCGGCCATTCTCTGCTCGCATCACGACGCCGAGGAAACGCTTCAGAATGTTTTCCTGAAGATCGCCCGAAACCGGGACCGACTGGCCGACGCCGTCTCGCTCAAGGCCTACCTGTTCACGATGACCCGCAACGAGGCCTGCACATTGATCCGGAAGCGGGGCCGCCGCGAGGTGTCCGTGGATCCCCGCGACTTGTGGCTGGTGCCCGCGGGAAACCCGGAGCCCGGCCTCCCGGAGGACGCCGAGGCCGCCGCGCAGCGCCTGGCGACCCTGCCCGTCCGGCAGCGGGACGTGATCGTTCTGAAGGTGTTCCGCGAAATGACGTTCGACGACATCGCCGGCGCGCTGGACATCTCTCCGAACACGGCCGCCAGCCGGTACCGGTACGGCATGGACAAACTCAAACGCCGCATGAATCGAGGCCGACCATGAAAACGATGCCCGACGAATCCATCCTGAAATCCTTCCGCGTCCCCGGGCCCGCGCCGGAACTCCGCGCGCGCATCCTGGCGTCCGCCCGGCTGGAGTGGAAGAAACGGGTTCTCCCCTCCGAGTGGAGCCGGTTGCGGAACCCGCTCCGCGCGCTCGCGGCCTCGATCGCCGTCGCCGTCCTCGGACAATGGGCCAACGGCCGGCTCGCGGCTTCGCCCAACGCTAGCGTCGCGCGCGTCCGCGAGCCGCTGCCCCGGGAACTGACGGAGCTGGCGGACCGTCCCGCCGTCTTTCTTATCCCGGCGGTGCCGGCGGCCGACCTTTCTTCGCGCCAGGCGCAACTGCGCGACCTTTTGGAAGGCCCGGCCCCCTTGCCGGACATGCCGGCGCCCCAAGGACAAACCTACGATAATAGACAAACAAAAGGCAGCCCTGCGTCTTGTTGTTGAAAAAGGAGACGGTCCATGAAAATAGCGGCTGTTCGGTTCATCAAGGCGCTTGTCGCGCTCCTGGTCGCCCTGCTCCTGCTCCACACCTCCTTGCTCATCCTTTCCGGGCTCTCTCTCCGGAACGCCTACAAGGAGTTGCGGCAGGCCGGGCGGCCGATCGGCGCCGCGGATATCATCCCGCCCCCGGTGCCGGCCGGCGAGAATGCCGCGCCTCTCTACACCAGCGCGTTCGCCCTTCTGGACGCCAAAACCATCGGCGAGGAACCCCTGTTCTCCCGCCTCGCCCAGGCCGCGCGGGACTTTTCGGGCGAGCCGGAGTCGGAAGAAAAGCAAGCCGCCCTTGAACAACTACTAGGGCTTGAAGACGTGGCCCGCGCCCTGGAGATGATTGAACAGGCTTCCGCGCGGCCGAAGTGCAATTTCAACTTGCAGTATGACCAGGGGGCCGCATTGCTGTTTCCCCACGTGAACGGGATGCTGAAGATCAGCCGCATCCTGGCGGCCCGCACGAAGCTTGAGGCCCGGCGCCGCGAAGGCGACCGGGCTTGGTCCGCCGTTGAAACCAACCTGCGCATGGCCGATGCGCTCCGGGATGAACCGGCGCTGATCAGCGCCCTTGTCCGAATAGCGATATTTCAGGCGGCCCTGACCTCGGCCCGCGAGGCCGCCGACCTGGCGGCGCCCGACGATCAAACCGCCGCCCGCCTGATGGCGCGGCTGGCCACAGCGGATGATCCGGCGCCGTACGTGCTCGCGATGGACGGCGAACGGATCCTCATGGGGGAATGGGCCTTCAACCACGTTCGCACACAGAAGTTTTTTGATTGCTTGGGGATGGAAGGGGAGGCCTGTAACTGGAAAATGCAGTTGTATAATCTGCTGATCGGCTATCGCCCCGCGCGCCAGGCGGACCAGGCCACCTATTTGCGCGCCATGGGCGAGGTGGCGCAGCGGGCGGCCCGGCCCTACTGGGAATCACCCGTGGAGCCGGACAGGGAGTGGGATCGCGCCATGCCCTGGTATGGGGCCATTTCCAGGCTGATCCTGCCCGCCCTCGGCCAAAGCAGGATCAGGGCGGCCACGCTCCAGGCCGAGGTGCGGATCACTCGCGCGGGCCTTGCGATGATCCGTTACAAGACGGCCCAAGGCCGTTACCCGGCCACGCTGGATGAACTCGTTCCGGCTTTCCTGGACGAGATCCCCAGGGATCCTTTCACGGGCGAGCCGCTGGTCTACCGTCCGGAAGGCGACGGGTTTGTCCTCTACAGCCTCGGGCAGAATCAGCAGGACGACGGCGGCACGGCCGAATCCCCGGACAATCGCGACACCAAGACCTTCGACATCGTATGGCGCCGGGCGCGGTGATCCCTCAACGACCCGGCTTCCCGCGCAGCACGAACGCCCCGTCCGTCTCGGGCGCGAGCGGGCCGGCGCGCACGACCTGGCCGGTCAGGCGCTGGAGGCGGCGCTGGAGCGCATGCACCAGGTCGGCCACGGACAGCGCCCCCCCGGGCGGATTCGTCAGCGCCTCCAGCAGCGCCTGCGCGAAGACGCTGTGCGCGCCCTGGGCGTCCGGCACCGGCGCCAGGTCGCCGCTGGCGATGACATATTTCGCCGGGCGCCCGTCGTCGGGAGCGTTCCCGGTCCCATCCCACAGCCGTCGGCCGAGGAGCGAGCCGCTGAAACACGCGTCGCTGATCACCAGCACCCGGCGCGGCGCGGCGACCAGCAGGCGGTCGGCCAGATCGGCGTGGGCGATGCCCGCCTCTTTCCGGACGGCGCCGAAGGGGATCCAGTATCCTTCGCCGTCCTCATCGAGGACACCGTGCCCGGCGTAGAAAAGGATCACGGTCGCGCGGTCGTCGAGAAGGCAAAGCTGATCGAGGGCGCCAAGGATGGCCGCGCGCGTGGCCGCCGCGTCGAACAGCCGCCGGACCTCGAAGCCATAGCGTTCCTCCAGCACGCGGGCCACCGCCTCGGCGTCCGGGCGCGCGGAGGAAAGCGCGGGCCAATTCCCTTCATAGGCATTGATTCCAATGACCAGGGCGACGCCGGCCGCCGGCTCGCGGCGCTCGGGCGCGCAGGAACAAAGAGCCGCCACCAACAGGGCCGCGGCGGCTCGCAGGACTTTACCGGGCAAAGACGACATCGCCTTCTTGTACCACGTCCCGGGCCGCCGAAGCCACCGGTTCCGCGATCCCGCGCGAGCGCTCGGCGCGGGTGACCTGCAGTTCGACCGGAACGCCGCCGGCCATGCGCACTTCGCCGGCGCCGGGCACGGCGACGATCGCCCGGGCCTTCGCGCGCACCCCGTCCTCGGCGCCCTTGTCCATGACGATCCGCCCGCGCGAGGCCTGGATGACCGCCGCGCGGAAGAGCGGGAAACGCCGTTCGATCTTGCTGACGAGGCCCGCGACCTGCGCCGGGAGTTCCTCCTCCATCGCCTCGCTGTAGACGTCCTCGACGAAGAGGATCTGGCCGTCCGCCGGGTCCACGACGCGGGCATAGATGCTGCGCCCGGCGCCTTCGCGGGCGACGGAGCAGACCGCGAGAAGTTCCGTGCCGGCTTTCCGGACGAGGGCAAGGTAAGGGGCCAGGTCCACGCCGGCCTCCGTTTCGGCCGGCCCCGCGGGCCAGTCGAGCGCCCCGTCCATGACGTTGAAGCGCACGGGCTCCTCGTCGAAGGCCTCGCGCAAACGGCGGCACACGGTTTCTTTCAGGCCCGGCTCGCACAGGGCGGGCGGCAGGCCGAGGGAAAGGCGGTACTGCCGGTCCAGAGCGGGCGGCGTCTCCCGCGTGAGGACCAGCTTCTTCACGCTCCGGTTTCCGGAGCGATCGCGCGCGGCCAGCTCGAAGCGGTTCTCGCCCGGCGCGAGGGGCAGGCGCTGCGAAAAGGTGTAGGAGAGCGCCCCGCGCTCGTCGGAGGACAGCAGTTCCCTGCCGTTCAGCAGTACGGCGGCCAGGCCGCCCCGGTCGCCCGCCTGCCCGTCCAGGTAGTAGGCGTCCTGGTAGACCGTCGCGACGAGCGGGCCATTGATCAGGAGTTCCGGCCGCACGAGGTCGCGCTCCTCCGGCTCGTTCGAGGCCCGCAGGACGGGCTGTAGCGAGGCGGATTGGACGGGCTCGTTCTCCTGCAGCGCGCGGACCAGGCGCGCCAGGTCCACGCGCAACGTGTTGCCCGCGCGGTCCGTGGCCTCAAGCCAGGCCGGCCGGCCGGGGGCGATCGTGACATCCACCTCCACGCCCGGCCGGGAAGCGGACGGCTTCAGCAGGCGCGCCGGGTGCGAGTTCGTCAGCAGGGTGGCGGATTCGAGCCGGTCGTCGTCCCGGCATACGCCGCGCGCCCGCCAGCCGCCGCCCTCGCGGGCCAGCGAGCGGATGAGCAACTCCGGCCCGCGCCAGTCCGCCATGATGCGGAGTGTGGTCACGGCCTCGCGGCCCAGCAGGTCGCGGGCCTCGACGCGGATATCGTTCGCGCCCGCCTCCAGCGCGACCGTCCGGGAAAAGTCGAGCGCGGGCTCGGCGAGTTCGATGAATTCGGGTTCGCCGTTGACCCGCAGCTCGCGCACGTTACCCTCGCCTTCCGCCCGGCCCGTCACGGTGAACGAGCGCGCAGCCGTCCAGACCACGGCGTCCTCCACGGTCAGCATCACGCGCGGCGGAGCGAGTTTTGCGCCCTGCAAACGGGCGCGGCGCGCCCGGTTCATGTAGTGTTTCGCGCGCCCGCTGGGCTGCTGCCGGAGCGAGAGGTCGAGGTGCTTTTCCGCGCCCGCGACGTCGCCCAGCAGGAAGAGGCAGACGCCCAACTCGCGGTGCGGGTAGTAGCCCTCGAGGACATGCACGCCGTAGGTCCGCGCGCGCCACTTGTCGCGGGTGTAGCCGAATTTCGCGCCGGGCCGCAGGCCGAGGCAGCGCTCGAAATCCTCGCGGGCCTGTTCGGTTTGTCCTGCTCGAAGACGTTCCGTACCGCGCCGGTAGTAGTTCCACCAGTTATGGAAGCGCAGCTCGTCCGCCCGGGTCCCGACATCCGGCGGAGGACTGTAACATCCGCCGAGCAGCAAGCCACAGGCGAGAAGCAGAAATCTGACCCTATGAATCGTCATCGCTTTTTCTTCACCACAGAGGACGCAGAGGGTCGCGGAGGACGGAGGCTCTGGGATGATTTCCTCTGCGGACCTCTGCGCCCTCCGCGGTTCAATTCCGCGCTTCTGAATCGGCGACGATTTCCTCGGCGACCCGGCCGGCCCAATCGCCCGCGTTGAGCGAAAAATCCTCGGCATTCGCGAACGACTCCGACCACGTGCCGGTCGCCGAATCACCCGGAGAGCGAAAAGCCTCCAGCGTGGCCAGGATTCGGCCGTCCGGGAAGGCCCGTATCGTGGATCGCACCGACCGCTGACGGCCGGTCCACCGGGCGATCCAGCCTGAAGGCCCGTCGCGATCCGCGTACGTGGAGGCGACCGACTGCTGCAGGCTTTGGGCAAAATCCTGGAGTTCGGCCTCGCTGTAGAAGGCCTGCTCCACGCCATCCGGCCCGCGCACCGCCCCGGCGTCGAGGCCCGGCGCCATCCAGACCAGGCCTTCGGGGCTCATGGTGACCGCGCCGATGACAAGCGCCAGCGTCGCGGCCAGCGCCACGAGCGCCGGTTTCCAGAAGGTCAGGATACGACTCTCGGGCTTCGCGGCGAGCGTCCGGCTCCGCTCCCAGAGCTCGCCGATCCGTTCTTCAAGGGCGGCTTGGCTTTGCTCGGAGACTTTCAGCAGGCGCCGGAACCGAGCGTCCAGTTGCGCGCGCGCTTCCAGTTCGCGGCGGAGGGTTGCGTCGGTCCGGACGCTCGCCCGGAGCGCCTCGGCTTCCGCCGTATCCGCCTGGCCGTGAACGTGTTTCCACAGTTCCGGCCGGCCTGACTCGTTGGTGTTCATGTCCGTCTCATCCACCGGTACTGTCGCCTTACGCGGGACATAAATCCTGTAAAAAGGAATTTTCTGCACTTTTTCCTTCAGCCGCTCCAGGCAGCGGGCGAGCCGGTTGCCGATGGTGCTGATCGGCTCGCCGCTGCGGGCGGCCATGTCCTTGTAGGACAGGTCCTCGAGATAGAAATTCTTCAGCGCCTGGTTGCACGGCGGGCCCATGTCCTCAAGCAGTTGCCGGAGCAGGGCGGCGCGTTCGGCCTCGGCGATGGCGTAGACGGGATCGAAATCCTCGCCGGCGGCGTAGTCCAGGTGCCGCGTTTCGCCGTCGGACGTCGGCACGTCCATGGGCAGGTAGCGTTCCCGCTGCTTGATCTGGCGGCGCACCTCGTCGGCGCACCGGTGGATGCAGATACCGCGCAGGAAAATCCGGAACGGCTGCTCGCCGCGGTAATTGGCGATGGCCCGCGGGATTTCCGTGCGGATGTTCTGCATCACGTCTTCCCGCGCGGTGGAGTCGAACCCCCACTTCGACCAGCAGACAACAGAGCGGATGAACGGATCGAACCGGAAGAAGAACTGCGTCCAGGCCTCTTGCGCGCCAGTCCGCAACCGGGCCAGGAATTCGTCCTCCATTTCCCACGAAGAATCCATGCCGGGCCACAGGATAAACCCGGGGCGGGGGACGACACAATCCATGAATGGAAAGGACGATCACCATGAAAATGCGCGCTCTCTTCGCACTCCTCGCGGCCTGGGGTCTGTGTGGTCACGCCACCGTCACCTACGCCACGACCTATTATGTCCGGGCGGGGGCGGCCGGCGGCGGCACGTCCTGGGCGGACGCGAGGGGCAACCTGCAGGGCGCGATCGAAGCCTGCGCCGCCTCGGGCGGCGGCGAGGTCTGGGTCGCGGCGGGGACGTATTACCCCACGTTGACGCCGAACGGCGGCAGCGGTACCCGCGAGGTCCACTTCTCGCTTCGCAATGGTGTCACAGTGTACGGCGGGTTCCCGGCGACCGGCTCGCCCACGATGGCGCTGCGCGATCCGGAGAATTATCCGACCATCTGCTCCGGCGCGATCGGCGATCCGGACGACTTCGACAACGTGTATCACCTCTTCTACCATCCCACCCTCGCCGCGCTCGACGAGACGGCGGTCCTGGACGGATTCCGTATCGAGGACGGCCGCGCGGACGGCGTGAGCGACGACGAGGGCGCCGGGATGTACAACGAATGGTGTTCTCCGACGATCCGGAACTGCGTCTATACCCGCTGCTACGCATCGAACTGCGGCGGCGCGATGCACAACGCGTACTCATCGCCGCGAATCCAGGGTTGCGCGTTCGACGACAATCGTTCGGGCGCCGCGGCCGGGGCTATCCGGTTTATCCGCGGCTCCCCGGTCATCCAGGATTGTGTCTTCACGAACAATGTGGCCGAGTCCTACGGCGGCGCACTGCAAAACATGAACACCACCCTGCTGGTCAGCAATTGTGTGTTCGCCAATAACCGCGCGACCGGCGAGATGCCGATTTCCCATGGCGGCGCGATGTGCAGCCAGGACTCCTTCATCACGGTGGTCTCTTCGCTGTTCAAGCGCAACGCGGCCGATCTCGGCGGCGCTTTGGCCGAATTGGCGGGCAGCACACACCACTACGTCCGCTGTACGTTTATCTACAACCATAGTAGCTCCGACGGCGGCGCGTTCTACGGCCTTCGCGCTCCGGACGTCCGGCTTACGGAGTGCGTCTTGAAAGACAACCTGGCGGACTACGGCAATGGCGGGGCCATCTACGCCAATGACAGCTCCGTGACGGCCATCTCCTGCGCGCTGGATGGAAATGAAGCCTCTGAAGGGGGCGGTCTCTTTTGCGATGAAGGCAGCGAAGCGCTGATCGCCAACAGCATCGTGTCCGGCAACGTCGCGGACTGGGCCGGCGGCAGCGGAATACACATCCATTGGTATGCCACGTGCACGTTCGTCAACGGTGTCGTCTACGGCAACAGGACGTACGAACACGACGGCGGCGCCGGAGTCTATATCTGCAGCGCCAACCAATCGTACTTCTACAACAGCATCATCCGCGGAAATCGCGATAACGACGACGAGTACGTCAATTTCTCCATTTGCGACGAGCTCGCATGGCCGGGCGTCGCGTTCTGCAACGCCACGTACGACGGCGGGGTGTTCCCCGGCAGCGGGAACAGCTCGGCCGATGTCCAGTTCATGGACGTCGGCGACCCGGACGGCGCGGACGACCTCTGGCTGACCGCGGACGACGGCTACCGCCTGCGCGAGGATTCCCCGTGCCGCGAGGCGGGAACGGTCGAGGCGCTGCCCGCGGATCTCACCGACGTGGACGGCGACGGGGACACGGCGGAAGATATCCCGCTGGACGCGATCCGGCACCTCCGCGTGCAGGGCGCCCGCGTGGACATGGGCGCCTACGAGTTCGGCTCGGCAGTCCAGCCGACCTACTCGGTGGATTTCGTCCTGGGCGCGCACGGCCTGCGGACCGGCGGCGGCGCGCTGCACCAGGACGTGGTCGAGGATCACGCCACCGTCGCGCCCGAAGTCATAGGCATCGACGGTTGGATGTTCACGGGGTGGGACGCCGACTTCAGCCGCGTCACGGCCGACCTGACCGTCAACGCGCAGTACAGCCTGACCGCGCACACCGTCCGCTTCGACCTCGGCGCGCACGGGGCCCGGGTCGGCGGCGGCGAACTCGTGCAGAACGTCCCGCACGGCGCCGCGGCGGCCGCGCCGCTCATCCGGGTGGGCGTCGGCTGGTACTTCCGGGACTGGGACACGGCGTTCGACCACGTGACCGGCGACCTGGTGGTCCACGCGCTGTACCAGGAAATTTCGATTCCCGGCGACATCGTGTACGTGAAGGCCGGCGCGACCAGCAACGGTTCGTCCTGGGCGCAGGCGATGGGCGACCTGCAGGCGGCGATCGATTTCCTCGGCGACCGCGGCGCGGGCCAGGTCTGGGTCGCGCAGGGCACGTATGTTCCCAACTCGTGGTCGTGGGGCGGGTGGACGGAGCGCACGGTCCATTTCGCCCTGCGGGAGAACGTGGAAGTCTATGGCGGCTTTCCCGCGACGGGCACGCCCGGGATGGGCGACCGCGACTGGATGGCTCACCCGACGATCTGCTCGGGCGACCTGGGCGCGCTCTACGACTACAGCGACAACGCCTATCATGTCTTCCAGGTGCGAGGCGTCGAAAACGCGGTGCTGGACGGCTTCGTGATCGAATGGGGCAACGCGAACGACCTGGAAAGCCCACACAGCGGCGGTGGCGGGATGCGCATCGAGTACGGCGCGCCGACCATCGTGCGCTGCGCGATCGGCGACAACCGGGCCCGCTACGGCGGCGGAGTCTACTGCAAATACGGCCGCTCGCCGACCTTCACGGATTGCCGGTTCAGCGACAACGCGGCCATCCTGAAGGGTGGCGGAATGCGGAACGCCGCCGGCGCCAGCCCGGACCTGGATGCCTGCGTGTTCCACAGCAACGAGGCCGAGTGGGGCGGCGGCATGGCCAACGACCTGTCCTATCCCGACTTGAAGCGGTGCCGGTTCGAGCAGAATACGGCCACGGACTGGGGCGGCGCCCTGCACAACGCGGGCGGATACGTGCGGATGATCAACGGCTTGCTTGTCCAGAACGAGGCCGGCGACGGCGGGGCCGTGTTCAACTCCGCCGGCCTCTTCTGGGCCTTCAACACGGTCTGGCACGGCAACCGCGCCTCGTTCTCGGGCGGCGCGCTGTACAACGAAATGGACGCCGATTCCTACCTGTACAGTTCCACGGTCACCAGCAACACCGCCGGATCCGGCGGCGGCTCGTTCAGCTGGGACGCCGACCAGCACGTGTACAACAGCATCCTGTGGGGCAACACCGGCGGCAGCTTCGTCAACATGGAGGCCGCGCCCGCGGTCCGCTACAGCCTCATCCAGGGCGGATACGCCGGCGGAATCGGGGTATTGAATCAGGACCCGGTGTTCGCGAATCCCCTCGATCCAAACGGCGCGGACAACGAGTGGCTCACGGCCGACGACGGGCTGCAATTGCAGGCGGATTCGATCGCCATCAACTTCGGCGCCGCTTCCTACGTCACGGCCGACACCATGGATCTGGACGGCGATGCCGACCTCGAGGAAGCCATCCCGCTGGATGCCGCGGAAGGCGCCCGCACGGTGGGCTTCCGCCCGGACCTGGGTGCGTACGAGTACCCGGCCCTGGTCACACACACGGTCACGTTCAACCTGGGCGTCCACGGGCACCGCACCGGCGGCGGCGCGCTGGTCCAGGAAATCGAGCGGCACGGCGCGGCCGATGCGCCGGTCTTTACCACCGATATCGGGTGGGCGTTCACGGGCTGGGACCGGGCCTTCACGGACGTGACGGCCCCCCTCGCGGTGAACGCCACCTATGAGTTCGCCTTCGAGACCGGCGACATCTGCTACGTCCGCCAGGGCGCGACCGGCAACGGAACCTCCTGGGGCGAGGCGACGGGCGACCTGCAGGGCGCGATCGACGCGATGAGTTCCGCCGGCGGCGGCCAGGTCTGGGTCGCGGCGGGCGCCTACAAGCCGAACTCGTTCCCGAACGGCGGCAGCGGCGCGCGCCAGCAGCATTTCTCGCTCCGCAACGGCGTCGCGGTGCTCGGCGGCTTCCCGGCGACCGGCGATCCGGGCTTCGGCGACCGCGATCCGGACGGCCAGCTGACGATCTGCACCGGCGACATCGGGCTGTCGGACGAGACCTCCGACAACACCTATCACGTGTTCTACCATCCGGCGTCCGCCGCGCTGGCGGCGGCCGCGGTGCTCGACGGTTTTGTGATCCACGGCGGCCGCGCGGACGGCAGCGCGCCGCACGACAGCGGCGGCGGCCTGTACAACTCCTCCTGCTCCCCGACGCTGCGCCACTGCGTCTTCCTGTTCAACTACGCCCAGAACGGCGGCGGGCTCTACAACCTTTCCTCCTCGCCGAAACTGACGCGGTGCCGCTTCACGATGAACACGGCCGCGAACCAGGGCGGCGGAATGCGGAACTACACGGCCTCGTCGCCGTCGCTGGCGAATTGCGTGTTCAACGGCAACGCGGCGACGGACGGCGGCGCGATGTACAGCCATTCCGCGGCCCCGATGCTGGTGAACTCCGTCTTCTCCGGCAACACGGCGTCCGACGAGGGCGGCGGGATGTACAACTCGGCGGCGGCGGCGATGGTGTACTGCTCGACGTTCGAAGGCAACACCGCGGCCGTCCGCGGCGGCGGCATCTACAACACCTCTTCCTCGCCGACCGTTGAAAACGCCATCCTTTGGGGCAACATCGCGCCCGCCGGCTCGAACCTGTACGACGGAGCGTCTTCCTCCTCGATGGTCGGCAACAGCACGGTCGGCGGCGGATGGGCCGCCGGGTACAACATCTCCAGCGCCGACCCACTGTTCCAGAACGCGTCGGATCCCGATGGGGCGGACAACCGGTGGGCCACGTCGGATGACGGGCTCCGCCTGGCTATCTGGTCCCCGGCCCTCAACGCGGGCGGGAACGGCTCGATCCCGACAGACGGCCACGACCTCGACGACGACGGCAACGTCGCTGAAACGCTCCCGATCGACCTCGCCGGCAAGGCCCGCGTAACCGACGACACCGTGGACCCCGGGGCGTACGAGTTCGAAGTGCCCGTGCACACGGTGACCTTCGACCTCGGCGCGCACGGCATGCGTACGGGCGGCGGCGAACTGGTTCAGCGCGTCGAACACGGCGCGTCGGCCAGCGCGCCGGCACTCGACACGGAGGAAGGTTGGGCGTTCACCGGCTGGGATCGGGTGTTCGATGCCGTTACCGCGGACCTGCTCGTCACGGCGCAGTACGAGTTCCGCACCTTCGATGTCACGTTCGACCTGGGCGCGCGCGGCGCGCGGGTCGGCGGCGGCGAACTCGCGCAGGTGGTCGGGTACGGCAGCGCGGCCACGGCCCCGCGGCTGACCGTGGCGGATCACTGGTATTTCACCGGCTGGAGCGCCGCGTTCGACGAGGTCACGAGCGACCTGGCCGTCGCGGCCGTGTACTCGCAGATCCTGCCCTCGGGCGGTATTTGCTACGTCAAGCAAGGCGGCACGGAAAACGGATCGTCCTGGGACAAGGCCATGGGCGACCTGCAGGCGGCGATCAACGAGATGCGGCTGGCCGGCGAGGGCCAGGTTTGGGTCGCGGCCGGGACCTACCGGCCGAACTCGTGGCCGAACGGCGGCACCGGCGACGTCCGCGCCATGCACTTCGCGCTGGCCAACGATGTCGAGGTGTACGGCGGGTTCCCCGCCGCGGGCAATCCGGGGATGGTCGATCGCGCGCCGGCGGCCAACATCACCCTTTGCTCCGGCGACATCGGCGCGGCCGGCGTTTCGACCGACAACGTCTACCACGTCTTCCATCACGGCTTGGAGGCCGCGCTCGAGCCGTCGGCAGTGCTCGACGGATTCCACCTCCGCCACGGCCAGGCGACGGGCGTATTCCCGCACAACGACGGCGGCGGGATGCTCAACCGGGCGAGTTCGCCGACCGTCCGCAACTGCGCCTTCTCGGATAACGTCGCGGACTGGGGCGGCGGCATGCAGAACATCAACTCCTCCAGCCCGCTCGTCGAGGATTGCTCGTTCATCAACAACCAGGGCTTCTGGGGCGGGGCCATGGGAAACCAGGGCGGGTCGCACCCGTCCATTTACGACAGCGTGTTCCAGGGCAACAGGGCCACGCGCGGCGCGGCGGTATACAGCTTCGAGGCGTCGTTCCAGGCGATCGCGGACTGCGTGTTCGAGCAGAACCAGGCGACGGAGAACGGCGGCGCGCTCTACCTGGACGGCGCCTGCGGGATCGTGTCCCGCTGCGAGATCCGCGGCAACCACGCCGGGAACAGCGGGGGCGGCGTCGTGCTGGCCGGCAACTCCCGGCTCTTCTGCAGCCTCGTCGCGGGCAACTCGTCCACGATGTCGGGCGCGGGCGTGTACCTCGTGACCACGGGCCGGATCGAGTACTGCACCATCGCGGCCAATGTCGCCGGAAAACACGGCGGCGGGCTGCACATGGACGGGCGGGGCGTCGTCACAGCCAGCATCATCTACAGCAACTCCGCGGCGGCGGAGGGCCCCAACGGCCACGACGCTTCCGCCCTCGGCACCTACGATCACTGCTGCACGACGCCGGAGGTCGCCGGCGCGGGGCTGGTGACCGATCCGCCCGCATTCGTCGCCCCGGCCGCCGGCAACTTCCGGCTGTCGGCCGGATCGCCCTGCGTGGACGCCGGGCCGGCCGGCGCGGAGGTCGTGACGGATCTCGACGGTAGGCCCCGGCCGCTGGACGGCGACGCCGACGGCGCGAGCGTTCTGGATATCGGCGCGTATGAGCTTCTGAACGCCGACGCCGACAGCGACGCTGACGAGATGCGCGACGGGTGGGAACTGGAGCATGCGCTCAATCTCCTTGATCCGGCCGACGCCGCGGAGAACCCCGACAAGGATCCCTTCACCAACCGCGACGAGGCCATCGCGGACACGGATCCGTTCGACCCGGGCTCGTACCTGCGCATCACGCAGCTCCTGTTCATGCCCGAGCCGACGCTGTTCTACTGGCCGGCGTCCCACCGCCGGGCCTACACCGTGTGCGCGAGCGCCAATCTCCGGACCGCGGCGTGGAGCGACCTGCCGGGCGCGACCCGCGTCGTGCCGCCCGCTTCCGGCCTGCAGTCGTTCCATCTCTTCGGCCGCGAGACGGAGCCACGCGGGGAATGCTACCGGCTCCGGGTCTCGTACCCGTGACAAGAGGCGGCCCGGCGGAAGCGACGCCCGGCATTGACAGAATTCCCCGGATGGGGGGAGAATGACGGGCGGAGGTGGCCATGAAAGAGCGCGGGCGGCTTTGGCTGTGTCTCGTCCTCGCAGCGGCGCCCATGTCCTCCGGCGCGGAGCGGGGCGGCCGGCTATACCCGATCATGCAGCCGGACTGGGAGACACGGCAGGAATGGTTCGCTTCCCACCGCGCCGCGCCGCGCGCGGTCATTGACCCGCAGGTTCAGTCGCGGCTCCTCGGCAGCGTCAGTCTGCTCTCTCACGTCCAGTACACGCCGGCGGAGCGCGATCAGTCCAGCTGCGGGAACTGCTGGGCGTGGGCGGGCACGGGCGTCATGGAGGTGGACCTGGACGTCCAGCAAGGCGTCAAGGACCGCCTGTCGGTGCAGTTCTTGAGCACGTGCTGCGGAAAGACCAAGTGCGGCTGCCAGGGCGGCTGGCTGGCGGACGTGGCCACCTTTTACCAGGGCAAGGGGTACACGATCCCGTGGTCGAATCCCAACGGGCAATTCCAGAACCAGGGCGGCGACTGCGGATGCACGTGCGCATCCATCGGCATCTCGCCGAACTATCCTCTGGCCTCCATCAGCTACGCCGCCATCGAAACCCAGGGCATCGCCTCGAATACGGCTATCGCCAACATCAAGAATGTTCTAAATCAGAACAAGGCCGTGTGGTTTGGTTTCTTTTTTCCGCGCTCGAGTGATTGGACGCATTTTCAGACTTTCTGGAACAACCAGGCCGAATCCGTCGTATATGTCCCGCCCAGCGGCGTTTGCGGGGCCACCTGGGACTCCGGGGGCGGCGGCCACGCGGTCCTCGTGGTCGGCTACAACGACGACGATCCCAATCCCGCCAACCACTACTGGCTCATCCTGAACTCGTGGGGCGCGACCGCGGGCCGGCCGAACGGCCTGATGCGCTGGACGATGTACTTGAATTACAATTGCCAGTCCTATGACCGCAGCACGTGGGACTACAACTATTACTGGCAGACGCTGAACATCTCCTGGGCCGCCAGCTCCAGGCCCGTCGTCGCGACCAGCAACGCCACCGACGTGACCTCCTCGTCCGCCACCTTGCGCGGCGCGGTCAATCCCAGGGGCTCGGCCACGACCCGCTGGTTCGAGTACGGCCTGACGGCGGCCTACGGCTCGAGCACCGCGGGGCGCAGCGCCGGCTCCGGCAGCGCGAACAGCAACGTGAGCGAGGCCGTCAGCGGCCTCGCGCCGGCCAACACGTACCACTTCCGCCTCGCCGCCTCCAACGCCGCCGGCGTCAGCTACGGCAGCGACCTGACGCTGACGACGCTGGCGGGCGGGGCCACGGCGCCGGACGCGACCACCGACGCCGCGTCGTCGATAGGGCCGACTTCCGCGGTGCTCCATGCCACGGTCAACCCGCGCGGCAGCAGCACGGCGGTCTGCTTCCAGTACGGGCCGACGGAAGCGTACGGGTTCACGACGCCCACGCAGCAAGTCGGCGCCGGCTCCGCGCCGACCTCCGCGGCGCGAACGATCAGCGGCCTGTCCACGGCCGCGCTCTACCACGCCCGCGTGAAAGCCTGGAACGCAGGCGGCACGACCTATGGCGCGGACCGGACGTTCAGCACGCTGGGGGCCGCCGTGACGCTGTTTTCGGAGAACTTCGAGTTCGGGGGCGTGAGCCCGCCGGGCTGGACCCGGCAGTACGTCCGGGCCAACGACCACGGCGCATCCATCGACTGGTACTTGGCTTACGGCGACGGCGCGCTCTGGCGCGACATGCCCGCGGCGCCGCACGGCGGCAGTTGGAACGTGTTCTTTTATGACGAGGACTACAACGCCTGGACGGCCGTCATCAGTCCTCCCATCTCCTTCGGGACCGGCTATGCCCAGTCCACGCTCACGTTCTGGCACTACATGGCCGAGGATTACTGGTGGGGCGACCAGGACGAGCTGCTCGTCTACATGGGCCCGACCACGAACGGGCCGTGGACGCGCCTGGCGACCTACTCCAACAACATCACCGCGTGGACCCAGCAGACGATCAACCTGCCGAATCCCACGGGCACGGTCTACCTCTCGTTCGACGCGATCAGCCACTGGGGTTACGGCGTGGCCGTGGACGACGTGGAGGTCCGCGTCAAGGCCTCGGCGGACCCGGGGCCGGTCATCGGGCGCGGAGCGGCGGGCGACGGGCGGCTGGTCCTGCGCTGGGACGCCGCGGCCGGCGAGCAGTACCGGGTGGAATACACGACCAACCTCGCGGCGGGCGCCTGGCAGGAAGACGCGGCGGCGGGCACGCTGGCGCCGTCGGACAACGAGGTGTGGTACACCAACACCCCGGCCGCGGGCGCGACGAACCGCTTCTTCCGCGTGCGCCGGATCGCGCCGTAATGGGTTGCGGTCCGCCGCGGCTTCCCGTACACTGCCGGCATGACGGCGCCTCGATGCATCCTCGCGGTCCTGGGCCTCGCGCTCTGCTCCGGCTGCGGCACGCTACCGGACGGGCGGCGTTGGGGCCATGAGGCCACCCTCCGCCCGGGCTGGCCGCGGGTTGGACAGAGCGCGTGGCGGGCGGCGATCGATCCCCAGACGTGGGGCCCGCTCGCGGCGGCCGCGCTGCTGCAGATCGACAACGCGGACCACGAAATATCGGACTGGGCGATCGAGCACGCCCCGCTCTTCGGCTCGCCGGAGGAGGCCGAAGACGCCGTCGGCTGGACCGGCCAGGCGCTGGACACGGCCTGGTACGCCTCGATGCTCCTCGCGCCCGGCGGCGAGACGGCGGGGGAGTGGACGCTCAACAAGCTGCGCGGCGCGGCGGTGGAGTTCGGCGCCGTGGGCGTCGCGGGCTTCACGGTGGATACCCTGAAGGAGGAGGTTGGCCGCACGCGCCCGAACCAGGAGAACAAACGCAGCTTCCCGTCCAACCACGCGCAGCGATCCGCGGTGGACGTCACGCTCGCCGCGCGCAACCTGGACGCCACGCCGATGCCGCCGGCCGTCCGCTGGACGGCCAAGACGGGCCTCTACGGCGTGGGCGCCGTCTCCGCGTGGAGCCGCGTGGAGGCCGCCGGCCACTATCCGTCCGACGTCCTCGCCGGCTGGGCGATCGGGCACTTCTGGGGCGCGTTCCTCCACGACGCCTTCCTGTGGCGGGGCGAACCGCCCGTCCTGATCGAACTCGCCCCCGCGCCGGGCGGCGCGTCGCTCATCCTGCGCGCGCGGTTCTGATCGCCGGTTGACAGGCCGGATTCGAGCAAGGTATCTTCCGCTTTCCGACCCCGACGGAGAAGCACTATGGCGACAACCGAAGTGGAAGTCCTGCGTTTCGACAACCTCGAGCAATACCTGTTCGTCAAGAACGGCAATTACCTCTACAAGGTGCCGTACCACGGCGGCTTCGCCGTGCTCAAGGTCTACTGGTGCAGCCGCGGCTGGTTCGAGCGGATCTCCAAGACGTTCGACAACATCGTCATCGCCGGCCAGACGTCGTTCATGCCGCGCGCCCGCCTGCGTACGGAACAGCAGGCCATGGCGATCTGGCGCGAGGCCGGATTCCGGGTCTTCCAGATCTACGAGAACGTCCGCGTCGAGGGCATCGAGGAGGACGGCTACGCGCTGTACGAATACGTCCCCGGCCGGCATTTCCACAAGCTCCTCCCGGACGAATCCGTGCCGCGCGAGGAGCGGATCCGGCTCTTCCGCCAGTTCCTCGTCGAGTGGCACCGGCGGCACCGCCTGGCCATCGACCGCCGCGAGCCCCGGCTGATCCACGAGAACGGCGACCTCAAGCACGTGATGGACTACAACGGCGAACTGGTCTGGTTCGACTTCGAGATGTGCTACCGCTCCCGCTCACACGTGGAGGATCTCGTGGCGCGGGAAATCCTCGCCTACGCCAAGTCGATCGGCGATTTCATGAAGGGCGAGCTCTTCGAGCTGTTCCTGAACGAGATGGTCGAGCACTATCCCGACAAGGACCTGCTCGGCCACGCCTACACCGTCACGTTCCGCAACCGCAATCCCGTGATCCGCGTGGGACGCAACCTGGAATTCCTGCTCCGCGAGCGGGCGAAGCGGTGGAATTCCAAGTACAACATGGCCCTGATGATCCGGGACCGCCTGGCACGCCTCCATGGACAAGGTGCAGCGTCTGCTTGAGCAACTGCGCCCGTGGCAGGCGGAGCGGCTCGACGGGAGCGCCCGCGGCTCGGGCCTGAACGCCGTCTGGAAGATCCGGCTCCCGGCCGGCCCGGCGATCCTGAAGACGTTTTCGCGGCGGCGCGGCCGCGCGCAGACGCTCCTGACCGAGATCAACCACCGGCTCGGCGGACTCACCTCCTTCACGGCGCGCGGCCGCCGGCGCACGGAGGCGGCCATCCTCGCCCTCTGGCGGGACGCGGACCTCGACGCGCCGCGCCTCCTCGACGACCCGCCGGGGCTGGCCCTGGCCCTGCCGCACCTGTGCATGGAATTCGTGGACGGCGAGCTGCTTTCGCATCGCCTCGCGGACGAAAGCCGGCCCCTGGCGGAACGGGACGCCCTGCTGGTCCGATTCCTGCGGGCCTGGTCCGACCGCCATGCCCTGGCCGACGAGCGCCGGTATCCGCGGCTGATCCAGGAGCACGGCAGTTTCGAGCACGTGATGGTCGCAGGCGACCGGCTGGTCACGTTTGACCTCGAAGTGTCCTTCCAGCGGAGCCGCGACGTCCGGGCCTGCATCGTGGCGGAGATCGTCGGCTACGTTCGCTCGCTCTTCCGGCTGCTGCCGGCGCCGCTGGCCGGGCATTATCTCGGCGTCGTGGTCCGGGAGTACCCGCGCCGCGAGTACCTGGAGGAAGTGCCGCGCCGGTTGCTCCGCCATCCGAATCCCGTCCTGCGCGCGATCCATTTCCTCGACCGGCGCCTGCTGCGGAAGCCGGGCAAGTGGCACAAGTACCGCGTGGCCGAGTTATTGATGTCCGAACTGAAGATGCGCTAGACTGCCCCTCGATGCGCATCGTTCATCTCATCAGCTATTTTCGCTGGACCGAGCGGGTCGAGCCCGCGGCCGACCTGGCGATCGCCCAGCAGCAGCTCGGCCACGATGTCCGCTATCTCTGCGGGCACAACCAGGGCGCGGCGCCGGAGGACTGCATCCAGGGCCGCGCCGCGCGCAAGGGCCTGGCCTTCGACGACCGGTTCACGCTGGACAAGCATTTCCGCCTCCTGTCCGCGCTCCGGGACATCGCGGGGCTGCGGAAATACATGGCCGAATTCAAGCCCGACGTGGTGCACTGCCACCAGGACAACGCCCACCTGCTGGCCGCCTTCGCGCTGCGCGGCCTGGCCCCCCGGCCGCTGCTCGTGCGGACGTTCTACGAGCCGGGCCGGCCGTCGTCGCCCGGGCGCTACTGGCTTTTCTGCCACCGCCGGACGGACGGCCTGATCGTCCTCAACGAGGCGACGCGAGCCCAGGCGCGCGGGCGCTTCGGCCGGCAGCCCGACCGCGTCGCGGTCATCCTGCCGGGGATCGACGTCGACGGATTCGCCAACCGCCGGGACCTGGGCCGCCTCGAGCACGTGAACGTGCCGCCGGGCGCCTTCGTCGCCGGCATGATCACGCACATCGGGAAGGTGCAGCGCCTGGACCTGGCGCTGGAGGCCGTCGCGGCGCTGACCCCGCGCCATCCGGAATTGCGGCTGCTCATCGTGGGCCGCGGCAAGCCGGATCGCTGGGTCCATGAACCCGCCCGGCGGCTCGGCATCGCCGACCGGGTGATCCTGGGCGGCTACTGCCGCTACGAGGAGCTCGTGAAGGCCTACCACACGATGGACGCGCTGGTGTATCCCCGCCACGGGACCGACGAATCCTGCCGCGCCGTGCGCGAGGCGCTGACCGCCGGCGTGCCGGTCGTCGCGCCGGGAATCGCCATCATGCCGGACCTTGTGAAGGAAGGCGAAACGGGTTTCCTTGCCGATTTCGACAGCGCCTCGCTTGCCAACGCGCTGGAAAAGATGCTCCGGCTGGATCCCGCCGCGCGCGCCCGGATGTCCGCCGCGGCCGTCGCGGACGCCCGCGCGCGCTTCAGCCGCGTGAAGCAGGCCGGGAAAGTCCTCGAGTTCTACGAACGGCTCCGCGGGCTGCCGCGGATGTAGTGAGGGAAAACATCAAGCGTGTTCCGGCGGGCAGCCTTCGCCTCCGCCGCGCTACGGCGAAGGCTGGTGGGCGTAACAGGACTTGAACCTGTGACCCCTTCCATGTCAAGGAAGTGCTCTAGCCAACTGAGCTATACGCCCTTAAGAACCGGTTTTTTCTTACCCCCGAACCACATCGAAATCAATTCCTTTCTCGCGGCGCGGCCGGCGGGGGCGCGGAGGGCTTCGATGATGTGGTGGTCGGCGCGGGAAAAGGGGTAACGGCCAAACTGCCCCGGCCGGACCCACGCGAAGTCGGCGCAGTGGATCGCGCGCGGCCGGCCGGCGCGAATGCGCGCCCAGTGCGCGTGCAACTCGATGGTGAAGTGGCTGTAGGCGTGGTGCACTATGGTCAGGAGCGGCCCGACCTCGAGGCGTACACCCATTTCCTCGCTCAACTCGCGCGCGATGCACTGGTCCATCGTTTCGCCCGGGTCCAGCCCGCCGCCCGGAAATTCCCATAGGCCACCGAGCATGGACGAATCCTTGCGCTGCGCGACCAGGATGCGCCCGTCGCGCCGGAGCGTCACGGCCGCCCCGACGACTTTGTGGGGGACGGGGGCGCGGCGCTTTTTCACCGGGTACGCCTCGGGTTTGCCGCCGGCGCGCGCGCGGCATACGTTGCCGAGCGGGCAGGCGGCGCAGTCCGGATCGCGCGGCGTGCAGCATAACGCGCCCAGTTCCATCTGGGCCTCGTTGCTCAAGCCCGCGCGGCCCGGGATTTTCAGGGCTTCGGCCCACGCCGCGAGTTTCTGCGTCGCCGCCCGGGTATGAATCCGGTCCTCGAGGGCCATGACCCGGGCGAGCACGCGGATTACGTTGCCGTCCAGCACGGGGGCTTCGTGCCCGAAGGCCAGGCTGCCGATCGCGGCGGCCGTGTACTCGCCGATCCCGGGCAGGGCGCGGAGGGCGGCGGGGTCCGATGGAAACCGCCCGCCGTGGCGGCGCGCGATGATCCGGGCCGCCTGGTGAAGGTTCCGGGCGCGGGCGTAATAGCCGAGCCCCTCCCACGCGAGCAGGACTTCGCGTTGCGGGGCGGCGGCCAGGGAGCGGAGCGTCGGGAAGCGCCGGACGAAGGCGCGGAAGTAGGGCAGGGCCTGGTCGGCGCGGGTCTGCTGCAGCATGATCTCGGAAATCCAGACCCGGTAGGGCGTGCGGCGGGTCCGCCAGGGGAAAGGCCGGCGGCGCTTTTCGAACCAGGCCGGCAAGCGAACGCGAAAAGCCCTTTTCAGGGCGGGGGACAGGCTGGGTCCGGGGGGCGGCGCGGATTTCATTCGGGGCTCAACTCCACCGGGCGGCGCTCCAGGGCTCGGCGCTGGTACACCCGCGACGAGCGCGGGACCAGTTCCTCGGCCTGCATCTCCCGCGGCGGCGTGACGAGCATCAGGACGACGTCCGCCGTCCAGGCGAAGCCGCGGCGGGCTACGACATCGCCGATGCCGACGACGGTATAGGTGAAGGTGACCTCGTACTTGCCGGCCGCCGTGCGCCGCGCCTCCCAGCGCGGGAACAGGACGTCCTGTTCGGCCAGTTCCATCTGCCGCTTCACCCAGTCCTCGTTGGTTCCCTCGCCGTCGGATGCCCGGGCCTCGCGGGCCAGGCGCAGGGCCCGGGTTTCCTCCTCGGCGCCCTCCAGGACGCGGTCCTGCGGGCCCGGCTCCTGCAGCACGGCTTCATCCACCGGCCCGAACGGGATGGCCGGGTCGTCCCCGCAGCCGGCGGCCGCCAGCAGGGCGCAGCCGAGCCATATTAACCCGGCGCGGCTTTCGCGGTATCTTTTCGTATTCACAAGCTGCCTGATACAACATGAAAGCGCGCCGCGGGGCAATAATTTCCTTTGACGCCGCGGGGGCGAAGTTTTAGTCTTTCCAAACGAGAACGTGTGTCTGAAACGGCGGATCCGTCCGCCGAGATGGAGGAACGGCCATGGCGGAACAAGTTCCTGACAGCAAGCCCGATGAAGCGTCCGTCCCGCCCCGCATCAAGCTCAACGGCAACGGAAAGACCGAGGCGCCGCCCCGCATCAGCCTGCAGCCGAAGCAGCCCGGAAAGTCCGAGACCTCGCGCATCGAACTGGGGGAGGCCCGGCCCGCGGATCCGATGGAACTGGCCAAGAAGATGACGGCCCGCATCGACGCCCCGAAGCCGCCCGTCCGGGTCATCAGCGAAGTGGAACGTCTCGCGACGGCCAAGACGGCCACCCAGCAATTCAAGAGCATGACCCAGCAGGTGAAGAGCGCCACGGCCCCGATCTCCAAGGCCGCCATTCCCGACCTCGACGCCGCGAAGAAACAGACGGCCCGCATCGACCTGCAGGAAGTGCTCGGCAGCGGGGACGAGGACATTTTCAAGCGCCGTACGGCTATCCTGGATCCCAGTAAGATCCAGGCGGCCGAAGCGGCCGCCCAGCCCAAGACCATCCGCATCAAGCGGCCCGAGGGCGGCACGGGCCCCATCAAGCCGGTGTCCGAGCCCATGAAGCCGGCCGAACCGGTGGCGGCGGAAGCGCGCAAGAGCGAGACGGCCCGCATCGAACTGCCGGCCGACGTGGCCGAGGAAGCCGCCGCCGAGGCCCCGACCCGCCGGAAGACGATCCGCATCAAGCGCCCGGAGGGCGGCGGGGCCCCCATGGCGATCCGCCCGATGTCCGTCAGCCAGCCGGCGACGGCGGTGACCCGGGCCGAGCCCGGCGAGCTGCCGGTGATCGCGCCGGCGGAAGAGGGGCCGGGCGCCGTCTATTCCATCCTCGCCATCGCGGCCCTGCTGGTGGCCTGCGTGCTGATCTACGTGCTGGCCGCGCAGGTGGGCACGGTGGAAAGCCTGACGCCCCCGCATATGCCGTTCCCCGGCGGCGTGTGAGGCCGCGCGGAAGGTCGGCCATGAAACTGGAAGACCTCGCCTACGCCATTGCCCAGAAGGTGTTCTGGGAGCTCGAACACACGCATCATTTCGTGGTGCCCGAAGCCGTCCGCAAGGAAATTCTGGCCGCGGTGCGGGCCCAACTCCACTCGCTGATCAAGTAGCCCCAAGGAGCAGGTAACATGACGGCTGCCGGCATCGTTCACGTCAACGCGCAGAACTGGAAGATCGAGGTGGCGGACTCCCCGGTGCCGGTGCTGGTGGACTTCTGGGCCGAGTGGTGCGGGCCCTGCCGCGTCATCGCGCCCGTCCTGGACGAATTGAGCGGGGAACTGGCCAGCCGCCTGAAGATCGCCAAGGTCAACGTGGACGAAAGCCCCGAGCTCGCGGGCGACTACGGCATCCGCTCCATCCCGACGCTGCTCCTGGTCAAGGGCGGGGTCGTGCAGCAGCAGATGGTCGGCGCCATGAGCAAGGCGGCGCTGAAGACGCGGCTGGAGTCCGAACTGGACTGATCACGCGTCCTTCGCGCACAGGGCGGCCGGGGGCAGCAGGGCCTGCAATTCCCCCTTGAGCTGCCGGTTGACTTCCGCCACGGCGCACGCGGCTTTCTTGAACCGCACCCGCAGCGCCCCGGCGCCGGCGACATGACCCAGTATATGGGACAGGTCCGGCTCGTGGCCCACCACGGCGACCGCCTCGGGAAGGGCCGGCCACTCCGCCAGCGCCCGGACCAGGTCCTCCGCGCCGCAGCCCGGATTCAAGCGCTCGGAGGCGACCTGCGCGGGGTTTCCCAGGCAATCCGCCAGCAGCGCGCCCGTCTCGATCGCGCGCCGGGCGCGGGAGGTCAAGATGAGCTGCACATCCGGATGCAGGACGGCCAGGGTCTTGAACGCGCGGCGCGCCTTCTTCCGCCCCTCGTCGGTCAGCGGCCGGTCGAGGTCTGATCCCCCGAAATCCTCCGGCTCCGCGGCCGCCGCGTGGCGAATCAGCAGGAGTTTCATGGATTACCGAGCCGTTTCTTTTGGCTGGACTCCCGCCGCCCGGTCATTGTATGAGTCCGCCCGTTGCCCGATGGTGTAATGGTAGCACAACTGACTCTGGATCAGTTTGTCTAGGTTCAAATCCTAGTCGGGCAGCCACCTGCGCCGACCGCCTCCCTAGCTCAACCGGATCGGCATCAGCACGTACAGGAACGGCAGGTCGCACTTGAGCACGCCGGGGCTCATGTCGTCCGTGAGCTCCAAGTAGATCTCGTCGCAGACCAGGTTCTTGAGCGGATCCAGCACGAAGTCCGGGTTGAACGCCACGGAAATCTGCTTGCCGGCGTAACTGATCGCCAGGGTCTCGCGGGCCTCGCCCACCTCGGGCGAAGTCGCCGAGACCTCGAGCTTGTTCTTGGAGAACGTCAGCCGCACCGAGTTGGAGCCCTCGCTCGCGATCAGCGCGACGCGCCGGACCACGGTCATCAGGGCCTCGCGCTCGATCTTCACCCGCTCCTCGCTCTGCGCGGGAATGACCTGCCGGAAATTGGGGTAGCTCCCCTCCATGAGCTTCGAGACCACGAGCAGGTCGTTGAACTCGAAGGCGGCCTGCTTGTTCACGGCGTGGATCTTCAGGCTGCCCTCGGCGCCCAGCGTCCGGGAGAGCTCGGCCACGGTCTTGGCGGGGACGATCAGTTCGGCCTCGGCGTCCTTCGGGAACTCCACCTCCTGCTCGTAGAGCGCCATCCGGCGCCCGTCGGTGGCCACCACGGAGAGCTTGTCGCCCTTGAAGCTCAACAGCACGCCGTTCAGCGTCAGGCGGCTCTCGTCCGTGGACGCCGCGTAGCCCACGTTCAGCAGCATGTCCCGGAACACCCGCTGGTCCAGCGTGTACGTTTTGCCGCCGTCGAATTTCGGCAGGGGCGGGAATTCCTCCTCCGAGATGCCGATGATCTTGAAGAACGCCGAGCCGCTCCGGATGGCGGTCTGGTCCTTGTCGTCCGCCTCGATCTCGATGTCGCCGGCCGGCAGTTCCTTGAAGATGCCCGCGCAGCGCCGGGCCGGCAGCGTCGTGGCGCCGGCCTTGGACACCTCGGCCGCCACGCCTGCCCGGACGCTCAAGTCCAGGTCGGTGGCGGAGAGCCATAGCTTCTCCTTGTCCGCCTTGAAAAGGATGTTCTGAAGGATGGGCAGCGTCGTGCGCGTGCTGACGACGGGTTGAACCTTCTGCAGCCCCTCCAGCAGGGCGTCCTTGGCAATCTTGAGCTTCATGACTCCACCTCGTTTTTTCTCCACAGCCTTTTCTGGGGATACGCTGAAACCATTTCCATCTCTTCCTACTATTATGTCCTGTGCATATGTTGAAGATCAAGAAATCATCCCGCCCGCAGGCGCCGCGCGCCCCCGGCGGCCTGTGGACAACCCTGTGCAGAGCCTCCGCACATCCGGGCCCCGCTGTGCATAACGCGGGCTTGTCCACATCTCGCGTCCCGATGCGCGCGGCTCTCCGCAGGGTTGTTCACAGGGTCCGTCGCGCGCATGGGCTCACCCGCGGGTCAGCCGCTGCTTGAGGACGCTGACGGTCTGCCGCAGCGCCGTGTCGGTCTTCATCCGCTCGGCCACCTGCCGGCAGGCGTAGATCACCGTCGCGTGGTTGCGGCCGAACCGCTCCGCGATCACGGGCAGCGACTGGTTCGTCAGCGTGCGGCACAGGTACATGGCCACCTGCCGCGGCATGGCGATGGCCTGCGAGCGCTGGCGGCCCGTCATGTCGCCGAGCCGAATGTCGTAATGGTCCGCGACGGCCCGCTGGATCGCCTCCGCGCTCAAGGTCTCCTTCTGCGCCTGGTCGATCTTGTCGCGCAGCAGGTACTCGACCGTCTCCTGCGTCACGGGCTTCTGCGTCAGGGAGGCGTAGGAGACCACCCGCGTCAGGGCGCCCTCCAGGCTGCGGATGTTCGACCGGATGATCTCCGCGATGAAATGGACGATCGAGTCCGGGAGCTGCAGGCTGCAGGTCTGCTGCTTCTGGCGCAGGATCGCGATCCGGGTCTCGATGTCCGGCGGCTCGAGCTCGGCGACCATGCCCCACTCGAACCGCGTCACCAGGCGGTGCTCGATCGCCGGGATCTCGCTGGCGGGCCGGTCGCAGGTCAGCACGATCTGCTTGCGGCTCTCGTACAGGGCGTTGAACGTGTGGAAGAACTCCTCCTGCAGGCCCTCCTTGCCGGCCAGGAAGTGCACGTCGTCGATCAGCAGCATGTCGTAACTGCGGAACCGCTTCCGGAAATCCACCAGCGCCTTCTTCTGCAGCGCGTCGATGTACGCGTTCGTGAAGGCCTCGCAGGAGGTGTAGAAGACGGAGAGCTTGCCGTGCGGCAGCACGTGGTTGCCGATCGCCTGCATCAGGTGCGTCTTGCCGAGGCCCGTGCCGCCGTAGAGGAACAGCGGGTTGTAGGCGTGGGCCGGCGAGTCGGCGACGGCGAGCGCCGCCGCGTGGCCGAGGTTGTTCGACGAGCCCACGATGAAGTTCTCGAACGTGTACCCCGCGTTCAGGTTCGGCGAGCCGGCGGCCGGCTTGCGGCGCGGGGGCCTCTCCACGCCCGGCGCCGTCGCCCGCGCGGGCGCGATGGTGCGGGAGGAGTCCACCGTCAGCTGGATCTGCACCGGCGCGCCGCAGACCGCGCTGACGGCCTTGCGGATCAGGGGAAGGTAGTTCTCTTCCAGCCAGGTCTGGTAGAAGTCGTTCGCGACGCTCAAGACCATCGTGTCCGAAGAAAAACTCTCCGGCTGGATCACCGCGATCCACCGGTCGAAGATGTCCTTCGGCAGCGTCTCCGAAAGATGCTCGCAGGTCTTCGACCACACGAGCGATGCCTGCATTTCCACAGTTAACCCCTCCGTTTCAGAGTGCCTTCAACATCCGCAAGAGAGAAGGCTAAACCATTCACGGATCCGAAGCCTCTGAACACCCTGAACGTCCGCGCCGCCGCGAACTCCTGTGGAAAGCACAAGTCCCCGGCCCCCGCCGGTCAAAAAGCCGCTATCTTCCACTTGACTTCTCTGCGCTACATGCCAGTGATAATTAGCTTAGCTTTTTAAAACAGTTACAGCAGATGCCGAAGACTTGTTCCGCAGCTTATCCACAAGTTATTAACAGTATTCAGTGCTTGTCCGTGTGCCTGTACGGCCGCAACCTTATACGGAGTTTGTGCGGCGACAAGACAAATGATGAAAAAAAACGCAAAGAAATGGGAGGCCACAAGGAATGGTGGTCCGTGGTTTTTTGCCCACGTAATATTGGATTTTTTCGACACGGTTTACGTGCGCGGCTGAAACGCTTTTTTAATGGAATCGAAATAATGCAGTCAGCGATGCGCGCCGGAAACAGCCGAAAAACCGTCAAACGGCGCGATTATCCGAGGCAACCCGAATGAAAAAGTTAACAGGGCCGCTTTTAATCGCCGGTTCGCCCGAAAAAGTGCCCGATTTGCTCTATGCCACGGGCTTTTCCGCCGTGGATCCCGTGGTCTATCTGCAGGACCGCGGCCGCCGCTGGCTCGTCGTGCCCCTGCTGGAGGCCGGCCGCGCCCGCCGGCAGGCCAAAAAGGGCGTCGAAATCCTCATTCCGGCCGAACTGGTCCGCCGCCGCTCCGCCCAGCGCCGCCGGGACCAGTGGATCCTGGCCCTGCTGCGCCGCGCGCGGGCGCGGCGGGTGACGGTGCCCGGCTACTTTCCCGTGGACCTGGTCCGGCGGCTCGAGCGGCGCGGCATCCGCGTGCGCGTGGCGCCCGGCTCGGTGTTCCCGGAGCGCGAGGTGAAGGACGCGGCGGAACTCCGCCGCCTGCGTCTCGCGCAGCGCGCCGCGATCCGCGCGATGCGGCGCGCGGTCGGCCTCCTGCGCCGGGCCCGCGCGCGCGCCGACGGACTCCTGGAACTGGAAGGCCGCGTCCTGACTTCCGAGCGAGTGCGCCACGAGATCGACACGACGCTTCTCGAGCACGATTGCATCGCGACGGAGACCATCGCGGCGGGCGGCACGCAGGGCGCCGATCCCCACGAGCGCGGGCGCGGCCCGCTCCGGGCCGGCGAACCGATCGTGATCGATATCTTTCCGCGCCGCCGCGCGGACGGGTACTGGGGCGACCTGACGCGCACCGTCGTGCGCGGGCAGGCCTCGCCGGCGGTGCGGAAGATGCACGAGGCCGTCCGGCGCGCGCAGCGGGCCGCCTTGCGCGGGATCCGGGCCGGCGCGGCGGTCGCGCCGATCCACCGCGCCGCGCAGCGCGCGCTCGAGGCGGCGGGCTTCGCCACCGCGGGACGCGGCGCCGAGGCGGAGGGTTTCATCCATAACACGGGCCACGGCGTGGGCCTCGAAATCCACGAGGGCCCGATCGTGGGGGACGCGCCCGGCCGGCTGCGCGCGGGCCACGTGATCACCGTCGAGCCCGGCCTCTACTACCGGCGTCACGGCGGCGTGCGCATCGAGGACACCATTGTCGTGACCGCGAAGGGCAGCCGCCCGCTGGCGCGGTGCCCGGATTATTTCGAGTTGTGACGATGGACGAGTGGCTTTCATTCCTGGCGCGCGGCGGGCCGTTCGTCCTGGTCCCGGCGGCGCTCGCGGCCGGGTTCTGGCTGTTCGAGTGGACGAAGATCTACCGGCCCTCGCGCCTCCTCGACACGTCGCCGGCCGCCGTGCAGCTGGACTACGAGGACGTCGACTTCGTCGCCGAGGACGGGCGGCCGCTGGCCGGATGGTGGATCCCGCACCCGCGGGCGCGCGGGACGATGCTGCATTGCCCCGGCCAGTCGGGCAACATGGGCGACCGGCTGCACCTCGCCGTGGACTACCACCAGCTCGGGATGAACGTGTTCCTGTTCGACTACCGGGGGTACGGCCGGAGCCGGGGCATCCCGACGGAGAAGGGCACCTACCGCGACGCGCGGGCGGCCTTCGAGGTGATCCGCGCCCGCTACGGGGACGCCGAGGCGCCGCCCGTGGTGGTGCACGGCGTGTCGCTCGGCGGCGCGGTGGCCGTGCAGCTCGCGCTCGACAAGCCGGTGCGGGGGCTCATCCTCGAAGGCGCGTTCACGTCCATCCGCGACATGGGCGCGCGCCTGTACCCGTGGCTGCCGATGCGCTGGCTTTCTCGGTTCCGGTACGACTCGCTCGCCAAGATGCCGCGCCTGAAAACGCCGCTGCTGCTGGCCCACAGCCGGGAGGACGAGCGCACGCCGTTCGAGTTCGGGCGCCGGCTGTACGAGGCCGCGGCGGAGCCGAAACGGATGGTGGAACTGACCGGCCGGCACCGCGACGCCGGCTGGAACCGGACCCCGGAGTACGGCCGGGCGCTGCAGGATTTCCTCGATCGCGTCCTCGGGCCCCTTCCGCGGGACAATAATTGAACGCGCGCCCCGTATTATGGTCAGACACGGCACAACAGTGCGGAAAGGAGCGGATATGAAGAACGGATTAAGGTATTGGGGCGCGGCCCTGCTGGCGGGCGCCGCGATCGCGGCGCAGGCGCAGGGCCCGATGGGCGGCCCGGGCATGCCGGGTTGCGCCATGCAGGGCGGGGGCGGTTGTCCCATGGCGGGCGGCGGGCGGGAACAGGCCCTCAAGGCCGCGGGCGCCACGGACGAACAGGTGGCCCGGGTCCGCGAGAAGATGTACGAGACGCGCAAGCAGATGATCGCGCTGCGCGCCGAACAGGAACTGGCCCGGATGGAGGTCCAGCACCTGTTGAGCCAGGACAAGGTCGACCGGGAGGCCGTCATGAAGGCGGTTGACAAGACCGGCGCCGTGGAGACCAGCATCCACAAGCTCCGCGTCCAGCAACAGCTCGACCTGCGCGACATCGTCGGCGCGGACGTCCTGAAGAAGGCGCGCGAGTCCGCCTTCGAGCACCGGCGCGACAAGCAGGACGGACGTCGCGAGGACCGGCGCGGTGACCGCTGGGGCGGCCGGGGTGAAGGAAAACGTGGCGAGGGCGAGGGGAACCGCGGCCGATTCCAGCCGCCTCCGCCGTTGGAGCCCGAAGAAATACCCGCCGAGGAACCGCTGGTGGAATAACAGGCGAGGGGTGGGTGCAGGGGCGCCGCTAGTCGGCGCCCTTTTTTTTAATGCTCCCCGCTGGGCGTGGGATGCGACCCCGGGATCGGCCGTCCGATCATCAGGCGGAAGCCGAACCCCGGGTGGCTCCGGTGGGGGGCGGGTGTCCGGAAGAAGAGAAACTGGCGCTCGCCCTCATGCGTGCCGAACCAGCACGCGCCGCGTATGATCCGGCGGTTCATGTCGGGATCGAAGATGTCCTCGGTCCACTCCCACAGACCGTTTTCCAGCGCGCACAGATTCCAGGCGTTCGGCGAGTCATCGACGCGGTGTTCCAGCGGCAGGTTTTCCACCACCTCGAGGCAGCCAAGCCCCGGGCAGCGGTCACCCCACGCCGGGCCGTCTGACCGTTCGCCGCGCGCGCAGCTGGTCCATTCCCACTGGCGGAGAAGGCGAAAGACATGTCCCGGCGCTACGGCTTCCGCGTCGAACTGGGCGTTCATCCAGGAACAGAACGCCCGCGCGCGGTCCCAGGGCGCCCCGGTCAGCGGGCGGCCGGTGTTCGGGATATGCGCGTCGAAGCCATGGAATTGGCCCTCGGTGACGGGCATCGGCTGCACCCATCCGTCCAGGGCCGCCACGCGGACCAGTCGTACCGTGACGCCCGGGGCGATCGACAGCGTCAGCTCGCTCTTGTCCTGGCCGGCAGGATCCATACCGGTGAGTGTAGCAGGAAACGTGCCGGTCGGCAGCCCCGGCGGAAGGGATTGACGACCGGCGGGGCAATCCGTATGGTATGCCCGTTTTTCTGTGGCCCCCATCGTCTAGAGGCCTAGGACGCCAGGTTCTCATCCTGGTAACATGGGTTCGAATCCCGTTGGGGGCGCCACGATCTCTCCTCCCCGCGCGGCCGGCGCGGGCGTCCGATGCGGATCAGGCCCGGGCGGGCGCGAGGTCGTGGGGCGACACGGCGTGTAACTCCATGCCGGGATGCTCCTTGACGAAGTATTCCAGCGCCCAGGTGTTCGGGAAGAGGATGACCGTCTGGCCGCGGACGTCCCGGGCCAGCTTGACGCCGGAACCGAGGAACCCGCCTTCCAAGGCGCCCGTGTCCGCGCCGGGCGCGAACCAGCGTATCTGGGCGAACGGCGCGGGCTCCATCACCGGCTCCGCGCCGTACTCGTTCTGCAGCCGGTACATCACCACCTGGAACTGCAGCTCGCCGACGGCGCCCAGCAGGGCCGTGTTCTGCGGCACGTCCGACGAGGTGAAGGACTGGATCACTCCCTCCTGCAGCAGTTGATCCAGGCCGGCGCGGAACTGCTTGTACTTGGCCGTCCCGGAATTGCGCAGGTAGGCAAAGGCCTCGGGCGGGAACCGGGGGATCTCGTCGTAGCGGATCGCCGGGTCCGTCGTCAGCGTGTCGCCGATCCGGAAAGCCCGGTGCGAAACGAGGCCGACGATGTCGCCCGGATAGGCGATTTCGAGCGACTCGCGGTCCTGGCCGAAAAGCTTCTGGGGATAGGACAGCCGGATCGGCTTGCCGGTCTCCGGGTCCGCGACGACCATATCCTTGACGAAGAGGCCCGAGCATACGCGGACGAAGGTCAGCCGGTCCCGGTGCTTCGGGTTCATATTCGCCTGCACTTTGAACACGAATCCGGAAAACTCCGGGTGTGTGGGCTCGATCTTGCCGTGCCCCACCTCGCGCGGCTGGGGCGGCGCGCCGTGCTGGACGAAGTAGTGCAGCAGCAGCTCGACGCCGAAATTATTCATGGCGCTGCCGAAGAAGACCGGCGTGATCAGCCCGGCCATGACATGCTCCTCGTCCCACGCCTCGCCGGCGCCGGCGAGCATCTCGAGTTCCTCCAGCCATGGATCGTACACGCGGGCCGGGATCTGCCCGCGGATGCTCTCGTCCCGGATGCCGCTGACCCGGGTCGGGGCGCGGTGCTGCCCGTGGGCCGTGCGCTCGAACAGGTGCAGGTTATGCTCCAGCCGGTCGTAGACCCCGCAGAACTCGTCGCCGCTGCCCAGCGGCCACGTGACGGGGAACGCCCCGATGCCCAGCACCTTCTCCAGTTCGTCGAGCAGGGCCAGCGGGTTGCGGGACGGGCGGTCCATCTTGTTCACGTACGTGAAGATGGGGATCCCGCGCATCCGGCAGATTTCGAAAAGCTTGCGCGTGCGCTCCTCGATGCCCTTGGCCGCGTCGATCACCATGATCACGCTGTCCACGGCGGTCAGCACGCGGTAGGTGTCCTCGCTGAAGTCCTTGTGGCCGGGCGTGTCGAGCAGGTTGATCACGCAGCCCCCGTACTCGAACTGGAGCAGCGTGGACGAGATGGAGATGCCGCGCTCCTTTTCCAGCTCCATCCAGTCCGACGTCGTGCTGCGCTGGTTCCGGCGCGCGCGCACCGAGCCGGCGAGATGGATCGCGCCGCCGTAGAGCAGCAGCTTCTCCGTCAGCGTCGTCTTGCCCGCGTCCGGGTGCGAGATGATCGCGAAGGTGCGGCGGCGGGCGATCTCGGTTGTTAGGGCCAGGTCGGTCACGGGAAACTCCGACGGGTCAGCGCGAGCGCTTACAGGCAGAAGCCGATGGTTCCGGCGTGGTCATGGGGCGCGCAGGATAGAAAAGGGGCGACGCGGTGTCAAACCAGGAAAGGACGGCGGCGTCCGCCACCAGCGGGAAAAGGGTCACAGTCGAAGAAATCCGGCCCATCCGGCTTCATCACTATTCATGGGCGGCATGGTCTATGCCTCCCGGGCCTACGGCGACGGCCGTATCCTGTTCGGCCCCGGCTGCACGATATCGCTGGATATGGACACGGGGTTCATGGACGCCGGATCGCGCGTGGGCTTCAGCGTGATCGGGACCGGCGACTCGCGGACCTACGGCGACATCAGCGTGTACTTCACGGGCGGAGGCGCCAACGATATCGTGAGCCAGGGCAGCTGGTACTGGGTCACCACCTGCGACACGGGCATCCCTTTCGACTCCAAGGGGCTCCACGTGGAGATCGATATCCAGGAGACCAACAACTTCACCTGCCGGCTCACGCCGGCGGCCAGAACGCCGGCGCCGGCAGCACGAACGACGCCTTCTTCAATAATATCCACGTGCTGCCCCCGCCGCGCATCACCGACTTCGCGCTGACGGACGGGACCAATGCCGCGGTCCGTTTCCTGCCCCGCCCGGAGTTGAAAAACGCCGTGCAGGCCTGCAACGATCTCTCGGCCGGCAACTGGGTGCCGGTGGCCACGAACCTGACCGGCACGGGGCTCGACGCGCTACAGGTTAATGATGCCGTCGCCGCGGATGTCGCAAGCCGTTATTACCGCATCCGGGCCGCGCCCTGAACCGTCGCGCGTCGCACTTCAATCCGCTTTCTTCCAAGGAGCTTCGCCTCCGGCTCGAACCCGCGAGCCGATGGCAAAGCCGTTTCCAGGTGGCCGCGCGGCGCCTCAACGTCGTGTCCCTTGCCGACCCGCCTTCGCGGGAAACGCCGGTGGAGCAGCAATGCCGTGCTGTTCATAATGCCGCGCGGCAGTGACCTCGGTCGCTTTGGCGGCGTGCCCTCCCTGTCCAGAGAGAACCCGTTGCGAGCGAAATAATTCAAAAAAACGTGGAATGCCCCGGGACCGGTTCCTTTCTCTGAATGGGTGCGATTACCCATTGGAGGGCCCCATGACATGGCCGTAGCAGCACAAGGTCGTTGACAAAGGCTGGGGTATCAGGAGGTACGGGCCGGCAACACGTACGGCACGATGGCGGGACCATAGCCCGTGTTATGGACAGCAAACACGGACAGTAAAGGGTGTGATGGGCAGGGCGATGCCTTCGGCGGAGCCGCGGTCCGGCGGGAAGCACACCCTGCCCTTTCTGCCTCGGCCGACCTGCACCTGGTAGGACGGGCAGGAAGGACGTCCATTCCTCGAAAGACGGCGCCGGCATCCTGCGCTTGGGGATCGCGGACGCGGCGGGGATTAAGGACGCGGCGGGGAAGGGCGGACACGGGGAGGGAAAGCCTTGCCGTAATGTGTCTGTAGTGGCCGGCGCGCCCTGAATCGCGGTGTGCAACGTCAGGATGACAGTGCCCGCGGGCCGGCAGGGGAAGCGGCGGATGCGCCCCCTACGGCCCCACGGCCGTCCGGTAGAATCCGGGGGGGACCGCCTCGAAGGTCAGCGTACTGTCGAGGACGGAGTCCGTGGCCATGTTGAGCCAGGTCGGGTTCAGCAGGGTTGCGGAGCCCTGCAGGATGATTCGCTGGCCCGCCGCGCCCTGCGCGGTCAACCGGGTGGCTCCGTGCGGCCCCTCTTGTATCGCCGTCAGGTGCGGCTCGGGTTCGGTCATGCGGCCCAGTCGCAATCCGTTTCCGAAGCTGGTGACCCATATCTCGTTGGTGTCATGGGGATTGAAAAACACGCGGGAGGGGAATCGGAAGGGATAATTGGTCAACGCGGTGAAGGACGGCGTGGCCGCGCGGAGATTGGTGCTGACCCATAAGCCCTGGTTCTCCGTGGTGACGTAGACCTGGTCGGAGTCGGCGGGATGGATTGTGCAGGAGCCGGCCTGGTCGATGTTCGTCGTGATGCGCGTCCAGGCGAGGCCGCGGTTCGTCGTGCGATACAGTCCGCCCAGGCCCTCCGAGTTGCCCCACTCGCCCCAGACCCCGGCGTACCACGTCCGCTGGGCGGGATCGTGGGGATCCGGCACGACGTCCTTGGTGTAGTACTGCATGCCGGCCGCGGAGCGATCGAGCCAACTGGAGCCGGCGTTCGTGCTGACGAATACGCCGGAGCTGGCCGTGAAGTCGCCGCTGATCCGCGCGGAGTAGGAACAGACGAGCGTCCCGTCGTTCAGGATATGGACGACGTAGGGGTGGCCCTCGGTCCGCGTCGGGTTGGCCAGCTTGGTCCAGGTCGAGCCCGTGCCGGCCTGCAGGTTGGTGGTCAGGAAGATGCCGCCCAGCGTGCTGTGGACGACCGAGGCGATCATCCGCCGGTCGTTGTTCGGGTCGAGGGCGAGGCCGACGACGGGATGGGCAAAGTCGTGAAGCATTTTCCAGCCCCGCCCGTTGTTATCGGAGTAAATGATGGCGCCGCCCCCGCTGTCGATCCGCGAGTCCTGGCAGTAGGCGTCCCAGGCATACAGGTCGTGGACGGAAGACGCGGCGGCATACAAGACGCCGCTCGATGGTCGCCGGACACTCTGGTACGTGCTGTTGTACGTCAGGCCCGTCGGGAAATACCACGCCGCGCCGCCGTTGGTGCTGGCCACGCCGCGCATGTCGGTGAAACAGGCGTAGAGGTCGTTCGGCGCGGCCCAGGTGAGCCACCAGCAGGACGTGTCCTCCAGGCCGATGCCGTGGTAGCTCTTGCGCTTGTCGGACGGGCTGTTGGTCGCGTTCTGGTCGGAGGGCTGCGCGTAGGCCTGGCTCCAGTTCACCCCGCCGTTGGTCGTGACGTGCACGAACCCGAGATCGCTGATCGCCGCGCGGTTGGGGTCCGTCGGGCACACGTTGAACCCGAGGGCGTACTCGCCGTACGACCACTTCATCCAATTCCACGGGCCCGGGTCGTCGCCCTGCCAGCCGGTGGCGATGTTCTGGTTGCCGGATGCGAAGAACACCTTCTGCCATGAACCGCCGCTGTTCGTGGTCTTGTACACGATGGGCGCGCCGTCGTCCGAGCCGCCGGCGACGTACGCGATGTTGATATTGGTCCGGCACATGGAGACGAAGAACGGGTAGTCGCCCGCGGCGATGCCGGTCACCACGGAGGTCCACGCCGCGCCCGGCCCGACCGTCAGCGCGTAGAGGCCCAGGTAGCCGTAGTACTCGGAACCCGTGATGCCGGGCCAGATGCTGCCGGAATCCATGGTCACGCAGAACAAGCGCACCGTTCCATCCTGGCGGGCGCCCGCGAACGACAGGATGCCCTGGCCGGCGGGGATCCCTGCGGTCGCCGGCTTCGCGAAGGTGATGCCGCCGTTGGTGGAGACGATCATCCCCGCGCGCGTGCCGACGTAGATATTGCTGCCGTCGAAGAACGCGCCCGCGACGTGGTTATCGTTGGTCCTGAAAACCAGCGAGTAATTCGTGCCGCCCTGCGAGGAGAAATAGACGTCCGTGTAGTCGGCCGTGAGGACGCGGTTGGTGCGCTGGGGGTCCGCGAAGACGACGTAGGATTCCCGCGTCCAGGGATCCAGCAGAATTTCATGCCAGGTGCGCCCGCCGTCGTCGCTTTTCATGGGCGAGTAATAGCTCAAGCCGTAGAGCACGTTCGGATCGCTGGTGAACTGGACCCAGGTCATGCGGTTGTGGCCGCTGGTCTGGCGGAAGTCCAGCGTCACCCACGACTGCCCGAAGTCCGCGGACCGGAAGGCCAGCCCCATGTCGCAACTCACGAAGAGGTCGTTCGGATCGTGCGGGCTGATGCTCGGCCCGAACAGCGCGCCGCCCCCGCCCGGCCCGCGCGAGATCCATCGGGCCGGCGTCGCGGCCCACGCCGCGGATGCGAGGAGGAGCGTCGCCAGCCCTATCGCCGTTCGGAACGGTTTCATGCTTCTCCATTTGCAGCAACTCGCATGCCAAAGCATGCGGGATTCGTATCGAATACCGGGATCAGGACGAGGGCCTGGAGAGCGCCTTGTCCAGCCGGCGGGCGGCCTTCAACCAGGCGGGCAAATCGGGGCCGCGGCGCAGGGCGAGCTCGTTCAGCCGGTTCAGCGGGAGCCACAGCCAGCGGTAGAATCGCGACGACAGGGGCCGGCGCCAGTTGCGCTGCCGCGCCAGGCCGACGATTTCGCGGTGCAGGGATTCGCGGCTGCTCCATACCTTCCCGATGAAGCTGTTCCGGCGGCGACGGTACGCGGCGAGGTCGAAGACGGCGGCATACCGGTCCAGCACGCCGCCGATGTCCAGCGTGAGGAGCGTCCGCAGGCACTTCCAGCAGGTGGAGCAGTTGCCGGCGGAGGCCAGGCCCGCGCAGACGTTCAGCGAGGTCCACGTGTCGGGAATCCCGGCGACCTTCAGCGTCTTCTCGACCCGCGTGTATTCGCCGCCCGCCGAAATCGTGTCGAGCCGGTCCGTCGAGAGCAGCGGCAGCGTCACGGCGTCGGCGTGCGCCATGGTGTAGGTGGGGTCCAGGCGCAGGTCGGCGTAGGAAAAGCCCGCGGCGTACAGGAAGCGCCCGATGCCGCCCTGGAGCGCGTGCCCCACCGAGACGTTGCGCTGGGTGTGGGTCAGGAGGTTGCCCAGGCCCGGCCGGTAGAACTCCGCGACGTTGGAGTTCACCCGGACCAGCGGCAGGCCCATGCGTTCGGCGTGGCCCCGGAGGCGCTCGCATCGCTCCCACATGACCCGGTCGCCCGCCTCTCCGAACGCGCCCGTCCGGCTGAAGAGCAGGTGCGTGATCCGGAATCCCTCCGGGGGCCGGGCGTAATGGTGGTCGGCCAGCACGCAGAAGGAATCGATCCCCCCGCTGAACGCGGTCGCCACGCCGGGCGCGCGCGGACTGTCGGAGTGTGTCGCCTCGGCGCGGATCGCCACCGGGCGCAGGAAAGGCATGAGGCCTCGGAGCACGGCCTGGTAACAGCCGTTCAGGGCATAGAGGAGCCGGGCGGACACCGCCCCGTCGAGCCGGATGTCCTCGCCGGCGTCCATGGCGGGGATGAGCAGGGCCACCAGCGCGGCGTCGCTCAACTCCGACAGCCAGTCCCCGTGCTCCGCGGGCACGCGGTACCACAGAACCCCCGCGCCCTTCGACCACTCCACGGCGGCGCGGCACTCGGCCTCGCCGTCCTTCCGGAGTATTTCAGGACGCCCGATTATCATGCCGAAGAGGCTGCCAGAGCCGGGATGGGGAGTCGAGAACGAAGGCCGCTACGCCTTCCTTGCGCGCTGTTCGCGCGTGCGGCATCATGCCCGCCGGGAAGAAACAGGCGATGGAAACGCTGCGGCTCCACATGACCTTCGGGCTGATCCAGCAGATCAGGCTGGTCCACGCCCTCGCGGAATCCAGCCATCCCGTCTCCATCCCGGCGTCCGAGGAGCCCAAGTTCGACGCCCTCCGCGCGCGGTTCGGATTCCGGTTCGCGCCGCCCGATGCCCCGGGCGTCGACGTGACCCGCTTCGTGCGGTGCGAGCACCGGGCGCCGGCGACCTTCATCGGCCGGATCGAGCGGCCGGTGATTTTCCCGCGGGCCATGGCGGACTATTGCCGGTCGCTGTGGCCGGCCCGGCGCGCGCACCGGTTTTCGTTCCAGGGCCTCGTCTTCGGCGCGCGCAGAACGCTGCTGCAGAAGTGGATCAAGGCCAACCTCGGCGGAAGGACGCCTCGCCTCCCGGACGCGGAGGGCGCGGTGGCCCGCTGGCGCAACAAGCTGTTCCGCGCCGCCGGCCTCGATCCCACGCGCAAGCAGCGCATCGGCGACCTGCTGCTCTGGGAATCCAGCCGGGGCCGGCGCTTCCCGGTCAAGGCGTGGGACGAGGAATACGTCGGCGCGCTCGCGGCTTCGGAATTCGTCCTGTGCCCGGATGGCGAGCACGTCTGGACCTACCGGCTCTTCGAATCCGCGCTGTGTGGCGCCATCCCGATCGTCGAGCGGGCGTGCCCCGCGTACGCCGGGTTCCGCTTCCGCTCCTTCGAGGACCGGGCCGGCCGCCTGACCTGGTCGGCCGAAGACGCGGAACACAATTACCGGCTCTGCGCGGAACGGCTGACCATTGCCCAGCCCACGCTGGACGCCGAGATCGCGCATATCCTGGAACAGGCGCGTTGATCCGGCGCCGGTCGGCGCGAGCCCGGCGAGCTACTGCTTTTTCAGGCGGTAGAAATACCGGTCGGACCCCGGCGAGAGCGCGCAGGTATTCGTGTGGCCGGCCCGGTTGGTGAACGAGGCGACGTGCGACCAGCTGGCCGTCGGCGCCAGGCTCCCGGCGCCGAGCACCTCGTAGACGGCGCCGGTGCAGAGGCTGCTCCACTCCACGCGGACCTGGGCGCCCGCGCACTGGATCTGACCGCCCTCCGGGCCGCCGGGCCAGCCGGCGAGCCGGGCCATCATCCACCAGAACGCCGCGCCCTTGCGGTTGCAGTTGAGGTAGACCGAGTGCGCGCAGCCGCAGTCCCCGCAGGAGCTGTCCCCGACGTTGAGCCAGTGCGCGGGATGGGCCGCCGCCCACTCGATGGCCCAGTTCCCGTCGCCCCAGGGATTCTCGTCCCCGTTCGTGTCGTACTCGCAGCCGTCGGTGGCGAACCGGGACAGGAATTCCGCGCCGTCCGGGTTGTAGCTCTCGATGTCGGCGAAATCGAAGAGGATCTTGTTGTTCGCTCGGCAGAAGGCCCGGATCTGGTTGTTGCGGACGTGCAGGTTGCCGTTGGTCCCCGTGCCGTCGAGGTGGCCGGTCATGTAGATGAAGAGGATGTTGGTGTACTGCTGCTCGAGGGCGTGCATGGCCTGGAGGTAGGCGTTGATGCCGTCCTCGTCGTTGTCCGAAACGCCGCCGCACCACGACCACATCACCACGTTGCGGTCGTTGCCCGGCTCGGCGAGCATGGCGGTGGTCGCGTCCCGCCAGGAGAGGTCGCCGGAGTGGCCGAGGTCGCCCGCGCCGCCGGCGTTGCCCCACTCGTCGTTCAGAAAATAGCCGGGGTTCAGCCCCCAGGACGCGGAGGTGTAGTAATAGCGCGATCCCTCCACGCCCCGGAAATTCTCCATCCCGGAGACCAGCTGGCTGCCGTGCGAGGTGTGGCCGTAGCCGATCCGGAACTGCGCCCGCGCCTGGTCCAGCCAGTAGTCCGGGATCTGCCACAGATCGGCGCAGGCGTGATCGATGACCAGCGGCGCGTCCCGTCCCGCGGCCGCGGCGGCGAGCGCCACCCATGCGAGGAATGCGAGACCCCGGTTCATGCCCCCCAATGTACCCTCCCGACCCGGGCGCCGTAAACCCGGGCGGCTCATGGCTTCGCCAGCTCGACGCGCAGCAGCGGGCTCGGCCGCTGCTCGCTGGTGACGTACAGCGCCGAGCCGTCCGCCGCGTAGCAGAGCGACTCGGCCTGGCGGAGCCGCGGCAGCAGGATCGGCTCCGGCTCGCGCTGGATGGCTGCGGCCCAGTCCTCCCCGGGGGCGCGCCGGAACAGGTACGCGTGCTTGTACGTGAGCGCCGCGGCGGCCGAACCGTCGGGGGCGAAGTCCATCGCGGTCACCTGCGAGCGGAACCGGCCGTTCTTGCGGTCCTCCGCCAAGTCCTCGGCGGTGGGCTGCGGAATCCGCGGCGCGTCGGCCACGCGCCGGGCGGTCAGGACGGTCTCGACGCCGGTCGGCGCCAGGGGCAGCGCGTAGAGCAGGGGGGGATGGTCGCGCTTGGTGAGCAGGTAGACGGTCTCCCCGGCGGGGTCCACCGCGACCGCCTCGCAGTCGCGCGGGCCGCCTTCGTACGTGAAGCGCAGCGTCCGCCACACCGGGACCGCGCCCCGCACGGCGGCCAGGCCGGGCGGCACGGCCGGCTCCTTGACGATGTGCAGGCTGCTGTCCGGGTGCACGGCCTTGTTGTCGCCGGTGTCGGCGATCAGGAGGCACGCGGCCCCGCCCATCGTGAAGGAGTCGATGTCCTCCCAGTCGCGGTTCGTCACGCCCACGACGGTGAAGACCGCCCGGTGCGATCCGTCGGGGCCGACGGCGAAGAGTTCGGGCGGGTTCGCGCTGTCCGTGAGGGCCCAGAACAGGCCGGGTTGCCGCAGCGAGGGCGCGAGCCCGCTGACCTCATCCAGCTCCCGGGCTTCCAGCAGCCCCTCGCTCACGACCCGCGGCGCCGCGGCGGTTTCCTGGGCGCAGAGCGCCCGCGCCCCGCCCAGGGCCGCGACGAGAATGGCCGCCATGCGCCTCATGACTCCGTCGCGGGAGGCCGGCGGTTCAGGGGGCCTTGGACTTCTGCGCCTCGGCGAGCCGTCCCGTGTTTTCCGCGATGCGGAACACGGCGATGATCATCTCGCACCAGATGCGGATCAGCAGGACCACCACCAGGAACAGGATCGGCGTGACCACGAGGGACAGGAGGCCGCTCCCGAACCCGCTGAAGCGGAACGCCAGGTACACGCGCTGCAGCCCCGCCAGGGCCGCGCCGATGATCCCGATCACGTACACGACCTTGATCAGCCGCGTCGTCACGAACTCCGTGAACGACAGGTCGAACAGCGTTTCCAGGAAACTTTTCTCTTCCATGATGCGCTCCTTTGGATGAGCCCTTGTGCGCAGGCAGTATACGGCAAGGCGGGGAGGCGGGCAAGCCGGCGGCGGGGCCGCGCGGCGGAGCGGAGGGCCGTTTTATTCAGTGAAAACGCTTCGCCCCGGCTTGATTCGGCGGGGCGTGTGTGTTTACATGCCGCGAAAGCCGGCGGAGAGAACGGAATGGCTAGGAGAGCATGGTGGATCGCGTGGATCGGGCTCGCGGCGGGCGTGTTCGCCGCCGAGTCGCCCCCGCTGCGCCCCGAGCTGGACTACATCCCCGGCGACGTGCCCACGCCGTGGCTCCGCTACCAGAACCCTGCGGCGCGCCTGGTCGAGGTCTGCGGCTCTTGGGACCAGTGGGCGAAGCGCCACGCCCTGGAGCTCAAGGGCGGCGTGTGGACCCTCGACACGCGGGTCCTCCCCGGGCGCTACGGGCAGTACACCTACAAGTTCGTCGTCAACGGCGACTGGGAAAAGGGCGCCGACCGAACGCTGTTCCTGAACGGCGCCGGCGAGATGGAAAAGCAGTCCGACGCGATCTTCGACGCGACCGTCGAGGGCCGGCGCGAGATCCGCGTCCGGTTCCGCGACGAGCTGCCGGAGAACCCGGCGCTGACCGTCCGCCTGTCGGACGGCAACCCGGTGAAGGAATGGTCGCTCGTCACGACCCGCGAGAAGGGCAGCCTCCAGGGCTATTTCATCTCGGGGAGCACCATCACCTTCGTGTTCGACGAGAAGGCCTATTTCCGCAAGCTGACCCGCTCGGACAAGGTGGTCGTCGCCGGCAACTTCACGTGGTGGGACGGCAGCGGCGGCAACGGGCGCTGGCTCCTGAAGCCGACCTCGGCCGGCACGCGCGAGATGACGACGCAGCTCGACGGCCTGCGCGCCCCGCCCGGCGAGTCGGACCTGCTCTTCAAGTTCGTCATCAACGAGCAGGAGTGGCTGCCGCCGGCCGCCGGCGCGCCCAACGCCGTGACGGACGCCAACGGCACCGAGAACCTGCGCGTGGACGCGACCCTGCTGGGCGGGACCAAGCTCAAGATCATCACGGAACGGCCCGTGGACCTCTCGCGCACGACCGCGGTCATCCTGGAGGGCCTGGGGGAGCGGCCGGTCTGGCGCCTGCTGACGCCGGGCGGCGTGTTCGACACGTTCGTGTCGGATAAACCCCTCGGCGCCAACCTCGACCGCGAGCACGGCTGCACCACCTACCGGCTTTTCGCGCCCCGCGCCAGCCAGGTCCACCTGAACCTGTACGAGGGCCCGAAATTCGAGGTCTACAAGCCCGCGTTCAAGCGGCTGGATCCGGCGGAACGCTACCCGATGTGGAAGGACCCGGAGGACGGCGTCTGGGAGATCTCGCTGCAGGGCCTCGACACGGGCCGCTACTACTCCTTCAACATCGACGGGCCGATGGGCAACGGCGAGGGCTTCAACGTGTGGGCCAACGTCGGCGACCCGTACGCGCGGGCCGTCGCGCACGCGGAGAACAACGCGATCGTCATCGATCCGGACGCCACGAACGAGTGGTTCGGCGGCTGGACGGACCAGGACTGGAGGACGCCCGCGCCGCAGGAGCTCATCATCTACGAGGCGCACGTCCGCGACCTGACGATCCATCCGTCCTCCGGCGTGCCCCGCGATCTCGCGGCGACCTTCGCGGGCATCCCCGCGACGGCCGGCACGGGGACCGGGCTCGACCACATGCAGAGGCTCGGGGCCAACGTCCTGGAAATGATGCCCGTCAACGAGTTCAACAACGGCACGCGCGACTACAGTTGGGGCTACAGCACGGTCTATTTCTTCGCGCCCGAGGCGTCGTACGGCCGCGCCCCGCTCGAGGGCTCGCAGTACTACGAGTTCAAGAGCATGGTCAACGAGCTGCACCGCCGGGGCTTCGCGGTCATCCTCGATCTCGTCTACAACCACGTCGGCTACCCGAACCTCTTCAGCCTGATCGACAAGAAGTACTACTTCCGCCTCGACCCGGACTTCCAGTACAGCAACTTCAGCAAGTGCGGCAACGACGTGCGCACCGAGAACCTCATGGTCCGCCGGTTCCTGGTCGACAACGTCGTCTACTGGATGAAGGAGCACCACGTCGACGGCTTCCGGCTCGACCTCGCCGAGCTGATCGACATGGACACGATGTACGCCATGGCCGAGGCGGCGCGCACCGTGAACCCGAACGCGCTGCTCATCAGCGAGCCGTGGAGCCTCCGCGGCGAGAACAAGTACCAGCTCCGCGGAACGCCGTGGGCCGCCTGGAACAACGAGTTCCGCTACGCGGCCAAGGACTTCGCCCTCGGCCGGTACAACCGCGACTGGCTGCAGAAAAAGATCGTCGGCTCCGTGGACACCTGGTCCGCCCACCCGATGCAGAGCATCAACTATATCGAGAGCCACGACGACATGGCGCTGGTGGACGAGTTCAGCTCCCGCCCGGACAAGGACGGCCGCAACCTGGACGAGAAGGACGTCGCCGCCAACCGGCTGGCCGCGACCATCGTGTTCACCTCGCTCGGCATCCCGATGATCAACGCCGGGCAGGAATTTCTGCGCAGCAAGCGGGGCATCAGCAATACGTTCGACCGCGGCGACGACGTCAACGCCGTGCGGTGGACCGACCGGGAGCAGCCGATGGCCGCCGAGGCGCTGGCCTACTACGAGGGCCTCATGCGGTTGCGGCGGAGCCCGGAGGGCGCGGCCTTCCGCGTCTCCAGCCGCCCGCCCGCCGGCTACTACCGGTGGATCACGCCGGACAACCCGCAGTCGCTGGGCTACATCGTCAACGCCCCGCGGCGCCACGAGGGCGCGGGATTCATCGTGCTGCTCAACGCCGGCGGCGAGCCGGTCCCGTTCGACGTGCCCTTTCCGCAAGGCCGCTGGCGCCTGGTCGGCGACGGCCTCCGCCTCGATCCAAAGGGCCTGCCGGACACCGGCGTGCGGGAGGGGGACCAGTCCTACACCGTCAACGTGCCGGGCCAGCGGGCGCTGATCTTCATGGACGGGTTCTGACGGCTGGCCGGGACGCGCACCCTCCATGAAAAAAACCATACCCCCTGGAGGGCGAGCATCCCCGCGGGGCATTCGCTATCGCGGATTTTTCCGCGAACTGGACCTTGCCTCGATCCGGCCGGCCGGCTGGCTGCGCCGGTGGCTCGAGCGCCAGCGCGACGGCCTGACCGGCCACCTCGAACACGCGGGTTATCCGTTCAACACCCCCGGCTGGCGCCAGGATCCGATCCGATGGAAAGGCCGCGCCATCCGCTCGTGGTGGCCCTACGAGCAGGTGGCCTACTGGGTCGACGGCATGACCCGCCTCGGCCTGCTGCTGGAGGATGCCCGGCTGCTGCGCAAGGCGTCCCGCCAGCTCGACCGCGTGCTCGCCCGCCCGGATCCCGACGGCTACCTCGGGCCGCAGGCGCTCAAGCGCACCACGCCCCAGGGCCGCGCGGAACGCTGGCCGCACGCCGTCCTGTTCCGGGCCCTGATGGCCGGCCTCCCGGCGGGCCGCCGGCGCCCCATCCTGCGCCAACTGACCCGCCATTACCTCTCCGGCACGGCGAAGTTCAGCGAGTGGCGCAACGTCTGCAACGTGGAGATCATGCTCTGGCTGCACGGACAAACCGGCGACCGACGCCTGCTCGATCTCGCCCGCCGCAGCCTCGCCGGATTCCATCGCCGTCGGCCGCCGGCGCCCGCCAGCCTGCGCGCCATGCTGTCCGGCGCCAGGGCCCGCGACCACGGCGTGAACTACTGCGAGATATCGAAGCTGCCCGCCGTCCTTTTCCTGCACACGGGCAACCGGACCGCGCTGCGCGCCACCGTGAACGCCTGGCGCAAGCTCGCCCGCGACCACGCGCTCGCGGACGGCGTGCCCAGCTCCACCGAGCACTTCCGGGGCCGCGCCGCGCACGCCGGCCACGAGACCTGCGTCATCGCCGACGCTGCCTGGAGCCTCGGCTACCTGCTCATGGCCACCGGCGACGCGGCGTACGCGGACTGGATCGAGAATACCGTCTTCAATGCTGCGCCCGGCGCGACGATGCCGGACTTCAAGGCCCTCCAGTATTTCTCCAGCCCCAACCAGATCGTCGCCGACGCAAGCGCCAACCACCACGAACACGGGTTCGGCTGGGCTCACAAATCCTACCGGCCCAACCCCGCCACCGAATGCTGCCCCGGCAATGTCACGCGGATCGTCCCGAACTTCGCCGCGCGCATGTGGATGGAGCGGCCCGGCCGCGGCCTGGCCGCGACGTTCTACGGGCCGTCCGCCGTGACGCACCGCGGCTGCACGATCTCGGAAGAAACGGACTATCCCTTCGGCGAAAGCATCCGCTTCACCGTGCGGACTCGTCGGCCCTCGACGTTTTCGCTTTTCCTGCGCATCCCCGGCTGGTGCCGCCGCCCGCGGTTGCGGATCAACGGCGAACCGTTTGCAGGCGCGCTAAAGCGCGGGACGTTCGTCGAGGTGCGCCGGACATTCCGCGACGGCGACCGGCTGGAACTGGAACTGCCGATGGACATCCGTCGGGAGCGCCAGCCCGGCGGCGGGCTCTGTATCCGGCGTGGGCCGCTGCTCTATGCCCTGCCGATTCCCGCCCGCCGCCGCCGCGACCGGCACGACAAGCGGTCCAGCGACGAGTTTCCCGCCTGGAACCTGCGGCCCGCCGGCCCCTGGAATTACGCGCTGCCGAAGTTTTCCAATGTTTGGAAAAAAGCGGAGGTGATTTTTCCAAACATTGGAAAAAAACAGGCCGAATTTTCCAAACATTGGAAAAAACGCGCCGAAATTTTCCAATGTTTGGAAAATCCCTGGGCCGAGCCGCCGATCGCGATCCGGGTCCCCGCCGTCCGCGTGCCCGGCTGGCGCGCGCGCCGCCTGAAGGTGCTGCGCGACAAGTGGCACGGCGCACGGCGCGGCGATTTCCGGATGACACCGCCCCTGCCGTCCGCGCGTACGCTGGCGCGCGCGTCGCGGAAGGTCGAGTGGATCACGCTGGTCCCGTACGGCTGTACCCAGTTGCGGATCGCGATTTTCCCGGCCACATGAAAACCGACAAGGAGCTCTACCGGCAATTGCGCGGCGTGCCGCGCGACCGGTTGTGGACGGAGGAGGTGCCGCGGTTCAATAGCGCCTCGCCCCGGGAGCGGATGGCCCGGGTGGCCGTGATTCGCGCGGTGGGCGCGGCGTTTGCCTCGTCCGGTACGACGGCGCAGCGGGCCGAGGTGCGGTCGTGGCTGGTGGGACTGTTGCGCGATCCAAGCGAAAAAATACGCCGCTACGCCATGACCGCCCTGCCGAAGCTCGGGGCCGGGCCGGGCGAGGAGGCGGAACTGCTTTCGCTGCTGCGGACGACGGGCGTCGAGCGCGAGCGGAAATTCCTGGGCCGGACCCTGGATAAAATCGGCGGGCGGGCCACGCTGGAGGCCGTGAAGGCGGCCGGGGGGCTGCTCCCGCAGACCGAGCAGAAGGTGAAGGCCCGCGTTGCGCGCCGGCAAAGCCCCGGCCGGGTCCGAATGGACTGCCGCCTGGAGCGGTTCGAAGGGCTGCGGATCCACCTGCGCTGCCGGCGCGGGCTGGAAACGATCGTCCGGGACGAGGCGGGAGAGCGACTGGTGACCCCGGGCCGATTCCGCGGCATCGAGATTCGGCGCGGCCTGGTGGTCCTCGCGCCCGCGGCGCCGTTTTCGCTGGCGGACCTGTACGCGCTGCGGTGTTTCGACGCCGTCAACTTCGTCCTGGGCACGGCTCCCGCCGCGGGCGGCGCGGAATACATCGAGGCGCTGGCCTCGGCCATTGCGTCGCCCCTGTCGCGGCGACTCCTGTCCGCCTTTACCGAGGGCGCGCCGCGATACCGCCTGGAATTTATTGCCCGGGGACATCAGCGCGGGGCGGTCCGGCTCGTGGCGAACCGGGCCTATGCGCTGTGCCCGGACATCCTGAACGACCCCCGGCGCGCAACGTGGGCGGTGGATATCCACCCGCAAGGGCGCGGAAGCGTTGTGGAACTGCGGCCGCGGCTGACGCCCGATCCGCGGTTCATCTATCGCCGGGACGACGTGGCCGCCGCGTCTCATCCGCCGCTGGCGGCGTGCATGGCGCGCCTGGCCGGGCGCGCGGAAGGGGAGATCGTCTGGGACCCCTTTTGCGGCTCGGGGTTGGAATTGATCGAGCGGGCGCTGCGGGGCGGCGTGCGCCAAGTGTACGGGACGGACGTGAGCCCGGAGGCCCTGGCCATCGCCCGGGAGAACTTCGCCGCGGCCAAGCTGGAGTCCGTTCCGGCGCGGTTCACGTGTTGCGACTTCCGCGAGTCTTCCGCGGTGGAGTGGCTGGGCCCGGACAGCGTCACGCTCATCATCACGAACCCGCCCATGGGCCGTCGGATACGCATTCCCGACCTGCGCGGCCTGTTCTCGGATTTCTTCCGCGTTGCCGGCCGCGCGCTGAAACCCGGCGGCCGGCTCGTCTTCGTCAATCCCCTGCGCCTCGGGCCCGCGGACGCCGCCCTGCAACTTCAGTTCCGGCAGACGGTCGACCTGGGCGGATTCGACGCCCGGCTCGAAGTATACCGGAAGTCATGAAAAACCCGCAACGCGAGGCTTGACGGATCCCGTTTTCGTCTGCCATTGGTTTCATTGCCATGCGGGCGATTCATGCGGGGCTGGTAGTCGGGATGCTGGCGGCCGGGGTGACGGCCCGCGCGCAATCCGTTACGCCGTTGTTCCTCGGCGGGCTCCAGCCGGGCGTCACGCCGGTCCATGCCATCGCGGTGGATACCAACCGCGGACAGGTTCTGGTCGGCGGCCGGTTCAGCTACCTGTCCGGCGCGCCCGCGGCCGGCCTTGGGATCCTGAACATGGACGGCTCGGTGTCGACCGTGTACGTGTCGCCACCGCCCCCGACAGGCACGATCCTGGCGGCGGCCTTCGACGCGCCGCGCGGCCGATACTTCTTCGCGGGCTCGATCAGCAACCCGGCGGCGGACCGGGCCTACCTCGGCGTGGCGTATGTCACGCAAGGTGTCGGGCGGGTGGAGTACTGGGCGGGCACGGAGCCGGGCGGGCACATCCGCGCGATGGCGCAGCACGGGAACCACCTCTGGGTGGGCGGCGCGTTCACGAGCTTTGCCGGCGTGGCGCGGCAGAACCTGGCGCAGCTCTCCGCGCTGACCGGCGAGCCGACCGACTTCAACCTGCCCGCGAGTTCGACGGTCACGGTTTTTTCCGTGCTGGGCGACGACACGCTGCTGGTCGGCGGCGCATTCACGAATATCGGCACCGAGCCGCGCCAGGGCCTGGCGCGGCTGCATCCGTCCACCGGTGCGCTCGACACCAACTATGCAGGCCGGTTCCAGGGCGGGCCGGTGTACGCCATCGCCCCGGCGCGTTCCAACGTGTATGTCGGCGGGCTGTTCACCAGCGTGGCGAACCAGGCCTGCGGTCGGATTGCCAAGCTGGATGCGCTGACGGGGGCGCGCGACCTGACCGCAACCGGTGGGGCTGTCGGCGTGGGCGCGATCTACACGATCGTCCCGGCCGGCAACGACCATCTGCTCGTCGGCGGCAGTTTCCTGAATTACAGCGGCAACGGCCAGCGCTACTTGGCCTTGGTCGGAACCAACCTCGACCCGATCGCCGCCTTCACGGCCGGGGTGAACGGGATCGTCCACGCGGCCGCCGCCCTTTCTTCGACCAGCGCGCTGGTCTCCGGGCGGTTCACGCAGTACCAGGACCATCCCGCGCTGGGCCTCGTGGAAATCCTGTCGGAGTCGTGGCGGCGGCATCCGATCTTCAGCGGGTCCGTCGGAGGGCCGGGCGAAGTGTACGCCCTGGCGGAACTGCCGGACGGGACGGTCGCCGTGGGCGGGACGTTCTACGACATCGGGGGGGAGCCGACCCGGAACCTCGCGCGGCTCTACCCGAACGGGACGCTGTGCCAGGCGTTCGTGACCAACGGGCCGAACGGCCGGGTGTACGCCCTGGCGCCGGCGGTACACGGGGCGGACACCCAGCGCGTGTTCTACGCGGGCGGCGCGTTCACCAGCGTCGGCGACCGCGCGGTCGGGCGCCTGACGCGGTACGAGTTCACGGCCGTGGCGGGCCAGTACGTCCTGACCACGAGCGTCCTGCCGCATTGCGACGGAGACGTGCGGGCCCTGGCGACCAGCACCAGCCATCTCTATGCCGGGGGCTCGTTCGAGAGCGTGGCTGGAATCACCAATCACGAGCACATGATGGGTTGTGTTCATGGCTCCCTTGCGCCGGACCCGGCCTTCGCGAGCCAGCCCGGCTCCGTATTGGTCGCGGTCCTGGTGGACACGAACCTCTTCCTGGGCGGCTCGATCTACAACGAGGAGGCCATGTGGTTCGACGGGTTCGTGCGCAAGGTCAGCGCCGCGGACGGCGCGCCGACGGCCGGCTTCAATGCGCCGACGCCCAACGCGCCGGTCGGGACGCTGTGGCTGTCCGACACGAGCCTCTACGCGGGCGGCGATTTCACGATCATCGGTCCATACTCGGCCAACTACCTGGCGCGCTTCCACACGGGAACCGGCGCCCGGGATGCGACGTACGCCATGCACGCGGACGCCTCGGTCTACGCCCTGGCCGGCACGACCCAGTCCCTGTACGCAGGCGGCTACTTCACGTCGTTCAATACCACGAGTCGCCTGCGCGTCGCCCGGTTCGATGCGGCGAGCGGGCAGTTGCAGTCCGGCTACTCCAATATTTTCGACGGCCAGGTCAACGCGCTGCTCTCGCAGGGCTCGCGCCTGTGGGCCGGCGGCCAGTTCAGCGCCGCCGGCGGGCAGCCGGCCGCGAGCCTGGCGCTCCTGGGCTGGCCGCAGCTCGCATACCTGCGCCAGACCCCGGCAGGATTCGAACTCGCGATCGCCGGCGCGCCCGGCCAGACAGGCACCGTGGAACAGGCCGCGGATTTGAACGCGCAGGACTGGAGCGCTCATGGCTCCTATGCCCTGGGCCCTGACGAAAACCAGGTTGTCGCCGTGGTCACCAATCCGGCGGCCAACCGTTTCTATCGCGCGCGCGGGGAGTAGGCCGCTACTTGCGGAGCCGGATGGCGATCCGGCCGTCCTCGACGCGGAGGTCTTCGATCCCGGCGGCGAAGGTCTTCCAGAAATCCTGGTCCCCGCCGGCTTCGTCCAGCAGGTTGACGTCCTTCATCCCCCCGAGCCACGCGGCGGGCAGCGGGATGCCCATGACGCTCAAGCCCTGGAACACGACCTCCGGTTTTTCGCCGGAGAGGCGGATCTTCAAGCCCGCCTTGACGCGCAGGGTGCGGCCGCCGAACACGGGGAAGTCCTCGTCCAGCGGGATCAAAAGTTTGGCGCTCACCAGGTTTTCCGACAGGTCGATCGCCAGCTTGTCCGCGAGGTCGGTGTTTTTCGCGAGCAGGGCGTTCAGTTCCTTTTCGGTGATCCGGATCGTGCGTTCCGCTCCCTCCTCGCTGTACGGCTCGGGCTCCAGCGCCGCGGCGGCGGCGTTGGTGGCCGTGAAATCCAGCCGCTCCAGCTTGGCCTCGAGCGCCTGCTCCTCGCGCGCGTTCAGTGTCACCGGTCTGAACGCCGACGGGAAATAGATGGCGCGGAAGACCAGGAAGCTGATCGCGACCGTCAGCACGACGGCGGCCAGCACGATCAGCAGGACCTGGAGGCACCCGAACCGCCTTCCCGCTTTGGATCTCTCGTTCACGGATTCCCCTTTATGTCCTTGGCGCCTTCTGTTCAACCCGCCAGCAGCGACGCAAGGTGGTTGCGCAGCTCGGCGGCCAGGTCGCGCTGCTCGTAGCGGGCGAGCCGCTCGCGCTGGCCCTTCAGCACGGCCCCGCGCAGCGACGCGTCGCGGACCAGCCGGCCCATCATTTCGGCCACGAGATCGAACCGCTTTTCGCGGAACAGCACGCCCGCGCCGTCGAGCGTGCCCGGCACGGCGGCCGCGGCGTAGGCCAGCACGGGGACATCGTGGACCAGGCTCTCGATCAGGGGGATGCAGAATCCCTCGTGCTCGCTCATGCACAGGAAAAGCCGCGCCGACTTGTAGCAGGCGTTCAGCTCGTCCTGCCGGACCGATCCGATCAGCTCGACGTTCTGGAGCCGCAGGTCGCGCATCATCGTCAGCAGCAGCGCGTGGTACTGCTCGACACCGGCGAAGGAGCCCGCGTGGATGAAGCGCGAGGCGGGCTCGACATAGCGCTGGAAGTAGTGAAAGGCCGCGAGGCCATCTTCGAGGCGCTTGTTGGGCACGCAGCGGCCGACGAAGAGGACATTGACCAGGCCATCGTCGTACTTCTTGAGCACGCCGCGGTCCGCCTCGCCGCGCAGGCGCGCGAGGTCAAGGACGAGCGGCAGGACGCCGGCCGGGCCGTAGCCCCAGGACTCCAGCTCGTCCGCGTTGAACCGGCTGTCGGCGAGGACGACGGAGGCCGCGCCGGCGAGGCGCTTGGCCTGCTCGCGGCCCTTTGCGAGGTGGTGGGCGATCTGTTCCTGGATGCCGCGGAAATAGTCGGGCGGGGTGATGTTGTGGTAGAGGAGCGCCTTGTGGCAGGGGAGCTCGGCGAAGAGGTCGTTGACCGGCGAGCCGATGGAAAGGTGCAGGAAGGCGATGTCGTCCGGCCGGAAGGACTCCTTCGCGCCGGCGACATCGCGGGCCTCGCCGCGCAGCTCCGGCAGGATGCGGCGGGCCTCGCAGAAGATGTCCGAATCGAAACCCCAGGAGCGGAAGATGCCGCGCAGGACCAGCGCCTCGTTGCTGATCGCGTCGCCGTAGCTGAACCCGGCGACGAGTTGGTGGATGGCGCGCTTCATGCTGCCGGGGATATAGCACAGGTGGGCGGCGCCGCGCAATTGTGGCGGCGCCGGCCGCGAGCCGCACGCGCCTGTCCGTCCGGAAAAAAACGACCGGGCGCTTCGCGCGGCCCCGGATCCATGCGCCGGCGCAGATATCACAGTTTATAAACTGTGATATCTGCGGATTTCGGGGAGGATGGCGCCTGGATCGGGAGGAAGGAACGTCCACGGATTCGAGCGCGCGGGGTGAGGCCGGCGATTACCCGCCATCCAGCACGGCCAAGAAACGCGCCTGGATCGCCGTCCGGGAGTATTCGCGCAACACATAACTCCGCCCGGCCGCGCCCATGCGCTGGCGGAGTTCGGGCCGGCGCAGCAGCAGCAGCAGTTCCTGCTCGAAGTCCGGGTAGTGCCGGAACCACAATCCGCCGTTGCTTCTCCGGCACTGCCAGCGCAAGACCTCGCCCCCCGCGTGGACGAGCGCCGGCGCGCCGGCCAGCCAGGCCTCCAGCAGCACGATGCCCAGGCTTTCGTTGACCGACGGATGAATGAACGCCACGGCCCCCGCCATGGCCTCGCGCTTTTCGCGGTCGGAGACGAAGCCGACATCCAGGATGTACGGCTCCAATTCCGCAGGGGCTTCGATCGGGCCGCTGCCGGTGAACACGAGCCGCACGTCCTCACCCGTCCGCTCGCGGAACGCGTGCAGGTACTCGCACAGCAGCGGCGTGCCTTTGCCCCCTTCGCGCCGGCCGCTGTAGATCACGTAGGGGCGATCCAATCCATGCGCTCGCGCAAACGCGGCCGGATCGGCCTCGAAAGGCTCGATGTCCATCCCGACCACCGCGCCTTTTTCGCCGGGGAGATGGAACAGCCGCCGGGCCAGGTCGCGCTCGGGCTCGGTGTTGAAGGCGAATCCGCCCACCGCGCCGAACAGCTCCTTCATGATTTCGAGATAGGCGAAGGGCTCGTCGTGAAGGCAGGGGACCAGGATGGTTTTCCGCGGGTGGACTTGCGCCGAAAAAAACGACAGGCCAAACAGATAGGGGCCGGCCAGGATGCGGTCGTAGTCGGTGTTGCGCAGGTGATCGAGCAGGGCGCGGCTGTTGACGGAGTTCCGGATCCACGCGCGTTCGTCCTCCGGCGTGAACGCGCCGCGCTGGCTGATGGCCTGCTGGATGCGGAGGAACGCGGCGACATCCCGGTCGGCGTCCACGGGAAAGAACCGGACATCCAGGTTTCCCACGCGGCGCGCCCCGGGCGGGACCGTGTTTTCCCACGTGAAATGACTGGTGGCGCAGGTGGTCAGGATGGTCACCTGCCGGCCATCGTCCGCCGCCAGCTCGGCGAGGCGCTTCAGCAGGGTTTCCGCGCCCCCCACCGTCCCCGCTTCCGAAAAACGGGGACTCACCACGGCAATGCTTTGCGCGCGCGCCATGGACCCACTGTAGAGAAAAGCCGCCCCTCCCGCCAATGTGAAAATAGCTCGCCATGCGGCAAAATTAGAAAAACGTTCCGCCTAAACACACGAGGCGCCCATGAACCAGCACGAACCGTGGCGAATCTCTCGGGGGATGGCGTTCGTGGCGGCGGTTTTTCTTCTGGCGGGGCCGGCGGCGGCCGAGGTGGAGGTGACGTTCGTGACGTTGATTGCGACCAATCCCCCGGCGAATCTGTACTCGCCGCCCAGCGGAGGATCTTCATTCTGCGTCGGCTTCAGCGATACCTGGTCGGCCGGCGCGGCCCGTGAGATCTACGTGGTGCCCACCACCGCCATCCAAGGAAGCGCGAACAAGGTCACCCTGGTTTTCCCGACGAATACGGGATTCCATACCCTCCCGCGGCCGCCGGGACGGCCTCGGGCCGGCTCGTGCTGGGCTCCCCGCGCCCGAGCGTCACGCGGTTGGAGGATTCCACGGATCTCACGGACTGGAGCCCGGTCGCCGGCGCGGTGCAGGCCTCTCCCGAAGGCCCCGGGTCGCGTCCATTCCTGGCCAGCATGCCGGCGGGAAAACCGCGGCGCTTTTCCTCGCCCGCTCCGTGGAGTAAGCGATTCGATGTCCGTCCGAGGCCGGCTTCCCGACCGAGCCCTTTTCAAGATGCCCACGCGCCTGGACGAAGCCGGGGTCGCCTGCAAACCGCATTCGGACCGGAATATTTTTGAGCCGGCGCTTGTATCCTCCCCGCGAATGATCATAATGAGCCCCGGGTAAACGCGGACCGGGCCTTGCGGAATATCGCCCGGGGATGGCCGGCGGTGGACGACTTTCTGGTTTTCGAAAACGTCTCGAAAAGTTTCGGCAAGGTGCGGGCGGCGGCGGACGTATCGCTGACCATCCGCCGCGGGGAGTTTTTTTCCCTGCTCGGCCCGAGCGGCTGCGGCAAGACCACGCTGCTGCGGATCCTGGCCGGGTTCGAGAGCCCGGACAGCGGGCGCGTCCTGCTGAACGGGCGGGACATCACGCAGCTCGCGCCGAACGAGCGCAAGGTCAACACCATCTTCCAGAGCTACGCCCTCTTCCCGCACCTGACCGTCGCGCAGAACATCGCGTTCGGCCCGCAGATCGCCGGCTGGCCCCGCGCGCAGATCCGCGAGGAGGTGGACAAGATGCTCCACCTCGTCCAGCTCACGGACCAGGCCCACAAGCGGCCCGACCTGCTGAGCGGCGGGCAGAAGCAGCGCGTCGCCATCGCGCGCGCGCTGATCAACAAGCCCCAGGTGCTGCTGCTGGACGAGCCGCTCGCCGCGCTGGACCTGAAGCTGCGCCAGCGGATGCTGATCGAGCTGGACCTGATCCACGACGAGGTCGGCATCACGTTCGTGTACGTCACGCACGACCAGGGCGAGGCCATGAGCCTGAGCGACCGCATCGCGGTGATGGACAAGGGCCGCATCGAGCAGATCGGCACGCCGGCCCAGATCTACGAGGCCCCGCGCACGAGCTTCGTGGCGGCGTTCATCGGCGACACGAATTTCTTCGAGGGGCAGGTGGTCGAGCTGCTCGGCGGCGACTACAGCCGGCTGACGGTCGAGGGCTTCCCGTCGGTCGAGTGCTTCAACGACAACAAGCTGAACGTCGGCGACCTGGTCTACCTGAGCATCCGGCCGGAGAAGTTCCGCATCTCGCGGGAGAGGCCCGAGCCCGCGCCGCACGTCAACGCCGTCCAGGGCCGCGTGGCGGACGTGATCTACTTGGGCTCGCTGACGAAGTACTGGGTGCGCGTGCAGGACTACCGCATCGCAGTCTGGCGGCCGGCGAGCCGCTTCCTGCTGGACGAGAACCCGATCACGTGGAACGACGAGGTCTGGATCTCGTGGCACGGCGACGACAGCTTCATGCTCGAGCGGTACAGCGAGTCGGACGAGAAGCTGATGGAGGCGCCGCCGGAGCAGGTGGGCGACCCCAACGGCCACGGGGCGGCGAAGCCATGACCCCGGCGCGCCGGGCCCGGTGGACGGAGGCGCTGGTGACGACGCCGTCGCTGGCCTGGCTGCTGGTGTTCTTCGTGGTGCCCACGGTGATCATCTTCGCGATCACGTTCAAGCCCGTGGACCTCTACGGCGGCATCGGGAAGGGCTGGACGCTGGACACGCTGAAGAGCCTGTTCAATCCGAACTACCCGGCGATCGTGTGGCGGACGGTCTGGCTGAGCCTGGCGACGACGGCGGTCTGCCTGATCCTGGCCGTGCCGTGCGGCTACTACGTCGCGCGGTCCTCCGACCGGTGGCGCCAGATGCTCCTGCTGCTGATCATCCTGCCGTTCTGGACGAGCTTCCTGGTGCGCGTGTTCGCGTGGAAGGTGCTCCTGCACCCGGAGGGCCCGCTCAAGCACGCGCTGGCGGCCGTCGGGCTGATCGGGCCGGACACGCTGCTGCTGTACAACGAGAAGGCGATCCTGCTGGTGATGGTCTACACGTTCCTGCCGTTCGCGATCCTGCCGATCTACGCCGCGGCGGAGAAGTTCGATTTCCGGCTGCTCGAGGCGGCGCGCGACCTCGGGGCGCGTCCGTTGCGGGCGTTCTGGAGCGTGTTCGTGCCGGGCATCCGGCGGGGGCTGCTGACGGCGGTCCTGGTGGTCTTCATCCCGGCGCTCGGGTCGTACGTGATCCCGGACATCGTCGGCGGGCCGAACAGCGAGATGATCGGGAACAAGATCGCGCAGCGCACGTTCAGCGACCGCAACCTGCCGCACGCCAGCGGGCTGTCGGCGTTCCTGACGCTGGGGGTGCTGCTCCCGCTGCTGCTGGTCCTGGCCCTGCAGCGGAAGAAGGGCGAGGAGGCCCCCTCGATGCAGGAGGTCTCGTGAAGCGCAGCGTCATCCCGCTGCTGACGACCCTGTTCGTGCTGGTGTTTTTCTACCTGCCGATCGTCGTGCTGGTGGTCAACTCGTTCAACGCCTCGCGGTTCGGCGGGACGTGGGAGGGCTCGACGCTGGAGTGGTACCGGATGCTCTTCCGCGAGACCAGCGTCTGGCGCGCGCTGCGCAACACGCTGATCATCGCCGTCGGGGCGACCTTCGCGTCGGTGGTCCTGGGCACGACCGCCGCCTTCGCCCTGCACCGCTACCACACGCGCCTGCAGCGGCTGCACTACACCCTGATCTACACGCCGCTGGTGGTCCCGGAGATCCTGATGGGCATGAGCCTGCTGCTCTTCTTCGTTGCCGCGGGGTTCGAGCTGGGGCTGTTCACGATCTTCCTCGCCCACACGACGTTCTGCATCAGCTACGTGGCCATGGTCGTCCTCGCCCGGCTGCAGGACTTCGACTTCTCGATCATCGAGGCCGCGCAGGACCTGGGGGCGGGGTGGTGGACGACGGCGTGGCGCGTCCTGCTGCCGCTGCTGGCGCCGGGGCTCGCGGCGGGGGGGCTGCTGGCCTTCACGCTCTCGATCGACGACTTCGTCATCACCTTCTTCGTGTCCGGGCCGGGCTCGACGACCCTGCCCGTGCGCATCTACAGCATGATCAAGCACAGCAAGAACATGCCCATGATCAACGCGCTGTCCGCGATCCTGCTGGTCGTCACTTTCGCGGCTGTATGGGGCAGCCAGCGGTTAACCAAGGAGAGCCACGCATGAACGCACGTATCCTGATCCCCGCCCTCGCGCTAGGGGCCACCCTGCTGGCCGGCTGCGGGGACAAGACGCCGACCCTGCACTTCTACACGTGGGCCGACTACATCAAGCCGGAACTCGTGCAGCGCTTCGAGCAGGAGCACGGGTGCCGCGTCATCATCGACACCTTCGACTCCAACGAGGCCATGTACGCCAAGCTCAAGGCGGGGGCCACGGGCTACGACCTGCTCAACCCGAGCAGCTACATGGTCAAGCTGCTCAAGGACCAGGGCCTGCTCCAGGACCTCGACCGCTCGCTCCTGCCGAACCTGGCGAACATCGACCCGGAGTACCTGCGCATCGCGATGGACCCGGAGATGAAGCACAGCGTGCCGTACATGCTCACGAACACGGGCATCGGCTACCTGGCCAGCCGCGTGCCGGACTTCGACCCGAGCTGGGGCGTCTTCGACCGCTCCGACCTGCGCGGCCGGATGACCATGCTCAACGACATGCGCGAGACGCTGGGCGGCGCCCTGAAGTTCCTGGGCTACAGCCTGAACTCGACCAACGAGTACGAGCTGGCCGCGGCCCGCGACGTCGTGATCCGCTGGAAGAAGAACCTGGCCAAGTTCGAGAACGAGCAGTACAAGACCGGCCTGGCCTCCGGCGAGTTCACGCTGGTCCACGGCTACAACGGCGACATCCTCCAGGTCATGGAGGCCAACGAGGACATCGCCTTCGCCGTGCCGAAGGAAGGGACCTCGATCTCGTGCGACGACCTGGTCATCCCGACGACGGCGAAGGAGGTCGCGCACGCGCACGCGTTCATCAACTTCCTGCACAAGCCCGACGTCGCCGCGGAGAACACGGAGTTCATCGGCTACCTGTGCCCGAACAGCGCGGCCTACCCGCTGATGAGCGAGGAGATCCGGAACGACCCGTCGATCTTCCTGGCCCCGGAGATCAAGGCCAAGAGCGAGGTCATCGGGGACGTCGGCGAGTCCCTGGCGCTGTACACGAAGATGTGGGACCAGGTCAAGGCGGCGGAGTGACGGAAGCCGCAAGGCGACAGAGTGGCAGAGTTGACGCGGCCGCGCCGGTTTGTGTACCGTGGGCCGCGTAATTCCAAGGAAAACAGGGAGAAGAAGGACATGAGCACGACGCATTTCACGCTGAAGCAGTCGGACATCCCGACCCAGTGGTACAACATCCTGGCCGACTTCGCGGAGCCGCTGCCGCCGCCGCTGCATCCCGGCACGAAGCAGCCGGTGACGCTGCAGGACATGCTGGCGATCTTCCCCGAGAACCTGGTCATGCAGGAGATGTGCCCGGACCGGTGGGTGGAGATCCCGGCCGCGGTCCGCGACATCTACGCCCTGTGGCGGCCGACCCCGCTGCTGCGCGCCGTCCGCCTGGAGCAGGCGCTGCAGACCCCCGCGCATATCTACTACAAGTACGAGGGCGTGAGCCCGGCCGGCAGCCACAAGCCGAACACGGCGGTCGCGCAGGCCTACTACAACAAGCAGGCCGGCACGCAGCGGCTGGCGACGGAGACCGGAGCCGGCCAGTGGGGCTCGTCGCTGGCCCTCGCGTGCAAGCTCTTCGGGCTCGAGTGCGTCGTGTACATGGTCAAGGTCAGCTACCACCAGAAGCCGTACCGCAAGATGCTCATGCACACCTGGGGCGCCACGGTGCATTCCAGCCCGACGCGCCACACGGAGTTCGGGCGCAAGATCCTGGACAAGGACCCCGAGTGCCCGGGCAGCCTCGGCATCGCGATCAGCGAGGCCATCGAGGACACCGTTCATCACCCCCACACCAAGTACTCCTTGGGCAGCGTGCTGAACCACGTGTGCATGCACCAGACCATCGTGGGGCAGGAGTGCATGAAGCAGATGGAGTTGGCGGGCGAGGAGCCGGACGTGCTCATCGGTTGCGTCGGCGGGGGCAGCAACTTCGCGGGGCTGGTGTTCCCGTACCTGCAACACAAGATCGCCGGGAAGAAATCGTACCGCGTCATCGCGGTCGAGCCCACGTCCTGTCCCACCCTGACCAAGGGTGACCTGAAGTACGACTTCGGCGACACGGCGGGCATGACGCCGCTGCTCATGATGTACACGCTGGGGCACGACTTCATCCCGCCCAGCATCCACGCCGGCGGCCTCCGCTACCACGGCATGGCGCCGACCGTCAGCCACGCGAAGAAGCTGGGCCTGATCGACGCCGTCGCGTATCCGCAGACCAAGATCTTCGAGGCGGCCGTCCAGTTCGCCCAGACCGAGGGCATCGTGCCCGCGCCGGAATCCGCGCACGCCGTGGCTGCGACCATTGACGAGGCCGTGGCGGCGCGCGAGGAGGGGAAGAAGCGGGTCATCCTGTTCAACCTCTCGGGCAACGGCATGCTGGACCTGGCGTCGTACGACGCGTACCTCGCCGGGCACCTGAAGTAAAAAAGAGATTAACCACGAAATACACGAAGGACGCGAAAAGGGTGAACGTCGCACTCCTTTCGTGTATTTAGTGTATTTCGTGGTTGTCTTTTGGAGGGTTTGTTATGCCCCGCGCCGCGCTGATCATTTTCGCGGTTACCTACATCGGCGTGGCGTTGGGCCGGCTGCCCGGTCTAGCCCTGGACCGCACGGGCATGGCGTTGCTCGGCGGCATCGCCATGGTCGTCGCCGGCGTGCTGTCCGAACGCGAGGCCCTGCTGGCCATCGATTTCCCGACCCTCGGCCTGCTGTACGCCCTGATGGTCCTCTCCGCCCAGCTGCGGCTCGGGGGGTTCTATACCCGGGTCGCGCTGGCGGTTGCGCGCCTGATGGATCGGCCGGCCCGGTTCCTGCTGATCCTGATGGCCGTCAGCGCGGCCCTCTCCGCCATCCTCGTCAACGACATCATCTGCCTGGCCTTCACGCCGATCCTCGCCGTCTCGCTGCTGCGGAGCGGGCTGAACCCCGTCCCGTTTCTCATCGGCCTGGCGGTCTCCAGCAACATCGGCTCCGCGGCCACGATCATCGGCAACCCGCAGAACATGCTGATCGGGCAGGTCGGACGGCTGCACTTCGGCCGGTTCCTGCTCTGGTGCGGGCCGCCGTCCCTGCTGGCGCTGCTGGCGGCCTTCCTCATCATCGCCTGGCTCTACCGCGGCCGGTGGCGCCGCCCGGCGCCGGCCGTGAACCCGGCATCGGATTGGCCGGCCTATAACCCGCACCAGGCGGCCAAGGGGGTGGCGGCGACCGTGATCCTCGTGGCGCTGTTCTTCACGCCGATCCCCCGGGAACTGTCCGCCATCGTCGTCGCCGGCGTGCTGCTGTGCAGCCGGAAGATGCAGACGCGCTGGATCCTCGACCTGGTGGACTGGCACCTGATCACCCTGTTCGCCGGCCTGTTCGTGGTGATCCGCGGCATCGAGGCCGCGGGCCTGCCGGACGCGCTCCTGGCCGCGCTGCAGGAGCGAGGCGTGGATATCCGGCAGCCCGGCCTGCTGACCCTCGTCTCCGCCGCCTTGAGCAACCTGGTCAGCAACGTCCCCGCGACGATGCTGCTGGTGAAGTTCCTGGACCCCGCCGACCCCGTGCCGTGGTACGTCATGGCCCTGGCGATGACCTACGCGGGGAACCTGCTGACGATCGGCAGCATCGCCAACCTCATCGTCATCGAGCAGGCGAAACCCTACGGCATCCACATCGGGTTCCGCGAGCACGCGCGGGCGGGCATCCCCGTGACGATCATTTCCTTGCTGATCGCGATCGGCTGGATCTGGTGGCGGGCGTAAGAGAAGGAAACCGCGGAATACACAGAAGACACGAAAGGGGGAATTCTTCCTTTCGTGTATTTAGTGTATTTCGTGGCTTTTCTTCCGTCTCTGTCGGACGGCTTCGTAGAGCAGGATCGTCGCCGCGGCGGACACGTTGAGCGAGTCCGCCTGGCCCAGCATGGGAATCCGCACCTGCAGGTCCGCGTGCTCCATCCAGAACGGCTTGAGCCCGTACTGCTCCGATCCCACGACGATCGCCGTGCCGCCGGTCATGTCCGCCTGCGTGTAATCCTGCTCGGCGTGGGGCGTCGCGGCCAGGATGCGGATGCCGCGCGCGCGCAACCAGGCCAATGCCTCCTCCGGCGACGCCTCGACCACCGGCAGGGCAAACAGCGTGCCGATGCTCGCGCGCACGACGTTGGGGTTGTTGATGTCCGTCGTCGGGTCGCAGACGAGCACCGCGTCCGCCCCGGCGGAGTCCGCCGAGCGCAGGAGGGTTCCGAGGTTGCCGGGTTTCTCGATGGACTCGGCGATCACGAGGAGCGGAGAGGTCTTCTCCAGCTTGAGGTCGGCCAGTTTCCATCGAACCTGCGGCCCGGTGACGAGCAGGCCCTCGGGCCGGTCGCGGTAGGCCATCTTGGCGAACACCGGCTCGGCGCACTCGAACAGCTCCGCGCCGGCTTGGCGACAGGCCTCGACCAGTTCCGGTTCGTGGTGGCCCAGGTACAGCGGCGGGCAGTAAAAGAGGGCGTTCGGCTTCCAGTGGTTGGCCAGGGCGCGGCGCAGTTCGCGGTATCCTTCCACGACGAGGAGCCCGGCCTCGTCGCGGTGCGGCCGCCGGCCCAGCTTGACCACGTCCTTGACCCGGGGATTCTGGAGGCTGGTGATCTTCTGTTCCGCGCTCATGCCGGGCCTGCTTGACCTATTCAACGCTTCGGGTACTCTGGATGTCGTAACCATAAAGGGATTCGCGTTGAAACGTCACGCCAAATTGCTGTCCTTCCTGGCGCTGCCCCTGCTGGCGGCGGCGGCCCGCGCGGATGAGACCGCCGATTTCTCGCGCTACCAGGTGATCATGGACCGCAAGCCGTTCGGCGTCGCGCCCCCGGTCCCCGTGGCGCCGCCGCCGCCGCTGACGGCCGAGCAGTCGTTTGCCCGGACGCTGCGCTTGAGCGGGATGTGGCAGCGCGGGGACGGCAGCGTCCGGGTCGCCATCATTGATGCCAATGGAAACCGGAACCTTTACTTGAGCGTGGGCGAGATGGAAGAGGGGATCGAACTGGTGTCCGTGGACCAGCAGAGCGAGGAGGCGGTGCTGCGCAAGGGGACCGAGATGGCCGTGCTCAAGATCTCGTCCGGCGAGGTCCAGCCGCTGACGCAGGAGCAGCAGCAGCAGCGGCTCACCCAGGACCAGGCCCAGCGCATGTCCTATGCCGAGCGGCGCAAGGAGCGCGAGCGCCAGCGCCAGCAGCCTCCGCCCCCGCCGCCCGAGCCGGTATACACCGGCGCCGAGCTGGAAAAACATCTCCAGGAATACCAGATGGAAGTGATCCGGCAGGGCCTCCCGCCGCTGCCCCTTCCGCTCACGCCCGAGATGGACGCGCAACTCGTGTCCGAGGGCGTGCTGCCGCCGATGCAATGACCATCAGGGTTGCGTGATATCGGCGCTGGCGGAAGAACCCGCCGTATCGGAGACCGTAATCTGATTATCGCCGGCGGTGAGCCTCGTGTAGGTCACGGAGGACCCGCTCGATGTGTTGAGCGTCCCGTTCGTGTTCAGGAGGCCCCAGGTATACGATTCGGTCCCGCCGGACGCCGTGAAGGTCTGGGTCTGCTGGTTGGCGGTCAGGTTGGCCGAGGAGGGGCTGATGTCCACCTCGCCCTCGGTATTGGTCGGCGACGGATTGATGACGGCCTTGGCGGACAGCGTGGAATACTGGCTGGGCTCGATCCAGGTTCCGCGCATCGTGCCCTCCGTGCCCGACCCGTTCAGCGTGCCGGAAATCGTCACGGCCTGGCCGACCGTGGTGCGGCCTTCCAGCGTGAATGAGGCCGTTGTATCCACGAGGTTCCCGAGCGTCCCCCGGAACACGATGCCGTTGTTGTCAATGGCTTCCAGCTGGTCGCCGTTCTGGCGCAGGTTCAGCAGCGTGACCTCGGTGCCGCTGTTGGGCGGCACGACCATCTGGGTGCCGTTGCTGCCGTAGCCCTGGTAGAAGCCGCTGAAGTCGAGGGCGACCATGCGCACCACGCTGTCCGCGGACCCGACCTCGCAGCCGCACAGCGCGAAAATCAGCAGCGGCGCCAGCGCCAGGGCCCATCCGAAAACCCGCCATCCCGTTCGTTTCATGGTGTTCTCCCGTAATGACTGCCCGGGCCGGCGTTCAGGCCGACGCGGTTTCGTTCCTGCCCTTGTCCGCCTCGATGGCGCGTTCGACCGTGGTGAGGAAGAGATCGAGTCCGGTGGAGGGGATGATGATGGTGTCCCGCCGGCCGCCGACCTCCTCCGTGATCCGCAGGAACCTGCCCCGGGGATTTTCCTTGAGGTCGAAGAAGAACTGTTTGCGTTCGATCTGGATCCGCTCGCTCAACAACACCGTGTCCAAGTCGCCCTCCGGTTCCCCTCCCGCGAAGCCTCCCTGCCACGACGCCCGCCGGGGGCGCCGCGTCCAGCCGCAAACGCAGATGTACTCTAATCACGCGCAGGACGTTGTCAACGCCGGATTGGACCGCGCCGCGGTCCGTTGCGTTGAGCGGGAGGCGGTTACGGCAGCGAGGCCTGGGCCCGGAAGTACACCTCGGTGTCTCCGCCGCTTTCCGCCCAGGTCAGGTCCGCGTCGTTCCCCGGGACGCCGGCGATCAGGCTGCTCCAGGTCTGTGTTTCCGACAGGGTCGTCCGGCCGTCGATCTCGTAGAGCCGCGTGCTCTTGGACGGGAAAGACACGTAGCGGGCCGGGCCGCCGTTGGTGACGCTCGTGATCGCCAGGTAGAAGGCGGGATCGTTGGCCGGCGTGTCGGCGACGTACTCCTCGACGTCCGGCACGAAGTCCCCGTCCGCATCGTCCGTCGGCGCGTTGGACACGGCCGGATCCAGGCCGAAGAGCGTCTCCCAGTAGTCCGGAATGCTGTCGCTATCGGCGTCCGCGACCGCCTGCAGCGCCGCGCCGGTGGCTAGGGCAAAGGTGAACCCGGACGCGAAGGAGCCGACGCCGCCGGCATCGGTCGTCGCCGGCACGCGGCCGATGTAGGCCCGGCTGCCGAAGTTGGTCCCGTCCGCCTGGTACACGTCGATGGAGAAGGCTTGCGACGGCGCGCCGGTCAGCGAGCCCTGGACGTAGACCCAACCGCCCACGATCAGGGGCTGCCCGAGGGCCGGGCTGTTCTGGAGCTGGTTCGGGCCGGCGTCCGCGTCGAGCGGATCGTTGGCGGTCGGCCCGTCGCCGCCGAGATCGATGTTGCCCCGCGGCTGGTTCGAATAGACCAGGTTGACCGCCAGGAGGTTGCCCGAGATCACGTTGCCGCCGATGAACATCCCGATGACGGTGCCCGGCGCGTTCTCGGCGTGAACGCCGGTATTCTCGTTGCTCACGGCGGCGGAGCCCGCCGGATTCAGCCCGATGTAGTTGCCGTAGATCATGTTCCCCTGCGCGCCGCCGTGGAGGTACACGCCGGCCCCGCTGTTGCCGGAAATCACGTTGCGGCCCGCGCCCAGCGTCGCGCCCACCTGGTTGCTGATCCCGCTGTCGATACGCACCCCGTTGCCGTCGTTGCCACGGTCCGTGCCGGCGGCATCCACGCCCACCAGGTTTCGCAACACGAGATTGCCCACGGCGTTCGATCCGCGGAGGTAAATTCCGTCGCTCTTGCTGTAGACCACGGTGTTGCCCTCGCCCGCGGCGGTTCCGCCGATGCGGTTGGACCGGTTATCCCAGACCAGGATACCGACGTTGCTGTTCGGCAGGGCGTTGGACGCGAACCCCATGCCGATCACGTTACCCTGGACCACGTTGCCGACGGCCCCCGTGCCCTCCACCGTAATCCCGCCGCCCCGGCTGCCGCCAATGATGTTCCCGCCGCCGGCCGCGCCGATGTAATTGCTCGGGCTATTCAGCGCGCGAACCCCGTCAAAGCCATTGGAAACGGCCCACCCGGTGTGGCTGGCCAGGCCGATAATGTTGCCCGCCAGGCGGTTGGAGAACGCCCCGTAGTTAAGGTGCACGCCCCATTCCCCGTTGCCCGAAATCACGTTGCGCTCGGACGCGTTCGTCCCGCCCACGATTACGCCGATTGTCCCGTCCAGCGCGATGCCCGAAATCGCGTTAGCCAGCTTCTGGGTGCCCGATGCGTCCGTGCCGATCAGGTTGCCCACGATCCGGTTGTCGCGGGTGTTGGTTCCGCTCATGGAAATCCCCGCGGTGCCGTTGCCGGAGATCACCTGCGGCGCGGCCGACGTCCCCCCGATCGTGTTGCCGTTCGCGTTGTCGATCGCCACGCCGGAGAGGCGGTTCGGCCAAGCGGTCAGGCCGTCGGGCGAGGTGCCTATGAAGTTGCCGACCATGAGGTTATTCGACGGGCCCGGCCCGGCGAACCGCATGCCAATGTCGGTGTTGGAGGAGATCACGTTCCGTTCGCCGGCCGCATAGCCGCCGATCAGGTTGCCCTGTCCGCCGCCGAGGTACACGCCGTTCCCGTTGTGGACGAGGATATTGGCCGCCACCGTATTGAAGCCGAAGCCTTGCAGGCTGACGGCCGCCACGTTGGTGAATCCCGAGATGCGGCTCCGCCGATACTGAAGACGACGTCGTCCGGAACGCCGCCGTTCGCGTGGGCGTTCTCGAGGGCCTGCCGGAGCGAGCCGGGGCCGCTGTCCGCGTTGGTGATCACCATGAAGGTTGCGGCTTCGATCGCGGCCGCGCATGAGGGCGGCGGCCAGGGAAAAAAGGGAACGGAATCGGCTGGCCCCTGTGCGCATGCTCTCGTTCCTCCGCTCTGCCGGGAAACGCCGGCGCGCCTTCCGGACGAAAAGGGGGCTTTCCGCCGCGAAGGTATCCACATAGCACAGGGACAGGCGTTTTCAACCGAACCGGGCGCAGCAAGAAAGAGCAGCCAATCCGGGCGCGGGCAATGTATCACAGTTTATAAACTGTGATACAAGGGTAAAGCAGGCGATATCCTTAATAAATAGGATGAATCACGACCGCAAAATATCACAGTTTATAAACTGTGATACATGCGTTTTTGGCGCCGCGCCGTGAGGAGCGTGGGGCGACCAAGTCCGTCCGCTAAAAGCGCAGCCCGGCGAGGAAGGTGACGGTAGTCATCTCCAGCTGGATGAACTTGTTGAACTTCTCGCGGAGTTCCTCCACTTCCTCCGCCGGGCGGTCCTCTGCCATCACCTCGGCGTCCGCCTTCATGTGCTGCACCCCGACGCCGAGGAGCAGTTCCAGGTCCTTGGACATCGGGATGCCCACGAGGGCGCGCGCCTCGAAGTGGTCGTACTCCAGGTCCACGTCCTTGGCGTTCCGCGAGGAGATGCCGAAGTCCTCCGTGCTGCCGCTGAAATCGAGCAGCGCGAAATAGGCCTGCAGCAGCAGCTCGGGGGCCCGCTGCTCCGCCGTCCCGCCGCCGAACCGGACATCGAGCCCGGCGCCCAGCTCGGGCAGGACCATGCCCGTCCAGCCCTTGCCGCGGCCGCCGACCACGTACTCCCTCGGCGGGATTTCATACAGAACCACGCCTTGGGCCGGACCGGCATCGATCTCGAAATAGCTGAAGAACGTGTTGAGCCCGAGGCCAAGGGACGGGGTGATCTCCACCGCGCGGCCCGCCGTAATCGAAACGGGCGTGGCCAGCCCGCGCATGGCGAAGGAGCCGCCCTGCATCTCCGCCTCGAAGGGCGCGCCCTCGGGAATATGCATGTAGTCGTAGGTTTCGCCGTTGTAGCTCACGTCCTCGACGCCGATGTAATAGTCTCGAACCGCCTCGCCGCGCACCGCGGGAGACAGGTAGGACAGGTTGGCCTGGAGGGTGAAAAAGCGCCATTGCTTCTCGAAGCTGAAACCGAAGGTGGCGTAGCCGCCGTCGAACCCGAGCTCCTCGAGCGTGTAACTCTCGGCGAACTGATCGTTCTTTCCCGGGTCGGTGATGTCGTAGAAGGGGCGCGTCGTTTCCTGCACGTACCCGTCGAGGGTGGTGACTTGGCCCAGCATCCCCGCCGCGTAAGCGCTCGGCTGCGCGGGCGCCGAGGATCGACCCCACAGCGGCCCGGCCCAGCTGGAGGCGGACTTCCACAGGAACAACAGCACGGCGGTCGTCAGTATGCGGCTCATCATGGCGCGTTCCCTTTCCGTTAGGGCGCGGAGCGTCGGCAAGAACGCGCGGCAAGTCAAGAGAAATGCCGGCGGGACGGGGCTTTGACTTTTCCGGCGCCGGCGGCTAAATTGCGCGGCTTTCCATGAAGATGCTGACCATCAATGCCTGGCTGGGCTTGCTGATCACGGCGGTCGCCCTGGTCGTCGGTGGATTCGCGACGGTCACCAGCATCCGCGGCGCACGCGGCCCGCGCGAGCGGCGCTTCGTGCTATGGCATTGCGCCGGCGCCTGGACGGCCATCCTGCTGTTGCTCGGGCTCGTCGTCGTCACGCCGTTTCCATGGAATCTGGCCTGGCTGGGCCTGTATTTCATCCACCTCCCGATCGTCATCTACCGGTTTGCCTCGAAGCACCAGCTCCTGCGCGTCCTGGAAGCCCGGGAATCCGCCCGCGAGCGCGACGTGGCGTGAACCCGGCGATTTCCGGGTTGCAGACGCCGGGCCAACGAAGCATGATGAGGCCCGGGATAAAGGGGAATGACGCTTCGCAGTAAAACCCTGCTGGTGATGGGCGCGTCTTTGGCGCTTCTCTTCGCGGCCGCGATCGGGGCCTTCTTCCATATCATGTCGGCCCGCGACGTGCCCGAAGGAGGCTTGGTGCACCTGCTGCCCTGGCTGGTCTGGGCGGCCACGGCCGGCGTTCTCCTGGGCATCCTGGTCGCCCTCCTGCTTCAGAAGCGGGCGCTCTCGCGCGTGGCGCGGTTGTCCGCCGCCGTGCTGGGCATCCAGAAGCGCGCCGATCTCTCCGCGCGGGTGCCGGTCGAGGGCGATGACGAGTTGAGCGCCCTCGCGCTCGGCTTGAACGAAATGCTGGCCTCCCTCGAACGGGCCACGGCCCGGCGCCGCGAGGCCGAGGCCGCCCAGCAGGAGAGCGAAGCCCTGTACCGCCTGCTGTTCAAGGAGATGTTCAGCGGGTTTGCCCTGCACGAGATCCTCTGCGACCCGGACGGCAAGCCCTGCAACTACCGTTTCCTCGACGTCAATCCCGCGTTCGAGCGGCTGACCACGCTCCGCCGGGAGGACGTGGTCGGCAAGACCGTGCTGGATGTGCTGCCCCGCACCGAGCCCGCCTGGATCGAGCGGTACGGCCGCGTCGCGCTGACGGGCGAGCCCGTCCACTTCGTCGACTACTCGGCCACGCTGGACCGGACGTTCGAGGTCCTGACCTACAGCCCCCAGCGGGGCCGGTTCGCGGTGATCTTCAACGATGTCACGGAACAGAAGCTGCGCGAACAGGAGCAGGCCAAGATCCAGAAACTCGAATCCCTCGGCATCCTCGCCGGCGGCATTGCCCACGACTTCAACAATGTCCTCGCCGTCGTCCTCGGCAACCTCCACCTGATCCATATGAACCAGCCGCCGCTGGACGAGGAGACCCGCACGCTGCTGGGCGAAGCCGAGACGGCGTCGCTGCGGGCCAAGGGGCTGACCCAGCAACTGCTGACCTTCGCCAAGGGCGGCCTGCCCGTGAAGCAGGTCTGCGAACTGGCGCCCGTGCTCCGCGAGGCCGCCACCTTCGCCCTGCGCGGCTCCACCTGCCGCTCGCAGCTGCAGGTCGCGCCCGATCTCTGGTTCGTCGAGGCCGATCCGGGCCAGATCGGCCAGGTGATCCAGAACCTGGTGATCAACGCCAGCCAGGCCATGCCCGGCGGCGGCGTCATCCAGATCCGCGCCCGCAACGTCGTCGTGGAGAAAGGCGCCATCCACCTGCCGGAGCCCGGCCGCTACGTGGCGATCGTCGTGACGGACACCGGCGTCGGCATCCCGCCCCAGCATCTCGACCGGCTGTTCGACCCCTACTTCACCACCAAGCAGAAGGCCAGCGGGCTGGGCCTGGCGACCAGCCTGTCCATCGTCCGCAAGCACGGGGGGCGCATCACCGTGGAGTCGACGGTCAACGAGGGCTCGACCTTCCGCGTGTACCTGCCGGTCACGGACAAGACTCCGGCGCCGGTCACGGACCCGGACGTCGATACGCTGCCGCAGGGCTCGGGCCGCATCCTGGTGGTCGACGACGAGGAACCGGTGCGTCGCCTAACCTCCCGGATGTTGTGCCGGATCGGCTACGAGATCACCGAGGCGGGCAGCGGCGAGGAGGCCATCGCCCGTTTCGAGGAGGCCCGGCAGGCGGGACGCCCGTTCCGGGTGGCGGTGCTCGACCTGACCATCCCCGGCGGCATGGGCGGCGTCGAAATCCTCAAGGAACTCCGCCAACGAGACCCGGACGTGAAGGCCATCATCGCCAGCGGGTACGCCACCGATCCCGTCATGGCCTCGTACCGGGAGCACGGCTTCGTCGGCGTGGTGACCAAACCGTTCCGCCTGGCCGAGCTGGCGCGGACCATTGCCCAGGCCGCCGGCGCGCCGGCCAGCCCGCCCCCGAAATGAGAAGCCCGGGCGCGGGACGCCCGGGCCTGATCGCACACCGTCAAGGGCGGCCTATTCCTCCGCCTCTTCGGACTCCTTCTCTTCCTCCGCCTCCACCGGCGAGATGGACTCCATGATGTTGACGAACTGCCGTTTCGACTCGTCCGTCGCCGTCTCCTTCTCGATGGTGTACAGCACCACGAAGGCGCGGTTTTCCGACGGGCCGAACACCGCGATGGTGAACTGCACCTCCGCCTCGCTCTCCTTCTCCACGCCGTCGCCGTGCTTGAGCCAGAATTTCACGCCGTACTTGTTCGTGAGCTCCTCGTCCGCGTCGTCGAACTCGACGTCCGACAGCATCTGCTCGGCCGTCGCGGTCATCTCGTCTTCCAAGTTGTCCAGGTTCTCGACTTCCCACAGCACCAGGTACACGGTCTCATCGCCGGAGAGCGCCTCCAGCGCGTCCTGGTCGTTGACCTCGGCTGTCCAGCTCCCGGGGAAGCGGATGCTGAAAGCCGGATCCCCCTCGGGGTACTCAAAGGTTTCCCCCGCCCGCGCGGTGGGCACGAACGCCGCCAGCGCAACCGCCATCACGATCCACCACTTGCTCATGTCCCTTCCTTTTTTTTCTGTTTCAGGCCGGGCCGGCGTCCGTCACCGCGCCCAGCCGCCCTGACCCGCTATCTTCTTCGTCGGCGAGGCGTCGCTCCCGTCCGCCGGCGCGCTCACGAGGGAGCGGTAGGGGTCCTTGATCTTGACCCAGTCCGGGCCGGCATCCTGCGCGAGCGCCTTCCCGCGCCCCGCCGGGGCCGCCTTGGCGGCCCGGTAGGCCTCCAGGGCCTCCGGCATGTGCTCCTCCAGGTCGCGCGCGCGCTCCTGGCAGGAAGGATGCGTGGACAGCATGTTCAGGGCGCGGTCGATCCCGCTTTCGTCCTTCGCCGCCCGCTCCCACAGCCCGACGGCCGCGCGGGGATCGTAGCCCGCGCGGGCCATGTACATCAGCCCCACGCGGTCCGCCTCGCGCTCGTCCTTGCGGGAGTACTTGGTCACGATCAGCCCCTCGTAGATCAGGAAGGCGCCGCCGAGGATGTCCTGCAGGTCCTCGTCCTCCTTGTACTCCGCGTAAATCGCCCCGCCCAGGAGCAGCAGCTCCCACGGCAGGTTGCGGGTCATCTCCTCGGTGGAGTGCCGGCAGTTGACATGCGCGATCTCATGGGCCAGGACGACGGCCAACTCGTCCTCGTCACGGACCAGGCCCTCCTCGGGATCGTAGAGGCCGGCCAGCACGATGATCTTGCCGCCCGGCAGGGCCATGGCGTTGACCTCGTTGGTGTGCAGCAGGATCACTTCGTACGGCAGGTCCGGCATGTGGGAGACCGCCGCGATGTTCCTTGTGACGCGCTCGATTTGGCGGACGCGCCGGGGATCCTTGTTGATCCCCACCTTCTCGTCCCGCGCCCATTTCTTGATGTCCTTATAGAAATCGGTGCCGAGCTCGATGTCGTCGTCAATGGACCAGAGGTTGTTGACCTTCTTGCCGGTGACGGCATCGATGGTCGAGCAGGAAACCAGGCCGCCGACAAAGGCCGACAGCATCACCGCGCGCAGTACTCTTGTCCATGCTTTCATTCCGCCCTCCATGACATGCGACGAGCGCGGGCGCGATTTATTCAACCGGTCGGGCGCTATTCTCCTGTGCCGAAGCACTTCCGTCAAGGCGGTCCAGCCTCCGCGCCGCCCAGAGCGCGTGTTCGCGCAGCCCTTCGTCGGGGCCGCTCATCCAGCGCTCCAGGGCCGGACGCGCCTCGGCGCGCCCGCTGTTTCCCAGCGCGACGATGGCGTTGCGGATCAGCCGCGCCCGGCCGGTCCGCTCCAGGGGCGTCCCGCCGTACCGCTCCCGGAAGGCCCGCTCGTCCAGGTCGAGCAGCTCCGCCAGGCGAGGCGCCCAGCGGTCCGGCTCGAACCGTAGAAACGGACGGGATGCGGGCCGCGAAAATCGACGGACCCATGGACAGGCCGCTTGGCACTCGTCGCAACCGAAGATCCAGTTGCCCAGCCGCGGGCGCAGTTCGGGCGGGATCGCGCCGCGGTGCTCGATGGTCAGGTAGGAGAGGCAGCGCCGGGCGTCGAGGCGGAACGGCTCGGGCAGCGCGCCCGCGGGGCACGCCTGCAAGCAGCGCGCGCAGCGGCCGCAGGGGTGGGGCTCCTCCCCGGCGCAGCTTCCGGGCGTCGGCGCGTCGTACTCGAGTTCCTGGTCGAGCAGCAGCACGCCCAGCAGGATCATCGAGCCCATCCGCGGGTGAATGAGCTGCGTGTTGCGCCCCACGAAACCCAGTCCGGCGCGGCCCGCGAAATGGCGCTCCAAGATCGGTCCCGTGTCCGCGTACGCGCGCCACGTCGCGCCCGGTTTCTCGCGCTCGATGAACCGGCCCAGTTCCTCCAGGCGCGGCTTCAGCACCGCGTGGTAATCGGGGCCCCAGGCGAAGGCGGCAATGCGCCCCCGGAGCGGGTCGAGCGCGAGGGCATCCTCCGGCCATGTCGTGAAGTAGGAGCAGCCCAGCGCGACCACCGATCGGGCGCCCGGAAGGACGGCGTCCGGCTGGCCGCGCCGGGCCGCCGAACGGCCCAGCCACGACATGTCCGCCGCGTATCCCCTTGCCGCCGACTCGCGCAGGAAATCCCGGCAGGCGGGGGGGGCCGCCGGGGCGATCCCGGCCAGATCGAACCCGAGATCCTGCGCTGTCTGTCGAATACGCGCCGACAGGTTCATCGTGAAAAACGCCGTTGTTGGATTATCTTAATAACCGGGCAGAAAGCACGCATGAATACGAAGCGTGGTATAGCGGGATGCGCCGACGGCTGCGGTGAACACGCCGCGGGCCCGCGCGCGTGGATCCGGGGGGTGTCGTGCGCCGTCTCCGGGCTCCTGACGGCCGGCGGTTTCGCGGCCCATGCCGCGCTCGCCGGCGGCATCCCGGCCGCCCTGGCCGCCGAGGCTTCGTTTCCTGCCCTCGCGCGGTCTTTCTACGCGGCGGCCATCCTGGCCGGCGGATGGCCCATTGTGCCGCGCGCCCTGGCCTCGGTCCGCCGGTTGAAGCCGGACATGAACCTGCTGATGACGATCGCGGTCCTCGGCGCCGTGCTCATCGGGCAGTGGTTCGAGGCCGCCACGGTGAGCTTCCTCTTCGCGTTGGCGCTCCGGCTGGAGTCGTGGAGCGCCGGGCGGGCGGAGAAGGCCGTGCATGCGCTGATGGACCTGGCCCCGGCGATGGCCCGTGTGGTGGATCTGCGGGACGGCGCGATGGCCGAGCAGCCAGCGGAGTCGGTTCCGGCCGGGGCGAGTGTGGCCGTTCGGCCCGGCGAGCGCATCCCGCTCGACGGCCTTGTGATCGACGGGGCGACCACCGTGGACCCGTCGCCGATCACGGGCGAGTCCGCGCCCGCGGCGAAGAAGGCGGGGGATCCCGTGTACGCCGGCACGATCAACGGGCGCGGGGCGTTCACGTTCCGCGTCACGCGGCCGGCAGCGGACACGACGCTGGCCCATATCCTGCGCCTGGTCGAGGAAGCCCGCGCCAACCGCGCGCCCGTGGAACAGTGGGTCGACCGCTTCGCGCGCGGCTACACGCCGGTTGTGTTCGGCCTGGCCCTCGCCGTGTGCCTGGTCCCGCCGCTGCTCGGGGCCGGACCGTGGAGCGCCTGGGTTTACCGGGGGCTTGTGCTGCTGGTGATTGCCTGCCCCTGCGCGCTGGTCATCTCCACGCCGGTGAGCCTGGTTTCGGCTCTGGCCTCGGCCGCTCGCGCCGGCGTGCTGGTCAAGGGAGGCGCCCATCTCGAGGCGGCGGCCGGGATCAAGGCCGTTGCGCTCGACAAGACCGGCACGCTGACGGAGGGCCGGCCCGTCGTGCAGCGGGTGATCCCGCTGGACGGGCACACGCCGGAGGAACTGCTGGCCACTGCGGCGGGACTGGAAACCCACAGCGAGCATCCGCTGGCGCAGGCCGTGCTGGCCTGCGCGCGCCGCGCCGGCGTCGGCCCCCGCCCGGCGGTGAAGTACCAGGCCCTGCCCGGCCGCGGCGCCGAGGCGGAGATCGGGGGGCGCCGCTTCTGGATCGGCAGCCACCGTCTCGTCCACGACGAGGGCGGAGAGAGCGAGTCGCTGCACCGCGAACTCCTGGCCCTGGAAGATGCCGGGCACTCCGTGATCGCCGTCGGCAACGAGCGCCACGTGTGCGGCGTCATCAGCGTGGCGGAGGGATTACGGCCGGGCGCGGCGGAGGCGGTCCGCGAACTGCGCGCCCTCGGCGTCGGACACGTGACGGTGCTGACGGGCGACAACGAGGGCACGGCCGCCGCCGTCTCCCGGGCCATCGGCGCGGACGACTGCCGCGCCGAACTGCTGCCGCAGGACAAGCACGCCGCCGTGCGCGAACTGGCCGGGCGTTTCGGCGCGGTGGCCATGGCCGGCGACGGCGTCAACGACGCGCCGGCGCTCGCGGCGGCCGCGGTGGGCATCGCCATGGGCGCCGCCGGATCGGACGCCGCGCTGGAGACAGCCGACGTGGCGCTGATGACCGACGACCTCTCGCGGCTGCCCTGGCTGATCCGGCATGCGCGGCGGACGGTGTCCGTGGTGCGGCAGAACATAGCGGTGGCGCTGGGGCTCAAGATCCTGTTCATGGCCCTGGCGGCGGCGGGCCGCGCGACCCTCTGGATGGCGATCGCGGCGGACATGGGCGCTTCGCTCCTTGTCATCTTCAACGGCCTGCGCCTGCTGCGGCCGGCGCGGGGCGGCGAGCAGAAGCCGGGGCCGCCCGGGGCCTTCTCCGCCGAATGAGGCGGAGGCGGGACCGCGCCTGCCTCGAAATCGACGCCCGGCGGATGTATCACAGTTTATAAACTGTGATATCCGGGCGGCGGCCGATTTTTTGGCCCGGCATCGAAGAACAACTCGCGGGCCTTCGTCTCTTGGAGGGCGGCAGCGGCTTTTGGTCTGGCGCCGCCTTGCCGGTTGGGATACAAGAAAAGGCCGAATCTCTGGGAAACGGGGGCAACCTTGAACAGACGGGCGTTCATGCTGGTGGTGGTGCTGTCGGCGGCCGGCGCGGCCGCGCAGGGGCCGTTGGCGGATCAACCCCCGGCCGGCAGCCTCCCGCCCGTGGAGTCCAATGCCCCGGCGTTCCGCTACGAGGGCTTCAAGCGCATCGCGTGCGACAGCCTCTCCAACGTGATGCTGCGGGCGGCCCATTATTTCGGCACGAACGAGGTGCTGTACCGCGTATCCTTCGCCGACGCTCCGACCCCGTACTTCTTCGTGCGGCTTGGGGATTTCATCGGCGAATACGAAATCGTCGGCGCGGGCGGCCGGCGCGGGGACGAGCACCTGGTGCTGCGGAAGGGCGAGGAGGAGATCATCCTGCCTCGGGCGCGTAAGTACTATGCCTCGCCCCTGACGGTCCGCCGGGAAAAGAAAAGAGAGTGAGCGCCGTGGCCCCGTTCTACTGGTCGCCGGAACGATACGCCACTTTTCACGCCTGCCTCCGCCGCTACTACTACCGCTACTACGCGGAAGCTCCCGCGTTCCGCCCGGCGCGCGACCTGCGGCCGCGGACGGCTTGGGCGGACGAATGGCTCCGCCGGGGCGCCCACGAGTTCCTGCGCGGGGGGCTGGACGAGGAAGCCGCGGCGGCGCGGCTGCTCCAGGTCCTGCGCGATGATTTCAAGGCCTCGCGCCAGCACGGCTACCGCGCCCAGCCGAAGACCACGGACGGCCTCTTCGAGCATGAGTACGCCATCTCCGTTCCGGATGCCGAGTGGAAGGACCTCGCGGACCGGGCCGTGGCGGACCTCCGGGCTTTCTGCCGCACCGACTACGCGCGGGCGCTGGCCGCCGTCCCGGCCGCAGCCCGGCTCGCGGTGGGCGAGTTCCTGCGGTTCGACCTGCTCGGCCTGCCCGTGGATATACGCCCGGATTTCGCCGCCCGGACGACGAACGGCGTCGCCCTTCATGCCTGGGGCCCGCCCGGCGATGGCGCGCGGCCCCTGGCCCGAGCGGCCCTGGCCTGGCTGGCGGTCGGCCTGTGGAAGGCCGCGCCGGAAAGCGTCGAGGTCGTGGAATACGATTTCCCCGCGGGGCCGTCGGCCGCCCACCGGTTCACGGCCGAGGACCTGGAGGCCGCGCGCGAGCTGGTGCATGACGCCGCCTACGAAACCCGCTACCCGTTGGCCGACCCGGACCGGAACGCGGCCCGCGAGCAGGATTTCGATTTCACCGACGACGAGGCAACCTGCCGCGCCTGTCCCTTCCTCAAGCTGTGCGCCCGCTGGCGCTGACGGGCCCGCTATCCGCGCAGGCCCAGCCGCCGGAGAACCGCCGCGGTATCGGACAGGTCTGCGCAGACATGGTCGGCGCCGGCCGCGCGAAGTTCCTCGACGCTGAATTTCCCCGTCGCCACGCCGACGGACGCCGCGCCGATACGGGCGGCCGCGGCGATGTCGAAGGGCGTGTCGCCGACCAGCCAGCAGCTTCGCAGGCGCGCGCCCGGCGGCAGGGCCTGCCGCACCCGCTGGAGCGCCAGTTGGGCGATCCGCCCGCGGTCGGCGTGTTCGTCGCCGTAGGCGCCGAGGATGAAATGGTTGTGCAGGTCGAACTGCCGCAGCTTGATCCGGGCGCAGCTTTCGACGTTGCCGGTGACCAGGCCCAGGACGACGCGCGGATCGCCGGAGAGCGTCTCCAGCAGCGCGCGCACGCCGGGAAACAACACCAGTTCGGCCCCCGCGGCCGCCCGCTCCAGTTCCTCCGGCAGCCGGGCCAGGAACGTGCGCCGTTCCCGTTCGGTCATCGCATGGCGGTGCGAGGCCATGACCTGCTGGAGCACGTTGAGGTCGGTGTTCCCGGCGAAATTAACGTACGCGATGTCGTCCGGCCAGCCGAACACCGCCTCCACGGCCTTCGCGAAGGAACGGCGGCCCGCGCCGCGCATGTCGAGGAGGGTCCCGTCGATGTCGAAGAGGACGGCGACCCGCTCGCCCGGCGCCACGGGGGCTGGGGACGCATCCGTCATGAAGCGGCGCGCGCGTTGAACATGCGGTCGCCGGCGTCGCCGAGGCCGGGGAGGATGAACCCGTGTTCGTTGAGCCGCTCGTCGATGGCGCAGACGTACAGCTGCATGTCGGGAAACTGCTGGTGGACGCGGCGGACACCCTCGGGCGACGCGAGCATGGCGAGCAGTTTCACGGTCTTGACGCCCCAGGCATGCACGGCCTCCAGCGCGGCCACGGCGGAGCCGCCGGTCGCGAGCATGGGATCGAGCACGAGCGAGACATCCACCGGGTCGCCTTGCGGAAGCTTGCGGTAGTACTCGATGGGCTGCAGCGTCTTCTCGTCGCGGTAGAACCCCAGGTGCCAGACCTCCGCATCGGGGATGAGGTTCACGATGGGGTCCACCATGCCGAGCCCGGCGCGCAGGATGGGCACCACGCCGATGCGCTGCCGGACGACGCGTCCGCGCGCGGGAGCCAGCGGGGTCTGGACGGTCGTGTCCTGGAGGACCAGGTCCTGGGTGGCCTCGTAGGCCAGCAGCGCGGAGAGCCGCTGCAGCAGGCGGCGGAACTCCGCCGGGCCGGTGTCCCGGTCGCGCAGCCGGGCCAGGTGATGCTGTACGAGCGGGTGTCGAATCTCGAATACGTTCCGCATGGCCCGTCCTCCCGGCCGGCTCCGGATCAGCCCCCCGTCTTCTTCTCCAACTCCGCGATGCGGGCCTCGAGGGTCTTGATCTTCGCGGCGTACTTCTCGTCCAGCCCCTCGATCGCGGTGACCAGCAGGCCGTTGACCTGGTTCTGCTGCGACCACAGCCGGTACGTGTAGAACTTCAGCAGGCTCCAGATTGCCTTTTTCAGGCGGATCAGGAGGGGGGCCAGATGGCGGCGGCGCTCCCGGATCTCGAAGTCGGAGATATCCACGAAAACCGCGTCGCGCAGGCACTGGAGGTAGAAACCGAGGAACTGCTCCTCGTTGCGCAGGTTGACCAGGTTCGTGCGCTCGGCGCGCGCGATGCGGGCGTCCGCGTAGACGCCCTGTTCCATCTTGCGGTCCGCCTCGGCCTGGATTTCGCGGACCAGGCGATCCGCATCCACGCCCGCCGCGCCGATTTCGAACAGGGGCTTTTCCATGACGCGTATTGTGAGGACGCGGCCCGCTTCCTGTCAACACCAGCCCGCAGTCGCCCGCGCGCCTTTCCCTTGTGACATGTTTTACAAACCATGTCACAAGGCGCCGCGGAGGGAAAAAAAGGCTAGGGAGGGTTGTATTCCGGCCATGCTGTATTACCTTCCCGCTTCGGAGGCCCGCATTGAACACGCTCGTGAAATGGATGGTGGCAGGATTGGCGATCGGCTGCCTGGGCTCTGCGCAGGCGTAGGAGAACGCGAAAATGAAAACCATGTACGACTTCACCGTGACCGACATCGACGGCGCCGCGGCGTCGATGTCGGAATACCGGGGCAAGGCACTGCTCCTGGTCAACGTCGCCAGCCGGTGCGGATTCACGCCGCAGTACGAGGGCCTGCAGAAGCTGTACGAGCGCTACCGGGACGCGGGGCTCGTCGTCCTGGGCTTTCCCGCCAACAACTTCATGAACCAGGAGCCCGGCAGCGACGCCGAGATCAAGGAGTTCTGCTCGACCCGGTTCCACGTGACCTTCCCGATGTTCTCCAAGCTCTCCGTCAGGGGCGACGACATCCACCCGCTCTACCGCTTCCTGACCTCGGAAGAGGAGAACCCGGGGTTCGGCGGCGCGATCTCGTGGAACTTCAATAAGTTCCTGGTCGGGCGCGACGGCAAGGTCGCCGCCCGCTTCGGCTCCCGGGCCGCGCCCGAAAGCCGCGAGGTCATGGAGGCCGTCGAAAAAGCCCTCGGGTCGCCGGCCCCATGAACAAGACGGCCATTTTTCTTGCCTTGGCGTTCATGGCGTTGGGCGGGCCGCTTGCGCGCGGAACCGCCATGCCAAAATTCCCCGCCCGCGTGGACGCGGAGGGCACTCCACTCGCCCTCCGAAGCACCGGGATCTTCAAGGCGCGCGTGTTCTTTTCCGTTTACGCGGCCGCGCTGTACTTGGAGGAAGGCGTTTCGTCGGCCCGGGTTCTCGAGGACGTTCCAAAGCGCCTGGAACTGCATTACTTTTACAGCATCCCGGCCTCGGTCATGGTCGAGGAAGGCGGCAGTGCCCTCGCGGCTAATCTTTCACCGGACCAGCGGGAGCTCTTGCGGGAACGGATTTTGCAACTCAATGCGGCGTATAGAGATGTGAAGCCTGGAGAACGTTATGCGCTGACGTATGTGCCCGGCCGTGGCACGGTCTTGAGCCTGAATGGAGAAGAGATTTGCCGGATTGATGGGGCCGATTTCGCGGCAGCCTACTTCCGTGTCTGGCTGGGCGAAAAACCGTCGAGCCGGGCCTTGAAAAAGGCCTTGCTGGGTCCAGCCGGGTAGGCCTGCTCACAGGGTGGTCTGCACGCTTGGTCAAGGGCTTGACTTGGAGGGCGGCTTCCTCTACTGTCTGCGCGCGTTCAAGACCTATCGGCCCCTACGGGCGACTTGAAAATCCTGAAGAAACTGAAGTTTCTGAACAACAAGAAGGAGTCAAGCATGGCCAAGAAATACGTATACAGTTTCGGCGGCGGCAAGGCCGACGGAAACGAGTCGATGAAGAACCTGCTGGGCGGCAAGGGCGCCAACCTGGCCGAGATGGCCGGGCACCCGAAGCTGCGCCTGCCCGTGCCCCCGGGCTTCACGATCACCACCGACGTCTGCACCCACTACTACGCAAATAAAAAGACGTACCCGAAGGAGCTGAAGGCCCAGGTCGCCGCCGCGCTGGCGACGGTCGAGAAGCTGATGGGCAAGAAGTTCGGCGACGTCAAGAACCCGCTGCTCCTCTCCGTCCGTTCGGGCGCGCGCCGCTCGATGCCCGGCATGATGGACACCGTCCTGAACGTCGGCCTGAACGACGAGACGATCCAGGGCCTGATCGCCGCGACGAAGAACCCGCGCTTCGCCTACGACGCCTACCGCCGGCTGATCATGATGTACTCCGACGTGGTGATGGAAAAGGCCGCCGGCATCGAGCCCAAGGGCGGCAAGGGCATCCGCAAGGTCCTCGACGAACACCTCGAGCACGTCAAGGAATCGAAGGGCTACAAGGAAGACACCCAGCTGACGGCCGAGGACCTCCAACAGATCGTCGTGGACTTCAAGAAGACGGTCAAGGACGTGCTGGGCAAGCCGTTCCCCGAGGACCCGATCGCCCAGCTGTGGGGCGGCATCGGCGCCGTGTTCATGAGCTGGAACGGCAAGCGCGCGGTGGAGTACCGCCGCATCGAGAAGATCCCGGACGAGTGGGGCACCGCGGTCAACGTGCAGTCCATGGTGTTCGGCAACATGGGCGATGACTGCGCCACGGGGGTGGCCTTCACCCGCAACCCGGGCAACGGCGAGGCCCAGTTCTATGGCGAGTACCTCGTCAACGCGCAGGGCGAGGACGTGGTCGCCGGCATCCGCACGCCGGCCCCCGTGAACGAGTATTCCAAGAACGACCAGAGCGAAAACCTGCCGACGCTCGAGAAGCTCATGCCCCGGTGCTACAAGGAGCTCTTCTCCATCCAGAAGCGCTTGGAGAAGCACTACAAGGACATGCAGGACATCGAGTTCACCATCGAGAAGGGCACGCTCTTCATGCTCCAGTGCCGCATCGGTAAGCGCAACGGCGTCGCCGCCGTCCGCATCGCCACGGAGATGCAGAAGGAGAAGCTGATCAACGCCCAGACCGCGATCATGCGCGTGGCGCCGGCCCAGCTCGTCGAACTGCTGCTCCCCATGCTCGACCCGAAGGCCGAGCTGGCCACGCACGCCATCGCCAAGGGCCTTCCGGCCGGGCCGGGCGGCGCGATCGGGCGCGTGGTGTTCACCGCCGCCGACGCGGTCGAGTGGGCCTCCCGCGGGGAGAAGGTCATCCTCGTCCGCGAGGAGACCTCGCCCGAGGACGTGGACGGCATGCACAAGGCGCAGGCCATCCTGACCAGCAAGGGCGGCATGACCTCCCACGCGGCGCTCGTCGCCCGCGGCTGGGGCAAGTGCTGCGTGGTCGGCTGCTCCGACATGGAGATCGCCGACGACGACAAGTCGTTCAAGACCCGGAGCGGGACGGTGGTGAAGGAAGGCGAGTGGATCAGCCTGAACGGCACCAAGGGCCTCGTCTACGCCGGCCAGCTCCCGCTGGTGGCGGTCGACCTGGATCACAACAAGTCCTACACCGACCTGATGAAGCTCGTGGACCGGTTCCGCGTCCTGAAGGTCCGCACCAACGCGGACACGCCGAAGGATTCCGCGCAGGCCATCAAGTTCGGCGCGGAGGGCATCGGCCTGTTCCGCACCGAGCACATGTTCTACGGCGAGGGCAGCGACAAGCCGCTGTTCCTGCTGCGCAAGATGATCATGTCCAAGACGCTGGCCGAGCGCCGCCAGGCCCTCGACGAGCTCTTCCCGTTCGTGAAGAGCGACATGAAGGCGACGATGGAAGTGATGGCCGGCCGCCCGGTGACCATCCGCCTGCTCGATCCCCCGCTGCACGAGTTCGTCCCGCATGACGAGGACAAGCTCCAGGCGCTGGCCAACGAGCTGAAGGTGGACATGAGCGAGCTCAACAAGCGCGCCGACGCGCTCCGGGAAAACAACCCGATGCTCGGCCACCGCGGCGTGCGCCTCGGCGTCACGTACCCGGAAGTCACCGAGATGCAGGTCCGGGCGATCCTAGAAGCCGCGGCCGAGCTGATCAAGGCCGGCAAGAAGGCGTTCCCGGAAATCATGATCCCCGTGACCTGCGCGGTCAGCGAGCTCGATCACCAGAAGGTGATCGTGGATCGGGTGTACGGCGAGGTCTGCAGGAAGTTCGGCCTCAAGAAGCTCGAGTACATGTACGGCACGATGATCGAGATCCCGCGGGCGGCGCTGCGGGCGGGCCAGATGGCGGAGACGGCCGAGTTCTTCAGCTTCGGCACGAACGACCTGACCCAGATGGGCTTCGGCTTCAGCCGCGACGACATCGGCTCGTTCCTGCCTGATTACCTCAACGGCAAGCTGCTCCCGGACGACCCGTTCCAGACGATAGACCAGGACGGCATCGGCGAGCTGATCAAGCTGGGCATCGAGCGCGGCCGCAAGACCCGCAAGAACCTGAAGGTGGGCATTTGCGGCGAGCACGGCGGCGACGCGACCAGCGTCGAGTTCTGTCACCGCGTCGGGATGAGCTACGTGAGCTGCTCGCCCTTCCGCGTGCCCATCGCGCGGCTGGCGGCGGCCCAGGCGGTCATCCGCGGGAAGAAGTAAAGGCCGCAGCGAGTTCGGCGAAACCCCGGCGTCCGCGCCGGGGTTTTGCTTTCCTATTGAAATCCTCCTCTCCCTCCTTCTCCTCCTCTCCCTCTCGCATTCGAGGGCAAGAAGGAGTAGGAGAGGGAGAAAGAGAAGGAGAAAAGAGGCGGCATGGTTCATAAAACCTCCAAGCAGTACGTGTTCGCGTTCGGGCCCGGCGCGAAGAACACGGAGGGGGACGCCTCGATGCGCGCGGTCCTCGGCCTGCGCGGCGCGAACCTGGCGGAGCTGTCGCGGCTGGGCGTCGCCGTGCCGCCCGGCTTCACCATCGCCACCGAGGTCTGCGCCTACTTCACCCGGCACGGCGGCCAGTTGCCGTCGGGCCTCCTGGACCAGGTGGACGCGGCGGTCCGCAAGCTGGAATCCCTCACGGGCATGAAGTTCGGCGAGGCGCGAAACCCGCTGACCGTCGCGGTCCGGTGCGGCGCCGGGGTCGTGCTCCCCGGGCTCATGGAGACCGTGCTGAACCTCGGGCTCAACGACCAGACCGTCCCGGCGTTCTGCGAGCAGACCGGCAACGCCCGCGCCGGATGGGACGGGTACCGCCTGTTCATGGAACGGTTCGGGGCCGTCGTGATCGACGCGGAGGCCGGGCTCTCCCAGTCCGATTTCGACGCGGAGCGATCGAAGCTCAAGGACAAGTACGGCCTCGCGGGGGACGCCGACCTTTCGGCCGGACACCTCCGCGAACTGTGCGATATCTACAAGCGCCTCTTTTTCCAGAAGACCCGCCGGCCCTTCCCGCAGGATCCCCGCGAGCAACTCCGGATGACGATCGCGGCGGGCCTGCGCTCCTGGACCTCCGGGCGCGCCGAGCATTACCGGCAGGCCCACAAGGTGGCGGGCCTTCTCGGCGCGGCCGTGAACGTGATCGCGATGGTCTATGGGAGCCTGGACGACGAGTCCGGCTCCGGCATCGTCTCGTCGCGCGACGGCAAGACGGGATCGAGCCGGCCGGTGGGCGTCTTCCGGGTCGGCGCGCAGGGCATCGGGCTGTCCGCCGCGGCGTCCGGGTTGAAGGACATTCACGACATGCCGAAGGAAAAACCGGCCGCGTGGAAAAAAACGTACGAGCAGCTGGCGGAGCTCCTTCACAAGCTCGAAGGCCATTACCGGTACCCGCAGGAGGTCGAGTTCGCCGTCGAGCGGGGCAAGCTCTGGATCCTGCAGGCGCAGAACGCCCAGCGCTCGGGCCGGGCGGCGGTGCGGTGGGCGCTGGAAATGGCCTCCGGCCAGGACGCGGTCAGCGGCAAGCCGCTGCCCCGCGTATTGAAGGCCGAGGAGGCGCTGCTGACCCTCGGCGCGCCGGATCTCGACACGTTTCTCTTCCCGCTCTTCGACGCGGCGGCGGAGCGGCAGGCGATCCTGCTGGCCCGCGGCCAGCCCCTGGCGCCGGGCGCGGCATCGGGGCGGATCGTCTTCTCGCTCCAGAAGGCCGGCGATCTCCTGCGCAAGGATCCGGCGGCCCGCCTGGTCCTCGTTTGCCGGGAACTCGGCGAGGCGGACCGCGCCAATCTCCGGCGCGTGCAAGGGGTGCTGGCCGTCGGGGCCGGCCTGGATTCGACGCTGGCCGCCGCGGCGCGCGCCCAGGGCCGGGGCGGGGTGGCGGGCGGGGCCGAGCTGCGTCTCGAGGCGCGGACACGGAACCTCTCCATCGGCGGACACCTGCTGGGCGAGGGGGCCTGGTTGAGCCTGGACGGCTTCACCGGGGCGATCTACCAGGGCGAGGTGCCGTGCGAACCGACCGCGCCGGCCGCAGCGGTTGCCGAGGGGAGGAAGACCGAGCAGAAAGCGTTTCCGGTCCGCATGTACCGCCAACTGTCGGAATGGACGGACCGCCTCCGGAAAATGGAGGTGCGCGCGGCGGTCCTGGGCCCGCGCGACGCGCGCGCCGCCCGGAGCCTCGGCGCGGACGGAATCGTCTATTCTCCGGGGCCCATGTTCCTCGGGAAGGAACCGCTCCGGCTGATCCGGGAGTACCTGTGGGCGGAGGATCCGACGCCCCGTCGCCGGGCGCTCGATCATCTTCATGCGCTCTGCCGGGCCGAGATGGAGAAGCTGCTCGAGGTGGCCGACGGCCGGCCGGTGTGCGTGCGCCTGCTGGACATGGCCCCGGACGACTGGCTGTCGCTGCGGGTCGGCGAACTGGCGGCCCTGGCCCGGCGGCTCGGAATATCCGCGGAGAAGGCCCGCGAGCGGCAGAAGCGTTTATCGGAATCGCGGCCGTTCGAAGGGGTCAGCGGATGCCGCCTGCTGATGGGCTGCCCGGACCTTGGCGCGATGCAGGCCGCCGCGATCGTCGAGGCCGTGTGCAACCAGGAGAAGCGCGGCCTCAAGGTCCAGCCGGAGATCGCCATCCCGCGCATCGCGGGCGCGGCTGAATTCGACCTGTGCGCCCGGGTGGTGCGCGAGACGGCGGCCCGCGTGCTCAAGGAGCGGAAGATGCGGCTCAAGTTGCCCATCGGCGCCGTAATCGACACGCCGCGCGCGGCGCTCACGGCCGACCATCTCGCGGAGAGCGCGGAATTTTTCCTGTTTGACGGCGACGAACTCACGCGGGCCGTCTTCGGCCTGCCGCGGCGAACCGTCACCCCGGCGGGCCTGGACCCGACGGAGCGGAAGCCCCTGCCGTCCGACCCGTTCCCGGCCCTGGATACGGGCGGGGTGGGGCAGCTCATCGAGCTGGCGCTGCGCAAGGGGCGCGAGACGCGGCCGGACCTGGCGTGCGGCATCTGCGGCGAACTCGGCGGCGATCCGAACAGCGTGAAGTTCTGCTTCAAGATCGGCCTGAATTACGTCAGCGGCTCCCCGTATCGCGTGCCCGTGGCGCGGCTGGCGGCCGCCCAGGCGGCCATCACGCAGTAGCCGTTCCATCGCGGGCGGAGACCGCGCTTCGGGAACGCTTGATTTTCCCGGCCGAAAGCTGCGAGAATATATCGCTTGGAATAGTGCGGCTTAAACCGCCGGAAGGCGCGGCACGATGGAAGGCGAAGACAGAGGCATCAAGATCTACCTCCGCGAGATCGGGCAGACGGCCCTGCTGACCCGCGAGGACGAGGTCAAGCTGGCCCGCCGCATCCGCCGGGGCGACGAAGAGGCGCGCCAGCTCATGATCCGCGCCAACCTGCGGCTCGTGGTCAAGATCGCCCACGACTACGCCCAGTACGGCCTGCCCCTCCTCGACCTGATCTCCGAGGGCAACATCGGACTGATGAAGGCCGTCGAGCGCTTCAATCCCCGCAAGGGCGGGAAGTTGAGCACGTACGCCGCCTGGTGGATCAAGCAGTCCATCAAGCGGGCGCTCGCCAACCAGAGCAAGACCATCCGCCTGCCGGCCCACCTGGTGGACAAGATCGCCCGCATGCGCCGGGCGGAGAGAAACTTCGCGCAGAAGAAGGGACGCGATCCCACCGAGCCCGAGCTGGCCAAGGCGGTCGGCGTATCGGTCGCCACCATCCGGATGTGGAAGACGGTTTCGCTGCGGCCCGCCTCGCTCAACGCGCCGATCGGCGACGAGGACAGCGCCGAGTACGGGGACATCATCGGGGACGACCGGAACGTCTCGCCGGTGGAGGATTTGTCCGACCGCCAGCTGAAGGGCGAGATCGAGGGGCTGCTCGACCGGCTAAGCAAGCGCGAGCGGGAGATCCTGATGTACCGCTACGGCCTGCGCGGCGTGAAGGAGGAGACCCTCGAGGTTGTCGGGCGGCGCTTCAAGATCACCCGCGAGCGCGTCCGCCAGATACAGAATTCCGCCGTCTTGCGGCTGCGCCAGATGTTGGAGGACATGGATCAGCCCCAGGATAGCGCCGAGCCCACGGAGAAATACCCATGACGATCCCGGCCCTGAAAAACGCCATCCGCGACATCCCGGACTTCCCCAAGGAAGGCATCATCTTCAAGGACATCACGCCCCTGCTCGCCGAGCCCTCGCTCTTCAAGCTGGCGGTGGATACGCTGGCCGGGCGGCACCGGGACAGCCGCATCGACCGCGTCTGCGTCGTCGAGTCGCGCGGGTTTCTGTTCGGATCCGCCGTGGCCTACCAGCTCGGCGCCGGCCTGGTGCCGATCCGCAAGAAGGGCAAGCTGCCCCACGAGACGCTGGAGGCGGCCTACGACCTCGAGTACGGCACCGCGACGCTCCAGGTGCACGTGGACGCCTTCGAGCCCGGGACGCGCGTGCTGCTGATCGACGACCTGCTGGCGACCGGCGGGACGGCGGAGGCGTCCGCCCGGCTCATCGAGCAGCTCGGCGGCAAGCTCATCGAGATCCAGTTCCTCATCGAATTGGCGTTCCTCAACGGACGCGAGAAGCTCACGAAATATCCTGTCTTCGCGCCGATCGTATACGATTGATGCGCAGGCCGGGTGGTTCATTTTGCGCTTTACAGAATTGGCCAACGGATCTAATGTAAAGCGCTTTACTTATCGGCCAACCGGGAGTTCCGTCATGTATGCCATGAATCGAGTTGCAATCATCTGTCTTGCCTTGAGCGTGCTGGCGCGCGTTGGCCGCGCCCAGTCGCCTACGATAGACGGCGTGCTCGACGCGGATTTCTACGGCGCGGCGCGGTCGGTTCAGGACACTCCGACCAGTTTCGGTGACGCCACGAACGGACACATCCGTTTCGCGCGCGGCGGCTCGGAACTCGACGCGGCGTACGCCCGGATTTCCGACGGCACGCTGTTCCTGTTCATCGCCGGCAACGTGGAGACCGCCGGACAGGGCATCCAGTGGCCGGTCGGAAACCGGAACAAGCTGGATATCTTCATCGACAGCATCGAAGGCGGCCAGAGCAGCCTCCGCGGCGACAATGCGGACGTGGACGGAAACGGCCTGAACCGGATGGGCCACCTGGACCCGTCGAACGACGGCCTTAAGTTCGACACGGGCGTGGCGCACGACTTCTTCCTGACATTCAACAACTACACCGAGGTCGTGTTCATCCCCGGCTCCGGCAACCAGGAACTGTGGCGGGGCCAGTTGTACTACGCCAGCCTGCCGACCGGTGGCAGCGGCACCGGCACGCTCGTCGGCACCGCGTCCGATTCATGGCCCGGCTCGTATCCCGATTCCTTCACGCTGTCACAGGGCGTGCGGATGGGGTTCCGCAACAGCAACACCAACGGCGTCACGGGCACGGGCGCGCCGTCGCCCAGCGCGGCCGACGCCCCGAACGTGACGTCCGGCCTCGAACTGGCGATCCCGCTGGCGCTGATCGACAGCACGAACGGCGACCTGAACGCCGAGATCCGTATCACCGCCTTCATCAACGACTCCGCTCACGGCTACCTGTCCAACCAGGTCCTCGGCCCGATGGGCCAGCCGTCCGGCAGCTACGGCAACCTCGCCGAGCCCCGCGTCTTCGATTTTTCGCAGTCCTACTCGCCCGGCGCGCAGTATTTCACCGCGGACAACGCCTATCCCTCGACGAGGCTGATCCTTCCGGTAACGCTGCTCGACACCGGCAGCATCAGCAACCGCTGGATCGGCGAGGTCGGCGCCACGTACGTGCTGCAATACACGACCAACCTCCTGACCGGCCCCTGGACCAACGTCAGCGGCGTCGTCACGGCCGAGTCGCCACTGGTCTCGTTCGTGGACACGAATTCCGCGGCGTCCCGCATGTATTACCGCACCGCCCGGCTGCCGTAGTAAACGAGAGAATCCTCCTTGACCCGCCGGGGGGGACGCGTGGTTAATCCCCGGTGACATGGACCGCCGCGAACTGCCCATTTTCGAGATCGAGCGCGAACTGCTCGCGCGGGCCGCCGAACACCGCCGCCTGATCGTCCGCGCGCCCACCGGCTCGGGCAAGTCCACGCAGATTCCCCAGATGCTCCTCGACGCCGGGCTCCTCAAGAGCGGCCGGGCCGTCATCCTCCAGCCCCGCCGCCTCCCGACCCGCCTGCTCGCCGCCCGCGTGGCCGCCGAGCGCGGGGCGAAGCTCGGCGCGGAAGTCGGTTACCAGATCCGCTTCGAGAACATCGCCGGCCGCGACACGCGCATCCTCTACGAGACCGAGGGCGTCCTGCTCCGCCAGATGCTTTCCCATCCCCGGCTCGACGGCGTCGCGGCCATCCTGTTCGATGAGTTTCACGAGCGGCACCTGTACGGCGACGTCACACTCGCACGCGCCCTCCAACTCCAGCGCGCGGCGCGGCCCGACCTGCTGCTCGTCGTCATGTCGGCCACGCTGCCCTCCGGCCCGCTCGACGAGTACCTCGCGCCCTGCGCCGCCCTGGAAGCCCACGGCCGCCTGTTCCCCGTGATCACGGAATACCTCGACCGCCCCGCGGACTTCGACCGGACCCCGCCATGGGAAGCCGCCGCCGCCGAGTTCGAGCGGGTATGCCGCGAAGGCGAACCGAGCGACACGCTGGTCTTCATGCCGGGTGCCTACGAGATCTCGCGGACGGTCCAGGCCCTCGAGAACTCGCCGGCCGCGCGCGGGCGGATCATCCTCCCGCTGCATGGCGAGTTGCCTACCGCCGACCAGGACGCCGCCGTGGCGCGCTATGACCGGCCGAAGATCATCGTCGCGACCAACGTCGCGGAGAGCTCGTTGACGATCGAGGGCGTGCGGCTGGTCGTGGACAGCGGGCTGGCGCGAATCCCGCGGTTCGACCCGGCGCGCGGGATCAACACGCTGCTGGTGGAAAAGATCAGCCGGGCCTCCGCCGACCAGCGCGCGGGCCGCGCCGGGCGCACAGCGCCCGGGCGCTGCGTGCGCCTGTGGACGGAACGCGAACACGCGGAGCGGCCCGTCCAGGAGGTGCCCGAGATCCGGCGGCTGGACCTGTCCGAGGTCATGCTGACCCTGCGCGCCGCCGGAGCGGGCGACCTGCGCGAACTGCCCTGGCTTGAGCCGCCCGGCGTGAGGGCCCTGGACCGGGCCGAGATGCTCCTGCGGGACCTGGGCGCGCTGGATGAAAAGCAGGCCGTGACCGAGCTGGGCCGGCGGATGGCCGGGTTCCCCGTGCATCCCCGTTATGCCCGGATGATGATCGCGGCCGGGGAGCACGGGTGCGTCCGCGCGGTCGCCCTGATCGCCGCGCTGACCCAGGGCCGCTCGCTCTGGATGCGTAAGCCGGACAAGTCCACGCTCGAGCAGCGGGAGGACGTCCTCGGCGAGGAGGGCGCCTCGGATTTCTTCGGGCTCATGCGGGCCTTCCGGTTCGCCGACAGCCGGCGCTACGATGTCGGCGCGTGCAACCGGCTGGGCATCCACGCCAACACCGCCCGGCAGGTCCGGGCGCTGGCCGGGTTCTTCCTCGACCTTGCCGAAAAAACCGGGCTGAAGATCGAGGCCCGCGCGCCGGATACGGACGCGATCTGCAAGTGCATCCTGACGGGCTTCTCCGACCAGGTGGCGAAACGGTTGGATGCCGGAACTCTACGCTGCCAGTTGGTCCACGGCCGCAAGGGCGTGCTGGCGCGGGAAAGCGCCGTGCAGGGCCCCCTGCTCGTCGTGTCCGAGGTCCGCGAGGTAGAGGGGCGCGGCGGCGAGTTGAGCGTGATCTTGAGCCTGGCGACCGCGATCAGGGCCGAATGGCTCGAGGAGTTGTTTCCCGGCGATTTCAGCGAGCCGGTGGACGTCGAATACGACGCGGCCGAGCGGCGGGTCGTCGCCTGGCGCCGGCGGATGTTCCGCGACCTGCCCCTGGAGAGCAAGCGCGTGGATCCGCCGCCCGCGGACGCCGCCGGGGACCTGCTGGCCGAGGAGGTCATCAACGGCCGCATCAAGCTGCCGCACTGGGACGAAACCACCGACCAGTGGATCGCGCGGGTCAACAGCCTCGCCGCCTGGTGCCCGGAACTCGGCCTCACCGCCTACTCCGAGGAAGACCGCTGGTCGGTACTCCGCGTCCTGTGTCGCGGCGCGGTCTCCGCGCGTGATCTCAAGGACCGCCCGGTGACGGCCGTGTTCAAAGACCAGATGGACCCGGCCCGTCGCGCGCTGGTGGAGAAACACGCGCCCGAGCGGATCGAGCTGTCCAACGGGCGGCGCGCCCGCCTGACCTACACCGAGGGCGAACCGCCGCACATCGCCCAGCGCATCCAGGATTTGTACGACGTGAAAGAGACTCCCAGGATTGCGAAGGGCCGCGTGCCCGTAGTCGTCGAAATCCTGGGACCCAACCACCGGCCCGTGCAGGTCACCCGCGACCTGGCCGGGTTTTGGCGCGATCATTACCCGCGCGTCAAGAAAGAGATGCAGCGGAAGTATCCCAAGCACGAATGGCGATGAAGAACCCCTTTTCCGAAGCCTTTCGCATTGTGCCCGATGACTGGCTGAACCCGCTGCCGCTGGAGCGCTGGTTCCGGCCGAGCGCGCCGCTGGAGGTGGACGTCGGTTGCGGCAAGGGCCGGTTCCTGCTCGCGCGCGCGGCCGCGCATCCGGACACCGACTTCCTCGGCGTGGACCGGATGATCGGGCGGCTGCACAAGATCGACCGCAAGCTGGTCCGGCGCGGGCTGTCCAACGCGCGCTGGCTGCGGCTAGACGCGTACTATGCCGTGGCCTGCATGATCCCGCCGGAGGCGGTGACCACGTACTACATTTTCTTTCCTGATCCCTGGCCGAAGAAGCGGCACCACGACCATCGCCTGTTCAACGCGGCCTTTCTCGACGCGCTGTTCCGGACGCTGAAGCCCGGCGGGCAGGTGCATTTTGCCACGGACCATCTCCCGTACTTCGACGAGGTTGTGGCCGCGATCAAGACCGACCCGCGCTTTGCGGAAATCCCCGCCTTCGAGCCTGCCGAAGACGAGCGGACTGATTTCGAGCTGATATATTTGGGGCAGACCCCGATCGGGCGGTATTCCTTCGAAAAGCGTCGCGGGGGGGCTCTGTGAATGATCAGAACGTCATGATGATGTTTTCCATTGGCGCCCTCGCGATGACGGCCCTTGCGCTCGCTTATGGTGCGCACGGACACCGGCACGTACGCCCGAGATGGGTCTGTCTGGTTATCGCCAATCTGCTGCTTGGTCTATGGCTAGTGGCCGTTGGGTTGCTCGCGGGCGAAGTGTATTTTCGCCATTTTCTGGACATGACCGATTCCTTTGCGATAAGTCGGGTCCACCAAGCATGGTTGCATCGCCATTGGACGTTGAATAAGCAGGGGATTCGCGACACCCTTCAGAGTTACACACTTAAACCTGCGCCCGGAAAAGAACGCATCGTATTCCTGGGCGATTCCTTCACGGCCGGACATGGTATCCGCAATGTCGACCACCGCTTTGCCAACCTGTATCGGGCGATGCATGCTGAAAAGGAAGTCCACGTACTGGCACATAGCGGCTGGGATACAGGCGATTTTCTGAATTGCCTGCAGGATTTCAAACGACAGGGATATGTTTTCGGCGAGGTCGTGCTGATATCCGGCTTGAATGACATCAGCGATATAGATCCAGCTTGGCAGCGGATGACGGCGCAGGTGAAAGATTCCTTCAAGCCGTCTGGTATTCTCCAGAACAGTTATTTACTAAATTGGCTCTACTTTCGCATGAAGGTGGTGACGAGTCCGGCGTTTCGTGATTATGGCCTCGGCGTTCAGGAACGCGTACGCGGGCCCGGTGTGGAACGAACAGAAAATGAGGATGCGTACACTACGCGACATCGTCCAGTCAGCCGGGGGCCGATTGGTGGTCGTCACGCTTCCCTTTTTCAACTACCCGGCCGAAACATATCCTTTCACGGCGATTCACGAGCAACTGGATGACTTCTGGCGCGGGGAAGGCGTTCCCCATCTGGATTTACTACCGATACTAAACAGACAACACCCCAAGGATTTAGTTGTAAATCGATTCGATGCTCATCCCAACGAATCGGCGCACAAACTGATCGCCCGCGAGATTGACCTTTTTTTGACCGGACTGCCACGGTAGATCCGGCGAGAACAATGGGGGCGGGAGTCGATTCACAACAGACGACGCCCGACCCCTTGTTACACCTTATTCCACAAACAAGGACACCGGCTGGAATTTCGTCACGTCCACGAGGCCCTTGTCGGTGAGTTTCAACTCCGGGATGACCGGCAGGGCGAGGAAGGACATGGTCATGACGGGATCGGGCAGCGTGCAGCCCAGCCCGTGCGCGGCCGCGGCCATGGCCTCGATCCGGTCTCGGACCTCCTCCAGCGGCAGATCGGACATCAGGCCCGCGATCGGCAGCGGGACGGAGGCCAGGACCTGCTCGCCGTTGACCACCGCCTGCCCGCCGCGCAGGCGCGCGACTTCACGGATGGCGGCCATCATGTCCTGGTCCGTCGCGCCGACCACGACGATGTTGTGCGAGTCGTGCGCGACGCTGGACGCGATCGCGCCGCTCTTCATGCCGAAGCCGCGCACGAAGCCGATGCCCACGTGGCCCGAGGCCTGGTGCCGCTCAATGACGGCGATTTTGAGCAGGTCGCGCGCGGGATCGGCCACCACGGCGCCGTCCGCCACGGCCGCCTCGTCCTCGAGAAGCTTCGTGACGATCTGGTCGGGCACGAGGCCGATGACCCGGATGCGGGGCCGGTCGGCCTTGCCCTCGGGAACCGCCACGCGCAGGTCGAGGCCGTGCCACTGCACGTTGACGCTGCTGCGGAGCCGGTGGGGTTTTGCCTTGGCCCTCGGCGCCAGCAGCGCTTGATTCTCGGCTACTTTCTGGCCCGCCTGGTAGACCTGCGCCACGCGGAAGGATTCCAAATCGTCGATCACCACGAGGTCCGCCCAATAGCCAGGCGCGACAGCGCCGAGTTTCTTGAGCCCGAAGTAGCGCGCCGGGTGGAGCGTGCCCATGCGGACGGCGGTGACGGGATCCATGCCCTTCTGGATGGCGCGGTGGACCAGCCAGTTGATGCTACCCTCGCGGAGGAGGTCGGCCGGGTGGCGGTCGTCGGTGCAGAAGCTGCAGTTGATGGCGGCGGCGGGCGTGACCAGCGGCAGCAGGGCGTCGAGGTTGCGCGCCGTCGTGCCGTCGCGGATGAAAATATGCATGCCCATCTGTCGCTTCTCGCGCGCCTCTTCGAGCGTCGTGCACTCGTGGTCCGAGCCGATGCCGGCGACGATGTAGGCGGCGAGGTCCTTGCCGGACAGGCCGGGGGCGTGGCCGTCGATCGGGTGTCCCTCGGCGGCGGTCAGCTTGGCCAGCACGTCCGGGGCGCGGTAGATCACGCCGGGGTAGTTCATCATCTCGGCCAGGCCGATGACCCGCGGGTGCTGGAACAGGAGCGAGAAGTCCTCCGCGGTCAGCCGCGCGCCGGAGGTCTCCATGTCCGTTGCCGGCACGCAGGACGGGACCATGACGAACACGCGCAGGGGCAGGCCCTCGCTGGTCTCGATCATGTAGCGCACGCCGTCGAGACCCAGGACGTTGGCGATCTCGTGGGGATCGGTGACCACCGTCGTCACGCCGCGCGGCACGACCGCCCGCGCGAACTCGGGGACGGTGACCATGCTGCTCTCGATGTGCACGTGCGCGTCGATGAATCCGGGGCACAGCAGCCGGCCTTGCAGGTCGACGGTTTCGCGGGCCTCGTACTTGCCGAAGCCGATGACGTGGCCCTTGAAGACCGCCACGTCGGCGGGATGGATTTCGTTGGAGAAGACGTTGACGACCCGCGCGTTTTTCAGCAGCAGGTCGGCGGGGGTTTCCCCGCGAGCGGCCGCGATCATTTCAGCGTTCATCAGGACCTCCGTTTTCCCACCCGCCGGAGGTAGGGCGGCCCGGGCCGCCGCGGCGCGCTCGGCGAGCGCGCCCTACCGGCCGACGTCACGCGTTGTGTTGCTGAAGCCCGCGCCAGATCTTCTCCGGCGTGAACGGCGCCTCGCGCAGGCGGACGCCCACGGCGTTGTAAATCGCGTTGGCGATGGCCGGGCAGGGCCCGTTGATGCCGATCTCCGACACGCTCTTCGCGCCGAACGGCCCGGTCTTCTCGTACGTCGGCACCAGGATCGTCACCATCTCCGGCTTGTCCCGCATCGAGTAGATCTTGTAGTGCAGGAACGAGTCGTTGAGCATCCTGCCCGCGGAATTGAACAGGTACTGCTCGGTGAGGGCGTAGCAGATGCCGTTCATGACGGCCCCTTCGACCTGTCCCTCGGCCAGCTTCGGATGAATCGCCGTGCCGCAGTCCGTCGCCGCGACGTACTTCACCACGCGGATCAGGCCCGTCTCGGTGTCCACCTCGACCTCCGCGAAGTGCGCCGCGAACGGCGGCGGGGACTTGTGGCTGATGTGCGAGGAGATGGCCGCGATCTGGAACTGGTTGGCCGCGTACAGGGAGTGCAGGGCGACGTCCTGGAACGTCACCGAGCCGCTGCCGTCCCTGGCGAAGACCTGCGCGTCCCGGATTTCCAGGTCGGCGGGCTTCTTCTCCATCATCTCCGCGGCGACGCCGAGGATCTGCTTCTTGATCTTCAGGCCCGCGTCGAGCACGGCGTTGCCGGTCAGGTAGGTCGTGCTCGAGGCGTAGGCGCCGACGTCGAACGGGGTCATGTCCGTGTCGGAGGAGTACACGAGGATCTTGTCGCTGGTCGTGCCGATGGCCTCGGCGGCGATCTGGGCGAGGACCGTGTCGCTGCCCGTGCCCAGGTCCGTCGCGCCCATCAGCAGGTTGAACGAACCGTCCTCGTTCATCTTGAGCGAGGCCGCGCCCATATCGATCTCGGGGATGCTCGAGCCCTGCATCAGGCAGCACATGCCGATGCCGCGGCGGTAGCGGCCCTTCTTCTTGCGCCAGTCGCCGCGCTTCTTCCAGCCGATCGCCTTGGCGCCCAGCCGGATGCACTTGTCCAGGCCGCAGCTCCCGATCGCCTGCTCCACGCCCGCCTTGCCCTCGCCGAGGGCGGCGAACACGGGGGAGGTCTCGCCGGAGCGGATGTGGTGGTTCGACCGCAGGACCAGCGGGTCCACGCCGATCTGCTCGGCCAGCTCGTCCACGGCGCTCTCGACGGCGAAGGCCGCCTGGGTCGCGCCGTAGCCGCGGTACGCGCCGCCGACGGGCAGGTTGGTGTAGACCGCCGTGCCGGTGAAGTGAACGTTCGGGGCGCGGTAGAGCGGCAGGACCTTGCTCCCGCTGTTGCAGACCACGGTCAGGGCGTGGGCGCCGTACGCGCCGGTGTTGGAAATGCAGTCCAGCCCGACCGCCGTCAGGGTGCCCTCGGGATCGGCGGCCAGGCGAACGCGGATCCTCTCCGGGTGCCGCGTGCGGCTGCTGACGAACTCCTCCTCGCGGGTGTACATCAGCAACACCGGCCGGCGCGATCGCCAGGCCAGCATGCCGACGACGTCTTCCAGCAGCACCTCCTGCTTCGCGCCGAACCCGCCGCCGATGCGCGGCTTGATCACGCGCACCTGCTGGACCGGGATATCCATCGTCTGGGCCGCGATGCGCCGGGCGTGGAACGGCACCTGGGTGCTCGTCCGGATCACCAGCCGCCCCTCGGCGTTCACGTGCGCCATCGTCACGTGCGGCTCGATGGGGCAGTGCTGGGCCATGTGGATGTAATAGGAGTTATCCAGCTTGTACGGCGCGCCGGCCATCGCCTGCTCGACGTTGCCGACGTCCATGCCGACGCGCGCGGCGATGTTCTTCTTCGGCTCGTACGGGACGGGGATCACGGCCCGGGCCTCGGGCTCGTCGTGGATCACCGGGCTGCCCTCCTTCAGGGCGGCCTCGATGGACAGGACCGGCTCCAGCCGCTCGTATTCCACCTTGATCGCCTTCACGGCGGCCTCGGCGATCTCGGGCGTCTCCGCGGCCACCGCGGCGACGCGGTCGCCGACGTAGCGGACCTTGCGGTCGAACATGAACGTGTCGTAGGGCGACGGCTCGGGGAAGCCCTGGCCGGCCGTCGTGTGCGCGATGCGCGGCACGTTGCCGTGATAGAGCACGCAGTGCACACCCGGCATCTTCTCCGCGGCGCTGATGTCGATGCTCTTGATGATCGCGTGCGCGTGCGGGCTCCAGAGGAGCTTCGCGTACAGCGCGTCCGCCGGCTTGAAGTCCGCCACGAACAGAGGCTTGCCGAGCGCCAACGGCAGGGCATCGAGCTTCTTCACCGGCTGGTTGACTACCTTGAAGTTCTTTTTCGCCATGGTCGTTCTCCCGGATGCCGTCAGGCCTGCGCCGGCTTGTTCGCGTCGCGCACGTTCCGCAGCGCCGTCCAGATCTTCTCGTAGCCCGTGCAGCGGCAGAGGTTCCCGTCCGTGTGGACCCGGATGTCCTCGTCGCTCGCGGCGGGGTTCTCCTCGAACATCGCCTTGGCGGACATGACGAGGCCGGGCGTGCAGTAGCCGCACTGGACCGCGCCCGCGTCGACCAGCGCCTGCTGGATCGGGTGGACCCGGTCGAAGTCGCCGACGCCCTCGATGGTCACGACGTTCCGGCCGTGGGCCAGGAAGGCCGGCATGATGCAGGACAGCACCGCGCGGCCGTCCACGTTGACCGTGCACGCGCCGCAGGTGCCCTCGTCGCAGCCTTCCTTGGTGCCGGTCAGGCCCGAGCGGCGCAGCAGCTTCACCAGCAGCTCGCCGGGGGCGATCTGGAAATCCCGCTTCTTTCCGTTCAGCGTGAAGGTGATGGTCCTGGTGGTGCTCATGATGCCTGCTCCTTCGCCTGCGCCCAGGCCTCGACCAGGGCGTCGCCCAGCGTAACGGCCGCCAGCCGCCCGATGTATTCGGCGGACATGCCCTCGGCCTCCTTGAATTTCAGGCCCGACAGCCCGTTCAGCGCGGCCTCGCGCAGCAGCCCCTCGGAGGCCTTCTTCCCGGCGAGCGCGGCCTCCACGGCGGCACAGCGGGCCGGGAACGGCACCGCGGCGCTCAACGCCGCGCGGGCGGAGCGTATGCCCCCGCCGTCCAATTGCAGGCAGGCCGCCGCCGTCGCCAGGCTGAAGCCCGTTGCCGTCTGCCGCACCTTCTTGTAGCCGAAGCCCGCGCCCGCGCCGACGGCGGGCACCCGGATATGCGTGAGCAGGTCGCCGCCCCGGAACAGGCGGGCGGGTTGGGATGAGAAGAACTCGTCGGCGGTCATTTCCTTCTCCTGCGCGCCCCGGATCACCAGCCCGGCGCCCAGCGCCAGCAGGGCCGCCGGGAAATCGGACCAGGGGAACACGCGGCAGATATTGCCGCCGAGCGTCGATTCGTTGCGAATCTGCTGGGAGGAGAGCGTCAGGGCCACGCGGTCGAGGACCCAGCCGGGCTCATGGCGCTTCTGGAGCGCCGCCACGCGGGTGGCCGCGCCGATGCGGAAGGCGTCCCCGTCCCGGCGGATGCCGTCCAGGCCGAGCCGGTTCAGGTCCACCGCGGTCATCGGCTGATCCTCGGGAATGAAGACCAGCGAGGTGGCGCCGGCCACGGGGAGCGCCGCGGGGCCGAGATCCCGGAGCGCGGCCAGGGCTTCGTCCAGGCGCGTGGGTATCTTGAAATCGGTAATCTTCACGCTGTGTCCTCCGAGTGTCTGTTCCGTCAATCGAGGCCGGTGATGGGCCGGCGGCGCCTATGAATCCAGCATCGTCTTATACCCCAGCCGGTTAGCCCCTGTCATCAGAAAAGACCGCCCGGATCAGGGCGCGCGCGCGCGGGGCGCGTCGTGGGGCGGTTGCTTCGCGCCGGGGAGCCGCGCCTCCACGAGGCGGGCGCGCTCGATGCGCCGGGCGATGGAGGGATGGCTGTACAGCAGGAACTCCAGCCAGGCCGCGGGGCGCCGCACGGCCAGGTTCTGCGCGGCCAGCTTGTTGAGCGAGGAAACGAGGGGGGCCGCCGAGCCCGTCGACCGCACGGCGTACTCGTCCGCGGCGAGCTCCCGGCGCCGGGAGTAGGCGTTGGAGAAGGGCATCGCGACGAGGGAGAACAGGAAGAGGCAGAAGACCAGGAGGGGGAACGAGCCGATGTCGTCCGGGCCGCCGAAGCGGAAGGCGACGACCAGCCCCTTGAGCGCGGCCTGGGCGATGAAGAAGCCGAGGGCGGCCAGGACCGTGCCTGCCGTGATCAGGCGCGCGATGTCGCTGTGCCGGTAATGCCCCAGCTCGTGCGCGAGGATGGCCAGGATTTCGTCCCGGCCGTATCCCTTCAACAGCGTGTCGCCCAGCAGGATGCGACGGGTCCGGCCCAGACCGGCCAGCGCGGCGTTGGCGGCCTCGGTCTTTTCCTCCAGTCCCCAGCGGAACACCCCGACCACCCGGACGCCCGACTGCCGGGCCAGGTCCTCGGCCGCCGCCACGATCTCCGGGCTCTCGAGCGGCTCGATCTTGTGGAACAGCGGCAGGATCAGGACGGGCGCCAGGGACGAGAGGACGACGGCGAACAGCACGTAGAACGCCGTCGCCCAGACCCACCACGAGCCGGGCAGAAAATGGAGAAACGCGTAGATCGCGCTGAAGAAGACGATGCCGAGCAGCAGTTCCAGGCCGAGCGATTTGAGGTAATCGAGGAACCAGCCCTCGGGCGTCTGGTGCGACAGGCCATAGCGCCGTTCGACGGCGTAGTCGCCGAAGTAGCTCAAGGGGAACATCAGCGCCGAGAAGCCGAACAGCGTGATCAGCGTGTAGAGCGCGTTGACCACCGGCCACCAGCCGCCGAACCGCGCGCGCAGCCCTTCCGCCAGCAGGGTCGAGGCGCCGGTCAGCAGGTAGGCCCAGAGGAGGCCCAGCGTGAGCGCGAGCCGCAGCAGGAACAGGCGGTTATGAATGGCCTCATACTGCTGCGCGCGCAGGTCGTCGTCCGGCGGGGAGGCCGGGGCTGGGTCGTCGCTCATGGCCGGACCTCTACAGGTTTTCCGAGAGCCCCAGGAGGGTCAACAGACGGTCCAGTTCGTCGTTGGTGTAGAACTCGATCGTGATGTTGCCCTTCGCCTTGCGGCCGTTCGCAAGGGTCCGGCAGGGCAGGACGTGGACCGACGTGCCGAAGTGCTGGTGCAGGCGGTCGGTGAGCGACTCCAGGTAGCTCTCGGGAAGGTCGGAGCGCTCGGCGCGGGGCTTGCGCGGCATGCGGCGCAGCCGATCGACCAGTTTTTCCAGGGCCCGGACGGACAGCCCCTCCTTGAGCGTGCGGACCGCCAGCAGCTCCCGCTCGTGCGGGATCTCCAGGCCCAGCAGCACCTTGGCGTGGCCGGCGGACAGCGCGCCTTCCGCGACTTTCTGCTTCACGGAATCCGGCAGTTCCAGCAGCCGCAGCGAGTTGGCGACCGTTGCGCGGGCCTTGCCGACGCGCTGCGAGATCTGCTCCTGCGTCATCTCGAATTTCTCGGTCAGCGTCCGGTAGCCCTCGGCCTCCTCGATGAGGTTCAGGTCTTCGCGCTGCAGGTTCTCGATCAGGGCCAGTTCCAGGGCCTCGCGGTCCGAGACCTCCATAATCCGCGCCGGCACCTCGCGCAACTCCGCGGCCTGGGCCGCCCGGAGCCGGCGCTCGCCGGCGATGAGCTCGTAGTGGTCCTCGACGCGCCGCACCAGCAGCGGCTGGAGCACGCCGTGCTCGCGGATGGAGTGGGCGAGGTCCTCGATGGCTTCCGGCCTCATCTCGTGCCGCGGCTGCCAGGGGCTCTTGTGGATCTGGTCCACGGGCAGCTTGACGATGCCGCGCTCGCCCTCCGCGGCGGGCGCCGGCTCCGGCGGCGGGGTATCCTTGATCAGCGCGCTCAGGCCGCGTCCGAGGCCTATGTGCTTGGCTGCCATGTTGCGGATAGCCTGTCCGCGCCGCCCCGAAAAATCAACACTTTCCTTCCGCCGGACCGTCGGGCGGTGCGTCGTCCGGTTCGTCGTGCCGTCCGGCGGGCGCCACGACGAGGACCAGCTCGCCCTTCACGGCGCGGCCTGCGAAGGCGGCCCGGAGTTCCGCCGGCGTGCCCGTGCGGCATTCCTCGAACTGCTTGGTCAGCTCACGCCCGAGGAAAACGGGCCGCGCGCCGGCGACGGCCTCCAGTTCCTCCAGCAGGCGGAGGAGCCGGAACGGCGATTCGAAGAGGACGAACGGCTCGTGGCGGGCCGCCAGTTCCTCGAGCCGGCGCCGCCGGGCGCCGCTTTTCCGGGGCAGGAACCCGGCGAAGGTGAAGCCCGCGCCGCCGAAGCCGCAGAGGGCCACGGCCGCCGTCACGGCGGACGGGCCCGGCACGCAGGTGGCCGGCAGGCCGGCCGCGCGGCAGGCGGCGACCACGCGGCTGCCGGGGTCGGATACGCCCGGCATCCCGGAGTCGGTGACCAGCGCCACCGCGCCGCCGGCCCGGATGCGGTCGAGAATCGCATCCGTCCGCGAGGCCTCGTTGAAGCGGTGACAGCTGAAGAGGCGCGCCGGGATGCCGTGGCGCTCCAGCAGGACGCGCGTGTGCCGCGTGTCCTCGGCGACGACCAGGTCCGCCTGCCGAAGGGTGTCCAGCGCGCGCAGCGTGATGTCCTGCAGGTGGCCGATCGGCGTGCCGACGATGTACAGCCCGGGCTCCATGGCCGTCAGTGTAGGACGGCCCGGCAGGCCGGCCAATCGAAAACGGGGCCGCCTACCACATCACGGCCGCGCCGCCGCCCAGGACGAGGCCGCCCTCCAGGATCCGGGCCTCGATATGAATGGAGACGGTTTCCGCCAGGACCGCCTTGAGGCCGACAGGGATCTGGAGGACCGGCGCCGGGCCCTTGTAGGTCTCGTCGGTTTCACCCTCTTCCCCCGGGATCCGGCCGTCGACGTACGCGATGCCGAGGCCCAGGCCGAGGTAGGGATGGACGACCCACTCGGGCATGATGTCCCACATGAAGTTGGCGGAAAGGCCGATGAGGTCGAGCGACGCCTCGCCCTCGCGCCGGTCCCCCCAGTCGTCCTCGTCGTCCAGCCAGCGGCCGTCGCCGGACAGGGTGCCGTAGTCGAGGCTGTAGACGACGCTGAACACGCCCGTCGAGCCGGATTCGCCGAGGGGACAGAACGTGATCCCGAAGGTCTCGCCGTCCACGGAGGGATGCTCGTCGAGGAACTGGTCGAGCCAGGCATTCGGCACGCTCCATACGCCGCCGCGCAGGCCGAGGCTCCACTGGGGTGAAGTGGAAAACTCCTGGGCCCCCGCGGGGGCCGACGACATCAGGGCGGCGAACAGGACCAACGCGGCCATGCTTCCAATTCTCTTCATCTGAATTCCTTTCCGAGTTTCGTGAAACCTGAAGAAAAGCGGCGCGGATGGCAAGCGCGATCTGGGCGCGCCGCTTTTTTTACAGCCACGGCGGGTCGCCGAACACGGTTTCGATCTGGAGCGTCAGGCCGGGGGTAACCTGGAAGTCGCGATCGCTCGGCAACTCCACGAAGGGGCCCACCTGGAGGAAGAGCCAGTCCCGGGACACGCGACGGCGGTATTTGAAGGTCATGCGCGTTTTGCCCAGCGACAGGCGCGGGTCGGTGTAGCCCTCCGTGAGCCAGTCGAGCCCGACGGCGCGCCGCGGGGAGAAGTAGTGCCAAAGGGAAAACGACTGCGACCAGTCCACGCCCGTGCTGATCTCGGACCACGTGGCGGCGGAGGTGGAGCGGGCGAAGGTCTTGGGCGCGAGCTTGCTCTCCATCTCGAACCGCGTGGTTTCCCCCCAGCCGTGCCGCGGGCTCCAGTACAGGTACTGGATGACGCGGCTGGCCACCGGATCCTCGGTCAGCCGGTAGCGCCACCGGAGTCGCAGGTAGGGGTCCGGCTCGGGATAGAACCGCAGCCCGGCGTCCCCGCTCAACCGGGCGCGCGCCTCCTCCTCGATCACGTAGCGCAACGCGGCCTGGCGGACGTCGTCCTGGCTGGAAAACTGGCCGGGCACGCCGTACTGCGCCGCGTCCTCGTCGTCGAAGAAGGAGAACACGAGCCCGAGCCGGCGGCTGAACTGGGGCAGCCGCAACTTGGCATTCAGCCTTAATTTGAACAGGGGCGAATCGCCCTCCCGGAACTCCACGAGGGGCGTCAGGCGGACGCGGTTGCCCATGCGCTCCTCCTCGACCGGGACGTTGCCGAAGAAGGAATCGATCCAGCGGCTCAAGTGCCCGACGCCGTGCGAGAGCCCGTCGTGCCAATGGTCGGCGATCGTGTCCTCCGCGGCGGGGGCCGGCCCGGCGCGGAAGAAGGCGGCGGCCAGCAGGCACAGGATGGGCGTCCGCGTCCTCATGAGACATCCCGCGCGGGAAGACCTCTCCCCCGATGGCCCGGCGGCGGGTTAAAAGACGAACTTGCCGCCCAGCCGCAGGAACAGGCTCGTGAACTCGTTGTCGCGCAGGGGGCCGGTCGGCGTGTCGATCTCGCCGCGCTGGAGGTCCTGCTGGTACCCCGCGCCGCCGAACACGAGGAACTGCTCGTTCACGAAGTAGTCCGCCTCGAGGGCCAGCAGCCCGAGCACGCTGTCGTCGACCTCCAGGCTGGAGGGCAGCTGCTCCTCGCCCTCCTCGGTCTCCACGATCCGCGTGAAATCGACATCGCTGTCCGTGATGAGGTAGCGCACGCCGGCCTCCGCGATGAGGCTGAAGTTCTGGGTCCCGTAGAGGTAGTAGAGCAGCGAGACGCCGATGGGGATCGTGGTGACCGACCCGTCGAATTCCGTGTGCACGTCGCCCAGCTTGTGGCAGTCCTCGTTGGCCTCCCACGAGGTGAAGCCCACGGCGAAGGCGAGCCCGAGGGGATCGAAGGACCAGTTGCGGTACTGGATTTCCGCGCCGAGCCCGAGGTCGTACAGGTCGAAATCGCCCGTGCCGGGGAACTGGATCACCACGCCACCCTCGACCTCGTTGGCCCACGTTGCTTCTTCCGCCGTGGCCGCCAGCGCCAGGCCGCCACCGAGGATCGCGAACACCAGGAGGAATGCCATCGTTTTCATGTGCTGCCTTTCCTTTCGCTTCCCGCGCGTATCGTTCGGCCCACTCTATTCATTTTTCGGGGGCAAACAACAGTTTTTTCGGGCGGCTGTCCGGGGGCAGGAGGCGCGAAAGCGCCGCGTCGTCGAGCCGGCCGTACCCCAGGCGCGCGTCCTTCGCCCCGCCGTCCGGGGCCACGGCCTGCCGCAGCGCCCGGACCGCCTGCGCCGGCGTCGCCTCGGGATGGCGCGCCCGGTAGAGGGCGAGCTGGCGGGCGACCCAGGCGCTCGCGATGGACGTGCCCGCGTAACCGCCGGGCGGGCCGCGGTAGCCGACTGGCAGCGTGGCCGTGCCGGCGGCGGCCACCGAAATGAACTCGCCGTAGTTGGACGACTCCCACGGCTGGCCCTCCGAGTCCAGCGCGGCGACGGCCACCACGCCGGCGCAGGCGGCGGGATAGAGGGGCCGGCCGGTCGGCTCGTTCCCGGCCGAGGCGACCACGACCAGTCCCTGCGCCTGGACCCAGGCCACGGCGGCGGCCAGGAACCCGCTCTCCGCCGGCGTTCCCCAGCTCAAGTTCACCACGCGCGCGCCGTTCGACGCCGCGTACGTCATGGCGCTCATCAGCGAGAAGGAGGAGGCGTACCCGTTGTCGTCGAAGGCCCGGACGGCCAGCACCGGAACGCCTTCGCCGGAGGCCGGCGCGCCGGCGGGCGCGACCATGCCCGCGGCGATCAGGGCCATCTGGGTGCCGTGTCCCTGCCGGTCGTCCAGCTCCCGGCCCGGATTCAGCGCGTCGTAGCGCCCCGCCTCGAGCGAGGCCAGTCCGGCGTCCTTCAGGAGCCCGGTGTCCAGGATCGCCACGGCCGCCGCGCCGTCGGCCGGGAGGCCCGGTTGCGGCGCCGCGCCGGCCGCGGAAGAATCGGCGTTGAGCCGCGCGGGCGGGGGCAGCGCGGCGGCGTAGTGCGGTTCCGCGGCCCGCACGAGCGGGCTTTGGCCTAGCTGCGCCACGAGGGCGGGCACGTTGGAACCCGGCGGGAAGCGCACGCGGTAGATGCCCAGTTCCGGGATCCCGTCGAGCAGGATGCCGCCATATTGCGCCAGCAGACGCTCCGCCTCCTCCCGGGAGCCGCCCGCCCGGAACGAGAGCAGGATTTCATCCTTCACGACCCACGCGCCGTTCGTGTCCTGCGCGACGGCCAACTGGTCGGGGCGGCCGGGGAGGGGCTCCGCCAGCTCCCGCCGGCCCGGTTGAAACACCTGGATTTCCGCGAGCCGGGGCCAGGGGCCGAGCGGACCCTGGACCACCGTCCACGTCAGCACGTAGCCGAGCGGGTCCAGGAGCCGGGCGAGCGCGGCCTGCATGTCCTCGTCGCGCATGTCCACGGTGACGCGCGCCGTGACGGCGGGATCCAGCCGCACGCGCACGCCGGCGTCGACGAACAGCCGGAGGATGTCGGCCAGGGGCTCGTTGTCGGCCCGCACCGAGAGGCGCTCCCCCCGGACCTGGAAGCGCTCCGCGGCGGAAACCGGCGCCGCGAGCCCCAGCAGCATGAACAGGCAGACGGCGCGGGATGTCATAGCGGGAAACCTATCAGAAAGACGCGGGGCTGCAAGGGGGCGCTCCATTGACGCCGCCGAACCGCCGCCCTACAATGGAAGCGTGAACAAGTGGCTCGTCACAAGCCTGGCGCTGGTCCTGGCCGGGCTGCGCGCGGGGTCCGCGGAAGAGCCGGCGGATCCGCCGAAGCCGTCTGCCAGGCGACAATATTCCGGGCGGGTCGAGATGCACGCGGTCACGGTGGAGGCGACGCCCGTGACCGAGGAAGAGAAGAAGATCCCGGTCCTGCCCGCCGAAGGATTGGCGCCCCGCCGCCGGCCCGATGCGTTCTTGCAGACCGACTTGCTCAGGAGCATCCCCCCCCCCTTGCCGGCGCGGCCTTCCAAGGAGAATCGGCAGGACCAGAACTGGCTGCGGCCCGCGATGCTGAACGTGAAGACGGAGAACGAAATCGCCTTCGAAGAGGAGCGCCGGGAATCCGGCTGGGGCTGGCTCGCCGACGACGTGAAGGAGCGGACCGACGCCCTCGACAAGACGCAGGACAACGCCCGGGACGAGGAGCAGGAAACGGACGGGCTGCAGGACGGGCTGTCCGACGAGGCCACGGGGATGCTGCTGCAGCAACCCTACGACCGCCGGATCGCCGATCGAGTGCTCCAGGAAGTCGGCGTTCGCGACGCGCAGGACCTGGCGCGGGTGGATGGTCCGGAGCAGGAGCCGGGGGCCGCGCAGGCCAAGGCGGAGGACGAGGAAGGCCCGCTACGGACGCGCGTGACCGCCCTGGACGATCCCGCCGCTTCGGACCGCGATCGCGACCGGATCCTTTCCCCGCGCGACCCTGCCATCTCCTGGCGTGGAAAGGAAAAGGACGAGCCCTCCCTGATGCCGAGGACCGAAGCCCTTTTTGCCGTCCCGGAACCGGCGGGGTTGGATCTGCCCGAGATGCCCAAAAGCGCCGAGGCGCCCTCCGTCCTGTTGCCGGGCGCGGGCCAGCCCGGGACACGCGCCTCGACCGGCTACGACTGGAATTCGGCGACCCGGTCGGCGTCGCCGGCGGCTGCGGCCACTCCCGGCTACGGCCTGGCCTCCCCGGCGTCCAGCCTGGGCCGGGCGGGCAACCTGTTCAGTGCCGGGCCGGTTGCCCCGCCCACGTTCGGCGCGCCGCCTTCACCGAGCCTCTCCTCCTCGCCGGGGATACAGGCCGGCAAGCCGGCCGACGTGCTGCGGCCCTGGGGCTCGATGCTTACCCCCGTCACGCCGTCCGCGTCCGGGACGGGCTCCTCGCACTAGGCACGCCTCACGCCTTGCGCAGCCACGCCACGGCGCTCTGGAAGAGCATCAGCCCGTCGCCACCGGTCCAGCGGGGATGGTTCTCGCGGTGGAGATTCGCCTCCGGGTGCGGCATGAGACCGAACACGCGGCCGGTCGGGTCGCAGAGCCCCGCGATGGCGTTCACCGAGCCGTTGGGATTATGCGGGAACTTCGTGGCCGGCTCGCCGGTGGCGGGGTCGACGTAGCGGCACGCCGCGCATCCGCCGGCCTCGATCCGCGCGAGGACGTCCGGCGGCGCGAAGAACCGGCCCTCTCCGTGCCGGATCGGCAGGTCCATGAACTCCAGCCCGCGCGTGAACACGCAGGGCGAGCCCGGCTCGAACCGCACGCGCACCCAGAAATTCTGGAACACGCCGCCCTCGTTGGGCAGCAGCGCGGCGCGCGGCGTGAAGTAGTCGCCGTCCAGCCCGGGCAGCAGGCCGAGCTTCACGAGGATCTGGAAGCCGTTGCAGACCCCCAGCACCAACTTGCCCGCGCCGATGAACTGCTCCAGGTCCTCCCGCAGCCGGTGGCGCGCGCGCAGCGCCATCACGTGGCCGGAGCCCATGTGGTCGCCGTAGGAAAATCCGCCGATGAACATCAGCCCCGCGTGGTCGTGCAGGCTCCGGGGCTCCGCGAGCAGGTCGTTGAAATGAAGGAGCTTCGTTCGCGCGCCGGCCCGCTCCCAGGCGTACTTCGACTCGGCCTCGCAGTTCAGTCCGTGCCCGGTCAGGATGAGAATGGAGGGATCAGAAACCATCCAGCGTTTCCTTGAATGCGCGCCGGATTCTGTCGATGGAGACGTCCGCCTTGCGCCGGCTGCCTATGCGCAGCCGCAGCCGCGCCTCCGCCGTCACGGTTCCTGCCCGCGCGCACGGCAAATCCCTGAAAAGCGCCTCCAACTCGCCGGCGCGTTCCGGCGCGCAGGTGACCACGAACCGGCTGTTCGATTCCGAAAACAGCAGCGCGTCGTCGTCCAATCCCGCTGCGCCGGGCGCGGCCGCGAGGTCGGCGTCCGCGCCGAGGTTCCCGCCCATCGCCGCCAGCGCCAGCGCGACGGCCAGTCCGCCCAGGGTCGGCGTATGCGACGAGCGCAGCAGCCCCGCTTGCGCGGCCTCGCCTATGGCGCGGTAGAGCCGCGTCGCGAGCGCGGCGTCCAGGCCCGGCGGCGCGCCGCCGATCGCGCCCGGCCGGCCCTGCCGCGCGGCGAGCAGGCGATGGTATTCCGACGCGCCCAGTTCGTCGCGGGTCAGGCCGACCGCGTAAATGACATCGCCGGCCTGCTTGAAATCCGGCGTCACGGCGCGGCGCACGTCGTCGAGGACGCCGATCGTGGAGAAGAGCAGCGTCGGCGGGATGGAAATCTTTTTCCCCCCGCGCACGGAATCGTTTTTCATGCTGTCCTTGCCCGAGATGCAGGGCACGCCGTACGCCGTCGTGACGTCGTAGAGCGCGCGGTTTGCGCGGACGAGCTGGGCGAGCTTGTGCGGGCCGTCGGGCGTCTTCTCGGAAAGCACCGGGTCGGGCCAGCAGAAGTTGTCCAGCCCCGCGATCCGGTCGAGAGACCCGCCCGCGCTGATGACGCGGCGCACGGCCTCGTCCACGACCGAGGCGGCCATGGCGTAGGTGTCCAGGTCGGAGTAAAAGGGATTGATGCCGTCGGCGAGAATAAGGCCCTCGTCGCGGTCGTGCTCGACGCGCATGACTGTCGCGTCCGCCGGCAAGTCCGCGCGCGCGCCGACGAACGGCTTGACCACGCTCAAGCCCTTGACCTCGGCGTCGTACCGGCGCGATTTGAACTCCTTCGAACACACGTTCAGCGAACGAAGGAGGTCCAGCAGAACGCCCGTCCGCGCGCCCGCCCGGGGGCGCGCGGGGGCGGGGACCGCGGGCGGCGTCCACCGGGCCTCGAGGGTCAGCCGCGGGCAGCCGTCGTGCAGGAAATCGAGGCCGATCCGGCCGACCACCCGGTCTCCATACCGGACCACCAGCGCGCCGCTGCCGGTGAACCGGCCCAGCGCGGTCGCCTCCACGTCGCGCCGCCGGGCGAGGGCCGAAAGGGTATCCCAGTGTTCCGGCGGGACCGCGAGGGTCATGCGCTCCTGGGCCTCGGACAGCAGGATTTCCCAGGGCTGCAGGCCCTCGTATTTCAGCGGCGCGAGGGCCAGGTCGAGGTCCGCGCCGCCGCTCAAGCGGCTCATCTCGCCGACGGACGAGCTCAAGCCGCCGGCGCCGTTGTCCGTGATCGCGCGGTACAGCCCCGCGTCGCGCGCCTCGATCAGGAACTCATACATGCGCCGCTGGGTGATCGGGTCGCCGATCTGCACCGCCTGCGCGGGCGACTCCTTCCGCAGCTCCTCGGACGAGAACGTCGCGCCGTGGATGCCGTCCTTGCCGATGCGCCCCCCGCACATGACGATCAGGTCGCCCGGCGCGACCTCTTTACGCTCCGAGGGACGCCCCTGCAGCGCGCACGGGATGCGGCCGACCGTCCCGCAGAAGACGAGCGGCTTGCCGAGGAAGCGCTCGTCGAACCGCTCGAAGCCGCGCATCCACGGCACGCCGCTCTGGTTGCCGCCGTCGATCACGCCCTGGTGGACGCCGTCGCGGATGCGGCGCGGGGGCATGAGCCCCTCCGGCACCGGGCCGTCGTGGAAGGGCGAGGCGAAGCAGTAGCCCCACGTGTTGCAGACCAGTTCGCCGCCCATGCCCGCGCCCATCAGGTCGCGGTTGACGCCGACGATGCCCGTGATCGCGCCGCCGTACGGGTCCAGCGCGGACGGTGTGTTGTGCGTCTCGACCTTGACCGCGAGGTGGTAGCGATCGCTGAACCGGATGATCCCCGCGTTGTCGGTGAAGACCGAGACCAGCCAGTCCCGCTCCCGCGCGACCCGCTCCGTCGCGCCGCGGATGAACGTCTTGAAGAGCGAATCAATCCATTCCTCGCGCCCGTCCACGTCCACGTAGCGGATGCGCGCGGCGAAGATCTTGTGCTTGCAGTGCTCGGACCAGGTCTGGGCCAGGCATTCCACCTCGACGTCCGTCGGCGCGGCGGGCAGACCGAGCGCCTCTCGCGCGGATCGGACTTCCGGCCGGGCGAAGTAGTCGCGGATCGCCTTCATCTCGCCGAGGTCGAGGGACAGCACGCCCTCCCGGCTGATGCGCAGCAGCTCTTCATCCGGGCCGCCGAGGTCGACCGGGCGCGCCCGCGGTTCGACGGTCTCGCGGATGACGGGCGGCTCGGTGTCCGGCGGCGCGGCGGCCCACTCGGCCGGCGAGAAAACGCGGCAGGTCTGGATCAGCTCGTTGGCCAGCAGGTCGCGGCCGATCCGCCCGGCGTCGGCGCGCGCGAGCTTCGGTCCGAGCAGAAAATATTGCGTGGCGGTATAGACGCCCTCGCGCGGGCCGGGCTCGCGGTCGAGGACATCGGCGATCGCTTCGCGGGCCGTGTGGCCGAGGTTATCGGTCACGCCGGGCCGGAATCCGACCTCGATCAGCCAGTCGAATTTCGGCGGCGGCAGGCGTCCCGCGGCGGCGCGCGCGGTGACGGGATCGGCGAAGGCGCGGCGCACGCGGGCGAGCTCGGCCGGCGAGAGGGGCATGTCCACGAGGTAGACGTCGCGGGTCCGGCAGGACGAAACGGGCGCGCGCAGGAAGCGGCGCGCCCGGGCGGCGGTGTCGCGGCCGCGGGCGTCCGGGATGCTCGGATTCAAAGAAACCTCGAGGCGGATCGCCATGACCCCTCGCCTTGTACCCGCCGGGCGCGCCGGAGGCAAGCCGATAGGCGCCGCCGTGCCCTTCGGCAACAAATCACTTCACGGGTGTGAAGGACTTTGTTGCGTCAGAAAACGGGAGGACGGCGCCGCGGGGTCAGTCGGTTTCGTCGACGCTCTTGACCTGCTCCCGGCGCTGGATGGCGTCGAGGAACATGTCCGCGCTCTCGACGGAATCGAAGATCCCCGTGCGCGGCAGGATGTCCGCGACCTCGAAGACCTGGGCGACAGCCGGCTGGAGGTGCGCCAGCGCCAGGTGCCCCTTGCGCGCCGCCATCTGCTTCCGTAGCTCCAGCACGAGGCGCAGCCCGGCGCTGCTGATGTACTCCAGGCCGGCGGCTTCCAGGACCACGGTGTGGACCTTTTCCTCCAGCAGCGGCAGGATTTTCTTCTCGCAGCCCGGCGTGGTCTCGCTGTCCAGCCGGCCCTGGAGCCGGACAAGGTACCCGCCCTGGCGGCGCTTCTCGACGGTGGTTTTCAGCGGCATAGTAGTTCCCTCGTTTACCGCGCCATCCTACGCCTCCCGCGCGGCGGCATCAACCCGCTTGTGGCGGCGGCCCGGCGGGTTCCGGGGGGTTCCGCTCCCCGCGGGAGCCGGCGTCGTGCGAGGCCCGGGGCTTTCCGGTGAAGAGGGTGTAGATCAGCGGCAGGATGGTCATGGTGAAGAAGCCGGCCACCATGATGCCGGCGACGGAGGCGATGCCGATGCCGGCGCGGTTTTCAGAACCGATGCCGGCGCCGATGGCCATGGGCAGCATGCCAAGCCCGGAGGCGAGGATCACCATCAGGACGGGGCGGAATTCCTCGACCATGGCGGTGAGCATCGCGTCGCGGCGGCTGATGCCGTCCTTGATGTGCTGGGCCATCTTGTCCACGATGAGAATGGCGGCGTTCACGACGATGCCGATGAGCATCAGCGAGCCGAGCATGACGAGCATGGTGATGGCTTTCCCGGTGAGGGCGAGCGACCACACGATGCCGATCAGGCCCATGGGCAAGGTGAGCAGGATGAGCGCGGGGCGTTTCCACGATTCGAGGATGGCCGCCAGCGTGAGGAGCGTCAGGAAGGTGGCGAGGAGGATGGCTTCGCCGAAATCGGCGATGGTGTCTTCCATCATCTCGATCATGCCGGTGTTGCCGAGGGTGTAGCCCGCGGGAAGGAGTTTCCGGTCCGCGATGGTGCGGGCCATGGCGTCGCTGATGCCGCTCATGGTGGCCCCGGGCTTGAGGTCGCCGAGGATCTTCACGGTGCGGCGCTTGTCGTAGCGGTAGATCTGGACCTTGCTGCGCGCATCGACGACGTCGGCGACGGTCTCGAGGGGGATGGGGCGGCCGTCGGCGCCGGGGAGCAGGAATTGGCGGATCTGGTCCTTGCCGGGCTGCTCGGCGAGCTTGACGCGGATGTCGTAGGTGCGGTCGCCGCGCTTGAAGTCGGCGGCTTCGAGGCCTTCCACGTTGGCGCGGACGATGGAGGCGAGGAGGTGGGCCGGCAGGCCGAGGTCGGACAGCACGGGGCGCTTGGGCAGGACGCGGATTTCGGGTTTCGTGTCGCGGACGGTCGTCTCGATCATGGCCACGCCGGGCAGGCCGGCGGCGGCGTCGCGGATGGCGATGGCCGTGTTGTCGAGCACGTCGAGATCCTCGCCGCAAAGGTTCTGGTCGATCTGGAAGCTTTGGCCGCCCATGTGGCCGGGGACGGAGGCGGAGACGAAGCAATCGGTTTCGTCCTTCAGCGAGGCGCGGATTTCGTCCAGCCGGTCGAGGAGATTCCACGGGCGCTCGGTCTTGGGCTTGAAGAAGAGTTCGATCTGGCCCATGTACACGCCTTCGCTGGCCTGGCCGCTCATGGATTCGGCCTTGCCGGCCGTGGTCAGGACGTGCTCGAGGTCGGAGAACGCCAACAGGCGCGACTGGACCTCGTCGATGCGCGCGACGGTCTTTTCCAGGTCGTAGTAGGGCGGCATTTCGACGCGGATGAAGACGCGGGCCATGTCGGGGGTTTCGAAGAAACTGAATCCGAGCCGGCTCCCGCCGAATTTCATGGTGAAGAAAAAGAACAGGATGAAGCCGGCGACGACGGGCAGGTTGTAGCGCTTTTTCCCGGCGATGCGACGCAGGGCGTTGCTGAACCCGACGCCGACGGTCTGGAAGCCGGCCTCCCACCGCTTGCCGAAACGGGCGAAGGCATTGTCGCGGCGCCGCGACGCGGGTTCCAGCAGCAACGCGGCCAGGATGGGGGTGAGGGTGAAGCTGATGAGGATGGAGACGGCGTTGACGATGAGGGTGGCGATGGCGAAGGGGGTCAGCATGCGCCCGGCCAGGCTGGTCATCATGGCGATGGGCAGCATCACGATGACGTTGGTGCCGGCGGACGCCAGCACGGCGACGGTCATCTCGGAGGCGCCGATGCGCGCGGCCTCCCAGTGATTGTCCATCGTGTCGAACTTGGAGACGATGTTTTCGAGCACGACGATGGAGTTGGAGACCAGCACGCCGGTGGAGAGGCCGATGGCCAGCAAGGTGACGATGTTGAGCGACTGGCCCGCCAACTGCATGAAGAACAGGCTGATGACGATCGTGACCGGCATCGTGACGGCCACGATGACTGTGGTGCGGACGTTCACGAGGAAGACAAAGAGGATGAAGGCGCAGAGGAGCACCGCCTGCCAGATGCTGGAGATGGCGGAGGCCACCGACTCCCGGATTTCCTCCGATTCGTCGGAGACCCAGGTCAGCTCCATGCCGCCGGGGAGGGTTTGCTGGATTTCCTCGAACCGCTGGCGGGTCTCCTTGACAATGGAGACGATGTTGCCCTCCGCCTTCTTGACCACTTTGATCACGACGCCCTGCTTGCCGTCGAGGATGGCGCGCTGGCGGACTTCTTCCGTGGCGAGGCGGACGGTTCCAAGGTCGCCCAGTTTCCGGCGGGCGCCGTTTTTGTTGGCGACTTCGAGATGGGCGATGGACTCCACGTCCTGGTATTCGGCGTCGAAGCGGACGGCATACTCGTGCCCCTGTTCGCGGATGCGGCCGCCGGGGAGGTTGAGGATGCCGCCCTGCAGCGCGGCGGTGACGTCGTAGGTGGTGAGGCCGGCGGCGACGAGGGCGTTGCGGTCCAGCTCGACCCACACTTCGCGCTCGTTGCCGCCGATGACCTGGACCTCGCCCACGCCGGGCACGGTGGCAAAGCGGTCGGCGATGGTGTTGTCGGCGTAGTCGTACAGGTCGTCGATCGGGGCGTCGCCCGAGAGGAAGATGTTGGCAATGGGGGCGGCGTTGATGTTGATCTTCATGATCGACGGCCGCTCGGCGTCTTCGGGCAGATTCGCCAGGACGAAGTCGAGCTTTTCGCGGACATCCTGCGACGCCGTGTCGACGTCGGTGCCCATATTGAACTCCAGCACCACCTGGCTGACGTTGTCGAGGCTGGAGGACTCGATGTGCTTGAGGCCGTCGATGCCGGAAACGGCATCCTCGATCGGCTTGCTGACATCCTTCTCGATGTCCTCGGGCGAGGCGCCGACCCAGGTGGTGATGACCGCGAGGTAGGGGATGTCCACCGCCGGCATGTTCTCGATGGAGAGCTTGCGGTAAGAATTGAGCCCGAGGCCGATGAGGGCGATGAGCAGGCAGCTCATCGCGATCGGGCGTTGGGTGGAGGCGTTGGCGAGAAACATGGCGGTTCTCCTGTGCGGCTCGGTCCGGGGGTTAGAGGACTTGGACGGCCATGCCGTCGCGGAGTTGGGTCTGGCCTTCCGTCACGACGGCTTCGCCGGCCTCGAGGCCGGACAGGACTTCGGTCCAGCCGTCGTTCTGGAAGCCGGGTTCGACCACGCGCGCGACGGCCTTCCCGTCCCGGGCCACGAAGACGATCTGTTGGCCGGCGCGGACGAGGATGGAGGCGGAAGGGACGCCGAGGCCTTGGCGCGTCTCGAAAACGATGGTCAGGTCGGCCATGTTGCCGGGCACCGCGAACCCGCCGGCGTCCTTCAACTCGCCCTTGATCTCAAAGGTGCGCAGGATCGGATTAATGGTCGGGCTGCGGTAGGTGACCTTGTGGGTGCCCGCGTCCCGGCCGCCGACGACGAGGCGGAACTCGGTCCGACCGGGCGCGACCTCCGGGTAGTACTGGGCGGGGAGAAAGGCGGCCGCCTCGACCGTCGAGAGATCGTCGATGCGCAGCGCGACCTTGCCGACGGACATCTGCTCGCCGGGCTCGACGCTGCGTGAGCTGACCACGCCGGTGATCGGCGCGACGATCCGGGAGTCCTCCAGGTTCTTCTCGGCGATCGCGAGGGAGGCCTCGGCCTGCTTGACCTGGCGACCGGCGAGATCCACTTGCGCCTCCGCCACGGCGATGCCCGCCTGGGCCTGGGCGCGGGCGACTTCGGCGGCCTCGAATTCACTGGGGCTGACCCGGCCTTCCCGGCGGAGACGCTCGTAGCGCTCGTAATCGAGCACCGCCTTGCGGGCTTCAGCCCTGGTCTTGTCGGCGGAGGCCTTGGCGACCTCCAGGGAGGCCCGCGTGACGGCCAGGTGCTGCTTCGCGATGGTCAGGGCGTTCTCGCGGCTGACCGGATCGACCTGGAAAAGGGCGGTTTGACCGGCGACGACGGAATCGCCTTCATCCACCCAGATCGCATCGAGATTCCCCTCGGTGCGTGAAGCCACGGGGACGTAGTTCTTGGCTTCCAGGGTGCCTTGCACGGTCAGGCGCCGCTCGAAGTCGCGCGGGGCTGCGGCCACGGCTCGGACGGACAGCGTCCGGACGGTGGGCTCGACGGCGGCCTGCTTCCTGCCGCATCCGGCCGCGAGAACGGCCGCGGCGGCGACGACAAGGCCAAGGGCGAATCGGGTGCTATTCATGTGGAGGCTCTGCTTTCTGTTCGTGTGCTTGTTCGGGGACGAGGGTGAGGCCCATGGCCAGCTCGAGGGTGGCGATGGCGATCCGTTCCTGGTAGCGGCTCTGGACCAGGGCGACTTGCGCGAGGTCCATGACGGCGCGCGCGTCGAGCGCCTCGGAGAGGGGAAGGAGGCCTTCGCGGGCGCGGGCGTCGTAGTCCGCCCACTTGGCGGCGGCCACGTCGTAGGCCCGCCGGCGGACGCGGGCGCCCTCGGCGGCGTCGCGCACGGCGGCCTCGGCGGCGACGACGCCGACCATGATGGAGAGGAAGGTGTTCTCCCGCTCGATCTGGGTTTTCCGGCGTTCAACCTTGGCGGCCTTGTATCGCGCCACGTTGGCCAGGCCGTCGAACAGCGTCCACGCGCCCTGGAAGCCCGAGACCCAGTTTTCGGCATGGGCGGCCAGGTCGTTGCCGGTCCATTCGCCGGAAGAAAAAAGGGAAATCGTGGGCAGGAAAGCGGTGAACGCCTGGCGTACCCGGTGGTCCTGGATCACGACCTGCCGGTCGGCCATGGCCAACTCGGGATGGATTTCCAGCGCCTTCAGCACCAGGTCCTCCACGGAACCCTCCGGCCGCTCGGCCCCGTGGGCCTCGCCGGAGAGCGTGATGTCGGCGGCGGGGGAAAGGCCCATGCCCTGGAGCAGCTCGCCGCGGAGCACGGCCATCCGGCGGCGGGCGCGGTTGAGCTCGGCCCGGCGCGTGTCGACGGCCAGGAGGGCCTGGTCCGCTTCCCACTGGATAATGAACCCTTCGTCCGCGAGGCCCTGGACGCGCTCGGCCGTCTCGCGCGCCGCCGTCCACTGGCTTTCCAACGCGGCCACGGTGTCCTGCTGAACCAGAACGTTGAAATAGTTGATGCTGGTCTGCAGCACGATGCCCTGGCGGACATAGTGGGCGGCGATGCCCGCGGAGGCGTACCCGTGGCGCGCCGCCGCATAAAGGAACCAGGTGGACGGCATGAAGATCGGCATGCCGATGTCCACGCCGATGGTGTCGAATTCCTTCTCGCTGTTTTGCGGGATCTTGGAGTACGCGCTGTAACCCGCCGAGGCCGCGACGTTCGGCAGGAACGCCGTGAACGCGACGTTCTTTCCGATGCGGTACAGCTCGCGGTCGAGGTCGACCTTGCGGATCTCGTAGTTGTTGGTCATGGCGATGCCGATGCAATCGTCCAGCGACAGCGGCTTGGCCAGTTCGATTTTGGCGAGACGGGCGAGACGGTTCGTGAAGGATTCGGTCTGCTCGCGGCGGGCGCGCGCCGGCTCGAAGCGGGCACAGCCGGACGACAGCGCGAACGCCGCCAGCAGCGTCGAAGACAGAACTCTCCGAAGAAGGAAAAGATGGCTGGGTTTCATGATAATCCTGTTTGATAGGCAAGCCGGGACGTGATGCCCCCGGCGATGATCCGCGCCGTGCGCTCGATCCACTCCTCGCGCGGCACGTCCGGCGGGATCAGGAGGGCATACCACGGCGGGGCCCGGTGAGTATAGACAACCACCTGCGAGGCCACGGTGATCTCCCAGATGCACGTATCCGTTTCGTCGGTGCCGGCCGGCATGCCCATCCGCAGCAGCATGCCCAGGCTCTCGCGCAGCGGCTTGAAGAAACTTTCGTACAAGACGGGAAACATACTCGATGGATGGGTGCGCTCGTGGGCCGTAAGCTGGACCATCCAGCGGGTCGGCGGCTTCTCCTCGGTAACGAGCCGGAGCGCCGTCATGATCCATTCCATCAGGGCGGCCTTCCACGAGGCCTGGTCATGGACTTTGGCCGGGATGGCCATCAGCGGCGCGCCGACGTCCTCGAAGAGCGTCTTGAACACCTCGTGATACAACTGCTCCTTCGAACGGAAGTAGTAATTAACGGCGGCGACATTAACCCCGGCCGCCTCGCAGATTTCGCGCACACTGGTCGGCCCGAAGCCACGATCGGCGAACTTTTCCATCGCGGCCAGAAGAATGCGTTTCTTCGCATCTTCTTTATTTAAAGCATGTTCCGTGTTCATGTGCGCCGTATTAAACAAATGTATAAAACGATTTTTTTAACTGATATACCAAGTCGTGATTCTTGTCAAGGGGGGCGCTAAGAAATATCGGCGAACACGAAGGTATGGTCGGAGGACGGATTGGCCCGGCGCGGATCGAGGTCGATGCGGGCATCCCGGCTGCCCTTGGCCAGCGGCGGCGAGGCGAGGATGTAGTCCAGTCTCCAGCCCAGACCCCGGTCTACTGCGCGCGGGGTGCGGTAGTCGAAGAACGAGTACTGGCCCGGTTCGGGATGGTGCTTGCGGAAGACGTCCGTGAAGCCCCACGCGAGGCACTGCTCGAACGCCTCGCGCGCGGCGTGGTGATAGCAAACGTGGTTTTCCCGTTCCTCCGGGTTGTGGACGTCCAGCGGGGTGCGCGCGACGTTGAGATCCCCGAGCCAGATCACGCGGTCGCGGGTTGTGAAATGCCGGTCGAAGTATTTCCGCAGCCGGGCGTACCACTCGATCTTATACCGGTACATCGGGTGATCCACCTCGCGCCCCTGCGGGACGTAGGTGTTGACCACGTGCAGCTTCCCGAAGCGCGCGTGGAGCAGGCGGGTCTCGTCCGCCGGGCCCTTGTCGTCGAAGCCGAAGCGCACTTCGTCCGCCGGCTTTTTGGAAATGATCGCGACGCCGTTGTAGGCCTTCTGGCCCCGGAACGCGACGCGGTATCCCGCGGCCTCGATGGGCTCGCGCGGGAAGAGTTCGTCCACGACCTTGGTTTCCTGGACGGCGAGGATGTCCGGTTGGTGTTGCTTCAGCCAGGCGAGGACCACGTCCAGGCGCGAGCGGATGGAGTTGGCGTTGAAGGTGGCGATCTTCATGAGCCTATGGGTAGGGCGCGTTGGCCCAACGCGCCGCTTTCTTCCGGCGGCTTGGGCCAAGCCGCCCTACCCCCTGATGACAAGCCGTTGCGCTTTAAGGAGTTGCCGGATGCCCTTGGCCGCCAGATCGAGCAGGCCGTCCAATTCCTCGCGGGAATACGGGGTTTCCTCGGCGGTGCCCTGGACCTCGACGAACCGCCCGGAGGCGGTCATGACCACGTTCATGTCCACGGCGGCGGCGAGGTCCTCCGTGTAGCAGAGGTCGAGCAGCGGCCGGCCCTCGACGATCCCGACGCTGACCGCGGCCACGGCCTCGCGCAGGGGGTCCTCCTTGAGCGCGCCGTCCTTCAGGAGCTTGTTGACCGCGCGCCGCAGCGCGACCCAGGCGCCGGTGACCGCGGCCGTCCGCGTGCCGCCGTCGGCCTCGAGCACGTCGCAATCGAGCCAGATCGTACGTTCGCCCAGCTTATCGAGGTCGGTTACGGCGCGCAGGCTGCGTCCGATCAGGCGCTGGATTTCCTGCGTGCGGCCGCTGACCTTGCCCGTGCTGCTCTCCCGCGAGCTACGGGGCTTGGTGGCGTAGGGGAGGAGGCTGTACTCGGCCGTGAGCCAGCCGCCGGACACGTTCTGCGCGCGCATCCAGCGCGGCACGCCGTCCTCGATGCTCGCGCCGCAGATCACCCGCGTGCGGCCGAACTCGACGAGCACGGAGCCCGACGCGGCCGGGGCCAGGTCCGGGGTGAACCGGATGGGCCGCAGGGCGTCCGGTGCGCGGCCGTCGGGGCGCGCGGTCTTCTTCGCGGGCGCGGTCATGCAGCGTCCAGCGTCGCCGCGAGCTTCGCGGGCAGGTCGGCGATGGCGACGCGTTCCTGTTTCATCGTGTCGCGGTCGCGGATGGTGACCGTGGTGTCCTCGAGGGTCTGGAAGTCCACGGTGATGCAGAAGGGCGTGCCGATCTCGTCCTGGCGGCGGTAGCGGCGGCCGATGGCGCCGGCGACGTCCCAGAACGCGGGCCAGCGGCGTCGCAGCGTGTCGAACACGCCGCGCGCCTTTTCCACCAGCTCCGGCTTGTTCTTCATCAGCGGGAACACGGCGACCTTGACCGGCGCCGCGCGCGGGGCGAAGCGCATAACCGTGCGGGCCTCGTAGCCCTGGGGCGGCGGCTGGCCCGGCTCGGTCGGCTGCGGGGGCTGGCCGGCGGCCTCGGCGGTGGGCACCCATTCCTCGTGGTAGGCCTCGCAGAGCAGCGCGAGCGCGATGCGGTCCACGCCGGCGGACGGCTCGACGACGTGCGGGACGAATTTCTGCTTCGTCTCCTCGTCGAAGTATTCCATGGACTTGCCGCTGAATTCCTGGTGGCGGCTCAAGTCGAAGTTGCCGCGCGCGGCGATGCCCTCGAGCTCCTGCGTGCCGAACGGGAAGTCGTACATCACGTCCACGCAGGCGCTGGCGTAGTGGGCGAGTTCCTCCTTGGGGTAGACGTAGCGGTGCAGGTGGCCCTCGGGCAGGCCGATGGACTGGTACCACTTCAGCCGCTCCGCGACCCAGTATTCGTGCCACTCGGCGTCCGTGCCGGGCTTGATGAAGAACTCCAGCTCCATCTGCTCGAACTCGCGCGAGCGGAAGGTGTAGTTGCGCGGGTTGATCTCGTTGCGGAACGCCTTCCCGATCTGCGCGATGCCGAACGGGACCTTCTGGCGGGCGACTTCCAGCACGTTCTTGAACTGGGCGAAGATGCCCTGAGCGGTCTCGGGGCGGAGGTAGGCCACCGTCGAGGCGTCCTTGACCGGCCCGACGTTGGTCTCGAACATCAGGTTGAAGAGGCGCGCCTCGGTGTACTCGTGCGGGCCGCCCTGCGGGCACTTGGTCTCGGGCAGCTGGTCCGCGCGCCAGCGGCCCTTGCACTTCCTGCAATCCACCATGGGATCGGTGAAGCCCTTCACGTGACCGGAGGCCTCCCAGATGCGCGGGTGCATGATGATCGAGGAGTCGAGGCCGACGATGTCGTCTCGGTTCTGCACCATGGCGCGCCACCAGGACTCCTTGATGTTCCGCTTGAGCTCCACGCCGAGCGGGCCGTAGTCCCAGAAGCCGTTGATGCCGCCGTAGATTTCGGAGCTCTGGAAAATGAAGCCGCGGCGCTTGCAGAGCGAGGCCAGGGCTTCCATGGTCAGTTGGGCTTTGTCCGTTGTCATGGGAGCGGCATGGTGCGCCAGCAGGCGGGGCCGGTCAAGTTGGAATCGCGTGAAACCGGTGGCCCCGCGTGCTAGGGTTGGGGGTGGCGATGCAACTCCTGTACTGCGGAAAGAAGACGCAAAACTTCGGCGACGCGCTGAATGCCTGGTTCTGGTCCCGCTGCATGCCGGGCGTGTTGGACGGCGATCCGGGCGAAGTGGTGTTCGGGATCGGCACTATTTTGTGCTCCGGGATGCCGGTGCCCGCCGCGACCCGTTGCATACATGTCCTCGGCTCCGGTTGCGGATATGGAGACCGTGCTCCGGACCCCCGGTACCGGGTCTGGTTTGTCCGCGGTCCGCGCACGGCCGCCCGGTTGGGGGTCGAGGACTCCAAGGCGATCAGCGATCCGGCCATGCTGTTGCCCCGCCTGATGTCTGCCGCGGGCCCCGCCAAGGCGCGAGCGCCCGTATTCATCCCGCATATCGATTCCGCGCTGGTCTGTGATTGGGCGACGCCCTGCGCACTGGCAGGCGTTCGTCTGGTCGATCCTCGGACGCCGGCGGAAGCCTTCATCGACGCGGTTCGCGCGGCGCCCCTCGTCCTGGCGGAGTCCCTGCACGGCGCCGTGGTGGCCGACGCCTTCGGCGTGCCGTGGGTGCCGCTCGCCAGTTCGGACGACATCCTGGCCTTCAAGTGGGAGGATTGGCTGGACACGCTGGCATTGGAGTATCGGCCGTGCCGGGTGCAGCGCCGGATCCCGTGGGGGTGGACCCGGTTGCGGGGCGGGCTGCGGCGACTGGCCGACGACCTCGGCCTGTCCCGTCGGGCCGCGCGGACGCGCGTTTCTTCCCTTTTGGAACGGCAGCCCCGGGCCGAGAACTGCGCGGACAGCCTTCTGAACGCAAGCCGGCAGACCCCATTCCTGTCGCAGGAAGAAGTCCGATCCCGCATCGCCGAGCGGCTGGCCGAAGCGATTACAGCGTTTGCCCGGTTCGCAGGAAAGCCGGCGGTTAAAGACCGAAGTGTATGACCATTGAATATATCACAGTTTATAAACTGTGATACACGGGCAAGACGCGTCATATTCTTAAGGATTCCGCGAATTTCGAGGCTCTACATATCACAGTTTATAAACTGTGATACACAGGTTATTTACCCGCGGCCGCGACGCTCCTCGTTTCAGATGCGGGAGAAGGAGTCTTCGCATCACAAAGCATGAGCGGCCGCGAAAAGAGCGGGCGGCTCTCACCGCCAGTGTTCGCGGACGTAGTCGTTCTCGACTTCGTGGGGCTTGGGGTCGCCGTGAAAGACCATGACCTTGCACCCGCGGGGGAGTTCCCTGCGTCCATGCTTCCGGTAGCTCAGCAGCCATCCTCCCGGGAAGCTGTGCTCCTTCAGTTCCCGCGGCGCGTAGACGTATCGTGAGATCCACTCCTGGTCGCCTCCGTAGCGGGTCTCGTCCTCCCACAACACGACCTTGTCGTTCGAGCCGAGATACGCGTCGTATTCCCGCGCCCACCGGACCCGGCCCGCCGCCAGTTTCTCTCCAAGGGACGTGTACAGGGTCTCGTGACGCCCGCCCTGGAAGCGCATGACCGAAGAGTTGTAGTGCGGCACGCGCGACCGGTACCAGTCGTACAGCCCCACGAAGACATCCTGCGGCCGGAAGGATAGCAGCGCGTCAATCGGCCCGGTGATCACGACGTCGAGATCGAAATACAGGCAGATGTCGTCACCGGAAAACAGGCCCGGCCGGAATAGTTCCAGCTTGTTCCAGCAGTACTCCAGGCCGCCCCGCAGCCCCAGGGGCTCGATCCCCGACGCCAGCCCCGCCGGATCGTCCGTCAGGCACACGAAGCGATGCGGCAGAGGGAGGTTCCGCCGGACCATGGCGCGCAGCCGGTTTACATAGTCCGCCGGGAACTTCGTCCCCCATTTCACGCATGCCACGTTCAGGTCCATGCCGCCGTTCCCATACCATGGCCGCATCCCCTGGCAAAGCGCATATAGGCGGGCGCCCGGCTTGCCCCCGCGGCCCCGATGGGGAATATTGGCGGGCGACGGCGGCGCGAATACCCGGAGATCGCGGTTGAAGATCCTTATGACATGCCTGCTCGACTGGGAAACGCCCAGCGCAGGCCGCATCCATTTTGGGTCCCTGGCCCGGGCCTTCGCGGCGGAAGGCCACGAGGTGATCGGGGTGATCCCCGCCCGGCGCGACCGGGCGCGCGATCCCGCCCCCTTCGCGCGCGTATACGCCACGCCCCGATTCAACGAGGGGTATGCCGGGCAGCTCCTGCGGGCGGCCGCGCACCTGGGCGTCCTGGCCCGCGCCATCCGGCGCGAACGGCCGGACGCGATCTACGTCCGCTTCCGGTCCTGCTCGCCGCTGTCCTGCGCGGCGGCCCGGCTGTGCGCCCGCGGCGCCGTCGTGGTCGGCGAGCATAACACCTGGGCCAGCGCCTACCTGGAGGTGTCGGGCTACTCGACGGCGGTCAACGCGCTGTCCCGCCGGAACCAGCTTCTGGCCGCGCGCAGCGCGCACCGGATCCGGACCTCGACGCGCCATCTGAAAAATATCCTCGTGGAGCAAGGCATCGAAGCCGGCCGCGTGTTCGTGGCCGGGATGGGCGCCGACCTCGACCGGTTCCGCCCGCTGCCCCGCGACGAGTCCCTCGCGCGCGCAGGGCTCGACCCGTCCGCCCGCTATGTCGGCTACGCGGGCAGCCTCAACCGCTGGCAAGGCGTGGACGTGCTGATCGAGAGCCTTCGGCATTTGCCGGGCGACGTCCGCGTCGTGATCCTGGGCGAGGGCCCCCAGGCCGACAACCTGCGCCGGCAGGCCGCGCAAGCGGGCTTGTCCGACCGCGTGCTCTTCAAGGGCCATGTGCCGCACGAGGATATGCCGTGGTGGATCAACTGCTTCGAGGTCGGCGTCGGCGCGCTGCGCACGCAGGCGCGCGGCCGGATGCTCGGCACCCCTATGAAACTCGCCGAGTACGCCGCGTGCGGCGCCCCGGCCGTCGCGGCCTCCGTCGAAGGCGTGGAAATCCTCGAGCAGCGGGCCGCGGTGATCCGCGTGCCGTCGGAGGACGCGCGCGCCGCCGCGGAGGCCATCCGCCGCCTGCTGCGCGAGCCCGCGGAGCGGCGGAGCATGGGGCTCGCCGCGCGCGCGGTCGCCGAGGAATGCCTCTCGTGGACGGCCATCGCGCGACAGGTGCTCGCGCATTTCTTGCCGATTCCCGCCGGACCGGATCGACGTTCCGCGTCGGATCTCCGCCGGCTGGCCGGGGCGGGGCTGCCGGCGGGCCGCGCGTTCACCTACCTGTATCGCCGCCACGGCATCTACCTGCCCCGGGCCGCACGCTCGGTCTGGGTCGTCGGCGAACGGCCCGCCGATTTCGAGGCCGCCGGCCCGCTCATCCGGAGGCTGCGGGAACTCCAGCCGAAACACCGGCTCGTGGTCCTGTCTCCCGACCCCGGCACGTTCGACTGGCTGTGCGCGCGCTACGCCGGCGACACGGCGCTGCCGTTCCCGCGCGATACCCGCCGCGCCGTGGACCGTTTCGTCGCCGCCCTCGCCCCGCGCCTTGTGATACGGCTCGGCCGCGATAGCGTTCCGGGAGCGCGATGGGCCGCGCCCCTGGCCGGCGCCGGCACTCCGGTCGTGACCGTGCGGGCCGGCGGCGCCGACCCGGACGCGGGCGCGCTGATTCGGGAGGACCTGTCCTTCGAAGTCGGGCTGGGCCTCCCGGTTCCGGCGGGGGCCTACCTGCGCCGCGAGTTGGGGCTTTCTGAAGAGGCGCCCGTCATCCTGGCGGAGCAGGTTTGTCCCGGCGAGGAAAGCATACTGCTGGCCGCGTGGTGTCGCGTTCGCGAGGCCCGGCCGGACGCCGTCCTCCTCCTGGAGCCGCGCCGGCGCGGGCAGACCGGTTCCATCCTTCGGTTGGCCCGCCGGTATGGACTGGCCGCGCGGCGGCGCAGCCAGCCGGTGCGCGCCGAGACGCCGGCCGTGCTTGTTCTGGACCGCGCCGCCGAACTGCCCGCGCTGTACGCCGTCGCCTCCGTGGCCGTCCTGGGCGGGAGTTTCACCGCCGGCGGACCCGTGGCCAACCCGGTATGCCCGGCGCGCTTCGGCGTGCCCGTGGTCACGGGACCCGGAAGCCGCGACGGGGTCGAGAAGTTTGTCCGGGAGGGCGCGGCGATTCGCATGCCGTCGGCAAACCTGGCGGAGAGCTTGCTGACGCTCCTGGGCGATCCCGCCCGGCGAAAGGCCCTGGCGGAATCCGCGGGCCGGCTGGTGGCGGCGAACGAAGGCGCGACGATGCGGGCCTGGTCCGCGCTGGCGCCCTTCCTGCCCTCCGGGCCCCGCGAGCCGGACACGCAGGGCTGGCGCGTGAAGACCCGCGTGGACCGGTTGAGCGATACCGCGTTCGGGCAGTGGCTGGCCGGGCGACGGTCCGGCCGCCGCCTCGACACCTGGGAGGAACTGCGCGAGCGACTGGGCCGCCCGCGCGCCATCCTCTGCCTCGGCAACGGCCCCTCGTCGGAGGACCCGGCCATCCGGGACATCTGCCACGACTGCCTCATGCGGATCAACTGGCGGTGGAAAGGGCGGGGCCTGCTCGACCGGCCGGACCTGGTCATGGTGGGCCACCCGCGGACGCTGCAGGAGGCGCCGCCGTGCGTCTTCGGGTTCGGGCGCGTCGAGTGGGAGCGCGCGATGCTGATCCGGCACCTGCTGATGGGCGGGCTCCGGCCGGTGGAATTCTTCACGCTCGAGCGCGTCGCGTCCATCCTGCGCCCGACGGACTGGCACGCGCGGCCGACCAACGGGGCGCTACTGGTGGCGATCGCGGCCGCCCTTCAGCCGGACGAATTGATCCTCGCGGGCTACGATCTCTTCCGGCATCCCGACGGCCGATATCCGGGCGACGTCCATTCGCAGAACGAGCCCGCCCAGGTCCACGATCGCGACGCGGATGTCGAGGTCATCGCCCGCGCGCTGGCCGCCTACACGGGCCGCGTGGACATCCGCAGCGATATCCTCCGCGCCGCCCTCGACGCCCGGCCGGCGTGAGACGGCCGCCCGCCGGTTTTCCAAACATTGGAAAAAATCGGCGGCGTTTTTCCAATGATTGGAAAAGTCAGCCTGCCCGCGCGCCGGGCGTGAGCCGGCCGTCTTCCAGCGTGTAGGCCGCGTCGGCGACGCGGGAGAAGCCGGACCGGTGGGAGATGGCGAGGATCGTCGGGTGGTCCGGCAGTTGCTTGAGGGCGGCGAGGATGGCGTCCTCGGTGGCGGGATCGATGCCCGTGGTGGCCTCGTCCAGGATCAGCAGCGCCGGGCGGCGGACGAGGGCGCGCGCGATGGCGATGCGCTGCCGCTCGCCGCCGGACAGCTTGGCGCCGCGCTCGCCCACGACGGTGTCGAGTTCCTTCGGAAGCGCCGCGATGAAATCCCAGGCGGCGACGGCGCGGAGGGCCCGCTCCACGTCGTCCGCCGCCAGCGCGGGATCGCCCAGCGTGACGTTGCGCCGCACGGTATCGTGGAAGAGGAACGGCTCCTGGGGCACGTAGCCGACCCGCTCGCGCCACCGGCGGAGATCCAGCCGGCCGAGGGGCACGCCGTCGAGGCGCACCTCGCCCGCGTCCGGCGTGATCAGGCCGACCAGCAGGTCGGCGAGGGTCGTCTTTCCGGAGCCGGAGGGGCCGGCGAGCGCGGTGATGCGACCTGCCGGCAATTCCGCGGAGATATCCCGGAGGACGGGGGTTTCGCCCCGGCGGAACGAGATCCGGTCCAACTGCAGGCCGCGCGCGAGGACGGGGGCCTGGCCGGCGGGCGGCGCCTCGGCCCCGGCGGCCGCCTGCGCGATGGTGTCGCGCAGCCGCCAGAACATGGTTTCGTAGCGGACCAGGTCCTGCAGCATGACCTGCAGCGTGTTGATGCGGCCCATGACCTGAACCAGGAGCAGGAGGCACAGGCTCAAGACCTCGACGCCGACGTTCCAGAGCGACCAGGCCAGGAAGAACACCGCGGCGGCGGCCGCGAGCTGCAGGGGCTCGCGCAGCGTGCGGAGGGCGGCCCGGCTGGTTTCGGTTTTCCGCTGCCATCGCTTCAGGTCCCGGATATCGGCTTCCAGCAGGTCGGCCACGCGGTCCTCGCAGGCCATGGCCTTGAGCGGCTTGAGGCCTTGGAGGCTGTCCACCAGCGTCGCGTTGACCGACTCGAAGAGAGCGGACGAGCGGGCGCCGGCGCGACGGACCTGCTTCACGAATCCGTGGAAGACCGACATGGCCGCCGCCCCCGCCGCCAGCGCCAGCAGCGTCACCCGCCAGGACACGGCGAACGCGAGCGCCGCGTAGGTCAGCGCCTGCACGACGCCGGCGAGGATGCGGCCGGTGTAGAGGTAGATGGCGGCCGCCTGCTCGGTGGCAAAGCCCATGGTGTGGGCCAGCCGCCCGGAGGGCTGGCCGAGGAAGAACCCCCACCGCGCCTTCATGAGGGCGCGGAGCAGGTCCAGGCGGAAATCCGCGGCGATATCCACCGCCGTGTGGGCGACGTACCGCGCGGTCAGGAAGGAGATCAGGGCCTTGACCAGGAAGGCCGTGACGATCACCGCCAGGAGGCCCGGGACGGAGGCCGGCAGCCCGAGCAGGTCGATCGCGCGGCAGGCCCACCGCGCCACGGGCAGGTCGATGGGAATTTCCCGCCGCATCAGCAGCCCGGCCAGCGGGAGGATCGCGCCCAGCCCGAGGGCTTCCGCCGCGCCGGACAGCAGCAGGCAGCCGACGGTCACGAGGGATCGCCATGGGTAGAGGCCCAGGAACAGGCGCATGAGTTCGAGGCTGCCGCGCCCGCCCGGGGCCGGCGTCTGGGTCGCGTCGCGGTTCATGGCGCTGGCGTGGAGGCCATCCACAGCGATACGTTCCGGCAGCCGGCGACGGCCAGGCCGGCGGGCAGGCTCTCCGGATCGTCGAGCAACTTCCGGACCACGGCGGTCTTGTCGGACCCGGAAACCAGGAAGACGATCTCCTCGACGTGTTGCAGCAGCCCGGGCGTGACGCTGACGCGGTGCGGCGGGTTCGGGCGCCGGACGGCGACGGCGAGCCGGCCCGCGCCGCGCCGGACGTCCGCGGGGCTGAACAGCGAGGCCGTGTGCCCGTCGGCGCCGAGGCCGAGCAGGCCGAGGGTGAAATGCGCGCCGCCCTGCAGCAGGGCCTGCAGGTCCCGGTGGTACTGCTCCGCGGCCTCGTCGAGGGGAAGGCTGGTGTTCACGCGGAGCAGCCGCTCGCCGGGCACGGAAAGGGCGGTGAACAGGTCGGCCAGCGGCCTGAAGTTGCTGTCCGGGTGGGTGGGCGGGACGTAGCGCTCGTCGCTCAAGAAGAAGCGCAGTTCGGGCGAGGCCACCACGCCCTCGGCCGCGAGGGCCTGGTAGGCGGGGAGGGGCGTCCGGCCGCCGGACAGCATGACGGCCCGCCAGCGGGGCGAGGGATTCGGCGCGATGTGGCGGGCCAGCAGGGCGACCGCGGCGTCGGTCAGTTCCCGGGGCGAGGTAAAGCGGAGCACGTTCATTCGCACTCGATCCCTTCCCGGGCGGCGAGTTCCCGCGTGGCCGCCGGCCCGGCGCTGCCGAACGGGTAGGGTTCCGGCCGCACGCGCCGGCCCTCGGTTTCGTGGAGCACGGGGGTGAAGATATCCCACGCCGCGGCCAGTTCGTCGGCGCGGATGAAGAGGCTCTTGTCGCCGCGGATGGCGTCGAGCAAAAGGCATTCGTAGGCGTCGGGGATGATGTCCTTGAACGCGGCGTGGTAGCGCAGGTCCAGGGCGGTTTCCTCGAGGCGGAGGGCGAGGCCGGGCGCCTTGTTGATGATGCGGAGGTTGATGGCCTCGTCCGGCTGCACGCGGATGATGAGGTCATTTTCGGGCAGGACGGGCATCAGCTGGGCGAAGGGATTGGCCGGCACGGGCCGGAAGCGGACCCGGATTTCCGCGAGCCGGCCGTCGAGCCCCTTGCCGGCGCGCATGAAGAACGGGACGCCGCGCCAGCGGTCGTTCTCCACGCGCAGCACGGCGGCGGCGCAGGTGGGCGTGACCGAGTCGGGCGCCACGCCGGGCTCCTCGAGGTACCCGGGCTGCCGTCGCCCGTTGCGCTCCACGCCCGTGTACTGGCCGAGCACCAGGTCTGCCTGCCGGAGGGGCGGCATGGCGCGCAGGACCTTCACCTTCTCGTCGCGGACGGCGCGCGCGTCCACGGCGGCGGGGCGCTCCATCGCGAGCAGGGACAGGATTTGCAGCAGGTGGTTCTGCATCACGTCGCGGATGACGCCGATGCCGTCGTAGTAGCCGCCGCGCGAGCCGATGCCGATGTCCTCCTTCCAGCAGATATCCACGCCGCGGATGAACTCGCGGCTCCAGAGGGGCTCGAACACGATATTGGCGAACCGCAGGACCAGCAGGTTCTGGACGAGTTCCTTGCCGAGGTAGTGATCGATCCGGTAGATCTGCCGCTCGCTGAAGACGTGGGCCAGGTCGCGGGCCATCTCGTCCGACGAGGCCCGGTCGCGGCCGAAGGGCTTTTCCATGACCACGCGCGACCAGCCGCGGCCGGGCCCGCAGGTCACCAGGCCGGCGTCGGCCAGGGCGCGGGCGACATCGAGGAAGACCGACGGGGGGATGGCCAGGTAGAAGAGGCGGTTGACGTCGGCGGTCTTCTCGAAGTCCTTCATGCGGCGGAAGAGGTCGAGGAACGAATCCGCGGAGTCGTACTGGCCGGCCTGGTAGTGGCAGCGCGCGAGGAAGCGGTCCATCCACTGCGCGCAATTCTCGCCGGGCACGTAGCGGCAGGTCAGGTGTTCCATGGCTTTGCGGCGGAACTCGTCGTCCGTCATGGGGGTGCGCGCGAAGCCGTAGAAGCGGATCTGGGGCGGGAGGAGGCGCTGGCTGAACAGCGAGAAGAGGGCCGGCAGGATCTTCTTCTGGGCCAGGTCGCCGGAGCCGCCCACGAGGACCAGGCTCAAGGGCTTGTCGTGTTCCACCTGGGGTGTGGGCGTCCCGGTCATGGCGAATGGCCTTGTCGTGGCGGCAGTGTACGCGAGAGGGCGGGATTTCTCAAGGGCGGGCCTGTGAATAGCGATGGCCTGCGGGCGTCCAATGACGATGGAGGGACGGACATGATCGGCGCGATGATGGACAGGGCTCTTGGGCGATGGGGCAGGCCTCTGTGGGTGCTGCTGGGCCTGGCGTGTTGCGGTTGCGAGGAAGACTACTGTGACGGATGCGGCGAACCGCCGCCAGAGGTCGTCATGGAGGCGGCCTATCCCTACCGCGTCGAGGTCCATGTGGCGGATCCGGCGGGCTTCGCGGTAGCCGGCGCGGACGTCGAACTGATCGTGGCGACGGCGCCGGAGTGGCGTGTATTCGGCCGCACGGCATACGACGGCGCGGCCTGGTTCGAGGTCGACGCGCCGCCGGGCGTGGCGCTGGTGGCCTACGTCAGCGCGCCGGGTTTCGAGAGCAACGCTGGAGATATAGGCACCTACGCCGGCGCCCAGGTATTGCACATCCCGGTCTGCCTCTATCCCGCATATGGAAGTCCGTGATCCCCGCGCCATACTTTGCAAAGTATGGCCAGCAAGCATATCATTTCATGCTGTTATCATTGGATTTTCTTGGCATGACCCACCGCGCCACACTTTGCAAAGTGTGGCGCGCTCCGCCAGAGCGGCGCGACCGCTATGGGCGACGCCGTTCGCGGACTGCGTCGATCCTCGGAAAACAGGTCTCGCCAACGGGAGGCGGGGTTATATAGTGCCCTGCGTGGAGGGGCGCCGTCAGGCGCCCCTCCTGGAACCTGCGATGAATTGGTACCTGAAGAAGGCTGGCAGCGAAACCGTATACGGCCCTGTTGAGGAGAAGCACCTCGAGGGCTGGGCCGCCGACGGCCGCGTCGCACCCGAAGACCTTGTCTCGGCGGATCGCCGGGAATGGAAACAGGCCCCGACCATCCCGAGCCTGAAGATGGAATGGGTAGCCCAGTTGCCCGGGGACAAGCGATTCGGTCCCGTGCCGGCTCAGGCCTTCCGCGAATTGATCCGCAGCGGCGAAATGAAACCCGACACTCCCGTCCGGTCAACGCAAACCGGGCAGGCGATGACCGTGGCCAGCCTGCTGGCCCGCGAGGAAAAGCCCACCGAGTCCGAGTTAAAGTGGAAGGCGGAAGCGGAGGCCGCGCGCAAGGCCGCAACCGAGGCGGAAGGGCGGGCTGGCCAGGCCGCCACCGCCCTGCAGGCCGTTCAGAGCCAGCGGGCGCAGGCGGAGCGGGAGCGCGACGAGGCGCGCCACCGAGCCGAGGACGCCGAGAAAAGGGCCGTCGAGCTGGAAAAGAAATCAGAGACAGCCACAACCGAGGCCCGATTGGCGCTGGAGCAACGGGCCGCGGCGCAGGCGGAATCCGCGTCTGCCGCGGAACGCGTCGCCATTGAGATCCGGAACCTTCAGGAGCAACTGCTCCGCGCCCGCCAGGAGAAGGATGAAGCGAAGGCCGCCGCGGCCTCCGAGATCGACAAAGCCCGGATCCGTGCCGAGCAGGCGGCCGCGGAGATGGCAGAAACCAAGGCCATTGTGCAAAAGCAGGCCGCCGAACTGCGGGCGGCCGCCGCTCAACTGGCGGCCGCCCGGGCGGAGGGCGAAAAGTGGAAGGATCAGTGCGGGCGCGCCCGGGCGACGGCGGCGGAGGCGGAAAAAGCCCGCATGGCCGCCTTGAAACCACCGGACGGCCTGGTGCCTCGCGCCCTCCTGGACGAGGCGCAGCGGCGGATCGCGCACTTGGAGCGCAGTTACAAGCAGGCGCTGCAAACGGTACAGCGCAGCCTTTCAGCGAGAGCCGGGGAAAGCCAGGCCATGCCGCCCGACCAACTGCGGCGGCGGGATATTGCGTGAGCCGGGGGAGCATGAAAAAACAAAAATACAGGATTCGGGAGGCCGGGTTCGCGGATGCCCCGGCGATCTTCGCCATCATTAAAAAACACCCGGACGAACTGGTCCCGCGCCCGGTCAGCGACATCATTCAGAACATCGACCGCTTCCTCGTGGCCGAGGCCGACGGCGCTATCGTCGGCAACGCGTCGTGGGGCATCCTGCCCGAGATCGGCCAGGCGAAACATCCGACCATCGAGATCAAGTCGGTCGCCGTGGACCGCGCGCACCGCGGCACCGGCCTGGGCCGGGCCCTGGTCCAGGCCGCGATCCGCCGCGTGAAGAAGCTGAAGCCGGAAATGGTCATCGTGCTGACCTTCAAGCCGGAGTTCTTCCGCAAGTTCGGGTTTTCCGAGGTGCCCAAGGAGAGCATCATGCACAAGCTCTACACGGGCTGCGTGAACTGCACGAAGTACGACTCCCCGTTCACCTGCCCGGAAGTCGCGATGGGCTTGAAGTGGAAGTACGATCCACCGGCGCCGGGCGGGAAGTAAGCCGGGCCTACTCCAGGCACACCAGCATCAGGTTGCCCTCGCCGGCGTCGGGCGCGATGATCATGTGCGCGAGCCGCGAGGCCCCCGGCAACTCCACGGTCTGGCGCTCCTTGCCGGAGCGGATGAACTGGTCCAGCGGCGAGCCGTCCTGGAGCTTGTCGATCAGCCCCAGCAAGTCGCGCGCGGCCTTGTTCATGGCGACGACCCGGCGCTCCGGATCGATCAGCAGGGCCGCCAGGTGAAGATCGTCCAACTCCTCCAGCAGCACGTCCTTGACCTGCTCGAGGCGCCGAATGCGGCCTTCCTGCTCGGCGCGGACCTCGTCCGCCTTCTCCTCGATCCGGGTCTCGATTTCCGCGGCGATGATGTCCGCCGCCTGGGGCGGCGTGGCCTCGTTCTTGGAAACGGCGTCGAAGACGCTGTGCACAAAATCGCGCAGCGGCCTGCGCGCGGACGATACGGCCTTTTGCCCGGCCAGGCGCGGGGGAACGGCTCGTGTTCCCGCCGTGGTTTCGGCTTCCAGGTCCCAGGACTTGAGCGAAGCGCCGGCGGGCGTCGGCGTCTTGGCGGCGGTCGGGGCGGCGGTTTTCGCGGCGACCGGCGCCGGGGGCGTCGAGCCGGCCTTGGCGGCCGGGCCGCTGCCGGCGGTCGGCGGATACACGACGCGTTCGCGGCCGATGATCCCGTACTTGACCTTCTGCTCCAAAATGTGGCGGATGCCGGCATGCTCGAGGCAGAGCGTCAGGCCGCTCGTTTCGAGGTTCCTGTCCGTGGAGAGCATGATGCCGGCGAAAGAAGCCAGTTCCGCAGCCGTCAGGCCGGGAAGGAGCGAGATGCCCTTGACGCCGCGGTCCTCGAACCACTTGGCGGTGGTCCGCATCAGGCCGGACTCGGGCTCCAGCGCCAGCGCGCCGTGCCGGATCTGCTGGTCGGCGAAATAAAGAACCACTTCGCCGGCCTCGTCCATCGCGGCGGCGAGCGCGGCCAGTTGCTGCTCGACCGCCCGCTGAAAGGCCGGGTGTTGCACCTGGTACATCCGCGCGGTGCTGATCAGGCCCGCCAGCGCGCGCGCGGCGGCGGTCACCTGGCGGAGACGCGGATCGTTTTTATCGGGCGCGCTGGGTGCCGGCGGCATAGGGCTCTCCCTCTTTCACAAAAGATGAATACTTGTCTTTTTTCCCATCCTTGTAAAGCCAAACGCGTGATCGCCGGGGGGGAATAATGGGCTTGCAGTTTGGGGCCCCGGCGACAAGATGCCGGCAGTCCCGAGGTGCCTCATGACGAAACTGGAAAGACTGGTGGCGGCCCTGGATCGCGAACTGCGGCTCGATCGATTCCGCGATTCCTCGCGCAACGGCCTGCAGGTCGCCAACGACGGCCGGGTCCGGAAGATCGCGTGCGGCGTGGACGCCAACCTGGAGTTCTTCGAAGCCGCCCGCCGCCGGGGGGCCGACCTGCTGATCTGCCACCACGGCTTGAGCTGGGGCGACTCCATGACCCGGCTGACCGGGGCGCAATACCGGCGGGTCGCGTTCCTCGTCCGGAACAACATGGCTCTGTATGCCGCGCATCTTCCGCTGGACGCCCATCCGCGGCTCGGAAACAACGCGCAGATCGCCCGCGCCATGGGGCTGCGCGGGCTGAAGCCGTTCGGAAATTACCACGGCCAGGTGATCGGCAGGTCCGGGCGCCTGGCGCGGCCGATGACCCTCGCCGCGTTCAAGAAGCGCGTGAAGCGCGTCATGCGCCATGGCCTGCAGACCATGGAGTACGGCCCGGCGGTGGTGCGGACGGTCGCAGTGGTGTCGGGCGGCGCGGCAGACCTGGTCGAGGAGGCGGGGCGCGAGGGGATCGACGTCTTCCTGTCCGGCGAGCCCGCCCTGCAGGCCCGGACCTCGGCGATGGAATACGGAGTGCATGCCGTCTTCGCGGGCCACTATGCCACCGAGCTCTTCGGCGTGCGCGCGGTCGGTGGGTATCTGGCCCGCCGCTTCCGCGTCCCGTGCGAGACGCTGGATTTCCGCGTGCCCTTCTGACCGGTGCGCGCCGCCCGGTTGCGGGAAAAGCCTTTTTTGACTTGAGCCCGGCCGGGTTGTGGTGTTTGTTCCCCCTGTTAAACCAAGAAGGAAAACCATGAGCAACAAGTTCTACGAGTTGGCGCAGCAGCAGAGGGTGGCCCTGACGCGGTTCATGCAGGACATCGTTTCGATCCCCTCCTTGAGCAGCCAGGAGGGCGCGGTCGTCAAGCGCATGGCCGCCGAGATGAAGAAGCTCGGGTATGACGAGGTGACCATCGATCCCATGGGCAACCTGATCGGCCGCGTCGGCCACGGCCCGGTGAAGATCGCCATCGACGGGCACTGCGACACCGTGGACGTCGGCAACGCCTCGCTCTGGAAGCGCGATCCCTTCAAGGCCGCGGTCGAGAACGGCATCCTCTACGGCCGCGGCGCCAGCGACCAGAAGGGCGGCGTGGCCTCCGCGATCTACTGCGCCCCGCTCCTGAAGCAGGCGGGCTTCCCCGAGAAGGCCACGCTCTACGTCGTCGCCTCCGTCCAGGAGGAGGATTGCGACGGGCTCTGCTGGCAGTACATCCTCAAGGAGGACAAAATCCGTCCCGACGTTGTCGTGCTGACCGAGCCGACCAGCCTGAAGATATACCGAGGGCACCGCGGCCGCATGGAGATCGAGGTCTCCACCGAGGGCCTCTCCTGCCACGGCTCCGCCCCCGAGCGCGGCGTGAACGCCGTGTACAAGATGGCCCCGATCATCCAGGACATCGAGAAGCTGAACGAGCGCCTGCCGCCCCGCGCCCCGCTGGGGAAGGGCACCGTGACCATCAGCCACATCCGCTCCACGTCGCCCAGCCTGTGCGCCGTCGCGGACAGCTGCACGATCCACCTCGACCGCCGCCTGACCGTGGGCGAGACGGAGGAGACTTCCGTCAAGGAGCTGTACGACCTGCCCTCCGTCAAGGCCGCCAGCGCGAAGGTCAAGGTGCTGGAGTACGCCGTGCCGAGTTTCAAGGGCCTGACCTATCCGACCAAGAAATACTTCCCGACGTGGGAATTCCCGGAATCCACGCCGCACGTCCAGAAGGCCATCGCGGCCTACCGCGGCACGTTCGGCGGCGAACCGGAGGTCGGCCACTGGACCTTCAGCACTAATGGCATCGCGACGGCCGGCATGCACGGCGTCCCGAGCCTTGGCTTCGGACCGGGCCACGAGAAGTTCGCGCACTTCCCGGATGAGCAGATCGAGATCGAGCACCTCGTCCGCGCCGCGGCCTTCTACGCCGCGTTTGTGAAAGAATTCGCGGGGTGACCCGGTCGGCGTCGCGGAGTTCCGCCCTCCACGGGATAGGATGGAGGGACGAGCTCTCGCGAGCCCGTTTTAGTCGCAGTAGCTGTGATGTTCCGCCGGCGCGGCCGTGGCCGCGCCGGCCTTGCTTTGGCCGCTCATCCGCCGCCGCCACAGCTCCGCCAGCCCGCCGCGCGCGGTCTCGCGGTAGGCGCTCTGGAGGTCCGCGCCCGTCCGGTACATGACGTCGATCACGTCGTCGAAGCTCACCAGATGCCGCCCGTCCGTCAGAAGGGCAAACACCGCGCACTCCGCGGCGCGTAGGCAGGCGGTCATGTTGCGCTCGATGCACGGGATCTGGACATAGCCCTCGATCGGATCGCAGGTCAGGCCAAGGTGGTGCTCCATCCCGATCTCCGCCGCGTACTCGATCTGGCGCAGCGTGCCCCCGAGCAATTGCGCGCCGGCGGCCGCGGCCATCGAGCAGGCCGAGCCCACCTCGCCCTGGCATCCGACCTCCGCGCCCGAGATCGACGCGTTGGCCCGGATCACCGAGCCGAACAGCCCGGCCGTCGCCAGCGCCTCGAGGATGTCGCGGCGGGGCAGCCCCTTGACCGTGTGATAGTAGTAGAGCATCCCGGGCAGCACGCCGGCCGCGCCGCAGGACGGCGCCGTGACGATCGTCCCGCCGGCCGCGTTTTCCTCTGACACCGCCAGCGCGAACGCCGCGAGCAGCGCGAGGTCGCGCTGGGGGCTGGCCAGGTCGCGGCCGCGGAGCAGGGTCGTGCGCGCCTTGCGCGCCAGCTTGAGCGGGCCGGGCAGAAAATTCTCCCGGCTATCCAGCCCGCGCCGGACGCTCGCCTCCATGGCCTCCCAGATCGTCTCGAGGCGGGGCCAGGGGGCGCGTTCCGTTTTTTCCACCAGTTGCCAGAAGGACAGGCCCTGCGCCTCGCAGAGCGCCAGCAGTTCGGTAACGGTGCGATGCGAATAGCGCGCGGGTTCGTCGTCGCCGACGGGGCCGCTGTCATCCCGTAAATTGCCGCCGCCGATGCTGTACACCGTCCATGAATTCGTCGCGCGGCCGCCGACGCCCAAGGCGTCGAACCGGATCGTGTTGGGATGCTTCAAGTTGCCGGCGTCGGTATCCCAGACGATCTCGACGGGTATTCCGTCCAGCGCCCGCCGGATGCCCTGGTCGGTGAGGTGTCCGCGCCCGGTGGCCGCGAGGCTGCCGAAGAGCGTCACGCGGACCGAGGCGGGCGGCGTGGGCTGCCGGGCGAGGAAGCGGCGGGCGGCTCTCTCGGTCCCGATGCTGTGCGAACTCGAGGGGCCGGCGCCAATCTTGTAGAGGTCGAAAATCGAGCCCACCGCGGGCTGGTCCGTGCTCATGTCATTTCTCCGGATGCGGCCCCGGAATCCTACCCGCGCGTGGCGGCGGCATCAAGCCGGACGGCAGGAAACTTGCGCGCCGCGGACCGCGGGAGTAAGGTAGCGACCCGATGTCTCCAACTCTCTTCAACGCGGCGGGCGAGAGGGAACAGGCCGATATGCTTCGCACGATCGGCGCGAAGGATTTCGATGATCTGTTCATCCACGTCCCGGCCGAATACCAGGCGCCCGAGTTCCGTTTGCCGGCCGGCCGGTCCGAACTGGAGATGATGCAGGTCCTGCGGGGCCTCGCGGCGCGGAATTCGGGACGGCTGATCAATTTTTGCGGCGGCGGATTCTACGACCACTTCATCCCGGCCGCCGTGGACGCCCTTTCGTCCCGGGGCGAGTTCTACACGGCCTACACGCCGTACCAGCCCGAGGCGGCGCAGGGCACGCTCCAGGCGATCTACGAATACCAGACCGCCATCGCGCGGCTGACGGAAATGGACGCGGCCAACGCCTCGCTCTACGACGGCGGCACGGCGCTGTTCGAGGGCGTGATGATGGCCCTGCGCATCACGGGCCGGCGGCTTGTGCTCGTGGACCAGGGCGTCAGCCCGATCTACCGGACGATGCTCCGCAGTTACACGGCAACCCTTTCCATCGAGTACGAGGAGATCCCGTTGGCCGGCGGGCGGGCGGATCGAGCCGCCTTCCGTGCCCGCTTGAATAGCGACGCCGCCGCGGTCGTGTTGCAGAACCCGAATTTTTTCGGCAGCGTGGACGATTTTTCCGACCTGGCCGCCGCCGCCCGGGAGGCCGGCGCGCTGACGGTGATGTCCGTGTACCCGATCGCCCTCGGAATCCTGAAAACGCCCGGCGCGATGGGCGCGGACATCGCCACGGGCGAGGGGCAGAGCCTCGGCCTGCCGCTCTCGTTCGGCGGGCCGTACCTCGGGTTCATGGCCGTCCGCCAGGCCCACGTGCGCAAGATGCCCGGCCGGATCGTCGGCGCGGCGAAGGACGCGCTGGACCGGCGCGGGTTCGTGCTGACCCTGCAGGCGCGAGAGCAGCACATCCGCCGCGAGAAGGCGATGTCCAACATCTGCACCAACGAGGCGCTCTGCGCCCTGCGCGCGGTGATCTACCTCTCGCTCGTCGGCAAACAGGGGCTCGTCGAGGTCGCCAACCTGTGCGCCGCGCGCGCCGCGTACGCGCGGGAGCGGCTGCTGGCGATCCCGGGCGTGAAGCCGGCCTTCGACGCGCCGAACTTTAACGAGTTGGCCCTCGCTCTGCCGCGGGACGCCTCGGAGGTCGTCAGCGCGCTCATCGAGCAGGGCATCGCCGCCGGTTTCCCGGTCGGTCGGTATTATCCCGGCCTGGAGAACGTGCTGCTGCTGGCCTTCACCGAGAAGCGGACGAAGGAGGAAATCAATATCCTGGCCGCCAAGCTGGAGGCGGCGCTGTCATGAAGCTACTGTACGAGAAGAGCGTGCCCGGCCGCCGGGCCGTGCGGATGCCGGACGGCGCGGGCGAGCCGCCCCCGCGGATTCCCGCGGCGCTGCGGCGCGATCAGCCGGCGGACCTGCCGGAGCTGGCGGAGGTCGAGGTGGTGCGCCATTTCACCGCGCTCTCCCGCCTCAACTTCTCCGTGGACACGCATTTTTACCCCCTCGGCTCCTGCACGATGAAGTACAACCCCAAAGCTTGCGAGGCGGCCGCCGCGCTGCCGGGCCTGGCGGACCTGCATCCGCTCTGGCCGCAACTCCGGCACGGCGGGATGCTGACCCAGGGCGCGCTGCAGCTTCTGTACGAAACCGAGCGGATGCTCTCCGAGATCACCGGCATGGCCGAGACCACGCTGCAGCCGCTCGCGGGCGCGCACGGCGAGCTGACCGGCGTCATGCTGATGGCCGCCTACCACCGCGACCGCGGGAACCGCAAGACGCACATCCTCGTGCCCGATTCCGCGCACGGCACCAACCCGGCCAGCGCGGCGATCGCCGGGTACGACGTCGTCAGCGTGCCCTCGGACGCCTCCGGCCGGATGGACCTCGAGGCCTTCCGCCGGGCCATCAACGCGGAGACCGCGGGCGTGATGATGACCAGCCCCTCGACGCTCGGCCTGTTCGTCGCCAACAGCCGCGATATTGCGGACCTGGTGCACGCCGTGGACGGGCTGATGTACTACGACGGGGCGAACCTCAACGCGATCCTCGGCCGCTGCAAGCCGGCGGAGATGGGCTTCGACATCTGCCACCTGAACCTGCACAAGACCTTCGCCACCCCGCACGGCGGCGGCGGCCCGGGCTCGGGCCCGGTGGGCGTCGTGGAGAAGCTGCGGCCCTTCCTGCCGATCTCCCGCGTCGTGAAGCAGCCCGACGGCACCTTCGCGCTGGACTACAACCTTCCGAAGAGCATCGGCTACATCGCGCCCTTCTACGGCAATTTCGGCGTGATCGTCCGGGCCTACGCCTACCTGCTGATGATCGGCCGCGAGGGCCTGCGCGAGGTCAGCAACATGGCCGTGCTGAACGCGAACTACGTGCAGGAAAAGCTGCGTCCGCACTTCGCGGCCGTCGCCGCCGGCCGCTGCATGCACGAGTGCGTGTTCAGCGGCAAGCCGCTCGGCGCGCACGGCGTGCACACGCTGGACCTGGCCAAGGCCCTGATCGACCGCGGCGTCCACCCGCCGACCGTGTACTTCCCGCTCAACGTTCCCGAAGCGATCATGATCGAGCCGACGGAGACCGAGACGCGTGAGACCCTGGACCGGTTCGCGGACGCGATGATCGAGCTGGCCGGCCTGGCGAAGACCGATCCGGAAGCCTTGAAGCGAGCCCCGGTCACCACGCCGGTCGGCCGGCTGGACGAGGTCGCCGCCGCGCGGAACACGGACCTGGTGTTCAGGGGTTGCGTTCCAGGTCGACCTGGAGTGTGACGCCGCCGCCGTCTTGAGGCGGATGCTCCCCGATCATCGCCTTGAACAGGCCCTGGAGCGCGGCGCCGAAAATTCCTGCGCGGATGGACCCGATCGGCGTCCAGCGGTCCAGCGCGCGGGCCGGCCGGGCTTCCGAGGCGGCCTTGAGCCAGTTCTCCAGCCCGGCGACGGACTCCACCGCGCCCTCCAGCGAGTACAGGTTGATCCGGTGCACCCCGCGGCTCAAGGCGACGGCGATGACCTCGCGCAGGTCGTACACCGAGCGCATCCCGTACAGGTACGAGATGAAGCGCTGGCTGCCGCCGAAGAGCAGCGCCCGCTCGCGGTGCTCGGGGAAGCCGCTCTGGTCGCCGATCAGCCCGAGATCGAGCGCGGCGCGGTCGCCGTGGAACCGGCGGGCCAGCGTCGCGTAGCGGTTGACCAGGGTCACGTACTGCGGCTGCGTGGCGTGGTAGCGATAGGTGATGTACGAGATCCGGTCCCACCGCACCATGCTGAACGGCGCGTTGAGCGTATCCTGCGCCGTGGTGTTCCCGTAGCGCAGGAAATCAAGAAAGACGCGGTTCGCCGCGCCCATCACCCGGACGTCGCGGGCGTGCAGGGCATCGATCAGCGCGTTCAGCTCGGCGACGGATTTGGCGAAGCGGTCGGCGTTCTTCTCCCGGCGCAGCGTGCGCGCGAGGGCGGGGATGTTGAAGTTCCGCGCGTGCGTGAAAAGCTCCCGGCCGAGCAGGGGGCTGGGCTCGCAGTCGAACACCATCCAGCGGGCGTCCAGGCGCTCCTTCTCCGCCCAGTCCAGAAACCGGAACGCGAGCGCGCGGGTTGCCGCGATCGTGTCCTCTCCGACGTACAGGTGCTCCTCGTACGGGTGCAGGAACCACGCGGCGACGGTGATCTTCCGCGCCGCGGCCTCGCGGTAGACGCGCGCGAGGTCGGGATCGCCGATCTCGCCCGGCCCGACGTGGAGCAGCAGGTCGCAGCAGTATTTTTCGAGCAGCGGCAGCGTGCCCAGCACGTCCCGGTAGGGCATGAACTCGCACCAGATCGCCAGGCGGGGGCGGGCGGCCGCGGCCGCCTCGGCGGGCCGCGCCACCGCGAGACCGGCCAGCAGCAGGACAACCAGAGGTCCCGTGCGCGCGCGCCGTCTGCCGGAGCATTTCATGGTTGGCGGAAAATAGTCACAAAGCGGAGGCCCCGCAATCACTTCCTGGCGACGGCTTTGAAGAAGGTGTAGCAGAAGACCCCGTCCGGTTCCGCGGTCCGGTAGAGGGCGCGGATGCCCTCGTCGAATGCGGGCGGATCGAGGAGCCCGGCGGCCAGGGCCGGCGCCCGCACCCCCTCGATCATGGCGGTGAAAGTCTTTTTTGTGAACCCCTCGACGAAGGCCGGCCGGCTGGCATCCACGTAGACCATCCGGGGCGAGACGCGGACCGTTTCAAAGCCGGCCTCGAGGAGCAGGGGATATAACCGCCGGCCGATCATGGCGTCGCCGCCCGCCCGCCGCTGCAGTTCGACCTGGCATTGGATCGCCCGGCGAGCGGCCTCGCTGTCGGGGTGGAAATACGCCGAGCCGTGGTCGCCCTCGATCGCCGTGATGGTGCCGCCGGGCCGCAGGTGGCGCTTCAGGGCCCGCAGCGCGTCGGCGGGCCGCGGCAGGTGCTCCAGCACGAAACACACGAACAGGTCGTCGAAGGAGTCGGTATCGAAGGGAAGGGCGAAGAGGTCGGCCTGGAGGAAAGTCACATTGGCCAGCCCCGCCTCCCCGACCCGCCGGCGGGCCTCGGCGAGCGAGGTCGCCGAGATGTCCACCGAGGTGATCAGGGCCTGCGGGCTGTTCCGGGCCAGGGTGACGGTCTGCGCGCCGACCCCGCAGCCGGCCTCCAGCACGCGCGCGCCGGCCGGGTAGCGCGTATCGGAGTGCAGCAGTTCGACCAGCGTCGAGGCCTGGTCCTGGAGCCGGACGTTTTCGCGCGGGTCGTAGCCGTGGACATATCCTTCCGTCATGGGCGCCTCCGCGACATCAGCAGCGGAGGACCAGCCGCGCCGCGTAGGCGCCGTCGGTCCGGGAGCCGGGCGGCCGTAGGGCGCGCTCCTCTTCCATGGATAAACCGGGATGCTCCTTCAGCCATGACCGGACCTGCTCCTCGTTCTCCTCGGGCTCGAGGCTGCATGTGCTATACACGATCCGGCCTCCAGGCGCAACGACGCCGGCCAGCGCGTTGAGCAGCGCCCGCTGCTTGCGAACCGCGCCCCGCAGCCGGTCCTCGGTGAACCGCCAGCGGGCATCGGGGCGGCGGCGCAGCACGCCCGTGTTCGTGCAGGGCGCGTCCACGAGGATGGCGTCGAACCCGCCGCGCGCGTCCGGCGGCAGGCCCTTTTCGAGCAGGGCGGGATCGTCCGCGCGGCCTTCCGCCACGCGCGCGAAGTCGTCGCGGAAGCGAGCCAGGTTTTCGCGGAGGCGTTTCAGGCGATCGGCGGAGGAATCCATGGCCACGAGCAGGCCGCTCCGCTCCATGCGCTCGGAGACGAGAATCGCCTTCCCGCCGGGCGCCGCGCAGGCGTCGAGGACGCGTTCGCCCGGTTTCGGCGCGAGCAGGTCCACGGCCATGGCGGTCGAGGGATCCTGCACGGCGAACCAGCCCTCGGCGTAGCCCGGCAGCGCGGCCACGCGGAATCCGTGCGGCAACTCCACGAACCGCCCGGGATCCGCCGGGTGGGGCGCCGCTTGAACGCCGGCGCGATCCAGCGCGGCCAGGAAGGCCGGGACCCCGGCGATCCGATCGGTGACTCGAAGGGTCGTGGTGGGCGGCGTGTTGTTCCACTCGCAGAGTCGGGCGGCCCCGTCGCCGCCGTGCCGGCCGGTCCAGCGGTCGAGCAGGATATCCGGATGCGAGAGGCGGATGCCGGGCGGCTGCCTGGCCAGGAGCGCCATAAGGCTCGCCCGCTCCGTCTGGGCGCGGCGGAGGAGGGCATTGACGAACCCGGCGCCACGGGCGTCCCCGGCGGCGCGGGCCGCCGCGACGGTTTCGTGGACGGCCGCGTATTCCGGCACGCCTTCCATGAAGAGCATCTGGTACAGCCCGACGAGCGCCAGCGCGTCCAGTTGCGGCCGGGGTTTGCGCGGGGCGAGTTGCGAGCGGATCCAGTCCAGGGCGCGCCAGCCGCGGATGACTCCGTAGGCCAGTTCCATGATGAATGAGCGCTTCGAGGACAGGCGATCCAGCAGCCGGTCGGGAAAGGCCGCCGTTTTCAACCAGGCGGCGATGATGCGCGCGGCCTCGAGCCGCTCGCGCGCGGATTCGGGCATGCGGTGCGACGTGTTCAAAAGCGACGCGGGCCGGAGCGTCAATGACGCGAAGGGCGCCGGCGGGGAACGATGTTCAGGACCGTCGGGACATGGTAGATGTCCGTGCACACCGGCGCGGTGAGCGGCTTGAACGATTTCTTTTCCTCGCCGATTCCCCACAGCTCCTTCAGCGCCATGACTCCCGTGTACTGGGCGTCGGACGCTTCCTCATGCCGGCCCCATTTAAAGAAGCGCATGCCTCCTCCACCTCCGAAGGGTTGACCTTACAGGCGCTAAACATACCTAAACGTTTTATGCCTGTATAGGGTGGAGTTTTTCAGGCGGGGGGCGCGCCGGTCAAGGGCGCCGGACCCGGACGCGGAAGAACAGGCGATCCGCCCCCATGGCGCCGGTATACACGTTCAGCGGCGCGATGGCCGCGATATTCGTCTGGTACTGTTCCCAGTTTCCGCTGGCGGCGTTGGTCCGATAGTCCACGTCGTAGGTGCGGCCCGCGGCGCTCGGCCAGGCGAGGACGGCATATCCGGCCGCGGCCGCGCGGCGCGCGTCGACCTGGAAGACGGAACCCTTGTTGGTCGGGATGGTCTCGGCCACGTATTCCTGCCACGTGAGCGCCGTGTCCCCGTCCGGATCGCCCATCGCGGCGTCGTCGAAATCGGCGGTCCAGCCGTACTGCGCCAGCCACCACTCGGGCACGTCGTTCGTGGCGAGCCGGGCGGCGAAGGTCGCCGTCACCTGGCGCGGCCCGTTCATCGCGACCGTGATCGTGGCGTTGGTTTCCTCGCCGGAGGGCGCGTCGCCGCTCCACGCGCTGAAGTTATAGTAGTTCGACGGCGTCGCCGTGATCGTCACGTTGCTGCCCAGCGCGGCCCAGCGGTCCGCGGCGTTCACGCTGCCGCCCGCGCCGGCCTCGCTGTTGAACCAGTAGCTGGTGGACCACAGCCAGGTCACGGTCGTGTTCGTCGTCATGGTGAACTGGCCGGTCATGTTGGAGGCGCCGGAGGCCGGCGAGGAGCCGGTCCGCGTCCAGCCGGTCAGCAGGAACTGCGTGGCGCCGGCCGTGATCGTGGCGTTCAGGTTCGTGCGGGAAATGGAGATCCCGGCGGCGGCGTTCTCCTCGGACGAGCCCGAATCCGGGCCGACCAGGTCGATGACGGTGATCGACAACCCGTTATAGAGGAACGTTGCCGCGATGCTGTGGTGGTTCGTGACGTTCGTGAACGTGTACGCATTCGTGGTCCCGATCGAGGCGCCGTCCACCTGCACGTCCGCGATGGTGTAGTTGGTCGCGGCCGCGATGGTGAAGGTCTTGTTCTGGCCGAAGTTGACCGTGCTGTTGGTGGGCGAGATGGACCCGTTCGGCCCGGCCAGGACGTAGATCACCGCCGAGGTCGCCGGGACGGACGCCTGCTCGAGCTGGAAGGTCTTCATCACGCCCATGTGCTGCATGCCGTCCTCGCCGGAGTCGGAGCTCAAGACGGGATCGGGCGGCGTCGACCATACGCGGCTGTCGAAGACGAGCCCGTTCGCGAAGGTGATGCCGCCCAGCACGGTGGCGGTGTGCTTCGCGTTGAGGTTGGTGCTGGTCAGGACCCGGTCATACGGGTTATCGCGGGCGGAGTTCGTCTCCTTGTCGGAGTTCTGGTCCGCCGGCTGGATGGCGTCGGAGACGACCGCAGCCAGCGTGGAGATGCAGCTTTCCGTCCGGCTGTACGTGTTGAAGTCGCCGCAGATCGCGATGAAGGCGTTGGCGGGCCAGTTGTTCGTGATGTAGGTCTTCAGGGCCACAGCCTCGGTGTTGCGGATGGAGGCGGAACTGCTGTCGGCCTTCAGATGCACGCTGACCACATAGAGGTCCTGCGTGCCGGGGATGTCGATCTGGGCCCACGCGAAGTCGCGGTTCGAGATCTCCGCGTCCACCCATTGGCCCGAGGACAGGATCGGGTACTTGCTGACGATGCCGTTGGGGATCGCCTCCCCGTCGGTTTCCACGTAATAGGAGAACTCCGTGCCGAAGGCCGTGTCCACGAGGGCGCGTGCGCCGCTGGCGTAGTTGAATTCCTGCAGGCACGCGATGTCCGGCTTCAGGCCCTGGAAGATCCGGATGCCCGGCTCGTGGTAGGCCTGGTCGGTCCCGCTGGAGAGGTTCGCGGCCATGACCGTGAACGAGACGTTGGAAGAGGACGCGGCCGGGTCGATGAAGACCGCGATCTGTTCCGAGTCCGACCCGTCCTCGTTGTAGGCGTGGAAGGTCGTCGCCCACGACCCGGTGACGGCCGGGTAGGCCCAGTTGAACTCGCCCGACCCGTTTCCGTGATCCACGAACACCGCGCCGTCCGGCAGGTTGCTGGCGACCAGCGAGACCGCGTCGTCGTCCGGGTCGGTCGCGCCGACGGCGAAGATCAGGCTCGCGCCCTGGGCGCCCTCGCGGCTGCCCACGGCGGCCAGCACGGGCGGGTCATGGAACTGCCAGGTGCCGCTGGTGATCTCCACGTCGTCCACGTAGTAGTACTCGCTCGTGGAGCTGTTGTCGGCGGCGATCTTGACGCTCACGCTGGAGGAGCCGTCGGGGATCCGCACGCGGATCGTGGCGTAGCCTTCCGTCCCGTCGCCGTTGAACGTCGCCGGCGTGCCGGCGGTCGTATGGGCGACCCCGATGCCCGAGTAGATCCAGGTCAGGTTGGCCACGGCGTCCGTGGGATTGCCCTCCTCGACCGTGATGTCGGGTTCCGCCGGGAACGCGCCCCCGTCCAGCGCCACGAAGACCTGCAACGCATCGAAGTTCTCCACGCCGCCCGTGGACGCGCAGTGGATGTTCAGCATCACGTAGCTGTGGCCGGTCAGGTCCACGTTGCTGAAGGTGAGCGAGTCGGTGCCCCCGATCCGGCGCCCGTAGCCGCCCGTGCGCGCGGCCGCCGCCAGGGTGCTCCCACTGCCGCTGAAGCCCCAGGTGTCATTGATGCTGCCGTCGAAGCCCTGGAAGTAGATGGTCCCCGTCGGGGCCGGCGGATTGACGTAGATGCTGATGGTCTCCGCGTCCGCCCCGTCGTTGTCTGCGGCGTTGAATGTCACCGAGTAGTTCCCGGTGGGCGAGGCATTGGTCCACAGGAACGAGCCGGCGCCGTTGGTCGGGAAGAAGGCGGCCCCTGCGGGCAGGTTGCTGGCCGTCAGCGTGATCGCGTCGCCGTCCAAGTCGGTCGCGGACACCGCGAAGTTCAGCGTGTTGCTTCGGATGATCGACTTGTTGCCGATGGAGGCCAGGACGGGAAGGTTGGTCGGCCCCGGCGGCAGCGACACGGTGATCACGATGGTTTCCGAGTCGGACCCGTCCTTGTCGGCGGCGTAGAACGTAGAAGTGTACACGCCGTCCGGCGCGGCGCCCAGCCACACGAAGTCGCCGTAACCGTTCGTCGCGCTGAACTCCGCCCCCGCGGGCAGGTTGCTCGCGGTGAGCGTGATGGGGTCGTCATCCACGATGTCCACCGCCTGCACCGGGAACATCAGGTTGTTGGAGATGGTCAGCGACTTGTCGCCGATCGGCGCCAGGATCGGCGGGGCGTTGGACTCCGCGGCCGCGGTGGCCGAGTAGCGGATCTGGTCCACGCTCCAGCGCGTGGCGCGGGTCGAGGACACGTAGTAGAAGGCGATATACACCTGGTCCTGCCCCACGTAGGCCGTGAGGTTGTTGGTGTGCTTGGCCCATACGTTCTGATCCGCCGGGCGGCTATAGGCAAGGTCGGCCCAGGACACGCCGGCGGCCAGCGGATCCCCCGTGCCGGGATAGTTGGTCGAGATCTTGACCGTGATGTCGTTGCCGCGGTTCTCGCGCTTGGTCCAGTAGGTCAGGATCGGGTCCGTGACGGCCGTCAGGTTGAGCGCCGGGCTGATGAGCCAGTCGTCGCTGCTGAGGCCTTCCATCTCCATCTTCCAGGCCGTGCTCTCCGCGCCGGTGAAGTTCGCCCGGGACCAGTTGTCCGCGCTGGCGCGACTGTAATTGGTCCAGTTCTGCCAACCGTCCTCGAAGTCCCAGAGGTTGCTGGTGACCGAGGCGGAGGGCGGGTTGACGGTGATCGTGATGGTCTCGAAGTCGGCCCCGTCATTGTCCGCCGCGTAGAAGGACATGGTGTACACGCCGTCGGGGGTCGGCAGCGCCCAGGTGAACGTGCCGTTGCCGTTCGTGGACGAGAACGACGAGCCCACCGGCGCGTTGCTCACCGTCAGCGTGATCGGGTCGTCGTCCGCCGGGTCCGTCGCCGAGACCGCGAACTGCAGCAGCACGGTCTCCTCCGTGACCTGGTTGCCGATCGCGGCGAGGACTGGCGGCTGGTTGGTCGGCAGGCTGCTCGCCGCGTCGTAATACAGTTCGATGAACTCGTTGGAGAAGTTGGATGCGTCCGAATACTCGCTGATCCGCAGGCCCGCCGTGCCGTTGCCCGACGCGCCCGTGCCCGGCGTCGCCGAGGCCATCGCCGACGAGGACCAGTTCGTCGCGTCCGACGCGGCCCCCCCGAGGTGGGTCCGCTGGATCGTGTTGTACAGGGGATTCAGGTTCGTGAGCGTCGAACCGTCCACGAGCGTGCCGGAGGCGTTGAGCAGCGTGTACGACTCTCCGCCGTTGATCTGTGGCATCGTGCCGCCCGCGGAGGTCAGGAACACCACGTTGGTGCCCAGGGTCACGCCCCACGCGGATTCGAACTGCGCCTGGCTCGCGCTGCGCGCGACGATCACGTACCCGTTCGGGTCCACCGAGACCCCCGAGGCGAACGTGTAGGTCTGCGGGCCGTTCGACTGGATCAGGCTGTAGCTGCCCAGGTCCAGCGCGCTTCCCCCGCCCCCGGCGGCCGGATTGACGGTGATCGTGACGGCCTCCGCGTCCGAGCCGTCGTTGTCGGCGGCGTTGAAGGTGACGGAGTACGTGCCGGTGGGCGAGGCGTTGGTCCAGAGGAAGGAGGCGGCCTCGTTGGTCGGGAAGAAGGCGGCGCCGGCGGGGAGGTTGCTGGCGGTGAGGGTCACCGTGTCGCCGTCGGTCGGCGTGGCGGTGACGTTGAACTGCAGGTTGCTGCCGACGCCCACGGACTTTGCGCCGATCGCGTTCAGCGCCGGCGGGGATTGCGCCCCGGCCGGGCTGACGGTGATCGTGATGGTTTCCTCGTCGGAGCCGTCGTTGTCGGCGGCGTTGAAGGTGACGGAATAGGTGCCGGTGGGCGCGGCATTGGTCCAGAGGAAGGAGGCGGCCTCGTTGGTCGGGAAGAAGGCGGCGCCGGCGGGGAGGTTGCTGGCGGTGAGGGTCACCGTGTCGCCGTCGGTCGGCGTGGCGGTGACATTGAACTGCAGGTTGCTGCCGACGCCCACGGACTTCGCCCCGATCGCGTTCAGCGCCGGCGGCGTATTGGTCGAGCCGGCGCTGTAGTCCGTCACGGTCATGTCGTCGATGATGAGGTGCCCGTACTGGTTGTCGTTCAGGATGCGGATGCGGATGGCGCTGCTGGAGTCGTTCACGTTGGTGCTGTAGAGGGTGAACGTCGTGCCGGTGTAGACCAGCGTGCCCACGTCCGTGTACGCGCCGCCCGCGACGGATTTTTGCACCCGGAACGTCCCCCCGCCGGCGTTGAGTTCGCGCCAGTAAAACGAAACCGTGCCGACCGTATCCAACGCGGGCGTGGCCAACTGGGCGCCGGCCGTGTCGTCGTTGATCCGGACTGCCCGGCCCGTGCCGCCGCGCGACGCCGAGGCGGTTTCGCCCAAAACGGAGAGGCCGGTCCATGTTCCGCTGGAAAGCACCAGGGCGCCGGTCAGGTAGCTGGCATTGGTAAACGTGTCGAAATTCTCGACGAAATGATCGGCCGCCAGGGCTGGCAAGAAAAAGCGGAACCAAGCCAAGATAAGCGCTCCTGACGCGCGGCGGAGCAGTTTCACAACATGAAACCTTTCAGTTTTCTGGCGTAAAGTTAAAGGGTGACCATACCCTCCAAGCCCGGTGGAGTTAAGGGCTTGGACCGGGGCGACGGTTGCGGTTGATTTTTCCCCCGCGCGAGGGCATGGTGCGGCGGATGGCCCGAACCGTCATGCTGCTGGGCGCGCTGCTGCTGGCGGCGTCCTGCGCCACGACGCCGAGGGAGGCCCGGCGGCCGCCGGACCGGGCGATGACCATGACCGTCACGGCGTACTGCCCCTGCGGGAAATGCTGCGGCTGGCGGCGCAACTGGCTCTTCCGCCCGGTCATCCGTTCGGGCCCGCGGCGCGGCAAGCCCAAGGCGGTCGGCGTGACCGCGTCCGGGACGAAGGCGCGGCCCGGCACCATCGCGGCGGATACCCGCCTCCTGCCGTTCGGCACTGTCCTGCATGTGCCAGGATACGGTTACGGGCGCGTCGAGGACACCGGCGGCGACATCCAGGGGCATCGGCTGGACGTCTTCTTCAAGCGCCATTCCACGGCCGAGGCCTGGGGCGTCCAACGGCTGCCGGTCCGTGTGTGGTACGCTCCCCGCTGACCCCGGAACACCCCTCCGTTTCCACGCGACAAGCGGGCCGGGATGGTGTATAGTTCGCCCGGTTTCAAAATAGGAGGAAACCTATGAGTCGCTGGGTATGGATGGCGGTGTTGGCGGCGGGATTGCTGGCGGTTCCGGTTATGGCGCAGGAAGCGACACAGGCCGCGGCGTTGCAGGATGTCGAGTCCACCCTGGTGGAGGCGGTGGGCTACGATGCGGCCACGCAGACCCTGACGGTCAAGCTGGTCACGGACGGCAGCGTGTACGAGTACTTCGGCGTGCCGCAGGAAGTCTACGACCAGTTCATGGCGGCGGAGTCCAAGGGGAACTTCTTCGCCAAGAACATCAAGAACGTCTACAAGTTCCAGAAGAAGCAATAGCGCGTTTCCGCCTGCGGGCGGTGCGCGGACGCGCGCGCCGCGGGCCGGATGACAGTGTTGCAAAGCCCGCCCCGCCGGACCGGCGGAGCGGGCTTTTTTCGTGATGGGCCGGCGGGTTTATCCGCGCGGGGGACGGTCTTCGCGCGGACGCGCCTCGTTGACGCGGACGGCGCGGCCGGCGATGTCCTTGTTGTTCACGCCCTCGATGGCCTTGCGCCCCTCTTCGTCGTTGGGCATTTCCACGAACCCGAAGCCCCGGGAGCGCCCCGTTTCCCGGTCTTCTACGATCTTGGCCGATTGGACCTGGCCGAAGGGTTCGAACGCGGCCCGGAGGTCCGCGTCAGTGGCTTTGAAGGACAGGTTCCCGACGTATATGTTCACTCTCGTTGCTCCTGCGTGCTCGCTGCCGGTTCCCGCCTCCCGTCAAGGGGCCGGCAGCAGGCCCCTCGCCGAGTGTGCCGAAAGATAGGGAAGTCCCGGCGGCCCGGCAAGCCCATAATCGGGGCGGCATCCGGGCGCGCGATCAGCGCCCCGGCTCGCCCGGGGCCCGCGCCAGGCGGGGCGGCCGTTCTTCGAGGAGCTGCTGGCCGGCCCGCTCCAGGACGCCGGGCCCGGGCACGAGGATCTGCGCGCCCTGCGCGGTGGTCCCCGGTTCGACCTCGTTGCGGGAGAGCGTGTTCCAGCGGATCGGCCCGTCCGCGCAGCGCGAGAAGACCCATGCCGCGCGCAGCTTCCGGCCGAAGCCCATGTCGCTCCGGATCCGGCTCTTGATCCGGGCGAACAGCCGGAGCCGCTGCCAGAATCCCGCGCGGCCTTCCAGGGCGCCCTGCAGCGCCGTGAAGAACTGGCGGTTCCGGTCCATCCGTCCGAAATCGGTGTCCGGCTTGCGGAGCCGCACGAACTCGAGGGCGCGCCGCCCGTCGAGATAGTTCCAGCCCGGCTCGAACCATACCGCGTAGCCGTGCCCGCCCTGCATGGGAAAGAACGAGCGGTCGACGACCAGGTTTTCGATGTACACCTCCACGCCGCCGATCGAGTCCACGACATCCTGCACGATCGGGAAGCCCAGCACGACCACCCCGTCGATCGGGACGCCGAGCAGGTGCGCCACCGTTTCGCGGGCCGCCCGCCGCCCGCCGCCCGGCACGCCGAAGTAGTCCCCGAAGAAAAGGGCGGAGTTGATCCGGTTGGTCAGCAGGGTGGGCAGGCCGCGGATCGGCACGTACAGGTCGCGCGGGAGGGAGAGCCCGCTCATGCTCCGCCTTTTCGGGTCGGCCCGCAGGACGAAAATGGCGTCGGACCGCCCCGGCTCGGTTTCCGAGCGGGTATCCGAGCCCAGGACCAGGATCGTAAGCGGATGCCGGTCCCATTCCGACACGATGCGCCAGGCCGCGAACACGGCGGCGGCGGCGGCCAGGGCGGCCCAGAGCAGGGCGTGTCGCAGCCGCGGGGCCCACACCGGCCACCGCTGCCGGAGGAAACCGGCGACATTTCGAACGGATCTCATTCAGGAAAACCCGCCCACGATAGACCCCCGGCCCCTTTTTGTAAAGGGGCGCCCGGCGGCTTGACTTTGGCGGCGTGCCGCGTCCAGAATGAAAAAAATTATTTCAACCGGGGCCTGTCCCGCGGCGGCCCCGGGGACAAAGGCGGAGCTTATGTCGGACATACAACTTCAATGCCTCGGCTGCAACAAGGCCTTCCTCGTGCCGGAGGACCAGGCCGGACTCCTCGTCGCCTGCCCCCAGTGCAACCGCAAGATCGCCGTCCCGGTGCCGTCGGACCAGATCGAGCGGGCGCCGAAGCTCGCGATCCGCCGGGAGGAGCCCGCCGCGGCCAGCGGCATGAACTGCCCGTCCTGCGGCGCGACCATGCCGCCCGGCGCGGTGCTCTGCGTCGAATGCGGTTACGACGTCCGTAAAGGCGCCCGGCTCGGCGAGACCCTGGGCTGGCCGCCCTACGTGCGCTGGCTGATCGCCGGCGCGGGCGTGATCATCGTGGTCATGCTGGTCAAGACCTTCCTGCGCCCCCACAGGATTTCGGAGATCGCCGCGCCGCCGCCGGCCGTCCAGGCGCCGCCGAAGCCCGCCGCCGCCCCGGCGGAGACGAATGCGCCGGCCGCCGCGGCTTCCGAGCCGGCGCCCGCGCCCCTGCCGGTTCCCGCGGCCCCCGCCGAGACGAATGCGCCGGCCGCCGCGCCCCAGGTATCCCCCGAGGAACTGGCCCAGCTGGAGGCCGACTACCGCGCTTCGCTCAAGGGCCGGCTCGACCAGCAGCAGCCCCTCTACCGGCCGGGCGACCTGGTGGAACTGCGCAAGGTCAGCGGGCTGGTGATCCGCGGCAAGCTGAAGGCGGTGGAGGCCCGGGGCGCGGTCGTGGTGCGCGAGGAGGGCGAGACCGTTGTCGCGCTGGCCGATCTCGACCGGGAAAGCCGCGTCCGCTGCGACGCGGAATTCCGCGAAAAGTTCATCGAGTTCATCGTCAAGAAGAACATGCGCTCCATCCAGGAGCCGGCGGCGCCGTAGGCCGGCGGAGCGAGCGCGCGCCCGGATATCAACAAAAACGGGACCCGCGGGTATTCTCCTCCAACGGGGCCGGGCGCGGACGTCTCGGCAAGATGGGACCATGAAAGAAAAACGAAGCCTTCAGGAACTCGAGGCCGAGGTGGCGGAACTGACGCGGCTGCTCGTCCAGTCCGAGCGGGCCCAGTCGCTGGGCGCGCTGTCGGGCGGCGTCGCCCACCATTTCAACAACCTGCTCTCGGTCATCCTCGGCTACTCCTCCTTCGTGCTCAACCGGGAATCCCTGTCGAAGGAGGCCGCCGACGCGCTGCGCAAGATCGCCGAGGCCGCCCAGCGCGGGCGGCGGCTGACCGAGGAGATCCTCGCGTTCCTGGGCGGCGAGAGCGAGGAGGTCAAGCCGTGCAGCGTGCACGACACGCTGCGCCACGTGCTCTCGCTGCTCGAGTCGCAGACCGGCAGCGCCATCCGCGTGCGCACCCATTTCGACGCCCGGCGCGACACCGTCCTGTCCGTCCCCAGCGCCATCCACCAGATCGTGTTCAACCTCCTGACCCACGCGATCGACGGCATGCCCGGCGGCGGGTGGCTGGAAGTCAGCACCGCGAACGAACGGGTCGGCGGCGAGGCCGGCGAGCGCGAGTATCTGCAGCTCGACGTCGTGGACCTGTCGGAGAAGGGGAAAGAGCCGCGCCGCGCCGCGCCCGAGACCGGCGCGCGCAAGAGCCTGAAGCTCTCCAGCGCCTACGGCATCGTCGGCCGGCTCGAAGGCTCCATGGTCATCACCGAGCAGGGCGACCGCGGGAGCCGCGTGCGCGTGCTGCTGCCCGTAGGCTCGGCCGGCGAGCAGGCCCCCGCCGAGGCTCGGAGCCGCCGGCGCCTGACCCCGCGCGTGATCTGGGTGGTGGATGACGACCCGATCTTCCGGGAAATGTGCCGCCAGGTACTCTCCGACAGCGGCCACGCGGTGGAGGAACTGGACAGCGGGTCCGCGTTCAAGGAGCGCTGGCGCAAGAACGGGGCGCGGCCCGACCTGATCATCATGGATTTCAGCATGCCGGAGTACAACGGCCTGCAGCTCTGCGAGTGGCTCAAGGGCGAGGGCGGCGCCGTGCCCGTGATTCTCGTCAGCGGCTTCGCCGCCACCCAGCCGGACATCGCCAAGGCCCTGCGCCTCAAGCGGACCTTCTTCCTCCAGAAACCCTTCTCGTTCCGCGAGATGACGGACGTCGTCACCGTGGCGCTGGGCGAGACGCTCATCGGGGAATGAGGAGGGAGGCCCCGTCCCGCGCACGCCGCGGGGCGCGGCGGCTCCAAAGAAAACGGGCGGCGCCGGAGCGCCGCCCGTTCTTCACGTCGTTCCGATGCGGATCAGAACTCGAACCGCACGCAGCCGCCGAGGATCGCCGTGTCGGTGTCCACGTCGATGTCGCCCCAGTCCGAGAACTGGTAGCGGCCGTAGATGTCGAGGTGGAGGGCGTCCGGCAGGACTTCCAAGTCCAGGCCGGCGCGCAGGACGTAGAACGGATCGTCCGCCCAGTCCTTGATGGGATCGCCGAAGTAGTAGATCCCCGCGCCGACGCCCGCGTAGATCCAGCTGCCCAGGATGGCGAACGCCTGGGGCGCGTAGTCCGTGTCTCCCCGGCCGAACACGCCGTCCGGGAAGATTTCCAGGTCCGCCTCGATCCGGAACATCTCGGAGGGGCAGTACTGGTAGGACACAAGCCAGGAAATGCCGTCCTCGTCGAAGTCCTCGTCCACGTCGTCAATGGCCCGCCAGTAGTTCACGCCGCCGCCGAGACGGCTTTCCTGGGCCGCCGCCGGCAGGGTGAACACGGAGACGAACAACAGCGCCAGCAATACACCGATCGCTTTCTTCATAGGCCTCTCCTTTGTTATGGGCGGGGCTCCCTGCGCGGAGCCGGCATGCCGCCGGTTGGCCCTTTATTGTAGCACGCGTGCGGCAGGCGCAAGAAAAAAGTCAACAAGCGGCGGGTTGTCTGGTATTCTTCGAACGTTTAACCATCGGAGCGCATCCTATGAAAAAGACACCCGTTCTCCTCCTGGCGGTCCTCGCGCTGGCGGTTTTCACGCTTCCCGCGCCGGCCGATCCGCCGAACACCGCGATCCTCGACGGCCGGCCCACGGAATACGACGGCGCGGACCTCGGCGGCACGTTCTTCGGCGCCGCCTCCTGGGGCGCGAGCGACGTGATCACCAACCTGTACGTCACCTGGGACGCCGAGTACCTCTACATCGCCCTGCAGGGCTGGGAATCCGGCAACAAGTTCGCCGTGCTGCTGGACGCGGACCCCGGCGCGGGCACCGGCGCGACGACGACGACCAACTGGGTGAAGAATGCCATGCCCTACATCGGCTATAACGATGTCGGTTGGCAGGCCTCGGCCGCCCCCGGCGCCGAAAACTTCGGGCTGGACTTCATGATCGCCTCGGAAGGCTACTACAACAACATCGTGCGCGTGACGTACGACGGCGCGGGCGCCCCCGACAGCAACAACGTCGAGGCCGTGTTCGACCAGGGCAACGGCGTCAGCCCGCGCGGCACACCGGTCGATATGGTCGTCCAGGCCGACTCCACGGCCTGCCCGCTGAAGGGGTTCGAGGCGCGCATCCCCTGGAGCGTCCTCTACGCCACGAACCGGCTCGGCGAGGTCCAGCCGGGCGAGGTGGTCCCGCAGGGGGCGCAGGTCCGCGTCTTCGCCAGCCTCCACAACAACGACACGAACTCGGCCTACAGTTCGCCCGACGCCATTCCCGCGCAGACCAACGCGGCGGCGGGTGGCGGTTGGGCCGCCGGGCTCCTGACCACCGCCAACTACGTCACGTACGACGTCGACGCGGACCACGACGGGTTCCCGGACCTGGCCCCGGGCGACGTCAACGCGCCGTTCCTGCGCTTCGTCGCCGGCGTCCAGTCCAACCATGTCGTCTACGCGCGCTTCAACGAGAATGTGACCACGAACACCGCGACCAACACGGCGAACTGGGCCGTGAACGGCGAGAGCCCGGGCTCCGTGGAGATGTTGAGCGACGCCACCTTCCTGCTGCGCCTGACCAACGCCCTGCCGGCGGCCGGCATGCTGGTGCCCGTCGCGGCCGACTTCATCGAGGACGCCTCGACCAATTCCAAGCACACCTTCCTGTGCCTGTTCCCGACCAACGCGGGCATATCCACCTCGGTCACCGTCCGCTTCGTGCTGCAGACCGCCTCGGGCCTCGGGAGGACGCCGGGCGCCTCGAACTTTTTCATCAACGGCTCCACGGAGCCGCTGGAGTGGGGCTACCCGCCCGCGACCTCCATGCCGCTGGCGTTGATCGGCGGCCCGCTCACGTCGTACTACCGCGACGTCACGTTCCCGCCCGGGACCGGGTCGCGGGTCTACTACAAGTACAGCGGCATCCTGAAGAACACCGGCACGAACAACTTCGAGGCCATCCGCCTGCAGAAGTACGCCGACGCCTCGCGCTGGCTGACCCTGCCGACCGACGGCAGCAGCCTCGTGGTCACCGACTACCTCGGCGTGGCCGCCCACCCGTGGCGGGATCCCAACGACACTAACTTCGACTTCTACGCCATGGTCTACACCAACGCCACGCGCGGCGACGCCGGCGTGCGCGAACGCGTGACCATGACCTTCCGGCTCGACCTCTCCGGCCGCGACCTCTACGGCGTCCAGCGCGTCCTCGTCGTCGGCAGCGACCCGCTGCGGGGGTTCAACCGCAATGGCACCGGCATTGGCGACTGGCCGGGTAACAGCTATGTAGGATGGGATGTGGGAGGAATCGAACTGGTGGATGACGGAACGCTCGGCGATGCGACCGCCGCTGACGGTGTCTACTCGCGCACGTGGAGTTTTACAACCAACGGGCTGGATCCGGCCATGGTAGGGGACACGCCCTATTCGCTGATCGGCGGAGATAGTTACACCGTGCCCTACTACGGGGGCGCGTGGGCCAACCGCCGGACCCCGCGCAGCTTCGCCTACAAGTATGCGGTGGTCTTCGGCGCGGAATCCGCCGTCCTGGACCCGGCCTCGGACGTCGAGCACTACATCGAAACCGGCAGCACGAACATCGTGCTCGACCCGTACGTCTGGGCCAACAGCGAACTGCCCTTCGCGCCGGCGGCCAACCCGCCGCAACTCGTGGCCATGCAGCCGGTGGCCGGCGGAACCGTCGTCCTGTTCACGAATAATATCGGCGAGGCGCAGCACGGCGTCCAGTTCTCCACCAACCTGGCGCAGGGCTGGACGGACTACGGACAGACGGCCGCGGGCTCCGGAGGGAACTGGACCGTGACCGTGGAGAACGCGAGCAACCCGATGTTCTTCCGCCTGTACGCCGGGGCGCATCCCTTCCGGGGCGTCTGGTGGGAGCCCAACCCGCTGCCGGAGACGGGCGGGACGATGCGGATTTACTACACGCAGTACAGCCGCGGCCTGGCTGGCGACCGCAACGTGCAGATCGCCGGGAACTTCCCGCCCTCTTCCTGGGGTCCGGTCCCGATGACCTTCATGGGCGACGGAACCTGGTACTACGACCTGGCGGTGGACACCAATGTCATCGTCAGCCCCAATTTCGAGTTCAAGCCGCGCAACGTGTCGGGCACCGTCTGGGAGGGAATGGGCGGCGGCGGGGACAACTACCGGGCGTACCGCGGCACCCTGCGCGCCACCTGGACACCGCATTCGCCGACGAACGGCGGGACCATTACCATCACCTACGACCAGGCGGGCGGCCCGTTGGCGGCGGCGACTAACATCAATGCCCATCTCGGGTTCGACGAGACCTGGAACAACCTGACCACCAACGTCATGGCCAATATCGGCGGCACGACATGGCAGGCGACGATCCCCGTGCCCACCGGCGCGACGTTGAGCGTGAACTGGGTGTTCAACAACAAGTACAGCGGCGCCGTCACCAACTGGGACAGTCCGGGCTACGGCGGCCGCGACTGGCGGGCGTTTATCAACAAGTAGAAGGAGACATCCATGACCAAGCAGCACCGCGCCTTCACGTTGATCGAGTTGCTCGTCGTCATCGCGATCATTTCGATCCTGATGTCCATTCTCATTCCCGTGGCCAAGCTGGGTATTGAGAACGGACGCCGGGCCACCTGCCGTAGCAATTTGCGGCAGATCGGCGCCGCGCTGTACCTGTACGCGGGCGATCCCGTCATGAACGGCGAGTTCACGCTGATCGCGGCGCGCGAGGGCGCGGAGCTTAGTAACCAGTACCCTCTGCCGCCTCATGCCATGCTGCTGGGCGGAGTGATGCCAACCAAAGGCGTCGACGCAGGCTTTGTGAGCAACAGGGTACGGGAAATCCTGATCGATCCGAAAGTATGGATTTGTCCCAGCGATAAAGTGGATGGCGACAATCTGGAGCCGGTCACTCCGGCCGTCACAATCGCCGACATTGGACAGCGCAACATCAGTTACATGTACATCGCGGGGCACCGGCTGATCTCGTCACCGGAAAATGCCGCCATTGCGCCCATGATGTGCGACGAGGCGAATGCCATGGAAAGAGGCGACGCGACGCCAGCCAACATGCCGAAAATTACGGACGCGGACAACCACGGGGCCGAGTACCGCAACGTCCTCTACCTCGACGGCCACGTGGCGGCGATCCAGAACGCCGACGCCGCCAACAGCATCTTCACCAACCTCGTCAACACGGATATCCTTCAGAGCATCGATTGACGGCTCGACCGCGCTCACCGGTCCGTGATCGCCCGGATGGCCTCCCGCGCGGCGACGAGGCCGAAAACACCCGTGACGCAGCACAGGCTGCCGAGCGTGCGGCGCGGCCGGCCGCGCCGCAACGCGCCATCCGGCTCCGGCGGCGCCGGCGGGTTCCAGGGGGCCTCATCCGAGTACACGGCAAGGATGCGCTGCTGGAGTCCCTTCGGAACGCGGCCGCGAACCTCGCGAGCCAGCGGGCAATCGCGCGTTTTTGAAAGCATCGCCACTTTCACCGCCAACGGGTCGCCCCGGTTGGCCGCGCCCATGCAGGAAATCACGCGCCGGGCGCCTGCGTTCACGGCGGCGGTCAACAGGGCGGCCTTGGGCCCGACGCTGTCGATCGCGTCGATCAGCACGTCCGGCGGCCCGGCCAGGATCCGGGGATACGATGTCTCATCCGCGAACAGGTCCAGCGCCTCGACCCGGCCGTCCGGGTTGATTTCGGCGACGCGCGCCGCGGCGGCCTCGACTTTTTTGCGGCCCAGCGTCGAATGCGTTGCCGTCAACAGGCGATTCAAATTGCAGGGCCGAACCTTGTCGAAGTCCGCCAGGCGGAACCGTCCGACGCCCGCGCGCGCGAGGGCCTCCAGCGCGAACGAGCCGACCGCCCCAAGGCCGACGATGACCACCAGGGCGTCGGTCAGTTTCTCCGCGGCCTCCAGGCCGAGGAGTAGTTCGTTGCGCGAGAAGGCGGGAGGAGGTGTCATGGGTTCAGGCTTTGCAGTATCCGGTCCGCGTTTTTTCCCGTAACCCGGGCCGTTTCCTCCAGCGTCCACCCCCGGAGCTCCGCCAGGGCCGCGGCGACATGGACCAGGTGCGCCGGCTCGTTCAATGGCGGGACGAAGGCCGATCCGTCGGGCGTCCGGATAACCGGCGGCAGGTCGGGCGCGTCGGTCTCGATGAGCAGCCGGTCCGCCGGCGCTCGCGCGGCGGCCTCGCGCCCGCGCCGGTTGTTGGAGCGGGTGATCGTGCCCGAGAAGGAAAAATACGCATTGAGCGCGGCCAGTTTTTCCATGAGTTCCGCGGGGCCGGAGTAGGAGTGCAGCACGAGGCCGGGCTCGTGGCGGCCGAACTGGCGCAGCAACTCGGGCATCCGGCCCCACGCGCGGCGGCTGTGAATCCAGACGGGCCGGCCAAGGCGCCGGGCGAGGTGCAGTTGAGCGAGAAAGACTTCCTCCTGCTCGGCGTCGTTCCGGTCCGGCAGGGCGTGGTCGAGCCCGATCTCCCCGACGCCGGCGCGGGGGTGTTCGATCAGCAGGCGCTCAAGCCGCGGAAGCCATTCCGCGGAGCGCTCGCGCAGGTACCAGGGATGAAGGCCGAACGCGGGGATGATGTCCGGGTGTCGCCCGGCCAATTCCACGACGCGATTCCAGTCGGATTCCGCGGAACCGCAACACACCATTCGTTCGACGCCGGCAGCGCGGGCGCGCGCCAGGACGCCGTCGAGGTCCGGCGCCAGGCGGTCGTCCTGCAGGTGACAATGCGCGTCAATCCAGGACAAGGCGGCGTCGCGGGAGCTTCGCCCTCCAGGGACCTTTTCATGGAGGGTCGAGCTCCCGCGAGACCGCAACGATTCGAGCGCGGCGCGCAGGTCCGCGGGCAGGGGGGAGTGGAATCGGCACTCGGTTCCCGCGCGCGGGTGGCGGAAGGCGATCTCCGCCGCGTGCAGGAAAAGCCGCGGGATGCCCGGCGACGCGGAGCCGTACAAGGCGTCCCCCGCGACGGGATGCCCGAGCGAAGCCAGCTGACAGCGGATCTGGTGCGTGACCCCGGTCCGGATGCGCACGTCGAGGCGCGTGAACCCGGGCAGGGCTTCGCGCGGCTCGTATTCCGTGATCGCCCGCATGGGCCGGCGGCCGCGCGCTCCGTCCGGAACGACAACCATCCGGTGCGCCCCGCCTCCAGCGTGCGCCAGGAGCTGATCCAGCCGCCCGCCGGTTCCGATCGCGCCGCCGACGAGCGCGATGTATCGCTTGTCCACATCCCCGGCCTGAAACTGGCGGCGGAAGGAGCGATAGGCGGATTCATCACGCGCCGCCAGCAGCAGCCCCGATGTGTCCGTATCCAGCCGGTGCGCGATGGCCGGGAACAGGGGATCGGGCCCGATGGCCGACAGCTCCGGATGGCGGGCGATCAGGGCGCTGACGACCGTGCGCGTGTCGCCGGGCTCCAGCGGATGGACCGGCAGGCCCGCGGGCTTGTCGAGCACGAGGAAGGCTGGGTCCTCGTGGATCACGGCAAGGGGAAGGGCGGGGTTCGGCGCCGCCTTCCAATCGGCTTGTTCGAGCAACTCGACGACCCGTACCCGGTCGCCCGCCGCCAGGCGGCGCCCCTTGGCCGCCGGTCGGTCGTTGACGAGGATGGCGTTCTGCTCGATGGCTCGCGCCACGAGGGACCGGCTTGTGGAGGGAAAACGATCGGCGAGAAACCGGTCCAGCCGTGGGCCCGCGTCCGCCGGCGATACATCGATCGAGAGGTCCCGGATCATGGCGGCTCTTCGCCGAGAACCCATCTTCCATTGAACCAGTAGTACTGGTCCGGGTGCGCCCGGATGGCCTGGTCGAAAAACCCGATGACATATCGCGTCATCCGCTCGATGTCGGCGTCGCGGTCGAACGCGGGGTCGGGATGAATCGGGGGGAAGCCCACCCAGCGGTGGCGCGTCCAGCCTTCGCGGACGGCGTAGGCCGGGATGACCGGGACGCCGGCCTCCCGCGCGAAGGCGGCCATGCCGGCGGGGATCTGGGCCGTGTGCCCGAGGAACGGCGCCGCCACGAACTGGGCCTTGGCCCGCAGGTCGGGCAGGATGGCCAGGACCTTCCCATGCTGGAGGCCCTTGACGATCCCCGTGAAGCTATGGGCCTCGCGGAGGAACGACTCGAGGCCCGCGGAGGCGCGCACGCGGTTGAGCCATTCGTAGGTGAGCATGTTCCTCTGGCGCCGCACGATGATCATCAGGCGGGCCCCCAGGAGTTGCATCCCCACGCCGGCCAGCTCCCAGTTGCCCATGTGCGGGACCGCCAGGACGGCGCCGCGCCCCTCCTTCATATTTTCGAAGAGGAGGTGGACATCCCGCTGGTCCACCACGCGGCTGATCCACTCCCGGGTGACGAGGGGGGTGCGCATGGACTCGATGCCGTTGAACACAAGGTTGCGCCACGCGAGCCAGAGGATACGCCGCCGCTCGCGGGGGGATTTCGCGTCGCCGAACACCTGGGCGATCCGCCGCTCGAAACGATGCATCCGCCGGCGGGCGACCAGGAAGACCAGCCGGGCCAGCACCCAGCCGAGGCCCAGCGCCGCGCGGTGCGGCAGCCGGCCGACGATCGCCGTCAGGCCGCGCACCAGGCCGTACTCCACGTAGTCGCGAAGGCGATGCTTCATTCGGCGCCCTCCACCAGGATCCGGAATCCGACGTCCGCATTCCGATAGGCGGCCGGGAAGGGCACGCGGTTGTAGACCCGGAGGTAGCGGGGGTCGCGTTCGGACCAGCTGCCGCCGCGCGCGACCGGCGGTCCGCCGGCATTGTCCGGCGCGCACCACTCGAACACGTTGCCGGCCATGTCGCAGAGGCCGTAGCCGTTCGGCGGGAATGCGCCGACGCGCCGGGGCGCCCTGGCGTTGAAGCATGCGCGTCCTTCCGGCGCGCCCCACCCCCACGGGAACCGGGCGCCCTCCAGCCCGCCGCGCGCGGCGTACTCCCATTCCGCCTCGGTCGGCAGGCGCGCGCGGAGGCCGGCGCGCTCGGACAGCCAGCGGCAGTAGGCCTGCGCGTCGGCCAGGCTGATCCAGGCCGCGGGGTTCCGGCCCTGTCCGCGCGCCGGGCGGAAGCGCTTCCCGCGCCGGGTCACCTGCGGCGAGCCCGGGTAGTCCGGCTGCCCGCCGCCGTTCAAGCAGGCCGCCCACTCCTCGACGGTGACCTCGTACTGCCCGAGGCGGAAGGCGGGCATATCGATCCGGCGCAGTTCCCGGGGCGGCTGGGCCTCGCTCCCGCCCATGACGAAGACGCCGGCCGGCACCGCCGCGAGCGGCGGCGCCACCGCGGCATCGCCGGCCTGTGCGGGCGCGCCGCCGGCGGCGCCGAGCAGCCCCAGCGCGAATCCCATGGTTATGGCGGGTTTGCGTATTCTCATGATCTGCCCGGCTGCCGTCGCCGCCCGATGCCGCGGGGCGCCGATGTAAAGGCTTATAGCCGCGAGACTCGGCTTTGACAATCTCCCGTGGAACCCCTAGAGTGAATTGTTCATTCAAAAGTGGGGGAGAGCCTGCATGAAATGCGATGCCGCGCGTCGGAACGGGTCCGGAATGCAACTGCTGGGTCTGCTGCCGCTGATAGCCCTCGGGGGGCTGCTTGGCTACCTGCTGGCGGGAGATGTCTTCTCCGCTTCGGTTCGCAAGCTGGCCGCCTCGCTTAGCCTCGGGCTGGTGTGGGCCTACCTCTTTCTTCAGTGGATCGATCTCGTGGCCGAGTACTGGGCGCTGAAGCGCGACCCGGTGCCGGCGGACCTGGATGTCGCCGACCGGTCGGCCGTGGCGTCGCGGCTGGAGTCGCTGTGCGGCGGCTCCGCGGTCACCACCCGCGTGCGCCACCTGGTCAAGTCGTGGAGCCTGGGCTGGCATCCCCGGCAGGTCATGGGCCTGGCGGGCTTCCAGAGCGCCCAGGCGAAGGGCCAGCTCTATGGCGGCGTCGTGTTCGCGCTGATCCTGCTGGGGGTGGCCGTCTGGCTTCAGGGGAACTCGCTCTGGTTCTGGGCCGCCATGCTGCTGCTCGGCCTGACCGTGCTGGCGCGCCAGACACTGCAGCTGCGCGTGGATCGCTACATCGAGTGCCGGCTCCTCGCCTGCCTGCCCGGCAATATTCCGCAGACCGCCATGACCGCGGCCGACCTGGCCGGCGCCCTGGGCGGCGCGATCCAGTCCGCGTTCAAGAACCATGTGCCGCAGCCCGATGCGATGGCCGCCGCGATGCGGACGGCCATGGACGGCGCCATGCAGCAGGTGGCCGGCGCGATTGAGAAGCTGCAGAAGAGCCTGGGCGAGGGGCAGGGGGCCGTGGTGGAGAAGTGGACCCAGGCGGTTCACGGCGCGGCCAGCGACCTCAAGGGCCTGCAGGAAGCGCTCAAGGCGGCCACCGGCGACCTCAAGAGCGGCCTGGCGTCGGCCAGCGGCGATCTCAAGGGCAGCCTGGCCACGGGCGCCGAGCAGTGGAAATCCGTCCTGCAGGGCCACGCCCAGAGCCTGGCCGCCGGCACGGAGCAGTGGAAGGGTGTCCTTCAGAACCACGCGCAGAGCCTGGACAAGTCCCTGGCCGCCGTGCCGGGCCAGTTGGCCAAGACCTACGGCGAGGGCGCCGGCCAGGTCGTCGCGGCGTTCAAGGACCACGCGGAGAAGATGGCCGCGGCCAGCCAGGGCATCCAGACCCAGCTCGACCGGATTGCGCAGCTCGGCAAGGAGATCGAGAAGGTCCTGCACGTCCAGCAGGCCGTGGATGGCACGCTCAAGGCCGTCGCCGCCACCGAGGAATTCCGCAAGACGCTCGACACGCTCAACAAGCACGTCGAGGCGTCGGACAAGCTGCTGCGCGAGGCGGCCCGGCCCAAGACCATCCGGCTTGTCGAGAGCGACGACGACGCCAAGGGCTGATCGAAGAAGCGGCGGCGGAGAGAAGCGGGCGTCCGGCGTTTCCGGGCGCCCGTTTTATCATCCGCCCGTCAGGCTTCTTCCGCCGGCGGCACGCCGGCCGGGGGCGGTCGGATCTTGTTTACGCGCAGGGGGAATCGCACCTTGAGATCGCCTTCCAGCAGGATCTCGATCCAGTGCGTGCCCTCTTCCTGGAATACGACGTTCATGAAGGCCTCGATGTTCGTCGCCGTGGCCTCCGCGTTGGGCAGGCGCACGGGGATGTCCTTGCCTTCCGCCAGCACGGACAGGCCGTCCGGGCGCAGGACGCGCGTGCGCTGCTTGAATACGCCCTCGCCGCTGCACCAGCGGGTGACCATGAAGAGCCGCGGGTAGACGAGCGGGAACTTGGGCGCGCCGATGGCGTCGAAGAGCCCGATCAGGATGAACTTGCCGTTCCGCTCCTGCCGCACGTCATCGCAGAGGATGCTCGACTGGAGATCCGGTATCATGCCGGCGGTCTTCTTCGTTCCCATGGCCCGAGTATGCGCGAGCGGCCCCCGAAAGAGAAGCGGGAAAGAAATCGGGGCGTCAGCCCCGCACCTTCTTTTCCTTCCGCCGCTTCTCGACGATGGTCTCCGCGAGCGCGTCGGGGACCGCCTCGTAGTGCTCGAAGTGCATGGAGAACGAGGCGCGGCCCTGGGTCAGGGTGCGCAGCGCGTTGGCGTAGCCGAACATCTCGGCGAGCGGCACGAGGCCCTCGATGATCTGCAGGTCGCCCTTCCGGGTCATGGACTCGATGCGGCCGCGCCGCTGGCAGATGGAGCTGGCGCACGGCCCCATGAACTCCTCCGGCGCGACGACCTCGACGGACATGACGGGCTCGAGCAGTTCGGGCTGTCCCTTGAGGAACATCTGCTTGAACGCGATGCGCGCGGCCTCCTGGAACGCGAAATCGTTGGAGTCCACCTCGTGGTACGATCCGTCGTAGAGCGAGACCCGCAGGTCCACCACCGGATACCCCGCGTACGGGCCGGAGCGCAGGGCCCTGACCACGCCCTTCTCGACGGACGGGATGTACTGCAGCGGGATGCGCCCCCCGACCACGTCGTTGACGAATTCGAAGCCGTCGCCGGGAGGCAGGGGCTCCATTTTCATGCAGACGTGGCCATACTGGCCGCGCCCGCCGGATTGCTTGATGTATTTGCCTTCGCCTTCCACGGGGACGGTCGCGGTCTCGCGGTAGGCCACCTCGGGGCGCCCCACCTTCGCCGCCACGTTGAACTCGCGTTTCAGGCGGTCCACGATGATCTCGAGGTGCAGCTCGCCCATGCCCGAGATGATCGTCTCGGACGTCTCGGCGTCGAACGCCACGGTGAACGTGGGATCTTCGTCCGCCAGCCGGTGCAGCGCCTCGCCCAGCCGCTCGGAATCCCCCTGGGTTTCCGGGGCGATGCTGATGGACACGACGGGCGCCGGGAATTCGATGGCCTCGAGGTGGATGGGCTGGGCCTCGGTGCAGAGCGTGTCGCCGGTTCGCGTGTCGCTGAGCCCCACCACGGCGACGATGTCGCCCGTGAAGGCCTCGGTGATCACTTCCTGACGGTTGGCGTGCATGCGGAACAGCCGGCTGATGCGCTGGGTCTTGTCGCGGCTGCTGTTCAGCACGGTGCACCCGGATTCCAGGCGGCCGGAGTAGATGCGGATGTAGGTCAGCTTGCCCATGTGTTTGTCCGACACCACCTTGAAGGCGAGCGCGGAGAAGGGGTCCTCGTCCGTCGGTTCCCTCTTGTTGGCCTCGGGTTCCCGGGCGCAGATGATGGGCGGGATCTCGTTGGGGGCGGGGAGGCAGCGGATGACGCCGTCCAGAAGGCGCTGGATACCCTTGTTCTTGAACGCCGAGCCGCAGTAGACCGGGACCACGCGGCGGGCGATGGTCGCCTTGCGCAGGATGCCCAGGATCTCGTCCTTGGTCAGGTCGCCCTTCTCCACGAATTTCTCGAGGAGGGCGTCGTCCTGTTCGGCGCACTTCTCCACGAGGTTGGCGCGCCATTTCCGGGCCTTTTCCATCTTGTCCGCCGGAATGCTCTCCTCCCGGAATGTGACGCCCTGGTTGTCCCCATCGTAATAGAGGGCCTTCATGGAAACCAGGTCGATGATGCCTTGGAACGCCTCTTCCTTGCCGATGGGCACCACGACGGGGACGGCATTGGCGCCCAGGTCGTTCTGGATTTCCTCCAGGACGGCGAAGAAATCCGCGCCCACGCGGTCCATCTTGTTGACGAACGCGATCTTGGGGACGTTGTACTTTTCGCTCTGGTGCCAGACCTTTTCCGCCTGGGGCTCCACGCCGCCGACGGCGCAGAAGAGGGCGATGGCGCCGTCCAGCACGCGCAGGCTGCGCTCGACCTCGACGGTGAAATCCACGTGGCCGGGGGTGTCGATCAGCGTGATCCGGTGATCGCGCCACAGGGTCGTCGTGGCGGCGGAGGTGATGGTGATGCCGCGCTCCCGCTCCTGGGGCATCCAGTCGAGCTGGGCGGCGCCGTCGTGCACCTCGCCGAGTTTATGCGTCTTTCCCGTGAAAAAGAGGATGCGCTCGCTGACGGTGGTCTTGCCGGCATCGATGTGCGCCATGATGCCGATGTTGCGTATGTTCGAAAGCTGTACCTGTCTGGGCATGGTGTTTTCCTTCCCGCGGGGGTCAATCGCGGTTTTCGCGAGGTCTTCCCGGCCGTAAAAAGGTCGCGACTATGCCGGGGGAACCCCCGGCAGGCAAGAGAAAAAGCGCTAAACCCGGCCGTTTCCCGGCGGGGAAAAATCTTTTTTTGGCATCGGGCTCCCGGATGGGCTATAAGGAGTTCCGGTACCATGGCGGAAGATTTCGGCGATCCCGCGGAGCGATGAATTTGAAGACCGTGCCGTTTGTCCATTTGCATTTTCACACGTCGTACAGCCTGCTGGACGGGGCCTGCCAGCCGGACCGCGTGATGGAACGGGCGCAGGAACTCGGCATGACGGCCGTGGCCATCACCGATCACGGCGTGCTCTACGGCATCGTGGACTTCTACAAGCAGGCGCGCAGCCGCGGGATCAAGCCCGTGCTGGGCTGCGAGGTGTACGTGGCGTCCGACGGCCGGCGGGAGCGGAACACGAACGCCCCGCGGCATCACTTGGTGCTGCTGGCCGAGAACTTGCAGGGCTGGCACAACCTCGTGCGCCTCGTCTCCCTCGCGCACCTCGAGGGCTTCTACTACAAGCCGCGCATCGACAAGGAACTGCTGGCGCAGCACCACGAAGGGCTGATCGGGCTCGCGAGCTGCCTGCACGGCGAGGTGGCGGCGGCCTGCGCGCACGAGGATCCGGCCGCAGCGGAGCGCGCCGCCCGGTCCTACACGGAGATCCTGGGGCCCGGCAACTTTTTCCTGGAGATTCAGGACCACGGCCTGCCCGAGCAGAAGATCGCCAACCGGGGCATCCTGGAGGTCGCCCGCCGCACCGGCCTGCCGGTCGTCGCCACCAACGACGTGCATTACCTCCGCCCGGAACATGCCGAGGCCCACGAAGTGCTGCTCTGCCTCCAGACGCAGACCGTCATGACCGACCCGAAGCGCATGCGTTACGCCTCCGACCAGTTCTTCATGAAGAGCGGCGAGGAAATGCAGCGCCTGTTCCCCGACCATCCCGAGGTCCTGGCGAACACCGTCGAGATCGCGGAGCGCTGCAACGTCGAGCTGCGGCTGGAGAGGGACCTCCATTTCCCGCGCTACGAGATCCCGGGCGGCAAGGACGAGAAATCCTACCTCGAGCAGCTGGGCCGGGAGGGGCTCCGGCGGCGGTACGGCATCGAGGACCTCGACCACCCGAAGAACGAGCAGGAGAAAAAAATCCGCGACCGGTTCCATTTCGAGCTGGGCGTGATCGAGAAGACCCGGTTCCTCAACTATTTCCTCGTGGTCTGGGACTTCGTCCGGTTCGCCCACGAGCAGCATATCCCTGTCGGGCCCGGCCGCGGGTCCGGCGCGGGCAGCATCGTGGCGTACGCGCTGGGCATCACGGGCATCGACCCGCTGCGGTACAACCTGATCTTCGAGCGGTTCCTGAACCCCGAGCGCATCTCGCCGCCGGATTTCGACATCGACTTTTGCCAGGCCCGGCGCGGCGAGGTGATCGACTACGTCCGCGAGAAGTACGGGCGCGACAACGTCGCGCAGATCATCACCTTCGGCAGCCTCGGCGCCAAAACGGTCATCCGGGACATCGGGCGCGTGCTGGAGATCCCGCTTGGCGAGTGCGACCGACTGGCCAAGATGGTTCCGGACGATCCCAAGATGACGCTGGAAATCGCGCTCAAGCAGAATCCCGAGTTCCGCAAGGCCCGCGACACCGAGGACCACGCGCGGCACATCCTCAAGTACGCCGAGGTGCTCGAAGGGCTGCCCCGGAATCCCGGCACCCATGCCGCCGGCGTGGTGATCGGCGAAAAGCCCCTGATCGAGCTGGTGCCGCTCCAGCGGGACAAGGATGGCGAGGTCATCACGCAGTTCGAGATGGAGCCCCTCGGCGAGATCGGCCTGTTGAAGATGGACTTCCTCGGGCTGAAGACCCTCACCGTCATCCAGGAGGCCGTCGACCTCGTCCGGGCCGGGCGCGGCGTCGAGCTGGACATGGCGAACCTGCCCATGGACGACGCGGCGACGTTCGACCTGCTCAACCGCGGCGACACCGTCGGCGTGTTCCAGGTGGAAAGCAAGGGGATGCGCGACCTGCTGCGGCGCATCGGGCTGACGCGGTTTGAGGATCTCATCGCCATGATCGCCCTCTTCCGCCCCGGCCCCATGAACATGCTGGACGACTACGTCAACCGCAAGCACGGCAAGGTGAAGCTCACGTACGACCACCCCCTGATGGAGCCGATCCTGCGGGAGACCTATGGCGTCATGCTCTATCAGGAGCAGGTCCAGCAGGTGGCCAACGTGCTGGCCGGCTTCAGCCTGGGCCAGGGCGACATCCTCCGCCGCGCGATGGGCAAGAAGAAAAAGGAAGTCATGGACGAGATGGAGGAGAAATTCGTCCAGGGCTGCCAGAAGACCAACCACGTTCCGCCCCGCGTCGCCAAGAAGGTGTTCGAGGACATCTCCCGGTTCGCCGGCTACGGCTTCAACAAGTCGCACAGCGCGGCATACGCCGTCCTGTCCTACCAGACCGCGTGGCTCAAGGTGCACTACCCCGTGGAGTTCATGGCCGCGCTGCTCTCGAGCGAAATAGGGAACACGGACAAGCTGCCCTTGCTGGTGGCCGAGGGCAAGGAGATGGGCATCGAGATCCTGCCGCCGAACGTCAACGACAGCGACGTGCGGTTCAAGCCCGTCGGCGACGCCATCCGATTCGGCATGGCGGGGGTGAAGAACGTCGGTACCGGCGCCGTCGCGGCGATCGTTGCCGAGCGCACGGCGCGCGGCCCGTTCAAGGGCCTGGTGGATTTCTGCGGGCGCGTGGACGCCCAGCTCGTCAACAAGAAGACGCTGGAGAGCCTGGTCAAGTGCGGGGCCTTTGACTTCAGCGGGATGTCGCGCGGGCGGCTCTTCGCCGGCCTGGACTTTGCCGTGAGCCACGCCGCGGCCATGCAGCGGGACAAGCGAAGCGGGCAGACCTCGCTCTTCGACCTCCTCGCCCCGACGGAAGGGACGCCCGTCCAGGACGAGTTGCCCCCGGGCGAGCCGTGGCCGGAAAGCCAGATGCTGGCCGCGGAGCGGGAGCTGCTGGGTTTCTACATTTCCGGCCACCCGCTGACCGCCTACGAATGGGCGCTGCGGACCTTCGGGGTGGCGAACATGGCGGGGCTGGAAGCCGTGCCATCCGGCGGCGCCGCGCGGGTCGGCGGCCTCGTCGCGCAGTTCCAGAAGAAATTCACGAAGAAAGAAGAGAAGCCGATGGGCGTGTTCCGGCTGGAGCTGCTCGACGGCGCGGTGGAGGCGGTCGCCTTCCCGGAGGCCTTCCGCGAGTACGGGGTGCACCTCCAGGACGCCGCGCCCGTGATGCTCTGCGGCGTTGTCAAGAAAGGCGACCAGACCAAGATCGAGGTCCAGGAAATCTACCCGCTAAAGGACGTGCACCGGATGTTCGCCGAGCGTTTGAGCGTACACGTCTCCGCCGCCGGGCTCGACGACGCCAAGCTCTGGAAAATAAAGGAATTGCTGGCCCGTCATCCCGGGCCGACGCCGGTCACGCTCTGCCTGCAGTTCCCGACGGGCGAAAAGGTATTCGTCAAGGCGGATCGCACCTTTCACGTCGAGGCGGCGGAGGCTCTGGTCCGCGAGCTGGAGCACGTGGTGGGCGAGGAAGGCGTCTACGTCGAGGTCGTCAAGCGCGCGTGTCGCAAGAAAAACGGCGCGCGCAACGGGCGGGGCCGGTGGGGCGGGCGCCCGGAGTGAAGGCGGCGCGGCGGCGTCAGTGGATACTCAGCCAGTCGCGCACGGCCCCGGCGGCCGGGCCTTCCGGTTCCAGTCTCAGGAAGGCCTCGTAGTGCCGTCGGGCGAGTCCGTAGGTGCCGGCCTTTCCCGCGTAGAGAAGGCCGAGCGCATAGTGTGACGCCGCGTGGTCCGGATGGGCCTTGAGGAGCAGGGTGTACTGCTCCGCGGCGGCTTCCGGTTCGCCCTGCTCGGTGAGCAGCACGGCCAGGTTGTAGCGGGCGGCCACGAGGTCGGGCTGCCGCTCCAGGGCCAGCCGGTAAGCGTCCTTCGCGAGATCGAAATCCCGGCGGGAGGTGTAGACGATGCCCAGGTTGAAAAACGCCGTGGCGAAGGAGTCGTCGTTCTCGACGGCGCGCAGGTAGTAGAAGATGGCGCGATCCAGGTCGCCCTGCTGCTGGTAGGTGGTGCCGCGGTTATATGCCTGCACGGCCGCCTGCAGGTTCGGGGTGGCCGGGGGCTTGAACGGCACGTGTCGCGCGCCGTCGGCGTCTGCGGCCGTCGGCGCCGGGGCCTCGGGCCCGGGGGCCGGCGCGGGTTCCGCCGGGGGCCGGCGCGGCGGCTCCGTGCGGGGCGGCTGCAGGATCTTGAGCCGCTCGCGGGCGCGCACGACGCGAGGGTCGCCGGGGAATCGACGCTCGAACTCGCGGTAGGTCCGCGCCGCGGGCTCGGGCATGTCCAGCGGATCGTCGTACAACGTGGCCTGGAGCCACAGCGCTTCCGGGTTGTCCGGCTCCTGCTGCACGACCGCGCGGCAGGCCACGAGGGCCGCATCGAATTCGCCGGCCTTGACCGCCGCCTCGGCCAGCCCGAGTTGCGCCAGGGAGAACCGCGGGTCCAGTTCGACCGCCGTCTTGAAACAGTCCAGCGCCGCGTCCGCCTTGTCCTGCCCGGCCAGGAATCGTCCCAGCGCATAATGGGCCCTCGCCTGCTGCGGGGCCAGCCGGACCGCCTCCCGCAGGGCTTTTTCCTGCTTACCCGTATCGCGTTGCCGCTCTGCCCGGCCCGAGGCCTCCAGGCAGAGATGAAGCGCGGAGGACACATGCCCCCGCGAGGCCTCGTCGGCGGCCTCCTTGAGCAAGGCCTCGAAGCTCTTCGCGGCCGGGGCGGGCGGCGGGGCGGGGGCGGGCGTCGGCTTTTCCGCCGCGAGATCCCCGAGGGCGTGTTCCGCATATTCCGCCTGGGGGCCCGTGCGCGCGACCGGATCGTTGCGCACCGACTCGATGTACTTCTCGAAATAGCTTTCCGCCTGTTTCGCGTCCTGTCCTTCATGCAGCCGGGCGAGGTTGAAGAGAGCTGGCGCGTAGCCGGCATCCTTTTCCAGGGACTGCATCAGGTAGAACGCGGCCTGGTCCGGTTTCCCCGCGCGGGCCTCGACGCAGGCCCGCGCGTTGAGGATGCGGGCGGACTGCGGGGCGCGCGCCTGCGCCACCGACAATACGCGGCGCGCTTCCGCCCACTGTCCGGCCTGCGCGTAGATGGCGCCGATGAATTCCAGCGGGCGCGCATCGCCAGGCCGGGCGAGCGCGGCTTCCTGGAAGAGCGGCTCGGCGCGGGCCGGGTCGCCCCCCTCGAAGAAGATGACCCCTGTGTTGTAGAGCGATTCCGCCATCCCGGGCTTCAGCCGCTGGCAGGCCTCGAAGGCTTCCAGGGCCGGCTGCACCTGGCCCATGCGCCAGCAGGCGACGCCGAGGTAATGGTAGGCGACGGCGTTATCGGCGTGGCCCGGCCGGCGGGCGATCGATTTTTCCAGCAGGGCCCGCGCCCGGACCCAGCGCTCGCGCTGGAACTCGGCCATGCCCCGATCGAACTCGCGCTCCCCGGGCGCGCCTCCGCACCCCCCGCAGAGGCCGGCGCACAAGGCGATCAGGCCGAACGCTCCCGCCAGCGATGGGAAAAGGGGCCGCATGATTATTACGTCTGTACCTGAAGGATAACGCAGCGGTGAGGTGCGGACAAGAAAAAGGCAGGCTTCTTCACCCCGCTGGCCCGGACTGGGCTGACCATCGTCCCGTTCCGTGCCGCCGGCGCCATAGCAAGGCGGCGCCCCACAGCAGCAGGCCGATCCCCAGGATGCCCGTCAACAGAAAGCGGCTCTCCCGGGGCGCGTGGTGAGTTCCATCGTACAGGCCGCCCCAGAGATCCCGGTACGGGATATCCGACGACGCCCCCTTGCCATAGATGAAGAACGACAGCCCGGACATCATCAAGCCGGCGAGCAGGCAGCAAAAGGCCCACGCCCTGCGCGATGGGCCGTCCGTGCGATCTCGCGGCCCCGACGCCGCGCCCCTCGATGGCCCTCGCGGTTCTGGCAGGGGGCGATGTCCCGGCCGGTTAACGTTGCGTGCGTCGTTCATATGGCGGCCAAGCGACGGAATGAACACACCCGAGCCTGTTTATTGTATGAGCGTTACGACGTTCACGCAACAAGCGCTTCTGAACACACGAGTCGCACTGGCTACTCGCGTGTCAGAAGACGTGACGTTTTGCCGAATCAGGCATTCGACAAAACGAACGTGGCGAGCCCCGTTTGCGCCCGCAACGCGGGCACATCACCGCGTACGGCCACGTTGCCGCGGCCTACGCGGCTCACGTGGCGGCCCTTCGGGCGCATTTTGCACGACAGCTCGCGCAAAATGCGGGTTAACGCGCAACCCATACGGTTCGCGTCCGGGGGCCGTCGAACTCGCACAGGAAGAGCCCCTGCCAGGTTCCGAGCCGAAGCCGCCCCTCGGCAATGATGACCTGCGCCGAGGACCCCATGAGGCTGGCCTTCACGTGCGCGGCCGCATTGCCTTCCGCGTGGGCATAGCCGGCCCGCCATGGCACCACGCGCTCCAGGGCGGCGTCCATGTCCGCCATGACGTCGGGATCCGCGTGCTCGTTGACCGTAACCCCCGCCGTGGTGTGCGGCACGAAGACCGTTACAACGCCATCCCGGGCCCCCATCGCTTCAACGGCGGACTCGACCTTGCGGGTTATGTCCACGAATTCCGTGCGCTGCCGCGTGGAAACGCTGAACGATTGCATGTCCCCGACGATGCGCCGCCGGGCGCTGGAAATCAAGCCATAGCCGGTTGCTCCTTTCTCCCATGAACGCAGCGCTACCCGAGCCGTGTCTGGGCAGGCGACGGCCTATCAATAGAAAGAAGACAGGCGGGCCCCGTTCCATGAAAAAGGGAAAGAAACGAGGGGGCGGGGGATTAGCAGGATTCGACGGGGCCCGGGCAGGACCGGGCGCGTGCCGGGTGTGGGCGCGAGGGTTTTCCGGCCGGCCATGTTGTCCCGCGATCCTGGTCATATTCGGCCTCGACGGGTGAACACGACTACGCTAGCGTGTTGCCGACATCGCCTTGAAAGGAGGGCTTCGTGAAACTCATTGCTTGTGCGGGAATCGTGGTTATCACGCTGGGGCTCGTGTCGTGCGGGGGCGGCAAGTACGCGGACGCCAAGGCGGCGATGAATGACCAAATCGCCTTCATGGACGAATTCGTGTCCCAGGTGGACAAAGCGAGCAGCGCGAAAGATGTCGCCGCCGCCGTCAACCGCTATTCCGAGCAGATGACCAGGATGCTGGAACAGAGCACGAAGCTCAAAGAAAAGTACAAAGGCGTTGACCTGGAAAACGCGCCCGAGCTGAAAGAGGAGATGGAAAAGGTCAAAGCCTCCGCGATGAAATTTGCCCAAGCCTTCATGAAGATCGGCACGCAGTACGGCAACGACCCCGAGGTCCAGACCGCCACGGCCAAATGGCGTGAGACCATGACCAAGGCTGCGCAGCCCTGACATTCATATTGCAATAAAAATCGAGCACCTGTGGTCGCATGCGTGTTCTATTATAGAACATACATGGGCCATGACCATGTCCTCATCAGCGGGCCTGCCGATCCTTCGGGTGCCGCCCTGTCGATCAGGATTGTGCCTTCCCGGATACCGAGGCCGCGGCTGGCATCCCGAATGCGCGGCCCGTTTCGGGCCCGCCGCGCGAGGCGCTCCGCGCGAAGCCTCGGGCGGTGTTGCAGCGACTGATTCCAGCCCGCCGGGCTAATATCAGCATTGCTTTTTCCCGCCCCACGCCGTTCTTTCGTCCGACCTTCTCCTGGATGTGACGTAATCCTGCCTCGCCAACCAGGGCAGCGGCCGCGTTTTCCGGAGCCAATCGGCTGGGCACCCCGGGCTGAACTCGGCCACTTTTTGTAGGCGGCCGGAAAGGGTGGCCACGCCGGAATCCACGCGTCGCCCCGCCCAGCGCATTCTACAGGTCTTTGTGCATCGCCTTGCCAACGCGGCTTCCGAGGGCCTCAACAACAAGATTCAGACCCTGATCAAGAAAGCCTGCGGCTACCGAAACCGATCACGTTTCAAGACCGACATCTTCTTCGACTGCGGAGGGCTCGACCTCTACCCCCCTTTTCAGCCAGTGAAATCCCCCGCGAACATGTCCGAAGAACTTCTACTGTGAGGACATTCGCTACACGCTGCCGCGGCATTTCCGCGAAGACGCGTGGTAATAAGCGACATCCCCCGCCAATCGTGGAAACACGTTGCACGCTTGCATCCATGTGCGGGCGGATGAAGCTGAAGGGGTTGTCAGGCGAGGCCATGTCGCATATAAATCTGGCAACGCAAACAGGAGCTCCAAATGAGCAGATTCAGCCGCCGCATCTCGTTTTCCAATCATTGGAAAAAATCCGCCGGGATTTTCCAATCATTGGAAAATACCCGCGTTCTTTTTCCCATCATTGGAATAGGGCTGCTGGGTCTGGCGGCGACGGCGAGCGCGCAGACGGATTTTGAAAAGGTGACGAACGCGGTTCATACGGTACGGCTCGAACTGGAGGCCGCGCTGGGCAAGCCGGTGCCCTCGTTGAGCCTGTTGGTTCAGACGCCGGCGGACACGTTTTTCACCTGCTCCGCCGCCACGCCGGAGCAGGCGGTCGCCACCAACACGACCTTCCGCTTCGCCAGCAACACCAAGAATTTCACTGCCACCGCCGTCCTGCATATGCAGCAACAGGGCTGGCTTGATATCTCCGATCCGATCACGAACACGATCCCCGGTTTTTCAGAACCCTACATTCCGACCGGCACCAACTGGGCCATCCCGAACAAGCCGATCATTACCATTGAGCAACTGCTTCGTCACAGCGCGGGCGTGTACGATGTGGATAACGATGACGTGCCGGGCTGCGGCGGCACGAGTTACACGGACTACATGATCACCCTCGACCCCGCGCATCAATTCACCGTCGAGGAAATGGCGGGGCAGGCCGCCCTTCATCAGCTTTCCTATTCTGCGCCGGATGAGGGCTATCACTACAGCAACACGGGATATGCCATGCTCGCGGAAATCGTCGGGCGCATTTATTCGCTGCACAGCGGAAGCACGAAAAAACTGACGGACTATCTGTATGATCACATCATTGGCGGCGCTTCGCCCGTGCCGATTCCGGAAATCCATTTTCCGAATCTCGCCACCGACACCGCGCTGCCGGAGCCGTTCATGTGGGGGACCGAGCGGCGTCCGACGAATATCACGATCATTGTTTCCAACTGCAACATGAGCGCGCAGGTGGGCGAGGGGAACGGCTACGGCACCCTGCCCGCGCTGAATCGCTTCATTCGCGCCACCATGAAGGGCGAAGGCGTACTGAGCCATGAGTCGGTGCGGTTGATGCAGACCGACACCTCGCCGCTCAATGCGGGCTATGCGCTCGGCTGCACGTTTGTGACGGATCTCGGCTTCGGCCACAACGGCTGCCGCGTCGGCAACTTGTCGCACATGAACTACAATCCGGAGACGGATGTTTCGGTGGCCGTTTATTTACCGCTGGTGGATTACAGCGACAACATGGATTCGTTCACGCTCTGCTTTCAGGCAATCTACAATGCGGCTTACCGCGCCCTCGAAGCCCTCGGCTACCCGCGCACGCCGACCCTCGCGCACGGCTCGCAGACCAACCTGACCCTGTCCGCAGGCGCCACGAACACGTTTTATTTCACCGCGGCGCAGGGCGCGTTCTACGGCGTGAAAATCAGCAACACCGTCGCGGATATATTCTGCCGCGTGGCGCCGGGGGTGGATCCGGACGATGCCGTGACCGTCACCAACAACTTCACCTGGCAGGGCCATGCGCCGGGGACGTATCGTCTGGACGTTTCTTCGACCGCGGCCACGGAATGCGCGCTGTCGTTGATTGCACTCAAAATGCCCGATCCGTCCGACTTCAGCGCGCTCAACTGGACGAACGCCTTCATCGCCGCGCACGATGTCTTTTCGCGTCAGTATGCCTTCGGAGACTGGAAATCCGTGGACTGGGGCGCGCTCTACAGCAACACCTTGCCGCGCATCGCCGCGGCCCAGGCGCTCACCAACGAGGTGGCGTACTACGCGGCGCTGCATGAATATGTGGGCTCCGTCCCGGACGGACATGTCGCATTGAAGGGAACCAATGCCGCGGTCCCCGCCGCCTGGGGCGAGGAGGTCGCAGGGGGAGGGTATGGGCTGGCCGTGGCGGAGCTGGATGATGGGCGCGTGATCGCGGCGGCTTTGCTGACCCATGGTCCGGCGCAGCTCGCGGGCATGGAGGCCGGCGCGGAAATCGTGAGTTGGGACGGACTGGCCCCTGCGTCGGCCATGGCCCAAATCAATGCGGCGGCGTATCCGCTGCGGGCGCTGGCCGGGCCCATGACGAGCTGTCCGCAGGCCACCCTGGCGCAACAACGCCTCGAACAGGCGCGGCTGCTTGTGCGCGGGCCGGTGGGCACCACCGTGGATGTGCAGTTCATCAATCCCGGCTCGCTCGCCACCCAAGCCGTCGCGCTTACCGCCACCGCCGACACCAATGCCACCTTCGCGCTCCTGGACTTTGCCATGAGGCAAAATCCCTCAAGTGATCCCGTAGAATATCGGCTCATGACCAACGGACTGGGCTATCTGCTCATCCGCTTCGAAGCCAACTTTGCGGAACCTGAAAATCTGTACGTCATCAACAGCAATGTGGCCGAGGCCGTGAAATTCTTTGTCGCTTCCAATGCGCCCGGGGTCATTGTGGATGTGCGCGGAAATCTGGGCGGCGACGATCAACTGGCCGCGACGCTGTGCGGCTACTTCCACCGGACAAACATGTTTTACGAAAGGCAGACCTGGTACAACACCCTCAACGGCACGTTCACGGAACTCACGTTTGATTCGATGAACGGATGGGCGCCCCTGGATTACATGGCCATCCCAACGCAATCCGTGTTTTACGGCGGGCCGGTCGCCGTGCTGGTCAATCTGGGCACGGTCAGTTCGGGCGAAGGGGTGGCCATGGGCATTGGAGCGCTGCCGAATGCCCGCGTGATCGGCTTTCACGGCACCCACGGCTCATTCGGTATGGCCGGGGCCACCATTGCGCTGCCCGGCGGCTACTCCATCCACTACCCGTTCGGTCAATCGCTGGACGAAAACGGGGTCATCCAGCTCGACAGCCGAAACGGCGTCGGCGGCGTGCCTCCGGAAATCCGCATCCCGAAGTCGGCGGAAAATGTGCTGGCCTTCGCCGCGGGAACCGACGTGGAATTGAACTACGCCTCCGACTATTTGATCGGGTTGCGAAATTACACCAACACCATCGCGCAAACCACGGCGCTCATCACTAATTTAATGGCCCAACATGATATTCCGGCATTGAGCATTGCGCTGGTGGACGGCGCCAACATTGTCTGGGCGCAGGGCTTCGGAACGGCCAACCGGGAGGCCGGCACGCCCGCCTCGGCGGACACCATTTACCGTATTGCCTCATGCTCCAAAACGTTTGCCGCCGCATCCATCATGCGCTTGCAGGACGATGGGCTGCTGACCCTTCAGGACGATGTCACGAATACTGTTCCCGCTTTTTCCCTGCTCCCGCGCTATCCCGACCAGGCGCTCACCATCCGCGAACTGCTCGCGCACCAGGCGCAGCTTCCGGGTTGCTACTTCCGCCATGCCGATTCCACCATTCCCTACGATGGCTATTACGACATGTCGCTCGCGCTGATGGTCGAGGACTACCTGGTCGAGCCGCGGCACTTTCTGCAAAAATACAACAACAATGGGTTCACGCTGATCGAAGGCGTGGTGGCCGGCGCCAACACCAACGGCCTCGACTACGCCGCCTTTGCGATCACGAACTTGTTCCAGCCGATGGGCATGAGCAACACCACCTTCCGTCTTGCGGACCACCAGACCAACCTGCTGGCCAAGGTGTACCGGAGCGGCGTCCTCGCGCCGGATGAATTTGTCAACACGCCCGGCTCCGGCGGCGCCTATTCCACCGCCGCCGACATGGCCCGCTATGCCCGGTTCCTGCTGGGCTACGGAACATTCAACGGAACGCGCATCCTCTCGTCCAATGCCGTCGCGGCCTTGTGGGCGGACCAAAGCGCACAGGTGGCCCTGGTGAACAAGGAGGATTATGCGAAGAGCGGACTGGGCTGGGACCAGATTGCCGATCCGTCGTTTGCCTATGCCGGGAGGATGGCCTGGAAGGATGGCGACAGCCTGAACTACAGCGCCATTATTTGCGTCATGCCCGAGCATGGCCTGGCCGCCGTGGCGCTCAACAGCATTCCCGGCGCCGACACCGCCGCCGCGCCCGCCGCCAAGCTGGCCTTGAAACTGGCGCTGCAGGAGCGCGACGGCATTCCGCTGCCCTCCACGAATCCGCCCGCGTTCCCCGTCTCGCCCGTCACGGTGCTGACCGAGCAGGAGCTGGCGGGCATCATCGGCACCTACTCCGCCGCGGGCGGCTATGACCTCGTGACCGGCACGGTGTCGGCCATCACCTGGATCACCGGCGCCGACGGCTCCTCGCCCGTCCGCTACGAGGGGCTTGTTCCCCATCAGGATGGATGGTTCAGCGCAACGAATGCGCCCGAATTCCGCCTGTCCTTCACCAACATCGGCGGACGCGTCATCCTGCGCAGCCACGTGCGGTATGAAGAATATTTGCGGATCATCGCACAGGCCGAGCGGTTCACGCCCGCGCCGTTATCCGCCGCCTGGAGCAACCGCGTCGGCAAAACATGGATTACCGCCGATCTCGAGCCTGAAAGCTATCTCTGGCTCCTGGGCTTTTACCCAACGCTCGAACTCGGCATGGCCGATGGCGTTCTCTCCGTTTACTCGTCGCCGTGCCAAACCCTGCAACCCCAGGGCGACGACCTGGCTTTCCCCTTCTCCATGAATGCCGCTCAACCCTCGGCCTTGCAGGTGAAACACACCAACGGCCATGAAGTGATCCGCTACAGCGGCTACGATTTCCGCCGCGTGGACGACCTGCCGGTGCTTCAGCCCGGACAATCCGCCACCGGCCTCCTGGCCGCCGGCGCTTCCGCGCCTTTCCAATTCAGCATTGCCGATCCGGTTTGGCATGGGATCCATATCTCCCCCTCCAACCTGATTCTGCGACAGGCAACGGCGGACCTTTCCGCGCCCGGAACCTATTCGCTCATCCTGCAGAATCCTGGAACCTCCGCCGCGCCTTATTCGCTGCGCCTCTACAATCTCACCAGCACCATCGCCCGCGTTTCCACATTGATCACCAACCTCATGGCCACCCACCAATTGGTTGGCTGCGGCATCTCCTTGGTGGATGGGGATCAGACGGTCTGGCAAACCGGCTTCGGGTACGCCGACCGCGAGCGCGGGCGGGCCGCGGACGCCCGGACCCCCTTCATGATCGGTTCGATCTCGAAGACTTTCGGAGCGCTGGCCGCCATGCAACTGGCCGAGGAAGGCTTGCTCGATCTTCACGCTTCCATCACGAACGCGCTGCCCTCCTTTGCGATTCATCAACGGTTTGCGGACAACACCATCACCCCGCACACGATCCTGACGCATCACTCCGGCCTGCCTGGCGACGTGTTCAATCAGGGATTCACCGTGCGCCCGCTGCCGGGCGTTCCGGACGCCGTCCAGGCCATGCTCGCCAACGAATACGCGCTCATGCCCACCAACACCATGTGGGCCTATAACAACAGCGGCTTCGTCATGCTCGGCCAGATGTTCCGCCACCTCACCGGGCAGGAACTCGATGTCTTCGCCCGCGCGCGCCTCTTCGACCGCATGGGCATGACCAACTCCTCCATCGCGTTCGATCTGCCCGCCATCAGGCAAACCCGCGCGCGCCCGTATGTCGGCGGCCAGATCGGCCCGGATGAATATGTGAATCTCTATTTCGCGGGCGCCATTTATTCCACCGCCGCCGACATGGCCCGCTACATGCGCATGCTGCTGGCCGGCGGCATGGGCGAAAACGCCCGCGTGGTTTCCAACCAGACCCTGCAGGCCATGGCCACCCGGCAAAATGCCGGCATCGCGCTGGATCAATACGCCAGCATGCTGAACATGGGCATCGGCTTCGTACTCGATCCGCCCAACCTGCGCTATATGGGCAAGGTCCTTTGGCATGATGGCGGGACCGTCTATTTTCGCAGCCTGCTGCGGGTCGCCACAGAGGCGCAGTTGGGTTGCTTCATTTCCTGCAACTCGTATGAAGGCGGCGCCATGACCTATACGGTTGTGGATAGCGCCCTCCAATGGGCCTACGAGGAAAAAACCGGCCTCGCTCCGCCCGCGCCCCTCGATCCCGGCGCGCCTGGCGGGGCGGTGGCGCCGCCCGAAGTGATCACGCTGGCCACTGGCGGTGTCTTCGTGACCAGCGGCGGATACGATACCTTCCGCTACGATGGAACCAACCTGTTTGCGCGGTTCAATGCGCAGTTGGACGAATCCCCAGAAAGTGCCTGGACCTATCGCGAAAACGGCTGGTTCACGCCCACCAACGCCTACGCGCCGCAACTGGAATTCGTCCAGGTGGAGGGCCGCATCCTCAGCGTGATACAAACGTTTGATTATGCGGTAACCAACCTGATCCTGCTCGGCGAGCGCGCCGCCGGACTCGCCCCGTTCCATCCCGCCTGGAGCAACCGCCTTGGCCGCTGGTGGGCCACGGACCTGCATCCCGATGATATCGCCTGGCATGGCGATGACCTCCGCCTCGCCTGGCCCGCGCTGCAACTCACCGCGCGCGACAACATGCTGCTCGTGCAAGTGGAGGACCTCTACGTCATGAGCGCCACCAATGACGCCCTTGCCTTTGCCGCCGGGCTTGGCCGCAACAAGGGCTCCAGCCTGCGCGCCGCCGGCCCTGATGCGATCGCTTACATGGGGGTCCACTACCGCGCCGAGGCTGGAATACCCCAACTGGCGCCCGGCGCCTCGACCAATGGCAGCACCCTTGGGGACGAAATCCAATGGTTCCAGATCCCCGCCGCCGCCGCTTCGTTGACGTTTGACCTCGCCACCGAGCATGACCTGGCCGCCTACCTCTACACAGAGGATGACGAATACCTCGGCCAGGCCAACCGTTCCCATGCCCTCCATCTCGACGCCACCAACGCCCAGCCCGTCATGGCCGCGATCCTCCGCAACGGCACCAATACCGGCCCATGGACCCTCGCCACGTACACCAACGCCATTCCCTTCTACTCGCAAGTCCCCGCCGATGAGTGGCCCGCCGCGCTCGCCGCGCACTCGAACCTCTTCCCCAACACCGATTTCGGCCATGTCTTCGCGCGCGAAAATCGCGAAAGGGGCCCCGGCGTCTCGCCTGTGCTCAAAATCGCCCTCGCCCGCATGAAGTCGCCCAATCCGTCCCCGCGTCCGCTCTTTTTCCTCAACGGCGGCCCCGGCGACAGCGGCATCCGTTGCGCGTATCAGTATTTTCTCAAAGCCTTCACCGGCACCCACGATGTTTACCTGATTGACCCGCGCGGCGTCAGCTACTCGCAGCCCTCCCTCGACTTCTTTGCCGACGAAGACCTTCCCGAATGGCAATACCGCCTCACCATGCTGCAACAGGCCGACCTTTCCGCGCTCAACACGCTCGAATCCAGTCACGACGTGGACGACATCGCCGCCGCGTTCGGCGTGGCGGAAGCCGACCTCATCGGCCAATCCTACGGAACCCTGCTCGCGCAAACCGTCATGCGCCGCGAACCCGCCTGGCTGCGCTCCGTCATTCTCGATGGCGTCGTCGCCCCCAACATCCCCGGCCTAAGTCAGGCCGGCCCCGTCCGCAACGAAGCGCTGGAAAACCTCTTTGCCGACGTCGCCGCCCATCCCCAGGCCTCCGTCTGGTATCCCGCCTTCGGACTTGCCCTCCACACCCTCTCCACCAACCTCCAAAACAACCCGGTGGATCTGGTCATCTCCGGTGAAACCAACCAGATGAACGGATTGAGCTTCCTGGACGCCGTCTTCAACCAGCTCACCTCCACCGACCTGGCCGCGCGCGAACGCATCCCGAACATCGTCTGGCGCGCCACGCGCGGCGAAACCGCCGCCCTCGCCGAGCTCCTCACCGAGTTCCGCAAGGACACCAACCTCTTCATGACAACCTGCAAAAACATGGAGCAGCAAATCCTGGTCATCAAGCACGACTTCCTTCCCTTCGACTCCCTGGAAGCCGCCTCCAACGCCTGCGCCAATCTTCCACCGCTTGTCGCCCGAACCGCCCTCGACTTCATGACCGACGCCATCGAAGGCGCGGCCCTGTTCGACGACTACGGCCAGGCCGACAACGCCTTCACCAATCCCGTCACCGTCTCGATACCCACCCTTGTCATCAACGGGACCTACGACACCCAGACCGGCACCAACTGGGCCGCCGAAGTCGCCCGCCACCTCCCCAACGCCCATTATGTCGCCCCCCCCGCTGTCGGACACGGCGTCCTCTTTGCCACCAACGGCTGCATGACCCAGCTCTTCCGCGACTTCCTCGCCGACCCCACCAATCCCCCCGACACCTCCTGTCTTGCCGGACTCGTCCCCGACTTCCCCCCGCCCTGGCCGGCAAACACGCGGGACGTCTCCGTCGGCCAAACCTTCACCAACGCTTTTGAGGCGCCCGACAGCGCGCAATGGAACCGCTTTACCGCCGTTAGCGGCGTGGTTTATACCGTGACGCAAACGGGCGGCGACGCGCTGCGCGTGGTGGATGAAAACGCCAACACGTTGGCCTCCGTCCAAAATGAGGCCGTGAGTTGGGAAAGCAGCGGCGATGGGCGGATATACCTGATGGCGATCGCATCGCGGGCCGGAACAAACTCGATCACCTTGGACCTGCCGCTGTTGTTCCGCCATTTGGCTTTCAACGGACAGCGCGCCACCTTGAACTGGCAATCGCTGACCAACCTGTCCGTGAACCTGTGGATGATCACGAATCTTGGCGGTAACGCGGAACCCATATGCGTCCATTCCAACATTGCCGCACAGGGATGGTTCACCACGCTGGACCATGAAGACGAAACCGCGCATCCATCCGCATTCTACTTCCTCAAAGACACGGAATGAGCTCCAAGGCCTCCGCTGAAACCAGCGGACGCGGGAACTCACCGACGCCGGGAAATCCTCTTGCCGGCCTATGTTGCGGCCATACCCACCATGGCCCGCGACTGGCGCATCCCCCCGTTTCCGCCCGCTCCATTCCTCTGCATGATCTTTTCAATATGATTTAATTTTTCCCGCAGATTAACGTATAATATTTTCTTAATATCGAAAGGAGCGGAGTTCCATGCAACAAGTGCCGGCGTCAAGGATCATCGGATGGATGGCTGTCATGGGCATGGCGGCCCCATTGGTTTGGACTTCAACGGCCTTTTCCGAAACCCAAGCGGAAGCGGATGTCCGGGGGGCCATGATCGAAGTGGTCGCCGCCGCGAGCCGCCTGGATGCCGACGGCATCATGGCGCGGCTCGATCCGGATCCGGCCCTGCGCTACTATGTGCAGGGGCAATCCTTCAATTATCCCGACCTCGCCGTGTTCCTGCGGCAATCCTTTGCCGACATGACCACCCAACGAGTCGTCTGGCTGGAAAGCTCCGCCCGCGAGCTGGCCCCGGACACCGTTCTCTGGACCTCCTACGGACGCAATCCCGTCGTTGAAGCAAGCGGAAAAGAGATCGAATACATCCTGGGGGAAACCTGGGTTTGGAAGAAAACGGACGGGAACTGGCGAGCCATTCACTATCACGAGTCCTTTCTGGAAGCGCCCAGCCGGGAAAAACGCGAACGCGTCGAATCGGCCCTGTCCGAATTCGCCGCCTCGCTCAAGATTGAATCCCGGAATCCGGAACCCGTCATGGCCGTCCTGAACGAATTCGTCCGGTCGCATCCGGAGGTGGTGGGCTCCGCCTTCGCCTTTGCCCCTACCGAGGAAGGCTCGTGGCCCGCCCCTTACGTTCATCGCAAGGGCAGCGAAATCATCCGCAAAACGTTGCCGTCCGATTCGGGGTACGAGCGAAGCGACTGGTACGCCGTTCCCGCCGCAAGCGGCCAACCCGCCTGGTCCGAGCCCTATTTCGACACTCACGGCGCCCAAACGATGATGATCACCTACTCCATCCCCATAACCGACACGACGGGCGACCTGCTCGGCGTCCTGACGGCCGACGTGGCCTTTTACTAAAGCGTGAGCTCATGACCACCTCCAATCCAGATGACCGAACAAGGATACTGCGCACGGTGCGCGGGCAGGAAGTGACGCCCGATCGCGATGTGACCGCCGCCTGTGGCGTAGAGGCCAAAAACCTCAAGAGAGCCGTTTTCCCCGGAAAGTACATCCAAGGCCGCGGCGCGTTGGGCGAACTGCCGTTGCTTATGGATTCGCTGGGCGGGAAAGGCTTGGTCCTGGCCTCGCCCTCTGCCCACAAGAACATCCTTCCGGCATGCGGAATCGACTGGGGCTCCCGGAACACGATCCTCGATTCCTTTCAGGGCGAATGCTGCGAAAGGGAATTGTCGCGGGTGGCCGAACTGATCGGGCGACACCAGGTGGATATCCTCGTCGGCATGGGCGGCGGCAAGGCCATCGACACCGCCAAGATCGCCGCCGACCGTGCGGGAATCCCGGTCATCATCGTGCCGACCATCGCCTCGACCGACGCGCCATGCAGCGGTTGCGCGGTCCTTTACTCGGACGATCATGTCTTCGAGTCCGTTTATTATCAGAAGATGAATCCCGCGGCGGTGCTGGTGGACGAGCGGATCATCGTGCAGGCGCCCGTGCGCTTTTTCATCGCCGGGATGGGCGATGCGCTCGCCACATGGTTTGAGGCTCGCTCGTGCTCGACCACCCAATCGCCCAACGCCTGCGGCGGACTCAGCCCCATGGCGGGACTTCACATCGCCCGGCTCTGCTACGAGACCCTGATCGGCTACGGCGTGGCCGCCAAGCTTGCCTGCGAGCAAAAGGCCATCACGCCCGCCTTCTCGCGGGTCGTCGAAGCCAACATCCTTTTGAGCGGCATCGGGTTCGAGAGCGGCGGGCTTGGCGCGGCGCATTCCATTCACAACGGCTTCACCGCGCTCGAGGAAAGCCACGCGTTTTATCATGGCGAGAAGGTCGCTTTCGGCGTCCTCGCGGGGCTGCAACTCGCCGATGCGCCGCCCGCCGAATCGGAGGAGGTCTTTTCCTTCTCCGAGAAGATCGGCCTGCCCACCACTCTTGCCGATCTGGGATTGGGGAAGCGCGGCCGCGCCGACTTGATGAAGGTGGCCGAGAAGGCCTGCGATCCGGTCGAGTGCATTCACCATGAAGCGGGGGTCATCACCCCCGATAAGGTTCTCGACGCCATTCTGGCCGCGGACGCCATCGGAAGAAGCCGGAAAGGCTCGAGTGGCTGACGCCTCGGTGTTCGGGAGGCTGATCATAGACGTCGCGCTACAGCAACGAAGCGTCGGCATGGCCATCGCCGTTCTGGCCGGCCTCTCCGGGGTATGGACCGCCCGCGCGCAGATTCCCTTCACCAATACGATTGCCGCTTCGCGGGCGACCATCACGAATGTGATGGCGGAATACGGGATCCCGGGTTGCACCGTGGTGCTGGTCGAAAGCCAGCGCGTGGTGTGGGCTGAAGGCTTTGGCCTTGCCGACCTCGAAACACAAGCGCCGGTCACGACCAATACCGTCATGATGATCGGCTCCGTGTCCAAGTTCTTCACCGCCATCATGGCCGCGCAACTGGCGGATGAGGGCGCGCTCGATCTGAACCTGTCCGTCACCAATTACCTCCCCGACTTCTCCATGCGCGATCGCTTCGCCGGCCCGCCGGAGGCCTGGACCACGCGCAACCTGCTGGATCATCACGCCGGGCTGCCCGGCGACATCTACAACGGTTCGTTCGGAGCGAGCGACTACTGGCCGGGCTATATCGCGTGGATGATTCATTACTTTCAGCGCGATTATCCGCTCTACCCCCCGAATGTCGTTGCCAGCTACTGCAACAGCGGGTTCAACCTCGTCGGCGAAATCGTCACGCGCCACGACGGCGTGGATTACGCCGTCGCCGCCGAGAACCGCATCTTCGCGCCGCTCGACATGCCGTATTCCTCCTTTTTACCCGACAAGCCGCTCGTGGCCGAAAACCTGGCCACCGGGCACAGCGCCGGCCAGCCCACGCCGCCCATGATCGGCAACATGGCCGCCACCGGCGGCGCCTTTTCGCGTCCGCTCGACATGGCCCGGATCATCACAATGATCCTGGCGGACGGCGTGGCCGGCGGCTCGAATTACCTTTCGCAGGCCATCCTGGACGAAATGGGCACGCCCGCGAACGCGCCGCTCGATCTGGACATCTTCCTGCAACCCGGACTGGGACTCGACTCCGTGGCCGATCATGCCCTGGCCTATGCTGGAAACGTATGGAGCAAAAGCGGCGACACGGGCACGTTCTCGGCCATGCTCCAAGTCCTGCGGGAACGGCAACTGGGCGTTTTCGTCAACATCAACATGAGTCATTCCGCCGGCTTCACGATCTCCCGCGCCATCCTCCGGGAGGCGCTGCTCGAACGCGACAACCTGCCCGATCCCGGCTGGCCCCCCATGCCCGATCCGGCCGCGACCAACTGGCCCTACGCCGCGCTGCAGGACATCGAGGGCTATTACATTACCGCGGCGGGCGTGGACCGGTTCATCGCGGAGGCGGACGGCACGCTCACCTGCATTCACGACGCGCAGAACAACACGGAGGCGACCACGTCCTGGTATCCGCACGTCCATGGCCGGTTCTATCCGCCGGGCCTGCATCACGAGCAGTTTGTCTTCACCAACCGGGCGGGTTGCGACCTGATCTTGCGGTATGGCAGCAGCGGCAGCGCGCGGGATGAAATCGTCTATGGCGGCTATGCCGAAGGCTTGTACGGAGTCCGCTATACCCCGCCGGCCATTTCCGCCGCATGGTCCAACCGCGTCGGAACAAAGTGGCTGGCCTGCAATCTCTGGCACGACGACTGGATGTATGAGGCCGGCGCCCTCCCCGCGTTCCTTCTGACGGCGGGCCACGGCATCCTTTCACTGGCCGGCCCGCAGGGCGCGGTCCTGGAACCCGTTGACGACGGGCTGGCCTTTGTCGGCGGACTCCTCACGCGCGGAGACAGCGCGGTGCGCATCGAGACCAACGCCCTGGGCCGTGAGTTCCTCTGGTTCGGCGGCTATCGCTGCGAGCGCTACGACGATCTGCCTGAACTGCAGAAGGGCGTGGCGGTTTCCGGCGCGGCCTCCGCCCATACCAACGCCCTGTTCCGCTACGAGCACGGGGCCGAGGGACAATCCATCCTGTTGGCGCTTACGGAAAACGCGTCCAAGGCCGTCCTCACCGTGTTCAATGCCGACATCGAGCCCATCGGAAGGGGCGAGGGCTGTCTCGCGCTCGATCTCAGCTCGGACGCCCCCCTGATCGTCAGCATCACATCCGCCGATCCGGTCGAGTTTGACATCAAGACCGTGGACATCACGGAAGTGCGCGCGGCCATGCGGCGGACGTTGGATCAGTATCCGTTTGTCCCCGGCTTCGGCGTGGCCGCGCAGGAACCCGGCTTCCCGCCCATCCTCCTCACCGAGGGCCATGCGCGAATCAGCCCGCCCTCGCCGGAACCCTCCCTGCCGCTGCAAGGGCACGAGCAGTTCCACATCGCCAGCATCTCGAAAACCTACACGGCCGCCGCGATCTTCCTGCTCCAGCAGCGCGGGTTGTTGAACATCGCGGACTGCGTCACCAACTACGCGCCGGAACTCAACATCCCGCGCGCCGACGAAATCACGCTGGAGATGCTCTTGCAGCATCGCTCCGGCCTGCCCGATGCGAACAACACCGGCTGGTTCGACGGCAAGCTCGAAAACAACCCGCTCCTGGAATTCACCGTCGAGGACATCGTGGACGTGGCCCACGGGCTCTACCCCAACCTGCTGTTCGAACCGGGAACCGCTTATCACTATACGGACACGGGCTACAACATCCTCGCCCGTGTGATCGAAAACGTGACCGCACGAATTACCAAGGCTTCCTGGCCAACGATGTCCTGCGGCCGCTCGGACTGACCAACACCTTCGCGCCCTATAACCATCAAACCGAAGTGCCGGAGCCGTCGATCAGCACCTACATGTTGATCAAGGGCGAGTTCCAGGATCGTTCGATTTGGAATCCCTCGGTCGAGTTCGGTTGCGGCAGCATGATCACCACGCTTGAAGAGTTGATGGACATGGCGCACGCCTTCTTCATGACCACCAACCTGCTCGACGAAACCACGCACGCGCTCATGATGGAACGAGTCAGCGCAACGGGCCTGGATCATTACGGGCGCGGCTGCAACTATGCCGAGGGCCTCGGCTGGGGCCACGACGGCACGATGTGGGGCGCACTCTCGACCGCCCGCGTGGACACGAACAACGGCGTGCGCCTCGCCGCCGTGATGAGCGGCCAGTACGAGGATGAGCGATTGATGGGCTCCTTTTTGGCGATGCGGAGCGCGCTGGGCCTGCTGAAGAACGCGCTCGGTTACGATGCCGGAACAGTTGGTCGTCACGAACCCGTGGTGTACCCGGTCCTCGGCGCGGCGCGGCAGGGGCACCCCTTCCGCTTTCAGCCGCTCTCCTTCAATTTTCCCACCAACTGGGCGGTGACCGGCCTGCCCGACGGCCTGACCTTCGATCCCGCCACCGGCGAGATCACCGGGGCCACGCCCATTCGCGGGACCCACGCCCTTACCGTCACGGCGCAGAACGCCTACGGGAGCGTCGAGGTCGAATTGGAGCTCGAGGTCCAGACCGGCTACACCAACACCATCGCCGCCGTCTCCAACCATATCGTCGCCGCCATGGTGGAGGAGGGCACCATCGGCGTGTCCATCGCGCTCGTGGACGACCAGGAAATCGTCTGGGCGCAGGGATTCGGCTTCGCCGACCGCGAGGCGGGCCTCCCCGTCACTACCGACACCGTCTTCCACATCGGCTCCGTCTCCAAGGCCTTCACCGCCGCTCTCAATCTGCAATATGCCGAGCGCGGCTTGCTCGATCTCGACGCCCCCTTCACTAATTACACCCCCGACATCACGTGGATGGACCGCTACCCCGCCGCCCGCGCCATTACCGTGAAAGACCTCTTGACCCACCACTCCGGCCTCCCGGGCGACCTCATCCGCGCCGGGTTCCTGACCCAACCCCTCGGCCGCGGCTATCTCGAAACCACCCACGACCTCGCGCAAACCTATCCCGTCCTCGAACCCGGCACCATCAACAACTACTGCAACGTCGGCTTCGTCCTCCTCGAAGGCGTCGCCGAGGCCGCCGCCGCCACCGAGGGCGATCCCCGCTCCTTCGCCGAACTCGCCAACGCCAGGCTGTTTGAAATTCTGGACATGGACGCAACCTCCTTCAAATTCGACAAGCCTGCCATCTCGAACCATCTCGCCGTCCCCTACATGGGTGGCGAGCGCATGCCGCCCGAATACGTCGAAATCTACGGCACCGGCAGCATCTACAGCCGCCCCGTCGACATGGCCCAGTTCATGAAAGCCCTCTTTTCAGACACCCCCCTCGTCCTGCGCCCCGAAACCCGCGATCTCATGATCGCCGACCATTCCACCAACGCGCCCTTTGATGCCTTCGAATGGGTCAAAACCGGCCTTGGCTGGGACACCGTCTCCGATCCGCGCCTCTCCTACGCCGGCCCCGCCGTCTGGAAAAACGGCGGCACCCTCGCCTACAGCGCCCAGTTCCTGTTCCTGCCCGAAAAGAAACTCGGCGTCGCCATCGCCGCCAGCTCTCCCAGCGGCATCCCCATGGCCGTCGATGCCCTGGCCCTCCAGCACGCCCTGCTCGAACGCGACGGCCTGCCCATCCCCACCAACGCCATCGCCTGGCCTACCAACCTCGCCGCCGTCTCGCAGGCCGAACTCGACGCCCTCGCCGGCGTCTATGTCGGCAGCGCCAACTATGATCTTGTCGAATCCCAGCCCGGCTTCCTCTCCTATCGCCGCAACGTGCCCGATGACGGCCTCTCCCTCCAAAACCTCCGCCTCCGCAGCGACGGCTGGTTCAGGTCCGACGACAAGCCCGACCATGCCATTTCCTTCACCAACGCCCACGGACGCAACCTCGTCCTGCATCGCCAGAACCACGGCTTCTACGATACGCCGTCCATCCTCGCCGAACGCTTCGCTCCGCCCCTCCTCCCCGCCGCCTGGTCCAACCGCCTTGGCCGGACCTGGATCGCCCGCAATGCCCCCCCCGACGACTACATACGGCTCCTCGGCGTCGCCCCCACGCTCCAATTCATCTTTGAAGACAACCTCCTCCGCGTCAACCCCGGCGGTATCCTGGCCGATCGCGTCCTCGAACCCGACTCCGATGATCTCGCGTGGATCCCCGGCCTCGTCAACCGCGGCGATTCCGCCGTCCAGATCCTCCACCTCGGCGGCGTCGAACACGTCCTGTATGCTGGCTTCGTTTTCGGCCCCGAACCCGCTGACATTCCCCTCGCCGGCACTGCGTCCAACACCATCGCCGCCGAACGCTTCGCCGACTGGTACGCAATCCAGCCCGCCGGACCTCCCGCCCCCGTCGGTGGCGTGGACGACATCCAGTACCAGCTCACCCTCTCCGATGCGCCAAACACCTTCCTCCTGCGCGTTTACGAAGCCGACGGCGTCACCCCCGTCGCCGAACGCACCGGCAACGGAACGCTCGATTTTTCTTCCGGCAACACCCCTCTCCTGCTGAACCTCCAGCCCGGTTCGGACGGTCCCCCAACCGGCGCCTATCAAATCGACTTCTCCGTCCCCCTCCTCGTCCGCGCCCTCGCGGTGCATTCCTCCACCGTCGACATGGTCTGGCAAGGCCCCGCCAATACGCCCGTCACCGTTGAAGCCGCCGCCCACCTTGACGCCACCAACACCTTCGCCGTCAGGACCAATCTCCCGCCCGATGCCTCCCTCCTGCGCCAGCAAATCCTTTCCCCCGATTCCGCCTCTCTACAATTCTTCCGCCTCTCCTCGCCATAATCCCTGCGCCCTCGCCGATCTTCCTTCGCATGATTAACTTCGGCCCGCGCGGTCTCGTCCCCGCCTCGCGGGAGGGGTCACGTCTCCATATTCATCAATGGATAGTCAAGGCCGGTTGTGGGAATCGGAAGGCATGGCGCGACCCTTGCGGATCAACATGGCGGGCGGCTGGCGCCACCGCCCCTCGCGGGGACAGAAGCGGGAGCCCATCTACGATCGAGATCGCCAGGAGTTTCTGGACCGGCTGGAGGAGATGACGAAGCGCTACGGCGTGGGAGCCCACGCATACGTGCTGAGGCCGAACCACTACCATCTGCTGATCCGCACGCCCAAGGCGAATGCCAGCGCGGCGATGCAGCGGCTGAACAACGGCTACGGAATGTGGTGAAACCGAAGGCGAGGGCCGGTGGGCCACGTGTTCCAGGGACGGTTCAAGAGCATCGTGGAGGAAAAAGGGCATGGGTTGCTAGAGGTTAGTCTGTACCTGCACTGCAATCCGGTGGCGGTGAAGCGATTGGGATAGGGAAAGAGGGAGACGGCCTCGGTTGTGCGGGAAACGAGGGGAATGGGAGGACGTCGTCAAGGCGGTGGAGAAGGGGACGGGCGAGTCCTGGACGAGCTTCGTAGACCGGCACGGGGATTGGGCGTTGTGGGTGGCGCGCCGGCGGGCAGGGCTGACGCTGACGGAACTGGGACGGATGGACTGCTCCGCCGTGAGCGAAGCAACACGCTCGCTTCGAGCGTCGGAGCCTCCGCCTGCCCGTCGTCCGCCGAGCCAGGGCCGCCGTGTTTCAATTGTTGAATATGGAGACGCGACCCTGTTCTCCGCCAGAACTGGGAAGCCTGATCTTTCGCTGCCGGTCGCCGTGCTACGGCAGGTGGACCCGCAGGCGGTACAGCTTCAGCGCCGTGGCGTCCAGCACGTTCGTCATGGAGATCCAGCCGGTTTCGGTGGTCAGGTTGGTCAGGCCTTCCACCGGTGCCCAGTTCTGCCACGGGTAGTCCGTGTCGAATTCCACGTCATACACGCGGCCCGTAGCCGCCGGCCAGCTCAATAGATGGCCGATCACGTCGCAGAAAGTCTGCGTGACCTCTTCAAACGGTGATTCGCTATTCGTCCACACGACATCGTAGCAGTTGGTCCCATAGACTTCCGAAATGCGCGCCACGTGCAGGAACGACAGGCCGTTTGTCGGATCGGTGTTCATGACGAACTCGTCCCCGGTCGGAATGGCATCCCCGTCCGGGTCGTCGTTCACCGCGTCCTCGAAGTCGTTGGTGATGCCGAATTGCGCCAGCCACCAGTGCGGCGTCGGCCGGTTAGTCGTCCAGAGCGCCGTGAACCAGGCCGTCACGGATTTCGCCCCGTCCATCACCAGATTCAGCGGGTTGGTGAACTCGTCGGGCCCCGCCACGTCGCCGGTCCAGTTGGTGAACACAAAATACGGATCCGGCAGGGCCTCGATGCTCACCGGTTCGTTGTTGGTGAACCACCCGCCGAGTCGGTCCACCGACCCGTTCGGCCCGGCGCCGGATTCCAGCCGGTACTCCGTCCGCCACAGCCATGTGAGCGTGGCGGAGTTGATGACCGTCACCACCGCCTGGGTGCCGTCGCCATGGTCCGGCGCCAGGCCCTCGGTAGCGACCCATCCGGCGCAGACGTACTGCGTGGTCCCCCGCGTGTCGGGCGACTGCGCCTGGTTGGTGATCACGGTCCCTTCCACGTACGCATGGCGGCCCGTCGTCGGCACGGTTATGCCGTACGGCGATTCGATGTCCACGGTCACGATGGCCAGGACGGTGTAATGGTTCGTCACGTCCGGAGCAGGATTCCAGTTCGCGGCGCCCGCCTGCGAGGCCACGATGATTGCTTCGCCCGGTCCGGTGAACGTCAGGTTCGTGCCGTCGTTGATGACGCCCGGATCGCCGCCGACCGCGAAGGAGACCGGCAATCCGCTCGACGCCGAGGCGCTCAAGCCCACCGCCGCGTCTTCAACGAAAACACTGCCGTTGGTCGGCAGGAAATCGGTGATAATTTGATCTGCTTTCGACACGACGAGCGTATCCGCGGCGGACCCTTCGTAGTTGACGTCGTTGATCGTGCCGGTCACGGCGTAGCTGCCCGCATTGGTCGGGGCCCAGGCGTTGCCGTCGTAGGTGAACTCCACCACTAGCCCCGCCGGATCGCTCGTGGCCGTTACGCTCTTCGCTGTGCCGTCGTAGGCCTGGGCGAGGTTCTGCAAGAACACGCCCGCCACGCCCTTCGACACCACCAGCGTGTCCGCGACGCTGCCTTGGTAATTGATGTCGTTGACCGTGCCCGTCACGGCGTAGCTGCCGACGTTGGTCGGCGCCCAGGCGTTGCCGTCGTAGGTGAACTCGACCGTCAGCCCCGCCGGCATCGTCGTCGCCGTCACGCTCTTCGCTGTGCCGTCGTAGGTCTGGGCCAGGTCCAGCAGGTACACCTGCGCCGCCGCCTTGCCCACGGTGTAGGTGTTGGTCACATCGGCGGCCGGATCCCAGTTCGCGTCGCCGGGCTGCGAGGCGACGACGAGAACCTCGCCGGCGCCGGTGAACGTCAGGTTCGTCCCGTCACTAATGACGCCCGGTCCGCCGTTCGTCGCGAAGCTCACGGCCAGCCCGCTCGACGCCGCGGCCGAGAGCCCCGCCGCGTCGGTCGTCACGAACACGCTGCCGTTCGTCGGCAGGAAGTCCGCGATGGTCTGGCCCGCCTTGTTAATCGTCAGCGTATCCGACGCCGAGCCCTCATAGTTCGCGTCGTTCACCGTGCCGGTCACCGCGTAAGCGCCCGCGTTCGTCGGCGCCCAGGTGTTGCCGTCGTAGGTGAACTCAACCGTCAGCCCCGCCGGCATCGTCGTCGCCGTCACGCTCTTCGCCGCGCCGTCGTAGGTCTGCGCCAGGTCCAGCAGGTACACCTGCGCCGCCGCTTTGCCCACGGTGTAGACATTGGTCACTTCGGCCGCCGGGTTCCAGTTCGCGTCGCCCGCCTGCGAGGCCACCACGAGCGCCTCCCCCGCGCCGGTGAACGCCAGGTTCGTCCCGTCACTGATGACGCCCGGTCCGCCGTTCGTCGCGAAGCTCACCGCCAGCCCGCTCGACGCCGCGGCCGAAAGCCCCGCCGCGTCGGTCGTTACGAACACGCTGCCGTTCGTCGGCAGGAAGTCCGCGATGGTCTGGCCCGCCTTGTTAATCGTCAGCGTATCCGACGCCGAGCCCTCATAGTTCGCGTCGTTCACCGTGCCGGTCACCGCGTAAGCGCCCGCGTTCGTCGGCGCGGTTGCCGACCCATCGTACGTGAACTCTACCGTCAACCCCGCCGGCATGGTCGTCGCTGTTACGCTCTTCGCCGTACCATCGTAGGTCTGGGCCAGGTCCAGCAGGTACACCTGCGCCGCCGCTTTGCCCACGGTGTAGACATTGGTCACTTCGGCCGCCGGGTTCCAGTTCGCGTCGCCCGCCTGCGAGGCCACCACGAGCACATCCCCCGCGCCGGTGAACGCCAGGTTCGTCCCGTCGCTGATGACGCCCGGTCCGCCGTTCGTCGCGAAGCTCACCAACAACCCGCTCGACGCCGCGGCCGAGAGCCCGACGTCGTCGGTCACCACGAATACACTGCCGTTGGTCGGCAGGAAGTCCGTAATGGTTTGGCCGGCCTTGTTGATCGTCAGCGTGTCCGACGCCGAGCCCTCGTAGTTCGCGTCATTCACCGTGCCCGTCACGGCGTAGCTGCCCGCCGCCGTCGGCGCGGTTGCCGACCCATCGTACGTGAACTCCACCGTCAAGCCCGCCGGCATCGTCGTGGCCGTCACGCTCTTCGCCGTGCCGTCGTAGGTCTGGGCCAGGTCCAGCAGGTACACCTGCGCCGCCGCTTTGCCCACGGTGTAGACATTGGTCACTTCGGCCGCCGGGTTCCAGTTCGCGTCGCCCGCCTGCGAGGCCACCACGAGCACGTCCCCCGCGCCGGCAAACGCCATGTTCGTCCCGTCACTAATGACGCCCGGTCCGCCGTTCGTCGCGAAGCTCACGGCCAGCCCGCTCGACGCCGCGGCCGAGAGCCCCGCCGCGTCGGTCGTCACGAACACGCTGCCGTTCGTCGGCAGGAAGTCCGCGATGGTCTGGCCCGCCTTGTTAATCGTCAGCGTATCCGACGCCGAACCCTCGTAGTTCGCGTCATTGACCGTGCCCGTCACCGCGTAGCTGCCCGCGTTTGTCGGCGCCCAAGCATGGCCGTCGTAGGTGAACTCGACCGTCAGCCCCGCCGGCATCGTCGTCGCCGTCACGCTCTTCGCCGCGCCGTCGTAGGTCTGGGCCAGGTCCAGCAGGTACACCTGCGCCGCCGCTTTGCCCACGGTGTAGACATTGGTCACTTCGGCCGCCGGGTTCCAGTTCGCGTCGCCCGCCTGCGAGGCCACCACGAGCACATCCCCCGCGCCGGCAAACGCCATGTTCGTCCCGTCACTAATGACGCCCGGTCCGCCGTTCGTCGCGAAGCTCACGGCCAGCCCGCTCGACGCCGTGGCCGACAGCCCGACGTCGTCGGTCACCACGAACACGCTGCCGTTCGTCGGCAGGAAGTCCGCAAGGGTCTGGCCGGCCTTGTTGATCGTCAGCGTGTCCGACGCCGAACCCTCGTAGTTCGCGTCATTGACCGTGCCCGTCACCGCGTAGCTGTCCGCCGCCGTCGGCGCGGTTGCCGACCCATCGTACGTGAACTCCACCGTCAAGCCCGCCGGCATCGTCGTCGCTGTTACGCTCTTCGCCGCGCCGTCGTAGGTCTGGGTCAGGTCCAGCAAATAGACCTCGGCCACAGCCTTGGAGGCCACCACCGCGCCCGTCACGGACGCTTCAAAGTACAGGTCATCCTGCGCCTTGGTGGCGCGAATCTCGATGGTTCCGCTGCTGTTCGTCACCGCCAGATTCGTGTCATCCACCAGGATTCCCGGACCGCTCAAGACCTCGAAGCTCGCCGCGCCCGTGCCCGAGCCGCCGGAGACGGTGAGCGCGTTGGTCGTGAGATACGCCTGGGGACTCGCCGGGTTGAACACCAGCGAGGCCTGGTGTTCGCGCAGATACTCGAAGGCGTTGCTCTTCACCGTCTCGCCGAAACTCGTTGAGAACACCCGCACGTCGCCAACGCCGGCGGCGGCCGCCTGCCCGGCGATGACGACGATTTGCGTTGCGCTCTGGCTCTGAATGGCCGCGCTCATCCCGCACAACGTCACGTTGGTCGCGTCGGTACCATTGCATAAGTTCGTGCCGCTGATGACCACTTCGTAGCCGCCGGTCCAGGATCCGCTTTCGGGCAATACCCCGCTTGCGCCAGGAAGGTTGGTCTGGCCAGCCTGGAGGGTCTGGCCGTCCACGCTCACGAAGGCCAACCGCCGGACGGAGAAAGTATCCGTATCGTTACGGGAAGCCTCCACCCAGCCATAACGGTAATCAGCCTGCCCGTCGAACTGGAAGCGGATGCCGAAATACCCATAGATGCCATCCGTCCATTCAATCATGTTGAACGACATGGCGTCCACGTTCCACCAACTCAGCGTGCCGTTGATGTCCGATCCGGAGTCCAGATTGTCCACCGTGGTTCCGGTAAAGACGACCTGCGGCAACAACGCCTGGGTCCAGTTCCAGCGCTCGAGTGTCTGCGTCATCATGTCGGAATTGAGCACGAGCACGTTATCACCCGCCAAGGCATTGGAGATGTAGCCGTCACCCATCAGATCGCCCAGGAAGATGCTCCACCCGGTCAGGGGCGCGGAGGAAATATCCACCACCTTGACGCCTTGGCCGCTTCCGATCCTTCCCGCCGGATTGTACGTGTACGCCCCCGCAAAGGTGATGTCGCCGTGTTCCTCGGTCTGCACCACGATGTCCACCGTGCCGGTCGTGCCCAGCGCCGGAGCGGTGATCAGCACCACGTTCGCCGCCTGGGGAAGGAAGGGAGCGGACACTCCTCCCACCGTCACGTTGGTGATGGTGCCGAAGACGCCGTTGATGATCGCGATCGTATTCCCACCCGCGAACGGCCCGATGTTGGGAGCCGCCTGGAATCCCGCGCCCGTCAGACCGAAGGCATAGCTGGGGAGAGGGCTGTTGTTGTCCACATAGCAGGTCGGCGTGAACGACCCGACATTCGAAGCCGTAAAGACCACCGGGAAGTTGCTCGCCGTCCCGGGTTCGACCGTCAGCCCCACCAGCGCCGATACATTAAAGTATGCCGCGCCCTCGCCGTCGTTCGTGGCGGCGGTGATCAGCAACGCCTCGTTGCCAAAGTTGGTCACCGTGAAGATGTTTGTCACCACCGCGCCGAGCGCGGCCGGAGCGAAAGCCGGACCGGAAATCCCGATGCCCGAAGCTGTGTAGGTGAAGCCATTCGACTTCACCGTCTCGCCCTGGCTCGTCGAGAACACGCGCACGTCGCCGAGGATGGCCCCCGCGGTCGCCCCCGCCGTCACCACGATCTGCGTCGCGCTCTGGCTTTGGATGGCCGCCGACACCCCGCATAGCGTCACGTTGGTGATGTCGCCGCCGTTGCCGAGATGAATGCCGTAGATCGTGACCACATCCCCGCTACTCCCGGACGTCGGCAACACGCCGCCGCTGTAGCCTCCCAAGCCCTTCCAGACATTGGTATGCACGGTGGATCCCGTATCGCCGCCGACAACATACATATTCGTTCCCAAAGCGCCGCAGCCGGCGGACGAACGCGCCTGCGGAAGTGAGACAACTTCCATCCAGGTTTCGCCATCATATCGGAACGTGTTGGACGAGGCGTTGCTGCCGGTCCATCCGGAGATCGCGTAGATGAACCCGCCGACCGTATATGTCACCATACTGCAAAGCGATTGCGGCAGTCCTGCTGTTTCGGTCCAATTAGTTCCATCGAAACGATAGACATTGGTATAGGTGGTGCCGGCCTGTTTCCCGCCGATGGAATAGAGTTGATCATCCAGCACGGCGGCCGTATTGTAGCTACGCGTCGACGGCAACCCTTTGGTCTCGGTCCAGGAAACCCCGTCGAACCGGTAAACGTTGGTGCACGCAGTGCCGCCGACCTCCCCGCCCATGACATACAGGGCATTTCGCCAGTAAGCCAAAGCAATCGCAGTGCGGTCTGCCGGCAATCCGGCGACTTCACTCCACACGCCGCCGGAATACATGTAAACATTGGTTCTCGCGCTAGAATTATAGCTGCCGCCAACAACGTACAGGTTCCCGTTCAGCTCGGCCGCCCGGCAATCCACGCGAGGCTGCGGCAAGCCGGCCACCTCACTCCAGGTGGCGCCGTCGAAGCAAGTGACATTGGTAACCGTCGAGGAAGCGTTCCGTCCGCCAGCAACATACAGCTTATTGCTCACCACCCCGGCGCCAAATGCCGCTTGTCCGTAGGGCAGGCCGACAACTTCGACCCAACCGGTTAAAGATCCGGGCCGCCCGATCAAGCCCGCCGGATTCACCATGTACGCCCCCGCCAGGGTGATGTCGCCGCCATCCGTCTGGATCACGACATCCTTCACCCCCGCCGATCCCGTCGCGGGCACGACAATCGTCACCCAGTCACTGCCCGAGGCCTGGACGGACGCCGCGACCCCGCCCACCAGCACGTTCGTGATCGTGCCGAAGTGGCCGTTCGTAATAGTGATCGTGTTTCCGCCGGCGTAAGGACCGGTCCACATGTCGAGCGCATATACATGGAGGGTGTTGGTCACCTCCGGCGCGGGGTTCCACGTCGCGTCGCCCGCTTGCGAGGCGACGACGAGCACCTCGCCCGCGCCGGTGAACGAGAGGTTCGTGCCGTCGCTGATGACGCCGGGTCCGCCGTTCGTCACGAAGCTCACCGCCAGCCCGCTCGACGCCGTGGCCGCCAGCCCCGCCACGGCGTTCGTCGGCTGCGCGCCGATGGGCGGGAACGTGATCGTCTGATCCTGCTTGCCGGACTGACCCGCCAGGTTCAGCACGAACGGGTTGTCGCCGCCCCCGTCGTGCGCGATATGCACCGCCACGGTGGCCGTTCCGCCCGCGGACGGCGCGAACGCCACGACGAAATCCGCCGTGTCGCCCGCATTGACGGACGCCGGACCGCTCACCACCAGGAAGCCTTCCGAGCCGTTGGTGGTCCATCCGGTCAGCGTGAGCGTCTCATTGCCGCCGTTGGTGATGGCCAACGTGTTGGTGACCGCCCCGCCGGGCAAGACCAACCCAAAATCCGTGCCCTTGGACTCGGAGGCCGCTTCGTCGGAAGCGATCTCCGCCCCATTCGTCCCCCGCAGGCCCAAAAAGGCGCCGTTATAGGTGAAGGCATTCGACTTCACCGTTTCGCCGTAACTTTCGGAATAGACGCGGACATCGCCAAGCCCCGCGGCCCATGAAACGCCCGCGACCACCACCACCTGCGTCGCGGACTGGCTGACCATCGAGGCGCCACTCACGCCGCACAGCGTCACATTCGTGATGTCGCTGCCGCTGCCGAGATTGCTGCCCGTGATAACCACTTCATAGCCGCCGGTGACGGAGCCGGAGGATGGTTCCACGCCGGAGGAAGCCACGTCCTCCGTACCATACTTTGCCACATACCACGTATCCGTGCCCGCGCCGTCATCCTGGTAGGCGATCCTGAAGAAGCCGCCGGCGCACAGATCGCTGTTGTTCGTATTGACCGTCAAGGCGAGCGCCGTGTCGCTGAGGCCGCACCCCATGTTGGTCCAGTGCGTCCCGTTCCACATGGCGATGCGCTTGGTGGCGAGTTTCGGGGCGGACTTGTCCGGTTCGGTCGAGAGGTAGGTGTTCGTGAACGCACCGGCCGCGTAGAGCGTGCCGTTCGTGTCAACGGCCAGGGCATAAACCCAGTTGTTGAAACCCGAGCCGACGTTGGTGAGGGACTGTGAAACCGGATCCCATTTCACGACATAGTTCGCAAGCTGCTTGTTGCCCGCGCTATCGGTGTAGTTCGTGAACCAGCCGCCGATGTAGAGTTCGCCGCCGGCCGGGTGAAGCGCCATGCAGGTCGCGCGGTTACCCAGACCCCGCGCCATGTTGGTCCAACGCGTGCCATTCCATTGGGCAATGAAATTGAGATGAACCGATTCGTTGGTCGGATAATGATTGGTGAACGAGCCTCCGACGTACAGGTGATCGCGGTCCCGGTCATAGGCCGCCGTCAGGGGCACGTTGCGGAAGCCCCCCTGCATGTTCGTCCAGCCGACGCCGTCGTATTGGGCGACGTAATTCACACTGCCGACCCGGCCATCGGTGTTGGTGAAATAGCCGACGGCGACGACGGTATTGCTCTTGTAGGGCTCCATCCAGTTCACGTAGCCGTTGATGGTCGGGGTGAAACCCAAGCCCATCCTGTTCGTATCGCCGGCAGCCGGCGGGCGTCCCATGGGGTTCCAGTTCGTGCCGTCCCACCGGCCCACCGCCAAACCGCCGATGCCGCCGATGTTCGTGAAATAGCCGCCCGCGTACACGCCGTACGCCCCCCCCTTGATGCAATTCACATTGGCGGCCTTCGGCACCCCGATCCCCATGCTGTTCCAATTCGTGCCGTCGTACCGTGCGACGCGGGCGCAATTGGACCCGCCGGCATTGGTGAACGCGCCGCTGATATAGAGGTTGTTGCCGTAGTAATTCATCCCGTAAATCGTGTTGTTCGCGCCGATGGCGTTCGTTTGGCCGGGAACGAGCTCTTTCCCGACGGCGCTCCACCTCTTCACGGACACGCTGCTCCCGATCTCGCCCGCCGCGTTGACGGTGTAAGCCGCCGCCAGCGTCGTGTCGCCATGGTCCGAGGTCTGGATGACAATGTCCTTCACGCCCGCCGTGCCGATGAACGGCACCGTGATCGTCACCCAGTTGGCGCCGGAGGCTTTGATCGTCGCGGCCGCCCCGCCCACCAGCTTGGCGCCGGAGGCTTTGATCGTCGCGGCCACCCCGCCGACCAGCACGTTCGTGATCGTTCCGAAATAACCATTGGAAATCGTGATCGTGTTGCCGCCGGCGAAGGCGCCCGCGGAAGCGCTCAGGGCATACACGCTCACGATGTTGGTCGCCTCCGCCGCCGCCTCGTAGTTGGCGTTGCCCGCCTGCGAGGCGACCACGATCACATCGCCCGCTCCGCTAAAGGTCAGGTTCGTGCCTTCGGCGATCGCGCCCGGCCCGTCGGTCACGGCAAAGGTCACCGGCTCGCCGGATCCGCCGCCGGTCGCGGCCAGACCGACCGCGTTGGTGACGTGTTGCCACCCGATGGCCGGGAAGGTGATCGTCTGCGCGGCCTTGGAAACGGTCACGGTCACGCTCAAGGTCTGCGGACTGTTCGTCGCATTCGCGGAGGCAATGGCCAGATTCGCCGTGTACACGCCGGCCGCCATCCCGGAGCTGTCCACGGACGCCGTGACCTCCGTGCTGCTCCCGGTATCTACCGTGCCGCCGGGCGGAACGCACGACAGCCAGGCCGCCGAAACCGTTCCGGTCCAGGTAAAGGCCGTCGAGCCGACGTTGCTCACGGCAAAGGCCTGCCCGGCGGGACTCGCGCCGCCGTAGACGCCCGCAAACGCCAGCGAGGACGGACTCAACGCGATGCCGCCGTTGGTGCTCTCGGGCGTGTCGTCAAGGATCATGGAAATGATTTGCAGATCGTCCACGCAGACACCGTAGGCATACTCGCCGATACCCTCGAAGGCGAAGACCATGTTCGTGCCCAAGACATTGGTGATCGTGAGTGATCGTTGTGTCCAATTGGTTACACCGGCCGTGTAGTAGGCCAGCACCTGCCAGCCCCCGGCGCCCGCGCGCCCGCCCTTGTTGGTCCAGGCTTCTGGTGTGATGTTGGTATGCGCCAGCACGTAAAGGTAATCCTGGTCCGCCGGCCAAGGTACCTGGCAATGCCAGAAGGTCATCGTCGGCATGTACTGGGCTCCCGACAGGTCCAGCGGCGGCGTGTACAGCCGCGTCACGTTGCCATAGGAAGCGGCGCCATACCGAGCGAAGTTGCTGAAGGTACCCGTTACGGGATTCGTCCAGGCGCCCTCCCGGGCGCGCGGCGGGTGGCCGTTAATCCCGTTCGTCGCCCGCACCCAGTCGGTGTTGTTCGACATGATCAGCTTCGTCCAGCCGCGGGTCGTCGGCCAGCCGCCCGCCGGCGTGTTGCTCGCGGTCCAGGCCGTCTCAAAGTCCTGCCACAGGTTGGTGACCTGGCCAAAGACCGGCGCCGCCGTGTTGTTGCCGAAGACAATCATGTCATCCACGCAGGTGCCATAGGCATACTCGCCGATGCCCTCGAAGGCGAAAATCATGTTCGTGCCCAGGACATTGGTGATCGCGAGGGAGTGTTGCGTCCAGTTGGTTAAGCCAGCCGTGTAATAGGCCAGCACCTGCCAGCCCCCGGCGCCCGCGCGCGCCCCCCGATTACTCCAGGTTTCCGGCGTGATATTGGTATGCACCAGCACGTATAGGTAATCCTGGTCGGCCGGCCAAGGCACCTGGCAATGCCAGAACGCCATCGTCGGCGTGCCTTGGAACCCCGTGAGGTCCACCGGCGGCGTGTAGAGCCGCGTCACGTTGCCATAGGAAGCGGCGCCATACCGAGCAAAGTTGCTGAACGTGCCCGTTCCGGGATTGGACCAGGCGCCCTCCCGGGCGCGCGGCGGGTGGCCATTAATCCCGTTGGTCGCCCGCACCCAGTCGGTGTTGTTCGACATGATCAGCTTGGACCAGCCGCGGGTCGTCGGCCAGCCGCCCGCCGGCGTGTTGCTCGCGGTCCAGGCCGTCTCGAAGTCCTGCCACAGGACAGCCCCATGCCCGGCCGGCAGGTTGGTCGGCGAGATGTTGGTCGTCAGCACTTGCCCCAGGGCGGACACCGCGACCGCCAGGTAGAGCACGGCGAAGAGACCCCCGCAGGCCCAGCCGATGCTCATCCGGCGCAGAATGATTTTTCCTATGCCTGGAAAAAAGCCGAGCATTTTTTCCAAGCATTGGAAAAACGAGGAGCGTTGTTTCCAAACATGGGGGAAAAAACGCAGGGGGCGTTCGAGGGAGTGCATGCGAGGAGAATCAATCCCGGAGTCCGTACGTGCTGTTTTTGTCATGGCAACCCTCTCGTCCATGTTCGGCTTTGCAAATTTCAATGATCACGGGAGGCAGCGGCCGCTTATGGCGACTGCTCTTCTTTTTTGGTCGGAGTCGAAACGATCGGAACCGCATCCGCGACATAACTCATGCGCTGTATGCGTCTTCTTCATCGGCGAATCACTTGGCACACGGGATCCCTAAAGCAGTAATCGTGCCGTTTGGGGCAGGAGCAACACAACATGCTGAATAATAAATTATTGCGTATGCGAGCGCGCGATTATTTGTCTCAATATGAGACGCCCGTCTCAATTCGACACGCATTCTGAAGTGGCTCCGCGTCATAGAGGCGTCCCTCTCTTTTTTCGCGCCACATCGCGCCCGCCGAGGAGATCGCTTTCTCCGAAAGGGGCGGCGCGATGACAATGGCGGCATCGGGATGGCTATCCCTCAGTTCCGGCAGCCAGTTCAGGCCGTTGCCGTTCGGCAGTTCCAAGTCGAGCAGGATTCCGTCAAACACGTTCCGGCTGACCGCTTCGCGCGCCGGCGCCGGGCCGCGCTCGTTGTCCGCCTTGACCATTTCCCGCCGCCGTTACGGAATGACCCACGACCTTGGCCCTGCTGTTTCCGTCCGCGGTCGGAGCCTTCTGCCGGACGCCTGGATTCTTCCTTGACGGTCGCGCGTGTGAAATCTACCCCTTGTGCATGAACATGGAGCCCCGTGCCGCCCTCACCCGCCCAGCCGCGCGGATCCTCTGGATCGCCCGAGGGGTATGCCTGCTGGCCCTGGCGGGCACGTTGCTGGGCCTGCTGGCCTGGTGCAGGCTCAAGGGGTGGTCGCACGACGAGGTCGAGAATATCCACGCCGGCTGGCTGGTATATAAAGGGCAGGTACCCTACGCGGATTTCTTCCACCACAAGCCGCCTTTTTACTGGTTCTTCATCAGCTTGTACTACCGCCTGGCCGGGGAGAACCTGGCCGTCATGCTCTGGGCGCGGCACTGGATGCTGGCCACCTTCGTCCTGGCGGCGCTGTTCACGTTTCTCGTGGCGCGGGAACTTTTCGATGAGTGGGCCGGTTGGGCGGCCGCGGGCATCCTGGTTTGCAACGCCCTGATCCACTACCCGGCCATCGAGCCGCGCGAGCAGGGGTGGATGCTGGCGTTTCTCATGATGGGATTGTACGTCTATCTGCGGGCCTGGCGTCGCGCGTTTCGCCCTCGCGACGGCCTTCTCGCCGGGCTCCTGCTGGGCGCGGCCTACGCGCTCCATCCGCGGGCCGGGTATCCGATCCTGGCCCTGGCCCTCGGCACGGGTTTCCGTTGCCAGTTCCAGACAGGCTGGCGCGTCGTCGGGGAACGCAAGGCGGCCCTGGCTCTATTGGCCTTGGCCTTCCTGGGCGTGGCGGCCATTCCGTATATCCTGTACGGGAAGGAGTTTCACCACCTGCTCTACCGCGTCAGCCTGGCGGTCGCGCCGGAAGACCGGTTCCCGCCGTGGGGCCTGCTGAAGAATCTTTATTTCAGCACCTACGCCATCATGCCCTTCGCGCTGCTGGGCTTGGCCGCCTGCGCGGCGGACCTGGCGAAAAAGGGCGAGCGGCAATGGGCGGCTTTCTGCGCGCTCGTGTTCTTCACGCTGGCCAACCTGCAGATCATCAGCAACCCCCGCGCCTTCGTGCAGGCCTTCTACAGCGCCGGCCCCTTCGTGGCCCTGTTGTGCGCGGCCGCCGTGCACTGGATCGGGCGACGCCTGACCGCGGCCCAAACAGCCCTCGGCGTTGCGTGTCTCGTGACGGGAGGGTTCCTAAGCAACGTGAACCCCTCCTACTGGACCGCGCCGGACGAATACGCCCAGGCCGAGCGGCGGGCGCGGTATCTCCTGGAGATGATCCCGCCGGGGGAGCGATATCTCGGCATGGACGCGCACCCCATTTTCCGGCTGGACGGCAGCCGCTACTGGTTCGACATGAACCACGTCCTGCGCTCGCTCCAGCTCCTGGACCCGACGTTCCGGCATGACGTGGTTCAAGAACTGGAGCAGACCCGGCCGTACTTGCTGGGTGAAGACGTGTTCGGGAAGGCCGATTTCGATCCCGTTCAGAAACCGCGCCTGGAAACCTACGTGTCGGAGCGCTACCAGCGGCTGCCCAACGCGCCTTTTTTCATCCGGAAAGACGCCCTATCCCCGGACCGGGCTCCGTGAAGATTCTCGTTCTCAATCCGCCGGCGCACGAGGGCCGTCCATACATCCGCGAAGGCCGATGCATGCAGATTGGCTCGTCGTGGGCCACGCTCTGGATGCCGCTGACCCTGGCCTACGTGGCCGCCGTGCTGCGCGAGGATGGACACGACGTCCGCCTGGCGGATGCCGTCGCGGATCGCCTGGACCTCTCCGGGGTCCTGGCCCTGCGCGACGAGTTCAAGCCGGACCTGGTGTTTCTCAACACGGCCTTTCCCTCCATCGAAGGCGATCGCGCCGCGGCCGCCGCCTTGAAGCGCCGCGCGCCCGGCGTTCCCATCGTCCTGCTCGGCCTGTTCCCGACCCTGCTGGAAGACAAGGCCCTGGACTACATCGCCGGCGCGGATTTCGGGCTGATCGGCGAGCCCGAGTGGGCGGCGCGCGAATTGGCCGCCGCGCTGGCCGAGGGCGGCGATAGGACCGGCGTCAAGGGCTTGGCCTGGCGCCGGGGGGGGCAGATCGTGGTCAATGCGCCGCAGGACCTCCGGAGCCACGATCTCGATGCGTTGCCGTTCCCGGCGCGCGACCTGCTGCACAACGACGCGTACCGCCTGCCGATCAACGGCGAGCGCTTTACCCTGCTGAACATCGGGCGCGGGTGCCCGTATCCCTGCATTTTCTGCATCGCGCCGGTCTACTATGGCGCGCCGTTCCGCAAGCGGATCGTATCGCGCATCGGCGATGAAATCCAAGAATGCGTGGAACGGCACGGCCTCCGCCATTTCCTGTTCTGGGGCGAATCGTTCACGACGGACGCGGCCTACGCCGAGGCCATCTGCGAGGAGATCATCCGGCGGGGCTTCCGGGTGGTCTGGTCCACCACGTCCAGGGTGGACACGCTCACCCCGCGCCTGCTGGGCAAAATGAAGCAGGCCGGCTGCGCCCTGTTGGGCCTGGGCATTGAATCCGCCGACGAAACCATCCTGGCCCATTCCGGGAAGAAGACGCGCCGCGAGGATATCACCGGCGCGATTCGAATGGTTCATGACGCCGGCATCAAGACGATGGGCCATTTCATCTTCGGGCTCCCGGGCGAAACCCGGGAGACGGCCGGGGAAACCATCCGCTTCGCGCTTCGCAGCGGGTTGACCTACGCCCAGTTCTACTGCGCGCTGCCCTATCCCAAAACCCGGCTCGGGGAACTGGCCGCCGAGCGCGGCTGGATTACGAGCGGCGATTATTCCTCGTACGACTTCACCTTTTCGATCCTGCGCAACGAGTCCCTGACCGCCCGGGAGGTCAAGGCCTTCCGCGACCGCGCGTACCGACGCTTCTATTTCCGGCCGCGTATGCTCTTCCGGGTGCTCCGGGAGGTCCAGTCCGTCCGGGGCCTGCTGGCCTCGATGGATTTTTTGAAATGGATACGCAAAAAATGATGGCCGGGACATATTGAAAGGACATGGCCATGTCTCGCAAAAAAAAGAAGGCTCTGAAAACAGGCGCGCAGGAAGATGCCCCTGCGGCGCCCAAGGTCGTTCCGGAACCGGACGGTCCGAAACGCATGGCCTTGGGAAAAACAGGCGACGCGACCTCGCCGTCCTTCGGCCTTGCCGGATGGAAAGCCGTGGCCCTGCTGTTCGGCCTGGCCCTGGTCGCGCGCCTGTGGGCCCTCGGCCGCGCCGACTTGTGGTGCGATGAAATCCTCTTCGTCGGGCGCTCGCATGCGCCCAAGTCGCCCCTGCGCCTGCTGGCCGTCTGCTGGCGCGAGTTTCTCCTGGTCACGCACCTGCCCCTGCCGGAAATCCTGCAGAACCTCTTCCTGTGGCTGTGCCTGCCCTTCGATCCGGACTTGATCTACAACAACGGCCTGCAACGCCTGCCGGCCGCCCTCTGGGGCGCCGGCAGCGTGGCGCTCCTGTTCCGTCTTGGCGCCAAGATCGTCCGCCCAGCCACAGCCTGGGTGGCGGCCTTGTCCATGTGCTTCTTCTTCTACCCCGTCTATTACTCCCGCGAGGTGTACTACTACGCCCCGCTCATCTTCTTTGCCGCGGCGGCGTTCAACCTCTATGCCGACCTGTTGATCCGAAGGCCTGTAACACGACGCGCCGCCGTGGCGCTTGCCGTGTGCCTGTCCGCCATGGCCCTTTCCCATTTGACCGGTATTCTGCTGGTCTTCCTGCTCTTCCTGTTTCATCTCGGCTGGCTGGGCTGCTCCAGGATCCGGCGCGCGAATCCGCCGCCCGATTCGCCGCCGGCGCCGCCCGCCCGAAGCACGCTCTGGTTCCTCCCGGCCTTGCTGCTCGCCCTGCCGTTCGTGCTCCGGTTGGCGCTTCAGCCGGTGGAGCCGCTCATGGAAGGATCGCCCCTGTCCGTTCCCCGGATGCTCTTGTACGTGCTCGGCAAGTTCACCCTGGGGACGGCGCGGCCCTGGGGGATCCTGGGCGTCGGGATCATGGTCCTGGGTTTCGGGGAACTGCTGGCGAAAGGGCCGCAGCGCGAAGCGCGCCGCTCGCTGGGCTTGTTCACGCTGGCCGGCTTCCTGATCCTGGCCGTCTGGCAGACGCGCACCCAGTTCGCGGTCCGTTACTTCACTGTCCTGCTGCCCCTGTTCATGCTGATCTGGGCAGCCGGCCTCGAAACGATCGCGCGGTCCGCCGCCCGCCTCGGCCGGGTCGGGGCCTCCGGCGCCGAGCGAATGACCCTGGGCCTGGGCGCGGTGTTCATCCTGGCGCATCTCGCGTTCTTCCTCCCGCCCCTCTACCAGCTGCGCGCCAAGGGCCGGGACTACGGCGGGCTGGCGCGCTGGCTGACGGAAAACCTGCGGCCCGGGACCCCCTACTTCTTCGAATATGGCGGGTGGGACTCGAGGTTCGTCCCCGTCTATTTCCCCACCCTCGGGCTGGCCCACGCGATCACGGAAACAGGATACGGGCCGGAATTCCATGCCTTCCTCCGCGAGCAGCAGACCAACCTGGTCGCCCGCTTCCCGGAATCCGCCGGTATCGAAGCCGCGGGCGCCGAATGGCCGCCGCTTTCGCGCTTCTACCGGCGCAAGCACGAACTGCGGAACGAGGGGATTATCCGCCTGATACGGAAGGGCATCTGGTTCGAGCTTCCGCTGGGCGACCGAACCCCGGGCGACCTGAACATCTGGTACAATACCCGGGATGACGCCGCGGACCTCGCCCGCGAGGCCGGCGCGCCGGCCTACTTCGACTTCGAGGGCGCCGAGTGCGCACAGATGGCGCAGGATGTGTATGTGCATGCCGCGCAAGGCAACCGGATGACCGTGCGCGTGGTCAACCTGGCCCCCGCCCCGCAGCGCGGGCGCTTTCGCCTCGAAGGGGCCCTGAACACCTCGCAAGCCCTTTGTCCTCTCTATGTCACCTGGCAAAACCAGTTGCTCCTGCAGACCTCTTGCGTGCAACGCACTCCGTGGATCCTGGAAACCCCGCCCGTGGAACTACCCGCCGGGGAACACGAACTGGTGTTGCGGGCGGGCTCCCGGGACGAGGCCCCCGTGCTGAACGTGGCCGTCCTGCAGGCGGACTTCCTGCCGGTGCCGTGAGCGCGACCATGCCGGCCGGAAAACAGACGGGCATCAGCGTCGTCATCCCGTGCCTCGACGAGCAGGCGGGCATCGGCGCCGTGGTGCGGGACGCCCTGCGGGGGATCCGGGACTCCGGGCTGCCGGGGGAAGTCCTCGTGGTGGATAACGGCAGCACGGACGGCTCGGCGGACATCGCGCAGCAGGCCGGCGCGAGGGTGGTGCGCGAGCCGGTCCGGGGATACGGGGCCGCCCTCCGGCGCGGAATGGCCGAGGCGCAGCAGGCCTTCCTGGTCATGGGAGACGGCGACCGCTCCTATGACCTGGCCGATATCCCCCGCCTCGTGGAGCCCCTTTGGAGAAACGAGGCCGATCTGGTCATGGGGGACCGGATGCGCGATATCCGGCCGGGGGCCATGCCGTGGCTGCACCGCCGGCTCGGGAACCCCCTGTTCTCCCTGCTGGTCCGGGTCCTGTTCCGCAACAACACCGTCCACGACGTGCATTGCGGGCTGCGCGCCATCCGGAAGGAATCCTATACCGCGCTACAGTGCGCCACCACGGGCATGGAATTTGCCAGCGAAATGGTGGTCCGGGCTTTTCGCGCGAAGCTCCGCATCCAGGAAATCGCCGTGGTCTACCATCCCCGCGTGGGCGTGTCCAAACTGCGGTCCTTCCGGGACGGATGCCGTCACCTGCGGTTCGTGATAAGGGAAGCCTTCCTCGCCAAACCATAACGGCGCGCTTTTCATCCCCGCCAACGGGATGGCACAGCCGGAAAGGCCATTGTCGTTCGCCATGGCGCGTCGCGGGCGGCCGACTGAGCGCAGGAAAACCGTCAGGCAGGTTTCCGGATAGGTTCTTAGCAGAGATCGGAAATCGTAAGACGACGTGACCGCCCCCCGATTCCGGACCCTTTTCAGTGAGAGTCGTGGCCCGTTGTTGACCCTCTTTCCAGCGCTACGGCCGCCGTTGTGGCCTCTGCGCTGCCGCTCTTTTTATATAAAATGGCGGGCCGCGCCATGCCGCATGATGTCCTTGCACGCTTTCCACTTTTCTAAGACACGCGATGCCTCACGAATCCCGTCGAACGCATTCCGGTCACACACCAACCCGCGGCGGCTTCCCTCCGGGCAGAAGGAAACGCCGAGCTTTCCCATGTCCAATTGCCACTTGTCACCCCTCCGGCGTATTGGTAGCTTGTGCCGCAGTTCTTTGTGATTTCTCGCTGTCATATAGCCGTTGTAACGTTGAGATCCTCTTTTCTAACAATACTGTCACAAGACGCGTTTTTTAAACGCGCAATAAAACACAATAATCAACGCAACTAGCGTGATTGCAACAAGTGCGGAGAGGTGCCAGAGCGGTTGATTGGGCACGCCTGGAGAGCGTGTTTACCCCAAAAGGGTAACGTGGGTTCGAATCCCACCCTCTCCGCCAGTTTTGATTTTTCCGATTTTCCGCGACGACCGACCACGGGACCGGGAAGCGGACATGCAACACGGGATCGGTTCTCGATCCGAGCGACCGGAAGACTTCCCCCGACGACGCGACGGCGGAC
>JAKLGK010000009.1 GCA_022710725.1 Verrucomicrobiota bacterium
GAGCCGGGAGCTGGTGTTCAGCGGGCTGCCGGCGCCGACGAACGGGACGCGGCATGTCTTCCGCGGCTTCGTCGACAGCCGCGGCGCCATCACCGAGTCCAGCGAAGGCAACAACCAGTCCACCAAGTCCTACACCTACTGAATGGAAAAGGGCAGATGATCGCGGCGCGTCGGCTTCGTTTTCGTGACGCTGTGGCGCTGTTGGCGCTCGCAGTCGTTTTTTCCTCTGCCGGCTGCCGCCGGGCGGAAGCGCCGCCGCAGGAAGTCCAGGTTCCCGCCGAAAGCTCAACGCCATCCCGTTCCGGATCCCATCCCGGGTCGACACCCGAGGCGCCCCCCCCACCCTTCTCCGCTGCGGCGCCGGATGGCCGGACGGCCGCGCAAAATCCCGCGACAGCCGGAGAATCCGGCCCTGCCGCGGGGAACGCCGCGACGCCCGGCGCCCCGACAGGCTCCGGGGCTGGCCGCGCGCCCCCGGCGACCTACGATCCGGCCATCAGTCCCACGGCCGTGGCGCGCACGCTCGCGGACGAGGGCACCCCGGCGGCCTACCTGGAGCTCGTCCGCCTCATCAACAACCTGCCCGACGGGCCCGAGCGCCGGGCCGCCCTGGTGGCCGCCACGAAGCTGGATAACCCGGCAACCGCGGCGCTCCTCTTCGAAACGGTGCGCGTGTCGGGCGATCCGGAGCTCGTCCAGTCCGCCCAGATGAGCCTGGGCGGAATGACCAACGAAGGCGTCGTGTGGCTGACCGTGGCCCTGTACCGGGGCACGGAGGATGTCGCGCAGCAGGAGAGGTTCCTCGGCGTGATTCGCCATTGCCAGCAACCGGTCTTTGTCGCGCCGCTGATCTCCGTAGCCGACCAGTCTTCGGGCGACCCGGCGGACCCGCTGATCTCGGCGGCGCTGGATACGCTCGGGTTGCTCGGCACGACCGAATCCATCGGATACCTGGTGGCCCGCCTGAACTCGGCGGCCCGCGCGGGACAGGACACCACCGCGCTCGCCGCCTCCCTGGGCCGGGTCGTTGCGCCCTCGGCGCTGGCCGACTTGACGGGCATCGCGTCCGGCCGATCTCCGGCGGACCAGATGGAGTCCCGGGTCGCGGCCGCCCGCGCGCTGGGCCACTATCCGCTGGCCGACGTGGAGGACACCCTGAACGCCATCCTTCAGAACGAAAGCGACCCGCGCCTCATCAATGCCGCGCAGGAGGCCATGGATCTCGCGACGGGCCAGGTCCCGGCGGATTTTTCGGGAACCCCCTGATCGCGGGCCGCCAAGAAAAGGAAGGGTCATGAAGATGGCTTTGAAACTCGCCGCGTGCATCCTGCTCCTGGCGGCGGGGCCCGTCGCCCGGGCGCAGGTGCCCGCGCGCATCCACTACCAGGGGCGGCTGCTCAACGGCACGAACCTTTTCAACGGCGCCGTGCCGATCGCCCTCCAGCTATACTCCAACGCCGCGCCTTCCGCGGGAGAAGCCGTGCTGTACGCCGTCACCAATCCGTCCGTGGCCGTGGTCGATGGCCTGTACGCCCTGACGCTCGGGACCGGCACGAATTCCGGCAACCTGCCGGCCGCCCTGGCGAGGCCCGCCGTGTACCTGCAGGTCGTCGTCAGCAACACCGTGCTGCTGCCCCGCGAACGCCTCGAGGCCGCCCCCTACGCTGCCGCGCTCGGGAGCACCACCTATATCGCCACCGCGCAGGCGGCCGTCCACCTGGGCACCAACGGCCTGTTCGGGCAGGCGAACGCCTTCACCCCGGATCCCTTCAGGCAGCCCGGCCTGTTCGTCGAATGCTCGATCTCCGACGACGAAAGCTCCGGGATGTTCCTGAACGGCAATACGCTGGTGCTCTGGTCGCCCGGCGACAACAACGACCTGCTGCGGGTCTACGACGAAGACGACTTCGCCGGCGGCCCGCGGATGAAGCTCGACAGCGACGGGAATCTGTACCTTACCGGGTCCGTGATCCACACCAACTATATATCCGGCCGGACGGGTTCCGAATCGGATGAAAACGCGGACCTCCGCCGGCGCGTGGCCGAGCTGGAAGCCCGCGTGGCCGAGTTGGAGCAGCGCCTTTCGGATCGATAAGGCGCGCGGCTTGTTCCTCCGGGCGACGGCCGCGGGCTCAACTTGATTGACAAGAAGCGGCGCGGCATGGAAGATGAACTCCAGATGATATGAGTTCCCGGAAGTCAGAGGCCCCGCTCATTCTCGCCGGCACGCTGTTTTTCGTTTATGGGTTTCCACGCGCCGTGATCCGATGGCTGGGCGAGTCGAGCCCTTGGACGCCGTACCTGTACCTGTACGGCCTCGGGCTGGTGACGTTCCTCATCGGGCTGCGCGTGATCCTGAAATCGCGGGCCTGCCAGCCGGGCCGCGGCCATGACTCGGCGTGGCTGGCCGTGCTCCTGCTCGGCTACGCCTTCTTCGCGCTGCTCCACGCGGCCTGGATCATGGCGGCGCTGTACATTCCGTTCAAGGGAGGCGGGTGACGTGCACCACGGCTTCGGCATCGACATCACCACGGGCGCGACGATCGTCGTGGCGATCGTGTCCTTCATCTACTTCATCGGCATCATGGTCTTCGGGACCTACTTCTCGAAGTTCAGCAAGAACCTGAACGACTACTTCTACAGCGGCCAGCGCTTCGCCTGGTGGCTCGCGGCGGCGAGCATGGTGGCCACCGGGATCGGGTCCTACAGTTACCTGAAGTACTCCGAGCAGGGCTTCAACACCGGCATGAGCAGCACGATGACGTACATGAACGACTGGTTCATCGTGCCGTTCTTCATCTTCGGCTGGCTGCCCATCATCTACTTCGCGCGGGTGCGCTCGATCCCGGAGTACTTCGAGCGGCGGTTCAACCGGACCGCCCGTTACTTCGCCGTGATCATCATCATGGCCTACATGTTCTTCTACATCGGCTACAACCTGTTCACGATGGGCGTGGCCATCGAGGGCATGTTCGGCATCCGCCAGTTGTGGTCGATCCCCGTTATCACATTATTCATAGGCATTTACGTCACGTTCGGCGGCCAGACGGCCGTGATCTTCACGGACCTGGTGCAGGGGATCATGCTGTACATCGCCGGCGGCCTGGCCATTGTCGCGGGGTTGTGGGCGCTGGGCGGATTCGGCGAATTCTGGGGCTGGCTGCCGGTCGCGCACCGGCTGCCGTTCGTGGACCTGGTGGCGGATCCCAAGTTCAATGCGTCGGGCCTGTTCTGGGGCGAGGCGCTCGCGGGCAGCATCGCGTTCACCTTCATGAACCAGGGTTTCATCATGCGGTACCTCACGATCCGCAGCGTACATGAGGGACGTAAAGCGGCGCTCTTCAACGTCGTGGTCTGCCTCCCCCTCTCGGCCATCGTGGTGGGCGCCGTGGGCTGGCTGGCCCGGGCCATCGTGACCAAGCAGGCGGCGGTCGGCGGCGCGCTGGCAGGCATCGAGCCGATCCATATCGAGAACACCTACCACACGTTCATCGTGGTCTGCTGGGAAACGCTGAAACGGAACTCGTGGCTCTTCGGGTTCGTCGTCGCCGCGCTCACCGCCGCGCTGATGTCCACCATCGACACGCTCATCAACGCCTGCGCCGCGATCGGCATCTACGACATCTACAAGCCGCTGATCAAGCCGCACGCCGACGACCGGCACTACCTCAAGGCCGCGCGCTGGGCCTCGGCCCTCGCCACGGTCCTGGGGCTGCTCCTCGTGATCTGGTTCAACCGGCAGACCGGCAGCCTGATGGCGATCCACTACAAGGGCATCATGCTCATCATCCCGCCCATCGTGACCACGATCTTCCTCGGCGCCTTCTGGAAGCGCTTCAATGCCCTCGGGGCCTGCGTGTCCATGCTGATCGGCGTCGTCTTCACCATGGCCACCAACTGGTGGCCCGGCCTGGTGCGGCCGCTGGCCTGGTTCGTGGTCGGCAACGCCGCGGACATCTACATGCCCGCGCTCTTCGGCATGCTGGTCACCGCCGTGGCCGGCGTCGTCGTCAGCCTGCTGACGCGGCCCGATACGCACAAGGACATCACCGGCCTGACGGTGGAGACGCTGGACAAGGCCATGGAGATGTACAAGGGCGGCCCGCCCAACCATGTCCCCGGCCGGCCGGTCAAGCGGATCGAGGTCCGGCTCGACGAGTCCGTGCCGCCCGGCCTGATCTCGGTCTCGCCGGCCGCCATGGAGACGATGAAAGCCCACGAAGGCGACATGGTCTACATGACCGACGCCCGCCCGTGGCTGGGCGGCCTGCGTTCCCAGCATGTCCGGTTCGCCGCGCCGCATGCGCAGGCGGACCGCGTCGTACTGATGTCGAAGGCCACGCGGGACGACGCCTTCCTCCTCGACGGACGGCCGGTCACGCTGGACAAGATATTCTGATGCCTCGGGCGCCGTCGCCGATGGATGAGCCGCCCGCTCCAGGCAGGGGAACAACGGCTGGCGCCGGCCCTTTTCCGCAGGTATCACAGTTTATAAACTGTGATACCTGCCTTTCCGGCTGTTCCCCGGCCCCGGGCAGGCTCAATAAGCGTTTTTCCGGGCCACGAAGGTCATGAGCAGGATCTTGAAGTCGAGGGCCAGGGACCAGTTTTCCAGGTAGAACAGGTCGTACTGGATGCGATCCTGGATGCTCGTGTTGCCGCGCAGCCCGTTGACCTGCGCCCAACCCGTCAGCCCCGGCTTGTGCACGTGACGCCACATGTAGCGGCCGACGTCCTCCTTGAACTGCTCCACGAACACCGGCCGCTCGGGCCGCGGCCCGACAAGGCTCATGTCGCCCTTCAGCACGTTCCAGAACTGCGGCAGCTCGTCCAGGTTCCAGCGCCGCAGGAACGCCCCGGCCCGGGTCCGGCGCGGATCGTTCTCGCTCGTCCACACCGGGCCCGACTCCTCCTCCGCGTCTTCCCGCATCGTGCGCAGCTTGTAGAGCGTGAAGCACTTTCCGCCCTCGCCGCAGCGCACCTGCCGATAGAATATCGGGCCCGGGGACGAGCGCCGGATCGCCACCGCCGCGACCGCCATGATCGGCGCGGAAATCACCAGCCCCACCAGGCTCCCCAGGATGTCCTCGCTGCGCTTGAAGGCCCGGTTCCAGAAGTAGTCCAGCGGCCACTTGCGCACGCTCAACAGCGGCACATCGCCCACGTGCTGGACCTGCACGCGGCTCGTCAGCACGGCAAACAGGTCGGGCACCAGCTGGAAATGAACCAGCCCCCGCTCGCAGTGCAGGATGATCTCCGTCATGCGCCGGTGCGACAGTGACGTATCGGCGAGGATCACCTGGTCCACCTCGCCCCGCTCGATGAACTTTTCGAGGTCCTCCGCGCCGCCCAGGATGAGGTCGGGCGGGATGGCCGGGTCGGAAGGGTCCTCGCCGGTCGTCAGGAAACCCGTGACCCGGCACCGCAGCCGCGGCTCCTTCTTCAGCGCCTCCTTGAGATGGGCCGCCACGGCATCCGTGCCGATCACGATGACGCGGTTGATCTCCTCGCGGTGGCGCGCCCAGTGGAGCTCCAGGCGGAACAAGAGGTACCGCTCCAGGAGCACGAGAAAGGTGGCCGTGAAAAAGGCCAGGATCGTCACGGCGCGAGAGAACGGCGGGTCCGTGCGGATGATGAAGGCCAGGGCCGTGGCCAGGAGGATGGCCCAACCGGAGGCCCGGACGATCCGCGGGATCTTGTCCTCGAAGCGCCCGGACTGCGGCCGGCGGTAGAGCTCCAGCGAACGGAAAATGAACAGGCAGAGGAGCGTCGCCACGCCCCCGCCATAGACGTACATCATGCGGGGCGGCAGCCCCTCGCCGATCAGCGGGATCCAGCCGCTGTCGAACCGGATCCACACGGCCAGAAGGAAGCCGGCGAAAAAAGCCATCCCGTCGGCCACTCCGGCCAGGATGCCGCACCCGACATCGAAGGTATCTCTCGCGCGCATGGAAAGACGGTTTCTTTGTTGGTTAGTAGGCGCTTTCTACCATAATAAGGGCAAGGAGAAAAGCTATGACAAGGGTTCTGGTTCCGCTGGCGGAAGGCTGCGAGGAGATGGAGGCCGTGATAATCATTGATGTCCTCCGGCGGGCCGGCTGGGCGGTTACGGGCGTGGGGCTCCAGCCGGGGCCGGTCCGCGGCTCCCGCGGCGTAATCCTGCTCCCGGACGCGGAATGGGACGAAACGAATTGGGCGGAATTTGATCTGCTGGTGCTGCCGGGCGGAGGGCCGGGCACCCAGCGGCTGGCGCAGGACGCGAGGGTGCTGGCGGCGGTAAAGGGGTTCAACGACGCCGGCAAGCGTCTCGCGGCGGTATGCGCCGCTCCCCTGGTCCTGCAGCAAGCCGGCGTCCTGGACGGCCGGAAGGCCACGTGCCATCCCAGCCTCGCCTCCCGGCTGACCCGAGCCCGTTACATGACGGAGCCCGTGGTCGTGGACGGACGCATCACGACCAGCCAGTCCGCCGGCACCTGCCTCGCCTTTGCCCTCGAACTGATCCGCCAGGTCGACGGCGACGGGAAGGTCCGCGAAGTGCGCGAGGGGTTGGCGATGTAAAGGGAAACTTGTCTCGAAAAAATCGAAAAAAACGCTTGTTTTCCGGCCGAAGCGGGGCACAATGCACCGCGAATATGTAGCAGTAGCAGAACAACAACATCAACGAAGGAGACAGCGATGGCATTGACGAAATCGGCGATTCAGGCGGCGTTGGCGGGGAAGACGGGCCTGGCCAAGAAGCAGGTGGCGGCGTTCTTCGACGAGCTGGCGAAGCTGGCGTACAAGGAAGCGAAGAACTCGTTCACGATTCCCGGCATCGGGAAGCTCGTGCTGGTCAACCGCGCCGCTCGCATCGGCCGCAACCCGGCCACGGGCGAGCAGATCCAGATCCCGGCGAAGAAGGTCGTGAAGTTCCGCGTCGCCAAGGCGGCCAAGGTGGCCATTCTCGGCAAGTAAGCGTCGACGAACAGCGCATTGAAAGCGGAAGAGATGGCGGGCCTCCCGCCATCTCTTCTGTTTTTAGGGGGCTTGAACTGGCCCTGTGTTTTGCTACCATAACCCACCGCATGAGACAGCCGGACTCCCGCCCCGGCATGGAACAGGAGAACACATGAGCGACGTTTCCAAGCAGATCGAAATCATCCGCCGCCTGAACGCCAGCCTCTTCGGCAAGGACTTCCTGCTGACGTGGGACAAGTCCATCGCCGAACTGGAGCTGATCATGGCCGTGGCCGAGGCCCTGCGCGGCCTGTATCGCCAGAACGGCTCGGCCCGCTGTTTCGATTCGGGCCTGGCCGTCTCCCTCTTCCGCGACCAGTCCACGCGCACGCGCTTTTCCTTCGCTTCCGCGTCGAACCTGCTCGGCCTGACGGTGCAGGACCTCGACGAGGGCAAGTCGCAGATCGCGCACGGCGAGACCGTCCGCGAAACGGCCAACATGATCTCGTTCCTCACGGAGGCCATCGGCATCCGCGACGACATGTTCCTCGGCGCCGGCCACACCTACATGCTCGAGGTGGCCGCCGCGCTGGACGACGGCTTCAAGAGCGGCGTCCTCCACCAGCGGCCGGCCGTCGTCAACCTCCAGTGCGACGTGGATCATCCCACGCAGGCCATGGCGGACCTGATGTGGCTCAAGGAATACTTCGGCTCGCTCGAGAACCTGCGCGGGCGCAAGATCGCGATGACCTGGGCCTACTCGCCGAGCTATGGCAAGCCGCTCTCCGTGCCGCAGGGCATCATCGGCCTGATGACCCGGTTCGGCATGCATGTGTCGCTGGCCCATCCCGAGGGCTATGACCTGATCCCGGACGTCGTGGAGCTGGCCCGCAAGAACGCCGGCGCGACCGGCGGGACGTTCACGACGGGCGCCTCGATGGACGAGGCCTTCCGCAACGCGGACATCGTCTACCCGAAGTCCTGGGCGCCGTTCCGCGTCATGCAGCGCCGCACCGAGCTGCTCCGCGGCAACGACCGCGACGGCCTGAAGCAGCTCGAGAAGGAATGCCTGGCCAACAACGCCAGGTTCACCGGCTGGGAATGCACGGAGCAGAAGATGAAGCTGACCAAGAACGGCGCGGCGATCTACCTGCACTGCCTGCCGGCCGATATCTCCGGGGTCTCCTGCAAGCAGGGCGAGGTGCAGGACAGCGTCTTCGACCGCTACCGCATCCAGACCTACAAGGAGGCCGGCTGGAAGCCGTTCGCCATCGCGGCGATGATCCTGACCTCCCGCTTCAAGGACCCGGCGGGCGTGCTGGAGAAACTGGCGAAGGGCGGACGCCCCCGCCTCATCGGGTAGGACGGCGCCATGCCCAAACCCCTGGTTGTCATCGCCATCGGCGGCAACTCGCTGATCAAGGACGCCAAGCACATGACGGTGCTGGATCAGTACCTCGCCGCCGGCGAGACCAGCCACCACATCGCCGCCCTGGTGAACGAGGGCTACCGCGTGGCCATCACCCACGGCAACGGACCGCAGGTGGGTTTCATCCTGATGCGCTCGGAGATCGCAAGGACCCAGTTGCACCAGGTCCCCCTCGAAAGCTGCGTGGCGGACACGCAGGGGGCCATCGGGTACCAGGTCGAGCAGACGCTGATGAATGAACTCCATCGCCAGGGCGTGCGTCATTCCATCGTGTCCGTCGTGACCCAGGTGGTGGTGGACAAGGACGACCCGGCTTTCCAGAATCCGACGAAGCCAATCGGCCCCTTCTTCACGAAAGAGGACGCCTTCCAGCACCAGGAGAAAGACGGTTGGGCCGTGAAGGAGGACGCCGGGCGCGGTTGGCGGCGCGTGGTGCCCTCGCCCAAGCCCCTGGAGATCGTCGAGGAAGGCGTCATCCGCACGCTGCTGGAGAACGACGTGATCGTGGTGGCCGTGGGCGGCGGGGGGATCCCCGTGATCCGTCTCCCGGACGGCGACCTGCAGGGCTGCGCGGCGGTGATCGATAAGGACGCCGCATCGAGCCTCCTCGCGCGCCATCTCAAGGCCGACCTGTTCGTGATCTCCACCGGCGTGGACAAGGTGGCCCTCGACTTCGGCAAGCCGACCCAGCGCTACCTCGACCGCATGACCCTGGCCGAGGCCCGGCGGCATCTCAAGGACGGCCAGTTCCCGGCGGGCAGCATGGGCCCGAAAATCGAGGCGGCCATCTCCTACCTGGAAGACGGCGGGCGCGAGGTCATCATCACCCAGCCGCACCTTCTCGAAGACGCCATCCGCGGCAAAACCGGCACGCGAATCGTGCCCTGAACGGAGGGGGCCCATGTTCTTCACCGGTTTCGAATGCATCGCCTGCGCGGCGACGCAGCCGTCGAGCTTCAAGGGCTTTACCTGCCCCGCCTGCGGCGGCAACCTGACCGTCACCTATGACTACGACGGCCTGAAGAATCGCGTCGGGAAAGAGCGCCTAGTCACGTTCGGCCGGCCGGACCTGTTCCGCTATGCCCCCCTGCTCCCCCTGGAGCGCCCGGGGCTGGCGTCGCCCCTGCGCATCGGCTGGACCCCCCTATACCCGGCGCCCCGCCTGGGAACGCCCCTGGGCCTGAAGCATCTGTATCTCAAGGACGACGGCCTCAACCCGAGCGCGTCGTTCAAGGACCGCGCGGGCGCGGTGGCCTTGGTCCGGGCGCGCGAGACCGGCGCCAGGGTGATCGCCGGGGCCAGCACGGGCAACGCCGGCAGTTCCATGGCCTGCCTCGCCGCCAGCGTCGGCATGCCCTGCGTGATCTTCGTGCCCGAGAAGGCGCCACCGGCCAAGATAGCCCAGTTGCTGGTCTTCGGGGCGCGCGTGATGGCCGTCCGCGGCACCTACGACGACGCGTTCGATCTCTGCATGAAGGTGTGCGCCGAGCGCGGCTGGTTCAACCGCAACACCGGGCACAATCCTTTCACCCGGGAGGGCAAGAAGACGTGCAGCTTCGAGATCTGCGAGCAGCTCGGCTGGCACGCCCCCGACCGCGTCGTGGTGGCCACGGGCGATGGGAACATCCTTAGCGGCATCTGGAAGGGCATGAAGGACCTGCATGCCGTCGGGCTCATCGATCGCCTCCCGAAGATCGATTGCGCCCAGTCCGAGAAAAGCGACGCGGTCACCCGGGCCGTCCAGAACGTGCGGCAGGATCATCCCCGCGGCGCTGCCGTGGACTGGAAACGGGTCGCGGTGGAACCGGTCAAGGCCACGACCCTCGCCGATTCCATCAGCGTGGACGCGCCGCGGGACGGGCTGGCGGCCGTGCGCGCCGTGATCGAGTCCGGCGGCGAGGTCTGCACCGTGCCCGACGAGGAGATCCTCTCCGCCATTCCGGAACTGGCGCGCGGCGCCGGCGTCTTCGCGGAGCCCGCCGCCGCCTGCGCCTGGGCGGTCACGCGCCGCCTGGCGATGTCCGGCCGGATCCAGCCCGAGGAAAAAGTGGTCTGCCTGATCACCGGGAACGGCCTGAAGGACGCCGGCGCGGCGCGCAAGGCCGCCGGAGAGCCGACGCTGATCAAGCCGACCGTGGAAGCGGCGTTGGCGGTCCTGGCTGATTTATAGCGCGGGGACGGGCGGCTCGATAATCGGTTTTCCTTTCCGGTCCACGCGCCGTCCGTCGCGGCGGAAAATCCAGAAGGACTGTCCGTCTTGGCCCCGGCACTCGAACCAGCCCCGTTTTTCCAGGAGCAGGGGCCACCGCGTCCCCCCGTCCACCCAGCCGGACCGCCGGAAACGCCAGAGGGTCGGCGCGCGGTATACCAGCGTGCGGGGCTGGAGCGCCTCGATGTACGGCTCGACCGACTTGCTCACGGGAGGGATGGTCGCGGTTACCGAGCCGAACACCTCATACGCCAGCAAATCCAGCGCCCCGCCCTTCGAGTTCTTCCAGATGTCCACCAGGAGGAAGGGGATATCGAACGGATTCAGCGTGAGGGGGAACGCTGTGTTCCGGCGCTGGGCCTGGGCCCTCCACAGGAGGGCGTCGTCCTTCACCGATCGGAGTTCGAGCCGCGTGGAGAGGGCGATGGAAGACGCGACCACCAGGTACAGCCGCCCGTAGCTCCGGCTGATGCCGACGACGTAGGAGTCCGCCTTGAGCTCCTTGCGCACGATGTCGTCGACGAGCCGGCGGTAGTGCTCCCGGTACAGGGCCTCGTTTTCGCGGAAGAGCAACTCCATGTCCAGCAGGCTGCTCATGCCCAGGACATCCAGCCTGCGCAGCGCGTCGGCAAACTTGCGCACGCGGGTTCGGGTCTCGGGATCCTTCGGGTCCAGCAATTCGCGATCCACGTCGCGCAGGTCCGTCTCCTCGAAGGAGCGCAGGCTCAAGTGCTGGTAGAAAGCCCGTCGGCAGACCTGGGCGTTGGCGGCGTCGCGCGCCCGGCCCGAGCGCGCGGCAAAGGGGAGCAGCGCCACGTGGCGGGGCGCCTCGGTGAAGAACTCGCGCGTCACCAGATAATCCGGCTCCATGAAGCGGGCCCGGTACCGATGGTAGGTCGAGCAACCGGGGCCAAGCAGGCCGGGCAGGAGCAGCAGCGCCGCCGCGGCGCGCCGCGATCCCCGCACGGCAGGGCTCCGGTGTGGCAGGCCGTTCATGTCGCTGCCGCCAGTTTCCCCGCGGGGACGGCCGGCCGCAAGCTCAAACAGGCCGCTTTCGTTCTGGAACGCGGGCCCGCCCTCTGGCAAAGTGAACGGCGGGAGAACCTCATGAATCGCCAACAGATTTTGGACTTTGCAAACCGGGTGCAGACTTGCCATCTGGCCACCGTGGAGAACGGCGAGCCCCGCGTGCGGGGCATGATGATGTACCGGGCGGACGAATCCGGCGTGCTCTTCCACACCGGCACGGGCAAGGATGTGTTCCGGGAAATCCAGGCTAATCCCGCCGTGGAGATCTGCTTCAACGACCTGCAGGCCGGGATCCAGGTGCGCATCCGGGGGCGGGCGCAGGTGGTCGAAGACCAGGCGCTCAAGGAGGAGATCGTCGAGCGCCGCGACTTCATGAAGCCGTGGATCAAGGAACACGGATATGGGCTGCTCGGCGTCTTCCGCGTGACGGACTGCCGGGCTTCCGTGTGGACCTTCGCCGCCAACTTCGCCCCCAAGGAGTGGGTGCGCCTCTCTTCATGACTTCCGCCTCCCTGCCCGCGGCCTCCCTGAACCTGCTGGGCGTGGATTATCTGCACGTGCGCACCGGCGACCAGGGCGATCTCTATCTCACCCGGCATGGCGCGCCCTTCCGCGAGCACCTGTTGCCGGAGAACTGGTACGACATGGCCTGGTTCGAGCGGAACCGCGAGAAGCTGATCGGGACCGGGACGGTCTACCGGGTCCGCACCCGCCCGATCCGCGGCTGCTCGAAGGACCTGGTCGTCAAGTGGTGCCGCGTCGGCGAGGAGGTGCCGATGGACACGTTCACGCTGAGCAAGTTCGTCGAGGCGGAATTCAACAGCCCGTACGAGGAATTTTCCCTGGTGATGGAGATGCGGGCCCGTTCCACGCAAGGCATGGTCCGGACGCATAAGCCGCTGGGCATTTACGTGCCGGCGAAAAAGCTGAAGCTATGGCAGACCGGCCGCTCGCTTTCCCGAATGGACCAGAAGAAGGCCAAGTACCGCGACGTCGAGCTGGACATCTATCGCCAGTACATCCTGATTTACGAGTGGATCAAGGGCGTCAACGCCACGGAGGCCTTTGAACGGATCCTGCCGGATGCCCGGCAGCGGAGGCAGGAACTCATCGCCTTCACCGACCGCGTGACGAACGACCTGCACCGGAAAGGCTTCCGGGTGCTGGACACCAAGCCGGAGCACTTCATCGTCCGTCCCCGTCCGGACGGCAGTCTCCTGCGCACGCCGGGAGGCGAAATCGCGTACGCGCTGGTGGACTTCGAACTGCTCGAGCGCACGCCCGAGCGGGAGCAGGAAGTCACCGCCTCGCGGCGGGCCGCCTATCTCCAGCACCAGAAGAACCGCTTCAACGACTCGGCCGGCAAGACATTCCCGGGGCATCTCACGCCCTGCCGCGTGATGGGAGTCGACTACGTGTACGGGCATTCCGAGAGCACGCAGGGCCGGCTTTGGATCGTCGGTTGCGACCCCTCCCTGTTTGACTACTTCCTGCCCGAGCGATGGCGCCGCACGCCGCGGCGGGCGCTGTCGAAAACGGCGCAGACGTTCTATACCCGCAGCAAGGATCTGATCAATCTGGTCTGGAAGGTGTCCCGTGTCGGGGAACGGCCGGATCCGGAGGCCTCCTCGGAAGCCCGCGTACGGATCACGGAGCACGGATACAACAGCCCCTTCGAGGAATTCGCGCTGGCGCTGGAGTTAGGGCGGCGGGGTCTCGCCACCACCTATCCGCGAGCCATCTACATGACGGGGCAAGAGGCGGCGCCCGACGCCTACACGCTGGACCCCAGCCGCTACGTGTCGCACCGCGGGATTCTGACCCCGGCGGGCGATCCCGCCCTTCGGACGGACCACAATTACATTACCGTCTGGGGCTTTTGGAACGGGTCCGACGAGTTGCTGGCCACGCGCGATGTCGAGTATTGCCGGGGCGTGGACCTGCTCCGGGCCTTGGAGGACGGCCTGATCGACGCGGACGAGTTCACGGCGCTCCTTGACCGGGCACGCGCGGAATTGGCTCATGCCGGGTTCGAGGATCTGAACCTCAAGGGCACGCACGTCATGCTATCCATGAATCCGCAGGGCCACCTGATTCGCCAGGAGAGCGGTAGCCCGGCCCTGCGCTTTTCCAACTTCAGCTTCCTGCGAACCAAATAGAACCGGATAACTCGATGGTCAGACACCCCTGCGCCACACTTTGCAAGGTGTGGCGCAGGGGGGATGAGTAATATCCTTTATTTACAGGTGTATTTCGCGCTTTTTCCGATGAGTACTATGCGGCCACACTTTGTAAAGTATGGCGAGGGCCGGCTTCAGCCGCCATGCCCCTGCGTCACATTCCCTTCCAACGAAACGATCACCTCATCCATGGACAGATCCCCGCGCCCCGTGTTCCGCACGGCCTCCTGCACCAGGTTCGTCAACTTCCCGCAACACGGCACCTCCATCCGCACGACCAGCACGCGGGGGATGCTCGGCTCGGACAAGATCGACGCGAGCTTTTCCACGTAGCCCTCGGTCCGGTCAAGTTTAGGACATCCCACCACCACCGATCGCCCGCGCAGGAACCGCCAGTGCATGTCGGCCGAGGCCAGCGGCGCGCAGGTGCTCATGATCACCAGTTCCCTGCCCTTGAAAAAGGGCGCCCCGGGCGGCACCAGGTGCATCTGGACCGGCCATTGGCGCAACTCGGAGGCATTCACCTGCGGGGGCAGCCCGGCATGTCCGGCGACGGCGGACGCCGGCCGGCGCCCCTCCGGAAAATCCCGGACCGCCATCCCCGGACAACCTCCCGGCCTCGCCGTATGCTCGCGCGGCTCATGCCGGGAGGCGGCGGCATCAAAAGCCCGGACCGCCGCCGCGCCGCCCGACTGCGCGACGTGCCGACGAGTAGCCGCCTCGTCGTACTCGGCCGCTTCCGCCTCAACGATTTTGAGCGCGCCGGTCGGACACTCCCCCACGCAGTCGCCGAATCCATCGCAATACTGCTCCCGGACCAGGCGCGCCTTCCCATCCACGATCCGCAGCGCCCCCTCCGCGCAGGCCGTCACGCACGCGCCGCACCCGTTGCAGAGGGCTTCGTCGATGGTGATGATCTTCCGCTTCATGTCAGGCCGCGCTGCCCAGCGCCGTCGCCAGGTCCTTCTCCACCGCGCCCACGGGCTGAATGCCGAACTTCTCCACCAGCACCTTGATCACGGGCGGCGTCAGGAAGGCAGGCAGGCTGGGTCCAAGCCGGATGTTCCGGATGCCCAGGTGCAGCAGGGTCAGCAGAATGCAAACGGCCTTCTGCTCATACCAGGACAGGATCAGCGACAGCGGGAGATCGTTGACGCCACACCCGAACGCGCCCGCCAGCGCGGAGGCGATCTTGATGGCCGAGTAGGCATCGTTGCATTGCCCCACATCCAGCAAGCGGGGCAGGCCGGCGACCGTGCCGAAATCCAGCTTGTTGAAGCGGTACTTACCGCACGCGAGCGTCAGGATCACGCAGTCCTTGGGAACCGCTTGGGCAAACTCCGTGTAGTAATCACGACCCGGCTTGGCCCCGTCGCAGCCGCCGATGAGGAAGAAGTGCCGGATGTCGCCCTTCTTCACCGCCCCGATCACCTGATCCGCCACGCCCAGCACCGCGTGGTGGCCGAAGCCTACCAGGATGGTCTTTTCCGGCTCATCCGCCGCGAACCCGGGCGCCGACCGCGCGGCCTCGATCAGCGGCCCGAAGTCGCGCCGCGCCAGGTGCCGGACGCCCGGCCAGGCCACCAGTCCGCTGGTGAAAAGGCGGCCGGCATAGCTCTCTTTCGGTTTCTGGATGCAGTTGGTGGTCATCAATATCGCGCCGGGGAAGGCATCGAATTCCTTCCGCTGATCCTGCCACGCCCCGCCGTAGTTGCCGACGAGGTGGCGGTACTTCTTCAGGCCGGGATAGCCGTGGGCCGGCAGCATCTCGCCGTGGGTGTACACGTGGACTCCGGTCCCTTCCGTCTGCTTCAGCAATTCCTCCAGGTCCTTGAGATCGTGACCGGAAACCAGGATGGCCTTGCCCTTGACGGGCGTGATCCGCACCGGTGTCGGGACGGGATGCCCATAGGCGCCCGTGTTCGCGGCGTCCAGCAGCCCCATGACGGTCAGATTGACTTCGCCGCAGCGCAAGTTCATGCCCAGGAGTTGATCCACCGTGGGCGCCTCCTGCGTCAGGAAATCCAGCGCCTCATGCATGAAGGCGTATACCGACTCGTCCTCCTTGCCGAGGATCAGCGCATGGTCGGCGTACGCCGCCATGCCCTTCAGCCCGTACATCAGCAGCTCCTGCAAGCCGGTGATGTCCGCGCCGCGAACCGCCATGCGGCCCTCGACGGAGACCTGCTCGCCCTGCCGGATCAGCCCGTCGAGGTCGGCCGCCGGCTGCCAGGCGGCCGGTCCGCTCAACTTCTCCGCCGCCACGCCCCCGGCGGCGCACGCCTTCTCGTACAGGGCCCGGGCCCGGTCCTTGAGGAGCGCGGCCCGGCGGAGCATGACTTCGATGCGGCGCGGATCGAAATTGACGTTGGTGACCGTCGTGAAGAGCGACTCGAGCGCGAACACGTCCACCTCGTGATCGCGCGCGCCGAGTTGCCGGGCGCGATGGGCATACTGGCTGATGCCCTTCTGCGCGTGCACCAGCAGGTCCAGCAGCGCGGCGGTGTCCGGATCCTTGCCGCATACGCCGAACGACGTGCAGCCGGTTCCCTTGGCCGTTTGCTCGCATTGATAGCAGAACATGATGTTTCTCCTGTGTTGAATGTACGCCCCATTCTACCGCATTCCGCCCGGCGTCGTCTTGACCCAAGTCAATAGTTTCGCTTTTCCCGGCAGGCTCGGTAATCCTGCCGGAGAGTTCGGGCAAACCACCCTTGATCAATGCCTTCGGACCAGGCGACGCCGGTCGCCATTTACCTTGCGGGGCGCGGCAGATACGATATTTTATCCCCTATGAACTCGCGCGCGCTTCTCCTTGTCCTGGCCCTGGGCGCGGCCGGCCCCGGCTGCGCCCTGGTCCGCAGCGGCGTGGGCCGGGCCATGGCGCCCATGGCGGAGGATCTGGCCGCCTCGCTCCAGCAGCAATCGGATGTCGAACTCGTGCGCGAGGGCGCGCCCGCCTACCTGCTGTTGCTGGACGGCCTCGCCGACTCCGGCTCCCGGCAGCCGCGCATCCTGCTGGCGGCGGCCGAGGCCAACACCTCCTACGCCATGGCGTTCCTGGACCAGGCCGACCGCGAGCGCGCCAAGGCCTTCCACGCTCGGGCGCGCGACTACGGGCTAGACGTGCTGCGCCGCAACCGCAAGTTCCGCGCCGCCGAACGCGCGCCCCTGATGGACTTCGAGGCCGCCGTCCGCACTTTCCGCCGGCGCGATGTCCCCGCGTTGTTCACGACCGGCACCGCCTGGATCAACTGGATACTGGCGAGTTCGGACTCGGTCGAAGCCCTCGCCCAACTCGGCCGCGCCGTCGCCCTCATGCAGCGCGTGCTCGAGCTGGAACCGGACTACCGGAAGGGCAGCGCGCACCTCTTTTTTGGCCTGTACTATGCCGTCCAGCCGCTCGGGGCCGGGCGCGACATGGAGAAGGCGCAGGGGCACTTTCAGCGGGTGTTCGAGCTGGCGGGACCGGACTACCTGATCGCCAAGGTCACCTACGCCGAGTATTATGCCCGTTACGCGTTCGACCGGGCCCTGTTCGAATCGACGCTCCGCGAGGTCCTCGCCCCCCGGGAGGATCCGGCCGAATACCGGCTGATGAATGCGGTCGCCCGCCTGCGCGCCCAGGCCCTGCTCGATCGCGTGGAGGAGTTCTTCTGACATGAAAAAATGTTTCGCGCTCCTGACCTGTCTGGCGGCCGGCCTTGTCCTGCCGGCCGTGGCCCAACCGAAAGTCACGCTCAAGTTCGCCACGCTGGCGCCGGAGGGCAGCGCCTGGATGCAGGCCTTCGACAAGGCCCGCCAGGAGGTCCTCGAGGCCACGAAGGGAGAGGTGGCCCTCAAGGTCTTTCCCGCCGGCGTCCTGGGCGAGGAAAAGGATGTCCTGTTCAAGGTCAAGGTGGGCCAGGTGGACGGCGGCGCGTTCATCGGGTTCGGCATCGGCCGGATATGTCCCGATGCGCGCGCCCTGATGTTCCCCCTGATCTTCAACACCTACGAGGAAGTCGACGCGGTGTTCGCCGCCCTGCAGCCCCATCTCGAGGAGCAGTGCCGGGCCAACGGGTACGTGGCCCTGGGTTGGACCGAGGTCGGCTTCAGTTACCTGTTGAGCACAAAACCCGTGCGGACGATGGCCGACCTGCGCGCGGCCAAGCCCTGGCTGACGCCCGGCGAGGAGATGTTGAGCGAACTGTTTGCCGCGGGCAAGGTCAACGGCATCCCTGTGACCGTCGCCGACGTGCTCACCGCCCTGCAAACCGGGCTGATCCAGACCATCTACTCCCCGCCCCTGGCCGCCGTCGCCATGCAATGGCATACGCGGGTGCGATACCGCAACGACCTGCGCCTGGTCTACTCGTTCGGCGGCGTGTTCCTGGCCGAGCGGGCCTGGAACAACGTCCCCGAGGCGCACCGGACCGTTATTCAGGATATCTTCCTCCGGCGGACGCGCGAACTGACCGAGCAGGTCCGGCGCAGCGACGCCGAGGCGCTTCGGGTCCTCGCCGGCCAGGGCATCGAGACGCTCACCTCCCCGCCGGACGCGCTCCAGGAGTTTTATGCCGTCAGCCGCGAAGGCATGAAAAAGGTCGAGGGCCGCCTCTTCTCCACGGAGGCCGCCGACCAGGTTCGCCGGAGCCTGGAATCGTTCCGCGCGGCGCAGGGGACCGGGGCCCATGCCCCGTAATGGAACGCGGGCCCGGGAACGGGCGGGCCGGGCCGTCGCCGCGGCGGAGACCTTCCTGCTGGCCGTGCTCGTCTCCGCGCTGGTGATCCTGTCCGCCGCACAGATCGTCCTGCGCAATTTCTTCCACACCGGGTTCCTGTGGGCCGAGCCCCTGCTCGGCATGGGGCTGCTCTGGCTGACCATGCTCGGGGCCCTCGCGGCCACCGGCGCACGGCGTCATATCGTCATCGACCTAGTCGGCCATTTCTGCCCTCCCCGCCTCCGCGGGGCCATCGGACGGATCACCGCGCTGTTTGCCGCGGCGGCGTGCGGATGGCTCGCCGCGGCGGGGGCCCGTTTCTGCCAGTTCCAGAAGGAGATGGAAACGACGCGCATCCTGGATGTCCCCGCCTGGATATACTACCTGATCGTGCCGGCAGCCTTCGGCCTCATGGCCCTCCGGTTCCTGTTCCAGGCCGCCGGGCCGGCGGCGCGGCCCGCCCCGGAGACCGCGCCATGATCGGCTGGCTCATCGTCGCGGCCGCCCTGCTCGGCGCGCCCCTGTTCGCCATTTTCGGGACGATCGCGCTCGGCGCCTATCACTCCATCCAGCTCGATCCTTCCATCGTTATCTCCGAACTGGCCCGGCTGGCCACCATGCCCCTGCTGCGCGCCCTGCCCCTGTTCGCGCTCGCGGGCTACGTCCTCGCCGCCAGCCGCGCCTCGGAGCGCCTGCTCGACCTCTCCCGCGCCGCGTTCGGCTGGATGCCCGGCGGCCTGGCCCTGGTCAGCCTGATCGCCTGCACGCTGCTGACGGCTTTCACGGGCGCGTCCGGCGTCACCATCGTCGCGCTGGGCGGCCTCCTGCTGCCCGCCCTCCAGGAGGAAGGATACGGAGATCGCTTCTCGCTCGGACTGGTCACGAGCGGGGGCAACATGGGGGTCCTGTTCGCCCCCAGCCTGCCGCTGATCCTCTTCGCGGTCATCGCCAACCCCATCGCCTCCGAGGTTACCATCGACCGGCTCTTCCTGGCCGCGCTGCTGCCCGGCGTGCTGACCTTGGCCGCGCTCGGCCTGTATGGGATCGCGACCGGCCTGGGCCGGCGCGTGCCCCGGCAGCCCTTCAGCGCGCGCGCGCTGGCCCGGGCGCTCTGGGCGGCCCGCTGGGAGGCGCCTCTCCCCGTCGTCGTGCTCGGCGGCATCTACAGCGGCAAAATCGCGGTCAGCGAGGCCGCGGTCCTGACCGCCGCCTATACCCTGCTGGTCGAAACCGTCATCCAGCGGGAGGTTTCCCTGAAACGGCTGGCGGGTGTCATCCGCGACAGCACGATGCTCGTGGGCGGCGTCCTCGTGATCTTGGGCCTGGGCATGGCCATCACGAATTTCCTCGTGGACCAGGAGGCGCCCGCCCGGCTGGTCGACTGGGCCGGCCGCACCTTCCACCATCCCGTCGTCTTTCTCATCGCCCTGAACGTCTTCCTGCTCATCGTCGGATGCCTGATGGACATCTACACCGCCATCATCGTGTTCGTGCCGATGCTGATCCCCCTCGGGCTCCAGTTCGGAGTGAACCCGGTGCACCTGGGCGTCATCTTCCTGGCCAACCTGGCGATCGGCTACAGCACGCCGCCGGTCGGCATGAACCTGTTCATCGCGGCCATCCGCTTTGAACGGCCGCTGCTCAAGCTGGCCGCGGCCTCCCTGTCGTTCATCGGCATCCTTCTCGCCGTGCTGCTGCTCATCACCTACGTGCCGGCATTAAGCCTCGCGCTGCTGGGCGGCGCCCCGTGAATCCGCGCTATCTCCTGGCCCAGACGAGCCTGTTCGGCAACCTGGCGCCCAGCCATCGGCGGGCCTTGGCGGAGGCCGGCCTCCCGGTCGAGGTGCGAAGGCGCGGGGTGCTTTTCGCGGAAGGGGTGCGCGGCGAAGCCTTCTACGTAGTCGCGCGCGGGCGGGTGCAGTTGCATAAGACCGCTCCGGACGGGCGCGAGATCGTCATCAAGGTCGTCCAGCCCGGCGAGACGTTCGCCGAGGTCGTCCTCTTCGAAGAGGCGCGCTATCCCGTGACGGCCGTCGCGCTGACCGATGCCCTGCTGCTGAAGATCCTGCGCCGCGATGTCCAGCGCCTGCTGGCGGACGCGGATTTCCGGAACGACTTCATCGCCATGCTGATGCGGAAGCAGCGCTACCTGGCCGATCGCCTGCGGCAGATGGCCACGCAGACCGTGGAGGAGCGATTCCGGCAGTTTCTTCGGGAGCAGTACGGCGCGGCCGACCGCGTCGAGCTGACCATTCCGCGCAAGGCCCTCGCCGCGGCCATCGGCGCGACGCCCGAGACGGTGTCCCGGTTGCTCCGGCGCCTGAAGACCGCCGGGGTCCTGTCCGGCCACGGCCGACTCCTCCTCTTCAAACCCGGGTTCTGGAAGAGCCCGCCGTCGCCGTAGGTCCGGCGCTGGTTATTCCGCCCCGCCGGTTCCGCGCAGGCGGGCCATCAGGCGGCGAAGCTGGTCGAAGGCGTCCGGGCTCATTTCCGCCGCGCGGGCCATCAGCGGCTCGGCCAACTGCGACGCTTCCGCGTTCATCCCCCGCCGTTCGTAGACCTCGGCCATGTGCAGGATCATGTGCGGATTGGTCGGCTGCAGCGCCAGGGCCTGCTGGATCGCCTCCTGGGCCTCCTCGGGCTTCTGCAGATGCAGGAGCACGACGCCCACGGTATCCCAGGCGGTGGCATTCTGCGGATTCAGGGTTAGCGCCTCCCGCGCGAACTTCAGCGATTCCTCGTGCCGCCCACGCATCTGGAGGATCCACGCCAGGTCGTTCAGCACGGCATCCGAGCGCCGGCCCGCCAGGCTGGTGCGGAAGGAGGATTCCGCCATGTCGTACTGGCCGCGGGCGAACTGGATCAGCCCCAGCATGTGATTGCCCAGCGCGTTGCGGGTATCGATCGTCAGCAACCGCTCCACGCGCTCCTCCATATCGGGCCGGTTCCCCTCGCGAAGGTCGAGCTGGATCAGCATTTCCAGCGCCGGGACAAAATCCCGTTCGACCTGGAGCAGTTCCTCCAACTGACGCCGGGCCGTGGCGGCGTCGCGGCGCATGAGGGCGATCTGGGCCAGTGCCAGCCGGACCGTAGGCGTCTGCCGGGCCGCGGACTGAAGGGCGGTCAGGCCGCGAGCAAGAAGCTCCTCGTCGCCGTCTCCCAACGCCAGCAGAGAAAGCAGCATCCAAGCCTGGGTGGGCGGATTCTCCTTGGCCACCAGGGCCAGCAGCTTTGTCCGGGCCTCGCCCACCCGGCCGGACATGGCATCCAGCAGCGCCTCGTCGGGCACCAAAACCGATTCGGGGGCATTGTGTTCCCTGGCTTTCCGGAGAAACTCGGAGGCCTCATCCCACGCCCCGCGCCGCAGGGCCAGCCGGGCCATACCCAGCAGGGCCGGCACGTTATCCGGGTGCTCGGCCAGAACGGATTCGTAGTGGTTCTCGCTCTGTTCGCTCTGCTGCTGCATGGCGGCCACTTGGGCAAGGGCCAGTTCGATCTGCGCCCGCGGGGCGCCGGCCGCCGCCGCCTTGCGCAGTTCGGCCACCGCCAGGTCGGTTTTGCCGCTCATCGCCCAGGCCATGCCCCGCTTTGCGAACACCTCGGGCGTGCGGACGGTGCCGTACATGGCGGAGAGGGACCACAGGGGCGGACGCCTTTTCATGCGCCGCGCCAGCTTGTAGAGGATGCCCTCCAACTCCCCGGCCTCGGGCAGGCCTTCGCGCTGCGCGAGCGCCGCGCTGTTGAGCAGCGCGCTGATGTTATTCGTGCTCAACTCCAGCGAGGCCTGGTAGGCCGAGAAGGCCTCTTTGTTCCGGCCGAGATCCTCCATCAGCACGCCGGTATTGTTGGCCATCTTGCTAAGGTGGCCCAGCGACCAGTTCGCCCACGGCAGAAGAACGGAGTTGCCGGAGGCCATGTCGGCCTGCAGCGCCGTCCCGTAGGATTTCCAGAAAAGGGTTTGCGCCTCGAAGTAGGCAGCTATATCGAGCCCGGCAGCGTTGGTCACGCCCTCGTAGACCAGGCGGGCAGGCATGGGAGTCAAACCGGCCAGCGTCCAGATGTCCGGCGTGGCCAGTATGGCGGCCTCCCCGGCCACTCCCGGGGTTCGACCCAGCCACTCCTGCATCAGCGGGGATAAGCCCAGGACCGCGAGGCCCTGCAGGCGGGGCTCCTTGAAGAGCGAAGCCGTGTAGTTCAGGTAAGCGCTCTGGCGGCCCCAGCCCAGGTTGAGCACCCGCAGCGGGACGCCGCGCTGCCGCGCCGCGATGCGCAGCATGTCGTCCATGACGCCGTTGGAGATCAGCCATGCGCGCCCCCCCAGGCCGTCCACGACTTCGTCGGCAAACCGCCGTACCGCGGCGCCGGCGCGGCCATCCGCATCGCGGGCGTTCCGGACCGCCGCCAACGCCGTCAGCCCCAGCGCCAGCGGCACCATCAGGAACCGGCCCGCCCGGCGGAGGATGGACCGGTGCGAGGAAAACGAGCTGAACGGCGAGAAGTACACGAGCCAGTACCCTCCCAGGTAACCGAACCAGAGGGCCATCAGCACGTAGGGAGTCACCAGCAGAGGGTTCACGTTGAAAAGGGCCCACGGGGAGACCTGGATGTTGAACAGCACCAGCAGGCCGACGAGGGTGAACAGCAGGTGCAGCAGGTTGGAGCTCCAGACGGCGGTGCGGGTCATCGCCTTCTTCGGGATGGCGACCACCAGGGCCGGGAAGAGCATGGTCATGAAGATCAGCATCCAGCCGACCTGCGGCACGCTGAAGCGGATAGCCAGGTACTGCTCGCGCCACATCCACCACAGCACCTGGAAGACGGATGTGAAGGCGCGCCACTCGTAGGCGGGATGGAGCCGGTACTCGGCCGCGGCGACGCCGTACATGAGCAGGCCGGCCACCCAGCAGCCCGCCATGCGCAGGACCGGTCCGAGGCGCAGCTGGCCGGCCCGCCACATGGCCGCGAGCAGCCACAATCCGAAGACCGGCGCCCAGACGATGAACGTCGCGAACTCGGTGATGCCGAGTCCGTACAGGAAGGCGAACAGGTACATCAGCGCCGGCGTCCTGTCCGCGGTGAAACGCAAGAGGATCCAGGCGCTGAACAGCAGGAGGAACACGTCGAAGGCCGCCGGATGCGCCCGCGTGGACACGAACCAGAACGGGGCGCAGAAGGCCAGGACCAGGCCCGCGAGCAGGCCCGAGAACGCCTGGGGCGCGGCGGGCGGCACGCGGGCTTCCCACTCCTCCGCCGTGCGGTCATGGCGGACCCGCGAGAGCAGGCTGTAGACCAGCCACACGGAGCCCGCGCCGCACAGCGCGCTGAAAATATTCAGACGACGGAGCAGCCCGGCGAAAGGGAAAAGGGCGAAGAGTTTGACCGCGCGGCCCCACACGGGATTCGCCATGGGCGGGAACGGATCCAGGCCTGCATGCATGGCCACCTGGCGCGCCGGGTCTCCCGGGAAGACGCCGGGGCACAGGGTCCAAAGGTAGACCGACAGGGACAGGACAAACAGCGCGGGCCCGAACCACCGCGAGCCGCGCTCCAGCCATTTTTCATGGAAATCTTGCATGGGCGGCATAGTAGGGAAATGGGGACGGGAATTCAACCAGGAAGGAAAACGGGCGGAGTCGCTGAAGCGGCCGCTTTTAGGCGCGTTGAGCCCACGCGCCCTGCTGAAAACACGGCGCCCCGGGACGAGCCCGGGGCGCGCGCAATCAAACCGCTGTGCTTCGATTATTTACGAAGCCGGCGATACACCAGCAGGCCCACGCCCGCCAGCGCCAGCGCCAGCGTCGTCGGCTCGGGAACAACCTGGCCCTGATTGAGGGGCAGGTAATAACCGCCGGCATCCGGATCGAAGGTCGAGCCGGGACCGTCCGCCATTTCAACCTGGTCAGGAGTCGGCTTCGGAACGTTGGTCGCTTGAGCGAAGCCTGCCGTATTATAAATCAGGCTGCTGGCATACCACGAACCTTCGACGGGACTCGCCGAGTCGAACACGCGGGCATACACATAGCCGGCGTTAACATTGTTGCCGCCAACGTCCGCATTGTCGTAATCGTATGTGCCGTCCAAGTCTGTGCCCCAAGAAGACCCCGGGATATACCCTGTCCAGAGGAGATAGGTATTAGCCGCATAGAGAGTCGGTTGAACAATCGTGTTCCCCTGCGCATCCGTCTGTGACTCGGGAAGCCCGCTGGTCGTATACGCGTTGGCGAGGCTCCAAATCAACTGGATCATGGACCCAGCCGCCAAGGCATCACCCGGATAGGCCGTTCCGTTATGAATCAGCATGGCGCCTGTCGCGCAGGTCAAATTGATGCTGATGTCCGCAACCACGACTCCCGCTGACGCCATAAGGCAGACCAGCAGAACAATCATCATCTTTTTCATTTATGTTTCCTTCCCAATGTTCTTTTTGCGACCGGTTACAACACACATTACGGCCAAGTGTACGGCTTGACTTCGTTCCAGTTCGTAGCCGCGGCCCACTGCAGCCAGAATCCCATACCCGGCGTGATGACCAAGTTAGTCGCCGCCGACCAACCCACGCCAAACGCCTTGGTATACGTTACATAGCCGCTGCCGTTCCAAACATGGATCTTGGAATTATTGGGCGCCATCTTCGCGATGGACATGTTGGTCCAGTACTGATCTACCGGATACGAATAGCCGGAAAGCGTAAACCCAGCGGCTACAGGGATGGTCGTATTTGTGGCCGTGAAGCGATCCGGCACTTCGCCCATCAGGAATGCCTGATAATTATTTGAGGCAGCCGTCGCGGGGATCTGAACCCAGAAGGCTCGGCCACGCTCGAGCTCATTCGTGGCACCCGTCCAACCCACGCCAAAGGCCTTCGTATAGGTCTGATACCCGCTCTGGTCCGCTTTCCAAAGATAAACCTTGGAATTTTGAGGCAGAGAGGCAAACACATTGGAAACGGTCAGCGGCGTATCCAGTTCTTCGAAGTCATGCCGGACCAAGGACAACTGGCCCTTGGGAAGCGTTACCTGCTGATATCCCACCGCGTTGCGGCTCAATACCTGTTGGCCGAAGGCCACGGCTGCGACGCTGAGTACGACCAGCGTTACGATGATGAGCTTCTTCATTGGTGTCTCCAATTGTTGCCGATTATGCACCCTTCACGATGGCTGTCCAGAAAAAAGCACGGCAACGTTAACTTTTTTCAGACGTTCTACCTTTAGAAAGCCTCTCTACGTTTCTGGATAAGAGATTACCCGCAGCCCCCATACGTGTCAATACTTATACATAAAAAAACGCTTCTTTGTAATTTGCTTATAATAAATATGTTGCATTACTTTTTCATCGCCTTCCCGCCGCGTCTGCCGTTTTTTCCCGTCCACGACTGTGCTGTCGTCGGCTGAAGGCGGTTTATCCGCGGTCTGAAAGGAGGACTCCCGACCCCGGCGTCGATGGGCCGAAAACGCGCGCGCTACCTACGCGGACTGGTCTTCGACCCATCGCACGGCTTCGCGGAGAAGTTGCGCCGCGTCTTCGCAACCGAGTTTGCGCTTGATGTGGGCGCGGTGCACTTCGACGGTGCGTTCGCTGATGGAATACTTTTCCGCGATGCGCCGCGTGGTCATTCCGCGGCCGAGGCACTCGAAGATTTCACGCTCGCGGTCGGTGAGGCTCTCGATGCCCGTCTCGGGCTTCGCCGCGCCGTCCTTGTGCAGGTAGTCCTGGAGCATGCGCGCGCGGGCCGCGTCGCTCAAGTAGGTCTCCCCTTTCAGCACGGCGTGCAAGGCGGCGAGCAGGCATTCGTCGCCCTGCTCCTTCATCACGTAGCCCTGGGCGCCGGCGCGCAGCGCCTTTTCGGCGTGGGTCGCCTCGTCGTGCATGGAGAGCACCAGCATCGGAAAGACGAGTCCGCGCCGGCGGGCCTCGCGGACGAAGTCCAGCCCGTTCTCGTCCTTGAGGGTGATGTCCACGATCGCGACGTCCGGCCGGAGCGAGTCCGCGGCGGCCAACGCCTCCGCCACGGTCCCGGCTTCGCCGCACACGGCAAGGTCGGGCTCGCCCGCCAGCAGCGCCGCCAGGCCGTGACGCACGACGGCATGGTCGTCCACGAGCAGGACTCGGAACATGGGCCCGGAAGAATCCATGTAGATAGATTAGCAGAACGGCGGGCGGGGCAAAAGCAGGGAATCGCGCGTCCCGGCAGAGTGTCCGGCGCCCGGTCAGGGGGCCAGGGCTGCCTGCACGGCCAGCCGCAGGCGGGCCAGGTGCGCGCCGGTCATCTTGAACGGATCCCCGATGTCCGGCTCGACCGCCGCGACGAAATCGGCGAGCTGCTCGCGGGTCCAGCCCATCTTGTCCTGGAGCAGCAGCAGGGTGTCGATATCCTGCTGCAGCCGCCGCACAGCCTTGAGGCGGAGCGAGGCCAGCGGTTCGGTCCGTCCGCACAGCCGGCCGGCGTGGATCAGCGCCTGCGCGACGCCGGCGGCGGGATCGTCGCCGGGCGCCGTGGTTTCGCGGATGGCCCACCCGTCGGCGCCCTTGAGGAACGAGCGCAGGACCCCGGCGATCGTGGCCAGGGGCGTTTCGTTGAGCGGGATGAAGTCGTTCTGGGCCCAGAGCGTCGCGCCGGAGGATTGCGCCCGGCGGCGGAGCAACTCCCAGGCCGCGGTGTTGCGGTCGCTGACCGAGAGCAGACGGAAAAGATCCCAGCCGTAGCCCGCCAGCGCGGCGGCGTCGGGCACGGTGACGCGGAAGGCCACGGGCGGCGCGGCGGAGGGCGGGATCATCCGCGCGTACATCTCCAGCGCGAGGAAATCGTCGCGGCACGCCGGCTGGCCGAGCGACCAGGGCGGCGGCTTGCCGCGGTAGGTATTGGTGGGCAGGTTGACCAGCCAGACGTGGAGGGCGGTGGCCGTCCAGCCGCGATCCCGGAGGTGCGCGGTGTAGCGCGCCAGCGCGTTGGACCAGGCCTCGCGATAGGCGGGCGACAGGCACTCGCGAAGCTGCGCCGGCTCGCCCGAGAAAATCGGCAGGCCGTCGGGCCGCGCAGTCAGCGCGTCGTCGCAGGTCAATCCCGCGGCCAGCGGCGTCGGCCAGCTCTCGAAGACGGGGAGCCAGAGATGGGAGAGCGGGAGCACGGGAAGGCTGGAGGTCGCGAACAGCCGGCCGGAGAGCAGCGGACCGAACTGGGCGTCCCAGGCGGACCAGGTCTGCGCGGCGGACCCCGTCGAGGCCAGGGCGGGACAGAGCCAGGGGGCCGCGGCGCCCTGGGTCAGGTATGGCCGCACGGCCAGCACGCCGCGGTGCTCGCGCGCCAGGGCATGGTAGCGGTTCTCGATCTCCAGCGCCTGCGGGCGCGAGGTCAACTCCTGGCCGTGGTGCTGCCGCGCCACGATCGGCGGGACCTGGAACTCGACGGCGAAGCGCGGCGCGGACGGCAGGACGACCGGGAGCACCCGGAGCAGCACCAGCACGTTCGCCGCGGGGTTCTTTCCGTCCGCCAGCAGCAGGCCGCCGCGGTACAGGCCCGGCGGCGTGTCCGCCGGCACGGGCAACTCGGCGAAGAGGGCAAAATGGGCCTGGTCGGGCATGCGCCCGGCCACGGACGACTTGGCCGGATCGAACCGCCCCTCCAACGGGACCAGTTGGTCCACGTGCCAGGCCAGCGGCGAGCGACGGGTGGGATAGTGCGTGAAGCCCGCCTCGTAGAACCGGAATCCGAGTCCGGCCGCCGGCCCGCCGGAGGTCTCGAACGGGGCGAACTGCACCGACAGCGCAGGGAATTCCGGCTTGAGCCGGCTGAACATCACCTGGAGGCCGACGGTCTCTCCCGCGGCGGCCTGGAGATGGATCGTGCGGCTTCCACGCTCCCACACGAATGACTCATCCCGGCCCACCCCGGCCAGGTCCGGCGGAGAATCCAGCACGGTCCCGCTGGACGGGTCCAGCCCGTCCGTCTCGGCGAGCACGCGCAGGGCCACCGCCCCGCCGGCTATCTCAATGGAGCCGTCTTCGAAAGCCGCGGGGCTCTCGAACGCGGGGATCGCGAGAGCCGACGCCGTCCGGGCCAGGACCTGGGTCACGGGCCCGGCGGCCCCCGCCTCGTCCACCGCGCGCAGGAAAAAGGCGTACACGGTGTCCGGCTTGAGTCCTTCGATCACCATCTGTTCAGCCGAACCCGCCGGGGCGGGCCATGGGACGAGGTGCGGCGGCGCGGAGGTCGCCTTTTCAAACGTGGCCGGCGCGGGCACGAAGCGCACGTCATAGCTGAACGCGCGCCCGGAACTCCCGTCGTCCCCCGGCGCGGACCACCGCAGCACCATGCCGGCGGTCTTGAGGCGGCTCAAGGCCGCGTGGGCATGCGCGACGAACGCGGCGGGCGACGAGGGCGGGACAAAATCCAGCGGAGCGCCTTCGACCTCGATGAAGTGCGCCTCGTCCGGCATTTCCCGGCTGGCGACGGCGAACGCGCCGGCGAGCTGTCCTTTCTCGTCGCTGACGGCGAGGCTGTCCGCCAGGCCCGCGGCCATCGCCTGGAGCAGGATCGGATTGACCGGAACTTCGATCCATGGATTGTCGGCCGAGGGCGGCGCGAGCGGCCGGGCGACGGAAAAGAGGTAGCCGGGCTGGCCCCGGAGCAGGTGGGTAAACGGAGGCCGGTCCGCCCGCCATGGGTTGCGGTTGAAATGCGCCCACCGGAACGTCGCGCCGCCCGAGGGCGAATCCGACAGCGTGTGCGAGCCTTCCTCCCACGGGGCGCGCACCAGGGTGAACCCGAGCGTATGGGGCTGGCCGCTCCGCACCCGCGCATGCCACGAGGCCCGCCGGATCGTCCAGCCACGGATCGCGGAGAGGTCATACCGGGCCAGGAAGAAGCTCTCGTTGCCCTTCACGGGCAGTTCGCCCAGGCGGCCGCCGTTCCGGTCGGGCGAGGTCCCCAGGTGGGCCTGGATACAGGTATCCGCCAGCGGCGCCAGCCGCGCGGTCTGCCAACCGGCGGCTGAATCCGGGATCGCGGGCGCCGGCGGGGCCGACAGCGCGCGCGGCAGCGCGCCGGTCTCCATTTCGAGGGGGATCTCCGCCGCGGCGGGCGGCGCGGATGTCGGGGCGGTCGGGAGCGCCGGCGCCGGTTTTGAAAAATCCATCTTCACGGTCGGGCGCGGCGCGCCGGGAGGAAGCGGCCGAACCGGCGATACGGCGGCCCTCTTGGCGCCGGAAATCACCCGGGCGCCGGGCGGCAACTGGTCCGGGGCAATGGCCGATGTCTCCCGGCCGTGGCGGGCGCGCTGCACCCCCTTCCAGAACAGCCACCCTACCACCACGATCGCGATCAGCACGGCAATGAAGATCACGATGTCGGAGGTCGAGGCCGTGCTTTTCTTGCGGGGGGACATGGAGGAGGGTTCAGGGGTCAGGGGTGGAAAAAAACCTGGAAACTACGGCTCCATATTCGGCTTTCTGCATTCCGTTGTTCACAAACCTTCGCACTCTGTCATTTCTCCAGCGCCTGCACGCCCAGAACGACGCGGCCCTGCCCGGCGCCCTGCTCGGAGGCCTTGATCTGGCAGTCGGTCAACTGCCAGGGCGGACGGGTTCCGTCGCCGCGCAGTTCAAGAAGCAAGCGGCTGATATCCGCGAACGAGACCGGGTCGAGGCTGATTTCCGCGGCGCGGATCGTCCAGCCCGACGCCGCAGGCCGGTCCTCGCCGGTCTGCACGGCCGAAGGGAACCCGGGAAACAAGCGGCCGGCCAGCTCGCGCAGCGGCGCGGGCCGATGATCCGCCATGCCCTCGAAGAAAGCGACGGCCTGCTCCTCGCGGGCGCTGCCCGCCTGCAGCGAACGCATCTGCTCGAGATCGGCCAGCTTGGCGCGGATCTGCGCGGCGACCGGTTCCGTTTGCCACGCCGCGCGGGCCGCCAGCAGAATACCCAGCACAAACAGGCCCGCCGCCGCGCCGCGGATGACCGCTTCGCGCTTCACGGGGCGTTGCCTCCCTTGAGGGTGAAGTGCACCTTCTCATCCAACCCGGCGTCCTGACGCTCGAGGACCACGCGCAGGCCGCGCGCGCGGAAAGGCCCGGCCAACTGCTCGCACCGGTCCCAGTCCGCGCCGGCGCCGCGGGCCGTGACGCTGTCCCCGCTGAACCCCAGCGAATCCAGCGTGAGCCCGGCGGCCCGGGCGGTCTGCAGGACTTCGAGCAGGAGTTCCGCCGCGGACGGCTCGAAGGCGTCGAGGAAAGGCCGGTAGAGGGCGGCCCGATCCTGCAAGGCCTGGCGGACGCTGCGCAGTTCCTGCCCATAGGGCAGGCGCAGCCCGGGCGCCAGCCGGCCGGCGAGGGATTCCAGCTCGGACTGGACCCCGTTCTTGCGGGCTTCGAGCACGGAGGGCCAGGCCAGGCCGAGTCCGCAGAGGACGAGGCCCGCGGCCGCTAGCGCCGCCGAGGCGCCCCGGGATCGACGGACGAGGTGGCGTTCCACGGTGGGATGGGCCAGGGATCCGATCCGGAAATTGCACGGCCACGCGCCTCCCCGCAGCGCGCGCGTCGCCAGGGCGCGCACGAGGAAGGACTCCGGCCGGGCATGGGAGTGGAACGCGAAGCTCCCGAGCGCCCCGAGATGGTGCTGCAGGTCCTCGGTCAGGGCGGCATCCGCCGCGCCCGGCCCGGTCCAGAGCCACTCGATGGACGACGAGGCCGCCTGCGCTTGGAGTATCTGGCGCACGCGGCCGATCACGCGCTGCACGGCGGGCTCCGCCGAGGCGTTCCCGGCCCCCTGCCACAAGGCCTCGACCGGGCGCAGGCTGTGCGCGCCGGCAAACCGGCTTTCCCCGGGCTCCCGGCCGTCCGTCTGGCCGAGGACGAGGGCGAGGTGATCGGGGTAGAGCGCGGCCACGACGCGCCAGCCCCCGCCCCGGGGCGGCTCCTCCCGGAGGCTCTGGCTCCACAGCGCCAGCCCCTCGTGATCGAGCACCACCGGCGAGATGCCGAGGGCCGCGAGCGATTCCAGGCGGCGCCGCAGATCCGACGTGCGGGCCGCCACCGCGAGGGCCTCGACCTCGCCCCGCCCGGAAGGCCGGATCCACGGGAAGAGATGCACGCACTCCTCGATGGAGAACGGGAGCTGGATGTCGAGCAGCGACGGCAGGACTCTTCGCGCCTTGGCTTCCGACGCCAGCGGCGCCTTGAGCCATCGCGTGAGGCTCTCGTGGATCGGCAGCGCGGCCGCCCAGACGCATCCGCCGCGCGCCTCCAGTTTGGCTACCTTCGCCTTGACCGGGGCGGGATCCTCCACCGCGAGATCGAGCACGGCCTCGTGACGCAACCCGCGCCGGGCGCACTCGGATCGGCCGACGCGGAGGCCGCCCGCAAAGAGATCCGCGGCCAGGCAGACGCGCGCAGGCAGGATCGGGCCGCTCATCCCGTCTCCCCTCCCGGGCACCATTGCACGACTTCGATGCGCCCGTCCTTCAGCCGGCGCGCGATGACCCGAAGCCGGACGGCCTGGCCCTCCGCGTCCGCGCGCACATCCACCCTGAAGAAGTGACTCCGGACATCGAGATAGGGCGCCACGGCGGCCCGCGCATCCTTGTCCAGCATCACCAGGGCCGTTTCGACGGACCGCAAGGGCGCCCGGGCCCGCCGGGTCAGGATCAGGCGGACCATTTCGTCCCGCTGGATCCCGAGCACGCCCCGGAGCACATCCTCGCCCGCCGTGTTGAGATTGACGGGCACCGGGGCCTCGCGCGCGGCGGGGATGACGGTCACCTGGTCCACCAGGTCGGCCTGGAAAGCCCCGCGAAGCCCGTAGCGGGGTTTCCGGGCGAAGAGGTCGCGGGAGAATCCGCGCACGAGGAGCAGTTCGGGCCACGACAGGAGTATCCGGTTGGCGGCGGCGTAGGGCGGCTTGAGTTCCCGGTAGAACCCGGTTTCCCACGCCCCCTCGGCATTGTCGTCAAGCCAGTCTCCCAGGGCGTCGGCCTTGCCGACCGGCTCGAAATCGCCGCAGAGGGTCAGCAGGTCCATGACGATTTCGGCGGCCGGCCGCCACGAGGGGCGGGCCGGGAGGGCGAGGTTGTTGAGGTCGAAGAAGCGGTTTTCGTCCTCCACCCAGGTCCAGGTCGTCAGGCCGGCGGGATCCATGACCTCCGAGGAGGCCGCCCACTCCTCGTTGGTCGAATCCACGGCCAGGTCGGGATCGTCGGCCAGGCGCTGGAGCGCCAGGCGGGCGGCGTCGGCGGCCGCCAGTTCCAGCCGGGTCCGGAGCAAGGCCTCCCGCTCGCGCCGCAGCGCCGCGCGCGAGGAAACCTGGGCCTCGATCACGAGCGCGGAGACGAGGGCGAGGACCAGCAGGACCAGGACGAGCGCCATGCCCTCCCGGCCCGCCCCCGGCCGCTTGTGCCGGAAATGGCGGTCGCGCACCGCTTCCAGGAGAATCCTCGCCAGGAGCGCGAAGCCTCCGATCCCCAGGTAGATCTCCGCCATGATCACCATGCGGCCGCGCGCCGACAGCCGGGCGATGAGCAGGCCGTAGAGCAGGAGGCCGGCGCCGATGACCAGGCTGATCAGTCCGATCATCAGGAGGACCAGCGTGATCTTCTTCAGACGCCGCCGGGTGGCGTGAAAACGATGCACATCCGTCCCGGCATATGGATCCCTGGAGGCCATCTCGATCCCCGCCATGATGGAGAAAGCGCGGCTCCGGCGCCATGAAAAAAAAGAGCCGGCCGGACTCAATAATACGCGTGGGCCGGGTCGCCGTTCGTGTAGCCGGCCGACTCCACCATCTGCGCGTGCCCGTCCAGGAACCCGGCCACGGAGACCCTCCGCGCGTCGTGCCAGCCGGTGCGCCGGTCGCGGAGGGGCCGGTCCAGGAGCAGCGGGGGCTCGAACACGATGATCTTGCGTTCGGGGAACGGAAAGCCGGTGACCGGTTCATCCGCGGCCGCCGCGATGCCGTCCACGCTCTTCACGGGATAGAGATAGCTGGAGCCGACGGCATCGAAGACGCTATCGACGCCGAGCACCGCGTCCCCCCGGTCCGCCGGGCACCGGAACACTTCCGGATCGGGCAGGACCTGGTGCAGGGGGCGTTCCTCGGCGAGGGCGCGTCCGCCCAGGGCCGCCTGCCGTCCCGTCTTTCCGCCCAGGCTACCGAAGTCCGTTGCGTACGGAAGCTTCCGGGGCATCTCGCCCGAGGCGACCACGAGGAGGCCCTGCGCGACCTGCCGGACGTTTCCCATGCAGCGCAGCTGGCGGGCCCGCGCCCTCGAGCGGGAGAGGGCCGGCACGAGCAGCGCGGCCAGGATCCCCGCGATGGCCACCAGGACGAGCAACTCGGTCAGGGAAAACGCGCCGCGCGAACGCTGGAACGGGTTGGACATGGGGCAATATAGGATCGCGCCGGCCGATCCGCAAGGGCGTCAGGGCGACAAGGGGGCCGCCTGGCGCGCGGCCAACCGGCGCTCGAGGAGCCGGATGTTGATCGCGATCATCTCGTTGGACCAGCGGTTGGCCGCCTCGCGGAATACCGCCAGCGCCTCCTCGTCCCGGCCCATGTTCCGCAGCTGGAGGCCCAACTGGGGCATGAAGAACATGTTGTTGCGGTCCATGCGATTGATGTCCCGGAGGATTTCGAGCGCCTGTTCCGGTTGGCCCTGGGCGCTGTAGGTCCGGGCGATGCCGAAGCGGACCATCATGTCCAGGGGATTGCGCGCGGCGGCGCCCTCGTAGCATTCGAAGGCCAGCGCGGCCTCGCGCGCCTTGTCCTCCGGGTCCAGGGCCCAGAAGGCCCGGGTCCGGTGGAGGTGGCCGAGGCTCAACCACGGGCGCCAGTTGGCGCGGTCCACCGCGCGCGCCTGTCCCAGCAGCCGCTGGGCGGGTTCCATCTCGAACTTCTCCCGGCGCGCCTCGCCGAAATGGTGGAGCCCGTAGGACGCGCCGGTGCGGAGCGTCACCAGGAACAGGAGCAGCACGATAACCAGGCCGCCGCCCCAGACCGCCCACGCCCCGGCCCCGCGGACGACCGCGGGCCGCCGGAGCCCGGAGGCGAAGAGGCCGGAGGCCGTCACGCCGGCCAGCAGGACCAGCATCTGGTTGTTGGAGTAGATGTGGAGGTTGAAATCGAAGACCGCGTGCACGGCGGCCGCGGCCGCGCTGCCGCAGAGCGCGGCGATGAAATAGGCGTCCTTGTCGCGCTCCACGCGCCGCAGGACGCGGAGGAAGGCGGCCAGCGTTGCGACCACCGCGCCGCCGAAGAGCAGGAAGCCCACGATCCCGTAGTCGGCCAGGAAGTGGAGGTAATCGTTGTGGGCGTAGTTGATCAGGAGGGGCATGTCGTGCGTGCGGAACCGGGGATAGACCCACCGGTAACTGCCCGGCCCGTGGCCCAGCCAGGGCTTCTCGCGGATCATCGGGACCGTGTCGCGCCAGACGTCCAGCCGCGCCTGCACCGCGGCGTCGGGATCGTGGATCATGGCGCCGCGCACCCGTTCGCGGACCATCGGCGAGGCCGTCCACAGCGCCGCGCCGAGGGCGACGGCCAGCAGCGGCAGGACGACCAGCATCGTGACGAACCGCTTGACGCTGTGCCGGAGGGCCATGAGCAGCGCGGCCAATCCCAGGCCCGCCGCCGCGCCCAGCCAGCCGCTGCGGGACTGGGTGAGGTACAGGACGGGCAGGAGCAGCAGCAGCGTATAACCCGCCAGCAGGCGCAGCGGCAGCCCCGCGGACGGCAGCGCCAGCAGCGCGAGGGCGAACGGGAGGACGATCGCGATCAGGTTCGCGAAATGATTCGGGCAGAAGTAGGTGCCGCTCGCGCGCATGCCGTACTGTTCCGGCCGCTCGAGGTTCAGCACCATGTTCGACCCGTGCGCGTACTGGATGATCGCGTACCAGCCGATCAGGGTGACGAGGAACAGCGCGAGCCCGATCACGATCCGCCACCGGCTGCGCCGGGCCGCGAGCTCGGTCCATGCCCAGTAAGCCCCGACATAGCCGCCGACCTTGAGCATTTCGATCCGGGCCTCGTACGGGACCTTGGCCAACGGGATCAGCGCCGCCGAGAACAGGAACACGACCAGCCACAGCGCCCCGCCCGGCGGGACCTGGAGCAGCTGCAGTTCGGGGCGCAGGAGCGGCCGGGCCAGGAACAGGGCGATCCCGAGCCAGGCCAGCAGCAGGAGGGGGCCGATGGACCAGAGCCGCACGGCGCCGAACAGGACCGCGCCGACGAGCGGGCCGGCCAAGAGCAGCGCCAGGGCCGTCCATTCGTACAGGGACTGGCGCCGAGAGATGGGGAGCGCGCTCCGGTGCCGGCGCCGCTCCCCGCGCCCGTCGTCCGGGAAGACGGACTGGTCAGAACGCGCTGCGGGGCACAATGATCACATCTCCCGATTCGAGTTCCTTATCTCGCGCCGGATACTTCTCGATCTCGCGCATATTGACGACGAACCGCTGCTCGCCGCGCAGCAGTTCCACGCGCCGGGGATTAGCGAACTCGGTGTACCCGCCGGCGGAGGCGATGGCCTGGAGGATGGTGGTGCCGCCCATCAGCTGGAAGCGGCCGGCCCCGCGCACCTCGCCGCGCACGAAGTAGCTCTGGCTGGGGATGATGATATTCACGCCGAGGTCGCGGTAGTAGCCCTCGTTGATGTACCGGTCGCGGATTTCGCGCTCCAGTTCCGAGGGCGTCTTGCCCGACGCCTGCACGACATTGAGGAAGGGCAGGTTGATGCAGCCGTTCTCGTCCAGCACGCCCTCGATGTTCTGCTGACCGCCCGGATAGCCGGGGATCCCGCGCAGGGCAATGACGATGGGATCCCCCACCTTCATACGGTAGACCCGGACGGGTTTCTGGGTCGCCGTGGCCGACACCGGCGATTCCTTGGGCTGGCGGCCCCACCACGAGCTCTTCGGCTGGCTCGCGGCCGGGGCGGCGTTCGGCGCCGCCGGGGGCGGCGTCACGGCCGTCACCGCGGGGGCCGCGGACGGCGCAGGAGCCGTCTTGGGCTTGCGCTGCCACCAGCGGCGCTTCGGCTCCGCCGCGGGCGGCGGGGGAACGACGGCGGACGGCGCGGGCGCCGTCGAGACCGCGGCTGCATCCGGCGCGGGCGCCGGGGCGGCGGCGGACGCCGTGGCCGGGGGCATCCGGGCCCCCGAGGGCAGCACGACTTCTCCGGGCGTCTTGCGCCACCGGGCGCAGCCGCCGGCGGCCACGAGCACGCACAGGGCGATCGGAAGTATAACGCGTTTCACGGTCCGGGTTCCTGTTTAGAGCGCGTCTTTCTTCGAGGAAGCCGAGGCGCCGGGCTCCTCCGGCCTGGCCTCCTCCGACGGCTCGTAGTGTGAATAGTAGGAATGATAATAGTAGTAATAATCATCCCGCAAGATATTGATGTTGTTCAGGATCACGCCCAGCACGTTGCCGCCCACGTTCTCCAGCATGCGCTTGGCGCGCAGGGAAATCTGCCGGGGATACTTGCGGTACTGGACCACGAGCATGACCCCGTCGACCTCGCTGGCCAGGATGGAGGCGTCCGTCACGCCCATGATCGGCGGCGAATCGAAGAAGACGTAGTCGTAGCGGGCCTTGAGGTTCTTGATCAGCTCGCGCATCCGCTGGGAGTCCAGCAGGCCGAAGGACGAGCGGGGCAGCTTGCCGCTCGGCAGGAAATGCAGGTTCGGGATGCTCGTGGTCTTGATGGTTTCCTCGATCGGCACGTCCCGCATCAGCACGTTGGTCAGGCCGAAGCGGTTGGAGGCCTTCAGGAAGGTGTGCTGGACGGGGCGGCGCAGGTCGGAGTCGACGACCAGGACTTTCTCGCCGAGCTGGGCGCAGACGTAGGCCAGGTTGAAGAGTGTGGTGGATTTGCCTTCGCCGACGCCGCCGCTGACGAGCGCGTACGCGCCGCCGGAGACGCCCTTGTTGGCGAACTGCATGTTGGTCTTGAGCACGCGGTAGACCTCCGCGTGCGGGCTGTCCGGCCCCTCCTCCGTCAGCGGGCGGACCTTCTGCGGGATCACGCCGAGGACCGGCAGGCTCAAGTAGTGCTCCACGTCGTCCACGGTCTTGACGGAGGTGTCGAGGTACTCGATGAAGTACGCCAGGCTGATGCCCGCGCCGAGGCCGAGGACCAAGCTCAAGAGCAGGTTGAGGATGAGGTTGGGGCTGACGGGACGGGAGGGCGCCTCGGCCGGGTCGACGAGTTCCACGGGCGTGCGCGGCACTTCCATCTCGATGCCCTGCTGGGCCACGCGAGCGCGCAGCGCGTTGAGAATCTCCCGCTGGACCAGCATCTCGCGCTCGGCCCGCTGGAAGGGCAGGTAGCTCTCGCGCTCGGTCTCGATGTCCGCCTTGCGGGCCTGCTGCAGTTCCGTCTCGAGGGCGTTGAACTTGGAGAGGGCGACCTCGTACTCGGCCCGCAGGCCTTTCTTGAGCCCGTTGAGCGCGGTCGCCAGCTTTTTCTTGAGCTCGTCCACGCCCGCCTGGAGCCGCTTGACCTCCGGGTGGTTGGGCCCGTAGCTCTCCAGCATGATCTTCAGGCTGACCTCGGAATCGATGAGCTGCGCGCGGATGGTGGACAACACCTGGTCCTGTACCATGTAGGCGGAGGCGGACATCAGCTCCTCGCCGGTCAACGATTCCAGCTGGTCCAGGCGCGCCTTGCGCACGAGCATCTCGACGCGGGCGCCGATGCGGTCGGCCTCCAGTTGCTGCAGGCGCAGCTTGTCGGCGCGGAAGCCCTGCCCGGCCGGCCCCATGATGGAAAGGCCGAGTTCCGAGCGGATGCGCTCGACCTCCTGCTCGGCGAGGTCCACCTTGTCCTGCTGTTTCTTCAGTTCCTGCTCCAGGGCCTCGACCGCCCGCTTGATTTCGCGCCGCTTGCTGGAGAGCCGGAAATCGCGGTAGACGGAGGCGATCTCGTTGGCGATCTGGGCGGCCTCCTCGGAACTCTCGCGATACACCTGGATGGTGATCATGCTGGTCTCGCGGAACTGCTCGACCTTCACGCTGCGGCTCAAGATGCGGTAGGTGTTTTCGCGGTCGAGGGCGGCCCCGTCCTCGTTGATCTCCTCGCCCCAGACCTGCTGCAAGTTGAGGTTGTTGATGACCTGGTACAGGATCTGCCGGGACTGGATCATCTCGTATTGGGTGCGCATGAAGACGGGGTTGTACCCGAGAATGGCCTGGCGCTCGAAGACGTCGACGTCGAGCGAGTCCTCCCGCACGAGGATGCGGGCGTCGGCCATGAAGGTCTTGGGCAGCATCAGGGTGAACGCCACGCCGGTGAGGACCACGAGGAGCGTCACGGCGAGGATGATCTCTTTTCTCGACCGGATGACCCGCCAGTAGTCGAGAAAATGCAGTTGTTCTTCCTTCGGCTGTTCCATGGGCATGCTCTCTGAAAAACGGCGCCGGCAAGGCCTACCGCCCTGCCAGCGCCTTGAGTCTTCTACAATCCCCTACCCGGCACCATGCGCCCGACGAATCAGAATTGGAGCTTCCAGCCCAGGTGCAGGCGGTTGCGATCATACGATTCCCGCAGGCTGTCGCCCGCGGTGTTCTCGAGATCAGAGGTGAAATCCTGGTACTGCCAGCCGGCCTCGAGCCAGTTCGACCGGTTGAGCTGGTAGGTGGCGCGCGCGCTGACCAGCACGAGCTGCTCGTTGCCATCCGTCACCGTGTCGGCCTCGATCGAGTCCTCGGCGTCATACTCGCTGTCGCTGTAGGCGCCGCTCAAGTAGAACGAGATCCGGGCCGTGAAGTCGTGCGCCAGGCTGGCGTACACGCGGGCGCGGGTCTGGTTGGCGAAGGGATAGACGTCGGTCTCGAACAGGGAGTACCCGCCGCCCAGCGAGAGCCGGGTGGCCGGCGTCGGCAGGTAGGTCAGCGCCAGGTCCGCGTAGGGCGAGGAATCGCTGCCCAGGTCGTTGTCGTTATATTCCTTGTTCTGGTAGCCGCCGTGCAGCATGCCGAGAAGGTTCTGGCTGAAGGAGTGCTCCACGCCCGCGCCGGCCGAGAGCGTAGCCGAGCCGCGGTCCGGGCCCTCGTAGTCCACGTCCTCGATGCGCAGCTCGCCGAGCACCGCCGTCTCCTGCACGAGCTGGTGCCGGAGCGTCAGGCCGCCGACCAGCAGGTCGAAGTCGTCGGTGTCCGAGACCGCGTCCTCGTCGTAGCGCATCAGGATGTAGCGGCCGGCGACGTCCAGGCGGGTCTGGGGCCGGAACATGTAGCTCAACGTGCCGTTGGCCGTGTTGTAGATGAAGTCGTCCTTCTCGCGCACCACCACGTCGCGGTCCGTCAGCTCGGGCTGCTCGCCCCGGCGGAAGGTGTCCACGAGGCTCAAGGCCAGCCGCGGGGTGAACGTGTGGTTCGCGATGAGATCGAACTCGTGGTTGAGATCGGTGTCATCCGGCTCCCGGTCGCTCCACCAGACGAACGACGGCCGGTAGCGCAGGCTCAAGAAGCTCTGCTCGAGCCGGTAGTTGAGCATGATCTCGATTTCCTCGATGATCTTGATGCTGTCGTTCTTGTCCGTCTCTTCCTGGTAGATGTTGTCATCGTACTCCAGGCGCAAACGGTTGATGACCTGGTAAGGCTTGACGCCTTCCAAGGCCTGGGCGACCTCGCCGCACACCATCATCAAACCCACCGCGATGAATACCCACGCTGTTCGTTTCATGCTCGCTCGCCTCCTCATAATCAGGAATGGTTGCCTTGCGTGCGCCGGCCTCAATCGGGCGTCAGCGGACGGAACTCGCCGTTCTCGAATTCAAACTGGCTGAACACGCGAACCACGTAATCCATGTCCACGCCGTACTGCATTTCATCCACGGGATTGAAGCGATGCCGCTTGACCAGCGGATCGACGCTCGCGGAAACCACGTGCGTGGCCACCGGCTCCGGCAGCGGCTCGAGGTAGGAGACGGCCTCGCCCACGGAATCCATCGGGACGCCGAGGCTCTTGAGGTAGTCGATCCATTCCTTCGGATCGTCCGGGTTCTCGATCTCGCCCTGCTTCTTGAGGGCCTGCACGATGACGCGCGCCAAGTCCGCCTTCGTCACCACCTTTGTGCCCGCCCAGCCCTCGGCCGGGGAAATACTGTTGTCCAGCAGGACCGCGTAGCACTGCTGGTCGCTGGGCGCCACCGGGAGGAACCGGGCAAGCCCGAGGATCTTGACCATCATCTGCGCCAGTTCGGCCTGTGTGACCTGGGCCACCGCCGGCGCTTCCTCGGCCGGCTTGCTTTCCTTCTTGGCCTTCTTCGATTTCTTCTCCGCCGCCATGCCCATCGGGGCCAGCAAGGCCAATCCCACCATCGCCGTCAGCACGGTCATTCCGATTTTTTTCATTCGCCCTTCCTCCAGCTTGGTCGTGATACGTAAATACCCTTATCCCGAAAAGCGGAATCTCCCCTTCCCTTTAAACTCTGGACACTCGCGTATGTCAGAAAGCTACCCTACCCCCCCCGGAATCGTCAACAGGTATCTTTTCGTCAAAGCGTTTTTTTCACCGGCCGCCATCCAGTTGCCAGCCGCCCGCCCGCTCTGATACAGTGCCCGCCATGACCGACCAGCATTCTTTTACCATTGTGCTTGGACCGGAACAACAGCAAACGCTCTCCGGACTGCTCCGGACCGGCAATTACCGGCCCCTGACCATCCCCCACGCCCTGGTCGCCGCGGAAGGACCGGATTGCCGTATCTCCTTGTACAAGAGCGGGAAATGCCTTGTCCAAGGCAAGGGCGCCCGCGACTGGGTGGAATTCGTCCTGGAACCCCAGGTGCTGGGCGAGGCCCGGCTGGGCTACGAGGAGGTCCGCCAGCCCGAGGTCTTCCAGCCCCACATCGGCGTCGACGAGAGCGGCAAGGGCGACTTCTTCGGGCCCCTGGTCATCTCGGCGGTCTACGTCGACGAGCGCCTGGTCCGCCTTTTCCGCGACATGAATGTCCGGGACAGCAAGACCATCACCAGCGAGCGCAAGGCCCTCGACCTCGACGAGGCCATCCGCCGGGCCGTCGGCGGCCGATTCGCCCTCGTCGCCATCGGCCCCCGCGCCTACAACCGCCTCTACGCGAGCATGGGCAACGTGAACCGCATCCTCGCCTGGGGCCACGCGCGCGCGATCGAGAATGTTCTGGAGCGTGTGCCGGATTGCCCGCGCGCCGTCGCCGACCAGTTCGGCCCGAAGCGCCAGATCGAACAGGCCCTTATGAAGAAGGGCCGGAAAATAAAACTCGAGCAGCGCCCGCGCGCGGAGTCCGATCCCGCCGTCGCCGCCGCCTCCATCGTCGCGCGCGCCGGCTTCGTGCGCGCGCTGCAGCAGCTCGGTCAGCAGCTCAACGTCACCATCCCCAAGGGCGCGTCGGACGCCGTCCGCGCCGTCGCCGTGCAGCTGGTGAAGTCGAAGGGGGCGCCGCTCCTGCTCGACATCGCGAAGTGCCATTTCCGCACGGCCGACCAGGTGCTCGCGGAGGCCGGCTCGTCGCGCGCCGCGCTCGGGCCCGACGGGCAGGCGGTCTCGAAGCCGCGCCGGGAGGAACCCTCATGAAACTTGTGCGATTCGGCCCCCCCGGCGCGGAACGCCCTGGCGTGTGGCTGGAGGACGCCCCCGGCAAGGAACAGGCCGGGATTCTCGACGTCCGCGCGATGGCCTTCGACATCGAGGACTACGACGCCCATTTCTTCTCGCGCTGGGGCCTGGAGCGCCTGCGCGGCCTGCTCGCGGAGAAAAACCGGAAGATCGTTCCCACGGAAGGCGTCCGGCTCGGTCCGCCCGTCGCGCGCCCCGGCAAGATCATCTGCCTCGGCAAGAACTACCGCGACCACATCGCCGAGTTCGACTCGAAGACGCCCGACCGCCCGATCCTCTTCGCCAAGGCCGCGACCTCGCTCGCCGGGCCAAACGATCCGATCCGCATCCCCGCCGACGCCGAGGTGGACGTCGAGGTCGAGCTCGCCGCCGTCATCGGGAAGACGGCGCGAAACATTTCCGAAGACGAGTCGATGTCCTGCGTCGCGGGTTACACGATCCTCGACGACGTCACCGACCGCGCGGCGCAGCGCGCCGACGGCCAGTGGTTCCGCGCGAAGAGCCGGGACACCTTCTGCCCGCTCGGCCCGTTCCTCGTTACGGCCGACGAGGTGCCCGACCCGTACGCCCTGCGGCTGACCTCGAAGATCCGCGGGCAGGTCGTCCAGGACGCGCGGGCGTCGGACATGATCTTCCGGATCGCGCACCTGATCGCCTACGCAAGCGCCGCGATGACGCTCGAGCCCGGCGACGTGCTCTCCACGGGCACGCCTGGCGGGATCGGCTCCGCGCGCCAGCCCCCGGTCCTGCTCCGCCCCGGCGACGAGGTCGAGGTCGGCATTGAAGGCCTCGGCGTGCAGCGGAACCGGGTGGAACCGGCCTGATCACTCCGCGCATCTTCTTCTCGCCCTCCTTCTCCTTCTTTTTCTCTACCCTTCTCCCCTTTTCATTCGCCCTGGAGCGAGTTCGAGATGGAGCAAGAGAAAGAGGGAAAGATGAATCTGCAACTGGTTGTGGTGGGCCCTGCAGGACTCGAACCTGCGACCAGAGGATTATGAGTCCCCTGCTCTGACCAACTGAGCTAAGGGCCCACCGCAACCACGGCGGGGCAGGCCCGAAGTTCACCACGCTTTCGGCGCGGCAACGGAGCGATGGGCCCACCCGGCGCCACGGGATGAAATGTTAACCCGCCCCGCGGGTTCACGGCCAGAACAAATCCCGCCCGGACAGCCTACGGCCCGAGTCGGATCACCCGGAAGAAGCGGCGGACGACGCGGTTCACGATAGCCTCCCGGCAGAACTATAAAGTTCAAGATACCCCCCCCGGGGCGGGAGGCAAGGAGAAAGGGTTCAGGTCCAACCTCTTTCTCCTTCTCCCGCTCCTTCTCCTTCTCGCCCTTTCCTTTGCTGATCTCACGTGTTCGAGAAGGAGTGGGAGAAAGAGAAAGAGGATGAGAGAGTGAAAACCTGGAGACGGGGCGGGGAATCGCCCGCCGTGGTGAGCCGGCCGGCCTCCGATGTTCACGGCTGGACGTGACGCCATGCCGCCCGTACGATGCGCCCCATGCCCGACCACGACGAGATCTACCGCTGCCGCGCGGGGGAATACGAGGAACTGGTGTCCCGCGAGGACCACGAGGGGAACCTGCTCTCGTCACTGGAAAAGATCATTCCGTTTCGCGGCATGGACGTGGTGGATTTCGGCGCGGGCACGGGCCGGGTCACGTGCCTGCTGGCGCCGCTCGCGAAATCCATCCGGGCGTACGACCTCTCGCCCGCCATGCTGGAGGTCGCCGCCGCCCGGCTGCGGAAGATGGGGCTGGGAAACTGGAGCGTCGCCGCGGCGGACTCGCGGCGAGTCCCGGCGGAAGACGCGTCGGCCGACGTGGCGATCGCGGGCTGGAGCCTGTGCTACATCGCGACGGGGAACCCGGAGCCGGAACTGCGCCGCGCGCTGGCGGAGATGGAACGCGTGCTGCGCCCGGGCGGCCGGGTGATCCTGATCGAGACCCTCGGGACCGGCTTCACCACGCCGCATCCTCCCGATCCCCTGGCGGCGTACTTCTCTTTCCTTAATACGGAGGGATTCCAGCGCGCCTGGATCCGGACCGACTACCGGTTCCGCGATCGGGCCGAGGGCGTGCAGTTGGCCCGGTTTTTCTTCGGCGACGAAACGGCGGCGGAGATCGTCGAGAGCGAGCGCGGCGTCATCCTGCCCGAATGCACAGGGCTCTGGTGGCGGCTCAAGCCTTGAATGCCGCGTAATGCTTCGTGAGGCAATCGGGGCAGATGCTGTGGGAGAAATCGGCGTCGGTGCGGTCGCGGACGTAAACCTCGATCTCCTCCCAGGCGCCGGACTTGTTCCGGATTTTCTTGCAATGCCCGCAGATGGGCAGGATGCCCTCGAGCCGCCTGACCTGCGCCTGCAATTCCTTGATCAGGCTCCGGTGCTGAAGCGCCTCGGTCAGGTCGCGCAGTTCCTCGACCACGGCCACGATCTCGCCCTGCTCGTTCCGCAGCGGCGAGGCGAGGATTTCCTCCCAGACCACGCCGCCATCCACCCGCTGGTGCCGATGCACGGCGCGCACGAACCGCCCGGTCTCGAAGACCTCGATCACGGGGCAATGCAGCCCGGTTTCCGAGCAGGGCTGGAGCAACCCGTGGGTGGCCCGGTGGCACGCACACCCCGTCAGCGGAGCGGATCCCTTGGAAAAGACCTTCTGCGCCGCCTCGTTCGCCTCCACGATCCGCATCTGCCGGTCGATGACGAGAATAGGCTCCTGGACGGCGTGCAGAATGGCCCGGTAATGAGGGGCTGTATTCATCAAGGCAATGTACGCCTCTTTCAGCCGTTTGCACGTGCACCGAAAAAATCGAGGCGGGCTCCTGATAGCCGGCATAAGGCCGGCTCTACCTTTTTTGCGCCACTGTGTATCTTGCTGGTGATGAAGCGATGGATGATCCTCGCGGCGATGGGGGCGGGGCTGGCCTGCGGGGCCCGGGCGGAGCTGAATTTCCAGGAGGTGATCCTGGATGACACCTACTTCGCCTACGAGCGCGACGTCGGCGACGTCAACGGCGACGGACTCAACGACGTGATCGCCGTCCAGGAGGGCCAGACCAGCCTCCAGGTGTTCATGGCCCCGGACTGGACGCGCTCCGTCCTCGTTTCCATCACCGGCACGTACAGCTATCCCCGCGCGGACGATTTCAAGACCGCGGACCTCGACGGCGACAACGACCTCGACGTGATCACGCGGCTCGGCGACAGCCCGTCCTCCGACGGGGCCGGGATCGCGGTCTGGTACGAGAACCTCGGCGGCGGTACGAACTGGGCCCAGCGTCCGATCGGCAACAGCCTCGAATATGTGAAGGACATCGTCGTCGCGGATTTCGACCGGGACGACCGCCCGGACGTCGCGATGCGCATGGACAGCCGGACCCAGCTCTGGCTGCAGGAGGCCGGCGGCACGTGGACGGAGGTGCTGATCAGCCACGCCTCGCACGAGGGCATGGAGGCCGGCGACCTGGACAACGACGGCGACCCGGACCTCATCCTGAACGGCTTCTGGTTCCCGACGCCCGACTCCCCCGCCGCCTGCCGCATCGCGGCGTGCTACACGAACAGGACCGTGGACGCCGCCTGGTTCAACCAGACCGGCGACTGGACGGCCAACTCGTGCAAGGTCGTCGTCGGCGATTTCGACGGCGACGGGTCGAACGACGTCGCGTTCTCCCAGTCCGAGCGCGCGGGCTACGCGGTGACGTGGTATCGCTCGCCCACCCCGCTCGTGGACGGGACGTGGACTGGGCGCGCGGTCGTGGTCGTGGATTATTGTCATAACCTGCAGGCCACGGATTGGGACCTCGACGGCGACGACGACCTGCTTGTCGGCGGCATGGCCAGTTCCACGCACCGCGGCCTGAAACTGATGCTGAACGGCGGCGCAGGCCTGGCCTGGAGCGAACATGTCATCCAGTCCGACGGCAGCTACAGCGCGGAGACGGGCGACATCGACAACGACGGCGACCCGGACATCGTCGGCATCTACAACTGGAACTCGGCCCCGACCTGGATCTACCGCAACAACGCCGGCGGCCCGCCGAGCCTGGACTTCTGGTGCTACATCGAGGCCGGCGCCAATCACGTGCGCACGTTCGGCCTCGACGCCATGGATGCGGACGGCGACGGCGACCTCGACCTTTCCAGCGGCCCGTACGTCTACCGGAATCCCGGCGGCGCGATGACCGGCGCGTGGACGCGCGCGACGGCGTTCGGCGGCGGGCATCTCTTCCTGGCCGCGAACGTGGACGGCGATGACCGGGCGGACCTGCTCGGCCTGCAGGACAACGCGGGCGGGAACCGGATTGATCTCTACTGGATCGAGGCGGCGGACGCGGGCGCGACGGGCTGGGCCGCGCCGGTGCTTTTCGGCGACGTCCCGCACAGCGACCACGCCGAGGGCTTCCAGGGCTACCGGCTCGCGCAGTTCGTCGCCGGCGGCCGCGAGGAAATCGTGATCTCGACGATGCAGGGGATTTACTATTTCGAGATCCCGGTCTCGCCCGGCACGGGCTCCTGGCCGCGCGTCCAAGTCTGCGCGAACGATTCCGACGAGGGGATCGGCGTCGCGGACGTGGACGGCGACACGGACCTCGACATCGCCTTCACCAGCGGCGGCAGCAAGACGGTCCTGTGGGCGCGGAACCCGGGCGACGGCTCCGGGAACTGGCCCGTGTTCACCGTCGGCTCGTTCCCCGAGGCCGACTGGCCCGACCGCTGCGCGATCGCGGACCTCAACGGCGACGGCCGGCCGGACATCGCCGCCACGGAGGAGAATTCCGGCGCGGCGGCGGACGCGCTGGCCTGCTGGTGGGAGCAGCCCGCCGCCGGCCCGACCAACGCCGGCTGGACGCGCCGGACGATCGCAACGCAGTACACGATGAACAGCCTGGACGCCGCGGATTTCGACTGGGACGGCGACACGGACCTCTCCCTCGCCGAGCACCGCGGCACGGAAAAGATCCAGGTATGGGAAAATGACGGCGCGGGCTCGTTCGCCGTCCACGAGGTCGGCTCCGGCCGCGAGAGCCATCTCGGCGCACGGGCGTTCGATCTCGACGGCGACGGCGACCCGGACCTCGTCAGCATCGCGTACGACGACTACACGAAGCTGCACGTCTGGCGGAACGACTCGCCCTCCGGCGAGCCGACCGTAGCCCGGCCGGTCATCGCGCCGAACGGCGGGGCCTTCGACGAGCCGCTCTCCGTCACGCTCACCTGCGCCACGGCCGGCGCGGAGATCTGGTGCACGACCGACGGCTCGACCCCGACGAACCAGCCCGGCCCCTCGGCGCTCTACACCAACGCGCTGTCGGTGACAACCTCCGTGACGCTCAAGGCCCGCGGGTTCAAGACGGGCCACGTCCCGAGCGCGATCGCCTCGGCGGCGTTCACCGGGCCGCAAGTCCTGACCCCGACGATCGCGCCGCCGGGCGGGTCGTTCCTGGGCACGCAGTCGGTGACCATCGCCTGCGCGACGACGGGCGTCGTGATCCGCTTCACGCTCGACGGCTCGGACCCGGACGAATCGGACGCGGCCTACGGCGGCGCGATCGAATTGACGAACTCGGCGACCGTCAAGACGCGGGCGTTCCGCAACGGGCTGGCCCCTAGCGCAATCGCCGAGGCGTCGTTCGTCCTCCTGCAATACGGCGCGGTGGCGCATTGGCGGCTGGACGAGCGGTTCGGGACGGTCACGATGGATTCCAGCGGCAGCGGGCGCACGGGTCTCGTCTCCGGCGCGGCATGGACGGCGGGCACGAAGGACAACGCGCTCGCCTTCGACGGCGCGGACGACCGCGTCAACGTGGGCGCGTGGGACGTCGCAGGCACGGCGCTGACCATCTGCGCGTGGGTCCGGCTCGACCCGGCCACTGTCGACAACGACCCGCGGCTCGTGTCCAAGGCCGTCGGCAGCGCGGAGCAGGATCACACCTGGATGCTCTCGCTGACCACGGTCGGCGCGGACCGGCGGCTGCGCGCGCGGCTGAAGACCGGCGGCAGCACGACGACGCTGATCGCGTCCAGCGGCAGCCTGGCGCTCGACGCGTGGCATCACGCGGCGATGACGTACGACGGGAGCGCGCTGCGGTTGTTCCTGGACGGCGCGGAGGTCGGCAGCGCGGCGAAGAGCGGGGAGATCACGGCGGCGCCGTCGGTCGAGATCTGGCTGGGCGCCAACCCGCCGAACGCCTACGCGCCCCTGCACGGCCTCCTGGACGACGTCCGGATCTACAACACCTCGCTCGACGCGGCGGCGATCCAGGCCGTGATGAACGAGACCCCGTCCGGCCCGCCGCCGGAGATTCAGAGCACGGGAGGCGAGCCGGCCGGCTGGACGCTCCAGGTGCAGGGCGAGGCCGGGCATTACTACATCCTGCAGCGGACGCTGGATCTCGCGCCGCCGGAATGGATCAACCTCTCGACCAGCGCGGCGACGGAGCCGGCGATCCAGATTCCCGCGACGGGCGACATGCCCCGGGCGTACTTCCGGGTGTGGAAGCATTAACCACGAAAGACATGAAATACGCTAAAGAGGATCGGGGCCTTGGCCCCTTTCGTGTCTTTCGTGTATTTCGCGGTTCCTTCCTGTAGGCTTCTTCCCGTGATCCTGTTCAAGGAACGACGCAGGAAAGGAAATATCATGAAGATCCACCGGTTTTGGCTCCTTGCGGCGGGCGCGGCACTGGTTCTGGGCGCTGGCTGGGCACTCGGAGGGCCCCTGCACGCCGTCCAGCCGGACGACCGGATGGCGGGCGCGTGGGTGACGGAGATGGACAGCCTGAAGGACTACATGACCTCCGTCCTCGAGCCCATTAACGGGGAGTGCACGAGCATCGAGGGGCCCATCCGCTACGAGTTCGCGCCGGGCGCGTCGCACACGCTGACGATCTCGGCCTTCAGGACCGTGGTGGCCATCACCAAGCGCAAACTTTCCGGCGGGGCCGACAAGATCGTCATCACCTACACGGGCGGCTTCCAGGCCCCCTACTCCGTCAGCGCGAGCGAGCTGATCCTCGACATCGGCACGCGGCCCGATTTCAGCATCTTCACCGTGGATTCGATCAACATCAATGGCATGGAACTGCCCGGCGGCGAGATGAACCTGACGGACGTGCGCGCGCCGGGCGTGGCGGCGAGCATGCGCTTCGAGTTCCTGGACGACAACCGGCTGCAACTGACGCCGATCTTCCCCCCGGCGCCGGACGGGGTGAACATCCATCCCCGGCCGTTCATCCTCCGCCGGATGAACCCCCTGCCGTAACGGGCCGGCGCTGTTCAGGGAGGGCCGGCGGGCGCCGGCGACGCGGCGGCGTAGTCGTACTGGATCATTTCCTTGCTGCCCGACTGGAACGGCCGGGCGGTTCCCGGGACGCGCAGGTCTTTCCGAACCGATTCCCAGTCCTTCTCCAGGAAGACGGCGATACCGCGCCCCTCGCGGCGCATGGCGGCCTCCATTTCGGCGACCGAGTAGAACACGCGTCCGGGCCGCCGGGCGTAGTAGGCGAAGATCTCGCCGTTGTACTGGTAGATCAGCAGGGGATGCCCCGGCGCGATTTTTGCCGCCGCCTCGGCGGCGAGCGAGGTGGGGGTCTTGAGCGGGTTGATGGCGGGATAGACCCACGTGCCGATACCCCACTGGATCAGCAGCATGGCCGCGGCGATCCCGTAGAACAGGCGGAGCGCGATGCCGCGCCGGCGCAGTTCGGCGATCATCCAGGCCGCGCCGCCCAGGGCCGCAAGGCCCGCGGGCCAGAGAACGGCGGCCGGGATCGGGAGCCGCGCGAACAAGCCGGCGGCCAGGCAGCCGATGCCGCCGACAACATAAACGCCCAGGAAGGCGAAGACGCCGGCCTTGACCCACCGCCCGGGCGCGCGCGCCATGGCGTCCCACGCGCCGCCCAGCAGAATCGCCGCCGCAGGGAAAGCGCCCAGGATGTAGATGTGACGCTTGCTGGTGCTTAACGTAAAGAAGGCGATCACGAACAGGATCCAGCCCGCGAGGCGGCGGCGGAATTCCTTCGCCTCGGGATCGCGGGCCAGCGCAAGGCACGCGGCCGGGAGGAGCAGCGTCCACGGCAGCAGGTCCACGGGGAAGGTGGTGAGGAAATAGTGCCAGGGCTGCTCGTGGCCCAGTTCGCCGACGGCGCGCGCGATATTCTGCTGGTACAGCACCGCGCGGAAGTAGCCGTCCGGCGCGCCCTGCCACCAGACCAGGCCGAGCCAGGCGGCGGGGAACGCCAGGGTGATGAACGGCCCCCAGAGCCAATGGCTTTTCTTCAGGCTCCGCCCCTCCCCGGCCGCCCAGCGCAGGGCCGCGTAGGCGCCGGCGGGCACGATGAACCCGACGGGCCCCTTCGCCAGGATGGCTAGGCCCATGCAGGCGTAGGCCAGGGCCGGCCGCCAGAGGCCCGGCGCGTCGTCGTTGCGAACCAGCAGGTAGATCGCCGCCGTGGTCAGGCCGAGCAGCAGGCCGTCGATCCGGCCGAACCCGGTCTCGTGCCAGAAGAGGTAATTCGTGCACAGCACCAGCACGGCGGGCCAGGCCGCCGCCGGCCCGCGCCAGCGTTCAGCGAGCCGCGCGGTCAGCCAGAGCGTGGCTAGGCCCGCGAGGAAGCCGGGCAGGCGCGAGGTCACGCGCCCGATGGGCAGGCCGGTGAGCCAGGCCATCGCGTTGTTCAGCCAGAAGAGCAGCGGGGGCTTGTGCGCGTAGACCTCGCCGCTCCGGTGCGGGACCAGCCAGTGGCCGCCGTCGCGCATCTCGCCCGCGACGTACGCGTAGCGCACCTCGTCCGGCGTCCACAGGTCGCGGCGGACCATCTCGCCGCCCCAGAGGAAGGCGGCCAGCAGCAGCAACTGCGCAAAGGCGGGGCGGGACATGGCCGGCCTACGCGGGCTGGACGGGGATGGCCGGCTCTTTGTGCCGGCGGATAAGCATGAGGTTTCGGACATAAACAAAAACCCCGACCAGCTGGCCCAGGACGATGACCTGGTCCTTTCGCCAGAGCGCATAGGCCAGCAGCAGCGCGCCGCCGCCGAGGGAAAGATACCAGAACACGACCGGCACGATCGACCGCTTCAGCCGCTCGGAGGCGATCCACTGGACCAGGAAGCGGGAGAAAAACAGGGCCTGGCCCAGGTACCCGACGATCACCATCGGCTGCGCCAGTTCCGAAATATAACTACTCATGGGCTCTCCTTCATGGCTGCAACGGTTCCGAGGACGACCGGGCTGCCCGCGGCGGGCGGCCCCGGCATGAATGCCCGCGCCGAACCCGGCGCGGTCTCCGTTTTGACGAAGCAGAAATCCCGGTAGGCCGGCCCCGTGTCCGCCACGATCACCGCCCGCCCAACGAGTTTCTTCTTGAAGCTCTCGTATTTCGTTCCTTTCACGATCCACAAGCGAGCCTCCTGCTCGCGCTGGATTTCCTCCAGGACGGTCTCGAACGACAGGAACGGCGCGCCGGGCAGGGGGCGAGGCTCGACGAGATCGCACCGCTCGACCTCCGCGCCGGTGTAAAACACGAGCCCGTAATAGGGCCGCGATTCGACGAAGACGATTTCCTCCGCGGGCAGGAGATTCTCCTGCTGCAGGAACCGGGCCAGGCCGCGGGAGCCCGCCTTGGATTCCGAATGGCTGGCTGCGACAACGCCGAGGAGCATCGCCAGGCCCCAGGCGGCCAGCGCCCGGCGCGTCCCCGTCCGAAGCAGCGCGGATTCCGGGAGCGACCGGGCCAGCAGCCAGGCCACGGGGGCGGCCAGGGGAAGGATGTAGAGCGGCAGGCGCGAGGGGACCAGCAGGAAGACTGCCAGGCCGAGGGCCAACCAGACCGCAAAATACAGGGACCAGGGCTCGGTTTCTTTCAGGCGCTGGAACCACCCGTCCGATCGCCCGCGCAACGCGCGCAGGGCCCACGGCGCCCAGGGGAGAAACCCGACGGCCAGAATGCCGCCGTACATCACGAATCCCTTGTACCACTGCGGATTGCGCCCATGGGCGGAGGTGAAGATCCGGTCCACGACCTCCCCGCGCAGGAAGAAGGAAAGGAGCCGGGGCTCGTACGCGATGGCGGCCACGTACCAGGCGCATCCCAGGAGGAGAAACACGATCACGCCGGGCCACCACGCCGCCTGCTGCCGGGCCGCCCGGTCGCGCAGGAGCGCCGCGGTGATCCCCCACGCGATCCAGGGCAGCAGGACGGGCGGGCCCTTGGTCAGGAACCCCGCGCCCAGCGCCGCGTAGGCGAGCGTCAGCCAGAACCGGGAATCCTGCTTGCCCGGCCGGTAGCGCGCGAACAGGAATCCCGTCGCGGCGATCAACTCGAAGAGCGACAGGAGGATATCGGGCGTCACGAAGGAAAACGCGACGAAAGGGAACGCCGAACTGGCGAAGACCAGCGCGGGGATCCCGCCGGCTCCGGGACGGAAGCGGCGCCCGGCCTCGGCCAGCAGCGCAAGGACCGCGATCCACGCCGCCATGTTGGGCAGGCGCGCGGCCCATTCCCGGCGCCCGAACCACGAGAGGCCCGGCATCAGGGACCAGTAAATGACGGGAGGCTTTGAAAAATGCGGCTGCTCCGGGTTGAGTGCCGGCCGCCACCAGTCGCCGGCGCGCAGCATCTCCAGCGCGGCGGCCGTGTACCGCCCTTCGTCCGGCTCCCACAGCGGGCGGTAGACGGCGGAGGCCAGGAACAGCAGGACAAAAAAAACGAGCAGGCGGCGAATCGACCGACCCGGCGGGGAGGCTGGAGGCGCGTCGTTCATCACCGGTCCAGGTTGTAACTCGTTGAAAGTTCCGTCCACGGCGGCTGGTAGAATTCCAGGAAGGTCGCGGTCTTGCGCCATCCGGTCTTCTCGACCAGGTCCGACAGGTTCAAGCCGACGCCCGCGTACACGACCCGGTGCGGCTCGCCGTAGTGGCACCAGTCCTGGACCTCGTAGCCTCGCGTGTAATAGCCGGCGTGGAGCTCGAGATACTTCAGCCAGGTCGACGACAGGGCGTCCACCCCGCTGCCCTGGAAGGCCAGGAGATACGTGAAGCCGGAGTAATCGCTGATGTAGTCCGAGGTATGGCCGTGGAGGGAACCCCACGACGGGAAGTACGAGACCCGGAAATCCACCAGTCGGCGCAGCGCCGGACACTCCCGGCGGGCGTACCCCCACAGCGCGCCCGCCGCGTCCGCCGCGAGGTCCTGCAGGGAAAAGCCGTGGCGGCTGAAGGCGTCCCCGAACTCGATCATGAAAAACGTGGCGAAGCCCGACAGGGCGCCCAGGCGCGACGCCGCGTGGGCGTCGTAGCCCCAATTCTCATACACCGCGCTGAAGCTCATCGCGCCCACGTACGTGCTGAACGCGTGGCCCAGCTTGTCGGCCCCGCCGTGGATGCTGTCCTGCTGAAACCAGCCCTCGTCGACGAATTGAAACGTGTGCCCGCCGTATCCCCAGAACAGCAGGCCGTACACGCCCATCCCGCCGATGACGAGCGTGTTGAGCAGTTCCGCTTTCTCTTCCTTGGGCCGCTGCGACCACCCCGCCCAGGGCCCGCTCGCGACGCCCGCTCCGGGCGCGGCGACCACCCCCAGGAGCAGAAACACGAAGCCCCTCTTCCAAGGCCGCAAGTTGTGACGAGGAAACGTCATGAGTGCAGGTCGTTCAACGCCGATACTCATGACCAGCGTAGGTCGGCGCGACCAACTCCTGCCATCCAACAATCCTTAAGATTTCTTAAGCCGTGGCCCGGCCGTCCAAGCTTCGCAGGTACTCGCGCAGCTTCAGGCGCCCGCGCGGCGGGGTGCAGACATCGCGCGTGGACATGAACAGCAACAGCTGGCCCATCGCGTGGCGCCGCGGGGAAAAAGGCCGGAGCACGGCCAGCGTCGCCCGGCAGAGCCCCGCCGGCACGCGGATGATCTTCGGAGGTCGGTTCTGCGCCTCGAAGCAGGTCCGGCAGATGTCCAGCCAGCTCAAGTGTTCCGGCCCGCCGGCCTCGACAACAGCGTTCCAGGTCGTCTCCATATCGGCCAGCATGATCTCCGCGAGGTCCGCGACGTGGATCGGCGTGCTCTTCTCCGTGCCGCGGCCAATGACAAAGAGCGGGCCGCGCGCGGCCATCTTCTTCATTTCGGCCAGGTCGGAGAAGAAGCCCCCGGACCGGAAGATCACCCACGGCACGGCGGACGCGCGCAGGGCCGTTTCGAAGCGATGCTTGGCCGCCAACAGCGGCGCTTCGCGATGCCCCTCGGGCGTGCCCGCGGGCGAGATGAAGCCGAACTTGCCGACGCGGCTCTTCTCGGCCTCGCGCAGGAGGTTCAGGTTGCCGCGATAGTCCACGTCCTCGTGCGTCATGCGCCCCTTGAGCCGGGTGATGCCGACGCACGAGATGACCCGGTCCGCGCCCTCGCAGACGCCGCGCAACGTCTCCGGCCGGGTGACATCCGCCTCCCGGATTTCGAGGAGCGGATGCTCGATCCCGTCCAGTTCCCGGCGGGCAAGGACCAGCGCCCTCACCCGGTCCCCGCGCGCCAGGGCCTGCCGCGCGAGTTCGCGCCCGAGGACCCCGCCCGCCCCCGCGATCAGCATGTGCATGGCCGTCCTCCGTTCAGGGCAGGTACTCAATCCGCCATTCCGTGGACGGCAGGGCGAGCGTCACGGACTTCCAGTCGCCCTTCCGGTCGCCATCCTCTTCCTCGGCCAGGACGCCGCGGCAGAAGATCCGGTAGCCGCGGCAGCGGTCGAGCCCGGTCGCCTCCAGGAACGCCCCGGTACGGACCATGATGCTGACCACCGATTCCAGCCGGCCGTCGGTGATCACGGGATAGCGCATCGCGATCAGGCGCGGCTGCATGATGTTGCCGTGGCCCGGCTCGCTCAACTGCGGAGCCGGTGCCTTGCGCATGAGCTCCCAGAAGTAGTCCAACTGCTCGACCTTCTTGAGATCGAAGCCGCGCGCCAGGAAATCGCGCTTGAAGTACACCTCGCGGATGACAAAGTCGGTGTCGATCAGCGTGCCGCCGAAGAAGCCGTCCGTCTTCTCCGCCAGCGGTTTCATGACGCGGCGCAGGGTGTCCTCCGTGGGTTTCTGGTCCGCCACGGCCTTGAGGCCGGCGAAGGTCCCGGCGAAGTACTTCTCCACCGCGGCGCCGATCGGGTCGTCGGGCGTCGAGGCGCCCGCCATGCCCCCCGCCAGGATGGCGGCCGCCAGGATCATCAGGACTCTCTTCATGTGGTCTCCTTCTTGGTTTCGGGTTTCTTCAGTTCGAACAGGCTCAAATAGCCGGAGTGCCGGGACGCAATGCGCCAGTGCCCGCGGAACGGGCCAGCGTCCAGCGCCTCGCGCAGGCGACCGGTGATGTTCTCCTTGATCTCCGGCTGGCGGAACAGCCAGTAGCCGGAATACGCGCAGAGGCGGCCGAACCAGGAATACGGGATGTCCACGTCCAGGATGGCGGCCTGCCCGCCCGGCCGGAGGATCCGCCACAGCTCCGCCAGGGCGCGCCGCTTCAGGTCGTAGTTCAGGTGATGGAAGAAAAACGTCGAGATCGCGCGGTCGAACGTCCCGTCGGCGTGGGGCAGTTCCTCGGCCAGCGCGGCCTGGAATTCCAGGCCCTCGCGGCCGGCCGCCTTGCGCCGCGCGACGGCGATCATCGCCTCGGCGGCGTCGAGCCCGACGACGCGCCGGCCCGGGCCGGCCGGTATCGCCGCGTGGAGCTGGCGCGTCAGCGTGCCGGTCCCGCAGCCGACGTCGAGCGCGGCCATCGGCCGGTCCGTCCGCAGGCCCGCGACCACGCGGCGCTGGAGCCGAGCCTCCAGGCCCAGCGTCATCAGCGGGGCCAGCCAGTCGTACCAGGGCGCGGCGTGGTCCAGCGTGACGCCGGCGGTGCGCCGGGCGCACGCGGACCGCGGATGCTGTTTCTTCTTACGCATGCGGCAGCCCCTCCAGGTCCAGGACGGCCAGCATCGAGCGGGCCATCGAGTCCGCCTCGGCGCCGCCGAAGCCGAGGCCGGCCTCGCCCAGCGTCCGCAGCCCGCCGCGCATCAGGCCCAGCCCGCGCCGGACCGCCGGCAGCGCGGCGTGCGGGACGCGCAGGTACAGCCGGTCGGACACGTCGCGCGCCGCGGCGCGCAGGTCCGCGAGCGCAGCGGGCTCGGTGTGCGCGAGCACGGACAGGACGTAATTGTGCCGGCCCTCGATCAGGTCGCGCGCGAGGTCGCGCACGTCGTCGAGCAGCTGGCAGCCCAGCCCGAACTGCATCAGGGCCTCCTTCAGGTCCTGCCGCCGCCCGGCGGCGAGGTCCGGCTCCAGGAGGTCCGGCCCGAGGAACGCGACGTTGAACAGCAGGCCCGTCTTGAGCCGGTGGATCACCCCGAGCACGTGCTCGGGCGGCGGCCGCTCGCCGATGCCGCCCTCCTCCGTAGCCTCCTGCGCCGCGCTGGGCAGCAGGCGGCGCAGCGATTCCCGCGCCAGGAGCGCGCCCTGCTCCGCCTCGATCAGCCCCGACGCGGCCGCCTCGGCCAGCAGCTCGGCGAGGACCCGGTCGGCGGCCATCAGGGCCACCACCTGCCGCATGACCCGCGACGAGCCCGGCATCTCGAGCGGGACAACCACCTTGTCCTCGTCGTCCAGCAGGTTGTCGGCGGACGTCACCCAGACGCGGAACAAGTGGATCATCTTCCCGTACAGCATGCGCCGCGGCGCCGGGACGCCCAGGAGGTGGTAGACGGAGTGGAAGAGCGTCGAGAAGATGTTCTTTCGCCAGCCGTAGAACGAGCCGGGGATGGCGCCGGGCCGCACGGCGTAGCCGGCGGGCGTATCCGCCGGCGTGGCCAGGTACGGGGCCAGGCGCGCGTAGACCTCGCGGATGCACTCCTGCTGCTCGCGCAGCGCGTCGCGCAGCCGGCGGCCGGTTTCGAACAGTTTTTCCCAGGTGTGAAAGAAGGTGCTCATGCTCGGTTGGACAGCACCTTCCTCCGGATGTCGCTGGCATTCCACCGGATTTGTCTTAAGATTGCTTAAGATGGAGCGTGATAAATCCAGCGCCGATCCCGCGCCTTCCGGGCTCCTCGTGATCGAGGACGACCCCCGGGTGTCCGAAAGCCTCGCGCGCGGGCTGGGCGAGGCCGGGTTCGAGGTGCGAACCGTCAGGCTTCTCGCCGAGGCCACCGCCGCCATGGCGGGCCTGCCCCCCGCCCTGCTGATTCTCGATCTCTCGCTGCCGGACGGCGACGGCGTGGAGTGGCTCCGCCAGCTTCGCCGGAACGGACACCGGCAGCCGGTCATCATCCTGACCGCGCGCGACGCGATCGCCGACCGCGTGATCGGCCTGGAGGAGGGCGCGGACGATTACCTGGCCAAGCCCTTTTCGTTTTCGGAGCTGCTGGCCCGGGTCCGGGCCCGGCTGCGCACCGCGGCGCGGGAATCGGCTGCCGATGTCGCGCGGGTGTCGGACCTGGAAGTGGACCGCCGGCACCGCGAGGTGCGGCGGGCCGGGCGCCTGGTGGAGCTGACCGCGCGGGAGTTCGACGTGCTGGCCTACCTGGCCCAGTGGGCCGGGCATCCCGTGTCCCGGGACATGCTCGCGCGGGACATCTGGAAGGTGAACCGGCGCCTGACGCCGCTGGACAACGTCATCGACGTCCACCTATCCCATCTTCGCGACAAGATCGACCGGGGCCGCGAGGAGAAGCTGATCCGCACCGTGCGCGGCGTGGGGTTCATGCTGGCGGGAGACGCGCCGTGAGACTCCGCCTGCGCAGCCGCGTGTTCCTCTATCTTCTTGCCCTGCTCTTCTTTTTCATCGCCGCCCAGTCCGTCATCTACGCGCTCGTCGAATACGTCGGCTGGCTGCAAAACCCGGCCGAACCGCTGGCCGAGGGCTTCGAGGAAGTGCTGCGGGCGACGATCCTGGACCTCCTGCTGCTCCTGCCGCTGGTCCTGGTGGCCTGGTGGATCTCGGGCCGGGTGATCGCCCCGGTGCGCACGATCGCCGCGACGGCGGACCGCATCCGGGCCGGCCGCTTCTCGGAACGCATCGAAACCGCCCTGATGCCCGACGACGAAACATACCACCTGGCGGACACGATCAACGCCGCGTTCAACCGCTACGAGGCCGCGGTGCAGCGCCTGCGCCGGTTCAGCGGCGACGCCTCGCACCAGCTGCGCACGCCCATCGCCGCGATCCGCAGCCTGGGCGAAGTGGCGCTGACCCAGCCGCGCGACACCGCCCAGTACCGGGAGACCGTGGAGACCATGCTGTCCGAACTGGAGCGCCTGACCCGGATCGTGGACCAGCTGCTGCAGCTGTCGCGGCTGGAGTCCGGCGCCTTGCGCGCGCAGTTCGCGCCGGTGGACCTCGCCGAGGTCATCGAGAAGGTGAAAAGCATCTACCTCCCCCTCTGCCAGGAGCGCGGCCTGTCGCTGGAGGTCCGCGCGAAACCCGGCCTGCTCGTGACGGGCAGCGAGGAGTTGCTGGTCGAGCTGCTGGGGAATCTGCTGGACAACGCCATACGCCACGCCGCGCCGGGCGGGACGGTCCGGTTGAGCGCGGAACGGCGGGGGGACTCGGCCGCGCTGGCCGTGCGGGATGACGGGCCCGGCATACCGACCGAGTTCGCCGAACGCATTTTTGAGCGTTTCGCCAGCGTCCCCGGCGGCCGGCCGGGTCGGGCCGGCCTGGGGCTGGCGCTTGCCGCGGACATCGCCGCCGCCCACGACGGGCAGCTGGCGCTCGTCAATCCCGGCGCCCCCGGGGCCCTCTTCGAGTGCGTCCTGCCGCGGCGGCGGGACTGATTCAGCCAGGGCCGCCCCCCGGCGCGGGCCTCTTTTCCTCCGGCAGCGCCGGCTCGCTGTCGCTGAGCCAGTCCATCCGCTGAAGCCGGGCGAGGTAATCCTCGGCCTTCACCGGGGTGGGCGGCTCATAGGCGCCCGCGGGTTTCGCCTCCCGGTCGAGCTTGGTCCGCTTGACGCGGAAGTCGGGCTGCCGCTCGGCGAAGGCGACGGACTTGGCATGGCGCACGAGCCGGTCCAGGTCGGCCATGTAGCGGCTCAAGTAGTACCCGCCGAGCGGCGTGATGGTCTTGGCCTCGGCGGCCCCGGCGAACTCCGCCTTGGCATCCATGCTCATGATGACGTAGCGGTCGCGGGCCTCCAGGATGGAGAGCGCGCGGCCCTGGAAATCGTCGAGGTCCGGGTTGAGCGACTGCTCGGTCATCACCAGCACTTCCTTCGCCGCGCAGAACAGGTCGAACCACACGCGGAACATCGGCTCGGGCACCATGGCCTCCGGGTGCTTCCACCGCTCGATGGAAATGTCGGCGATGGCGGTCAGGTGGTCGCCGATGCGCTCGAGGTCCTTCATGCACCGCCCGACGTGCTGCAGGAAAAGGGTCTGGCGGCGGGAGAGATAGCGGTCGGTCAGGTGGCCGAGGTAGCGGTACATGGCCTTCTTGACCTCGTTGATGACCTCCTCGTCGGCGTAGAGGCGGCGCAGGCTGGTGCGGCAGCCCTTCAGCATGACGACCCCGTTCGTATCCATGCAGCGCACGCACAGGGCGGCCATGCGGCGGAGTTCCCGGATCGAAGCGCACAGCGCCTGCTCGGGTTTCTCCAGCAGTTCGACATCCAGGTGGCTGGGCTCCGGCGGCGGTTCGCTCGACGGCCACAGCCGGCGGAGCAGGCCGGCGACCGGCTTGCTCGCCGGCAGCACGATCAACGAAACCGCGGTCATCACGAACAGGTGCAGGTTCGCGGCCTGGCGCGTCAGGCCGTCGGCGCTCCACAGGACCGCCGCCCGCACGAGGGGATAGGCCAGCAGCGCCAGCGCGACGTTGAACAGGTTGAACACGAGGTGCCCGAGGGCCGAGCGGCGCGCCTCGACGTTCATGGCCGCGCTCGCGGTGAGCGCGACGATGCAGGTGCCGATGTGCGAGCCCAGCACGATGGGAAAGACCTGGTCGAACTGCGTGAACACGCCGGCGCCGATCAGCGCGAAGCAGAGCCCGATGATGGCCCCGCTGCTGGTGACCGCCGCCGTCAGCGCCGCCGAGATCGCCACGCCGATCAACCGACCCGTCCACGTCTCGCCGTGGATGTGCGCCAGCCAGGGCGCCAGCATGTCCTTGTGCGGCGCGATGGCCTCGCTGATCGTCGTCATGCCCAGGAACAGCAGCCCGAAGCCCAGCAGGGCGTTGCCCGACTCCCGGGCGCGCTCGCCCGGCGCGACCATGCTCAAGATGAACCCGATGCCGATGGCCATCCAGCAGTAGGCGCCGATGTGAAAGGAGATCAGCTGCATGGAGAGCGCCGTGCCGACGTTGGCCCCGAGCATGGGCGGCACGGACTCCGCCAGGCCCATCAGCCCGGCGTTGACGAAGCCGGCGACCATCGTCGTGGCCGCGCCGCTGTGGGCCAGGAAGCCGACCAGGGTGCCCAGCACGAGGCCCTGGACACGGCTGCGGCCGGTCCGCGCCAGGATCACCCGCAGGGCCTCCCCGGCCGCCGCCCGCAGCCCCCGGGTCATCACGTGCATCCCGAAGATGAAGAGGCTCATCCCCCCGATCACCTGGAACACCATGAACATCCACTCCCGACCGCTCATTTCCACTCCTCCGTGAAAAGGTAAAAGCCGTACTCCTCGCTCGCCCGAAGTGCAATACACATTTATCGCCTTCCTGCTTGCGCCCCGGGAGGCGGCGGCGTTAAGGTGCCTTGACAAGGGCGAGTTGAATCGCCCGCACACCCCGGAGGAAATATGGCGGTAGAACTGGAAAAAATCCTGCGTCCCGTGGATGCTCCGCTCCCGCCCTTCCCGCCCAAGTTCATGAAGGTGGCCAGCGGGGAGGACATGGTCGTTCGCCAGGTCAGCCGCGAGGAGATCCCCGATCTCCTGCCGCATGTCGAGCCGCTGATCCACGTCGAGCGCGACTACTACGACATCGTCGCCGTCCGCGTCTACGCGGAGCTGCTGGGCTACTACCGGCACCGCGTGCAGGACGAGTACGTCCTGATCGCCCAGATCAACGGCGAGTTGGCGGCCATCGTCAACGGCCGCTCTCTCAACAAGGACGTCGGCGTGTCCTACCACACCCTCGCCCTGCGGCGCGGGCTGCGCGTCGGCGCGCACGCGTTCGCGGCGAAGATGGAATACCACATGGACATCCTCGGCCACAAGGAGGTGCTGATCGTCGCCGAGTCGCCCATCGGATTCCGCCGCTGGATGATCGAGTACCACCTCGAGAAGCGGTTCAACGTGGCGCACGAGCTCGGCGGCGTGCCGTCGTGGGCGCTGACCAAGCCGCTGTTCGACGCCGCGCGCGACACGCTCGTCGTCGGACGCCGCCCCGTGCCGGAGGCGCTGCTGAAGAAGGCCCAGGCAGCCATCCTGCCGCCGTCCAACCCGCCCAAGCCGCCCGCGGATCTTCTGGGCGCGACACGATCCATGAACGATCCCACGGCATCGGCGCTGCTGTTGAGCCGCCAGAGGCTGGCCAAGCTGGGCGAACCGGAAGGGAAGGTGTGACCATGCGCAACGTCTACGTCGTCGGCGTCGGCATCACCAGCTTCTCCCGGCTGGAGTTTCCCATCTCCGAGATCGCGGCCTACCCGGCCATGATGGCTCTCCAGGACGCGGGGAACCCGAAGATTGATCACCTCTACGTCTCCAACATGGGCGGCGGCCGGGTTAACGGCCAGACGGCGCTGGCCAGCGCCGTCGTGGACACGTTGAGCCTGACGCCGATCGGCGCGGAGACCATCGAGAACGGGCCGGCCTCCGGCTCGTCCGCCATCAAGACCGGCTTCATGGCCGTCGCGTCGGGCCTGTGCGACACGGTCATGGTCGCCGGGGCGGAGCGCATGCGCGAGGTGAATAACCTCGAGGCCACGGACTTCGTCGCCACGCTCACCCACCCGCTGGCGGAATACATCTACGGCGTCACCCTGCCTTCGCTCGCCGGGATGTTCACGCGCCTCTACATGGAGAAGTACGGCGTCACCAGCCGCCACCTGGCGATGGTCGCGGTCAAGAACCACGCCAACGCCATGCTCAATCCGTTCGCCCACCTCCACCAGCCGATCACGATCGAGGGCATCCTCGACTCGCCGGAGGCGCTGACCAACAACCCGATCGTCGCCGACCCGCTGCGGTTCTTCGACATGTGCCCGGTCTCCGACGGCGGCGCGTGCGTCATCCTCGCCTGCGAGGAGGTCGCGCGCAAGGTCAAGCGGCCGCTTGTCCGGCTCGCCGGCGTCGGCCAGGCGACGGACACGCACTGCGTCCACGAGCGCGAGAACCCGACCGACCTGCTAGCCGTGCGCGGCGCCGCCGCGCAGGCCATGAAGATGGCCGGGATCAAGCCCTCCGACGTGAGCGTGGCGGAGTTGCACGACGCCTTCACGATCCTCGAGATCGCCGAAAGCGAGGAGGTCGGTTTCTTCAAGAAGGGCGAGGGCCACCTCGCCCTCGAGCGCGGCGAGACCGCGCTCGGCGGGAAGATCCCGATCAACCCGTCCGGCGGGCTCAAGGGCAAAGGCCACCCCGTCGGGGCGACCGGCATCGGCCAGGCCCACGAAATCGTCACGCAGCTGCGCGGCGAGGCGAAGAAGCGGCAGGTGAAGAACGCGAAGATCGGTCTCACGACCAACTTCGGCGGCTTCGGCAACAACGTCGTCAGCCTCGTCTTCAAGAGGGAGGACTGATCCATGGAACTTCAGGTCTACGGTTATAAGTGCCGGAAGTGCGGCCAGCTTCACTACCCCTTCCGCATGGTCTGCAAGAAGTGCAAGGCCAACGAGCCGCACGGGTTCGATCCCGTGCCCCTGCCGAAGAAGGGCAAGCTGCTGACCTATACCGACCTCTCCACCCTGCCCGCGGACTTCAACGTCGCGCAACTGACGCTGGGGATCGTGGAGCTCGAGAACGGCATCCGGGTCACCGGCCAGGTGAGAATCCCCAAGCCCAAGACCGGCATGGCCGTCCGGATAAATATCGAGACCGTCCGCTCGAGCGAGTTCGGCAAGAACCTCGGCATGGTCTTCACCGCCGCATGAAGGTTGTAAGCGCCGGGGACCGGGTGGAGGCGGGCGCGTACCGCCTCCACTCCCGGTTCCGGCGCGCGGCGAATTTCACCAGCCCAACGCGCCTGGTCGTCTTATCCGACCGATCCGTCGGGTCCGGCCCGATCAGCATCGTGGTCGACGGCGAGCTCCCAAAGGACGATTCGCTCACCGTTGAACCCGACGCCCTGCTCCTCGGCGGCCGGCGTTATTCCCTCGGCCCGCGCTATGACTCCGCCCTTCCGGGAATCCCGCCGGAGCCGGCGATGGTCGAAGTCCTGGTCAATCGTGTGCGCGCCGCGGCCCACCCGAAAAGCCTCGCCTTCCTGCTGGACGCGTCCCGCATCCGAAATTTTGGAGACGGCTTTGAGCAAAACATGATCCGGCAAATTCAGGCGGGCGCGTCGAAGCTCTTCGGTGAAGATCCGACGCCGGGGGTGCGGCTGCTCCGCGGTTGCGGGTTCGGCCTTACGCCGGCCGGGGACGACCTGCTCGCGGGGGCTCTGATCGGGTGGCGCCTCCGGGAGGGCCGGGTTCCACCGCGGCCTTGGACGGCGTGGAAGCCGTCCCTCCCGGGAGGAAACGTTCTGTCCGAGTCCTTCCTCGCCCTCGCCGCCGAGGGGCGGGTGAATGAGCCCATGAAAAACCTGCTCACGGCGCTGGGAGGCGCCGAGGCAGAAACCGTGCGCGCCGCCGCCAACCGCGTCCTGGCCCACGGCGAAACCTCGGGCGCGGATATCTTGACAGGGCTGGTGCTGGCGGTGCACAAAGGTTCCAACTTTCAACAACCAACGCCCAACAGGAGAGGCCCATGATGGTTCGAGGTAAGATCAAGAAGGGAAGCTACTACGACTCCATCACCCTGATGCGCGTCGGCAAGGCCGTGGCCGCCCTCGACGGCGTCACGGACGCCGCCGTGGTCATGGGCACGCAGACCAACAAGGGGATCCTCGGCGCGTCGGGACTGTACCTTTCCGACTTCGACGCTTCGGGCGACACCGACCTGCTGATCGCCGTCAAGGCGGAGGCCGAGGCCGCCGTGGAAAAGGCCATGGCCGCGGTCGAGAAGGAGCTGAAGGAGGCGACGAAGAAAAAGTCGGCGGGCGGCGAGGCCGTGCGCCCCTCGAGCCTGGAGGGCGCCGTGGAGGCGCTGCCCGGGGCCAACCTGGCGATCATCTCCGTCGCCGGCCGCTACGCCGGCGACGTGGCGCAGGAGGCCCTCGAGCGCGGGCTGCACGTGATGCTGTTCTCCGACAACGTCTCGCTGGAGACCGAAGTAGCGCTGAAGAAATTCGGGCGGGACCATGGCCTGCTGGTTATGGGGCCCGACTGCGGGACGGCGATCATCAACGGCGCGCCGCTGGCCTTCGCCAACATCGTGCCGCGCGGCCCGATCGGCGTCGTGGCCGCGGCCGGCACCGGCCTGCAGGAGGTGACCTGCCTGATCGCGAACGAGGGCGGCGGGATCTCTCAGGCCCTCGGCACCGGCGGGCGCGACGTGAAGAAGGACGTCGGCGGCATCATGTTCATCGAGGGCCTCAAGGCCCTGGCGGCCGACGAGAAGACCAAGGCGATTCTTCTCGTTTCCAAGCCGCCGCACCCCGACGTGCTCAAGGCCATCGAAACGGCCGTGAAGGGCATCAAGAAGCCTGTCGTTTCCATGTTCCTGGGCGACGAGACCTCGGGGGGCCCGCACACGCTCGAGGAGGCCGCCCTAACGGTCCTCGCGCGCGCCAAGGGCGAGTCCTACGAGGAGGCCCGGCGCCAGGTCGAGTCCCGCGACCTCGAAATGAAGAACGCCGCGAAAAAACTGGCCGCCCGGCTGAAAGGGCGGAAGCGCGTGCGCGGGCTGTTCAGCGGCGGCACGTTCTGCGCCGAAGCCCAGGTCATTTTCCGCAAGCTCGGTCTATCCGGCGTGTTCTCCAACGCCCCGACCGCCGGCGCGGCGAAGCTGAAGGACTCGCTGAAGAGCGAGGGCCACGCGATGGTGGACTACGGCGAGGACGAGTTCACCGTCGGCCGCCCCCACCCCATGATCGACTTCTCGCTGCGCAACAAGCGCATCGAGGCCGAGGCCGCCGACCCGGAGACGGCGGTCATCCTGCTGGATGTCGTGCTGGGCTTCGGCGCGCACATGGACCCCGCCTCGGAGCTGGCGCCGGTGGTCCGCGAGGCGGCGAAGAAAGTCGCGGTCGTCTGTTCGGTGACCGGGACGGACCGCGATCCGCAGAACCGGCCGCATGTCATCGAGGCGCTGGAGCAGGCCGGGGCCATCGTCCTGCCGAGCAACGCCGCCGCGTGTTTCATGGCAGGCTTCATCGTAGCCACCCTGTGAGCCCGGAGAAGAGGGAACTACGAAACACGCGAAAGGCGCGAAAATGAAGACAACGATACTGTTCAAAGATGAAAGCTATCGCATTATTGGGGCGTGTTTCGAGGTTTACAAAGAGAAAGGGAACGGATTTCTAGAAGCTGTTTTCCAGGAATGCCTGGCCTTGGAACTCGCGGATCAGGAAATCCCTTTTGTCGAACAGCCGCGTCTTGGACTGGAGTACAAGGGCCGGAAACTGAAACAGGTCTATGAACCGGATTTCGCCTGTTTCGATGACATTATTGTTGAGATTAAAGCCGTGAAGCAGTTGACGGATGAGCACCGGGCGCAGGCCATCAATTACCTAAAATCCACAGGCAAACAATTGGCCCTGCTCGTCAACTTCGGCCACTTCCCCAAAATCGAACACGAGCGTTTCGTCCACCAACCCCTTTCGCGCGTTTCGCGTGTTTCGTAGTTCCCTCCGGAGATCCCCATGAAAATCAACGACCTGTTCCGCAGCGATCTGAAAGTCGTCAACCTCGGCCTGGCCTCGTTCAAGGAAGCCCTGGATTCCGTCGGCGTACCGGCGGTGCAGGTGGACTGGAAGCCGCCGGTGGACGTCGAGCCGGCGCTGCTCCGGGCCGTGCGCGCCCACCGCGCCCGCATCGAGGAGGCCAACAAGAAGGTCACGGCCAAGATCCTGGCCGCCCAGCCCGTCCTCGTCGGGCTCGAGAAGGCGCTGGATGTCATCCCCGGGATGAAGCCCAACCTGATCCTGCACTCCGGGCCGCCGATCACGTGGGACCGGATGTGCGGCCCGATGCGGGGCGGGATCATGTGCGCGCTGATGTACGAGGGCCGCGCGAAGTCCCCGGCCGAGGCGGCTCAACTCGCCGCCTCGGGCGCGATCGAATACGCGCCCTGCCACGAGCACCACGCCGTCGGCCCGATGGCCGGCATCGTGTCCGCCTCCATGCCCGTGTTCCTGGTGAAGAACGAGGAGCACGGCAATACGGCCTACTGCACCCTGAACGAGGGCCTCGGCAAGGTCCTGCGCTACGGGGCCTACGGCGAGGACGTGATCAAGCGGCTGAAGTGGATGGAAGAGGTCCTGTACCCGGCGCTCAAGAAGGCCGTTGCCAAGCTCGGGCGGATCGACCTGAAGAACCTGATCGCGCAGGCCCTGCACATGGGCGACGAGGTGCACAACCGCAACCGCGCGGCGACCTCGCTGCTCTACCGGGCGCTGGCCCCGGCGATCGTGACGACGGGCCGGGATCCCCAGACCACCGCCGACGTGCTGGAGTTCATCAACAAGAACGACCACTTCTTCCTGAACCTGTCCATGCCCGCGAGCAAGGCGGGCCTGGACGCCGGGCGGAACGTCCCCGGCAGCAGCGTCGCCGTCGTCATGGCGCGCAACGGCACGGACTTCGGCGTGCAGCTCGCCGGCACGGGCGACGCGTGGTTCACGGGACCGGCGGACGTGCCGGACGCGCTCTACTTCCCCGGCTACACCAAGGCGGACGCCAACCCCGACATCGGGGACAGCGCGATCACGGAGACCAACGGGCTGGGCGGCTTCGCCATCGCGGCGGCGCCGGCGATCGTGCAGTTCGTCGGCGGCACGGCGAACGACGCGCTGAACTACACGCGGCAGATGTACGAGATCACGGCGGCGGAGAACAACGTCTACCAGATCCCCTCGCTCAACTTCCGCGGCACGCCGACGGGCATCGACGTGGTCAAGGTGGTCGAAAAGAACATCCTGCCGTTCATCGACACGGGCGTGGCCCACAAGGAAGCGGGGGTCGGCCAGGTCGGCGCGGGCGTGCTCAACGCCCCGCTGGAGCCCTTCAAGAAGGCCTTTGAAGGCTTCGCCCGGACGCTGTAGCGGCGTTTTCCAAGGTCCGGAAAAAACCCGGCGCGGCCGGGCGGCCGCGGCGCCGGCCCCAAGGGAAAAAACGCGCGTTACCCGTTCGGGAGCGGATACCTAGAGGGTCTAGGTATGCGACTGGGCACACCGGCCACTTCAAAACTCGGGCGAGGTGAATTTCACTTCCAGCACCCAGCGCTCGGTGATGGAGGTGAACGTCAGCTCGAAAGAGTCGCCGCGGCGGACGGCCTCCATGCGGCTGTTGGTCGAGCCCTGCAGTTCCACGCCGATGTGCGCGGCTTCCTCCAACGTATAGACCAGTACCTGGCCGGCCTCGACTTCGGCTTTGGGCCAGCGTTTGAGCTCCACGCCGGCCTCCGAGCCGCGCGTCAGCTTGACCTGGGCCGGGGTGAAACGGGAGAGCACGATGGCGTCCTTCATCCCGTCGCCTTTTTCCTTCACCCGGATGCGGACGGCATCGCCGGGGCGCCGTTCGGCGGTCGTGGCAAAGCCGCGCCCGATCTGAACGAGTTGAACGTCCGCGGGGGGCTCCGGGCGCGCCCGGGCCGCCGACCATAGCAGAATCACGGAAGCGAGGATAAGGAGCTGTATCTTCACGGCAAGCCCTCCTGTTCCTCAAGAAAGCGTGGCCGCACTCCGCGGAGGAGTCAACGCTTTTCCACCCCGGCCCTCCCCGCAACATCCTTGTTGTCGAACCGGCCTGAAAGGTGTTGAATACCCGCCATGATCGGCCCGCAGAACAACCACGGAGGAACCACCCGATGAATACCGATGCCTTCTTCAAGCTGATGAATAACGCCCGGGTCTACGACCTGACCCAGCGGTTGAGCATCCACACGCCCCCCTGGCCCAGCTACATGCCGCTGGGCATCCAGTACTTCAAGCGCATCGCCGGCGCCCACATGGGCCAGGGCGCCAACGGGCAGATCATCACCATGTCCAACCACGTCGGAACCCACATGGACGGCGAGATCCACTTCCACGCCAGCGGGCGGTCCATCGGCGCCGTGCCGATCCAGGAGTGGTGCGGGCCCGCGGCCGTCGTGGACATCTCGAAGGACGTCGGCGACTACGACCTCTACTCGCCCGAGCTGCTGATGAAGCGCGCGGACATCCGCAAGGGCGACATCCTGATCATCAACACGGGCTACCACCGCTATGCCTGGGACCAGCCGCAGTCCGACGAACTGCGCTACTTCGTCTGCCATCCCGGCCCCGGCCCGGGCTTCGCGGAGTGGTGCCTGAAGATGAAGATCAAGTGGATCGGCGTGGACTGCGGCAGCGCGGATCACCCGATGAACACCATCATCCGCACCTGGCATCCCGCCCGCTTCGCCGAGGCGGAGCAGAAGCTCAAGGACACCTACGGCAAGGCCTGGGACGAAATGTTCCCGCCGAAGAAGTACTACCAGATCATGCACCTCAAGCTGTTCCCGAAGAAGCTCGTTCACGCGGAGAACCTGGGCGGCGAGATCGACAAGGTCAGCAACCAGCGGGTGTGGATCAACTGCTACCCCATCAGGGGCATCGAGATGGAATCGGCGCAGTGCCGGATCATCGCGCTCGCGCCGCCGAAATAGACCGCCAGGAAAAGGAAAACGAGAAGCCGCGAATCAACGCTAATTAACGCGAATTTCCGGATATCATTAGCGTTACTTCGCGTCAATTCGCGGTTAACATCCGGAGGCTGTAATGTCTATCGCGTGTGAATTCGATTACCGGAAGCCGAAGACGCTGTCGAAGGCGATCAAGCTGTTGGCCAAGCGCGGGCGCGACGCCCGGGTGCTGGCGGGCGGGACGGACCTCGTCGGCTGGCTCCGCGACTCACTCGTCGCCCCGGATCTGCTGGTGGATATCAAGGGGTTCGAAGAGCTCAAGGGCATCGGGTTCAAGAACCGCGCCCTGGTCCTCGGCGCGCTGGCGACGTTCTCGGACGTGCTGGAGTCCGAACTCGTGGCGCAACATTTTCCGCTGCTGCGCGAGATGGCCGGGATGGTGGCCTCGAACGGCGTGCGCAACCGCGCGACGGTGGTCGGGAACATCTGCTCGGCGGTTCCCTGCTGCGACGCGGGGCCCGTGCTTCAAGTCTACAACGCGGTGGTTCACGTGCGCGGCCCGAACGGCAAACGCCGGGTACCCATCGGCCAGTGGTTTCTGGGTCCCCGCAAGACCGCGATCCGGCCGGGCGAGATCGTCACGTCGGTGACGGTCCCCCTCCCCGCGAAGAAGGCCGCCGGCTGCTTCGTGAAATTGAAACGCTACCGGGGCGAGGACCTGGCCCAGGCCAGCGTCGCCGTGCTGGCCTTCTCGGGCCGGGAATACCGGCTGGCGTTCGGCGCCGTCGCGCCGATCGCCGTGCGCGGTCCCCGGACGGAGGCCCTGTTGAAGGGACAGAAGCTGTCGGCCGGGCTTCTGGAAGAGGCGGGCAAACTCGCCGTCGAGGAGATCGTCCCGATCACGGACATCCGCTCGACGAAGGAGTATCGCTCGCTGATGGTCGAGGTCATGGTCCGGCGGGCCCTGAAGACCGCGGCCGCCCGGCTCGCCGGCAGGGGTCCGGCCTACGGGATCAACGTGATGGAGGAGGACACGCCATGAAGAAGATCACCTTCACCCTGAACGGCGAGTCCCGGACCGTGGCCGTCGCGCCGCACGAGGTGCTGCTGGACGTCCTGCGGGACAAGCTCGGCGTCAAGAGCCCGAAGGTCGGCTGCGAACGCGGCGATTGCGGCGCGTGCACGATCCTGCTCGACGGCAAGCCCGTCCGGAGCTGCCTGATCCTCGCCGTCGAGGTCGAGGGGCAGGAGATCACGACGCTGGAGGGCGTCGGGCGGGACGGCCCCACCCCGCTGCAGGAATCCTTCATCCGGCACAATGCGTTCCAGTGCGGGTTCTGCGCGCCCGGGATCGTCCTGGCCGCCACCGCGCTGCTGGAGAAGAACCCGAAACCGACGGCGCACGAGGTGCAGGAGGCGATCTCCGGAAACCTTTGCCGCTGCACCGGGTACGAGGCGATCATCGAGTCGGCGGTGGAGGCAGGACGTCAAGGCACGGCGAGGGCCCGCAAGCCCGCGGCCAGGAAATCCGCTAATCGCTGACGAGGAGGCAACGCCATGAAATTCGTCGGACAATCCGCCACGCGCATCGACGAGAGGGAGAAGGTCACAGGCGCGGCGCCGTACGCGGACGATCTGGACTTCGGCCCCAACCTCCTGCACGCCGAGATCGTCGAGAGCCCGCACGCCCACGCGATCATCAAGAAGATCGACGTTTCGCGGGCCCGGAAGGTGCCCGGCGTCGTCAAGGTCGTGACCGGCAAGGACTTCCCGTACACGTTCGGCCTGTACATGCAGGACCGGTTCATCTTCGCCCGCGACCGCGTCCGGTTCGTCGGCGAGCAGGTCGCCGCGGTGATCGCGCGCGATCCCGTGACGGCGAAGCGCGCCGCGCGTCTGGTCAAGGTGACCTACGAGCCCCTGCCCTTCGTGCTGGACCTGAAGGAGGCGCTGAAGGAAGACGCGCTGCTGGTCCACCCCGACCTGAAGAACTATGGCCACTGCGCGTGGTTCTTCCCGGTGCCGGACACGAACATCGCGCACTGGCGCAAGACGCGGAAGGGCGACATCGAGGCCGGGTTCCGCGAGGCAGACACGGTCCTCGAGGACACGTACACGGTGCCGCGCTACGCGCACTGCGCGATCGAGCCGCACGTCATCGTCGGCCAGTGCGACCTGTCCGGCCGGCTGACCCTGTGGTCGAGTTCGCAGTCGCCGCACACGCAGCGGCACGTCTTCGCCGCGGCCCTGGCGCCGCTCGGGCTGAAGCACCAGGACATCCGGGTCATCACGCCGTACGTCGGCGGCGGGTTCGGCGGCAAGGCGGGCGTCTCCATGGAGATCATCGCCGCGGCCCTGGCCCTGGCGGTCAAGGGCGCGCCGGTCAAGGTCCGCTGGACGCGCGAGCAGGAGTTCTACAACACCTACCAGCGCCAGGGCGTCATCGCGCGCATCAAGATGGGCGTGAAGAAGGACGGCTCGATCACGGCGATCGAGCACACCCTGCACTGGGACGCGGGCGCGTACGTCGAGTACGGCGCGAACGTCGTGAACGCGGTCGGCCTCTCCGCCACCGGCCCGTACCGCGTGCCGAACGTGAAGATCGATTCCGTGTGCGTGTACACCAACCTGCCCCCGGGCGGGCCGTACCGCGGGTTCGGCTACTCGGAGTTCATGTTCGGGCTCGAGTCGCACATCAACCGGATCGCGAAGATGATCGGGCTGGACCCCGTCGAGTTCCGGCGGCGCAACGCGATCCGCGAGGGCGACACCCTGCCCTACGGCGCGCACATGAACCCGTGCGCGCTGGTCGACGCGATTGACAAAACCGCCGCGGAGATCGAGTGGGGCAAGAAGGAGGAGGCCGCGGCGCCCAACAAGGTCATCGGCAAGGGGTTCGCGTGTTTCTGGAAGGCGCCCGCGATGCCGCCCAACGCCGCGTCGGCGGCGTTCCTGAAGTTCAGCGAGGACGGCTCGGTCAACATCAGCGTCTCGGGCATGGAGATAGGCCAGGGCTACCTGACGGTCATGGCGCAGATCGCCGCCGAGGTGCTCACCGTGCCGCCGGAGAAGATCCGGGTCGAGACGCCGGACACCGACCGCAACGCCTACGAGTGGCAGACCGTCGGCTCGCACGTGACCTGGGGCTGCGGCAACGCCGTCAAGGCGGCCGCGGAGGAGGCCCGCGCGAAGATGATCGAGGTCGTCCACCGCGTGCACGGGTTCGCGAAGGAGGACTTGTACCTCGAGGACGAGCGCGTGAAGTGCCGCGCGAAGCCGGATTTCGCGCTGGCCTTCAAGGATTTCGTCATCAACGGCATCCAGACGCCGCGCGGCAATTTCCTCGGCGGGCCGATCCTGGCCAGCGGGATGTTCATGCCGGAATTCACGTCCGCCACGGGCGACCCGGAGACCAGCCAGGGCGGCCACCCGAACGTCCACTATACCGTCGGCGCGGCGGGCATCGTGCTGGAGGTGGACAAGGAAACGGGCAAGATGCGCGTCCGGAAGGTCGTGCTGGCCGTGGACGTCGGGCAGGCGATCAACCCGGACCTGGTCAAGGGACAGGTGGTCGGCGGGATGCTGCAGGGGCTGGCGACGGCGCTCTACGAGGATATCCGCTACTCGCCCGCGGGCAAGCTGCTGAACCCGAACTTCACCGACTACAAGATCCCGACCGCGCTGGACCTCCCGGACGCCATCGTGCCGATCATCATCGAGACCCCGCAGCCGGACGGCCCGTTCGGGGCACGCGGCGTGGGCGAGCATACGATGATCCCGTCCGCGCCGATCGTCGCCAACGCCATCGAGGACGCCACGGGGCTGCGGATCAAGTCGCTGCCGCTGACAGCGGAGAAGGTCGCGCTCGAGCTGCGGGGCATCCGCTACGACGACGTCAAGGGCGAGACGATGGGCCTGTGCTTCATGGGCGACCCCCAGAAGTACGCGTTCTTCGCCAAGAGCAAGGCCTGAACCCGGCGGCGAAAGCCCGCCGGTCCGCGGGAGCGGGATATGACGGGACCGGACAGGCCGGAGAACATCTACGAAGCGCTGCTGCGCGTCAGCCTGGACATCAACGCGCGGCTGGAGTTGACGGACGTTCTCGAGGGCGTGATCCGGCACACCCGCCTGCTCCTGGACTGCGAGGACGCCAGCCTGGTCCTGTGGGACGCCCGGCGCAGGCAGTTCGAGACCGGCGCCTCCACCACGCGCATCGGCGGCACCGTGGCGACCCGCGTCCGGCAGAGCGGCGGGGCCACGCGCTGGATCGTGGACCACGGGCAGCCCTGCCTCGTGCCCGACACCCGGAAGGATCCCTTCACGGCCAACCCCATCATCCCGGAAAACGGGATCGGGGCTTACGCCGGCGTGCCGGTCCGCCAGGGCGACGAGGTCCTCGGCGTGCTGTACGCCCTCTCGCGCCGGACGCGCGGCTTTTCGGACGAGGAAGTGGAGTGGATGAAGGAACTCGCCGGCATGGCGGCCATTGCCATCCAGAACTCGCGCCTGATGGCCTCGCTGCGGGAGCTGAACGAATTCAAGGACGCCCTCCGCCGCATGGCCGCCCATGACCTGCGGCAACCGTTGAGCCCGGCCATAGGGTACCTCGACCTCGCCCTCACCGGCTCCCCCGCCCTGCCGCGGGAGCACTTCGCCCTGCTCGAGGAGGTCCGCAAGGCGTTGATGCGCATGCGCGATCTCGTGAGCGGCATCCTGGACTACGAGCGCGTGACCGAGGAGGGCGAACTGGTCCGGCAGCCCGTGGACCTGAACGCCGTGGCCAACGAAGCGCTCCGGCCGCTCCGCGAAACCGCCGCGTCTCGATCCCAGCGGCTGGAGTTCTCCCCCGTCACCGTCGTCCCGCCCGTGGCGGGCGATCTGGTTCTGCTCCGGCAGGCCATGAGCAACCTGGTCGCCAACGCCATCAAGTACACGCCGCACGGCGGCCGCATCGCCGTAGCCACCGGCATGGAGGACGGCTCGGCGTTTTTCCAGGTCCGGGACAACGGGCCGGGCATCGACCCCGAGGACCAGAAGCGGTTGTTCCAGCCCTTCACCCGCCTGAAGTCGGCGGGCGACACCGAGGGCACGGGGCTGGGCTTGAGCCTCGTGAGGAAGATTGTAGAACGGCACGGGGGCCGGGTGTCCGTCGACAGCGCGCCCGGCCGGGGCAGCCTTTTCCGCATCCACCTGCCCATCGCCGGAAACGCCTGACGAGGCCGTCAGTCTTCCGGCCCCGTCAGCACGTCGATCCGGTGCATCGCGCTGAACGCGACCAGGTTGGCCGCAACGCCGATCACTAGGCCGTCGATCCCCTGCGGATCCTTGAGCAGCCAGTGCCAGATGGAAAGCGCGACGACCCCGCAGAAGGCGCCGACCAGGAAGGTCTTCCGGTTGGCCTTCACGCCCAGGATCGTCGCCACGAGCGGCACGAGGACGACCGGCGCCCAGAAGTTATACGTGAAGAGCAGGATATCGAGCACATTCTCGATCTTCATCGCGAAGAGCACGGCGCCCAATCCCACGAGCAGCGTCGCGATCTTGGCCACCCACAGGCCCTGGCGGTCCGAAAGCTCCTGTCGCCGAAGCGGGTTGATGACATCGCCGATCAACGCCACCGCCGCCGCGTTGAGGAAGGAGTCCGCCGAGGACATTACGATGGAAATGAGGCCGGCGATCACGAGCCCTTTGAGGCCGACCGGGAGCAGCGTGTTGACGACGAACGGCATGGCCTGGTTGGAGTCCAGGTCCGGCTGGATGGCCACGGCCACGAGGCCGAGCATCCCGGTCACCGCGAAGAACGGGATCGAGAACAAGCCCGCGAACAGGGAGCCTTCCGCCACCGCCCGCGGATTTTTCCCGATCAGCAGGCGTTGGACATAGGGCGGCACCAGGGTTTCGCCGAGCACGAACGACAGGAACAGCGACGCGAGCGCGACCGGCGTCATGTGCGAGAAGAGCGACAGGTGCCCGGCGGGCACCGCCTGGACCAGCGCTTCCGTTCCGCCCACATGCCGGATGCCGAGCCACAGCGCCAGCGGCATGCTGATGGCGAGGAGTATGAACTGCAGGATATCCGTGACCACGACGGAATTCATGCCCCCGAACGTGGAATAGGCGATCACGATGCCGCAGCCGATGGCGATGCCCCACTCGCGCGACGTGCCGACGAAGGTATGGAAGACCGTACCCATGGCGCCCACCTGCGCCCCTGTGATCCCGGCGCAGACCATGATCCCGAGCAGCCCGGTGATGACCTGCCCTGTCCTCCCGTACTGGCGCCGCATGATGCCGCCCACCGAGATGCAGTTCCGGAACGCCCCGCTGCGCGGCGCGACGAAGGCCGCGATGAGCAGTTCCTTGAAGCTGAAGCCCCACAGGGCGACGATGTTGGCGATGCCGAAGAGGAAGACCTTGGCCGCGTTCCCGCTGGTGAACCCGCCCCCTATGAACGTCGCCGCCAGGGTGGCGAAGATGACCCAGGAGGAGTAACTGCGGTTCACGACGGCGAAGGCCTGCAACGTCCGGATGCCCCGCCCCGCCCACAGCCCCAGGACCAGTACGACCACCAGGTACGCCACGACGATGACTTGATCGATCACGGTTGCTCCTCTCTATTCCTCTTCGGTCAAGTGCAACATTATTCTTCACACCCGTGAAGCATTTTGTTACGACAGCGAACGGGCCGGACAGGCCCGGTACCGGGCGCGCGGGGCCCGGACCTGAAAACCGATCGGCTTGTGCGGCGGAGGCGCCGGATTCATCAACTCGCGCAGAGCGTCGAAGACGACGCGGAACGGCTTGTCGTACTTCCCTTCCAGTTCCGCCAGCTTCCGGGCCAGGTCCGCGTGCGCGGAGAGCATCTGCCGCAGCCGGACAAAGGCGCGCATGATCGCGATGTTCACCTGGATGGCGCGGGAACTGTGAAGCACGGAGGAGAGCATGGCCACGCCCTGCTCCGTGAAGGCATAGGGCCTCGCCCGCCGAACCCCACCCCAACTTGAAGTCACAAATTGTGACTTCAAGATTGCACCTTCTTGCTGTGCAAGCTGAAACATAAAGTCATCCGGAAACCTTTCCGCATTTCTCTTGACGGCTTGCACCAGTGCCTTGCGCGAAACTCCATATAGTTCAGCCTAGTGATTGCTCAACATCACCTTCTGTCCGCGTAGCAGAACTATCTTCCTCTCGATGTGTTCGATGGGAACCAGGGCCTTGCTCATCGCGAGTTCATCCTTCCCGGACGATATCCGCGCCGAGGGCGCGAAGGCGCTCGTCGATGCGCTCGTAGCCGCGGTCGATGACCTCGGCCTGGTCGACGACGCCCCGGCCCTTCGCGCAGAGGGCGGCGATGAGCAGGGACATGCCCGCGCGGATGTCGGGCGTGGCGAGGCGGGTGCCGTGCAGCCGGCAGGGGCCGCTGACGACGACGCGGTGCGGGTCGCAGGGAATGATGTCCGCCCCCATCTCGATCAGGCGGTCCACGAAGTACATCCGGCTCTCGAACATCTTCTCGAAGAACAGGACCGTGCCCTTCGCCTGCGTCGCCAGGACAATGGCCACGCTCATGAGGTCGGAGGGGAACTGCGGCCAGGGCCCGTCCTCGATCTTCGGGATCGCGCGGCCCAGGTCGCGTTGCACCCTCCGTTTCTGCCGGGCCGGCAAAAGCAGGTCGCCGGCTTCCGCGATCGTCTCCACGCCAAGCCGGGCGAATACCCGGAGAATCACGGCCAAGTCGCGGAGGTTGCCCGGCGCGGTTATTCTCAACTCCCCCCGGGTGGCCGCCGCGGCGGCAAGAAAGCTGCCGACCTCGATAAGGTCCGGCCCGACGGCGTGCTCCGCGCCGTGAAGCGTCTTCACGCCCTGGATGCGCAGGCAATTGGTGCCCAGGCCCTCGATCCGGGCGCCCATGCGGACCAGCAGCGCGCCGAGGTCCGTCACGTGCGGTTCGCAGGCGGCGTTGAAGAGCGTGGTCTCGCCCTCGGCCAGCACGGCGGCCATGAGCAGGTTTTCCGTCGCCGTCACGCTGGCCTCGTCGAGGAGAAAATCCGCGCCGCGGAGCTGACGGCGGCGCAGCGTGTAGTGGGCCCCGCCCTCGACGGCGATGCCCAGCGCGCGCAGGCCGTTGAAGTGCGTGTCCAGGCGCCGGCGGCCGATGATATCGCCGCCGGGCGGGGGCAAGACACAGCTCCCGTGCCGCGCCGCGAGGGGCGCCGCCAGGAGGATGGACGCGCGCACCCGGCGGCAGAGGTCGGGGTCCAGCCGCCGGCGCCGGATCGAGCCCGCCCGCAGCGTCACCCGGTCGCCCTCCCGCGCCACCTCGACGCCGAGCCCCTCCAGGAGCGCCAGCATCACCTCGACGTCGCGGATGTCGGGAACGTTGCGGAGCGTCACGGGCTCGTCCGTCAGCAGGGCGGCGGCCAGCATCGGCAGCACGGCGTTCTTGTTGCCCACCGGCCGGTATTCGCCGGACAGCTTCCGCTGGCCGTGGATGATGAATCGCGACATGGGACAAGAATGAAGGATGAAGGCGGAAGGATGAAGCAAAAAATGGCTAGAACGGGAGCAACCGCGCCGCCCTGCGCAGGCGCCGGTACATGAACCACTGAATAAACCCGCAGCCCAGGACCAGGGTCACCAGCGCGCCGGGCTCGGGAATGGCCTCGACGCCGTAATCGTCGAAGGTCATGCGCTCATCGAGGCTGGCCTCGAAAATCCCTGCCCCGAACATGGCCACCGCAGCATCCGAGGGCAGATCCGCCGTCACCTCTTCGTAGTCCTCGCCGTTCCGCACCCCGAGCGTGAACGAGCCGCTGACGGTGGACCACGAGACATTGTACTCCAGGTCGGAATCCCGCAGGTCGGCGTCGCCCAGGTCGATGTACGCATAGTCCGCGCCGCCGTTGGTGGAGAAGTAGATGCGCGTCGCGTCGAATTCCTCCCCGTAGTTGATCCCGAAGCGCAGAATTTCATCCGTGTCGAACGCGGAGTCGTCCGTCGAGGTGCGCAGGTTGAAGCCGCAGAACGAGCCGACGTCCGACCCATGGCTGGCCAGGATATTCCACTGGCCGGCGGCGAGGCTGTTGGAGAGGCCGCGCCCGACGGCATAGGTGCCGCTCAAGCCCCACGAATACAAACCGTCCAGAGGCGCCAGGTTTTCCACGTACATCGAACCGGGCGATCCGGCCTGCAGGCTGACCCATGCCGTAAAGCCCGAGCCGGCGTTGTCTCCTGGGTTCCAGCCGGACGGATACGGGTCGTTGTCGGCGTTGTCGGACGCCACCAGGTCGGCATGCGCGGCGCCGGCGGCCAGGGAAAGCACGGCCATCAGGAGCGCGGCCCTGTGAAAGAAGGACGTCATTCCACGTGCATCTTGTAGGCGCGGGGCGAGTTGGTCACGGGGATATACAGCGAGGTCCAGCCGCCGTCGCCCTCGATGACGCCCGCCCCCAGCGCGCCGGCATCGGTGGTGGAATACACGCCCGGCGACCACGCGTCGCCCGGATAGGTCGGCACCTGGTAGGCCTCGTAGAGCCGGTACACCTTGCCCGGCACGCTCAAGAACTGGATCAGCCACCAGCCCTGGGCCGACAGCCGCGAGCGCTCGATGAAGAAGTAGTCGTAATCCAGGAACGCGAACGTCCCCGCCCGGTACTCCTCCCCGTTCGGCACGCCGTCTCCGTCGAAGTCGTCCTCCGCATGGATGTCCGCCACCGACGTGATCGCCGGGTTCGTGGAGAGATCCACCAGCCACTGCTCCCACTCGTCCGGCAGGCCGTCCCCGTCGGAATCGGAGCCCGCGGTGACGTTCACGCAGATCAGGTCGCCCGGCGTCGTCACGGCGGGGATGGAGTTGGTCTCCAGCAGCGTCCGTTCTCCCCACGCGTCCCGGACCACGATCGTCACTACCTCTCCCGTCCGCACCGCGTTGCGCACGTAGCGGTTCGTGTCCCGCCCGTCGTCCAGCGGCGCGTACAGCGCGAAGTTGATGCCCGGCGTGAGCGAGCCGTCGATGCTGTGGAGCGCGACATCGTTCGTCCCGCTCCGCAGGATCACCGTCGCGTCGCGCGTGTATGGCCACCCGAAGTCGTCCTTCGCCTGGCCGTAATACACCACCATCGGCTGCGGCATGCCGGCGAAGGAAGAGAACGATAAATGATAAATGATAAACGCTAAAGAAAGACTACGCGCTTTCATCTTGTTCACGCTTTCGGCGTTTGGCGGTCTTGATGGATGCCGTGAAAATGGCGTTCAGTTCCCGTGTTTCGCGCATCAGGGGGGCGACCGTATCGCCGGACAAACGCTGACTGCCTTCCAGCAAGTCCAGCCAGTATTCAGTCTCCTCCAACTCCTGTAACCCACCTTCCATCTTGCTGATAAACTCGGCCGTTGACTTGGCGCGACAAGCCTCCCGGTGCTGCGCACCCGGCGATGTCCCGCTTCTTAACACCTGCCGCCCCAAAACCACCGCGACATCATCTCTCTTGGACAGCGAACAGTACGGCCTGATTATCCACAGCGCGTAGTCCCTCAAACGGCCCTTCAAATCCATCGGCTTTTCCACGCTCATCCTTCTTCCATTTAGCGTTTATCGTTAAGCTTAATCGTTCTCTTCATTCACCGGCGATGGAATACGTCTGGAAGAAGATCTTGATGTCCTTGATCCCGTTGCCGTCGCGCACGTTGTTGACCTTCGCCCCGTGGATGAACCGCTGGATGCCCTCCTCCGGGTCGGCCAGCAGGGTCCGGCCCGGGATGATCAGCAGCCACTGGGTGTTCCAGACCGAGCGGCCGATCAGCCGCCCGTTGTTGTGCGTCTCCGCCTCGTCGAACTGGCCGCGGTCGTGGTACGCGCGCAGCGCCGCGAACCGCCGGATCTGGGCCAGCGGTTCGGTCAGCGAGTCTATGATCGGCTGGTAATCCGGGTTGTCTATGTTCATGCCGCCGACGTCGTAGGGCAGCGGCAGGGCCTGGTCCAGCACCTTCCAGTTCCTCGTTTCCAGCCCCTCGCGCGTCGGCGAGCGCATGACGTCCTCGCCCGTCGGAATCAGATAAACCCGGGGCTCGTTGGCCAGGCCATTGCCCGCGGTGTTGGTGTTGAACGTGACGTTGTACCCCGTGAACCAAATGCCGGCCGACCGGATCTTCGTCGCCTGGCGCGTCGGGTCGTAGGCGTTGTCGCCTCCGGCGAGGTTGTGGCCGAAGTAGTTCTTGCCGGCCACGATGAGGGTCGAGAACGGGATGACCAGGGCCGGCTCGGTGTTGGTCGAATCGGAGAACGGGATGCAGTACCGCTTGAACTCCTGCAGCTCGCGCAGATCATCCACCCTGTGGTCCTCCAGCACCTGCGCCCAGGTCCCGTCGCTGTTGGACGAGGCCGAGATGCGGAAGAGCTCGGTCCGCAAGGAGAAGCGGCTGGTCTCCGTGTCGGGATTGTTGAAACCGAACCGCCCTTCGACCACCTCCCAATCCGCTTTCATCCGCGCCATGATGTCGGCCAGGCCGGGTTCGCCCTCGTCAATGCCGGTCTCGGGCGTGCCCAGCCAGACGTAGAAGCGGCCGGGGAGCCGCGCCCGCACGATATCCTCGATGAACCGGCGGCCAGGCGTGAGCCGCGTGTCGGAGTCCAGCAGGCCCGTCTCGTAGTCGTAAGCCTTCGCGGCCATGTAGACGTAGCGCGCGGCAAGGTCGAACGAGTCCTTGTACCGCCGCAACGCGTCGTCGCGGAAGATCCGGAACGCGATGTCCTGGTAGCGGTTCATCTGGATGCGCTGCGCGGCCCGCGAGCGCACCTGGGCCCGCTGGGTCAGGAGGAGCTGGCCCTGGGTCAGGAGCTTCCGCACCTCCTCGACCTGCTGGTTCAGGGCCTGGACCTGCTCCATGATTTCCGCCTGCTTGACGAACTGTTCCTTCAATTTGGCCTGGGTCTCCCACGTCGCCCAGTGCAGGATGTCCTGGTACTCATTGTTGGAAATCAGTTTCTCGAGATCGGCGTCCCAGCGTTCCTGCAACTTCTCGCGGCCGGTCACGCCGGCCTGCATGGCCACGATGGCCAGGCGCCGGACGTACACACTGAGCGCGATGGCCACCTTGTCCGCGGACGACCAGTGATTGTTCACGCCGAGGTGCGGGAACGGACCGATCAGGCCGTCGTACTGGTCGGGGATCAGCCCGGCGAGCATGTACTGGACGTCGCTCAAGCAGCTGGCGACGATATCCAACAGGGAAGAGGTGATCTCCAGCCCCTCGACGACCCGGGCCGTTTCCTTCTTGCGCTCCGCGTTCTCGACGCTGTTGGACCATTCGCCGGGATACCGGGTGTAGTCGGCCTGGCGGTGCAGCAGCTCCACCTTCAGCTCGTACAGGGTCTGGTTGTATTCCGCCTTCTTCGCCTGCAGCGCGTACCAGCCCTGGACCATCTCCGACAGCGCCATCTGCAACTCCCCCTGCGCGGGGCGGCGGCTCGTCCAGGCCGGCGGCTTGACTTTCAGCCCGCTGTCGCTGATGTAGACGGTTATGGTCCCCACGACGCTGGTGGTGAAGTTGTTGGTGGCGGCCAGGTTCGAGTAGTCCGAGTAGTTCGTCCCGCTGAACTCGTTGCCGGAATTGAACACGTAATTGTAGAGGTCCACCCGGAACGGCTGGCCGGTCGGCGCGTCGGTCCGCAGGTCTTCCAGGTCGAGGATCTGCCAGTTGACGAGATCCGGGCCCGCGTAGCCCTGCGGATAGGTCCCGCCGGGCCCGACGTCGTCCGGGTAGGGATACCCGTAGATCTCGATGAGCTGGTTGTGGAAATCCCTCTCGTTCTCGGCCAGTTGCTCCTGAAGCTCGTAGACCGAATCAAACTGCTCGCGCAACTTGAGCGTGATGTTGCGGCCGTAGTCGAAGGCCACGCAGGCATTGTACAAGACTTGGAGGGCCCGGTCGTAAATCTGCTCGAAGTGCGTTTGGCCCTCGTCAATCTCCGTGGGACTGATGTCGAAGGACACGGTGTCCCGGTCGAGGCCCAGGGGATTCATCCCGTAGTCGGCATGGTCGAGCTGCCGCTGTACCTCGTCCGCGGCCGAAGCGATCTCGCATAATTCGGGCACGGTGCTCCGATCGATCTTCTGGATGCCTTCGGGCGGCTCGTTCGCGCCGCCGACCTGGGTCATATTCGTCAGGTGGTCCAGCAGGAGCGAGTTAGCCACGGTCCAATCGTAGAGCACGCCCTGGCCGGTGCGGCTGGCCCAGCCGGCGAGGCCCCATTCGCGGTTCGTGTTGGAATCCCGGTAGCCCGCCCAGCGGACGGTCGCATCCTCCTCGTAGGCCAGGCGGTACGCGCGGTTGACGATCTCCACGCCGGTCCGGGCCTTGGCCGCGGCGGCCTCGGCGAACTTCTGCTCGTCGAAGAAATCGCTGCTGACAGTCGCGTTGCCCAATAACGTCGCCCCGGGCTTGGTCTGCCAGACAAAATTGGTGTTCGAGAGCAGTTCGTAGTAGCCGGACAGGGCGCTCAAATAGTGGCCCCAGGCGTCGCCGTGGCCCTGCGGGTAGAGGCGCTTGGCGTCCTCGGCGGTGATCGCGCCGATCGTGTTGGTCGGCGTGCCGCGGATGTTGTAATTGTAGGCGTAGGCGGGCTCGCCGCCGTTGATCCCCTTGGTGAAGTTCCAGATCAACCGGTTGTAAACCGGCCCAATGGTGACCAGCGGCTCGAGGGTGTCGTCGCGGCCGCGCAGCAGCGCCAGCTCCTCCTCCAGCAGGTTCGGAACCTGGTTCATGAAACAGAAAAGGCCTGTGGCCTCCGCGCCGTGCTCGTCCTCGTACAGCTCGCGGGGGAAGGAGATCGTCGGGTCCTGGGCGTCGGCGTAGGCCTCGTGGCCCAGCAGCATGTACAGGTCGTGCAGCCGGCTCGCGGCAAAGAGCAGGGCTTCGTTGTCCGCCTGGTCGCTGACTCCTGCCCGGATGCTGAAGTCCTCGGCGCGGTTGAGCACGGTGCGGTAGACGGGGATGAGCCCGGCCTCGCAGGCCGCCGCCAGGTTCAGGGCAATGTCGCCCTCGTACGGCGGGCCGGCCAGGCTGATCATCGTCGAGCGGACGTCCACGGCGTTCTCGATCATGTCCTCCAGGCACTGGGTGAACGGGTTGATCCCGTTCAACACGCGCTGGATCCAGCCGGGGGCCAGGCTGTAGGTCCATTCGCTCCAGTTCGTGCCGGTCACCCCGCTGCCCCCCGTCCGCCGGTACCGCAGGGCGAAGTAGTGATCCGCCAGGGTGAACGAGCTGGCGCCCGCGATGGTGATCTCGTTGGTGGCCTCGACGGTGTCCGCCCCGTATGCGTTCCATCGCGGGAAGTTCGTGTTGGGGATCAGCCCCCCCTCGGGTTCCTCCCAGCGCCACTGAAATTCGTAATCCTCGAGGCACCCCGCGAAGTCCGGGCTGGCGCGCAGGGAGAGCTGCTCGTCAAGCGGATCCTCAGGCTCGATCACCTGGAGCATGCCGTTGTAGAGCTCGGGCACGACCTGGAGGATGCTCAGGCTGACGGGCAGAGCCGTCGGCACCTGGTGGCCGTTCGTACTGTTGTTGAAGGCCAGGGTCACGTAGCCCGCCCCATTGCTCAAGCCCGCGTAGAGGGCCCCGTTGACGAAGGGCGTGTTCGGCTGGATCTGGATGACGTTCACCGGCAGGCTGTCCACCGCGGCGTCCCACGCGGCCTTGTCCGCCGGCTCCAGGCCCACGGCGGCGCTCTTCGCCTGGTTCCGTTCGTAATCCTCCAGCACGTTCAGCAGGAGGTAGCCGTCGCCCGTCAGCGGCGTCACGTACTGTCCCTCCAGGACCAGCGGGCCGTTGGTGCCCCGATCCGGATCGTAGTAGACCCGGCCGTACAGCGAAGGCGTGAGCCCGGGGAACCGCACCCGGTCGCTCACCAGGTCCCGCGTCGCCAGGCCGCTCTCAATCATAGCCTCGACCACGTCGTTGCTCAGCGCCGCGCCCTGGGCGGCGACGGGATCGAACAGCGTCACGCACGAGCCCGCGTTGGTCTGCAGGGACTGCTGGTAGACGACCTCGATGCTCAACTGGTCCCAGAGGTCCGGCAGCCCGTGGGTCGGCTGGGTCAGCGTCTGGGCGATCTTCAGTTCCGGCACGTCGTCCGGCCAGGTGACGGCGTACGTGACAGGCACGGGCGTCCCCGCCGCGCCGTTCTGGCTCGAGGGATCGGGGAGCCAGGGGATCTCCGCGTCCAGCGCGGGCTGCGCGTTGGTCGCCTTGCCCGGGAAGTAGAAGGTCGGCTGGATCGGGTAATAGAAACGCAGGATGGCGTTGCTGGGTCCGCCGTCGTCGCCTGCGGACCGCGCCCACCATTCCAGCTTGCGGTCGCGCCAGGCCGGGGGCATGGTATCGCTGGTCGTGTTCGTGCACGGCGGCAGCGCGGCCAGGGGCATGAGCGGCACGATCGGCAGGCCGGCCGTGACACTCCTTTCGAATCGGTAATACGTGTTGCTGCGCACAACCTCGAAGGCCTTCATCGCGGGCCGGGCGGTGTTCGGATCGAGGTAGTCCACCAGCACGAAGGGCTTTGAGTAGAGGTCGGAGTTCAGGTCGTTCCGCAGGGCGTAGGCGACCCCGCCCAGCATCATCGCATGTTCCTCGTTGGGATTATACCCGGGCTGGCCGGGCGTGTTCTGGCTGTAAATCGAGGGAGAGCCAAAGACGAAGGATTCCGCGGCAGCCACCGGCCGGCCCAAGGCGACCCAGTCGGCGCCGCTGATCGTCGCGTCCAGCGCGTTGGTCCCTTCGTCATAGAGCACGGCGTCCGACTCGCCCGGCTCGAAAGGATAGTACAAGACCAGGCCCGACTCCGTGCCCCGCAGCCGGGTGTACATCGCCCCGCGGATGTCCGACGCCGACCGGGCGACGCTCCAGATCCGCACCTCGCCGATCCGGCCGTCCACGTAATACGGCGTTTCCCACGACGAACGCCCAATGAATACGGTCGACGTGGACCCGCTGATGGGCCCGCCCGCCGTCTCCTGGTGCATCAAGTCGCCGTTGACATACGCCCGGAAGTACTGCCCGGTCTCGTACGTGAAGGCGATGTGCGTCCAGGCTCCCGTCGGCACGGAACCGGCCAGGCAGGAGTAGTGATTGCTGGCGGCGTCCCAGAGCTCGGGGAAGCAGGCGTTGCTCTTCACGCCCAGGACCAAGCCCTTCCAGAGCGGCCCCGAATCCGTCTTGGCCACGATCTTCCGATCGCCGGCGGCATCCAGTTGCACCCACGCCTCGACCGTGACCGCCCCTTCCATGCCCAGGGCCGGGGGATTGGTCGGCGCCCGCGCGTAGTCCGACGTGCCGTTGAAATCCAGCGCGTTGGTCGCGGGCACGAGCTGGTCGCCCTGGCTCCCCAAACCGCTGGCAATCACGATGTGCGGGGCATTCGTCGGCCACAGGTTGCGGTAGCGCGTGACGTGCGACGGGTAGTACAGCGCCGGCATGCCGTCCTGCCGGCTCCGGTTGGCCCACCAAACCTCGAGGAAATTCGTGTTGACCGCGAAGACATAGGACTCGGCGCCCGGGTTGGCCTCGGTGGGATAGTCGTAGCGATGGACGTTGTAGCGGTCCCCCTCCGGGACATGAACGTAGCCCGGGAAACTGGCGTAGTCCGCCCCAGGCGTGACCTGTCCGTAGCACCAGAGCGGACCGTTGACGGCCGTGCCATGATAGCCGCCCGCCCAGTTGTGGATGACCGCCCCTTCGCCCTCGTCGAAGGAGTAGTTCGCCAACTGCGTCCCCGAGTATCCGTCAGACGTGTCGTACTGGTTGCTCCGGATGGCCCCGGTGGACAACGCCTCGCTCCAGATCCGTACCTCGTCCAGCCGACCGCGGAAAAAATTGGTGATGCCATGCGAGGTCGGCGAGGCGGCCATGAGGCCGAGTTGACTGCCGTCGAAGTTGACGATCCAGACATTCGTGGCCTCCCAGGACCGGTCGTCGAGGTAGAGGCGCGCCGTCCCGTTGGAATCATCCGCGCCCGATAAGGTCACGGCCAGATACTGCCACGCGTTCGATCGCACCGTATTCGTGGGCGTAACGAGGCTCACCCAGTGGTTAGTGAGGTGATACTTGTTCCAGAACCCCACCGAGAGGGCGCGGTTGGCCTGGAGGACGACGTCGAACGTGACGCCCCCGGACCCGCCCTCGGAATACAGGACGCCGGGCGCGGCGGCGCCGGGATTGAACCACAGGGCCAGCGTCCAGTCGCTCCGCCCGTTGACCCAGCTCGTGCCCAGGCTGACATAGTCGTCCGTGCCGTCGAAGGCCAGCGCGTGGGCCTCCTCGGGGCCGGGGGTCAGTTCGTCGCCGATCGTCCAGTCGTTCGGGTCCAGATCGAAGTAGGTCGAGTTGGTGTGCGAAACAGTCTGGACCACCTCGAACCAGATGTCGTCGTGCGTCGTGTACTTCAGCAGGCACCGGCCCGGCTCGCTGGCGCTGAAGGAGCGCCCGCTGGTTGAAATCTCCGCGTGGAAGGCCGGGTCCATGTACTCCATCAGCGCCGCGGTCAGGCCGTCCGGGATGAGCACCGCGGCGGCGTCCTGGGTGGACGAGCCGAAGACATAAAGCTGCGGGTGCAGCGGCCAGTCGCACGAGTACCAGTCCTTCTCGTAGGGCCACAACACGCCCATAAGCCCCCGGTGCTGCCAGTAGATCTCCAGCGACCAGGGCTCGTACACGGTCTTCTTGATGGAGAACACCCAGTTGTCCTTCGGCCCGACCTGGTCCACCATGTAGGCCGTCTCGTTCAATCCGACCTGGACCAGCGGAATGATCCCGCCGTTGCCGTCCACCTGGGCCCAGTACGAGTCGGCGGGCAGCAGGCGGCTGCCGATGTCGGCCCAGATCACCTGGAGGTCCGGCTCGAGCACCTGCACCACCTCGATGCCGTCCGGCTGGACTTCGTCCTTGTACGTGCCCGCCTGGTAATACTCGAGGATGAACATCCCCGACGTGTCCTTGGCGTGCATCTGCTTCTGGCCGTCTATCCAGACGCCGCTGACGACGTTGGAGGTGATGTTCGTCACGCCGCCGTTGACGTTGGTGACCACGTGGTATACCGGGGCCGGCACGGTCTTGCTGTAATGGATCACCGGGAAGAGCCCGTTCAGATTGATCCTTGGCGCGTCGTACGGGCTCTCCGTCCAGAAAATGCGGGCGGGTCGGCTGGACGGCACCGCGCCCACGTAGGTCGCGACGACATTTGTCGTGTGATTGGTCATGACCCATGCGACGGCCACGCTGTCCGGCTGGGCCGCGATGACCTGCTTGGTCGAGGGCGACCAGAACGCGGCGTGGGGCGGGTCCGTGCTCTCATAGTAGGCCGCGCTGTTGCCGCCGACCTGGACGGCGACGAAATTGGCCGGCGGCACGTTCGTGTTCGCCCCCGGCGGCGAAGGAATCACGTCGCCCAGCGCGACGTCCGCCTTGATCCCCTCCACGGGCTGCCCGAACGCGGACGAAGCCAGGCGGTAGGAAGCGTTGGAGGGCGACACGGCGTTGGTGTTGCCCATGGCGTGCCCGTTATAGATCGCCGTCGAGGCGTTCGAGACGGTTCCCCCCGGCCACGCGCCGAAATAATTGGTATACGGCCCGCCCGCGGGGCTCGGTTCGAACCAGCGGTTCTGGTAGAGCGTGTCGAGGTTGTAGCCGGAAGCGAAAGAGAAGGATGAGGGATGAAGGAGGAAGGAGGCGAAGAGAAGGATGAAGGATGAACGATGAAGGATGCGAAGAGAAGGATGAAGGATGAACCGTGAAGAAAAGCGCGCTTTTCTTCGTTCCGCCTTCATCCTTCCGCCTTCCGCTTTCAACCTTCCGCCTTCATCCTTTCCTTCACCTCACCCGCATGATGTAGCACAGCGCATAATACGGCGGCATGTTCTCGTGGGGATGGCCGCCGCCGGTGTTGTCAGTGTTCTTCCAATTGTCATGCTTCCAGAAATAGCCGCCGGTTTCCGTGGCATGGTAAGCGCTGTTTTCCCCCTTGTCGCGGATGCCGCCGTGCGAATGCGAAGGGATCTCGTCTATCGTCAGCGTCACCTGGTTCGTGCCGCCCGCGTCCCCCCTGGCGTACACGCCGCCCGCCCCCAGGATGAACCGGTTGCGCAGGTCCGGCGTGACCTGGCCTGAATAGGTGCCGCCATCGCACAACGCCCAACTGTCCGGGACGTTGGTGACGGCGCCGGACCAGGCAATGATGCCCCCGATCGGGATCGTCCCCGGCGTCTCCGTCGCGTGCTGCGCGTGAAAGGCAAACGGCGCGCTGACCAGCCGCTGGCGCGGGCTGATCTCCGCCGGCGAACCCACCGCGCCCAGCGGGTTGTGCGTGATGGTCAGGCCCAGGTAACGGTCCGTGCTCTCGAAGGACCCGCGGAGGTCGTTGGTCACCGGCGACACCGGGTTCGTGATCGCCCCGCCGTCATTGCTCAAGAGGATGTTGAACGTCCCGTTGCTCATCACGTGCAGAGGGAATGACCGGCCCCAGATCAGGTGCCCCGCGCCCGTCAGGTTCGGGCTGTCCCAGACGCGGAACTCAATCTCATAATAGCCCGCGGTGACCGCGTTGCCCAGGTTGTCCGTCAGCAGACCCTGATAGTTGATGATCGGGGGCACGTCGGCGGAGAACGCGGAAGGATGAAGGATGAAGGATGAATAAAGAAGGATCACCAACAGCCATTGGGCATTCAGACGTGTTTTCATGCTCACTTCCTTTTTCCTGCTTTTTAAATTCAGATAGGTAGGGCGGCTTGGCTCAAGCCGCCGCTGTTCGGCGCGTTGAGCCAACGCGCCCTACCTTCATGGTCATCGTTTCATTGCAGTTCATTGATCGTACTAATCCGCTCCATCCAGAAATCCCCCTCCACATGGATCGGCTGCGCCCGCAGGCCCGTCATCGTCTCGCGATAGGTCCCGAGGATCTGGTCTACGCCCCAGTACGGGTGATGCACGAGGTTGGTCGGAGACTCCTCGAAATCCAGCGTGACGTCCCGCGCGATCGTGCGGGTCTCGACGGCGTTCGTGTACGATTCGAAGTCCCAGTTCTTGTTGTCGTGCATCGGGTGATACCGGTGCAGGAAGGGATTGGTCGGGTCGTCAAAGTCCACCGTCACCGTGCCGGTCAACACGTTGGTGAAGTCGCCGTCCAACAGGAGGGGCGGCATGAGCGGGAAGGCGGTCGAACTGATCCGATAGGCCTCCTCGGCATCCGCCGGCATTTCGGCGTCGTTCACGAACAACGCATACGTCCCATTCGTGTGCGGCGCGTTGGTCAGGCTGCCGTCCCACACCAGGACCGCTTGCTGGAGTAGGCGCGAGCGGCCGTAGGCGTCCACGTGCACGATCAGCCGCACGGTCAGCGGCGCCGGAGTGGGCAGCAATCCGTTCGTATAGGCCGGCGCATTGACCCGGTCGAGCGTCGCCTGGCCCACCCACAGGCCCTCGCTCTCGTGATGGTCGCTTAACTCCGCCCCCATCAGCCCCGCCGGCTTCTCGGCGATCACCGGCACCCGGACCCGCAACGATAGGGCCGTGTCCTCCACATTCAGGATGCTCTGGTACAGCGCCCCGTTCGTCCCCACCGGCGCGTACGCCACGAAATCCTGCCGACGCACACCCAGGTAGATCGTCCAGGCCCCGCCCGCCGCCACGACCTCCGACAGGCCGCCCACCGGGAACTCGATCCACTCCCATTGACTGCTCGCATTGCGGACCATGTAAGAGAGCGGCACCGCCCCCGCCAGTTCCGGGAAGCCCTCCGATTCCTCCTCCGACGCCTCCTGCGTCACGCGCACCGTCATGGCGGTCGGACCCAGGTTCCGGATCGTCAACTCCTGCTGGACCACGTGCGACCCGAAGTCCACCGCCCCTACCCTCGACGGCTCGACGACCAGCGGTCCCGGGTATTTCGGATCGCTGTCGCAGCCCACCCAGTACGACCGGCCCGCCGCGATGGTCTCCCGGTTCGGCTGCACGATCGTCATGCCCCGCCCCGCGCTGTTGATGCTGAAAAGCTGGTTGTTCACTCCCCGGGTCGTGTCAATCTCGTCCGTGAACCTGAAGAAATCCGCGAACGTCGGCGGATACGTTGTGTGCACCGGAAAGCCCACCAGGTTCAGGCCGTGGGCGAACCAATCCGTCACGGGGATGATCACGCGCCCCTTGACCGGCAGCGAGTAGCCCGCCGCGTTGGTCGGGATCTTGACCAGGTAAGCCTGCCCGCCCTGCAACTCGAACAGGCGCGAGAGAAATCGGCGCGAATCCTCTGGCGGCAGCCAGACCAGCCAGTGCGGGTCCTCGGGCTCCAGGACGCACGGGTCCGTCACGTACTCGATATGGCTGAACCGACGGTCCCACTTCCACACGCCCTCCACCGCGCGGCCGGCGAACACCTCGTCGAGCAGCCGCGGGTCGGGCTGGACTTCCAGGTAGACGGCATTCCAGCCGGGATTCAAATCAACGGACTGGGTCCGCCACTGGGCGCGGGAGGTGAGGGCCAGAAAGAGAATCGCTGCGCATAAAAAAGGCCGGACCGAAATCAACCGCGGCGTGAACGAGCTGGAACGCCTCCACGCTCTTATGTGCCTCGGCACATTCGCTCCTCGTGAAACCGCCCCCCCCTGCTGAATGAAGGCAGGATAGCCGGGGCCCCAACGGCGCACAAGCCTTTTCGGCCGGCTTGTAAGAACATGCCTATGTAGGCACAACTCGCTGCATACAAGCTGGATGCGCTACTCGACCGTCACGCTCTTGGCGAGGTTGCGGGGCTTGTCGATATCGGTGCCGCGCGCCTGCGCGGCGAAGTAGGCGAGCAGTTGCAGCGCCACGACGTTGACCATCGGCGAGAATTCGTCCCGGACCTGCGGCACGAAGATGATGTCCTCGGCGAGCTTCAGAACGCTCTCGTCGCCGTTGCTGGCGACGGCGATGATCCGGCCGTGCCGGGCCTCGACCTCCTTCATGTTGGAGATCATCTTCTCGTAGACCTCGTCACGGGTCTTCGTGCAGAGGCAGACGACGGGCAGGTATTCGTTGATCAGCGCAATGGGCCCATGCTTCATCTCGCCCGCCGCGTAGCCCTCGGCGTGCTGGTAAGAGATTTCCTTGTTCTTCAGGGCGCCTTCGAGGGCCGTCGGGTAGTTGAACTTCCGGCCAAGGTACAGGGCACTGGGCCCGTCGCCGTGTTTCTGGGCGATCGCGCGGATTTCCTCGCCGCGCGCGAGGACGTAGTGGATCGCGTCGGGCACGGCGTGCAGGTCGCGCACGAGTTCCCGCTCCTGCTCCGCCGTCAGTTCCCCGCGCAGGCGGCCGAGGTGGATGGCCAGCAGGGCAAACGCCATGAGCTGGGCCGTGTAGGCCTTGGTCGAGGCCACGCCGATCTCGGGGCCCGCCTCCGTGTGAAAGACGACGTCGCTTTCCCGCGCCAGGCTGCTGCCCGGCGTGTTGCAGATGGCCAGCGCCTTGCAGCCCGCCCGGCGGGCCTTGCGGATCGAGGCCAGCGTGTCGGCCGTCTCGCCGGACTGCGACACGGACACGACGAGCATGTCGGGCGAGAGCTTGGCGTCCCGGTAGCGGAACTCGCTGCCCAACTCGATCTCCACCGGCAGGCCGGTCAGCGCCTCGATGATCAGCCGACCGTAGCTGCCGGCGTAGTAGGCCGTGCCGCAACTGATGATCATGATGCGCCGGACGGCCTTCCACTGGGCGTCGTCGAATCCGACGTCCTGGAGGGCGACCGCGGCGGCGTCCTTCGTGTGCTTGTCCAGCAACGAGCGCAGGACGCGCGGCTGCTCGTGGATCTCCTTGCGCATGAACGTCTCGAAGCCGGCCCGCTCGGCGGCCTCGGCCTGGAGCTTGACCTCGCGGATGTCCGGCTTGACCTCGGTGCCGTCGAGCTTCATCACGCGCACGCCGCCGGCCTTCAGGATGGCGAGCTCGCCGTCGTCGAGGTAGATGACCTTGCGGGTCTGGTTGAGGATCGCGGGCACGTCGCTGGCGATGAACTGCCCGTCGTCGCCGACGCCGACGATCAGCGGGCTGCCCAGGCGGGCCGCGTAGATCGTGTCCGGGTCGTCGAGCGAGACGATGCCCAGCGCGTACGCGCCGCGCGCCTTGGCCAGGGCGCGGCGGATCGCCTCGGGCAGGTCCCGGGCGCCGTCCTTCAGCTCCTGCTCGATCAGGTGCGGGACGACCTCGGTGTCCGTCTCGGATCGGAACGGGTGCCCCTTCTTTTCAAGGTCATGGCGCAGCGACTCGAAATTCTCGATGATGCCGTTGTGGACGACCGCGATGCGGCCGGTCGAGTCTGTGTGCGGGTGCGAGTTGATCTCGGAGGGCTCGCCGTGCGTGGCCCAGCGCGTGTGGCCGATGCCGGGGGCGCCGGCGACGGGCTGGCGGGCCAGCTTCTCCTCGAGCGCGGACAGCCGGCCCACGCACTTGCGGATCTCGAGCCGGCCCTTCTCCATCACCGCGATGCCGGCGGAGTCGTAGCCCCGGTACTCGAGGCGCTTCAGGCCGTCCACCAGCAGCGGGACGGCGTCACGGCGACCGACATATCCCACGATGCCGCACATCTGGGCCTCCGATCCGGCGGCGTTCGCCGCTCGCCCGTGAAAATACGGCAAACCGCTGCTCCTTCGCAAGCGCGCATCGGCCTCCGCCTCGGCGGCCCATTGACTTTTCTCCAGCCGCCGGGTTTACTGGTGCACGCGCTCGCTGCACCATGACCTTTGAATCAAGTCCAGAGCGCCTTGAAGCGCTGGATTATATCAGCGACGGCCTGCTCGTGGCGGATGCCGGGGGCCGGGTTGTTTTCTCCACTCCTTCGATCGCCGGCCTGCTGGGCCGCGCGCCGGCCACGCTCGGCGAGTTGTCCGCCCTTCTGAAACCGGACGGCGGCCCGTCCTTCGACAGCGTGCTGAACGCCCTCGAGCGCGAGGGCCGGTGGAGCGGCGAGGCCACGGGCCATCCTCCCCGGGGCGCCGAACGGCTGCTGGACATCCGGGCGGAACGATTGCTGGACGCGAAGGAACGGACGCTGGGGTACGTGTTCGTCGCCCGCGACGTGGCGCGGGAGCGGCTGCTGGTGAAGCAGGTGATGCAAGCGCAGCAGATGGAACTGGTCGAGCACCTGTCCGGCGGCATCGCCCACGAGTTCAAGAACCTCCTGACCATCATCATGGCCTACGCCTCGCTGCTGCGGGACCAGATGCCCAGCTCCGACCTCCAGGCCGACGTGGCGCGCATCCAGCAGGCCGCCCAGGCCGCCAACGACCTGACCGCGCGGCTGCTCGCCGTCGCCCGGCACTCGACGCCCGTGCTGGAGGACGTGGACATCCACGACGTCCTGGGCGACATCGTGGCGCTCCAGAAAAAGGCCCTGCCCCGCAACATCACCCTGTCCATGCCCGAACGGGAGACGCTGCCCCGCGTCCGCGCGGACCGGGCCACGCTGGACCGGGCGCTGCTGAACCTGTGCCTGAACGCACGAGACGCGATGCCGGAAGGCGGGAAACTGACCCTCGGGCTGGCGGAGGCCCGGCTGTCGGACCAGGACATCCAGTCCCGGCCCGAGCAGCGGCCGGGGCATTACCTGGTGATCTCGGTGTCAGACACGGGACCGGGCATCCCGCCCGAGATCCAGGACCGGGTGTTTGAACCGTTCTTCACGACGCGCAAGGCCGCGACGGGGATGGGCCTGACCGTGGTGCGCCATGCCGTGCGCGCGATGGGCGGATGGGTGACGCTCCACTCGGAGCCGGGCCTGGGCGCGTGCTTCGAGCTGCACCTGCCCACCGCCGACACCCCGTCGGCCGCCGTATCGGGCCCGGGGCCGGACGAAGGCCCGGGTCCCGGAGGGACCGAGCGCATCCTGGCGGTGGACGACGATCCGCTGGCCTTGAGCATCGCCCAGCGCATTCTCCAACGCGCCGGCTATTCCGTCCACGGCGCGCCGGGCGGCGAGGAGGCCATCGAGTATTTCAGGCAGCGCCACGCGGAGATCGACCTGGTCGTGCTCGACGTCGTGATGCCCTACGTCAACGGCGAGGACGTGTACCGGGAGATCCACCGGATCAAGCCGGGCATCCCCGTGCTGCTCGTGTCCGGGTTCACGCCGAAGACCGCCGAGCGCCTGATCCGCATCACGGGCGCCCAGTTCCTGACCAAGCCCTTCACCCAGCGCGGCCTCGCGCAGGCTGTCCGCGACGCGCTGGACCGGAACAAGGCTTGATGAAAACGGCGCCCCCCGCGGCGCGGGCGCCGCTAGGGCATGAGCACCGCGCGATAGAAGCCGCGCGTGTCGGAGACGGGATTGGTGTACGTGTTTTCCCCCGGCGTGGCCGGCAGGGGGCCGGCCACCGGGACATAGTCCTGCGCAGGGTCGGATGACCGCTCCAGCCAGTACGCCTCATCCTCCCGGCTCCGCCAGCGAAGCTCCAGCCCGCCATCGGTCTCCCTCGGGCCCGCCGTGAAGGCCAGCTCCGTGAACTCGCGCGCACAGTCCACCAGTTCGTTCGACAATCCCCCATCGTACAGCTCGACCAGCCGGTAACGCCCGGTCATGCCCGGCCCCATCAGCGGATCCTCGAAAGTGTACGCCGCGCCATTCGGGTCCCGCGGCGGGATCGGGTCGCCGTTGACCTTCACCCACGACCCGCCCTCGTCGCGATAGAGGTCGTAGCCCAGCACGCCCAGCTCGACCGGCGTCCGCCAGCTCAACATCGCCGCCCCTTCGTTGGCATAGCCGCGGAAATACCAGAGCGGTGCGGCGTTCCGGCCGAGGTAGATGCCCGTCGGCTTGTAATGAATATACCAATCCTCGTTGGGCGGGGGCAGGGCGGTCCCGGAAGGCAGCCCCGAAAAGATCCCGTTGACCTGCGTTGCTCCGCGAACGATGACGCAGGCGTCTGTCCCCGGCAGCGGGCCCGGCACGAGCAGTTGCGCGGCCGGCGCCAGGGCGACCGCGCCACCGCGGCGGAGGTCCAGGGCGTCGTACGCCAGCGCTTCCGCCTCCACCACGAACCGGCTGCCGTCTTCGAGGGAAACCAGGTTGCTGACGGCCAACGTGCCGGCCGAGCAACCGGGATTCAAAGTGGCGCCCGGGGCCAGCGTCACGGGGCCATGGACGACGCCCGTCCCACCCAGCGCGCCGCCGGCTTGCACCTGCACCGCCCCCGCTCCGACGGCCGAACTCCCTCCGTGACACGCCCACATGGCGCCACCCGCCACGACCGTCCCGCCGGGATAGGTCCCGGCGCCATGCAGTTCCACCACGCCGCCGCCTGTTACCGTCACCGCCCCCGCAGCACCCTCCAAGCCCCGCTCGATTACAAGGCGGCTCGCTGCGGCAGCTTGAAGTGTCAACGCCCCCTCCACGACCATGGGCCCCGCCCACGTGCCCGTCGCCACGCCGGGCAGCGTGCCCAAAATCCGCGCGCCGGCTGTCACCTCCAGGCGGTTGGTCAACCGGCCGTTCCCGCCAAAGTACAGCCCCACGCCCAAGGCGCTTCCCTCGCCCAGGAACACCGGCCCCAGCCCCAGGGCCTGGTCCGCTCCGGCAACGACCTCTCCCTCCGCCACCCGAACGGGAGATTCGAACGTGCCGCCACCCAGCCAAAGGCGGCCTCCCCCCGTCTTGCGGATCCCGCCTCCCCCCAGCATCGCGGAGACCACCATGTCGTTCTCCGCCGCGCCGTTTTCCACTAGGAACACCCGGTCGGTCGCGCCCAGGCTCACGATGCCCGCCAGGCCCGCCGATAAGGCGGAGGCTTCCGCGACCACGTCGGTGACCAGATTCATGGGGCCGTTGCCCGAGCTGACGGAACCGCCCCGCCAACGGAGTTGCCCGAGCGGGTTGAACAGCCCGAAACTGTTCAGGTCCAGGACGCCGTATTCCTGCACCCGGACGGGATTCGTCGCCGCCAACTGGTTCATCCACCCCACCCGCACGGTCGCCGCCTCCTCCCCGCCGACCACCAGGGCGCCCGGGACGGCCGGTCCGGCGCTGCGCCCGAGATTCAAGGTCCCCGAATGGACGGTGGTGGTGCCAGCGTAGCTGCTGCTCCCCGCCCCGCCGATGGAGACCACGCCGCCTCCGGAGATCGCCACGCCTTCCGCCCCGCCTATCGAGCCGGACAGGTGTAACGTCGCAAACGAACTCGCCGCGAAGACGGCCGGGCCCGCCAGCGATATCGGTCCGGCCCAGGTGTTGCTGCCCGTGTATCCCGCCACGGTCCCCGCCAGGTCCAACGGTTCGGAAGCCGTGTAGAACACGCTACCCTGCAATCGCAGGACCGCGCCGCTGCTCACGCCCGTTCCCGCCGCCACCGAGCCCAGGGCCCCGTTGCTGGCCGCGACCAGTATCCCGGCCTCGACGCGGGTCGGACCGCTGTACGAATTGCTCGCGGCCAGCGTCAGCATCCCCGCCCCGGTTTTGAGCACCAGGCCGGTCCCGCCGAGCGGGCCGCCGGAGAACGCGAACGGCCGGACCGCGTTGCTGACCGTCACCGAGGCCGGCGCGAGGCCGGCGGCCACCGCGATGTTGGTCTGGACCGCCGCGTCGGTGAAGCGGACGTGATCCCCATTGTCGTACTGCCCGGGCCAGCCGCCAACCGACCAGTTCGTCGCCGCCGTGTCCCACGCGCCGCTGACCCGGCCCGTCCACACGATCTGCGCGCCCTGGTACTGGAGGCTCAATTTCGGCCGGATCGCCGCGTGGTTTGTTTCGCGGGCGGCAAAGAGGCCGTTCACGATGTACCCGCTCCCCTCGAAGCTGCACGAGAACAAAATGAGCCCGTTGTTCGGCGCGCCACCCAGCCAGTTGGTCACGCTGCGCCGAACGTCGAACGGCACCCAGTTGGTCGGCTCGATGGCGCCCGGCACCTCGCCCCCCGCCTTCTTGATCAGGTTGCTGCTGTTGCCGTCATCGGTTTTATCCTGCCACCCGCCGTCCTCGGCCGTCCACTGGTTCGTCTCCACTTCGTCCCGGCCGAAGTAGCGCCAACTGGCCCCCTCGCCCGACTGGCCGTTTCGCGTGTTCTCAAACCAGTTCCGGCCCGCGTTCACGCGATAGGGTTTCAAGCCCATGGCGTTCCCCGAGCTCATACTGCCCGCTTCGAGGTAGAACAGGCCCAGGACGGCGGAGGTCACCGCGTCGCACGGCACGGCCGGCAGGGCAAACCGGACCAGGGCGCCATCCGACTTGGGCCCGCTGTTGTATTTCACCGTCAGCTTGGAGTCGCCGCCGTAATTGTCGTGCGTCGCGCTCTCGTCCAGCCACGTGTCGCTCGCGCCGGCATAGCCGTGGAGGTCGTGCTGCAGGGTCAGCCGGGCGGCGAAGGCGGGGGACAGAACAGCCGCGCAGAATCCGGCGATGGCAAGCCAGCGGATGACGTTTCGCATGCGCCCGGCACCCTCCCCTCTTTTTTTATCCCCCCGCCGGGAAGACGCGTCAAGACAAAGCGAATCAGAACTGCGCCAGGAACCGGGCGTCGTTGTCGTAGAGCATCCGGATGTCCGGGATGCCGTAGAGGATCATGGCGATGCGCTCGACGCCCATGCCGAAGGCGTAGCCGGTGACCTCGTCCGGGTCGTAGCCGACCGCGCGGAAGACCTTGGGATTGACCATGCCCGCGCCGGAGATCTCGATCCAGCCGCTGTCCTTGCAGACGCGGCAGCCCTTGCCGCCGCAGACGTGGCACGAGAAATCGTACTCGACGCTCGGCTCGGTGAACGGGAAGAAATGCGGCCGGAACCGGATGCGCACGTCGGCGCCCATCATCTGGCGCGCGAAGTGCGTCAGGTCGCCCTTGAGGTCGGCCAGCGAGACATTCCGGTCCACGTACAGCCCCTCGATCTGGTGGAAGTTCGCGCTGTGCGTCGCGTCGGTCGTGTCGCGCCGGTAGCAGCGGCCCGGCGCGATGATCCGGACGGGCGGCTTCTGCTTCTCCATCACCCGGATCTGCACGGGCGAGGTCTGCGTGCGCAGCAGCTTGCCCGCCGTGGCGGGCTGGCCGGAGGAAAAATAGAACGTGTCCTGCGAATCCCGCGCCGGGTGGTCGCCCGGCGTGTTGAGCGCGTCGAAGTTGTAGTACTCGGTCTCGATGTCCGGCCCGTCGGCGACGGTGAAGCCGAGGGAGCGGAAGATGTCCGCCGCGCGCGCGATGACGAGGCTGACCGGATGCCGCGAGCCCAGCCCGCGCCACCGGCCGGGCAGCGACCAGTCCAGCCCGGCCGCGCGCGCGGGGGCCGCCTGCCCCAGCGCCTGCTTGCGCGCCTCGAGCCGGGCGGCCAGGCCGTTCTTCAACTCGTTGGAGAGCTTGCCCGCTTCCGGCCGGTCGGCCGGGGCCAGGTCCTTGAGGCTCTCCATGATCTTGGGAAGGAGCCCTTTCCGCCCGAGATACTTGATGCGCGCCGCCTCGACGGAGGCCGCGTCCGCGGCGGCGTCCGCCTCGGCCAGCGCCTCGTCCCGGATCTTCCTGATTTCCTCGATCGTCATGCGGCTCGCTCCGTTTTTCCAATGTTTGGAAAATTCGGACCCATTTTTTCCAATGTTTGGAAAAATTGCAGTATTTTTTTCCAAACATTGGAAAAAACCGCCGGCCGCGCCATAATGAACGTCGACGCGCGATCCGCGGACTAAACCAGAAACCCGATAAGGACCCCCATGAAGCGTTGCCTCCGCCTCCTGTTATGCCTCGTGTTCGCCGCCTCCGCCGCCGCCCGCGACGTGCGCGACTCGATCGTGAAGATCTACACGGTCCACAACTCGCCGGACTACTTCAACCCGTGGAGCATGCGCGGGCCGTTCTCCACCACCGGCTCCGGCTGCGTGGTGCCGGGCAAGCGGATCCTGACCAACGCGCACGTCGTCGGCGACCAGACGTTCATCCAGGTCCGGCGCAACGGCGAGGCCAAGCGCTACGTCGCCCGCGTCGCGGCCGTCGCCCACGACGCGGACCTGGCGCTGCTGGCCGTGGACGACCCCTCGTTTTTCGAGGGGGTCGAGCCGCTGGAGTTCGGCGAGCTGCCGCAGACGCAGCAGGAGGTGCTGGTCTATGGATTCCCGATGGGCGGCGACACGTTGAGCATCACGAAGGGCGTCGTCTCGCGCATCGAGCACCAGAACTACACGCACAGCTCCTGCAACCTGCTGTCCGTGCAGATCGACGCCGCGATCAACCCGGGCAACAGCGGCGGGCCCGCGATCGTCGGCGGCCGGATCGTGGGCGTGGCCATGCAGGCGATGCGGCAGGCCGACAACATCGGGTACCTCGTGCCCGTGCCGGTCATCCAGCATCTCCTCAAGGACCTGGAGGACGGGCAGCGCGGCGGGATCCCCAGCCTGGGGCTCATCCTGGAGGACATGGAGAATCCCGGCCTGCGCAAGAAGCACCAGCTGCCGGACGACCGCACGGGCGTGCTGATCCTGCGCATCGCGCACGGCTCGCCGGCCGAGGGCCTGCTGAAGGAGGGCGACGTGCTGCTCTCCGTGGACGGGCACGCGATCGCCAACGACGGCACGGTCGAGTTCCGCCCCCGTGAGCGGACGAGCGTGTCCTACTGGATCCAGCAGCACCAGGTCGGCGAGACGGCCAACCTCGACATCCTGCGGGACGGGGAGGCGCTGCCGGTGCAGGTGCGGCTGACCAGCCGCATGGAGCAGGACTGGATCATCCCGTTCGAGGAATACGACATCCTGCCCACCTACTACATTTACGGCGGCATCGTGTTCAGCCCGCTGACGGTCAACCTGCTGCAGTCGTGGGGCGGCAACTGGTACGAGAAGGCCCCGCGGGACCTCGTCGCCCGGCTGGGCTTCAACCTGGTGACCCCGGAACAGGACGAGGTCGTGCTCGCGCTGCGCGTCCTGGCCGCCGACGTCAACGAGGGCTACCACAACGTTTCGTCGTGGACCGTCGACAAGGTCGACGGCGAGAAGGTCCGGAACCTGAAGCACCTGATCGAGCTGATTGAAAAGGGCAGCGGCCCCTTCGTCGTGCTGGAAAACGAGTGGGGCCAGAAACTCGTGCTCGACCGGGAGCAATCGGAGCAGACCGGGCCGCAGATCCTGGGAACCTACCGGATTCCGAAAGACCGGTCTCCGGACCTCGCGGCGCCCTGAAGAAGCTCGGGCCGCAACCCGGCGGCGGGATCAGGCCAGTTTCTTTTTCGCCAGGTCCACGATGGACGCGAAGCCGTCCGGGTCGTGGATGGCGATCTCGGAGAGCATCTTGCGATTCAGCCGGATGCCGGCCTTCGTGACGCCCTCCATGAAACGGCTGTAGGACAGGCCCAACTCGCGGCACGCCGCGTTCAGGCGCACGACCCACAGGTTGCGGAACTCGCGCTTGCGGAGCTTGCGGTGCTTGGTGGCCTGGACCATGGCGCGGTCCACGGCCTCGGTGGCCATGCGGAACCGCTTGCTGCGACCGCCGTAAAACCCCTTGGCTAAACCGAGGCGGCGTTTCCTTCTCCGGCGCGAGGCCGGCGCGTTGGTGGCTCTGGACATAGTCGTTCTCCTTAGAGGGGCAGGCCGCGGCTGATCCGGCCGTAGTCGGCGCTCGACACGGTGCTGCCGGCGCGCAACTGGCGCTTGCGCTTGCGGCTCTTGTGGCCGAGCAGATGGCTGCGGCTGCCGCACGCGTGCTTGATGACGCCGCCCGCGGTCTTGTGGAACCGCTTCGAGACGGCCTTCCTGGTTTTATATTTTCCGGCCATGATACCCTCTGTATTTCATCCGCCCGCCGCACGGATCCTTGATCCCTGCGCTTCCGGGCGGGAAAGGGCGCGTTTATACGCCAGATCGATCCGGGAGTCCAGCGTTATTGCGCAGGCGCAGTCTCCAGCGCCGCGGGCGCCGGCTTGGCCTCCGCGGCCTTGGGCTTCGCCCCGGGCTTCGGGCACAGGAGCATGAAGATGGCCCGGCCGATGAAGCGGGGCATCTGCTCCGGTGTGCCGATGTCCTGGCAATCCTTCAGGACCCGGTTCATCACCGCGAATCCGATCTCCTCGTGGGCGCGCTCGCGGCCGCGGAAGAACAGGCCGATCTTCACGCGGTGGCCCTCCTGGAGGAACTCGCGGGTGTGGCGCACCTTGGTCTGGTAGTCGTGGTCGCCGACGTTCGGGTGGAACTGGACTTCCTTGACCCGGGTCGCCGACTGGTGGCGGCGCGCCTGCTTGTCCTTCTTCTCCTGCTCGTACTTGAACTTGCCGTAGTCCATGATCCGGCAGACGGGCGGCTGCGCGTTGGGCGAGATCTCCACCAGGTCCATGCCCTCCCGGGACGCCCGTTCGAGGGCATCGCGGGTCGTGATGACGCCGATCTGCTGTCCGTCCGGCCCGATGCACCGCACCTCGGGCACCCGGATCCGGTTGTTCACGCGAACGAATGTCTGAATAACTTCCTCCTGCGTTTACGGGGCCCCGCCGGGCCCCTGGTTGTTTCTCCGCGCCTGTGCTTCGCTCACCCCGGGGCCAGGCCCCGGCGGTCCTCCTCGGCCTTCCACATCGTGATCAGCGCGGGCAGGTCCACCGCCCCGCGGTCCCCCTCCGTCCGGCTCCGCACCGCGACGGTCTTCGCCTCGGCCTCGCGGCCGCCGGCGACCAGCATGTAGGGGATCTTCATCAGTTGCGCGTCGCGGATGCGCGCGCCCAGCTTCTCCGGCCGCTCGTCCAGGCCGACGCGGAAGCCCGCGTCGCGCAGCGCGGCGGCCACCGAACGGGCGTACTCCGCCTGCTTGTCGGTCAGCGGCAGCACGCGCGCCTGCTCGGGCGCCAGCCAGAACGGGAACGCCCCGGCGTAGTGCTCCGTCAGGATGCCGAAGAACCGCTCGATGCTGCCGAAGAGCGCGCGGTGGACCATGTACGGCCGGTGGTCCTTGCCGTCCGCGCCCGTGAAGGCCATGTCGAACCGCTCCGGCAGGTTGAAGTCGAACTGGATCGTGCTCATCTGCCACTCGCGGCCAATGGCGTCCTTGACGCGCATGTCGATCTTCGGACCGTAGAAGGCCCCGCCGCCGGGGTCCACCTCGTACGGGATGCCGGCCTCCTTCAGGGCCTGCTCCAGCGAGCGGGTCGCCTGCTCCCAGCGCTCCGGCTCGCCGACGGCCTTGTCCGGGCGCGTGGAGAGATACGCGGACATCGAGGAGAACCCGAAGGTTTTCCACATGCGGATGGCGAAATGCATCGCCCGCAGGACCTCGTCCTCGACCTGCTCCGGCGTGCAGTAGATGTGCGCGTCGTCCTGGGTGAAGCCGCGGACGCGGAAGAGCCCGGCGAGGACGCCGGCCTTCTCGTAGCGGTAGACCGTGCCCAGTTCCGCCCAGCGCAGCGGCAGGTCGCGGTACGAGCGCTTGTGCGTCTTGTAGATCTGGATGTGGAACGGGCAGTTCATCGGCTTGATGAAGTACTCGACCTCGTCGATCTTCATCGGCGCGTACATGCTCTCGCGGTAGAACCCGAGGTGCCCGGAGGTCTCCCACAGGTTGCTGCGCCCGATGTGCGGCGTGTAGAGCAGGTCGTAGCCGTTTTTGAAGTGCTCCTGCCGCCAGAACTCCTCGATGATCGACCGGATGCGCGCCCCGCGCGGGTGCCAGTGGATCAGGCCAGGCCCGACCGCCTCCTGCATGCTGAACAGGTCCAGGTCGCGGCCGAGGACGCGATGGTCGCGGCGTTTGGCCTCCTCGATCTGCTTCAGGTAGAAATCCAGGTCCTTCTGCGTCTCGAACGCCGTGCCGTACAGGCGCTGGAGCATCGGGTTGGTCTCGCGGCCGCGGTAGTACGAGCCCGCGACGGAGAGCAGCTTGATGGCCTGGATCCCGCCGGTGGAGGGCAAATGCGGGCCGCGGCAAAGATCGATGAAGTCGCCGCTCCGGAAGAACGTGATCGGCTGGCCCTCGGGGATGTCCGCAAGGCGCTCGATCTTGTAGCGCTGGCCCTTCTCCCGGATCAGCTGTTCCGCCTCGGCGCGCGAGACCTCGAGCCGCTCAAAGGGGTGGTTTTCCGCGATGATCTTCCGCATCTCCTCCTCGATCCGGGTAAAATCCTCGGGCGCGAGGCGGTGCGGGAGATCGAAGTCGTAGTAGAAACCGTCGTCGGTGGCGGGACCGATGTCGAGCTGGACGTTTTCAAACAGGCGGCAAACCGCCGCCGCCATGACATGCGCCGCGCTGTGGCGCATGGTGTCCAGGGGGGACAGACTCTCATCCTTCATTCAGGCTCGATACATTCCTTTCTTTACCGCATTACACGGCGCAACTTACCCGATGCCACCCGGGGCTGTCAATCCATGCGGGGATGGAAAGGCAGCGGAAGCCACTTCCCGACGAGAAACCATCGCGGCGGATTATGGCGCATTGGTGGCGGCTACGCGGTAGAAGCGGACCACTTCCACGGTATCGGTGGGAATGATGAGATTGGTCCAGACCAGCGTCGTCCTCGCGTCCTCGGCCTTGATCCAGTTCGTGTAGGGATTGGGCGGCTGCCAGTCGGCCTGATCGGATATATGCCCGACCGCTTCGACCCGGTAGAGCACGCTGGGATATCCCTGCGCGGCCAGGTCCACCCGCCCCGCGGCCTCGGTGAACCGGAGCAGCGGCACCGGCAGCGGCCAGGCCATCATGGCGACGAAACCGTCGGCCTGGTTGACATCGGAGCCCAGATTGTGGTTCGGCTGGAGCGCGCCCAGGACGGGGAAGTTGGTGGACTGCGTCATGCCGCAGAGATAGGCCACGCCGTGAGCGTCCAGCGCCAGCCCGTACCCGTAGTCCTTTCCAACGCCGCCCAGGTACGTCGCGAACACGATGGACGTCGCGGCCGGCGCCAGCTTGGCCGCAAACACATCATAGGGATAATCGCCCATGAAATCGGGCTCGCCGGCGATCGTTGCCTGCACGGCGTTCGTGACCGGGAAATTCGTGGAATCCGTGTAGCCCACGAGCCACAGGTTGCTGTCCGCGTCGCGACGAACCGCCCACGGCTGGTCGTTGCCGTCGTCCGCGCCGAAGTAGGTCGAGTAGACCAACTGCGTGCCCACGGCGGTGTCGACGACCGTCAGGAATCCGTCCCAGGCCACTTCCGCCGTGACGTGGGCCGGCTTCAGCGCGCCGAGCGTCACGGGAAAATTCGTCGCGCCCGTCTCGCCCACGACGCACGCAACGCCGTTGGACAAAATGATGACATCGTGGCCGTGCTCGTTTTCGTAGCCGCCCAGCAGCGTGGAGTACTCGAGCGCCAGGCCGTTGCTAGCGAACTTGGTCAGGAAGGCATCCATGTACAAGTTGATGCCTGCCACCGCAAAGAAGGATTCGTTGGTTTTCTGGAACGCGTTCGCCGTCACCGGGAAGTTCGTGGAAACCGTGCAACTGGCGATGTACGCGCAGTGCCCGGTATCCACGGCGAGCCCCATGCGCCCGAACTGCGGCACGAGCAGGGCCTCGTTGAACCCGTCATAGCTGTTCCCGCCCAGGTAGGTCGAGTACTCGATATTCGTGCCCCGCCACTTGACCAGGAAGACGTCCTGCGTCATGCCGCCCTCCCCGCTGACGTTGAGGTTCGGCTGGTAGGCGTTGCGCACCGGGAAATTCGTGGATTCCGTCACGCCGGCCATGTAGAGGCGACCCTCGCCGTCCAGCGCCACGGAAAACGCGCCGTCGTTGGTCTCGCCGCCCAGGTACGTCGAAAACACCAGGTTGCTGCCGGACGGGCCCAGCTGCAGCACGAAGGCATCCAGACCGCCGCCCAGCGCCGCCTGCCGGGCGGACCGCAGCGGAAAGTCAGTCGAGTCGGTCATGCCGACCACGCACGGGCCGTCGTTGGAATCCAGAACCAATCCGAACGCCATGTCGTCCCCGCTTCCGCCGATGAAGGTGGAAAACACCACGTTGCTGCCGCCGGGCGTCAGCTTGGTAACGAATACGTCGTGGCCGCCGCCGTGTACCGGCGTCCACGGCGAGACGGGAAACGTGTTGCTCGAGGCCGTCCGGCCCGCCACGTACATGTGCTCGTCGGCGCCCACCGCAATCGCGTGCGCGGAATCCACGTCCGTGCCGCCGATGTAGGAGGAGTAGAGCAGCGTCGGATCGATCACGAGGTCGAGCGCCGGGTCGTGGGCGCCCGCCCGGAATCCCACCACGCCATCCCCCGCCACCTCGAACGCGGCCTCGACAGCCTGCCGCCGCCCGCTCACGACCTGGTAAGCCCGGGGCGGCGTCTCGACCAACTCGCCCCACGGCATCGTCACCCGCAGCGCGCCGTCCGCCGCGATCGCGATACGCTCGGCCCCCTCATACCGGAGTTGGACGCTCCGCAGGTCCGCCCCCGGGTGCACGATCACGTCGTATTCCAGGCGGCCGGCCTCCCCGTAGTACTCCACGTCCACGCCGGGAAACACGCCCGAGTACCGTACCCGGGCAAAGCGCGGAATTCCGGTCATCCGCCGGTCCCCGATGAAGTAGTTCATCACCCCGCCGTCGGGCGCCCGTCCCTCCACCCGCGCCGCGGCCGACGCCCCCGCGAAGGCCACGACCACCTGCCGGCCGCTGGGGAGCGTCAACGTCATCCCGCCGCGCGAGAGGCCAATGCCCGAATCGCCGGAGCGGCTGACGAAGAGCCAGTCGGCGGCAAATTGCCCGCTGTTCTGCTCGAAATAGAGCGTGGCAGATGCGGCCGGGATGCCGGCCAGGACCGAACACACCACCAGCGTGAATGCGAAAACGGCTCTCATGCTCGCCTCCTTGTCGGCATCCCTCCTGAAGACGCCGACGCCCCCCCTATAGAAAAGAACGGGGCGGGAGACAAGTATTATTCGCCGGAGGTCCGGCCGGCGCGCTTGCGCTGGATGGAGTTGAGGATTTTCTTGCGCAGCCGGATGTGCCCCGGCGTGACTTCGACGTATTCGTCCGGGGCGATGAACTCGATGGCCTTCTCGATCGTCAGCTCGACGGGCGGCTCCAGGATGATCGCGTCGTCCTTGCCCGCCGCGCGGATGTTCGTCAGGTGCTTGGTCCGCGTGGGATTCACCGGCAGGTCGCCGCTGCGGGCGCTGTCGCCGACGATCATCCCCTCGTACACCTCGTCGCCCGGCCCGATGAACATCCGGCCGCGCAACTGCAGCGTGTCCAGCGCGTACGAGGTCGCCACGCCGCCCTCCATGGACACCAGCACCCCCGCGCCGCGCGCGCGGATATCGCCCGTTACCGGCCCGTACCCCCGGAACAGCCGGCTCATCACCGCGCGCCCGCTGGTCAGGTTGGCCAGCGCGCTCTCGAGCCCGATCAGCCCCCGCGTCGGCGCCTCGGCCTCGATCTGCACCCCGTGCGGGTGGTGCTCCATTTTCGTCACCAGGGCCCGCCGCCCGGCCAGATGCTGCAGCAGGTCGCCGAGGATGTCGTCGGGCGTCTCGATCCACAGGGTCTCGTAGGGCTCCTGCCGGACGCCGCCCTCCTCGCGGTAGATCACCTCCGGGCGCGACACGAGCAGTTCGTAGCCCTCGCGCCGCATGGTCTCCGCGAGGATCGCGATCTGCAGCGCGCCGCGCGCGCGGATGCCGAAGAAATTCGGCTGGTCCGTGTCGTAGATCTCGATGGACACATTCAGGCGCGTCTCCTTGACCAGCCGCTCCTTCAGGTGCCGGGCGGTCAGGTAGCGGCCCTCGCGCCCGGAGAGCGGGCTGTCGTTGACGCCGAACTGCATCTGGATGGTCGGCGGGTCGATCTGCCGGACCGGCTCCGGCTCGCGCTCCTCGGAGTCGCAGACCGTCTCCCCGATGTGCGCGTCCTCGAAGCCGGCCAGGCCGACGATCGAGCCCGCGACGGCGACGGCGGACTCGGAGGTCTTCACGCCGCGGAACGTCATCACCCGCGTGATCGTCGCGCGCTCGCGTTTCCCGTCCTTGTGGATGCACACCAGCGAATCGCCCATCCTCGCGGAGCCGGCCAGCACCTTTCCGATGGCGATGCGCCCGATGTAGTCGCTCCAGTCGAGGTTGCTGATCACCATGCGGAACGGGGCGTCCGGGTCGGCCTTCGGAGCGGGAATATGGCTCAAGATGGTCTCGAACAGCGGGGTCATGTCCTTGTGTTCGTCCGCCAGGTCGCGCACCGCGTAGCCGTCGCGCGCGCTGGCGAAGAGGAACGGCGCGTGGAACTGGGCCTCGCTGGCGTGCAGTTCCAGCAGGAGCTCCAGCACCTGGTCGTGCACGCGCGCCACGTTCGCGTTCGGCCGGTCCACCTTGTTGAGCACGACGACCACGGCCAGCCCCTGCTCGATCGCCTTGCGAAGGACGAAGCGCGTCTGGGCCTGCGTGCCCTCGGCGGCGTCCACGAGCAGCAGCACGCCGTCCACCATGGTCAGGATGCGCTCCACCTCGCCGCCGAAGTCCGCGTGGCCGGGCGTGTCCACGATGTTGATCGTCGCCCCGCCCCACTCGATCGAGGCGTTCTTGGCCTTGATGGTGATCCCCTTTTCGCGCTCGAGGTCCATCGAGTCCATGACCCGCTCGACGAGCTCCTCGTTGTCGCGGAAGGTCCCAGCCTGGCGCAGCAGGCAGTCCACCAGCGTGGTCTTACCGTGGTCCACGTGGGCGATGATGCCGATATTTCTGATGGCGACACTCATGAAAGGCGGGCCACTCTACGCGATTCGCCGGGAAAGGCAACCGGAATGGGGCCGCGAATTAACGCGAATTAACGCGAATACGGCTTTCCTTCCTTACTTCGCGTGCATTCGCGCTGATTCGCGGTGAATCCTACAGGGCCTTGAGCACGCCCGTGGCGTCGTTGAACTCGGTGATCAGTCGGTCCCACTCATCCACCTGGGCCTGGGAGAAGAGCTCCTTCCAGAAGTCCTCGTCCCAGAGGCGGCGCAGTTCGTCGGAGTCCTTGCCCTGCTGCTCGACCCAGGTGAAGTACTTGAAGTTGTGCAGCGCCTTGCGGTCGAAGTAAGTCAGCTCGCGGAAGAAGTCCACGCCGCAACCCTCCAGGTAACGGGCGTAGTGGACCGCCGCCTTGACCGCATCGTACTTCCCGTGCTGCGCCTCCATCTCCTGCTTGCGGGACGTGTAGAGATCCATGGAATCCGTCAACGGCGTGAAGATCACGTCGTTCGGGCCCATGTCGAAGTAGCGGGCCGTCTTGATGGCGGCGACCAGGTTGCAGATGCACGAGATGCCGAGCCACGATAGGCGGTCCAGCACCTCGCGCTTCACGCCGCGCTGCTCCAGGAACTTCAGGCCGGCCGGCTCGTTGAACAGGCGCAGCAGTTGCATGACCTGCTCGTCGTCGATCGCGGCCACGGCGTCGGTGTTGCGGACGTTGTGGATCCACGGCACGTGCTTGTCGCCGATGCCCTCGATCCGGTGCGCGCCGAACCCGTACTGGTAGAGCGTCGGGCACTGGAGCGCCTCGGTCGCGACCACGCGCAGGAAGGGATGCTTCGTGCGCAGAAAATCGCCCGCGGCGATCGTCCCCGCCGAGCCCGTCGCGCTGATGTACGCCGCCAGGCGGCTGCGGTCGGTGCGGTAGTGCTTCTGGTAGATCTCCTCGATCACGCCGCCGGTCATATTGTAGTGCCAGATCGAGTTGCCGAACTCCTCGAACTGGTTGAAGATCACGATCTTGTTTCCGCGCTCGCGGCGCAGTTCCCAGCACTTGTCGTAGATCTCCTTCACGTTCGACTCGGTGCCCGGCGTCGCGATGATCTCGTCCGTGCCGATCTCCTTGAGCCACTCGAAGCGCTCGCGGCTCATGCCCTCCGGCAGGATCGCCACGGCGGGGCAGGCCAGCAGCGCGCAATCGTACGCGCCGCCGCGGCAGTAGTTGCCCGTGGACGGCCAGACGGCCTTCTGCGTCGTCGGGTCGAAGTTGCCGGAGACCAGGCGCGGCACGAGGCAGCCGTACGCCGCGCCCACCTTGTGCGCGCCCGTCGGGAAGAACTTGCCCGCCAGCCCGACGATCTTCGCCGGCACGCCGGTCAGTTCGGGCGGGAACTCGACCCAGTTGCCCTCGCCGAACCCGCCGCCCTTCGCCTTCGGCTCGTTCTTCCATGTGATGCGGAACAGGTTCAGCGGGTTGATGTCCCACAGCCCGATGCCCTTGAGCTTGTCCACGATCTTCTGCGGCACGAAGCTCGGATTCTTCTGCTGCGCGAACGTCGGCAGGATCACACCTCGTTCCCGGGCGCGCTGCACGGATTTCTTCAGGACGTCGCGGTTGATGGACTCGATGATCTTCATTGTTCTCTCCGGCCGAGGGACTTCACAAGGGAATCCCGGCGGCAATCGGACACATTAGCCTCTCGCCTCCCGCTTGTCCATCCCGGGATAGGCCGGCTTTTCCGCGCTTGCCGGGGCCCGTGCCCCTGCTACTATACCAACCCCCGGCGGCGGAGGGACCGCCTGCCGCGGACGGACAACCAGCGAGGACGTTATGTTTGAAGGCGCCTATACAGCCATCATTACGCCGTTTGGACGCGACGGAGGCGTGGATTACGGGAAGCTGCGCGACCTGATCGAGCGCCAGGTCGCCGGCGGCGTGGACGGGATCGTCCCGGTCGGCACGACCGGCGAGTCCCCGACGCTCGACTTCCCGGAGCACGAGAAGGTCATCGAGACCTGCATCGAGGTCTGCGCCGGCCGCATCAAGGTCATCGCGGGCACGGGCGCCAACTCCACCGCCGAGGCGCTGGAGCTGACCCGGCACGCCATCGGCGCGGGCGCCGACGGGACGCTCCAGGTGACCCCCTACTACAACAAGCCCAACACGCAGGGACTGGTCCGCCACTTCTCCGCCGTGGCCGACCTCGGCCTGCCGACGGTGCTCTACAACATCCCCGGCCGCACCGGCCGCGAGATCCCGGTGGATACCGTCGTCGAACTGGCGAGGCACCCGAAGATCGTCGCCATCAAGGAGGCGGGCGGCAGCGTGGACCGCGTCAGCCAGATCGCGGGCCGCTGCGGCCTGGCCCTCCTCTCCGGGGACGACTCGCTCACCCTGCCCATGATGGTCGTGGGCGGCCACGGCGTGATCAGCGTGGCCTCCAACGTCGCGCCGAAGGCCGTCGCGGACATGGTCCACGCCGCGCTCCGGGGCGACTGGGAGACCGCGCGCCGGCTGCACCGGCAGTACTACCGGCTGTTCACGGACCTGTTCCTCGACACGAACCCCATCCCGGTCAAGGCCGCCCTGGCCATGATGGGCCAGTGCGAGGAGACCTACCGCCTGCCCCTGTGCGAGATGTCGGACAAGGTCAAGGCGACGCTGCGGGACACCTTGAAACAGTTGAAGCTGCTGTGAAGAAGGATTGAACCGCGGAGGACGCAGAGGGCACGGAGGACATCCCCTCCGCGACCTCTGTGTCCTCTGTGGTTAACAAACTCCGAGGCACTATGAGCAACGTGGTCATCGTGGGCGCGGGCGGCCGGATGGGCAAGATCATGATCCGCCTGCTGCAGGCGGGCGCGGAGCCGGGGCTGAAGCTTTCCGGCGCCGTGGATCTCTGGGATTGCCCCGACCGCGACAAGGACGCGGGTCTTGCCGCCGGGGTCAGCGAGGCGGGGGTCCTGATCACGTCCGACCTGGCGGCCCTGCTGCCGGCCTGCGACGCGGTCGTCGATTTCAGCGCGCACCACGGCACCGCGGGCAACGCCCCGCGCGTCGCGGCCGCGGGCAAGGGCCTGGTCATCGGCACCACGGGCCTGGGCGCCGAGGAGAAGAAAGCCGTTCAAGAGGCGGCGCGGAAGATCCCCGTCGTCGTCTCGCCCAACATGAGCCTGGGCGTGAACCTCCTGTTCGCCCTGGTCCGCAAGGCTGCGGAGTCGCTCAAGGGCAAGGGCTACGACATCGAGATCATCGAGCGGCACCACCGGAAGAAGAAGGACTCGCCGAGCGGCACGGCCATCGGCCTCGGCGAGGCCGCGGCGGCCGGGTACGGTTGGGATCTGAAAAAGACCGCCGTGGACGGGCGCAGCGGACTCGTCGGCGAACGGCCGGCGGAGCAGATCGGGTTCCACGCCGTGCGCGGCGGGGACATCGTGGGCGACCACACGGTCCTGTTCGCGGCGGACGGGGAGTGCATCGAGCTCTCGCACCGCGCGACGAGCCGCGAGGCGTTCGCGCGCGGCGCGCTGCGCGCGGCGGCGTGGCTCGCGGGCCGGGCCCCGGGCCTGTACTCCATGCGCGACGTGCTCGGCGTGTAGCCGGCGCGGTTACTCCTGTAACGCTTCGAACACCGCAAAGCGCTCTCCGTCCAGCGCCAGGCGCCGACCGCTTTGCCGCAGGGCATCGATCCGGGTTTCCGGAATATCCGCGCGGCGGAGCACGATCCAGTCTACCCCCGCCCGCTCGCAGGCGGCGACCTGCTTGAGCGAGCCCTCCCCCACAACGGGGCCGGCCCGCGCGAGGCCGTCCATCAGGTCCGTGGACCGCGCCGAGTAGCCGTTGACCAGGATGATCCCCGGGAAGTTCTGGAAGTAGAGCATCGGCAGCGTGTTCCGGTACAGCGGGCTCGCCGGGAAGACGGCGGCGACGCCGGTCTTGTCCGCCCAGAAAAGGCGCTCCTCCAGCGTGGGCGTGATGGCCCCCTCGTCCTGAACCGTCGCCCGGGCGCGGGCGGGCAGCATGTCCGCCGCCTGCAGCGCGGCGGGCAGGAGGAGGGCCACGAACCAGAACCGCACGCGCGGCCGCGGCGATCCATCCCATTCGCGGACCAGCGTCGCGAGCAGCCAGCCCCAGGCGAAGACCACCGCGACCACGGCCATCCGGTCGATCGCCCGCATGGCGGCGACGCCGGGAATGGTCAGGCGGAGCGCCGACCACACGGAGGGGTGAAGAGGGTGGCCGACGTACCACCCGGCCGGGCCGAAGGACAGGCCGAACAGGAGCACGGCGAACAGGGCCAGGAGGCCCATCGCGTAAAGGCGGGGCTTATCCCGGCCGTGACGACCCACGGCCGCGGCGGAGACCAGCAGCGCGAGCGCCACGGCCAGGAAGCCGGGGATCGCCAGCAGCGCGCGGGCTTCCCGGATCTTCAGCCGCCCCGCCAGCAGGACCAGGGCCAGCGCCACGAACCATCGCGAGCGGAGGGCCTGTTTCAGGAAAGACCAGACTTCGCGGCGTGCGCGGGCCAGCCAGGCCGCCGCCGCCACGATCCAGCCCCAGCCGAGAAACGCGCCGATGTTCGACGGGTTTTCCGCCGCGCCGGTGAGGGCGCGGAGCCACCCGGCGCTGACCAATCCGTCGCGCGGCCGGACCAGGTCCAGCCAGCCGACGGCCATACTGTGGATGTATTCGGGCGAATACCGCTGCACGCCCGGCCGCGACATTATCAGCGCCACGGCGCCCATCGCGGCGGCGCCCGCGAGCAGCGCGGGCCAGAGCTTGAGGAACACGCGCCACCACACGCGGGGATCGCGGAACCATTCGACCCAGGCCCACGCGGCGAACAGCAGCACGCCCGCGGCGGCGAAGTAGGAAGAGGAAAGGAAGACGGCCGCCAGCGACGCCCAGACGAGCAGCATCCAGCGCGCGAGGCCGGTCCGGCGCCAGGCCAGCATGCCGCCGGTCATGACCAGCAGCCAGAACGAAGGGAGCACCTGGATCTTGAATATCTGGAGAAGGCCGATCGAGAACCAAGCCAGGTAGGCGACCAGCGGCGGCACCCAGCCCGGGACCGGCGGGCGATCCGGGTCCCGCGCGGTGGCCAGCACCTGCTCGACGAAAAAGAGGCACGCAAAAAAGGCCACCACGGACAGCAGAACCCCGAGGGCGTAGGCGGCCGCGAAGGAACTGGCGGTCAGTTTCTCCAGCAGCATGAAGACCGGCGCCATCAGCAGGTATAACTCGGACCAGAAGGCGGAGAGCGCGTGGCTTGGCCAGAAGATACGGCCGTCCGCGAGCGGCGCCGCGCCGCGCAGCCAGTCCGCGCCGTGCCGCAGGACCCAGACCGCGAACAGGCCGTCTCCAGAGTCGCCCCAGATCAGGCCGGGCCGGTACGCCCCCAGGCGCAGGTGCACGACCGCCCCCCAGAGGTAGGCCAGCATGCCCCACAGCACCAGGCCTCGCCGCGAAACCGGCCTATCGGGAGCGGCCATGGATCACCCCGCCCGGCGGTCCATGCAGAGGCCTATTTCACGGGCCATGCCGTCGACGAACGCCTGGACCCCGAACTGCTCCGCGTGAGCGCGGATCGCGGCCGGATCCCAGCGGCGGGCGGCGGCAACCTCGATGGCGGCCAGCAGCGCCTGGTCGGTCTGCTCCTTGAAAAAGACGCCCGTGACATTTTCGCGGACGGTTTCCAGCACGCCCCCGCGCGCGAAGGCGACGACCGGCCGGCCGCAGGCCTGGGCCTCTACCGGGACGATGCCGAAATCCTCCTCGCCCGGGAACACCAGGAAGCGGCAGCGCCGGTACAGGTCGCGGATTTCTTCGTCCGACCGCCAGCCCAGGAACTGGACGGACGGCCCGGCCAGCCGGCGCAAGCGGTCGTACTCCGTGCCCGTACCGACAATCTTCAGCGGGTATTCCAGCCACGTGTACGCGCGCACGGCCAGGTCGAGGCACTTGTACGGGACCAGGGCGGAAACGACCAGGTCGAAGCCGCCGGGCTCGACGGCCGCCGGCGTGAAAAACCCGGTGTCCACGGGCGGGTAGACGACGGCCGATTCGCGGCCGTAGAAGCGGCGGATGCGGTCCTGGACGTGCCGGCTTAAGGTGACGAAACGATCCACGCGATCCGACGCCCGGCGGTCCCACTCGCGCAGTTTCGCCAGGCGCGGCGCCAGGATCCTTTTCTTCAGCGGATTGCTGCCGAAATACTCCTCGTAAAAGACCCACGCATACCGCATGGGCGTGAAACAATAGCACAGGTGCCTCGCCCCGGGCGGAGGGACCAGGCCCTTGGCCACGCAATGGCTCGTGCTGATGAGCAAGTCGGCGTCAGGCGCGCGCAGCCGTTCGATGGCGCCCGGAAAAAGCGGCAGGAAATACCGGTACCATCGTTGGATGCCGGGCACGCGCTGCAGCCAGCTCGCGCGAAGGGGGTGCGCTCGGATGTCCGCGGAAATCGCGTCCGGCTTGCAGAGCAACGTGTAAACGGGCGCGCCCGGGAAGCCCCGGCACAACCATTCCAGCACCCGCTCGCCCCCGCGCATGCCGTTGAGCCAGTCGTGGCAGAGCACGACGCGCAGGTCGCGCCAGCCGGACGGGAAGGCCACGGGCGGGATCGCGTTCACGACCGGGCGACCTCCTCGTAGACCCGGAGAATCTCGGCGGCCGCGCGCGCCCAGGTGAACTCCCGCGCGCGCGCCAAGCCCTTGCGGCTCAACTCCGCCGCAACGCCCCGATCCTCGAGCACCCGCCCCAGCGCGTCCGCCGCGGCCTCGGGATCAGCGCCATCCACGAAGAGCGCCGCTTCACCGGCAACCTCGCGAAGGGCGCCGATGTTGCTGCACACCGCCGGCGCGCCACAGGCCATCGCCTCCAGCAAGGTCAGGCCGAAGCCCTCGTAGCGCGACAGCAGAACGAAGACGTCCGCCTGCTGGTATGCGTCCACGAGGTCCGCCCCGCCTGTGTAGCCGGCCCACTCGACCAGGCCCTCCAGCCCCAACTCCCGCGCCCGGCGCGGCGCTTCCGGATAGCGCGGATCCGGCGCGCCGACGATCTTCAGCCGCGCAGCGGGCCCCCCGCGCGAGCGGAGCCGGGCAAAGGCCTCCAGCAGCCCCTCGACATTTTTATAAGGATCGAACCGGCCGACATAGAGGATGGTTTTGTGCGGAGCGGGCCGGCGGAGCGCAGGGCGGTATTCCGGGGCCACGCCATTGTACACGACACGCACCCGCGCCTCCCGCTCGCCCGGGATGCGCAGGCTGCGCAGGATGTCCGCCCGGGACGCTTCGCTGACCGTCAGGATGGCGTCCGCCCGCGCGCCGACCTCGAACATGACCCTCCGGAACAGCGGAAACAGGCGGGTTTTGAGAGCCCTGGGCGTGTGTTCCGGGAACAGAAGCGGAATCAGGTCGTGGACGGTGGCGACGCACTGCACCGCGTGCGCGCGGCCGCGGGGGAAAGCCCGGAACGGGATCATGTAATTGGGGGAATGGAAGACATCGAGCGCAAGCCGTCGGAGGACGGCGGGCAGCCGCAACTGGCTCCACGGGGAGAACACGCCCCACGGGATCATTTGCGCTCGAAAGCGCGGATGCCCGTCCAAGCCGGCGACTCGCCACACCCGGTCGCGGATCGCCGGATCGCGGAAGAAGAGCACGAACTCGTGCCCGGTCTCCAGGCGGGCGAACTCGCGGATCAGTTCCGTCGTGTAGGTCCCGATCCCGCTCAACTCCGGGAAAATCCACCGCGCGTCCAGTCCAATTCGCATAAATCACCGGCCCTCGACATACAGAAAAAGCCCGGTAAAGAAAAGGCTACAGTCCGCGGTACACCTGCCAGGTGCGCCGGGCGGTCTCGTCCCAACTGAACCGGCGCGCCTGCCGGAACCCGCGCTCCTTGAGTTCCGCGCGGCGGGCCGTGTCGGTCAGCAGTCGATCCGCGCGCGCGGTCCACTCCCCGGCGTCGTATCCGGCGACCAGTTCGGCCGCCTCGCCGAGGACCTCGGGCAGCGAGCCCGTGGTGGCCGCCACGACGGGAACACCGCAGGCCATGGCCTCCAGCGGAGTAAAGCCGAAGCCTTCGTACAGCGAGGGGAAGACAAACAGCTCCGCGCCGGCATAGAGGGCGGCTAGGTGCTTTTCCGTCACGTAGCGCAGGTGCCGGATGCGCGGCGCGCGGGTCGATCGCCGGATGCGATCGAGGATCGGTTCGTATTTCCAGCCCATTGCCCCGGCGATCACCAGGTCGCCGTCGAACTTCATCCGTTCAAACACTTCGACCAGAAATCCGATATTCTTCCGGGGTTCGAGCGTCCCAACGGTCAGCAGGTACGGGCGGTCGAGTCCGAGTTCGCGCTGCGTCGCGGCCACGGAATCGGCGCAGGGCGCCGCCCAGGCGGAGGACATTCCGGATGGAATGGCAAAAATCCGCGACTCGGGAACTCCGAGTCTCTCATGGATTTCGTGGGCCACGAAGTTGGAGACCGCGATGATGGCGTCGGCCCGCTGGACGGTCTTCCCTATTTGCGCCGTCAGGTAGTCCAGGTTGCGTCGCTCGGTGGTCTCCGGGAACCGCTGGAAGGCGAGGTCGTGAATCGTCACCACGGCCTTCCCTCGCGCCAGCGGCGGGACGATGAAATTGGGAAAGTGATACACGTCGGCCCGCCCGGCGAACCAGTCGAAGGGGGGCCAGTCGAGTCGCTTCCACGCCTGCTGAACCAGCATCCCGGGGCACCAGCGAACGGCCTGCCGGGTCGCGTTCGGCACGGGAAACGGGTCCCCCCGCCCCTTGAAATCAAAAAAGAAAAGTGACAGCGCGTCGTCCCCGGCCTGCAGGCCAAGGTGCTCCACCAGGGACTTCGTATAGCGACCCACTCCGGCCCGCTGGGCCACGGCCGCCTGGATATCCACGCATACTTTCATGGGGTTTGGCCGTCCCGCGGCACAGCTACCGCTGAGGCGTCTCCGCCAGCAATCCCAGCAGGCATCGCGCCAGGGGATGCGGATCGGCAATGAAATGATACACGCCCTGCTTTCGGACAACGAGTCCCCGCGCGCGGAGGTGGCGCAGATGGCGCGACAGCGAAATGCGCGGCATCCGGGTCTCGGTCACCAAGCGAGAGAAGTCGAGGGGTTGGACGAGAAGGGCCTGTGCGATCCGCAAGCGCCTCGGATGGGTCAGCGCGGACGCGATGCGCAGGCACTCGGCATCCGCGCCCGGGCGGGAGCGGGCCAGGGCGGTCCGCAACGCCTGCACGATCGGTTTGGCGGACGGCACGCGGGGATCGGCCGCCGGGGCATAGCGGACCCAACGCCCATGGCGGGTTGCCTTCAGGAGGCCCCGGGCCTGAAGCCGTCGCAGTTCCTGGCTGGCGCGGCTGCGGCCGATCTTCAGGGCCGCCGCCACTTCGCCAACCGATTGATGGGGATCGCGGCACAACCGGCCGAACATGCGCAGACGCGTGGGGCCGGCCAGGACGCGGCATGTGCGCCAAAGCGTCGGACTCAATTCGATGGAGTTCATGTATCACAGTTTATAAACTGTGATACACGCGTCAATCATCAATATTTCCTAACGAAATCGCGCTATCCCGCGGCCATAATATCACAGTTTATAAACTGTGATACCTGGCCTGTTCAACGAATCGGGGCTCCTCGCCGCGAGGACCGCCCGCTACAGCGGATCAAACAACGAGTTGTCGGCCGGTCCGAACCAGCCGAGGCCGGAGGCAGGATTGCCCAGCGCTTGCGTCTCCCACGTGACGTGTCCGTCGCACCAGACCACGCCGGCCCGCCCGCCGTGACGGAAGTGAACGGACGGCCGCGAGGGGCCATACAGTTGCGCGGGCGTGCGGCCGACAAAATAATACGCCTCGGCGAAGGAGTACTCGATGAACCATCGCGGGTCATTGTACGGCTGACCGAAGGCCGCGTCGGCGAACATCACCGTCCGCGCCGGATTCCGAATTGCCCCGGGAAACATCCCCTGCTGCATCGCCGCCGAGCCGTATCCCAGAAGATATACCCGCGAACCGACCCCGCGATCGTTGTATCCATACCCGCCGCACGCCGACTCGAAGGCGTTGGCCGCCGCGTCCCGCCGGTAGTCCGGAAAGGAGGGGCAGCGCCGGGCCCGCCCATCCTCCAGGAACCGCGCCAGCGGGCCCAACGAGCCTTCAAACGCGCCCGAACCGGACGACCGCACCCCGTGCCAGCGCCGGCGGTTCGGCCCCATGATGTCCGGCGCCGCCGCCACGTAACTTCCGTTCTCCGCCGCGTAGGCCGCGTTGGCGACGAATAACTGCCGCAGGTTCGATCCGCACTGCGCCCGGCGGCCGGCCTCGATACTTCGAATCACCCATGGGACCAGGGCCGCCGCCAGCACGAAGAGGATCGCCACCACCACGAGCAGCTCGACCAGGGAAAACCCGGGTTTTCCAATGTTTGGAAAAGAAGGTTTGCGGTTTTTCCAATCATTGGAAAACTCCGCTCGGCCCGCGGGAGCGCGGGCCCCCCATGGGGCGCACGCCGTCACGGCAGCAGCGTCCTCCGCAAACGATAGAACCGGCCGGATGCCGGAGGAGCGGGATCGTCCAGCTCGACCCGCTCATTGCGGCCAGTGACCGATAGAACGGTCGTCCACCCGTCTCCCGCCAGATCCCCGGAAGCCTGCAATTCATAGAGCCAGTTGGTGAAGGCCTGGCAGGCAAAACGGCCCCTGTCGGCCGAAGCCGGCTCGCAATCCATGCGGTAGTTGATGACGCCCACGGCATCCAAGTCGAATCCCGCAGAACCCTCGGTGGGATACGGGTCATAAATGGCCCGCCCGAAGGAGTCGCTGCAAGAGCCGTCGCCGACGATGTCCACGAGCCGAACGTGGCGGACATCCATGACATCCAGGAGCGGGGATACGCCGGCCAACTGTCGCAAATCGAACGGCGTGCCGTATTGGCGCCGGTACTGGCCGGCCAGCCCGGCGATATTCGTGGACTGAACCTCCCCGCCCCAGAACGGCACGGTGTTGGTCGCCAGCGTCTGATTCGGAAAACGGGAAAAGTGGTTCCCGTCGCTTGACACCTCGACCCAGGCCAACTCGAGGAAGAAATCGTTCAACGCGTTCTCGAACACGGCAAAATCCGGGCCCGGACCGTCGGCCAGCGGGACATCGAACGTCATGGTGATGGAACCCCCGTCTCCAAGGCAGACGATGCCGTTCGTCTCTTCCACGTCCGACGGCCCCATGGCATTCCCCGGCGTCTGCCATGACGGATCACAGCCGGGTCCCGCATTGTACTGGGTCCAACCGGTCGCCCATGTCACAATGCGCCGCTCCGTCCACGCCACGGCGGCCGAAGAGCACTCCCCCGCCGCCGGCGCGTAGGTGAAGACCAGGCCGTCGAGCGCGAAATAGGCTGGCGTGTTCATCCCCCACGCGCCCGTGTCGCTGGACGACAGGGAAAAATGCAGCGTGGCGACCTCCGCCCCGAACGACGAGAGGTCGACCCATTGCCACGCGGACTGGATAAAGTCCTGCGCGTTGTTCGTGAACCGGTAGTCGGCCAGGTAGTGATTCGTGACGCCGACCACCTGCCCGTCGAGGTCGCGGCCGGTGACGGTGAGCCGGAACCAGTCCGGGTCGTCGCCCGTCGCTCCGCCGAACTTCTTGGAAAAACCGTACTCGTCGCCATCGCGCATGGTCAGGGCGGCGTACGTGGTGTTGTTGACGTAGAAGCCGCGCACCCAGGCGGGCAACGGGAGCGTGATGATGTCCGCCTCCTCGCCGTACGTGTCGTCGTAGGCCACGGCATACGTGCCCGCTCCCCCGAGACCCGTCCCGGCAAAGACGGCGTACTGGTTGAGCCACCCGGCCGTGTTGGTGTCGTTGACGTTGGAGAGCGCGAACCCGCTCCAGTTGCCCCACGCGGGATCGTAGCGGTTCCTGAAAAAAACGGTCCGGCTGGTGACGCCGCCGGAGAGATCGGAGCCGTTCCATGCGGATTGCGCCGGGAGCGGATGATCCTCGAAATCCGCGTTCAGGGCGGGGGCGACCACAGGCAGACCGGTCGCCAGACCGGTGGTCAGGAAACGAACAAGGGACTTTCTCACGGACGCCTTTCTGCCCCTCGTGCGGGGGCATATGGGCAACGGGAAAAACTCGTCTTCTGGCTCCCGGCTTCAGGCCTCGCCCCGCCTTCCGGAAGGAGTTGTTGCCTCCCGTGGCTTGTGGGGTTTGTAGCCGGTTACAGCGGCGCGACCGCGTCCGATTCGCACGGACTTCCGTTCGCTTTTCCCGCGCACAGTTTCAACAAAGAACCGGGAGGACGGTACCGGAGCCACGCCCCTCACGTCAAGCCCGGGCAGTCCTCGGCAAGCGAAGGCCCCTACCCGGCGCGGCGAAGGGAGGCTATCAGCGGCGCGGCGTGCGCCCGGTTGAGGACGTAGAGATGTATCCCCGGCACGCCGTCTCGGAGCAACTGCTCGACCTGCTCCTGCGCCCAGGCCATGCCGACCTGCGCGGCGGCCGCATCATCCGCGGCCGCGGCGAGCCGCGTGGCCAGCGGGCCGGGAAAAGTCGCGCCGCAGACCGCCGTGAACCGCTGGATCTGCCGGTGCGACAGCGCCGGCATGATCCCCGGGAGGATCGGCTGCGTAACGCCCGCTTCCCGGCACCGCCGGACGTAGTCGGCGTAAAAACGGTTCTCGAAGAACAACTGCGTGGTGATGAAATCCCCGCCGGCGGCCAGCTTGGCCTTCATGTTCGCGATATCCGCCGGCAGACTGGCAGCCTCCGGATGCTTTTCCGGGTAGCCCGCGACCCCGCAGCAGAAATCGGCATGCCGGCCCTTGAGCAGCGCCACGAGGTCGGAGGCGTGCGCCAGGCCGTCCTTCGCCACGCGGAAAACGGTCTCGCCCTTCGGCGGATCGCCGCGCAGGGTCATGATGTTGCGATAGCCTCGACGGTGCAACTCATCGGCGTATTCCAAGAGTTCCGCGCGGCTGGAGCCGACGCAGGTGAGGTGCGGCATGACGACGGCGAAGCCCATCCCGCGCAGCAGTTCGCACACCTCCAGCGTCCGCTCGCGGGTCGAACCGCCCGCACCGTAGGTCACCGTCACGAAATCCGGGCGCGCGGCGACGAGCTGTCCGGCGGCCTTCCGCAGCGTGTCCAGGCCCTTTTCGTCCTTCGGCGGAAAGAACTCGAAGGAGAGCAACGGGCGCGCGGCGCGCCGGAGCAATTCGGCAATGGTTGTATCGGGCATGGAGGCTACCCTAGCGGTTTTCCGCCGGACGTCAATCGCCCGCCCGGAGGTTCCACTCGTACGCCGCCACGTCTTCGCCGCGCACGACGACCTCGTACTTCCCGTCCGCCCCCGGCCTGATCGACCAATGCTCCCGGAAACCGACGGGCTGGTCGAGCTTCACTTCGCCCTTCGGGTTCAGCAGCAGGAGCTGGTTCCACGTGGCCACGACGAGATAGTCGCGATCGGCCGCGACCGGCAGGGCCAGGACCTGCAGGGCGCCCATGCCCTGCTCCAGCGTGTTCGTCCACAGGACGCCGCCGTCATCGGAAAAACCCACCACGCTGGTTTCCACGGTGCGATAGGACCGGCTGGTTTCGCTCCGCTCGGTCACTTCGTACTTCGTCTTCAGAGCCGCCACCACGGCGTTGGATCCGTCCTGCAGGTACACGAGCAAAGGACGACGGTCCATCGCGTCGGGCTCCATCGCCTCGGCGGGCAGAGGAATAACCCGGAGCGGTTCGCCGTCCGCCGGATTCAGCACGTGCAACGACTCCTCCGAGACGACGGCCAGCCGGCGGGGCGGCACATGGACATCCAGGCGCGTCGGACGGGCTGATTCCTGCTGCAGGGGCGGGATGTCGCGCCGCCACTTGAGCGTGAAGAAGGCCGGGTCCAGTTCCGACGACTCCTCGAGTGGCCTGGGCCGCGCCGTCCGGGCAGGGGGGGCCGCTTTCTGCGCCGCCCGGGGCGGGGCTTTGCCGCTCGGGAGTTCCTTGCCGGCCAGCAGCATATCGATGGCCTTCCGCAACTCCGCCGGGCCCTCGTCCCAGGCCCCGACCTGGCGCCCCTGCACCCGACCGTCGCGGCCGATGAGCACCACGCACGGGATGGCGGCCACGGAATAGTCGAGACCGAGCCCCTGCAGGTCCAGGCCGGTCGGATACGGGACCTTGTGCTCGGCCAGCAGGGGCGCGATCTTGTCCTTGTCACCCGGCCGGTCCCGGCTGACGCCGAGGAAGACGACCGCCTGACCCGCGTACGCGGCGGCCAGTTCGCCCATGTGCGGCAGCGTCTTCCGGCACGGCGGGCACCACGTTGCCCAGAAATCGAGCACGACCACCTTGTCCTTCTGGTCGGCCAGGCGGAAAGTCGAACCGTCGAGCAGTTCCAGTTCGAAATCGGGCGCGGGCTTGCCGGAGAGCTCAAAGGCCGACGGCGCCGGGCCCTTCGAAGACGGGACCGGGGCGGGCGCGGCCTCTTCCTCATCGTCCTCTTCCTCGGCGGCGACGGCCGGCGGCGGCTCGGCCTTCGGCTCGTTCTCCGCCGTCCACGGGCGGCGCGGCGCGGCGGCCAGCTTCTCGACCGGGAACCGCTGGATGTAGTCCAGGTACGGCCCGCCGGACGAGACGTTGCCGCCGATGACCAGCACCTCGTTGCTCCACAGGACGGCGGCGTTGTGCCGGCTCGAGCGGTAGCCGACGTCGATCAGGGCCCACTCGCCGGTCTTGAGGTCGCAGGCGGCGGTCCGGTTCATCACCTCGTAGTCGCCGAACGTGTAGAGCGTATCGTCCGCGATCACCGCGCTGTGCGCGCTCATCTTGACGGGCAGATCCTTCAAACGCTCCCAGCGGTCGGCGGCGACGTCATAGACCTGGAAAGCGGCGATGGCCTTGCCGCCGTCGTACCCGCCGGGCGCGTAGATCTTCCCGGCCTTCTCCACCACGACGCCCTCGCGGGCGACGGGCAACTCCGCGCCCTCGGACCAGGCCTTCGTCTTGAAATCGTAGATCTGCGCCTTCCCGGTCCGGCTGCGCTCGGGCGTCTCGCCGCCGATGACGTACATCCGGTCGCCGGACACCGCGACGCCCGCGCGCGCCACCGGCAGGGGCAAGGGCGGCAGTGGACCGACCTCACCCTGGCCCTCCGGAGTGAATTCCTCGACCTCGCCCGTGATGGCGCGCTCCTCGGTCAGGCCGCCCACGAGGATCATCCGGCCGTCGTACGCGGCGGCGCTGTAGAAGAAGCGCGGGGAGATGGAGGGCGCCATGTACAGCGCGAGATCCTTGCGCGGGTCGAGGCCTTCGATGTCGTCGCAGATCCCGTCGTCGGCCCAGCCGCCGGCCGCGAACACGAAATCGCCGACCGGGGCCGCCGCCAGGCCGAAACGCCCGGTTTGGAGGCGATAGTCCGGCGGGGGCGGGGTGACCGTGGTGCTCACGCCCGAGACCGCCCCGGCGACGAACCCGGCCCAGATCAGCGCGCTTAATGGATTCATGGTCGATTCTCCGTGTCCGCAGGTGTAGCGCAGGCCCCGGCGGCGGGAAAGCAAAAAACCGCCCGCACATTTGTGCTGACAAATCCGGCCGTTTGGGAACAATTCCCGCGTTTTGCCGAATCGGAAAGGATGGCAGCCATGGCCAGCAGGAAGAGCGCGTCGCTGAAAAACCGGGTCAAGCGGGTCGTCGTCGCGGGCGTGCAGATCGCGCCCCGCCCGAACGACATCCTGTACAACCTCGAGAAGGTGATCGCCTGGTTCCGCCGGGCGGTCCGGGAGACCGGCGCGAAACTCGTCGCATTCCCGGAGAGCATCACCACGGGGTTCCATCCCAACCTGCCGCTGGACGCGTTCCACGTCCTGCTGCCTCCGCGGATCGACACCATCCTGGCGCCGATCCGGAAGGTCTGCCGCGAGGAGCGTGCCTACTGCGTCCTGCCCACCTACGAGCGCGGGCGCAAGCGCCACACCATCTACAACAGCGCCTTCCTGATCGACGCCCGGGGCGACGTCGCCGGCGTGTACCGCAAGACCCATCCCTTCCCGGCCGAGCGCCTCGGCGCCGGCGGCTGGACGACGCCCGGCGTGAACTATCCCGTCATCCCGACGGAGTTCGGCGCGGTCGGCATGATGATCTGCTACGACGGCGACTTCCCCGAGGTCTCGCGCATCCTCGCCATCAAGGGCGCGCAGATCATCGCCCGGCCCTCGGCCCTGCTGCGCGCCTTCGACATCTGGGAGATGACCAACAAGATGCGGGCGTACGACAACCACGTTTACATGCTGGCCGTCAACGCCGTGGGCTCCGACGCCTCGGGCACGCACTACTTCGGGCACAGCATGATCGTCTCGCCCATCGCCCAGACCCTCGCCCTGGCCCGCGGCACGGAGGAGATCATCTACTCCGAGCTCGACCCGGACCCGCTCAAGCGGCTCGGGATCGGGTCCGACACGCCCATGCACTTCGACCACCTCGAGGACCGCAACGTGCCGTCCTATGGGAATCTTCTCTCGCGGACGGCCCGCAGCCAGTTCGAGCCGGCGCGCCGCTACAGCGTCCACAAGCCCCGGAGGAAGCCATGAACTTCGATCGCCGGAAAAAGGAATACGCGGAGCGGATCCGCCGGGGCCGCCGGTTCGCGCGCGGGAAAAGGGTGCCGAAAGAGATGGCCGACGCGCTGCTCGGCGCCGTGCTGAAGCGCGGAGACCGGGTCTGCATCGAAGGCGACAACCAGAAACAGGCCGACTTCCTGGCGCGCGCGCTGCTCCAGCTCGACCCGCGCCGCGTCCGCGACCTGCACATGATTCAGTCCACCGTCGCCCTGCCGGAGCACATCGAGCTGTTCCGCAAGGGCCTCGCCTCGCGGCTGGACTTCGCCTACTCCGGGCCGCAGTCGAAGGCGCTCTACCAACTCGCCGCCGAGAAAAAGGTGAAGATCGGCGCGATCCACACCTACCTTGAGCTCTACGGGCGCTATGTCGTGGACCTCTGCCCCCAGGTCGCCCTGCTCGTCGCCGAGGCCTGCGACGAGGAAGGCAACCTGTTCACCGGGTTCAACACCGAGGACACCGCGCTCATCGCCGAGGCCACCCATTTCAAGACCGGCGTCGTCATCGTGCAGGTGAAGAAGCAGCTCCAGCGCCTGCCGCGCGTGGACATCCCCGCGGGCTGGGTGGACTTCATCATCGTCACGGGCGAGGACTACCACCTGCAGCCGCTCTTCACCCGCGACCCGGCGAAGATCACGCCCCAGCAGATCCTGATGGCCATGATGTCCCTCAAAGGCATCTACGCGGAATACGGCGTGCGCGCGCTGAACCACGGGCTCGGCTACGCGACCGCGGCGATCGAGCTGCTGCTGCCGACGTACGGGAAGGAACTCGGCCTGAAGGGCAAGTGCTGCACGCACTGGGTGCTCAACCCCCACCCCACGCTGATCCCCGCGATCGAGAAGGGCTTCGTCGAGCACGTCTTCTCCTTCGGCGGCGAGCCGGGCATGGAAAAGTACGTGCAGGCGCGCAGCGACGTCTTTTCCGTCGGCCCGGACGGCCACCTGCGCTCGAACCGCTGCTTCGCGCACATCGCCGGGCTCTACGCGATTGATCTTTTCATTGGCGCGACGCTGCAGATCGACCGCGACGGCAACAGCTCGACCGCGATCAAGGGGATGATCGCGGGCTTCGGCGGCGCGCCGAACCTGGGCGGGTCGCCGCCGGGCCGCCGGAATTATCCGCCGGCCGTGGCGAAGGCCGGCCGCTGGGAGAGCGGCCTGTTCCAAGGGCGCAAACTGGTCGTGCAGATGACGCCGACGGTCAGCGAGAAGAAACAGATCCCCGTGTTCGTCGAGCAGCTCGACGCGCTGGAGCTGCACCGGCAGGGCGTCTTTGCGTTCCCGCCGGTGATGATCGCGGGCGAACAGGTCACGCACATCGTCACCGAGCGCGGGATCGCCTATCTCGACAAGACCCCGGACCTCGAATCGCGCCGGCTCGCCGTCGCCGCCGTAGCGGGCGACACGCCCGTCGGAAGGACGATCCATGCGGACCAGGCCGACCGCCTTCGCCGCGCGGGCGTGGTGAAAACGCCGGAAGACCTGGGCCTGTCGCCGGAACAGGCCACGCCCGACCGGCTGTCCGCGCGGAGCCTCAAGGACCTGGTGAAGATTTCAAAAGGCCTCTACCAGGTGCCGCCGGGCTGCACGGGTTAACGGGGACAGGCGCGGGTGGAACCCGGCCTTGTTCACGACCAGCGCGGGGCGACCTCCCCGCGCACCAGGTCCTCCCGGCGTTCCCGGCGGCGGACAAGGGCGTGGCGGCGGCCCTGCACCAGCACCTCGGCCGGGCGGCCGCGGCTGTTGTAGTTCGAAGCCATGGCGAACCCGTAGGCCCCCGCGCTCATGACGGCCAGCAGGTCGCCCTCGCGGACGGCGGGTAGCCGCCGGTCCTGCGCCAGGAAATCCGCCGACTCGCAAATCGGGCCGACGACGTCGCCGAAGACCGCCCCGCGCGTCGCGCGGACGGAGACGATCTCGTGGTGGGCCTGGTACAGGGGCGGACGGATCAGGTCGTTCATCCCGGCGTCCACGATGATGAACTTCTTCGACGGCCCGCTCTTCACATACTGGACCCGCGTCACCAGGATCCCCGCGTTACCGACGAGGAACCGGCCCGGCTCCAGGACGATCCGCAGGCCCGACGCCTGCATGAACGGCAGGACGATCTTCGCGAACCGCGCCGGATCCAGCGGATGCTGGTCGGGCCGGTACTGGATGCCCAGCCCGCCGCCGAGGTCCAGGTAGCGAAACGTCGGGTAGCGGGCGCGCAGCCGGCGGCAGAGCCCGGCCACCCGCTCCAGCGCGCGCCCGTACGGCGCGGGATTCAGGATCTGCGAACCGATGTGCATGTGCAACCCGGCGATCTCCAGCGACGGGTGCGCCGCCGCGCGGCGGTACGCCCGCTCGATGCGACGGAGGTCCAGGCCGAACTTGTTCTCGGCCTTGCCCGTGCTGATGTAGTGGTGCGTCTCCGGGTCCACGTCCGGGTTCGCGCGCAGGGCGATGCGGGCCTTCCGGCCCAGGCGCCGGGCGCACTCCGCGATCCGGTCCAACTCCGGCTCGGACTCCACGGTGAAGAACAGGATGTTCGCCCGCAAGGCGTACTCGATCTCCTCGCGGGTCTTGCCGACGCCCGCGAAGACGATGCGCGACGGCGGCACGCCCGCCCGGCGCGCGCGGTACAGCTCGCCGCCGGAGACCACGTCCGCCCCCGCGCCGAGCCCCGCGAACGTCCCGATCACGGCCGCGTTGGTGTTGACCTTGACCGAGTAGCAGATCAGCGGGTCAACCGGCGCCATGGCCTCCGCCAGCGCCGCGAATCGGGATGCGAGATGAGATTGGCTGTAGACGTAAAGCGGCGTCCCGTAGCGACGCGCCAGCGCCTCCACCGGCACCCCCTCGGCCATCAACCGCCCGCGAACCATGGGAAAAGCATTCATGCTGAAGCGCGACTGTACGCGAGTGCACGCGACTTGGCCAATTCAAACGGCAGCCGCGCCTATCTGCGCGCTCTGCGGGCCGCAACCTTCAGCCGCAGCGCGTTGAGCCGGATGAACCCCGTCGCGTCGCCCTGGTGGTAGGCGCGGGTGGGGTCGGCGTCCATGGTCGCGATCTGCGGGTTGTAGAGGCTGACCGGGCTCTTGCGACCGGCGACGTACAGGCCGCCCTTGTACAGGCGCACCCGGACCGTGCCGGTGACGTTCTTCTGGCTCTCCTCGACCAGCGCCTGGAGGGCGAGCCGCTCGGGCGCGAACCAGAAGCCGTAGTAGACCAGCTCGGAATATTTCGGGATCAGCGAATCGCGCAGGTGCATCACCTCGCGGTCCATCGTCAGCGTCTCGACCTGCCGGTGCGCGAAATGCAGGATCGCGCCGCCGGGCGTCTCGTAGACGCCCCGGCTTTTCATGCCGACGAAGCGGTTCTCCACGAGGTCCACCCGCCCCACCCCGTGCTTGCCGCCCAGCCGGTTCAGGGTCCGCATCACACCCAGCGGGTCGAGCTTCTTCCCGTTCACCGCGACGCAGTCGCCGCGCACAAAATCCAGCGTAACGAGCTCCGGCTTGTCCGGCGCGTCCTCCGGCGAGACGGAGAGGCGGAACATGCCCTTGTTCGCGGGCGCAAAGGCGTCCAGCCACGGGTCTTCCAGGATGCCGGCCTCGTAGGAGATGTGGAGCAGGTTCCGGTCGGTCGAGTACGGTTTCTTCGCCGTGGCCTGCACGGGGATGGCGTGCTCCTCGCAGTAGCGGATCATCTCCGTGCGGCCGGGGAACCGGTCGCGGAACCGGTCCTCGCGCCACGGGGCGATGACCTGCAGGTCCGGCGCCAGCGCGGCGGCGGTCAGCTCGAAGCGGACCTGGTCGTTGCCCTTGCCCGTCGCGCCGTGGGCGATGGCCTGGGCCTTTTCCTTCTTCGCGATCTCGACCATGCGCTTGGCGATCAGCGGCCGCGCAATGGAGGTCCCGAGAAAATACTGGTTCTCGTACATTGCCCCGGCGCGGAACATGGGGAAGATGAAATCGCGCGCGAACTCCGCCTGCAGGTCGTCGATGTAGATCTTGCTCGCGCCGGTCTTCAGCGCCTTCTGCCGCAGGCCCTTGAGCTCCTCCTCCTGCCCGATATCCGCCGCGAAGGCGACGATCTCGGCCCGGTAGGTCTCCGAAAGCCACTTCAGGATGACGGACGTGTCCAGCCCGCCGGAATATGCGAGTACGATTTTCATGGCTTGCTCCTGCTGAATGTCGGTTCGCCGGAGGCTCGCCCTCCAGCGGAATGCGAAAAATATAATGGAGGGCGAGCGTCCCCGCGAGCCGTTATTGGGCCACTCTTCAGGCCAATCCCCGGGCCGTCCACTCCGCGCAGGCGGCCTTGACGATGCGCGCGGCCTTCCGCACCTGGCCCGCCGTGATGTTCAGCGGCGGCAGGAACCGGATCACCGTGTCGTGCGTGGCGATGGCAATCAGGCCTTTCTCCCGCAGCAGCACTTCGAGCGGCTTGGCGGGCCGGTCGAGGACCATGCCGATCATCAGGCCGAGTCCCCGGACCTCCATGATGAACTTGAACTTCTTCGCGATTTTCCGGAGTTGGGCCATGAACAGCTCGCCCATCGCGGCGGCGTGATCGAGGAGCTTCTCCTCCTCGATGGCCTCGATGACCGAAAGCGCCGCGGCGCACGCCAGCGGATTGCCGCCGAACGTGCTGGCGTGGTTGCCCGGCTGGAAGACGTCCGACAGCTTCGGCCCGGCGACGATCGCGCCGATCGGGAAGCCGCCCGCGAGGCCCTTGGCCACGGAGAAGGCGTCCGGCTGGATCCCGTAGGCCTGGAACCCGAACCACTTGCCCGTCCGGCCGACGCCACACTGGACCTCGTCGCAGAGCAGCAGCAGGTTCCGCTCGTCGCACAGAGCCCGCAGCCCGGCCAGGAATTCCGGCTTCGCGGGCACGACGCCGCCCTCGCCCTGGACCGCCTCGACGAGGATGGCGACGGTCTTGTCCGTCACGGCGGCCCGGACGGCGTCGAGGTTGTTGTACTCGGCGTGGACAAAGCCCGCCGGCATGGGCTCGAAGCCCTTCTGGTACTTCGTCTGGCCCGTCGCGGCCACGGTGGCGAGCGTCCGGCCGTGGAACGAGTTGGTCATGGCGACGATCTCGTGCCGCCCCTGTGCGTGGCCCCAGAGCCGGGCGAGCTTGAACAGGCCCTCGTTGGCCTCCGCGCCCGAGTTGCAGAAGAAGCACTTGCCGCCGAGCGACCGCTCGGACAGCGCCTTGGCGAGGCGAGGCTGGTTCTCGTTGAAATAAAGATTCGAGACGTGCATCAGCCGGGCGGCCTGCTGCCGGATGGCCTTGACCAGCTTCGGGTGGGCGTGGCCCAGCACGTTGACCGCGATGCCGCCGAGGAAGTCGAGATATTCGTTGCCCTCGGCGTCCCAGACCCGCGTGCCCTTGCCCCGCACGAGCGCGAGGCCCGGCGCGTAGGTCGGCATGACGTACTGCTTGTGAAGTTCGGCGATTTCTTGTGTATTCATGGCGGGGATACGGAACAACTTTCACCGACTAATTGCAACCGCGAATTAACGCCCATTAACGCGAATGGCCGGAGCAGACCCTCCTCCTCATTAGCGTTAATTGGCGGTGTCTCATTGCAGGATCTCGGTGCCGACGCCCTTGTCGGTGAAGAGCTCCAGCAGCAGCGAGTGCGGCAGGGCGGCGTCGATGATGTGCGTCTTGCGCACGCCGGCCTTGAGGGCCTTGAGCGCGCCGCCGATCTTCGGCAGCATCCCGCCGCTGATCACGCCGCGCTTGATGAGGTCCTCCACCTCGGTCAGCTTGAGCGTGGACACGATGGACTCCGGGTCCTCCGGGTTCATCAGCACGCCGGGCACGTCGGAGAGGAACACCAGCTTGCGCGCCGCCATCTTCTCCGCGATCGCCGCCGCGGCCTCGTCCGCGTTGATGTTGTAGAGCTTGCCGTCGGGCCCGCGCCCGAGCGGCGTGATCACCGGGACGATGTCGGCGTGGAGGTAGGCCTTGACCGGCTCGATATCCACGCCGGCGACGTCGCCGACGAAGCCCCAGTCCAGCGCCTCGCCCGTGTCCTTGTCCTGGCCGGCGTGCTTGATGACCGACAGGATGTGCTCGCCGTGGATCCCGCGGGCCTTGCAGCCGAACTCCTCCAGCGTGCGGACGATGGACGGGTTGACCTCGTTGTTCAACACCTGCTCCACGACCTCGATCGAGGCCGCGTCGGTGACCCGCAGGCCCTTGACGAACACGGGTCGCAGGCCGACGTCCTTCATGCGCTGGCTGATCGCCTTGCCGCCGCCGTGGACGACCACCGGCCGCATCCCGACGCACTCCATGAACGCGATATCCTTGAGCACGGTCTCCACCTGCGCCTGCTCCTCCATCGCGCTCCCGCCGAACTTCACGACCACCGTGTCGCCGCGGAATCGCTGGATGTACGGCAGCGCCTCGATCAGGACATCCGCTTTCTCGATGACTTTTTGCATGGCCGCCCCGCTCCTACATGTTGATCCGCACGTATTCCTCGGTGCAGTTGCACGTATAAACCACCGTCTCGCCGGCGCCGAGGTTCAGGTGGATCGTCAGCGTGAACGCCTTCTGCCGCACGATCCGCTTCAGGTCGTCGATCGTCGTGCCGGCGTACAGCCCGCCCCGGCAGGCCGGGAGCTGGTCGTACGTGATATCCACCTTGTCCTCCTCGACCCGCGCCCGGGAATAGCCCAGCGCGTCCATCACCCGGCCCCAGTTTGGATATTCGCCCGCCCACGACGTCTTCACGAGCAGCGAGTTCGCGACCGACCGCGCCGCCCACTCGGCGTCCTGCGCCGTCTTCGCGCCGAGCACCCTGACGGTGACCACCTTCGAGACGCCTTCCCCGTCCTCGACCATCTTCAGCGCGAGCTTCAGGGTCAACTCCCGCACGGCATGCTCGAAGGTCTTCCAGTCCGGGTGGGCGGCGTCCAGCGGCCGGTTGCCCGCCGCGCCGTTGGCGAAGAAGAGCACCGTGTCGTTCGTGCTCCGGTCGCCGTCGACGGTGATCCGGTTGAAGCTCTGCTCGACGGCCGCGGACAGGCAGGACTGGAGCGCCCCGGCCTCGACCGCCGCGTCGGTCAGGATGTACGCCAGCATCGTGGCCATGTTCGGCTCGATCATCCCCGAGCCCTTGGCCAGGGCGGAAAGAATCACGGGCTTGCCGTCCACGTCCAACCGCGCGGTGACCCGCTTCGGCCGCGTGTCGGTGGTCATGATCGCGAGCGAGGCGTCGGTCCCGCCCTCGGCGGAGAGCGCGGGCACGGCGGCCCGGATGCCCGCCTCGATCTTGTCCATCGGCAGCTGCACGCCGATCCGGCCGGTGGAGCTGACGAAGACCTGCTCCGGCGGGATCCCCGCCAATTCGCCGGTCAGTTGCGCCATCCGCTCCGCGTCCTTCAGGCCCTGGGCGCCGGTGCAGGCGTTGGCGTTGCCGCTGTTGACGATCACGCCGCGGCCGGTCCGGCACGCGAGCCGGGCCCGGCAAAGCTTGACCGTCGCGGCCTGGACCTGGTTGGTGGTGAACGTCGCGGCCACGGCCGCGGGCCGGTCGGAGACGATCAACGCCATGTCCTTCCGGCTATCCTTCTTCAGCCCCGCGGCCACGCCCGAGGCCCGGAAGCCCCGCGGCAGCGCAATTTCGTCCGCCCATGCGATCTTCTTCGTGCCCGTCATCGTTCGGCTCCTTCGCGAAAAAACGGGAGTACTATATCGCATCCGCGCCGCGCGTCACGCGAATCGTGTGAACATCCGCGCGGGCCATGTGTCTGAAGAACTATGGGCCCGGATGTGGCCGCCTGCATGGCAGCGCTTGCCGACACGGTCACATCGGGGTTAGACTGCTTCTCGTCATGAATGTCGGCATCGATCTCATCAGCTTCTACACGCCGCAGTACTTCCTGGGCCTGAACGTGCTGGCCCAGGAGCGGGGCGTGGACCCGGACAAGTTCACGATCGGCATCGGCCAGGAGAAGATGGCCATCCCGCCGCCGGACGAGGACATCGTCACCATGGCCGCCAGCGCGGCGCACCCGATCCTGGAAAAGGTGGGGCGGGAGAACATCGAGCTCCTCTTGTTCGCCACGGAGAGCGGGATCGACCAATCCAAGGCGGCGGCGATGTTCCTGCACGGGCTGCTCAAGCTGCCGGCGCGCTGCCGGGCCGTCGAGCTGAAGCAGGCCTGCTACGGCGCCACGGCGGGCCTGCACCTGGCGGCCGCGGCCGTCGCGGCACGGCCGGGGATCAAGGCGCTGATCGTCGGCTCGGACATCGCGCGCTACGATCTGCGCAGCCCCGGCGAGCCGACGCAGGGCGCCGGCGCAGTCGCCATGCTGGTGACCGTCAACCCGCGCGTCCTGGCGCTGGACCCGGAGACGGGGCTGTACGCCGAGGACGTGATGGATTTCTGGCGGCCCAACTACCGCGACGAGGCGCTCGTGGACGGCAAGTACTCCATGCGCATCTACCTGGCCGCGCTGGAGGAATGCTGGAAGCAGTACGCCGCGCTCACCGGCCGGAAGTTCCACGACATCGCCCGCTACTGCTACCACCTGCCTTTCACGCGCATGGCCGAGAAGGCGCACATCCGGCTCGCCAAGTTCGCGGCGCTCAAGGAACTGACCGGCGAGGAACTGGAGACCGAGATCGGCGATTCGCTGCGGTACAACCGGATCACGGGCAATACGTATTCGGCCTCGCTGTACGAGGGGCTGACCTCGCTGCTCGACCACGCCGCCGAGGACCTGTCCGGCCAGCGGATCGGCCTGTTCAGCTACGGGTCGGGCTGCATGGGCGAGTATTTTAGCGGCGTCGCGCAGCCGGACTATCGCCAACACCTTTTCACGACGGCACATCGGGCGATGCTGGACGGAAGGACGGCATTGACGTATCGGCAATACGAGGATATCTTCCAACTGGGCTTCCCGACGGACGGCGGTGACCATGCGTTCGCCCAATACCGCACGGGGCCGTACCGGCTTGCGGGGGTCAGCCAGCATAAACGGTTGTACGAAAGGATAGCATGAAGGCCATCGCGCCTGGGAAACTGATCTTGAGCGGCGAGCATGCCGTGGTGTATGGCCGACCGGCCATCGCCATGGCCGTGGACCGCTGCGCCCAGGCCGTCGTGGTCCCGTCCGCGGAAGCCGGCGACACGGTCGCGATCGATCTCCAGGATCTGCAGCAGATGGAATCCTTCACCGTGCGCGCCCTGCGCGACCTGAAAGGCCGGATGGCGAAGAACTACCGGATGTTCCTGGACGGCCAGCTCGGCATCCGCGACGTGCTGCACAAGCCCATCGAGCTTTTCCAGTACGCCTTCATCACCATCCTCGACGCGCTGCACCTGAAGGTGGCCGGCGGGATGAAGATTCAGTTGCACTCCAACATCCCGATCGGCTGCGGCATGGGCTCGTCGGCGGCGACGGTGTTGAGCGTGCTGCGGAGCATCGGCCACTACTTCCGCGTCGAGTTCCGCCCCGAGTGGTACCAGGCCTACAGCCTCGAAGCCGAGAACCTCCAGCACGGCCATGCCAGCGGCGTGGACACGTATATCTCACTGAACGGCGGGTGCGCGCGGTTCCAGGAAGGCCAGGCCGAGGCCCTGCCCCTGCCGCGAATGCCGATCCACCTGGTCAATACCGGGACGCCGGCCACCACCACGGGCGAATGCGTGGCCCAGGTGCGGGCGCGGCACGCGAACAGCCGGATCTGGGATGACTTCGAGGCGGTCACGCGCAGCATGGAAAAGGCCGTCGTCACGAACAACCTCAAGGACATCCAGTCCTGCGTCCGCGAGAACCAGCGGCTGCTCGACGCCATTGGGGTCGTGCCCTCTCGCGTAGGCGAGTTCGTGGCGGACGTCGAGAAACTAGGCGCCGCGGCCAAGGTCTGCGGCGCGGGCTCGGTGGCCGGCGACAACGCGGGCATCGTCATGGTCTGCGCGAAGGAACCGCCCAAGGCGCTGTGCGCGAAATACAGCTACCAGCTCATGAGCATCCGCGGCGAACCGCTCGGCGCGCGAATCGTCGGGTAATCAGCCTCCGCCGACGGGCAGCAGCAGGTAGATCCGGTCCCCCTCCACCAAGGTCGTGGAATTCTTTGCTTTGGCGTTGTTTACGAGAGGCGTGATGTACTTGCGGTGCGCCGGATCGATCCCCAACCGCTCCAGCAGGGCCGACACCGTGGCGCCCGGCGGCAGCTCCAGCACGCCGCCGCTTGGGACGGTCTTGATATCCAGCACCCCGGTATATTCCACGGTAACATTCATGAGGATCAGCCCGCCGCCAGGTCCTTGTACAACGCCGTGGAAAGATAGCGCTCCCCGAAGCTGCAGGCAATCGTAACGACACGCTTTCCGGCCAGGCCGTGCTGTTTGACCGCCTTGGCCACGGCGCACACGTTGGCCCCGCTGCTGATGCCCGCGAAGATCCCTTCCTCGCGCGCAAGACGGCGGCCCCACTCGAAGGCCTCGTCGTTGGTCACCGTCACCACGCCGGCCAGGAGCGAGGTGTCCAGGTTCTTCGGCACGAAGCCCGCGCCGATGCCCTGGATCTTGTGCGGGCCAGGCTTGCCGCCGCTGATGACCGGCGAATCAGCCGGCTCCACGGCAAAGGCTTGAAAGGCCGGGTTCTGCTTCCGGAGGAACCGCGCCACGCCGGTGATCGTGCCACCGGTCCCGACGCCGGCGACGATCGCATCGATCTTCCCGCCGCTCGACTCCCAGATCTCCGGGCCCGTGGTCGCCTCATGGATAGCGGGGTTGGCCGGGTTTTCAAACTGCTGCGGCATCCAGGCGCCCGGCGTTTTCTCCACCAACTCGCTGGCTTTGGCGATCGCGCCCCGCATACCCTGCTCCGCCGGGGTCAGCATCAGGTCCGCGCCGAGGGCGCGCAGCATCGCGCGCCGCTCAAGGCTCATCGACTCGGGCATCGTCAGAACGAGCTTGTACTTCCGGGCCGCCGCGACGAAGGCCAGCGCGATGCCCGTGTTGCCGCTTGTGGGCTCGACGATCACGGTGTTCGCCTTGATCAGCCCGGCCTTCTCGGCCTCGTTGATCATCGCCACGCCGATACGATCCTTCACGCTGCCCATCGGGTTGTGGGATTCCATCTTGATGAAGATTTCCGCGCCCGTCTCCTCGGAAAGCCGCTGCAGCTTCACAAGGGGCGTCCGGCCCACCGTTTCAATGATGTTTTGAAATGCTTTCATTTCATTCTCCTGCTTAAAAGTACAACAGATACACCACTATTTCAATAGGCATTGTATACTTTATTCCGATGTCTATTTCATTGCGGAAAACAGGGGCCAATCAGTAGGTGAACTCGACCCGGTAGAATTGGCGTCGAGCGTTGGTGGCGGCCGGATCCACGAGTTCGTCCCAGGCCGGCGACGCGTCGAACTTCGTCTTCTCGCCAAAGAAGGTCCAACCCGGCGCCGCGCTCGAAAGGTTGGTGCTCGACCACAGGCGGTAGGTCCCGTTCTGCGCGGCATCCCAGCGCACGACGGTCCCGGTGGCCGCCGGGGTCAACCGAACCACGAACAAGCCCGAATCCGCGTCGTCCGGATCGGTTTGCAGGTAGTACTCGTCGATATTCGGAAACCCGTCGTTATCCGGGTCGCCACCGGCCGGCTGGTTGGTGCTCCCGAGCATCTCCACTTCCCAGGGATCGAACATCCCATCGCCATCGGCATCCACCCAGTTCAGACGTGCGACCGCCACCGAATACGTGCCCGTCGTGAACTCCGCGAAGCCGCCGATCTCGAGGTGCCGTTTCGTCCTCGCGCCGGAATTGCTCCAGGCCACGGTCAGCGGCGTCGCCCATCCGGCCGAGTTGGTCGCGCGCTGGCAGGTAGCGCCGTCGGATGCATAGAGATCCGCCTCGCTGTCCCACAGCGTGCCCGTGGCCACCGTGATCGAGTAGCCGACCCACGGCAGCGTGCTGAAGGAAAACCAGTCCTTGTCGACGTCATCGTTAATGACGCCGGCGACCGCGCCGCCGTCGGGAACCAGGGCTGTTGCGGCAACGGCGGCATCGCCATGGTCGTCGGCCAGGACGCGGCAGGCAAAGAGGCAACCGGCCACCGCCAGCCGCCATGCTCGATTGTTCCTCCCGAAGTTCATGGTTTGCGTCCGTCAGGGATTCACCACCTGCGCCGGGTCTCCGATGATACTGTAGAACAGCAGTTCCGGCTGGTTGGGGGAAACCGTCCACAAATTCAGGAAGCCCGCGTTCATCAGGTCTCCCACCCGGGCCTGCTGCTGGGTGTTGACCAGGGACGCGGTAAAGCCATCGGCGAAGTAGTTGGCCGCGGCCGGGACGGACAACCCGCTGGCCGCCGCGCAGGCGATGGCCCCGCGATTCGGGCGCCGGAGTAGGGATTCCGAAATGGTGTACTTGGCCGCGTCATCGAACATGCCGTTGCGGCAGGTCAGCATCAGGAACAACGGCCACACCGAGTTGTTCAGCCCATTCACGTCGGCGTTGACAAAAAACTGGTCTGCCGACCAGTAATCGGGAGCGCCGTGCCCGAAGTACGAAACCAGGAGAACCTTCCCGTTGATGCTGTTGGTGATGGAGCCGAGCACCTGGGGGGCCGTCATACTGTCCCGGTACGCCTTGGTCCTCGAGAACCCATTGGAGAGCAGGTGCGGGTCCACCACGCTGTCGCTGTCCGCGTCGAAATCGTTGATGCCGTCGTTGGCATCCGCGACCAGGAGCGCTTTTTTCCTCCAGGAGTTCGTCGCGGCAAGGCCGTCGTACGCGACGATCTTCGCCACGATCCCCGTCAAATCGGTGGCGCCGGACACCGGGAGCCGGCCCAGGCCGACATCCGCCAGGAAGTCGTTCCCGTTGACGGCGGCAAACCAGGAATCCTGCGCCGACCAGTCGTAGGCGCTCGGGCCGAGATGCACGGGCACCCAGTCGAAGTTGGTCACGACGCCCTTGTTGTTCTTCGGGTCGTAGCTCCCGTCCCCCACGAAAAGCACGTAGCCGGGCTCCGGGGCGCGCCAGTGGTGGAAGGCGTAGCCGATGAACTGCTTGACGGCGTCCGCGTCCTTGATGCCGTAGCTGAACTCGTTGTAGATGTCCGAGACCGGCGCGACGGCCACCTTCAGGCCCGTCAGGTAGCGATGCTCGAGGAGCCTGTAGGTCCCGTCCCTGAATTCGTACGGGCAGACGGCGATGAAGTCCGCCTGCCGGTTCGTGTCGGCCAGGTTGCGGAACATCACCCGCTCGATCCCGGTCACGCCCCGGACCGCGGAGGTGGAACAGACATAGTACAGGTTGGACCCCGCGGTGACGGCGCCGAAGCGGATCGTCCGCCCGCCCGCCACGTCGGAAACGGCCATGTTGGTCAGCAAAACCGGGGCCGCCGGCGCCGTCACATCCAGGGCCCAGGCCGACTCGTTGCTGGCGAGGCGGGTGACCGTGAAGTTGTTGGTGCCCGGCCGCCCGGCAAAGCTCAACACGCCCCCCGTGGCCGCGAGCAGACGGGTATAGCCGACGGTGAATTCCTCCAGTACCGCCCGATCGTCGGGGACGCCGGATGGGATCTGAATGAAATCCACGGTGGTCAGGCCGTTCGACAGCCAGCTGTTGGAAAAGATGCAGCTGCCGAAATATCGCCCGTCGGCATCGTACGTGAAGTTCGTGGTCGCCACACGCGCGTTGACGCGGACGCGGGTCCGGTGGTCGGGATCGGCCGCCGCCGCGGTGACGCCGACCAGGATGGCGTCCAGTTGCGCCATTCCTTCCGGCGCCCGCCCGTCCGTGGACACCGTCGCCTGAAGGAGCGACGACGTGTTGATTTGGCCGTACGCCCAGTGATCGAAATTCGTGTCCGTCGGCCGGGTATTGCGCCCGAACAGGATGTCCCGGTTGAACCGGACTTGCTTCCAGGTGGCGGTGACCTCTGTGCCCCCGGCCAGCGGCGCGGCGTCCGCGACGCCCATGCGCAGGCCGGAGCCGCCCTCGCCCAGCCAGTACACATTCGTGATCGTGTAGTAGCCGTCGTGCCCCCAGCCGTAGAACAGGACGTAGTCCGACGCGGAGAGCGCGCCGGGCGAGGAGACATACAGCGCCACCTCCTGGGTCTGGCAGTACATTCGGAGCGCGTTGCCGACGGGATTGGTGAATCCAGCCGCCACCAGCGCGGGGTAGTCGATGCGGTAGAGGCCCTCGTTGGTCACGGGGATGCGGTGAACGGCCGCGACCTCGGCGCCGGCACGGCGCTGGGCAAAATCGCCCGGCGCGCCGGTCATGGGCGGCAGCAGGCCGGCCAGGCCCGTCGTGGCCAGGCCCAGCAGCGCCGCCGCAACCGCTGACCGCGAATCAGTCACGTTTCACTTCCAGCGCAAACTCGATTTGCCGGTGAAACCGGAGGGTCTTTCGCGCCGCGTTGTACTGAAAAGGCCGGCACTCCACGCGGACGTGCTTCTGCGTGCCCCCCATGGCCTCCTGCAGCGAGACGAGCGTTTCGGGCCACCACGCGTCCGCCGCGTACGCGTTGGGCGACCGGGAATAGGTCAGCACGGGCTTTTCATAAGGCTGGTCGAATTCCCCCGCGCGCGCCGACGGCACCGGGGCCACGTCCACATCCGGGACGTCCTCGAACTCGGACCGGAGAAAGCGGACGGCCAGGCGAACCTGCGGATGGCCCCTGAACCCGCTCGCCACGGCCGGCAGGTCCGGCGCTCCGGCCTGGCTCCAGCCCGGCACCTGGCCGGGCAACGCGATGACTTCGCCGTGCTCCGCGGGGTGAAGTTCGAATCCCGAAATGCGGACCCGGCACTCGACCGGAGCCTCGGCGGCGGGATCGTCGGGGATTTCCCATTGAGCCGGAGCCGGGGCGCCGATCGTCCGCGCGAGCTTCGGTTCCTGCGCGCACACGAGGGCCACGCCCAGCATCAATCCCGCGCCCGCCCATCTGGCCATCCCGGTGCTCATGGTCTAAAAAAGAGGGCCGACCGTATGGGGTCGGCCCTCAACGCCCTCATACTTTTTGTAACATACTACGGCTGGAGGAGTTTTTCCACTTCGCGGACGGCGCTCGCGTCGACGGCCAGGAGGCGGGCCGGAGTCCCGCTATCGTAGCCGAGGTAGGCCCCCGACTGCCCGCTCACCTGCAGCCAGCTGAATCCGTACAGCAGCTTCGGCCGCGCCGCGTCGGTCACGTCCAGCACCTGCGCCTGTTCGTCCGCGAATCCGATCAGCAGGTACCGCCGGATGTCCGCCTGCGTCTCGAACGCCAGCGTACCCTCCTCCGTCGCCACTCCGTACCACACGTCCCCGCTTTCGTCCGCGGGTCCCGCGTAGACCTCGTCCATCCGCAGGGCGTCCGCGCCCGTCCGGATTTCCGCCGCGCCTTCCTCCGCGTAGAACAGGATATAGTCCCCGGCCTTCATCGGGCCGCGCCACGCGCTCACGAACACGGCCACTTCCTCGCCGTCGACCAGCACCTTCAGCGTCGCCGGGTCGATCGAGTCGATCGCCACGCCCGCCGCCTTCAGCGCCTCATACCGCACCCGGTACAGCGCCGGCTGTTCCTCCAATTCGAACGAGGCCAGCGCCGGGCTGTCGCTCCCGCCCGCGCCGGGTTCGCCGTATACCACGGCCGGGCCGTGTTGCTCGGTTTGGAAGTCCGTGCTCACGTCCTCGACCCAGTAGTACAGCGTCGCTGCCGGGTCAGCCCCCGCATCCACGAACTCGTACGACCGCCCGTCGCCCGTCCCCACGCCCGCGATCAGGCCCGAGGTCAGGCGCACCTTCTCGCCGCCAACCGAGTCGGACCGGTAGACGTGGAACCCGAGGTTGTTCAGCTCCGTGGCCGTTTCCCACGCCACCCGAACACCCCCCTCGCCGCGCGCCGCGGTCAGGCCGGCCAGCGTCACCGGCGTCGGTCGGCCGACGAACGGCAGGCCCACGGTGATGTTGCACTCCTCGTCGATCTCGCCGCCCTGGGACGCTGCGTCCGGCAAATATTCCGGTGGGACGGTGGCAAGGTTGATCACCACCGCGTATTCACCCAGAGGCAGGCCGTTGAACTCGTACCAGCCCTGGTTCCCCAGTCCGTCCGTCACCGTGAAGGTGTTGGCGATCGCGGGATTGGTCACGCCGCCGACCACGGGATGCAGGAACACCTGGACGCCGTTGAGGCCCTGCAGCGCCAGGTTCTCGTCCGGCTGCCCGTTGGCGTTGAGGTCCACCCACAGGTAGCCGCTCACGGAGCGCAGGGGCACCGCCGGGACAAAGCCCTGGTTGATGCCGGCCGCGTCCGCGCCGGCGATGACCACCACATCCGGGTTCCCGCCGTCGGTCTGCGTCGCGCCCACCAGGATGGCGGCGTTGGTCTCCCACCCCACGAACCAGGTGCCGTCCCACAGGTTGGAGAAGGCGAAGCCCCCGTTCGTGTCCGTCACCGCCGAGTCCACGAGCGGATCGCCGTCCAAGATGCTGTTGGCGTTCGCGTCGCGGTACAGGTGAACGTTGACGCCCTGGATGCGCTCCTTGTCCTCCTCGAACACTCCGGTCTCGTTGCAATCCACGTAGAACGCGCCCTGCAGCGTCCGCGGCGCGAGGACGTCGGTCGTCTCGTGCACCGTGCGGCTGCCGGAGTCGCTGAACACTTCGACGGTGTTGAACAGCAGCGCGCCGTGGGCGGCGTCCGGGGCCACGATGCCCGTGATCACGATAGCCGCCGTGCTCACCGGCCCCAGATCGCCCAGGATCCAGACATTGCTGGTGCCGGGTTCCGGCGCCGGCACGGCGGACTGGAACTGGAACCGCGCGTCATAGGCTTCCACCACCGTCACGTTGGAGACCACGAGGGCCGACGCGTTTTGCACGGTGATCGTGTAGGTCAGGATGCCGCCGGAGAACACGGGATCCGGGCCGTCGGTCTTGAAGAGCTCCGGCGGCGGCCGCGTCGAGACCAGCGTGGTCTCGTCGTCCTCGCTCGGCTCGGTGTTGTCCGAGATGGCCCGGGCGACGTTGGTCAGCAGCGTGCCGTCCGTCGCCGCGAAGGACACCCAGCCGGTCACCGTGATCTCGCGGAAGTCGTCGGGCGCCAGGTTGCCCAGGCTCCACACGTTGTTCCCGGAGCTCGGCGCCGGGCCCGACCCGACGAAGGTGAACAGCGGATCGTAGGTCTCGATCACGAACACGTTCGTCGCGATGCCCGGCCCGAAGTTTTCGACCCGGATCGTGTAGACCAGGTTCGAGCCCGGTTGCACGGGATCCATCTCGTCGCGCTTGGTGATGCGGATCTCCGCGCCGCCCGGCGGCGGGTCGTCGACCACAAGCGTGGTTTCCACGACGGAACCCGTGCTGACGTTGGACGTCGCAGTGATCCGGTTCGTCAGGATCGAACCCGCCGGCGTGCCGCCCAGCACGGCGCCGCTGATCACGATCGGCACCACGTCGCCCGGCTGCAGCGTCCCCAGGTTCCAGACGTTGTTGCCGGAATCCGGCGCCGGGTTCGCGGATATGTAGCTGAACTGCGGCGGATAGGTTTCCGTCACGACCACGTTCTGCACGGGGTTCTCGGACGGGTTCGCGATCCACAGGGTGTACGTGAGCGGCATGCCCGCATGCACGGGATCCGGCAGGTCCTCCTTGGCGATGCTCAACTGCGCCACGAGGACGATCGCGTCGTCGCTGTCGGTGACCGTCCCGATATCGGGCAGCGCGGTGCCGCCCGCGCTCACGGGCTGCGCGACGACCACGCCGAGGTTCGTCACGCTCGCCGGGATCGCGGAGGTCGCATGGAGCGTCGCGGTGGCGCCGGGCGCCAACGGACCCGCGACGACGCCGACCGCGCCGATCACATTGTCCGTCACCACCAAGTTGCCCAGGAAGGTATCGCCCGAGTTGCTGACGGCGTAAGTATAGACCACCTCCGCGCCCGGCGCGACGTACAGGATGCCGCCGTCGGGCGCGTTACCCGCCAGCTTGACCAGGTTAATGGCCGGGGCCACGACGTCCACGACGGCGTCGTCGCTGTCCGTCACGTTCGAGATGTCCGGCAGGTCGTTTCCGTTCGCGTCTGTCGGATTGCCGCTCGCGACGCCGATGTTGGTCACGTCGGCCACGACGTTCAGGTTGGTCGCGTAGAGCGTCGCCGTCGCGCCCGGAGCCAACGGGCCGGTGATGGCGCCGACCACGCCCAGCACGTCGTCCGTCACCAGGATCGAGCTCAAGTACGTATTGCCCGCATTGCTCACGGCGTAGCTGTAGATCACGTTCTGGCCCGCCACGATGTATTCCGTCGCGCCGTCCGCCGCGTTGCCCGCCAGCTTGACGAGTTGCAGCGCCGGGGCGACCACGTCCACCACGGCGTCATCGCTGTCCGCCACGTTCGAGATGTCCGGGATCGGCGTGCCGTCGCCGAAGCTCGGGTCGCCGCTCGCGACGCCGATGTTGGTCACGTCGGCCACGACGTTCAGGTTGGTCGCGTAGAGCGTCGCCGTCGCGCCCGGGGCCAACGGGCCGGTTATGGCGCCGACCGCGCCCAGCACGTTGTCCGTCACGACGATCGAGCTCAAGTGCGTGTTGCCCGCGTTGCTCACCGCATACGTGTAGACCACGTCTTCACCGGAAAGGATGTATTCCACCGCCCCGTCCGCCGCGTTGCCCGCCAGCTTGACGAGCTGCAGCGCCGGGGCCACGACCTGCACGATCGCGTCGTCGTTGTCGTACACGTCCGAGGCGCCCGCCAGGTCCGCGTTGCCCTCGGTCACGGGATTGCCCGCGGCGTAACCGATGTTCGTCACGCTCGCCGGGATGGCGGAGGTCTTGTACAGCGTGGCGCTCGCGTTCGGCGCCAGGGCCGTGACCGTGCCGATCACGCCGATGACGTTGTCCGTCACCGCGATCGTCAGGTGCGTGTCGCCGGTGTTGGTGACGACGTACGCGTACACCACGTTGCTGCCGGCGACCGTGTACTCGATGCCGCCGTCCGGGGCGTTCCCGGCCAGCTTGGTCAGGTTCAGCGCGGGCACGATGACGTCGGTCGTCTCGTGCACCGTGCGGCTGCCGGCGTCGCTGAACACCTCGACGGTGTTGAACAGCGTCGCGTCCCGCGGCGTGGACGGCGAAACCGTCCCGGTGATGACGATGTTCGTCACGTAGCCCGGCGGCAGGTCGCCGAGCACCCACATGTTGCTGGTCCCGGCCATCGGGGCCGGCGCCGCGGAGCCGAACTGGAAGTGGGCGTCATAGGTCTCGACCACGACCACGTTGGAGACCGTGTCGAACGTCGAGGCGTTCCACACGCGCACGGTGTAGACCAGCATCCCGCCCGCGACGACGGGATCCACGTTGTCGGTCTTGAAGACGTCCGGCGGCGGCAGGGCCACCACCAGCGTGACCTCTTCGTCGCTGGTCTCCGGCGTGTTGTCGGCGTCCGCCACGACCCGGTCCACCAGCAGCGTCCCGTTGGTCGCCGCCGCGGACACGGTGCCCGTGACCGCGATCTCGCGGAAGGCGTAGGCGGCCAGGTTGCCCAGGTTCCAGACGTTATTGCCGGAGCTCGGCGCGGGGCCGGACCCGACGAAGCTGAACAGCGGGTCGTAGGTCTCGGTCACCACGACGTTGGTCGCGGTGATCGGGCCCAGGTTCTCGACCCGCAGGAAGTACACCAGGCTCCCGCCGGGCGCCACGGGATCCACGCCGTCGCGCTTGGTGATCCGGATCAGCGTCTCGCCCGGAGGCGGGTTGGTCACGACCCGGGTTTCCTCGGTCGTGGAGTTGGTGCCCGCGTTCGACGTGCCGACCACGATCCGGTTGGTCAGCACGGCGCCGCCCGGCGCCGCGGCCGAGACGGTGCCGTCGATGACGATCGGCACGACCTGGCCGGGCTGGAGGGTCCCGAGGTTCCAGACGTTGTTCCCGGAATCCGGCGGCGGCTGCGCGCCGACGTAGTTGAAGAAGGCCGGGTACGTCTCCGTCACCACGACGTCCAGCACCGGGTTCGGCGACGGGTTCGCGATCCACAGCGTGTACGAGAGCGGCGCGCCCGGCAGCACGGGATCCGGGAGGTCTTCCTTCTCGATCGCGAAGAAGACCACGCGCACCTCGGCGTCGTCGTTGTCGGTCACGACCGGCAGGTCGCGGTCGTCTTCCTCCGGCGGGTTGGCGTCGCCGGTGACCGTGCCGATGTTGATCACGTCCGCCGTGACGTTCAGATTCGTCGCGGTGAGCGTGTTGGTCGCGCCCGGCAGCATCGTGCCGATCGTTCCGATGACGCCGATCACGTTGTCCGTGACCGCGACGTCGTACAACGGCACGTCGCCGGTGTTGACGACGATATAGGTGTAGACCACATCCGTCCCGGGCGTCACGTCGAGCACGCCGCCGTCCGGCGCGTGGCCGGCCAGCTTGGTGATCTCGATGGACGGGTGGACGATCCGGACCATCGCGTCGTCCTCGTCCGTCACGTCCGGCAGGCCGGGCAGGTCCTGCCCGTCGTTGTCCGAGGGATTGCCCGTGACCACGCCGATGTTCGTCACGCTGGCCGTCACGTTCAGGTTGGTCGCCCACAGGACCGCCGAGGCGCCGGGGGCCAGCGGGCCCGAAATCACGCCGATGGCGCCGATCACGTTGTCCGTGACGACGAGGTCGACCAGGTACGTGTCGCCGACGTTGAACACCTCGTACCGGTACTGCACGTTCGTGCCCGGCAGCAGCAGTTCCACCCAGCCGTCCGGGTCGTTGCCGACGGTCTTGACGATCTGCACGGCGGGCTGCACGGCCGTCACGATCGCGTTGTCCTGGTCGTCCTCGTCCGGCTCGTCGTTGCCCGGCGTCGAGTCCGGGTCGTGCTGGTCGGCGGTCTCCACCTGGGCCACGTTCTCGAACACGCCGGTGGTCGTCACCGTGGCGGTGATCTGCAGGGAAGTCACGCTGCCCGCGGCCAGGCCGCCAATCGTCCAGATATCCGTGCCGTCATTGTAACTGCCGCCCGAGTGGCTGACGTAGGACAAGCCCGCGGGCAGCGCATCCTCGACGGTCAGGCCGGTCGCGGCGTCGGGGCCGCGGTTGGTGACCGTGATGGTGAAGGTCGCGTTCGCGCCCGCCACCACGTATTCCGGGCCGTCTTTGACCAGCTCGAGGTCCGCCTGCTGCGGCGTGATGACCGCCTCGTCCTGGTCGTCCTCGGACGGATTGTCGTTGTCCGGCGTGGAGTCCGGGTCGTAATGGAAGTTCCGGTTCACCTGCACGATGTTCGTGATCACGGCCGGGCTGTCCACCGTCGCCCAGATCGTCAGCGAGGTCGTACCGCCTGACAGGATGGCGCCGATGTCCCAGATGCCCGTGCCGTCGCTGTACGCGCCGTCGAGGCTGTTGCTCACGTACGTCACGCCCGCGGGCAGCACGTCCTCGACGCGCACGCCCACCGCCGGCTGCGGTCCCTCGTTCGTCACGACGACCGTGTAGGCGATCTGCTGGCCGACGTTCGGCGTCGGATCGTCCACGGTCTTGGTCAAGGCCAGGTCGGAGAAGGCGCGGACCGGGATGAACGCGTCGTCCTGGTCGTCCTCGGACGGGACATCGTTGCCCGGCGTCGAGTCCACGTCATCCTCGTTCATCGTCCAGACCTGGGCGATGTTCGTGTAGCCCGGCGGCACCGGCCCGTGCCCGCCGACCTCGACCCCCAGCGTCGCGTAGGCCACGATGGAGAGCGACGTGCTCCCGCCCGCCGGCAGCGCGCCGATCGTCCAGATGTGGGTGTTGGTGTCGTACGCCCCGCCGCTGCTGTCGCTCACGTACACCCAGTTGGTCGGCAGGTCGTCGAATACCGTCAGCCCCGTCGCCGCGCTCGGGCCCTTGTTGGTCACCGAGATCGTCCACGTCACATTCTCGAACGGGTCGGCCTGCGCCTTGTCCACGGACTTCGCCAGCTCGACGTCCGCCAGCGGCTGCGCGTCGATTATCGCGTCGTCCTGGTCGTCCTCGGACGGCGCGTCGTTGTCCGGCGTGGAGTCCAGGTCATAATGGAAGTTGCGGTTGACCTGCGCGACGTTGGTGATCACGCCGATCGCGTTCACCTGCGCCCAGATCGTCAGGCTGGTGCTCGCGCCCGGCCAGACCGCGCCGATTTCCCAGATGCCCGAGCCCGCGTTGTAGGCCGCGCCCAGGCTGTTGCTGACGTAGGTCAGCCCCGCCGGCAGCACGTCCTCCACCCGCACGCCCACCGCCGGCTGCGGCCCCTGGTTCGTCACCACCACCGTGTAGGCGATCTGCTGGCCGAGATACGGCGCCGAGTCGCTCACGCCCTTCGTCAGCGCCAGGTCGGAGAACGCGCGGACCGGGATGAAGGCGTCGTCCTCGTCGTCCTCGGACGGCACGCTGTTGCCCGGGTTCGAATCCACGTCGGGCTCGTTCAGCGTCCACACCTGGGCGATGTTCGTGTAGCCCGGCGGCACCGGCCCGTGCCCGCCGACCTCGACCCCCAGCGTCGCGTAGGCCACGATGGAGAGCGACGTGCTCCCGCCCGCCGGCAGCGCGCCGATCGTCCAGATGTGGGTGTTGGTGTCGTACGCCCCGCCGCTGCTGTGGCTCACGTAGACCCAGTTGGTCGGCAACGGATCGAACACGTTCAGCCCCGTCGCGTCGCTGGGCCCCTTGTTGGTCACGACGATCGTCCAGGTGACGTTCTCGAACGGGTCGGCCTCCGCCAGGTCCACGTCCTTCCGCAGCTCCACGTCCACCGTCGGCGAGGCGGTGATCACCGCGTCGTCCTCGTCGTCCTCGTAGGGCGTCCCGTCCTCGTTGCCCGGCGTCGAATCCGGGTCGAAGTGATCCGCGGTCTCCACCTGCGCCACGTTGGTGATCGCGCCGTCGATGTCCACGGTCACCGTGATGGTCAGCGAGGTGGTCGAGCCCACGGCCAGGCCGCCGATGTTCCAGATGCCGGCGCCGGGATTATAGGTTCCGTTCGCGTGGCTCACGTATGTCACGTCCGCGGGGAGGATGTCCTCCACCGAGATGCCCTCGCCGTCGTCCGGGCCCTGGTTGACCACCGTGATCGTGTAGGTCACGTTGCCGCCCGCCGCGGGCGTCGCGTTGTTCACGTCCTTCGTCAATTCCAGGTCGGAGGACGGCGGCACGTTCAGCACGGCGTTGTCCTGGTCGTCCTCGGACGGCACGTCGTTGCCCGGCGTCGAATCCGGGTCGTACTGGTCCGCGTCGTCGACCTGCGCGATGTTCTCGATGATCCCCGAGTTGGTCACCGTCGCCGTGACCTGCAGCGAGGTGCTGCTGCCGACGGCCAGGCCGCCGATCGTCCAGATCGCCGTGTTCGTGTCATAGGTTCCGCCCGAGTGGCTGACGTACGCGAGGCCGGCGGGCAGCACGTCCTCCACAGTCACCCCCGTCGCCGCGTCCAGGCCCTTGTTGGTGACCACGATCGTGAAGGTCACGTTGTCCGTCACGTTCGGCGTGGAGTCGTCCACGCTCTTGACCAGCTCCAGGTCCGCCTGCGGGGTGCGAATGACCGCGTCGTCCTGGTCGTCCTCGTTCGGGTCGTCGTTGTCCGGCGTCGAATCCGGGTCGTACTGGTCGGAGTCGTTGACCTGCGCGATGTTAGTGAACACGCCTGCCGCGTCCACGTCGGCCGTGACCTGCAGCGTCGTGGTCGAGCCGACCGCCAGGTTGCCGATGTTCCAGATGCCGTTATTAGTCGTGTACGTCCCGCCGCTGTGGCTGACGTACGACAGCCCCGCCGGCAACAGGTCCTCGACGAGCACGCCGCTCGCCGCGTCCGGACCGCTGTTGCTCACGACGACCGTGTACACGATCGAGCCCCCGACGTTCGGCGCCGGGTCGTTCACGGACTTCAACAGCGATAGGTCCGCCGCCGCGCCCACGGACACGAAGGCGTTGTCCTGGTCGTCTTCCGACGGCACGTCGTTGCCCGGCGTCGAGTCGATGTCGTACTCGTTCGCGGTCTGGACCTGCGCGATGTTCTCGATCAGGCCGGAGTTCGTCACGGTCGCCGTGATCTGCAGCTGCGTCACGCTGCCGACGGCGAGGTTGCCGATCGTCCAGATCCCCGTCCCCGGCACGTAGGCGCCGCCCGTATGGCTCGCGTACCCCAGGCCCGCGGGCAGGATGTCCTCCACCGTCACGCCCGTCGCGTTGTCCGGGCCGCGGTTGGTCACCGTCACCGTGAAGGTCACGCTGTCGAACAGGTTCGGGTTGCCGTTGTCCGCGTCCTTGCGCAGCTCGAGGTCGGCCGCGGGCGGCGTGTTGATCACCGCGAGGTCGTCGTCGTCCTCGACGAACGGCGGCGCGTTGCTCGGCGTCGAGTCCGTGTCGTAGTGCTGGGCGGTCCAGACCTGGGCGTAATTCGTGCGGATCCCGGACGCGTTGACCGTCGCCGTGATCTGCAGGGCCATGCTGTTCCCCGCGTTCAGGTTGCCGATGCTCCAGATCCCGCTGCCGGGGTTGTACAGGCCGCCGGCATGGCTGACGTAGCTCAAGCCCGCGGGCAGCGCGTCGTGCACGGACACCGCCTGCTGGGCATCCGGCCCGCGGTTGGTGACGACGATCGTATAGGTGATGTTGCCGCCGACGTTCGGCGCGCCGTTGTCGACCGTCTTGGTCAGCTCCAGGTCGCCCGCGGTCGGGACCTGCAGCGAGGCGCTGTCCTGGTCGTCCTCGGCCGGGTTGTCGTTGCCCGGCGTCGAGTCGGTGTCGTACTCGTTCGCCGTCTGGACCTGCGCGATGTTCTCGATCGCGCCCGAGTTGGTCACCGTCGCCGTGACATGCAAGCTCGTCACGCTGCCGACGTTCAGGTTGCCGATCGTCCAGATCCCCGTGCCCGGCACATAGGCGCCACCGCTGTGCGACACGTAGACCAGGCCCGCGGGCAGGATGTCCTCCACCGTCACGCCCGTCGCGTTGTCCGGGCCGCGGTTGGTGACCGTCACCGTAAAGGTCACGTTATCCAGCACGTCCGGCGTGCTGTCGTCCACCGACTTCGTCAGTTCCAGGTCCGCCGCCGGCGGCGTCACGGTCACGACGAAAGCGTCGTCATCCTCGATGAACGGCGGCGCGTTGCTCGGCGTTGAATCCACGTCGTAGACGCCCGACGCGGAGACCTGCGCGTAGTTGGTCACCGTGCCGGACGCGGTGACGAGGGCGGTGACCTGCAGCACCCGCGTGGCGCCCGGAATCATCGGCCCGCCGAGGCTCCACACCCCGCTGCCCGGCGTGTAGATGCCCGGCCCTGCGTGGCTTACGTAACTCATGCCCGCCGGCAGCACGTCGTGGACGGCCACGTTGACGGCGTTGTCCGGGCCGCGGTTGGTCACGGTCACGGTGTAGACGATGGACTGCCCCACGGACGGCGTCGCGTCATCCACGGCCTTCGTCAATTCCAAGTCCGCCGCGGCCGGGACGGTCAACGACGCGTCGTGCTGGTCGTCTTCGGACGGCACGTCGTTGCCCGGCGTCGAGTCGGTGTCGTACTCGTTCGCCGTCTCCACCTGCGCGATATTGTCGATCGAGCCCGAGTTGGTCACCGTCGCCGTCACCTGCAGGCTCGTCACGCTGCCGACGTTCAGGTTGCCGATCGTCCAAATTCCCGTACCCGGCACGTAGGCGCCGCCGCTGTGGCTGACGTACGCCAGGCCCGCCGGCAGCACATCCTCCACCGTCACGCCCGTCGCGTTATCCGGCCCGCGGTTCGTCACGACGATCGTGAACGTCACGTTATCCAGCACGTTGGGCGTGCTGTCGTTGACATTCTTGCTCAACTCCAGGTCCGCCGCCGGCGCCACGGTGATCACCGCGAGGCCGTCGTCATCCTCCACGTACGGCGGCGCGTTGCCCGGCGTCGAGTCCACGTCGTACTCGTCCGCCGTCGCGACTTGCGCGAAGTTGGTGATCACGCCCGAGGCCTCGACCGTTGCTGTGATCTGCAGGATGCGGCTCGCGCCCGGCACCATCGGCCCGCCGATCGTCCAGACGCCCGTCCCCGGCGCGTAGGTTCCCGGCCCCACGTGCGATACGTAACCCAGGCCCGCGGGCAGCACGTCGCTGACCGTGATCCCCGTCGCGTTGTTCGGCCCCTTGTTCGTCAGCACCAGCGTGTAGACTATGCTGTCGGCCACGTCCGGCGTCTCGTCGCTGACGCTCTTGACCAGTTCCAGGTCGATCGCCGCGGGAACGGACAGCGTGACGGCGCTTTCGTCGTCCTCGACCGGCGTGGTCCCGCCGTTGTTGCCCGGGGTCGAATCCGCGTCCGTTTCGTTCGCGGTCTGCACCTGGGCGAAGTTCACGATGGAACCGGAGTTGGTCACCAACGCGGTGACCTGCAGGGTCGTGCTCGACCCGGCGGCCAGGGCGCCGATCGTCCACGTGCCGGAGCCCGGCACATAGGCGCCGCCGCTGTGGCTGACGTACGCCAGCCCCGCCGGCAGCACGTCCTCCACCGTCACGCCCGTGGCGCCGTTCGGGCCGCGGTTGGTGGCGACGAGCGTGAAGGTGACGTTGCCGCCGACGTTCGGGGTCAGCGTGTTGGCCGTCTTCCGCAATTCCAGGTCGATCAGCGACTGGCCGGTGATCACGACGGAGGCCTGGTCGTCCTCGGCCGGGTTATTGTTGTTCGGCGTGGAGTCGGGGTCGTGCTGGTTCGCCGCGCTGACCTGCGCGGTGTTGGTGATCGCGCCCGGCACGAGCACCTGCGCGGTGATCAGCAGCGAGGTCGTGCTGCCGACGTTCAGGCTGCCGATGGTCCAGACGCCCGTGTTGGTGCTGTACGAGCCGCCGCTGTGGCTGACGTAGCTCAACCCCGCGGGCAGGACGTCGGCCACGGCGACGCCGGTCGCGTTGGTCGGGCCGCGGTTCGTGACGGTCACCGTGTACACGATGTTGCTGCCCACGAACGGAGAGCTGTTGTTGACCTGCTTGGACAGCTCCAGGTCGGCCTGCAGGACCGGTGTTTCGGCGCGCAGGGGGTAGTCGCCCGCCGAGGTGAAGACGGTGCCGGTGTTGATCACGCCGGACACGGCCGCCGGGAACGGATTGGTGATCGTCACGCGGAACGTGAGGACCGCCGACGCGCCGACGCCCAGCGAACCGATGTTCAGGCCCGACCCGTCCAGCGGGAAGGGCGTAGGGGCGTCGTCCGGCACGGGCGAACCGTTGAGCGTGGTGCTGCCGAGTACGTAGGCGGTGTTGGAAGGAATAACGTCGAAGACCGTGGCGGATGCCAGCGGCACGGCGCCCTCGTTGTTGACCGTCAGCGTGTACAGGATGCCGTCGCCGGGGTCGAACAGCCCGTTGCCGTTGGCGTCGTTCGTGATCGAGGCCTGCTTGCCCGCCGACGCGCTCGGGACGGGCTGGATGGTCGTGCCGGCGTCCAGGTAGGGATTGGCGATCCCGGCCACGCTCGCGTCCTCGCCCCAGGCCCCCGCGATCTTGACGCCGTTCGTGGTGAACACGCGCATGCCGGTCTGGTCGTTGTCGCCGCTGGTGTCGTAGAACCGGACCGAGCGGAAGGGCACGACGTTGGACGACGCGTCGTAGCGGAAGCCGCCCGCATTGTTAGTGAACAGGCCGGTAGCCGGATTGCCGTCCCGGTCCATGAAGAGCGTGGTGTTGGTGACCGCCGTGACCCAGACAGGGCTGCCGTTGCCCGTCCCGTCCGACGACCCGGCGCCGTAGCCGGTCAGGATGGAGGGCGTGAGGGAGGTGAGCGGAATCAGCGTGCAGCCCCAGTCGTAGGAGTCGCTGTCGGCCGTCGAGGCGTCCACGTCCACGGCGATCACGGCCTGGAAGGGCACGCCGTTGGTGCTGAAGAAACGCGCGCCTGATCCGCTCGGGATCTGCACGGAACGCACGCTGCCGGCCGGCACGTTGGTGTTCCCGGAGCCCGAGAGCGTCTGGTAACCGATGTACATCGTCGAGGCAGACTGGTTGTGCAGGAAGGCGTAGACCGGCGCGCCGGAGGATGTCTGGCTGACCGGGTTGTAGTAGTCCGTGCTCCACTGTTCGCGGGGATAAAGGGTGTACCACCGGCTCTCCCAGTGCGAGAGGATGTCGCCGGTTACCATGTGCACTTGAACCGGCTTGGAAGAGACCAGCCGGGCGCCCGCCACGATTCCGCGCAGCACCTGCAGGCTCTCCCCCTGGTTGATGGTGTTGGTCTGGTCCATCGTGCCGTCGGCGTTGACGTCGACCCGGACGACGGTACCGTCCTCGGCCGCCATGGCGAAGAGCGAGCTGTACTCAAAGAGGTGGTTGTTCGAGCTGACGTTCTGGCCGACCGGCGCGTAGAAGTTCGTGCCGTAGCGCGATGTGTCGTACACGTCCACGCCGTCCGCCAGCACCGGCCCGGGGTCGATCGGCCAGGCCACGTACGTGACCGCCACGGCCTTGGTCGCCCCGATCTTGTCCTCGCCGTCGTAGATGATCGGCGACGTGACGTGGGGCACGTTCACCGTGCTGCGCAGCACCAGGATGCTGCCCGCGTTGATGAGGTCGCTCGCGAAGCCGGGCGGTATGCCGTTGGTGGTGTTGTTGTCGCCCCACACGCGGGTGGTGGATTGCGTGGGATTGGCGATGTCGCTTTCGTAGCCGTCCTCGAAGTGGTCGTAGTAGATGATCGTGTTGGTCGAGCCCGGCGCGATGGAGACGACGTTGATGAGGTTCGTCCCGACCGTCGTGTCGCTGACGTTCGTCATCGTGCGCCAGAGTTGAAACTCGTCGAACGGAATGAAATAGGTCTGCACCGGCGCGGGCCCGGCGAGCGCGGACCCGGCGCTTGCCCACAGAAGGCCGGCCAGGCTCAACGGTTTCACGATTCGCTGCATCATCTTTTTCATGCGGACCTCCCTGCTCCCGGCCGATCTGGCCGGTCGCTTGGTTCTGTGGATACGGTTCTCAAATTGACCCCGACGCTTTTTTTCCCAGGGAGCTAATCTCGCCCGGAGTGGTGGTAATTCAATCGGCGGCTTCTGCGTATTTCTACGGAACGCTTGCAAATCAGGCCTTCGCGAGTAGGGTTTTCCCATGAATCCGGTGCGCCTTGTGCTGCTCGACGAGCAGCGGTTGTTCCGGGAATTGCTGGCGACGACGCTGGACAAGGCCCGGGATCTCTCGGTGGTGGGCGAGGCGGGCGGCTCCTGCCGGGCGGTCGCCGTATGCCGCGAAACCCGGCCCGACGTCGCGATCATGGACCTTCGGCTCCCGCACATCAACGAGACGGAACTCGCGACCTGCCTCCGGAAACACCTCCCGGCGCTCCGTATCGTCGCGCTGACGGACCTGACCGACGCCTACACCATCCGCCGCGCCGTGGACGCGGGACTGCAGGGTTACGTGGAAAAGGGCCAACCGCTGACGGTCCTCCTCCAGGCCGTCCGGCATGTCGCCGCCGGCGAAACCTATTTCACCGAAATATACCAGCAGCGCGTGCGCGAAACGGCCGAGGAGCCCTTCTCGTTCCCGAAGGTCCTAAGCGCCCGCGAGCAGCAGATCCTCGCGCTCGTCGCCGAAGGCCGGACCAGCCGCGCGGTCGCGCAGCAGCTCGGGTTGAGCTCGCGCACCGTGGAATCGCACCGGCGGAACATCATGAAGAAAATGGACCTCAAGGACATGGCCGGGTTGGTCCGGTTCGCCGTCCTGCAGGGCTTCAGGTTCGAGGAGTGCCGGCTGCACGATAACGGTCAGTGCGCCGGCTGCGCCGGGAGCTGAAGCGTGAAGCCGCGGCGCACGGCCATTCTGCCGGCGGCGCTGGCCGCCCTGTCGGCCGCCGCCCAGTCCGTTCACTACGTGCGCCCCAGCGATACGAACCCGGCCATCACGAATTACGACAACTTCCACGCGGCCTTCATCCCGACCGGCGCGACATCGCGAACCCCGCTGGTCCTGTTCCTGCCCGGCACCGGAGCCTCGCCCGCGCAATACGAGGAGTTCGCGCGGCGCGCGGCCTCCAACGGCTTCCATGCGATCGGCCTGCAGTACGTGAACGGGGACACCGTTTCCACCCTGTGCGGCGGCGATTCCGACACGAACTGCCACGCCCGGATCCGCGAGGAGATCCTCTTCGGAACGAATGCCTCGCCCTGGGTGGAGGTGGATCCCGGCAACAGCGTGGCCGGCCGCCTCGAGGCGCTGCTCCGCTACCTCACCAACCAGTACCCGGCCGAAGCCTGGGGCGCCTACGTGGAGGAGGACGGTCGCGCGGCGTGGTCGAACCTGATCGTGGCCGGCCACTCCCAGGGCGCGAGCCACGCGGCGTTCCTGGCAAAAAAAGAGGCGGTCCGCCGCGCCCTGCTGTTCGGCAACGAGGCCGACTGGGTGACGGGCCTGGGCGCCGCGCCTTGGTTTTCGTGGCCATCGCCCACCCCGACCAACCGGTACATCGCCCTGACCCACCGCCAGGACATCCTGCTCCTCCAGGAGGCCACGTGGACCGCGCTGGGCGTGGCGGGCACCCAGGTCCTTGCCGAGGCGTCCACCGATCCCGCCTGCGAGTGGACACACCGCCTGGTGACCGAGGTGGCCCCGGCCACCGGGTCCGGCTGGCTGGCGTACCATTCCGCGCCCATCGCGGATCTGTATACCCCGCGCTCCAACGGCGTCCCGGTCCTCCTCCCCGTCTGGACCTGGATGCTCAACGGGCCGGCGAGCTGGCCCGCCCTGAACATCCAATGGTCGAACAGCGGGCCCGTTGTCTCGTTCGCGGCGGAGCGCGAAGCCCGCTACCGGCTTCAAGTCGCGGCGGACCTGACGGCCGGGTGGAGCAACAGCGCGGCGCTGGTGACCAATATCGATGGATGGGTGGATTGGGTCCCGCCGGGCGGCGCCCCCGCCTCGTTCTTCCGGCTGGGGCTGGAATGAGGGCGCCGATTGGCGAACGCACGCCGCGCGCGGTATACTTCCGGACAGAAAGGGATCGACATGAGCCGTCACTTTACCCGCAGCCCCGACCTCGTGGAGCGCACCATCCGCGGCGAGCATCTCCTCGTGCCCGTCGCCCGCTCCGAGGCGACGCTCGGCAGCCTCTTCACCCTCAACGAAACGGCCCGGTTCGTCTGGGACCGCGCCGGCGCCGGCCAGGCGGAGGACGGGATCGCCGCCGCCCTCGCCCGGGAATTCGGCGTCTCGCCCGCCCAGGCCGCGGCCGACACCCGGCGCGTGCTCGACGAACTGTTGTCCATCGGCGCACTCCGGCTGAAGGGCGGCCCATGAGCTGCTCCGACTGCACGATCCCCGAGATCGGCTCCGCGGACTTCCTGGACGAACTAGCCCGACGCCCGGCCGGCGAGGATACGCTGCCGATGTCCGGCAGCATCGAGCTGACGCTGCGCTGCAACCTGCGCTGCCGGCACTGCTACATCCACGCCCCCGGCGCCGCCGACGGCGAGATGGACACCGCGCGCGCGCGGAAGGTGCTCGACGCGCTGGCGGACGCCGGCGTGCTCTCCCTCCTCGTCACCGGCGGAGAGATCTTCCTGCGGCGCGACTTCCGGGAGATCTACCTCCATGCCCGGCGGCGCGGCTTCCTGATGACGCTCTTCACCAACGCCACGCGCGTGGATGACGGGCTCGCCGACTTCCTCGCGGCGCAGCCGCCCCGCCGGATCGAGATCAGCATCTACGGGCACACCGCGGAGACGTACGAGCGCATCACCGGCGGGCCGGGCTCGTTCGCGGCGTTCCGGCGCGGCCTTGACCGGCTGGTCGCGCGGGACCTTCCCGTGTACCTCAAGAGCATGGTCCTGCGCAGCAACGTCCACGAGTTCGCCGCGATGAAGGCCTGGGCCGAATCGCTCGGCCGGCCGTTCCGGTACGATGCGATCGTCAACGCGCGGCTCGACGGGGGCACGGAACCGTTCGCCGAGCGGCTGCCGCCCGAGGAGGCCGCGCGGTGGCAGGTCGAGGCCGACGCCGAGCCCCGGAGTCCCGCGGAGTGGCGGGGAAAGACGGAGGGCTGGGGCCCCGACCCGCGGCTCTTCCGCTGCGGGGCGGGCCGGGTGACCTTCCACGTGGATCCGCGCGGGATGCTGCATCCCTGCCTCATGTGGCGCCGGGATCCCTACGACCTGCTGGACGGGTCCGTCGCCGGATGGCGCCGGCATATGGCGGAGCTCCTGCGGCGCCGGGCACCCGCGGACAGCGAATGCGCCTCGTGCCTGGACCGCACGATGTGCCTCAACTGCGCCGCCACATCCGCCCACGAAGCCTCCGCCCCCGGGCTCCCGGCGGCCTACTATTGCGCTGTCTGCCGCGCGCGGGCGACCCGGCGGCCCTCCGCCGGCAAATAGGACCGTCTACCGGGCCGCCGCTTCCGCGGCCCTTCGCCCCCCACGCGGCCCGTGCCGTTGAGCCAGCCTAGTATATATTCATATATAGCCATATGGCTATATATGGAATAAAGGACAGCACTACCTTGGCCGGCGAGGGCGCGCGGCCGGCGAAGCGGAAATCCGGGGTTGCATCCCGACCGATCTGTGCGATAGTTCGGACGATCGCGAGCGAATCGAAGAAGAGGAGCAGGCCCTATGGACAAGCAAAACGAACAGGCGCCGAAGAAGTACACCAAGCCCGCCGTGAAGCGGATCAAGCTCGAAGACAAGCGCGTGGTCTCCATGGCCGCCTGCAAGACCGGCCCGGACGACGTGCCCTGCCAGGACGAGTTCGGCGGCCAGGGCTTCGACTACGGCTCCTGATCCCGCGTCTTGAACACGCTGGCGTTCACCCTCGCCGGAGTCCGGTTCCAGTTGCGCGGCGCCCGGGATGACCTGGTCCCGCGGCTGCCGGAAGCCTACCTGAAGTTCCGCGCCGGGCCGCCCTCCGGCCCCGCGCAGGCCGAGTATCGCGTCCTGGACCCCCGGGACGCCTCGCTCGCTCCCGTGGAGACGGGCGCGCTCCTCTGGCAAAGCGAAACCTGGCGCCTCGGGCGCACCGGCGATGGCCGGCTCGGCATCGAACTCCAGCGCGTGGCCGACGGGCAGTGGATTCCCGTGGTCAACGCGCAACCCGATTTTTCGCGGGGCGACATCCGCCCGCTCTACGGCCGCATGACCGCGCCCTCCGAGTACGCCCTCAACCACCCGTACGATCAGACGATCCTCCTGAACCGCCTGCTCCACTTCGGCGCGGGCGTCGTGCACGCCTGCGGCATCGAGGACCGGGGCCGGGGCCTGATCTTCGCCGGGCGCTCCGGCGCGGGGAAGACCACCCTCGCCCGCCTCTGGCGCGGCCTCGGCGCCACCCTCCTGAACGACGACCGGGTCATCCTGCGCAACTCGGCCGCGGGCGTCCTGCTCGAATCCTCCCCCTGGCACGGCGAGGATCCGCAGGTCAACAGCGCCACCGTCCCCCTCCGTGCCATCGTCCACCTGAACCAGGCGCGGGAAAACCGCCTGCGCCGGCTCGAGGGAAACGAGCCGCTCACGGCCCTCCTGGCGACCACCGTCGCGCCGTTCTACTCGGAACACGGCCTGGAACAGCTCCTCGATGCCTGGACGGCTGTGACCGCCCGGACGCCCTCCTACCGGCTGGACTTCACTCCCGACGCCCGCGCCGTGGAATTGTGCCGGGCCGAGTTCCGGGACGCCTGACCACCGCCCGCCTCGACGGGATTGGAATGCGCCGCCCCCTCCGCTATGATGCCCGGCCTGGAGCATCCGGTGGACGAACCGACTCGAGAGGAATCGTTCCGCGCCGTGTCCGGCGCCATGGCGATCGGCGCGGGGCAGGCCGCCATCATCCTGGTCTCGCTGTGCACGACCATGCTGATGCCGCGCCTCTTCGGCGCGGAGGATTTCGGCCGGTGGGTCCTTTTCCGCAGCGTGATCAGCCTGGCCATGATCCTGTGCGTCTCGGGCTCGAGCGAACTGATGGGCCGCTACTACGTCGCGCTGCGGGCGGAGGGCCGCGACGCCGACGCGGGACGGCTCTTCAAGCTCGTGTTCGCGTTCCGGCTGGCCCTGGCCGGCCTCGGCGCGCTGGCCAGCGGCCTCCTGCTGGCCGCGTCCACGCGCGTCGCGCTCGGGGGCGAGGCGGCCGTCCTCTCGGGCGCCAGCGTCCTGCTGCTGGTCATCGGCATGAGCTTCCATGCCGTCCTGTACAGCGAGCGCCGCATGCCGCGGGTCGCCGCGCTGAACCTGCTCAACGCGTCGCTGGTCCCGGCCGTGGTGCTGGCCGCCTACGCGGCCGCCGGATTCCGATGGGTGCCCCGCGCCTGCGTGCTGGGCGACGCCCTGTACGCGCTGGCGGCGTTCGCCCTGGCCCGCGGGCCCATGCAATGGGCGGCCGGCTGGCCGCCCCGCGCCCGCTGGCCCGAGTACGGCCGCTTCGTCGCCACCGCGGGATTCTCCAACGCCCTGGTCAGCGTCTACGGGAACCTGCCGCCCTACCTGATGGCCGGCGCCGGCATGGACGCCGCCCAGATCGCCTTCATGGGACTGGCCGTCCGTGTCGGGGATATCGTCCGGATGACGCTGGTCTCCGTCGGCGGCGCGCTGTTTCCCTCGATCACGTGGGTGTATGAACGCGAGGGCCTGGACCGCGCCCTCCGCTGGCAGGGCATCGCCACACGCTTCGGCGCGGTCGCCGCGCTCGCCGCGGCCGGCGTGTTCGCGGCCGCCGGAGGCGGGCTGGTCCGGCTGGTCTGGGGCGCGGCCTACGACGGCGCGGTCCCCGCGATCGGCCTCGTGCTGTTCTCCGTCGTATTCCTCTGGATCGGGTTCCAGCACGGGTGGCTGGGCATGCTCCTGAAAAGCGCCACGCCGTTCGCCGCCGGCAGCCTCGCGCTGGTCCTGTCGTTCCCGCTCCTCTTCCGCGTCCTCGGGCCCGCGGGCGGCGCCCGGGGCGTCGCCCAGGCCCAGTTCCTCTGCGCCGCCGGCTTCATGGCGCTGGTCATGACGCACGTCCGGCTCGGGTGGAAGCAGGGCCTGCCGGTCGCCCGGCTGGCGGCGCCCGCGCTGGCCGCCGCCGCGGCATGGCCCCTGGGGTTCGGCTCGCGCCTCGGGCTGCCGGCCGGCCTCGCCGCCGCCGCGTTGTGGGCGGCCTGCTTCGCGGCCGTGACGTTCCTCTCGGGCAGCCTGCGCTGGGCCGAGGTCGCCGAGATCGCGGGGCGCCTGCGGCGGGCGCCGGGGAAACCGGCATGAGAATCGGCGTGCTGGCCCGGGGGCTTGCGGTGCGCGTGGGAGGCGTTACGACGTTCCTGGAAAACGTAATACCCCTGCTGCCCCGCCTCGATCCCGCCAACCGGTACGTGATCTACCACCACAGCGCCCGCCACGGCGGGGCGTTCCCGGGAGCGGAGGAACACCGGCTCCGGGGCCCCGGCACGCTGTGGCAGGAAAATGTCGCCCTGCCCCTCGCGCTCCGCCGCCGGCCCGTGGACGTCCTGCTCTGCGCCAAGAACTTCGTCCCCGCCTTCCTTCCCCGCGGCGTGAAAACCGTCGCGATCGTCTACGACCTGCTCTACTACCCGGTCCGCGGCGCGAGCATCGACGAGTACAAGCCGCTGGACGTCCTCGCCTTCCGGGCGCTCTTCCCGCGCGGCCTGCGGCGCGCCGACCGGATCATCGCCATCTCCGAGTCCACCCGCCGGGACTTGCTGGACCTGTTCCCGCTGGATCCCGCGCGCGTCCGGGCCGTGCCCCTCGGGGTTTCCCCGCCCGCTCCCGGCCTGCTCGCCGAGGAGGCCCTGCGAAGCGTCCGGTCGCGTTACGGCCTGGACCGCCCCTACTTCTTCTATTGCGGCAGCCTCTCGCCGCGCAAGAACGCCGTCCGCACGCTCGAGGCCTTCGCCCGGATCCGCGACCGGGTCCCGCACAATTTCGTGGTGACGGCCGGCAAGTCCTGGAAGGACCGCGCGGTGTTTCGCGCCGTCGAACGACTGGGCCTGCGGGACCGGTTCCGGCGCCTGGGCGCCGTGCCCGCCGCCGACCTGCCGGCGCTCTACCGGGCGGCCGACGCGTTCGTGTACGTGTCGCTCTACGAGGGATTCGGCCTGCCGATCCTCGAGGCGATGTCCTGCGGCTGCCCGGTGCTGACCTCCCGCGCCAGCGCCATGCCGGAGGCCGCGGGCGACGCGGCCCTGCTGGTGGATCCGGCCGACGTCGGCGCCATCGCCGAAGGCCTGGAGCGTATCCTGAAGGACCGCGCTCTGGCCGACGGCCTGCGGGTGCGCGGCGCGCGGCGCGCGGCGGAATTCACGTGGGAGGCCACCGCCCGCCACATCATCGAGGTGCTGGCCGAACTGCGGCCCGCGGACCGCCCGCCGCTATCTCCATAGCGGCTTCTTCGCCAGCACCAGCCGGTACAGCGCCGGCCAGGCCATCACCGCGCCCAGGGCGAGCAGGGCCGCGAGCGGCGGGCCGTTCCCCGACCGGTACGCGCGGACGCACGACGCGGCCAGCGGGCGCGCCGCCCGCCGGTTGCCCTCGCGCGCAAACTGCATCGCCTCCTGGCAGTCGCATTCCGCCAGGGAGCGGCGGACGACCCGGTCGTATCGCCCGCCGAGATGCGCGTTGACCCGTTCCAGCATGCGGCGCGTCTCCGCGATGCGGTCCCGGAGCCGGCCGGCCGACCACGCGCTGGCCGCGTGGAGCCGGTACACCGCCATCGCCTCCGGCAGGAATCCGACCGTGCCGCGCAGGGCGTTCAGGATGTGGTAGGGCCAGTCGAGCATCTTGAGGTCCAGGAACGGCTCGGGCCAATCGGGAATGAGATGGTTTCGGCTCATGACGGAGCAGGTGTGCATGAAGTTCGCGCGGAGCAGGTCCTCCAGCCCGTATCCGCCGCGCGGGGGGCGCACCCGCTGCACGTGCCGCGTCCCGGCCTCGCCGTCGGCCCGGACCTTGACCGGGTGAAAACACGCGGCATGTTCCGGGTGCGCGTCGAGGAAATCCGCCTGTTTCCTCATTTTATCGGGCCGGGTCCAGTAGTCGTCGCCTTCGAGCAGGGCTACATACTGCCCGCGGCACTCCCGTAGCGTCTTCACGAAGTTGCGCGCCACGCCCTGGTTCGATTCCGCCGTCAGCAGGCGGACGCGGCCCGGGTGGCGGCGGCCGTATTCCCCGGCGACCTCCCGCGTGTGGTCGGTCGAGGCGTCGTCCCCGATCACCAGCTCGAATGGAAAGCCGGCGTCCTGCATGAGCACGCTCTCGATCGCGTGGGCGATGAAGCGCTCGTGCTGGAAGGTGATCATCGCGACGCTGACGCGCGGCCGGGGCCCGCCGGGGTCGCTCATGGGCCGGGGCTCCGGGCGAGGGCGGCGCGGACCTCGGCGCCGCGCGCCAGGGCCGCGCGCAGGATCGAGCCGATCGCGTCGATCTCGGCCTCGCCGATCGCCGTCCCCGTCGGGAGGACCAGGACGCGCCGGCAGATCCGTTCGGTCACCGGCAGGCGGGCCGCGACGTCCGGGAACAGCGTCCGGTACGGCTCCATCCGGTGGCAGCCGGGATGGAAGTAGCGGCGGGCGACGACGTTCTCCGCCCAGAGCACGCGGAGCAGTTCGTCGCGCGCCAGGGCAGCGGTCTCGTCGATCTCGAGCACGACATACTGGAAATTGTGCCGCTCGCCTTGCGCCGGCTCCAGCAGCCGCACGCCGGCCAGGCCCGCCAGCGCGGCGCGATACCGCTCGTGGTTCCGCCGGTTGCAGGCGATGAACTCGTCGAGGCTCTCGACGCCAGTCAGGCCCATCGCGGCCTGCACCTCGCTCATCTTGCCGTTGGTGCCGAGGTACACGACCTCGTCGTAGCCCGCGAACCCGAAGTTCTTCATCAGGCGCAGGCGGGCGGCCAGCTCGTCGTCGTTGGTCGCGATCCCGCCGCCCTCGAAGGTGTTGAGGAACTTCGTCGCGTGGAAGCTGAAGACCTCGGCGTCGCCGAAGCCGCCGACCGGCCGCCCCCCCCGGGTGCTGCCGAGGGCGTGCGCGGCGTCGAAGACCAGGCGGAGGTCGCGGCGGCGGGCGATGGCCGCGAGGTCCTCGACGGCGCACGGCGTGCCCCACAGGTGCACGCCGATGATCCCGCTGGTCCGGGGCGTGATCCGCTCCTCGACCCGGGCCGGGTCCAGCGTGTGGGAACCCGGCTCGATGTCGCAGAACACCGGCGTGATCTCCTGCCACTGGAGGGCGTGCGCGGTGGCCACGAACGTGAACGAAGGGAGGATCACCTCGCCGCGCAGGCCGAGCGCGCGGACCGCCAGTTCGAGCGCGACGGTCCCGTTGCAGGCGGCGATGAAATGCCGCGCGCCCGTCAGGCCGGCCAGGGCCTTCTCGAATTCGTGGACGTAGTGCCCGTTGTTGGTCAGCCAGCGCCGGTCCAGGATATCGTTCACGCGCGCCAGGAAACGCCCGCGGTCCCCGATGTTCGGACGCCCTACGTACAGGCGCTCGGCAAAGGCGGGCCGGCCGCCGAGGATCGCCAGCGGCTGGAGGGACGGCTTCACTTCCGGAACACCCAGAGCTTGAGCCGCGAGAAGCGCGCCCCGAGCCGAAGGGCAGACTCGACCGCCGGCGCGGCGGCGCGGCGGTTGAACTCGCAGTTCCAGTCGAGCTTCGCGTCCAGCAGCGGGCGCACGCCGCGGGTCAGCAGGAAGTAGGCCCCCAACCCGTCCACCTCCGCCAGCGGATGACCGCGCTCCCGCATGAACGCGACCAGGACCTCGTCGTCGAAGAACAGGTTGTGCCACTTGACCGGGATCGGCTCCAGGCCGCACGCGGCGCGGAAGCCGTTGAGCTCGTCGACGCCCGGCTGGCTGCCCTCGAGTATCAGCAGGCGCCCGCCGGGCTTGAGGTGATCCATGAGCTCCAGCAGGACCCGGCCCTGCAGTTCCCACGCGGGCAGGTTGATGAGGAACCGCTGGGAGACGATGGCGTCGAAGTCGCGGTCGAGCCGGTACGGCTTGAGGAAGTCCACCTGCTGGAAGGTGACGTTGTCCCGGCCGGCCACGCAAGCCGCCGCCTTGCGCAGGCGGGTCGCGGAGAAGTCCACCGCGTGGACCTTTGCGCCCGGCAGCATCGAGTAGGCCAGCGTGCCCTCGCCCTCCCCGCAGCCCGCGTCGAGGATCTTCAAGCCCGGAGCGAGACGCCGGCGGATCAACTCGATCTCGGCGTTGAGCAGGTGCTTGTCATACATGGACTCGACGTCTTCGCGGTCCCAGTACTCGAGGATGTGTCCCAGGTCGGCCGTCATGCTCCCGCTCCCATCGGTTTGTCGACCACGTACAGCGCGCTCTGCGGCGTCAGGCCGCACCGCTCGAAGGCCTCCGGCCCGAAGTGCCCGCGGCCCAGCTTTGTAACGCGGAACCCGACCTTTTGCAACCGCTCCGTGAAGTCCGCGCCGGCGTAAATCCGGATGTGATCCTCCTGCCCGAACCGGCGGAGCCGCTCCGCCACGTCGGTCACGCCCGGGTCCTCGTCGGTCTTTTCGACACCCAGCGGGATGGGCGTCATGACGATCCCCCAGCTGCCCGGCCGCAGGACGCGGAACAGCTCGGTCATCGCACGCCGGTCATCGGGGACATGCTCAAGGACGTGGGAACAGAGCAGCACGTCGAACTCGCCGTCCCGGTAGATCCGCATGTCTTCAAGATCCACCCGGTCGTCCGCCTCCGGATTGCACAGGTCCGCCGAGCGGTACGCGGCGCGCAGCCGGCGGCGGACGAAACGGGTCATCGGCCGCGACGGCCCGATGTCCAGCAGGCGCAACCCGTCCCCCAAGCCCGGCGCCAGCCGCTCCCGCAGGTACAGCGCGTAGAGCCGCTCGCGGTCCGTCGCGTCGCAGAACGGGCAGGCGTACTCCTCCCGGTTGAAGGTTTCCCAGGCGGACGATTTCCACGGCAGCCGGAACCGGTGCCGGGCGAGCAGGTCGGCCGCCTCCTTCGGGAAAGGCTGGAATCTCCGGATCCGCCGCCCGCACGCCGGGCATTCGCGCGTTCCGCCCGCCGCGAGCAGCATCCGCCACGCGCCGCGCACCGCGCGGGCCATCCGGCCCAGGGGCAGGTAGTTGCACGTGCGCATCGCCGTTCAGCTCTCCGTCTCCGGCAGGCCGGCCTCGCCCAGCCGGGCCAGCCGCTCCGCCAGCCAGTCGTCCGGAATGTCCCGGCGGATGTCCTTGGACGCGTAGTCCTCCGCGTTCGGGAAATCCGGCTTCACGAAGTCGGTGCGGCGAGCCTGGAGATAGTCGAAAAAATCCCGGGCGAGCCGCCGCAGCAGTCGCACGTGCGGGACGCCCAGGCGGTCCTTCGCCTCGAAGTAGAGGTCGCGGATGCGCGGGCCCTGCGTCATGTGCACGGTGCTCAACACGCGGAACGCCGCGGCGTTGAGCCGCAGGCATTCCAGCATGTGCGGCCGCGGCATCGTCGGGGTCTCGTACACGAAACGGCCGGCATCCCGCGTGTCGGGCACGAGTCCCTCCCGCCGCGCGATCTCCGCCATGTCCGAGCCGGGCAGGACCCGCAGCACGGCGAGGCTCAAGAAGTGCGTCCCGCGGCGCAGCTTCTCCGCGATGAATTCGATCGTCCGGAAGTAGCTCTCCCGCGTCTCGCGCGGCAGGCCGAGGATGAGGTCCGTCTTGAGGATCGCGCCCTGGCCGGCGAGCAGGTCGAACGCGCGCTCGAAATGGCGCAGCGGGATCGCCCGGCGGATCGCCCGCAGGGACTCCTCGTGGGTGGTCTGCAGGCCGATCCCCAGCATCAGCACGTTGCCGGGCGCGCAGCGGACAAACTCGCCAAACAGCCCGGCCAATTCCTCGTCCACGAACTGCGGCAGGATCTCCGCGAACAGGGACAGTTGCAACCGGCGTTCGACAAGGCCCCGGAGGATCGTCTTCGCGTGCTCGCGGTCGGAAATGAAGTTCGCGTCCGTGATCCGGCACATCCGGATGCCCCGGCGGTCCACTAGCGCCATTTCCTCCACCACCGCGCCGGGATCGCGGTACCGGATGCCGCGGAAATCCTTGTGGTAGAAGCAGTAGGCGCAGCGGAAATTGCAGCCGCGCTGGCTTTCGACGTTCGCCCGGATGCCCGGCCGCGCGAGGAGTTCGTCCGGGATCGCGCCGGTCAGGTACGGGGACGGCGCCTGGTCGAGCCGCTCGATGGCATCGGCCCCGTGCGTCACCCACCGCCCCTCCTCCCGCCGCGCCAGGCCGCGCACGCCGTCGAGTCCGGGCCGCGCGCCGAGCAGGTGGAGCGCCAGCGCCTCCAACGGTTTCTCGCCCTCGCCGAAGACGAGGAAATCCGCGGACGCGCCGTCGAACCGCCCCGCGCGGATCTCCTCCTCGCATATCTCGGGCCCGCCGAGCGCGACGAGCGTGTCCGGGCGCCGCGCCTTGAGGCCGGCCGCGAGCAGGTCGACAGTCTCCCGGTTCCAAAGATAGCAGGCGAACCCGGCCAGGCGCGGTTCGCGCGCGCATACGTCGCGCAGGATCCGCTCCGCCGCCTCCGCCCGCTGGCCCGCGGGGACGAAGGGATAGGACAGGATCTCGATCTCCGCGCCGTCGCGGATCGCGGGCTTCGCGGCCAGCCAGGCCTTCAGGGCGTAGGGCGACAGCAGGAAGTCGTCCGGCGTGCCGGCAATCCCGACGAGCACGATGTTCGGCTTCGGCGTCACGGCAGCTCCGCTCTCGCTTCCGCGTCCAGCCGCGGCGGCTCGACGCCGAGCAACTCCGCGAGGATCCGCAGCCGCGGCGCCATTTGCGCCTCCCACCCGTACAACCGGCGGCAAGCGGCCTGCCCGGCGCGGCCCAGTTCGCACAGCCGGTCGTAGTCGCGGTAATAGCGGTCCACGAGGTCCACGATGCCGTCCGAGTCGCGCGGGATGACGACCAGTTCCTCGCCGTCCTTGAAATAGCGGTTCTGCCCGAGCGGATCGGTGCTGAACAGGGCCACGCCGCAGAGCGCCGCCTCGATGCACGCGCCCAGCGGGAAACCGTCGAACTCGCCCGGCGACCGCGCGAACGCCGGGCCGGGCGCGAGCAGCAGGTCCATGCCGGCGTGGAACGCGGGGAAGAATCCGGTCGGCTGCGGCCCGTAGAACCGGATGCGGTCGCCGAGCGCGGCCACATCCGCATCGCCCGCGTCGTACGGGCCGACGATGTGGAACCGGATGTCCGGGCGCCGCGCCGCGAGGATCCGCGCCGCCTCGACGAACAGGTCGTAGCCCTTGTCCACGCCGCCCGGCATGTACTTGAACGCGACGAAGCAGACGTCGAACGTGTCCTTGTCCCGGCCCTTGCGCTTCCGCGGCGGCGCGGCGCGGGCGAGCAGGTTGAGCGGGAGCACGATTCCGAAGATCAACTCCACCTGCTCCGGCCTGCAGAACCCGCCGCCGACCAGGTAGTCGAGGGTCGCCGGCTGCGTGGCGATGACCTTCCGGAAAAACGGCGAGGAGCAGACCCTGCGCAGCTTCTCGTCCGACACCGCCTGCTTCAGCGCGAACCCGCCGCCCGGGTAGAGCGTGAACGCGAAGGGTAGCCGGTTCCGCTCGATGGCCGCGAGGAACGCCTGCGCGTTGTTGAGGAACACCGCGTAGGCCGCGCGGCCCCGCAGGTTTTTCAGCGCGTGATATTTCGCGACCCGCGGCGCGTACGCCGGGTAGTCGCGCGCGTACGCGGCCAGGACGTCCCGGAACGAAGCGGTCCCGCCCAGCATGCGCAGGGCCGTGCCGGTCGAGAATACCTGCGCCGACGGGAACGCCGCGAGGCAGGCGGTGAACTCGGCGAGGCGGAACGAGGAGAAGGGGCAGGGAAAAATGTCGTCGAAGATCGCCAGCCGGTCGGCCGGCGGCGGCGGCTCGAACGGCCGCCGGGCCAGCGCGGCCGCCCCCTCCCCCGCCCAGCGCAGGGCCGCCGCGGCCCGCGACACGAACCCCCGCGCTGGATCGCGCCCGGCCACGGCTACTCGACGACCAGGTAGGACTGATACGGCACCAGCGGGCTGCGGCGCAGCCGCGCGTGGCGGCACCCGATGATCTCCTGGAACGCCGCGGTCTCGCCGGGAAACTCGGGCAGCGCGAGCTCGTCGAAGGCGAGCACGCTGCCCTTGGTCAGGCGGTCGCGGATCAGCTCCAGGCATTTCTTCGTCGGCTCGTAGAGGTCGAAGTCGATGTACGCCAGCGCGACGATCGTCTCGGGGTGGTCCTTGAGGTAGCGCGGCAGCGTCTCCGTCGCGTCGCCCTTGACCAGCTCGAATTTCCGCAGGTGGCTGCGCGGCGCGAGCTTCTCGTGGCTGCCCAGCAGGCCGGCGAGGAACTCCTCGTAGCCCGGCGTGACAGCGAGTGTGCCGACCTTGATGGACTTCGACGAGCCGTCCTTCGGCGAGACGGACGGGAACCCGCCGAACGTGTCGAAGCCGACGACCCGGCGCGAGAAGTTGTGCGGCTCGTACAGGCTGCGGAGCATGGTGAACAGCGCTAGGTTGCGGCCCCAGCGCACGCCGAATTCCATGATCAGCCCGTGCACCGGCAGGATCAGCCGGTACAGCTCGTCCATGAACAGAATATGCCCGAGCAGGGAGCGGTTCAGGAAGAGCGGGAGATGCTTGAGCCGCTCGTCGTCGGGGATCGGGCAGTCGCGCAGCGCGCGGAGGATCTCGGCGTATCCCTGCGTCTCCTCGTCCGACACGTAGTAGGCGCTCAACTTGGGGGTGGACATGGCGTTTCTCCTTGGCGTCAGGCTCGTTCGTCGAATAGCAGCTCCAGCATGCTGGTGTCGAAGGTCGGGATTCCGCGGCGTTCGCCCACGGCCTTGCGTTCGCGGAAGCTGTCGTCAATGAAGATCGCGGACGGCTCCCGGACGAAGTCGGCCTTGCTCTCGGCGGCCTCCAGCCGGACGATCTCGTCGAAAAGCCCCGCGAGCCGGCGCCGGCGCAGCGTCGCCTCCGGGTCGCCCGCGTGCCGCGTCAGCAGGACCAGGCGCTTGCCCTCGTTGACGCACTGGTACAGGAAGCGGACCACGGGCAGGTTGACCCGCCCGCGCAGGATCAGCGTGTCGTCGAGATCCACGTAGACCGTGTCGTACGAGACGACCGGGCGGTAGTGGCTGACGAGGACGCGGTCCACCTCGACCTCGACCGGGTTGCGGAGGATCTCGACCGGCACGCGCAGCTGCTCGTAGAGGCTCAACAGCGGAAAGTTCACGCCCTGCACGCGGTGCACGGACATCGTGCCCGCGATGCGCGGCCCGACCTCCATCAGCTTGAGCCGCCCTTCCCGGTCCTCCTTGAGCTGGTAGAACCACGCGCCGTGCAGCGGGAGGACGGCGGAGATCGCGAGGGCGTGGCGCCGGAAGGCCGGGTTCTCCGCGGTCCGGCTGTGGATGCAGATGCCGGCCTTGGTCCGGACGCGCTCGCGCCCGCCGCAGAACAGCAGCCCCGCCTCGCGGTCGGAGAAGCAGTCCACCGTGTACTCCCGCCCCGGCAGGTATTCCATGACCACGTAGTCGGGCGATTGCTCGAGCAGGACCTCCAGGTGCCGGCGATGGCGGACAACCTGGGCCTCGCGCGAGCCCTCGCCACGGTCCGGCTTGAGAAACGCCGGGTAGGCCGGCACCGCCTCCGGCCGGTCGTACACCACCGGCACCGGCACCGCGTCCTTCAATCGCTTGTACGTCTCCCGCTTCGACCGGCAGACCAGGCACGTCTCGGGCGGCGACGACACGATCCGCGCCCGGACCTCCCCCGCGCGAAGCGCCAGGGCCTCGACCACGTCGTCGTGCGCCGGGAACACGAAATCGATCCGCTGCTCCGAGATCAGCCGGTTGAGCGCCTCCACCCACCCGGGCTGGTCCACGCGCGGCGCCGTGAAATGGCGCGCGAAGAGGTACGGCGCGTGGGTCGGGCCGTCCACGCCGGCCGAGAACAGTTCGACCTCCTTGCAGCCGGCAAGCGCCTTCTGGATCTCCAGCGCGATCCCCGTGCTGCCCGGGAACACCAGCACCCGGTACGGTTTTTTCGGCGCGTCCGTGTCCATGCCGTCAGCCTTCCTCCAGGGCCCGTGCGATCACCTTCAGCCGCGGGTCCATCTGCGTCCGCAAATCGAAGATCCGGCGGAACGCCGCCCGGCCGCGTTCGCCCAGCCGGCACAGGGCATCGTAGCCGGTCGCGTAGCGGCCCACAACCTCCGCGATGTCGTCCGGCCGCCGGTTGATGAGGACAATGTCCTCGCCGTCCTTCAGCCCGACGTTCTGCCCCAGCGGGTCCGTGCAGAACACCGCCACGCCGGACAGGGCCGCCTCCGCGCAGCAGCCCGTCGGGAAGCCATTGAAGGCGCCGGGGATGCAGCGGGGCAGGTCGTTGGGCGACAGGATGAGGTCCATGCGGGCGTAGAACTCCGGGAAGAACGCCGTCGGCTGCGGCCCGTAGAACCGGATGCGGCCGCCCAGCTCGGCCGAATCCGCGTCGCCCGGCCCGAACGTGCCGACCACGTGGAAGCGCGCCGCCGGGATGGCGCGGGCGATCCGCCGCGCTGCCTCGACGAACACGTCGTACCCCTTGAACAGGTCGCCCTCCACGTACTTGAAGCCGACGAAGCAGATGTCCAGCGTGTCCTTGTCGCGGCCCATCCGCCGGCGCGGGACGGACGCCGCCGCCAGCACGTCGGCGGGCACCACGCCCCCGTAGACCATCTCGATCCGCTCCGCCGGGCACAGCTTTTCCTCCAGCAGGTACTCCCGCGTCACCGGCTGCGTGACGATCACGCCGCGGAACCCGGGCGCGCCGCACACCCGGCGCAGCTCGGCGGTCGTCTCCGGGACCCGCAGCCGGTAGCCGGGATAGAGCGTGAAGACGAAGGGGAGCCGGCGCTTCTCGATCACCGGCAGGAAGAACAGGATGTTGTGCAGGAAAATCGTGTAGGCCAGCCGCCCGCGGAAATCCAGAAGCGGATGGAACTTCGACACGCGGCCGCGGAACTCCGGGTGGCGCGTCTCGTACTCCCGGCGCACGCCGGCGAACGAACGGCGGTCCTTGAAGGACCGGAAGCAGGCCCCGGTCGAGAACACGCGGGCCCGGGGAAACGCCCGCAGGACCTCGTTGTACTCCGCCACGCGGAACGCGGACAGCAGGTGGGGGAAGGCGTCGTCGAAGATCAGCAGGCGGTCCGGGTCGGGCGCGGGTGCCAGGGCCCGCCGCGCCAGGGCCGCCGCGCCCCGGGCCGCGCGGCCGGGCAGGGCCAGCGCGGATTTTGCGAGCGAGGCCAGGCCGGGCATGTCGTCACGACCTCCCCGGCGCCCGGGCGGCGCGGAGTTCCTCCAGCCCCGCCCGCCGGCCGAGCCACGCGCCGCGCGCCGCCGCCCGGTTCCCGCGCACCAGCTTGCCCGCCGCTTGGAACAGCGTGGCGACGAGCGACTCGACGCCCGGCGCCCGGGAGCGCGCGCCCAGGTACAGCGCCAGGCTGCGCGTGATGTGGAACATCCGGAGTTCGGCGTCACGCCCCGTCGTCGCGGACGAGGCGTGCCACACCTTCGCTTCGCCGGCGACGGCCATTTCCCAGCCGGCCCGACGCAGGCGGGCGCACAGCTCCGCGTCCTCCCAGTAGAGGAAGAACCGCTCGTCGAAAAGACCCGCCTCCCGCAGCGCCGCGCACCGGAGCAGCATGCTCGTGCCCGTGATGTACTCGACCGGAGCGCCGGGCCGGGTCGCCAGCCGGGCCCAGCCGAGCCAGCGCGCGACCGTTCCCCCGCCCCACGCCTGGAGCGCGTTGGGGCGGTCCTCGTGGTAAATCGCCGCGCCTACCGCTCCCGCGCGCGGCGCGGCCTCCGCCGCGCGCGCCAGCGCGTCGAGGGCATCGGGCGCGGGCCGGGCGTCGTTGTTGATGAGCCACACGTAGTCGGCGCCGGCCTCCAGCGCCCGGCGGATCGCGAGGTTGTTCCCCGCGCCGAACCCGAGATTCCGCCCGGCGCGGAGGATCACGGCCTCGGGGAACGCGGCGGCCAGGCGGTCCGCGGAGCCGTCCGCGGAACCGTTGTCCACCACGACCGTCTCCCGGTTCGGGTAACGCAGTTCGCGCAGGGCCGCGAGGAGCCGGGCCGTGACCGGCTCGTTTTCCCAGTTCAGCGTGATGATATGCACCCGCGGCCCCGGGGGCTCCATCCTGCGGCTGTTGTCTTCGGCCATGCGGCGGCTCGCGTCCACGTTGCGTCCAGGATCAAGGGAATTTCGTGACATGCATAGCACGGCCGAACGCGCGCGGGAAGCCCGGAGAAACGTGGGCGCTGCGAGCCGGCGGGCGCGGGCCTCACGGCGCCCGCAGCCGGTAAAATCGAGGCGAGCCGTTGGTGGCGTCGGGGTCGAAGAACTGGAACACGGGGACGGCGGAGTCCAGTAGGGTCGACCACGTCACCAGGTCGGTCGAGGTTTCGACCGCCAGCCCCCAGTTCGCCATGTTGCTCACCGCCAGCTGCACCGTCTCGCTGCCCGCGCCCAGCAGGTTCGAGATCACCGTCGGGTTGTCGCGCCAGTAGCCGGCGAACACGGAATCCATTTCGTCCTGCGCCACGACGCCGTCGCCGTTGAAGTCGCCGCGGGCGAAGAAGACCGGCGTCGCGAACGCCTGGTCCGCCGAGGCGGCGCTCCCCTCGGCGTTCGTCGCCGACATTTCACTTGTCCCTACCCAAACCCGTGATTACGATTTCATTTCGAAGTGACCCGTCAGGCTTATGCGCGGCAGGAGGCACCATGAGCGAGCACGAATCCACGGACACCCGGGCCGGCGGGAAGCCGCGCTTCTACTACCAGAAAGTCGCAGCCCAGCTGAAGGCCGGCTGGAGCGCGCGCAAGGAAATCGCCGAGATCCGCCGGCGCCAGCAAGCCGTCCCCACGGCGCCGGAGGAATTCGGGCGAAACAGCGCCCGGATCGCGGAACTGCAGCCGGCGGTCCGGCAGATGAACAAGACCGTGGCGATCATCGCGGTGCTCGCGTTGACGCTCGCCTGGGCGGTCACGCAGTCGGGGGGGGCGCGCATGGACGTGGTCGCGCAGATCGGTACGGGCCGGGCGCTGATCGCGCGGTTCGCCGGCGTCTCGTCGGCCCGCGCCGCCCTCCAGGCCACCCTGAAGCAACTGGCCCCGGCCTTCGACCGGATGCCGGGCGCGAACCGGGGCTTCGCGGACCAGGACGACCGGATGGGCGGCGCATGGTTCGAGGCGTCGCAGCAGGGCGAACCCGTCGCCGGTTTCATGTGGGCCTGTGTCGGGCCGCGGGGGGCCACCGTGACGGTGATTCATGACCGCCGCGCCGCGGCGCCGCAGTCATTCCGTCAACTGGCCGCGGCGATCTCCGGGGCCGCCGAAACGGGTGGCGGCGCGGCCCCCGCAAGGTCCGCGCCCATGCAGCAGGCCGCTTTCCCCGACGGGAGCGGCTCGGTCCAGTTGCCCGCCGACTGGCAGCTGGTGCGGGCGTCGCGCGGCCAGGGCCGGGCCGTCGGACCCCGGGGCCAGGTCGCCTTCCTGAATATCGGCCTGCAGGTCTGGACTCCCGAAAAGGCCCAGCAGGCCCAGATGTTCGGCGGCAACTACCCGTTCGTGGCGCCCTATGTCCCCGACCCCGTCCAGGCCTTTGTGAACCTCGCGCCGGCCTTGAGCCAGTCCGAGATGCAGGCCGGCAGCCCGGGCTTCACCGTCGCGGACGTTCTCGGCAGCGAGCGGATGGACTTCCAGGGCTATCCCGCGGCCCTCGTCCACCTCGCGCTCGACTTCCAGGGACACCGGCACCAGGCGCTGGCCTGCGTCATGTGCTCGCCGCCCGCCGGCTACGGCGCGATGGACTGGGTCTTCACCATGACGCTGGTCACCACGCCCGAGGAACTCGCAGCGCAGGACTTCCCGGCCATGCTGAAGATCCTTCAGACCTCGCAGATCAGCAGCGGGGAGGTCGGCCGGCGCTTGAGCTCGGCCGCGGAGACCGTCCGCTCGATCGGCGACATCATCCGCCGCGGCGAGGGAGGCGGAGGGGCGGGCGACAATCGCCAAGCTCCACAGGACGCCTTCGACGAGACGATCCGGGGCTGGCGCACGATCGAGGACGCGGTGACCGGCACGCGACGGGACGTCGCCCTCGGCCACTCGACCGAGATCGTGGACGAGCTGAACAAGCACTACGGGCCGGACCGGTTCCGAGAAATCCCTCTAGGGACAAACTGATTGCGCCCGGCCCGCCGGCTGGAAAACATCAGGGGCCGTGGTACACTCCCCCCATGATCAACCCGGATGTCTTCCATTTCCTGAACCAGCTCAAGGCCAACAACAACCGCCGCTGGTTCGTCCAGCACAAGGCCGAGTATGCCGCGGCGCGAGCCGCGGCGCTGGAAACGATCGATCACGTGATCGCGGGCATGGCGCGGTTCGATCCGCCGATCGTCGAGCAGGATCCGGAGGACTGCCTTTTCCGGATCAACCGCGACGTCCGGTTTTCGCGGGACAAGTCGCCGTACAAGGCGCACTTCGGCGCGTTCATCACCGACCGCGGGCGGAAGGTGGACCGCGCGGGCTACTACCTCCACGTCGAGCCCGGCGACTCGATGCTGGCGGGCGGGCTCTACATGCCGCCGGCCCTGCCCCTGCGGGCCGTCCGGCAGGCGATCCTGCGCGATGGCCGCCCCCTGCGCCGGATCGTCTCGCGGCCGAACTTCGTCAAGCTGTTCGGGGACACGCTGCCGGGGCGCCGGCTGAAGACCGCGCCGCGCGACATCCCCCGGGATCACCCGGACCTGGACCTGCTCCAGCTCACCAGCTTCGAGGTCGCTCTCCCCCTGAAGGATGCCCGGCTCCGGAAGAAGGATTTCGTGGAGTACGCCGTCGGCGTTTTCGAGGTCATGCACGACTACATCGCATGGCTCAACCGCGCGCTCGACTCCTTCGCGCCGGACCGGAGCGCCTGACGGAAGGACGAGAACCGCGGAGGGCGCGGAGAAGCAAGAGGAGGGACGGATGAGGGGGAGGGACGGCGGCTTGTTTGTTCTTGCATCAGCCGGGCTGTTGGGGCAGGTTGCGCGCGAAGAGGGCAGCATCCGGTCAGCATAACCGCCTGCGCGCAGGCGTCATACAAGGAGAATCGGCGTCATGGACATGCAAGCGATTCAAACGTTCGTCAGCACCACCCTCACCCAGCTCGCGGTGAAGATCCTGGCGGCCATTGCCTTCTGGGTGATCGGCCGGTGGCTGATCGGCCACATCGTGGCGTTGAGCCGGGCGGGGATGAACCGGAGCAAGATCGATCCGACGCTGACGAAGTACCTGGGCTCGATCATCGCCATCGCGCTGAACGTCGCGCTGGCCCTGGGCATCCTCGGCTACTTCGGGATCCAGACGACGTCGTTCGCGGCGATGCTGGCCGGCGCAGGCGTGGCGGTCGGGGCGGCCTGGAGCGGCATGCTCGGCAACTTCGCCGCCGGCGCCTTCATGCTCGTGCTGCGGCCGTTCAAAGTGGGCGATTTCGTGCAGATCGGCGGCCTCGTCGGCACCGTGCACGAGCTGGGCCTGTTCACCACCACCCTCATCACGCCCGACAACGTCAGCACCCTGGTCGGCAACAGCAAGGTGTTCAGCGACACGATCCAGAACTTCTCAATCCGGCCGGTGCGGCGCGTCGAGCGCACGGCGCAGCTGGCGGGCAGCGTGGACCCGCTCGATGCCATCGCCCGGTTCAAGGCGGCGGTCGCCCAGATTCCGAACGTCGCCAAGGACCCGGCGCCCGAGGTCAACCTGCTCGACATCAACCTGCTGGGCGCGGTGATCTCGGTCCGGCCCTATTGCCACACCGACCACTACTGGCAGGTCTACTTCGACACCAACGAGGCGATCATCCGCGTCTGCAAGGAGGCCGGCTGGCCGGCCCCGACGCCGACGCAGATCATGAAGACCACGGCCGCCTGACCCGGCTCCGCGCCTCGCATCCCCCCGTCCGCGGGAGAAGACTGCCCGCCGATCAAGCGGATCGGCGCGAATGCAGGGAAAAAAGGTGGTGCGCCTGCCGCGAGTTGAACGCGGAACCTTCAGCTCCGGAGGCCCGGAAAATGAAAAAATAGCGTTTTTCGCTGTTTTTCATTTTCCCGAGATGAAAGGCGCATTTCAGCCCTGCAAACAAAGGACGAAAAATACCATCGCCGGACAAAATAAAGCAAGGTTGAGAACGGTGCGAAATCGTGGTCAAGTGACGCACTATTGCCCCCACAAAAAACGCCGCTAATCGTCATGACTTCAGCAGGGACGGCTGAAGTCAAAGAATTCAATCGGAGCAATGAGACTTCGAAGCCCTTTGGGCGCCGGAGGCGGCATCAAATCCTGGGGCATCAGGCGTGCGTACTTCTGCCAGGCTTCTTCCCAGTTGCCGAAGCCCCACTTCGCGTGATGCGTCATGTTCGCGTAGACCGCCTTGGTCGGGCGCGTGGCCTCGTGCATGACCGCCAGCTTGAGCGCGGATGTCTGCAACCGGCGAAGCGCGGCGGCACCGGCAAACTTCGGCGTGGCGGCGCTGGTCCCTGACCACAGGCGCCAGCGGCCAGTGGCGTCCGGCGAGTAAACCCGGTCGCCCCACATGACGCAGAGCACCCCTGCCCCGTCGCCCGACCAGGGCGCGGGCTTCCCGGACCGGTGCGCGGCGCCGATGATGCAGCAGCTATTCAGGAGCCGCTGCGGGTAGACAACATCATCGTCCTTGTCGTTGTCATCGTCGTTGCCCGCGGCGCCGACGTCGAGGAACCCGATCTCGGCCTGGAGCGCGGCGTAGCGCTCCGCCCAGTCGGCCCATTCAACCTGTGCGTAGAACTCACCGAGCGTATCGTCCAAATCCCACTGGCCCCAGGACCGCGAGACCACGTCCGGTCGCTCCTCGCGGATCACCTCAAGGATGCGCTCCTCCGAGCCGGGGATGAACCGGGCGTTCTGGTCGAAGATGCGGCAGAAGACCAGCTCGACCTTCTCGATGAGTTCCCCGGCCAGGATCGCCGCCTGGGCGGGCAACGCCAGGAGCCAGCCGCAAAGCGAGCCATGCTCGTGGCAGATCGTATCCCGCCACTTCTCGGGCGTGGGCGTCCCGCGCAACTCGATGTCGGGCAGGAGATCCCGGTACGGGGCATGGATTCGCTCGCCCTGACTGTCCACGCACAGCAGCTTCACGGGGCCCCTCCGACGTACTCCTCGCCATCGTGGTCCGGCGTGGTGTCCCAGTCGTAGCCCTTCGGCGTGCCGCAGCCGGCCAGCATCAGCGCTGCAAGAATGACGGCAAGCAACTTCACTACCGGGCCCTCCGAGCGCGTTGGGCCGTTTCCTCGGTGCTATCCTCGGCCGGGGCCGGGGCCGGCGTGCTGCTCTGGTTGTTGTTCACCGTCGAGTTATCCATGAAGTACACGGGCGAATTGTCGCCGGTCTGGATCGTGTAGGCCGTAGTGCTGTGGGTGGAACTGCTCCCGCCGCTATCCTCCAGGGCGTCATAGGCTAGGTACCCGGCCCCGAGATCAATGACCGCGGCGAAGCCGTGGATGAAGGGATGCTCGACAACTTCGTCCAGGGCGAAGAGATCCACCCCGGCCATGATGGTCTTGCCGTCCACTTCCACGCGGACCGCGCTTTGACGCTGCAGGAGTTGGTTCGTCAGCGCCGTGGCGCAGCCGTTACAGAGCAGCAGGGCGACCAACAGGATCGATGCGATTTTCATTGTGCCTCCGGTATTTTCTCCACAGGTACCAACCAAAAGAGCGGACAGCGGCCCACATGAGGCGGGCGAGCGGGCGCGAGACGCCGAGGTAGAGCATGAGTTCGAGGAAGATGCTATCAGCGTAAGCGCGGGTGATTGGCCGCCCCTCGACGGCCCCATGCCAGTAGAGCCAGTCATGCCAAAGCGCCGCCAGGCCGTAGAAGTTCCGACCATCGCCCGCAGGCGGCATAAAGGGCCAGAGGAACGGAGGGATCGTGGCAAAGTCCGTCGTGAATCCCGCCCGGACCGTCGAGACCGGCCCAGCTTGGGTGCGATAGGAGATATCCCCGGCCACCGCCCAATCCCTGCCGTTCACGTACTCGAAGCGGAAAGCCCCATCGAACCGGCCCTCCGGATCGGGCACCTTGAGCAGAATGGCGTTGGTGTTCATGGATCAGTCGTTGTGGGGGTCCCGGATGCAGGGCCGTTGGGCCAGGTTCTCAGAAAGCTTCGTGAGCGCCCCGGCGATCTTGTCGAGGCTCGCTCGGTAATCGCTGCCCTGCCGGTACATCAGGTACACGCAGAAGCAGCAGACGGCGCCCAGGACCACGGTGACCGGCCATTTGCTCACCGCCTCCAAAGCCTCCGGGGAGGCCGGAGCGGCGCTGGCCAGGGCAGCCAGGCTTCCGGCGGAAACGGCTATGGTTTTGGAGATCATGGCTTACTCACGCACGCCCAGGAGGCGCTCCAGGTTCTCAAGGCGTTGCTGCAACTGGCCGTTCAGACCGTCCTTCGCGGCCTGCTTTTTTCCGTTGTGGTCCCGAACCTTGGCCGCGATACGGGCCGCCCGCTCTTCCGGGGTGATGCTCGGGGACTCGTGCTCGATGTACGTCACAAGGTCGCCCCCGTCCGTCGCCACGACGCCCACGCCGACCTGGTTGGTCTCGCTGGTCAGGACCAGCACGGGCACCTCGATCCCGTGAGACATGACCTCCGGGGCTGCCACCGAGATCCTGGCGGCTTCGGCCTCCGCCGCCTGTTGCGCATCCCAGTCCGCCACTGTCATCTGTACAAGGGATGCGGCGGCGCTGAACGGGTCGGCAGGGTCCTGCGCCCATGAATGGGACACCGCAACATAGCCGGGGTCCGGCTCGGGTATCGGGCGGCATTTACGCGGAGCTTCCCCCCATCCTTTGGACAGTTTCAAGGGTAGCATAAGCTAATGGTTCGTCGTCATTCCACCTCCTTCTTTCTTCCCCCCTCCCGCCCCCCCTGGGGGGCGGCGCGCCTCTCAACTTCG